>NZ_AP022567.1:4800000-7200000 GCF_010727475.1 Mycolicibacterium mageritense
CATCATGGCCACGACTGCCACGATGCTGACAGCGGTCAGCCGCAGCGCACTCATGGCGTCGGCCATCATCCAGATGCTGGAGTAGAAGACCCCGAACGCCGCGGCCGCGACGCTTGCGGCGATCGCGCCGGACAGGCTCGGCAGCAGACGCCACGGGCGGTTGACGCGCACCATGCCGAGCAGGAGCCGAAGCCTGCCGTGTACCCGGGTCAGTTCGACGAATGCGTGCCTGCCGTCTGCGCCGTCGGTGATCTCTTGCCGCGTGGGCCCGAACAGTTGGGCGGGCGAGCGTACCGCGTCGGCGATCGTCATCGCACCCACTGCGTGCACGATCGACCTGGCGACGTGCCGTCGCAGCCGCACGGGACCGAGGGCCGGAAGCGATATCAACGCAGTCTTGTCGCGAACATCCACCTCGGAGACGATCAGCGTCTTGCCCAGCCTTGTCGTCGACTCCGTCAGGCAGACGACCACGTCGCAGGCCAGGCTGCATCTGAGCTCGTCGGCATGTCGCCGGACCTCGATGTTGCCGTCACCGTTCACCGGCAACGCGCGGCTACACATCGTCACGTTCCAGCCGATCTCGCGGCAGACGGCGTCGGCGAACCTCGTGGCGAGCGAATCGGCCAGCGACCCGGCCACTTTGGTCGACAAGCCCGGGTCGGCAACCACGCCGACGGTTACCGTTTTCACCGCAGTGCCGACGATCGTCGTGCTCGTCCTGGACGCCGCATGCGTGCCGATCTACCCCCGGCCTGGCCGGCTCAAACCGGCTCTGGCCGCGCCGCCGCGAAAGAGGTTTACCGGCGCGTGGATGGGGGTACGCCCGCGTCATGCGTGATCAGGCCACGCGTCGAGTGATGGAGCGCCGATGACAGCCGAAGCGCCGGCCAAGCCGACCCTGCAAGCACGCCGTCCGTTCCCGCAGCGGCTCGGGCCCAAGGGCAACCTGGTGTACCGGTTGGTGACGACAACCGATCACAAGCTGATCGGCATCATGTATTGCGTTGCGTGCTTTGCCTTCTTCTTCGTCGGCGGGTTGATGGCGCTGTTCATGCGCACCGAGCTCGCGATGCCCGGTTTGCAGTTCCTGTCCAACGAGCAATTCAACCAGTTGTTCACCATGCACGGCACGGTGATGCTGCTGTTCTACGCGACGCCCATCGTGTTCGGCTTCGCCAACCTGGTGCTGCCGTTGCAGATCGGTGCGCCCGATGTGGCGTTCCCGAGGCTCAATGCGCTGTCGTTCTGGCTGTTCCTGTTCGGGGCACTGATCGCGCTGGCCGGGTTCGTGAGCCCCGGCGGTCCTGCCGATTTCGGCTGGACCGCGTACTCGCCGCTGACCGACGCGATCCATTCCCCTGGCCCGGGCGGCGACCTGTGGATCCTCGGTCTGGCCGTCGGTGGGCTCGGCACCATCCTCGGTGGCGTCAACATGATCACCACCGTGGTCTGCATGCGTGCCCCGGGCATGACGATGTTCCGGATGCCGATCTTCACGTGGAACATCTTCGTGACGTCGATCCTGGTGTTGCTGGCCTTCCCGATCCTCACCGCCGCGCTGTTCGGTCTGGCGGCCGACCGTCACCTCGGCGCCCACGTGTACGACCCCGCCAACGGGGGAGCGATCCTCTGGCAGCACCTGTTCTGGTTCTTCGGCCATCCCGAGGTCTACATCGTGGCACTGCCGTTCTTCGGCATCGTCACCGAGATCATCCCCGTGTTCAGCCGCAAGCCGATCTTCGGCTACACCACCCTGGTGTATGCAACGGTGTCGATCGCCGCGCTGTCGGTCGCGGTGTGGGCGCACCACATGTTCGCCACCGGCGCGGTGCTGCTGCCGTTCTTCTCGTTCATGACCTATCTGATCGCGGTGCCCACGGGCATCAAGTTCTTCAACTGGATCGGCACGATGTGGAAGGGGCAGTTGACGTTCGAGACGCCGATGCTGTTCTCGGTCGGCTTCCTGGTGACGTTCCTGCTGGGCGGGCTGACCGGGGTCATGCTGGCCAGCCCGCCGCTGGACTTCCACGTCACCGACAGCTACTTCGTCGTCGCGCACTTCCACTACGTGCTGTTCGGCACCATCGTGTTCGCGACGTTCGCCGGGGTGTACTTCTGGTTCCCGAAGATGACGGGTCGGCTGCTCGACGAGCGGCTGGGGAAGTTCCATTTCTGGTTGACGTTCATCGGTTTTCACACCACGTTCCTGGTGCAGCACTGGCTGGGGGACGAAGGCATGCCGCGCCGCTACGCCGACTACCTGCCGTCCGACGGTTTCACGGCGCTCAACGTGATCTCGACCATCGGGGCGTTCACCCTCGGGGTGTCGATGCTGCCGTTCATCTGGAACGTGTTCAAGAGCTGGCGCTACGGCGAGCCCGTGACGGTCGACGACCCGTGGGGTTACGGAAATTCGCTGGAGTGGGCGACGTCGTGTCCGCCGCCGCGGCACAACTTCACCGAACTGCCCCGGATCCGGTCGGAGCGTCCGGCGTTCGAGTTGCACTATCCGCACATGGTGGAGGCGATGCGCGCAGAAGCCCATGTCGGGCGGGATCGGCACCGTGGTGCCGAGCCGATCGACGCGTCGAGCTGACACCGCGCGGCGTTTCGCCGGCGGGTGGCCTGGGTAGCTCTACAACGACACCGCCTGTCCAGGCGTCTGAGAGGAGAACACGCGATGGGTGACACCGCGAAAGACCCTGTGGACCATGCGCGGACCACACGTCCGCACGCCGGCGAGACGATGAAGGACACCGCCAACATGCCGGCGCTCGGATTGCTCTTCCTCGCGCTGGTGTCTTTCGTCGCGTGCCTCGCCGCCTTCGGCACCGGTCAACACGCGATCGGTATCGGGTTGGCGTGCCTGGCCGCCGTATTGTTCATCGGCTCCGGGCTGTGGCTCGCGATCGAGCACAGGCGGGTCAAGAACGTCGAACAAGACTGGAACGCCGAACATGACGGCCCGCGGACACAGCGCGAAACCTAGTCGGACTGCTCGGTGGTGAGCGCCGCAGGGTGCCGGGTGTAGCCGGGCCGCAGCGTGATTCGATCCGATCCGACGCGGGCCACGTCATCCCATGCCGCCACGAACGTCCCGCGGTGGCGCCACGCCGCGATCTTCGCGATCAGTGCCGGGGCGTTGATCGCGGTCCGCTCGTAGCCCAGATACGACGAGCCGGTGCGGGGGCTGATGACCAGTCCTGCAACGCGGGGTGTCGGGGGATGGTCGCACCGGTCTCCGGCGATGCGGAGCCGGACGTCCACCACGGTGCCGACCCGGTGATGCGCCGCGTCGACCACCTCGGTGCCGAGCAGGTTACTCAGCTGCATGTCGGCCTCCCGGAATCCGGGCCACGATGTGGTCGCGTAGCCACCGTTCGACCCATTGCACGTCGAAGTCCATGTCGGTGACCTCCAGCTGGACCGTCACTCCGATGGCTGCCACCAACTTCCACGGAATCTCCTGGAGCCGCGACCTGGGGGCTGAGCCGCCCAGAATGCGCGTGGCCACCACCTGCCCGGAGAGCAGGGCTGCGACCCGTGGCGCGGGTGTGCCCTCGGCGATGTCCTGGTCGAGTTCGACACCGTCGAGCTCGAGGTCGTCCACGATGCCGATCGGGTCACCGTCGTCGTCGACCAACTGGCGGTCCAGCAGATGCAGTCGCGCGTCGAGGGTCGTCATCGGCCCGCTCCCGTCACGATCATCAACGGGATCGCCGCGACCGAGGCCGCCAGGATGATCACCAGATACACCGAACCGAACACGTTCGTCAGCCTCCCGTTCGTCTTGTCGCCCATGTACTCGGAGTCGTTGGCCACGATGAGGATCGGCAGATAGGTCAGCGGCAGCGCGATGGCAGAGAACACCACCGAGTACTCGGTCACCATGATCGGATCGACGCCGGTGAACAGCACGGCCGCGCCGACGACGATGCTCACGAACATCACGACGTGGAATCTCGACGCCTCGGCGGGTCGGCGGAACTTGCCCCACGGCCAGCCCAGGAATTGGGCCAGGGTGTAGCCGCTCGACAAGGTGGTCTCCAGCGCGGCCCCGAACGTGGCCGCCACGATGCCGACGATCGCGAAGGCCAGCGCCAGCTTGCCGCCCGCTGCCACAACCGGCATCACGACCTGCGACAGCGAGGTCACCTCGATCTGGCGCGGCAGCAGAACCAGTGCCGCACACGATGCGATGGCGATCGACAGGATGCCGCCCAACGGGAACCCGATCACCACGTTGAGCCGCGAGACGCCCAGATCCTTTGTTTTCCAGTGTTCTTCGACCGCACCCGAGGAGAAGAAGAACACCTCGTACGGCGTCATCGCGGCGCCGAACAGCGCGATCGCGTAATACCAGTAGGTGGCCGACGATTCCGTCTCCGGGATGACGGGCTGCAGCGCCTGGTGCGTGAGATCCGACCAATGCGGTTGCAAGGCGAACACACTGACCGCGAACACGATGAGGCACAAGCCGGCCAGGCCGGCCACGTTCTCCATGATCGAGAACTTGACCCGCCAGATGACCAGCCACACCGCGAACGCCGCCACCGGAATCCACATCAGCCTGCCCACATCGGTGGCCAGCTGCAGCGCCAGTGCGACACCGCCGATCTCGGCGGTAAGGGTCATGAGGTTGATGAGGAACGAAGCACCGAGATTGGCCGCAGCCGTGCGCGGCCCCAAGCGTTCCCGGATGATCTCGAACGTGGCACGTCCGCTGACCGCCGCCACCCGGCCCGCCATCTGCGCGAAAAGACAGATGCCGACGACGCCGACCACCACGACCCAGGCCAGGGCCAGCCCGAACCGGGAACCGACGACGGCATTGGTGACGAGGTCTCCGATGTCGAGGAATCCGCCGATCGCGGTGAGGATTCCGAGGGCTACCGCGAAGAACCTCTTCATCAGCGGTACCCGGCTTCCAGCCGGTCGGCCGACGCGAGCAGGTCATTGCGCAGCGCATCGAGTGACGGCTCGTCGACGATCTCGCGGAGCCGCGCGGACGCGGTGTTGAGCTGCCCGATCATGGTGGTCATGGCCTCGGTCAGCAAGCGCTGCCGGGCGATGTCGGCCGGATCGTCGGCCTTGAGATCGGCGATTCCCTTGTACGCCTTGACGATCTCGTCGCGCGCATCGGAGATCTGCACGCTGGCCAGTTGCGCGGTGGAACGGTCATGCGTTCGCAGTTCCAGCGCAAGGGCCCCGCTGCGGGCGGCGGCGGTGCACTCTTCCATCGCCTGAGCCAGCTGACCGGGCATACCGTCCCGATTGGCAGGGCAGCACGTCAACAGTAGCCCCAGCGCGGCGATACCGAGGGCGGCCACCACGACCGCCCGAATTCGCCGCAGTCTCTCGCCTTTTCGTGCCACGGCAGTTCCCCCGTCAGCCGGGGAGCGTCTCCCCGCCGAGCGGTGCGAGAACTTCGCCGCTGTAGTAGGACGACAGTTGACCGGCGGCGAAGAACACGTACGACGGTGCGATCTCGTCGGGTTGCGCGGGCCTGCCGTACGGGGTCTGCTCGCCGAACGACTCGACGCGGTCGGCATCCATGGTCGCGGGGATCAGCGGTGTCCAAACCGGCCCGGGGGCAACGCAGTTCACCCGAATATGACGCTCGTTCAGCGACTGTGCCAGCGAATAGGTCAGCGCGATCACGGCCCCCTTGGTCGCGGAATAGTCGATGAGCGTCTTGTTGCCGCGCAGCCCGTTGATCGATGCCGTGTTGATGATCGCCGCGCCGTCCGGCATGTGTTCGAGCGCCGACTTGGTCACGTGGAAGAAGCTGTCGATGTTGACCGAGAACGTCCGACGCCATTGCTCTTCGGTGATGTCGGTGAAGTTCCCCGTCGGTGACTGATACGCGACGTTGTTGACCAGGATGTCGATGCCACCGAGCGCGCCCGCGGTCCTGGTGACCGCCGAGCGGCACTGGTCGGGTTCGCCCAGATCGCCGGGCAACCGCAGGCAGCGCCTACCCGCACGTTCCACGAGCGAGGCCGTGTGGGTCGCGTCATCGTGCTCGTCGAGGTAGGCGATCGCGACGTCGGCGCCCTCCTTGGCGAATGCAACCGCGACCGCGCGCCCGATGCCGGAATCGCCTCCCGTGATCAGGGCACGTTTACCTTCCAGAAGCCCGCGCCCGACGTAGTCGCTCATCTCGTCGCGCGGCTGCCCGGGCATGTCTGAGGTGTGCCCCGGGTAGGAGATCACAGTGTCCGGATCTTGGTGTTCAGGCGCCATCGGTGTCGTCCCCTCATCGGCTTTCGCGGTCGTATTCTTCAAGATCGGGGTCTGGAGCCACGGCTTCACGTTGCTCCTGCCAATCCGGATCCGCGGCCTCCAAGGGCGGGGAATCAGGGGGCGTCACCGGGGTTTCCTCGTCGGGAACGGGCCTGGCGGTGTCCTGCTGCTGTTCGACGGCGTCTGCCGCGGGCACCTCGTCGGGTACGTCCGGGATCTGCATGCGAACGGGATACCCGAGCGGGTGATGATCAAACTCTTCGCGTGTTTAAGAGTGAAGTGCCCGGGTACTTCGGGGCGCATGAGCACAGACTGCACGCGATCAGTCCTCGCGTGGCATGTACACGGCTCCTGGATGGAGTCGTTTGTTTCAGGTCGGCACCGCTATCTGGTCCCGGTCAACGCGGCAAAGGACGCCGACGGGCGCGGCATCTGCGATCGGGATTGGCCACGCGCACAAGAGGTTCCGCTGGACAAGTTGCGTGACGAAGACGTCGACCTGGTGGTTCTGCAACGTCCCGAGGAGCTCGAGCTCGCGACGCGGTTCCTGCACCGGCGGCCCGGAATCGATGTGCCCGCGGTGTACGTCGAACACAACGCGCCGCGGCCATCCGCGGTGGACAGTGTCCACCCGATGGCCGACCGGCGGGACATCCCGATCGTCCACGTCACCGAATTCAACGACTTGATGTGGGACAACGGCATCGCAGCGACGAAAGTGATCACGCATGGCGTCGCCGATCCCGGCCATCTCTACACCGGAGACGTCGCGTCGGCCGCCACGATGATCAACGAGCCGTTGCGGCGGTGGCGCACCGTCGGTGCGGACCTGCTCACCGAACTGAGCGGTCACGTGCCGATCGACGTGTGGGGTATCGACACCCTGGAGCTCAACCGCTCCGGCGGGTACGGCGCGGTGCGCGGCAAGGGCGACGTGCGGCACGCGCGCGTGCTGCACCAGATTGCGCGACGGCGCGTCTACCTGCACACCGCGCGGTGGACGTCACTGGGCCTTTCGTTGATCGAAGCCATGTTTCTCGGCATGCCGATAGTGGCGGTCGGGTCGACCGCGGCGCCTTTGGTGGTGCGAGCCGACGCGGGCGTGGTCAGTGCAGACGTCAAGACGCTGGCGTATGCGCTGCAGGGATTCGTGACCGACCTGCCCGCGGCGACGGTCGCGGGCAAGGCGGCACGCGAGTTCGCGCTGGCGCACTTCGGCCTTGACCGGTTCCTGAAGGAATGGGACCGCGTCATCGCCGAGGCGTGCCGATGAGTTCGAGGAGAGCATGAATGAAAATCGCAATGGTCTCCGAGCATGCCAGCCCGTTGGCGGCGCTCGGCGGAGTCGATGCCGGCGGTCAGAATGTACACGTGGCGGCGCTCTCGGCGGCGCTGAGCCGTCGCGGTCATCAGGTCACGGTGTACACCCGCCGCGATGACCCCGACATCCCCGAACGGGTGAGCGCTCCCGACGGGTACACCGTGGTGCATGTCCCTGCAGGCCCACCCGAACCGCTACCCAAAGACGAACTGTTGCAGTACATGGGGGGATTCGCCCAATTCCTCGACGCCGAGTGGGCCGACGACCGGCCCGATGTGGCGCACGCGCACTTCTGGATGTCCGGCGTGGCCACGCAGCTGGCTGCCCGGCATCTGAATCTTCCTGCGGTACAGACCTTTCACGCACTGGGCGTGGTCAAGCGGCGGCATCAGGGCGCGGCAGACACCAGCCCGCCCGAGCGGCTCAAACTCGAGGCCATGGTGGCCCGTGGCGCCACCTGGGTGGCGGCCACGTGCACCGACGAGGTGTTCGAGCTCATGCGGCTGGGCCGGGCCCGGACCCGCACGTCGGTGGTGCCGTGCGGGGTAGACCTCGACTTGTTCACCCCGGCAGGCCCGGCGCTGCGGCGGGGCACCAAACATCGCATCGTGAGCGTCGGAAGGTTCGTGCCGCGCAAGGGATTCGACCTTGCCGTCCGCGCCCTGCCGACGCTCCCGGATACCGAACTCGTCATCGTCGGCGGACCTGCCAAGACGCAGTTGGACCGGGATCCGGAAGCCAACCGGTTACGCGCACTGGCGAGTGAACTCGGTGTCGCCGATCGCGTGCGGCTGTGCGGATCGGTCGCGCGGGACAAGATGCCCGCCGTGTTGCGATCTGCCGACGTGGTGGCGTGCACGCCGTGGTACGAACCGTTCGGCATCGTGCCCCTGGAAGCCATGGCCTGCGGCATCCCGGTCGTGGCCTCGGCGGTCGGCGGCATGCTCGACACCGTCGTCCATGACGTTACGGGCCGCCTGGTTCCGCCCAAACGCCCAGACCTGTTGGCCGGCACCCTCGGCGAGCTGCTGCGCGACCAATTCCTGCGGCAGAGCCTGGGTGCGGCGGGGCGGGACCGGGCCAGGTCTCGGTACTCGTGGGACCGGATCGCCGCGGATACCCTCCGCGTCTACGACCGGCTGGGGCCCGCAAGCTATCAGCGTCCGCCGGCTTCGAGCGTGTCGTCGGGATGACGGGCTCGATGACCGCCACCGCGTTCCAGCGTCGCGAGTGCCGACTCGACGGCTGCCGGCAGCCGTCGCCGATGCACGAGCACCGCGGGCAGCCTGACTGCGGCCTCGGCCGCGGCGCGGGCATGGTGCACATCGCGCGGCGCGGCGCCCAGCAGCGCGCTTGCCGCATGCAAGCACTGTGGCACCGGGCGGCGCAGCCACGTGGTGAGCACGGCGTTGCGCAGGCTGCGGGCGTCCTGCGCTGCCGTGGACGGGCGCAGCGCCGAAGGCTGGTGAATCGCGGTCAGTTCCCGGCAGTAGCACAGATCCCAGCCGTGC
The DNA here is from genome assembly GCF_010727475.1 of Mycolicibacterium mageritense. Taxonomy (NCBI): domain Bacteria; kingdom Bacillati; phylum Actinomycetota; class Actinomycetes; order Mycobacteriales; family Mycobacteriaceae; genus Mycobacterium; species Mycolicibacterium mageritense. Next base: position 4,809,082 of record NZ_AP022567.1, read on the forward strand.
GCGGCCAGATCCATCGCGAGCAGTTGTTCTTCGCCCCGGAAATGCAGGATGGGGCTGAACCCACCTGCGGCCAGGAACGCCGATCTGCGGACCATCGCCGAACATGCCAGGAATCCGAGGATCGACGGACCCGGCAGGTCGGGCCGATGACCGAGCGCACTGTCGGCGAGTTGGGCGACCAGCGGATCCTCGCGCCGTTGCGGCCACACCTCGGTACGTGCCGCGAGCACCGCGGTACTGGGATATCGACCGAAGATCTCCGCTGCGCGCCCCGGAGCCTCTGGCGCCCACCACGAATCGTCGTCACAGAATGCGACATACGGTGTGCGGCACGCCGCGACTCCGACATTGCGCGCGACCGCACCGAGATTCGACCCGAGACCCAGCAGCACGACCCGATCGCCCGCGTGCGCCGCGATCCGCCGGATGGCGTCGACCGAACCGTCGTCGGAGTGGTTGTCCACCACGACGATCGGACAGGGCGTGGTGTCGAGGAGTCTGTTGACCACGTCGGCGAGTTCGTCGCGGCGGTTGCGGCTGGCGATGACGAACGAAACATCTGCTGTGACTGTGTCCATAACGGGGCCAACTACCCTCCCCGGCGATCGGCAAACACCCATGCGTGAACTCAAACGTGTTCTGGTGACCGGTGGGTGCGGATTCCTCGGCGGGCACCTCTGCGAGCGCATGCTCGACCACGGCGTCGAGGTCATCTGCGTCGACGACCGTTCCACGAGTGCGCCCACGGCCGAATCGCTGCTGGGTGACCGCACGGGCTATGGGTTCATGTGTCACGACATCAGTGCTCCGCTGCCCGATCTGCCGCGGGTCGACACCGTCTTCCACCTGGCGTCGCCTGCCTCACCGGTCGACTACCAGCGCATGCCGGTGCAGACCCTGCGGACCGGAGCGCTCGGTACGGCCAATGTGCTGGATTTCGCCGAGCGGTGCGGCGCACGCGTGGTGTTGGCGTCGACCAGTGAGGTCTACGGCGATCCGCTCGAACACCCGCAGCACGAGAGCTATTGGGGCAACGTCAATCCGGTCGGACCCAGGAGTATGTACGACGAGGCCAAGCGGTTTGCCGAGGCATTGACGTTCGCCTACCGGCGCGCACGCTCGGCCGACGTCGGAGTCGCCCGGCTGTTCAACACCTACGGGCCGCGCATGCGCAGCGACGACGGTCGGATCGTGCCGACCTTCTGCAGGCAGGCGCTGGCCGGGGAGCCGATCACGGTGCACGGCTCAGGGCGGCAGACCCGGTCGTTGTGCTACGTCGACGACACCGTCGATGCCTTGCTGGCCCTGGCCCGCGCCGACTGCGCAGGCCCGATCAACATCGGCAACCCGCACGAACTGACCGTGCTACAGATCGCCGAGACGATCCGGGAGCTGGCCGGCAGCCAGTCGCCCCTCGAGTTCGTCGAACGCGACGACGACGACCCGCAACGGCGTTGCCCGGTGATCACCGCGGCACGCGAACAACTCGGCTGGTGGCCGCGCGTGGACTGCCAGAACGGTCTCGCCAGAACCGTCAAATGGTTTGCCCAGCAGTGACTTCAGGAGGATTACGTGCGCATTCTTGGAATAAACGCGGTGTTTCACGACCCTGCCGCCGCAGTGGTGGTCGACGGTCACGTGGTGGCCGCTGCCGAGGAGGAACGGTTCAGCCGCCGCAAACACGGCAAGTCCGCGGTGGCGTTCTCCACCTGGGAGCTTCCCGTGGAATCGGCCCGCTGGTGTCTGGAGCAGGCCGGTCTGTCGCCCGCAGACCTCGATGCGGTCGGCTATTCCTACGACCCGCGCCTGATGCAGGACGTGGATCCCGCCCTCGGCGGCCTCGACCATGACTGGGAACACCTGCGCACGCTCTACGCCGAGCGTGCGCCGAAGTTCCTGCAGTCTGCCCTGCCGGGTTTGAATCCCGATGTGGTCCAGTATGTTCGGCATCACGTGGCGCATGCCGCGTCGACCGCACTGGCCTCACCGCATCCCGACTGCGCGGTGCTGGTGGTCGACGGGCGCGGTGAGCGCACGTCGATGCTCGCGGGCAGCTACACCGACAACAAGCTCGACGTGCTGGCCACCCAGGCACTGCCGCACTCACTGGGGCTGCTCTACGAGGAACTCACGGCGCACCTCGGCTTCAAACGGTCCAGCGACGAGTACAAGGTGATGGCGATGTCGTCTTATGGGACACCGCGTTTCGCCGATCGGTTCCGCGAACTCGTGTACGCCACCGGGGACGGTGGATTCCGCACCGAACCGGTGGACTGGGCGGCATTCGGCGACAGCTGGGAGGACCGCGTCGACCTGGCCTGCAGTGTGCAGCGAGTGCTCGAAGAGGTTCTGCTCGATCTGGTGACCTGGCTGCGCGGACACACCGATCACGAAAAGCTCTGCCTCGCCGGGGGAGTGGCGCTCAACTGCGTTGCGAACTCCAAGATCTTCCGGGACGGCGGATTCGGTGACGTCTGGGTGCAGCCGGCGGCCGGAGACGCAGGTACCGCGTTGGGAGCGGCCTTGTCGGTGGCCGCCGACGCCGGTGAACGCCTCACCCCGATGCCTTCGGCGGCGTTGGGTCGCGGATGGTCCGACGACGAGATCGCCAAGGTGCTCGACGACGCCGCGATCAGCTATGAGCGCCCCGACGATCTGGCGGGCACCGTCGGCGACGCGCTGGCGCACGACCAGCTGATCGGCTGGTTTCAGGGCCGGTCCGAGTTCGGGCCGAGGGCGTTGGGCTGCCGCTCGCTGTTGGCCGACCCACGTCGGCTGGCGAACCTCGAACGGCTCAACGCCGTGAAGGGCCGCGAGCAGTTCCGGCCCGTCGCGCCGATGGTTCTCACCGACCGGGCCGCCGACATCTTCTCGGGTGCACCGATCCCGAGCCCGTACATGCTGTTCGTGCACGACGTGGCACCCCACTGGCGCGAACGCATCCCGGCCGTGACCCACGTCGACGGCACAGCGCGAATCCAGACCGTCGACGAGTCGAACCCGTTGCTGCACCGAACGATCGGCCGCTTCGCCGAGCGCACGGGTGTTCCGGTGATCGTGAACACGAGCTTCAACACCGCGGGCCGGCCGATGGTCGACAGTCCGCGAGACGCGCTGGAGTGCTTCGGCAGCGCGCCCATCGACATGCTCGCCCTCGGGCCGTACGTGGTGCGGAGGCGCCCGTGAACTTCGCGATCGTGATACCGACCATCGGCAGGCCCACCCTGGACCGGCTGCTGATGGTTCTGGAGAGGGCGGAAGGGCCACGGCCGGACGCCGTGATCGTCGTCGACGATCGGCCCGACCCTCACCCGCCGCTGCTCACCGTCGCGCGGTTGCCGGTCACGGTTTTGCGCAGCGGCGGTCGCGGACCGGCGGCCGCCCGCAACGTCGGATGGCGCCAGACCACGGCGCGCTGGGTGTGCTTCCTCGACGACGACGTCCTGCCGCATCCGGGCTGGCTCACCGCACTGGCCGAGGATCTCGCCAGGGCCGACGCCGCAGGTGCCGCCGGATGCCAGGCGACCATCGACGTCCCGGCGCAGCCGTGGCGGCGCAGCACCAACGACGACCAGCGCACGCTGCGCCTGGCCGACGCGCAATGGATCACCGCGGACATGGCGTATCGGCGGTCCGCGCTGGTCTGCTCGGGCGGCTTCGACGAGCGGTTCCCGCGCGCCTACCGCGAGGATTCCGACTTGGCATTGCGAATCACGCAGGCGGGCAACACGATCATCCGCGGAAACCGGCGCACCCGGCATCCGGTCGCGCGGGCATCGTGGTTCAGCAGTGTGCGAGCCCAGATCGGCAACCGCGACGATGCGCTCATGCGCCGCAAACACGGTCGCGGGTGGCGCGCTGCGGTCGGCGAGGGCCGCGGCCGGTTGCCGCTGCACATCGTGACGACGGCGGCGGCCGTGCTGGCCGTCGCGTCGCCGGATCGTCGTGCCGCTCGGTGGGCGCGCGCCGCCTGGCTGGCGCTCACGGCTGAGTTCGCGGTGCGGCGCTTCTCAACCGGCCGGTTCACGGTCATCGAAGCGCTGCGGATGGCTACCACCAGTGTGCTCATCCCACCGGTCGCGGTGGCTCAGCGACTGTACGGCGAGTGGACATTCCGGGCCGCGCGCCGCGATCCACCCTTGGCGGTGCTGTTCGACCGCGACGACACGATCATCGAGGACGGCCCCTATCTGAACGACCCCGCGGGCGTACGCCCGGTGGCCGGCGCGGAAAGCGCACTGCACCGCCTGCGGGAACGCGGACTGCTCTTGGCCGTGGTGTCCAATCAGTCCGGCGTCGCGAAAGGACTGATCAGCACCGAGCAGCTTGCCGCGGTCAACGCAACCGTCGACACCCTGCTCGGCCCGTTCGATTCCTGGCAGTTGTGCGTACACGACGCGGACGCCGACTGCGCGTGCCGGAAACCCGAACCCGGCATGGTGTACGCCGCTGCCGAGGCACTCGGTGTCGACACCGCACGCTGCGTGATGATCGGTGACACCGGGGGAGATGTCCAGGCCGCACTGGCGGCGGGGGCCGACGCGATTCTCGTTCCCACCGAACGCACCCTGGCGCACGAGGTTTCGGAGGCCCGTAACCGGGCCCGAGTCGCCGAGACACTCGATGACGCGGTCTCGCTCATCCTCAAGGACGCGCGATGAAGCGGGCGGTGGTGGCGAGGCTGGACAGCGCGGGTGACGTGCTGATCACCGGGCCCGCGGTGCGTGCGGTCGCCGCGCACCACACCGTGTCGTTCCTGGCCGGGCCACGCGGCCGGGCAGCGGCCGAACTGCTGCCCGGGGTCGACGAGATCGTCGAATGGCAGGCGCCCTGGGTGGATTTCGACTCGCCGGAGCTGACCGCCGATCACGTCACCGCGCTCGTCAAACAACTCCGCGACCTGGCCCCCGACCGCATGTTCATCTTCACGTCGTTTCACCAGTCGCCGCTGCCGCTGGCGCTGATCGCCCGGATGGCGGGCGTGCGATGGGTCGGCGCGATCAGCGAGGACTACCCGGGAACGCTGCTGGACCTCCGCCATCACGTCGAATCCGGGATACCGGAACCACAGCGGGCGCTGTCCCTGGTCCGTGCCGGCGGCTATGAGTTGCCGTCCGACGACGACGGGGCATTGCGGGTGACGCCACCGCCACCGCTGCCCCGCGCCGTCGCCGCAGTGATCGGCGCGGAGCCGTTCGTGGTCTTCCATCCCGGCGCTGCAGTCCCGGCGCGCCGGCCGACCACGGCGCGCAGCGCAGCCATGGTGCGGGCCCTCAGCGCCGCCGGCCACCGCGTAGTGGTCACGGGCGACCCGGGCGAGCGAGAACTCACGGCAGCGGTGGCCGGGCGTCACGGCGTCGACCTCGGCGGGCGCACCACACTTGCCACGCTGGGCGCCGTCTACGCACGGTCCCGTGTCGTCGTGGCGCCCAACACCGGCCCCGCGCACCTGGCCGCGGCTGTCGGGGTGCCGGTGGTGTCGTTGTTCGCGCCCGTGGTCCCGGCGCCGCAATGGAGCCCCTACGGCCGCAACGTGGTCCGACTCGGTGCCCAGGACGCGCCGTGCCGCGACACCCGGGCCCGGACGTGCCCGGTACCGGGACATCCGTGTCTGGACGGCATCACCGACGAAGATCTCGTGGCCGCGGTCGGCCGACTGAGTGGCAGCTGAATATGGAGGCAGGAAACATGATTGGCACACACATATCCGCGCTGGCCCACGCGGCCGACGGAATCAGCGGTGAGGAAGCCAAACTCGGATGGTGGGGAACCCATCTCGCCGAGGTGCTCACGGCCGGTGGGCGGCTCCTGGCCTGTGGCAACGGCGGCAGCGCAGCGGAGGCGCAACATCTCACGGCCGAACTGGTCGGCCGGTTCAAGGATGAACGCAGACCGCTCTCGGCCATCGCGTTGCACGCCGACACGTCCGCGTTGACCGCGATCTGCAACGACTATGGGGCCGAGGAGGTCTTCGCCCGCGGTGTCCGCGCCCACGGCAGGCCAGGCGACATCTTGGTGGCATTGTCCACGAGCGGCACCAGTCCGAACGTGCTGTCCGCGGTGAAGGCGGCCCACGAGCTGGGGCTGACGACCTGGGCGATGACCGGTCCCGCGCCCAACCCGCTGGCCGCAATGTGCGATGACGCGATTTCCGTGGAGGCACCCAGCACCGCCACCGTGCAGGAGATCCACCTGCTGCTGGTGCATTCGTTGTGCATAGCACTCGACGCCTCGCTGCCCGAAACCGCTGCGACGCCGGGAACTTCCGGTGGCTAGGCCCGTGGTGATCGTCGGCGACTGCATGCTCGACGTCGACATCGAAGGCAGCGCGACCCGGCTGAGCCCCGAAGCACCGGTTCCGGTCGTCGACGCCGAGCGGGTGTGGCGCAGGCCGGGTGGCGCGGGGCTGGCCGCGGTGCTGGCCGCCCGGGTCGAATCGGACGTGGTGCTGGTGACCGCGATCGCTGACGATGCGGACGGACGTGCGCTCGGCGATATGCTGACCGAGGCCGGAGTCACGGTCGTGGCCATGCCGCTCACCGGTACCACGGTGTGCAAGACCAGGATTCGGGCGTCCAACCAGTCGATGCTCCGGATCGATCACGGCGACGGTACGCCCGCACCCGGCGATCTGCCGCCGCAAGTCGGCCAGATGCTCGACGACGCCCGTGCGGTGTGTGTCGCCGATTATGGCAAGGGCGTGACGGCCCATCCCGGTCTGCGTCGATTGCTCGAACGCGCCGCGCAGCGCGCGCCGCTGGTATGGGATCCGCATCCACGCGGCACCGACCCCGTTCGGGGATGTCACCTGGTGACGCCGAATCAGGCTGAGGCCAACGGTTCTTCGGCCGACGGGCTGCGCCGGAAGTGGCAGGCGCGCGCGGCGTGCGTGACGCTCGGCAGTGGGGGAGCCGTGTTGGCCACCGCCGAGGGCAGCGTGCACATATCGGTGCCGGCCTCGTGTGGCGCAGGTGGCGGTCGCGCCGACACCTGTGGGGCAGGTGATCGCTTCGCCGTGGCCGCGACGCTTGCGCTGGCAGCCGAAGCGGACGTCGCCGCAGCGGTGTCCGCCGCGGTGGAGGCCGCGAGCCGGTTCGTCGCCAGCGGCGGTGCAGCCGCGGTGTCGCGCCCGGCGCGCCTGAGCTCACAGGGGCGCGTGACAACCGAACCCGCCGCGGTCACAAGCGATGTCGTCGAGGTTCGGGACAGGTTGCGCCGGCGTGGCGGCAGGCTGGTCGCGACCGGAGGGTGCTTCGATCTGCTGCACACCGGCCATGTGCGGCTGCTCCATCAGGCCCGCCAGTTGGGCGACGCGCTCGTGGTGCTGCTGAACTCGGACGCCTCGGTCCAGGGTTTGAAGGGCCCTGGGCGCCCCGTGGTCGCGGCGGCGGACCGGGCCAGGGTGCTGGCCGCGCTGGCATGTGTGGACGCGGTGGTGATCTTCGACGAATGTTCACCTGCCGCACAGTTGGAGCGACTGCGTCCCGATGTGTGGGTCAAGGGCGGTGATTACGCCGAAGCCGACCTGCCCGAGGCCGGCGTGGTCCGCAGGCACGGCGGCGACGTGGTTTTACTGCCCACCGTCGCGGGCTACTCATCGACCAAGCTGATCCAACATGCAACCGAGAGGAAGAACTCGTGAAGCTGGGAAACATCCTCATCACCGGCGGCGCGTCCGGCCTCGGGGCAGCGACGGTGGAAGCTGTTGTGCGCCACGGCGGTAAGCCCATGGTGATCGATCGCAACCGGCCCTCGGCGGACGTACCGTTCCAGTGCGCCGATCTGGCCGACACCGATGCGGTCGACGCTGCGGTGTGCATCCTTGCCGATCAGGTGGAACGGAAGATCGACGGTGTGTTCACGGCCGCGGGCATCGACTCGTGCGGCAAGCTCACCGATGTGCCCAGCAAGGACTGGGAGCGCGTCGTGCACGTCAACCTGTTCGGCACCGTCGCGGTGATCCGATCGGCACTGCCCTTCCTCAAGGCCTCCGGCGGCCGGGTCGTGACATGCGCATCGACACTCGGCATCAAGGCCGTCAGCGACGCCACCGCGTACTGCGCCTCGAAGTTCGGCGTGGTCGGCTTCAGCCGCGCGCTCGCCGCCGAACTGGCCGGGGAGGTGGGCGTCACCACGCTGATCCCGGGCGGGATGTACACGTCGTTCTTCGACGACCGCGACGCACAGTACAAGCCGCCGCCGGACGCCGTGCTGAACGAGCCCGAGAACGTCGCCGAGACCGTGGTGTTCGCGCTGTCCCAGCCGCCCGGCTGCGAGATCCGTGAACTCGTGGTGTGCGCCTCGACAGAATCCTCGTGGCCATGAGTCCCGCGGCACACCGGGTGGTTCCGCTGCGGCCGGCCGGCCGGCCCGACATCGTGGTGTTGCGGGCGTTGGGGCTAGGCGATCTGCTGACCGGTATCCCCGCGCTCCGCGGGCTGCGGCGAGCCCATCCCGACGCCCACATCACGCTGGCCGCACCGGAGCGGTTCTGCCAACTGGCCATGCTGTCGGGCGCGATCGACGAGATCGACCCCACACCGGGCCTCGGCCGCCTTCATCCTCGCCGCCGAAACCCCGACGTGGCGGTGAACTTGCACGGCAGCGGGCCCGAGAGCATCGCAGACCTGCTCGGTTTGAAGCCGAAAACCCTGCTGACTCATCGGCACAGTGACTATCCCGAGGTGCCGGGACCACCGTGGCGCGCCGACCTCCACGAGGTCGACCGATGGTGCGGGATGCTCGAATGGCACGGCATCCCGTGCAATCCGGACGATTTGGCGATCCCGCGGCCGCATGGTTACCCGGATCGATCCGGTGTCGTGGTGATCCACCCGGGGGCGGCCGCCGCTGCGCGCAGGTGGCCGGCAGATCGATTCGCCGCGGTCGCCGCCCAGTTGCGCCGTGCCGGTCACGACGTCGTCATCACAGGTGACTGCAACGAGCTCGAGCTCGCCCGCTCGGTGGCGCATCAGGCCGGTTTGCCCGAATCATCGGTGCTCGCCGGAACGTTGGGTCTGCTCGGCCTGGTTGCGTTGATCAGCGACTGCCGCTTGCTGGTCTGTGGTGACACCGGTGTGGGACACGTCGCCACGGCGACCGGTACGCCGTCGGTGGTGCTGTTCGGACCCACGCCGCCGAGCCGCTGGGGCCCACGGGGCAACGGCCCGCATATCGCCATCTGGGCCGGGGACAAAGGCGATCCGCATGCTGCCGCGCCACACAGCGGATTGCTGTTGATCACGGTATCTCGCGTCATCGAAGCCGTCGACAGTTTGTTGAGGGTACCAACATGTCAGTAGGCGTCGTCGGGGCCGGATACGTCGGCCTCACCACCGCGGTGTGTCTGGCCGAGCGAGACCATGACACCGTGTGCATCGACATCGACAGTGATCGTGTGCAGCAGCTGAACTCCGGTGTGGTGACACTGGACGAGCCGGGCCTACCACAACTACTCGAGGCGGGATTGCGTAGTGGAAGACTGCGATTCAGCGCCGACCACCGCATCCTCGCCGACCGCGACGTGGTGTTCGTGTGCGTTCCGACACCGAGCGGCACGGACGGTTCGGCCGACCTCAGCTCGGTGGACCGGGCCGTGCGTGCCCTGGCCGAGACCCTGCGCCCAGGCGCGGTCGTCGTCCTGAAATCCACCGTTCCCGTCGGTACCGCACGCGCGGTGGCAACCAAGCTGGACGGCACCGGGATCCGGGTGGTGTCCAACCCGGAATTCCTCCGAGAAAGCCACGCGGTCTACGACTTCCGGCACCCGGACCGGATCCTGATAGGCGCCACGGACGACGCGGCAGCCGACACGGTTGCGCGGCTGTACGGTGTAGGCGAGGGAGAGGCGCTGCGGATGAGTCCCGAAAGCGCCGAGTTGTCGAAGTACGCGAGCAACGCGTTCCTCGCGGTCAAGATCTCGTACACGAACTCCTTGGCGCAGTTGTGTTCGCGGGTCGGTGCCGACATCGGGGACGTCACCAGATGCATGGGCGCCGACGTCCGCATCGGGCGGCACTTCCTGCAGCCCGGTCCGGGTTGGGGCGGGTCGTGTCTGCCCAAGGACACCGCGGCGCTGGTGCACACCGGAAGGCGCCACGGGGTGGATCTGCCGGAGGTGTCATCCGCGCGCGCGACCAACCTCGCGCAGGCCGATCGCATCGCCGCAGCCCTGAGCCGGACCATGGCTGAGCCGTTGGCCTCCTCACGGGTCGCGGCACTCGGCCTGACATTCAAGGCAGGTACGTGCGATGTGCGCGATTCCCCCGCGTTGGCGATCAGCGGCAGGCTGAGCGGGCTGGGGGCTCAGATCATCGGCTACGACCCACGCCTGGCGATGATTGACCACGACGCGTTGCGGCGCTGTGCCGTTGCCGCGGTGGATGATCCGTATCTGGCGACCAAAGAGGCCGACGCGATCGTGGTGTTCACCGAGTGGCCCGAGTTCACCGAGCTGGATTGGGCGAGGATCGGCGATCAGGCGCCCGGTGCTGTCGTGCTGGACACCCGCAACGTGCTCGACTGCGCGGTGATCTCCGAGGCCGGTCTGGCATATCTCGGCAACGGCCGAGCAGCGGGCTTCTGATCCCGGCTCCGCCGCGTTTACGTCGTGGCGTCGCGGGTATCCACCGGAACCGGCACACGGACGGAGGATGGCCATGCGGAGTTGCACAACGACATCCGGTCATTGCGGTGGCGCGCCGGCCGGGCGATGAGTCACGCACGGATGGATCGAGGACACATGCGGCTGGGAGTGTTGGACGTCGGCTCGAATGCCGCGCAGCTACAGGTGGTCGACGCGTTCGCCGGAGGGCCGCCGCTGCCGATCCGCGCGGTGAAGATTCCGACCCGGTTGGGCGAGGAAGCCTGTGCTGAAGGCGAAATCGGGCAGAACGGGCAGGATCGCATCGTGGCGGCGGTGCAGCAGGCCGTCGAGGCGGCCCGCGCGCTGAACGTGGACCAGCTGTACCCGTTCGTGACCGCCGCCATCCGCGACTCGAGCAACCGGGACGACGTGCTGCAGCGAGTTCTCGACGAAACCGGTACGCGGCTGCGGTTTCTCAGCGGCGAGCAGGAGGCCCGGCTGACCTATTTCGCAGTGCGCAGCTGGTACGGCTGGCAGGCCGGCAGGCTGCTCAACATCGACATCGGCGGCGGCTCGATGGAGTTGGCCTTCGGCCGCGACGCGGAACCGGAACTGGCGGTGTCCCTTCCACTGGGTGCGGGCAGAGTCAGCACGGGCTATCTGAGGCCCGACCCGCCGTCGAAGGCACAGGTCAAGGATCTCCGCCGGTACGTCCGTCAACAGGTGCGCGAGGTGGCCAACCGCGTGCAATGGGAAGGAACGCCACGGCGGGTGGTGGTGAGCTCCAAGACTTTCAAGCAGCTGGCCAGATTCGGCGGGGCGGCCTGCGGGCGTAAAGGGCCGTTCGTGCGCCGCAGGGTGTCCCGGGCCAAGATCGCGCAATCGGTGCGTGACCTCATGTCGGTCAGCGCGCCTGAGCGTGCCCAGTTCCGCGGTGTGAAACCGACGCGGGCATGGCAGATCCTCGGTGGTGCGGTGGTCGCATGCGAGACCATGCGGTGCCTGGGCATCGAGCGGGCAGAGGTCAGCCCGTGGGCACTGCGGGAGGGCATCATGCTGCAGTACCTGTCTTCACTGCGGCTTCCGGACGGCGAATTGACGTTGCAGCCGTTGACATTCGACGAATCGGACCAGAGCGCGACCGTACGGGCCTTGACGCCCCGGAGCTAACGGTTCACTTTGCGGATCAACCGGGCGGTGCTGCTTTCCAGTAGGGATTGCCGCTTGTCGGTGGCTCGGACGCGCGCGGCCCGGCGCAAACCCGCCGCGATCGTGAGGCCGTCGCGGTACCCCTCGATCACCCGGGGGTCGACATATGAGCTGCGCGCCACGGCCGGTGTGTTGCCCAAGGCGTCGGCGACCTCACGCATGACGGCCGATTCGACGCGTTTGACCACTTTCTCGGCAACCGGCGGATCGGCCGTGGCGAACCCTTCGGCAGCCAGTACCGTGCCGTGCCAGGTGCGCAGATCCTTGACGGTGTAGTCGTCGCCCACCATCTCCTTGAACCTCGCGTTGAGATCCTCCGCATGAATGTCGACGAAGCCCGTCGAGTTGCGGTACGCGAGCAACCGTTGCTCGCGACCCGCCCGGCGCCGCAGCGCCGTGACGGCCCGCACGATCTCAGGGTCTTCGACGGTCAGAGTGCGGCGCACTCCGCTCTTCGCCGGATAGTCGAACTCAACGGTGTCGGCGTGCACCGTGACGTGTTCCCCGAGCAGGGTCGCGATACCGAAAGAGTTGTTCTCCTCGGCGTATTGGTCGCCGCCTGCGCGAAAATAGCCGAGATCGAGCAGGCGCAGGCCGACGGCCAGCACGCGCTCCCGGACGAAGCCCCGGGTCCGGAGATCGCCGGCGATCTGTTCGCGCCAATCGGGTAGTGCCGCCGACAGTTGCAGCACCCGGTCGAACTTCTCCTCGCTGCGCTCCTCGCTCCATCGCTGGTGGTACAGGTACTGTCGGCGCCCCGCGACGTCGGTGCCCACGGCTTGGATGTGTCCGTTGGGATGAGGGCAGATCCACACGTTCTTCCACGCCGGGGGGATCACGAGATCCTCGATACGGGCCAGGGTCGCGGGGTCGGTAACCGCTCGGCCGTCGGTGTCCTGATAACTGAAGCCACGGCCTCGGCGCACCCGGCGCAGCCCAGGTTCGGCTACCACGCTGCGGCGCAGTCGCATATTCGCCCGCTCAGGTCGAGGGTGCCGTCTTGACCCCGGGGCCGGGCGCGTGCATGCGCCACACCCGAGCTGTCACCGTCGTTCGGTGACCAACTGCAGGGGCCGCGGCTCGGTTTGCAGCATCGCAAGCGCGGCCGCGACGCTGGGACTGGTCGGCAGTGCGCCGTCCGGATCGCAGATCCGCAGCACCCGTGACACCGCTTTGCTGGGTGTCAGGGCCCAGTAGATACCCTCACCCGCGCACTGAACGTTGAGTGTGTGCAGGGTCGCGAAGCACGTGGCACCGAAGAACTCCACGGCATTGAGATCCAGAACCAGCTTCTGGCTGCGCGCCACGTAGCCCAGCGCGTAGTCGGCGAACTCAGGGGCGTTGGACGCGTCCAGTTCGCCGTGTACGGAGACGACGGCGGTCTTGGGCTGCGGCCATCGGGTACTGAAATGCGCGCGTTGCGCACTGTCCGAGGCAACGAGCCGTTGAGCAACAATTACGGTGGACATGATGACTCCATCAGTCGGATGCGTGTGCTTCTACGGTCGCGGCAAGAGAGGCGCTCGCTTCTGAAAACCCCGCGCAGGGAGTCACACGGCCCCGCACGTCGTTTGACGCGTCCAGTCGGCTGTGGACTCAACCTGTTTGGAACCCTACGCCACCTGGCGGGGGTGGTCTATAGAGATAAGACTGTTCTCAGGGACTTTTGACGAGGCCCGCTAATGCAGCGGCGGTGAAAGTACCTGCCCGCTACGTGGTTTGGCGGATACAGCAACGCCTCACAGCTGCTCCTGTCGTCCAGATTCGTCGCGCCTGCAATGCCGGCGAGATACCCGCCGGCCCAGAATCACCTATAGGTGATCGGTGTGCGAGGCGGTTTGCCGAAAGTTTGGCCGCGGCACATGCGGGGTACCGCTACGTCATGAGGCTAGGTGGATTATTCGGGACGCTCGTTCTGATCTGGCTCGTGATCGGAGTGGTCGCGGCGTGGCAGCGCGACTACTTCCACACGGGATCAACCAGTTGTGCCCGGGCCGGCGACATCGCATTAACGGTGCTGGCCGGGCCGCTCAATTACGCCGGTGTCAATCCGAAAGTGGATCAATGCCGACTGCCGGAACCCAGCGCGATGACCCCCATCGCCACAGTGAAGTGAGGTCAAGATGATTGTCTTCGGAGCGATTCTGCTCATTCTCGGCTTGGTGCTGAACATTTACTGGCTGTGGGTCGTCGGGATCGTCCTGTTGGTTGCTGGCGCCGTGTTCTGGCTATTGGGCTCGATCGGCAGGCCGGTCGCGGGCCGTCGGACGTGGTACTGAATTCGCAGCAACCGAGCTGCTGTGCGGCCGCGGGTCGGGATCCCCGGAGACACTCCGGGGATCCCCGTCTGTCGGGACATCGTTTGCGTCGGTCCGTTGAGTTCCTGGCGCTGCGGGGCCGCACCGTCGAAGTCGCGCGAATGCTATGCCGGTTTGACAGCCGGCGGGCCCGGATAGTTCTACCGTGGATGTCAGCCCAGGAAGTCAGGGGCACGGGATATGGCGGGAAAGGAGCAGCCATGCATGGCCCGAAGGATCCAGTTGATCACTCCAGAACCACTCGCCCACACGCGGGCGAATCCATGAAGGACAACGCGATCATGCCGGCGCTCGTCGTGATCGGTGTGGCCCTGGTGCTGTTCGTCGGTTGTCTGGCCGCCTTCGCCACCGGGCACTCCGACGTCGGTCTCACCGTGGGCATGCTGTCCGCGGCAGGGTTCATCGTCGGCTCGCTGTGGTTGGCCCTCGAACATCTCCGGGTGCGGCGCATCGAGGAGCGTTGGTACGCCGATCATCCCGGTGTGATGAGGCAGCGCCCGAGCAGCTGATCACAAGCACGCCCCCGCCCGGCCTGTGCGGCAGGCCGGACGGAGTCGTGCGTCGGTCACTGGTGGAAGGTGAGTGCCAACACGGCAAAGTCGACGGCCAGCAAGGCGAGTGCGATCAGGGGTACCACGATGCCGCGGCGCAGCCGGGCGGTGAAGATCGACACCGCGAGGGTGATCACCGGTACCACCGGCGCACCGTAGAACAGGATCCCGAACCAGAAGTCCCCGGGCCCCTCGGAGGCGCACTGCGGGCCGGTGCACCCGGCCATGCCCATGACTTTGCCCATACCGAAGAGGAACACCGCAATCGCCGCCGGGATCGTCAGAATTGCCAGCACCCAGTTCACCGACAACCGAAGTTTCCGGCTGCTCTGCTCGTCCCCACGCTTCTCGGTGTGTGTTTCTGTCATGGTGGCCGGGTACCCAGTTTCGGCCCATAGTGCACGGGTATCCCTTTCTGCATGACAAGATTCGGATACACCTTGATGACCGAACAGAGCGGGCCAAAAGATCTTGTCCGGTATGCGGTTTCGGCCGAGCAGATGGGGTTCGACTTCGAGGTGTGCAGCGATCACTACACACCGTGGCTGACCACGCAGGGGCATGCGCCGAATGCGTGGCCGGTGCTCGGCGCCGTCGCCCACGCCACCGATTCGGTGCAGCTGTATTCCTACGTGACCTGCCCGACCATTCGCTACCACCCGGTGGTGGTCGCCCAGCAGGCCGCGACCCTGCAGATCCTCGCAGACGGTCGGTTCACCCTGGGGCTCGGCACGGGCGAGAACTTGAATGAACATGTCGTCGGCAGAGGCTGGCCCACGGTCGACCGTCGCCTCGACATGCTGGCCGAGGCGATCAAGATCATTCGCGAACTGTTCAGCGGCGAGCTCATCGACCTGCACGGCGACTATTTCAGCGTCGACTCGGCGCGGCTGTGGGATCTCCCGGACCAGCCCGTGACCATCGGGGTGTCGATGACGGGTGAGAAGTCCGTCGAACGGCTCGGGGTGCTGGCCGACCACCTGATCGATGTCGCGCCCGACCGCGAGATCGTCGAAGACTGGCGCAGGCGCAGGCATCTCACCGGTGTGTTGCCCGAAGGCCGCGTGATCGGCCAGATCCCGGTGTGCTGGGATCCCGATCGGGATGCGGCCGTGGCGCGGGCGCACGAGCAGTTCCGGTGGTTCGCGGGCGGCTGGTCGGTCAACGCGGACCTGCCGACACCGGCCGGATTCGCCGCCGCCACCAAATATGTCCGGCCTGAGGACGTCGCGGCGGCGATCCCGTGCGGGCCAGATCTGGACGCGATCGTCGCGGCCGTCGACAAGTACCGCGACGCCGGGTTCACCGACATCGCGCTGGTTCAGATCGGCGGCGACTCGCAACAGCGGTTCTTGGACGAGGCGGCCAAACCGCTGCTGGCCGCACTGCACGCCGAACTTGACTAGTCTTGCCGGCCAACGCCATTCGCACCGCCGGTAGAACAGGTTTCGGTGGACGATCGGCGGGTACCCGACGGGCGCCGGAGCGTTGATCGCGACGGGCGCCGGCCCGACGGAGGCGCCTTCGGCGCCGAATCGGGCGGGACACCGGTTCGCGCAAGTCAACATCTGATGGGAATGAGCCTATGACGAGCAACGTGCACACCGGTTCGGAGACAGGGAACGTCACCGGTACCGCCGACAAGGACTACAACCTCATTTGGTTCGTGGAAGCCTGCCTGAGCAACGCGCTGCGGATGGAGCAGTACTGCGCCGACGCGCAGCGCGAGGGCGACAGCGAGCTCACCGAACTCTTCAAGCGTGCGCAGCACGAAAGCCGCAAGGGCGCCGAGGAAGGCAAGGCGCTACTGGCGCGACGTATCGCTTGACTCTGAGGGGCGGCGGCCTCGCGTCGGGCTCACCGGCCGGGGAACGCCCGCCGACATGGGGCTGCCGCTGCGCATTGCCAGTGGCAGTCCCATCCACAGCCCCAGGAACATCGCCAGCGTGAGCAACCCGGCGATGACACCTGCGGTGCGCCCCACGACCGTGTCGAAGATCAGATCTGACACCCCGGCCAGGGTGAGCCCGAGCAACAGCAGCCCGGCGTAGGCGCAGCGATGCGCGGCCGAGACCAGGAGGTTGAGCCGGTGCCGCCGAAACAGGATGCGGTGCATGGCGACCGGTGCCACGAGGAGTGCGGTGGCCACCGCCGAGCACGACACCGTGACGAGATACACGTCCCGCATGGTCTCGTCGAGGATGTCGAACCGTTGCTGAAACGGCAGGGTGAGCAGTAATCCGGTGAGAAGCTGAACGCCGGTCTGTACCACCCGCAGTTCCTGCAGCAGGCTGCCCCAGTTGCGGTCGAGGCGTTCGGCTTCAGTTTCGTGTCGAGCCGCTTGATCCCAGCGCTGATCCTCTTCGGGATCATCGACACCCATGTATCGATGATCGCATCGATTACGTGTCAGCCGAAGCCATGTGGGGTAATCCGATCCCATGGCAGAGATTTCGCCTACGACACTGCGGCGCGTGCTGATCGTCACGGGGCTGGTGCTCGGCGTGCTGATCTTGATCATCGCGCTCGTCTACGCCATGGCGTTCATCATTCTGGCGCCCATGATGGCCTGACGAATCGGCCGGACGTTTGCCCGCAGCGCTCTGTGGGCACACGTTGCTGTGGACGGCGAAAACACCGAAAGGAGCAGGGACGTGCCGAAGACGACGAAACAAGGCAAGCCCAAGAAGGACGAACTGCCGAGCACTTTGCAGAAGTCCAGCGCGAAGGCGCAGCGTACCTTCGCCAAGGCGCACGACTCTGCCGTGAAAGAGTACGGAGAGGGGCAACGCGCGCACCGCGTTGCGTACTCGGCGCTCAAACACAGCTTCGAGAAGGTCGGGGATCACTGGGAACCCAAATCGCACCGCGGCCCGTCCGATCAACGCGCACGCAGCGGTGGCCCCAACGCCAAGGGCAAGTCGGCGGGCGGGGTGGACGCCAACTCGACCAAGAAGCACCTGATGGAGGTTGCTCGTCGGCTCGATGTCCACGGGCGGTCGACGATGAGCAAGGATGAGCTGGTCGATGCGATCGCTCGGGCCAATCGTCGAGAGACCCGCAGTTCACGTTGAGGTCGAACATCATTGCCCATGCGATCGCTGGCATCAGCGGGAGTAAGGTCGGTCGGGATATGCCGGGAGGTCAGATGGCAGATGCGGTAGAGCAACACCACCCACCCGCCCGCGGAACGCGGTCGGTGGAGATTCGTGTCGCAGCAAGGCTGGAGAACTTGGCCGTGGTGCGGACGGTGGTTGCTGCGCTTGCCACATTCGAGGATCTGGACTTCGACGTGGTCGCAGATCTGCGGTTGGCGGTCGATGAGGCCTGTACCGCGCTGATCCGCTCGGCGTTGCCCGACTCGTCGTTGTTGCTGACAGTGGATCCGCGCGAGGATGCCGTGGTGATCAGCGTGTCCACGACATGCAACGACGACGCCGTCGTCAAACCGGGCAGCTTCAGCTGGCACGTGCTCAGCTCGTTGACCGACGAGGTCCAGACGTTCACCGGCGGACACAGCGACGGTCAGGGACCGAAAGGCCAGGTATTCGGAATCACGCTCACCACGAGGCGAGTGAGCCTGCTGCGGTGACGTCGGAATACGCGGACGTCCTGGTCATGTTCCGCGAGCTGCAGGGGATGACCGAGGAATCACCGCAGTACTCGCATCAGCGCGAACGGATCGTGGAGCGGTGCCTGCCGTTGGCCGATCACATCGCGCGCCGTTTCGATGGCCGGGGTGAGCCCCGGGAGGATCTCGTGCAGGTCGCGCGGGTCGGTCTGGTGAATGCCATCAATCGATTCGACGTCGAAACCGGTTCTGATTTCGTGTCATTCGCCGTACCGACCATCATGGGTGAGGTTCGGCGGTACTTCCGGGACAACAGCTGGTCGGTCAAGGTGCCGCGGCGCCTCAAAGAACTGCATCTGCGTCTTGGCGCGGCGACCGCGGAGCTGTCGCAACGTCTGGGCCGCGCACCGACGGCCACGGAGCTGGCCGACGAACTCGAAATGGACCGGGACGAGGTTGTCGAAGGTCTGATCGCAGGCAGTTCGTACAACACCCTGTCGATCGACAGCGGGGGAGGCGGTGACGAAGATGCGCCCGCCATCGTCGACACGCTCGGTGACGTCGACACGCGCATGGATCAGATCGAGAATCGTGAGGCGCTGCGACCGCTGTTGGCTCAGCTGCCGGAGCGTGAGCGCACCGTGCTGCTGTTGCGCTTTTTCGAGTCGATGACGCAGACGCAGATCGCCGAGCGGGTCGGGATATCCCAGATGCACGTGTCGCGGCTGCTCGCGAAATCGCTAGCGCGACTTCGCGACCAGCTGCAGTAACGGCGAAGCGCTCGACATCGTGGACAAGGCCGCCGAGACCGTGTCCGAGGTGGGCAGGCGATGGTCGGTGTCGCAGACCCGCAGCAGTCTGGCAACCGCGCGGCTGGGAACCAACCGCCAATCGCAGCTGTCAGCGGCGCACTGGGCCGCCACCGTCGTCAGCGCGGAAAAGCCGGCTGCGCCGAAGAAGTCCACGGCGGACAGATCCACGACCATGCGGTCCGCGTGTGCGGCATGGCGCGCGGCATAGTCGGCGAATTCGGTGGAGTTTGCCGCATCGATGTCGCCATGGGCGGCGACTACGGCGGCGGATTCGGACATCCAGCGAGTGGCGAACACCGCGGCGATGCCGTCGGTGCGGGCGGAATGTGCGGTTGGCGTAGTGACAGACATGGTGACTCCATCAGTCGGAATACGTGTATTCGTTCTGTGGCGCACGCTGACGTCGGAAGCCCAGGAGTTCGGCCCGGACGTCTGAAACGGTCGCATCGGCTGTGAACTCAACCTGTCCCGACCCTACGCGGCTCACGGTCATCCGACAACGTTCGCGGTAGGCCTGCCCGCATGGGCCAGACTGTTCCCATGTCGACCATCACAGCTGCCGGAGGCGTGCTGCTTGCCGCCGGTGCGGGCAGCCGGTTCGGGATGCCGAAAGTGCTTGCGGCGCAGGGTGAATGGCTGCGCGGTGCGGTCACCGCGCTGCGCGACGGCGGATGCGCCGACGTCGTGGTGGTGCTGGGTGCGGCCGTCGTCGACGTCCCGGAACCGGCGCGCGCGGTCATTGCCGAGGACTGGGCGGACGGCCTGTCCGCATCGCTGCGGGCCGGTATCGAGGCGCTCGATTCAGCCGATTGTGCGGTACTGCACCTCGTCGACACGCCCGATGTCGGCGCCGACGTTGTGCGTCGGGTACTGGCTGCGGCGCAAGAGTCGGGGCTGGCCCGCGCCGTCTACTCCGGCCGTCCCGGGCACCCCGTCGTGGTGGCCCGGACGTATTGGGCCGAGTTGCTGGCCGCCGTGCACGGCGACGAGGGCGCCAGGCCGTTCCTGCGCGGCAGAAGCGACGTCGTCGCGGTCGAATGTGGTGATCTCGCGAGCGGCGCCGATATCGACGTCAACCCCCGAGGTTGAGCCCGAGGACGGCGCCGGCGAACCGGCGTACCGAGACCTCGGCGATTCTCGCGGCGTCGGCATGGCCCGTGCGGGCTCTGCTGTGGACGGTCGCGGTGACCGGGTCGAGGGTGACCTCCGCGAGCAACTCGCCTGTGGTCGGCTCGCACACCGCCCACGAGTAGAACGTGTCCGACGCCCACTGGGCTTCGCGGCGGGTCACGTAGTCCGGATCGGTCTCGCCGAGGTCGGTGAGGGCCGGGCGGTCGTCAATCAGGTCATCGTCGCGAAGCGCGCGCAAATACCATGCGCCGGCGTTGATTTCGATCGGTTCCATCGGCGCGCACTCCTTGAGAACGCAGTCAGGGCTGCGATCCCGACGGGATCACAGCCCTGACTGCAAATGTCAGTGATCGATTACTTGATCTCGGCGATCACGGTGCCCTGCGTGATGGCAGCGCCCGCCTCGACGGCCAGGCCGGTGATGGTGCCGTCCTTGTGAGCCGTGACCGGGTTCTCCATCTTCATGGCCTCCAGAACCACCACGAGGTCACCGGCGGACACCTCCTGGCCCTCTTCCACGGCCACCTTGACCACGGTGCCCTGCATCGGAGCCGTCACCGAGTCACCCGAAGCCGCCGCACCTCCGGCGCCACCACGCTTGCGCGGCTTGGGCTTCTTACGAACAACACCGCTCACGCCGCCACCGCCACCGCCGCCGAGCGCCAGGTCTCCGGGCAGCGACACCTCGAGACGACGGCCACCGACCTCGACGACCACGGTCTGGCGCGGAACGGTGTCCTCTTCCTCGATCGGATCGCCACCGGTGAAGGGCTCGACGGTGTTGTTCCACTCGGTCTCGATCCAGCGGGTGTGCACGTCGAAGCTCTCGCCGTCACCGATGAACGCAGGGTCGGAGACCACGGCCCGGTGGAACGGGATGACGGTCGCCAGGCCCTCGACATGGAATTCGGCGAGCGCTCGGCGGGACCGTTCCAGCGCCTCTTCGCGCGTGGCGCCAGTGACGATCAGCTTGGACAGCATCGAGTCGAACTGGCCACCGATGACCGAGCCGGCCTCGACGCCGGAGTCCAGGCGTACACCGGGGCCGGTGGGGATGTCATAGCGCGTGACCGGGCCGGGGGCGGGCAGGAAGCCGCGGCCGGCGTCCTCGCCGTTGATGCGGAACTCGATCGAGTGGCCGCGCGGCGTCGGATCCTCGGTGATGTCGAGGGGCTCGCCGTTGGCGATCTTGAACTGCTGGCGCACCAGGTCGATGCCCGAGGTCTCCTCGGTGACGGGGTGTTCCACCTGCAGTCGGGTGTTGACCTCGAGGAACGAGATCAGGCCGTCCTGGCCGACCAGGTATTCGACGGTGCCTGCGCCGTAGTACTGGGCCTCCTTGCAGATGCGCTTGGCCGACTCGTGGATCTCCTTGCGCTGCGCGTCGGTCAGGAACGGCGC
Source organism: Mycolicibacterium mageritense (assembly GCF_010727475.1). Taxonomy (NCBI): domain Bacteria; kingdom Bacillati; phylum Actinomycetota; class Actinomycetes; order Mycobacteriales; family Mycobacteriaceae; genus Mycobacterium; species Mycolicibacterium mageritense. The sequence continues at coordinate 4,830,660 of NZ_AP022567.1, forward strand.
CGGGGCCTCCTCGACGAGCTTCTGGAAGCGGCGCTGCAGCGAGCAGTCGCGGGTGCCTGCGACGACGACGTTGCCGTGCTGGTCGGCGATCACCTGGGCCTCGACGTGACGCGGCTTGTCCAGGTAGCGCTCGACGAAGCACTCCCCGCGGCCGAACGCGGCGATGGCCTCACGGGTCGCCGACTCGAACAGCTCGGGGATCTCCTCGATGGTGCGGGCCACCTTCATGCCGCGGCCGCCACCGCCGAACGCGGCCTTGATCGCGACCGGAACGCCGTACTCCTTGGCGAATGCGACGACCTCGTCGGCGTCCTTGACCGGATCCGGGGTGCCCGGCACCAGCGGGGCCTTGGCCCGCGCGGCGATGTGGCGGGCCGTGACCTTGTCGCCGAGGTCGCGGATCGACTGCGGGCTCGGGCCGATCCAGATCAGTCCGGCGTCCAGCACGGCCTGGGCGAAGTCGGCGTTCTCCGACAGGAAGCCGTAACCCGGGTGGATGGCGTTGGCGCCGGACTTCGCGGCGGCGTCGAGGATCTTCTCGAACACCAGGTACGACTCGGCAGACGTCTGGCCACCGAGGGCGAACGCCTCGTCGGCGAGCCGCACGTGCGGCGCATCGGCGTCGGGCTCGGCGTACACGGCCACGCTGGCCAGTCCGGCGTCCTTGGCGGCGCGGATCACCCGAACCGCGATCTCCCCGCGATTGGCGACAAGCACCTTGGAGATCTTTGAGCTGGCGTGGTTCGCCACGGTGCCTCCTCGGCAGTTCTCTAAGAAACGTCTTTAAGAATCTATCGCGGGCAGTTTATGCGGCGCACCTGAACCCTTGGCGAGCCGGTGCCGGTTACCGACGGGTAGGTTTCGTCCCGGATTCGTCGGTCGGCGCATCGGTCCTGCTCGACGCCAGAATTCGGGCGTAAGCCCGCACCCCGACGCTATTACCGTTGGCGCGCGGGGGCAGGGATATTCGTCAATGTTGTCGGCGTGTTGGTGAGTGGGGGTCATGGCGGCCGCGCCCACGGCGGCCGCGTCGTCGACTGTCGCTCAGGCGGCCCGCAGCCGCCGTTTGATCCGCGTCAGCATGGCCGACATGCCGCGCAGCCGCAGCGGGCTGATCAGGGCGGCCAGGCCCAGGTCGGTATAGAAGTCGTCGGGTACGGCCAGGATGTCGTCCGAGGATTGGTTGTCGAGCCCGGTCGCGAGGATCGCGGCGAACCCGCGCGTCGTCGGCGCCTCGGCAGGCGCGCTGAAGTACAGCCGGACATGGTCCCGGTCAGACGCGTCGACGTCGAGGAACAGCGGCGACTGGCACTCGGGGACCGGCTCCATCGCGGCTTCCTCGAGGTGAGCGGGCAGCGGCGGCAAGTCGTTGGCGAACTCCAGAAGCAGCTGCAGCTTGTCCTGGCCGGTCACTTCCTGGAAGTCCGAAACCACCTCGGCCAGGGCGGCCGGCATGGCACTCATGCGGAACCCGGGGCCTCTCCCGGATCGGGCCCCACCGCGACGGGCACGCGTACGGCGTTACCCCACTCGGTCCAGGATCCGTCGTAGTTGCGCACGCCGGGCAGGCCGAGCAGGTGGGTCAGCACGAACCAGGTGTGGCTCGAGCGCTCACCGATGCGGCAGTACACGACGGTCTTGTCCTCGGGCGTGAGGAAGCTGTAGAGCTCCTCGAGCTCGGCCCGGCTGCGGAACTGGCCGTTGTCCTTGGCGGCCTTGGCCCACGGGATGGACTTGGCCGTCGGAATGTGACCGCCGCGCAGCGCGCCCTCTTCGGGATAGTCGGGCATGTGGGTGCGCTCGCCCGTGTACTCCTGAGGCGACCGCACATCGATCAGTGGCTGCTTGCCGAGGATGCCCAGAACGTCCTCGCGGTACGCCCGGATCGGGGCGTCGTCCCGCTCGACGACCGGGTACCCGGTGGTCTGCCGGACCGGCACGTCAAGGGTCGTGTCGCGGCCGTTGGACACCCACAGATCGCGTCCCCCGTCGAGCAACCGCACGTCGGGGTGGCCGAAGAGGGTGAACACCCACAGTGCGTAGGCCGCCCACCAGTTGCTCTTGTCGCCGTAGATCACGACGGTGTCGTCCCGGCTGATGCCCTTGCGATTCATCAGCTCGGCGAACTGCTCGCCGTTGATGTAGTCGCGGACATGGGGATCGTTGAGGTCGGTGTGCCAGTCGATCTTCACCGCGCCGGGGATGTGGCCGGTGTCGTAGAGCAGCACGTCCTCGTCGGACTCGACGATGGCCAAACCTGGCCTGCCGAGATTGCTGGCCAGCCAGTCGGCGGTGACCAGGCGTTCCGGGTGGGCATAGTCGGTGAGCGTGGGGCTGGGATCTGCAGGCAGCGGCACAGTGTGAGCCTACCGCCGGACCGGAAATTGCTGCTCGGTAGTGCCGCGACGCCCGCCTATGGTCCCCGATCACGGTTGCCGCGACGGCCGTCAGGCGACGGTGCGCTCGATCAGCTGAGCGACAGCGGCCATGCCTGCGGCATTGGGATGAAAGGAGCCGGCGAACCGATGGATCGGCTGCAGGGGCTGAATCCACGGCTCGTCGGTGCCCAACTCGTGGCCGCGTCCCAGCTGTGAAGCCAGGACCAAGTCGACACGTGTGGCGTCGGCGGCGCGAGCGAACACCTCCGACAGCTGCTCGTGGACGGTCGCCACGGCCGCGATGGCCGCGGCGTCGAAAGGCGCGTCCTCGAACGCTCGTGTTTCCTGGCCGACCAACGGCAGGTAATCGACCAGAACGACACGGGCCTGCGGTGCGCGGAGCTGGGCTTCGGCCACGACACGCGCCAGACCGCTCGTGGCCGAATCGAGCTGGGGTTGCGTGACCACGGGAAGAGTGGCGGGCCGCCACCGCTGCAATCGCCTGCCGGTGTAGCGGTCGAGGGTGAAGTACACCCCGAGCTTGATCGCCGAGCCCAGATAGTCGAGGTCGTTGCCCGCCGCGGTGATCAACACCAGGTCGGTGTCGGAGGGGAGCCCGGTGAGTTGGGGCGGGAACTTCGTCAACGCGACGCGCTGCGGGGTGTCGAGGATTGTCGAAGTTGTCGCTCCGGACACCGTGAGATCGGTGAGCCGCGCGCCGAACGTCTCGGCGAGCAGGTGCGCGTAGTTTCTGCCGGAGCGCATCGCGGCGCGGTCGGCGACTGGCGGGATACCCGGACCGGCGGCATACGAGCTGCCGAGCGCGGCGATCCGGCGGGGAGCGGTCATCGCTCCATGTTATGGACTTGTGTGTGAAACACGGCGGGCTGCAAGTGCTCCCGTGCCGTCAAGCGGTGAAGACCACCTCGTAGGCCACGGCGTAGCGACGGGCCCCTGGCTTGGTGCGGAACAGCGAACCGCCGTCCTGGCACCAGGTGACGACGCGCAGCAGGCGCTTGCCCGGTGCGAGGCGTTTGGCGATGATGTCGGCGAATGCGGCGCGCAGCCGCTCCAGGTCATAGGTTTCGATGTCGCGGGTGACGCGAACGTCCCACATCGTCTCTTCGACTGGCATCGGCCCAGTGTCAACCCGATCCGGTGCGGATCCGGGTCTTCCGCGCGGCGTGCCGTCGGCCAAAAAGGTTGCAATTTGGTCACTGCCGACCGCCGGTACCCGCCCGTCGTGATGGCCACGTGCGCGGTGTCGACCAAACTGCTTGTCGTTCAACAGCAATGGAATCTCCTGTGTCAGCGCCAGTTTGCGCCGAACATCTTGATGCCGGTCATTTCCGTCGCACCCGCCTCATGTCGCCCTTGGGCCGCTGAGAAATCAATACCCGCTGGTGACGCAGTCGAAACCGGGAATACGTTTCGTGCGCACGGCCGCGGGTACAGCGCAGGCATGGGATTTCAAGTAACAGAAGTGCAGAAGTGCCTGGCCGGTTTCAACTACCCGGGCTCACCGACAGACCTTGCCGACCACGCCCAGAAGAACGGTGCGGACAGCGATCTTGTCGAAACCCTGCGGGGTCTCGACAAGGACAGTTTCGACGGGCCCAATGCCGTCATGTCCGCGCTCGGATCCAAGGATGCGCTGGGTGGCGGGCAGTGACTGAAAGACAGAGAAATGACGAAAGCAGCGAACCCGCACCCGGATCTGGTTGACGACATCATCGCCGACCATCGCGAGGTGGAGGAAGTCTTCAAAGAGCTGGAGAAGAACGAGGATCCGCCGCGACGGCGAGACCTCGTCGAACACGTCGTGACCGAACTCGTCCGGCATTCGGTGGCCGAGGAACAGTATCTCTATCCGACCGCGCGGCGGGTGCTCGACGACGGCGACGAGCTGGCAGACCATGAGCTCAAAGAGCACGCCCAAGCCGAACTGGTGATGAAGCAGATCGAGAAAACCGATACTGACGACCCGCATTTCGAAGAACTCGTCGGCAAGCTCATCGGGGACATCCGCCACCACATCGAAGATGAGGAACAGGATCTGCTGCCCAAACTTCGAGCCGCGTGCGCCGAGACCGATCTGCGTGAACTCGGCGAGAAGTTCGAGAAGGCCAAGAAGGCGGCGCCGACCCGCCCGCATCCGGCCGCGCCGGATCGACCCCCGGTCGACATGATCATCGGTCCCGGGGTCGGTCTGATCGATCGGCTGCGGGATGCCCTGACCGGTCGGGGCGGATGACGCAGCGCCGGGCCCGCAGCGTTTGACGCAGCTCGGCGCGGGTATCCAGCTCCCACCTGACAAGGAGCGATGCCCGATGAAAGCGGCGACATCCGGTCGAGCGGCAGCCCGAGTTCGACTGTCCCACCACGTGATTCGACTTGACGACGGCCATCAGGTCGGTGTCTCCGTCGGTGGCCACGGCGTGCCGCTGGTGTTCTTGCACGGTTTGGGGTTGAGCCGTCGCGCATACCTGCGCCTACTGAGTCGGGTCGCTGCTCTCGGCTTTCTGGTGGTGGCGGTCGACACCCCAGGGCATGGTGATACTCACGATCTACCCTGCGACGCAGGAGAACTCGGCGACCGCGCGGACCTTGTTATCCGCACACTGGATGCACTCGGCATCGAGCAGGCGGTAGTCGCCGGCCATTCGATGGGCGGGCGCCTGACGATTCATCTCGCGGCAGCCGTGCCCGATCGGGCACTGGCCGTCATCCTTTTCGACGCCGCGGCGGGCGCGTCGTTCGATGCTGCCGTCGCGACCGTGACGCGCTCGCCTCGACAGATCTTGCGCACCATCACCGGGGCGATGAGTGACATGTACCGCGACCCGTTCTGGATGCAGGTCGCCGCGGCAAGCCGGTATCTGCGGATGCTTACCGCTGTGGCATTGGGCAAGATTCTGCCGCCCACAGGCTTCACGGGTGCCGCGCGGGCGATCATGCAGTCGGGGGAGTGCACGTCGCTGCTGCGGGTCATTCGCGAACGGCAGATCCCGACCATGGTGTTGCACGGGGCAAGCGATGCGATTGTGCCGTTCGAAAGTGCATGTGAGGTAGCCGACGACGCAAATGCGACGCTCTACCGTGTGCGCGACGCTTGCCATTCCTGGCTCATCACCGATCCCCGTCGAGGCGCGGACTCGGTGCGCCGACTGCTCGACGGCGCATTGGGTGACGTGTTGCGCCATGCCGCAGAAGCGTTGGGGGTAGACGACTGGCGTGACATCGCGGCGTGGGACCGACGCCTGGTCGAGCCGGACGCCTTGGTGCGCACTCTCAACCCGGACCACAACCTGCTCGGTATGGATGTGCGCGGGCGGGTGGACATGGAACTCGTGCGGCGTGCCGATCACCCGAAGGCCGCGCGGCGCGCGGCGGTGGTGCGGGAGTTCCTGCGGCCCCGGGATGCCCGCCCCGCGTGAACCGGATCAGCGCTGGGGTTGCGTGTCTCCCGGCGGCGGTGTCGGCAGTCCCAGGCGGTCCTGGATGTTGTCGATCTTCGCCTCGATCCGCTCCATGTCGTCGGCGTCGACCTTGAATATCCAGTGTTTCGCACCGAGGAGCAGGATGGCCTGGAACACCAGTTGGAGCCACTCGCTCTGCCAGTTCTCCAGGGTGCTCGCGAAGAAGGTGCTCCAGTACTCCGGCCACGCGAACGGCTGGCCGTGCGCAGCTTGTTCGGAGCGGAACGTCTGCAGCTGTGTGACGAACTGGCCGAACCATGATCCGGCGAACAGCAACAGCAGCACATACACCGCACCCCACCGTCGAAAATGTCGCATTACCCCTCCTTCAGCCCTCCGACGCGGCATCGCTCCCGTGGTGAAGTTCGTCGTGCAGCTCTTCTTGATCGCTGACCTCTTCGTTTTCGAGGTCGATGACGTCTTCTTTGGCGTCGGTGGTGGCCCGGATCAGCTCATCGAGCTTGATCAGGATCGCGGTGGTGTGCCGATTGGTGGTGTGCTGCAGGACGAACAACATCGGCAGTGTCACCAAGGCCGCGGCGGAATGGATGAACACCTGCCACCAGTGATCGAAGCCGGTCACCGCTCCCACCACGAAGAAGATGACCGCCGCGGCCGCGATAAGCACTGCGGTCCAACGTGATCCCACAACGCGGCTGGTGGTGTCGAGGAGCGCAGTCAACCCCTGCGGGGTGTCAGCCTTCGATGCCATCGGATCTGCGCTCTTTCTGTCAGACGTCAGGCCGGCACCGACAAGCCGGCGACCCTGGTAGTACCCCGTGTCGCTCGGCCGAAACTGCGCGAGGGCCCCGAGCTCGGCTTGGGGCTCCGCAGCAACACGTGGACAGGGAACCGGCAAGGCCCGACGACGCGCCGCCCCAGCGGTGTTGTGAACCGCGGATTCACCGCGTGGCCTGCGGCAGTGGGTTTGCCGACGCCTACGGCGGGTAATCAGATAATCCGATGAGTACCAGGAGGTTCCGGTGTCTGGCGGTGGTGTGGGAGACGCGGTGGAACTCGATGCGGCGATGACCGAGTTGGTGCGGAGATCGAGCGGCGGTGCCAATCCTGACCACTACGTGATCCTGGCAAAGATCGTGATGGCCGCCGCTGAGCAACTGCCTGCTGTGGATCACGCCGGGGTGGCGCTGTTCGGCGAAAGCGGAGTGATCCGTTCGCTTGCAGCCACGGATGGTGATGCGCTGATGCTCGACCACGTTCAGCGGCTTTGCGGACAGGGCCCCGGCTACCAATCTGCGGCGGATGGCCGGGCCGTGCATGTCGACGACCTGTCCGTCGAGAAGCGCTGGCCTGCCTTCGTCGAACAGGCCTCAGCACTCACGCCGATACGTTCGATTCTCATGTTCCCGCTGCTGGCAGACGGTGGCGACAGTGCGGTGCTGGCCATGTCCGCTGACGGCCCGAGCGTATTTCTGGCAGATGTGGTGAAGGCCGGCTCGGTGTTCGCCAAACACGCCGCCGGTTGTCTCGAAGCGGCACGCAATCAACCGCCGGTGCGTTGCCACGTCGCCGCGGTGGGTTCCCGCTCACGACGCCCTCAAGGAGTCAGTCGCTGGGTGCGCCACTGATGCCGCTGCGCGGGCCGTGGCGACCGGTGTGAATCGACCCGTGGTGTTTGGTCGGTCGGCGCCCGGGTACCTCCCCGGGCAGCCTGAACCCGACGAGAGGGTCCGTGATGAGGACGATGCCCCACCCGCGCGCTGCCATGAAGACGGTTGGTGCACGTGCGTCCAGCGCTGTCAGCGGTCCCTTCCAATGGATTGCCGCCCTGCGGAACGGCAGGGTCTTTCATCCCGACGGTGTGCTGACAACGGGCTCCCTTGAACGGACTGCACCCGCGGGCGACGGTCTGCCCGTCGAAACCACTCACGACGTGGTGGCTCGGCTGTCCAAAGGGCTCGGCCTGCCGGGCGCGGTGCCTGACATCATCGGACTCGCCGTGCGGTTGCCACCGCAGCAGTCCGCCGCGACGCCGTGGGACATCCTGCTTGCGTCTGCCGGTACCGGCCCAGCCGGCCGTGTCGTCGGCGTGCGGCCCGCGCTTCGGTGGTCCGGCCAGCCGCTTTCCAGCGTGATGCCGGTGCGGTACCACAACCGAAATTGGTGGATCAGCGCGCGAATGGTCGACGACATCAACGGCTTTGGTGTACCGCTCGCCGATGTGCGAGATCGGTTGCGCGACAGCGGTGTGCGGTTCGACATCGATCAAGCCTGTGGCGCGCAACCGTTTCGGCCCTTGGCCCGGCTGACTCTGCGCGGCGTCGTACCGTCCGATGCGGCACACGACGTGGCGTTCGACCCGGTCTTGCACGTCGCACCCGGAGTGCGGCCGGCGCCACAGTGGCTGGCTTCGTTGCGCGCGCACGCCTACGACCGCAGCCGGCGTGGCCGTCATGCCGGGTGAGTTCAGCGGTTATGTCCGGAACGGAGGAGATTGATGGATGCACTGGCATTTCTGCGCAGCGACCACGAGAGCGTGTTGGGCATGCTCGAAGTGCTCGAAGGCGCGCCGCGTGGCGAAGGCGCCACCGCAAGCGGCCTCAAAACGATGGTGACCAACTTGATCATCGCGGAATCCCAACACGAGGCAATCGAAGAGCAGCTGTTCTGGCCGGCCGTACGGCAGGCCCTCGATGACGGCGACGAACTCGCCGATCGGGCGATCGACCAGGAGGAGGCCGGCAAGAAGCTGCTGCAGCGCCTCGAGGACGGCGAGCCGGGCCAGGCCGATTACCACGATGCCCTCGACGAGTTCATCAAGGCAGGCCGAGAACACATCACATACGAGCAAGAGGTGGTGTGGCCGCGGTTCTCGGCCGCTGTGAGCGCCGGTGACCTGGACAAGCTGGGCGCCGAGCTTGAGGCGGCCAAGAAGCTGGCGCCCACCCGCCCGCATCCCGGCACGCCGTCGAGTCAGGGCGCCCAGATGACCATGGGCATGGGCGCGGCGATCATCGACCACGTCCGCGACGCGGTGAGCGGACGTGACGACAAGAACCCACCGGATCCGCCCGATCAGTAACGGGCAAAAGCGGAGGGGCCGGCGCTTCAGCCGGCCCCTGGCGTTTTCCGGTTACGTTGTGGCTGTGTGCTGTTCGTGAGTGAACGGCTTTTCGCTGTGAACCGCGGGTTCACCGTCGGGATTGTTCTCGACGCCCTTGTTCTCGCGCATCGAGCTGCCGAGCCAATCGTCGGCAGGAGACTTCACGTACTTCCATTTCATCCCGTCGGGCCACGGTCCCTGCCCTTGATTCCACGGTCCGCGGACATCGCCTTTGCCGTTGGACATGTTGAACGCGACGTTCTGGAAGCGGTCGTCGCCTGCCAGCGTGCCGGGCGGGAAGTTCACCGGCAGTTCGTTGAGCGCCGCCGTGAACTGCTGGTAGTGCGCGACCTCGCGGGTCATGAGGAAGGTGAGCGTGTCCTGAACACCCGGATCGTCGGTGAACTGCTTGAGGTACTCGTAGACGATCTTGGCCCGCGACTCGGCGGCCAAGTTGCTGCGCAGATCCACCGACGGATCTCCGTTGGAGTTCACGTATGCACCCGACCACGGCACGCCGGCCGAGTTGCTGACATCGGGGCCGCCGCCCGTGAGCGCAAAGTACAAGGGATTGACGGCAACCTGGTGGATGGCCTCTTCACGGCCTTCGGGGCTCGCCACCGCCGGCATCCAGTCACAGCGCTCGTTCGCCAACTTGAGATCGTCGTTCAGACCGTCGAGCAGCATCGTGATCGTCGCTCCGACCATCTCCAGATGGCTCAGCTCCTCGGTCGCGATGTCCATGAAGAGGTCGTACATCTTGGGGTTCTTCTGACGCAGCACAAACGCCTGCGTGAAGTACTGCATCGCCGCCTTGAGTTCGCCGTTCGCGCCGCCGAACTGCTCTTGCAGGATGGTCGCGAATCGTGGGTCGGGTTGGCTCACCCGGACTTCGAATTGCAGGTCTTTGTTGTGGATGAACATTGGCGCTCCTCGGGCTGCGTCGGGCTGATCCCGCCGCATACCACGCAAACGACCGCGTCAAACCCGTTTGACGAGTTGCGTGTGCGCCGACGCCGATGCACGCCGCGGCACGCCTCACACGTAACGGCGCGCCAGGTTCTCGACTCCGGCGGCAAGGAAGCGGCGGACCACGCTCGCCACTTCCGTCTCATCGCCTGCGGTCACCTCGAAGTCCGCGGACCAGATGACGGTGCTGTGTTGCCCGTCCTCAGGACGGGCGCTGAAGTCACCGACATAGTGGTCGACGGGCATGTCGGTGGACATGATCTCGTACCGATATCGATGGTCTTCGGGATTCAGCGCGATGAGCCGCTCAACCTGGTGTTGGTTGTCGCGTGTTTCGGCCGCCCGGAGCGCACCGATCTCATCACCGCTTCCTTCCACTCGTGCCAGCATCGGGTGCCACTCGGCCACGGCGTGAAACGGCCCGATCTCGCGCCACAATTCGTCGATGTTGCGATCCACCAGTGCGGTCGCCTCTACGTGTGCCATTGCCGTTCCTTCCGCGTAGGTCAGCCGTTCGCTGTCGGCTCGCCTCTTCGCCGTGTCCACACTCTGTGGGCCGAGATCCCCTCGGGCAAGAGCGACGGTTTGCCCGGTCCGGTCACGAGATAGACCGCGCCGGCGAGCATCAACAAGTAGCCCAGCACGGATGCCGTCAACAGCGCGGCGATCATGGTGGGCACAACGATCATCGCAGCGACCATGGCGGCCAGCCCGCTCACGATGAGGGCCGCCGCCTTCATCCGCCGAACCGCGACCCGGTACGGAGCCCGTAGGTGCTGAGCGAGTTTCGGATCGTCACTCTGCAGTTCCCGCTCGATGTCCGCGAGCAGGTGCTTTTCATAATCGGAGAGCGGCATCTTCTCTCCTTCCGCCGCCATCATGCCGGTGACCCGCTGGGCGTCGAATCCATCGTCTTTGGGATTCCCTGACACGGGCATGCATACACGTCGTGGAGCCGACGAAATCCCGCAGTCGGTCTCTCGAAACTATCGCGACGGCGCGCTGTGTTCCCAGAGCTCGGCGACCGACACCCCCGCCGCGGCCAGCATGCGGCGCAGCAGCGGCAGGCTCAGCCCGATGACGTTCGACGGGTCGCCGTCGATGCGCTCGACGAACCAACTGCCGAGCCCGTCGAGAGTGAAACCGCCCGCCACGCCCAGCGGTTCGCCGCTGTCCAGGTACGCCTCCAGATCGGCGGCCGATGGCTTGGCAAAATGCACTGTGGTGACCGCTGATTCGACTTTGCGGGAGACGACGTCGCGGTTGCGCACGGTGACCAGGGCGTGCCCGGTGTGCAACTGGGCGGACTGTCCGGCCATCGCCCGCCACTGGCGTCGCGCCGCATCGACGGTTCCGGGCTTACCGCACAGCGCACCATCGAGATACAGCATGGAATCGCAACCGATGACGACGCAGTCCTCCGCGATGGCCGCAGGCAGACGTGTCACCACATCGTCGGCCTTGGCAGCGGCCAGGGCACCGACCACCTGCTCGGGTGGTGCGTCGCCCACAGCCGCGATGACGGCGTCCTCGTCGACGCCGGACACCACGACCACCGGGTCGACCCCGGCCTGCCGCAGCACACCCAGCCGGCCCGACGATGCCGAACCCAGGACGACTCGGGTCATCTCATCGGTGCCGTTTCTTCTTCGCGCAAGCGCTCACTGGTGCTGTTTGCGTCAGCGCCGGATGTGGGTCCGCTCCAACAACGTCACCCGCTGCCAGCTGAAGATCGCATAGCGCAGCTTGTCGACCGGGTGGCCCCACAGGTTGCGGTCCCGCTTGACCGGCTCGGCGCCGCCGCCGGCCGCGCCCAGCACAGCCATCAGCGCGGCCATGTCCTCGTCGGTCGGGTTACCGCTCAGCACCTTGATGTGGGCCTCGTGGTCAGCCTGGGCTTCCGCGGCCGCCTCGTTCGCGCTCACAGCAGCTGAATCGTTCGCCCCGCTCACAGCAGCTGAATCGTTCGCCCCGCTCACAGTGGAATGTTCCCATGCTTCTTCGGCGGCGTCTGCACGATCTTGCGCTCCAGCAGCCGCAGCGCGGTACCGATGTAGCCGCGCGTGTGCGACGGCGGGATGACCGCGTCGACGTAACCGCGCTCGGCGGCGATGTACGGGTTCACCAGGGTGTCCTCGTAGGTCTGCTGCAGTTCGAGGCGCAGCGCGTCGACATCCTGGCCTTCCTGGGCCGCCTTCTTCAGATCGGAGCGGTACACGAAGCCGACCGCACCCGAGGCGCCCATGACCGCGATCTGCGCCGTGGGCCACGCCACGTTGACGTCACAGCCCATGTCCTTGGACCCCATGACGCAGTACGCGCCGCCGTAAGCCTTGCGGGTGATGACGGTGATCTTGGCGACCGTGGCCTCGCCGTAGGCGTAGAGCAGCTTGGCGCCGCGGCGGATGATGCCGTTGTACTCCTGGTCGGTGCCGGGCAGGAAGCCCGGAACGTCGACCAGCATCACGATCGGGATGTTGAAGCAGTCGCACGTGCGGACGAACCGCGCGGCCTTCTCGGAGGCGTTGATGTCCAGGCAGCCCGCGAACTGGGTGGGCTGGTTGGCGACGATGCCGACCGGGCGGCCCTCGACGCGGCCGAACCCGATGATGATGTTCTGCGCGTAGCCGGCCTGGACCTCGAGGAACTCGTCGTCATCGAGGATCCGCGAAATGACCTCGTGCATGTCGTACGGCTGGTTCGGCGAATCCGGGATCAGGGTGTCGAGCTCGAGGTCTTCCTCGGTGAGGTTGTCCTCGATGGCGCCCTCGGGGGCCGGTGCCGGGTAGTGCGGCGGCTCGGCGTAGTTGTTCGGCGGCAGGTAGCTCAGCAGGTCGCGGACGTAGTCGAAGGCGTCCTGCTCGCCCGACGCGACGTAGTGCGCGGTGCCGGACTTGGACTCGTGGGTGTGCGCGCCGCCCAGCTCCTCCATGGTGACGTCCTCGCCGGTGACGGTCTTGATGACGTCGGGCCCGGTGATGAACATCTGGCTGGTCTGGTCGACCATGACGATGAAGTCGGTCAGCGCGGGGGAGTACACGTGGCCACCGGCCGCGGCACCCATGATCAGCGAGATCTGCGGGATGACACCCGAGGCCAGGATGTTGTTGCGGAAGATCTGGCTGTACAGACCCAGGGAGACGACGCCCTCCTGGATCCGGGCGCCCGCGCCGTCGTTGATGCCGATCAGCGGCCGGCCGGTCTTGATGGCCAGCTCCTGCACCTTGACGATCTTCTCGCCGTACACCTCGCCGAGGCTGCCACCGAACACGGTCGCGTCCTGGCTGAAGATGCACACGTCGCGGCCGTCGATGGTGCCGTAACCCGTGACCACGCCGTCGCCGAGCGGGCGGTTCTGATCGAGCCCGAAGTTGGTGCTGCGGTGCTTGGCCAGCGCGTCCAGTTCGACGAACGAACCCTCGTCGAGCAGGGCGTAGATGCGCTCGCGCGCGGTCAGCTTGCCCTTGGCGTGCACCTTCTCGACGGCGGCTTCACCGACCGGATGCAGCGTTTCCTCGGTGCGCCTCTTCAGGTCGGCCAGCTTGCCTGCCGTGGTGTGGATGTCCACCTGATGATCGGCTCGCGCTTCTGGCGGCTCGGTAACGCTCGTCATGGGTCACGATGCTATCGGTAACCCTAAGACGCGTCTAAGAGAGGTGGGGTGTGACGCGTCACTTCGCCTCCGCGTTGTGTGCTGTGCGTCCCAGCCGTCGGCCTACTCTTTCCCGCATGACCACCGACCCGGTTCGGCTCTCGAATCTGGGCTCCGACCCCGCTTCGGTGCTGCGACTCGTCGCGCACTTCGACGCACTCGAGGAGCAGGAGGCCAACGCCGACGCCGTGGTTCGCACGGCGGCACTGATGGCCGAAGGCCCCGTCGGCGCCCGCTGGCCGGGCGGCACCGTCATCCGCTACGACGCGTCCGGACGCCTCGACACGGCCGAGGACCGCGCCCCCGAGCCGCCGCGGCCGGACGAGACGGTCGTCTGGGTCGAACGCGCCGGATCCGCGCATCCACTGGACGCGGTGCTGGTCGACCGGCTGCGCCACGTGCTGCGACGCGTCGCGCAGCGCACCGGGGTCAGTGGGACGCCGCATCTGGGCGATCCCGCGTTGGTGGAGGTCGTGCTGTCGGGCAAGGAGCACCGCGAAGACCGGGCGCGCGCCATCCGGCTGCTGGGGCTCGACGAGACCAGGCCGACGTGCGTGCTGGCCGCGTCCGGGCATTCGCCGACGGACACGTTGCGCATCGTCACCGGGGAGCTGCCCGGGCTGGCCGTGCGTTCGGCGGTGATCGGCAGTGCGACAGCCATTGTGTGCCAAGGGTTGTTCGACACCAGGGAGATCTCCGATCGGCTGGAGCGCGTCATCGTCGAACAGTTCCCGGTGGCCGTCAACGTGGGCACGGCGTCGGGCCCGTGGGTTGGAATCGGCTCTGGCGGTAACGTTTTCGGCGCATCGACGTCATGGCACGAGGCGCTGCGGGCGTTGCGGTTCGCGTCGTCGACCGGATACGGCAGGCGCGCGGTGGCCTACGAGCGGCTGAGCTCGCTGGAGCTGCTGGCGGACCTGCCGATGGACCGCGTGCGCCGCAACCGGGACGTGGCGCGCATCAACGAGATTGCGTCGTCGCCGACCGGCGCGCTGGAAGTGCAGACCATGGAGGCGTTCTTCGTGTTCGGGTCGCTGCGGCGGACCGCGGCCGAGCTGCATGTCCACCACAGCACGGTGGCTGCGCGGCTTGCGCACGTGCAAGCCCAGATGGGCTGGGATCTCGACGATCCCATGGATCGATTCCTCGCGACACTTGTGCTCATGGTCCGGCGGATCGCGCTGTCGTCGGCCGAACTCGCCGACGCGGACCTGTTGTAGTCGCGGATCTCCGGTACGTGGCCTGCGGCCACATCGAGACGGTAGCCAGGGACAAATGTGGGCGCATTTTTGTCCCACACTTCAGTTTCGGCAAACTCCGGCGCCCGCACCCGACAGTTGTCGGGCCGATTCGCGCGATCGACCGACGTGTGGCTGGTGACGACCATCACCAGTTTGGCCAAGATTGCGATGCAGCCCAGCGCCAACCGACAAAGGAGGCCGCGATGGCCATCATCGACCCGACCAGGACTTGGGTTCCCGTGGAGGAGCGTCTCGCCGCCACCACCAATGAGCGGCACCGTCAGGTGCTCGGCATCGTTCTCGAGCACATGAAAGCCGAGGCTGAGCCCGACATGGACCGGCTCATGGCGACGCTGAGTCCCAATCCGGACTACCACTTCTGGTACGCCAACGCCGATATGGGCCCCAAGACCACCGAGGGGGTGCGCGCCTACTACGAGGCATTCGTGGCCAGCGGTGCCAACCACCTCGTTTTCGAGATCGATCGCCTTGCCGTCGACGATGATCTGGTGATGACCGAAGGCTGGATGAAGATGATCTATCCGGGCGCGGCCGCCCAGGCGATCGGCGTGGAGGTCGAGGATCCGGACGGCGACTACCTGCTGGTGTTCCGTCAGCTCATCAACTGGCCGATCGATGCCGACGGCCTGATCATCGGTGAGGACGCCTATCAGACCGGCCCGGTCAGCGTGACGAAGCTGAGCCCGCAAGACCTGCCGCAGGCCTACCTCGACCAGAAGCGCGCCGCCGCCCAAGCCCATGCCTGATCGGACCGACATCGCGGCCATGCTGCTCGACCGCGTAGGCGACGAGCACCTCGGCCTGCGAACCCGCGACCGAGACTGGACGTGGGACGAGGTGGTCACCGAATCCGCGGCCCGCGGTGCGCTGGCTCAGGAGTTGCGGCAGGACACGCCATTCCACATCGGCGTGCTGTTGGACAACGTGCCCGATTTCCTGTTCTGGCTCGGTGGTGCAGCGCTCGTCGGCGCCACGATCGTCGGGATCAACCCGACGCGCGGCGCCGCCGAGCTGGCAGCCGAAATCCGCCTCGCCGATTGCCAATTGATCGTCACCGACAGCGCGGGCGCGGCACGATTGCGCAACCTCGACCTCGGGCTGGGCCCCGACCGGATCCTCAAGATCGACGACCCCGAGTACACCGCGGCGCTGGACGCGCTTCGGCCTGAGCCCGCCATCGCACCCGGCGTGGACGCGGACTCGTTGCTGTTGCTGCTGTTCACCTCAGGCACCACCGGAACCTCCAAGGCGGTCAGGTGCAGCCAGGGCCGGCTCGCCCGGATCGCCTACGCGGCCGGGGAAAAGTTCGGCCACGTGCGCGAGGACGTCGAGTACTGCTGCATGCCGCTGTTCCACGGCAACGCCATCATGGCGCTGTGGGCGCCCGCGCTGTCGGTCGGCGCCACCGTGTGCGTGACACCGTCGTTCTCCGCGTCGGGATTCCTGCCCGACGTCCGGTATTTCGGCGCGACGTTCTTCACCTACGTGGGCAAGGCGCTCGGCTACCTGATGGCCACCGAAGAACGGCCCGACGACGCCGACAACCCGTTGGTCCGCGGCTTCGGCACCGAGGCATCGCCCGATGACCAGAATGAGTTCCGCCGTCGCTTCGGCGCCGAGCTGTTCGAGGGCTACGGTTCCAGCGAAGGTGGCGGAGCGGTCGCCCTGGATCCCGATGCGCCGCCGGCCGCGCTCGGCCGGCCGGCCCACGCCGGCGTGGTGATCGTCGATCCCGAGACGATGAAAGACTGTGCGCCTGCGGTTTTCGACGAGCACGGCCGGCTGGTCAATCCCGACGAGGCCGTGGGGGAGATCGTCGACAAGTTCGGCACCCGCAGCTTCGAGGGCTATTACAACAACGACGAGGCCAACGCCGAACGGATCCGCAACGGCTGGTACTGGACCGGCGATCTGGGCTACGTCGACCAACAGGGCTTCATCTACTTCGCGGGGCGGCGCGGGGACTGGATCCGGGTGGACGGCGAGAACACCTCGGCGCTGACCATCGAGCGGGTGCTGCGCAGGCACCCCGATGTCGTGGCCGCGGGAGTCTACGCGGTACCCGACCCGCGCTCGGGCGACCAGGTGATGGCCGCGATCGAAGTCGTCGAACCCGAGACGTTCGATGCGGCTGGATTCGTCGAGTTCCTGGCCGAGCAGGATGACCTTGGTGCCAAGGGGATCCCGCGTTTCCTGCGGGTTTCGAAGAATCTGCCCGTGACGGGATCCAACAAGGTGCTCAAACGTGAACTGCAGCAGCAGCGTTGGCACACCGACGAGCTGGTGTACCGGTGGGTGGGACGCGGGGCACCGGTGTATCAGGCCATGGACGACGATGCCAGACGGGCGCTGGACGGCGAGTTCGCGCAGTACGGGAGGCAACATCACCTATGACGAGCTGGGATGCCGAATGCGATGTGCTGATCGCCGGATCGGGCGGCGGCGGGGTAACGGGAGCCTACACCGCTGCGCGCGAAGGCCTTTCGGTGCTCCTGGTCGAAGCCAGTGACAAATTCGGCGGCACCACGGCGTACTCCGGTGGCGGTGGTGTGTGGTTCCCGTGCAATCCGGTGCTGGTTCGGGCCGGCACCGACGACACCATCGAGGACGCGCTGGAGTACTACCACGCCGTCGTGGAGGACCGGACGCCGCGCGACCTTCAGGAAACCTATGTCCGCGGTGGTGCGGCGCTCATCGAATACCTCGAATCCGACGAGAATCTGAAATTCGCGCCGATGCCGTGGCCGGACTACTTCGGCACGGCGCCGAAAGCCCGGGCCGACGGCCAGCGCCACATCGCGGCCCGCCCACTCAAGGTGGCCAAGGCGCCGCATCTGCGTGAGCTGGTGCGCGGGCCACTCGATGCCGACCGGCTCGGCGCCGAACAACCCGACGACTACTTCATCGGTGGCCGGGCGTTGATCGCCCGGTTCGTGAAAGCCATTGAGCAGTACCCGAATGCGTCGCTGCGACGCAACACCTCGCTCGTCGAACTGGTGGTTGAGCACGGGGACGTGATCGGCGCTATCGTCGAGACCGAAGGTGAGCGCCGGGCCATCCGGGCCCGGCGCGGTGTGCTGCTCGCGGCGGGCGGCTTCGAGGGCAACGACGAGCTGCGCCGCGCATACGGGGTTCCGGGCGCCGCACGCGACACCATGGGCCCGCCGGCCAACGTGGGCCGTGCGCATCAGGCCGCGATCGCCGTGGGCGCTGACGTGGACCTGATGGACCAGGCATGGTGGTCACCCGGCATGACCCACCCCGACGGACGTTCGGCGTTCGCGCTGTGGTTCACCGGTGGCATCTTCGTCGACCAGGACGGTCGACGTTTCGTCAACGAGTCCGCGGCCTACGACCGAGTCGGCCGAGCGATCCTGCCGCGGCTGGCCGACGGATCGATGACGTTGCCGTACTGGATGATCTACGACGACCGCGAGGGCGAGGTTCCGCCCGTCAAGGCGACCAACGTCTCGATGGTCGACACCCGGCAATACCTCGATGCCGGGTTGTGGCACACCGCCGACACGTTGGCAGAGCTCGCCGCCAAGATCGGCGTCCCCGCGGAGAACCTGACCGCCACCGTGGCGCGGTTCAACACGTTCGCGGCCCGCGGCCACGACGAGGATTTCGGGCGCGGCGACGAGCCGTACGACCGCGCGTTCTCCGGTGGCGCGTCGCCGCTCGTCACCATCGACCAGGCACCTTTCCACGCCGCCGCGTTCGGGATCTCCGACCTCGGCACCAAGGGCGGGCTGCGTACCGACACGGCGGCCCGGGTACTCGACAGGACGGGAACGGTGATCGCGGGGCTGTACGCCGCAGGCAACACCATGGCCGCGCCCAGCGGCACCGCTTATCCGGGCGGTGGAAATCCGATCGGCACCAGCATGCTGTTCAGCCACTTGGCCGTCAAAGACATGCTAGGGAGATAGATATGAGTGACATCCGCGAAATCGACACCGGCACCCCGATGACGCGGTTCGCCCGCGGCTGGCACTGCGTCGGGCTGGCCGAGACGTTCCGCGACGGTCAGCCACACGGCATCGAGGCCTTCGGAACCAAGCTGGTGGTCTACGCCGACTCGGCGGGCGACCTGCACGTGCTCGATTCGTACTGCAGGCACATGGGTGGTGACCTGTCGATGGGCACGGTCAAGGACGACAATCTGGCGTGCCCGTTCCACGACTGGCGTTGGGGCGGCGATGGCAAGTGCAAGCTGGTGCCCTACGCCAAACGGACCCCGCGGCTGGCCCGGACCCGCACCTGGCCGGTCCACGAGGTCAACGGACAGCTGCTGGTGTGGCACGACCCCGAAGGGTCGACGCCGCCGCCCGAGCTGTTGCCGCCGACCATCGAGGGCTATGACGAAGGCATCTGGTCACCGTGGCAATGGAATTCGATTCTGATCGAGGGTTCACACTGCCGCGAGATCGTCGACAACAACGTCGACATGGCGCACTTCTTCTATATCCACCACGCCTACCCGACCTACTTCAAGAACATCATCGAAGGGCACACCGCGAGCCAGTTCATGGAGTCCAAGCCGCGTCCGGACTACGCCACCAGAGAGCTGTGGGATGGCACCTATCTGCGTTCGGAGGCAACGTATTTCGGCCCGGCGTACATGATCAACTGGTTGCACAACGACCTCGCGCCGAACTTCACCGTCGAGATAGCCCTGATCAACTGCCACTACCCGGTGACGCACGACTCGTTCGTGCTGCAGTGGGGCGTCGCGGTTCAGCGCAATCCCGCGCTGCCCGCCGACAAGGCCGAGAAACTCGCGGCGACCATGAGCCGGACGTTCGGTGACGGCTTCATGGAAGACGTCGAGATCTGGAAGCACAAAGCCCGCATCGACAACCCGCTGCTGACCGAGGAGGATGGTCCGGTCTACCACCATCGCCGGTGGTACGAGCAGTTCTACGTCGACCTCGCCGACGTGACGCCCGACATGACCGACCGCTTCGAGCAGGAGGTCGACACCACGCACGCCAACGAGCTCTGGCAGCAGGAGGTCGCCCACAACATGAGCGCGGCGAACAGTTAGGTGACACCTCGGCCGTAAGCTGGCCGCGATGAACACGAGGCCACCGCTGGACGTGACGGCGCTGCGCGACGGATTGAGCGCGCGCTGGCGTCAACTCGACGTCGTAGACGAGACCGGATCCACCAACGCCGACCTGCTCGCGCGCGCCGCGGCCGGAGAGGACATCGCCGGTGCGGTGCTGCTCGCCGAATATCAGAACGCCGGGCGCGGCAGGCACCACCGGCAGTGGTCGGCGCCTGCCCGGTCGCAGCTGGCCGTGTCGTTCGGTGTGGACGCCTCCGGGGTGCCTGCCGACCGCTGGGGATGGTTGCCGCTCGCGGTCGGCGTCGCGGTGGTCGACGCCATCGCCGAGACCGCCGGTGTGCGCGTCGGCCTCAAATGGCCCAACGACGTGATGGTCGGTCCGGACGGCGGCAAGCTGGCGGGCATCCTCGCCGAGGTCGCCTCGCCCACGCAGGTCATCGTCGTCGGGGTCGGTCTCAACGTGACGATGACCGCCGACGAGGCCCCGGATCCTCGTGCGACGTCCCTCACGCAGCTCGGGGCGGCGACCGTGGACCGCAACCCGCTCGCCCAGGTGTTGCTGCGGCAGCTGGACACCCGCATCGCCGGTTGGCGTGCCGCCGACCCGGTGCTGGCCTCCGACTACCGCTCGCGCAGCGTCACGATCGGCAGCCGGGTTCGTGCGAGTCTCCCCGGTGACCGCACCATCGACGGCACCGCCGAGGCCGTCGACGAGCTGGGGCGTCTCGTCATCGACACCGGAGCCGAACGTGCCACGGTGTCCGCGGGCGATATCACGCACCTGCGCCCGCTCGAATCGTAGAGTGCAGCCGTGGGGTACCCGGAGAATGTGCTGGCCAATGACGAGCAGGTGGTCCTGCACCGGCACCCGCACTGGAAGCGGCTGATCGGCGCGGTGCTCGTGCTGATCGTGGCCAGTGCGGCCGCGGCGTTCGTGGCGGCCGTCGTGAACACCACCGACTGGCAGCCCACGGCAAAGAACGTGGTGTTCATCGTGATCGCCGCGATCTGGGCCATCGTCGTCGGATGGCTGACGGTATGGCCGTTCCTGAACTGGTGGACCACGCACTTCGTCATCACCGACCGGCGCGTGATGTTCCGGCACGGGGTGCTCACCCGATCGGGCATCGACATCCCGCTCGCGCGGATCAACAGTGTCGAGTTCCGGCACGGCCTGACCGACCGGTTGCTGCGAACCGGCACTCTGATCATCGAATCAGCGTCGCAGGATCCCTTGGAGTTCTACGACATTCCGCGTGTCGAACAGGTGCATTCCCTGCTCTATCACGAAGTTTTCGACACCCTCGGTTCCGACGAGTCGCCGAGCTGACGCAACCGGGCCCGGCGGCTCGGCCTGCGCAGTGGTGTCACCGTGCCGGTGGCGCGGTGGTGCTCGGCACGATCCTCGAACGCCTCGGCGATACCGCCGCCGGTGAGGGTGGATTCCAGCGCCAGGTCGGGGTCGCGACCGAACTCGTCCGGGAACACCCAGCGCCGGAACGCCCAGAATCGGAAGGCCATCTGCAGCAGATTGCCCAGGATGTAGGCCGAGATGAAGTCCGCGATGTTCTCCACCGTCAGGGACACCTCGGGCACCCGTAGACCCAGCACGTAGCTGGAGAAGTACAACGGCGCCATCGACAGCAACACGCCCACACCGCTGAACGCGAAGAACAGCAACGCCTCGTGGTGGCGTTCGCGGCCCCCGCGGTTCTGGAAGCTCCACTCCCGATTCAGGATGTAGGACGCGATCACCGCGACGATGCCCGCGATGATCTTTGCGGTGACCGGTTTGGGCTCCAGCACCGTCAGCTTGAGGGTGTAGAAGATCGCTGAGTCGATGATGAACGTCGTCGCGCCGACGATCGCGAACTTGATCAGTTCGTGATGCCGTTCGGCGAAAGGACGGACGAATCGCGGCAATCGGGCGATTGTCGCATCAGCGAAGGACACAGGTAGGCAGTGTACGTAAACATGTGGTCACATGCCGCATCGCTGCCCGCCGCTGAGGCTTAACCGCAGGTCAATGCGCAGGTCATCGCCAGGGCCGCGAACGGCGCATGACACCATAGGGACCGTGTCGACCACACCAAGAACACCACCCGTAGTAGCCATGATCGGTGGCGGCCAGCTGGCCAGGATGACCCATCAGGCGGCGATCGCGCTCGGCCAGACCCTGCGCGTGCTGGCCACCGGGCCCGGCGAACCGGCTGCACAGGTCACCCCCGATGTCGTCCTCGGATCACACACCGACCTGGACGCGTTGCGGAAAGCCGCGGAGGGCGCGTCGGCGCTGACGTTCGACCACGAGCACGTGCCGACCGAGCATCTGGAGCAACTCGTCGCCGACGGGGTGACCGTGGCGCCGCCGCCGTCGGCGCTGGTGCATGCGCAGGACAAGCTGCTGATGCGCCGCAGGCTGAAGGAACTTGGCGCCCCGGTGCCCCGCTTCACCGAGATCACCTCGGTCGAGGACGTGACGGCGTTCGCCGAGTTGATCGGCGGGCCGGTGGTGATCAAGACCGTGCGCGGCGGTTACGACGGCAAGGGCGTCGTGATGGCCGACACTCCGGAACAGGCCAGGGACATCGTGGCCGGCTACCTCGCCGACGGCGTGGCCGTGCTTGCCGAAGAGCGGGTTGCGATGCGCCGCGAACTCGCCGCGCTGGTGGCGCGTTCGCCGTTCGGGCAGGGCGCTGCCTGGCCCGTCGTGGAGACCGTGCAGCGCGACGGCATCTGCGTCGAGGTGTACGCGCCGGCGCCCGACCTGTCCGACGAACTCGGTTCTGCCGCAGCCGAACTCGGGTTGCGGTTGGCGGCCGAGCTCGGCGTCGTCGGTGTGCTCGCGGTCGAGCTTTTCGAAACCGTCGACGGCACACTGCTGGTCAACGAGCTGGCCATGCGGCCGCACAACTCGGGGCACTGGACCATGGACGGCGCCGTGACCAGCCAGTTCGAACAGCACCTGCGGGCGGTGCTGGATTACCCGCTCGGCGATACCGCCGCGACCGCGCCCGCGACCGTGATGGCCAACATCCTGGGCGCACCCGAGACCCCGTCGATGTCGATGGACGAGCGGTTGCATCACCTGTTTGCCAGGATGCCCGAGGCCAAGGTGCACCTGTACGGCAAGGGCGAGCGACCCGGCCGCAAGATCGGGCACGTCAACATGATTGGCTCCGACATGGCCGACCTGCGAGAGCGGGCGGTCCGCGCGGCGCACTGGCTGTCGCATGCGGAGTGGACCGATGGATGGGATGAACATGGCAAGTAAGCCGCGCGTCGGCCTGATCATGGGCAGCGACAGTGACTGGTCGGTGATGTCCGACGCCGCCGACGCCCTCGCCGAGTTCGAGGTGCCGTTCGAGGTCGGCGTGGTCTCGGCACACCGGACCCCGCAGCGCATGCTCGACTACGCCAAGACCGCCGCCGACCGCGGCGTCGAGGTGATCATCGCCGGGGCCGGTGGCGCCGCCCACCTGCCCGGCATGGTGGCCTCGGCCACACCGCTTCCGGTGATCGGAGTTCCGGTACCGCTGGCCCGCCTCGACGGCATGGATTCCCTGCTGTCGATCGTGCAGATGCCGGCTGGGGTGCCGGTCGCGACGGTTTCCATTGGCGGAGCACGGAATGCGGGCTTGCTGGCAGTGCGGATCCTGGGCTCCGGCGACGCCGAGCTGCGGTCCCGGATGGTGAAATTCCAGGCCGACCTGGAAGCCATGGTGCTGGAAAAGGACACCGCATTGCGCGAACGCCTGCTGGGCTGACCAAGTCGCCCGGCTGAATCAATCGCCGATCAGCTCGCGAATCCGGGGTGTCAGGGACTCGAGCGGTTCATCGGTCGACATCACCACAACGGCGGTGCGGCCGCCACTGCCCCGGTAGATCGGCCATGCCGCGGCCAGGGCTTCGGCGAGGTCCGACCGCGGGTTGGTCGAATCACCCCGCAGCCATCGGCGCAGCACGTGGTTGTGTGCGGCGACCACGGCGTTGGCGAACAGTTCGGCGCGCAGGCCCGCCGTCCAATCCCCGGTCTGCCCGGTCCGCAGGTGTTTGGTGAACAGTCGGACATATCGCGATACCACGGCCGTCTCGAAATCGCGTAGCGCTGGTACCGAGCGGGTGAGCCGGTACCGCGTCCGCGCGCGCTCGCCCTCGGCGAGATAGTTCTCGAAGACCGAGGTGGTCGCCACCGCGATGATCTCGGCGGGTAGCGCCTCGGCGGGCACCGCGGACAATCTCTCGTCGGCGCGGCGCAGCAGCGCCTCGTGGTCGGGAAATATGAACGCTTCCTTCGATCCGAACTGGCGAAACGCGGTCGTGCGTCCCACCTGCGCGCGTGCCGCGATGTCGTCGACGCTGGTGGCCTCGTACCCGCGTTCTTCGAACAGTTCGAATGCCGCGCTCACCAGGCGCTCCCGGGTGCTTGGCAAAACAGGCATGAGCGCACCTTTCCTGGGACTGAGTGCCGATGCTATGGTACTGAGTACCAAACGTAGCAGGGCGACGCACGCGATGTGCAGTCCGCGCAACATTGATCCAAGAGAGCCGAGAGCTAGGGAGAAGATCATGGCCGGCTGGGGCGGTAACCCATCTTTCGATTTGTTTCAGTTGCCTGAGGAGCACCAGGAGCTTCGGGCGGCAATCCGTGCGCTGGCGGAGAAGGAGATCGCCCCGCACGCTGCCGATGTCGACGAAAATGCACGCTTCCCCGAGGAAGCCCTGCGGGCTCTGACTGCCTCGGGGTTCAACGCGATTCACGTGCCGGAGGAATACGGCGGCCAGGGTGCCGACTCCGTCGCGGCCTGCATTGTCATCGAAGAGGTTGCGCGCGTTGATTGTTCGGCGTCGCTGATCCCCGCGGTCAACAAGCTGGGCACGATGGGCTTGATCCTGCGCGGCTCCGACGA
Organism: Mycolicibacterium mageritense; assembly: GCF_010727475.1. NCBI lineage: Bacteria > Bacillati > Actinomycetota > Actinomycetes > Mycobacteriales > Mycobacteriaceae > Mycobacterium > Mycolicibacterium mageritense. Next base: position 4,855,448 of record NZ_AP022567.1, read on the forward strand.
GCTGAAGAAGCAGGTGCTGCCGACGCTGGCCTCCGGCGAGGCGATGGCCTCCTACGCGTTGAGCGAGCGCGAGGCGGGTTCGGATGCCGCGGGCATGCGCACCCGGGCCAAGGCCGACGGGGACGACTGGATCCTCAACGGCACCAAGTGCTGGATCACCAACGGCGGCAAGTCGACCTGGTACACCGTGATGGCCGTGACCGATCCCGACAAGGGGGCCAACGGCATCTCTGCGTTCGTGGTGCACAAGGACGACGAGGGCTTCAGCGTCGGCCCCAAGGAGCGCAAGCTCGGTATCAAGGGCAGCCCGACCACCGAGCTGTACTTCGAGAACTGCCGCATCCCGGGCGACCGGATCATCGGTGAGCCCGGAACCGGTTTCAAGACCGCGCTGGCGACCCTGGATCACACCCGCCCGACCATCGGCGCGCAGGCCGTGGGTATCGCCCAGGGTGCGCTGGATGCGGCGATCGCCTACACCAAGGAGCGCAAGCAGTTCGGTACCGCCATCGCCGATTTCCAGGCCGTGCAGTTCATGCTGGCCGACATGGCGATGAAGCTTGAGGCCGCGCGCCTCATGGTCTACCACGCTGCGGCGCGTGCCGAACGTGGTGAGACCAACCTCGGCTTCATCTCGGCGGCGTCGAAGTGCTTTGCCTCCGACGTGGCCATGGAGGTCACCACCGATGCCGTTCAGCTGTTCGGCGGCGCGGGTTACACGGTGGACTTCCCGGTCGAGCGGATGATGCGCGACGCCAAGATCACCCAGATCTACGAGGGCACCAACCAGATTCAGCGCGTGGTCATGAGCCGCGCCCTGCTCAAGTAACGCTCGGCAAGGGTCAGTTCGCGCGGTGCGGGACGAACTCCTGCACTTTGGCTTTGATGCCCTCTTTGACGAATCCCCAGCTGTTCTCATCACCTTCGAGTACGGCCGCGGCGGTCGACTTGAACTGCTCCCATGTGGCGTGCGGCGGGATCGGGGGCATGTCGGGATCGGTGTGGACGTCGAGCACCGTGGGGCGGTCGGCCGCCAGAGCCGTGCGCCAGGCGTCGGCGAGGTCGGCGGGGTCTGTGACGGTCATCGCGCCCAACCCCAGGCTCGCGGCGAACGCCGCGTAGTCGACGTCGGGAAGTGTCTGGGAATCGGTGAATTTCGGGGCACCGCCCATGGCTCGCAGCTCCCAGGTGACCTGGTTGAGGTCGTTGTTGTGCAGGACGGCGACGACCAGGCGCGGGTCTGACCATTGCGGGTGGTAACGCTTGATGGTGATGAGCTCGGCCATACCGTTCATCTGCATGGCGCCGTCGCCTGCGAACGCGATCGCCGGGCGGTCCGGGTGGGCGAACTTCGCGCCGATCGCGTAGGGCACACCCGGGCCCATGGTGGCCAGGGTGCCCGACAGGGATCCCCGGACGTCGCCGCGGAACTTGAGCTGGCGGGCATACCAGTTGGCCGCCGAGCCGGAATCGGCGGTGACGACGGCATTTTCGGGTAGCTGATCGGACAGTTCGGCGAACAGGCGCAGCGGATTGACCGGGTCGGCGCTCACGTCGGCCTGCATGCGCATGGTCTCCCACCAGCGGCCCACGTTCTTCTCGATCCTTTCCCGCCAGGACCGGCCGGCTTTGCGGTGCAGGTGTGGAATGAGCGCGCGCAGTGCGGTTTTGGCGTCCGCGACGAGATTGACCTCATACGGATAACGCATACCGATCATCGTGGGGTCGATGTCGATCTGGACGCCGCGGGCCTGGCCGAACTCCGGCATGAACTGGGAGTAGGGGAAGCTGGAGCCGATGGTGAGGAGCGTGTCGCAGTCGCGCATCATCTCGTAGCTCGGCCGGGTGCCGAGCAGCCCGATCGACCCGGTCACCCATGGCAGCTCGTCGGACAGTACATCCTTGCCCAGCAACGCTTTCGCCGCGCCGGCGCCGAGCAGGTCGGCGACCTCGGCCACCTCTTGCCGTGCGTCGTGGGCGCCGGTACCCACCAGCATCGCCACCCGGTCACCCGCGTTGAGCACCTCGGCGGCCCGGGCGATCGCGGCGTCGTCGGGCGCGATCGCGGGCCAGTCCACCCCGAGGCTCGACGGCACCATCTTGAACTCGTGCGTCGGCGCCGAGTACGGCAACTCCTGAACGTCGGCGGGGATGATCAAGGCGGTCGGCGTGCGCTGGGCCAGGGCGGTACGGATTGCGCGGTCCAACACATTCGGCAGCTGTTCGGGCACGTTGACCGTCTGCACATAGGCACTGGCCACATCCTTGAACAGGCTCGCCAGGTCGACCTCCTGCTGATAGGAACCGCCCATCGCACTGCGGTTGGTCTGCCCGACGACGGCGACCACCGGCACATGGTCGAGTTTGGCGTCGTAGAGACCGTTGAGCAGGTGGATCGCGCCGGGCCCCGACGTCGCCATGCACACCCCCACGCGGCCGCTGAACTTCGCATAGCCGACGGCTTCGAACGCACACATCTCCTCATGGCGGGCCTGGACGAATGCCGGGCGGTCCTCCGCGCGGCCCCATGCGGCCAGGATGGCGTTGATGCCGTCACCCGGATAAGCGAACACGTGGCGCACATCCCACTCACGCAGGCGCTGCAACAGGTAGTCGGCGACAGTCAGCTCGGACATGGACGGTTCCCTCCTCGATTCGACTTCCGAGGCGGGTACCCGTTCTCACCGCGAGCAGTCGCGGAGGTACCCGAAAATCGCGAATACCGGGTACGGGAGTGACTGCTCGCGCGGGAACGTCGGGCAGCAAACTCAGCCGCGCGTGACTTTTTCCATGGTGCGGCGCCGGTCCATCGCGGCCGGGTCGGGATTGGTCACCTGTACCAGTGACGCGCCGGCGGCGAAGACCGCGAGCATGTTGTCGATAATCGCGTCGGGGCTGTCCCAGGCTGCGGTCGACAGCACTCGATCGGAGCCGGTGAAACCCTGTGCGGCAGCGGCGGTTTGCGCGGCCGCCAGCACGTCGGCGGCCGATCGGCCGGCCAGCGCGGGGCCGGGCTGGCGTTCGGGCACGATCTGGTCACCGTGCACGCGGACAGACGTCGCGTAGTCGGTCACCCCGACCGGCAGGTCGTCGGCGGGCCTGCCGAAGGGGTCGAGGGACAGCACCGCGACCTCGCCACCCGCCACGGCGTCGTCAGCTTCGTCGAGCCGGTCGCGCGTGCACAGGGCCATGTCGGCCGGGCCGTCCACCACCACCTCGGCACCGATCCACCAGACCCCGAACAGCACGGCCGCGGTCTGCCAGTGTGCGGGCAGCAGCACCGCGACCCGGGTGCCGGGGCCTGCGCCCAGCTCGTCGCGCAGGAGGTTGGCGGTCTTGGCCGCCCAGTTGGCCAGCGTCACCGCCGACAGTTCGATGCGCTCGCCCGTGGCGTCGTCGTAGTAGGTGATCCGCGGGCCTGCCGGATCGGCTGCGAGCAACGGATCCAGCACCGACGCGGTGACGGTCGCGGTCAATTCACGCACTGTGGGTCGTCGGAACCTGCCGTGATGATCGGCGACGGGGGCGGCGGGGCTTCCTCACCGGTTTGGGACGAGCCGGTGTCGGACGAACCGATGCCCGCCGCGGCCGGATCGACGCCGTCCACCGTGGGATCGCTGCCGTCGAGCCCAGAACCCGGGCCGGTGTAGTCGTCGGCCAGCACGACCCGCACGGACCCGGGCGGCACAGTGCCGTCCTGCGCCACCGGCAGGCCACCGAGATCCTTCGAAACCTGCTGGGCGCCAAGGTCGTCGGTCTTGGCTGCCAGCACCTGACTGCCCGACAACGGTGCGCCCTCATGGTTGCCGGTGTTGCCCGGCGTGAAGCCCTTGGTGGTCAGCACGTGCGAGACCGCGGCGGCCAGACCGTTGATGTCGGTGGCGTTGACCACCTCGACCGTGGTCTTGTCCGGCGAATAGGCCAGCTCTTCGGTCTTGCCCTCGTCCTGGCCCTCCAGCAGGCTCGTCACCCACTCGTGCACCGCGGTGGGATCCACCCGGACCACGCTCTGCATGCCGTCGTCGCTCCAGCCGTCCTCCCGCAGGATCGGGATGGTGGCGAATGCGACGTTGCCCGCAGCGAGCTTCTGCAGCTGCTCGATGAAATCCATGATGTCCCAGCCGTCGGAGATCACCACGGAGCGCTGCACCGCGTCCTGCAGCCTGCCCAGGGTCGCCGGGCTCGACAGGGTCTTGCTCGAGATCACCTCGTGAGCCAGGGACGCCATCACGGTCTGCTGGCGTGTCACGCGGTCGAGATCACCGCGCGGCAGGTCGTGGCGTTGCCGCACGAAGCTCAGCGCCTGCGGGCCGTTCAGCTTCTGCCAGCCCGCGGGGAAATCCGCACCCGAAAGAGGCTCGTAGACGGCATCTTTGAGGCACACGTTGACCCCGCCGAGGGCGTCGGTGATCAGGGCGAAGCCCAGCAGGCCGATCTCGGCGTAATGGTCGACGGTGACACCGGTGAGCCCCGCGACGGTCTGGATGAGTTCTTCGCGGGCCGCCTCGGTGGCCTTGGGTTCGGCAGTGGCGGGATCCTCGCCCTCGACTTCGACGAGCTGCTTCATCCGGTCCAGCTTCACGTCGCCGAAGACGCCGTTGATCTTCATCTTTCCCCAGCCGGGGGCCTCGACGTAGGAATCGCGGGGGATCGAGATCGCGGTGGCCGACTTCCCGTTGTTCGGGATGCGCACCAGGATGATGGTGTCGGTGTTGGTCGACACGTCGTCGCCGGCCCGCAGCGTCGCCAGCTCCTCGGCCGACAACGGGTTGCCGTGCGCGTCGGTGCGGCTGTCCATACCGACCAGCAGGATGTCGATGGCGCCGTCCTCACCGCCCTCGCCGAGTGCCGCCGAGTTGATGTGGTTGATGCCGGATTCGAAGGACCGGATCTGCGTCCAGGCCACGCCGGTTCCGAGGACCACAGCCGACGCTGCGGTCACAGCAACGGCGCGGAGTAGGCGGAGTGGCACGTGCCCAGGCTACTTGTGGGGTGGACGTGAGCCCGGTAACGCGGACCGGCGTGCCAGACTCGGCACATGTCGCAGCGCATTGTGATCACCGGGGCCGGTGGCATGTTAGGGCGGGTATTGGCAGGTCAGGCCAGGTCGGATGGTCGGGACGTGCTCGCGCTGACCTCTGCCGAATGTGACATCACCGACGTCGAGGCGGTGCGCAGACACGTCGCGGCGGGCGACGTGGTGATCAACTGTGCTGCCTATACCCAGGTCGACGCCGCCGAAACCGACGAGGCCCGCGCGTACGCAGTGAACGCCGACGGGCCCGGCAACGTCGCGACGGTGTGCGCACAGGTCGGGGCGGGGCTGGTGCACGTGTCCACCGACTATGTGTTCAGCGGCGTGTTCGATGACGGGCAGCCAAGGCCATACGAGGTCGACGACCCCACCGGAGGGGTCGAGAACGTCTACGGACGCACCAAACTGGCCGGAGAGCAGGCCGTGCTGGCCGCCAAACCCGACGCGCACGTGGTCCGGACCGCCTGGGTGTACCGCGGCGCCGACGGCAGCGACTTCGTCGCGACCATGCGCCGCCTGGCGGCCGGCGACGGGCCGGTCGACGTCGTCGCCGACCAGATCGGCTCACCGACGTACACGGGGGATCTCGCGACCGCGCTGCTGGAGGTGGCCGACGGCAAGGTCAACGCGCCGATCCTGCATGCCACCAACGCCGGGCCGGCCAGTCGCTTCGAGCTGGCCCAGGCGACGTTCGCGGCGGTCGGTGCCGACCCGGATCGCGTGCGGCCGGTCGGCAGCGACCGGCATCCCCGCCCCGCGCCGCGCCCGCCCTACACGGTGTTGTCTGCGACGAAGTCGATCGATGCGGGCCTGACCCCGCTGCGGGACTGGCGGGAAGCCCTGGTCGCAGCGGTTGCGGCGGCGCCGCTGACCGGCCCGCTACCCTCTACGCCGTGACTGAGGATGCGGCCCGCCCGCTCGCGGTGGTGACGGTGACGTACTCCCCGGGCCCACACCTGGACCGGTTTCTGGCTTCACTGTCACTTGCGACGGACCGGCCCGTGACGGTCGTGATGGCCGACAACGGATCCACCGACGGTGCGCCCGAGGAAGCCGAGAAGCGGTACCCGAACGTGACGCTGCTGCGTACCGGCGGCAACCTGGGGTACGGCAGCGCGGTCAACAGGGCCGCCGCGCAACTGTCGGACGCCGAGTGTCCGGAGTTCTTCGTGGTGGCCAATCCCGACGTCCAGTGGGGGCCGCACTCGATCGACCTGCTGCTGGAGGCGGCCCGCCGATGGCCGCACGCGGGTGCCCTCGGTCCGTTGATCCGCGATCCCGACGGATCGGTGTATCCGTCAGCCCGCCACCAGCCGAGCCTGATCCGTGGCGGCATGCACGCCGTGGTGGGGCCGTTCTGGAAATCCAATCCGTGGACCGCGGCCTACCGGCAGGACCGGCAGGAGCCCAGCGAACGCGAAGTCGGCTGGCTGTCGGGCTCGTGTCTGTTGCTGCGCCGCGAGGCGTTCGAGGCGATCAACGGGTTCGACGAGCGCTACTTCATGTACATGGAGGACGTCGACCTCGGGGATCGGCTCGCACGTCAGGGTTGGCAAAACGTCTACGTGCCCACGTCGGAAGTGTTGCACTACAAGGGGCACTCCACCGGGCGCGACCCGGGCCGCAACTTGGCCGCCCATCACCGCAGCACCTACACTTTCCTCGCCGATCGGTACCCGGCGGCCTGGCAGGCGCCGCTGCGGTGGACGATTCGGGGCGCGCTGGCGGCACGCGCGGGCCTGGTGGTCGGTAGTTCTCGGCGTAGACAGGCGAAAGGGCAGCGCTGACGTGATCAATCCTGCGGAAGTGGACGCTGTCGTCCTCGTCGGCGGACAGGGCACCCGGCTGCGCCCGCTGACCCTGTCGGCCCCCAAGCCCATGCTGCCCACTGCAGGCGTGCCGTTCCTGACCCACTTGTTGTCGCGGATCGCCGCGGCGGGCATCAAGCACGTCGTGATGGGCACGTCGTACAAGGCTGAGGTCTTCGAGGCGGAATTCGGGGACGGATCCGAGTTGGGCCTCGACATCGAGTACGTCACCGAGACAGAAGCGCTCGGCACGGGCGGCGCGATCGCCAACGTGGCGGGCAAGCTGCGCTACGACACCGCGATGGTGTTCAACGGCGACGTGCTGTCCGCGGTCGACCTCGGCGAGCTGCTCGAAGCCCACGATGCCCACAAGGCCGACGTGACGCTGCACCTGGTGCGGGTCGGCGACCCGCGGGCGTTCGGATGCGTGCCCACCGACGGCGACGGCCTGGTGACGGCATTCCTGGAGAAGACGCAGGATCCGCCGACCGATCAGATCAACGCCGGCTGCTACGTGTTCAAGCGCACCATCATCGAGCAGATCCCACGAGGCCGGGCGCTGTCGGTCGAGCGGGAGATCTTTCCCGAGGTGTTGTCGCGCGGGCTGCGTATGTGCGGCTTCGTCGATGCGTCGTACTGGCGGGACATGGGTACCCCGGAGGATTTCGTACGTGGCTCGGCCGATCTGGTGCGTGGTATCGCGCCCTCGCCCGCGCTGAACGGACACCGCGGAGAATCGTTGGTGCACGACGGCGCCGGGGTCGCCCCGGGCGCACTGCTGATCGGCGGGACCGTGGTGGGCCGGGGCGCCGAGATCGGCGCGGGCGCGCGCCTCGACGGAGCGGTGATCTTCGACGGCGTGCGCGTCGAGGCGGGCGCGGTCATCGAGCGTTCGATCATCGGCTTCGGTGCGCGGATCGGGCCGCGTGCCTTGATCCGCGACGGGGTGATCGGTGACGGCGCCGACATCGGCGCGCGGTGCGAATTGCTGCGGGGGGCCCGGGTGTGGCCCGGCGTGACGATTCCCGACGGCGGCATCCGCTACTCGACCGACGTCTGACTCTGCGCCGAGACTACGGTTCTTGGCGAGGATCGGCGGAAATCGCGCCAGAAACCGTAGTCTCGGCGAGCTGGCTGAGCCCGAAGTCGGTGCCCTCGGGCAGCGCGTCGAGCGGCCACCACCGCAGGTCCAAAGACTCGTCGCTGCAGACGATCTCGGCCCCCTCCGGGGCTCGCACCACGAACTGCATGTCGAGGTGACGGGTCGGCACGCCCAGTGAACAGGTCACCGGATGCGCGTGCACCGCAGCCAGTTCGGGGTCGATAGTCAGTCCGGTGATCCCGGATTCCTCGGTGGCCTCGCGCAGCGCGGCCGCGTGGATGTCGACGTCGTCGGCCTCGCAGTGACCGCCGAGTTGCAGCCATCGGCCGAATCGCGGATGCAGTGTCAGCAGGGTGCGCGTGCCCGTGTGGTCGAGGACCAGCGCCGAGGCCGTGATATGGCCTGGCACACACGACCGTTGGCACGCGTCGGGGCGGGCGGCCAGGAACGACAGCAGCGCGTGGCGCAGGCTGTCCTGGGCGGGATCGGTTGTCCGCCAGTCGGTGAGCACCGTGACGGCCGAGGTGTGAAGACTCATCGCACAATCAACAGGTCAGCGGTCGGCACGGGCTCACGCGGCGGCTGCGCCTCGGCCGGATAGCCGATCGCGATGGCGCCCAAGGGCTCCCAATCGGGCGGCAGGTCCAGTTCGGTGCGTACCAGCTCGCCCGCGAAGATCGTCGAGCCTATCCAGCAGCTGCCGACGTCGCGCACGGCGAGTGCGACCAACAGCGCCTGGACGGCCGCGCCGACCGCGACTGTGAACATGGTGTGCTCGGCCTCGGTGCGTGCGGCATCCGGATAGCTGTGTGCGCCATCGGGTACCAGGAACGGGATCACCAGTTCCGGTGCGTCGTACAGGATCTGCCCGCGGCCGACACGACGTTCGACGGATTGGGGATCGCGGCCGTCGCCGCTGAGGTCGGCCCGCCACCGGTCCTTCATGCGGTCCAATAGTCGGGTGCGGGTCGACGGGTCGCGGACCCAGACGAACCGCACCGGACGGGTGTGGTGCGGGGCCGGCGCGGTCAGCGCCTCGCCGACCGCGGCCTCGATGAGCTCGGCAGGCACCGGTTCGGTGCTGAAGCTGCGCACGGACCGGCGCAGCAGCTGAGCCTGCGTGCGGCCCAACTGGATCGCCTCGGCGGTACCCAGCCAGAACAGGTCGTCCTCGCCGGAGCGCAGCAGCGTCTTCGCGGTCGATCCGTCGTCGGTGACGGCCATGCCGCGGACCACGGCCACCGGGATCGCGGTGAGCTTGCCCTTTACCAGATCGGCTGCGGCGGCGATCTCGTCGGCCACCGCGACCTCGGTCACGACCAACTCGTTGCCGTGCCGGTCGCGGGCCCCCGCATAGCCGTGCAGCACGGTCAGCCCGGCGGCGCCGATCGCGAAGTCGGTCTGGCCGTTACGCCATGCCCGACCCATGGTGTCGGTGATCACCACGCCCACAGTGACGCCGAGTTGCTCACGCAACCCGTCGCGCAGCGCGGCGGCGCTGCCGTCGGGATCGACCGGCAGCAGCGCGAGTTCGGTGGATCCGACATTGGAACCGTCGACGCCCGCGGCCGCCTGCACCAGTCCGATCGCGTTCTCGGTGATCAACGTGCGGCCCTTGCGGGCCAGCACCCGTACAGCCTCCCCGTCGATCAGCTTGCGGCGCAGGGCATCCCGCTCCTCAGGATCGGCGGGTGCGTCGACGATGCGGCCCTCGCACTTGGACAGCACCTTGCTCGTGACGACGAGCACGTCGCCATCGCGCAGCCACGGCGCGGCCGTGACGAGCGCGCCCACCAGATCGTCTCCCGGCCGGAACTCAGGCAGGCCGGGAACCGGCAGGATCTCGACGGCGCCGGCCGAACCATGCTCGTTCACAGCGCCACTCCCGCGAGTTCGAGGCCGGCGCGCACCATCTCGGCCGTGGCCGCGGGGTCGGTCATCAGCAGCGGAACGGCGCGCACCTGCACGCCGTCGATCTCGGCGTGATCGCCTTCGTGTACCAGCCAGCCGTCGAGCAGCCCGGTGCCCGAGCGGGCGCCGAAGTGCTTGCCGACGGCCTCCGACGTGGAGTCGACCCCGATGATGGACAGGCATTCATCGGCCATGCCGCGCAACGGTTTTCCGGCGATGATGGGGGAGTATCCGATGACCGGCGCGCTGGTCGAGCGCAGCGCGCCCCGGATACCGGGAATCTGCAGGATGGGTCCGATGCTCACGACCGGATTTGACGGCGCCAGCAACACCACGTCGGCCTCGGCGATGGCGTCGGTCACGCCCGGCCCGGCGGTTGCCTGCTCGGCCCCGACGAACGCAAAACTGTGCGACGGCACCTGCGCGCGGTAGCGCACCCACCACTCCTGGAAGTGGATCGCGCGGCGCTCGCCGTCGTTCGGGTCGGTGATCACGACGTGGGTCTCGCTGCGGTCGTCGCTGGCAGGCAGCAGCCGCGCGCCGGGGTTCCACCGCTTGCACAGCGCCTCGGTCACCTGGGACAGCGGGTAGCCCGCGCGCAGCATCTGGCTGCGGACCAGGTGGGTGGCCAGGTCGCGGTCTCCGAGGCCGAACCAGTCCGGCTGCACCCCGTAGGCCGCGAGTTCCTCCTTCGCGTGCCACGTTTCATTGCGGTGCCCCCAGCCGCGTTCCGGATCGATGCCGCCGCCGAGGGTGTACATACAGGTGTCGAGGTCGGGGCAGATCCGTACGCCGTGCATCCACGCGTCGTCGCCGACATTGACGATCGCGGTGAGTTCATGCTTGCTGCTGCCGTCCCCGAAGCTGCCGAGTCGCAACAGGTTCTGGACGCCCAGCAAAAACCGTGCGCCGCCAACTCCGCCGACCAGAACGGTGATCTTCACAACGTCCGACACTAGGCGTTCGGGTGCCGTGCACGGAAACGACGTCGTCACGACCAGGACACGCCGAGGTCGCGACGCGCCGAATTGATATCACGAGATGGTATGAATTCCGGCCATTCCGCTTGACCCTGGCAGCTAACACGTGTGTAATCACAGCAGTGTCATTTCCTGGTTGGTGGCCGATCCTGGTGTCGCGGACCGAGATTCGATCATCTGTTCGAATGGAATGGCCGCATATCACAATAGTGGGGCTCCACTGAGGATCTATGAGACCGAGTGAGGAGGCGGGGGATATGTCTTATGAGAGCGGCGATTTCGATCGTGTGGTCCGGTTTGACAGCCGGCTACTCGGCTCGGTAGACAACGCACCGCACATCAACACCGGGCCGACACCGATGGGGGCAGCCGGACGTCCTCAACTGAGTTTGGTTCCCGATCAGATTGATGTTGCTCCGGCAACCGAAGACGACCAATGGCAGGAACGCGCCCTGTGTGCGCAGACCGATCCGGAGGCCTTCTTCCCGGAGAAGGGCGGGTCTACCCGCGAGGCCAAACGCATCTGCCAGGGCTGCGAAGTCAAAGACGCTTGCCTGGAATACGCGTTGGCGCACGATGAACGCTTCGGAATTTGGGGAGGTTTGTCGGAACGCGAACGCCGGCGCCTCAAGCGCGGCATCATCTAGCTAGACGGGCGTCACTCGTCGTCGATCGTCGGGTCGATGACGGGTGGTTCCACCCCCAGGTAGGTGGCCACCTGAGCCACCAGAATTTCGTGCAACAGCTCGGCAAGCTCGTCGGCCCCTTTGGCACGACGCTCGATAGGCTTGCGAAACAACACAATTCGTGCCCGCGTCGCATTTCCTCTGACATCGACCCCTGCGGGTATCAACCGGGCCAACGCGATCGGGCCATCAGCGATCACCTCGGCGGGCCACTGCACACTGTCCGGATCCTTGGGTGACATCCGAGGGATCTCGTCGACAGCCACGTCGAGCGTGGACACCCGGGATGACCACCGCCGCTCGATCGGCTCGTAGGCCTCCAGCACCGCCATGTCGAAACGCTCCGCGCGACTGCGCCAGCCCGGCACGGTCCGGGGCAGCAGCGGTCCGCGGATGTCGCGACCACGCCGGGATCGCCAAGGGTTGCGCTGCGGCACGTCGATGATCGTAACGGTTCGGGATCGGCGGGCCCGTGGCTGCGCGTGTCCACCACCGCCCGACGTTTCCGCACGATAATCTCTCGTGCGTGAATGTTCCCCGTCGCTGCTGCCGGCCCGGGTGCCCGCATTACGCCGTGGCGACGCTGACCTTCGTCTACTCCGACTCGACGGCCGTCGTCGGGCCCCTGGCCACCGTCTCCGAGCCCCACTCGTGGGATCTGTGCGTCGGGCACGCCAGCCGCATCACCGCGCCCCGCGGCTGGGAGCTGGTGCGGCACGCCGGACCCTTGCCGTCGCATCCCGACGAGGACGACCTGGTGGCACTTGCCGACGCCGTGCGCGAGGGGCATCCCACGGCGGCGCCGCGTGGCGGTGTCGTGGCCGGCTTCTCCGATCCCGTGACCGGCGCGAGCGGTGGTGCTGTGATGGCGCCCGCGGCCCGGCAGACGGAAACCAGTGGACGGCGTCGCGGTCACCTGCGGGTGCTGCCCGACCCCAGCGACTAGAACGTTGATTAGACAACGGTTAGGCAGCACAGCCCGGCCAGACTAGTGACCGTGAAGAACGCGTGCGACGGTTAGGCTGGCGCCAACGATCCCGTTCACAAGGAGTTCTATGTCTCGGCCAGCGGCGGCTGTTCACGGTGTCATCAAGGCGTATGACGTCCGCGGTCTGGTCGGCACCGAAATCGACGAGCAGTTCGTCGCCGAGGTCGGCAGCGCGTTCGCCCGGCTGGTCCGCGCGGAAGGTGCCACGCAGGTCGTCGTCGGGTACGACATGCGGGCGAGTTCGCCGTCGTTGGCGTCGGCGTTCGCCGACGGGGTCACGGCTCAGGGGCTCGACGTCGTCCGCATCGGGTTGGCGTCCACCGACGAGCTCTACTTCGCCTCCGGTCTGTTGGACTGCCCGGGCGCGATGTTCACCGCAAGCCACAACCCCGCCGCCTACAACGGCATCAAGCTCTGCCGGGCCGGCGCCAAACCGGTCGGCAAGGACACGGGTCTGTCCGTCATCTCCGATGAGGTGATCGCGGGCGTTCCCGGGTACGAAGGCGCCGCAGGCACCGTGACCGATCGGGATGTGCTGGCCGACTACGGGGCGTTCCTGCGGTCCCTGGTGGACCTGAGCAGCCTGCGCGACCTGCGGATCGCGGTCGACGCCGGAAACGGCATGGCCGGCCACACCACCCCCGCGGTGCTCGGGCCGCTCCCGGGCGCCACGGTCGAGCCGCTGTACTTCGAGTTGGACGGCACGTTCCCCAATCACGAGGCCAATCCGCTCAACCCGGCCAACCTCGTGGACCTGCAGGCGCACGTACTGGCAACCGGCGCCGACATCGGGCTCGCCTTCGACGGCGACGCCGACCGCTGCTTCGTCGTCGACGAACTGGGCCGTCCGGTGTCCCCGTCCGCGGTCACCGCGCTGGTCGCCGCACGCGAGCTCAAGCGCGAGATCGGTGCGACCGTCATCCACAACCTGATCACGTCGCGGGCCGTGCCGGAGTTGGTGATCGAACGCGGCGGCACCCCGGTGCGCTCGCGGGTCGGGCACTCCTACATCAAGGCCCTGATGGCCGAAACCGGTGCCATCTTCGGTGGCGAGCACTCGGCGCACTACTACTTCCGGGATTTCTGGGGCGCCGACTCGGGCATGCTGGCCGCGCTGCACGTGCTCGCCGCGCTCGGCGAGCAGGACCGGCCGCTGTCCGAGCTGATGGCCGACTACCAACGCTACGAGTCCTCCGGCGAGATCAACTTCACGGTCACCGATGCCCCCGCATGCGTCGACGCGGTACTGCGCGCGTACGGCAGCGAGATTCACTCCATCGACCACCTCGACGGTGTCACCGTCGACCTCGGCGACGGCCGATGGTTCAACCTGCGCACGTCGAACACCGAACCGTTGTTGCGGCTCAACGTCGAAGCGCGCACCACCGAGGACGTCGAGGCGATAGTCGAGAAGGTCGCCGGGCACATCAACCCGCTCAGCGAGGCCGTGCCATGAACGCCGTAGAGGCCGCGATCGACCTGGACGACAGCGACGGGTTGCTCGCCGCAGACCGTAACGGTCTGTTGCGGGCCGCGGCGATGGCCGGAGCGCAGGTGCGTGCCACGGCCGCGGCGCTCGCGGAGGGCCTGCTGGACTCCTTGCGGTCCGACCATCCACCGCGCACGGTCATCTGGGTGGCAGGCCGTGGCGCCGCACACCAGGCCGGTGCCATGTTGGCCGCGTCCCTCGGCGGCTCGGTCGCAGCGCCGATCGTCGTCGCCGCCGAAACCCCGCCGTGGATCGGCGCGCTCGACGTCCTCGTGATCGCCGGTGACGATCCCGGCGACCCGGCATTGGTGAACGCCGCCGCCACCGGGGTGCGCCGGGGCGCCCGCACGCTCGTGGTGGCCCCACACGAAGGCCCGCTGCGCGACATCGCGGCGGGCCGGGCCGTGGTGCTTCCGCCCAGGCTCTGGGTGCCAGACGATTTCGGTTTCGTTCGTTACCTCGCAGCGGGATTGGCCCTGCTGCACGTGGTGGATCCGAGCCTGCGAGTCGACCTTGCCGCGCTGGCCGACGAACTCGATGCCGAGGCGCTGCGCAACAGTGCGGCGCGCGAGCTTTTCACCAATCCCGCAAAGACTCTCGTCGAGCGGATGTCCGGCACCGACATCGTGCTGGCCGGCGACACCGCGGCCACGCTCGAGTTGGCCAGGCACGGTGCCGCCGCGATGTTGCGCCTGGCCGGCACGGTCGTGGCCGCCGCGGGGCTGGGCGATGTGCTGGCCGCGGTGGGCAGCGGAGCGACCGGAGGCGCAGAGCACTCGCTGTTCCACGACGAGCAGATCGACGGCCCGCTGCCACGCCGCATGCGAACTTTCGTGTTGAGCACCGATACCGAGCGGCCCGTGGTGGCCGCGCGGATCGCGGGCTTCGACGACATCACGGTGCTCGGTGCCGAGGATGTGCCGGACGTGACCGGTGCGGAGCTGCCGATCGGGCGCCCGGAACAACAACTGGCGATATTGGCCGTCCGACTGGAGATGGCGGCCGTCTACCTGAAACTGGTTCGAGGTTAAGCGAGTGCATCTGCTACGGGGAGCGGTGCGGACCTATGCCTGGGGTTCGCGGACCGCCATAGCCGAATTCACTGGAAGGCCAAGCCCTACAGTGCATCCGGAGGCCGAGCTGTGGTTCGGCGCGCATCCGGGGGATCCGGCCTGGCTGCAGACCGACGACGGCGAGGAGTCCTTGCTGCAGGTCGTCGCCGACGATCCGGAGGGCCAGCTCGGCGCGACCGCGGTGGGCCGCTTCGGCGAGGCGCTGCCGTTCCTGGTCAAGGTGCTTGCCGCCGACGAACCACTGTCGCTGCAGGCCCATCCGAGCCAGCAGCAGGCTCAGGAGGGCTTCGACCGGGAGGACCGGCTGGAGATTCCGGTCTCGGCGCCGACACGCAACTACCGCGACCGCAGCCACAAACCCGAGTTGTTGGTCGCGTTGGGACAATTCGATGCCCTCGCCGGTTTCCGTCCCGTCGCGCGCACGGTCGAGCTGATGCGGGCCCTGGCGGTCTCTGATCTCGACCCCTACATCAACCTGCTGTCAGACCAGTCCGATGCCGACGGCCTGCGGGCGCTGTTCACGACGTGGATCACCGCGCCCCAGCCTGATCTCGACGTCTTGGTGCCTGCGGTGCTCGACGGAGCGATCAACTACATACGGTCGGGCGAGAAGACTTTCGCGGCCGAAGCCAAGACCGTGCTCGAGCTCGGTGAGCGGTATCCGGGTGATGCGGGTGTGCTGGCCGCTCTGCTGCTCAACCGCATCAGCCTGCAGACCGGGGACGGCATCTACCTGCCTGCCGGCAACCTGCATGCGTATCTGCACGGCGTCGGCGTCGAGGTGATGGCCAACTCCGACAACGTGTTGCGTGGCGGCCTGACGCCCAAGCACGTGGATGTGCCGGAGCTGCTGCGGGTGCTGGATTTCACGCCGACGCCCGAGGATGGTTTGCGTCCCGAAATTGTCCGGGAGGGAACCGAACTCATCTATCGGACGCCTGCACCTGAGTTCTCGGTCTCGGTGTTGTGCGTCGACGGCGACCAACTCGGGCACGAGATCGACGCTCCGTCACGCCACGACGGGCCTCAGGTGCTGCTGTGCACCGAAGGTGCCGCCGTGGTCCAGGCCAAAGGTGGAGCGGTCACCCTGGAGCGGGGTGCGGCGGCGTGGGTGGCCGCCGACGACGGCCAGATCCGGTTGACCGCCGAGCAGCCGACCAAGCTGTTCCGCGTGACGGTCGGGATCTAGCGGCTGCCGGCCGGGTCGGCTTCGAGCCGCTCGTGCTCACTGGCCGCGCCGACGGCAGTGCGCCGGTCCCGGCGTTCGGACAGCCACTGGCGAGCGTTGTTGCGGATGGCACGTCCGATCAGGCGGGGCGACGGCGCGAGGTAGAGACTGTCGAGCAGGCTCGTGCGCCGCAGGAACCATTCGGCCAGCACCGGGTCGGTTTCGGCCGCACCGACGAACTGGTCGAACAAGCCGTAGAGCGGGCCATACCACCACGGGCGATCGCCCTGCGCGCCGTGCTCGACGTGATCGGCGACGGCGTTCATGAGCCACACCGGAAAAGTGGTCCGTGCTGTCGCACGGGCCAGTCGCGCAGCAATATCGGTCATGCCGCTGTCGAGGACCGAGCGTAGGTTGCCGGCTTGGAGCGCGGTCATGGTGACGCCCTGACCGAACGTCGGGTTGAGACTCGCGACGGCGTCGCCGAACGGGATGATCCCGCCGGGCATCCTGGAGAGCTTGTCGTAGCGGCGCCACTTGCTGGTCGGGTAGCGGTGGAACGTCATCCCGCCGACCGGTTCGCCGGCCTGCAGGGCTGCGCTGAGATGCGGCGGCAGCAGCGTCTCGGCGAGCCGGCAGATCCCCGCGAAGTCGCGCGGCGGTTCGGTCTTGGCCACGCCGAAGGTTGTCACGGTCCAGATGCCGTCTTCGTGGAACAGCATGCCCATGCCGAGCTGCGAATCGTGCTCGGCGCTGACCAGCACCATCTTCTCGGCGATCCGGCCCGCGGGAATCCGCACGCGGTGCGACGCATACGTGACTCCGACGTGGACCGTGTCCTCGCGCGGGCGTTCGAATCCCCACTGCTGCAACCACACGGGAAGGCGGCTGCCCCGGCCGGACGCGTCGACGACGAGACCCGCCGCCACCTGACTGCCGTCGTCGAGGACGACCCCCGTGACGCGGTTGGCCGCCGGATCGTATTGCGGGTGCGTGACCGACTGCCGCACCACCTCGACCGCCGGGATGGCGACGACGCGTTTGCGGAGCTGCCACTCGAGTTGCCCGCGGCTCGGCACGTACGCGGTAAACCTGTCGTGCAGAGTTTGCCCGGTGCCGAGCACATGGCCGGCCGCAGCGAAATGAATTGATTCGGGCTGGTTGCGCACGACCGGAACGCCTGCGGCGGCCATGTCGTCGAGCAACCCGGGAAAAACCGCTTCGAGTTCCTGCGCGCCGCGCGCCATCAGCAGGTGAACGTGCTGACCTTGGGGTATGGCACTGCGATTGGCCGGTCCATCTGGTAGTTCATCGCGTTCGTACAGAGTGACGCGGTCAAAGTGGTCGGATAGCACACGAGCCGCGCACAGGCCTGCGATGCTGCCTCCGATGACAACGGCGTGGTTCGAAGGGAGATCGAGCGTCTTCATCATTACCAGCGACAGTAATGCATACATTGCCCTGCACCGGGCATAAATGAGAGGCAGCGTAAATTATGACGGCCAGATGGCGTACGAAGTCCGTGGAGCAGTCGATCGCCGACACCGACGAGCCGTCGACGCGACTACGCAAAGATCTCACGTGGTGGGATCTGACGGTCTTCGGAGTGTCGGTGGTCATCGGTGCCGGCATCTTCACCATCACTGCGTCGACGGCGGGTAACCTCACCGGCCCTGCCATATCGATCTCGTTCCTCATCGCGGCGGTGGCCTGCGGGCTGGCCGCGCTGTGTTACGCCGAGTTCGCGTCCACCGTGCCGGTCGCGGGCAGTGCGTACACCTTTTCGTATGCGACGTTCGGGGAGTTCGTCGCATGGATCATCGGCTGGGATCTCATCCTGGAGTTCGCGGTCGCCGCCGCCGTCGTGGCGAAAGGCTGGTCGAGTTATCTGGGCACCGTCTTCGGATTCGGGGGCGGCACAGCCGATTTCGGTGGGTTCGAGGTCGACTGGGGGGCGTTGCTGATCATCGGCTTCGTCACCGTGTTGCTGGCCCGCGGCACCAAGCTGTCCGCCCATTTCAGCCTCGCCATCACGATCATCAAGGTGTCGGTGGTGCTGCTGGTGGTGGCCGTCGGGGCGTTCTACATCAAGGCCGAGAACTACACGCCGTTCATCCCGCCAGGTGAGGCCGCGAAGGAAGGTGCCAGCGGCACCGAACAGTCGCTGTTCTCGCTGCTGACCGGGGGAGAGGGCAGCCACTACGGCTGGTACGGCGTGCTGGCCGGCGCCTCGATCGTGTTCTTCGCGTTCATCGGGTTCGACATCGTCGCCACCACCGCGGAGGAAACCAAGAACCCGCAGCGCGACATCCCGCGCGGCATCCTCGGCTCGCTCGCGATCGTGACGGTGCTCTATGTGGCGGTCGCGGTGGTGCTCTCGGGGATGGTGTCCTATCAGCAGTTGAAGACGACGCCCGACGGCCACGCCGCCAACCTGGCGACCGCGTTCAGGGACAACGGGATCAACTGGGCCGCGCAGGTGATCTCGATCGGCGCGTTGGCCGGCCTGACGACCGTGGTGATCGTGCTGATGCTCGGCCAGACTCGGGTGCTGTTCGCGATGTCGCGCGACGGGCTCATGCCGCGGCAGTTGGCCAAGACCGGTCCGCATGGCACACCCGTGCGGATCACCGTCATCGTCGGCGTCCTGGTGGCGATCGCGGCATCGGTGTTCCCGATCGGCAAGCTCGAGGAGATGGTCAACATCGGGACACTGTTCGCGTTCGTCCTGGTGTCGGCGGGCGTGATCGCGCTTCGCCGGACCCGTCCGGACTTGCGCCGTGGATTCCGCACCCCGTGGGTTCCGCTGCTGCCCATCGCGGCGATCCTGGCGTGCGTGTGGCTCATGCTCAACCTCACCGGCCTCACCTGGATCCGGTTCCTCATCTGGATGGCGATCGGCATCGTGGTCTATTTCGCCTACGGGCGCAGGCACTCCGTGCTGGCCAACCGGGATCTGGCCACCGCGGTGGAGTAACCGCCCCAGCCCTACCGAGATTCACATCAGGGACAAATCTCAGCCCGATGCCGTCCCTGGTGTGGATCTCGGTGTCCGCGCATATCCCACGTGCTTTACAAAAGCATGGTCCGTGTCTAGACAGGCGACAAAGCCCGCTCTATAGTCAAACCAACGCAGTGATCGCACTCACACAAGGAGGTTTGACGTGACGGCTGAGGTAACCGATGGCATCGCCGACGTCCAGGAGTGGCGCGACAAGAAGCGCCACCTGTGGTTGATGGGCCTGATCGCTCCGACCGCGCTATTCGTGATGCTGCCCATCGTGTGGGCGCTGAACCAGGCGGGGTGGCACGTCGCCGCACAGGTACCGCTGTGGATCGGCCCGATCCTGCTCTATGTCCTGCTGCCGCTGCTCGATCTGCGGTTCGGGCCCGACGGCCAGAACCCGCCCGACGAGGTGATGGAGCGGCTGGAGAACGACAAGTACTACCGGTACTGCACCTACATCTACATCCCGTTCCAGTACGCGAGCGTGATCATGGGGGCCTACCTGTTCACCGCGTCCGACCTGAGCTGGCTGGGCTTCGACGGCGGACTGAGCTGGCCGGCCAAGATCGGTGTCGCGTTGTCGGTGGGTGTGCTCGGAGGGGTGGGCATCAACACCGCACACGAAATGGGCCACAAGCGGGACTCGCTCGAGCGCTGGCTGTCCAAGATCACCCTGGCCCAGACGTGTTACGGCCACTTCTACATCGAGCACAACCGTGGGCATCACGTCCGCGTCGCGACTCCGGAGGATCCGGCGTCGGCCCGCTTCGGCGAGACCTTCTGGGAGTTCTTGCCGCGCAGCGTGTTCGGCAGCCTGCGCTCGTCCTGGGAGCTGGAGGCCCAGCGGTTGCGTAGGCAGGACCGCTCGCCGTGGCACTGGTCGAACGACGTGCTCAACGCGTGGGCCATGTCGGTGGTGTTCTTCGGGATCCTCATCGCGGTGTTCGGCCCGGCGCTGATCCCGTTCATCGTCATCCAGGCCATCTACGGCTTCAGCCTGCTGGAGTCGGTCAATTACCTGGAGCACTACGGCCTGCTGCGGCAGAAGACCGCGAGCGGTCGCTACGAGCGATGCGCCCCGGTGCACAGCTGGAACTCCGACCACATCGTGACCAACCTGTTCCTCTACCACCTGCAGCGGCACAGCGACCATCACGCCAACCCGACGCGGCGCTACCAGACCCTGCGCAGCATCGACGGCGCGCCCAACCTGCCCAGCGGTTACGCGACCCTGATCGGTTTGACGTACTTCCCCCCGCTGTGGCGCAAGTTGATGGACCACCGGGTGCTCGAGCACTACGACGGCGACATCACCCGGGTCAACGTCCAGCCGCGGCTGCGCGAGAAGATGCTGGCCCGTTACGGAGTCGCACAGTGAGCGCCTACCGGTGCCCCGGCTGCCAGTACGTCTACGACGAGGCCAAAGGCGCCCCGCGCGAAGGGTTCCCGGCCGGCACCGCATGGGGCGACGTACCGGATGACTGGTGCTGCCCGGACTGTGCGGTGCGGGAAAAGATCGATTTCGAACCGATAGGAGTGACCCGATGAGCGAGCCGTACAAGCTCTACATCTGCGTGCAGTGCGGATTCGAGTACGACGAAGAGAAGGGGTGGCCCGAGGACGGCATCGCCCCGGGCACCCGCTGGGACGACATCCCCGACGACTGGAGCTGCCCCGACTGCGGCGCCGCCAAGTCTGATTTCGAGATGGTCGAGGTTGCCCGGCCGTGACCGCGGCTTGGTCGACTCCCCGCCGCGTGGGAGGGGCGAGCGCAGCGACAAGAGGGATTAGAGTCGCGCGTGTGAGTCGGCCGCGGGACAAGCAGCGCATCCCCTATGCAGAGGCATCGCGGGTGCTGTTGCGTGATTCGATCCTCGACGGCATGCGCGACCTGCTGCTGACCAGGGACTGGTCGGCGATCACGCTGTCGCATGTCGCGCAGGCCGCGGGGATCAGCAGGCAGACCATCTACAACGAGTTCGGATCGCGGCAGGGCCTGGCCGAGGGGTACGCGATGCGACTTGCCGACCGCCTGGTCGACGCCGTCGACGAGGCCATCAACCACAACGTCGGCCAGGTTCACGCGGCGTTTCTCGAGGGCTTCCGAGCCTTCTTCGTCGAATCGGCAGCCGACCCGCTGGTGATCTCGCTGCTCACCGGGGCTTCCAAGCCGGATCTGCTGCAGATCATCACGACAGGCAGCGGACCCATCATCGCCCGGTGCTCCGAGCGGCTGACCGGAACGTTCCAGAACAGTTGGATGAAGGCCAGCGACGAGGATGCCGGGGTGCTGGCGCGCGCCATCGTGCGCCTGGCGATGAGCTACGTGTCCATGCCCCCTGAGGCCGATCATGATGTGGCCGGTGACCTGGCCCGACTCATGACGCCGTTCGCCGAGCGCTACGGTGTGATAGATACCCGCTAGCTGTCAGTGCGCCGCCGCCGTAAAAACCGCATGAGCGCCTGTCCCGCGAGCCCGCAGGCTAGAGGTATCTGCATGTGGCGTTGCCTTTTGGCGCGCCCCCATGCGCTGGCAAGCAATCACGACTGAAAGAGGGCTCTACATGACCGAGTTGAAGGCTGATAGCCGGGGCGGCATCGACTTCAAGGTGGCCGACCTGTCGTTGGCCGACTTCGGCCGCAAGGAAATTCGCCTGGCCGAACACGAGATGCCGGGATTGATGGCGCTGCGCCGCGAGTACGCCGACGTGGCGCCGCTCAAGGGTGCGCGTATCTCGGGCTCGCTGCACATGACCGTGCAGACCGCCGTGCTGATCGAGACGCTGGTGGCCCTCGGTGCCGAAGTTCGATGGGCATCGTGCAACATCTTCTCGACCCAGGACCACGCGGCCGCGGCCGTCGTCGTCGGCCCGCACGGCACCGAGGAAGCACCCAAGGGCGTGCCGGTGTTCGCATGGAAGGGCGAGACGCTCGAAGAGTACTGGTGGGCCGCCGAGCAGATGCTCACCTGGGAGGGCGAACCCGCCAACATGATCCTCGACGATGGCGGCGACGCGACCATGATGGTGCTGCGCGGCGCGCAGTACGAGAAGGCCGGTGTGGTGCCGCCCGCCGAGGACGACGACCCGGCCGAGTGGAAGGTCTTCCTGTCGGTCCTGCGCAAGACCTTCGAGACCGACAAGGACAAGTGGACCAAGATCGCGGAGTCGGTCAAGGGTGTCACCGAAGAGACCACGACCGGTGTGCTGCGGCTCTACCAGTTCGAGGCCTCCGGTGAGCTGCCGTTCCCGGCGATCAACGTCAACGACTCGGTCACCAAGAGCAAGTTCGACAACAAGTACGGCACCCGGCACTCGCTGATCGACGGCATCAACCGCGGCACCGACGTGCTGATCGGTGGCAAGAAGGTGCTGATCTGCGGCTACGGCGACGTGGGCAAGGGCTGTGCCGAATCGCTCGCCGGCCAGGGTGCGCGCGTTTCGGTCACCGAGATCGACCCGATCAACGCGCTGCAGGCGCTCATGGACGGCTTCGACGTCGTCACGGTCGAGGACGGGATCGGCGCCGCCGACATCGTCGTCACCGCGACCGGCAACAAGGACATCATCACCCTCGACCACATGAAGGCGATGAAGGACCAGGCCATCCTCGGCAACATCGGCCACTTCGACAACGAGATCGACATGGCCGCCCTGGAGCGGTCGGGCGCGAAGCGGCTCAACATCAAGCCGCAGGTCGACCAGTGGACCTTCGACGACGGCAAGTCGATCATCGTGCTGAGCGAAGGTCGTCTGCTGAACCTGGGCAACGCGACCGGCCACCCGTCGTTCGTGATGAGCAACAGCTTCTCCAACCAGGTGATCGCGCAGATCGAGCTGTGGACCAAGAACGACGAGTACGACAACGCCGTGTACCGCCTCGCCAAGCATCTCGACGAGAAGGTCGCGCGCATCCACGTGGAAGCACTCGGCGGTCAGCTGACCAAGCTCACCAAGGAGCAGGCCGAGTACATCAACGTCGACGTCGAAGGCCCCTACAAGCCGGAGCACTACCGCTACTGAGTTCCTGACGTAGCGCCAACAGACGCGAAATCGCCCAAATCCCTAGGGATTTGGGCGATTTCGCGTCTGCTCGCCAGGCGTTTGTTACCGTTCCGCGGCATGGGGCGGGTATGGGGGATGCTTGTTGCGCTGCTGCTTGCCGGATGTGTGGGTGTCGTACCCGCGCACGCCGACCCGTCCAACGACAACCACGATCCGATCTTCAACGAGGACGAGTACGCCGAGTTCTACACCCCGCCCGACCCGCTGCCGCCAGGTGCGCCGGGCGACGTGATCCGGTCGGAGCCGTCGCGGCTGGTGCTCGAACCGTCGGGCCAGCTCGGCATGATCGTCGCCGATGGAACGCGAATCATGTACCGCAGCACCGATGCTCGCGGAAACCCGATGGCCGTCACGGGTACCTACTTCGAGCCGCACAACGTATGGCCGGGGCAAGGCCCGCGCCCGTTGATCGTGTACGGGCCGGGCACCCAGGGGCAGGGCGACCAGTGCGCACCGTCACGGCAGTTCAATCAGGGCATCCATTGGTCACCGTGGCTGGACATCGCGTTCAACTACGAGGAGATGTTCGTCGCGACCATGGTGGCGCGCGGCTTCGCGATCGTGATGACCGACTATCAGGGGCTCGGCACGCCCGGGTTGCACACCTACGTCAACCGTGTCGCCGAGGGCAATGCGATGCTCGACGCGGGCCGCGCCGCACTCAAGCTTCCGGGAACCTCGCTGGATCCGCATGGGCCCGTGGCATTTTGGGGCTACTCACAAGGCGGGGGAGCGGCCGCGTCGGCCGCCGAACTGGCATCGTCGTACGCGCCCGAGCTGCACATCGTGGGCACCTACGCCGGCGCGCCACCGGCCGATCTCAAGGAGCTGTTCCCGTATGCCGACGGTAGTGCGCTGGTCGGCGTCGTGGGCTACGCACTGAATTCCGTCATCACCAGCTATCCGGAATTCGAGGACGTCATCCGTTCGAAGCTCACGCTCCGCGGCACGGACCTGCTGCAGAAAGTCCAGGATCAGTGCATCGCCGAGACGATCACCAAGTTCATGTTCCGCCACCTGCAGCCCTACTTCAACGTCGACATCTACCAGGCCGTGAACGAGGAACCGTTCAGCACGCTGTTCGACATGCAAAAAATCGGGAAGTACAAACCCGATGCGCCGGTGCTGATCCTGAGCAATCGGTACGACCCGCTCGTACCGTGGACCGCGGCCAACCAATTGGGACGTGATTGGTGTGCCCAGGGCGCCGACGTGCAGTTCTGGACCAACGAAGAGCCGCCGTTTCTGAACAAGCTGGTGATCAACCATGCGTTGCCGATGCTCGTCGACGGTGAGCGGGCCATGCAGTGGATCGCCGACCGGTTCAACGGATTACCGACGACGCCGAACTGCGGGGAGTTCTGACGATTTTGGTCGAATTCTACGAATATGCTGCAATCGCTCGCTCCGAGCGACACTTTCGTCGAGTTCGCGGATTTGCTGGGAAACGGGGTATCGCACGGTGCAGACGATCACCATTGCCTTCGACATCGACGGAACCTTGCGCGACAACACGATCACCGACGCGTACGTCGCCAACGAGCGCATCCGCACGCTGCTGATCACCCTCGCCGGCATGAAGAACACCCGCATCATGTTGTGGTCCGGCGGCGGTGCGGCGTACGCGCGGCGGGCCGCCGACGCCATGGGGATCACGAAGTACGTCGACGAATACGGCGACAAGGGCTACGGCGGCTACGACGCCGACGGCAAGCCCATCTTCCACACCGATCTCAGGCCCGACATCGCGTTCGACGACATCGAGGAATTCGGGCTCGCCACGTTCAACCTCATCGTGCAGGAGAAGGGATTCACGCCGGGCTACCCGCCGCCGGAGCGTCGCGGCACGTGACGACGGGTTAGGCTCGCCGCGTGCTGATCGTGATCGAAGGCGTCGATGGCGCGGGCAAACGCACTCTGACCAGCGGTCTGCGCTCGGTGTTCGAATCGACCGGCAAGTCCGTTGGCAGCCTGGACTTTCCGCGTTACCACCGTTCGGTGCCCGCTGATCTGGCAGCCGAAGCCCTGCACGGCGCTCACGGTGACCTGGCCGACTCGGTGTACGCGATGGCCACCCTGTTCGCGCTCGACCGGGCCGGCGCCAAGGACGAGATCGAGCATCTGCGCGACGCCTACGACGTCGTCATCCTGGACCGCTACGTGGCGTCCAACGCGGCCTACAGCGCAGCGCGGCTGCACCAGGGCGCCGACGGTGACGTCGTGGCCTGGGTGCGCGCGCTCGAGTTCGACCGGCTCAAGTTGCCCGTGCCGGACTGGCAGATCCTGCTCGACGTGCCGACCGAGCTGGCCGCGCAGCGGGCCGAGCATCGCGCCAACACCGAGGCTGATCGCGCCAAGGACGCCTATGAACGTGACGGCGGCCTGCAGCGGCGCACGGGTGAGGTGTACACGTCCCTGGCCGCCGCGCAGTGGTGCGGCCGATGGGCCGTCGTCGGCCCGGACGTGGATCCCGCGGCGCTGGCTCTGCAGTTGGGCTGAACCGGCCTGCCTGCAGAGAATCCGACGTTAAGGTCGGGCCGTGCCGACTGATCCGCGAGGGTTGCGCTCACACGCCCCGCTGTTGGATGCGTGGTTGCGGTTCCAGGAGGATCCGCCGACACCGTTCACCATCCCCGGCCACAAACAGCGGAGTGATGTCGTCGGCGACGTCGTTGCCGGCGACGTGCCGCTGTACGCCGGTCTGGACACGATGAAGCTGAGTCGCGGTGTGCTCGCCGACGCCGAGGCCAGGGCCGCCCGGCTGTGGGGTGCGGATATCTGCCGCTTTTCCGTGGGCGGCGCAAGCCACGGAAATCAGGCGCTGGCGCTGGCCGTCGCCCACGGTTCGGCCGACTCCGACGGCGGCGGCAACGGTTCGGTGATCGTCAGCCGCACCCTGCACCGGTCGATGCTGCTCGGCCTGGTGCTCGCCGGGCTCACGCCCGTGTGGGTACGCCCGGAGGTCGACCCGTCGATCGGGTTGCCGCGCGGCGTCTCGCCGGCCGGGGTGGCCGAGGCGCTGCGTCGTCATCCGGAGGCGAGGGCGGTGTTCGTCGGCGATCCGTCGTATGTCGGCACGGTCGGCGACGTCGCGGCGCTCGCCGACGTCGCGCATGCCCACGACGTGCCGCTGATCGTGGACTCGGCATGGGCCGCGCACTTCGGTTTTCATCCGCACCTGCCGAGGCATGCACTACAACTCGGCGCCGACGCCATGGTGGTCAGTGCCCACAAGACGCTGCCGGCCTGGAGCCAGGCGGCGCTGGTGTTGGTTCAGGGACGACGGATCGACCCGGCCCGGCTGGACGCGGGCGTGGAGGCGACGCATACGACCAGCCCCGCGGGCGCCATCCTCGCCAGCATCGACGCCTCGCGTGCGCTGTTGGAACGCCACGGGGAGGCGATGCTCGGTGAGGTGCTCACCGCGGTCGGCAAGGCCCGCGGCCGACTGGCAGGCGTCGAGGGGCTCGTCGTGCTCGACGGCCCCGGAGTCGATCCGCTCAAGTTGACGTTGGTGCTGTCGGGAACCGGTGCCGACGGGAACCTCGTCGAGGACGACTTACTCGCCGCGGGACTGCCGGTCGAGGCGGCCGAGCGCGACACGCTCGTCGCGCAGGTGTCGCTGGCCGATTCGGCGCAGACCCTCGACCGGTTCTCCGACGCCGTCGTCGCATCGGTGGAACGGCACCGCGCGGCCCCGCGACCCGTCGTCACCGGCGCCGCATACCAGGTGACCCCGGTGACGGCCATGCCGCCGCGGGCCGCGTTCTTCGCGCCGACCGAAACCGTCGGCCTCGACGAGTCCGTCGGCCGGGTCAGTGTCGAACTCGTCGCGCCCTACCCGCCGGGGATTCCCGTCCTGGCTCCCGGTGAGGAGATCACCGAATCCGTGCTCGCCGCCCTCGGCAAGGCGCGCGCCGACGGTATCCGCATCGCCTACGCCGCCGATCCCACGCTGCGAACGCTCCGCGTCGTCGGTTAGACGGATGCGACGTCGGGGCCGGACGCAGACAAACCCAAGATCACCGCGTGTGGTAGCCGAGTTTTATCGCGATCTGGTGACACCATGGACACCATGAGGCAAAGGATCCTTGTCGTCGACGACGACCCATCGCTGGCCGAGATGCTCACCATCGTGTTGCGTGGTGAGGGTTTCGACACCGCGGTCATCGGCGACGGCAGCCAGGCACTCACCGCGGTCCGGGAACTGCGGCCTGATCTCGTGCTGCTCGACCTGATGCTGCCAGGGATGAACGGCATCGACGTGTGCCGGGTGCTGCGCGCCGACTCCGGTGTGCCGATCGTGATGCTCACGGCCAAGACCGACACGGTCGACGTGGTGCTGGGCCTGGAGTCCGGTGCCGACGACTACGTGATGAAGCCGTTCAAGCCGAAGGAACTCGTCGCGCGGGTGCGGGCCCGGTTGCGCCGCAACGAGGATGAGCCGGCCGAGCTGTTGTCGATCAGCGATGTCGAGATCGATGTGCCCGCCCACAAGGTGACGCGCCAAGGTGAGCAGATTTCGCTGACACCGCTTGAGTTCGACCTGCTGGTGGCGCTGGCACGCAAACCGCGGCAGGTGTTTACTCGTGATGTGCTGCTCGAACAGGTGTGGGGATATCGCCACCCCGCCGACACCCGTTTGGTGAACGTGCATGTCCAGCGGTTGCGGGCCAAGGTCGAGAAGGATCCCGAGAACCCGCAGGTGGTACTGACCGTTCGAGGAGTGGGATACAAGGCCGGACCACCGTGATCTCACGGCTCGCCGTGCTTCCCACCCGACGGCGGTGCCCGTGATCTTCAGCTCCAGACGACGCATCCGTGGGCGCTGGGGAGGTACCGGCCCGCTGTTGCGCGGATTGGGGACGCTGGGCAGGGCCTTGAGTCTGGTGTGGCGTCGCTCGCTGCAATTGCGGGTCGTCAGCCTGACTTTGGGCCTTTCGCTCGCCGTCATCCTGGTGCTGGGTTTCGTGTTGACCAGCCAGATCACCGACCGGGTGCTCGAAGTCAAGGTCAAGGCCGCGACCGAAGAGGTCGAGCGGGCCCGAAACACCGTCAGCGGCATCGTCGGTGGGGAAGAGAGCCGGTCGCTCGACAGCAGCCTGCAGTTGGCCCGCAACACCCTGATCGACCGCAAGGCCGACGTGGGGGCGGATCTCGCCGGCGCGTTCGACGCCGTGCTCGTGGTCCCCGGCGACGGGCCACGTGCGGCGACCGCGGCAGGCCCGGTTCAGCAGGTGCCCAACGCCCTCCGGGATTTCGTCAAGGCGGGGCAGGTCAGCTACCAGTACGCGACCGTGCACACCGAGGGCTTCTCCGGCCCGGCGCTGATCGTGGGCAGTCCGACGTCGTCGTCGGTGCCCAATCTTGAGCTGTACCTGATCTTCCCGCTGAACAACGAGGAGAGCACCATCTCGCTGGTGCGCGGCACCATGCTGACCGGTGGCGTGGTGCTGTTGGGGCTGCTCGCCGCGATCGCCCTGGTTGTCGCGCGCCAGATCGTGCAGCCCGTACGGTCCGCATCGCGCATCGCCGAGCGGTTTGCCGAAGGCCATCTCACCGAACGCATGCCGGTGCGCGGCGAGGACGACATGGCGCGGCTCGCGGTGTCGTTCAACGACATGGCCGAAAGCCTGTCGCGGCAGATCCAGCAGCTCGAGGAATTCGGAAACCTGCAGCGGCGCTTCACGTCTGATGTGAGTCACGAGCTGCGCACGCCGCTGACCACGGTGCGCATGGCGGCCGATCTGATCTACGACCACAGTGAGGATCTCGACCCGGCGTTGCGCCGGTCGACCGAACTCATGGTCAACGAACTCGACCGGTTCGAAACCTTGCTCGCCGACCTGCTGGAGATCTCCCGTCACGACGCCGGTGTCGCGGAACTGTCGGTCGAGTCGGTGGATCTGCGCTCGACCGTGCGCAGCGCGCTCGACAACGTCGGGCACCTGGCGGCCGACGCCGACATCGAACTCGACGTCGACATGCCGACCGACGAGGTGATCGCCGAGGTGGATCCTCGCCGCGTGGAACGGATTCTGCGCAACCTCATCGCCAACGCCATCGACCACGCCGAGCACAAGCCCGTCCAGATCCGCATGGCGGCCGACGAGGACACCGTGGCCGTGACGGTCCGCGACTTCGGCGTCGGGCTGCGGCCCGGCGAGGAGAAGCTGGTGTTCAGCCGGTTCTGGCGCTCGGACCCGTCGCGCGTGCGCCGCTCGGGTGGCACGGGGCTGGGCCTGGCCATCAGCATCGAGGACGCGCGGCTGCACCAGGGCCGACTGGAGGCCTGGGGTGAGCCGGGCAAGGGCGCGTGCTTCCGGCTCACGCTGCCGCTGGTGCGCGGCCACAAGGTGACGACGAGCCCGCTGCCGCTGAACCCGATGTCACCCAAACGTGCTGTGCGGCGGCCGAACAGGGATCGGATTGTGGCGGAGGAGAACGTGTGAAGCGCCTGCTGACGGCGATGATCGTCGGTCTGGTACTGGTGAGCACCGGTTGCGCGGGGATCCCGAATTCGTCGTCGCCGCAAGCCATCGGCACGGTCGACCGGCCAGCACCTCCGAGCCTGCCCAAACCCG
Source organism: Mycolicibacterium mageritense (assembly GCF_010727475.1). Taxonomy (NCBI): domain Bacteria; kingdom Bacillati; phylum Actinomycetota; class Actinomycetes; order Mycobacteriales; family Mycobacteriaceae; genus Mycobacterium; species Mycolicibacterium mageritense. The sequence continues at coordinate 4,885,343 of NZ_AP022567.1, forward strand.
CGCCGGGCATGGATCCCGATGTGCTGTTGCGCGAATTCCTCAAGGCCACCGCGGATCCGGCCAACCGTCACCTGGCCGCCCGGCAGTTCCTGACCGAATCGGCCTCCAGTTCGTGGGACGACGCGGGCAGCGCACTGCTGATCGACCGCGTGGTGTTCGTGGAAACCCGCAGTGCCGACCGGGTTTCGGTGACCATGCGGGCCGACATCCTGGGATCGCTCTCCGATCTCGGTGTGTTCGAGACCGGCGAGGGAGCACTGCCGGATCCCGGGCCCATCGAACTGGTCACCACGCCGGGCGGCTGGCGCATCGACCGGCTGCCCAACGGAGTCTTCCTGGACTGGCAGCAGTTCCAGTCCACCTACAAGCGCTACACGCTCTATTTCGTCGACCCGACCGGAACCACCGTGGTGCCCGACCCGCGATACGTCGCGGTGTCCGATCAGGACCAACTGGCCACCGAACTGGTCTCGAAGCTGATCGCCGGACCACGCCCCGAGATGGACAAGTCGGTGCGCAACATGTTGGGCGCGCCCCTCAAACTGCGCGGACCGGTGACCCGGGCCGACGGCGGCAAGACGGGCGTCGGCCGGGGCTACGGTGGTGCCCGTATCGACCTGGAGAACGTCTCGGCCACCGACCCGCACAGCAGGCAACTGCTTGCCGCACAGCTCATCTGGACCCTCGCGCGGGCAGGGATCAGCGGGCCCTACGTCATCAACGCCGACGGCGCGCCCCTCGACGACCGATTCTCCGACGGGTGGGAGACCTCCGACGTGGCTGCCACCGACCCGGGCGCCGCGCCCGGGGCCGCCGCGGGCCTGCACGCGCTGGTGGGCGGTTCGCTGGTGTCGCTCGACGGGCAGCGGAGCACACGGCTGTCCGGCGCGTTCGGGCAGGCGCCCAACCAGGTCTCGGCCTCGGTGTCGCGCAACGGCCAGGATGCCGCTTCGGTGGTGGTGCTGCCCGGCGCACCGGAGCCGACGGCGGCGTCGCTGTGGATCGGGCCGCTCGGCGGCGGAACCGTGCAGGCCTTGGAAGGTCGCAGCCTGTCCCGCCCGAGTTGGTCGCTGGACCAGGCGGTGTGGGTCGTGGTCGACGGCATCAACGTGGTGCGGGCCATCAGGGACGCGTCGGGTGCCCCGGCCCGGATCCCGGTCGACACCACCGCGGTGTCCATCCGTTACCCGGGACCGATCACCGAATTGCAGTTGTCGCGCGACGGCACCCGCGCCGCGATGGTGATCGGCGGGCAGGTCATCCTCGCCGGTGTCGAGCAGACGCCGGACGGCCAGTTCCTGCTCACCTACCCGCGACGGCTCGGGTTCGGGCTCGGCAACACCGTGGTCTCGCTGTCCTGGCGCACCGGTGACGACATCGTCGTGAGCCGTACCGATCCCCAGCATCCGGTCTCCTACGTCAACCTCGACGGCGTGAACTCCGACGGGCCCAGCCGCAACCTGGTCATGCCGGTGACCACCGTGGCCGCCAATCCGTCGACTGTGTATGTGGCCGATCAGCGTGGCGTACTGCAACTTTCGGCCTCGGCGACCGATGACAACCCGGGCTGGTCGGAGGTGCGTCCGCTCATGGTGGCCGGCGCGATCCCGGTGCTGCCGGGCTGACGCGGCACCGGGAAATAGGCGTCCTCGGCTGCCTCGGACCGGTCTTAGGCTGGAGGCCGATAAGGGGGGTGGCATGGCAGACGAGCGCGACACCGCGTATCCGACGATGACGATGGACGAGATGGCGTATCTTCGGCGTCTCACCTTGCAGGCGTTGGCGGCTCGTGGGGTCGAGGCGGTCTTCACCGCCGACGGCACCACGGCGAAGTGTTCCAACGGATCGAGCTACGGTCTCGACAATCTGGCGCGAACGTGTCGCAACGCGGTGCACGAGGATTGGCCTGCGTTGGTGGACAAGCACTTCGCCGACATGCTGGCCGCGCGGGATCGTCCCGGCGTCGAGGACATGGACACGTCCGAACTGCTCGCGCGGGTACGGGCGCGGGTGCTCTCGACCGATCAGGTCGAGTCCGCACCCGGCGGGATGTTGTCGTACGGCTGGCCGATCGCCGACGGTCTGACCGAGGTGCTGTGCGTCGATCACCCCGATGTCGTCGCCTACCTCAACGCCGGCCAGATAGCCACGCGTGACGCAGGCGCACTGCGCGAAGCGGGTCGGCGCAACACCGGCGCCGAGCCGATCGACCAGGTGATCCCACGACAGACCGATGGTGCGGAGTTCCTGATCCTGGCCGGCGAATCGGTGTTCGTCGGCTCGAAGATTCTCGACGTCGGCGCCTTGGTGCCCGTATACCTGCCGGTCGCACCGAACGGCGTGATCGTCGGTGCGCCGTCGCGGAACCTGCTGATTGCTCACCACGTCCAGACCGCGACATCGACCATCGCCGCGGTGAATGCGATGGCTCGGCTGTGCCAGACCCTGAGCTCCGGCAATCCGGGCCCGATCAGCCCGGATCTCTATTACTGGAACGGCGCCCTGCAGCGGGTCACCTCGGTGAACCCGCAGACCCAGGCCATCGCGATCCTGGGTGACGGCGCGTTCGGCGACGTGCTCACCGCGTTGATGCAGTGACGTCGGACATATGCTCGACCTCATCCTGCCGCTGGAGTGCGGCGGTTGCGGGGCACCTTCGACGCGGTGGTGTCCGGACTGCGCCCGGGAATTGGCGGTGCGCCCCGACGAACCCCACGTGATCACGCCGCGCACGGATCCCGGTGTCCCCGTGTTCGCGCTCGGCCGCTACGCGGGTGCCCGACGGCGCGCGATCGTGGCGGCAAAGGAGCAGGGGCGCGCGGACCTGGTGGTTCCGCTCGGTGCCGCGCTGCGGACGGGCCTGGACCGGCTGCTCACGTGGGGCATCGTCACCGCGCCCGCGACCGTGGTCCCCGCGCCGACCCGGCGGCTGGCGGCGCGCCGCCGCGGCGGCGATCCCGTCGCCCGGATGGCCTCGGCGGCTGTCGCCGGACGGCAGGGGATCGGCATGACGCAGGCCCTGCGCACCAGGGCGTGGGTGCGCGACTCGGTCGGCCTGTCCGGCACCGATCGACAGCGCAACATCGCCGGTCGCGTCCGGCTTCTCCGACCGGTCGCCGACGAGGTGGTACTGGTCGACGACATCGTCACGACCGGCGCAACGGCCGCCGAGTCGGTGCGCGTTCTGCGTTCCGCGGGGGCTTGCGTGGTGGCGGTGCTCGCCATCGCCCATACCTGACGGAGCCGGAAATTACTTGTCAATCAAACCGATATGAAGAACTGAAAACACGTCCGCGAAATCGGTGGCACGATCCGGTTAACACGGACTACCGTCGGCACCAACCACCCGTGAACCACTCACGGCGGCGCTGGAGCACACGGCGCCACTTCACCGCACACCGGTAGGAGGTGAGTACTCGACACCTTGCGCCGATGGGCGGAGCGACAAATCTTGGCCCATCGCCGCAATTCGTTAAAGCCCGGCACGCAGACTGCGTGCAACGAGTGAGAGAAACGAGTTGCCAAGTATGTCAACCAATTCCCTGGATTCAGGCCGCACCATGGTGGTCGAGGATCGCGATACGGAAGCCACCCCGGAACCCAACGCAGAGGTCGTGGTCAAGGGGCGCAACGTGGAGGTTCCCGATCACTTCCGCATCTATGTCGCGGAAAAGCTGTCGCGCCTGGAGCGATTCGACCGGACCATATATCTCTTCGACGTCGAACTTGACCACGAACGCAACCGTCGGCAGCGCAAGAACTGCCAGCATGTGGAGATCACCGCCCGCGGGAGAGGCCCTGTCGTGCGCGGTGAGGCCTGCGCTGACAGTTTCTACGCCGCCCTGGAATCAGCAGCGGGCAAACTCGAGGCCAGACTGCGCCGTAGCAAGGACCGGCGCAAGATCCACTATGGCGACAAGACGCCCGTATCGCTGCACGAGGCCACCGCGCAAGATCCGCTGCAGGGCGCTTCGGCGCCGGAGCCGGTGGCGGAGACCGTCGAAACCGACGGCCTCGACGATCACGAACCCGGCCGGGTCGTACGCACCAAGGAACACCCGGCCAAACCCATGACCGTGGATGACGCCCTCTACGAGATGGAGCTCGTCGGCCACGACTTCTTCCTGTTCCATGACAAGGAGAGCGACAAACCTTCGGTGGTGTACCGCCGTCACGCATACGACTACGGCCTCATCCGCCTGGCCTGACCCGCAGGCAGGCACGAACGCACCCCGGAGCGCTCCGGGGTGCGTTTTCGTCTTCTGGGTGCCTTGGCAGGCGAGTGCAACCAGCGATTTCGACCGGTCACCTACGATGGACCTCGACTGAAGCCCGTGCGGTGTCACCCACGGGGTCCATCGATACCCACAGGGGAAATAGCGTGCTCTCGAAGTTGCTCCGTCTCGGTGAAGGCCGCATGGTCAAGCGCCTCAAGAAGGTCGCCGACTATGTCAATACCTTGTCCGACGACGTCGAGAAGCTCACCGACGAGGAGCTGCGGGCCAAGACCGACGAGTTCAAGAAGCGGGTCGCCGACGGCGAGGATCTCGACGACCTGCTGCCCGAGGCATTCGCGGTGGCCCGCGAGGCGGCCTGGCGGGTGCTGAACCAGCGGCACTTCGACGTCCAGGTCATGGGCGGCGCGGCCCTGCACTTCGGCAACGTCGCCGAGATGAAGACCGGTGAGGGCAAGACCCTGACCGCGGTGCTGCCGTCCTACCTCAACGCGCTCAGCGGCAAGGGCGTGCATGTCGTGACCGTCAACGACTACCTGGCCAAACGCGACAGCGAGTGGATGGGCCGCGTGCACCGCTTCCTGGGCCTCGACGTCGGCGTCATCCTGTCCGGGCTCACTCCCGAGGAACGCCGCGCGGCCTACGCCGCCGACATCACCTACGGCACCAACAACGAGTTCGGCTTCGACTACCTGCGCGACAACATGGCGCACTCGGTCGAGGACATGGTGCAGCGGGGCCACAACTTCGCGATCGTCGACGAGGTCGACTCGATCCTGATCGACGAGGCCCGCACGCCGCTGATCATCTCCGGCCCCGCCGACGGTGCCTCGAACTGGTACACCGAGTTCGCGCGCCTGGCTCCCCTGATGAAGAAGGACGTCCACTACGAGGTGGACATCAAGAAGCGCACCATCGGCGTGCACGAGGTCGGCGTCGAGTTCGTCGAAGACCAGCTCGGTATCGAGAACCTGTACGAAGCCGCGAACTCACCGCTGGTCAGCTACCTCAACAACGCGCTCAAGGCCAAGGAGCTGTTCGAGCGCGACAAGGAGTACATCGTCCGCGACGGCGAGGTGCTGATCGTCGACGAGTTCACGGGCCGCGTGCTGCTGGGCCGCCGCTACAACGAGGGCATGCACCAGGCCATCGAGGCCAAGGAACATGTCGAGATCAAGGCCGAGAACCAGACCCTGGCCACGATCACGCTGCAGAACTACTTCCGGCTCTACGACAAGCTCTCGGGCATGACCGGTACGGCCGAGACCGAGGCCGCCGAGCTGCACGAGATCTACAAGCTGGGCGTGGTGCCGATCCCGACCAACAAGCCGATGATCCGCGCCGACCAGTCCGACCTGATCTACAAGACCGAGGAAGCCAAGTACATCGCCGTCGTCGACGATGTCGCCGAACGCTACGAGAAGGGCCAGCCGGTCCTGATCGGCACGACCAGCGTCGAGCGTTCCGAGTACCTGTCGCGGCAGTTCACCAAGCGCAAGATCCCGCACAACGTGCTCAACGCGAAGTACCACGAGCAGGAGGCGAACATCATCGCCGAGGCCGGCCGGCTCGGCGCCATCACGGTCGCCACCAACATGGCAGGCCGTGGTACCGACATCGTGCTCGGCGGCAACGTCGACTTCCTGGCCGACAAGCGCCTGCGCGAGCAGGGCTTGGATCCGGTGGAGACGCCGGAAGAATACGAGGCGGCCTGGGAGGACACCCTCAAGGCCATCAAGGCCGAGGCAGGCAAGGAAGCCGAGAAGGTGGTCGAGGCCGGTGGGCTCTACGTCCTCGGCACCGAACGCCACGAGTCCCGTCGTATCGACAACCAGCTGCGCGGCCGCTCGGGTCGCCAGGGCGACCCGGGCGAATCCCGCTTCTATCTGTCGCTGGGGGACGAGTTGATGCGCCGGTTCAACGGCGCGACGCTGGAGTCGCTGCTGACCCGGCTCAACCTGCCCGACGACGTGCCGATCGAGGCCAAGATGGTCACGCGCGCCATCAAGAGCGCGCAGACGCAGGTCGAGCAGCAGAACTTCGAGGTCCGCAAGAACGTCCTCAAGTACGACGAGGTGATGAACCAGCAGCGCAAGGTCATCTACAAGGAACGCCGGATGATCCTGGAGGGCGAGAACCTTCAGAAGCAGGCGCACGACATGCTGGTCGACGTCATCACGGCATACGTCGACGGCGCCACCGCCGAGGGCTACGCCGAGGACTGGGATCTGGCCAAGCTCTGGGACGCGCTCAAGACGCTGTACCCGGTGGGTATCGATCACCACGATCTGATCGACTCCGACGCGGTCGGCGAGCCGGGCGAGCTGACCCGCGACGAGCTGCTCGACGCATTGATCAAGGACGCCGAGCGGGCCTACGCCGAGCGCGAGAAGCAGCTCGAGGAGATCGCCGGCGAGGGGGCCATGCGTCAGCTCGAACGCAACGTGCTGCTCAACGTGATCGACCGCAAGTGGCGTGAGCACCTCTACGAGATGGATTACCTCAAGGAGGGCATCGGCCTGCGCGCGATGGCGCAGCGTGACCCTCTGGTCGAATACCAGCGCGAGGGCTACGACATGTTCGTGGCCATGCTCGACGGCCTCAAAGAGGAGTCGGTCGGCTTCCTGTTCAACGTCCAGGTCGAGGCCGCGCCGGCCCCGGCGGTGGCCCCGGTGGCCGCACCGCAGGGCCTCGCGGAGTTCGCCGCGGCCGCGGCGGCAAAGGCTTCCGAGGCGTCGGAGCCCGGTGCCGAGCCGGCCGCCGAGCCCGCGGCGGCGGTGGCCACCAAGGAGCGCCCGCCGGCCCTGCGCGCCAAGGGGATCGAGAACGAGTCGCCGCAGCTGACCTACACCGGTCCGTCCGAGGACGGCACCGCCGCGGTGCAGCGGTCGGGCAACGGTGGGGGCCGGCATGCGGCACCAGCGGGTGGCAGTCGGCGCGAGCGGCGCGAAGCTGCCCGGCGGCAGGCCAAGGCGGGCAAGCCCAGCAAGTCGCACCGTAAGGGCTAGCCGAGCTGCAGCGCGGTCAATTGCCAACGGGTGCCGTCGAATTCGACCCTGGCGGCGATGGCGCGGACGCGGGGACCGCGCGTGTAGGTGGCGAACACCTCGGCCGCCGCGGCCGTCTCGGCGGCCCGCAGGCGTACCCGCCGTAGCGTGGCCGTCGTCGCGTGCCGTGCGTGCGTGAACGCGACGACCACGTCGACAAGCGGTGGCCTCATCAACGGCCGCAGTTGGGCGGGCGGGCGGCGCCGGTCGACCACCTCCAGCACGCGGCGCAGCGCCATGTCGGCGAACTGCGTGGCGCCGGTGTGCGGCGGATGCTCGCGCGGTGGTTCGACCAACCGCAACCGGCGCGGATTGTGCCGGTGCAGGTTGGTCGGGGCCGGGCACAATTCCGGCGTGCCGAGCCGGTGCGGCGGCGGTTCGTAGTCGATCACCGGTGAGGTGATCGGCGGTTGCTCGGGCGTTTTCTCGGGCATGGGCACGGCAGACTCCAGCGGGTCACAGGACAGGACACATCTGCTGGAGAGGTGCAGATCACCCCATCCTCGCACGCCCCGGCAGCGCTGGGCGCAGCAATGCTGGGCGGTCGCGGTGTACCCGTGATGCGGGTTGACAGGGCTGACGGTTACCGTGACGGGGTTCAACGCGAGTGAAGGGGAGGTTGGCGCCGCATGGTGAGCAGGCTGTCGGCGTCCGACGCATCGTTTTTCCACCTGGAGAACTCCTCCACGCCGATGTACGTCGGTTCGCTGTCCATCCTGCGTAAGCCGCGCGCCGGGTTGAGTTACGAGACCCTGCTGGCGACCGTCGAACAGCGGTTGCCGCAGATCCCGCGGTACCGGCAGAAGGTCCGCGAGGTCACGTTGGGCCTGGCCCGCCCGGTGTGGGTGGACGACCCGGACTTCGACATCACCTACCACATCCGCCGCTCAGCGCTGCCGTCCCCGGGCAGTGACGCCCAGTTGCACGATCTGGTTGCCCGGCTGGGTTCCCGCCCGCTGGACCGCACCCGGCCGCTGTGGGAGATGTACCTGGTCGAAGGGCTCACCAAGAACCGGATCGCGATCTACACCAAGACGCATCAGGCGCTCGTGAACGGCATGACCGCACTCGAGATCGGCCACGTCATCGCCGACCGGACGCAGAAGCCGCCCGAGTTCGGGGAGGACATCTGGATCCCGGCGCGCGAGCCGAGTGACCGGCAGCTGGTGATGGGCGCGATAGGGGAGTGGATCACCCGCCCGACGAGCCAGCTCGCGGCCGTGCGCGACGCGGTGACCGAGCTTGCCACCAATTCCAGCGAGCTGGCCGCGGTCGGCCGCCGGGTCGCCGACGTGGCCCGTACCGTCGCGCGCGGCACCGCGCCGAGCAGCCCGCTCAACACGAGGGTTTCGCGCAATCGCCGGTTCTCGGTGGCCAACCACCGGCTTGAGGACTACCGGCTGGTGCGGGCGCGCTACGACTGCGACATCAACGACGTCGTACTCGCGGTCGTCGCCGGGGCGTTGCGCAACTGGCTGCTGTCCCGCGGCGAACCGGTGACCCCCAGCACGACGGTGCGTGCGATGGCGCCCATGTCGGTCTATCCCGACGCCGAACTCGACTCGACCGGGCCCGGCCAGGCCATCAGCGAGGTGTCGCCGTTCCTGGTGGATCTACCCGTCGGCGAGGGCAACCCCGTGGTGCGGCTGTCGCAGATCGCCCATGCCACCGAATCCCATTCCACCGCAGCCAGTCTGGTCGACGCCCGGACCATCGTGACGCTGTCGGGGTTCGCGCCGCCGACCTTGCACGCCATGGGGATCCGGGTCGCGACCGGCTTTTCGGCCCGGCTGTTCAACCTGTTGATCACCAACGTGCCCGGCGCGCAGAAACAGATGTACGTCGCGGGCACCAAGCTGCTGGAAACGTATGCGGTGCCGCCGCTGCTGCACAACCAGGTGCTGGCGATCGGTGTCACGTCCTACAACGGGATGCTGTACTACGGCATCAACGCCGACCGTGACGCCATGAGCGATGTCGACGTGGTTCCGAGCCTGCTGAGGGAGTCGCTCGACGAGGTGTTGGAAGCGGCGCGGTGAGCGGCCGAACCGGTGCCGGCAAACGTCACGCCTATTTGACCTGAGGCCCGACTCGCGGTCTGATGAATTCACCATGACCGCTGAGATACGAAAAAGTAGATCCGCCAAGAACACGCAAGAAGCCAAGAAAACAGAAAAAGCACTCAAGTCGCCGACCGGTGAAGTGGTGCCGCACCACCCCGTGCTCGACGTACCGGTCGAGCACAAGGCCTACACCCGCTCAGAGGGGCTCGACTGGGTGGTTTTCGGGGTCACGGCCCTGATCGCGTTCGGATTCCTGGTGTGGGGATTCGTCAGCACCGATTCGCTCGCATCGGCATCGACCAGCGCACTGGCGTGGGTGATGGACAAGACGGGTTGGCTGTTCGTCCTGACGGCATCGGGATTCGTGGTGTTCGTGGTGTGGCTTGCGATGAGCCGCTACGGCAACATCCCGCTGGGCCGCGACGACGAGGAACCGGAATTCCGCACCGTGTCGTGGATCGCGATGATGTTCAGTGCCGGTATGGGTATCGGCCTGATGTTCTTCGGGGTCTCCGAACCGCTGTCGCATTTCGCCACCCCGCCGCCGGGAACCGGACCGGCAGGAAATCCTGACGCGGCGCAGACCGCGATGGCCACCACGATGTTCCACTGGACCCTGCATCCGTGGGGCATCTACGCCGTCGTCGGCCTGGCCATCGCCTACGGGGTCTACCGCAAGGGCAGGCTGCAGCTGATCAGCGCGGCGTTCGAGCCGCTGCTGGGGGAGCGCGCCAACGGGCCGTGGGGCAAGGTCATCGACATGCTGGCGATCTTCGCCACGCTGTTCGGGTCGGCGGCCTCACTCGGCCTGGGTGCGTTGCAGATCCGCAGTGGTCTGCACATCGTGGCAGGCGTCGGGGAGACCGGAAACGCCATCCTGATCGTGATCATCTCGGTTCTCACCGTCGCGTTCGTGCTGTCGGCGGTGTCGGGTGTCGCCCGCGGCATCCAGTGGCTGTCCAACATCAACATGGTCCTGGCCGTCACCCTTGCGTTTTTCATCTTCGTGGTCGGGCCGACCGTTTTCATGTTCAACCTGGTGCCCACGTCCATCGGCAGTTACGTGCAAGATCTGGCGATGATGTCGGCCCGCACCGGGGCCGAAGGGCCGGATGTCAACGCGTGGCTGCAGACCTGGACCATCTTCTACTGGGCGTGGTGGATCTCCTGGACCCCGTTCGTCGGCATGTTCATCGCCCGCATCTCACGGGGGCGCACCATCCGGCAGTTCGTCGCGGGTGTGCTGTTGGTGCCGAGTGTGGTGTCGCTGATCTGGTTCTGCGTCTTCGGCGGCGCGGCCATCCACGAGCAGCAGAACGGTGTGGACCTGGCCGGGGAGGGCAGCGTCGAACAGCAGCTGTTCAGCCTGCTCGACCAGTATCCGCTCGCGACGGTGGCAAGCATCCTGGTGATGCTGCTGGTGGCAATCTTCTTCGTGTCGGGTGCCGACGCCGCGTCGATCGTGATGGGCTCGCTGTCCGAGCGGGGCACCATCAAGCCGACGCGGCCGACGGTCATCTTCTGGGGTGTCGCGACCGGTGCGGTCGCGGCGGTCATGTTGCTGGTGGGCGGCGCCGACGCGCTCAACGGCCTGCAGACCATCACGATCATCGCCGCGCTGCCGTTCGTGGTGGTCATGATCGGGCTCGCGGTCGCGTTGGTGCGCGATCTGCGCAGTGACCCGCTGGTGGTGCGGCGGCGCTACGCGGTCGAAGCCGTCAACGACGCGGTGGTCGCGGGCGTGACGCAGCACGGTGACGATTTCGTGATCGCGGTCGAGAAGGATCCAGGCGCCGACAAAACCACGGACGGCTAATCTCGCGGGGTGCGTGTGTACATCCCGACGACCCTGGCCGCCCTGCAGCAACTCGTCGACGACCGGTCGTTGCGGGTGGTGAACGGGACGGCCTTTGCGGTCACCCCGACGCTGCGGGAGGCTTACTCCCACGGCGACGACGACGAGCTCGCCGAGGTCGCGTTGCGCGATGCCGCGCTGGCATCGCTGCGCCTGATCGCGACGGGCGGGCCGTCCGAGCTGCAGCCGCGGCGGGCCGTGGTGGTGGCCGATGCGGACGGTGTCACCGCGCGCCCGGACCTGGACGACGCCGTGGTGCGGCTGTCCGGCCCGGTGCCCATCGATGCGGTGGTCGCCGTCTACGTCGACAACGCCGATGCCGAGCCGGCTGTGCTGGCCGCGGTCGACGTCGTCGACGAAGCGGATCTGGGCGACGAGGATGCCGAGCTCACCGTCGGGGACGCGCAAGATCACGACCTGGCGTGGTACGCGCCGCAAGAGCTGCCGTTCCTGCTCGAGCTGCTCTGACCCGCTACGAGACAAGGGGATTCCGTTGCGGAATCTGCACATCATCGCGGCCCTCTCACTGATGCTCGCCGGCGTCGGATGTTCGCCCGGCGGCGACAGACCCGGAGCGACGAGTGCGCCACCACCGGCCGGATCGAGCCCGTCGGCGCGGACCCCCGGCCCGGGCGGCGACAACGCCGCGGCCGATGGCGATCCGGCGCCCGCGCCGGTGGAGTTCCGCAACGTGCGGATCTTCGACGGCCGCAGCGCCACCCTCTCGGCGCCGTCGAATGTCCTGGTGAAGGGCAACCGCATCGACAAGATCTCGACCGAGCCACTGCCGCCCGAGCCCGGCGCCACGGTCATCGACGGGGGCGGCCGCACGTTGATGCCCGGGCTCATCGACAACCACTGGCACACCATGCTCGTGCGCCCGCCGGTGACCCAGCTGACGACCTTGGATCCCGGATACCTGAACCTGTTGGCGGGCGCCGAGGCCACCGACACGTTGATGCGTGGCTTCACCACGGTCCGCGATCTCGGCGGTCCGAGTTTCGGCCTCAAGCGCGCCATCGACGAGGGCGTCATCGACGGCCCGCGCATCTTCCCGTCGGGCGCCATCATCACGGTCACGAGCGGGCACGGAGATTTCCGGACACCCGCGGACCTGCCGCGCAATCCCGGTGGGAACCTGTCGCATCAGGAGGAACTCGGTGCCGCAATGGTCGCCGACAGCCCAGACGAGGTGCGGATGCGCACGCGCGAGCAGTTGTTTCAGGGCGCGTCGCAGATCAAACTGACCGCGGGCGGCGGGGTGTCGTCGCCGCACAGCCCGCTCGACGTCACGACGTTCACCGAACCCGAGCTGCGGGCGGCCACCGAGGCCGCCGCAAACTGGGGCACGTATGTGACGGTGCACGCGTACACGCCGCAGACCATCCAGCAGGCGATCCGTGCCGGTGTGATGTGCGTCGAGCACGCGCACCTGATGGACGAGGCGACGGCAAAAGAGATGGCGGACAACAACATCTGGCTGAGTACTCAGCCCATCCCGGCCGAGATGATCGGCGCGTTCCCGCCGGGCTCCGATGAGGCCGCCAAGGCCAAGGAAATCGTCGACGGTGTCGCGAACGTCTATCAGTTGGCCCGCAAGTACAAGCTCAAGACGGCGTTCGGCACCGACATCCTGTTCTCGCCGCAACTCGCGCCCAAGCAGGGGGCGCTGCTGGCGGGGCTCGGCAGGTGGTTCTCGCCCGCCGAGACGTTGACGATGGCGACCGCCACCAACGGCGAACTGCTGGCGATGTCGGGCAAGCGCAGCCCGTACCCCGGGAAGCTCGGGGTGGTGGAGCAGGGCGCGCTGGCCGACCTGCTGCTGGTGGACGGGGATCCGCTGAGCAATCTGCAGCTGATCGCCGACCCGGGCCGCAACTTCAAGATCATCATGAAGGACGGAAAGGTGTACAAGAACACCCTGCCGGCGTAGCCCTGCCTCCGTAAGCTCAAGTCAGTACCGTTGATCAGGACCGTGGACTAGCTACGGCACCGTAGGTTACGGTACCGTAGGTTCCCGTGGCCAAGAACTACATCAAGGTCTCGGCCAATGTGGCCGACACCGTCCGACCCACAGTCGCAGGCGCCAAGCAGCGACCGGGTTGGCATGCGCTCCGGACCATCGCGGGACGGATCACCACACCGCTGCTGCCCGACGACTACCTGAAGCTGGCCAACCCGCTGTGGTCGGCCCGCGAGCTGCGCGGCCGCGTGCTGGAGGTCCGGCAGGAGACCGAGGATTCCGCCACGCTGGTGATCAAGCCGGGCTGGGGTTTCTCGTTCGACTACGAACCCGGCCAGTACGTCGGCATCGGTGTCCTGCTCGAGGGGCGCTGGCGCTGGCGGTCGTACTCGCTGACCTCGCCCGCCGAGAAGGGCTCTGCGGGCGGCCCGCGCACCATCACCATCACGGTCAAGGCCATGCCAGAGGGCTTCCTGTCCTCGCATCTGGTCAACGGGCTGGCGCCGGGCACCATCGTGCGGTTGGCCGCTCCGCAGGGCAATTTCGTCATGCCCGACCCGGCGCCCGCCTCGGTGATGTTCTTGACTGCGGGCTCTGGCATCACCCCGGTGATCTCGATGCTGCGTACCCTGGTGCGTCGCGATCAGATCACCGATATCGTCCACTTGCACTCGGCGCCAACGGAATCCGACATGCTGTTCGCCGAGGAACTGGCGGGGCTGGAGAAGTCCCATCCGGGCTACCGGCTACAGTTGCGCACCACACGGACCCAGGGCCGGCTCGACCTGTCCCGGCTGGCCGACGTGGTCGCAGACTGGCGGGACCGCCAGACCTGGGCGTGCGGGCCCGAAGGCATGCTCAACGACGCCGAAAAGGTGTGGGCAGGCGCGGGAATCCCGGACAATCTGCACCTGGAGCGGTTCGCGGTGTCGCGCGCCGCGCCACATGGTGCTGGCGGCACTGTGACCTTCGAGCGCAGCGGCAAGGAGATCGAGGTCGATGGCGCCACGCCGTTGATGGATGCAGGGGAGCAGGTCGGAATCCGGATGCCGTTCGGCTGCCGGATGGGCATCTGCCAATCCTGCGTCGTGGGTCTGGTCGACGGGCACGTGCGTGACTTGCGCACGGGCGTCGAACACGACCCGGGAACCCGGATTCAGACGTGCGTCTCGGCTGCTTCCGGCGACTGTGTACTGGACGTTTAGGTTTTACTGACTGGTAACCTACGCATTCGTAGGTTACGCTACCGTAGGTAGACGAGAGGAGGCTGACGATGGCTATCACCGACGTTCCCGCGTTCGCGCATCTGACCGATGCCGATATCGAGAACCTGGGCATCGAGCTCGATGCGATCCGTCAGGACATCGAAGACTCCCGCGGGGAGCGCGATGCGCGCTACATCCGCCGCACCATCGCCGCCCAGCGCGCCCTTGAGGTGTCCGGCCGGCTGATGTTGGCGGCCAGCTCGCGCCGCTCTGCCTGGTGGGCGGGCACCGTGACTTTGGGCGTGGCCAAGATCATCGAGAACATGGAGATCGGCCACAACGTCATGCACGGCCAGTGGGATTGGATGAACGATCCCGAGATCCACTCCTCGTCGTGGGAGTGGGACATGAGCGGGGCGTCCAAGCACTGGCGCTTCACCCACAACTTCATGCATCACAAGTACACGAACATCCTGGGCATGGACGACGATGTGGGCTACGGGCTCATCCGCGTCACGCGTGATCAGAAGTGGAAGCCGTTCAACCTGCTCAACCTGTTCTACAACACCATGTTGTGCACGTTGTTCGAATGGGGCGTGGGGCTGCAGCACCTGGAGCTCGGCAAGATCTTCAAGGGCCGCGACGATCGCAAGGCCACGTTGATCCGGGTCAAGGAGTTCGGCATCAAGGCGGGCCACCAGGTCGCCAAGGACTACGTGGTGTTCCCCGCGCTGACGTCGCTTTCGCCGGGAGCGACCTACAAGTCGACGCTCAAGGCCAACGCGGTGGCCAACATCATTCGCAACGTGTGGGCCAACGCCGTGATCTTCTGCGGTCATTTCCCCGACGGCGCAGAGAAATTCACCAAGACCGACATGGTCGGCGAGAGCCGCGGTCACTGGTATCTGCGGCAGATGCTGGGCAGCGCGAACTTCGAGAACGGGCCGGTGCTGCGGTTCATGAGCGGCAACCTGTGCCACCAGATCGAGCACCACCTGTACCCGGATCTGCCGAGCAACCGGCTCTACGAGATCTCGATCCGCGTCCGGGCGCTGTGCGACAAGTACGACCTGCCCTACACCACGGGATCGTTCCTGGTGCAGTACGGCAAGGCGTGGCGGACCATCGCCAAGCTGTCGCTGCCGGACCGGTTCCTGCGCGACACCGCCGACGATGCGCCCGAGACCCACAGCGAGCGGATGTTCGATCAGCTCGAGGGTGGTTACGGCATCACCGATCCCGTCACCGGGCGGCGGCGCGGTCTCAAGGCCGCGATGACGTCGGTGCGGGAGTGGCGCCGCGAGCGCACCGCGGCCAAGCGGGTTGCCAAGCGCGCCGCATAATTTCACCTCGAACGTGGGCTTGTGCCGAATCCGGCGCAAGCCCACGTTTTGTCGGTACCGAACCACTGCCACCGGAAGTTGGACCGGACTGTTCGGATTACAGTGAGGTGTGCCGTCCGAACAGGAGTCCACGACGCGGCCGCGGTTGACGTCGCGGGGCGTGGCGACCCGCAATCGCATCGTGGTGGCCGCGGCCGAGTTGATGTATGTGAAAGGCGTCGCGGCAACGACCATCGACGAGGTGCTGGCCGCCGGCGCAGCCAGCAAGTCGCAGTTCTACCAGCACTTCGACGACAAGTCGGAATTGGTGTACGAGGTCATCACGCTGCGTGCGGACGAGATCCTGTCCTGGCAGCGGCTGCGGCTGGAGAAGGTCGACACGCTGCGCGGTTTGGAACAGTGGCGAGACGCCATGGTCCAACGGTGCACCCTGCGCCGTGGCCTGTGGGGATGTGAGCTCGGCTCGCTCGCGGCCGAACTGTCCGACAGCGACGACAAGGCCCGCGTGTCGTTGGCCGAGCACTTCGCGCAGTGGCGGGATCTTCTGGCGGCGGCTCTGGAGCGCATCCGCGACGGCGGCGCGTTGCGCGCTGACATCGACGCGAAGGGGCTCGCCACCGGGTTGCTGGCTGCGGTCGAGGGCGGCTATCTGCTGTCGCAGACCGCCCACGACCCGCGCCTCATGCAGTCCTCACTCAATATGGCGATCGACCACATCAAGTCGTATCAGACTGTCTGACAATCGGTTTAGTGGCCGCCCTTGCCGCCGCCGGTGGGCGGTGCCGGCGTCACGACGTGGGTGGGCGTGAACAGATTGCCGCCGCCCGGGTTGATGCTCTTCTCGGTGGGCGCCACCGTCGGCGCACTGCTGGGCGCAGTCGTGGTCGTAGTGGTCGTCGTGGTCGTGGTCGGAGTGCTCGGCTCCTTCTCGCCGCCGGTGCCGCACGCGGTGAGACCGCCGAGGGTGATCAGTGCGGCCAGGCCTGCGGCCGCGGCGAGGCGGCGAGGTAAGTGATTTGTGGTCATCGTGCATTGTCCTGTCTTGAGCCGCCAAATACGGAATTGAACTTTATCGTCCAGTTTGTATGCCGTCAATTGTGATCGTTGCCGACTGACCTGTGATTTTGGCAATTCACTCGGACTCGAAAGTCCAATCGGGGGCAGTTCCAAGTAATCACCCCACCGACTCCCAGGGCCTTGACAGCCTCCGCTCATAATCTGCAGCTCTCACGAGATCGGAGGAGCGGGATGAGGAAGCTGCTTGGTATGGCTGCGATCGCCGTTGCGGCTGTCCCGGTGGGCATGGCTGCGACAGGTGTGGCTGCGGCAGACGACTACGCGGGCAAGACGTACGCCGACGCGTCCTCGGCCATCGCCGACGCGGGGCAGAAGGCCGTCATCGCGACCCGGTCGGGTGATTCCGAAGAGGACGACAAGTGCGTCGTGACGAGCTCCGAGCAGGCGCCGTGGATCAAGGGCGACGATTTCGCGCCGGTCACCGACACCGTGCTGCTCAATCTCAACTGCAACGCCGGCGTGGCCACTGCCAAGACTCCCGGCAATTCGGCTGCCAGCCCCGAGGGGCGGGCGGCGATCCAGGCGGCCAAGGATCAGGCCGCGCAGGAGCAGGAGCAGGCTGCCGCGGACGAGGCCAAGGGCAAGCACTGACGCGGACTCGTCACCTGTCGAGCTGCCACACCCTGGGCCAGTCCTTGCCGCGGAACGCGGCGTCGGTACCGCCGTCGACGAAGATGACCGAGCCGACGAAGTAACCCGCGTCGGGTCCGAGCAGGTACGCCACCAACGACGCGACCTCCTCCGGGCGGCCGCCGCGCCCGGCCGGGATGGTCTTGAGGAACTGCTCCATCGCCTCGCCCGTGAGGGGGTCTTTGCGGCCCTCCTGGGTCATCGGGGTGTCGATGAGTCCGGGCGCTATCGCGTTGAGCCGGATGCCGTCGGCGATGTACTCGGCCGACCTGGTGCGCGCGTAGTACGCGAGCGCGGCCTTGGTCGCCGGGTACGCCTGCAGGGCGCCGAAATCGCCGAACGAGTCGGCGATGGTGTTCGCGAGCTCCCCGTCGCCCGCCAGGCAGGCCTCCGCCATCTCGATCGGCCAGTTCGGTTGACTGGTCGTCGAATTAGAGCTGATCAGCACGACGGAGGAATTCTCCCCGGCGGCCAGCAGCGGCCGCAGCCCCTCGAGCAGCTCGATCGCACCGAAGTAGTTGACGGCGATCAGCAGCCGTGCCGGGCGTCCGGTCGCCGCGGCCAGGCCGGCGAACGGCACGAAACCGTCGATCCGGCCGTCGGCCATCTCGGTGACCCGTGCGACGGCCTCGGCGCGGCCGTCGGCGGTACTCAGGTCGACCGTCACGTCGGCATCCCTCAGGTCGACGCCGATCACGCGATGGCCGTCGGCCTCCAGTCGGGTCTTGGTAGCCGCGCCGAGTCCCGAGGCGCTGCCGGTGAGAACGTAGGTAGCCACGATCAGCGACCCTAGTGCGGCGTGCCGCCAGGTCGGCCTTCGGTACCGCACACCGGTACCCGGAACGCGATCAAGCGTCCTTGAGTGCCGCCAACAGGCGCCGGGCCGCCGCGACCCGCCCCGCCGCGGGACCGGACAGCGTGTCGAGTGCACATTCCGGGTCGGCGGGCGGGCCCATGTGCCCGCAGCCTCGGGGACAGTCCGCGATGGTCTCGGCCAGGTCGGAGAACGCCAGGAGCACGTCGTCGGGTTCGATGTGCGCCAGCCCGAACGACCGGATGCCCGGCGTGTCGATCACCCAGCCCTCGCCGTCGAGGGGCAGCGCGACCGACTGAGTCGACGTGTGCTTGCCCTTGCCCACACCCGACACTTCACCCGTTGCCCGATCCGCTTCCGGCACAAGGCGGTTCACGAGTGTGGACTTGCCGACGCCCGAATGGCCCAGCAACACCGTGACCTGGTCGGTCAACAACGGCGCGACCGCGTCCAGCGGGTCGTCGCGGCCCGCGGTGACCACGGTGAGATCCAGGTCGGCGAACTGCGCGGCGAACGGTTCGGGTGGGGCGAGGTCCGATTTCGTCAGGCAAAGAATCGGTTTCAGGCCTCCGGCGTACGCGGCGATCAGCGCGCGCTCGACAAGCCCGGTGCGCGGTGGCGGATCGGCCAGCGCCACCACGATGAGCAACTGGTCGGCGTTGGCGACCACAACGCGTTCGGTGGGGTCGGTGTCGTCGGCGGTGCGGCGCAAAACCGTCCGGCGTTCGCCGCGGCGCACGATGCGGGCCAGGGTGTCGGGTCGGCCGGACAAATCGCCGACCACGTCCACGTCGTCACCCACCACGATCGGCGTGCGGCCCAGTTCGCGGGCGCGCATCGCGGTGACTCGCTGTGCGGGGTCGCCGTCCAGCGCGCAACCCCACCGCCCACGGTCGACGGCGACCACCATCGCCGAACGGGCGTCGGCATGGTCGGGGCGGGTCTTGGTCCGCGGACGCGTGCCCCGACCCGGTCTGATCCGGACGTCGGACTCGTCGTAGTCCCGAGTGCCCCGTGCGCTCAACGTGAGGCGCCCGCCAGCATGTCCGCCCACATCCGCGGGAAATCGGGCAGTGTCTTGGCGGTCGTGGCGATGTTGTCCACCTCGACGCCGGGCGTCCGCAGTCCGACGATGGCGCCCGCGGTCGCCATCCGATGATCGGCGTAGGACCGCCACAGCCCGCCGTGCAGCGGCCGCGCGGTGATCAGCAGCCCGTCCTCGGTTTCGGCGCAATCGCCGCCGAGGCCGTTGATCTCGGCGCTCAACGCCGCGAGCCGGTCGGTCTCGTGGCCGCGCAGATGCGCGATGCCCCGCAGGCGTGACGTCGAGCCGGGGCGGGCCAGGGCCGCGAGCGCTGCCACCGTGGGCGCCAGCTCGCCGACATCGTGCAGGTCGGCCTCGAAGCCTCCGTAGCCCGCCGATCCCGTGACTTCGAGGTGCGAATCATGTTGGTGGACAACGGCGTCGACGGCCCGCACCAGCCCGAGGATGGTGTCGGCGGGCTGGATGCTGTCCTTGGGCCAGCCGGCGATCCGCACGGTTCCCCCGGTCACCAGCGCTGCCGCCAGGAACGGTGTGGCGTTCGACAGATCCGGTTCGATGTGCCACGTGCGGGCCGCCACCGGGCCGGGCGCCACCTGCCAGCGATTGGGTGTGGCGTCGTCGACCTGTACTCCGGCGTCGCGCAGCATGGCCACCGTCATCGCGACGTGCGGGGCCGACGGCACCGACTCGCCCGTGTGCACGACGGTCAGGCCCTCGGTGAACGCCGCACCCGACAGCAGCAGCCCGGAAACGAACTGTGACGACGCCGACGCGTCGATCTCCACCGTGCCGCCGCCGACCGTGCCGCGCCCCCGAACGACGAACGGGAGGCCGGAGCCGTCGATGTGCACGCCCAGACCGCCGAGACCTGCGAGCAGCGGCGTGATCGGCCGGGCGCGAGCCTGCTCGTCGCCGTCGAAGGTCACCGATGCGGTGCCCAATGCGGCCACCGGTGGGACGAACCGCAGCACGGTGCCCGCCAGTCCGCAATCCACGCGCGCACCGGGCGCCGGGTCGATCCGGCCGGCGACCGTCAACTCGGTGCCGTCACCGGTGACCGTCACGCCAAGCGTGCGGATCGCCTCGATCATGAGGTCGGTGTCGCGGCTGCGCAGCGCGCCGGAGACGGTCGAGGTGCCCTGCGGGGTGGCCAGGGCGGCGAGAACCAGGGCCCGGTTGGTCAGCGACTTGGAGCCGGGCACGGTCACGGTCGCATCGACAGGGCTGGTCGTCGACGGGGCAGGCCAGTGTTGTCCTTGCTCCTCGCGTGCGCGTTCGTCCACGTAGTACATCCTGCCTTGTCCGCGGTTTCTGCAAGCATGGGCTCTATGTGTGGACGTTTCGCGGTGACGACCGATCCGGCGCTGCTGGCGCAGAAGATCCAGGCGATCGACGAGAGCACGAGTGCCGGTGGCAATGCCGGTGACAAGGACACGCCGGGCCCCAACTACAACGTGGCGCCGACCACGACCATCAGCAGCGTGGTCAAACGCCACACCGAACCCGACGACGAATCGACACGGCGCGTGCGGTCGATGCGCTGGGGCCTGGTCCCACCGTGGGTCAAGACCGCCGAGGACGGTTCGCCCGACAACAAGGGCCCGCTGCTGATCAACGCCAGGGCCGACAAGGTGACCACGTCGCCGGCGTTCCGGAACTCGGCGAAGAACAAGCGCTGCCTCATTCCGATGGACGGCTGGTACGAGTGGAAGCCCAATCCGGCCGCGGGCACCAAGAAGGTCGCCAAGACGCCGTTCTACATGTACGGCGCCGACGGCGAGCTGTTGTTCATGGCGGGCCTGTGGTCCACGTGGCGGCCTGCCGGCGCGCCGAAGGACTCGACGCCGCTGCTGAGCTGCACGATCATCACCACCGATGCCGCGGGCCCGCTCGCCGACATCCACGACCGCATGCCGCTGACCATCAGCGAGCGCGACTGGGACCGCTGGCTCGACCCCGACGCCCCGATCGACGAAGGCCTGCTGCGGGGCCACGGCGATCTGGACCGCATCGCGATCCGCGAGGTGTCGCGATTGGTCAACAGTGTCCGCAACAACGGCCCCGAACTCATCGAGCCTGCCGAACCCGAGTCGGCACTGTTTTGAGCGAGCTTCTGGAACCCGGCGTGGTCGACGCGCTGGGCACCGACCTTCGGTCGGCGGGCTACTCGGTCGACGGCGTGGCCGAGATGTTGGGTGCCGACGCGAACGCGGCGTTGGGCAGGGGAGTGTGGTGGCCCGCGCTGCGTGCCAGCGGTGGCGCACCCGAGCATCGGCGCAGGCTGGCGACGCTGGTGCGGCTGTTCCTGCTCGGTACCGACGAGCCCGCCGACCGCGTCGAGGCCGCGCTGCCGTCGGTGAGCCTGGCCGCACTCGCGGCCAACGGCGTGGTCGACGTGTCGTCCGGCACTGCTCGCGCGATCCTCGACATCCGTCCGCACAGCGACGGCGAGCGCGATCATCTCGTCGTCTCGGATCAGGACGCCGCGCTGCGCAGCGCGCCGCTGCGCAGCGATCACGTGCTGGGCATCGGCGGAGCGTCGATCTCACTGGCCCGCGCCGTGATCCGTACGCCCGTGCAGCGCGCGCTGGACCTCGGCACGGGCTGCGGCATCCAGGCGTTGCACCTCGACTCTCACTGCGCCGAGGTGGTCGCGACCGACACCAACCAACGCGCGTTGTCGCTCGCCGCGGCGACCGCGCGACTCAACGGCATGTCGTGGGAGCTGCGCCACGGCAGCCTGTTCGAACCGGTGGCCGGTGAACGCTTCGACCTCATAGTGTCCAACCCGCCGTTCGTCGTGGGCTCGGGCACCCGCGACTACATCTATCGCGACTCCGGGGTGGCCGGGGATGGGTTGTGCCGGCAGCTCGTCGAACAGATCGGCGACCACCTGAATCCCGGTGGCACCGCCCAGGTGATGGCCAACTGGATTGTCCGCGAAGGTGATTGGCGCGACCGGATGCGCGGATGGCTGGCAGGCACCGGCCTGCACGCCTGGGTGGTCCAGCGTGAGCTGGCCGACCCGCTGAGCTACGTATCGCTGTGGCTGGCCGATGCCGGCGAGACCCCCGAGGCTGCCGCACGGCGGGGCGGCGAATGGCTGGACTGGTTCGCCGAGCAGGGCATCGTCGGCGTCGGGATGGGGCTGATCTCGTTGCGCGTGCCCCGCCCCGGTGAGGCGCCCGAGCAGATCCTGGAAGAGATCACCGACGAACCGATCACCGGAACCGAAGTCGACGCCTTCTTCGCGCGGCGGGCCTACCTGCGGGACACCACCGATGCCGAGCTGCTGGCGGCGCGACTGTCGACCGCGCCGGTTTTCCTGGAGGAGCAATCGTTGCCAGGGCCCGACGGATGGCAGCAGGTGGGTGCAGCGGTGCGCCGCCCTGGCGGGCCGGGCGCGGTGATCGGGGTCGACGAAGTGCTGCGGGCGCTGCTCGCCGGATGCCGCGGCGAAGTCCCCCTGGGGACGCTCATCGAGCTGCTGGCGACGCACCACGGTGTCGACACCGACGCGCTGGCGGCAGCCGCACTGCCCGAGGTCCGGGAAGCCATCGGGCGCGGGATCCTCTACCAGGCGCAATAAGCCCTTTTAGAGGATTCCTCTGTTTTGTTAGAGTGATCCTCGTGTCGCCGTCGAATGGCAGAAATGCCCGGGACCGGTTGCTGACGGTCGCGCGGCGGCGGTTCGCGGCCGACGGCACGATCGCCCCCACCCTCGACGAGCTGCGTCGCGAAGCCGGTGTCAGCGTCGGATCGCTGTATCACCACTTTCCCGACAAACCGGCGCTGGCGGCCGCGGTCTACGCGCAGGTCATGGCCGAATATCAGGCCGGCTTCGTGGCGATGCTGCGGGCCCAGGACTCCGCCGAGGCCGGGATCCGTGGCGGTGTGCGGCACCACTTGAACTGGGTTGCAGAACACCGCGGCGAGGCCGCGCTGCTTCTGGGTGACCGCCTCGACAGTGCCGCACTGCGGGCCGCCAACCGGGACTTCTTCGCAGCCATCGGCGATTGGTGGCGCCCGCACCACACCTACGGCGTGCTGGTCTCCATCCAGCCCGCCGTCACAGCAGCCCTGTGGTTCGGCGCGGCCCAGGAGTACGCGAGGCACTGGCTGGCGGGCAACGCCGACGAGATGGACCGCACGGTCATCGAGACGTTCGCCGATGCGGCCTGGAACGCATTGCGGGACAACCAGATCGAGGAGACGAGCAGATGAGTGAAGCCCTGTATCGCAGCATGGTGGCCGACGGCGACGATCCGGACGCGCCACGGCGCGTCAGGGTCGAGCACCGCGGCGACCGCGCGCTGGTCACGCTCGACGAACCCGACCGGCTCAACGTGTTGTCCGCGCCGTTGGTCCGTCAGTTGCGCCTGGCGCTGGCGGATCTGGTGGCCGACAACGACATTCGTGCCGTGGTGCTGACCGGAGCGGATCCGGGCTTCAGTGCGGGCGGTGACCTGCGGATGATGCGGGCTGCTATCGACAACCGGTACCGGGCCGAGGGCACGGCAGACGTGTGGCGGTGGATCCGGCGCGAATTCGGCGGTATCGCCCGGTTGATCGCCGGCTCGGACACCATCTTCGTGGCCGCGCTCAACGGCCCCGCGGCGGGCGTCGGGCTGGCCTGGGCGCTGACCTGCGACCTGACCATCGCGAGCGAGCGGGCCGTCATCGTGCCCGCTTTCGCGCGGCTCGGCCTGATTCCGGAGGTCGGTACCAGCTGGGCGCTGACCCGGCGGCTGGGCTACCAGGGAGCGTTGGCCTACTACCTCAAAGGCGAGCACATCGACGCCGAGGCCGCCCGGCGGCTTGGCCTCGTGCACGAGGTGGTTCCCCACGACCGGCTGCTCGCGGCGGCCGACGACTGGTGTTCGCGCGTCGCCGCGCTGCCGCCGCACGCCGTCGCGATGGCGAAACCACTGCTGCGCTCGGCGGCCGACGCCAGCTGGAACGACGCCCTCACGCTCGAGGAGTTCGCGGAACCGACCTGCTTCACCACTGCCGCGTTCGCCGAGAGCGTCGAGACCATGCTGCGGTAGCCGGCCGGGCCGTCACGTGCGCCGCGCGGTCGCCACGAGGTAGGGGCTCGGGAACGACACCCGGCCCGCGCTGTCGGTGTGCTCGCCGAAGGCCCGCTCGAAGGCCTGCACCAGTTGCGTGCGCTGCGGATCCTCTAGGTTGTGCAGCAGGTCGACGTGCATGGGCGACTCGTGCTTGAGAAAGTGCAACGCCGCCGGCAGGGAATCGAATTGCCACGTGTGCACGCGCTTTTCGATCTCGATGCCGTCGAACGCAGCGGCCAGCCGCGCCGCCACGACGTCGGGCTCGCCCCACTGGTCGGGGGAATAACCCGACGCGGGCGGTTGGCCCAGCGTCTCGACGATCGGGTTGTAGAACGGGTTGCCCGCGTCATCACGAATCCACGACGAGAACCCGAACACGCCGCCCGGCCGCACCAGCCGGGCAACCTCGCCGAGAAGGCTCTCCGGTTCGACGAAGATGATGCCCATGTTGGACACCGCGGCATCGAAGCCGGCGTCGGGCAGGCCCGTGTCGGCGGCGTCGGCCACCACCCAGGTGACGGCGTCGGCGCCGGGCCGGGCCGCGGCGATGTCGACGAGTTCGGCGGTCAGGTCGACGCCCGTGACACGCGCGCCCGCACCGGCCGCGGCCAGTGCCGCACTGCCGGTGCCGCACGCCAGGTCGATGACAGCGGCGTCGCGCACCGTCTTGCGCCGGTCGACCGCGGCGACGACCTCGGCCGCGATGGACGCAATGCGTTCCGCGACAGCTTCATAGCGGCCGGTGGCCCAGAGGGTCGGCTTGGAGTCAGGCACACACCGAGTATGCCTGTTGGCCGGTTACGGCTGGACGTATCCCGGCGGGTTGGGGGTGTCCACCCACAGGTCGACGCCGAGATCCGAGCCGGGCACGCAGTCGTACACCGACAGATCGGTCACGCCGGAATCCAGCAGCACGTCTTCGCACAGCAGGCTCTGGCCCGTGTATTCGCGCGCGGGCCTGTTGAAGATCGCGTACGCGGCATCGGCGTACACGGCGGGCTTGCGGGCCCGGGCCATGGCCTCGTCGCCGCCCAGCAGGTTCTGCACCGCGGCGGTGGCGACCAGGGTGCGCGGCCACAGCGTGTTCGACGCGATGCCGGCATCGCGCATCTCTTCGGCAATGCCCAACGCGCACAGCGTCATCCCGTACTTGGCCATCATGTAGGCGGTCGGCTTGAGCCACTTCGATTCCATCCGGATCGGCGGCGAGAGCGTCAGGATGTGCGGGTTCTCGCGGCCCTTCATGTGGGGGATGCAGGCCTGCGAGACGGCGTAGGTACCGCGGATCTGGATGCCGTTCATCAGGTCGAAGCGCTTGAGCGGCACCTCCTCGATCGAGCCGAGGTTGATGGCCGAGGCGTTGTTGACGCACAGGTCGATCCCGCCGAACTGCTCGACGGCCTTGGCCACGGCGGCGGCCACAGAGTCACCGTCACGGACGTCGCCGACGATGGGCAGGGCCTGTCCGCCGGCCTCCTCGATCTCCTTGGCGGCCGTGTAGATGGTGCCTTCGAGTTTGGGATGGGGCTCGGCGGTCTTGGCGACCAGAGCGATGTTGGCGCCGTCGGCAGCGGCCTTCTTGGCGATCGCCAGGCCGATACCGCGGCTGGCACCGGAGATGAACATGGTCTTCCCAGAGAGCGACATGGCTCACACCCTATGCGCGACGTCTCGCAAGACCGCAAGCACGTTGTCGATCAGTGGCGAGCGTTGCGCGCCGGCGGCCACCAGGTCGATGCCGAGCGCGGCGGGTGCCAACGGCACGTAGCGGACCCCGGCGATGTCGAGCGCCGCTGTCGGGTCGGGCACGATCGCGACGCCGAGGCCGGCCGCCACCAAGGTGACCAAGGTCGACGTCTCTGAGACCTCTTGCCGCACGCGCGGCACGAATCCGGCATCGGCGCAGATGTTCTCGACGAGGTTGCTCATCGTCGACCGGCCGTGTCCGGCATGCACGACGAAATCCTCGTCGCGCAGCGCGGCCACGGTCAGTTCGGTCTGGCCCGCCAGGCTGTGGTTCGTGGGCAGCGCGACCAACAGCCGGTCGCGGCGCACGGTCTCGGTGAAAATGCCTTCGCCGACGACCGGCGGGCGCAACAACGCGAGGTCGAGGGCGCCCGACCGGAGGGCCTCGAGCTGCGCGGGGGCCAGCATCTCGCCGCGCAGGCCGACCTCCACGCCCGGCAACGATTCGCCGAGGGCCCGCACGAGTTGCGGCAGCAGCGAGTAGGTGGCCGAGCCGACACAACCGATCACCAGGCGGCCCTCCACGCCTGCGGCGATACGCCGGGCCTGGCCGCCCGCGTCGCCCACGGCGTCGAGGATTTCGATCGCGCGCTGCAGGTAGGCGCGACCGGCCGGGGTGAGTTCGACGCTGCGGGTCGTGCGCGTCAGCAGCGATACGCCGAGCTCGCGCTCGAGCTGACGGATCTGTTGGGACAGTGGCGGCTGGGCGATGTGCAGCCGGTCGGCGGCCCGGCCGAAGTGCAACTCCTCGCCGACCGCGACGAAGTAGCGCAGATGACGCAACTCCACGATTAGAACTCTACAGATATCAATGTCCGCGATCTAAGTATTTCAAAATATCTGTGTGGGTATCTAACGTCGAAGGCATGACTTCTCCGGTCGTGATCTGCAGCCCCGTCCGAACCCCGGTCGGGCGGATGGGCGGGGCCTTGGCAGCGCTCACCGCGGCCGACCTCGCCACCGTGACGCTGCGCGCGCTCGCCGACCGCGTTGGACTGCGCGAAGGCGACGTCGACGACGTCGTCCTCGGCCATGGGTATCCCAGTGGCGAGGCCCCGGCCATCGGCCGCATCGCCGCACTCGACGCCGGTCTGGGCACCGGTGTGCCCGGACTGCAGATCGACCGGCGCTGCGGCTCCGGTCTGCAAGCGGTGCTGTACGCCGCGGGTCAGGTGGCCACCGGTGCGGCCCGCGTCGTGGTCGCAGGCGGCGCCGAGTCGATGTCCAATGTCGAGCACTACGCACTGGGCCTGCGCACCGGTGTGCGCCAGGGCGCCATCGCGTTGCAGGACCGGCTCGACCGGGCTCGCGAAACCGCGGGCGGCACAAACCATCCCATTGCGGGCGGCATGATCGAGACCGCCGAGAACCTGCGCAGGGAGTACGGCATCAGCCGGGATGAGCAGGACGAGCTCGCGGTGCGGTCACATCAGCGCGCGGTCGCCGCGCACGACGCCGGCCGGTTCGCCGACGAGATCGTCCCCGTCACGGTGCCCGGCAGGCGCGGCAAGCCCGACACCGTCATCGACCGTGACGAGCACCCACGCGCTGACATCACCGCCGAACAACTCGCCGCGCTGCGTGCCATCCGGCTCAAGGTCGACGCCGAGTCCACCGTCACCGCGGGCAACGCCTCGGGCCAGAACGACGGTGCGGCGATGTGCATCGTCACGACCCGCTCGGAGGCCGAAAAGCGGGGACTCACACCGGTTCTGGCGCTGCGGTCATGGGCCGTCACCGGATGCGCGCCCGAGACCATGGGCATCGGACCGGTCGGCGCCACCGCGACCGCGCTCGACCGCGCGGGTTTGACGCTCGACGATATCGACCTCATCGAACTCAACGAGGCGTTCGCCGCGCAGGTGCTGGCAGTTCTGGCCGAATGGAAGATCGACCCGCTCGACGAGCGCGTCAATCCGAACGGTTCCGGCATCTCACTGGGCCACCCGATCGGCGCGACCGGAGCGCGGATCCTGGCGACCGCCGCCTATGAGGCCGTGCGCCGGGACGCGCGATATGTACTGGAAACCATGTGTATCGGCGGGGGACAGGGCCTCGCCGCTGTTTTGGAGGTAATTCGATGAGTGTCCAGCGAGTAGTGAAGGTGGATCGCGCGTGAGCACCGTTGCCGTCCACCACGTCGTCACCGGGCGTGCCGACGGACCCGTTGTCGTGCTGTCCAATTCGCTGGGCTCCACCCATCGCATGTGGGACGCACAACTTTCCGCGCTCGAAGAGCGGTTCCGGGTCGTGCGGTACGACACGCGCGGCCACGGCGGGTCACCGGTGCCGGAAGGTCCGTACTCGATCGACGATCTCGCCGACGACGTCGTCGCGCTGCTCGACGCCCTCGGCGTGGAACGCGCCCACATCGTCGGGCTGTCGCTGGGCGGTATGACCGCGATGCGCGTGGCGGCCCGTAATCCAGAGCGGGTCGACCGGTTGGTCCTGTTGTGCACGGGGGCGCAGTTGCCGCCGGCCTCGGCATGGACCGACCGCGCCGCGGCTGTACGCGCCGACGGCAGCGAAGCCGTCGCGGAAGCCGTTGTGGCACGGTGGTTCACCCCCGAATTCCTCACCCGGAATCTCGACGCCAAGGCCGCCCACGAGGCGATGGTCGCCGCCACCCCGGCCGAGGGCTACGCGGGATGCTGCGAGGCGATCGCCGCGCTCGACCTGCGCGCCGACCTCCCGCTCATCAAGGCGCGCACGCTGACCATCGCCGGGGCCGACGATCCCGCGACCCCGCCGGCCAAGCTCGCCGAGATCACCGAGAACGTGCCGGATGCCCGGATGCTCGAGGTGCCTCACGCCGCGCATTTGGCCAACGCCGAACAGCCCGCGATCGTCACGCCCGCGCTGATCGACCATTTGGAGCAGCCATGACCCTCGACAAGGTGGTCGGCTCGGCCGCCGAAGCCGTCGCCGACATCCCCAGTGGCGCAAGCCTTGCCGTCGGGGGATTCGGCCTCGCCGGTATCCCGTGGTTCCTGATCGGAGCCCTGCTGGAGCAGGGTGCCGACGATCTCACGATCGTGTCCAACAACTGCGGTGTCGACGGCGCGGGCCTCGGCCTGTTGTTGGAAGCGGGCCGGATCAGCCGGGTCATCGCGTCCTACGTCGGCGAGAACAAGGAATTCGCCCGTCAGTACCTGGCCGGTGAACTGACCGTCGAACTCACACCGCAGGGCACGCTGGCCGAACGGATGCGGGCCGGCGGCAGCGGAATCGGCGCGTTCTTCACGCCGACCGGAGTGGGCACCATGGTGGCCGAAGGCGGTCTGCCGTGGCGGTACCACCCCGACGGCACCGTCGCACTCGCCTCACCGGCCAAGGAGGTGCGCACGTTCGGGGGCAAGGAGATGGTGCTCGAGGAGTCCATCGTCACCGACTACGCGCTGGTCCGCGCCGCGGTCGCCGACAAGGCCGGCAACTGCAAATTCCACGCCGCCGCACGCAATTTCAACCCGCCGGCCGCGATGTCGGGCCGGGTCACCGTGGTCGAGGCCGAGCAGGTGGTCGAGGTCGGCGAGCTGCATCCCGACGAAATCCATCTGCCGGGCATCTTCGTGCAGCGCGTCGTCGAACTCACCCCGGAACAGGCCGCGCACAAGGACATCGAGAAGCGCACCACCCGAGCCCGAGGAGCAGCCCGATGAGCTGGACCCGCGAACAGATGGCCGCCAGGGCCGCCGCCGAACTGCGCGACGGTGACTACGTCAACCTCGGCATCGGCCTGCCCACCCTGATTCCCGACTATCTGCCCGAGGGCTCGGACGTCACCCTGCACGCCGAGAACGGCATCCTGGGTGTCGGCCCCTTCCCGTACGACGACGAAGTGGATCCCGACCTGATCAACGCGGGCAAGCAGACCGTGTCGGTGGTTCCCGGCGCGTCGTTCTTCGACTCGGCGACGAGTTTCGCGATGATCCGCGGCGGCCACGTCGACGTCGCGGTGCTGGGCGGCATGCAGGTCGCGGCCAACGGCGACCTGGCCAACTGGATGGTGCCGGGCACCATGGTCAAGGGTATGGGCGGCGCGATGGATCTGGTCAACGGCGCGGGCCGGGTCATCGTGCTGATGGATCATGTCGCCAAAAACGGTGCGGCCAAGCTGGTCTCGTCGTGCGACCTGCCGCTCACGGGCAAGGCCGTGATCAGCCGCGTGATCACCGACCTCGGGGTCTTCGACGTCACCGGTGACGGGTTCCGCGTCATCGAACTGGCACCTGAGGTGGGCTACGACGACGTCGTGGCCAAGACCGGCGCGGCCCTCACCGACGGCCGGATGCCCAGCCTGGTCTAGCGCCGCAGCGCAGCCAACTCGGCGCGTGAGCGCACCCCGAGCTTCGCGTACACCCGCGTGAGGTGGTACTGCACGGTCTTGGGGGAGACGAACAGCTCGGCGGCTACCTCACGGTTGGACATGCCCTGCGCCACCAGGGCCGTCACGGCGTCCTCCTGCGGCGTGAGCTCGACGCTGTCGCGGGATCCCCGGAGTTGATGCAGGCCACCGGCTTTCAGCTCGCGCTCACACCGCGCCACGAGCGTCTGCGCCCCCAGCGACACGTAAAGCTCACGTGCGGTGCTGATCACGGCGTCGGCCTCCCGCCGCTTGCCGGCTCGCCGCAACGTCTGCCCGTACGCGAAATTCACCCGAGCCTGGTCGTAGCGCAGTGGCAGCCCATCCAGCAGTTGCAGGGATTCCTCGAACCGGGCGCGCGCCGCGGGCAGCTGTCCCATCGCGCCGAGCAACCTGCCGCGTGCATAGCCGAGCCGGGCCATCGCGGACCGGTGTCCACGTTCGGCGGCGCGGTGTTCGTGCGGCCGGAGGAACGCGTCTGCCCCATCGAGGTCGCCGTCGATCACCAAGGCGTTGGCCAGCATGTCCGGCCAGGGCCAGTACCCCGGTTCGGTGAGCGACGTGCCCGGCGCCATCCGCGCGAGGGGTTCCAGCGCGCGGCGCACCCTGGCGTAGTCCGCCTCGGCCTCGGCGACCTGGGCCCGGGCCAGAATGGTTGGGATACGCACCATCTCGTAGTCCTGCGTGACGACGTCCGCGGCCCGCACCGCCGTTTGTGCGGCATCCCAGTCGCCACGCAGCGCATGGATCTGGGCCGCGGTCAACTCCAGCAGCGGTGTGATGATCACGATGCCGCTGGATTCGGCGAGTTGACGGCCCGATTCGACGGTGGTCAGTGCGGTGTCCCAGTCCCCGGTCGCGAACTGCACCCGGGCCAGCCAACCCAGCGCCCACAGCGTGATGCGGGTCGACCCACCCAAACCGGCTGTGGCGACGGCGCTTTCCAGATTGCTGCGCGCGGCATCGACGTCGTCGCGGATCAGCTGCAGCCAACCGCGGCCCATCGTGACGCGCTGCGCCTGTGCGCCGTACCGTAGCCGGGCCGCGAGATCATCGTAGGCCGCGGTGGCCTCGTCCGGATGCCCGGCCGCGGCGAGGCCGAGACCGCGGATGGCTGCCGACTCGATTCCCGACGGCGAGTCGCGATCGGCCAATCGCAGTGCCGTGTCGGCCCACTCGACCAGCTCGTCCCCGCGGCAGCGCACGAGCGAGTGCAGCACATACCGCTGCGCAATGAGGGCCGCGGTCGCCGGATCCCGCTCGGCGTTGACGATGTCCCACGCCCGGCGCAGCCGCACGTCGGCCTCGGTCGCACGGCCCCGCAGGATCGCCAGGTAGGCCAGCACCGCGTTGCGCAACGGAGTTTCCCGCAGACTCTCGACGGCGGGGACCAGCGCAGCCGCGGCGCCACAGTCCCCGGCCGCCACCAGAGCGTCGACCGCGCGAGTCAGGCGTTCGTCGCGTAGCAGAGAATCCGCGGTGAGCCGGCTCGCATCGCGGAACAGCGTGGCGGCCTGCGCCCAGGCCCCGTCGGTGCCGCATTGCCGTGCAAGTGCTTCGATGTCGTCAGCCAGCTGCGCATCGGGCAGCGGCGCGGCGGCCACCCGGTGGTGTAGCCGCCGGTCTGGAGCGGTCACGATCTCCGCGGCCCGTCGGTGCGCGTCCGCGGTGGCCCGCGCCCCGAGAATGGTGAGCACCGCGGCCCGCGTCATGCGCCCGGCCAGCCGAGGTTCGAAGTCGACTGCGTGTGACACCAATTCGTGGTTCACCGCATCGTCGATGGCGCCCAATGGATCCACGAGCCCGGCCAGCTCCGCGGCCTCGGCAAGCGTCGCGTCGTCGCCGAGCACGGCCAAGGCCTCCACCAGGGCCCGGCCCTCGGCCCCGCACGCCGCGAACCGTGCGTCGACGTCCGCGACGGTGTGGCGGGGCGCGGGCAGCGCCGCGTCAGGTCGTGCCCACACCGGTGTGGGCACCTCGTCGAGGAGAGCCACCACGTCGCGCGCATTGCCGCCCGTGTGCGTGGCCAGCCTGGCTGCGACGGTGGGATGAACGATCACGCCGCGCAGCCGTGCGAGCTCGGTGACGGCCCGTGCTGACAGGCCGCCCAGCGACAGCACACTGCCGGTGAGTTCGACCGGCAGCGTTTCGGTGGCCGGCGCGCTGAGCACGATCAGCACCGGAAGATCGCGCTGGTGACGCACGAGTGTCGAGAGTGCCTGCACCGACTCGACATCCGCATGCTGAGCATCGTCGATCACCAGCAGCCGCACGCCTGCCGCGCGCAGGTGATCGACCAGATGCGCCGCGGCGAGCAGCGGGTCGGCGGGCACGTCGTCCTGCACCAGCTGGGCCAGTACACCGCCCGGCAGATCGGTTTCCCACGGCACCGCGTGTGCCCACCAGCCCCCGTACTGTGCGGCGAGCTGACGCAGCAGGGCCGTCTTGCCCACGCCGGGCTCACCGACCACCGCGACCATGCGCGCGCCCTGTTCGGTGGCAGCGAGCTCACGGGCGAGGTCGGCCAGTTCGCGATCCCGCCCGACACATGGGCCTTGGGGCACGATTCACATGGTAAATCGGCGGCGTCGCGAAAATCGCGCGACAGCCGCCGGGGGACCACGAATACTCTCGGAACGTGTTCCTGACGCTGTCCACCACGCACCGGCCTGCCACCGACCTGGGATATCTGCTGCACAAGCACCCCGACCGGGCGCAGGTTTTCCAGGTTGCGGGTGGAACTGCGCACGTGTTCTACCCGGAAGCCGGCGAGCATCGCTGTACGGCCGCGCTGCTGTGTGAGATCGATCCGGTGAACCTCGTGCGCGGTAAGCACAACACTGCGTTCTCCCTGGGTCAGTATGTCAATGACCGGCCGTACGCCGCGGGCTCGATGCTGGCGGTGGCGATCGGTGCGGTGTTCCGATCGGCGATGAAGGGTGTCAGTGCCAAACCGGAACTCGCCGAAGGCGCCCTGCCGCTGGAGTTCCACCTACCGGCGGTGCCTGGCGGAGAGTCATTGGTGCACAAGCTCTTCGAACCACTCGGCTGGGCGGTCGAGACGACGGCGCTGCCGCTCGATCCGCAGTTTCCGCACTGGGGCGCATCCGATTTCGTGGACCTGCGCCTCACCGGCACACACCGGCTCTCGGACGCGCTCAAACACCTCTACGTGCTGCTTCCCGTGCTCGACGACGCCAAGCACTACTGGATCGGCGAGGACGAGGTCGCCAAGCTGCTGCGCGCGGGTGACGGCTGGTTGGGCGAGCATCCCGAACGCGACCTCATCACACGCCGCTATCTGCGGCACCGGCGCGAGTACGTCAACGCCGCACTCGGCAGGCTTGCCGACAGTGACGACACCGACGGCTCGGCGCTCGACAACGCGCTCACATCTGCTCGCCCTGCCACGGAACCCCTTGCGGTACAGCGTCGTCGGCGAGTGGTCGAGTTGCTGACCGAGCTCGGAGCGCACAAAGTCGCCGACCTGGGCTGTGGCGGCGGTGCGCTGCTGCGTGACCTCGTTGGCCACCCGCAGTTCACCGAGATCCTCGGAGTCGACGTGTCCGCGTCCGCACTGCAGGCCGCGGCGCGATCGTTC
The DNA here is from genome assembly GCF_010727475.1 of Mycolicibacterium mageritense. NCBI lineage: Bacteria > Bacillati > Actinomycetota > Actinomycetes > Mycobacteriales > Mycobacteriaceae > Mycobacterium > Mycolicibacterium mageritense. The sequence goes on from NZ_AP022567.1 coordinate 4,919,402, forward strand.
GAGCGCACGGGCGAGCGGGTGCAGAACCGGGTGACCATGCGGCAATCCGCACTGACCTACGCCGACGCGACCCTGGCCGGGTACGACACGGCCGTGCTCATGGAGGTCGTCGAGCACGTCGACGAAAGCCGGTTGCCCGCACTCGAATACGCGGTATTCGCGGTGGCAAGGCCTCGGTCGGTCATCGTCACCACACCGAACGCCGAGTACAACGTCCGATACGACACGCTGCCCGCCGGGCAGTTCCGTCACACCGATCACCGCTTCGAGTGGACCCGCGCCCAGTTCGGCGCGTGGGCCGACGGCGTCGCGGCGCGGCACCGCTACACCGTGCGCTACGAGGGCATCGGGCCCGACGATCCGGAACTCGGACCGCCGACCCAGGCGGCGGTTTTCGAGGTGATCCCATGAAGATCGCGATCCCCGAGATGTCGCTGGTGGTGCTCGTCGGTGTGTCAGGTTCGGGAAAGTCGACGTTCGCGGCCAAGCACTTTCGGCCGACCCAGATCCTGTCGAGCGATTTCTTCCGCGGCTTGGTGTCCGACGACGAGAACAACCAGGCGGCGTCGGCTGCCGCGTTTGACGCGCTGCACTACGTCGCGGGGAAGCGGCTTGCCGCGGGCCGGGTCACGGTGGTCGACGCGACCAACACGCAGCGCAGCCCCCGGAAGGCGCTGATCGAGCTGGCCCGCGCCCACCACGTGCTGCCGGTTGCGATCGTGCTCGACATTCCCGAATCGGTATGCGTCCAACGCAACCGCGCCCGGGCCGATCGGCCCTTCGGTGACGGAGTCATCCGTCGCCAGCGCGACGAGCTGCGCCGCAGCCTGGCCGGGCTGGAGAAGGAAGGGTTCCGGCGCGTACATGTGCTGAGCAGTGTGGCCGACGTCGAAGCCGCAGCCATCAGCATCGAACCGCTGTTCAACGACAAGCGGTCCGAGACGGGGCCGTTCGACGTGATCGGGGATGTGCACGGATGCCGTGCCGAACTCGAGGAACTGCTGGCCGAGCTCGGCTACCGCGTCGAGCGTGACGCGTCGGGCCGGGCCGTCGGCGCCGCGCATCCCGAAGGCCGCCGCGCAGTCTTCGTCGGCGACCTGGTGGACCGCGGCCCCGACACGCCCGGTGTGCTGCGCCTGGCGATGGGCATGGTCGAGCGCGGCACCGCATTCGCGGTGTGCGGAAACCACGAGCACAAACTCGTCCGTGCGCTGCGCGGGCGCAAGGTGACCGTGAGCCACGGTCTCGGCGAGACGCTGGAGCAACTCGCGGCCGAACCGCCGGAATTCCAGGCCCGCGTGCAGTCGTTCTGCGACGCGCTAGTCGCGCACTATGTGCTCGACGGTGGCAGGCTCGTGGTGGCGCACGCCGGGTTGCCCGAGCATTACCACGGCCGGGCCTCGGGCGCGGTCCGCAGCTTCGCGCTCTACGGTGACACCACGGGTGAGACCGATGAGTTCGGCCTGCCGGTGCGCTATCCGTGGGCCGACGACTACCGGGGCCGGGCGACCGTGCTGTACGGCCACACGCCGACTCCGGTGGCCCAGTGGGTGAACAACACCATGTGCCTGGACACCGGGTGTGTGTTCGGCGGTCGGTTGACGGCATTGCGTTACCCCGAGCGCGAGGTGGTTTCCGTTGCCGCGCATCAAGTCTGGTATGAGTCCGTCAAGCCCTTGGTGGCGCCGGGCAGTCCGGCGCGCGCAGGCGACGTGCTCAAGGTCGACGACGTGCTCGGCAGGCGCGTGATCGAGACGCGACACCACGGCCGTATCACCGTGCAGCCGGAACAGTCGGCGGCGGCTCTGGAGGTGATGAGCCGGTTCGCGATCGACCCGCGCTGGCTGGTCTATCTGCCACCGACGATGAGCCCAGCGGACACCAGTGGCGACGAAGGGCTGCTGGAACACCCGCGGGAGGCCTTCACGTACTTCCGCAACGCCGGTGTCGATGCGGTGGTGTGCGAAGAGAAGCACATGGGTTCGCGGGCCGTGGTGCTGGTGTGCCGCGACTCCAGCCGCTTCGGTGTCGACGGACCGGGTGCGGTGTACACCAGGACCGGGCGATCCTTTTTCGACCCCGAGCTGACCGACGGGTTCCTGAGCCGTGTCGGCACGGCAGCCGGCGCCCTGTTCGACGAACTGCGCACCGACTGGCTGCTGCTCGACACCGAGATCATGCCGTGGAACGCCAAGGCGGCCGCGTTGGTGACCGGGCAATACGCGCCTGTCGGCGCGGCGGGCGCCGCAGCGCTGTCGGCCGCGGCCGAGGCTCTCGCCGTCGCGGTACGGCGCGGTATCGACGTATCGGAGCTCTTGGCGCGCACCAGATCCCGCGAGACAAACGTCGAGCGGTACCGCACCGCGTACGGTCGCTACTGCCGGCCGACCGACAGTTTGGCCGGGGTGACGGTCGCGCCCTTCGCGCTCTTGGCGGCCGAAGGTCAGTCGTTCGTCAGCCGGCCACACACCTGGCATCTGGACATCGCGGACAGACTCGTCGCGGCCGACCCCGAGTTGTTCGCCACGACCCGGCGCGAGATCGTGCACCCCGGCGACGATGCGTCGATGGCCGCAGGCACCGAATGGTGGGAGCGGCTCACCGCGGCAGGCGGTGAGGGGATGGTCGTCAAACCCGTGGCCGGCCTGGTGCGCGGTCCAAAAGGATTGGTGCAACCGGGCATCAAGGTTCGCGGTCGCGAATACCTGCGGATCGTCTACGGTCCGGACTACACCGAATCCGAGCACCTGGTGCGGTTGCGCAACCGCGGCGTGAACCGCAAACGTTCGCTGGCCGCACGGGAATACGCGCTCGGCGTCGAGGCGCTCGACCGGCTCGCTGCGGGCGAACCGCTGTGGCGCGTCCACGAGTGCGTGTTCGCGGTGCTGGCACTGGAATCCGAACCTGTCGATCCGCGCTTGTGAAAATGTCCTCGCGAGCAGACGTTCCGGTACCCCAAAACGCGCAAAGTGGGGTACCTGCGCGTCTGCTCGGCGAGGAATGTCTAGCCCTGGTCACCGCCCGCAACGGGAAGCACGGTGCCGGTGATGTAGGACGCCTCGTCGGAGGCCAGGAAACAGATCGCGGCGGCCTGCTCGTCGAGGGTTCCGTACCGGTGCATGAGCGACGATTCGACGGTCTGCTCGATATGTGCCTGATACCACGCGCGTTCGGTGTCGTTGGCCGGTTCCGGGGTGCCGCGCGTGATGCGCCGCGGCGGGGCCTCGGTGCCGCCGGGGGCGGTGGCGACGACCCGGATGCCCGCGTCGGCGTATTCGAGCGCCAACGAGGCCGTGATGGCGTTGATCCCGCCCTTGGCCGCGGAGTACGGGATGCGGTGGATGCCCCGGGTCGCGGCCGATGACACGTTGACGATCACGCCTTGGCCGTGCGCGACCATCGACGGCAGAGCCGCGCGGCACGCGTACAGCGTGGTCAGCAGGGAGCGGTCGAGCTCGGCACGGATCTCGGTTTCGGTGAACTCGGTGAACGGCTTGAAATTGATCGCGCCGCCCACGTTGTTGATCAGTACGTCGATGCGGCCGAACTCGGAAAGCGCCTGGCGGACGACGTTTTCCGCACCGTCGTAGTGTTCCAGGTCTGCGGTGACCGCAAGGGTGCGGGGGCCGCCCGTGGCCAGTTCGTCGGCGAGTTCCTTCACCAGGTCGGAGCGGTCGGCGAGCACGAGCACGCCGCCTTCGGCACTGATGCGCCGGGCGGTGTGCTCGCCGATGCCCTGCGCGGCACCGGTGACCAGCACGACCTTGCCGGTGAAGCGGCCCGGGGTTATGCACCTGGGCCTGCGGGCGGCTGCGGCTTTTTCATGGTCGGCCATGGCGCGGCGCATGGTCTGTTTGGACCGCTCGGCATGTGCAACGATCAACGTTCGGGCCGCGTCGCGGTCACCGGCCTCGAATGCGCTCACGATGTCCATGTGGTCCTGCGCGCACAGCGGATGACACCACGTGGCGTCGCGCAGCACCTCGGCCATGCGGCCCTTGACCCCGAGCGCCTGATACGCCTGCAACAGATGGTCGTTGCCGGTGAGGGTGAACAGGTAGTCGTGGAAGGCCGCGTTGGTCTCGGTGTACTGCGCGGCATCGACGAAGTGGTCGCCCTCGACGTAGGGCATGGTGGACTCGGCCAGCAACCGGTAGCCGGCGAGCTGGCGGCTCGACAAGCGCCCCAACGTCAGTTCGAGCGCACCGAGCTCGAGAGCCTGCCGCGCCTCGAACAGGGCATCGGATTCATGGACCTCGGGGTGCTCCTCGCCGATCTGGTAGCCGTCGTGCGAAACCTGTTCGGGCTCAGGTGCGGCGACGGGGCGCCGGACGAACAGCTCTTGACCCGCCACCGCACGTGCCCCCGAGGCGATCAACGCCCCGTCGTCGGCATCGAGGGGTATCCCTGCGCCGGTGGCGGGGTCTGCGATCCGCTGTCCGACGATGCGGCGGGCGTCGTCTTCCGGTGCCGCCACAATATCCGGCCACGGCGTCAGTGCCGCATCGGCGGCGAGCATCACCTGGCCGGCGACGCCGCGGGCGTCGACCGCGGGCAGCAGCGTCTCGGTGACCTCGCAGCGCGGCGAAGCGGCAGGCGCGGCTGCCGGGCCACCGTGGGCGAGTGCGAACTTCTCGTAATAGAAGCCGACGGGTTCGATACCCGCTTCGGCCACGTGGCTGCGCACCGATTCCACCATCGCGGGCGGGCCGCACAGGTACACCGCGACGTCGCCGTTGTACAGGTGCGCCGGCCGGATCAGCGTCATCACGCGGCCCTGGTTGGCGGCCGTGGTGCGGGGATCGGACACGCAATGCTCCCACGTGAATCCCGCGAGGCCCGAGGCGAGTTCGGCGAGTTCATCGAGCGCCACCACGTCGTCGTCGGTCTTGGCGCCGTAGATCAGATGGGCCTTGCGGGGGCTGCCGCTCTCGCGCATTGCACGCAGCATCGACAGGATCGGGGCCAGGCCCGTGCCGCCCGCCAGCAGCAGCACCGGTCGTTGCGCCTCACGGAGAAAGAACGAGCCGTTGGGCCCGGTGAACGTGATGGTGTCCCCGACAGCGGCCCGGTCGGCCAGGTAGCCCGACATCGCGCCGCCCGGCGTCAGCTTCACCAGGAATGTCAGGCGCTCTTCGTGGGGTGCGTTGGCGAACGAGTAGGACCGCGTGACGTCGGTGCCGGGTACCGCGATGTTGACGTATTGACCTGGGAGAAAGGCCAATTCGGACCGATTGGGTATCTCGACCGCGAACCGCACGATGGTGGGGGAGAGTCGCGTGAGCTCGACCAGCGTGCCGGTGTACGTAGCGGCCCGGGTCTTGGCGATGTCGGATGTGCTCGCGATCTGCAGCACCAGGTCCGAGCGCGGCTTCATGCTGCACGGCAGGACGTAACCGGCACGGGCCTCGTCCGCCGACAGGGCGTCCTCGATGTAGCTGCCGCCGTCGAACTCGCCGGATTCGCAGCGCGCCTTGCACGTTCCGCAGGCTCCGTCGCGGCAGTCCAGCGGAATGTTGATGCGTTGCCGGTACGACGCGTCGGCGACCGTCTGGTCGTCGCGGCACGTGATGAACCGGGTCACGCCGTCCTCGAAGGACAGTGCGACGGAATGGGTTACGGTCATGTCGCGGCCTCAGATGTGGTAGACGTCCACCACGTGGTGGATGTAGTCGTTCTTGAGCACCACGGTCTTGCGCCGGATCAGCGGGTGCTCGCCGGAGAAGTCGATGGTGTAGAAGGACGTGCCGTAGTACGGATCCACGGTTTTGTACCGGAAATACATGGTGTGCCAGTTGAACCGGACGTCCACGAGATCGCCGTGCCGTTCGATCACCTCGACGTTGGAGATGTTGTGGCTCGTGCGAGGTTCGGGTAGTGAGGTCGCCGACGACCGCTCGGTGCGGATCCGGAACACGCGGTCTTCCAGGCCACCCTTGTTGGGGTAGTAGATCAGCGAGATGTCGCGTTGCGGATCCTCGACCAGGCGGTCGTCGTCGGTCCACGACGGCATCCAGTAGACGACGTCGTCGGCGTAGCACGCCAGCCACTTCTCGAACTCGCGGTCGTCGAGGTAGCGGGCCTCGCGGTAGAGGAACTGCTCGATTGCGTTCTGGGTGATCAGTTTTGGTTCCTGCTGCAGGGTGCTTGTCATGACAACTCGCCTTCCAGTGCCGTCTTCATGGTTTCCAGCCAGTAGCCGTGCTGCACGGGGTAGAGGCCCTCGTCCTCGTTGCGGATGCCGGCCGACACGATCCCGTTCATGCCGAGCGATTCGGCCAGCGGGTCAGGGCCCGACAGCCAATGCTTGGCGCCGCGGCTCATGTCGTTCCACGGCGCGGCTTGGGCGCGGAAGGTCAGCTGGCACGACCGGAACTCCTCCAGGTCGTCGGGCGTGGCCATCCCGGATGCGTTGAAGAAGTCCTCGTACTGGCGGATGCGCAGGGCGCGGGCCGCGTCGCTCTCGCCCTTGGGCGCGATGCAGTAGATGGTGACCTCCGTCTTGTCCGGCGCGATGGGCCGGAAATGCCGGATCTGCGTCGAGAACTGGTCCATCACATAGACGTTCGGGTACAGGCAGAGGTTGCGTGAACCCTTGACCATGAACTCGGCCTTGGCTTCTCCGAAGCGGTGCTTGAGCTGGTCCAGCTGGTCCCACAGCGGCCGGTCCTGCGGATTGGCCGCCCACGTCCACAGGCACAGGTGTCCGTGCGGGAACGACCAGTATCCGCCGCCCGACTTGCCCCAGCCGCCGGCGTCGAGGGCCACGGTGGCGTTGGTCGATTCGCCCGTGCTACGCCGGCTCGTGGTGGCCGCGTAATTCCAGTGCGTCGCGGTGACGTGGTAGCCGTCGGCCCCGTTCTCCGCCTGGACCTTCCAGTTGCCGTCGTAGGTGTAGGTCGACGAACCACGCAGCACCTCAAGGCCTTCCGGCGACTGGTCGACCAGCATGTCGATCACGGTGGTGGTGTCTCCGAGGTGTTCGGCCAGCGGCAGCACGTCGGGGTTGAGGCTGCCGAACAGAAAGCCCCGGTAACTGTCGAAGCGCGCGATCTTCGTCATGTTGTGCGAGCCGCCCGAATTGAACGTGTCCGGGTAGCCCGCGCCGTCGGGATCCTTGACCTTGAGCAGTGTGCCGTCGTTGCGGAACGTCCAGCCGTGGAACGGGCAGGTCAGAGTCGTGCGGTTGTCGGTCTTGCGGCGGCAGATCATCGCACCGCGGTGCGCGCACGCATTGATGAGACAGTGCAGCTCGCCGTCCCTGGCGCGGGTGATCACCACGGGCTGCCTGCCGATGTAGGTGGTGAAGTAGTCGCCCGCATTGGGCAGCTGGCTCTCGTGGGCGAGATAGATCCAGTTGCCCTCGAAGATGTGTTTCATCTCCAGCTCGAAGATCTCCTCGTCGGTGAAGATCCGGCGGTTGGCGCGGAAGACACCCGCGGCCGGATCGTCGATCACGGCGTCGGCCAGAACAGCGGCGACGTGGGTGTGCGAAGCAGGGACGGTTGCGGTCATTGATGCCTCCAGGTGAGCGCGACAGGCGCGGTATTTGCACTGTGGCATCGCGTGGTGGGCGTCACACTAGGCAGTTTCCTAGTCCTGACCTAGGTCTCTATTGATAAATAAGGAAGATCAATCAGCCGTAAACAAGTCCTTGTTCTGTATGGATTGCCGCCTTACGGTCGATGTGTCAGCCATCACAGAGCAGGAGGTCACGGTGGAGCTCAGGCATCTTCGCTACTTCGTCGCCGTGGCCGACACGTGCCATTTCGGCCAGGCGGCCGAGCAGCTGCACGTCGCGCAGCCCGCGCTGTCGTACGCGATCCGGCAGCTCGAAGCCGAGCTCGACGTCACGTTGTTCAACCGCACCACGCGGCAGGTGTCGCTCACCGCGGCGGGAGAGTTCTTCCAGACCGAGGCGATCCGCATCCTCGCCGGCGTCGACGATGCCGAACGCGGTGTTCGCCGGATCGCGCGGGGCCGCGGCGGTCTGTTGCGCCTGGGCCTGACGGGTACCGCGGCGTTCTCTCATCTGCCGCGCATCGCCCGCATCGTCAAGCGTGAGCTGCCCGCCGTGGCCCTGGAGATCCAGGCCGACATGCTGACCCCGCTGCAGTGCGACGGACTGCGTTCCGGTGCATTGGATCTCGGCGTGCTGCGGCCGCCCGCGGTCGGCGAGGATCTCGACATGGTCACCATCGACGTCGAGTCGCTGGTGCTCGCGGTCTCGGTGGATCACCGGCTGGCGGTCGAACCTGTTGTCTCGCTTGCCGATCTGCGCACCGAACCGTTCGTCGCCTACGAGAGTCGCGATTCTGCCGTCAACGACGCGGTGTTGCGTAGTTGCCGTGGCGCCGGGTTCGTGCCTCACCGCGCCCACGCCGCACCGGGCACCGCAGTGCTGTTGGCGCTGGTCGCCGCCGATCTCGGGGTGGCCCTCGTGCCGGAATCGGTGCGCGCGCTGCCCCTTGCCGGCGTGGTCTTCCGTGACCTGGTGGACGGCGGGACCATCGAGCTCGCGCTGGCGTGGCGCCGCAACACCGACAACCCCCTGGTCGACACCGTCGTCGGCATTCTCGCCCCGGCACTGCGCCGCGATCCCGTCGAGGAGACGTCATGAAAATCACCGCGGTAGAAGCCATCCCGTTCGCCATTCCGTACACCAAGCCGCTGAAGTTCGCGTCGGGCGAGGTGCACGCCGCCGAACACGTGCTGGTGCGCGTCCACACCGACGACGGCATCGTCGGCGTCGCCGAGGCGCCACCCCGGCCGTTCACCTACGGCGAGACCCAGACCGGGATCGTCGCGGTGATCGAGCAGATCTTCGCGCCCGCTCTGATCGGGTTGACCCTGACCGAACGCGAGGTGGCCCACCACCGGCTGGCACGCACGGTCGGCAACCCGACCGCCAAGGCCGCCGTCGACATGGCGATGTGGGATGCGTTCGGGCACACCGTCGGTCTCCCGGTGAGCGATCTGCTGGGCGGCTACACCGATCGCATGCGCGTCAGCCACATGCTCGGTTTCGACGATCCCGCCAAGATGGTCGCCGAGGCCGAACGCATGCACGACGCCTACGGCATCACGACGTTCAAGGTCAAGGTCGGCCGGCGGCCGGTTTCGCTCGACACCGCGGTCGTGCGCGCCCTGCGGGAGCGCTTCGGCGACGCCGTCGAACTCTATGTCGACGGCAACCGGGGCTGGTCGCCGTCGGAGTCGCTGCGCGCGATGCGGGAAATGTCCGATCTGGGACTGCTTTTCGCCGAGGAGCTGTGCCCGGCCGACGATGTGTTCGGCCGGCGGTGGCTGGTCGGGCAACTCGACATCCCGTTCATCGCCGACGAATCCGTACCGACCCCGGCCGACGTGACCCGAGAGGTGCTCGGCGGCTCGGCCACCGCGATCAGCATCAAGACGGCCCGCACGGGCTTCACGGGGTCCGCGCGCGTGCACCACCTCGCCGAAGGCCTCGGGCTTGAGGTGGTGATGGGCAACCAGATCGACGGCCAGATCGGCACCGCGTGTGCCATCGCATTCGGCACGGCATACGAACGCACAGCGCGGTATGCCGGCGAGCTGTCCAACTTCCTCGACATGAGCGACGATCTGCTGACCATGCCCCTGCAGATCAGCGACGGCCAACTGCACCGCAGGCCCGGCGCGGGCCTTGGCATCGCGATCGACCCGGACAAGCTCGCCCGGTACCGCACAGACCTGTGAGCCGTCGTACCGGTCATCAGCCCGGCCGGCAAACACAAATCGCGCCAACCAGAAGGGAATTCACATGACAACCGTTGAAAAAGCCTCCGCCGCAGCATCCGGAGCCTCGGCGACCGAGCGGTTCCACGCCGACAAGTCGCCCTTCGATGCGGTCCGGGACGTGCCCGCCGAACGGGTCGACATGCTCGCGCGGGAGGTGCTCGACGCGGTGCACGAAACCATCCGCAAGCACAAGGTGACCTATGACGAGTACAACGCGCTCAAGGCGTGGCTCATCAGTGTCGGTCAGGACGGCGAATGGCCGTTGTTCCTCGACGTGTGGGTCGAGCACGTCGTCGAAGACGTCGCGACGGCGCACCGGCACGGCAACAAGGGCAGCATCGAAGGCCCGTACTACGTGCCGGATGCGCCCGAGCTGGGCGCCGACGCGACCCTGCCGATGCGCGCCGGGGAGGCCGGTACGCCGCTGGTGTGGGAGGGCACCATCACCTCGACCGACGGGAGCCCGCTGGCCGGGAAGGTGGAGCTGTGGCACGCCGATTCGGACGGCTTCTATTCACAGTTCGCGCCCGGTATCCCGCAATGGAATCTCCGCGGCAGCATCTCGACCGGGCCCGACGGCAGGTTCCGGATCGCCACGATCCGGCCCGCGCCGTACCAGATCCCGACCGACGGCTCGTGCGGCAAGCTCATCGCGGCCGCAGGCTGGCACGCGTGGCGCCCGGCTCACCTGCACGTCAAGGTTTCCGCCCCGGGGCACGAACTGCTCACCGCGCAGCTGTATTTCCCCGGCGATCCGCACAACGGCGACGACATCGCGACAGCGGTCAAACCGGAACTGATGCTCGACCCGGTCGAACAGCCCGACGGCAGTGTGAAGGTGCAGTACGGGTTCGTGCTCGATCCGGAGCAGCGCTGATGTTGTTTCACGTGCGGATGGATGTCCGGCTGCCGCACGACATGGACCCAGATCTCGTCGCGCAGACCGTCGCGCGGGAGAAGGCCTACTCGCAGCAACTGCAGCGGTCGGGCAAGTGGCCACACATCTGGCGGATCGTCGGCGAGTATTCGAACTTCTCGATCTTCGACGTCGAGTCCAACGACGAGCTGCACACCCTGATCTCGGGTCTACCGCTGTTCCCGTACATGGACATCCACGTGACGCCGCTGGCGCATCACCCGTCCGACATCCACTAGGCCGTGATGTCGGCGGTCACGGCGTCGGTGGCCTTGATCAGATCCGCCGGCGCGAGCGCCACATCCCAGCCGCGCTTGCCCGCGCTGCACAGCACCTTGTCGAACAGCAGCGCCGAGCTGTCCACAACCGTGGGCAGCGGTTTGCGCTGGCCGAGCGGTGAGATGCCGCCGACCACGTAGCCGCTGGACCGCTGGGCGGCGGCCGGATCGGCCATCTCGGCCTTGGGAACGCCCAGTGCGGCCGCGGCGGCCTTGAGGGAAAGCTTGCTCGGCACCGGCACCACCGCGACCGCGAGTCCTTTCGGGAGCGCGATCACCAGGGTCTTGAACACCTGCTCGGCGACGATGCCGTCGGCGGCCAGCTGAGCGACTGCCTCGGCGCCGAACGATTCATTGCGGGGATCGTGGTGGTACTGCACCACTTCGTGCTGGATTCCGGCGGTGACCAGAGCCGCGATCGCGGGGGTTGCTGCGCGTGCCACCGGGCCAGCTTAGGCCGGGAACAGTCCACCCCTGTATGCCGTTATTGCTCTCAGCGTCAGCCCGGTGGCGTGCGGCGGGCGCGAGGTGTCGGTAGCACGCTCTAGGATCGGAAGGAGATCTTTGGTGCCAACTGTGTGCCTGGAGCGTCCGGCGGATACCGGGTGGTATCCCGGGCTGCCAGGGGGTGCCGCGACAGAAGGGACGGTGTTGCCCACCATGACCGACGTCGACCGGGTCGAACCCGAGACGCCACCCGAGACCGATGCCGAGCTGACCGCACGGTTCGAACGCGATGCCATTCCGCTGTTGGACCAGCTCTACGGCGGTGCGCTGCGCATGACCCGCAACCCTGCCGATGCCGAGGATCTGCTGCAGGAAACCATGGTCAAGGCCTACGCGGGGTTCCGTTCCTTCCGCGAGGGCACCAACCTCAAGGCGTGGCTGTACCGCATCCTGACCAACACCTACATCAACAGCTACCGCAAGAAGCAGCGGCAGCCGTCGGAATACCCGACCGACGAGATCACGGACTGGCAGCTCGCGTCCAATGCCGAACATTCGTCGACCGGTCTGCGGTCGGCTGAGGTTGAGGCGCTGGAGGCATTGCCCGACACTGAGATCAAGGCAGCACTGCAGGCTCTGCCCGAGGAATTCCGGATGGCGGTGTACTACGCCGACGTCGAAGGCTTCCCGTACAAGGAGATCGCCGAAATCATGGATACGCCGATCGGGACCGTGATGTCCCGGCTGCATCGTGGGCGCAAGCAGCTCAGGGATCTGCTGGCCGATGTCGCGCGGGATCGTGGCTTCATCCGGGGACAGCAACTCGGTGAGCCGGAGGAGGTGTCGTCGTGAGCGAGTCATTCGACGAAGGTGAGCGCTGGACCCCTCCCATCGGCCCGGTGGATCCGGAGCACCCCGAGTGCGCCGCGGTGATCGCCGAGGTATGGACGCTGCTCGACGGCGAATGCACGCCCGAGAGCCGCGACAAGCTCAAGCATCACCTCGAAGAATGCCCGGCCTGCCTGCGCCACTACGGCGTGGAGGAGCGGGTCAAGCGCCTGATCGCCAGCAAGTGCAGCGGCGAGAGGGCTCCTGACAGCTTGCGTGAGCGGCTACGCATCGAGATCAGCCGCACCACCATCATCCGGGGCTGACGTTTTGTCCGGCCGGCGGTCGCACGCAACCGTCGGCCGTTGACGTATGAGGCCCTGTGCCCGCCAAAGGTGTCTGGGCGGGCCCGTGCGGCCTGCAAATCGCCCCTTCGAATGCACGAAGGCCGGGCTGTCGGCCCGGCCTCCGGATGGCGATCTGCGCGGTTATCGCACCGACTTCGAACCGGCGTTGGGGCGCTTGCCGTGGTTCGCCTTCGAGTGCTTGCGGTCACGCTTCTTGCGGCCACGCTTGGCCATGATGTTCCTCCAGACGTCTTAGAGCTTGCTCCCTAGTGTCTCACGGCCCACCGGCAGCGATGACCACCCGGGTTGTGGTTCGATATAGGCCGGTGGGCAGTAGCCGCCCGGAGTCGAAGTGAGTGGGGTGAAGATGGCCGAAGACGTTCGCGCAGAAATCGTGGCCAGTGTGCTCGAGGTCGTGGTTCACGAGGGCGATCAGATCGGCGAAGGGGACACCCTGGTGCTGCTCGAGTCCATGAAGATGGAGATTCCGGTGCTCGCCGAGGTGGCAGGCACCGTCACCAAGGTCAACGTCGCTGAGGGCGACGTGATCCAGGCCGGCGACCTCATCGCGGTGATCGACTGACCCTGCGGAAGTTGACTGATGTCAACCCTCGGTGATCTGCTCGCCGAGCACACGGTTCTGCCCGGAAATGCCGTCGACCACCTGCACGCGGTGGTCGGGGAGTGGCAGCTGCTGGCGGACCTGTCGTTCGCGGACTACCTGATGTGGGTCCGTCGCGACGACGGGGTGCTGGTGTGTGTCGCCCAGGTCCGGCCCAACACCGCCCCGACCGTCCTGCTCGCCGACTCGGTGGGCACGCTGGCCGCCGCCGACGATCTTCCCGTCGTCACGGCCGCGTTCGAATCCGGTGCGATCGGACGGGGAAGTGATGGCGCGCAACAACATTCGCAGGAAGTGCCGGGCCTGAACGTGGAAGCGGTGCCGGTGCGGCACCGCGGTCAGCTGGTTGCGGTGCTCACCCACCAGACAGCGTTGGCCGCGCGCCGCATGGCCAGCCCACTGGAAGGCGCCTACCTCGACTGTGCGGGCGACCTGCTGCACATGCTGGCCGAGGGCACCTTTCCCAACGTCGGCGATCTGGCCATGTCACGGTCGAGTCCTCGCGTCGGTGACGGGTTCATCCGGCTCGACGAGGTCGGCGACGTGGTGTTCGCCAGCCCCAACGCGATCTCGGCCTATCACCGCATGGGGCTGGCCTCGGAGCTCGACGGCCACAATCTGGTGACCGTGACACGTCCGTTGATCTCGGATCCGTTCGAAGCCCAGGAACTGGCCAACCACGTCCGCGATTCCCTGGCTGGGGGGTCCAGCATGCGTATGGAGGTCGATGCGGGCGGCGCGGCCGTGCTGCTGCGCACGCTGCCGCTCGTGGTGCACGGCGACGCGGTGGGCGCGGCGGTCCTGATCCGCGACGTCACCGAGGTGAAGCGGCGGGATCGGGCCCTGCTGAGCAAGGACGCCACCATCCGCGAGATCCATCACCGGGTGAAGAACAACCTGCAGACCGTCGCAGCGCTGCTGCGCCTGCAAGCGCGGCGCACCAACAACGTCGAGGCCCGCGAGGCCCTCATCGAATCCGTTCGGCGGGTGTCGTCGATCGCCCTCGTACACGACGCGTTGTCGATGTCGGTCGACGAAGAGGTCAACCTCGACGAGGTGGTCGACCGGATCCTGCCGATCATGAACGACGTGGCATCCGTCGACACACCCATCCGGATCAACCGCGTAGGTGATCTCGGTGTGCTCGACGCCGACCGCGCCACCGCACTGATCATGGTCATCACCGAACTGGTGCAGAACGCGATCGAGCACGCTTTCGACGCGAAAACCCCGCAGGGGTGTGTGACCATCCGATCGGAACGGTCGGCGCGCTGGCTCGACGTCGTGGTGCACGACGATGGCCGCGGCCTGCCCGACGGCTTCAGCTTGGAGAAGTCCGATCGGCTCGGCCTGCAGATCGTCCGCACGCTCGTGTCGGCCGAGCTGGACGGCTCGCTGGGGATGCACGACGTTCCCGATGGCGGCACCGATGTGGTGCTGCGGGTTCCCATCGGCCGGCGCAGCCGCGGCGCGTCCTAGGTTCCGGGGCCCCGTCTATGGTCGTGACCGGTCAGCGGACCGTGTGACCGAATAGACATTGCCGTCAATGCGGATTGTGATCCCCATTACGACAATTTGCTGCCGAATTCGTTCTCAGAAAGAGTTACGGCCCCGACATTTCGTCGGGGCCGTAGGACGCTTCCTATGTGGGCTGGCGGCGTCAGACTCCCGTGCGGGCCTTGGTGCGCGCGTTGCGGCGCTTGAGCGCGCGACGCTCGTCCTCGCTCATGCCACCCCACACACCGGCATCCTGCCCGGACTCCAGTGCCCAGCTCAGGCACTCGGTGGTCACCGGGCACCGGTTGCAGACGAGCTTCGCGTCAGCGATCTGGGCAAGGGCCGGCCCACTGTTTCCCACCGGGAAGAACAGCTCGGGATCCTCGTCGCGACAGACCGCCTTGTGGCGCCAATCCATTTGTCTAACTCCTTACTGAGTGCGCAGCAGAGCGCACGAGCTTTTTCTTCGGCTGTTAACGCGTGCACACGAAATGTTTCTGCACTGTTGCATCCGATGTTTTCACAGGCTGAACAGATGTCAATAGTGGCGCGTTAACTCGTGGGCAATGTCACTACCGAGGCCTGTTCCCAGAGCCCTCACTCGTTTGTACTACACTGAACCCACTTGCGCCCTAAATTAACCGCAATCGCAGCGTTTTAGCAGGTCAGAGGGCTTTCGCAGGGGGCGCCACGATGCTCAGAGCGTCCCGAACCGCCGTGAACGTCATGGTTTCCCGCAGTCCGGCGTAATCACCGTCGATCTGACATGCCACCGGAGTGGTGCTCGTCACGGTGACGGTCGACACGT
Source organism: Mycolicibacterium mageritense (assembly GCF_010727475.1). Taxonomy (NCBI): domain Bacteria; kingdom Bacillati; phylum Actinomycetota; class Actinomycetes; order Mycobacteriales; family Mycobacteriaceae; genus Mycobacterium; species Mycolicibacterium mageritense. The sequence continues at coordinate 4,934,907 of NZ_AP022567.1, forward strand.
CGTCGTTACGGATCAGATGCTTGGCCGCAATGCGTGGTTTACGCGACACCATCTGGCGGACGAGCCGCAGGTTGGCCCAGACGTTCATGCTGGTCGTGGCGAACACCCCGAGACCGGTCTCGAACGTCGTGTCGGGGTTCGTCCACACCGGGCGGGTGTTGGCATACGTCCACGGGCTCGCGTTGGACACGAACGCGAAATGCACGCCCGTGATCGGTTCGCTGTCCGGCAGGTGCAGCGTCAGTTGGGGTTCCCGACGTGCGCTTGCGAGCACCTCGCGCACCGCGACCCGGATATAGCGGGCCGCGGTGACCTTGCGGCCCTTGGCGCGTTGCGCCTCCACGGCCGCGACCACGTCGCCGTCCACGCCCATGCCGGCGGTGAACACCGCCCACCGTTCGCCACAGTCCATGAGGCCGATGCGCCGCCATTGCGCACCTCGTCGATAGTCCCCGAGCAGGTCGACCAGCTGGTTCGTCGCCACGATGGGATCGGGGCTGATGCCGAGGGCGCGCGCGAAGACGTTCGCCGACCCGCCCGGAACCACCGCGACAGCCGGTGCTGCCGCGGCGTCGGGGCGTCTGCCGCAGTCGCCGAGCACTCCGTTGACCACCTCGTTCACGGTGCCGTCGCCGCCGTGGACGATCAGGACGTCGACACCGTCTCGTGCCGCGGCACTGGCGATCTCGATGGCGTGGCCGCGGTGGTCGGTGTGCTCGACGGTGAGCTTGACGCGGCTTTCCAGCGCGTGCGCGAGCAGGTCGCGCCCGGCCGGGGTGGTGGAGGTGGCGTTCGGATTGACGATCAGGACGGCGCGCACGGGGGATGAGCCTAACCGGGCGCGCGTCAGCCGGCCGCGTCGACGAGCAGCGGCGGGCAGGTGCCTGACGGGTCGGTGGCCAGTTCGAAGTGCCAGAGTTCGTTGGCGTAGATGCGGCACAGGCCGAACCGTGCGCCGTTGGCGATGAGCCATTGGTCGGCGCCGGATCCGCCGACGTCCACGGCGTCGCCGGTGACGTGGCGCGACGCTTCCGGGGTCTGCACGTACTGGCGTGCGGCCGCGTAGCTGCCGTAGGTCTGCACGGCGTTGTCGAGCAGCTGCTGCTGGAACTGCGGTGAGCGCCAACCGGAGTTGATCGTCATGGTGATGCCGTCGGCGGCGGCCGCGGTGGTGGCGTTCTGGATCGCGGTGAGCAGCGCCGGATCGAGCCGCCCGATGGCCGGGTCTGCTACGTCGAACGCGGTCAGTACCTGACCGTCGGCCAGCGCACCGTCGGAGTCGGCCGCGGCGAGGGGCGCCGCGAGCACGCTGAACGCGGCGGCGCACCCCAGGGCGCCGGCAGTCATGGCGATTCGCATGCGCCCTACCTTACGGTCGCGCATCCGCCGGGTGGGTTAACGGACAGCGTCGGAGAAGTTGCCTGTCACGTCGCCGTCGAGGTAGAGCCACGCTCCGCGGTTGCTGCGCGTGAACCGGCTGCGCTCGTGCAGCACACCTCGGACGCCGTCCTGCACGTACGCGGCGCGGAATTCGACGATGCCGGTCGCGTCGTCGACGCCACCGGCTTCGGTGTCGACGATCTGCAGCCGGCGCCAGACGATGGTGGTGTCGAGATCCAGGTGCCTCGGCCGGGTGGAGGGATGCCAGGAGGTCATCAGATAGTCGGCGTCACCGAGCGCGAACGCGCTGAAGCGCGAGCGCATGAGGGCCAGGGCCGTCGGTGCGGTGCGCTCGCCGGAATGCAAAGGACCGCAGCATGATTCGTAGGGATCTCCGGATCCGCACGGGCACGTGTCAGGCTTCACGGCGCACCACCGCGAGTGCGTCGGCGATCCGCTCGGCCAGCGCTTCGATCTCGGGTTCCCGCGGTAACCGGTCGGGCGTCCACGCCAATGCGATTTCCGCCGGAGCCCAGGTACTTTCGTCGATGGGAATGAGTTTGAACTCCGGTGGGGAGAAGATTCTGCCGATGACCGACGCGGGGGCATAGCTGACGATCGCGACGAGCTGGCGGTTGAAGACCTGCGTGGCCATCTCGAGCTCTCCGCCGAGTTGGTTGGTGGTACGGACGATTCGGGTGACACCGCGCGCGTTGAGCCTTCGGGTCAGGCCTGCCAGGACCACCGGGTTGGGACGTGCGAAATCGATCACGACGTCGCGTTCGCGCAGCGCTTCGACGGTGACGATGTCGTTGACCGCCAAGGGATCATCGAACCGCACCGCGATAGCGCCCTGGTAGCGGGCCACCACGCGGTGGCGCAGGCGCTTGTCGGGTGCGGGCAGATGAATCAGTCCGATGTCGAGGTGGCCGGACACCAGTTTCGCGGTGACTTCCGCGGCCGACCCGGGGACGCTGAACTCGGTCGGCTCGGGCAGCGCGGCGACCACCTTCTCCAGCTCGGCCAGGAAGTCCGACGGTGCATACGCCGTCGCGCCGAACCGAACGGGTCCGGCGCCGTTGGTGATTCGCGATGCGGTGGCTTTGAACTCGTCGACCTGACGCAGGATGTCACGCGCGGGCCCGAGCAGTTGCGTGCCGAGCGGCGTCAGCCGGACATCGTGGTAATGCCGCTCGAACAGCGGCCCACCGAGCTCCTTCTCCAGCAGTTTGATCTGCTTGCTCAGCGGTGGCGGCGTGATCATCAGCCGATCTGCGGCCCGCTTGAAGTGCAGTTCCTCGGCGACCGCGACGAAGTACCGCAGGCGGGTGAAGTCGACCTCCATGATGCTGGAAATCGTACGAGACCCGTCACAGCACAGGGCCCTCCAGCACACCGCGCGCGAGGAGGTCGTCGATCTCCGCGTCGCCGAGGTGCAGCAGTTCTGCGGCGATCTCACGGGTCTGCTCGCCCAGCAGCGGCGCCTGTCCGAGCGGCGGGTCGGCGATGCGCTCGGAATGGATCTGGACGTTCTCCATGACGAACGGTTCCCGGCTGTACGGGTGCAGCTCCTCCCGGAAGGCACGCCGCTGGACGTAGTAGTCCCAGGCCGGCACCTCGGCCGCATGGAAGGCCGCACCGGCGGGCACACCTGCACGCTGCAGCAGATCCATGGCGGCGGTCGCGTCGTGCCGGGATGTCCAGGCCGCCACGGCCGCGTCGACGCGGGCGCGGTCCCGGTCCCGTCCGGCACGGTTTGCGAGTGCCGGATCGGCAGCCAGATCGGCACGGTCGATCGCCTTGCACAACGCGCTCCAGTCGACATCGTTCCGCACGGTGACCGCAAGCCAGTTGTCCTCACCGGCGGCGGGAAACAGACCCCACGGCGCGTCGTGAGCAGGATCGTCCGATGCGCTGTGGCCGCGTCGCACCAGCACCTCTGCGGCGATCTCCGCGGCGAGGTGGCTCAGCATGACCTCCGACTGGGCGACGCTCACCGATCCACCCGTTGCGGTGCGTTCACGGCGCAGCAGCAACGTCAGCGCAGCGAGCGCGCCGACTCGCGCGCACACATGGTCGGGATACACGGTGACGGTGTCGCAGAAGGTGTCCTGGGGCGAGCGAAGCGACGGGGAAGGGTTTGCGTCGCCCGGGTAGACCCACAGGTCGGTGAACCCCGCGGCGGCGCGCACCAGCGGGCCGTATCCGAGCCGCTTCGCCCACGGGCCCGTGGGGCCGAACGCGGAGCTGTCGACGACGACGATGCCCGGGTTGACGGCCCGCAATGTCCGGTAGTCCATGCCAAGCGTCTCGGCCACGCCCGGTTTGAAATTGGTGAGCACCACGTCGGAGGCCGCCACCAGACGGTGTGCCAGCGCCCGGCCCTCGGCCGAACGCAGGTCGATCCCGATCGAGCGCTTGTTGCGGTGCCCGGCGGCGAAACCCTGCGTCATCGTCGCCAGATTGCCGCGCAAACCGTCGGGAAACGCCGAGTTCTCGATCTTGACGACGTCGGCGCCGAGATCCCCGAAAAGCCGGCCCGTGTCGCTGCCGACCACGATCACGCCGAGGTCGATCACCCGGATCCCGTCCAGTGGCAGCCCCGTCTCGCGGCGCGTGCGATCGGCGAGAGTCGGCGCCCCGGTGAACCCGGAGACGACGCCTGCGGGTGCGTCGAGCGCGCTCGCCCGGTGGCCGTCGACCTCGGTGATGCCAACGGGGACAGGGGCATTCAGTCCTGGCGCCAGTTCGGTGTCCCGGAAGAAGCCGCGTTCCTTGACCTGCTGGGTGCCCAATGTCTCTGCCAATGTGAGCACCGCAGCGGTCGGGACGCCGTGGCGCTGCCCCTCGCTCTCCAGTTCGGCGCGGGTCTTGTCGGCGCAGAACCGGCCCACCGCCGCGAGCAACGTCGGTGATGCGAAGCGCTCGCGCAGACTGTCGTAACGAGGGTCGGCGAATTCCTCCGGGCGTCCCATCCACTCGAACATGCCGCGCCATTGCCGTTTGGCCAACAGGCAGATCCGGACATGGCCGTCCTTGCACGCGACGATCGGGTAACGCTGCCGTTCGGCATCCCAGTTGCGCCGCTGTTCGCTGATCGGCACACCGGCCGAGGCCGTGCCCGCGGTGCCGAACGGCGGGTCGAGGGTCTGCATGGCGCCGTCGAGAATCGAGAAGTCGATGAGATCGCCTTCGCCAGAACGCATCCGGTCGAGCAGCACACTGACCGTCATCACCGCGGCCTGCGCGGCGGCGACGTGGTACGGCAGCTGCGGGGCCGGAGGCACCAGGGGTACCCGGCCCGGAATGCCCGAGCGGGACAGCTCACTGGTCAACGCGTGCAGCACGGGCGTCGTGGCCTGCCACGTGCTGTAGTCGGTGTCCCGCCCGAAATCGCTGATCGACAGGATCACCAGCGTGGGGTGGGCGGCCCGGATATCGTGCACAGCCAGCGCCGTTTCCGCCGCGGAGCCGGGACGGGTGTTCTCGATCAGGATGTCGGCGTCGGCGAGCAGCGCGGCCCACTGCGCTGCCCCGGTCCGCGTCGACGCATCGACATCGGCGGTGGGTATGCCGTGCCGGTCGATCATCGTGGCGACCGGCACGCCGTCGATGTGCGGTCCGACGGTGTCGGCGCCGGTCACGCCCGAAAGCCGCACCTGCGTGACACCGGCTCCCAGATCGGCCAGCAGCCGGCCGACCGCGGTCATCGGCCCGCAGGTCAGGTCGAGAACCGTCACACCGGACAGTGGCGGGTCATAGCTCACGGTCAGCTCCGGCGGGCCTGACGGAACGGGATGTCCCGGTCCACTTCAGGTTCCTTGGGCAGACCCAGCACGCGTTCGCCGATGATGTTGCGCTGGATCTGATCGGTGCCCCCGCCGATCGAGGTGAAGAACGCGTTGAGCGTCAGGAAGTTGATGTCGTCGGCCTCGGGGTGGTCGGCTCCGGCCAGAAGCGCCTCCGCACCGATGATCTCGGTCTTGAGCCGGGCCTCGGAATGCAGGATGCGCGACATCGCGAGCTTGCCCAGCGACATGATCGGCGTCGAGGTTCCCTGCGCGGCCGCGGCTTTCGCGCGGGCATTGTTGAGTGCGTTGAGCTCCCGCAGCGCCAGGACGTCCGCGAGCTCGCGGCGTACCACTGGATCGTCCAGTCGGCCGTGCTCGCGGGCCAGGCCGATCAGGTCGTCGGCGCGCGTGCGGTTGCGCGACGCCCGGCCGGTGTCACCCATGATCGACCGCTCGTAGGCAAGCGCGGTCTGCAGTACCCGCCAGCCGTTGCCCTCGCCGCCGAGCAGATACGCGTCGGGCACCGTCGCGTCGGTGATGACGACCTCGTTGAAGTGCGACTCGCCGGTGATCTGGACCAGCGGTCGGACCTCGATGCCAGGTTGTCTCATGGGAATGACGAAGAAGCTGAGGCCTTTGTGTTTCGGGGCATCCCAATCGGTCCGGGCGATCAGCAGGGCGTACTCGGAGGTCTTGGCCCCCGAGGTCCAGACCTTCTGACCGTTGACCACCCAGCGGTCACCGTCGCGGACGGCCGTGGTGCGTACCGCTGCCAGGTCGGAGCCGGCCCCGGGTTCGCTGTAGAGCAGGCAGGTGCGGACGCGCTCGGTCAGGAAGTCGCGCAGCAGATCGCTCTTGAGGGTTTCGGTACCGAACTTGAGCGCGGTGTTGGCCGGAATGCTGTACTTGTCCTGGCGCGCGCCGGGTGCCTTGACAGCCTTGAACTCCTGCTCGATGACCGCGGCGAGTTCGTTCGGATACTCGCGGCCGAACCATCGTGCGGGATAGGTCGGCACTGCGTACCCGGCGTCGAGCACTTTTTCGAGCCAGGCGATGCGTTCCGGTGAGCTCACCCACGGGTCGGTCGCCTTCGGTAATCCGGTCCAGTGTTCGGCCAGCCAGTCGCGGACCTCGGTGCGCAATTCGTCTGCGGTCATGTCAGGCGCCTTTCGATTCGAGGTAGCGTTCGCGGTGGCGGTCCGGCCCACCCAGCAGGGGCACGCCCGTGCGTGCCCGGCGCAGGAAGAGATGTGCCGGGTGCTCCCAGGTGAATCCGATGCCGCCGTGCATCTGGATGGCGGCCATCGCCGTGGCGTGAAACGCCTCTGCACACGTGAAGCCGGCGAGGGCGATTGCGCCGCCGGCATTGTCCCGGTCGGCCGCATACCGGGCCGCGGCGTGCTGCGCGGCCGAGGTCGCGGATTCCACTTCCAGCAGCAGGTCGGCGGCCATGTGCTTGAGCGCCTGAAAGCTGCCGATCTGCCTGCCGAATTGCACCCGCGTCTTGAGGTATTCGACCGTGATGTCGAAGATGCGGCGCGCCCCGCCCGCCTGCTCGCCTGCCAGTGCGATCACCGCGAGGTCGAGTGCGTCCTGCAGCGCCGCCCAGCCCGCGGTGCCGAGGCGCTGCGCGGGCGTGTCGGCGAACGTGAACACCGACAGCCGTACCGTCGGGTCGAAAACTGTTGCAGCCGTTCGGGTGAACCCGGTGGCGTCGGCGCGGACCTCGAACAGGCCGACACCGTCGGCGGTGCGGGCGGCCACCAGGATCACGTCGGCGACCTGCCCGCCGAGCACGTAGTGCGCCGATCCGCTGAGCGTTCCGTCCGCATTCGCCGCGACGTCGACGCCGTCGGGCGTCCAGGTGCCGCGGCGCCCGGTGAGTGCGACCGTGCCGATGGCGGTGCCGTCGGCCAGGCCGGGCAGCAGTCGTTGCTTGTCCTGCGGTGTGCCTGCCGCCTGGATCGCGGCGACCGCGAGCACGGCGCTGGCCAGGAACGGCGCGGGCAAAAGCGCCGCGCCGGTCTCCTCGGCCACGGCCTCGAGCTCGGGCGCACCGAGGCCCACGCCGCCGAATTCGCTCTCGACGAGCAGGCCGGTCACGCCCTGCGCGGCGAGTTTGGCCCACAGTTCGCGGTCGAACCCGTCGTCACCCGCCATGACCCGGCGCACGTCCTGCTCGGTGCATTCGTCCGTCAGCAGGTCGCGGACCGCGGCCTGCAATTCCGCCCGTTCGGCGAGGCTGATCGTCATGACGTCCATGCAACGTGGTCGGCGGCGTGGTGTAAATCACGGATTGGCACACCGACAGGTTTCCATTCGGGAAATGCCCCGGTGTCTCGGTCGGTCGTTTACAGCCGCCGGCCGGGACCGCGAAAGTGGATGCCATGACCCACAACGCGGCGGCGATCGCCGGACTCGGCATCACCGAACAGGGCAAGGTCTACGGCCGCACCGCTCGGCAGTTCGCCGCCAAGGCCGTCCGGCTCGCCGCGGCCGACGCCGGGCTCGAGTTGTCCGACATCGACGGCCTGATCGTGTCCGGCGGGATCAGGTCGGGTGTCGGGATCGACCTGCAGGGCGCCCTCGGCCTGGTCGATCTCAAACTGCTGACGGCGATGCAGGGGTTCGGCTCGACCGCGGCACAAATGGTGCAGTACGCGTCGATGGCCGTGCAGTCGGGCATGGTCGACACGGTTGCCGTGGTGTGGGCGGACGATCCGCTCAAAGAATCGTCGAGTGCTTCCGCGGCATACACCGCAGCGCGGTCCGTCCCGCGTGGCTGGGGCGGCATCACCGCGTCCAACGGAATCACGTCGCCCAACGTCATGTACGCGTTGGCGGCGCGACGGCACATGAAGAAGTACGGCACCACGTCCGACCAGTTGGGGCATATCGCGGTCGCGCAACGTGATTGGGCACAGCTCAACCCGATCGCCCAGTTCCACGGCACCCCGCTGACGCTGGCGGAGTACCACGCCAGCCGCTACATCGCCGAACCGTTCCACCTCTACGACTGCTGTCTGGTCAGCAATGGTGGTGTGGCCATCATCGTGACGTCGTTGGAGCGCGCGCGGACCCTGCGGCAGCCGCCCGTGCGCGTGCTGGGCTGGGCGCAGGCGCACCCGGGCCGCACGGGTATCCGTAACGACGACTTCGGGCTCGTCAGTGGTGCAGCCGAATCCGGTCCGCGGGCCCTGAAGATGGCGGGCACGACCCTCGACGAGGTCGGGGTCGCGCAGATCTACGACTGCTACACGTTCACCGCGCTGCTGACCCTGGAGGACTACGGCTTCTTCCCGAAAGGTGAAGGGGGACCGGGCGTCGCCGAGCCCGGCATGATCGGGCCGAACGGCAGGATCAAGTTCAACACCGGCGGCGGTGAGCTCAGCGCGTTCTACATGTGGGGCATGACGCCGTTGCACGAAGCGGTGGTGCAGGCCCGCGGCCAGGGAGGTGCGCGCCAGGTCGCCGACCATGACCGGGTACTGGTCTCCGGCAACGGCGGCATTCTCGACTTCCATTCGACGCTGGTCCTCGGTACCGACAACTAGGAGAATCCTGATGCCTGCGTTTGCGATTCAGCGTGATGCCGCGACAGCCGAATTCCTCGACGGCACCAAACGTGGGGAGTTCCTGATCGTCAAGGACACCCGAACCGGCGAGATGCTCTCGCCGCAGTTCGACGTGTCGGTCGATCCGCAGCGCTACGTTCGGGTGCCTGCGGCCGGCACCGGGACCGTCGTGAGTTGGTCGGTCGTCCACCAGCGTGGTGGCGGCCGGTTGCCGGTCGGCATCGTCGAACTCGACGAGGGCCCGTGGTGGTGGACGTCGTTCCTGGATGCCGACGTGAACGCCGATCTGTTCGGGGTGCGGGTCACGGTCGCCTACGAGGTGCTGGGCGACGGTGACACTGCCGAGGCCATCCCGTATTTCCGGGTGCAGTGACCGACTATTCGGCCAGCACCTGCGCCGCGATGCGGAACGCGGTGTTGGCGTCGGGCACGCCGCAGTAGATCGCGTTCTGCAGGATCACTTCCTTGATCTCGTCGACGGTCAGCCCGTTGCGCAGCGCGGCCCGCACGTGCATCGCGAATTCGTCGTGGTGGCCGCGCGCGATCATCGCGGTCAGGGTGATCATCGAGCGCGACCGCCGATCCAGGCCGGGCCTGGTCCAGATCTCGCCCCAGGCGTAACGCGTGATCAGTTCCTGGAAGTCGGCGGTGAAATCCGTGGTCGCCGCGATCGCACGATCCACGTGCTCGTCACCGAGCACCTCGCGGCGCACAGCCATCCCGGGGTCGGTCATCGGGCCTCCTGATATTCGTGCGCACGCCGCAGCGCTGAATCGATGAGATGACCTGCCGCACCGAGATAGCCGTCGTGAGACGTGCGGCCGGCAAGCTCGCGCATGACCTGCTGTTCGGCGAAGATCCCTTGCGCCGCGGCCAGGTTCGCGGCTGCTCTCGGGATGTCGACCCGCAGGCCCGCGAGCAGGTCGGTGGCCTGGGACGCGGCGATCACGGTATGTCGCGTCAGGGTGCGTAGCGTCGCCCATTCGGCATGCCAGCCGCCGTCGGCGCGCTCGTCGACGCCGGCCGCGGACGCGCTGTGCAGCGCGGCGTTCAGGTGGGGCGCGGTCAATGCGTTGCGCCGCAGCAGAACCGACAACACCGGATTGTTCTTGTGCGGCATGGTCGACGACGCCCCGCCGGCACCTTCGGTGAATTCGCCGATCTCGGCGCGGCAACCGAGCGCGACGTCGTTCGCGATGTGCCCCCACGCGTCGCAGCAGGCCACCAGGGCGTCCGCGGTGCGCGTCAGTGGTGCGCGCGTGGTGTGCCATGGCGCGGCGGGCGCCAGGCCCAACGCCGAGGCGAGGGCGGCACTCAGGTGCACCGCGGCTTCCGGGGTTCCGGCAAGCTCGGTCGCCGCGGCCATGGATCCGGCTGCGCCGCCGCACTGCACCGCAAGCGCGGGCAGCGCATCGATCACATCGGCGGCATCGAGAACTGCGGTCAGCCAGTGCGCGACCTTGAACCCGACCGTGCCGGGCAATGCGGGTTGCGCGAGGGTGCGGGTGAGCATCGGTGTGTCGCGGTAGGTTTCGGCAAGTGTCATCAGCGTGCGCACCTGGGCCGTGAGGGCGGAGCGCACGGCGGTCAGTGCCGTGCGCAGGCACAGCATCAGGGCGGTGTCGATGACGTCCTGACTGGTCAGCCCGCGGTGCAGCCAGCACGCCGGATCGTCGCCTGCCCGCGAGCGCAGCAGCGCGACAAGGGCGGTCACCGGATTGCCGTCGCATTCGGCGGCCGTCGCGATCGCGTCACGGTCGGCAACGGACACCGTGAGTTCGGCGCGGGCACTCGCCGGTGCGATGCCTGCGTCGACGAGCACGGTGAGCCACGCAGTTTCGACGGACACCATGGCGTCGAGAAACGCGGCGTCGGACATCACGTCGCCGGCGCGGTGGTCACCCGGCCAGAACAGGTCAGGCATGGCGCAGGAAGACCGTTTCGTCGTGCCCTTGCAGTCGGATGTCGAATCGCAGGCCGTGCGCCGCGGGCTTGGCGATCAGGGTGTGGCGGCGCTCGGCGGGAACCGAGGCGAGGAATCCGTCACCGTCGAGCCATGTGCCCGGCACATAGCAGCGGGTGAACAAGCGGTTGAGCAACCCGCGGCCGAACACCGTGACCGCGAAGAACGGTGCGCAGCCCGGTTCGGTGACGCCGGGGGTCACGGTCGTGAAGCTGTAACGGCCCGCGTCGTCGGTGCCCGTGCGACCGAAGCCGGTGAACGTCCATCCGTCGCGATGCAGTGAGCCCGGGTTTCTCGCGACGCGACCGTCGGCATCGGCCTGCCAGATCTCCAGCAGCACGTCGGGCACGGGTGTCCCCACGCCGTCGGTGACCTCTCCGTGCAGCCGGATCGCCCCCGGAAACCCGGGCGGCACAAGCTCATTGCTGCGGTCGAACGGCAAGGCGTAGCCGTAGAACGGCCCGATGGTCTGGCCGGGGGTGGCGGTCAGGATGGCCATCAGGGATGCTCCTCTTCGAAGGGCGTCCGGGCCGAGCCGCCGAGCACGATGTCCCAGCGGTATCCGGTGGCCCATTCGTGAGTCGTGACATCGTGGTCGTAGGCCGCGACGAGCCGGTCGCGGGCCTTGGCGTCGGTGATGGACTGATAGATCGGGTCGAGGGCGGACAGCGGGTCGCCCGGGAAGTACATCTGCGTGATCATGCGCTGCGTGAAATCGGTGCCGAACAACGAGAAGTGGATGTGGGCGGGACGCCACGCGTTGTGGTGGTTCTTCCACGGATACGGTCCCGGCTTGATCGTGGTGAACCGGTAGGTGCCGTCGTCGTCGGTCAGACACCGGCCCACGCCCGTGAAGTTCGGGTCGAGCGGGGCCGGATGCTGATCGCGCTTGTGCACGTACCGGCCGGCGGCGTTGGCCTGCCAGATCTCGACGAGTTGGCGGCGCACGGGTCGGCCGTCGCCGTCGACGATGCGGCCGGTGACCACCATGCGCTCGCCGATCGGTGCGGCCGGGCCCTGGATGGTCAGATCCGCTTCCAGCGGGTTCACGTCGCGCGGCCCGAACACGGGCGCCCACAGCTCGACGGTCTCCGGATCGGCGCGCACCGGATCCTTGGTCGGATGGCGCAGCAGGCTGCTGCGGTAGGGCGGGTAGTCCAGCCGTGGTTGCGTTTCCTCGATTCCGGAGCGCTGGTATGCCGATTCGATCGCGGCGATCTCGGCGTTGATCTCGGCCTGGTGAGCCGACGCGCTGTCCGGGTTGGTGTCGGTGACGGTCATCTCGGCTCCGATCTCAGTGGTGGACAAGCTCTTTGGTGCCCGCGGGGTGGCCGAGCAACTCGGTCGGCACATCACGGGTTTCGCGTGCGGTCAGGGCGGCGCCGGCGGAGATCAGGCAGACGACCGCGGTGAAGATGCTGATCACCACCCAGCCGCCGTCGCGGACACCGCCCAGCGCGGTCACGATCGACGGCGCGAAACCGGCCACCAGGAAGCCCAGCTGGGTGCCGATCGCCACGCCGGAGAAGCGGACCTGGGTGGAGAACATCTCGCCGTAGAACGCGGGCCAGACGGCGTTGGCGGCGGCATACCCGAAGGAGAATGTTGCCACCGCGAGCGCGAAGGTCAGCATGTGGTTGTCGCCGCTCATCGAGAGCATGTAAAAGGGCATGAGCGCGGCCGACGACAGTGCGCCGTAGACGAACACCGGCTTGCGGCCGATCCGGTCGGTGAGCTTGCCGAACAGCGGCTGGGTGGCCAGGGCGAAGATATTGGCAACCACCACGAGCCACAGCGTGATGTCGGCGGGTAGTCCGACCTTCTTGCCGTAGGCGATGGCCAGATTGCCGAAAACCGTTGAGACCGCGGCGATGAACGCACAGAAGATGACCCGCAGCACGTCGGCCCAGTGGTCGCGCAGCAACGGGATCAGTGGCATGCGGGCGATGGTGCCTGCGGCCTTGGCCTCGGTGAACTGCGGGGTCTCGTGCAGGCGGCGCCGGATGAAGTACGCCACGACCACCACGACTGCGCTGAGCCAGAACGGCACCCGCCAACCCCAGGTGTATTTGACCTCGTCGGGCAGCGACACGAACGGAATGAGGATCAGTGACGCCAGGATCAACCCGCCCTGGGTTCCGGTCAGGGTCCACGACGTGTAGAAGGCGCGCTGGTGATCGGGGGAGTGTTCGAGCGTCAGGGAACTCGCGCCGGCCTGCTCGCCCGCCGCGGAGAAGCCCTGCATGAGCCGGCAGACCACGAGCAGTGCCGGTGCCACCCAGCCGATCGTGGCGAAGCCGGGCAGGCAGCCGATGAGGAACGTGGACAGGCCCATCAGCACCAGCGTGAACATCAGGACGCGCTGGCGTCCCACTCGGTCGCCGAAATGCCCGAGGATGAACGCCCCGATCGGCCGCGCGATGTAGGCGAACCCGAACGTGGCGAACGACATCACCAGGGCCGCTTCGTCATCGGACGGGAAGAACACGTGCGGGAAGATCAGCGCGGCCGCCGATCCGAACAGGAAGAAGTCGTAGTACTCGACGGCGCTGCCCATGAAGCTGGCCAGGGCGGCGCGGCGTGGGGTCCGCGTCGGCACCGCTTCGGGCGGGCGGGAGGTGGTGGTCACGGGTGCTCCTTGAAACGAATTGTGCTGGGCGGGAAGGGCTGTGCGACGAGATTGCGGAAGTGGGCGGTCATCCTGGCGGCATCGGGAGTGATACCGGTGATCAGGGCGAAGGCGTCGACGGCCTGGTAGACGGCCATGTGTCCGCCGTCGAGCGTGCGGCAACCCACGGCACGGGCGGCCTGCAGCAGTGCGGTGTCCAGTGGGCGGTAGACGACGTCGGCCACCCACAGATCGGCGTGCAGGAGCGCGGCGTCGAACGGCAGACCCGGATGATCGGCCATCCCGGTCGGGGTGGCATGCACGACGCCGTCGCTGTCCGGCAGCAACACTGACAGCTTGTCGAACGACGACGCGTCGACTCGGGCGTGCGGGTGCCGGGTGCAGAGTTCGCCGGCAAGTGCCGCGGCGCGGTCGACGTCGAGATCGACGACGGTGAGGTGGCACGTGCCCATGCGCAGCAGCGCGTCGGCGACGGCGGTCCCGGCCCCGCCGGCGCCGACCAGCACCACGGTGTCCAGGTGCGCGCCCGGCAGGCCTTCGGCGAATCCGTGCGCGAAGCCCGTGGTGTCGGTGTTGTAGCCGACCGCGCGGTCCGCGTCGAACACCACGGTGTTGACCGCGCCGAGCGTGCGCGCAACCTGCTCGACGGTGTCGAGGTGGGGGAGGACGAGCTGTTTGCACGGGTGGGTGATGTTGAGCGCGTCGTAGCCGAGGGTGCGCGCCCAGCCCACGATGTCGCCGATCTGGTGCGGGGCCAGGCCCAGCTCACCCAGATCGAGCGTCCGATAGACGTAGTCGAGGCCCTGGGCGCGCCCTTCCGCCATATGGAGGGCGGGGGTCAGCGACGGGCCGACGCCGGTGCCGATCAGCCCCACGAGGTAAGGCCGCCGCTGGGTCATGTTCGCTCCCTTCCGCAATGTACTAACTAGTACGTACGCAGAGTAGAGCGCTGTGGCGCCGACCGCGTCAAGGGGCAAATGTGATGCAGGTCGCCGACGTAGGACTGGTCAGGATCGGCTGGTGAGCCAGCCGACCACCATGTCGCCGAGCATGCGCCGCAGGTGGGCGCGTTGCGACGTCTCGGTGAAGTCGACGTCGAACAGGTAGCCGAAGGTGTAGCGATTGGCCACCTGGAAGACGCAGTACGAGCTGATCACCAGGTGCACGTCCAGAGCGTCGACATCGTCCCGGAACACGCCGGATTGCCGTCCGTCGTGCAGGATCTCGTCGAGCAGGGAGGTTGCCGGGCGGGAGAGGTCGGGGAGTTCCCGCAGCTGCCGGATGAATTCGCCGCGGTGGATGTTCTCGATCGACACCAGCCGGATGAACGCGTCGTGCGCGATGTGGTGATCGAACGTCACCTCGGCCAGTCGGCGGATGGCCACCACGGGGTTGGTGTGGTCCACGCGCAGCTTCTGCTCAGCTTCGCGGATCCCGCGGTAGGCGTTCTCCAGTACGGCCAGGTAGAGCTGCTCCTTGCCGCCGAAGTAGTAGTAGATCATTCGCTTGGTGGTGCGGGTGCGTTCGGCGATCTCGTCGACCCGGGCGCCGGAATAGCCGGATTCGGCGAACACCTCGGTGGCCACCTCGAGCAGCTCGGCGCGCGTGCGCTCGGCGTCACGCTGCAGTTCGGCTTTGGGCTTGGCGGCCATGGGCCGTGAGCTTACTTGGCACCGCGGCTCAGGCCGCACCCTTTCACTCTAATGAACTAAACGGTACATTCAAGCGCCATGAAGACGTCGATCGCCACGGTCTCGCTGTCGGGTTCCTTGGTCGAGAAGCTGCACGCGTGCGCAGCAGCCGGGTTCGACGGCGTCGAGATCTTCGAGCCCGACCTGATCGCATCCGACCACTCGCCCGAGGAGATCCGCCATCTCGCGCGCAGGCTCGGGCTGTCACTGGATCTCTACCAACCACTGCGCGATCTCGAAGGCGTCGACCAGGCGACGTTCACCGACAATCTGCGCCGCGCCGCCGCGACGTTCGCCACGGCCCGGCGGCTCGGCATCGGCACGGTGCTGGTCTGCAGCAATGTCGGCACCGCCACGATCGACTCCGATCGGGTCTCGGCCGATCAACTGCGGTGCATCGGCGACCTGGCCGCCGACTACGACATCCGGATCGCGTACGAGGCGCTGGCCTGGGGCCGGTACGTCGACGACTACCGGCGTGCCTGGCGCATCGTCGAACTCGCCGATCATCCGAACGTCGGTGTGTGCCTCGACAGCTTCCATGTGCTCTCCCGCGGGCACGACCCGGCTGCCGTCGAGCAGATCGACGGAGACAAGATCTTCTATCTGCAGCTCGCCGACGCCCCGGCGCTGAGCATGGACGTGTTGTCCTGGAGCCGCCACCATCGGCTGTTCCCGGGAGAGGGCGCATTCGACCTCACGGGCTTCGTGCGGCACACGCTGGCCGCCGGGTACACCGGGCCGTTGTCGCTTGAGGTGTTCAACGACACCTTCCGGCAGACCGATCCCCGCCGCACCGCCGTGCATGCGCTGCGGTCCCTGCTGTGGCTGCAGGACCAGATCACGCACACGTTGACCGAGGCCGAGCCGCCCACCGGATTCGACTTCGTCGAGATCAAGGCCGAGGACACCGGCGACGTCGAGGTGCTGCTCGGCCAACTCGGCTTCGTGTCGCGCGGGCGGCACCGCAGCAAGGCCGTGTCCTTGTGGTCGGCTGGGCACGCCCGCGTCGTCCTCAACGAACAGCAGGCACGCGACCAGGCGCCGCATGTGGCCGCGGTCGGGTTGCAGGTGCCCGACGCCGCGGCGACCACGAAGCGGGCGGCCGAATTGATGGCGCCCGTCGCGTACCGCCGCACGTATGCCGCCGAGCAGCCCTTCGGCGCGGCCGTGGCTCCCGACGGCACGGAGCTGTTCTGGACGACCGAACCCGCGTGGGTACACGAGTTCGAGCGCGGGCACGCCGACACCGCGCCCGAGATGAGAATCGACCACATCAACCTGACCCAGCCGTGGCAGACGGCCGAAGACGCCGTGCTGTTTCTGACCAGCGTGTTCGGGCTGACCGGCGACGCTCCGGCCGACGTGCCCGGCCCCACCGGCCTGGTGCGCAGCCAGGTCATGCGCACACCCGACTCGTCGGTCCGGTTGCCGCTCAACGTCGCACCGCACAGTCTCGACGGTGCCGTGCTGCCCCAGCATGTCGCGTTCGCGTGTGCCGACGTCATGGCGCTGGCCCGCACGGCCGCCGCGGCAGGCCTGGATTTCCTTCCGGTGCCCGACAACTACTACGACTACCTGTCCGGGCGGTTCGGGCTGGCCGACGACACCGTGGCCGAACTGCGCGAGCTCAACCTGCTCTACGACCGTGCCCCCGACGGCCGTTATTTCGTGCACTTCTACACCCGCACGGTGGGCTCGGTGTTTTTCGAGTTCGTACAGCGGTTCGACGGTTATGACGGGTACGGCACCGACAATGCGCCGGTCCGCCTTGCCGCCCAGTTGGCCGGCGTCGGTACCGTACGGAGGTGACCGATCGTCTGCTGCTCGTCAACGGGCCGAATCTCAACCTGCTCGGTACCCGCCAGCCGGAGGTGTACGGGGCCACCACCCTGGCCGAGATCGAAGAGTCCGTCAGCGCCCTGGCCGCTGAGCTCGGGTTCGAGGTGCGCGCGGTGCAGAGCAACCATGAAGGTGCGTTGATCGACGCGATCCACGCCGCCCGCACCGACTGTGCAGGCATCATCATCAACCCCGGCGCATACAGCCACACCTCGGTGGCCATCCCGGACGCGTTGACATCGGTCGAATTGCCGGTCGCCGAGGTGCATTTGAGCAACATCCACCGCCGTGAGGCATTCCGGCACCACTCGTATGTCTCGGCCGTCGCCGACGTCGTCATCGCCGGTGCCGGCCCGGCCGGCTACGAGTATGCGGTGCGCTATCTGGCCGGGCGATTGGCGTGATACAGCCGCCGATCGTCCGCTACGCCGGCTTCCTGGTCGCGGCCGAAGCAGTGGCCGGTCTGGTGATGGCAGTCGTGCTCACGGTGCTCGCGACCGGCGGCACCGACAAGCACACCGAGGGATTCAACGCGTACGGGACCGCGGGCTGGTTCGCGCTCATGGGCCTCGGTCTGCTGGCCGGCGGCTGGGCACTGATCACCGGGCGGCGCTGGGGCCGGGGCATCGGTGTGTTCGCCAACCTGCTGCTGCTCGGCGTGGCGTACTACGTCATCACATCGCACCAGGTGGTCTACGGAATTCTGGTGGCCCTGCTGGCCGTCGTCACGCTGGGCATGCTGTTCAGCCCGTCGGCCGTGCAGTGGGCGTCGAGCCGGGACTGAGCTTCAGCTGCGCCAACTGCGCAGCGGCAGCCGCATCGGCCGGCGTGTAGACCACGATGTTGAGGTCCGGCAGATCGGTCGGCGCCAGGCGGTGATACTCCAATTCGATCTCACCGGCCACCCGGTGATCGAACCGCCGCATCCGGGTTTGGAAGCCCTCGATCGCGTGGTCGACCCAGATACCTTCGAACTCCGGACTTTCCACCCGCAACCGGTCCAGCAGTCCCCTGACTGCGGGTTCGTCGAGCCGGGCGGCGTTCTGCATGCGGTATTCGGAGACGAACCGCCGGCTCTCCACCTCCCAGTCGGGCATCAGCTGCCTGATCGTCGGATCGGTGAACACCAGCCACAACAAGTTTCGTTCCGCGGCGGCGACCGTCTGCACCCGCGGGTAGAGCGCCGCGTAGGCCCGGTTCCACGCGACGATCCTCCAGTCGGCATCGATGGCGAAGGCAGGGGAGAGGTCGAACGCGTCCAGCAGCCGCTGCACGTGTTCGGGTGGTTCGCCGGGCTCGTGCGTGGGGTGCGCTCCGCTCGGCGAAAAACCAGCCAGCGAAAGCAGATACGCCTGGTCGGTGGGCGAGAGGGCGAGCGTTTCCCCGATCGATTCGAGCACCTGCCTCGACGGGTTGATGTCGCGGCCCTGTTCGAGCCACGTGTACCAGGTGACGCTGATCGAGGACAGGTAGGCGACCTCTTCGCGGCGCAGGCCCGTGCGCCGGCCGCGGATCGGCGGAAGGCCGCGTTCGGCGCGGTTCAGTGCTTCTCGGCGCATCCGCAGAAACCCGCCCAGTTCTGCGCGAGCCGCCTGGTTGGGCATCGCTCGATTCTAGAACTGGTAGTGGCACTACTAGTGCCTGCGCCGTCTTCGCGCGCTGCGCATTCTCGGCAACCATGTGGGCATGCCGGAATTGAGATCCAGAACCATCACTCACGGACGCAACATGGCGGGCGCGCGGGCACTGCTGCGCGCAGCGGGTGTGTCCGGCGACGACTTCGGTAAACCGATCGTCGCAGTGGCCAACAGCTTCACCGAGTTCGTCCCAGGACACACCCATCTGCAACCCGTGGGGCGGATCGTCTGCGAGGCCGTGCAGGCCGCCGGCGGAATCCCCCGGGAATTCAACACGATTGCCGTCGACGACGGTATCGCGATGGGGCATGGCGGGATGTTGTACTCGTTGCCGTCGCGCGACCTGATCGCCGATTCGATCGAGTACATGGTCAACGCGCACCGTGCGGATGCGTTGGTCTGCATCTCGAACTGCGACAAGATCACTCCCGGGATGTTGATGGCCGCGCTGCGGCTCGACGTGCCGACGGTGTTCGTGTCGGGCGGGCCGATGGAGGGCGGCACCGCGACGCTCGTCGACGGCACGGTGCGCAGCAGGCTCAACCTGATCTCCGCGATGTCGGATGCGGTCTCCGCGGACATCTCCGATACCGACATGGGGCGCATCGAGGCGGCGGCGTGCCCAACCTGCGGATCGTGCTCGGGCATGTTCACCGCCAACTCGATGAACTGCCTCACCGAGGCGATCGGGTTGGCGCTGCCGGGCAATGGCACCACGTTGGCCACGCACACCGCGCGCCGCGCACTCTACGAAGACGCGGGCCGGGCGGTGATGGATCTGGCGCGCCGCTACTACGACTGCGATGACGACGGCGTGTTGCCACGCAGCATCGCCTCACCCGCCGCGTTCGCGAACGCAATGGTCGTCGACATCGCCATGGGCGGCTCGACCAACACGATTCTTCATCTGCTCGCCGCGGCCCGGGAAGCCGAGGTGGACTTCACGATGGCCGACATCGAGGAGCTGTCGAGGCGAATTCCCTGTATCTGCAAGGTCGCCCCCAACGGCCACTACCTGATGGAAGACGTGCACCGGGCCGGTGGCATCCCTGCGGTTATGGGCGAGTTGTACCGAGCAGGCTTGCTGGCGACCGAAGTCCGTTCGATCCATGCCGGCTCGTTGACCGAGTGGTTGCACACCTGGGATGTGCGCTCGCCGCACGCCACCGGCGAAGCTGTCGAACTGTTCCATGCCGCACCCGGCGGTGAGCGCTCCAGCTCGGCGTTCTCGCAGTCGTGTCGATGGGAGAGTCTGGATCTCGACGCCGAGTCGGGATGCATCCGCGATGTCGCGCACGCGTATTCGGCAGACGGCGGGTTGGCGATCCTGCGGGGCAACCTTGCCGAGGACGGGTGCGTGGTCAAGACCGCCGGCGTGGATTCCTCGATCCTGAGCTTCACCGGCCCGGCCGTGGTCGTCGAATCCCAGGAGGAGGCCCAGGACGCTATCCTGCGCGGGCGAGTCCGCGCCGGTGACATCCTGGTGGTGCGTTACGAAGGCCCTCGCGGCGGTCCCGGAATGCAGGAAATGCTGTATCCCACCTCGTATCTCAAGGGTGTCGGGCTCGGCAAGGTCTGCGCGTTGATCACCGACGGACGCTTCTCGGGCGGCTCCTCGGGCCTGTCGATCGGGCACGTGTCGCCCGAAGCGGCGGCGGGCGGCACGATCGCGCTGGTCGAGACCGGCGACGTCATCGACATCGACATCCCGGCCCGGACCATCGAACTGCGGGTCGACGCAGCAGAACTCGACCGGCGACGCGCCCGGCTGGAGCGCGACGGCGGATACTGGCCACGCGAGCGAGACCGGCAGGTCTCACCGGCATTGCGGGCCTACGCCGCGATGGCGCTCTCGGCCGACAAGGGCGCGGTGCGCGACGTGTCAATGCTCGAGGCCGCGAGCCGGGCGTGGCATCCGGCCCGGCCCGCGGCCAATTCTGCCGCTACAGTGCGGTGTTGACGGTCGCGCCTTCGCGATAACGCCGCCCGATCTTGTCGAGCTGTTCGATGGTGTGCTGCCGAGGTAGGACGTTGAAATCGGCGTCCAGCTGGTTGCAGGCGGCATCGAAGACGCCTTCCAGCCGGGGCTCGCCCTCGGCGATCCCGCTCACGGCTGCGGTGTAACCGCGCTCGAGGAATGCCTGCGGGTGATGAACGACCAAGACGGTGTCACCGACTGCGGGCATGGGTGTGCCCGGGCCGAATACGCCGTGAGCGTCCACCATCTCGTTGTAGAGGTAAGGGATGCGGCAGCGTCGGGCCGATTCGAGGTCGGTGCCTGCGGCCGCGCACATGGGTTCGGGGTCGTACAGATCGGACACGAAATTGAAGACGCCACCCGTGGTGTACACGTTGTCGCCCCAGTAGTGGCTGACCTCGCTCACCACGACTTGTGCGGGGTGTTCGGCCATCTCTTGTTTGGCGTGGAAACCGCCCGATCCGGCCAGCGACACCCCGGGCTCGACTTCGGTGACGCCGTAGCTTGCGAGCACCGGGAACGTGCCGACGTTGGCGTTACCGCCGACATTGAGGTGAAGGTCGGCCAAGCCGAGTTCGCGCTCCAGACGCTCCTTGGCTCGAAGCATGGTGAAGAACGCCTCGGTCGGTTTGACCACCGACGGATCCCCGTTCTCTCCGTAGCTGATCGCCGAAAACTGGGTCAGACCCGCAACTTCGACATTCGGGAGGGCTAACAGAGGCCGGATGCCGGCGACACAGTTGTCTTCGGTCCAGCCGCCGACCAGACCCGTGAAGGCGCCTTCGTCGACGCCGACGATGGGTGTCCCGGTCGGCGACTGATTGGTCACCCGGACGTACAGCCGCTGCGTGACACCGAGGTTCGATGCGGCATCGGAGACGCGCTTCGCGGCCTCATAGGTGTAGACCGTGATGAACTCGGGCCGCATCGCGACCACCGCCGGTACCTGGGCCGCGGGGATGTTCTGGATGTGGCCGACGTTGCCGAGCGGAAACCCGTAGCGGTGAATTCGGTGCGCCTGAAGGGTTTCCACTGCACAGGTGGACGGGATGCCGCAGTCCAGCAGCACCTTGGTCATGAAGGGGTTGAGGCCGTTCTGCTTGGTCATGGCATACACCCGCAGGCCGTGTGCTTCGGCCGCTTGCGCGGTGCGGCGGGCGTTGCGGGCGATCATGTCGAGGTCGATCAACTGCGTGGCCGACGGAACGGCACCGGCCTGGTGCAGCTCTATCGCCGCGGCAAGCATGCCTGGGTTGAGATCGAATGTGCGGTCCAGAAGTGTGGTCATGAATCAGCTTTCGGTGTAGTAGGCGGCAAGTTCGGGAAGGTCCATGGCCGGGGGATTGTCGAGATCGAGCCCCGTGCAATCGCGTAGCCGATCTTTGAACCACCGGTCGAACGGTTGCGAGGACGAACTCATGCGGTGCAGCGCGGTGGGAAAATCGACGGATTCCAGATAGGCCACCAGGATGTCGTCGTCGCGAGAACGTGCGATGAACCATGCCTCTTTGCCGATCTCAAGTGCCCGTTGTGATTCGGCGTAGGCGTCTGCGTGCGTGCCGGACAACTCGGCGAGGAACGCTCTGGTGGCTGATGTCTGGCCCGCAAGGATGGGCAGATGCAGACAGGTGGGGGACATTCGACTTCCTTTCAACTGGTTGGGGTGTGCGCGGTGATTCGCGTGTTGTCGGTGCGTGGGTTTTGAATGCCGAAATCCGCATAGACGTCCGGCCGCAGGCGACGGAGGAAACCGGCATACAGTGCGCCGGCACCGAAGGCGACCGGCAGCACTGTCCAGAGGTGGTTCATCAGTTGTGATGTCGCGCCGGTCAGCTCCGGAAAGTGCCACACGGACAGGCCGATTCCGACGGCGAGGAGCACGGCCGCCGCGGTGGGCGCGAGGACGGTCCGCCACAGATCCCGATCGGCTCGGTGCGCGAAGAACCCGACCACCGCACAGCTGGTGAGTGCTTGCAGGCACAGCATCCCGAGCGCGCCGAGGCCCAGGAATCCCGCCGCGATGTCCTCGACGTCGAGTCGGGTCAGCGCCATGCCGACGAGGACCACGCCGGCGAATCCCAGCTGGGTCCGGCCGGCGATGTGAGGCGAGCCGTGCCGGGGATGTACCCGCGCGAGCGCAGGCGGCAGCACGCCGTCGCGTGCCAGTGCGAACATGTACCGGGCAGTGGCGTTGTGGAACGCCAGCAGCGCGGCGAACAGGCTGGTGCAGACCAGCAGATGCATGATGTGATCCGAGATGCCCCCCACATACAGGCTGTTCGCGCGGAACACGAAATCCGAATCCTGTTGGGCCGCTTCGACCGCGCCTTCGGGTCCGAATGCGGCGATCAACGACCATGTGGTGACCACGTAGAAGCCCGTGATGAGGGCCAGCGCCACATAGGTCGCCCGTGGAATCGTGCGGCGCGGTTGACGTGCCTCCTCGCCGTAGATCGCCGTCGCCTCGAAACCGGTGAACGACGAGAAGGCGTAGACCACACTCACCCCGATGGTTGCGGTGAAAATGGAACTCGGCGCAAAGGATTGCAATGGAAAGGCAGCGGGGCCGTTCTTGACCAGGACCATGACGTCGAGCAACCCGAGAATGAGGAATTCGGCCGCCAGCAGCACGCCCAGCACCTTCACGCTCAACTCGATCCGAAAGTACGACAGCGTGACCAGCACCAGGTAGGCGAGTAACGACCAGATCTGCCAGGGCAGTTCGACACCGGTGTCGGAGGCCGCTGCGCTCGCGGTCGAGACGCCGACGAATGCGATCAGTGCGACGACGTACGCGTTGTAGCAGACCAGCGCGACGATCGCGGCTCCCATGCCGAAAACGCGGCCGAGCCCGCGCGTGATGTAGACGTAAAATGCACCGGCACTCACCACATGTCGGCTCATCGCCACATACCCGACTGCGAACAGCGCGAGGGTGAGTCCGGCGATCACGTAGATACCCGGCGTGCCTATGCCGTTGCCATGCCCGATGGACGCGCCGGCCCCGACGAACATCGCGCCGAGTGGAGATGCAGCGGCCACGACCATGAAAACGATTGCCCCTGTGCCTATCTGACCTGAGCGCAGGCGCGGGGGTGGAGGATTGGTTTCCGACAGAGCCATGCTGGCCAACTTTCCGAGATTGAGTTTGGTGAGAATCTGCGACCCCGGGCCTGGGCTGGTGGCGGGGGAGGCGGAGCCGCTCGTGCGACTGAGGGCAGCGTATAAGTCATCAGACAACCTGACAAGAGTGAATGTGGCATGGCCAACACTTCGCTGCGGAAGGGTCTTGCGGATGCCAGATTTGCGTTCGGCGCAGGTGCTGTGGACCGCGACGGTTCGGCCGACACGTCAGACAAGCTGATAGCGTTTGGTCATGGCAGTCCTTCGGAGGTTCTCTCTCGTAGAACAGGCGGCCGACCAGTTGGCTGCGCGGATCACCGCGGGTGAGTGGGAGATCGGTGCCAAACTCCCCGCCGAGTCGGCGCTGGCCGGCGAGCTCGGTGTGGGCAGATCCACTGTGCGAGAAGCCATCAAGGAACTGCGGGGGCGAGGTCTGGTCGAGGCACGGCAAGGCTCCGGCGTGTTCGTGACGGCACTCGAGAGATCCGAGGAGTGGGACGCGGTCCTGCGCCGGGCGGACATCGACGATGTGCTCGAAGTCCGGGAGGCCATAGAGGTGAAGGCCGCCGGCTTGGCTGCCGACCGCAGGGATTCCCGCGACCTCGACCGGCTGAAGGCCACGCTCAAGGCGCGCGCTGATGCGGAAGATGGGCCGTCGGACGAGGCTCTCGTCGAGGCCGATCTCGAGTTCCATCGCGCGGTCGTGCGCGCCGCGCACAATCCGGTGCTGTCAGAGCTGTTCGAATCCTTCGCGCCACGTATCCGGTCGGCGATGCTCGACATGTTGCAGCTGTCGCCCGATGACCGGCATCGGCATGACCAGGACGCCCACTCCGGGATCATGGACGCGATCCGCAAGCGGGATCCCGAGCGGGCTGCGGGCGCCATGCTGGCTCAACTCGAATCCGATCGACGGGGCAACGAGCAGGCCGGCACGGCGCCGCAGTGATGTCGACGGGTGACGCTCAGCCTTTGGGCACAAGCAGATCCGGTCGCAGATGCGACCACGGCCGCACTCGTTCGTAGGCCGCGGCGGCGCGCAACACCTCGGCATCGGCACGCAACCTGCCGACGATCTGGAGCCCAACCGGCATGCCGTCGGCAGTGAATCCGGCGGGCACGGAGATCGCCGGATTGGTCGTCATGTTGAACGGGTAGGTGAGCAGCCAGCCCATGAGTTGATGCGGCAGTGCGGCATCGGCCAAGCTGCGAGGGCAGAACTCGTCGGCTGGAAACGTGGGTTGGGTGGTGACCGGCGTGACGAGAAAGTCGAATCCGCGCATGAACGCCGTCATGTCGTCAACCATGCGCCCTCGAGCCGCATCGGCTCGTTGGATGTCCCGAGCCGTCAGCCGAGCCCCTGCCCGCATCACGGCGACGAGTTGTGCGTCCACCTGCCCGGTCTGCGCATCCCAGTCCGTGGCATCGAGCATCGCCGAATAGACCGGCGTCCAGACTCCTTCCCACATGATCTGTTCGGGATCGCTCCAGCCCGGATCGGCTTCTTCGACAACGCAACCCAGTGCTGTGAACGCCGAGACCGCCTCCAGGCAGATCTCCCTGATCTCCGGGTCGACGGTGGCATATCCGAGATCCGCGGACCACGCGACCCGGGCACCTTCGACACCGCGGTCCAGCGCCGCGACGTAGTCCACCCGATCCGACGGCAGCGACAGGGGATCGGCTGGGTCGAATCCCGCCATCACGTTGAGCATCAGGGCGGCGTCGGCCACCGTCCGGGCGAGCGGCCCATGGTAGGCGAAGGTGTGGAACCGGCCGGCGAGCCGAGTCTGTGGGATGCGGCCCAACGCCGGTTTGAATCCCACGACACCGTTCAGCGCGGCCGGAATGCGCACCGAGCCTCCGCCGTCCGTGCCTTGTGCGAGCTGGCCGATCCCCGCCGCCACGGCCGCGCCCGCACCGCTGCTGGAGCCGCCGGCGGTCATGCCGTGGCGCCATGCATTGTGGGTGGTGCCGTACAAGTGGTTGGACGAGTTCGCCTTGTAGCCGCCTTCCGCTGGGTTCGTCTTGCCCAGGAAGAGACCGCCGGCAGCCTTCAGCCGGGCCGCGACAGGCTCGTCGTGATCGGCGACGGCATCTTTGAACGCGACGATGCCGGACGTCACGGGCGTACCCGTTACGGCGCACACCTCCTTGAGGCTGTAGGGAATGCCGTGTAAGGGTGAAATCGGTTGGCCGCCGGCAAGCTGGTCGGTGAGGATCTTGGCGTCGGCCATCACCTGATCTGGATCGTGGTACACGAAGGCGTTGAGTGAGGGATTGATCTCCGACATCCGGCGCAGCACGGCGTCGGCGACGTCGAGCGGCGTGATTTCGCGGCTTCGGATCCTGCGGGATAACTCCACGGCAGGCATCCAGCACAGTTCTTCGTAATCCGACATGGCGCTCACTTTCGACAGGGTGGTTGAGCAGGCCTGCGGAACGAAGTGTACAACTCATCAGACAACCTGATAAGTGCTACGGGTATGGGGGTGCGGAAGGTGCTCCCAGTGCGCGACGTCGGGTCAGATCAAGCGCGGCACGAACCGGTGGTCAAGCGGTCTCGGCGGCCAGCGCGGTGAGCTCGGGGCCGGACACGCGGTAGGTGGTCCACTCGGTCTGCGGTTTGCCGCCTACGGCGTCGTACAACGCGATCGCGTTGACATTCCAGTTCAGCACCGCCCATGTCAACCGCGAATAGCCGCGTTCGACGCACTCGGCGGCCAACGCCGCCAACAACTTCCGGGCCAGCCCACGCCTACGGAAGGCCGGGCGGACGTAGAGATCCTCCAGGTAGATGCCCGCAACGCCGTCCCACGTGGAGAAGTTGAGGAACCACACCGCGGTCGCCGCGATCTGACCGTCGATCTCGACCATGTGGGCGTAGGCGACCGGTCGATCACCGAAAAGCGCGGTGTGCATCTGGGTTTCGGTGACCATGCACTCGTCGAGCGCTTTCTCGAACTCCGCGAGCTCACGGATCATCGCGGTGATCTCGACCTCGTCGCCGGGCTGCGCCCGCCGGATGACCTCACTCATGCTGCCCCCTCGCAGGCTCGGTCGCCGCATGGCGCCTTCCGATTCGCTCCGCAAGCGTCGCTCATGCTGCCCCCAAACCCGTCAGGATTGTCCGGAATTTCGTTGTGGTTTCATCTAGTTCGTCGTCGGGATCGGACTCGGCGACGATGCCGCCCCCGGCATGGGCCAGCGCGGTGCACCGGTCCGCCGAGAGCTGAGCGCACCGGATCGACACGACCCATCGACCGTCGCCCGCGGCGTCGCACCAGCCGACCGCGCCCGCGTAGAACCCTCGGTCGCCCTCCAGCTCGCGGATCACGGTGGCCGCGGCTGCGGCCGGGACACCGCCGACCGCAGGTGTCGGATGTAGGGCGAGCGCGAGATCGATTGCCGTCGTGTGCTTGTCGCGTAGCCGCCCCCGAATCGGGGTGCTCAGGTGCCACAGCGCGTCGGTGCCGTGCAGCTCGGGTTCGACCGCGATCTGCAATTCGGCGCACATCGGGTCGAGCGCCTCGCGCATGACGTCGACGACCAGTTCGTGTTCGTGGCGGTTCTTGCCCGATGCCGCCAGGGCCATGGCGTTGGCGCGGTCGACCTCGGGGTCGGCCGATCGGGGCGCCGACCCCGCGAACGGCTGGCAGATCACCATGTCGCCGTGGCGTGCGACGAGCAGTTCCGGGCTCGCGCCGACCAGCACCGTGCCGACCCGGGGATCGCCCGAGGCGGACAGGTCGGCCAGGTAGACGGTCGCCGCCCGGTCGGCGTCGGCGAGCCTGCGCAGCACGGCGCGGGTGTCCCAGGGGGCGTCGGCGACCAGGCGCAGGGCGCGTGCCAGCACCACCTTGTCCAGGCCCGCGGCCGGGTCGCGCAGCCGCCGCACGGCCTCGGCCACGCGGTCGCGGTGCACTGTGCTCGGCGGCAGGGTTTCCCGGGACACCACCGTGGGCGGCGTGCCTGCCGGCCAGTCCGGCAGTGCCCCGGCATGGGTGAACGCATCGGGCTCGTACAACGCGGCCGCGGACGTCAGGTCAAAGGGCAACGCGCCCAAGATGATTGGCGCGTTGCCCGAGCGAAGCGCGGCCTGGGCGTCGGAGATTCGGGAGAACGCGGTCCGGACCCCGTCGGCGATCACCGCGCCGGAGGGGCCGGCCAGGACGAAGGATGGGGTCATTGCGGCAGACACGGATTGGGATGGCCGGCCAGGCCGAGGGCGCTGAGCTGGCGCACGCCGTGCTCGAACCCGCACACCGCGATCGAGGCCGCGGCCATCGAGAACCGGATGCCGTCGCGCACCGGCAGCTCGACCCAGCGGGTCAGCATCGCGCGCGAGAAATGGCCGTGACCCACGAAGACGACGTCGCGGGTCCGCATGTGTTCGAGCGCCACCGTGATCGCCCGGTCGGCGCGCTCGGTCACGGCGGCGGCTGTCTCGCCGCCGGGGCAGGGGTGGCTCCACACCGTCCAGTCCGGCACCGTCTCGCGGATCTGTGGCGTGGTGAGGCCTTCGTAGTCGCCGTAGTCCCACTCCGCGAGCATCGGGGTGACCTCGTCGACCGTCAGCCCGGCGAGCTCTGCGGTGACCAACGCGCGCTGCCGGGGGCTGCTGACCACCACCGGATCGCGCAGTTGCAGCTCGGCCAGCGCATTCGCGGCCAGTTTGGCCTGGTACCGGCCGGTATCGGTCAGCTCGATGTCGGTGCGGCCGGTGTGTCTCCCGGTGGCAGACCACTCCGTTTCGCCATGACGAAGCAATATCAGCCGGTGCTGGGCGACACTCACATCGGCGATTCTGCCGCACGCCCGGCCCGAGGTCGCATGAGCGTGCTTGGATGAGCGTGTGACGCGAGTACTAGCGGTCGCCAATCAAAAGGGTGGGGTTGCCAAGACGACGACGGTGGCGTCGTTGGGCGCGGCGATGGCGGAACTGGGCCGGCGCGTGCTGCTGGTCGACCTGGACCCGCAGGGTTGTCTGACGTTCTCGCTCGGCCAAGATCCCGACAAGTTGCCCGTGTCGGTGCACGAGGTGCTGCTCGGCGAGGTCGAGGCCAACGCGGCGTTGGTGCAGACGGCCGAGGGGATGACGCTGCTGCCCGCCAATATCGACCTGGCCGGCGCGGAAGCCATGCTGTTGATGCGCGCGGGGCGGGAGTACGCCCTCAAGCGGGCTCTGTCGAAGCTCGAATCCGATTTCGACGTCGTCATCATCGACTGTCCGCCGTCGCTGGGCGTGTTGACGCTCAACGGTCTGACTGCGGCCGACGAGGTGATCGTGCCGCTGCAGTGCGAGACCTTGGCCCACCGCGGCGTCGGCCAGTTCCTGCGGACCATCGACGACGTCCAACAGATCACCAACTCCGATCTCAAGCTGCTCGGCGCGTTGCCGACGCTCTACGACTCACGTACCACGCACAGCCGTGACGTGCTGCTCGACGTCGCCGACCGGTACCAGTTGCCGGTGCTCGCACCGCCGATTCCGCGCACGGTCCGGTTCGCCGAGGCCAGCGCATCGGGCGCGTCGGTGCTGGCGGGGCGGAAGAACAAGGGTGGACAGGCTTACCGCGAACTCGCCGAGGCACTGTTGCGGCACTGGAAGTCCGGCAAGGCGCTGGCGACGTTCACGCCCGAGGTGGTGTAGCGGGACAGATGGCATCCGTGCTGACCGCCGCGACGGCCTCCGACCAGGGGCCCGTCCGGCCGAGCAATCAGGATGCCGTGCTGGCCGACGGCATCCTGTATGCCGTTTCCGATGGTTTCGGTCCCGACGGCAGGGAGGCCAGTCACATTGCGCTGGACGCCCTCGCCGCCGGCTTTGCCACCGCGCCTGATCGGGACGGACTCATCGCGGCGGCCCGTGCCGCCAACGAGCAGGTCTGGGCCTACGTCACGCCCGAGGGCGGCAGCTCAGGGGCCACCCTGACCGCGATTGCGGTGTTGCCCGCCGAGCAGGGCGGCCCCGTGGCCGTCAACGTCGGCGATTCCCCGCTGTACCGGATCCGGGAAGGGCAGATGGTGCAGCTCACCAACGATCACAGCGTGGCCGGTGAACTCGTGCGGGTAGGGGAGATCACACGCGCCCAGGCCCGGGCCCACCCGCAGCGGCATCTGCTCACCCGGGCGCTGGGGATCGGTCCGCAGCTTCGGTTGGACGTCGTCGACGTCGACTGCCGGCCCGGCGACCGGCTGCTCATCAGCTCCGACGGTCTGTTCGCGGCCGCGGCGGAATCCGACATTCTCGCCGCGGCCACCATGCCCGAGCCGGAGGCCGCGGCGCGTGGCCTCATCGAGGTCGCCAACGAGGCCGGCGGTAGCGACAACACCAGCGTCGTCATCGTCGACATCGGGTGACTTGCCGCGGTCGACCCGCGAGTTCGACGAAAGTGTCGCTGCACGCGCGCCGGAGCGACACTTTCGTCGATCTGGGCGTGCCTCAGGCGGAACCCAGCGCGACCAGTTCGGTGCCACGCTGCTCGAGCAGTGTCGAGCCCGCCGGCGTCGGGACCACAGGTGAGACGCTGGGCGGCCGCGACAGGGGGATGTGGCGTTCACCCTTGCCGGTTGCCGGATCGAATACGTCGTAGCCGTCGTTGACGGGAACCAGCAGCCGCCCGGCCATCACCGTGCCGGGGCCCACGGGCAGGTGCGGCCCGGCCGGTGCGACGGTGTACTTGTAGCGCAGCCCCGAGGCGTCGAAGACCAGGACCGAATCACCCGTCCACCACGTGACCAGATCTCCGGTTTTCGTCGCGATCGATTGCGGTGCAGCGGGTTTCGGCAACAGCGTGCTGGCAACCGTGGTCCCGGTCTCGTCGATGACGTTGACCGTGGGCTTCGGTGTGGGCACATAGACGGCCGTGGTGGTGTCGGTCACGGCGATCACCTGCGCGCCGGAATCGTCGGTCACCCCTGGCAGGTCCACGTTGCGCACGTCCGGCGTGTCTTCCTCGTCGGCCGGGCGCAGCAGCGTCAGCCGCAGGTCGTTCTGTTTGGGACAGGCCTCCAGCACCGACACCGCCGACGAACTCGCGGCCGCCGACACCTGCCGGCACAGCGGCGACGCGGGCACGTCGGGCTTGATGCGCGCGTCGAGGGCGCCCCACGACAACATCCGGACCATGTCGGAGCGCCACAGCTCCAGCCGACTGTCCCCGGCCGACAGCACGGTGGTGCCGTCGGTGGACAATCGCACCTCGGGATCGGCGTAGGCGGTCCGTGCGGGTCCGCGGTTGCCGGTCTTGCCGTCGATGGTGCTGACCTGGCCACAGCCGCGGCTGTCCGGATACACCGCGACGGCGTACTGGTACACCGACGTCACGCCGCACAGGTCGACGTCGCGCGCATAGCTCCACAACGCCGCGCCGCCGACCGGGTCACGTCCCGTGACGGTGCGGCCCTCGCCGGTGACCACCGATCCACCGGCGATCACCGGCACGGTTGTCGCGGGGCTTGGCGTGGCCCACAGCTGGCGCAGGCCGGCGGGCACCTCGCGGGCCGGGGTCAGATAGGGGACGGGAGCGGCGGCGGGCCTGCTGATCGTGGCGCGCGCGTCGCTGGTCCACCAGATCAATCCGGCGGCAACGGCGACGATCACGACGATCGCAGAGGCCGCGACGATGTCGCCGCGCGTGCGGCGTTCGGGTTTGACCATCGGGTCGCGGGAGTCGGTCAGCCGGCGGTGGCTGCTTCGGTCTTGCGCGGGCGACGACGACGCCGGCGTCGGGGCGAGCCCTCACCCGTGCTGTCGTCGGATTCGGCAGGCGCGTCCGGCTCTTCGGCAGACGCCGCGGTCTCGGGATGGCCGGTGACCGGCTTGCCGCCACGGGTCCGTCGCCGGGTGCGGGTGCGGGCCGGACGGTCCTGCGAGCTGTCCGCCGACGAGACGCGCTTCTCGCCGCGCTTCGGCGCGCTGGACCGCCGGGGGGAGCCGACCGTGCCGGTGGCGTCGGCAGGGATGTCCAGCTCCTCGAACAGATGTGGCGAGCTGGAATAGGTCTCGGCCGGGTCTGGGCAACCGAGTCCCAGCGCCTTGTCGATCGTCTCCCACCGGGTCAGCTCGTCCCAGTCCACCAGGGTGATGGCGACACCGGTCTTGCCGGCCCGGCCGGTGCGCCCGATGCGGTGCACGTAGGCCTGCTCGTCCTCGGGAATCTGGAAGTTGATGACGTGCGTGACGTCGTCGATGTCGATGCCGCGGGCCGCGACGTCGGTGGCGACCAGCACGTCGATGTCACCGGTACGGAATGCCTTGAGCGCCTTCTCGCGGGCGATCTGGCCCAGGTCGCCGTGCACGGCGCCGACTTTGAAGCCCCGCTCGGCGAGCTCGTCGGACACCTTCTGGGCGGTGCGCTTGGTGCGCGTGAAGATCATCGTGGCGCCACGCCCGGCGGCCTGCAGCACGCGGCTGACCAGCTCGACCTTGTCGAGCGCATGCGCGCGGTAGACGAACTGCTCGGTGGTGTCGTGGGTGGCGGCCGAGTGCGGGGCCTCGGCCCGGATGTGGGTCGGCTGATTCATGAACGTGCGGGCCAGCGTGATGATCGGGTCGGGCATGGTCGCCGAGAACAGCATCGACTGCCGGTCCTCGGGGATCAGCCGCAGGATGCGCTCGATGTCGGGCAGGAAGCCCAGGTCGAGCATCTCGTCGGCCTCGTCGAGCACGAGCACCGACAGGCCACCCAGTTGCAGGTGACCCTGCTGGGCCAGGTCGAGCAGGCGGCCCGGCGTGCCGACGACGACGTCGACGCCCTTGCGCAGCGCGTCGATCTGCGGCTCGTAGGGGCGGCCGCCGTAGATCGACGTCACGTTGAACTTGCGGTCGGGGCCGGTCAGGTACTTGGCCGCGGTGGCCAGGTCGTCGTGCACCTGGATGCACAGCTCACGCGTGGGCACGACGACCAGAGCGCGTGGCGCGCCCGTGAGCGGGCGCGTCTCATCGCTGGAGATGCGCTGCAGCAGCGGCACGCCGAACGCGAACGTCTTGCCCATGCCGGTACGGGCCTGGCCGATCAGATCGTCGCCGGCCAGCGCCAGCGGCAGGGTGAGCTCTTGGATGGCAAACGGATGTTCGATGCCGTTCTCGGCCAGGGCGCGGACAATCTCGCTGCGTACGCCGAGCTCGGCAAATGTTTTGTTGACGTGTGTCATGTTTGGTGGAGGTGGCCTTTCACTGTCAAACCTCATGGGCATCCAGCGCGCACGAGTTCGACGATGAAACGGCCGGTTCGCCCGTTGATGGCGGCGGTGCCGATCCGCTGGGCCCTGCGCTTGGGGCGGGCCAACTGCGTGCACGCACATTTCCTGGTAGCGGCCCGGGCGGCTTGTAATACGGTCGGCGGGTCTGGAAAAACCCGCCGCAAGTCGGCTCGAAGCCGTTACCGCAACCCATTGTAGCTGGTCGGGGCTACAGCACCGATTTGCCAGTCGGTCGGGCAGTCGTGCGGCGTCTACAGTTGGCCTCATGAATTCGCCGCAGCCCGCAGCACAAGAGATCGTCGAACCGGTCGCCTCAGGGGTGCCGGCAGACCATCCGGGTGTCGTCGAACTGTTCGCGGTACTGGCCTACGGCGAGGTGGCGGCGTTCTACCGCCTCACCGACGAAGCGCGGATGGCGCCCAATCTGCGTGGCCGGATCAACATGGCGAGCATGGCCGCCGCCGAGATGGGGCACTACGAGACGTTGCGGGATGCGTTGGAGCACAGGGGAGTTGATGTTGTCCCCGCCATGACCAAGTACGCGTCGGCGCTGGAGAACTACCACCGCATGACCACGCCGAGCACATGGCTTGAGGCGTTGGTCAAGACCTACATCGGCGATGCGCTCGCCGCCGACTTCTATCTTGAGATCGCCGATGCGCTGCCCGATGAGGTCGCCTCCGTCGTGCGGTCGGTGCTGTCGGAGACCGGCCATTCACAGTTCGTCGTCGCCGAGGTCCGGGCGGCCGTGACGGCCAGTGATCGGCAGCGCCACCGGCTGGCCCTGTGGGCCCGGCGCCTGCTGGGGGAAGCCGTCACCCAGGCGCAGTTCGTGCTGGCCGATCATGACGAGCTGGTCGATCTGGTGATGTCCAGCGGCGAGGGCCTGACGCAGCTGGCCGAGTTCTTCACCCGGCTGCAGCACACGCACGCCACCCGGATGCAGGAACTCGGCCTGGCCTGACCGCCCTTACTGCGTGCAGGTCGTGATCATCGAGTTGTTGGTCTGCTGCACGATGACCGCGCCGGAGGCGTCGGTGATCGAGCAGTTGAGCTGACCCGCGACGCTGGTTCCGGTCACCGACTTGAGCTGCACACCGGGGTTGAGCGTGACGGTCTTGGTCCACGGCAGCGCGACGTTGATGTCGGTCTGCAGTGCGCCTTGGGCATCGGTGTACACGATCGTCACGAGATCGATGAGCTGGCGGTTACCCGTGACGTGGTAGGTCACGGTGTTGGGTGCGGGTGCCGGCGGCGCGGCCTCGACCGGCGGCGCGACAGGCGCGGGCGCCGCGGTTGCGCTGGGTGACGGTGTCACGGTGGTGACCGTCTCGGGCGACAGCGACGGAGGGGCCGGGCGCACGGGCTTCGACGTGGCGTCCTGCGGCGGGGTGGTGGTGGCCGGCTGGCTGGTCTGCGTCGGTGCTGCCACGGTCGCCGAGACCGAGCCGCTGTCACCGCCGCCCAGGATCACCACGGTGCAGATGACCGCGACGAGCAGGATCGCGCCTGCGACCCCGGCCACCCAGATCCAGCGCCGGTCGATCGACTCCTCGTAGAACTCGATGTCGTCGTCGGCGTAGTCGTCGTAGTCGGCGTCGTAGGGAGCGTCGCTGGAGTAGCCGCCATAGGTGCCTGCGGAGTGATCGAATCCGGCCGTACCGTAGCCCGGGCCGTCCTGGCCCTGGTACGTGTGCGCGCGATCCCGGAAACGTTCGGTCTGCGTGGTGTCATACGGCGAATAATGCCTGGTCATGTGGCTATCCCAGTCGTCTCGTCCAATGTCGGTGCTGATGCTATCGATGCAGAAGTGACAGGTGAGGTTTCAGATCGGGTGTGTTGGTCACGGTCCGGACTCGGTTCGGTCGCACAAGATCTCCGGTCCGTCCGACGGCTTCGCTAAGCGCGAACTGCACCCGGCGGGCTGCGGCGGCGCGGTGACGGCGCCGTCCACTAGCCTGCTGAGGGAAACGGCCACGATGTCGACAAAACGAGACAGCCGCAACAGAAAAGAGGTCCGGCGTGGAGGTCAAGATCGGTGTCACGGACAGCCCGCGTGAGCTGGCCTTCAACAGCGCCCAGTCGCCCTCCGAGGTGGAGGAGTTGGTCACCGACGCACTCGGCAAGGATCAGGGTGTGCTGGCGCTGACCGATGAGAAGGGCAGGCGCTTCCTGGTGCAGACAGCCAGGATCGCCTATGTGGAGATCGGCGCAGCCGATGTGCGCCGCGTCGGTTTCGGCGTGGGAGCCGAGTCCGCCTGACGCGGATCAGGCGCGGGTGAGAGGCACGTGTGACAGGCCGCCCCAGGCGAACTGCACCGTGCCCTCCACCGCGGCGTCCTTGTCGATCGGGCGATCACTGTTCAGCCAGTACCGGGCCGAATCGACGCTGATGGCCACCAGGCCGACCGCGATCATGCGGGCCCGGTGGGCCTCAAGCCCCGAATCGCGACTGATCAGATCGAAGACGGCATCGGTGCAGGATTCGGTCGCGACCTTCACCTGTGCGGCGACCTGAGGTTCGCTGACGTAGTCGTTTTCGAAGATCAGCCGGTAGCCCTGGCTGTCGTGGTCGATGAAATCGAAGAAAGCCTCGACCGCCGCGCGCAGGCGCTGGCGGTTGTCGGTGGTGGTGCGCAACGCTTGGCGCACGCCGGACACCAGGTTGTCGACGTGGCGTTGCAACACCGCGAGATACAGCTCGAGCTTCGACGAAAAATGTTGATAGAGAACCGGTTTGCTCACCCCGGCGCGCTCGGCGATCTCATCCATGCCCGCGGCGTGGTAGCCCCGGTCGACGAAAACCTCGCTGGCGGCGACCAGCAGCTGGCCGCGCCGTTCATCGCGGGGCAGCCGGTTTCCGCGACGGCCGCCGCCGGAAGCCGGCTTTTCGCTTCTCCTCTCGGCGGCGTTAGCGAGATCGCTCATCAAGTCCTCAATCTGTATTGCTCTGGCGCACATGGACATGTTCGTCCACGCAGCTCATCGCAACGACACTACTACCGTTGCGGGGTCGGTTTCGAAATGACACCAGCGCGGTCACGGTGAAGCAGCGTCGAGGGTGCTCCTCAGGCTTCTATGCCATCCTGTTTCGGTGACCTACGACCCGGGACGCCGCGGGGGTAGCCGTGTCCCGGCGCTGCGCAACGAGTGGCGGGAGCCTCTGCGTGCGCAACGGGATCCGCTCGCGGTGGATTCCGGCCGGTCGCGAGCCAACCGTGACGAGCGGCAGCAGTGGCGCAAACAGACCTGGCTCGGCCGCTTCGTGTCCACTTACGGCTGGCGCGCGTACGCGCTGCCCGTGCTCATCGTGCTGACCGTCGTGGTGATCTATCAGACCATCACCGGCACCAGCAGCTCGCAGCCCGCCCATCAGGCCGAAGGCCCGGTTCAGGGCCCGCCGACCATCGACGCCGCCAGCACCGCGATCCTCGGCGCTCCGCCCAAGGGGCTGACCCAGTTCGACGCCAACCTGCCGACCGGCATCCTGCCTGCGGGCGGGCCGTTCACCGAGACCGGCGCCAGAACCTGGCACATAGTGCCCGGGACGACGCCGAAGGTCGGGGAGGGCACCACCAAGTCGTTCACCTACACGGTCGAGGTCGAGGACGGCGTGGACACCACGTCGTTCGGCGGCGACGAGGGCTTCGCCAGGATGGTCAGTGAGACGCTGGCCAACCCCAAGAGCTGGACGCACAACGGACTGTTCGGGTTCACGCGGGTGGACGCGACCAGCGGCGTCGAACCCGACTTCCGGGTGTCGCTGACCTCGCCGATCACGGTCCGTGAAGGCTGCGGCTACGACATCCAGCTGGAGGCCTCGTGCTACAACCCGTCCTACGACGGGGACCAGCAGCGGGTGTTCATCAACGAGGCCCGCTGGGTCCGGGGCGCCGTACCGTTCCAGGGCGACATCGGCTCCTACCGGCAGTACGTGATCAACCACGAGGTCGGACACGCGATCGGATACCCCAAGCACGAAGCCTGCGGCGGCGACAACGAGCTCGCGCCGATCATGATGCAGCAGACGTTCTCGACCGCGAACAACGACGCGCACAAATTCGACCCGAGCACGGTCAACGCCGACGGCAAGGTCTGCCGGTTCAATCCCTGGCCGTATCCCATCGCCTGACCGGCGTCCGCCGGCTTGACCGTCGACGCGTGGGAAGCAGCGCGCTCCGATTACGGTTGTGGGTAGATGCAGTGACCCTGACTTGAGGAGACATGCGGTGTCCGCGAATTTGGATGTGTCGTTACCGCCGCTGGTTGAGCCGGCCGCCGAGCTGACCCGCGAAGAGGTGACCCGTTACAGCCGGCACCTGATCATCCCGGACGTCGGTGTGATCGGGCAGAAGCGGCTCAAGAATGCCAAGGTGCTGGTGATCGGCGCCGGCGGGTTGGGTTCACCGACCCTGCTCTACCTCGCCGCCGCGGGAGTCGGCACCATCGGCATCGTCGAATTCGATGTCGTCGACGAGTCCAACCTGCAGCGGCAGATCATCCACGGCCAGTCCGACATCGGGAAGTCCAAGGCGCAGAGCGCCAAGGAGTCGATCGTCGAGATCAACCCGCTGGTCCAGGTGAACCTGCACGAGTTCCGGCTGGAGCCCGACAACGCGGTCGAACTGTTCAGCCAGTACGACCTGATCCTGGACGGCACCGACAACTTCGCCACCCGCTATCTCGTCAACGATGCTGCGGTGCTGGCGGGCAAGCCCTACGTGTGGGGTTCGATCTACCGGTTCGAGGGCCAGGTGTCGGTGTTCTGGGAGGACGCCCCCGACGGACTCGGCTTGAACTACCGCGACCTGTATCCCGAACCGCCGCCTCCGGGCATGGTGCCCTCGTGTGCCGAGGGCGGTGTGCTGGGCATCCTGTGCGCCTCGATCGCGTCGGTGATGGGCACCGAGGCCATCAAGCTCATCACCGGTATCGGCGAGCCGCTGCTGGGCCGGCTGATGGTGTACGACGCCCTGGAGATGTCCTACCGGACCATTCGCATCCGCAAGGATCCGGCCACCCCGAAGATCACCGAGTTGATCGACTACGAGGCGTTCTGCGGGGTGATTTCCGACGAAGCGACTGAAGCTGTCAGGGGCTCGACCATCACTCCGCGCGAGCTGCGCGAGCTGCTGGACTCGGGCAAGCCGCTGGCGTTGATCGACGTCCGTGAACCCGTCGAGTGGGACATCAATCACATCGAGGGCGCCGAGCTGATCCCGAAGCCCACGTTCGAGTCCGGTGAAGCGCTGTCCAAGCTTCAGGTTGACCGCACCCCGGTGTTGTACTGCAAGACCGGTGTTCGCTCGGCCGAGGTGCTCGCGATCGTCAAACAGGCGGGTTTCTCGGATGCCGTGCACCTGCAGGGCGGAATTGTGGCGTGGGCCAATCAGCTCGAGCCCGACATGGTCATGTACTGACGGCCGGTTTGCGGGGTTACACCTTAGGCTGAGCTCGTGAGTGTGGAACGACCGCCGGAACATGTGCTGGCGGCGTTCGGCCTGTCCGGGGTTCGCCCGGTTCCGCTCGGTTCGGGCTGGGAGGGTGGCTGGCGCTGCGGAGAAGTCGTCCTCTCGATGGTCGCCGACCACGCCCGCTCGGCATGGTCGGCGAAGGTTCGTGAGACGTTGTTCGTCGACGGGGTGCGGCTGGCCCGGCCCGTGCGCTCCACCGACGGTCGCTACGTGGTCGCCGGTTGGCGCGCCGACACCTTCGTCGCAGGTACTCCCGAACCGCGCCACGACGAGGTGGTCTCGGCGGCGGTGCGGCTGCACGAGGCCACCGCGAAGCTCGAGCGCCCCCGATTCCTGACCCAGCCCCCGGTCGCGCCGTGGGCCGACGTCGACGTGTTCATCGCGGCCGACCGCGCGGCATGGGAGGAACGGCCACTGCACTCGTTGCCGTCCGGGGCCAGGGTCGCACCGGGCTCGTCGGACGGGCAACGGTCTGTCGAGCTGATCAACCAACTGGCAGGGCTGCGCAGGCCGACCAGGCTCGCGAGTCAATTGGTGCACGGTGATCTGTACGGCACAGTGCTTTTCGCGGGGGCGGCGGCACCGGGCATCACCGACATCACGCCGTATTGGCGGCCGGCGTCCTGGGCGGCCGGCGTGGTCGTCGTCGATGCGCTCTCGTGGGGTGACGCTGACGACGGCCTCATCGAGCGCTGGGATTCGCTGCCGGAATGGCCGCAGATGTTGCTGCGCGCGTTGATGTTCCGGCTTGCAGTGCATGCGTTGCACCCGCGCTCGACCGCTGCTGCGTTCCCGGGCCTGGCCCGCACCGCGTCGTTGGTGCGGTTGGTGCTCTAGGCCTCAGCCGAGCGCCGCGGTGATCTCGGGGATGGGCCGCAGGTGTTCGTTGAGGATCGCGATCACCTCGTCGACGGAGTTGTGTGTCAGCGCAGCGATGATCGCGCGGTGCTGGCGGTCGATTTCCGGTAGCCGCTGCGGACGAATCTGCATGGCGCGCACGGCGACCCGCTGTTGTCGGGAACGCAGGGCGTCATAGAGTTCGGTGAGGACCGAGTTGCCGTGTGCGTCGACGATGGTGCGGTGAAAGGTGCGGTCCAGGCGTGCCACCGTGAACCAGTCCTCGGCCCGGCCGGCCTCTTCCATCTGACCCGCGAGGGTCTCCAGATCAGGCGGCGCGCCGGCCTCGGCGATGCACAGTGCGCTCGCCGCGTGGCCTTCGATGAGTCGCCGCGACGCGTAGACCTCTTCCATTTCGCGGCTCGTGACGCTGCGTACCTGGGCACCGCGTCGCGGCAGGAGATCGATGAACTTCTCGGAATTGAGCCGGTGAAAGGCCTCACGTACCGGGGTGCGAGAGGTTCCGACCGACTCTGACACCCACACCTCGTCCAGGAACCGCCCGCCCGGCAGCGTGCCCTTGATGATCTCGTCGCGCACCCACTCGTAGACGCGGTCGCGTGCGGATTGGGGAGCGGCGGGCTCGTCGGCCGCGATGGACATCGTCACTCCCTTCGTCACCGGCACTGCAAGAGTACTGGACACACTGTGCACATCTTGTGTATACACAAAGTGTACGCAGCGTGTGGCCCGTGCCACAGCGGCGAGCCGGCGACGCCGGCGGCTCGTCCACCAGGTCAAACCTTGAAGCAAACACGAAGCAACGGAGGACAAATGACGCCGGATCGCCGCTATGCAGTGTGGTTGTCAGGGCCCAACGTGGCCGCCGCCGAGATCGCCCGCCAGACGGGATTCGGTGCGGTCGTACTCGACATCGAACACGGCACCTTCGACCTCGCCGATCTCGAACGATTCATCCCCTTCGTCAAGGCGATCGGCATGGAAGTGGTCGCCAAGGTGCTTGCGCCGGAGCGGGGGCCGATCCAGCAGGCCCTCGACTTCGGAGCGGACGTTGTGGCGATTCCCCACGTCGAAAACGCCGTTCACGCCCGCGCGGTCACCGCTTTCGCGAAGTTCCCGCCCCGCGGTGACCGCAGTTTCGCGGGCGGCCGCACGGCTGCCTACGGCGGATTCACAGATGAATGGGTTCGCGCTCAGGACCGGCAGACCCGGTGCTACCCGATGATCGAAGATGCCGGGGCGATCGAGCAGATCGACGCCATCCTGGCGCTCGATACCGTGGACGGTGTGTTCATCGGGCCGTCGGATCTGTCCCTGCGCCGTGAGCGGGGTGCCTACCGGCGCACCGACGGCGACTTCGCCGACCTCGGACGTATTGCGGCCGCCGCGCGCGACGCCGGAAAACGGTGGGTGCTGCCCGCGTGGACACCCGAGGAGAAACGTTTCGCGATCGAACACGGCGCCGATCAGGTGGTCGCCGCCATGGAGCACGGTGCGCTCGCGGCCGGGTTCTCGGCTGCCTACGCCGAAGTCGCCGCGTTGGCCCCGGTCCGCGTCTGACCAGCCACGATCATGAACAACGTTGACACGCAACGCGTCACCGACCACGGTGCGCCCACCTCCGGGACGGCCGGACGTGCTCGCTGGTACATGGCCGGATTGCTCGGCGTGGGGATGTTCGTCAACTACATCGACCGGGTCAACCTCTCGGTCGCCACCCCGGCGATCATGGCGGATTTCGACATCTCGGCTGCGCAGATGGGCGTTGTCTCATCGGCGTTTCTGTGGACCTACGCGATGCTGCAGATGCCGATCGGTTCGATCATCGACAGGATCGGGGTGCCGTGGGTCAACCGGGTCGGCACATTCCTGTGGGCGGTGGCGTCATTCCTGTCGGCCGCCGCGGGCGGCCTCGGACTGCTCATCGTCGCGCGGCTGCTGCTCGGTGTGGGTGAGGCGCCGACCGTTCCGGCCGGCTGGAAAGCGATCGGTCAGTGGTTTCCCAAACACGAACGGGGCACGGCCACTGCGATATTCGACGGCTGCGCCAAGATCTCCAACGTCGTCGGGATACCGGTCATGGCATTCCTGGTGTCGACGTTCAGCTGGCACGCCGCGTTCCTGTTCACCGGTGTGCTCAGCCTGCTGTTCTTCGTCGCCTGGTGGCTGCTGTACCGCTCGCCCACCGTGGCCGTGGCCGAGGGGCGGATGTCGGCCGACGAGCTGGACTACCTCTGCCGGGGCGGTGCGGAAGACGAGAACACCGTCACCGCCGGCTCGCTGCGCGGCGTGGGATATCTGTTGCGGCGGCGTAAGACGTGGGGGCTGGCCCTCGGCTACGCCTCCTACACCTATGCCTACTACGTGCTGCTGACCTGGCTGCCGGGGTACCTGGAGCATCAGTTCGGGGTCAACCTCCTCAAAGGTGGCTTCTACACCATGATTCCGTGGCTCGTCGCGGTCATCGCGCAGTTCGTGGTGGCTGGGGTGTTGATGGATCGGTGGGTGGCGCGAACGGGCCAGGTGACCAAGGTGCGGCGCATCGTCCTGGTGGTCAGCATGCTGGCATCGCTGGCGGTGACGGGGGCCGCGTACTCGCAGTCCATTGCGGTGGCCATCGTCTTTCTGTCGGTCGGCGCTGCGGGACTTGCTGTTTCGGTGCCCGCAGGCGCCAGCATCGTCTCGCTCATCGCGCCCGCAGGGTACACGGGGACGCTGGGCGGAGTGGTGAACTTCATCGCGAACCTGATCGGGATCGCGGCGCCGATCGTCACCGGGGCCGTCGTCGACCGCACGGGCTCGTTCGCCGGCGCCTTCATCGTGACCGGGGCCGTCCTGATCGCCGGAATCTTCTGTTACACGGTGGTCCTCGGCAAGATGGATCGCATGCCCGCACCCGCCTGACCACCGTCATCGACACATCACTAGGAGGATCATGGTTGTCTGCGCCATCGCCCAATTCGCTCCGGGCGAGGACAAATCCGCCAATATCGCCACCATCACCCGGCTGGCCACAGAGGCACGGGGACGCGGCAGCGATCTGCTCGTGTTGCCCGAGTATTCGATGTTCACCGTGCCGGCCATGGACGAACGGTTCCTCGCTTCCGCCGAAGCGGTCGACGGTGTCTTCGTCTCGCAGCTCAGGGATCTGGCCAAGCGCAATTCGCTGGCGATCGTGTGCGGCATGAACGAGGTCACCGACGACCGCTCCCAGATCCACAACACACTGCTCGCCATCGACGGTCAGGGCGCCATCGCGGCGTCGTATCGCAAACTGCATCTGTACGACGCATTCGGTTACCGCGAGTCGCAGTACGTCCGGCCCGGGCCCGTCGAACCGCCCGAGATCTTCACCGTCGGCGGCCTCAACTTCGGCCTGCAGACATGCTACGACCTGCGTTTCCCCGAAGTGACACGGCGACTGGTCGATGCCGGTGCCGACGCCGCCGTGATACCCGCCGAGTGGGTTCCCGGGCCGCTCAAGGAGGACCACTGGCAGACCCTGCTGCGCGCCAGGGCGATCGAGAACACCATCTACGTGGTCGCTGCGGACCAATGCGGCGTCGCGGGAGCCGGAAACAGCATGATCGTCGACCCGATGGGAATCGTGGTCGCTGCGCTGGGTGAAGAAGAGGGTTGCGCGACTGCACAACTCGATCACGCAAGGATCGAGCGGGTACGGGCGAAGAACCCCGCCCTGGCGCTGCGACGGTTCAGCGTGGTGCCGGCCAGTGTCCCGGCGACGACGGGATGACGGTTAGAAGGTGTGCCGGTACTCCCGCAGCGGCACCCGGCCGTCGACCGCCAGCACCCCTTCCGCGCGTAGCCGTTCGAGTTGGCGGGTGGCCAGATGGGGAGCGGGCCGGCCCGACGCGGTGATCACGCGGTGCCAGGGCAGGTCGGAGGAGTCGGTGCGCATGATCCAGCCGACGATGCGCGGACTGGAAAGCTCTGCCGCATCGGCGATGTCGCCGTAGGTCGACACCTTTCCCGAAGGGATCGCGGCCACCAGCGTGCGCACCAGCTCCACCTGCTCCTCGGTCACCGCGGGCATTGACTACCCCAGCCGGTCCCGGATGACCGCCGCGGTTTCGGCGGGCTTGGCCTGGGCCACCATGTGATCGCAATCCCAGTCCACCAGATCGAAATTCGGCCCGAGATGGTCCGCGAGCGCCCCGATCAGCGCATCGCGCGCATAGGGCGGGCTGGTGCGGGTGGCGCGCACCAGGACCGTCGGAATGTGACTGGGCGGCAAGGAAACCGGTCGGGCCAGCTCGCTCCAGTAGGACAACATCGCCGGGATGCTGATCCGCCATCCCCATCGGCCGCCGGGCAGCTCGACCAGGTGCTCGTCGAGATCCCGGTCCAACTCGGCAGGTGCGACGTCACCCCACGAACCGTTGGCCTTCTCGGCCC
This sequence comes from Mycolicibacterium mageritense, assembly GCF_010727475.1. Classification (NCBI taxonomy): domain Bacteria; kingdom Bacillati; phylum Actinomycetota; class Actinomycetes; order Mycobacteriales; family Mycobacteriaceae; genus Mycobacterium; species Mycolicibacterium mageritense. The sequence goes on from NZ_AP022567.1 coordinate 4,978,471, forward strand.
GCGCCTCGGCGCGGTCCGGATAGTCCGGCGAGGCCATCATGCTCTCGGCGATCTCACGCATCCACTCGCCGTCGAGTCCCACCGCGGGATCCAACAGCACGAGCCCACTGACCAGGTCCGGGCGGGCCGCAGCAAAATTGAGCGCCAGCGCACCGCCGAACGAGTGCCCGACCACCAGCGTCGGCTCCTCCAGCAGGGCCGCCAGCGCGGCCGCGTTGGCATCGAGCGTCCAGGGCGCCGCCCACGACGAGCGGCCGTGGCCGATCAGATCCGGTGCGGCGATCGAGAACTCCGGCAGATACTGCGTGGCCAGCGTCTGCCATCGCCGGCCGTGACCGGTCAGGCCATGGAGGAGGAGCAGTTGCGGCGGTCCCGGCGGACCGTAACGGTGCACATGCATGACGTCGGCTGACACACCGTTGATGCTGCCAGTCCGGCCGTCGGTCGATGCGGTCGGGTTCCTCCGCTCCGCTACTTGTCGGTGTGGTCGCGCCAATCCGCTCCGCTACTTGTCGGTGTGGTCGCGCCAATCCGCTCCGCTACTTGTCGGTGTGGTCGCGCCAATCCGCTCCGCTACTTGTCGGTCCCCTCTGGTGTCATGCTCACCATGACCGCACGACACGTCGAGCGCATCGGGCACCAGGACCGCCCGACCGGCACGGCACTTCTCGAGCCCGGGCAGGGCGGTGTGGTGCGCCTGCTCGGTGGGCCTGGTACCGGCAAGACCACGCTGCTCGTGGACACCGCCGCGGCACACATCGCGGCCGGCGCCAATCCCGAATCGGTGCTGCTGCTGACGGGTTCGGCCCGGCTCCGGACCCAGGCCAGGGCCGAGATCACCGCACGGCTGCTCGGGGCAGGCGAGCGCGGCGTGGTGCGCGAGCCGCTGGTCCGCACCATCCACTCCTACGCCTTCGCGCTGTTGCGGCTGGCCGCCCAGCGCAACGGGGATCCGCCACCGCGGCTGATCACCAGTGCCGAACAGGACGGCATCATCCGCGAGCTGCTGGCGGGCGATCTCGAGGACGGGCCCGATTCGACGGTCGGCTGGCCAGAGCAGTTGTGGCCGGCGCTGAGCACCGCGGGTTTCGCCACCGAGCTACGTGATCTGATGGCACGGTGCACCGAGCGCGGGGTGGATCCGCTTGCCCTGCAACGGCTCGGCCGGTCGGCGCGCCGCCCCGAATGGCTGGCCGCGGGGCGCTTCGCGCAGGCCTACGAACAGATCATGCTGCTGCGTGCGGCGGTCGGGATGGCCGCCCCGCAAGCGACCATTCCGGCACTTGGCGCTGCCGAGCTGGTCGGTGCTGCCCTGGAGGCCCTCGGCACCGACGCGGATCTGCTGGCCGCCGAACGCGCGCGCATCAGCGTGCTGCTGGTCGACGATGCCCAGCACCTCGACCCGCAGGCCGCGCGGCTGGTGCGGGTGCTGGCAGCGCGTAGCGGGTTGACCGTCATCGCGGGGGATCCCGACCAGTCGGTGTTCGGCTACCGCGGTGCCGACCCGGTGTTACTGCGCGACGACACCCATCCGGCGATCATGCTGAACCAGTCCCACCGTTGCGCACCCAAGGTGGCATCGGCCATTTCCGGGATCGCACAACGGCTGCCCGGCGTCGCCGCCACCCGGCAGTTGGTCGGCAATGCCGACGCCGGGGAAGGTTCGGTGACGGTTCGCCTGGCCGCCTCCGTGCATGCCGAGAACACCTTCATCGCCGACGCGCTGCGCCGTGCCCACCTGGTGGACGGCATCGCCTGGTCGGACATGGCGGTGATCGTGCGTTCGGTGCCTCGCGTCGGCACCACACTGGCCCGCGCACTGCAGGCCGCAGGCGTCCCGGTGCAAGCGGCAGGCTCCGGTCTGCGGTTGGCCGACCAGCCCGCCGTCGCGGCGCTGTTGACGGTGCTGGCCGCCACCGCCGCGGACGGCCTGGACGGCGAAGCCGCGCTGTCCCTGTTGACGGGCCCGATCGGGCGCGTCGACCCGGTCACCCTGCGCCAGCTGCGGCGGGCGTTGCGGCGCATCGACGGCTCCACTCCGCCACACGGCTTCGGCGACCTGCTCGTCGCAGCGATCGACTCCGAACCCGCGGGGCTGTCCGCCGAGCACGCCAAGCCACTGCGTCGGCTGCGGTCGGTGCTGACCGCCGCACGGCGCAGTGCCGACAGCGGTGCGGACCCGCGCTACACGCTGTGGCAGGCCTGGCATGCATGCGGGCTGCAGCGCCGGTGGCTGGCGGCCAGCGAACGCGGAGGCACCGTCGGCGCCCAGGCCGACCGCGACCTCGACGCCGTGACCGCACTCTTCGATGTGGCCGATCAGTACGTGACCCGAACCGCAGGTGCCACCCTTGGCGGCCTCATCGACCATGTCGCGACGCTCGGCACGCCGGTTTCCCCGGTCGAGCAGAGCGTCCAGGCCGACGCGGTCGCGGTGGTCAGCGCTCATGCGGCGCTCGACCGCGCGTGGGACTTCGTCGTGATCGCCGGTGTGCAGGAAGGGCTGTGGCCCAACACCATTCCCCGTGGCGGCGTGCTCGGCACCCAGCACCTCGTCGACGTGCTCGACGGCGTCGCCGACGTGTCCGACCGGTCGGTGTCGACCCGAGCCCCGTTGATCGCCGAAGAGCGTCGGCTCCTGATCGCCGCCATGGGACGGGCCCGCAGCCGGTTGCTGGTGACCGCGGTCGACAGCGATGCCGGTGATGAATCGTTGCTGCCGTCGCCGTTCTGCACCGAGCTGGCCGAGTACGCCACCGAGGCGGTCGCCCTGCCTCCGCTCGCCGCGCCGCGAGTACTCGCACCGGCCGCGCTGGTGGGCCGGCTGCGATCGGTCGTGTGCGCGCCCGACGGGGCGGTGGCCGACGACGCACGTGCCTGCGCGGCAACCCAATTGGCCAGGCTGGCCGCTGCCGGGGTGCCCGGCGCTGATCCCGCGCAGTGGCACGCGATGACCCCGCTGTCCACCGACGAGCGGCTGTGGTCGGACGCCGACCACGTGGTGCGGCTGTCACCGTCGACGCTGCAGATGCTCGCTGACTGCCCCTTGCGCTGGCTGCTGGAACGGCACGGTGGCAGTGACGGCCGCGATGTCCGCTCCACCGTCGGCTCACTGGTGCACGCATTGGTCGCGGACTCGGCCAAGACCGAGAGCCAGCTCGTCAACGAACTGGAAAAGGTCTGGGAGCAACTGCCTTTCGATGCACAGTGGTATTCGGACAACGAATTGGCCCGGCATCGCGCCATGTTGGAGACCTTCGTACGGTGGCGGGCCGACAGCCGGCGTGAGCTCACCGAGGTCGGCACCGAGCTCGACGTCGACGGTGAACTCATCGCGCCCGGTGACGACGCGCCGGGGGTGCGGGTGCGGGGCCGGCTGGACCGGTTGGAACGGGACGAAGCCGGGCGGCTGGTGGTCGTCGACCTCAAGACCGGCAAGAGCCCGGTCTCCAAGGACGATGCGCAGCGCCATGCCCAGCTGGCCATGTACCAGCTCGCCGTCGCGGCCGGTCTGCTGCGTGACGGCGATGAGCCCGGCGGCGGTCGATTGGTATACCTGGGTAAGGCCGGTGCCGCGGGTGCCACTGAACGGGAACAGGATCCGATGACGCCGGAGTCCCGCACCGAATGGCTCGGTACGGTGGGCAGCGCGGCCGCGGCGACCGCAGGGCCCGAGTTCCTCGCCCGGGTCAACGACGGCTGCGCTAATTGCCCGGTGCGCTCGGCCTGCCCGGCCCAATCGAACGGAGAGCGGTCATGACGGCGCTCGCGACGCCGCAGTACAGTCCGGCCGAATTGTCCGCCGCCCTGGGCCTGTTCCCGCCGACCGAGGAGCAGGCCGCGGTGATCGCTGCGCCGCCCGGACCGCTCGTGGTGATCGCCGGGGCCGGTGCCGGCAAGACCGAGACCATGGCGGCCCGCGTGGTGTGGTTGGTCGCCAACGGTTTCGCCACTCCCGCACAGGTTCTCGGGCTCACGTTCACCCGCAAAGCCGCGGGGCAACTGCTGCGCCGGGTGCGCACCCGGCTGGCCCGGCTCGCGGGGGCCGGCCTCGCGCCGGAGGCAGGCGACGATGCGGGCGAGTCGGCCACCGTCAGCACCTACCACGCCTTCGCGGGCACACTGCTGCGTGAACACGGCCTGCTGCTGCCCGTCGAACCCGACACCCGGCTGCTCAGCGAGACCGAGCTGTGGCAGCTCGCATACGACGTGGTGTGTGCGCATCCCGGCGAGCTGGCGATCGACAAGACCCCTGCCGCGGTCACCGCGATGGTGTTGCGGTTGTCGGGCGCGCTCGCCGAGCATCTCGTCGACACCGACCAGTTGCGGGACACCCACGTCGAATTGGAACGGCTTGTGCACACGCTGCCTGCCGGGCCCTATCAACGTGACCGCGGGCCCAGCCAGTGGCTGCTGCGGATGCTGGCCACCCAGACCGAACGCACCGAGCTGGTGCCGCTGATCGACGCACTGCACGCGCGCATGCGTGCCGACAAGGTGATGGACTTCGGGATGCAGATGGCGGCCGCGGCCCGGCTGGCGTCACGTTTTCCGCAGGTGGGCGAGCAGCTGCGGGAGCGCTACCGGGTGGTGCTGCTCGACGAGTACCAGGACACCGGACACGCTCAGCGGGTGGCACTTTCGGCGCTGTTCGGCGGGGGAGCCGACGACGGCCTTGCGCTCACCGCGGTCGGCGACCCGATCCAGTCGATCTATGGGTGGCGCGGCGCCTCGGCAACCAACCTGCCGCGGTTCACCACCGATTTTCCCTACTCGGACGGCACCCCGGCGCCCACCCTCGAGCTGCGGACCAGCTGGCGCAATCCGCCCAGTGCGCTGCATGTCGCCAACGCGGTGTCGGCCGAGGCGCGGCGGCGGTCGGTGACGGTGCGCGAGCTGCTGCCGCGGCCCGATGCGGAGCCGGGCACCATCCGGTGTGCGCTGCTGTCCGATGTCGAAGCCGAACGCGATTGGGTGGCAGACCATTTGGCGCGGCGCTACCACGGTGCGATGGCCGGTGGAACGCCCGCCCCTACGGCGGCGGTGCTGGTTCGGCGCAACGCCGACGCCGCGCCGATGGCTGACGCACTGACCGCGCGCGGTGTGCCCGTCGAAGTGGTCGGTGTGGCCGGGTTGCTTGCGGTACCCGAGGTGGCCGATCTCGTGGCAATGCTGCGACTCGTGGCCGATCCCGCCGCTGGGTCCGCTGTGATGCGTATCCTCACCGGACCGCGGTGGCGGTTCGGTGCGCGCGACATCGCTGCGTTGTGGCACCGCGCGGTGGAGCTCGACGACCGTCCGGCGGGAGAGCAGACCGCCGCGGACATCGTGGCGCAGGCCGCTCCCGACGCCGACGCCGCGTGCCTGGCCGATGCCATCTGCGATCCTGGGGCCGCCGAACAGTATTCGCCGAAGGGCTATGAGCGGATCGTCGCCCTGGGGCGGGAATTGACCATGCTGCGTGCCCATCTGAGCCATCCGCTTCCCGAGTTGGTCGCCGAGGTGCGCCGCGTGCTCGGCCTGGATGCCGAGGCGCGGGCGGCCCGCCCCGTGGCGGCGGGCTGGGTAGGAACCGAGCATCTCGACAGGTTCACCGACCTGGTCGCCGACTTCGCCGCGCGGTCGGGCGCATCGGTGTCGGCGTTGCTGGCTTACCTCGACGCCGCAGTCACCGTCGAGAACGGCCTGGCCCCAGCAGAATTGGCAGTATCGCACGATCGGGTGCAGATCCTCACCGTGCACGCCGCGAAAGGCCTGGAGTGGCAAGTGGTGGCCGTGCCACACCTCAGCGGGCGCGTGTTTCCGTCGACCGCGTCGCAACGCACCTGGCTCACCGACTCCTCGGATCTGCCGCCGTTGCTGCGCGGCGATCGCGCGACGATGTCCGAGATCGGCGTGCCGGTACTGGACACGTCGGATGTCAACGACCGGAAGATCCTGTCGGACAAGATCTCCGACCACAAGCGCAGTCTCGAGCAACGGCGCATCGACGAAGAGCGCAGGCTGCTGTACGTCGCGATCACCCGCGCCGAGGACACCCTGCTGATCTCGGGGCACCACTGGGGAGCCACGGAAAGCAAACCGCGCGGCCCGTCGGAGTTCCTCACCGAGATCAAGACCGTCATCGACGATGCCGCCGCGGACGGCAGACCGTGCGGTGAGATCGAGCAGTGGGCGCCTGACCCAACGGCAGGTGAGACCAATCCGCTGCGGGACAACGCGGTCGAAGCGACGTGGCCCGCCGCACCCGGATCCCGGCCCGAGGTGAACAGGGGCGCCGAACTGGTGGCCGGCGCAATGGCCGGCGACCTGCCCGAGTCCGGCGGTGCCGACGACCATCCGCTCGCCGTCGACGACGGGTGGGCCGCCGACGTCGATGCGCTACTGGCTGAACGTGACCGGGAACCGCAAGCTCCGGTCGTCGAACTACCCGGTCAGGTGTCGGTGAGCACGCTCGTCGAATTGAGCCGGGACCGGCAGGCCGCCTTGCAGCGGATTCGTCGTCGGCTGCCGCAGCGTCCCGATCCGCACGCCTTGCTGGGCACCGCATTCCACGAATGGGTGCAGCGCTACTACCACGCCGAGCGGCTGTTCGATCTCGACGACCTGCCCGGGGCGGTGGACAGTGACAGCGGCCGTGACGTCGAGGAGGAGCTCTCGGCGCTGCAGGATGCCTTCGTGATGTCACGCTGGGCGGCCCGCACCCCGATCGAGGTGGAGGTTCCGTTCGACATGGTCATCGGCGCCAGTGTGGTCCGAGGCCGTATCGACGCGGTCTTTGCGGGCGACGACGGCACCACCACGGTGGTGGACTGGAAGACGGGCGACCCGCCGACCACGCCGGAGGCCAAGCAACAGGCGGCCATTCAGCTCGCGGTCTACCGGCTGGCGTGGGCGGCACTGCGGGGCTGTGCGCCGGACTCGGTGCAGGCCGCGTTCCACTATGTCCGGTCGGGGCAGACCGTCAGCCCAGATGGGCTACCCGGGGCCGAGGAACTTGCCGCGTTGCTGGCCCAGCAGGACGCTCAGGAGTTGCGGTAGACCTTCAGCGCCGACGTGACCATCGGGATCTGCAGGGGCAGCCGAGCGATCGCGCCGATACGCATCGGCCACGGTTTGTTCCACCACAACCGGACCATGTTCACGTTGGCGGGAAACACCGCGACGAACAACGTCACGGCCGCCAGCGCGCCGAGGCGCCGCGTGCGTGGTGCCGCCAACAGCGCTCCCGTCGCCAACTCGCCGACTCCGGAGGCATACGTATAGAAGCGCGGGGTGCCGGGCAGCTCGGTCGGGATGATGGTGTCGAACGGTTTGGGTGCGGCGAAATGCAGCACTCCCATGCCGAGCAGGAGCGCGGCGAGGCGGTGGGCGGTCGTTGCGGCGGCAGTCCGCTGTGGCTCGGGTGCGGTCATGGTTACATTGTGGCGTGCGTCTGATCGGATCGATCCCGGCACGGCACCGGGCGCTTTGCTCGATGACGGGGTCACGTGGCTAAAGGCAGGCTGCGGCGCCGGCTCGCCGCGATCGACGAAAGTCTGACCTCGCGGCCCGACGCCGCGCTCACGGACGTGCTCCGCATCCCCGAGCCGTTCGTCAGTCCGGGCCGCCGCATCGCCATGCGGGTGCTTTACGCACTGGGAGCGCTGTTCGCCGCGGTGCTAATCGTCTATCTCGACCGCTACGGATACCGCGACGTCGACAGCACGCCCAACGCCAACGACCCGCTGTCGTTCCTGGACTGCCTGTACTACGCGACCGTGTCGCTGTCCACCACCGGATACGGCGACATCACGCCCTACACCGACTCCGCGCGGCTGGTCAACGTCCTGGTGATCACGCCGCTGCGCGTGGCGTTCCTGATCGTCCTCATCGGTACCACGGTGGAAACGCTGACCACCCAGTCGCGGCAGGCGCTGAAGATCCAGCGATGGAGGAGCAGAGTGCGTAACCACACCGTCGTCATCGGATACGGCACCAAGGGCCGCACCGCCGTCGCAGCCATGGTCGGCGACGAGGTCGCGCCGGCCGACATCGTCGTCGTCGACGAGAACGCCTCGGCGCTCGAACGCGCCAAAGGTGCCGGTCTGGTCACCGTGCACGGCGATGCCACCAAATCCGACATCCTGCGGCTGGCCAGTGCCCAGCACGCCAAGTCGATCATCGTCGCGACCGACGACGACGCCAGCGCCGTGCTGGTCACCTTGACCGCCCGCGAGCTCGCCCCCAAGGCGAAGATCATCGCCGCCGCCCGGGAAGCCGAGAACCAGCACCTGCTGCGGCAGTCGGGTGCGGATTCGACCGTGGTGTCCTCGGAGACCGCGGGCCGCCTGCTGGGCATCGCGACGCAGACGCCCAGCGTGGTGGAGATGATGGAAGACCTGCTGACGCCCGATGCCGGGTTCGCGATCGCCGAGCGTGAGGTCACCCCGAAGGAGGAGGGCGGCTCACCGCGGCATCTGCACGACATTGTGCTGGGTGTCGTCCGCGACGGCCATCTGGTCCGGGTCGACGCTCCCGAAGTCGACGCGCTGGAAGCTGGCGACCGACTGCTCTACATCCGCAGCGCGGATGCCGAGCGGTGACCGGGATACGTTGATGCACTTTCAGTTACGCAACGTTCCGCTGCTCTCCAGGGTCGGGGCCGACCGCGCCGACGTGCTGCGCACCGACATCGACGCAGCGACCGCGGGGTGGGCCGACGCGCTGCTGCTCCGGGTGGACCGACGCAACCAGGTGCTCATCTCGGAGGGCCGGGTGGTGCTCGGCAAGGCCGCCGCGATCGGTGACAAGCCGCCCGAGCACGCCGTGTTCCTTGGCCGCCTGCACGACGGCCGGCACGTGTGGGCGGTACGCGGTGCGCTCGAGGGGCCCGAGGATCCCGACGCCGAGACCGAGGTGCTCGATCTGCGCCGCGCCGGCCAGGTCTTCGACGACACCAGCGCGCAACTCGTGGCGACCGCGACGGCCCTGCTCAACTGGCACGACAACGCGCGGTTCAGCGCGATCGACGGAGCGGCGACCAAGCCCATCAAGGCCGGCTGGTCCCGCGTCAACGCGCACAACGGTCACGAGGAGTTTCCCCGCATCGACCCGGCGGTGATCTGCCTGGTCCACGACGGTCACGACCGTGCGGTGCTCGCTCGTCAGACGGTGTGGCCCGAGCGGTTGTTCTCGATCCTGGCCGGGTTCGTCGAGGCCGGGGAGTCCTTCGAATCCTGCGTCGTGCGGGAGATCTCCGAAGAGATCGGCCTGACCGTCACCGATGTGCAGTACCTGGGCAGTCAGCCCTGGCCGTTCCCGCGCTCGCTCATGGTCGGATTCCACGCGTTGGGTGACCCGGAACAGCCCTTCTCGTTCAACGACGGCGAGATCGCCGAGGCCGAGTGGTTCACCCGGGCCGAGATCCGCGATGCGCTCGAACACGGCGATTGGAGCAGCGAATCCCCGTCCCGGCTGTTGCTGCCGGGGTCGATCTCCATCGCCCGCGAGATCATCGAGTCCTGGGCCGCCCTCGACTGACCTCGCGCGTCACTTCACGTTGACTTGGCTGCCTCCCGCAGGAGGCCTCGCGCCGCGTCATGGCTTATGTTCAGTCGGTTCGACAGCAGTTCGAACCATGACCTTGCTCCATGAGCCGCCGGCGTAGTCAATGCCTTGAGGCGGGCGATGGCCTTGAGTTGGGCTTCGTGCGCCAGGCGCTCAGCTTCAACACACTGGCGAAGCGCGTCGCGCGGCTCCGCATCACTCATCGACGCCAACGAACGCCGATCGAATGTGGGGATCGCATGAACTAGTTCGGTCATGAATCGAACACTAGTTCGATGGTCTGACAGAGTTGATCGACCCGGAAGACTCAGCCGAGCTTGGCTTTGACCTGCTTGATGCTCGGGTTGGTCAACGTGGATCCGTCGGCGAACTTGACCGTCGGGACGACATGGTTGCCGCCGTTGACCGAGCCGACAAACTCCGCGGCGGCCGGGTCGGCCTCGATGTCCACCTCGGTCCAGGCGATGCCCTCGGACTTCAGTGCCATCTTGAGCCGGGAGCAGTAGCCGCACCATGTGGTGGTGTACATGGTCAGCGCGGGAGATGCAGCAGTCATAGTTCACACAACGTAACTGACGCGACCGGCATGCCCGCTAGTCTCCCTCACCGTGACGTAATTCACCGGGTCGAACGGAAACGGAGTGACCATGGCCAGGCTCGTACCCGCAGTTGCCGGTGACCCGCATGCACTCGACGAGCTCAGGCTGCAGGTCCGCCGGTTCGTCGCCGAGGAGCAGAGTGCCGGCCGGGTCGGGCGTTATGCCGACAGCTGGCTCACCGGGTGGGACGAAGACTTCAGCCGCGCACTGGCCGCCCGCGGGTGGATCGGGATGACGGTGCCGGTCGAGTACGGCGGGCACGGCCGTAGCCACCAGGAGCGGTTCGTGGTCACCGAGGAACTGCTGGCCGCCGGCGCTCCCGTCGGCGCACATTGGATCGCCGACCGGCAGATCGTCCCGTCGCTGCTGAAGTACGGCACCGAGGTGCAGAAGCGGAAATTCTTGCCCGCCATAGCCAAAGGCGAGTGCTACTTCGGGATCGGGATGAGCGAGCCGGATTCGGGCTCGGACCTGGCCAGCGTGCGCACCAAGGCCGAGCAGGTCGACGGCGGTTGGCACGTGAGCGGTGCCAAGGTGTGGACGTCGGGTGCGCATCTGGCGCATGCGTTCATCTGCCTGGCCCGCACCGCACCGGTCGACCCCGCGCACCGCCATGACGGGCTCAGCCAGTTCATCGTCGACCTGCGGGCGCCCGGCGTCGACATCCGGCCCATCGTTTCGATGAACGGCAAACACCACTTCAACGAGGTCATCCTCGACGGCGTGTTCGTGCCCGACGACATGGTGTTCGGCGCCGTCGGCGACGGCTGGCGCCAGGTGACCTCGGAGCTCAGCTTCGAACGCAGTGGGCCAGAACGGTTTCTGTCGACCTTCCCACTGCTGGCAGCAGTTGCGGGGCACATGGCCGACGGTGCGTTGCCGCGACATACCGACCTAGGCCGTCACGTCGCGCGGATCGCCGGACTGCATCAGATGTCCTTGGCCGTCGCGGGCGCGTTGGAGCGGCACGAACCTGCCGACACCGCGGCCGCCGTGGTGAAGGTGCTCGGCACGGCGACCGAGGGCGACATCGCCGACTTCGCCGATCTGCTCGGTGACGTCGACGACGACGCGTACCGCGCCATGCTTGCCGACGCCGTCGTGCAACGCCCCGGGTTCACCCTGCGGGGCGGCACCAATGAGATTCTGCGTGGTGTGATTGCGCGGGGACTGGGGATGCGCTGATGAGCGCTTGCGCGAAGAAGAGACAGCGCTGATGAGCGCTTGCGCGAAGAAGAGACAGCGCTGATGAGCGCTTGCGCGAAGAAGAGAGTGCTGATGACGGTGGATCCGGACCTGGCGGACATGATGTCGGCGGTGTGCGCGGCCCACCGAGAGGCGCATGAGCGTGGCGCAGGCGTGGACGAACTGTGGGCGCAGCTGACCGAGCTCGGCCTGGTCCGTCTGACCGGGTCCGAGGAATCGGGCGGCAGTGGGGCCGGGTGGGTCGAGGCGGCCGAATTACTGTGTGCCGCAGCGTTTCACGGAGTGAGCGCGCCGGTGGCAGAACACGACCTGCTGGCCTGCTGGTTGCTGGAGACCGCGGGGCTGCCGATCGACGCGTCGCGCCGGACCGCATGCCTGCTCGACGCGGCCGGCGCGGCCCGCGGGGTGCCGTGGGCCGCGACGTCAGAACGCGTCGTGGTGATTTGGCACGACGGCGCAGCGCATCAGATCGCAGACGTCCAGTCCTCGGCATTGTCGGTCACGCCGGGCCGCAACACCGCCGGAGAACCCCGGGATGCCGTCGCGGTGGACGTCGCAACGCTCACCGGAACCCCGGTGCCCGACGCAGTGGTTGTGCAGTGCCGGTTGCGGGCCGCGCTGATCAGGGCCATCCAGGTGTGCGGCGCGCTCGACCGCATCTTGGAGCTGTCGGTCGCGCATGCCGGTGAACGGATCCAGTTCGGCAGGCCGTTGGCGAAGTTTCAGGCCGTGCAGCATCTGGTCGCCGACATCGCCGCGGAAGCGGCGCTCGCGCGTGCCGCCACCGAGGGCGTGCTGGCCGAGGCGGTGCGCACCGACTGGACTTCGGAAAGTCTCGATTTTCTTGTTGCAGTGGCACGTTCGTGCGTCGGACACGCAGCGTCGGTGGGGGTGCGCAATGCACACCAGGTTCACGGTGCGATCGGTACCACGCGTGAACATCGTCTGCACGAATTCACTCTGCCCGCGCTGGCCTGGCGTTCGGAGTACGGCTCGGTGCAGTACTGGGACGACAAGCTGACCGATCACGCCACCGCTGCGGGTGTCGACGGGCTGTGGCCGTTGGTCACCGGCACCTCCTGACGATACGACGGGATGTCGCCGTCAGGACACCGGATGTCCTATGGGACCATGGGCATCATCTGTCGATGGGAGGTGTGATGAGCGGCCTGTTGCGTGCTGTGCGTCAGCAGAGGGGAATGACGCTCGAAGAACTCGCCGAAGCGACTGGTCTGACCAAGAGCTACCTGTCGAAGGTCGAACGGCAGCGCTCGACGCCGTCGATCGCCGTGGCGATGAAGGTGGCGCAGGCGCTTGAAGTGGATGTGGCGCAGCTGTTTTCCGAAGATCCAGCGGTGACGACTTTGACGGTCGACCGTGCCGGCGAGCGGCCGGCCAGTCGCTATCACGCAGTGGCGACCGCCATGCTCGGAAAGTCGATGTCGCCGTTCATCGTTCGTCCCACGCTCAAGTTCGCCGACCATCCGCATCCCGAACATGCGGGGCAGGAACTGGTGTTCGTCCATGCGGGCACCGTCGAAGTGCGCTACCAGGACGAGCTGATCACCCTGCAGGCCGGTGATTGTGCGTATTTCGACGCGTCACTACCGCATCAGCTGCGTCAGCGAGGGAGTGAACGTAGTGAGGTGCTCGTAGTGACGCACCATCACCCGCGCCGATGACGCGTTGAAATCCGACGAGCCCCCGCCTTTTCGGGTGGGGGCTCAGTCATGTGTGTGGTAGTCAACTCTCTTGACTGTAGGACACAATGTGTCCTACCGTATCGGTGTGTCACCTGGTACTACTCCGGAAGGCGGTGTCGATATGACAAGCACGCTTGGTGATTCGAAACATGTCCTGATGCAGCGCGCGCTGGACGGGATGGCAACCCACATCGAGGAATCGCCCCTGACGACGCGGCAGAAACTGGCGCTGACCTGCCGGGCGTTGTTCGACGCGGGACATGACTCGGGGCTTGCCGGCCAGATCACCGCGCGGGCCGAGCAGCCGGGCACGTACTACACGCAGCGGCTGGGCCTCGGGTTCGACGAGATAACGGACGAGAACCTGCTACTCGTCGACGAAGACCTCAACGTACTCGACGGGAACGGAATGGCCAACCCTGCCAACAGGTTCCACACCTGGATCTACCGGGCGCGGCCCGACGTGCAGTGCATTGTGCACACGCACCCGTTCCATGTGGCAGCGCTTTCCATGCTGGAAATTCCATTACAGGTGTCGCAGATGGACATCGCCCCCTTGTACGACGACTGCGCGTTCCTGGCGGACTGGCCCGGAGTCCCCGTCGGCAACGAAGAAGGCGAGATCATCAGTGCGGCGCTCGGTGACAAGAAGGCCATCCTGCTGGCTCACCACGGGCATGTGATCGCAGGCGCCAGCATCGAGGAATCGTGCTCACTGGCGATGCTGATCGAACGTGCCGCCAAACTGCAACTCGCGGCAATGGCAGCCGGCACCATCGCCGAGCTGCCGCCCCGGCTGGCACGTGAGGCACATGACTGGACGTTGCGTCCCAAACGCAGCCAGGCCAACTTCGCCTATTACGCGCGGCGCGCACTCGTCCGCCACCCCGACGCCATCGCCAGCTGACAAACAAAGGAACAAACATGCCCACAGCCGAAATCCACGGCATCATCGCCTATCCGGTCACCCCGTTCACCGCGGACGACGAGCTCGACACGGGCAAGCTCGCCGCCCTGGTCGAACGCCTGGTGGCCGACGGAGCACATGCGATCGCCCCACTGGGCAGCACCGGCGAATCCGCCTATCTCACCGAAGCCGAGTTCGACGCGGTCATCGACATCACCATCGACGTCGTCGGCCGCCGCGTGCCGGTCATCATCGGCGCCTCGGACCTGACGACTGCCAACACCATTCGCCGCGCCCGGTACGCCGAACGCGCCGGGGCCGACGCTGTCATGGTGCTGCCGATCTCGTATTGGAAGCTCTCCGAACGCGAAATCGCCCAGCACTACGCCGCGATCGGCGCCGCCATCGGAATACCGATCATGGTGTACAACAACCCCGCGACGAGCGGCATCGACATGCGTCCCGAACTGCTGGTGCAGATGTTCAAGGACATCGACAACGTGACCATGATCAAGGAATCCACCGGCGACCTCACGCGCATGCTACGGATCGCCGAACTCAGCGGCGGGCAGTTGCCCTTCTACAACGGCAACAACCCGTTGGTGCTCAAGGCCTTCAACGCGGGCGCCAAGGGCTGGTGCACCGCCGCGCCCAACCTGCGGCCGCAACAGTGCCTGGACCTCTACGACGCGACCCGGGCCGGCGACGGCGCCCGGGCCGAGTCGTTGTACGAGGAGCTGCGGCCGCTGCTGGAGTTTATCGTGGCCGGTGGTCTGCCCACGACGGTCAAGGCCGGCCTCGAGCTGCTGGGCCAGGGTGTCGGTGATCCGCGCCCGCCGCTGTTGCCGCTCGACGACACCGGTCGCGATGAGTTGCGTCGGCTCCTTGCCTGATCCCGGCCGCGCGGTCCGGCAAGAGATTAATGTTCGTCGTATGCCGGAGCGGGTGGAAGACGGTGCGGGCTATCCGACGGCCCGCACCGTCGAGGATTTCGCGCACAATCTGGCGGTGGTTTCCGCGCGGATCGAATCCGCACTGCGTCGTGCCGGGCGCGAGGGTGAGGCCGTGCAGTTGTTGCCGGTGAGCAAGACGGTGCCGGAGGACCGCATCAGGCTCGCCGCGGCCGCCGGGTGCACGGTGTTCGGCGAGAACAAGGTGCAGGAAGCCAAACGCAAGTGGCACAACCTGTCTGACCTCGACGTCCAGTGGTCGGTGATCGGTCATCTCCAGACCAACAAGGCCAAGGATGTTGCCGAGTTCGCCGCGGAGTTCCAAGCCCTCGACAACGCGAGGGCGGCCGAAGCCCTGGATCGGCGCCTGCAGGCGCTCGGCCGGCAACTCGACGTGTATGTACAGGTGAACACGTCGGGGGAGCAGTCGAAATACGGTCTGCCGCCGGACGCGGTCATCGACTTCCTCAAAACCCTGCCGTCCTACAGCGCACTGCGGGTCCGTGGGCTGATGACGATCGCGCTGCTGAGTTCCGATATCGAGCGGGTCCGGCCGTGCTTTCGACTGCTGCGCAGGCTGCGCGATCAAGCCCGCGAAGCGGACTTGATCGGGGACGGCGGACTGTCGATGGGAATGTCGGGCGACTACGAGGCGGCCATCGAGGAGGGCGCCACCTGCGTGCGGGTCGGGCAGGCCATTTTCGGGGCCAGGGCACTGCCGGACAGCCACTACTGGCCGACGCCGACGGCCGAGGAGCCGCCACGCCCGCAGTGACTTCTCGCCGACCACTGTTTCTAGAGTGGACCCGAGGAGGCTCCCGATGAAACTGACGGCCGAAGAAGAAGCCATCGTCGCGACGGTCCGCGACTTCGTGGACAAGCAGGTCAAGCCGGTCGCGCGGGAGCTCGAGCACGCCGACACCTACCCCGAAGAGCTGATCGAAACCATGAAGGAGATCGGCATATTCGGTTTGGCGATTCCCGAACCGTACGGCTTCGGCGCGGTGTCCATGCCGTGCTACGTGCAGGTGACCGAGGAGCTTGCCCGGGGCTGGATGAGTCTGGCCGGCGCGATGGGTGGGCACACCGTGGTCTCGAAATTGCTGCTGTTGTTCGGCACAGAGGAGCAGAAGCAGCGCTACCTGCCCCGGATGGCCACCGGCGAACTTC
This sequence comes from Mycolicibacterium mageritense, assembly GCF_010727475.1. Classification (NCBI taxonomy): domain Bacteria; kingdom Bacillati; phylum Actinomycetota; class Actinomycetes; order Mycobacteriales; family Mycobacteriaceae; genus Mycobacterium; species Mycolicibacterium mageritense. The sequence continues at coordinate 4,994,555 of NZ_AP022567.1, forward strand.
GCGCCACGATGGCGCTCACCGAACCCGGGGGCGGATCGGACCTGCAAGCCATGCGCACGGTCGCGCGCAAAACGGGTGACACCTACGTCGTCAACGGCTCCAAGACCTGGATCTCCAATGCGCGGCGCTCGGATCTCGTTGCGCTGCTGTGCAAGACCGATCCGGACGCGCAGCCGCCTCACAGAGGCGTGTCGATTCTTCTGGTCGAGAAGCTGCCGGGGTTCGAAATCTCCAAGGATCTGCCGAAATTGGGCTACAAGGGTGTCGAGAGTTGTGAGCTCAACTTCACCGACTGCCGTGTCCCCGCCGGTGCGCTGCTGGGCGACGAAGAGGGCCGCGGGTTCGCCCAGATGATGAAAGGCCTTGAGGTGGGCCGCCTGCAGGTCGCGGCGCGAGCCACTGGAGTGGCGCGGGCCGCGTTCGACGATGCCTTGCGGTATGCACAGGATCGCGAGAGCTTCGGCAAGCCCATCTGGCAGCACCAGTCGGTCGGAAACCTGTTGGCGGACATGGGAACCAAACTGTCCGCCGCGCGTTCGCTGCTCATGGGTGCGGCAGAGAAGTTCGATGCGGGCGAACGCTGCGACATGGAGGCGGGTATGGCCAAGCTGTTCGCGTCCGAGACGGCGATGCAGATCGCGCTCGACGCGGTGCGCGTGCACGGCGGCTACGGGTACTCGACCGAATACGACGTCGAGCGGTATTTCCGGGACGCACCGCTGATGATCGTCGGCGAGGGCACCAACGAAATCCAACGCAACGTCATCGCCAAACAACTCGTGGCACGCGGCGGTCTCGACCTCTGACGGTCACGAACCTCGCCGCACGAGCAGTGACCGCGTGCGCGTCGGGGCGCCTTCGGGGAGGTCGGCGAGGATGTCGGCGAGCGTGACGGCGCCGAGGCTGGTACGCCACGCCTGATGAGCGTCGGCCATCTTCACGGCAAGGATGCACTCGTGCCGGCACCAGCTGGCGGGTAGCGCGCCGCGACCCTGCTGCCGGATCTCGCGGCATTCGTACGGCGCCGCCGCTCCGTCGACCGCCTCGACGATCTGTAGCAGCGTGATGTCGGCGGGCGCACCTCCGAGCCGGAATCCACCCCGGGGGCCGGTGGTCGCGGCCAGCAGGCCCGCCCGGGTCAGCGCCTGGAGTTGCTTGGCGAGGTAGGCCGCGGGCAGGTCGAAGTACTCCGCGAGATCGGCGGCCGATGCCGTGGTGCCGGGCTCGAGCTGAGCCAGCGACGTCGCGCAGTGCAGCGCCCACTCGGTCGCCACGGGAAGTTTCACAGGCCTGATTCTATTACAGAGATTACGGACCTATAGTGTCCGAGATAGGGAACGCACAGAACGGAGACATCATGCGAATCGCAGTGGCGGGCGCGACGGGGAACATCGGGACGCGGCTGGTGGCCGCCCTGCAGCGGTCAGGCCACGAGGTCGTGCCGATCAGCCGGGCGCGTGGTGTGGATTTGACCACGGGAGCCGGACTCGACGCGGCCCTTTCCGGTGTCGAGGCGGTCGCGGACGTGATGAGCGCGCCGCCCGGTGACCGCGACCGCACTGTCGACTACCTCGGGACTGCGACCCGCAACCTGCTCGCCGCCGAGCAGCGCGCAGGTGTCGGGCATCACGTGTTGCTCTCGATCGTCGGCATCCACGACATCGACGGCAATCCGCACTACGCCGGCAAGCGCGAGCAGGAGCGCTTGGTCGAGGCCGGACCGGTGCCGTGGACCATCGTGCCCGCCACACAGTTCCACGATTTCGCCGAGATGGTGGTCAGCTGGACCGAGCAGGACGGCACCGCGCCGATCGCGCCGCTGCTCGTGCAGCCGATCGCCCCGGACGATGTGGCCGACATCCTCGCCGAGGTCGTCACGGCAGCGCCGCAGGGCCGCCACGCCGACGTCGCAGGGCCTGCCACGCAGGATCTCGTCGACATGGCGAGGCGGACCCTGGCCGCACGTGGCCGCACCGTGACCCTGGTGCCGACGTGGGAGGCGGTGTTCGGCCTGGAAATGGCCGGTAACGCGCTGCTGCCCGGTGCCGGCGCCCGCATCGCGCCGACGACGTTCGAGGACTGGTTGGCCCAGCAGCGGTAGGTGCGGGCACCGCGGGTGTCGGTGCCGGCTGCCATCATGGACGCCATGCCGTTAGAGGCTCCCTCTCCGACCTTGGGCGATCTCGACGAAGAACAGCGTGAAGCGGTGCTGGCCGCGCGCGGGCCCGTGTGTGTGCTCGCCGGTGCGGGCACGGGCAAGACCCGCACCATCACCCGCCGGATCGCGCACCTGGTCGCGGGCGGCCACGTCGCCGCCGGCCAGGTGCTCGCGGTGACGTTCACCGCGCGCGCGGCAGGGGAGATGCGCGGGCGGCTGCGCCAGCTCGGGCAGGAGTCCGGGGTGCCCACCGGTGCGGTGCAGGCGGTGACGTTCCACGCGGCGGCCCGCCGGCAGCTGCAGTACTTCTGGCCCAGGCTGGTCGGCGACACCGGTTGGGAGCTGCTCGACAGCAAGTTCGCGGTGGTGGCCCAGGCCGCGAACCGGGCCCGCATGTCCACCAGCACCGACGACGTGCGCGACCTCGCGGGCGAAATCGAGTGGGCCAAGGCCTCTTTGATCACGCCCGAGGGCTACAGCGCGGCGGTCGCAAAGGTCGGCCGCGACATCCCGTTCGACGCCGCCAAGGTCGCGGCGGTCTATGCGGGCTACGAGGCACTCAAGGCACGCGGTGACGATGTCCTGCTCCTCGATTTCGATGATCTGCTGCTGCACACGGCAGCCGCGATCGAGAACGATCCCGCGGTCGCGCAGGAGTTCCGGGACCGCTACCGCTGTTTCGTCGTCGACGAATACCAGGACGTGACGCCGCTGCAGCAGCGGGTGCTCGACGCGTGGCTCGGTGACCGCGACGATCTCACGGTCGTCGGGGACGCGAACCAGACCATCTATTCGTTCACCGGGGCCACCCCGCGTTATCTCCTGGACTTCTCACGGCGGTTCCCCGACGCCGCCGTGGTGCGGCTGGAGCGTGACTACCGGTCCACTCCGCAGGTCGTGTCCCTGGCCAACCGCGTGATCGCCGCCGCGCGCGGCCGGATGGCGGGCAGCAAGCTGCACCTCGTCGGCCAGCGAGACCCAGGGCCGGAACCGACGTTTTCCGAACATCCCGACGAGGTCGCCGAGGCCACCGCGGTCGCCAAGGACATCAAGCGGCTCATCGAATCCGGAACTGCGCCTGCCGAAATCGCCGTGCTGTACCGGATCAACGCGCAGTCGGAGGTCTACGAGGAGGCCCTGACCGAAGCCGGTATCGCGTTCCAGGTGCGTGGCGGGGAAGGGTTCTTCAGCCGCCAGGAGATCCGCCAGGCGTTGGTCGCGCTGCAGCGCTTCGCTGAACGCGACGTTCCCGAGGACAACCTGCCGGCCCTGGTGCGTGAGCTGCTCGAGCCGCTCGGCCTGACCACAGAACCCCCGGCAGGCACCAAAGCCCGGGAACGCTGGGAGGCGCTGACCGCGCTCGCCGAACTGGTCGACGAGGAAGTCGCGGTTCGGCCCGACCTGGACCTGCGTGCGCTGGTCGCCGAGCTGCGCCAACGGGCCGATGCCAGGCACCCGCCGGTGGTGCAGGGCGTGACGCTGGCGTCGCTGCACGCCGCCAAGGGCCTGGAATGGGACGCGGTGTTCCTGGTCGGTCTGGCCGACGGCACCCTGCCGATATCGCATGCATTGGCGCACGGCCCGGACAGTGAACCGGTCGAGGAGGAACGCAGGCTGCTCTATGTCGGGGTGACCCGCGCGCGCGTGCACCTGGCGTTGAGCTGGGCGCTCGCGCGCACACCCGGCGGCAGGCAGGGGCGGCGGCCGTCCCGGTTCCTCAACGGCATCGCCCCGCAGACGCCTGGTAACAAGACCGCAGGCCCGGATCGGCCCCGCCGGCAGCGCGGCGCGACGCCACGGTGCCGTGTGTGCAACGCCGTGTTGACCCAACCGGCCGCGATCCTGCTGCGCCGCTGCGAGACGTGCCCGTCCAACCTCGACGACGAGCTCCTCGCCGAGCTCAAGGATTGGCGGCTGCGCATCTCCAAGGAGATGAAGGTGCCGGCGTTCGTGGTGTTCACCGACAACACGTTGATCGCCATCGCCGAATCACTGCCGACCGATGACGCGGCGTTGGTGGCCATCCCGGGAATCGGAGCCCGCAAGCTCGAGCAGTACGGCGAAGATGTGCTCGAGTTGGTCACCGGACGGGTGAAAGCCCGCCAGAATTCGACAAAATAACGCCAAAACCGCAGGTAGAAAATTAGTTGTGCGAATCGGCTGTTAGGCTTTAGCCTCAAGAACATAACTCTGGCGACGAGACGGAAGGAGGGCGCCCGCAATCATGGATAGCAACATCAATTTCAGCGGTGTAGCGGTTGCAGTCATGCCCTCGTACCTCCGGTCTGTCGCCGTTGCGGCGCATCCGTTGCCGAAACTGCCTACCGCACATGCCTCTGGAGCCGCGTGGCCGGCTGCTGCCGCTGCTGCAATCGCACCGCAGCGCAAGCGTCGCCCCGCCGCCGCCACTGGCGCGTCCGTGGATAGGAGCCCCATCTAGGAGAGCTCATATCGCAGCCGAATGGCCACGGACCCGCAGTCAACGGATCCGTGGCCTTTTTTGTCGGACTTCCCGAGAAAACTGGTCGCAGATCCGCCGACAGACAGATCACCGACGAAATCAACGACCAGGAAGCAGGGGATAAGCACATGTCAATTGCGATGAGCGCTCCGGGGATGAGCGTCACGCCGGTGACATGCGAGAAGCGGCTGCCGGCAGTGCCGTGCCACATCGGTGATCCGGACCTTTGGTTCGCCGAGAGCCCCGCCGAGCTTGAGCGGGCCAAGGCGCTGTGCGCGGATTGCCCCATCCGGACCGCGTGCCTCGCCGCGGCTCTTGAGCGGCAGGAGCCGTGGGGTGTGTGGGGCGGCGAGATCATCGACCGCGGCACCATCGTGGCGCGCAAGCGGCCGCGTGGACGTCCGCGGAAGAGCACCGGAGACAACCCGGCCGCCGCCTGACGGCGATGACCACACCCGTGGCGCCGAGTGCGTGAATGCGCACTCGGCGCCATTTGTGCGTTGAGGCCCGTCCAAGATGTGTTCGCCCAGACATAAGACTGGCTGAAGAGTGTCTGGCGAGACATTGTGTGGCCTCGGCTTTTCCCGGATCGTGGTTCGCGACGGTGACAGTCGTCACAGACGGTGATCAAGGAGGTTCCCCGTTGCGTAACCCATTGAGAAGCAGGCCGATTCGGTCGGCGCTGACATTGGGAGTGATGGTCGCCATGGTCGGCACGGGATGTTCGGCGGGCCTTGGCGGCCCCGCCTCGTCGCGTGCCGCGCAGGACGGCGTCATCCGGTTCACGTTCGCGCCCGACCCGATCTGGGACTACATGAACGACACCGGATTGCTCGAGGAGTTCGAGCGGGACAACGGCGTCGCGATCGAGACCAGCGCGACGTGGGACGAGTTCGGCCTGTTTGCGGGCGGCCACGCCGACATCATCTCGTCGGCCTCGTTCGAGGTTCCGGGGCTCGAAGAGCAGACCGAACGCGACACCGTGGTGATCGGGCGCTACAACTCGGAACGCAGCCGCATCCTGGTGCGCACCGAAGAACCTGCCACAACGCTCGCCGACCTCAAGGGCAGGCGGCTCGGCGTGTTCACCACGGTCTCGGGCACGCTGGTGTGGAGCGCGCTCGTCAAAGAACTGCACGGTCTCGATCTACGCAGCGGCGGTGGCGATTTCGACATCGTCGTCGCCGACATCCAGAACCTGTCGAACCTGCTGGCGCGCGGTGAGATCGACGCCTGCATCTGCTACCCGGATCTCTCGGCGCGTGAACTCCGAGACGGCACGGTGCGTGCCCTCTACGGCGGGAAATCCTCGGCGGAACTGTTCGCCGAACACGACGCACCCGGCCACGACGGTCCCATGGGTAACGTCTTCGTGGCGCGCCGCGACTGGGCGCAGAGCCACCCCCGCGAGGTGTCGGCGTTTCTCGACCTGTGGAACCGCGGACTGGCCGAATGGCGTGCGCATCGCGACGAGATCATCGAACGCTATCCGCAGCACTTTGCGGTCGCCTCGCCCGCTGACATCGACTTCATGAAGGACTATGTGGCACAACATGACTGGGTGGTCGACGACGTCCGATTCGACGGACGGTGGGCGGCTGACGAGAGCTCGATCTTCGATCTGATGCGTGACACGGGGGTGATCGGCACCGACGTGGAGGATCCCGATTTCCTGCCGACCCGAGGAGCCGACAAGTGACCGGCACTGTCGTGACGCCGGCGGCCGCGGACATGCCCGCCCGAGCAAGCCATCGGACTGCCACGTTCGGTCTGCCGCCACGCTGGCTCGTCTCGCTCATGGTGCTGATTCTGGCCGCAGCTGCCTGGGCCTCCCTCGCAGCGTGGATCGACGATCCGATCGTGCCGTCACCCAGCGAGGTGTTCGGCCAAGTCGCCGTGATCGTCGCGTCGGGCGAGGCCGTCACCAACTTCGCCGCGAGCATCACCAAGATCGCGGCCGGCTTCGCACTGGCCATGGTTGGCGGATCGGTCGTCGGATTCCTCATGGGCAGAAGCAGTTTCATGGCCACATATTTCTCGCTGCCGCTGTTCGTGATCGGCAACATGCCCGGCCTGACCTATGCGGTCTTCGGGCTGTTGATCTTCGGAGTCGGGCCCGCCGGGCCCATCGTCGTCTCGGCGCTGGTGGCGTTGCCGTTCATCGCGATGAACGTCGCCGAGGGAGTGCGGTCGGTCGACGGCAAGCTGCTCGACATGTGCCGCGCGTTCGAGCGCAACCGGTGGGACATCGCCCGGCACCTCTACCTTCCGGCGTTGGTGACGTTCGTCTTCGCCGGTGTGCGTTACGGATTCGCGATGGCCTGGAAGGTGGAGGCGCTCACCGAGGTGTTCGGGGCTCGCGAGGGCGTCGGCTTCATGATCCGCCGCGCCTATCAGGAGTTCCAGGTTGCCGACATGCTCGCGTGGACCATGTTGTTCATCGTGGCGATGATCCTCATCGAGCGTGCGCTGGCCCATCTGGAGCACCGCTTCTTCGCCTGGCGGAAGGAAATCGCATGACCGCCAACGCTCTACCGGTACAGTTCCGGCGCACCATCGGCTCCCGCGGCTCGTCGGCCCTGGCTATGGTGGCCGCGGTGGCCACGCTCCTGGCGGGATGGCAGGTCGCCGTTGTCGTCGGCAACCGGGTGCCGTCAGTGGCCCAGACGTTCGACCGGTTGGCGGCCGAGCAGGCCGCTGGGCAGTTGTGGCACCAACTCGCGATAAGCGCCAACCGATTCCTGCTGGGCCTGGCGCTGGCGCTGGCCGTCGGTGCGGCGCTCGGCGTGCTGATGGGCCTGTCTCGACTGGCCGACCTGGCGTTCTCCGACCTGACGATGGCCGGCCTCGCGATCCCCGCGGTGATCTGGGCGCTGCTGACCACCATGTGGTTCGGCTTCGGTTGGTTGACGCCGGTCACCACGGTGTTCCTGTCGGGCCTGCCGTTCGTGATCGTCAACATCGCCAAGGCCACCCGCGCAGTGCCTGCCGAACTCGTACTCATGGCGCGTGCTTTCGGGATATCCCGCAGGCACGTGTTGCGCCACATCGTGGCGCCTGCCGTGGCCGGCTCGGCTGTCGCGGCCGTGCGATTCGCCATCATGAGCGCCTGGAACGGCCTGTTGCTCGCCGAGTGGTTCGGTTCGACCTCGGGCGTCGGCTGGCGCTCGCGCTACTGGTACGACGCCAACCAGCTCGACGGCTTCTTCGCCTGGGTGCTGGTGTTCGTGCTGGTGCTCGTCGTCGCCGACCAACTGATTCTCGGACCCCTCGAGCGCTACGTCACGCGATGGCGCACGGCCTGATCGCGCATCCCACCCCACGAGAGCGAGAAACACTATGGCATCTATCGAAATCGACAACTTGGTCAAGGATTTCCACGACCGGCACGGCAACCGGACTCGCGTGCTCGCGGGCATCGACCTGACCATCTCGGGCGAGACCTTCGTATCGGTCGTCGGGCCATCGGGCAGTGGCAAGACGACGCTGCTCAACATCGTGTCCGGAATCGAGACGCACACATCGGGGTCCGTACGGCTGCGTTCGGGTGAGCGCGACGCCCGCGTCGGTTACGTGTTCCAAGATCCGCGGTTGCTGCCGTGGCGAACCGTGATGGGCAACCTCGGCTTCGTCCAACGGGAACGCGACGGCTGGCAGCAGCGCGCCCAGCATTATCTCGACCTGGTGGGCCTCGGGCACGTCGGCGAACGTTTTCCCGCACAGCTTTCCGGCGGCCAACAACAGCGCATCGGCATCGCCAGGGCGTTCTCCGTCGAGCCCGATGTGCTTCTCATGGACGAGCCGTTCAGTCACCTCGACGCCATGACTTCGCGCACGTTACGGGAGCACCTGGAACGCATCTGGCTGGAGACGCGTCGCACGGTCATGTTCGTCACACACGACGTCACCGAGGCCGTCCAGCTTTCGGACCGGATCGTGGTGCTGGCGCCCGGCGGACACATCCACGAGATCATCGACGTCGACCTGCCCCGACCGCGCCGTGCCTCTGATCCGGAGGTGGCAGTGCTGCAGGCCGAGGTGCTCGCGCGTTTCGAGGCGTTGGAGGCCGCGGCATGAGCCCGCTTCGGTCCGGCGCCATCGACATTCACGCGCACTGGCTGCCCGAGCACCTGTTCGGCCTGCCGCCGGGCTCGCCACTGCCTGCGCTCAACGGCCGCGACGGCCAACTGCACCTCGGCGACCTGCCCCTGTCCATCGAGACCGAGGCCATGACCGACCCCGCGCGGGTGCTGGCTGACACCGACAACGCCGGGCTCGGTGTGCGGGTGTTGTCCGCGCCGCCGTTTGCCTTCCCGGTCGTCGACGGCACCGGTGTCGCCGAATATGTCGGGTCGTTCAACGACGATCTCGCGAGGGTGTGCCGCGACAGCGGCGGACGGCTGCTCGGCCTCGGCTTGGTGTCACTGCACGATCCGGACGCGGCTGCCGCACAGATGGATTCGCTGGTCGCATCTGGCGTGATCCGCGGCATCGCGGTGCCGCCGCTGGTGGGCGCGACGTCGTTCGATACCGGACCGTTGCGGCAGGTCGTCGAGATCGCGGCGGACCGCGGCCTGGCGGTGCTGGTGCACCCCATGCAGCTGCCCCGCGCCGAATGGGCGTCGTACTACCTCGCCAACTTGATCGGCAACCCGACCGAGACCGCCACGGCGGCAGCTTCTTTGCTACTCGGCAACGTGTTCGCGGCGCTGCCGGAGCTGCGGATCTGCCTGCTGCACGGCGGCGGCTGCGCGCCCGCACTGCTGGGGCGGTGGCAGCACGGCTGGGAGCAGCGCGCGGATGTGCGCAGCGCGGCATCGCCAGCGCCGGTGCAAGGTTTCGGCCTGCTGTGGTTCGACACCCTCACTCACGACGGCCCGACCCTGCAATTGCTGCGCGCCCACGCCGATCCCGGGCACCTGATGTGCGGCAGCGACTACCCGTTCGACATGGGCGTCACCCAACCGCTGGCGCTGCCGCACGCAGAAGGCCTCACCGACGCGGCCCTCGAAGCCAACGCACGCCGGTTCCTCGGCCTCGACGAAGGAGAAACACATGCCTGAGCACATCGACCGGGGCGCAACCCGGCACGACTGGAGCGGCCACCGGGCCCTGGTGATCGGGGGTTCGATCGGTGGCCTGACAACAGCGCTGCTGTTGCGCCGCCTGGGCTTTGACGTGTCGGTGTTCGAACGCACCCCGACCGCCCTGGAGCATCGCGGCGGCGGGATCGTGCTGCAGCCCGACACGCTGCGCTGGTTCGCCGAATGCAGCGAGCAGCATCCCGAACAGGTCAGCACGTCAACGGATTACGTCCAGTACCTCGACGGGCGCAACGGGGTGATCCACCGCGAGGCCGCGCCCTGGAGCTACACGTCCTGGGGCACGTTCTACCGTGCCCTGCTGGCCGACTTCGGTACTGAGCACTATCACCTCGGGGAATACGCGGCCGGTTTCGACGAGGACGCCGACGGGGTCCAGGTTCGGTTCGCGTCCGGTCGGCGCGAACGCGGCGACCTCGTGGTGTTCGCCGACGGCATCAGTTCACCGAGCCGGCGGCGGATCTCACCGAAGACCGAGCTGACCTACGCGGGCTACGTCGGGTGGCGCGGTACCGTGCCCGAGAGCGAGGTGTCGAGGGAAACTTTTGAGCTGCTGTATGATTCGATCACCTACAGCGTCGCGCCGCACACCCACATCATCGTCTACCCGATCCCGTCGCCCGACGGCGGGCTCGCGGTCGGCGAGCGGCTGCTCAACTACGTCTGGTACCGCAATGTGGCAGAAGGACACGAGCTCGACGAACTGATGACCGACACGCGGGGTTTCGCCACCAAGGTGTCGTTGCATCCCGGGCAGGTACAGGATCGTTTTGTCGACGAGATGCGCACTGCGGCAGCTGAATTGCTGGCCCCGGCAGCGGCTGAGGTGGTGCTGCGCACCGAACAGCCCTACCTGCAGGCGGTCTACGACGCGGGTGCCCACCGCATGGCGCTGGGCCGGGTGGCGCTGATCGGCGACGCCGCGAGCGCGGCACGCCCGCATGCCGCGGCGGGCACCGCAAAGGCAGCCGCAAACGCATGGGCGCTGTTCGACGCGCTGGCCGATTCCGGTGATATCGCGGAGGCCCTCGCGAAATGGGAGCCCGGACAGCTGGAGCTCGGGCAGCGCCTGCTCGAGCGCGTCCAGGCCATGGGCACCCGCTCGCAGGTCGACTGCACATGGACGCCGGGCGATCCCGCGCTGAGGTTCGGTCTGTACGGGCCGGGCAGATAACCAACGAGAGGATGAAATGATGACCAGCACACGCGAATACCTCACCGATGCACCGTTGGCGGGCACGCTCGTCGGCACCGATTTCGAGGGGTGGACGCCCGCCCTGCGCGCCGAGTTCGAGGAGCACGCGCACGACGGTCACGTGGGATCCCGGCTGCTCAGCGCCGGTGAGCGGGTCCGGGTCTGGGAGATCCGGCTGGCGCCGGGGGAGCGGTTTCACGCACACCGGCATGTGCTCGACTACTTCTGGACCGCCGTGACCGCGGGCAGCAGCCGCCAGCACACCGCCGACGGCACCACCCGCGAGGTGTCCTACAAGGCTGGTGAAACGCGGCACTTCACCTTCGCCGAGGGCGAGTTCCTACTGCACGACATCGAGAACGTCGGGGCGGCCGAGCTGATTTTCACCACGGTCGAACACCTCGACTCGGCCAACGCGCCGCTGCCGCTATAGCTAGGCGGCTTCCTCGGCGAAGCCGGGAACCAGTTCTGTGGCAATGGTTTTGACCGGCACGTGGGCGTCCAGCTGACAGCAGATGGCGATGGTCGAGGCGATCACGCGCAGCGGGATGGCGAGGTTGCGGGGCAGATCGAGCTGGCGGGCAGTCCTGATCTGGGCCACCGAGTTGTCCATCTGTCCCGCGGCCATCCGCTGGATCCAACGCCGCGTGTAGTGGAAGACATCCACCTCGATGGGCTCGACGTACTGGCGCAGCATGTCGTCGATCTCCTGCACCGAAACCTGTTGGCCCTTCTGGATGAAACCGGCGTTCTCCATCGCGGGCAACAGCTCGTCGTAGTTCTTGTCACGCGCCAGCCGGATCGTGTTGCCGAGCGACGGCGGAAACCCACCGGGCAGCGGGGCGACCGCGCCGAAGTCGATCACGCCCATCCGGCCGTCGGGCAGCAGCATGAAGTTCCCGGGGTGGGCGTCGCCGTGCATCATCTCCAGCCGCGCGGGCGCGCCGAAGGTCAGTTCGGTCAGCCGGGTGCCCATCAGGTCGCGCTGTTCGGGCGTCCCCTCGCGGATGATGACCGACATCGGGATGCCGTCCATCCATTCGGCGATCACGACTTTGGGCGCGCTGGCGATCACGGCGGGCACCGCGAAATGCGGGTCGTCACGGTAGGCCTTGGCGAACGCGCGCTGATTGTCGGCTTCGAGCCGGTAGTCCAGCTCCATCTCGGTGCGCTCGATCAGCTCGTCGACCACGCCCTGGATGTCCGCGCCCGGCGCGAGCTGCTTGAACACGCCGACCAGGCGCTGGATGGTCTTGAGGTCGGCGCGCAACGCCTCGTCGGCGCCCGGGTACTGGATCTTCACGGCGACCTCACGGCCGTCGGACCAGACCGCCTTGTGCACCTGACCGATGCTGGCCGACGCCACCGGGGTGTCGTCGAACGACGCGAAGCGTTCGCGCCACTTGGTGCCGAGCTGGGCGTCGAGAACGCGGTGCACCTTCGCCGCGGGCAGAGGCGGAGCGTCCTTCTGCAGCTTGGTCAGCGCCTCCCGATAGGGTTTGCCGTACTGCTCGGGGATGGCGGCCTCCATCACCGACAGGGCCTGGCCGACTTTCATCGCGCCGCCCTTGAGCTCACCGAGCACGGTGAACAATTGCTGCGCTGCCTTGTCCATCAGCTCAGCGGTGACCTCGTCCTTGGATTTGCCGGTCAGCCGTTTGCCGAAGCCCAACGCAGCCCGGCCCGCCATGCCGACGGGCAGGCTCGCCAGCTTCGCGTTACGGGCAACGCTCCCGCGTTTGATGTCAGCCACCAGACCATCATCCACGACGCCGCTGAACGCTCCACATTTAACTGGCAACATTCGTTTTCAGCACGAGCAGGCGGGGTGACGGGTCCACCGGCGGGCACTGATCGAGTAGCCGTCGGCATCGAGCTCGAGCGTGGTGTCCAGGGTGGGCGGCGGCGCGGGCGCACCGCGCGGGTCGCCGCTGTGGCCGACCGCGCGAATCACCAGGTCAACCTGACTCAGCGCGAGGGCCGCGGTGGCCAGGATGGTCGAGCGCGGGGCACTGCCGACCGTTCCCCTCAGCTGCGCGGCCACGGCAGGCCAGGCCTCGTCGCGGTCGCTGCGATGTAGGTCGGCGCACTGCAGGCAGCTGGTCACCCCCGGGATCACGAGAGGGCCGACCAGGCCGATGCCGTCGCGGACCCGCACCGGCAGGTGCGCGACGCCGACCCGGTGCAGTTCGCGCACCACGCGAGGTTCGGTCACGAGGTAGTCGGCAAGCACCACGAGGTCGGTGCGGACCGGCAGCGCCGCGGCGTACGGTTTCGCGGCCCGGCGTACCCGCGCGCCCGAGCACTTCAGCGCGTTCTCCAACAGTTCGGACAGCGGGCCGGTGCCGTGCACCCGGATCGATGCGGACCTTGCCGCGCGGCCCGTCGCGATGTCGAGCAGGCTCGCGTCGGTCAGCGCGGCCAACAGCAGGTCGACGGCGCCGTCGTCCTCGGGCAGGCCGAATCGGGTTGCCGCGGTGGACAATTCGTCACGCGTTGCGCCGTTCTGCAGGATCCGCAACAGACCGCCGAGCTGGGCCTGCGTCATCCCGTCCGGCGGCGTGACCAGCACGGCACGTCGCGGATCCCAACCGACCTGCACCGCTCCGTCCGGTCGCAGCAGCACCGGTCGCCCGGCCGTGAGCACGTACCGCGTCATGGAAGAACTCTGCCACGGTCGGCGGGAGCCCCGCTTCAGTTATCCACAGGGGTGACGATTACTTCTCTTCGTCGCCCTTGTCCTCGCGCTGTTCCTTCTCCAGGTCGGCGATGGCCTGCTCGAAGGCGGTGTCGATGTCGCTGGTGTCGCCACCGATCATCCGGTCGATGAAGGCGGCCGGCTCGTCGAGATCGCTCGCGCTGGGCAGCAGGTCCGGGTGCTGCCACACACCGTCGCGGGCATCCTGCCCGACGGCGTCGGTCAGCCGCTCCCACAGCACGGCGGCTTCCCGCATCTTGCGGGGCCGCAGTTCCAGGCCGACGAGGGTCGCGAAGGTCTGCTCGGCGGGTCCGCCCGTCGCGCGGCGGCGGCGCAGCATCTCGGCCAGTGCCGACGTGCCGGGGATGCGGTCACCCAACGCCGCGGTGACCACGGTCTGCACCCAGCCTTCGATGAGCGCGAGCAGGGTTTCCAGCCGTTCGAGTGCGGCCTCCTGCTCCGGAGTGGCCTTCGGTTCGAAAATGCCCTGGTTGAGCAGCTGTTCCATCTCCGATGGATCGCCGAGCGACGCCGGGTTGAACCCCCGCGCGAAGTCCTCGATGCCGGACATGTCGACCTTCATGCCCTTGGCGAACGCCTCGACCGCGCCCAAGAGCTGGCTCGACAGCCATGGCACGTGGCTGAAGAGCCGGTGATGCGCGGCTTCGCGCGCGGCCAGGAAGGTCAAGATCTCGCTGCGCGGCCGCTCCAGGCCTTCGGTCAACGTCTCGATGGCCTCGGGCATGAGCGCCGCCACACCCTTGGGCCCCAGCGGCAGGCCGATGTCGGTGGAGGTCAGAACCTCCCGCGACAACTTGCCGAGCGCCTGGCCCAGCTGCGAACCGAAGGCCATGCCGCCCATCTGCGACATCATCGCCAGCAGCGGGCCCGCCATGCTCTTGGCCTCCTCGGGCAGCGCCGAGGCCCATACCGTGGAGATCTGCTCGGCCACCGGATCGCACAACCGCTTCCACGTGTCGAGGGTGTTGTCGAGCCAGTCACTGGGCGTCCACGCCACGGTCTTGGTCGTGCCCGCGGGCAGCGGCGTCACGCCGTCGAGCCAGGTCTCGGCGAGCCGGACGGCGTCGGCGACGGCTCCGGTCGTCTTCTCCGGGACCGGCGCAACGAATCCGATCGAACTGGACGCCAGTTGGCGCGCCAGGTCGTAGTTGACCGGGCCGGATTGCTTGCCGCCCGCCATCGCACTGCCTGCGCCGCTGAACATCTCACCCAGCCTGGTGAAGATCTGCCCGAGATCGCCCATGTCGAAGTTGCCGCCGCCCGCGCCGAAGCCGAACGGGTCCGACCCCGGGCCGGAGCCGGACGAGCCGGACGAATCGGGATCCTTTTTGGGCTTGTCGCGGTCGGGGTCGTCCCCGGCGGAGAAGCCGAAGGGCAGGTCAGCCATGCCCCCAACGGTACTCATCACGGGGTGGCCGTGTGGCCACGCGGGTCACGCTGTAAGTGAACTCCCGAGTGCAGGCTTTACTGTGGGCGGCGTGAACAGGCGGATTTTGACGCTGCTGGTCGCGCTGGTGCCGATTCTGGCGTTCGGCGTGCTGCTCTCGGTGGTGAAGGTGCCCTTCGTGTCGTTGGGCCCGGGTCCGACCTTCAACACGCTCGGCGAGGTCGAGGGCAAACAGGTCGTGGATATAAAGACCGACGGCGGGGCCTCCATAGTCCACCCGACGTCGGGGCACCTCAACATGACGACGGTGTCGCAGCGCGACGGCCTCACGCTCGGCCAGGCGCTCACGCTGTGGATGTCGGGTCGCGAGCAGCTGGTGCCGCGTGACCTGGTGTACCCGCCCGACAAGTCGAAGGATGAGGTCGACGAGGCCAACAACACCGACTTCAAGAACTCCGAGGACAACGCCGAGTACGCGGCCCTGTCCTATCTGAAGTACCCGATGGCGGTCACGGTGCAGAGCGTCAACGATCCTGGGCCGTCGGCAGGCAAGCTGCAGGACGGCGACGCCATCGACGGCGTGAACGGCAAGCCCGTGGCCAACCTCGACGAATTCCAGACGATCCTCAAGACCACCAAGCCCGGCGACGACATCGTCATCGACTTCCGCCGCAAGAATGCGCCGGCCGGCACCGCCACCATCACTCTGGGGGACAGCCCGGACCGCGACTACGGCGTGCTGGGCGTCGGCGTGCTCGACGCGCCGTGGGCGCCGTTCGACATCGATTTCAACCTTGCCAACATCGGTGGCCCGTCGGCGGGACTCATGTTCAGCCTCGCCGTGGTCGACAAGCTGACCACGGGCGATCTCAACGACGGCAAGTTCATCGCGGGCACCGGGACCATCACCGGTGACGGCAAGGTCGGCTCGATCGGCGGGATCACGCACAAGATCCTGGCCGCTCACGAAGCCGGCGCGACGGTGTTCCTGGTACCGGCTGATAACTGCACCGAGGCCCGCTCGGCGCCGCAGGACGGGCTGCAGCTGGTGCGGGTGGAAACCCTGACGCAGACGGTCGACGCGCTGCACACACTTTCCGCTGGTGGCGAACCTCCGCACTGCTGAGGCGCCCGCCGCGGTGCCGGATGGCTAGAGTTGGGGGAAATCAAGGCAGGCCGAGCCCCGGCAGGCCGATTCTGAGCACCCAGACTGGAGTGGACGAGTGGGTATGCGGCCTACGGCGAGGATGCCGAAGCTGACACGACGCAGCCGGGTTCTGATCGGACTGGCACTGGTGGTGGTGCTGCTGTTGCTGATCGGCCCGCGCTTCGTCGACGCCTACGTCGACTGGTTGTGGTTCGGCGAGTTGGGTTACCGGTCGGTGTTCACCACGGTGCTGGCGACGCGGCTGATTGTGTTCGTGGCGGTCGCACTGGTCATCGGTGCCGTGGTGTTCGCGGGCCTGGCGCTCGCGTACCGCACGCGTCCGGTGTTCGTGCCGACGGCCGGGCCCAACGATCCGGTGGCCCGGTACCGCACCACGGTGATGGCGCGGCTGAAGCTGTTCGGTATCGGTATCCCGATCTTCATCGGGCTGCTGGCCGGGATCGTCGCGCAGAGCTACTGGGTCCGGATCCAGCTGTTCCTGCACGGCGGCGAATTCGGCATCACTGACCCGCAGTTCGGCCGCGATCTGGGCTTCTACGCCTTCGACCTGCCGTTCTACCGGCTGATCCTGACGTACCTTTTCGTCGCCACCTTCCTGGCGTTCATCGCGAACCTGTTGGGCCACTACCTGTTCGGCGGCATCCGGCTGTCCGGCCGCAGCGGGGCACTGAGCCGGCCTGCACGCATCCAGCTGATCTCTCTGGTGGGCGTTCTCATCCTGCTCAAGGCCGCGGCCTACTGGCTCGACCGTTACGAGCTGCTGAGCAACACCCGCGCCGCCAAACCGTTCACGGGCGCCGGCTACACCGACATCAACGCGGTGCTGCCGGCCAAGCTGATCCTGCTTGCCATCGCGGTGATCTGCGCCGTCGCGGTGTTCTCCGCGATCGTGCTGCGGGATCTGCGGATTCCCGCGATCGGCGTGGTGCTGTTGCTGCTGAGCTCGCTCGTGGTGGGCGCCGGCTGGCCCCTGATCGTCGAGCAGTTCAGCGTCAAGCCCAACGCCGCGCAGAAGGAAAGCGAGTACATCAGCCGTAGCATCGTGGCGACCCGGCAGGCGTACGGGTTGACCGAAAACTCGGTGACGTACCGCAATTACGAGAACTCCGGTCAGACCACGGCAGCCCAGGTCGCCGCGGACCGGGCGACCACGTCGAACATCCGGCTGCTCGACCCGACCATCGTGAGCCCCGCGTTCACGCAGTTCCAGCAGGGCAAGAACTTCTACTTCTTCCCCGAGCAGCTGGCCATGGACCGCTACGTCGGCCCCGACGGCAACCTGCGGGACTACGTGGTGGCCGCGCGTGAGCTCAACCCGGACCGGTTGATCGACAACCAGCGCGACTGGATCAACCGGCACACCGTCTACACCCACGGCAACGGTTTCATCGCGTCGCCGGCCAACACGGTGCGCGGTATCGCGAACGACCCCAACCAGAACGGCGGATACCCGGAGTTCCTGGCCAGCGTCGTCGGTGCCAACGGCGGCGTGGTGTCGCCCGGGCCCGCGCCACTGGATCAGCCTCGGGTGTACTTCGGTCCGGTGATCGCCAACACGGCTGCCGATTACGCGATCGTGGGCAAGAACGGCGACGCCGATCGCGAATACGACTACGAGACCAACACCGAGACCAAGAACTACACCTACTCGGGCTCCGGCGGCGTGCCGGTCGGCAACTGGCTGGCGCGCGCGGTGTTCGCGGCCAAGTTCGCGGAGCGGAACTTCCTGTTGTCCAACGTGATCGGCGAGAACAGCAAGATCCTGTTCAACCGCGATCCCGCCAAGCGCGTGGAAGCGGTGGCGCCGTGGCTGACCACCGACACGAGCGTCTATCCGGCGATCGTGAACAAGCGCATGGTGTGGATCGTCGACGGTTACACCACGTTGGACAACTACCCGTATTCGGAGTTGACGACGCTGTCGAGCGCGACCGCGGATTCCAATGAGGTTGCGGTCAACCGGCTTGCGCCGGACAAGCAGGTGTCCTACATCCGCAACTCGGTCAAGGCCACGGTCGACGCGTATGACGGCACCGTGACCCTCTACGCGCAGGACGAGACCGATCCGGTGCTGCAGGCGTGGATGAAGGTGTTCCCCGACACCGTCAAGCCGAAGGCCGACATCTCCCCGGAGCTGCAGGCGCACCTGCGCTACCCCGAGGATCTGTTCAAGGTGCAGCGCGCACTGCTGGCCAAGTACCACGTCGACGATCCGGTGAAGTTCTTCACCAACGCCGACTTCTGGGACGTGCCACTGGATCCCAACCCGACGGCCAGCAGCTACCAGCCGCCGTATTACATCGTCGCCAAGGATCTGGCGAGCAACGACAGCTCGGCGTCGTTCCAGTTGACCAGTGCGATGAACTGGATCCGCCGTGACTTCCTGGCCGCCTACATCAGCGCGAGTTCCGACCCGTCGACGTACGGCAAGATCACGGTGCTGACCATTCCGGGTCAGGTCAACGGTCCCAAACTGGCGTTCAACGCGATCAGTACCGATACCGCGGTGTCCCAGGATCTCGGCGTGATCGGGCGGGACAACACCAACCGGATCCGCTGGGGCAATCTGCTGACCTTGCCCGTGGCCGACGGCGGCTTGCTCTACGTGGCACCGGTCTACGCCTCGCCGGGCAGCAGTGACGCGGCGTCGTCGTACCCGCGGCTCATCCGCGTGGCGATGATGTACAACGACAAGGTCGGATACGGCCCGACAGTCGGCGATGCGCTCACCGAGATCTTCGGTGCCGGTGCTGGTGCGACGGCGACCAACGTCGCGCCGACCGACGGCAAACCGCCCGCTCCCGGGCAGCCGCAGGCCGCGCAACCTCCCGCGGGACAGCCGCCGGCCAACCAGGCGGGCAGCGCCCCTGAGGCGCAGCCTCCGGCCGCGGTGCCGCCCAGCGGGCCCGTGCAGTTGTCGCAAGCCAAAGCGGCTGCGCTGCAGGAGATCCAGTCGGCCATGACGGGGCTCCGCGATGCGCAGCAGAGCGGTGACTTCAGCAAGTACGGCGAAGCGTTGCAGCGCCTCAACGACGCGATGAACAAGTACGACAGCGCCAAGTAACCTTCCCCGCCGAGCAGACGCGTAGGTACCCCATTTCGCGCCATTTGGGGTACCTACGCGTCTGTTGGCGGTCCTGCTGAGGGGTCTTGAGCTGGGCACCAAGTGCACGCCAAGCGGTCCGGGTGATGCTGTGCGCATCGTTGCCTGCTGAAAGGATCCCGATGACCCTGACCGACGTTTCCCACGACGGACTGGCCGACGCGCTGGCCGGCCTGCGCGAGTACGTCGCGAGCCCTGTCGCGCTGCCCGGTGAACCCGGGTACGAGCGCGCCACGCCATGGAATGTCGCCGCAAGCGTGCAGCCCGCGGCGGTCGTGCTGGCCGCATCGTCCTACGACGTCGCCAACACCGTGCGCTTCGCCGCACACCGCGGACTGCGCGTCAGCGTGCAGGCCACGGGTCACGGCGCCATGGGCTGTGACCGCGACACCATCCTGGTGGTGACGTCGGAGATGACGAGCTGCACAGTCGATCCCGAGCGCCGCACGGCGCGGGTCGCGGCCGGCGCCAGATGGCAGCACGTGCTGGACGCCGCCGCGCCGCACGGCTTGGCGGGGTTGTGCGGCTCGGCACCCAATGTCGGTGTCGTCGGCTTTCTCACCGGGTGCGGCATCGGGCCGCTGGTGCGCACCTTCGGGCTGTCTTCCGATCACGTGCGGTCGTTCGAACTCGTGACCGGGGCGGGGGAGCTCAAGCGCGCCACACCGGAAGAGAACGCCGAGCTGTTCTGGGGCCTGCGCGGTGGCAAGGCGACGCTGGGTATCGTGACCGCCGTCGAGATCGACCTGCTGCCCGTTGCCGAATTCTACGGTGGTGCACTGTATTTCGACGGCACCGATGCTGCTGCGGTGCTGCGCGGCTGGGCCGCTTTCAGTGCCGGCCTGCCCGAGAGCGTCAACACCTCGATCGCACTGCAGCAGTTGCCTGCGCTGCCCGGCGTGCCCGAACCCCTTGCGGGCCGGCTCACCGTAGCCGTCCGCTATGCGGCGGTCGGCGATTTCGCCGAAGCGCAAAGGCTTTTGGAACCGATGCGCGCGGTGGCCGAGCCGGTGCTCGACACCGTCGCAGTGCACCCATACTCGGCGATCGGGGCGGTGCACGCCGACCCGCCCGAACCGATGCCGATCCACGAACATCAGGCGCTGCTGCGGGATCTCAGCCCCGAAGCGGTGGACGCCATCCTGGCGGCAGCCGGGCCGGACTCCGGGTCGGTGCAGACCCTCGTGGAGGTCCGGATGCTCGGCGGCGCTTTCGCGCGTGAGCCCCAGCATCGCAGCGCGTTCTGCCACCGCGACGCCACCCACGCGGTGACGATCATCGGTGTTCCCGTACCGCCCGTCGCCGATGCGGTGCGCACCCAGGCCGCCGCCCTCGCCGACGCGCTTGCGCCGTGGTCCACCGGTGGCCAGATGCCCAATTTCGCACCGTCCGACGACGTCGGACGCGCCACCCGCGTCTACGACGAGGACACCCGCTACTGGCTGGCCGCGCTGGGCGACCGGCATGACCCGGCCGGGGTGTTCCGATGCGGTCAGGTGGTGCGGTTCGTGGCGTGATCGTGCGCCCGGAATTGGCCCAAAAACCGCCTCTGAGCAGACGATTTGGAACACGGCCAACCGCCCCGGTAACCTTGAGTTCACCAACGCGGGGTGGAGCAGCTCGGTAGCTCGCTGGGCTCATAACCCAGAGGTCGCAGGTTCGAATCCTGTCCCCGCTACTAGCGAGAATGGCCCCCGGAGGAGACTCCGGGGGCCATTTTCTATGCGGGTGAGAACGCGCGAGTCGTATTCGTCGGTGCGATACCGAGAAGACGAACTCGAGGCGCTCCGTGCTCAAGCGGGCGAGCGCTTGCCGTCGCCCGCATGGCCGGGATCACGGTCGCCAGGGGCTGAACTGGCATCTGAGGTTCTTCTGGTAGGGGGCGCTTCATTTCGGTTGACGATGATCAATGGGTACTGGCGGCTGGGCGCACGATGATTTCGTTGACGTCCACCGTGGGAGGCTGTCCGACAGCGAAGGCGATGGCATCGGCGATCGCCGAGGCGGGGATGGCCAGGGCGCGGTAGGTGTGCATGGCATCACGGGCAGCAGGATCTGAGATCGATTCGGCAAGTTCGGATTCGGTGACTCCGGGAGAGATCACGCTCACCCTGATATCGCCCGGGTGTTCTTTGCGCAGCCCCTCGGAGATGGCCCACACTGCGAACTTGGTTGCGCAGTAGACAGCCGCGGTCGGTTCCACTTCGTGCGCGCCGATGGAAGCAACATTGACGATGTGACCGCCACCCTGGGCCTGCATGGCGGGCAGCGCGGCGCTGATGCCGTGGAGCACACCAAGGATGTTCACATCGATCATCCGGTTCCATTCGTCGACCTTGCATTCGGCCAACGCCGACAATGGCATGACGCCCGCATTGTTGATCATGACGTCGACCCCGCCGTAGGTGCTGACCGCGTCACCGACGAACTGGTGGACGTCGGCGGCCTCGGTGACGTCCAGCCGTCGAAACGACGCGGTGCCCCCGGCCGACTCGATCTGGTGGACCAGGGATTCGAGCCGCTCGGTACGTCGAGCGCCGAGGAAGAGTCGGTGGCCGTCTTCGGCCAGACGCAGTGCCGTGGCTTCGCCGATACCGCTGCTGGCTCCCGTGATCAGGATGGTCTTCGGGTTCGTGGGCATGGTTTTCCTTCTGACTAGATGGCTTGTTGGGTGGGCAGGATCGTGATTTCGGTGAGGTTGACGTGCCGCGGCACTGCGGCGATGTAGGCCACCGTTTCGGCAACGTCGGCGGCAGTGAGGACGTCGATGTCGTTGATCAGGTCGGCCATCAACCGGCTCGCGTCGGGGTCGGTGACATGGTCGGGCAGTTCGGTATCGACCATTCCCGGCTCGACGGTCGACACCCGCACCATCTTTCGGCCGAGCTCCACGCGCAGCAGCCTGGTGAGTTGGCTGACGTAGGCCTTTGTCCCGGAGTACACCGAGAACTTCTCCAGTACGCGGGTGGCCGCGATCGAGGACGTGGTGATGAGGTCCGCCGGTTTGCCGCGGGCCGCTGAGTCGATGAGCTGCGGAACGAACGCGCCGATGACATTCATGACACCGGTGATGTTGAGGTCGATCTGCTGCTGCCAGTCGTCGAATTTGACGTCTTCGATCGGTGAGACCAATTGCACACCAGCGTTGTTGAACACCAGATCGACCGGGCCGAACTGCTCGGCGATGTGCTCGGCTGCGGCATTGACGGCCAACCGGTCGGTGACATCGAGGGGCAGAGCCAGCGCGGTGCCACCACCGGCGGTGATACGCGCTGCCAGCGCGTCGAGCTTGTCTGCTCGGCGGGCCGCGGCGACGACGGTGGCTCCCAGAGTTGCGAGCCGGAATGCGGTGGCTTCACCGATACCGCTGGAGGCCCCTGTGACGACGGCGATGCGGCCGGTCAACGGTGTCGAGGAGATCACGGTAGACATGGGTTTCGTTCCTTTCGAGATCTGTTGGGGATGCGCATCCGAGACAACAGCAGCGAGAGGCGGTGTTGCGCGGTCAGGCCTGCCCGGCTTATCGGGGGACAGATTGGGCCACCATGAGGGGCCACGAAAGGGATGCGGCGCGGCAGACTGGCTGCTATGAGCGATCGGAAGCCCACCGAGCTGGCCGAATTCCTCAGTGCGCGACGTGCGCGGCTCACCCCGCAGGATGTCGGGCTGGACGGGCCGGTAGCGCGTCGGCGTGTGCCGGGCCTGCGCCGCGAGGAACTGGCCAGGTTGGCCGGGGTCAGCGTGGACTATTACACGCGCTTGGAGCAGGGCCGCAGCCGTAGCGCGTCTGCCGATGTGATCGACGCGTTGGCGACCGCGTTGCATCTCAACGACGTCGAACGCCAGCATTTGCACCTGCTTGCCAAGCCTCAAGACACGCAACGCAAACGACGTCCCCGCCCACAGTCGGTGGACGTGGCGACCCTGCGATTGTTAGAGCTGTTCGACCAGGTGTCCTCGCCGGCGTTCGTGCTCGGCAGGCGGCTGGACGTGCTGGCGCACAACAGATTGGCGGGTGCGTTGATCACCGAGTTCCGGGAACTGCCTGCCCCGCTGCGAAATCAAGCCCGCTTCGTCTTCCTAGACCCACACGCCCGCGAGCTGTACGCCGACTGGGCGGAGGTGGCGGCCGACACAGTGGCGATGCTGCGGTTGGATGCCGGCCGCTACCCCGATGACGAGAAGCTGTCGGCCCTGGTCGGGGAACTGTCCATCCGATCGGTGGAGTTCGGCAAATGGTGGTCGAACCATAACGTCGAACGCCGGACCACCGGAACCAAGGCCTATCATCATCCGCTGGTCGGCGACCTCACCGTCCAGTATCAGGCGCTGAACCCTTCCGGCGACCCGGACCAGGTGCTGATCGTCTACACGACCGAACCTGGCTCCCCCGACGAGACCTCACTGCGGCTGTTGGCCAATTGGCACGACGGTGAGCGTCACGTAGAGCCGTCCACGCGATCAGGTCGGTAGCGCTTCGAGCTGCTGAAGAACGGAATAGAGGTTGGCGACGCCCCAGTGGTCGGTGATCTTGCCGTCGCGCACACGCATCGCGTCGACCGTCTCGAACTGAATGCGTTTACCGGTAGGGGCGATGCCGAGAAATTCACCGTTGTGCGTGCCGTGGTAGACCTTGTAGGTGGTCACGATGTCGCCATCGACAGTCTGCCAGTGAATCTCGGGATGGAAGTCGGTAAACGCATTGCGTAGCCGCTGATAAAGCACCAGAACGCCGGCCTTGTCGGGCGTGGTTCCTGGCTGTGGGGTGTGGTCGACGAAGTCGTCAGCGAACAATTGGTCGAAGAGCGCGAAATCGCCTCTGCCCTGGACCTCCTCGGTGTTGCGTCGAACCACCGCCTTGAGAGCGTCGGGGGTATCAGGATCGGTCATCGATAGCTGCCTTTCTGTTGCCGCTGATTACGGGATACGTCCTGCTAGCTTGGACGCTGTGGCGAGAAGGTCTGGGTGGCTGTCTAAACGGGAGGCGCGAATCTGGCAGTCCTACCGCGATGTTCGGCGGGAGCTGCAGGCCGCGTTTCACCTCCAGCTGTCGCGGCAGCAGGGTATTTCGGCGGCCGACTACGCCGTCATGGTGCCGTTGTCGGAGGCTGCGGACGGGCGATTGCGGACCAAAGATCTCGGCGCCGCACTGGGCTGGGACCGCAGCCGCACCTCGCATCAGGTCACCCGAATGGTCAAGCGGGGCTTGGTCGCTCGCGACCTCTACGAAGACGACGCGCGCGGTTCGGTTGTGCGCCTCACGCCCGCCGGCCGGGCGACCATCGAGCGCGCCGCGCCCAATCATGTTGCGTTGGTGCGGCAGCTGTTCTTCGCGCCGCTCTCCAACGACGAGCTTGATGCGTTGGGAGGCATGTTGGATCGCATGCTGATCGCGATCCGGCAGTACACGGCCGAGATCGCGGAAGACGGCGGTCATATCGGCCGCGATTGACGGTCGGCCGGCGTGATTCGCAGTACCCGTTTGGCCACCAACTGTCCGGGATCTGCGGTGGGACAGGCAACCTCGACCCACCTGACCTCGACCGATCGTCACGATCTTCACCCGCCTGACCCTACCCAATCGCAGGCATTTTTGCTGACGTGTCATCAAAAATGCGTGTCTGTTGGGCCTCTGCTGTCAGTTCGCATCTCGTTCCATCAGCGCGACCACCCGCCGCCACACGCACGATTCTCCTAGCGCTACATCCACTCCGCGATATACATCAATCCGGGAGTGATGGCCCCTCGCCCCGCAGGCGACGACCGTGGTTGTTGTCAAGCAACGCGTGAAAGGGCCGAACAATGCTGAATGCGGCATATGGAATCGTGGCGGTGCTGCCGGCAGTGTTCGTCATCGCACGGCGCACCTTGGTCAGACGGGCGCGTACAGCCCGCAGTCAGGGAGTGACCCACCGATCCGACGCCGAGCCTTCGCAACACCTTGGAATCGGTGGCCCGCGACCGAATTACCGCACCTCGCCGTCGACAACCTCGAAAGGTATGCGGGTCTTCGTCAGTCGGTTGCATGCCGAACGAGCGCAAAGAAGGCTTGAGCAAAGGGAATTCCAGGCGTGGTTGGAGATCACCTCGGAGCCGTTCTAGGATCCCCTGGCGCTTCGTTCGCCGATCGGCCGAGTACGCGGCGTTCGAACACCAGATCCCAGGCGGTGTCCATCGCAATGGTGATGGCGCCCACCAGAACTGCGTCGTCGCCGAGTTGGCCGCCGACGACCTCGGGAACCTTCGGGATCGCCGCGGCCAGTTCCCGGCGCATGGGTTCGGACAGCAGGTCGGCGTTGCGACCGATGCCGCCGGCAAGCACGATCACGCCGGGGTCGAGCACGGCGGTCACCACGGAGACGACGTGGGCCAGTTTCGACGCCTCGCCCGCGACGACACGCGATGCGCGGTGGTCGCCCGCGCGGGCGAGGTCGAATACGGCCTTGGCTGTCGAAACCTCCAGTCCGGCTTGATGAGCCGCCGCGACGATCGCCTGCCCGGCCGCGACGACTTCGACCGGTCCGGGCCGGTGCGCGGTCACCCCGGCGGGGACGGTGCCGTAGGGTAGGTCGGCGATCTCACCCGCCGCGCCGTGTGCGCCGCGAAACAGCTTGCCCCCGACCAGGATCCCCAAACCGATGCCGGTGCCGACGGTCACGCACGCCACCACGTCGACGTCACGTGCCGCTCCGCGCGCATACTCGCCGACGGCGCACAAGTTCGCGTCGTTCTCGACGAGTATCTGCGAGCCGTCAGCTCCGAGCACGGTCACCAACTCGTGGAGGAGCCCGGGGCGTTCCCACCCGGGCAGGTTCGGCGCGCGGTACATGCTGCCCGCGGCGACGTCGGGGATGCCCGGCGTTCCGAGCACGGTCACGACGATGTCGTCCGGCGCCAACCCGGCGTCTGCCACGACGCGTTGAACCGATTCGGCGACCCCGCGCAGCAGTGTCGAACCCGACCGGCTGCGATTCGGTTGTTCGTGCCGGGCGACGACGGTGCCGTCGAGATCGGCCACGGCCGCGTGCAAGACCCGCCTGCCGATGTCGACGCCGACGATGTGGCCGGCCTCGGGTGCGGCCCGGTAGACGACCGCGGCGCGGCCCGGCCGGGGAGCGCTGTGCCCGATCGCACGCACCAATCCGTGCTGTTCCAGATCCAGAAGTGCCTGCCCCACGGTCGGTTTGGACAGTCCGGTGTCAGCGGCGATCTGGGGCCGAGTTGCTTCACCGTGATGGCGCAGCCGGTCGAGCACCAGCCGTTGGTTGAGCGCACGCATGTTCGCCGGTGTCCCGGCTTGCCGCGCTACCTGGCCAGCCAACGCCATCTCCTCCGTCGTGATCGCAAACAGCCTACGACCGCACTCTTCCACACTCGCCCGAAGTATGTTAAGAAACTTTCCTAACAAACTAAGGAGGCCATCATGAGCGCGTCCATCAGTCCTCGGTCGTCGAGCGCCGCGGTGACCTCGCAGCCCACCCTCGAACGCAGGATCGGCCCGCTCCAGGCGACAGCGATCAACATGACGCAGATGTGCGGCATCGGTCCGTTCGTCACGATCCCGGCCATGGTCGCGACAATCGGTGGTCCGGAGGCCATGTTCGGCTGGATCATCGGGGCGATTCTCGCGCTGGCCGACGGGCTCATCTGGGCCGAACTCGGCGCCGCCATGCCAGGCGCCGGTGGTACCTACCTATACCTGCGGGAGGCGTTCCAGTACCGCACCGGACGGTTGATGCCGTTCCTGTTCGTCTGGAGCGCAGTCCTGTTCATCCCGCTCATCATGTCGACCGGCATCATCGGGCTGGTCCAATACCTGGGCTATCTGATTCCCGGTGTCACAAGCGAATCGGGAAACACCGCGCTGGGCAAGGTAATCGGCGTCGGTATCGTGCTGCTGATCATGGTGGCGCTGTTCCGCAAGATCGGGCAGATCGGCAAGCTGACAACCGCGTTGTTCGTGGTGATGCTCGTCGCGACACTCTCCACCATCGTGGCCGCCTTCACGCACTTCAGCAGCGCACAGGCGTTCGCGTTCACCCCGGGAGCGTTCGGGAGCCACGGCACCTTCTGGGCCGGTCTCGGTGCGGGGCTGGTCATCGCGGTGTATGACTACCTCGGGTACAACACAACGGCCTACCTCGGTGGGGAAGTTCGTGATCCGGGACGGACCATTCCACGGTCGATCGTCATCTCGATTCTGGGCATCATGAGCCTGTACTTCCTGCTGCAGGTCGGCGTGCTGGGCTCGGTTCCGCTCGACGAGCTCAAGACGGCGACGTCAGTTGCATCGACCGTGCTCGCGCAGGCGTGGGGTAACACGATCGCGCAGGTGATCACGGTGCTCATCGTGATCGCGGCCATCGGCTCGGTGTTCGCGGGCCTGCTCGGCGGATCCCGCGTGCCCTATGAGGCGGCCCGCGACAAGGTGTTCCTACCGGTGTTCGGTCGCCTGCACCCGACCTTGAACCTGCCCACCGCCGGTGTGCTCACCATGGGCGCCATCACGATCATCGGATCGCTGTTCACCCTGACCACGATCATCAACGCGGCGGTGGCCACGATGGTGATCATCCAGTCGCTCGCCCAGGTCGCGGCGATCGTCGTGCTGCGACGACGCCAGCCGAATCTCCCACGCCCGTACCGGCAGTGGCTCTATCCGATCCCCACGGTCATCGCGCTCGTCGGCTGGATCTATGTCTACGTTTCGGCCGCGTGGTCGTCAATCGTGCTGTCGCTGTGCTGGATAGCAGTCGGCGTCGTCGCGTATCTCGTCTACGCGCGGGCCGAACGCACCTGGCCGTTCGGCCCCAAGGAGATCAATGAGGCCTTCGCCGGTGCTACCAGCACAGCACACCCTGACCACACCCGCCGAAATCAATTTCCCTGACCCGCACGCCCCACCTACCCTGGATTGCCGCACGAACAAAGTCCGGGGGAGACAGGGGAGGGGAAATGACGACGGGCCCGAGCACGGGGGACATCGCGACGCAACCCCGCGCCCAGTCGAGCGCCAACGTGATCATCGCGCTGTTGGTCGGCTCGGCGTTCGTGATGATCCTCAACGAGACCATCATGAGCGTCGCATTGCCCGCGCTGATCGTCGACCTCGACATCGCCGCGAGCACCGCGCAGTGGCTCACCAGTGGGTTCCTGTTGACCATGGCCGTCGTCATCCCGATGTCCGGCTCTCTGCTGCAACGGTTCCCGGTACGCGCCATCTACCTGGCCTCGATGACGTTGTTCTGCACGGGCACGATGGTGGCCGCGCTGGCACCGGGATTCGCGGTGCTGCTGGTGGGCCGGATCGTGCAGGCGTGCGGCACCGCGGTGATGATGCCGCTGCTGATGACGACGGTCATGACGTTGATTCCCGCGGAACGGCGCGGGCAGATGATGGGCACCATCTCGATCGTCATCGCGGTCGCCCCGGCCATCGGGCCCACCTTGTCGGGGTTCATCCTCGGCTCGCTCGACTGGCGGTGGATGTTCTGGATCGTGCTTCCCATCGCTCTCGTGGCGCTGACCGCCGGTCTGGTGTGGCTGCGCGTCGACGACGAAAAGCAGGATCCGACGCCGATCGACCCCGTCTCGGTGCCGCTGTCGGCGGTCGCGTTCGCGGGACTGGTGTTCGGGCTGTCGCTGTTGGGTGAATCCGCGCACGGCCGGCAGAGCGTGCCCGCGTGGGTGCCGATGACGGTTGGCGCGGTGGCGATGGTGCTCTTCGGTGCGCGGCAGGTCCAGCTGCAGCGCCGCGACCGCGCGTTTCTCGACCTGCGGCCGTTCACCTACCGGCGATTCTCGGTGTCGCTTGGCCTGGTGGTGCTGGGCTTCATGGGATTGTTCGGCGCGATCATCATGGTGCCGCTCTACGTCCAGGACGTGCTGAAACAGAGCGCGTTGGTCGCGGGGCTGGCCACCTTGCCGGGCGGACTGCTGATGGGCGTGGCGGGCCCGCTGGTCGGCCGCGCCTACGACCGACACGGTGCGCGGATGCTGGTCGTGCCGGGGTCGGTACTGCTGTGCGCGTCGCTGTGGGGTTTCACCGCGTTGTCGGCGGCCTCGCCGGTGTGGGAACTCGTCGGCTTGCAGACGGTCATGATGGTCGGTCTGTCAATGATGTTCACGCCGTTGATGACCGACGCACTCGGTGTGCTGCCCGACCGGTTCTACTCGCACGGCAGCGCGATTCTGACGACGCTGCAGCAGGTCGCGGGCGCCGCGGGCACCGCGCTGTTCGTGACGGTCATGACCAAGGCGTCGCATTCGGGCGGGGCGCCGGATCTGCCGGGTGTGCATGCGGCCTTCACGGTCGCGGCCGTGATCAGTGTGATCGCCGTGGTCGCGGCGTTCTTCACCGCGCCTCGGCCGAGTCCCGCGGGTGGGACGCCGACGCACTAGACCCCGCATGAGCGGTGAGCGCTAAAGTGCATTGTGCCAATCGGTTTGATCGCGGCGATCCCACAGGAGCTGGCCCACCTACGCAGCGCGATGGGCAATGTCCAATGGATGGACATCGCGCATACGCGCTTCGATATCGGTTCGCTCGACGGGTGCGACGTCGTCCTCGCCGAAACCGGTATGGGCAAGGTCAACGCGGCGCTGGTCACGACCGTTCTGGCGCACCGGTTCGGTTGCCGCGCAGTGATTTTCTCCGGCGTCGCGGGCGGCTTGGATCCGGACCTGAATGTGGGTGACGTGGTGATCGCCGACCGGCTGATCCAGTACGACGCCGGGCTCATCGAGGATGAGCGACTGCAGACCTACCAGGCAGGCCACGTCCCGTTCATCAACCCCACCGATCGTCTCGGATACGACGTCGGCGGCATGGTGATCGACAAGGTCAGACGCGCGCTGGGCGGGCTAGAGCTTCCGCCGCTGTCGAGGCTCGCCGGGGGACAGGGGAGACCAGCACGGATTGTGTATGGCACCGTGCTGTCCGGTGACCAGTACCTGCACAGTGAGCCCACGCGGGTCCGGCTGCACAGTGAGTTCGGCGGACGGGCCATCGAGATGGAGGGCGGCGCGGTGGCCCAGGTGTGCGAGGCCTTCGGGATCGACTGGCTGGTGGTGCGAGCGCTGTCGGATCTGGCCGGCCAGGATTCTCAATTCGAGTTCAACGAATTCGCGGGCGAGGTGGCAGCGTCGTCGGCCACGGTTCTGCGCACGCTGCTGCCGGTGCTCTGACCGTCGCGTAGATAGGCATCCGGATCGTCGCCGAGCGCAGCGAGTTTGGCGTGGCTCGGTGAGCCCGGTTCGGCGGTGAACACCAGCAGCGCATGGAGTTGCTCCATGTCGTAGAGGATCTGGCACTGCACCTCGAGCACGCCCAACGTGGGATGCGCGATGCGTTTGGTCCGGTCGTTGCCCGACGCGACATCGTGGCGTTTCCACAGTTCGGCGAATTCGGCACTGCGGCACAGGAGATCGTCGACGATCTGCGCGGCGCGCGAGCCTGCGCCATCGCGGGCGTAGGCCACCCGGGCATTGGCGACGAAGGACTGCCCGACCGTCGCGTGATCGTCCGGCGGGTACACCTGGCGGGCGGCCTCGTCGGTGAACCAGCGGTAGGCCACACTCCGGGCGAAACCCTCGTATTTCGTTTCGTCCCCCATCAGGGCGCGCGCCGGAGGCGTCTGCACCAGCGTCTCGCCGAGCGCGGACATCACCTGTGCCGGGGTGTCCTGCAGGCGATCCAGGATCCGCATCATGGCCGGGCTCACGTGGCCGCCGCCCATCCGGGCCGGCGCGTTGTGCCCCGCCAGCCGGAACAAGTGATCGCGCTCGTCCAGCGACAGCCGCAGCGCCCGCGCCAAGGACGCCACGACCTCCGCCGAGGGCTTGGGTGCGCGCTGCTGTTCCATGCGGCTGTAGTAGTCCGTCGAGATCATCGCCAGCGCTGCGACCTCCTCGCGCCGCAACCCCGACGTACGCCGGCGCGTACCCGCAGGCAGACCCACCTCCGCGGGTGTCAGCGCTTCCCGCCGGGTACGCAGGAAATCGGCCAATTGCCCCTGATCCATGAACCCAGTGTCCCGGTCGGTCACGGCTCATGCCAGGGACCGCCGGACCCCCGATACGTCTACCGCACCGCGAAACCGACGCCGACGAGGCGTTCGGACAGTTCCCAGAGCCGGACCCGGTCAGCGGCATCGCGGGCAGGCTTATAGACCTCCTGTTCGGCCGGTGCCCCGGCTGTGTGCTGAAACCCTTTGGGGCCATAAAATTTGCCGCCTTCGGCGTGCGGATGGGCTGCCGCATAGAGAGCGGGCAGAAGCCCTTGGTCGACGGTCTGGGTGAAGATGCCCATGCGTGCGAAGCCTCGGATGACGCGCACCGACAGCGTGTCGCTCGTGCGGCCCATGTGCGGCTGCGCGGCAAGCAGATTGGTTGCCGTCACCCCGGGATGCGCGACGTTGCTCGTGATGCCCCACCCTGCCTCGGCGCTGCGGCGGTTGAGTTCCAGGCCGAACATCAGGTTGGCGATCTTGGATTGGCTGTAGGCCTTGCCTGCCGCATAGGACTTCTCGAAGTTGGGATCATCCCAGTTGATGGCGCCCGATCGGGCTGCGACGCTCGATTGCGTTGTGACGCGGGCGTTGCCGGCGACCAGCAGGGGCTGCAGTCGCGCGGTGAGTGCGAAATGGCCGAGATGGTTGGTGCCCCACTGCAGTTCGAATTCGTCGACAGTGGCCTGGCGGGTGGGCGGATTCATGACACCGGCATTGTTGATCAGCAGGTGAATCGGCCGTCCTTCCGCGACCAGCTCACCAGCGAGATCGGCCACTGATTGCAGCGATGACAGGTCCAGCCGTCTGGTGCTGACTGCGGCCCCGGGCACGGCGGCGGTGATGCGGTCGACGGCGGCACGGCCCTTGTCCGGGTTGCGTACCGGCAGGATGACCTCGGCGCCGGCCGCGGCCAGCCGTTGGGCGAGACCCAATCCGACACCGTCGCTGCCGCCGGTGACGACGGCCAATCGGCCGGTCAGCTCGGGAATGGCCACGTCTGCTTTACGATTCATCGGCATCTCCTCAATTGCGCGTGTCGGGTTCTGTGCCCTCCACGCTGACAGGTTCGCCGCACCGCATTCAGGGCGCTGTTATCCGGGGACTGGCGGTCCGTGGATATTCCGGCCCTGCTCGGGCGAGGTGTCCTGCGTCATGATCGAGACATGAAGTCGCCCAACGTTGATCTCGCGGTGGTGGCCGACCTGCTCCGGACGCGTCGACGTGTGCTTCAGCCGGAGGATGTCGGCTTCCCTCGTGGCCGGCGCCGCCGCACCCCTGGGCTGCGCCGCGAGGAGGCCGCCGCACTGTGCTCGATGTCGACGGCCTACTACAGCCGAATCGAACGACGCTGTGCGCCACGCCCGTCGGCGGTCATGCTGGCGGGCATCGCGCGTGGACTGCGATTCAGCCGTGACGATCGCGACCGCCTGTTCGCCGCGGCGGGATATGACACCGACGGCCACGCCCACATAGAGCCTGGCCTGATGCTCGTGCTGGACCGCCTGGCCGATATGCCTGCCCAGGTCGTCGGCCCGTCCGGTGCGGTGCTATGTCAAACGTCTTTGGCGCGAGCACTGTTCGGTGACCAGTCCGGGTACGCGGGTACCCGTCGGTGCCGGCTGGCCCATCCCGAGCTCGGTGCTATCGACCTGGACTGCGAGGTATTGCCCGACGCGGACCGCTGCCACCGCGTGGTCGTCTACCTCGCAGAGCCAGGCTCAGAAAGCCACTCCAAGCTGCAACTCTTGGCGGTGATCGGTCACCACCGATTCGACGGCTGACGCGGTCAGTGCCAATCCCACAGGGACATGTCGCCGCGTGGGTAGTTCATGCAGATGTCGGTGGTGTTGGCGGCCACGCCTTTGTTGTTGAAGAAGAGCTTGGCCCAGTTGGGCCAGCGCCAGGCCATCTGTTCGTAGAACGCGTTGGTGGCGGTGTTCTCCGAGTATTGGCGGCGGCCGGCGTAGTCCAGCGAGAAGAACCAGTGGATGCGGTCGCGGGCGCCTTCCTGGTCGGCAACAGGTTTGTTGTTGTAGTCGATCATGTAGCGCTCGTAGTAGATCGGCTCGACGTCGCGGGCGGCGGCCATGATCTGCTCGGCGTCGCACTGCGTTTTCAGGATGCGGTTGGGGATCGGGTAGTCGTCGGTGGCATCAGCCGAGGCCACTCCCGGCGCCGCCGACAACAACGCCAGGGCGACGACACCCGCACTCAGATACCTACGCACGAGCTGCCTCCTGTTCGAACACGATTCGCTGGTCGGGGCAGTAGTAGTTGATGGCCGTCCCGAGGAACTGCCAGGCCTGCGCGGTGGTGCTGTCCTTGTCGAGCTGCTTGGAGACGAAGTCGACCGACTCCTGGGCACCGTGGTCGACGCCGTTGTGCAGCCGCTTGCACGTGAGCTTGCCGATCCAGGCGTTGTAATCCCGCGGACCATAGATGCCGTACGTGTGCAGTTCGTTGGCGAAGTCGGTGTCCGGGTCGGCGTGCGCCGGCGCGGACACCGCCAGACCGACTGCTGTACAGGCGGTTAGGGCCATCAGTACCCGCTTCATGGAACCACCGCCTCCGCGGGATCGCGTTGGATCGGTTTGGGCCATGGCTGCGGCACCGGCCGCGGCCGTACCCGCAGTGGCCACCAGAACCAGCGTCCCAGCAGTGTCGCCAGCGACGGGGTCATGAGAGACCGCACCACCAGGGTGTCGAACAGCAGGCCCAGCCCGATGGTGGTGCCCACCTGGCCGATCACGATCAGATCGCTGATCGCCATGGACATCATGGTGAAGGCGAACACGAGACCGGCTGCGGTGACCACCGAACCGGTGCCTGCCATGGAGCGGATGATCCCGGTGTGCAGCCCGGCGTGGATCTCCTCCTTCATCCGGGAGACCAGCAGCAGGTTGTAGTCCGCACCGACGGCCAGCAACACGATCACCGACATCGGCAACACCATCCAGTGCAGCGGGATACCGACCAGGTGCTGCCAGATCAACACCGACAGGCCGAACGACGCACCGAGGCTCAGCACCACGGTCCCGACGATCACGGCAGCTGCCGCAACCGCTCTGGTCAGCACCACCATGATGAGGAAGATCAGGACCAAAGACGCGACCGCGGCGATGAGCAGGTCGTAGTCGGCTCCCTGTTGCATGTCCTTGTACATGGCCGCGGTGCCGCCCACGTACACCGTCGACCCTTCCAGGGGAGTGCCCTTGATGGCGTCAGCGGCAGCGATCTTGAGCGGTTCGATATGTGAGGTGCCTTCTTCGGTCAGCGGATCGCCTTGGTGGAACACGGTGAACCGCACCGCATGTCCGTCAGGCGACAGGAACAACTTGATACCGCGCTGGAAATCGGCCGTCCCGAAGGCTTCGGGCGGCAGGTAGAAGAACTCGTCGTTGAGAGACGCGTCAAATGCCTGCCCCATCGCCGTCTGGTTGTTCTGGTTGGCGATGTTCTGGTCCTGCTGGGCCTTCTGAGCCTGGTACTGGTTCAGCAGATACTGCTTCTGGTTCTTCATCGTCTGGATCATCGCCGGCATCACAGCCGCCATCTGAGGCGTCAGCTCTGCCATGTGGTGCAGATCCGGGACGATGTCCGCGAAATCGTCGGACATCGTGCTGATGCCGTCCAACGCGTCGAAGATCGACCGGAGCGAATGGCACATCGGGATGTCGAAGCAGTGCGGTTCCCAATAGAAGTAATTGCGCAGCGGGCGGAACTGATCGTCGAAATCGGCGAGGTGGTCACGCACCTCGTCAAGGTTCTGCGACGTCTTGTCCATCTTGTCGGCCATGCTGCGGGTGACTTCGGCCAGCTCCAGCGTGATCTTGTAGAGCCGTTCCTGAGAATCGATGGTCGTCTGCAGCTCGTTGGCCTGCTTGAGTGTGTTGTCCAGCACCTTCTGCTGGTAATCGTTGTTCATCAAAGTGCCTGTGCCGCTTTGGCTCATCGAGTAGGGCAGCGACGCGTGCTCGATGGGCTTACCGTCCGGCCGGGTGATGGTCTGTACCTGGGCGATGCCGTGCACGCGGGCCATGGCCTTGGCGATCTTGTCGATCACCAGGAAGTCCGCCGGGTTGCGCAGGTCATGGTCGGTCTCCACCATCACCAGTTCAGGGTTCATCTTGGCTTCGGAGAAGTGCCGGGTGGCCGCAGCCATGCCGACATTCGCCGGGATGTCGGCGGGCAGGAAGATCCGGTCGTTGTAAGTGGTGTGGTAGCCCGGCAGCGTCAAAAGGCCGACGAGGGCGAGTATCACCGCCATGACCAGAACCGCACCGGGCCAACGGACGACGGCCGCACCCACGCGCCGCCAGCCGCGCGACCGGTCCATGCGTTTGGGGTCGAGCACTTTGCCGAACCGGGTGACGATGGAGATGAGCGCGGGCCCCATGGTCAACGCCGCGGCAACCACGATGGCCATGCCGATCGACAAGGGGATGCCCATGGTCTGGAAGTACGGCAACCGGGTGAAGTGCAGGCACAAAGTGGCGCCGGCAATGGTCAGACCCGAGGCGAGCACGACATGCGCCGTGCCGTGGAACATCGTGTAGTAGGCCGATTCCTTGTCCTCGCCGAGCCGGCGAGCTTCTTGATATCTGCCTATCAAGAAGATCGCGTAGTCGGTGGCCGCCGCGATCGCCAGGGTCACGACCATGTTGGTGGCGAACGTGGTGAGGCCGAACACATTGTGATAGCCCAGGAACGCGACAAGCCCACGCGCAGAGGACAATCCGACCACCACCATGAAGAGCGTGATGACCACGGTGATGATGGACCGGTACACGACGAGCAACATCACGGTGATGACCGCGAACGTCAGCATTTCGATCATTTCCATGCTGGCATCGCCGACGGCGTTCTGGTCCGTCGTCGTCGCGGCCGGGCCGGTGACGTAGGCCTTGACGCCGGGCGGAGCCTTGGTGTCGCGGACAATTTGCCGAACCGCTTCCACCGACTCGTTGGCCAGCGTCTCGCCCTGGTCGCCCGCGATGTACACCTGGACGTAGCTCGCCTTGCCGTCGATGCTCTGTGCGCCCGCGGCGGTCAGGGTGTCACCCCAGAAATCCTGGACATGCTGAATGTGCTTGGTGTCGGCACGCAGGGTCCGGACCATCTCGTCGTAGAACGCGTGTGCATCCGCACCCAGCGGGTTGTCGCCCTCCAGCACGATCATCACCGAGCTGCTGGTGTCGTACTCGTCGAACACCTTGCCGACGTGCTTGGTCGCGATGAGTGCGGGTGCGTCGTTGGGGCTCATCGACACCGCGCGCATCTTGCCGACTTCCTCGAGCTGCGGCACAACGGTGTTGAGCAGCCCCACGACGACCAGCCAGCCGATGACGATCGGGATCGAGAAGATGCGGATGAACCGCGGCAGCCAAGGACGCGCAGCGTGGCGCGCCGGGGGAATGGCGTCGGTCGGGGTGTCGTCGGTGAGCGTGCTCATGCGGCCTTCACCAAGCAGTACGTCGCAGCATTCACGCCGTGTGCCGTCCTTTCGTCTTTGACCTCGTCGTCGACGGTGACGCGGCAGCCGATCGAATCACCATTGCCCTGCACCATCAGGTTGGGTTGTACGGACGGGATCGTCGTCTCCAACCGAAGGGTCCACGGCAGGGCGGCGGACTCGACTCGCTGCGGAAGGCCCTGTAGGTCCATGTAATTGACAGTGGCGGTCGTGCCGGTACCGAAGACCTCGTAGACGACGACCTTGGGATTGAACTTCTGAGCCGTGTCGGCCCCGACCGGCGTCACCACCGCGCCGTCGGAGCCGAACACCGATCGGAGGTTGATTACGGCCACAACGCCGATGGCGATGGCGACCACGATGAGTATCGGTAGCCAGGCGCGTCTGACTGCGGCGGTCACGGATTCCTCCATCTCTGCGAAACGGTGTGGTGTCCACATTTGGTTCTGCGCACAGAGGAGTGCTCGGGGACGACGGTCAAGGTCGAGCCTTTCCACGTAGGTCCGCGGACCAGCCAGAACAGGGCGCGTTAGGTAGTCAACCTAAACGCGATAAACGGATGAAGTCAATCCACTTATGACGGCGATCACCTAAAGTGGTCGCGTGACCGCCGCCGAAGAACCCCGCCGCTCACTGCGTAAGGACGCAGAGCGCAATCGGCAGCGTGTGCTCGAATCCGCGCGGGAACTGTTCGCCGAAAAAGGCATCGAGGCGACGCTCAACGACGTGGCGCGTCACGCCAACGTCGGGGTGGGCACGGTGTACCGGCGATTCGCCACCAAGGAAGAACTGCTCGACGCGGTCTTCGAAAACGGCATCGATCAACTGGTCGCTCTTGCGGAAGTAGCTCTGCAACAAGAGGATTCGTGGGACGGATTCGTCTGGTTCGTGGAGCAGATGTGTGAGCTGACTGCCACCGATCGCGGGCTGCGCGAGATGGTCTACAGCAAGGTCTACGGCGGATGTGGGGTCGAGTCGTCGCGACTGCGACTTGTTCCGAGGATCTCGAAGCTCGTCGAGCGGGCACGCGATGACGGCCACCTGCGGCCCGATGTCGAACACACGGACATGCCGATTCTCGGCCTGTTGGCGGGCACGGTCAGTGAATGGGCGGGTCACGTCGAGCCCGAACTGTGGCGTCGCTACGTCGGCCTGCTGCTCGACGGCATGCGCAATCGCGACGGGCAACCGCGCCTGCGGGTCGACGCGCTGAACGAGGACCAGATGGACGCCGCCATGCACGGTTGGCGGCCGCCCGGGTGTCCGAAGTAGCGCGAACGATTTGGCCGACTTCGCCTGACGGGCCTCGGCGGGCGTGTATGTTCAGTCCTGTTACACCCATTTGGAAGTAATTGTCCGGCTCGGGACCGGAAAGGTGCGGCATGGCTCTCTGTTAATGCTCTGCGCCACAAATGGATTCATTGAGTGCCAGTCTCAGCAGCAGCCCGTCAGGGCTGACCGGAAGGAGTTCATCGTGCCTGCCCCCACTGATGCCGAGTACTTCGAACTCGGCGACTTCACCATGCAGAGCGGTTTCACGCTGCGCAACGCAACCCTGGCCTACAAGTCCTACGGCACCCTCAATGCCGACAAGACCAACGTGATCGTCTATCCCACTTGGTATTCAGGGTGGCACACCGACAACGAATGGTTGATCGGCACCGACAAGACACTCAACCCCGACGAGTGGTTCATCATCGTGCCCAACATGCTCGGCAACGGACTGTCGTCCTCGCCGTCGAACATGCCTGCGCCTTACGATCGGGCCCGCTTTCCCGCCGTCACGTTCTACGACCAGGTGGAGGCCCAGCACAAGCTGGTCACCGAGAAGTTCGGCATATCGACCATCGCGCTCGTCACGGGTTGGTCGATGGGTGCCGGTCAGACCTACCAGTGGGCGGTGAGCCATCCCGAGATGGTGCAGCGGGCGGCACCGTTCTGTGGCTCGAGCATCACGGCACCACACAACAAGGTGTTCCTGGAATCGTTGATCTACGCGTTGACCGCGGACGCCGTGTGGGCCGACGGGGACTATTCGCCAGACCGCCTTCCGATCAAGGGTCTGCGCGCGTTCGCCCGGGTGTACTCGGGCTGGGGCTTCTCGCAGGCGTTCTATTGGGAGGAGGCGTGGCGCGAGATGGGCTTCACGTCGTTCGACGACTTTCTCTACGGGTTTTGGGAGAACTTCTTCCGCGATGGGCGTGACCCCAACAATCTGATCGCGATGCTGCGGACGTGGCACAGCGGCAACGTCGGTAACACGCCGGGGTTCGGTGGTGACGTGGAGAAGGCGCTGGCCTCGATCAAGTGTCCGCTGCTGGCGATGCCCGCCGAGAAGGATCTCTACTTTCCGCCGGAGGACGAGCAGTGGGCCGGCCAGTTCATCGCCGACGGCGAGGTGCGCGTCATCCCCGGAATCTGGGGGCACTTCGCCGGCGGTGGGGTGAACCCTGTCGACACCGCGTTCATCGATGCGGGGCTTCGGGATCTCATGGCGAAGCCCGGGTATTCGCCCTCGGCGTGACCTGAGATCGCTTGCAGCCGAACGCTTTCGACATGT
This sequence comes from Mycolicibacterium mageritense, assembly GCF_010727475.1. NCBI lineage: Bacteria > Bacillati > Actinomycetota > Actinomycetes > Mycobacteriales > Mycobacteriaceae > Mycobacterium > Mycolicibacterium mageritense. Next base: position 5,033,892 of record NZ_AP022567.1, read on the forward strand.
TCGGGCAAGTGTCACCCGGCAGCGCAAATCCTTCGGCCCGGCAGGAGAGCTGCTCTTCTGGCATGGAGACCGGCTGTCAGCAGCCCTGAAATGCGGTTGCGGTGAGTAGGTCGCGTCGTTTTAGGGTTTGGTCGATGCTTCCCGTTGTGTGGCTTGTTGGTACGTCAGGCGTGGGGAAGTCCACGGTGGGGTGGCAGGTGCGGGCCGATCTCGCCGCAGCGGGCGTCGCGGCCGCCTTCGTAGATTCCGACCAGCTTCGGCTGGCCGTTGGTCTTGGCGGCGCGTTCGAAACTGAGCTCATCGCGAGGAGTTTGCGCGCGCTCGAACCTGGCTACCGCGACGCCGGTGCCGCGCTGCTGGTCGTCGCCGGGCTGGCAGACGACCCAGCGCATCTTTCGGAGCTGCTTCCGGGCGTGAGGCGCGCTGACATCCTGGTCTGTCATCTGCACGCAGACGATGCAGCAATTCGCGACCGGATCCTTCGGAGAGGATGGCAGGTCTACCTCGCCGGCAGCGAAGTCGAGTACGCCACGCGCATCGACCGAGGCTGGGCGGATCTGCGGATCGACACCAGCACTCTTTCGCCAGGCGACGTTGCGGCGACGGTGAGCCGGGCTGCACTGGCGCACCTGCGTCGAGTCCCCCGGGGCGCGAGCCGCGATGCCGCGGAGGGCACTGACGGGCGTTCCGCGGACGGGTTGTCGGCTCGTGTACTGCTGCTGGCCGGACCCGGCGGCGTCGGCACGTCGACGATCGGGGTTCGAGGTCTACAGGCAGCTCGCGAAGTCCGGCCGCCGGGTGGGATACCTCGACCTTCACCAGTTGGGTTTTGTCGGCGCGGATCCGCGCGGCGATCAACTTGCCTTTCTTCGGTCGCGCAACGCTCGAGCCGCGGCTGCAACGCTGGCCGGAACCGGCATCGACACGATTGTGATCACCGCTGATTTGGTCACGGCCAAAGTTGTGCTCGATACACCTCAGTGGCGCGACACCGATGTCATGGCGTTCGAACTGCATGCGGACCCGTCGACGATCGCTGAACGGATCAGATTGCGAGCACAAGGGCACGCACCACCCATTGCCGGTGATCACCGTCGCGGACTGTCAGGATCCGCCCTCGACGAATCGATCAACACGAGTCTGGCCGAGGCGAGTCAACGTCGGTTCAGGATTGCTGGAGCAAACCGGGTGTCCGCCGACGCAGCCGAACCGGCCACCACCGCCACATCCATCATTTCGACCGCGGGATTGAGCCGCTGCTGACCGCGTGCGTGCGAAAGGTGCGGCCCCATGGTGACGCCCGCCACGTGTTAATTGTGAGTTTCCTCGCCCGGCGGCCTTTGGGCTCGTCGTTCAAAGACACCCGGTGTCACAATCGGTTACGTGAGCGTTACACGGGGTATGAGGCATCGATGAGTGCGATGCTACGTGGGCGTCATGCTTGGGTCTTTCGCGCGCTGAGCCGTAACCCCCTGGTCCGACGCCAAGATCGAATCGAAGCACTTGCTGTGGTGCTCGGGCTGATTGTTGTCGTCCTCGCCATTCCGGTGATCGTGCACCTGGGCCGCGACCACTTCGCTCGCAGTGTCGACCGCATCGAGCAGCAGACGCGTTCGCTGCAGAAGGTCGAAGCCACCGTCGTCGAAGCCCGGTCGAGTGCGCCCAACCGCTACACCACGGCCAGTCGTACCGTGCGGGCCGAGTGGAAGGCCGGCTTCGAGGACCGCGTCGAAACCGTCCAAGGCCCCGCCAAGGTCGAGGTCGGCGACCGCATTCCCGTCTGGCTCGACGAGCATGGCGCCGTCACGCGGCCCCCGCAGACCGTGGCCGACGCGCGCGGATATGCCGCCGCATTCGGCATCGGGCTGTGGTTGGGCACAGCCGCGGCGAGTGCCACCGCTGTGATGTTGACCCGGATGACCCTGGACCGACGTCGCTTCGATGCCTGGGACTACGAGTGGAAGCTGATCAGTACCCCCGGCGGCGGATGGGCCAACAGCGGCAAAACCGAGTGACGCTCAGCCGTTGGTCGCGGCGAACGCCTCGATCCAATTGCTGAATTCGGTGGCGAGGTGCCATCGGTGCGCGGCCACCATCGGGGTCGGAAATCGGTCCGGAAAAGCGACGGTGAGCAGGGCTGTCATCCTGCCGTCTGCATCGCGGAACTGATGGCGCACGCCGCCGATCACGAGCCCGTCGTCGAGCACCGCCTGGCCGGCAATCTGGACCGGGTAATCCGCGTGGACGGGCACGTGCACTGCCTCGGGGGCCGAGTAGTCGACGAGGAATCTGGTGGCCATCGGGGATCCGCCGGTGGTCTCGACCACCTCTTGCCGACCGTCTGGTAACCCGCGCAGCAGGTAATGGTCGGGGCAGGCATCGAGCATGGCGGCCTCGTCATTGTTGGTCGTCAGGGCGTCGAACCATTCGGCGAAGGCGCCCGCCGAGCAACCCGGCGCGGTGAGCTCGATGACGCTGTGCCTTTGACGGCCCCGACTCGCGGCGACAGCAAGCCGCGCGGCCCGTTCCGACAGGGCGATCTCGTGCCGGAGCATGGCGTAGATGCCGGGGTGACCCAATCGGGACTTGACCGCGAGCAGCGCTGAACGGCGGGTTGCGAGGTCAGCGGCGCGGATGCTGTCGATGGGATCGTCGAGAATCTCGGTGAGCGCCCGGGATCCCAGCCGGGACGCGAACTTTTTCAGGACAGCCTCGGCCCGGCGCGATTCCCACCGGTGAACATCGGTCCGCGACACCGGCCGTCCGTCGATGATCGCCTCGATCGCAAGTGTTTCCGTCAAGATCGTGCCTTTCAGTCGGCGACGTGCGGCCGCGGGCGGATGCCGTCGAGCACCGCGTCGGTCAGTCGGGTGCACAGTTCCTCGCCGAATTGCTCCCGCGTGACCAGGGTGCGGAACTGCAGCGGCGCGACGAGCATCTCCAGAACGAGTCGCGCGTCAGTTTCCGGTGGTAGCTCGCCGCGCTCGACGGCTCGGTCGACGATCGTCCGCGTCAACGCGAGCCGCGTCGTCCAGAATTCGAATCGAACTGTTTGCCAGCGTGATTCGTCTCCACCCGTGGCCAGCGCCTGGGCCAGTGCTCTGCCGATGGACGTGTTGAGATAGGCCGCGATCGCAGTCAGGAGCCGGTAGAGGTCGGCGCGGACCGACCCGGTATCGGGTACGGGAATGGTGTGGCGACTGTAATCGAGCAGTGTGTCGGTGATCAGGTTGTCCCGCGTGCCCCAGCGTCGATAGATCGAGGTCGCGTGCACACCGGCCCGCGCCGCGACGTCGTTGACCGTGAAGTCGGTCAAGCCCTTTTCCGCGATCACCGCGACGGTGGCCTCGATGACCGACTGCCGGACCCGCGCGGAGCGGCCGCCGGGGCGTCGGCGTGGCTCGGTGGTCATGCGGTCACCCCTAAAGGCTAGTGGGTATTGCCTTAAGAGTGGCACGGCACGATCGTTAACGCAATAGCGAATAGCCTTTATCGCGAGTTCGTGGGCGGGGGACAATCGCTGCGTGCAAAAAGTCGTGGTGATCACCGGAGCGGGCAGTGGCATCGGCCGGGAAACGGCGCGTGTACTGCTCGACGCCGGCCACCACGTCGTGCTGGCCGGCCGTACGGCCGAATCGCTGGCCGCAACCGCGGACAGTCGGCCGAATGCCCGCGTGGTCCCGACGGACGTCACCGATGCCGCCTCGGTGCGGGCACTGTTCGCCGACGTGGTGTCGACGTTCGGGCGCGTCGATGTGCTGTTCAACAACGCCGGCGTGTTCGGCCCGTCGGCGTCGGTCGCCGAGATCGACGACGACGGATGGCAGGCCGCGTGGCGGACCAACGTCGACGGCGCGGTGTTCTGTGCGCGTGAAGCCGCGCGCATCATGTCGGGGCAACTGCCGCGCGGTGGGCGCATCATCAACAACGGCTCGCTGTCCGCGCACCGACCCCGCCCCAAGAGCCTCGCCTATACCGTCACCAAGCACGCGATCAGCGGCTTGACCGCCTCAATGTTGTTGGATCTGCGCGACCTTGACATCTGCGTGACGCAGATCGACATCGGCAATGCCGCCACCAGCATGACGGCCGGGTTCAGTCATCAGACGCCGCAGGCGAACGGAAGCCTGGCCGCCGAGCCGACTTTCGACGTGGTGCATGTCGCGCGTGCGATCGCCCATCTGGTCGATCTGCCGCTCGACGTCTCGGTCCCGTCGTTGACCGTGATGGCACGGGCGATGCCGTACTTCGGCCGGGGTTGAATCCTGGGTGCCGAACGCACCGAAAGTGGTTCGTGCCGGGACGATCTCGACACCGCGGCAGCGCCCGGCGAAAAGGTCGAGCGGGCACGGCGCTTCCTCATCTACTATGTAGCTACGTAGATAGCAGGGGGCATGCCTGTCCCGCTCGAGCCAGGAGAGGTCGCGATGTTTGACCGCCCACGCCGGTATCTGACGTTGGTCGTCATTGCCGGGGTCGTGCTGGTGGCCGCACCGCAGAGCCGGTCGTCGGTCGCGGCGATCGCCCTGCCGGACGTTCCGGCGGCCGCCGAGGCTGAAGAGCCTGCGCCGCCGGTGGTCAGGATCGAGATCGACGGCGCGACCGACGGCGTGGCACCGGTCGGGACGGTACGGGCGGCCGCGACGTCGGGCGTGCTGGCCGACGTGCGGATGGTCAACGAGCAGGGCAGGGTGGTCGCGGGGCGGTTGACCGCCGACGGTACGGAATGGATCCCTGCCGAACCGCTCGGCTACGGCCGCACCTACACGCTGAGCGCGACAGGTCGTGGCTCGGACTCGACTACGGTGACCGAGATTTCGCGATTCTCGACCGTGGTGCCCCAGAACCAAACCCGCGTGGAGCTGACCACCACCTCCGGCGCGGCCCTCGTCGAAGGGGCGACCTACGGAGTCGGCACGGTGGTGGTGGCCCGCTTCGACGAGCCCATCGAGGACCGCGCTGCCGCCGAACGGCAATTGAAGGTCACCACCACGCCGTCGGTGGAGGGCGCGTGGTACTGGATCAACGACCGCAAGGCGCACTGGCGGCCCCGCGAGTACTTCCCGGCGGGCACCCGCGTCGACGTCGACGCCAGCATCTACGGAATCCAGCTGGGGGACGGGCTCTACGGTCAGCAGGACAACCGCGTGAGCTTCCGGATCGGCCGGTCGCACGTCACGATCGCCGACGACCTGACCAAGCAGATCAGCGTCTACGAAGACGGTGTGCTCGTGCGGACCATGCCGACATCCATGGGCCGGGGTGGCACCGAGACCGTCAACGGCAAGACGATTCACTTCTGGACCCAGCGCGGCGTCTACACCGTCATGGACAAGGCCAACCCGGTACTGATGGATTCGTCGACCTACGGACTGCCGGTGGACTCGCCGTCGGGGTACCGGATCAGCGTGCCGTATGCCACCCGGATCAGTCCGGACGGGATCTACCTGCATCAGCTCGAGGACACCGTGTGGGCACAAGGTGAGACCAACGTCTCGGCGGGCTGCCTGAATCTGTCGGCCGTGCACGCGAAATGGTTCTACGAGTTCTCGCAACCAGGCGATGTGGTCGAGATCCGCAACACCGGCGGTGAACCGCTGCAACACTGGCAGAACGGAGATTGGAGTGTGCCATGGGAGCAGTGGCGTCAGGGCAGTGCCTTGCGCAGCTAGCGCGGCCGATAGCCTCTGACGACAGGGGCGGCGCGACAGCCGCCGCAGTGAATCGTCGGTGTCTCTAGGAGTCAGTCCGGTGCAGCAGCGTGGTTTCGGCGACCTGGAAGCGGTCGTGATGGACCGGGTTTGGGCCAGTGACGAGGCGGTCACGGTCCGCGAGATCTTCGACGACCTGGCAGCGAAGCGCGAGATCGCTTATACGACCGTCATGTCCACCATGGACAACCTGCATCGCAAGGGCTGGCTGGAACGCACGCGGGTCGGCAAGGCCTACAGTTACTGGCCCACCATGACGCGCGAGGAACGGTCGGCGAACCTCATGCGCGACGCTCTGCATGCCGGCGGTGACGCCGACCTGGTGCTGAACTTCTTCCTGAACCAGATCAACGACGAAGAGTCCGAGCAATTGCGCGTGGCCCTGCGCAAGCTGGCTCGGCGTCGAGGCGCCACGTGAACGCCGGCATCTGCCTGCTCGTCTACGGAGTGGTGTTGGTGTGGGGCAGTCCCGTGGTGTTGACCCGGTTCGGTCGCGGCATGAGTCCCGGCTACGCGGTGACGGTGTGGTTGACGACGATCGTGCTCGCCGTCGGTGCGTGGATCGCGGCCGCGGCCAGCATGCTTCGCGAACTGCTGATCGAGGATGCCGCCGTACCCGTGAAGTTCTGCCTGGACATGCTCTTGGCGCTCAACCACTTTGGTTGGCCCGGGCGGCTCACGCTGGCCGCTGTCAGCGCAGCCGTCTCGGCGATATCGGCGGTGGTGCTGTGGCGTCTGGTGAAGTCGGTGCAACGCTTGTGGTCTCGCAGCCGCGAACACGCTCACGCCGCGCACGTGCTCGGTACCCCGACCGCGCGGCCCGGTGTGGTGACCCTGCCGGCAGATCATGCCGCGGCCTACTGTGTGGCCGGTCGCCCCGACGCCATCGTCGTGACCACGGGTGCGCTCGCGGCCCTCGACGAGCCCGAACTCGCGGCGGTGCTCGCGCACGAGCAGGCCCATCTCGCGGGTAGGCACCCGCAGCTCATGATGGCGTTGCGCGCGCTCGCCTTGGCGATGCCGCGGCTGCCGTTGTTCACCGCGGCAGTGGGCGCAGTCGGCCGCCTGGTGGAGATGTGCGCTGACGACAGCGCCGCGCGCCGGCACGGCCGGGAGACGTTGTTGTGCGGCCTGGTCAGCCTCGCGGACTCGCGCTCAAGCCGGCCGCCGGCACTCGGGGCGGCCGACACCGAGGTGCTGGCTCGCGTCAGCCGGCTGGCCACGCCCGCGATGTGGGGCGCGCGGCTTCGCGAGCGGATCCTGCTGTCGGTCGTACTCGCCGCTGTCGTGCTCGCGCCGCCGGTGATCACCTTCTGGTGCCACGCGTGATCCGGTACCGCGGTCAGCTCAGCTCCTCGTCGATGGCGGCCTTGAGCGCCTCGTAACTCGGTGCGCCGCTGAACTTGGTGCCGTTGACGAAAAATGTGGGGGTTCCCCTGACACCCGATTTCATCCCGTCGGTGCGGTCGGCGCGTACGCGTTCGGCCGTGCCGGGCGCGTCCAGATCGTGCTCAAACCGCGCGATGTCGAGGCCGAGTTCCGTCGCGAACCCGACGAACACGGCCCGCTGTGATTCGGTCTTCTCGCCCCAAGCGGCTTGCGTCTCATACATCTTCTGGTACATCGGTACCAACTTGCCTTGTTGCGCTGCGGCTTCGACCGCGCGAGCGGCCAGCTCGCCGTTGATGTGGCTGGGAATCGGGAAGTACCGCAGCACGAACGTCACGCGATCGCCGTATTCACCTCGTAGCCGTTCCACCGCCGGAAAGGCGTCGCGACAGGCTTCACATTCGAAATCCAGGAACTCGACGACCGTGACCCGGCTGTCGGCCGGATCGGTGAGGCGGTGGCTGTTGGGACGCACCAACGCCGAATTGGTGAGTGTCGCGGGCGCATCCGCCGAAGGCGTCTCCGTGCCCGGGCGGTCGGCCTCGGCACGCAGCATCAGCACCGCGACCACCGCGATCACCGCCGCGATGACACCGAACGCCAGTCGAGTAATCCGCGACATGGGCGGGATCCTTCCGTGCCGGTGGGATAGTGGGTGACTTCGTCGACGCCACCGACAGGTCGGCGCGCCGTGGCCGGCCCTTCCAATCTACGTAGTAACTTCGTACATGATGTGGCGGGCCTGGTTGTCGATGACGCTGGCGACGGTGGTCGGGGTGGCGTTGTCGGTCGTGATCGCCGTACCCGCTCAGGCCGATCTCGGCCAGCGCACGGCTCAAGCCGATGCGTACCTGGCGAGCCGACCCGGCACCGTGGGCTATGTGCTGCGCGACCGGGTGACAGGGCAGGCCTACCGTAACGCGAACGCCGGCGCGATGATCTGGACCGCCTCGACCATCAAGCTCGCGATGGTGGTGGATCTGCTGACCCGCGCCAGCGCCGGCAAGATCACGCTGACCGATGCCGACCGTCAGCTCATGACCGCGATGATGCACGCCTCGGACAGCGACGCCGCCGACGCATTGTGGGAGCGCTATGGCGGGCCGGATCACACGGCGTTCAACCGGGACTTCCCGGCATACGGCATGACCGGGGTGCAGCCGCAGCCTGGCTTCGGCGCTGTCTATCCGTACTGGGGTTTTCAGAAGTCGACGACTGATGACCTCGACCGCCTGATGAACTACACCCTGACCCGGCTGCCCGCAGCTCAAACCGCCGCCATCGTCTCCGAGATGCAGCGCGTCGACGGCAACCAGCAGTGGGGCGTGTGGGGAGCGGGTCCGGCGATGGCTCCCGGGAACAAGAACGGGTGGTCGCAGGAACAGGGCGGCTGGGTCACCAACAGCGTCGGGTTCGCCGGTCCGAAACAGCGCTACACGCTTGCCATCATGAATTCCCTCGACGGCAAGGGCGGGTACGACGACGGCGTACAAACCACCACCCGGCTGGCGCAGATCCTGCTCGGCACACCCTGACTCAGCGCGCGGGGATCAGGAGCGGGACCGCTCGGACGTAGACGATCATGCCGAGCAGTTCGACCAGCGTTTGCGTGACGACGATGGCCGGGGTGATGCCGTAGGCCGCGGGCAGTGCCAGCGCGAGGGGCAGCACGACCAGCGAGTTGCGCGTCGCGCCGGTGAAGATCAGCGCCCGCGCGCGGCCGGTGTCGAGCCGCAACAGCCGGGCTGCGACCAGCCCGACCAACGCCATCACCAGCAGGAACGCCGCATAGAGGGGGACGACTCTCAACACCTGGTCGACCTGGTCGCTGATCTTCGGGAACTGGCTCGCGACGACCACGACCAGGGTCGCCGCCATCACGGGCACCATCGCGGCGGTCATCGCCGATGTGATGGCCTGGCCGCTTCGACGGCGGGCTGCGAGTCCTTCGGTGGCCCAGGCCAGTAGCAGGGGCGCCACGATGAGGCTCAGGAAGGCTTCGAGGAAGGGGCCGACATCGACGATGTCGGCCAGTCCGGGGCCGACGAACACCCACAGCAGAACCGGCAGGGCCACCATCTGGATCAGCATGAGCAGGGGAGCGGCGGCCAGCAGGCGTTGGTTGTCGCCGCCGGCCAGCCCGCAGAACACGATGACGTAATCGATGCAGGGGGTGAGCAACGTCAGCAGCACGCCCAGCAGCACAGCCCGGGGCAGCGTCGCCACACTGGTCAGCGCGGCAACCACGAGCGGAACCACCACGAAGTTGACGGCAAGGACGGCGGCCAGAAACCGGACGTCGCGAAAGGCCGCGGCCAACTTGGTGAATGGAACCTGCAGAAACGTCGCATACAGCAGCACGGCGAGCACGGGGTAGACAGCGGTCTCCCACCTGCCCGAGGCCGCAGGCCAGGCAGCTCCGAGGGCCGCGCCGGCGGCCAGCGCGGCCAGGTAGATCGCGAGCTGGTGGCGCTCCAGCCAGTCGCTGAGGTGTGAGGACAACCGAATTACTCTGCGCTACGACGCGACAGCGCAGCCACGCCATCGAGCACCGTCACCTGAGTGGGCGGAACCTCGATACGCATCACGAGATCAGGCTGTGAGCACGATGGCGGTACCCATTCCGAATCGCGTTCGATCGCCATACTCTGACCATAGGCGCAGCGTTACGGGCCGGTTCACGCGATTCGGCCCATCGCGCTGCGGTGGCTATGCTCGTGCGGCGAGGTGCCCGCCCCGTGGCGGTGGGGCGGGGGTGAGGGATTCGACGTGCAGCTGATACAGAGCGATCCGGTTCTCACCACTTCCGCCGATGCGCGGGTCCGCGACGATCTGATCGGGCTCGCCGGGATCGCCATCATTCTGGTGGTTGTCTGCCACGCCTGGTTCGGGCGTGTCTCGGCGGCAATCGACGTCCTGCTGGTGCTGGCGGGTTTTGTCCTCGGGGCACGTGTGATCGGCAGCGTCGGGAACTTTCGGGCATTGGGTGCCGACGCCGCGTGGCTGGTGCGTCGGTCACTGCCTGCCCTGGTTCTGACCCTGGGCGCGGGTGCTGTGCTTACCGTGAGTGTCCAGCCGCAGACCCGGTGGGAGGCATTCGCCGACCAGACACTGGCGACCCTGGGGTTCTGGCAGAACTGGCAATTGCTATGGACGGCAAGCGATTATGTGCAGGCGAGCGAGACGGTCACGCCGTTGCAGCACCTGTGGGTGGTCTCGCTGCTGGGACAGATCTTCGCCGGGTTCCTCATGCTCACCGCGGTGGTCACGATGGTCGCACGCGGTGACAGTGGGAGCGCACGAACTGTCCTACTGTGGGCGACGGGCGTGGCGATGGCCGCATCTTTCGGCTATGCGGTCACGGTGCATTCGAGCAATCACCTGCTGGCCTACTACAGCAGCGTGGCCCGCGCGTGGGAGGTTCTGGCCGGCGTACTGGCCGCGGCGATCGTGGTCCGCGTCGACTTCCCCAGGTGGGCACGGGCCTTCGTGACGGCGCTCGGGCTCATCGCGATAGTGTTGTGCGGCACGGTGGTCGACGGCGTGGCAGAAGATGCGTGGCCGTGGGTTGTGGTCCCGGTCGCTGCGAGCGTGCTGATCATTCTCTGTGGGGCGCAACGCGACTCGCTTCCGCGGGGCGTCGACGCTCTGCGGGGTGTGGTGTTCGTGGCGGCGGGAACGATCGCGTACGAGGTGTACCTGTGGCACTGGCCCTTGCTGATCTTCTGGCTCGCGCACGTCAACGACGACACCGTCGGTGTGGCCGAAGGCGGCGTCGTGCTGCTGACCGCGGCAGTGGCGGCATTCGCCACCGCGCGCCTGGTCGACGGTCCGCGCGAGTCAAATCATGTGCGGCAACTGCTTTCGGGTTCGGTCATCGTTGTGCTGGCCGCCGCGTTGGCGGTCACGTCGTTGGGCTGGCAGGGGCACGTCGCCCTGGCCCGCGCGAGCGGTGCCGAACTCAGCGCACTGTCCGCACGCGACTATCCGGGCGCGGAAGCGCTGATAGAGGGTCGCAAGGTCGCCAGACTGCCTACGCGTCCGACGGCATTGGAGGCCGCCGAGGACATGCCGCCGGCCACCATCGACGGTTGTGTCACCGATTTCCCCGGCGTCGACGTCAAGACCTGTGTCTACGGAGATCCCACGGCCCAGCGCACCATCGCCTTGGCCGGCGGCTCGCATTCCGAGCATTGGCTCACCGCGTTGCATGCGCTGGGCCGGCAGCACCGGTTCAAGGTGACCACGTATCTGAAGATGGGTTGTCCCTTGACGACCAAGGACGTTCCGCTGATCGCCGGGTCTCCCGACCTGTATCCGCAGTGCCGGACGTGGTCGGACAATGCGCTGGCACGTATCATCGCCGACCGGCCCGACTACGTCTTCTTCACGAGCACCCGCCCGATCCTGACCGGGCCCGGCGACTACGTTCCGGATTATTATCTGGGTATCTGGGATGAACTGTCTGCCAACGGCATTCGGATGCTCGGTATGCGTGACACCCCGTGGATGCTCAAACAGGGCTGGTTCTTCTCACCTGTCGACTGCCTGGCCGCGGGTGGGGACGCCGACGGCTGCGGGCTGCCGCGCTACGAGGCGCTCGCCGAACGCAATCCCACCCTCGACCATCTGGCCGACTACCCGTTGATGACTGCGCTCGACCTCAGCGACGCTGTGTGCGGGCCGGACATGTGCCGTGCGGTCGAGGGCAATGTGCTGGTCTATCACGACGCTCACCATCTGTCGGCCACCTATGTCCGGACGCTGACCCGCGAGCTCGGTCGGCAACTGCGCGGCGCCACGCGCTGGTGGTAGGGTGCCGGGACATCAACCGGGATCCGGACCACTCCTCAATCGAAGCGGATATCCGTCAACTCGATGGAGACGACCAGTTGATCGGGGATGGGATGTCCCGCGTCATCGCGTACGAAGATCATGCGCTTCGCCGGAACAATGATGCCGCCGATGTCCTCAAATTCCGAGACGTAATGGGCCGCAGGTGATCCCCCCGCGATGTCAACTTGGTAGTCGCGTCGCCGGATTAGGCCTTGGTCGTCGATGTAGAGCACCTGCTGCGGACTGTGGGTGGCGATGTCCTGCGGGTAGTCGACGCGGAGCCTGCGCCAGATCTGACCGTCTTCAACCCAGTTCGAGCCTTCGACGACCGTGACGCCCGGCAGCGTCAGGTTGAAGGGTTCGGCGAGGTACGTCCACATCGCATAGCCGGTGAAGTACGCCAGTTGCAATGTGCTCCAAGGTGTTTGCAGGCTGTGCCCGGCAAAGGAGGATCGTGGGTCATCGAGCGCATCGACTGTGGCGCCGTCCAGACTTTCGATCGCAACGCGCTGTGGGGTGTAGTCGCTCTTGCGGTCGGACCCGGTGAAGGGGCTCAGCGACGTGTGCTGCTGCTGAATCCAGACGGTGATCTCGCCATCGTCGACGATCCCGGGAACCTGCTTCAGATCCCAGATCGCGCCCCCGAATCGCTTGTGTGCCCGTATCGTCTCCACGTTCTTCCACCGTGTCGCGCCGCCATAGGCGTCCAGGACTTCGTCAACCAGAGTGCTCATAGCTGTCAGGGTTCCAGCGCACGCGGGCGGTCGGTATAGGTCGGACGACTGATCTTCAGCGCGTCCTCTGGCTCGGTTTGGGCACCAGGATGACTTCGCCGGACTCGACGATCTGACCGTCGCGGCGGTTCAGTACCGCTCGCACCGGCTTGCGCGTAGCGGTCTCGACGAACCGGTTACCGTTGTCCGTCGCAGACGGCATGTGTGTTCGGCCCCACTGTCCGAGCGCAACGAGGATCGTGCTGACGTCGTGGCCAGCCTCGGTCAACTCATAGCGCTGCCGCCGCCGATCACCGGGCTCCTGGTAGTCGACGACCTCGAAGACGCCGGCTGCGACCAGGGCCGACAGTCGAGAACTCAGAATGTCGGGAGCGATGCCGAGTTCGTTGCGGAAGTCGGAGAAGCGTGTGCGTCCCAGCATGGCCTCGCGCAGGATCAGCATCGACCATCGCTCGCCCAATACCGCCATGGCGCGGGCGATGGGGCAGTCGTCATTCAGTTTCTTCGACATCCGGCAAGCTCCCGATCTTCTGGATAGGACTATCCTACCCAGAGGTGCTATGGTCAAATCATGACCCGCGGCACGGACCTGCGATGTCGTTGATCGGCCGCACTGACGAGTTCAGTTCACTGACTTCCGCGGCGTCGCATGTCACGCAGGCGGGCCGCGCGCTCGTCATCGAAGGCGAACCCGGCATCGGGAAGACAACTATGTTGGCCACCGTTGCGCAATGGGCAGGCGACAACGGATTCACCGTGCTGTCGTGCGCCGGCGTCCAGTGCCAGACCAAGGTGGGTTATGCCGGTGTCCACGAATTGGTCCACCCGCTTTTGGGTTACGCCGAGGCTCTGCCGACTCATCAGAGAAGAGCGCTGCTGGCCGCATTCGGAATGGAGGAACACGAGCAGCCCAACCCCTTGTTGATCGGGGTGGCAATGCTGGGCTTGATCGAGGAGGCGGCGGCTCACAAACCCCTGATGCTGATCGTCGATGACGCTCAATGGCTTGATGGCTCAAGCTTGCATGTGCTGACGTTCGTCGGACGTCGGTTAGCGAATTCGCCCGTGATGCTGTTGTGTGCGACGCGACCAGGCCTGGACGGCGAGCCGGCGCGGCTCGTCTCACTGTCGCGAGTTCCGCTCGGACCTGTCGACGAGGTGACCTCGCGGGCAATACTGGCCGAGGCGGTGACAGGGATGGGCGAGCGCGCACCCAACGACCTCATTCAACGCCGAATACTTACCGAAGCCGCCGGAAATCCGTTGGCCATTGCGGAGTTGGCCAAGGCAGTGGTGAACAGTGGCGAACAGAGTGCGTTCGCGGCGTCGGCGCCGTTACCGACCACGCGGCGCATCGAACGGGTCTTCCTCGAACAACTGGATTCGCTTCCAGACCCCAGTCGGGCGATGCTCGCCTTGATATCGGCCGGGGATGAAGCGTCGCTTGTGGAGCTGATTGATGCCGCCCACCGCGTGGGTCTGTCGGAGAACGCCTTGGATCCGTTGGAGCGCGGCGGGCTGATCACGGTCGACGACGGCCAGATTCGGGTTCGCCATCCACTGATTAGATCCGTCGCCTATCGCGCAGTCGGGCTGGCGCAACGTTCCGCCTTCCATCGCGCACTCGCCGACGCCTCGACCGATCCGATGCGTGCCGCATGGCAGCGTTCGGCTGCGGCGTATGGACCCGACGAGACGATTGCTGCCGAGTTGGAACTCGCCGCCGACAGCGCGCTGCGTCGCGGTGCGAATGACGAAGCGGCAGCGGCATTGCGTCGCGCCGCGGCGTTGTCGCCCTCGTCGGACAGTCGCGTTCGTCGGCTGGTGGGCGCGATCATGCCGGCGTACCGTGCGGGGCTGTCGGTTGAAGCCATCGATATCCTGGGCGATGCGGAACCGCTCGCCACCGACCCCATTGACTTGTTCGAGCTTGCGTTCGCGCGCTTCACCATGGGAGTCACCACGGGTGTTGCGGCCCCGAGGGTGTCGGATCTCGTGGCGCTGGCGGACAGACTCGGCGCCAGCGGCGAACGAGAGTATCAGACGCGCATGTTGGCAGCCGCGGCCGCGCAATGTCGCATGCACGGGCTGTGCGAGCGTGACAGGTATGTGGTGGCCGAAGCGCTGCACTCACTCGAGCATCGAGGAGACCCCTCGATCGAGATCGCTCTTGCCACTGTCGAGGACACCAAATACGCCCGTCATTTCCGTAGTGAGTCGGAGCGTCTGCGCGCTCAGGTGACCGGCGATGTCACGGCATTGATGTCGATGGGCCTTGCCGCGGAATCGGTGTCGGACTTGGACATCGCGCAAGCCTGTTGGAGCGAGGCAATCGGAGTCGCCCATGCCGAGGGCGCGCCTACCCTCGAGTGCGAAGCACTCCGCGGTTCCGCTCGGGCGCAGATCGTCGCGGGACACCTGCAGGAGGCGACGGTCAGTGCGCAAGGCGCCTTGCGCATCGCGACCGACGCCAATCTATCCATCAGTACCGGTGCCGCAGCGGCCCTGCTGGCACGAGCTCATGTCTGGCGCGGGGAGGTCAGGGCCGCGGAGCAAACGCTGGCGACGGCGCGACAACACCTGCCGACCGACACCCCGCTGCTGTGGTTGGACGAGCTTGCCTGGGCCAGCGGCCTGTTGGCCCTGACGGTGCACGATTACCAGCAGGCATTCGTCGACCTGTCGAAGATGACCCGTGATCGCGGCGCCCGCCGTTGGGCGATCGCCGATCTGACGGAGGCCGCGGTCGGCAGCCGCCATGCCGGCATGATCGGCGAAGTCATCGACGAGATCGCCGCGGAAGCAACGACTCTGGGATCCGACCACGTTGCGATGCTGGTGCACCGCAGTCGCGGACTGCTGGCGAGCGATGATGCCGACGCCGAGCACCACTTCGGGTCTGCGCTGCAGTACGCGGATGCGGCCGAACAGAGTCCGCTTGAGTACGCCCGAACCCAGCTCTGCTATGGAGAGTGGCTGCGACGCCAGCGCCGCATCGTCGATGCTCGCGCTCAATTGTCGTCTGCACTGCGTGTATTCGAATCCCGTGGCGCGCAGCCGTACGCGCGGCGCGCCCGCGGCGAACTGCGCGCGGCCGGAGTGCAACTCCCTGGTGTGACCGTAGAGGATCGGGTCACCGAGTTGACTCCACAAGAGCTGCAGATCGCTCAGCTGGCCGCGGCGGGTCTGAGCAACCAGCAGATCGCGGACCGAATCTACGTATCCCACCGCACCGTGGGCGCGCATCTCTACAAGATCTTCCCGAAGCTCGGCATCACCAGCCGCAACCAGCTGCGGGATGTGCTCGACGACGGAAACTCACACGCGAGTGGTTCTTAGCCTTGATCTTTCGTGATGGGGTGGACGGTGGTGGCCTGAGTTTGGCGAGTGCTTATTCGCTCACCCGAATACTGCGAACGAATGATGCGATGGCCCTGCCGATCTCATCTGGGCTGTCTTCTTGGAGGAAGTGTGTTCCGGGGACGGTAATTTCAGTCTGATTGGGCCAGCTCCGCACGATGTCGAGAATTCGTTGCTTGCCTTGAATCACACCGGGGTCGGCGCGGATGAACAGCTTGGGCACCGTGCTCCCTGCAAGCCACGAACCGAACTCCTCAACGACAGCGACAACCTCCGCAGGCTCGCCGGCGAGCGGAACATCGCGCGGCCACGACAGTGTGGGACGCCGATCCTCACCCGCGTCGAGGAAGGGCTGACGATATTGATTCATTTCTTCGTCGCTGAGGGCGCGAATCACGATCGACGGTAACACGCTCTCGACGAAGACGTTGTTGTCCAGCACCATCGCCTCACCCTGAGGTGAGCGCAACTTGCGGAACATCTCCGCGACCTCGTCGGGAAAATCATCCCAATTCATCGGCACGGAAACGGTTTCCATGTGTGCGATGCCGGCGACCCGGTCCCGGTGCTGGTTGGCCCAGTCAAAACCCAGTGCTCCGCCCCAGTCGTGGAGCACCAGAGTGATGTTGTCGCCCAGATTCAGAGCGTCCCAGAGCCCGAACAGATAGTCACGATTTTCGAAGTAGTGGTAGCTGTCTGAACCCGGATTGTCCAGTTTGTCCGAGGCGCCCATCCCGATGAGATCACAGGCGACCAGTCGGCCCAGACCCTCCAAGTGTGGCATCACATTGCGCCAGAGGTACGACGAGCTTGGGTTGCCGTGCTGGAACACGATGGCGTCACCTTGACCTTCGTCGATGTATGCCATCTGCTTGCCATTGATCGCTCGGTACTGCAGCCGGCCGTACGGCTTAACGCCGGTCATACATGCTCCTTCATTGTCTTTCTGCGGGTCGACGATCGCTGCCTGCCAATTGGATTGTTCTGCAACGGCGGTCATGAGCCGCACTCGACAAGTTGCGAGTTCCGTGTGCGGATGCTTGCGAATGGATTTGAGTTTGTCGGCATTGAGATCCTCTCTGCACGAGCACAACCCAAACACTAATGTTCGTCCATGCTGGGAGAACATCGGGCCGAGGGCCAATGATCGCCGAGATATTGCCGCCGACATCGATAAGAGTGCGGGGCGTGAGGTCGGGCCAGGCGGAACATGATGTAGCCAACCTGGCAATATCACGGCGGTAGCAGTGCAATTTGCCAAAAGTGCGCTATCGTGTCCCCATGCGCAGAGTTGCGGTCTTGGCCGTACCGGACGTCGTCGCCTTCGACATGAGCATTCCCGTCGAAGTGTTCGGACGGGTTCGACTGGCCAACGGCTCCAACGGATATCGAGTCCAAGTGTGCGGCATCGAGCCCCTTGTGTCGGCGGGGCCGTTGCGTATCGCTACCGACCACGGTCTTGAGTCGCTGGCGGCCGCGGACACCATTATCGTGCCCGGCCGTGAAACGTTCCTCACAGACATTCCCGCCGAGGTCGTCACTGCTCTACGCGCCGCCTACGCGGCCGGGGCGACGATTGCGTCGATCTGCACAGGCGCGTTCATGCTTGCTGCCACAGGCCTGCTGGACGGGAAACACGCCACCACGCACTGGGCCGCGGCCGACATATTCCGCGTCACCTTTCCGGCCGTCGATCTCAATTCCGACGCCCTCTACGTCGATGAAGGGCGGATCTTGACTTCCGCGGGCGCGTCGGCAGGTTTGGACCTCTGCTTGTACATGGTGCAACGCGATTACGGAGCGGCTGCTGCCGCCAACGCTGCCAAACTTGCCGTGGCACCGCTTCATCGCAGCGGCGGTCAGGCACAGTTCATCATCCGGAACCAGTTGCCGGCCGAAGTTATCGGTGAGAGAACCCAACTGGATGATGTGCTGGCCTGGATCGAGCAGAACGCCCACCGTGAGTTGACCTTGTCCGGTATCGCCGATTACGCCGCGATGAGCGTTCGCACACTCAATCGCCGGTTCCAGGCCGAGACCGGCCAGACGCCCATGCAGTGGGTCACTGGGGTGCGCATCCGTCACGCCCAGGAACTACTCGAGCGCACGTCACGTGGCGTTGAGCGGATCGGCCGCGATGTGGGCTTCACTTCGGCGGCCAACTTTCGCGAGCAGTTCCGCAGGCTGAGCGGGGTTGCACCGCAGACCTACCGTAATACGTTCGCAGAGCGCGCATTCGTCAACGAAGCCGATCTCGAGGATCCGCCGCGGATAACCGATTCGGCAGACTTTGGCAATGGTCTAATTGGCCAACGTTGGCCGACCGCGCACAGGAGTGCGCGAGCTTCGGCCGGTTCGAGGGGGTGACGCTAACGGCGGCGTGTGCCGGTGACTGTAGAGCGTGGCAGTCGTCCGGCCCGAGAGTGCCCGCCAAGCTGGTCACCTTCGACCAGGACGTCAAACTCCAAATTCAACTTCATCGGCTTGGTGACAGTCTGGCGCCAGCGCACCCGCTGGCCTTCCGCGCCCTCGATGGCGACAATGTCCGTGCACGGCACCGTCTCATTCGGACCGGCCGCTTCGCCGCCGAGCACGCCGTCGTTGACATAGAACCGGTAGACGATCTGCAATGAACCAACGGGAGTCTTGATGCTGACATCCCACTCACCCAGGACGCTCACTCTCACACCGCCTGAGGCGCTCGGCCGGCGTTGACCCACACTGTGCCGCGGCTCTCGAAAGCGAACATCGCTTCTACGGCCAGGGCGATTCGAGGACCATAGCTGCGCCGCAGAAGATACAGCGCCAGATCCAGACCCGACGTCACCCCGCCTGCCGAGATCAGGTCTCCGTCATCGACCACACGCGCGGCAATCGGGATAGCCCCGGCCGCTTCGAGCGCATCGACTCCGAGGTGGTGGGTGTTGGCGTGCCGACCCTCGATCAAGCCGGCCATCGCCAACGCCAGTGAGCCGCCGCAGACCGTTGCCACCACAATATCGGGGTTCGCCAACGCCTGCCGCATCAACGGAACGGCGGCAGTGTCACCGAATCTCGCCAACAACACAGGGATCGTGGCCACTTCATCGGGGTCACCCTCGATTGGTCCGACCGCGCCGGGGACCACGACGTAGCCTGGTTTGGAGGGATCGAGTCGGCTGGTGGCGTTCAGCGACAGCCCGAGGGTTCCACTGACAACGTCACGGGGCCCTTCAGCAGAAACCAATTCCACGATCAATTCACCACCGAGAAGCTCGCCGCCGAATGCCAACACCTCGAAGGGCGCGACCACATCGAGAGGATCGAAGCCGTCAAACAAGACAATCTGAGCATGCATGCGACGATCATTGATCAACTTCGATGTTCGGCACAGAGGCCGCATGGCCACCCTGCGCCAGGATATCGCCAGCAGCATGGCTATGGTCGATTCGCAACTGACAACTGTCCAGATCGCGTCGATGGACGACCATCTAGCCGGTGGTGTTCAAGCGGGTTTCCGGACACAGTGACGGCATGGCCAACCAGAATCGCAACGATATGACCCGTCCGGTACCCAGCCCCCGATGGGGCCTTCCGGACTCCGATATGTGCTCTGCAGCTTACGCATTAGTCGAAAGTTCCTCACCGGACTTCCTTCACAATCACTGCGTGCGGAGCTATCTGTTCGGTCGTGAACTCGCGACCATCCATGGACTGCGTGCCGGGGTCGACTACGACGAAGAAGTCGTCTTCCTCGCCGCTCTCATGCACGACCTCGGCCTCACCGCATACGGAAGCGGCGACCAACGGTTTGAGGTCGAAGGAGCAGACGCGGCCGCGCGCTTCCTCCGCGAGCTCGGGCTCGCCGAAGCCCGGGTGAGAACCGTTTGGCAAACCATCGCGCTGCACACGAGCGTGGGCTTGGGACATCGGTTCGGAACCGAACATGCGGTCTGCCATGGCGGACTCGATCTGGACGTCGTCGGTGCGCACAAAGATCTGCTCCCTGCCGGATTCGTCGACCGGGTCCATGCTGACTGGCCGCGCCACAATCTGGGCTACGCGATCGCCGAGGCGATAGGCCTCGGCACGCAGGGCAATCCGGCCAAAGCGCCCCCTTTCTCCTTCCCCGCCCATGTTCATGAATTGGTCAATGGCGCGCCTGCAGTCAAGTTCACCGATGTGGTGGCCGGCTCAGGCTGGGGTGATTCACCCTTGGCGTAAGCGAGGAATATCGCGCCCGGCTCGTTGCCCTCAGCGGCCGAGGAACTGCCGGACGTGCTCGCCGAACTCGACGGGGTACTGGTCGAGGAAACCGTGCCCCGAGTCGGCGTAGATGCGCAGGTGGGCACCTCTGATGTGTTCGGCCAGCAGGTAAGAGTTCTTGGTGTACATCATGGTGTCGTTGTCGCCGTTGGCCACCAGGGTCGGCTGAGTGATCGCCGAAAGTCGTTCCAGCTTCGAGGATTCCGGTATTCCCCAGGTCATCAACGCCTGGAATTGGGCGTCCCGGCAGGCCAGCGAGGACTCCGCGTCGCGGTCTTGCTGGCGGGCGTGGGTGCGCGTCAGGTATTCCCACGCGCGACGTGTGCCCGCGTCGGTGCCGGAGAAGAACAGTGAGATGAAATCCTCCGGCGAGGTGACGTCACCCGTGGCCCAGCGGTAGACGTCATCGCTCCAGCGATGCAGGTCCGGCGCACCCTGGGGAGCAGTGCCCGCGAGTACGAGTCGACGGGGGAGGCGGGGTCTGACCAGAGCGATCTCCTGCGCGATGTGGCCACCGAGAGAGAATCCGAGGAGGTCGACTGCGGTGAGCGCAAGTGCGTCGATGAACCCTAGCGCGTTGCGAGCCATGTCGGTGACGTTGTCCGGCGTGCGACCGCCGGAGCCGCCGACGCCGGCGAGATCCACGGTGATGACCTCGCGGTCGGCGGCCAGGGTGTCGAGCAGCATCGGATCCCAGTAGTCGAGATTGCCGCGGAAGTGCTGCAACAGGATCAGCGGCGGCACCGAGGTCGACGCCGGCCCGAATCGGCGGTACAGCAATGAACTGCCGGCGACGTCGATTGCGAGATTGGCAGCGAATGCCGCTGACGTGGTGTCGATTTCGGGAGTGGCGGTGATATCAGTCATGAACAAGCCTTTCGAAGGGGCCGTAACGCCGTGAGCGTTTCATCGCGAAGCATCGTCAGGAATCGGTCGGGTGACTGTGGCTGGTATGCGGGTACCGCCCCGTGTGCGCGACGAGCCTGTCCAGGGCAGCTGCATCGGTCGTGACGGGCACTGGTTCGTCGAATCCTGCGGTGCGGCGACTGTCGGGGGTGATGATGTGGCGCGCCAGGTCGAGGACGAAGTCGGCATGTGCCGCCGCGATGGGAAGGGGCCGTGTCAAGGCCTGAGCGAAGTCCCAACCGTGCACGACGAGTTCGAGCGACAACACACCCAAGGCCAGGCGGGCGGGCATGACCCGCCCCGCGAAGACTGCTTCGCCATCGGTGCCGCGGCGCCGCCACGCGTCGATCACCGTGTTGGTCGCGGCCGTCACCCGTGCTTCGATCGATTGATCGTCGGACGTGGTGTCCTCAGCGCCAGCGGCATCACCCACCAAGGTGATGGTTCCGACGAGGTGATCCGCCAAGGCGGAGAGGTGGAATCCCGGGCACGGCGTCGGCCGGTACAGGTCGTCACCGGTGATGCCGCGCAGCACCGGGCGGAGGGCGCGCAAAGCCGCTTCGGCGCTGTGTAGTTCATTCATGCCTGGATTCTCGCGTGGCCACCGCTGACGCGGCATAGGTCACGTGACTGAGATGAGCGAAGCCGCATGGTCCTCAACCTGCGACGATCGCTCTTGGCTCCGGCGACACCCCACTGCGCCGAATGACGGTCAGGCTGCCAATACCGCGCCATGCACGGATCTGGTGTCGTGATGGCATGAAGTCGTATCGGGCATATCAGGTCACCGGCCGACGGAACTTCGCCATGGTGGAGCGCGAGTTGCGTGACCCGCCCGAAGGGCAGTTGCGCCTCCGTACGTTGGCATGCGGCGTCTGCCACAGCGACGTGCTGGCAGTCGAGGGACAGCGTGCAGATCCAACGCAGCCGATCGTGCCGGGACACGAGGTAATCGGCATCATCGACGCGGTCGCGCAGGGGGTCGACGACCGTTGGCGCATCGGTGATCGTGTCGGTCTGGGGTTCCTCGGCGGCCCGTGCGGACAGTGCGATTATTGCCGCTACGGCGATTTCGTGAACTGCACCGATCAACCACAGCCCGGTACCACGGTCGACGGTGGATACGCCGAGACGGTGTACGCCCGGCCGAGTGGGTTGGTGCGCATCCCCGAGGGATTTGATGCGTTGACCGCCGCTCCACTGTTGTGTGCCGGGGTGACCGTGTTCAATGCGTTGCGTGCCGGGCAGGCGCCGCCGAACAGCCTGGTGGCCGTCCAGGGCATCGGTGGTCTGGGCCATCTCGGGATTCAATACGCCAAGAGGATGGGTTACCGCGTCGTCGCGGTGGCACGGGGTAAGGAGAAATCCTCGCTGGCAAGGGATCTGGGAGCCGATCACATCGTGGACAGTTCGGTCGAAGACACGGCCGAGGCGCTGACTGCACTGGGTGGAGCCACCGCCATCGTCGCAACTGCAGCCAGCGGCCCGTCGATGGCCGCTCTGATTCCCGGTTTGCGGCCACGCGGCCGCTTGGTCGTCGTAGGCGCCTCACCCGAGGCGATACCAGTTCAGACGTCAGACCTCATCTTCGGCGGGCGCAGCATCTCAGGGAGCCTGACCGGGTCAGCGATCGACAACGAGGACAATCTCGCGTTCGCGCTCACTCATCAGATCGCTCCGATGATCGAGCCGCTCCCGTTCGCCGAGGCACCACGGGCGTACGAACGCATGATGTCGGGCCGTGCGCGCTTCCGCGTCGTTCTCGACTTCACGAAGACCAGCTGAATTGTGCGAAACGAACTGAAAGGTACTGAAATGATGTCTGCCACTTATCGTTCCGTCGAGGTCGTCGAGCCCGGCAGTCCCATCCGTCTGGTCGACCGGCCCGTGTTGGAGCCGGGCGCCGGTGAAGTCCGGGTGCGGGTGGAGGCCTGCGGGGTGTGCCACTCGGACTCGCAGATCGCCGCAGGACATCTGCCTGGCACGGTGTTCCCGGTGACCCCCGGGCATGAGGTCGCGGGTCACATCGACGCAATCGGTTCCGGCGTCGTCGACTGGCAGGTCGGCGATCGGGTCGCCATCGGATGGTTCGGCTTCTACTGCGGAACCTGCCATCGCTGCCGGCGCGGCGACTTCGTGCACTGCCAGCGGTCCAAGATCACCGGCGCAGCGTTTCCCGGCGGGTATGCCGAGATGCTCATCGTGCACCAGTCGGGTCTGGCACGGATTCCCGACGCCCTCACGGCGACGGAGGCCGCGCCGCTGGCATGCGCCGGCGTGACGATGTTCAATTCGCTACGTCACACGGGTGCGCACCCCGGCGAGGTGGTGGCCATCCTCGGAATCGGAGGTCTAGGCCATCTCGGAGTGCAGTTCGCCGCACGGATGGGGTTCGAGACTGTCGCGATCGCGCGTGGCAGCGAAAAGTCCAAGATGGCGCGTGAACTGGGCGCGCACCACTACATCGATGCCACGGTCGCCGACGTGGCGGCCGAACTGCGCAAGCTTGGAGGGGCGCGGGTCGTCGCGGCTACCGCCACCAATCGTGCCGCGATCAACGCGACCGTGGATGGACTGGCCCCACACGGCGAACTGCTGACGTTGGCCGTTCTCGACGAATCGCTCGACGTCACGCCATTGCAACTGATCAACAGCTCCGGCACGGTGCACGGGCATCCCGCCGGTGCGGCGGCCGACACCGAAGACACCCTCGAATTCGCAGCACTGCACGGCATCCGGCCCTGGGTCGAGCCGATGCCACTGAGCGACGCCGCCGCCGGATACGACCGGATGATGCGCAACCAGGCACGTTTTCGCGTCGTGCTCACGATGCCAGGTCCAGGCTAGGCGGCAAGGGAGGTGGACAACCGAACTCGCTGGGTGGTAGCCGCTTTGGGCGTCGGCACCCTGTTGAGCCCACTGAACTCCTCGATGATCGCTGTCGCTTTGGTGCCGTTGCGAAATGACTTCGGTCTCGGTGCGGCAGAGGTGACGTGGGTGGTGACCGCGTTCTATCTGGCCTCGGCGGCGGGCCAACCTCTGATGGGACGCATTGGCGACAGATCCGGTCCACGTCGGCTGTTCGTCACCGGCATGGCGGCTGCCGCCGTGGTGTGTGGGGCCACCGCGTACGCACCGACATTCGGGCTGGTGTGTGCCGGACGCGCGGCTCTGGCCCTTGCCACCGCCACCGCCTTCCCGAGTGCCGTCTCGATGATCCGCTCGGTCTCAGAGACATCCGGCGTGTCATCGTCACATCTGTTGGGCCGCCTACAGATCGCCAACACAGCCGGCGCTGCCATCGGCCCAGCCGTTGGCGGCGTACTGGAGACACTCTACGGTTGGCAGGCCATCATCGTCGTCAGTAGCCCCTTGGCGCTCCTCTCTGCGCTCGGGGTAGCTGCGTGGGCACCGAAGGACGGCGCCCACGCTGGCGGCGGTCTGATCGAAACACTCCGTGTGTCCGATGTGCCCGGGGTGACGTTGTTCGGCGCTGCACTGGTAGCCGGACTGGTGTTCATCCTCGAACTGCCGACCGACCCGCAGTGGTGGCTGCTGCCCGTCGCGGTCGTGTTGACCGGAGCCTTCGTATGGCGCGAGACCAGAACCACCACACCGTTTTTCGATCTTCGATCGATCGCCGCAAACCGGTCGCTGATCGTCGTGTATTCGAGCTTCACCATCTTCAACCTGGTGTTCTACCTCGCGTTCTTCGGGATTCCCCAAACATTGCAGGAGCGAGGTAAGTACTCGTCGGGGATCACCGGTCTACTGATGCTGCCGCTGGCAGCGGTTACCGTAGTGTTCACGGCAGTCGTCGCGCACGAGATCGACCGCAGGGGCCTGACTCGGATACTGCGGACTGGTGCCATCGCCCTGGTCGGCGGGTGCACGCTCCTGCTGGTAGGCGCCGGGTCGCTCCACCCAGCCGCGGTCCTGCTGATGACGGCCGGTCTGGGAATCCCCTACTGCATCGTTAATCTAGCTCTGATGCAGGCACTTTACGCGTCGGCAGTACCAGGCGAGGCCGGCGTGGCGTCGGGAACATTTCAAGCGGCACGCTATCTCGGCGCGATCCTGGCTACCTCGGCACTCGGGGTCGTGCTGGCCAGTGGGGACACTGCAGTCAACTGGTCGATCACCGCAACGATCGCCATCGCGATGGGCGCAGTCCATGCGGGCATTGTGTGGCGCTGGCGACCTCCGACTGCGACGTCCTGAGCGGATCAGAAGGACTTCAATTGAGCATCCCCAGGAGTTGGTTGAAGCATTCCGACATCGAGGGGTGGGTGTAGATCTCGTCGCGTAGCGCGTTCGCCGTGATTCCGTACCGCATCGCCAACGCGACGAGGTTGATGATCTCGTGGGCGTCATGGCATAGCAGCGCCGTGCCGAGGATCCGGTCGGTGGCGGCATCGACGACTACCTTCATCATTCCGGCGGTCTGGCCGACTATCCGCGCGCGTGCCACGGTTGCCAGATTGACCACTGGACTCGCCGCCACGCGAATGTCGTAACCCGCTGTGCGCGCTTGAGTTTCGGTCAGCCCGACCCGCGCCAGCGGCGGCGTGAGGAACAGGCAGTTGGGCACCGCGTCGCGGTGCGAGGCTCGACGGGGCGCTTGGGCGTCCGTGAGCTGATCGAGGACGATGCGATAGTCGTCGAGTGAGACGTAGGTGAACTGCGGTCCGCCGTTCACATCGCCGACGGCGAAGATGTGCGGTTGGCTCGTGCGGCGATAGTCGTCCACGACGACGGCGCCCGTGTCCGTGACCTCGATGCCGGCCAGATCGAGACCCAGATCGGCGGTGTTGGGCGCGCGCCCGAGCGCGATGAGCACGGCATCGGCGTCGATGGTGGCCGAACGACCCTCAGTCAGATATTCCACCCGTGCCGCCGGCGGGCTGTCGGGCCGCATGATGGTCTGCACCGCAACGACAGTCGCGCCGGTGACGATGGCGACCCCCCGCTCAAGCAACAGCGCTCGCGCAGCGTTGGCCACGTCGGCGTCCTCGTTCGCCAACACGGTTGGCCGCTGTTCAACGACCGTGACGGCGCTTCCGAAACCGGCGTACATCGATGCGAACTCCAGACCGATGTAACCGCCGCCGAGTACGACGAGTTGGTCCGGGCGTGACGCCAGCCGGAGGAGCTCCGCACTGGTGACCGTCACCGGATTCTCCCTGAGCCCTGGTAGATCTGGAATGTTCGGCGTCGACCCGGTACCGATGACGATGTAACTGGCGGTGACCACGACGGTGCCGGATGCGGTGTGGATTTCCACGGTCTCGGGATCGAGGAAACGGGCCTTACCTGTCAACACCGTCACCGAGGGGATGGACGCAAGGGAGGCGAGGTTGACGGCGCGCAGACCAGCGGTCAACCGCTCGGTCGAGGCCACGGCGCCGGCGTAGGCCGACGCGCCAGAGGCCGCGGCTACCTGCTGCTCGCTCCAGTGAACCATCGACTTCGTGGGAACGCACCCGGTGTTGATGCACGTACCGCCATACATCGCGGCTGATTCCTCGACCAGGACGACTCGCTGTCCGCGCCGACCCATCTCGGCGGCCAGGGTCTTGCCACCCTTACCGAAGCCAATGACCAGTAGGTCGACGGCCATGTGTTCTTGCGCTGAACTCGGTTTCATGGCGGCAACATTGCCCGGCCGGCGCGGCGGCCGGTATCCGTCGTGCGACCTATTCCGTCACTACGCCAGGAAGGTGACGACCCCGGCGGCGAAATCTTCGATGTGCTGAAAGAGGAAGCCGTGGCCGGCGTCGCTGTACAGGATCGCCTTGGCGTTGGGCAGGCGCCCCCGCCATCGCGTAAGTGGCGTAGGCATCGATCATGCGATCATGCGATCATGCGATCATGGGCGCCGTTGGCAACCAGTACCGGAATCGTCACCTCGCCCAGACGATCCCACACGCTCGAGCCCGTTGATCCGATGACGGCCAACTGTGCCTGCATCGTCTCCAAGGAGACCGGCACGTGGTCGTCGGATCGTGTGCGAGGGTCCAATCGGCGCAGCGACTGCATGCCCAGTTCGTGTGCGTGCTCGGTGTCGGGGAAGAAGAGATAAAGGAAATCGTCGTCGTCGTTGACCGGTTTGGTCGCCACCTTGCCAGATCTTCGGATCGGCCTGCGGCATACCGGGAACGCCGCCACCGGGAGAACTGCCCGCGACAACCAGGCGGCGCACCAGATCGGGGCGTTGCAGCGTCACCGCCTGCACCACTATTCCGCCGAGCGACCATCCCAACAAGTCGATCTCGGTCAAGCCCAGGGTGTCGACGAAGTCGACCAGCCCGCTCGCCAGCGCACTCATGTTCTTCACGAGCACCCGCCCGATCCTGACCGGGCCCGGCGACTACGTTCCGGATTATTATCTGGGCATCTGGGATGAACTGTCTGCCAACGGCATTCGGATGCTCGGTATGCGTGACACCCCGTGGATGCTCAAACAGGGCTGGTTCTTCTCACCTGTCGACTGCCTGGCCGCGGGTGGGGACGCCGACGGCTGCGGGCTGCCGCGCTACGAGGCGCTCGCCGAACGCAATCCCACCCTCGACCATCTGGCCGACTACCCGTTGATGACTGCGCTCGACCTCAGCGACGCTGTGTGCGGGCCGGACATGTGCCGTGCGGTCGAGGGCAATGTGCTGGTCTATCACGACGCTCACCATCTGTCGGCCACCTATGTCCGGACGCTGACCCGCGAGCTCGGTCGGCAACTGCGCGGCGCCACGCGCTGGTGGTAGCGACGGGGCTTTGCTGAAAATGCTGCGCCTGCCTGTGTGCGCGGGGCATTAAGGTGAATACACGTTCGCCACCCGGTTGCGGACATCGAGATAGGGGGCGGTCGTGTCCAAGGGAATGACCGTATTGAGGGCCCGGCGTAGCGTGGGCGCACTCGTCGTCGTGCTCACCGTCGCGGCAGCACTCGGCGTCACCGCGGCTCCGGCCGGGGCATGGCCGTACCCGTTCACTCCAGATCAGGTTGCCTACCTCAACACGGTCCGCGGCAACTTCCCGGGCGACGATGACCAACTGGTGACGGCCGGCCTGCAGGCGTGTCGTCTGCTGTACTCGGGGCAGTCCGCGCAGCAAGCGGTCGATGCCACGGCAGCCCAGTACGGTGCGACACCCGATCAGGCGCGTGTTGTCGTGCAGGCCGCACGCGGCACCATGTGCACACAGGCTCCGGGCTGAAGTCGCTACGCGCGGTTCGTGAGTCGGGGACGCAGTCGCGTCGGCGGGATGTCGGCCGACGTCGCGAGGTCGTCGATCAGGGCGGCGGCGTAGCGGCTCAGGCCTGTCACGTCGATGCCATGCGGCGCAGGCGTTTTGACCCGTTCCAGGCGGTCGAGCCCGCGCCGGAGCAGCGCCGCCGCGCCTTTACGGTTGCCTCGCTGGACGTGCGTGATACCCACGGCGAGCTGAGCCATGCCCTGCCAGAGCTCGCGCTCGGTGTCGGGGCCGTTCTTCCATGCGGCTTCGAGCACCTCGTGCGCGTTGAACGCCAACCCGTGGTCGAGCAGATCCTGCGCATAGCCGACGGTGTCGGCGGGCGACAGCTGTAGATCGTCGGGAATCCGGGGTACGCCCTGGCTGCCCGCGGGCAATGGTCGCCCCAGCGCGTCGCGGGGCCGCGCGCTGCGCGGTCGCCCCGCTTCGTCACGGTCGCGTTCAGCGTCGTTGCCCACGCCAACCAGCCTCTCGCCGAGATCGCGTGCTGTCGAGACGGTCAGTCGGGTCGATTGCGCAGCGTGTCACGGAGCTTGTCGACGTAATCGTCGTACGCGGCGATGACATCGTCGAGATCGAGTTCCTGGGGAAGGTCGTCGGCGCGTTGGCGGGCGGTCAAGTATGCGATGGTGGCGAGCACGACGGCGGTGTCGTCAGCCCCGTCGCCCGCGATGTCTGCGACGACTTGCGGGGTGGCTCGGACCCGCACCGTCACGATGTCGTCGTCCATGCTGATGTGCACCAGGTACTCGTGATCTCCCAATGCCTCGATACGCGGTTCGGGTGCCGGTGCCATCAGCGGGCCGGCTCCACAGGGGCAAGAAACGCATCTTGCATCCCGCAAGTATTGCATGCCGTGGGAGGGGGCAACGCGAGCGTCGCCCGGGCGCCGAAAGGCCGCCGGCAACATTCTGTCGGCGGCCTTTCCGGATGCTCACTCCACCACGAAGACCGGGATCAGCCGGGTGGTCTTGGTCTGGTACTCGGCGTAGGGCGGGTACGCCTCGACGGCCAGATCCCACCAGTGCTGACGCTCGGCGCCGTCGAGCTCCCGGGCGGTCAGGTTGACGACCTTGTCGCCGTCTTGCACCGTCACCGCGGGGTTGGCCTTGACGTTGAAGTACCACGACGGATGCGCCGGGTCGCCGCCCTTCGACGCGACCATGGCGTAGCGGCCGTTTTCTTCGACACGCATGAGCGGCACCAGCCGCTTCTTACCGGACTTCGCGCCGGTGGTGGTGAACAGGACAATCGGCCGGTCCAGCACCTCGACACCCTCGGTGGTGCCTTGTTCCAGGATCTTCTCGGTCTGCGCGCGTACCCAGTCCGTCGGGCTCAATTCAGCGTGTTCGGTCACTCACCCCGCAACAGCCGGACACCTGGGACTATTCCGTGCCGCGGATCGTGCCGATGCGGTGTCCGCGGCGAACAGGAGCAGCGCGGCCACCGCCAGGCCGGCCCCGACCCAGGGCACCGCGGGATAGCCCAGACCAGCCGTCAGGGCGATGCCGGCCAACCACGGGCCGACGCTGATGCCCACGTTGAACGCCGAGATGGTCCCAGCTGCGGTGAGCGTCGGGGCGGCCGGCGCGATGGCGAACACCCGTGAGTTGAGCGCGGGGTTGGTGCCGAATCCGGCGAGGCCGAGCAGCACTGCCAGCGTCGCGACCGCACCGACGGAGCCAGTGCTGACGGCGAGCAACATCAGGATGACCAGCAAGGCCGCGAATCCGACCGCCAACACACCGCGCGGCCACCGGTCTGCCGCATACCCGCCCACGGCCATGCCGGCCAGCGCTCCGAGGCCGTAGCCGAGGAGTACGGCAGGCACCCACGCCGCCGGTAGTCCGGTGGTGGTGATCAGCATCGCGCTGAGATAGGTGAACGGCCCGAGCAGTGCGGCGGTGCCGACGGCGGTCATCGCGTACGACAGCCACAACCGTGGCACGGCAAGTTCGCGCAGCTCGTCGGTGATCCGGGGTGCGGTCGTCGACCGGGTCGCGGGTACGGCGACCAGCACGATGCCCATGGCGACCGTGCACAACACCGCCACCGCCCAGAACGCGCCGCGCCAACCCAGGTGCTGGCCGATCCACGTGCCCGCAGGCAAGCCGATCACGGTGGCGACGGTCAGCCCGCCGGCGACGATGCTCATCGCGCGCCCCCGCCGGTCCGGCGCGACGAGAGACATGGCGGTGCCGGTGCCGACGGCCCAGAAGCCGGCGTACACGAACGCCGCGATGAAGCGCGCGATCATCAAGATCACATAGGAACTCGTCAGGGCGCCGGCGGCGTGCGCCAGTACGAAGATCGCGAGGAAGGCGATCAGTGCGCTGCGGCGCGGCCAGCGCAACGTGACGACCGCGAGTGCCGGAGCGCCGACGAGCATGCCGAGCGCGAACACCGAAACCAGCAGGCCGGCTTGAGGAATGGTCACCAAAAGGTCGGACGACAGTTCCGGCAGGAGACCGGCGAGCATGAGTTCGCTTGTCCCTTGCGCGAAGATCGCGGCGCCGATGGCCCAGATTGCGACGGGCATCAGAGCATCGATCCTCCGCTTGCGTCGATCCACTGGCCGGTGATCCACCGCGCGTCGTCGGACGCGAGAAATGCGACGATGTCGGCGATGTCCTCGGGTTGTGCGACGCGATTTAGCGGGGACTGGGCGGCGACGGCGGCGCGTCCCTGTTCGGTCGCCAGGCGGGCCGCATTCATGTCGGTGTCGGTGCTTCCCGGTCCGACCGCGTTGACGGTGATACCGCGCGCCGCAACGTGTTTGGCCAGCGTGGCGGTGAACGAGTCGAGAGCGGCCTTCGACATCGCGTAGGTCATCAGTTCGGGTATGCGCGATCCGTGGGTGAACCGCGTCGAGATGTTCACGATCCGGCCGCGGTCGCGGAGCCTGGGCAGGCCGTGCTGGGTGACGAAGAACGGTGCCCGGGTGTTCACGGCGAAGACCTCGTCGTAGGCGGCTTCGCCGAGGTCGCCGAACTCGATACGGCCACCGAGGATTCCGGCGTTGTTGACCAGGATGTCCAGGCCGTCGGCCTGTGCGTCGAACGCCGCCCAGAGGCTTGCGGCATCACCGGGGATGCCGAGCTTCGCCTGCAGCGCGAATGCGTCTCCACCGGCGTCGAGGATCTGTTGCACGGTTTTCCCTGCAGCCTCGGCGTTGTCGGCGTAGTGCACGGCGACGCGCGCACCGTCGTTCGCCAACCGTAGAGCGATCGCCCGCCCGATTCCGCGGCTGCCTCCGGTCACCAGTGCTGTCTTGCCTGCCAGCGCAGTCATGCCCACATCCTTTCTCTAGCGGTCGATACAAATATCGACGCTAGCATATTCTTTATCGGTCGCTATAGAATGGTGTCGTGACCTCGGTACGCGGACGGCCCCGCTCCTTCGATCGGGACGCGGCCCTGGACAAGGCCATTCGGCTGTTCTGGGAGCGCGGGTACGAATCCACTTCGACGCGAGACCTCAGCGGCGCGCTCGGCATCGGCGTGCCCAGCATCTATGCGGCGTTCGGGGACAAGCGTCAGCTCTTCGCCGAGGCGGTGCAGGTCTACGACACTCGATACGGTGGATTCATCGAAGCCGCGCTCAGCGAGGAGACGACTGCGCGAGCGGCGGTCGCTCGGATCTTCACCGAGGCGCCCTCGCGGTACACCCGCCGTGGATTACCGCAGGGCTGCCTGGTGGTCAGCGGCGACGACGGGACGTCGGACACCGCGGTGCGTAACGAACTCCGTCGCATCCGTCGCCACAAGATCGACCTGGTCGCCGCCAAGATCAACACCGATATCGCGGCGGGCGACCTGCCTGCCGACACTGACGCGCGAGCGCTGGCGCACTACACCATGACCACGCTGAGCGGCATCGCGCAGGCGGCGTGTGACGGCATCCCGCGGGCCACGCTCCAGCAGGTGGCGAACATCGCGATGCAGGCCTGGCCGGGGGTCACCGCGACCGGGTGACCCCGGTGGACCTCGCGACGCCTGACTGGGTAGACTGGTCTACCTAGTTGGGAGGTGGGCGATGCCCCAATCAAAAGCGCGGCCCGGGTCGGCACGCAGTCGGCTGCTCGCCGCCGCGGCGGAATGCTTCTACGCGCGCGGCGTCAACGCCACGGGGATCGACACCATCACCGCAGCGGCCGGTGTCGCGAAAATGAGCCTCTACAACAACTTCTCGTCGAAAGACGAGTTGGTTCTGGCCTATCTCGATGCCCGGCACGAGGAGTGGCTGGGCCTCTACGACCGCCGGCTGGCCGACGCGGCCGATGCCCGCGACAAGATCGCGGCGATCTTCGATTCGTACGCCGACCATGCGGAACTGGCCTACCGGCACGGGTTCCGCGGGTGCGGCATGCTCAACGCCGCGGCCGAGCTGCCGGCAGACGCGGTGGGTCGACAGGTCGTGCGTCGGCACAAGGAACACGTCGAGGCACTACTCGAAACCCACCTGCGGGAGCTGCTTTCCGCGACGGCGGCAACATCCCTTGCCGAGCAACTCTCCTTCCTGCTGGAAGGCGCGATGGTCAGGGCGGGCCTGGAGGGTGATGCCCGGCTGCTCGGCCATGCGCGGTCCATGGCGCTCAACGCGATCGACAGCGCGCTCGCGCTGGAGGCCTGAGTGGCCGCGGGCAACGGCAGCCTGGCGGTGATCGCCGCCGCGGTGCTGTGGGGCACCACCGGTACGGCCGCGACGTTCGCGCCCGGCGTCGGTCCGCTTGCCGTCGGCGCGGCGGCGATGGGCATAGGCGGACTCCTGCAGGCGTTGGCCGCGACGCATATCATCCGCGCGCACCGTGTTGCGCTGCTGGGCAATTGGCGGCTCATCGGACTGTCGGCGGTGGCCACGGCCGTCTACCCGCTCGCGTTCTACACGTCGATGAGACTGGCCGGCGTCGCGGTCGGCACGGTCGTCACCATCGGCTCCGCACCCGCCATCTCGGCACTCATCGAACGCATCGCGGACAAGCGGAGGCTGTCCCGACGATGGGTTCTCGGCGCGGGCCTTGGCGTGGCCGGGCTAGTGCTGCTCACGGTCGCGAGGTCAGCCCACGCCGGGACAAGCGCGACGCATCCGCTGGCGGGCATCGCGCTCGGCGTCGCCGCGGCTGCCACCTACGCGCTGTACTCGTGGGGCGCAGGCCGGATGATGGGCACCATACCGTCGCGGGCAGTGATGGGCACGGTCTTCGGCATCGGGGGCGTGCTGCTGCTTCCGGTGCTGGTCGCCACTGGCGCGCCCATCGTGGCAAGCGCCCAGAATCTCACGGCGGTGGCATATCTCGCGATAGTGCCGATGTTCCTCGGCTACGTGCTGTTCGGCCGGGGGCTGGCCACGTTGCCCGTGAGCACGGTCACCACCCTGACCCTCCTCGAGTCGGCGGTGGCAGCGTTCTGCGCGGTCGTCGTGGTGGGGGAGCAGCTTGCCCCGTCGGGATGGGGCGGCGTCGGTCTCATCTTCGTGAGCCTGGTGCTCACAGCCCACGCCGCCGCGCAGTCCGTTGCGACGAAGGCCGGAGAACCGCCTCGAACTGAGGTGCCAAGCACTATCGTCTAGGCCCACCTGGCACTCAGTACGCCAGACGGATCGGCCCTGGAAGGACGGTTGTCCCGGTGACTCGTTTTGATGTTGTCGAGGCAGGCATTGCGCAGCTGCGGCGTGCGTTGGAGGACGGATCGGTGACCAGCGAGGAACTGGTCGACGCCTACCTCGCGCGCATCGCCGCCTACGACAGCGGCGGCCCTCGGCTGAACGCCCTGGTGGTGATGAACCCCGACGCCCGTGCGGAGGCGCGCGCCTCGGACGAGCGCCGCGCCAGAGGTGAGACCCTCGGTCCGCTCGACGGCATCCCTTACACGGCCAAGGACAGCTACCTGGCCAAAGGCCTCACCGCTGCTGCGGGTGCGCACGCGTTCGAGCACCTGGTGGCGCAGCGCGACGCCTTCACGATCGAGCGGCTGCGGGCCGGAGGCGCGATCCTGATCGGCTTGACGAACATGCCGCCCATGGCCAACGGCGGCATGCAGCGCGGCCTCTACGGGCGCGCCGAGAGCCCCTACAACGCCGACTACCTGACGTCCGCGTTTGGTTCGGGTTCGTCGAACGGCTCGGGCACGGCGACCGCGGCGAGCTTCGCGGCGTTCGGGCTCGGCGAGGAGACCTGGTCGAGTGGCCGGGCGCCGGCGACCAACAACGCGCTGTGCGCCTACACCCCGTCGCGCGGCGTGATATCGGTGCGCGGCAACTGGCCCCTGGTGCCCACCATGGACGTGGTGGTGCCCCACACCAGGACCATGGCCGACATGTTCGAGGTGCTCGACGTCATCGTGGCCGACGATCCGGACAGCCGGGGCGACTTCTGGCGCGTGCAACCCTGGGTGGAGATTCCCAAGTCGTCCGAGGTCCGCCCGGCGTCCTATCCGGCGCTTGCGCCCGGTGGAGTCGATGCTGCCCGTAAGACGTTGGCAGGCAAGAAGTTCGGTGTTCCTCGGACGTACGTCAACGCCGACCCCGACGCCGGTACCAGTGAGCACCCCGGCATCGGCGGCGCCACCGGCCAGAAGATCGAGACCCGCGCATCCGTGATCGACCTGTTCAACGCGGCGAAGGCCGACCTGGAAGCCGCGGGTGCCGAGGTCGTGCTCGTCGACTTCCCGGTGGTGTCCAACTACGAGGGCGACCGCCCGGGGGCACCGACGATTCGTACCCGCGGACTGGTGAGCAAGGAATTCCTCGACCGCGAGATCCTGGACCTGTCGGCCTGGTCGTGGGACGACTTTCTGCGCGCCAACAACGATCCGAACCTCAACCGGCTCGCCGACGTCGAGGGCGCGCTGATCTGGGTCCATCCCGAGGGTGCGCTGCCGGACCGCGCCGAAGGGTTCGGCGACGACATCACGTCCTATCCCGACTTCATCCGTAAGCAACCGATCGAGGACTTCACCACCATCCCGCACCTCGAGGAGGGGCTGCGCGGTCTGGAGGAGACCCGCCGCGTCGACCTCGAGGAATGGATGACCGAGCTCGGGCTCGACGCGGTGATATTCCCGACCGTCGCCGACGTCGGTCCGGCTGACATGGACGTCAACGAGGCTTCGGCCGATCTCGGCTGGCGCAACGGGGTGTGGGTGGCCAACGGCAACCTGGTGCCACGCCACCTGGGCATTCCGACTGTGACGGTGCCGATGGGCACCATGGCCGACATCGGCATGCCGGTCGGTTTGACCTTCGCGGGCCGGGCCTACGACGACACCGCGTTGCTGAGATTGGCCGCGGCGTTCGAAGCGACGGGCGACCGTCGCACCGAGCCGCCGCGAACGCCGCGCCTGGCAGAGGAGGACCAGTGACCGACACACCGCCGCGCATGCCGGCCGAGTCGGCGCCGCAGGATCGGGTCTGGATGGCGTTTCCGAGCGAGGGTTATTCGCTGGGGGACACCGAGCAGGAAAAGCACGAAGCACGCTCCACGTGGGCGGCCGTCGCGCACGCGATCGCGGAGTTCGAACCGGTCACCGTTCTGGTGGACCCGGATGAACACATCGCGGCCAAGCAGTACCTCGCGGCGGACATCGAGATCGTCGAAGCACCGCTGAACGACGCATGGATGCGCGACATCGGACCCACGTTCGTCCACCGCGGCGACGGTTCGGTGGCCGCGGTGGACTGGGTGTTCAACGGTTGGGGCGCCCAGGACTGGGCCAGGTGGGACCGCGACGAGAAGATCGGCGCCACCGTCGCCGGCTTGGCGGACATACCCGTCATCGCCTCGCCGCTCGTCAACGAAGGCGGCGGCATCCAGGTCGACGGTGAGGGTACGGTGCTGGTCACCGAGACCGTGCAGCTCGACCCGGGGCGCAACCCGGGCCTGACCCGCGCGGACGTGGAAGCGGAACTGGCCCGCACCATCGGAGCGACGCACGTCGTGTGGCTGCCCCGGGGCCTGACCCGGGATTCCGAACGGTTCGGCACCCGTGGTCACGTCGACATCGTCGCGGCCATCACCTCGCCCGGCCGCCTGCTGCTGCACACCCAGCAGGACGAGAATCATCCGGATTACCTTGTCTGCCAGGAGATCCGCGCTGCCCTCGAAGCGACGCACGATGCCGCGGGCAGGCCCTGGGAGATCACCGAGATGCCAGCGCCTGCGACGCTGACCGACGCCGAGGGCTACGTCGACTACAGCTACATCAACCACCTCGTGGTCAACGGCGGTGTCATCGCGTGCAGCTTCGGCGACGAGGTCGACGCGACCGCCGCGGCGATCCTGGCGGACCAGTACCCGGGGCGCAAGGTCGTCACTGTCGATGCCAGGCCGCTGTTCGAACGCGGCGGCGGAATCCATTGCATCACCCAGAACCAGCCGTCGGCCCGCTGAAGTTGATTGCTCCTCGCGTCCGCAGAAGTTGGATTGCTCCTCGCGTCCGCAGACCATTCCGCTGACCGGAACTCATCTACCCACCGGCGGTTTCGCGGGCTTCGACGGCCTTTTCGAGACGCTCGAGTACCGCGCGCAGATCTGCGAGTGCCTCCTTGAGTTCAGCCGTCGTCTCGGGCGCACCGCCGGGGGCCGGTGGTGCCGCCGCGGGTGGACGGGACTGCGGCCGGGCTGGATCCGGCGGTCGCGTGGTCGCGGCATCGCCGCCGGGGGCGGTTGCGGCGCGTCCGGTGCCGAGCCCGAACACCTGGTCGAGGGCTTCGGCGAGGGTAGGGGCATAGCCGATTCGGACTCCGCCGTCGGCGCGGGGTTCGCGCAGGCTGACCAGCACCCGGGACAGCTGGGGGAACGTCGAACTGTTGGGTGTGGTCGGAATGCGTTCGGTATAAAGCGGTTCGACGTAGAGGACGCCGCCGTCGGCGATCGGAAGTGTCAGCAGGTTGCCGTAATGGATCCGGTTGGATCGCTCCAGCAGGGTGCGCTCGGAGGCGACCCGGGTGTCGGAGATCATCGAGTTCTGGATCTGCTGCGGGCCTTGGGTCAGGGTGTCGGTCGGTAGCTGCAGCACGCTGATCTTGCCGTAGTTCTCCGGATCGGAGTCCACAGAGATGTAGGCCGACAAGAACTCCCGGTTGTACCCGACCATCGGACTGGCAAGCCGGAACGACGGGCGCGCGCTCTGCTGGTCACCGACGAGGACATAGAACGGCGGCTGTGGTGAGTCCGACTCGGTCGTCGGATCGCTCGGCACGGACCAGAAGGCGTTGGTGGTGAAGAACTCTCGCGGTTCGTCGACGTGGTATCTGGCCAGCATCTCCCGCTGGATCCGGAACAGATCCTCGGGATAGCGGAAATGCGCGCGCAGTTCGTCGGAGACGTCATCCGCGGATCGAACGACGCCGGGGAAGGCGCGCATCCATGCCTTCAGGACCGGGTCTTCGAGATCGACCTGGTAGAGCGTGACGGTGCCGTCATAGGCGTCCACCGTGGCCTTGACCGAATTGCGCACGTACCCCACTGGTACGCCCGGTTGCGTGATCCCCCCGGCGCCGGTCACCGGTGCTTGCAACGAGCTGCGCTGCGCATACGGATACCGGGAGAGCGTCGTGTACGCGTCGACGATCCAGACGATGCGCCCTTCGACCACCGCAGGATAGGCATTGGCGTCGGGGGTGAGCCATGGGGCAACCCGCTGTACCCGTTGCCTCGGGTCTCGGTGGATGATCAGCTTCGATTGCGCGCCGATCGCGCGGGAGAACAAGATGTTGCGTTCGGCGAACTTCGCGGCGAATACCGTGCGGTTGAACCAGTTTCCGATCGGCACGCCGCCGGTGCCGGTGTAGGTGTATTTGGAGGTGTCGGTGTCGTACTCGCGAGGCGCCTCTTGCGGGGTGCCGCCGACGATCGCATAGTCCGGATCCCCTTGCGCGATGACTTCGCCGAAATAGATGCGCGGTTGGTCGACCCGGATGATCTGGCGACCCGACCCCAGCGACGCGATGTCGCTCACGGTGTAGATCGGATACCCGCTGTTGCTGTCCGCAGGTTCTGAGGCGTTCGGCGCGTCGCGCACCGCGGCGTTCACCCGGTTCGCCGGTGCGGCGACGAAACCGTTGCCGTGGGTGTAGACGGTATGCCGGTTGATCCAGTCGGTCTGGTTGCCGGTCAGGCTGTCCGGTGACAGTTCGCGGACACCAACGATGTAGTCCCGCAACTCGCCGTCGATGTGATAGCGGTCGATGTCTAATTCGGCGGGGAAGCTGTAGAAGTTCTTGAGCTGTTGCTGCTGAGTAAAGGTCCGGGAGAGCACCTTTGGGTCGAGCAGGCGCGCGTTGGCGATCGTGGTGGCATCCGCTGCGACGTCACGCGGATTCTTGGTCCCGATGCCAGGGTAGTCGCGGTATTCCACGCGATCGCTGCCGAGCCGATACGCGTCGCGGGTCGCGGCGATGTTGCGTTCGATGAACGGTCGCTCGACGTCGGCAGCGTTGGGCCGCACCGAGAATTGCTCCATCACCAGTGGCCAGGCCCCGCCGACCAGCACCGACGACAGCACGAGTAGTGCCGTCGCCATGGCAGGAATCCGCATGTCCTGCAGGAAGATCACCGCGAAAAGGGCCAGCGCGCACAGCACCGCGATCGCGAGCAGGACGAGCTTGGCAGGCAGTTCGGCGTGGATCGTGGTGTAACCGGCACCGGTGAATGTCGGTTCCTTTCGGCTGCTGGATACCAGCTCGTAGTGATCGAACCAGTACGCGACTGCCTTCAACATGATCAACGTGCCTGCGAGCAACGCGATCTGAATGCGGGTGGGCAGGGTGAGGGTGCCCTTGCCCGAGGACAGCCGGATGCCTCCGAAGATGTAGTGCGTCACCACGTTTGCGACAAGGGCAAGGCATATCGCGACGAACAGCCAGTTGAGGAGGAACCGGTAGAACGGGAGGTCGAACACGAA
This sequence comes from Mycolicibacterium mageritense, assembly GCF_010727475.1. Lineage (NCBI taxonomy): Bacteria > Bacillati > Actinomycetota > Actinomycetes > Mycobacteriales > Mycobacteriaceae > Mycobacterium > Mycolicibacterium mageritense. The sequence goes on from NZ_AP022567.1 coordinate 5,073,222, forward strand.
GAACGCGATGTCACGTCCGAACTCCGGGTCGGTGGTACCGAATTGCTCGCCGTGCAGGAACAGTTGAACTGTCCTCCAACTCGTCTGCCCGACCAGACCGCACAGGGCCGCGATACTCGCCGCGATGCCGCACGACAGCAAACGCGGCCGCCGCATCGCGAGGGTTCGGTACTGCGCGAGTGGGTCGTTGTCGCGCTTGGCAGGGACGAAGACCAGTCGGGTGCGATACGCCAGCATCATCGCCGCCAGCAGACTACCTCCGACGAGCAGCGCCACCGCGCCGAAGACCGCGGCCCGGGTCAACAGCACCGTGGCCCAGACGCGGCGGAAACCCACCTCTCCGAACCACAACCAGTCGACGTATGAGTTCAACAAGCCCGGCACGACAAGCAGGAGCACGACAACGGTGACGGCCGCGATGATCAGCGCACGGGCCCGTCTGGACGCCGAGAATCTGTCGGTCGAACCCTGCTGCATGCCTACTCCGACGTTCGAGTGTCCGGACAGTCTGCGCGGTCGTCTCATCGACCACCATCGGGTCCGACACCCATTCCCGCCGGGACGCTACCTGTAGGAGAATTGTCAGGGGCACAGCTTCGGGCCGCTGCAGTCGCGGCCCGGTGGGTGAGACAGGTCAGCGGATCTTCAACACGACCTTGCCTTTGGCGCTGCGGTTCTCCAGCGACGCGATGGCCTCGCCGGCCCGCTCCAGGGGGTAGACCTCGGGCGCGGGCGGCGGGATCGCGCCCGAGGCGAGCAGCGGCGCGAGCTCGGCCCACTGCTCGGCCAGGTATCCGGGGTGGGAGAACGTCCATGCGCCCCAGCCCGCTCCTACGACGTCGATGTTGTTGAGCAGCAACCGGTTGACCTTGACGGTGGGGATCTCGCCACCGGTGAAGCCGATCACCAGCAGCCGACCGCCAACGGCGAGTGACCGCAGTGAGTCGGTGAACCGATCGCCGCCGACCGGGTCGACCACGATGTCGACGCCGCGCCCACCGGTCAGGTCTTTGACCGCATCACGGAATCCGTCGGCCAGCACCACATCGGAAGCACCTGCAGCCCTGGCGATTTCCGCCTTCTCTTGAGTGGACACCACCGCGATGGTGCGCGCGGCCCCCAGGGCCGGGGCCAGCCGTAACGCGGCGGTGCCGATCCCCCCGGCCGCGCCGTGCACCAGCACGGTTTCACCGTCGCGCAGCCGTCCCCGGGTTCGCAGCGCGAAATGCACTGTCATGTCGTTGAACAGGATGCCTGCGCCCGCTTCGAAAGACACCGCATCCGGAAGTGCGAACACTCGATCGGCAGGCAGTGCAACGACTTCGGCCATGCCACCGGACAGCATGGTCAGGCCGAGCACGCGGTCACCGGCGGCCACGTGTGCGTCGGACGGGGCGCTGCGTACGGTGCCGGCGATCTCGGCGCCCGGGGTGAACGGCAGCTCTGGCTTGTACTGATAGAGCCCGCGCGTCAAGAGCGCGTCGGGGAACGCCACGCCGGCCGCATGGACATCGATGACGACGGTGTCGTCACCAGACGGTTCGTCGACTTCGGTCACCTGCACGGCCGTGGGGCCGTCGAGCCGGGTGATCTGTGCTGCACGCATCGGGGCCTCTTTCTGGAGTCGTCGGGCCCAATTCTGCGCTGGGCCGCATCGGCGCCTTCGTGCGGTCCGCTGACCGAGGGCGTACTCGACAGGTGTCAAGTTGGTCGCCTACGATCACCGGATGCTCAACGCCCGCGCCGCGGTGCTGCTCGATCCGGGTGCTGATCCGCAACTGGCCGAGGTGCAGGTTCGCGAACCTGTCGGTGACGAAGTCCTGGTCAGGATCGATGCCGTGGGAATCTGCCATACCGACGTCAGCGTCGCATCGTGGTTCCGCAAGCTGCCGATGGTGTTCGGTCACGAAGGTGCGGGCACCGTCGTCGCGGTCGGGCGGGACGCGCAGCGTCGGATCGGCGAGCAGGTGGTGTTGACGTTCGCGAGCTGCGGCAGCTGTGCAAACTGCGCTGCGCAGCGTCCGGCGTACTGCGACCATGCCACGGACCTCAACATGCGTGGCCGCCGCGGCGAATCCAGTGCGCTGCGGCTCGACGGCGCCCCTGTCACGGACGGGTTCTTCGGGCAGTCGAGTTTCGCCACCTACGCCATCGCCGGAAGCCGTAACGCCGTGGCCCTGTCCGATCCGATCGATCCCGCGCTCGCTGCACCGCTGGGTTGCAGCGTGCAGACCGGCGTCGGAGCCGTCCTCACCGTGCTGCGTCCACAGCGGTCCGACTCCATCGTGGTCTTCGGTGCCGGTGCGGTCGGGCTGTCGGCGGTGATGGGTGCCCGCATCGCCGGCTGCCGCACCATCGTGGCGGTCGATCCCATCGAGCAACGACGCACGCTCGCAACGGAATTGGGCGCCACCGCGACCATCGACCCGGCTGCCTCGGACGCCGCGGCGGCGGTGCTCGAACTGACCGGGGGAGTGAGTACCGCGGTGGACACCACGGCACGGCCGGATGTCATCGCGTCAGCGGTCGGGGTGCTGCGAACGCGCGGCACGCTCGCGCTTCTCGGGCTCGGGGCGATGACCGCCGAACTCCCGGTCGCACTCATCATGGCCAAAGGATTGACGGTGCGTGGCGTCGTGGAAGGTGACAGCGAACCGCACGCGTTCATCCCACGACTGGTGCGCCTGTACTCCACCGGGGAACTGCCGCTGGAAAGACTCGTCACCACTTACGCATTTGACGATTTCACGGGTGCCTGGGCGGCTGCCAAGTCCGGCGAGGTGATCAAACCCGTGCTGGTTACCGAGCGGTAGGATTTGGGTCACAGCAAAGGCAACGCCGCCTGACGATTGGAGCTTCAGATGCCGCTTCCACCGCTGCCTCCGGGTCGCACAGTCGAGGTACGAGGCATCGACGGGATCCGACTGCACGCCCAGGTGTTCGGTCCCGAGAACGGCTACCCGATAGTGCTGGCACACGGCATCACGTGCGCGATCGAGGTCTGGGCACACCAGATCGCCGACCTCGCCGGTGACTATCGCGTCATCGCGTACGACCACCGCGGGCACGGCCGCAGCGACGCACCCCGCGGCAGGAGCGGCTACAGCCTCAACCATCTGGCCGCCGATCTGGATGCGGTGCTGGAGGCCACCCTCAACCCGGGCGAACGGGCCGTGATCGCGGGGCACTCGATGGGCGGCATCGCGATCACGTCGTGGTCGCAGCGCTACCCGGGCCGGGTGCGGAGCCGCGCCGACGCGGTCGCGCTGATCAACACCACGACGGGCGACCTGCTGCGGGACGTCAAGCTCGCGCAGGTGCCGACGCGGCTCTCGGCATCCAGGATCCGCGCGGCCGGCACGCTGCTGAAGACGTTCGGCGCCACGCCGGTGCCGAAGCTGGCCGACGGGCCGAACCGGCGGTTCGTCGCATACCTGGCGGTGGGCCGGGACGCCGACCCGTGGGTGGCCGATTTCGTATACGACCTGTTCGCGGCCACACCGGCGGTGGGCCGGGGCGGCTGGGCGCGCGTGCTCGTCGACAATCTCGGGCCCAAGCACATCTCACTGCGAAACCTCACCGTGCCGACGCTGGTGATCGGCAGTCAGATGGATCGGCTGCTGCCGATCAACGCGTCGCGGCGCATCGCCGACGACGCCCCGAACCTGGCGGCCTTCGTGGAGCTGACCGGCGGGCACTGCGCCATCCTGGAACGTCCCGCCGAGGTCAACCGTGAGCTGCGGGCGCTGGCCGAATCGGTGAAACGGCGGATCACGGCGTAACCACGTCCCGGCGCCCGACAGCGGCCCAAGCCCCGCGCGTAATAGTTGACGGCGCAAGCACTTTGCCGTTGCCAGATCGTGGCATGTCGGCCGAATCTGCGCCTTCCGTGCGCGCTCTGACCCGACCGGAAATTACCATGAGCCAACAGAGCCGGTTGAAGGAAGAGTTAGGGACCGCGACATGTTGCGCTTCCCTTGTCAGGCCGTCCGGTGGGCGGCGGGCCAAGTGGTCGGCTGCGTGCTGTGACGGCTCCGGTACTCGATCTCGACGGCCGCGTGGTCGACCGCAAACGTGAGATCGCCGAACTCCGCGCGGCGGTCGAGGCGTCGGAGCGCTCCGGCGGAGGTTGCGTTCTCATCAGCGGCGTTCCGGGCGTGGGCAAGTCGACGCTGACCCAGGCACTCGGCGCCGAGGTCTCGCAGCGGGACTGTGTATTCGCGTACGGACGGTGTCGCGACGGGGCCCCGGCGCCGTACGCCGCGCTGCGCGACGCGCTCGGCTCGATCGTCCGCACCATGGAGGCCACCGGTCCGGCCGAGCGGGACGGGTGGCGCACGGAACTGGTCAACGGGATGTCAGGGCTCACCGGAGTCCTCGGCGAGCTGGTGCCCGAGCTGGGCCCGCTCCTCGGCGGCGCGGCACAGGTCGAGGATCGGGACGCGGCCGATGCCCGCAGGCGACTGCACCGCGCCGTGATCCGGCTGGTGTCCGCGACCGCGGCGTATCGGCCCGTGGTCCTGGCAATCGACGATCTCCAGTGGGCCGATCGGGACACGCTGCTGCTGCTGTCGGAACTGCTGTCGGTGTCACTTCGCAACGTGCTGGTTCTCGGGGCGCACCGCGCAGGCGAGTTCGACCCGGACACAGCGGGTTTCACCGTAGTGGCACCGCGGTGCATCGAGCTCGATCCGTTGGGGCGCAAGGACGTCGAGGAGCTGCTCTCGATGGTGAGTGGCCCGGGCCTCGAGCTCGGCGACGTCGCGGCCGAGTTCCAGCACCGCACCGGCGGTAATCCGCTCCAAGTCCGCCAACTGCTCTACCGTGCACAGCTCGCAGGCGCACTCATCCCGGTCGGGGCCGGCGGGCACCCCAGCTGGGATCTGCGGGTGCTGTCATCCATCGAAGTCAGTGCGACCGCCGCCGAGTTCCTCGGACACTACGTCGACCAACTGCGCCCGAACGACCGGGCGGTGCTGAGTGCGCTGTCATGCGTGGGCGGTGAGTTCGATCTCGCCGACGCGGCCGCGGCCGCAGACCAACCGGCTGACGTGGTGGCACATGCGCTCTGGTCGGCTCTGGAACTCCGCCTCATCGAAGCGCTCGACAGCCGCGGCGAGCGGATCGCCAATGCCATCAGCCTCGACGCCAGGTACCGGTTCAGCCATGACCGCATCGCCGAGACGGCGCGCGACGCCCTGCCCCTCGAGGCGCAACGTGAGACCCACCTGAGGATCGGCAGGCGCATGGTCGCGCTCGGCGACGAGCGGTTGTTCGAGGCCGCCCGGCACGTCGGCATCGGCGGCGCGGGATCGGTCGAGGACGGTGAACGCCGTCAGTTTGTCTCGGTGCTGCGACGCGCGGCGGCCAAAGCCCGGGCCCAGGCGTCGTTCCCGCTCGCCCTCGAGTACTGCCGCAACGGGCTGGAACTCCTGGGGCAGCGCCGCTGGACCGACGATTTCGAGCTGACCCGCGAGCTGCAACTCGACGCCGCGCAGGCGGCGCTTCTCGTCGGTGACATGGCGGCGCTGCACACGTTGCTCGACGAGGCCGCGCAGCATCTGGCCGAGCCGGCCGACCGGGCGCGCATCGCCTACCTGCGGCTCAAAGGTCACGTCGCGGAGAACCGGCTGCAAGACGCTTTGGAAACCGGGTTGCGGGCGCTGGAGGATCTCGGGGAACCGATCGCGCCCGACCCGGGCAAGCCCCGGATGGCGATCGCGCTCGCACAGATGAAGCTCGCCATGCGGCGCTGGACTACGGACCGGCTGCTGGCGCTGCCGGACTGCCAGGACCGCAGGGTCATCGAGATCCAGCGCATCCTCGACGAACTGCGCAGCTTGAGCTACATCGTCCGGCTCAACATCTTGCCGCTCGTGGTCCGCAAGCAACTCGACCTGACGCTCGCGCACGGCCACACGCCGTCCTCGCCCCTCGTGCTCGTCAGCTACGGGCTGCTTCTCGTCGTCACCGGCGACAGCGGCGGGGCCCAGCGCTTCGGCGAGGTGGGGCTTGAGCTCGCCGACCGCGAGGAGTTCCGGCAGGCGCGACCGGAAACCGTCTTCATGTACCTGAACTTCATCCGGCATTGGCGTCACCCCATGCACGAAGGCTTCCCGCAACTGCGCGACGCCGTCGCGGAGGCACTCGACCAAGGGGACCAGGAATATGCCGGTTTCCTCGCCGCGGTGTTGCTGTCCCAGTCGTTCTGGGCGGGCCAACCGCTGCCCGAGATCGACCTGCTGGCCCGCACACTCATTCCGGAGATCCGGTCACAGCCCGTGCCTCGCCTGCTGTGCCAGGCCGTTCAGCAGATCTGCCTCAATCTGATGGGCCGCAGCGAGGATCCGTTCCTGCTGGCCGGTGAGAGCGGATTCGACGAGCGGGAGGCCGTGCCGGCCGCTCGCCTGCAAGGCGATGAGGTCACCGTCAGTGCGGTCGCGACGCAGCGACTCGGGCTGTATTTCTGGACCGGCGACTACGCCAGTGGCGCCGCGGTCGTCGATGAGGTGATGGAGCACATCGACGGCATGGCCGGGAACGCCATCATGCAACTCAACTACATGGTCTCCACGCTCTGCCAGATCCACGCCGCGCCAAGGGCCCGTGCCACCCGACGCGCGGTACGCAAGGCGCTGGCGCTGCACCGTAAATGGGCGGCGGAGTCGCCGGCCAATTACGCGGCGCCGTACGCGCTCATTCAGGGCACCTGGGCACGCGTCTGCGGACGACACCGGGAAGCCGAGAAGTACCTCGACCAGGCGATGGCGCTGGCCGACGAGAACCACCTGCCGATGCTCGGGGCGGTCGCGCACGAAGAGGCCGCTGCGCTCTATACGGAAACCGGTCGCGTGACGCTGCGCGAGCACATGTTGCGGTCGGCTTATCAACGGTTCGTCAACGGTGGCATGACGCTGCGGGCGGACCGGCTCGCGCGGGAGCATCCCTGGTTGTTGAGCCGGCATCTTGCCGACACCGGCTCGGGCATCGATCCGGTCGGCGCCCGCCACCTCGTCCGCGCGCTGTCGGCCGCCCAGACCTCCGACAGCCTGGTCGCGCTCATGGTGCGGACGGCCGCGGACATCACCGGTGCTCAGCGGGTGCTCTACCTCTCCGGCGACACCGACCACCCGCTGGTTCATGCGGTGCACGAGCAGGGCGCCACCACGACCATCGACGGCCCGTGGACCGAAGTGCCGTACGACCGCACCGCTGTCAGCCGGGTGATGGAGAGCCGCGCCGTGCACGTCGACGGCGCCGGCCCCGTCCGGCCCGGGAGCCGCGCGCATCGTCAGACCGCCGGGCCGTCGGTTCTCGCCGCACCAGTGATGTTGCAGGACAACATCATCGGAGTGGTTTACGCGGAGCGTGAGCGCGGTGCCGGAGCCTTCACGCCCGAACACGAGGAGGCCGTCGCCTTCCTGTGCGCCCAGGCCGCGGCGCCGTTGTGGAACTTTCAGTTGGAGGCCCGCCTGCATGCCGCCGACGAGTACCGACGCACGCTCATGGACGTTCAATCGCGATTCGTGCCCAACGAACTGTTGCGCATTCTTGACATCGACGACCTCCGCCGGGTGCACAGCGGGTATCGGGTCGACCGCGAGATGACCGTGCTCATCAGCGACATCCGCGGCTACACCACGATGCTCGAAGACATGAACGTCGCTGAGGCGAGCAACCTCGCGATGGGATTTCTGCGAGCCGTCGAGATGCCGATCATCAGCTGTAACGGCATGATCCAGGATGTCCGGGGTGACGAGATCGTCGCCGTCTTCGAGTCCGAACCCGACGCCGTCCGTGCTGCGCTCGCCATGCTGCGCTCCCTGCGCGAGTACAACGCCGAGCGAAAAGCCCGGGGCTCGGCGGAATTGCGGGCCGGCATCGGCATCAACACCGGGATGATCGGCGTCGGATTGGTCGGCGGGGTGAACCGCATGGTGCTGACCATCATCGGTGACGCGGTGAACCTGGCGGCGCGCATCGAGAGCACCACCAAGCGCTACGGATGTTCACTGCTCATCAGTGACGCGACGTATGCCAGGCTCGCCGATCCCGACGAATTCAGCATCCGGCGGATGGAGCGCGTCATGGTGGTCAACCGGCGCAGGCCGGTGACGATCTTCGAGGTCTACGACGAGGATCCGATGCCGCTGCGCACCGCGAAGGCCAAGGCACAGCCCCTTTTCGACGAAGCGTTCGCCCTGTTCGACGCCGGTGACGTGGCGGGCGCGCGCGCCGCGTTCGAACGCTGCGCCGACGTGGTGCCCGACGATCCGGTGGCCCCGCTGCATGTGGCGCACTGCGACGCCGTGCTGCGCGGGGAAATGTTTCCCGGTCAAGAAGTTGCACTCGAACAGAAATAACGGTCTGCCGAACTTCGAGTCAGGCGCCGATTCTGTCTGCGATCATTTGTCTCACACATCAAGGGGACCGCTATGTATCTGAGTGCCGAGCGGTTGGCCACAGCCAACCAGGCAGTACGAGAGACATTCGCAAACACCTGTATCGCCTGGCAAGCGATTCCTCATTGGGACACTGGGGATCCGGCGCAGACGCAGGTTCCCAGCGACGTCGTGGACAATCCGACGTTCCTCCCACTTGAGCCCGTTCCCACAGACGTGACGTTCGAGGTGACCCTCGCGCAGGCCTGTGCCCCGACGCCTGATGGATTGCTGGCCGAAGTGATAAAGGCGACGGGGGATCTCGCGAAGCAAGTCGACACGGTGGTGCTGCAGAAGCTCAGCGATGACGCAACAGCTGCGGCGGACCAACTTGCCGCGGGTGACACACTGCAGGTGATCGTGAACAAGCTCATCGAAGCCAGAGCTCAACTTGAGGACGAGGGCTACCGGGCGCCCTCCTGCCTGTTCACGAACACAAAGGGCCTCATCGCGTTCAGCGAATTGGTCAGCGGATACCCATCGACCGAGTCGGTGCTCATGGCGGCGAACGCAAACTCGCTGTATCGGGCCACCACGGTCGACAGCGGAGTGCCTGCGGGGAAGATAATCGTGCTCCTACTCGGTCGCCGCCAGCGGATTGCACAAGGAACTGCGTGCGACGCGACACCGGGAGAGGAGCCGGTGGACATTGCCTTCAGCGTGCTGCCCGGTCTGGAGGTTCTCGGCGAAACCGCAACGGGCGCCATCGAACTTGCCCTCCGAATCCGCTTCGCGACGAGAGTCAAAGATGTGAAGGGCATCGTCGCTCTCCAAGAACCCTGACCCGTATCTCAATGACCTCCACCCTCCCTGAAAGACGCACGGCACCACCGGCTTCAGCGGTGCTCGAAAGTTACCTTGCGCAGTGCAAGGAAGCCTGTGACGAGGAGATCGATCGGCTGTACGGCTCTGGGCGGACAGGTACGAGTTCACTGCATGAACTGATCCTCGACTATCCGCTGCGCGGCGGGAAGGCGTTGCGGCCCGGGCTGAGTATCGCGATGTGCCTGGGGCTCGGTGGCGCATTGGAGGCCGTCCTGCCGACCGCGGCCACGCTGGAGCTCTACCACAACGCGTTTCTCATCCACGACGACATCGAAGACGAATCATGGTGGCGGCGAGGCAAACCCACGCTGCACATCGATCACGGCATCCCGGTCGCCGTCAACGTAGGCGACGCGATGCTGTCGCTGTCCCTGCAACCGCTGCTCGACAACGTCGAACGGGTGGGCCTCGGGCCCGCGCTGCGGATCCTGCGCTCGGTTGCCCACATGACCCGCCAGACCGTGGAGGGCCAGGCGATCGAGCTCGACTGGGTCCGATCCAACACATGGCAGCTCGACGATGCCGACTACCTCAAGATGGTGGAGCTCAAGACGAGTTGGTATTCGTTCATCACCCCGCTGCAGGCGGGCGCGGTGGCGGCCGGTGCGGCACCGGATTGGCTGGCGCCGTTGGAGTCCTTCGGCCGACACCTGGGCGCGGCCTTTCAGATCACCGATGATCTGCTGAATCTGCGCGCCGACCCGGAGGACTACGGGAAGGAGATCGGCGGCGACCTCTGGGAGGGCAAACGCACCCTGATGTTGCTGCACGCCTTGCGAACTGCCGATCCTGCGGACCGTGCCCGGGCTGTGCGGATCATGGCGAAGCGCCGGCCGAGCAGCATCGGGGAACTCGGGCTGGCCGATGTGCTGGACCGGCTCACCGCGCGCGGTGAACTCTCCCGGCTCGGACGCGCCGAGATCGCGGCGCGCCTCGAGGGCCACCACTCCTCGGAGACCAAGACCCTCGACGACATCCGCTGGCTTTACGACCTCATGCAACGCGTCGGTTCACTCAAACATGCGCGAGGGATCGCCGCCGAGCATGCGCAAAAGGCGGCGGGTGTGTTGTCGAGCCTGGACTGGCTGCCACAAAGCCGGCACCGCGATGCCATCACCGCCCTGGTCGACTACGTGCATGGGCGGACCCGATGAATCCGGAGATCCTGGTCGGCATGCTGGCCGAACTCGAGCGGATCCGCCAGCTCACGCTCGACCTCGTCGAACGGCAGGCCCCACGCCTGCTGCCGGCGCCCCCGGACGAGGCGGCGGGCGCCGAACGCGCGATGTTCGACCTGCTCATGGGTGCCCGCCGCGCGGTGCTCGGAAATCCGGCGGGCGCCCGTGGCGTACACGACCTGCTCGTCGCGGAGGGACGGCGGTATGCGCAGACACCCGAGGGGGAGCGGTTGCGCGACGCACTCGTCGCGTCGGAGGCAGTCGAGAATCTGCGTCGCGTCTGGGAAACGGTGAGCCTCAATGTTCTTGACGGTCCCGCGTCACCCGACGCGGTACCGACCGGCTGGGCCGAACTGCTGGCCGACGCTGTCATCGGCCACGGACTCGACGACACCGTACTGGCACACCTGCGGCCCGAGGGGTTCGCATGACGTTGTCCGACCCGCGGGACGCGCTGGCAGACCAGAGCAGCTTCATCGACTACCTGATGGGGCTGACCGGCCTGGCCCGCATGGTCCGGGCGCTGGCGTCGGGGTGCGCCCCGCATCCCGCCCCGCCCGGCGACGCCGACGACCTGGTCCACGTTCTGCTGGGCATTGCCGGCCTGGGTGACGCGATCGAGCGACTGGCTGAAACATCGGTCATATCACCGTATTCGACGGATGTGCCGGTCACTCCCACCCGGTGGTTGCGATGAGTGCCGTGCTCGCAGGCAGCGATTTCCTCCGCGCCCCGGTGCTCTCCGCGGCGCGACCGGAGGGTTTCAAGGAATGGCATCACTTCGTCGTCCACGGCCGGGGGTTCCGGCTGCTGGTGAACTTCAGCCTCGTCAACGAAGCCTCGGCTGCCGGTCCGCGGCTCGCACCACGGGTCATCGTGATCGCCCACGATGGCCAATGGGCCGGCGCCATCGAACGATTCGACCAATCCGAGCTCGACGTCACGGCCGATCTCGGCAATCTGGCGATCGGCGGCAATCGAATGGCCGTCCGCCCTGACGGCTACCACGTGCTGATCGACCTTCCCGGACAAGGGATTCGCGGTGAATTCGAGCTCACCGCGGTGAGCCGGCCCTTCGTCGTGAACAACCAACCCGTCGGGAACGGCCGCATGTGCTGGTTGTTCGTGCCGAGGCTGCGTGCCGACGGGTGGCTGCGCATCGGGCCCCGGGAGCACCGCATGGACAGCGACTTGGCCTACCACGACCACAACTGGGGGCGGTTCTGGTGGGGCGACGACTTCGCCTGGACATGGGGGACCATCCTGCCGTCAGCGGACGACGATCCGTGGTCGCTCGTGTTCCTGCAGATGACCGACCGGCGCAGGCTGCGCAACCTGTCCCAGGCGCTCTACGTCTGGCATCGCGACGAGCCCGCGGCGATCTTCCGGCACGCCGGTGTGTGCACCCGGTCCCACGGCCGGCTCGGCCGCGCCGCGGATTGCACTTTGCCGCCGGCGATGCGATTGCTGCTCGACGGCGAAACGCCCGGCGTGCCGGAACGAATCGAGATCACCGCGTCTCGGGCCGGCGACCACGTGTGCGCCGAATTCCGTCCTCGGTCCTACGCCCGCCTGGCGCAGCCCAGCGAGATGCGCCTGGACCGCTCGACCGTGCTGTGCGAAACCGGCGGCGTCGCACGCATGTCCGGGTCCATCGGCGGTAAGGCCATCGACTTCACCGGCACCGGCGTATTCGAGTTCCTCCATGGCTGAGCCGGTTTCGTCGCTGCTGACGCGGTCAGTGGAACACCTCGCGGAGGAGGTGCCTGACAGCTACCGGCTGATCCTCGACCGGCTCGGGCCGCTGGTGGTCGAACTCGATGTCGACGGCGAGCGCTTCGCGCTGCGAGGCGGCAATCGCCTTGAGGTGCTCGACGGCCCGTCACGCGACACCGCCCCAGGTGCGCGGATCTGCACGTCACGCTCCGCGATCATCGACGTGCTCGACGCGCGACTGGGACTCGCCGAGGCAGTCGAAACCGGCGCGGTGCGAGTGCAGGGTGCACTCGACGACGTCATCCGCGCGCACGACACCCTGCTCGCCTATGTCCATGCCGCGGTGCGGGCGCCGTCACAACCCACGCTGCTGTCGGCACTGCGGACGGAAGCATCGTGACCGAGCACATCGTCACGCCGGCGTCGAGTCGACGACGTCCCACCGTCGCGGTGCTCGGCGCGGGCATCGCCGGGCTCACGGCCGCACATGAACTGGCCGAGCGCGGTTTCGACGTCACGGTATACGAGTACCGTCGGGACGAACGCGTCGGATTGGACGCTGCGCCTGCCGGTTTCTATCCGCCCGTCAAGCTCGGTGGCTTGGCCGCGTCCCAGTACTCGACGATCGGCACCGCAGACGGCAGCCGCGCCGAGCTGCGTCCGTTCCCGGGTCGCCGCGGTGAACCACGTCAGCCCGGTCGCGCCGTGGCGGGGGAGCACGGCTTCCGGTTCTTCCCGGCGTACTACCTGCACACCTGGGATCTGTTCCAGCGCATCCCGGTTTACGAATGCGTCCACACAGCGGCCGGTGGGCACAGCTGGCAGCCGACCGCCCGCACCGTCATGGACAACGTGCGGCGCGTGATCACGCAGGGCACGACGGTGGAAGGCAAACCGTCCCTGGTCTTCCCGCGGGAAGCACCCCGCAGCCCCGCCGAGTTCCTCAGCATCGTCGGTCAGCTCGCCGGATTGGGTTTCACGCCGCAGGACGTCGGGACATTCGTGAGCAGGCTGATGCGCTACCTCGTCACCAGCCCGCCGCGTCGCGCGAGAGAACTGCAGAACCTGTCGGCCTACGACTTCTTCGTCGGCCGCGACAACCCCGCGGGCGCCCGCCGCTTTTCGTATTCGCCGTTGTTCAACGACCTGCTGCTCGAAATGCCCAGGGTGCTGGCGGCTTTCGATTCCCGGTGGGGCGACGCGCGAACCAACCTCACGACGTATCTGCAGCTGCAACTGCAGATGGACCGCCGCGACAACAAGGCTGACGGCGTGCTCAACGGTCCCACCACCGAGGCGTGGTTCGACCACTGGTACCGCCACCTCGTCGCACTCGGGGTCACCTTCGTCCCCGGTGCCGCCGACAGCTTGGATCCACCCCCGGCAGACCCCAGCCAGCCGCCGCATCTGAGGCCACGGGTGCAGATCACCCTGACCGACGGCTCGCGCGTGGCCCCGGATTACACGGTGGTCGCGGTCGATGCGCCTGCGGCCGAGGACATCACGTCGGCCATGCGCGCGGCCGGGGCCGGAGGCACCGTCGCCGAACTGGACGGTTTCACGACGTCGGTGCCGCCGGAGAGCGGCCCGCTGGAACCCGGCGCGCAGCGGCCGCACGCCCGGCGCGATCCCTACGCCATCGCTGAGATGGGCCGGCTGCCATGGGACAGGTTCCAGACGTTGGGTGGCATCCAGTTCTACTTCGACACCGAGTTTCAGTTGTTGCGCGGGCACATGTACTACTCGGGAACCGAGTGGGGACTCTCGTCGATCAACCAGCACGGCCTATGGGAACGACGCCCGTCGTTGACCCGGGACGGGCATGTTTCGGTGTTGTCGGTCGATATCGGCGACTTCAACGCGCCGTCCCGCCACCTGGTCGACGAGTTCGGCCGCGGCAAAGCCGCGAGGGACTGCACGGCAGACGAGATCGCCACCGAGGTGTGGCGGCAGATCGTCCACGCCCTCACCAGCAGCGTGGACAACATCGCCGAGGCGCTCCTGCCGTGGCCGATCTGGTATGCGCTCGACCGAGGGCTGATCCTGGCCGGCGGGCCGGGCCAGGGGACGGGCCGCGTCATCCGAAACGAGACCCCGTACCTGGTGCCCATCGTCGGGGACTGGCCGAACCGGCCCGGCGGCGACCCGTGGAATCCGCACGGGACATCGTGGTGGAGCGTGCCTGCCGACGACGACTGGCTGGCAGACCTCGAGCAGCGCAACGTGTGGCAGGCGCGTCACGGTGGCTACCAGGTGCACAACAATTCCGTGGTCTTCGCAGGAACCTGGACCAGAACCTTCACCAGGATGACCTCGATGGAGGCGGCCTGCGAGTCCGGCCGCCACGCCGTCAACGCCATTCTCGACCACTACATCTGGGTGCAGTCAGGTGGCGTCGACCGCCGCGAGAAGACCACGTTGGATTGGCGCTTCCCCTACGGCTTCCTGGATCAGGGCTATTCGAGTCCGGTACGCATGCCCTCACCGGCCGGCGACTACTGCTACGTGTTCGACATCGAGAACCGTGAGCCCGCCGATACCCGCGCCCTACGGGTGCTCGACGCGCGATACTGCGAAGAGTCGCTTCCCCATCCGTTGGACACGTCGGCTGCCTACCCGGGCGGCGCCGTCACCTCACCGATCCCGTCAACCGTTGGAGGCCAACCGATGACGTACCCGATACCGTCCATGCCTGCGCCCCCGACCGACTACCAGCAGCAGCTGTTGGCCTACCTGCAGGTGTGGCGTGCGCTGCTGGAGCAGACGATGACGCTGACCCCGATGCTGCCCGCGCCGCCATGGGCGATGGCGGGTTCTCCGGTGATCCCGCCCATGCCGCAGCCAGCCCCGAATCCGCCTGCGGCGCCCGCGCCGGCCGACTACACCCAGCAGTTGTTCGGGTACCTGCAGGCGTGGCGGCAGTACCTGGAACAGGCTGCGGGCAGGCCGGGTGGGGCGGCGTCCGGACCGAGCCCGCAGCAGCCCGCGCAGCGGACACCTACGACACCGACCCCCGGGCAAGTGCCTTCGGGGCAGTCATCAGATTCGTCGGGGCCGAAGCCGCCTGAGTACAAGTCCTATGCGCCCGCGAACCTGTTCGGCGGTCAACTTCCGGGCGAGGCCGTCAGCCTGTACGGCAAATGGCATGATCAGGAGCGCAGGTGGAGAAGACCCGATCAAGAACTGGTCGCCAGAAGCCTGGCTGCCCAACCCGAGCAGGCCGCGAAGAAGACCGAGCGGCGAGACATGAAGGCCCCGGCCGTCGAGGATGCGACGGCGAATGCTCCGTTCCGGATGGATCCGGACGCGCTGCGGCTGGGACAGTCTTCGGTCACCAAAGGGCCGGCCAGCCCGTGGGAGACCCAACTGGATTTCACCCCAAAGCGTTTCAGGAGTGTCCCGGCCGACCGGGTGGTGCCCGAGACCGGCGCATCGGCGCCGCGGGTGGCGGGCCCTGCCGCCTCCCAGGTTGCGCGACAGGTGGCGCCCCGCACGCTGTTCACGGTCAGGGAGCAGTTGCCCGGCGCTGGCCGGCAATAGGCGGTCAGTTCTTCAGCGTCGCAGCGACTTCGGCGGCAGCCCGGTGCCCGGAACGCACCGCGCCGTCGAGGAATCCTGTCCACCGGTCCGCGGTTTCGGTGCCTGCCCAGTGGATCGCGTCAACCGGTTTCCGCAGCCAGCGGCCGTAGTTGGTCCAGGCCCCCGGCGGGACCGCGGCGGTCGGGCCACCCGGTGCGAATTCCTCTGCGCTCCAACAGTGATCGATATAGTCGACGGGGCGGCGCGCCGCGTCACCGAACAACTCGGCGAACCCGGCCAGCGCCTTCTCCCGCCGCTGTTCGGGTGGTAGCGGGTCGAACGTGCGGGCGTCGGTGAAACCGAGCAGGATGCCGGGACCGTCATCGGGACTCACGTCGAACGTGATGAACACCGGGCCCTCGTCGGACAACGCCTCACCGGAGCAGCCGTTGGCGCGCCAGAACGGTTTGTCGTAGGCGGCGTAAGCCTTGCTCAGGGTGCCCTGCGGCCAGTGCTGAGCCAACTCGCCGTACTGCTCGGGCAGTGGCGGGTCGAACGTGATCGCCGTCCGGTGCGCCGGGGCGATCGCCACGATCACGGCGCGGGCACTCACCTGCCCGGCCGGACCGGCCACCACGACGGTGCCGTCCGGGTGGCGTTCGATCCGTCGCACCGGCGCGTCGAGCACCACCCGTTCACCGAGCTCCTCGGCCATGCGCAGCGCGATCTGCTGCGTGCCGTGTGGGAAGCGGTCCTGTTGAGCGCCACCTTTGACGTCGAGCATGCGGCCCAGCCCACCCGCGGCCTTGATATAGCGCACGGCGTGCAGCATCGAGACCGCATCGGGTTCGGCGCCCCAGGTCACCCGGGACATGATCGCCATCAGGTTGCGCGTCGACGCCGACGCGTGCACCGAACGCAACCAGCTCTCCAGGCTGCGCTTGTCCAACCGGGGTGCGGCCGGCGCGGCCCACGGATCCTCGACCGGGATCAACCGGCTCAGCCGGTCGAACCGCCACTGGATCCGAGAGACATCCACCAACTCGATGATCGACAGCTTCGGGATGGTGGAGCGGTACGACCGCACCTTGCCGTGCCAGCGGATGAGGTTCTTGCCGTGGCAGTAGGTCGGCACCGTATCGCAGCCCAAATTACGGGCCAGCTTGAGCACGGCGTCTTGGGTCGGCCCGACGAACGTGCCGCCCAGATCGACCGGCACGCCCGCGATGGTGCTGGTCGACGAGCGGCCACCGACCCGGTTGCGGCCTTCGAGCACCACGACTTCGTGGCCGAGTCTGGTCAGTTCCCGCGCCGCGGACAGCCCGGCGAAACCGGCACCCACCACGACGACGTCGGCGTTGGTTGGGATCGTCACGTGACTAGGCTCTCATGCCGTGTTGGTCATGACGGCGTTGTTCGGGCCTATCGATGCGGCCGATCGGGCGCAAGCCTTGCGTGAGGCCGGAGCCGCCGGGGTGTTCACTTTCGAAGGCCCACACGACGTCTTTGCGCCGCTGACCTTGGCGTCGACCGTCGGTGGGCTCGACCTGATGACCAACGTGGCCATCGCGTTTCCCCGTAATCCGGTGCACCTGGCGCATCAGGCGGTCGACCATCAGGTTTTGTCGGGCGGCAGGTTCACCCTCGGGCTGGGCACCCAGATCCGAACCCAGATCGAGAAGCGGTTCGGAGCCGACTTCGACCGGCCCGTGGCCCGGATGACCGAGTTCATCGCGGCGCTGCGCGCGATCTTCCACGCCTGGTCTACCGGTGAGCGATTGGATTTCCGCGGCGAGTTCTACCGACACACCCTGATGACACCCACCTTCAGCCCGGACGTGGGCTCGTTCGGTCCGCCTCCGATCTACGTCGGTGCGTTGGGCCCGCGTCTGACCAGGGCCACCGCCGAACACGCGGATGGATTGCTGGTGATGCCGTTCGGGTCGAAACGGTTCCTGCAGGACGTGACGATGCCCGCCGTGCGTGAGGGCTTGGCGGCCGCGGGACGGGACACCGCCGGGTTCGCGGTGGTGCCCGAGATCATCGTGTCGGCGGGCGACGATCACACCGCGACCCGGCGGCTGCTGGCGTTCTACGGATCCACACCGGCGTATCGCCCGGTGCTCGACGCCCACGGCTGGGGCGACTTGCAGCCTGAGCTCAACGCGCTGTCCAAACAGGGCCGTTGGCACGAGATGGGCTCGCTGATCGACGACGACATGCTGCGCACCATCGCCGCATGCGGCAGTCCCGCGGACATCGCCGCACACATCCGTGACCGCGTCGACGGGGTCTCCGACCGGATCTGCCTGTATCAGCCGGGGCCGATCGCCATCGATACGCTTGCCGAGATCGTCGACGCGCTCGGCCCCTGAGTCCTATCGTGGGGTGGAGGAGGTTCGACGTTGACCGCCAATGAACCCGCATACTCCGATGTGCTGATCATCGGGGCCGGTATTTCCGGGATCGGTGCTGCCTATCGCATCCACGAGAAGAATCCGACGTTGACCTATACGGTCGTCGAACGTCGCGCTCGGATCGGCGGCACGTGGGATCTGTTCCAGTACCCGGGCATCCGATCCGACAGCGACATCTTCACGCTGAGCTTTCCGTACGAGCCGTGGACCCGCCCGGAGAACGTGGCCGACGGCGCCGACATCCGGGAGTATCTCACCGAGACCGCCCGCAAGCACGGCATCGACCGCCACATCCAGTTCAATACGCATGTGCTGTCCGCGGATTGGGATTCGAGCACCGACACCTGGACCGTGCACGCCGAGCGGGACGGACAAGCTGTGGTGTACCGCGCGCGCTTTGTGTTCTTCGGGACCGGCTATTACAACTACGACGAGCCCTACACCCCAGAGTTTCCCGGCATCGAGAACTTCCGCGGCGATGTGGTGCACCCCCAATTCTGGCCCGAATCCCTGGATTACTCGGGTAAACGTGTCGTGGTGATCGGCAGCGGCGCCACCGCGATCAGCCTCATCCCCGCACTGGCCCGCCACGCCGCACACGTCACGATGCTGCAGCGCTCACCCACCTACATGATGTCGATGCCGCGGTTCGATCCGATGGTGCAGGCCATCCGGAAGGTCTTGCCGCGCAGACTGTCCCATCAGGTGGTGCGGTTCCGCAACGCGATGGTCCACGTCTTGCTGTACTTCTTCTTCCGCAAGGCACCCAAGGCCGGCCGGTGGGTGATCCGCAACCGTAACTCTGCCGCGCTGCCCGCGGGCTATCCGGTCGACGTGCATTTCAAGCCGCGGTACAACCCGTGGGATCAGCGCATGTGCCTGGTGCTCGACGGCGATCTGTTCGCCCACATCAGTGACGGACGCGCCGAGGTGGTCACCGACCACATCGATCATGTGGACGCCGACGGCATCGTGCTGAAATCCGGTGCGCGCCTGGATGCCGACGTCATCGTCACGGCCACGGGCCTGCAACTGCAGGCGCTCGGCGGCATCACGTTGCGGGTCGACGGCAGCGAGGTCAAACCCACGGAACGGTTCGTCTACAAGGAATTCCTGCTCGAAGACGTGCCGAACCTGGCGTGGTGCATCGGCTACACCAACGCGTCGTGGACGCTGCGCGCCGACATGACCGCGCGAGCGGTCGCGAAACTGTTGGCGTACATGGATTCCCACGGCTACACGCATGCCTACCCGCACAAGGGGCCTGCGCCCATTCCGGAGAAGCGGACCTGGGATCTCGAAGCGGGCTACATTCAGCGCTCCGCGCATGCCCTGCCCCGCTCAGGCACCAAGCGGCCGTGGCACGTGCGGCACAACTATGTGCTCGACGCGATCGACCACCGGTTCGACCGCATCGACGAGTCGATGGTGTTCGGGACGGCCAGCCAGCACCGCGAGCGCGCGCGTCTGCTGGCCGACACGCCCTAACTCGTCAACAGTTTGCGCACGCTCGTGACGGTGTTGGGGGGTGCGTTTCTTGCCGAGCAGACGCGCAGGTACCCCGGAAAGCGCGTTCCCGGGTACCGGAGTGTCTGCTCGCGCACGGGAAGTCAGCACGAGCGACGTGAACAGGAGGCCATCGTGAGCACCGTTGTCATCGCCATCGTCGGGGTGTTCTTCGCAGGCATGGGTCTGTACGCGCTGGCCGCACCCGCAGCGATCCTGCGCCCATTCGGGTTCACCATCGAGACGCCGACGACGCGCGCCGAAGTACGAGCCGTGTATGGCGGATTCGGGATAGCGATCGCCGCGGTGCTGGGCTATGCGGCCGCCACACCGGGGGAGATCCGAACCGGAATCCTGATCACGGTCGCGGCCGCGCTGGCCGGAATGGCGTTCGGCCGCGTGGTGTCCGGCGTGATCGACAGCCGAACCTCGTTCTACCCCAACTGGTTCTACTGCGTGGTCGAGGCCGTCGCCGCGGCCGCGTTGGTGTGGGCGACCTAGTTTCTCCGCCGAGCAGACGCAAACTCGCACCAACCGACCTTCTGCAGTGCGATTCTGTGTCTGCTCGCCGGAGAGAATTGCTTACGGGGCGACGGTCAGCCAGTCGGCGAACCCGGATGGGTCGTGCCTGCCGAGCGCGCCGTGCTCGAAAAGGCCCCAGCCCTCCACGGGTGCGCCGTTGCCTTCGGTGCACACCGCGCGGCCGACGTGGTCGATCACGCCGAACCCGGAGCGGCCGATGATCGCCGGATCGGTCATGTCGTACGTGCGCCGCTCGGTGAACCGCTCGCCCTTCCACACGCCGTGCAGCCAGTCGATGTCGCCGCCGTAGCCGCCGCCGACGTGAATCGGCACGGGCAGTTTGGATTCCACGTCGAAACGGACGGCTGAGCCGTCGAGCGCGGTGGCGTCGATGGTCGCGCCGGTCGGGATGCGGGTGCCCGAGCGGTAGTGGATCTTGATGCGCGGCCAGCCGAGTTGCTCGACGCGTCCGTCCTTCCAGATCCGGGTGCAGTCGTTGAGCGAGCGGAACCCGTTGGGCTCCTCCTGGATGATCAGCACGATCGAGAACTCGTCGAACGCGATCGGGACGTACAGCCACCACATGCCCTCGAACGGCGGATCGGCGGGCCGGCCCGCGGGTTCGGCCTCACCGATCGGCCGGATGCCCCAGGACCGGTCGCGCGAGCCGATCCACACAGCCGGGTCGACGTCGATGCGCTGGCCGTCCATCTCCAAAAACCCGCTCCACGTGCCCAACTGGGCGAAGCGCTGGGCATCCAAGGTCACGCGGTTGCCCTGCCGCATCAGGTGCGGTTGCTCCTGCACGACGTCGAACAGGCCTTCCCAGGACAGATCTGCGGCGATGCCCTCGGTTTCGTCGAGCACGATGCGCACCTTGTGCAGGGGTTCGGTGACCTCGACGCGGTAGCCCAGCACATGCTGGTTGAGCCGGTCCTGATCGATCGCGTCGGACAGGTGCACCGCGGTCTGCTCGTCGCCGCGGCGTACCAACAGATAGGCATCCTTGACCCCGAGGTTGGGGTAGTAGCCGATACCGGTGATGACGAAGATGTCGCCGCTACGGTCGTGGGCGTTGAAGTAGGACCGGTCATAGAAGTTCCGGTCCGAAGATCCCGGCCAGGCGATCGGCTGGGGCACTTGGTGAACCGGGTATTCGTCCATCGGGCCGAGCATTCAGGCCTCCTCAAGAAGGCGTCGCAGCAGCGACGCGTGGTAGAACATGGTCTCGACGTCGTCGGGCTTCTCGGTCTCGCCGAAGTGCACGCGCCGCGCGCCGGTGCGCATGAACACGCAACACCAGATCACCCCGGAGTAGATGTAGAACCAGCGCAGGTCGCCGAGCTGTGCGCCGGTCAACTCCGCATACGTGGCACGGACGTCGTCTTCGCGCAGTACGCCGGGCAGACCGGGTAGCCCGGCCAGGCCGGCCAGCTCCTGGAACACCATGTGCGCGAATATGATCCACGCGACGTCGAGTTCTCGGGGACCGAGCGTGGCCATCTCCCAGTCCAGGACCGCGGCGGGCCGGAAGTCTTCGTAGAGCACGTTGCCGATCCGGGAGTCACCCCACACCAGCACGGTGTCCGACGCCGCCACGTCGTCGGGGAAGTTCTCGTCCAGCCAGGTGAGTGCGCATTCCACGAGCGGCGAGCGGCCGATGTCGGGCACCGCGAACTCGTACCACTGCTTGAGCCAGCCGAAGTGCCTGCGCAGTGGTGTATCGCCGGGCGGATCGGCCTCCGACAGGAACGCGAACCGTTGCGCGGCATCGGGAATGGCGTGCAGCTTGGCCAGTACCGCGACCGTGCTGTCCTGCAGTTCGCGTTGTCGCTCGGCGGGTGCATCGGCAAACCAGTTGCCGCCGAAGGTGTATGGCATGACGTCGGGTGGCACCTGGCCGTCGACACGGTCCATCAAGAAGAACGGCGTACCCAAGATCCGGCCGGTGGTGTCGATCCAGCGCACGCGGGGGACTGGGACGTCGGTGAGTTCGCCGACCTGGCGCATCACCTCGAACTGATGGTCGAGCCGGTAGGAATCGAACACCGGGATGTCGGCCTGGGTGGGGGCGACGCGGGCGACCCAGCGCTGCTCCTTCGGTTCGCCGTCCTCGGTCCACCGGCCGGTCAGCATGATGGTCTCCGACGACATGCCGTTGGAATCGACGCCGCTTTCCACGGTGATCTCGGGGGCGACCCCGCCCGGCATCACCGTGGAGAGCCATTGCGACAGCACCGCGGGCAGGGTGGTGACGTCGCGGCTGGAGCGTTGCAGATGGTCGACGTTTTCGACGGCGGTGTCGACGGCCGGCTCGTTAGCCATGCAAGTCAACCTTTCGGGCACAATTACGATACTGTTAGTAGCGTTATGAAAGCAGAGCCATCATCGGTTGGCAAGACCGTCGGAGCGGGACGCCCCCGCGACCCACGCATCGACGCTGCCATATTGCAGGCGACCGCGGACCTGCTTGTCGAAATCGGTTACGCGAACCTGACCATGGCGGCGGTCGCCGAACGGGCCGAGACCACGAAAACCGCCTTGTACCGGCGCTGGTCGAGCAAGGCCGAGCTGGTGCACGAGGCGGTGTTCCCCGCTGCCGCGACCGCCTTGACGGCGCCGGCCGGTGACATCGCCGCCGATGTGCGGGCGATGATCGGTGCCGCCCGTGACGTGTTCACCAGTCCGGTCGTGCGTGCGGCGTTGCCGGGCCTGGTCGCCGACGTCGCGTCGGACGCGGAGCTCAACGCGCGGGTGATGGCGCGCTTCACCGAGATGTTTGTGGTGGTCCGCGACCGCGTGGTCGACGGTATCGCCCGCGGCGAGGTCCATGCCGACGTGAACCCGGACCGCCTCGTGGAGATCATCGGTGGGGCGACCATGCTGCGGATGCTGCTGTGGCCCGACCGCGAACTCGACGACGAATGGGTCGCGCAGACGTCGGCGATCGTCGTGCACGGTGTGACCGTCGGGCGGTAACCCGCGAGCCTTTCGCGTCACGGTGAGGAGAACCCTTCCGGGCGGTTCCGCCGCCGCTTAGCCTGCGATCACGTGACTCTTACCGCCCCACGTTCAGCGGCCAAACCGACTGCGCGCACTGTCGCACTCGGCAGCGCGGTCGGTACCACGATCGAGTGGTACGACTTCTATCTGTATGCCACCGCAGCAGCGCTTGTGTTCAAACCGCTGTTCTTCCCCAACATCTCGTCGACGGCGGGCACGCTGGCCTCGTTCGCGACCTATGCCGCGGGCTTCGGCGCGCGGCCGCTCGGAGCGCTGATCTCCGGTCACTACGGAGATCGGCTGGGACGCAAGACAGTTCTGGTCGCCGCATTGGTCGGGATGGGGCTGAGCACGTTCACGATCGGACTCCTGCCGACCTACGCCCAGGTCGGGCTGCTCGCCCCGGTGCTGCTGGTGAGCCTGCGGTTGCTGCAGGGTTTGGCCGTCGGTGCTGAATGGGGCGGTGCCGCATTGCTTTCCGTGGAGCACGCGCCCGCGGGCAGGCGCGGTCTGTTCGGCAGCTTCACGCAACTGGGTTCACCGGCGGGGATGTTGCTGTCGACGGGGGTGTTCTACGTGACGAGAACGGTCACCGGTCCCGACGCCTTCCTCTCCTATGGTTGGCGAATCCCGTTCCTGCTCAGTGCCGTTCTCGTGGTCGTAGGCCTGGTGATCCGGCTCAGGCTCACCGATGCCGAGGTGTTCACCCAGGTCAGAGACCGCGGCGACGTCGCGCGGCTGCCTGTGCTGGAGGTACTGCGGACCCAGCCGCGCAATGTGTTGATCACCACCGGGCTGCGCTTTTCCCAGATCGCCCTGTTCGTTCTGCTGACCACGTATTCACTGACTTACCTGCAGGATTCGTCGTCCGCGGGCAGCCAGGTGGGCTTGACGGCAGTCCTGATCGCGTCGGCCATCGGCCTGGTCAGCACGCCGGTGTGGGCCATGGTGTCCGACCGGTTCGGCCGTCGGCCACCGTATCTGTTCGGTGCGGTCGCGGGTGTGGTGGCGCTGATCCTGTTCTTCGTGGCGGCGGGTACCGGTTCCGAAGTGGCCGTCGTGTTGTCAATCGTGTTCGGGGTCAACGTCGCCCACGATGCCATGTACGGGCCTCAGGCCGCCTGGTTCGGCGAACTGTTCGACACTCGGGTGCGGTACAGCGGCGCGTCGTTGGGGTATCAGATCGGTGCGGTGCTCTCGGGTGGTTTCGCGCCGCTGATCGCGGCGGCGCTGCTGGTCGCCGGCGGGGGCAGTCCGTGGCTCATCGTCGGGTATTTCGTGGTCCTCACCGCGATCACGTTCACGGCCGCCTACTTCGCCCGGGAAACGCATCGGGACGAGATCGGCGACGTGCGATGAGCCGGATCTATCTCAACGCGTTCGACATGGCATGTGTCGGACATCAGTCCGCGGGGCTGTGGCGTCACCCCGAGGACCAGGGCTACCGCTACCGCGAACTCGGGTACTGGACCGAGCTGGCCCGCATCCTGGAGTCCGGAGGCTTCGACGCGCTGTTCCTCGCCGACGTGCTCGGGGTGTACGACGTGTACGGCGGTTCGCGGGACGCGGCGGTGACCGACGCCGCACAGGTGCCCGTCAACGATCCGACCCTGGCCGTGTCGGCCATGGCCGCGGTCACCGAAACGCTGGGGTTCGGCGTCACGGTGTCGTTGACCTACGAGCAGCCCTACGCACTCGCGCGCCGGTTCGCGACGCTGGATCATCTGACCAGTGGTCGCGTGGCCTGGAACATCGTCACGTCCTACCTCGACAGCGCCGCCCGCAACCTGGGGTTGGACGCCCAGATCCCGCACGATGAGCGCTACGAGATCGCCGAGGAGTACCTCGAGGTCTGCTACAAGCTGTGGGAGGCGTCGTGGGAACCGGACGCCGTCGTCCGCGACCGGGACCGCGGGGTGTTCACCGACCCGGCGAAAGTCCACGACATCGAACACAAGGGCCGTTACTTCAGCGTCCCCGGGCCGTTCCTGTGCGAACCGTCCCCGCAGCGCACCCCGGTGCTGTTCCAGGCGGGCGCCTCACCGCGCGGAGTCCGGTTCGCCGCGGCGCACGCCGAAGCGGTGTTCGTGTCCGGTCCGACGCCTGAGATCGTGGCCAAGCCGGTCACGGCGTTGCGTGCCGCGGCCGCCGAGCTCGGCCGAGATCCCCGGTCCATCAAGGTGTTTACGATGCTGACCCCGATCGTCGCCGAAACCCATGAGCAGGCCGTCGCCAAGTTGGACGACTACCGGCGGTATGTCAGCGCCGATGGTGCGCTGGCCCTGTTCGGTGGCTGGACCGGGGTGGACCTGGCCGAGCTCGGGCCCGACGAACCGCTGAAGTACGTGCAGACCGAGGCCAACCGTTCGGCGCTGGCATCGTTCACCACGTCGGACCGCAACTGGACGGCTACGGAGCTGGCTCACGAGGTCGGTCTCGGTGGCCGCGGTCCGGTGGTGGTGGGTTCTGCCCGCGAGGTCGCCGATGAACTCGAACGCTGGGTCGATGAGGCCGGCGTCGACGGCTTCAATCTGGCCTACGTCACGACACCCGGTACGTTCGTCGACTTCGCGCGCCACGTCGTGCCCGAATTGCGGCGTCGGGGCCGGGTTCCCGATCACGGGGAGCGGGTGACCCTGCGTGAGCGGCTCGGCGGCGGCGGGCCGCTATTGTCCGCGGACCACCCGGGCGCGGCCTACCGGCCGCCGGATTGGGCTTGACACGACCGGTTGACATGACCCCTCGTCCACGCACGAGACTGGGGTGATGAGCGAGCAACCGTTCCCGACGGACTGGCAGATCGCACTCGTGCTGGTGCCACATCCCGACGATCCCGAGTACGGCATCGGCGCGGCCGTCGCCAAATGGACCGACTCCGGCAAGACAGTGCACTACGCCCTGGCGTCGCGCGGTGAGGTCGGGATCGCCGGTATGCCGCCCGAACAGGCTGGACCACTGCGCGAAGTGGAGCAGCGACGATCCGCAGCGATCGTCGGGGTCAGCGATGTGGCGTTCTGGGACTTTCCGGACAGCAACATTCGCGACACCCCGGAGCTGCGCGCCAAGATCGCCGCGACCGTCGCGACGTTGCGCCCCGACATCGTCGTCACCATCTACAGCGGCCCCAGCTGGGCGCCCGACGCTCCGAACCAGCGTGACCACATCGAATTTGCCCACGCGGTCGCGGCGGCCTTTGACAGCATCTCCGATCCGCCTCGCTGGCTGTTCGAGAACGGCCCGGAGCCGACGCACTGTGAAGCGGTCGAGGGTTACACCGAGCGGGCGGTCGAATCGCTTGCCGCCCACGAGGTTTACCTTTCGGTGCTGGATCCGGACACGCCCGTCGTCAAACAGGCGCGCCGGCAGGTGGAGATGGCGACGCCGGTGCGCCCCGAGTTCGGCGGCCGAACCGCGGAGTTCATCCTGAAGCGTCACCGCTGACCGGCCGACCGGCCCGCCTACCATCGACATGTGCGAGCCGTGGTGTATCCCGAGGTCGGTGTGCTGCCGAAAGTCGTCGACGTGGCCGACCCGCAATGCCCGCCCGACGGGGTGATCGTCGAGGTCGCGGCCACGGGCGTGTGCCGCTCCGACTGGCACGCCTGGCGCGGTCACGATCCGGTAGAACTGCCGATCATCCCCGGGCACGAGTTTGCCGGGACGATCGCCGCGGTCGGTGCCGGCGTGACGCGCTGGCAGGTCGGGGACCGGGTGACCGCGCCGTTCGTTCTCGGCTGCGGACGTTGTGAGTTCTGCCTGTCCGGTGAGGCTCAGGTGTGCCCCGACCAGTTGCAGCCCGGGTTCACCTTGCCGGGATCCTTCGCCCAGCGGGTGGCGGTGCCCCGCGCTCAGACAAATCTCGTCCGCCTGCCCGATACGGTCTCGTTCGTCGCCGCCGCCTCACTGGGATGCCGGTTCGCCACATCGTTCCGCGCCGTGGTCACCCACGGTGGCGTGCAACCCGGTCAGTGGGTCGCCGTGCACGGCTGCGGTGGCGTGGGCCTGTCAGCGGTGATGATCGCCAAGGCGTTTCAGGCCAAGGTCCTCGCCGTCGACCGCAGCGCCGAAGCCCTCATGACGGCCGGCTCGCTCGGGGCCGACGAACTGATCAACGGATCCGAGATAGCTGATGTGACAGCCGAAATCGTGAAGCGCACCGGTGGTGGTGCGCACATCGGTATCGACGCCATCGGCCACCCCGCGGTCGCGGCAGCTTCGGTCGCGTCGCTGCGCAGGCGCGGTCGGCACGTCCAGGTGGGGCTGCTGCTCGGCGATGCCGCACAGACCGCGTTGCCGATGGACCGCGTGATCGCGCAGGAACTCGCGATCCTGGGGTCGCACGGCATGCCCGCCGTCGACTATCCGGCGATGCTCGAGCTCGTCGCGACCGGTGCGCTCGAACCACAGCGGCTGGTGACCCGCGTGGTGGAGCTGGACGCTGCCGGCGAGGCCCTGGCGGCCATGGACGCGCCGACCGGGCCCGGGATGACCATCATCGAGCCCGTCCGGTCATCGCAGCCGGCGTGACCCGTACGATCGGCGTGTGACCAGCGTCTCATCGAACAACCGAGCCGGCGGCCACACCGTTCTCGCCGAGGCCGACAGCACCGCGTATCAGTCGCTTCGGCACCGGCCGGTGTCGCGCTCCGAGCGGTATGGAATCGGTAAGCGCCTGCGTAAGCGGGTACCGCGCCGGTCGCTGGCGCATTGGGAGCCACCGGTCGGCAGGCCCGACCCGGTGCAGCTCATCACGATCAGCCACGAAGGCCGTGTCAACCGCTTGGTCCCGATCCGGGTCGGCCGCATGATTGCCTCCCCGTACGGGTTTCTGCGTGGCTCGGCCGTGGTGATGGCCGAGGACGTCGCCCATCTGCCGACCACCGGCATCACACCCGTCGTGTGCGGCGACGCGCACCTGGGCAACTTCGGGTTCTACGCGTCGCCGGAACGCGACCTCGTGATCGACCTCAACGATTTCGACGAGGCGCATCCGGGCGGCTGGGAATGGGATCTGCGGAGATTGGTGGCCAGCATCTGGGTGGCCGGCCGGCACAACGGCGCCACCGAGGAACAGTGCGCCACGTCGGTCCAGACCTGTGTTGCCTCCTACCGCAAGCAGATTCGCTGGCTGGCCGACCAGCCGCTGTTCGCGCGGTCATTCCAACGGCTCGGCGCCGACCGGCTGGCCGCCGAGGCCGAGGGCGCCCTGCAGTCCGAGGTGAACCGCGCAGCCAAACGGGCCCGCAACCGCACCAGTGACCGTGCGCTGCCGCGCTTCACCGAGGAGGTGGCGGGCGTCCGCAGGCTGGTCGAGGAACCGCCGCTGATCACGCGGCTGCCCGAACCCCAGGCCGATCAACTGGCCGAGGCCCTCGACGATTACCTGACGACGCTGGCCCCGCACTGGCGACGCATGCTCGGCGGGTACACCCTCGTCGACGTCGCGCACAAGGTGGTCGGCGTCGGCAGCGTCGGCTTGCGCGCCTACGTGGCGCTGCTCGAAGGGTCGACCGCTGATGACGTGATCTTCTTGCAGCTCAAGCAGGCTCGCCGATCGGTGCTCGCACGTTATGTGCACGGCGAATCCGCATGGCACGCGCATCAGGGGCAACGCGTGGTCGAATACCAGCAGGCGCTGCAGACCGTGAGCGATCCGCTGCTGGGGTGGACCAGCATGGACGGCAGGCAGTACTACGTGCGGCAGTTCCGCAACATGAAGGGCACCATCCCACTGGACGCGATCGACGCGGCCGCGCTCACCGACTATGCCGGTGTGGTGGGCCAACTGCTCGCCAAGGGGCATGCGCGCACCAGCGGTGCATCGATGATCGCGGGCTACATGGGCCGGTCCGATCGGGTGGACCAGGCGCTGTGCGAGTTCGCCCGGCGCTACGCCGACCAGACCGAAGCCGACCACGCCGCCCTGGTGGCAGCCGTCGACCGGGGCTTGCTTCCCGTCGAACGAGGCGTATAGCCGCGAACTCCTTTGCGCGAGTGAAGAACTCAGCGCAGGAACGTCTCCGCGTTGTTGGCCAGGTCCAGCAGCGGCTGGGGCAGCGCGCCGAGCGCGAACGTCACGGCCGCGGTGACCGTCACGACCGCCGTCGTGAGCCCGCTCGGTACCACGACCTCGGGTGCGTCCTCGGGCGGATCGGTGAAGAACATCAACACGATCACCCGCACGTAGAAGTAGGCTGCGACGGCGCTCGCGACGACACCGATCACCACCAGCGGGATCGCGCCGCCGGTGCCCGCGGCCTTGAACACCGCGAACTTGCTGACGAACCCGCTGGTCAGCGGAATGCCAGCGAACGCCAGCAGAAACAGCGAGAACACCACGCCGACAATCGGATACCGCCGGCCCAGACCTGCCCACTGGGCCATGGCGGTGGCCTCATCGCCGGCGGCGTTGCGGACCAGTCCGACGACCGCGAACGCACCGACTGTGCTGAACCCGTAGGCGAACAGGTAGAACAACGTCGATGACACCCCTGCCGGGTTGGCCGCGATCACGCCCGTGAGGATGAACCCCGAGTGTGCGATCGCCGAGTACGCCAGCATGCGTTTGACGTCGGATTGCGTGACGGCTGTGAGGGTGCCGATCACCATGGTCAGGATCGCGATGGCCCACAGCACCGGCCGCCAGTCGTCGCGCAAGTGAGGCAGTGCGACGTAGAAGAGTCGCAGCATCGCTCCGAACGCCGCGATCTTGGTCGCCGCCGCCATGAACGCGGTGATCGCGGTCGGTGCGCCCTGGTACACATCGGGTATCCACGAATGGAACGGCACCGCACCGACTTTGAACAGCACACCGACGAGCACCAGGCCGGTGCCGATCAACGCCAGCGAGGTATTGCCCGAACCCTGGTCCACCGCGTCGGCGATGCCGCCCAGCCGCAGCGTGCCTGCGTAGCCGTACAGCATGGCCGCGCCGTAGATGAAGAACCCGGACGAGAAGGCGCCGAGCAGAAAGTATTTCAGTGCGGCTTCCTGTGACAGCAGTCGCCGCCGCCGCGCCAGCCCGCACAGCAGATACAGCGGGAGCGACAAAACCTCCAACGCGATGAACATGGTCAGCAGGTCGTTGGCCGCGGGGAACAGCAGCATGCCGCCGATCGCGAACATGGTCAGCGGGAAGACCTCGGTCTGCATGACGCCGGCCTTGGTGGCCAGTTGCTCGGCGACGCTGCCCGCCACGGCCGAGGCCTGGGGGGTGAAACCGTCCAATCCCCGTGCTCCGCGATCCGATTCAGCGGAAACCTCGCGCTCGGCGATCAGCAGGATCCCCAGGATGCCGACCACCAGAATCGTGCCCTGCAGGAACAGCGCGGGCGCGTCGAGGACGACGGCACCGACCACGGCGGCTTTCCCGGGGCCGCCTTGCAGATCGCGCGCGACCAGCGCCACCGCCACGCCGGCGGCGAGCAGACCGCCGACCGCGAGGGTCAGTTGCGCGGCGTAGCGGCTCTGCCTGGGCGCGAACGCCTCGATGAGGACACCGGCGACGGCCACGCCGAACACGATCAGCATGGGGGAGAGCAGGCCGTATTCGACGCTGGGTGTGACCATGTCAGCGGACCCCCTCTGCCATCTTGGGCACCACCTGTGGTGGCGGATCGGTCTGACCGATGGTGGTCAGGGTGTGCTCGACGGCCGGATTGATCACGTCGAGTGCGGGTTTGGGATAGATGCCCAGCACCAGCAGCAGTGCGATCAGCGGTGCTACGACGACCAGTTCGCGCGGCACCAGGTCGCGCACTTTGTGCTCGTCGTCGACGAGACCTTCATGGAGCGGGCCGGTCATCATCCGCTGGTACATCCACAGGATGTAGACCGCCGACAGCACCAGCGCGGTGGCGGCGAACACCGCGACCACCGGATAACGCGTGAACGTTCCGATGAGCACCAGGAATTCACTGATGAACGGCGCCAGGCCGGGCAACGACAGCGTCGCCAGCCCGGCCACCAGGAACGTACCCGCGAGGACGGGTGCCACCTTCTGCACGCCGCCATAGGCGTCGATCAAGCGGGAGCCACGGCGCGACACCAGGAAACCGGCGATCAGGAACAGGGCGGCCGTGGAGATCCCGTGATTGACCATATAGAGCGTCGACCCGGACTGACCCTGGCTGGTCATCGCGAAGATGCCGAGGATGATGAAGCCGAAGTGCGAGATCGACGTATAGGCGATCAGCCGCATGACATCGGTCTGGCCGATCGCCAGCACCGCGCCGTAGACGATGCCGATCACGGCGAGCGTGACAATCAGCGGGCGGAAATAGGTTGACGCGTCAGGGAACAACTGCAGACAGTAGCGCAGCATGCCGAACGTGCCGACCTTGTCCATGATGGCCATCATGAGCACCGCGCTGGCCGGGGTGGCCTCCACGGCGGCGTCGGGTAACCAGCGGTGGAACGGCCACAGCGGGGCTTTCACGGCGAACGCGAACATGAATCCAGCGAACAGCAGGTTCAGCACCGCCGGTTCGACCACGAATGCGCCGGAGGACACCGCCGCGACGATCTCCCGGAAATCGAAGGTGCCCGACGCGAACGCGTCGCTGCCCGCCGTCACCACGTACAGCCCGATCACCGCGGCCAGCATCACCAGGCCGCCGAACAGGTTGTACAGCAGGAACTTCACGGCCGCCTTGGAACGGTTCTCGCCGCCGAAACCCCCGATGAGGAAATACATGGGAATCAACATGGCTTCGAAGAACACGTAGAACAGCAGGATGTCGAGCGCCACGAGCGACATGAACACCATGCCCTCGACGGCCAGGGTCAGGGCGAGGTACGCACCGACCGACCGGCCGGCCAACCCGGATCTGCCCGCGGCATCGTTCCAGCCCGCAACGATCAGCAGCGGTACCAGCACCGCCGTGAGCACCACCAGCGCGAGCGCGATGCCGTCGATCCCGAGGATGTAACCCGTGCCGAAAGACGGTATCCACTCCCGGGATTCGACGTACTGATACTGCTCGCCCGCGGGATCGAAGCCTACCGCGAGCCCCACGGCCAGGATCAGCACAGCCACCGAGATGGCCAATGCGAGCCACTTGGCGAGCACCTGCTGCGCGGCCGGCAGGAGGATCACCACGGCCGCACCGACCATCGGAACGGCCCACAGCACCGTGAGCCACGGAATCGTCGTCACCACAGTCTCACCGCCAGGATCGCCGCAACCACCAGTGCTGCCCCGCCGAGCATCGACAGCGCGTACGACCGGGCGAAGCCGGTCTGCAACCGCCGCAACCCATCCGACGTTCGGCCGACGAGCGCCGCGAGCCCCGTCGCGGTACCGTCGACACCCTTGTCGTCGACTTCCTCCAAGGCTGCGGTCAAGGCTTGGCCGCCCCGCATGAACACCGCCTCGTTGAAGGCGTCGCCGTACAGATCGCGCCGGGCCGCCACCGTGAGTGCGGAACCACCGGGCACCTCGGCCGGAACCGGCTGCTGCGCGTACATGCGGTAGGCGATCGCGATGCCGACCGCGACGACCGCGAGCACCACGACAGTGACGACCCACGCCGGAACGGCATGATGCGCCTCGTGGGCGCCGACGACCGGCTCGAGCCAGTGCGACAGCGTGCCGCCGATCGCCAGCGCCGCACCGGAGAACACCGAGCCGACGGCGAGCAGGATCATGGGCCAGGTCATGACGGCCGGGGCCTCATGGGGATGCGTGTCCTCAGCCCAACGCTTCTCGCCGAAGAACGTCATCAGCATCACGCGCGTCATGTAGAACGCGGTGATCCCGGCGCCCAGGATCGCCGCGCCGCCGAGGACCAGCCCGCGGGCCCCGCCGGCGCCGAGCGCGGCCTCGATGATGCTGTCCTTCGAGAAGAATCCGGCCAGCGGTGGTACGCCGATGATCGCGAGGTAACCGAGCCCGAAGGTCGCGAACGTGATCGGCAGCGCCTTGCGCAGCCCGCCGTAGCGACGCATGTTCACCTCGTCGTCCATGGCGTGCATGACCGAGCCCGCGCCGAGGAACAACCCGGCCTTGAAGAAGCCGTGGGTGAGCAGGTGCATGATCGCGAATGCGTAACCGGCCGGGCCCAATCCGGCAGCCAGCACCATGTAGCCGATCTGGCTCATGGTGGAAGCGGCCAGCGCCTTTTTGATGTCGTCCTTGGCGCAGCCGATGATCGCACCGAACAGCAGCGTGACGGCGCCGACGATGACGACGCCGGTCTGCGCGCCGGGGGCCAGATCGAAGATGGGCCCGGACCGCACGATCAGGTAGACGCCCGCGGTGACCATGGTGGCCGCGTGGATGAGTGCCGACACGGGCGTCGGACCCTCCATCGCATCGCCCAGCCAGGACTGCAGCGGTACCTGTGCCGATTTGCCGCACGCCCCCAGCAGCAGGAGCAGCCCGATCGCGGTGAGGGTGGCCTCGCTCAGTGCCGGAGCGGCCGTGAACACGCCCGCGAACGAGATCGAGCCGATCGACGCGAACATGATCATGAGCGCGATCGCCAGGCCCATGTCGCCGACGCGGTTGACGACGAACGCCTTCTTGGCCGCGGTGGCCGCCGACGGTTTGTGCGACCAGAAGCCGATCAGCAGGTACGACGCGAGGCCGACACCCTCCCACCCGGCGTACAGGCCGAGGTAGTTGTCGGCCAGTACGAGCAGCAGCATCGCCGCCAGGAACAGGTTGAGATACGCGAAAAAGAGCCGTCGACTCGGACCTACATCATCGGGTCGCTCCGCTCCCGGAGCCATGTAGCCGATCGAGTAGATGTGGATGAGCGAGCCGACCCCGGTGATCAGCAGCACGAAGCACATCGACAGCTGGTCGAGCTGCAAACCGAAGTCCACCTGCAGTCCGCCCACCGGAACCCAGGAGAACAAGGCTTCGTGGACCGCCCGCTCTTCGCCGTGGCGCCCCAGCATCTGGGTGAACAGCACGGCGCCGACGGCGAAGGCGCCGAGCGACGCCGCGCAACCCAGCAGATGTCCCCACCGGTCCGAGCGCCTGCCGCTCAGCAGCAGCACCGCGGCACCGGCGGCCGGCAGGGCGATCAGCAGCCACACAGGAATGGTCATGGCGCCCTTAGTTCTTCAGCAGACTG
Organism: Mycolicibacterium mageritense; assembly: GCF_010727475.1. NCBI lineage: Bacteria > Bacillati > Actinomycetota > Actinomycetes > Mycobacteriales > Mycobacteriaceae > Mycobacterium > Mycolicibacterium mageritense. The sequence continues at coordinate 5,107,433 of NZ_AP022567.1, forward strand.
GCGTCGTCGACCGAGGCCGAGCGGCGGGTGCGGAAGATCGTCATGATGATGGCCAAACCGACCACCACTTCGCAGGCGGCGACCACCATGGTGAAGAACGCCACCACCTGCCCGTCGAGGTGGCCGTGCATGCGGGAGAACGCCACGAACGCCAGGTTGGCTGCATTGAGCATCAGCTCGACGCACATGAACATGACGATGGCGTTGCGGCGCAACAGCACCCCGGCCGCGCCGATGGTGAACAACAACGCCGACAGGTACAGATAGTTATCGGGATTCACTCACCCTCCCTCCCATTGGTGGTGCTGACGACGGTGCGCTTGGGCAGGATCGCGCTGACCGACAGGGCCGCATCCGACCCGTCGGGCAGCCGGGCCGGGATGTCGACCGCGTTGTGCCGCGCGTAGACCCCCGGGTTGGGCAGTGGAGTGGGATGTCCGCCCGCCTGGAATCGTTCGATCGCGAGTTCGCGCTGGGTCTTGCGCCGTTCGAAACGTTCCCGGTGCGCAAGCACCATCGCACCGAGGGCCGCGGTGATCAGCAGTGCGCTGGTCAACTCGAACGCCCACAGGTACTGCGTGAAGATCAGCGCGGCCAGACCTTCGACGTTGCCGCCGCTGTTGGCCTGCTCCAGTCCGGTGAAGCCGGCCACGGACACATTGCCGATCCCCGCGATCAGCAGGATCCCGAATCCGATCCCGACGGCCAGCGCCGCGACACGTTGTCCGCGAATGGTTTCCACGAGCGACTCGGACAGATCGACACCGATGAGCATCAGCACGAACAGGAACAGCATCATGACCGCGCCGGTGTACACCACCACCTGCACCACACCGAGGAACAACGCGTCCTGGGCGATGTAGAGCACTGCGAGTGCGATCATCGTCGACGCCAGGAACACCGCGGAGTACACGGCTTTCGGCGCGGCCACCACGCCGACGCCGCCCAGCACCGCGACGGTCCCCAGGATCCAGAACATCACGGCCTCGGACGTCGTCGTGCGGGCCGCGGCTTCCGCGGTGAGCCGCGACACGTTCTCTGTGGCGAGGATCGTCCAGACAGGACTCATGGGGCCGCCTGCGTGATGGGCGAGATCTTGCCGAGGTAGTAGTCGTCGTCGGTGCTGCCCGGCGCCATGTCGTGCGGCGGTGCCTGCATGCCGGGTTGCAGCGGGGCGAGCAGCTTGTCCTTACCCCAGATCAGGTCAGCCCGGTTGTCGTCGGCCATCTCGTATTGGTTGGTCATGGTCAGCGCACGGGTGGGGCAGGCCTCGATGCACAGGCCGCAGCCGATGCAGCGCAGGTAGTTGATCTGGTACACCCGGCCGTAGCGTTCGCCCGGTGAAAAGCGTTCGGCGGGTGTGTTGTCGGCGCCTTCGACGAAGATGGCGTCGGCCGGGCAGGCCCACGCGCACAGCTCGCAGCCGATGCACTTCTCCAGGCCGTCCGGGTACCGGTTCAGTTGGTGGCGGCCGTGGTACCGCGCGGCCACCGGGCCCGGTTTCTCCGGGTACTCCTCGGTCACCGGCTTTTTGAACATCGAGCCGAACGTGACGGCGAACCCGGCGAGTGCGTCGAGGAACTTAGGCATCAGCGGTCTCCTTGCTGACGGCCGGCAGGGGTGGCACCGGATAGGCCCCGGTGCTCTGCTCGGGCGTCGGTTGAACGGTATTGCCTCGCAACGGTTTCCACAGCGCGGCGACCAGGATGCCGGCCAGTACCACCGCGGCGCCGATCAATCCGGTGGCCCAGTTCTGGTAGCCATGGCCGCGCAGGCTGTGGGTGATGGCCACGATCATGATCCAGCCCAGCGATACCGGGATCAGGATCTTCCATCCCAGCGCCATGAACTGGTCGTAGCGCAGCCGCGGCAGCGTTGCGCGCAGCCAGATGTAGAAGAACATGAACCCCCACACCTTGGCCGTGAACCACAGCAGCGGCCACCAGCCGCTGTTGGCGCCGTCGATCATGTTGAACGGGAAGGGCGCATGCCAGCCGCCGAGGAACATCGTGGTGGCCAGCGCCGAAACGGTAGTCATGTTCACGTACTCGGCGAGCATGAACATCGCGAACTTCAGCGACGAGTACTCGGTGTGGAACCCACCCACCAGCTCGCCCTCGGCCTCGGGCAGGTCGAACGGCGCACGGTTGGTTTCGCCGACCATCGAGGTGAGGTACACCAGGAACGACGGCAGCAGCAGGAACACGAACCACACGCGATCCTGGGCCGCCACGATGCCCGAGGTGGACATGGTGCCGGCGTAGAGGAACACCGCGGCGAACGACAACGCCATCGCGACCTCGTAGGAGATCACCTGTGCGCTCGACCGCAGCCCGCCGAGCAGGGGATAGGTGGAGCCGGACGCCCAGCCCGCCAACACGATGCCGTACACACCGATCGAGGTGACGGCGAGGATGTAGAGCACCGCGACCGGCAGATCGGTCAGCTGCAGTGCCGTGCGGTGGCCGAACACCGACACTGCGCCGCCCATCGGGATCACTGCGAACGCCATGAACGCGGGAATCACCGAAATGATCGGGGCCAGCAGATAAATGGGTTTGTCCACACTGGCCGGGGTGAGGCCTTCCTTGAGGGCGAGTTTGACGCCGTCGGCCAGCGACTGCAGCAGACCCCATGGCCCGACCCGGTTGGGGCCCGGCCGCATCTGCATGCGGCCCAGCACCTTACGTTCGATCAGGATGGCGGACAGCACCGTCAGCAGCAGGAACACGAAGATCCCCAGGGCCTTCGCGAGGATCAGCCACCACGGGTCATGGCCGAACAGGGTGGGGTCCGGATACGTCACGAATCGGCCCTCCCGATGGACACCACGGCGCCTGGGCTCGCGCCGAGTTCGCGGTACAGCGCCGAGCCGGGCGAGTTCGTCGGCACCCACACCACCCCGTCGACCATGTCGGTGACGACCAGCGGCAGCGTGATGGCACCGCGCTCGGTGCGCACCGTGACGGCATCGCCGGGGCCGGCGCCGATCTCGGTCGCGGTGGCCGCGGACAGCCGGACCGCTGGGGCGACGGCCGTGCCGGCGAGGTACGGTTCGCCGTCCTGTAGCCGGCCGGCGTCGAGCAGCAGCCGCCAGCTCGCCAGCAGTGCCTGCCCCCGTCCGGGGTGGGCAGGGGGCGCGGCGGGAACCGACGGCGCGTCGGGACGCGCGCCAGTCCAGGCACCGAGGGCGGCGAGCTCGGCGTCTGCGGCGGCGACGGTCGGCAACCCGAGGTCGACACCGATCTCGTCGGCGAGGATGTGCAGCACCCGCATATCGGGGATGGCGTTCGACTGCAAGGACGGCTCGAACGGCCGAACGCGGCCTTCCCAGTTGAGGTATGCGCCTGCCTTCTCGACCACCGGGGCCACCGGGAAGACGACGTCGGCCAATGCGGTCACCGCGCTCTCGCGCAGCTCCAAGCTCACGACGAACGGCGTCCTCTCGAGTGCCTTCAGTGCGGCCTGCGGGTTGGGCAGGTCGTCGAGCTCGACTCCGCCGACCAGCAGGGCCGCGAGGGTGCCCGCTGCGGCTGCGTCGAGGATCGCGGCGGTGTCGCGGCCAGGACCGTCGGGCAGATCGGCGGTGTTCCACGCCTGCGCGGTCTGCGCACGGGCGGACGAATCGGTGATGGGGCGACCGCCCGGCAGCAGCCCGGGCAGCGCGCCTGCCTCGATTGCGCCACGTTCCCCGGCGCGGCGGGGAATCCACGCGAGCCGGGCTCCGGTCGCGTGGGCCAACCGGGCCGCGGCTGACAAGGCACCGGGCGAGGTGGCCAGCCGTTCGCCGACCAGGATGACCGCACCCGGCCTGCGCAACCGCTCGTCGCCGACCAACCGATCCAGCGCGGCGGCCTCCGCGCCCGGAGCGGTGGGGATCAGCGTGCCCGACATCTTCGTCAGACCTCGGCTGGCCAACGGCGCGACGGACACCACCTGTGCACCGTGCTTGCGGGCCGCCTTGCGCAGCCGCAGGAACACGATCGGTGATTCCTCTTCGGGCTCGAACCCGGCCAGCAGCACGGTCGGCGCCTGCTCCAAGTCGGCATAGCGCAACGACATCGGCCGTCCGGCCACATGGGCGGCCAGGAAGTCGGCTTCCTCCGCGGAGTGTGCCCTCGCGCGGAAGTCGATGTCGTTGCTGGCCAGCACCATTCGAGTGAACTTCGCGTACGCGTAGGCGTCCTGCACAGTGCACCGGCCGCCGACCAGGGTGCCCGTGCTTCCGGCCGCGGCAAGCAGACCGGAGGCTGCGATCGTGAGCGCCTCCGACCACGAGGCCGGACGCAGCGTGCCGTCCTCGCGCACCAGCGGCGTGGTGATGCGGTCGCCGACGGTCGGGTAGGTGAACGCCCACCGACCCTTGTCGCAGTTCCACTCCTCGTTGACCTCGGGATCGTCACCGGCCAAGCGGCGCAGTACTTTCCCGCGCCGATGATCGGTGCGCTGGGCGCATCCGGAAGCGCAGTGCTCGCACACGCTTGGGCTGGACACCAGATCGAACGGGCGGGCCCGGAACCGGTAGGCGGTGCCGGTCAGCGCCCCGACCGGGCAGATCTGCACGGTGTTGCCCGAGAAGTAGGACTGGAACGGTTCGTCGGTGGCGATGCCCACCTGCTGCAGCGCGCCGCGTTCGAGCAGTTCGATGAACGGGTCACCGGCAATCTGGGCCGAAAAGCGCGTGCACCGCGCGCACAGCACACAGCGTTCCCGGTCCAGCAGTACCTGCGCGGAGATGTTGATCGGTTTCGGGTAGGTCCGTTTGACGTCGGTGAACCGGGTCTCGGGGCGTCCGTTCGACATGGCCTGGTTCTGCAGCGGGCATTCGCCGCCCTTGTCGCAGATCGGGCAGTCCAGCGGATGGTTGATCAGCAGGAGTTCCATGACGCCGCGCTGCGCCTTGTCGGCTGCTTCCGAGCTGAACTGCGTGCGCACCACCATGTCGGGTGTGACGGTCGTGGTGCACGAGGCCAGCGGTTTGCGCTGGCCTTCGACCTCGACCAGGCACTGCCGGCATGCGCCGACCGGATCGAGCAGGGGATGGTCGCAGAACCGGGGAATCTGAATGCCCATCAACTCCGCGGCTCGGATCACCAACGTGCCCTTGGGAACACTGATCTCGTCCCCGTCGATCGTCAGCGACACCATCTCGACCGGCGGGGTGTCCTTGGTGGGTTCAGCCAGCGTCACGCGTGCCTCCTTTCCTGCCGCGAGTCCCACCGCGAGCAGACAGGTAGGTACCCGAAATGCCCGCATCCGGGGTACCTACGCGTCTGCTCGCGGGAGAAGTCATCTACACACCCGCCTCTTCGGTCGCCATCAACGTCGACGCGTGCGGATCGAACGGACAACCACCGTCCAGGTGCTCCAGGTACTCGTCACGGAAGTGCTTGATGGACGACATGATGGGGCTGGCCGCACCGTCGCCCAACGCGCAGAACGACTTTCCGAAGATGTTGTCGGAGATGTCGAGCAACTTGTCGATGTCGGCCTCGGTCGCCGCGCCGGTCTCCAGGCGCGCGTAGATCTGCGCGAGCCAGTAGGTGCCCTCGCGGCACGGCGTGCACTTGCCGCACGATTCGTGTGCATAGAACTGGGTCCAGCGCCGCACGGCACGGACCACACACGTCGTCTCGTCGAAGATCTGCAGAGCCTTGGTGCCCAACATCGAGCCCACCGACGCCATGCCCTCGTAATCCAGTGGTACGTCGAGGTGTTCACCGGTGAGCAGCGGGGTCGACGACCCGCCGGGAGTCCAGAACTTGAGCGTATGTCCGCTGCGGATCCCGCCCGCGTAGTCGAGCAGCTCGCGCAAGGTGATCCCGAGCGGCGCCTCGTACTGGCCGGGCCGGTTCACATGGCCGGACAGCGAATACAGCGTGAAGCCCGGCGATTTCTCCGAGCCCATCGACCGGAACCAGTCCACACCGTTGAGCAGGATCGGCGGGACGCTGGCGATGGACTCGACGTTGTTGACCACCGTTGGGCACGCATACAACCCGGCCACGGCGGGGAACGGTGGACGCAGCCGCGGCTGACCGCGGCGGCCCTCCAGCGAGTCCAGCAGCGCGGTCTCCTCGCCGCAGATGTACGCCCCGGCGCCCGCGTGCACCGTGAGCTCGAGGTCGAATCCCGAACCCGCGATGTCGGTGCCGAGGTAGCCCGCCTCGTACGCTTCGGCGACCGCGGCCTGCAGGCGCCGCAACACCGGCACCACCTCACCACGCACGTAGATGAACGCGTGTTTGGCCCGGATCGCGTAGGACGCGATGATGACCCCCTCGACCAGAAAGTGCGGCGTGGTGAGGAGCAGCGGAATGTCTTTGCACGTGCCGGGTTCCGACTCGTCGGCGTTGACCACGAGATAGTGCGGCTTGGCGCCCGCGCCCTCGTCCCCCTGCGGGATGAACGACCACTTGGTCCCCGTGGGGAAGCCGGCGCCGCCGCGCCCACGCAGACCCGAATCTTTCACCAGCGCAATGACATCGTCGGGAGGCACCGACAACGCCTGCTGCAGCGCGCGATAGCCGTCGTGGCGCCGGTAGGTCTCCAGGGCCCAGGGCTCCGGTTCGTCCCAGAACCGGCTCAGCACGGGCGTCAACGGCGTCACGGCCGGTCCTCCGGTGTGCGCATGTCGCGCTCGTCGGCTACACGTAACCCGGCGAGGGTGGCCGGCCCAGGAGCCCCGCCCTGGCGGCGCGGATCGGTCAAACCGGCGAGCGTACGGGCGGTTTCGCGGAACGTGCACAGCGGTGCGCCGCGGCTCGGGTCGGGCGGGCTGCCCGACCGCAGCCCGTCCACCAGATCCCGTGCGGACGACGGAGTCTGGTTGTCGAAGAACTCCCAGTTGACCATCACCACTGGGGCGTAGTCGCATGCGGCGTTGCATTCGATGTGTTCGAGCGTGACCTTGCCGTCGGGTGTGGTCTGCCCGGGCTCCAGGTCCAGATGCTCTTCCAGCGCTTCCAGGATCGCATCGCCGCCCATGATCGCGCACAGCGTGTTGGTGCACACGCCGACCAGGTACTCGCCGGTGGGGGTGCGCCGGTACATCGAGTAGAAGGTCGCCACCGCGGTCACCTCGGCCGGGCTCAGGCCGAGTTGGGCTGCGCAGAAACGGATTCCGGCGCTGGTCAGGCAGCCGTCCTCGGACTGGACGAGGTGCAGCAGGGGCAACAGTGCGGAGCGCGCGTGCGGGTAGCGGGCGAGGATGCGCTCGGCGTCGCCGGCCAGCCGGGCCGTCACATCCTCCGGATACGCAACCGGCCCGTGGATCGGCGGGCCGGCTTCGTCGGGGCGCTGCCCCAACTCCAGGAAGACCTCACTCACGTGTGCCCTCTTTCTTCGCGGTCTCGTCGCGCAAGCGGCTCATCGGTGCTGTCTCCTCTTCGCGCAAGCGCTCATCAGCGGTCAACCCCGCCCATGACCGGATCAATCGACGCCACCGCGGCGATCGCATCGGCGACCATGCCGCCCTCGCACATCGCCGCCACCGCTTGCAGATTGGTGAACGACGGGTCACGGAAATGCACGCGGTACGGCCGGGTGCCGCCGTCGGAGACCATGTGCACACCGAGTTCGCCACGCGGTGACTCGACGGCGACGTACACCTGGCCGGCGGGCACCCGGATGCCCTCGGTGACGAGCTTGAAGTGGTGGATCAACCCTTCCATCGAATGGCCCATGATCTTGGCGATGTGCTCGGGGGAGTTGCCCAAACCGTCAGGGCCCACTTTGAGATCGGCGGGCCAGGCCAGCTTCTTGTCCGCGATCATGACGGGCCCCGGGCCGAGCTGTTCGAGCCGATCGACGCATTGCGCGACGATCTTGAGCGACTCGCGCATCTCCTTGACCCGGATGATGTACCGCCCGTACGAGTCGCACCTGTCGTCGGTGATGACATCGAAATCGTATGTCTCGTAACCGCAGTACGGCTGGGCCTTGCGCAGGTCGTGCGGCAGGCCCGTCGAGCGCAACACCGGCCCGGTGATGCCCAGCGCGACACACCCCGTGAGGTCGAGATAGCCGACGCCGACCGTGCGAGCCTTCCAGATGTAGTTCTCGTTGAGCAGATCCTCCAAGTCGCGCAACCGTTTCGGCAACAGTTCGAGCAGCCCGCGCACCTGTGTGAGGCCGTCACCGGGCAGGTCGGCGGCAAGGCCACCGGGCCGGACGTACGCGTGGTTCATCCGCAACCCGGTGATGGCCTCAAAGACCTTCAGGATCTCTTCTCGTTCCCGGAACCCGTAGAACATCGCGCTCATCGCACCGAGTTCCATGCCGCCGGTGGCCAATGCCACCAGATGCGAGGTGATCCGGTTGAGTTCCATCATCATCACCCGGATGACGCTGGCGCGCTCGGGGATGTCGTCGGTGATGCCGAGCAGCTTCTCCACACCCAGGCAGTACGCGGTCTCGTTGAAAAACGGCGACAGATAGTCCATCCGGGTGACGAACGTGGTGCCCTGCGTCCAGTTGCGGTACTCCAGGTTCTTCTCGATCCCGGTGTGCAGATAGCCGATGCCGCAACGGGCTTCGGTGATGATCTCGCCTTCGATCTCCAGGATGAGCCGCAGCACGCCGTGGGTGGAGGGGTGCTGCGGACCCATGTTCACCACGATGCGCTCGCCGGCTTGGGTGCCCGCACCGGCCTTGGCCGCGGCGACCACCTGGTCCCAATCTGCACCGCCGACGACTACGACGGTTTCACCGCCCTCGGGCGGGATGGTGGATGTGCTCATCAGTTGTACGACCTCCGCTGGTCGGGCGGTGGGATCTGGGCACCGTGGTACTCGACCGGGACACCGCCTAGGGGATAGTCCTTGCGCTGGGGATGGCCCACCCAGTCGTCCGGCATCTCGATACGGGTGAGCGCGGGATGACCGTCGAAGACGATGCCGAAGAAGTCGTAGGTCTCGCGTTCGTGCCAGTCGGTCGTGGGATAGATCGCGTAGAGCGACGGAATGTGGGGGTCGGCGTCCGGAGCCGCGGCCTCCAGCCGGATCCGGCGGTTGTGGGTGATCGACATCAGCGGGTACACCGCGTGGAGCTCACGGCCCGTGTCGTCGGGGTAGTGCACGCCGCTCACGCCGAGGCACATCTCGAAGCGCAGCTGCGGATCGTCGCGCAGCACGCCGGCCACCGCGGGCAGTTGCACGCGGCTGACCTCGAGGGTCAGTTCGTCGCGGTAGACCACGACGCGTTCGATCGAGACCGCGTACCGCTCCTCACCGAGCACCTCGGCCAGCCGGTCCACGACCTCGTCGAAGTAGCCGCCGTACGGGCGCGGGGTGCTGCCGGGCAGGGCGACCGGACGTACCAGCCGCCCATAGCCCGATGTGTCGCCCGTGCCCGCCGCACCAAACATGCCGCGGCGCACCCCGATGACCTCGGGTGTGTCGCCGTTGGGAGTGCCGTTGGTCGTGCTCACCGCAACAACCCTTTGAGCTCGATGGTCGGAGTAACTGACAACGCGGCCTGCTCGGCTTCGCGGATGGCTTCCTCACGATTCACGCCGAGCGGCATTTGCTGAATCTTGTCGTGCAGCTTCAGGATTGCGTGCAGCAGCATCTCCGGTCGCGGCGGGCAGCCCGGCAGGTAGATGTCGACCGGCACCACATGGTCGACGCCCTGAACCACCGCGTAGTTGTTGAACATCCCGCCCGACGATGCGCACACACCCATCGCCAGAACCCATTTCGGCTCGGCCATCTGGTCGTAGATCTGCCTCAGCACGGGCGCCATCTTCTGACTGACGCGGCCCGCGACGATCATCAGGTCGGCCTGGCGCGGCGTGGCCGAGAACCGCTCCATGCCGAACCTGGCGATGTCGAAACGCGGTCCGGCGGTCGACATCATCTCGATGGCACAGCACGCCAGGCCGAACGTGGCCGGCCACAGCGAGCCCTTCCGGACGTATCCGGCGACGGCTTCGACCGTCGACAGCAGGATGCCGCCGGGCAGTCGTTCTTCTAGTCCCAATTCAGGCCCCCTCGACGCCACACGTACGCGTACGCCACGAACACCGTGAGCATGAACAACAGCATCTCGACCAGTGCGAACAGCCCGAGGCTGTCGAACGCCACGGCCCACGGGTAGAGGAACACGATTTCGATGTCGAACACGATGAACAACATCGCCGTCAGGTAGTACCGGATGGGCATGCGCTGCCCGGTGGCGCCCGACGACGAGGGTGGCATCGGCTCGATACCGCATTCGTACGCTTCGAGTTTGGACCGGTTGTAGCGCTTCGGTCCGATGACGAGTGCGATCCCCACCGACACCACTGCGAACGCAGCCGCAATCGCGCCGAGAACCAGAATGGGCGTGTACAGGTTCATGCCGCGCGGTCGCTCCCCTCGTGGCTGTCGATGTGAGCTAACCCACAGCCTAGCGAGGATTGGGGCCCGCGCCACTTGTTTTGATTAGTATCGGTTACTATCAGGGCAGCGAGTCGCTGCGGTTACAGCCGTGCCGTGAACAATCAACGGCGGCATGGGAATTCGCGAGAAATTTCAGCGCGCGGGTGCGCGCAGCAGCGACACGACGGCGTCGCCGAGGCGGATCGGATCGATCGGGTGGGGCACGGCCGCTTCGGCTCGCGACCAACTCGCGAGCCAGGCGTCGTCGGGACGTCCCGTGAGCACCAGAATCGGTGGGCAGTCGGCAACCTCGTCCTTGAGCTGCTTGGCAACCCCCATGCCGCCCGCGGGGGTGGCCTCCCCGTCGAGGATGGCCAGGTCGAACCCGCCCGCATCCATCTGCGCGACGACCATCGGCGCGGTGGCGACCTCGACGTAGTCCAGCTCTGGCAGCTCGGGATGAATGCGTTTGCCGAGGGCGAGTCGCACCTGCTCGCGGGTGCGCGGGTTGTCGCTGTACACCAGGATGCGCAGCGGCGCGGGGCCGACCATGGTGCCGATGCTACTGCGTGCGCCGGGCCCGGCCGCCTAAGTCGGTGAATTCGGTTGGGCCGCTTCAGGCCCGGACGAACACCAGGGTGGCCGACAGGGCGGCCTTCTGACCGACCATCCCGAGCAGGTTTCCCGTGACACCGAACTCGGCGCGGTCCACCGTGCAGTGTCCGGACACCTGGACGGCGGTGCCGTCGAGAATCCGCACGTCGACGGGTAACTCGACGGGCCGCGACGTGCCCCTCACTGTGAAAGTGCTGTGCAGAATCGCGGTGTCGGTCGTCCCGGGTTCGGCGCCGGTCACCTCGACGACGATGTCCGGGTGGGTCTCGACATCGAAGAAATCGGCCGAGCGCAGGTGCTTGTCGCGTTTGCCGATCCCGGTCTGTAGTGACGCCGCGCGGATCACCACCCGGCCCGTCACGTCGCCGGTCACCTGGCCGTCCCCGCTGAATTCGGTGAACGCACCCGTCACGGTGGCCAGCCCCCATGCGGTCTTGGCCTGAAATGCCACCTTGGACCGGTCGGGCGCCAGCCGCCAGGTGCCGGTGGTCGCGGTGATGGTGTCCTGCAGGTTGGTCATGATGCCTCCACATCGGGTTTTGCCAGTAGCGGTGCGATGCCCTTGGGGTCGTAGTACTCGTCGACACGTGTGATCAGGCCGTCGGCACCGACCTTGATCACGATGCAGACCCGCAGCGAGATCGAGGCACCGTTGCCGCCCGTGGCGTGCAGGATGTGCTGCTGCACGAAGCCGCCGTCGAAGACGTGCCGCTCGAGCACCTGATAGCGCCGCTCGCTGGTGGCATCGATGAACCAGTCGATCACCCGAAGCGCGCGGGCGCGTTCGTTGTCCCTGGTATCGCCGGCGTGCCACACGGTGACGTCGGCCGCCCACAGATCGGCGACCGCGGCCTTGTCGCTGCGTTCGATCGCGTCGAACAGCCGATCGGCAACGGCGTCGATCGTGTCGGCGTCGGTGACTGACATCGAATGTGCCCTCCTCAGATCGGGGTTGACCTCAAGTGCCCTCGAGGTTGGACAGTGGTCGTATGGACAACACACCTGCCCTCTCCCTGTTCGATGAAGCCTACGAGTCCCGTACCGCGCCGTGGGTGATCGGCGAACCGCAACCGGCCGTCGTGGACCTGGAGCGCAGTGGCGCTTTTCGCGGCAAGGTGCTCGACGTGGGTTGCGGCACCGGCGAACACACGATGCTGCTGACCCGGCTCGGTTATGACGTCCTCGGGATCGATTTCTCGCCCCACGCCGTCGCGCAGGCCACCGACAACGCGGCCCGGCGAGGCATCGACGCGCGATTCGCGGTCGCCGACGCCATGCAGTTGGGCAACGGCCCTCGTTACGACACCATCCTCGACAGCGCGCTGTTCCACATCTTCGACGATGCCGACCGGCCCCGATACGTCGCAAGCCTGCATGCTGCGTGTGCACCGGGCGGGACGGTGCACGTGCTGGCGCTCTCGGACGCGGGGCGCGGTTTCGGTCCCGAGGTCAGCGAGGACGTCATCCGGCGGGCCTTCGGCGACGGCTGGGAGTTGGAAGCCCTCGACACCACGACGTATCGGGGTGTGGTCGGGCCCGCACAGGCAGACGAGATCGGGCTGCCCGCGGGCACCCGGGTCGACGAGCCCGCGTGGCTGGCCCGGGCTCGCCGCATCTGAACGGCTGCTATTGCTCGTCATAGCCGGGATGCGCGACAGCCAGCCGGTGCGCGACCAGCTGCCGCAGACATGCCGTGACCTCGTCGGCCCGATCGTCGAGGGCACCGGCCCGGATCGCCGCGGCGAACGCAGCTTCGTCGTCGAAGCCGAGTCGGGCCAGCGTCGCGGTCGCGGCGGCCGGTGCGTCGGCCAGCAGTTCCCGTTCGACCACCCGCAACGCGTTGGCCGCGACCCTGGCGTGGAAGCCCACCGCGCCGCCCACGGTGTCGCGCACCTCGGTGTCGAGGAATTCGGCGACCGCCGCGACGAGCTCGGCGGCGGTGGGCCGCCCGAAGTGTCCGGCGGTGGGCCGCCCGAAGTGTCCGGCGGTGGGCCGCCCGAAGTGGCCCGTCATGATTCGCCCCCCTCCAGCAGGCCGAGCAGATCCCACTCGGTTTCGGCGACGCGCCTGCCGATCGCCGCCAGCTCGACCGATCGGTGTTGCCCGCTGAGGTGACGCTCGGCCTGATAGCGGCAGATGATTCCCCAGCGCAGCGTGGCCAACACGAGCCACCAGTGGATGGCGTCGCGGTCGACGGGCGCCCCGCCCGCGGCCTCGTAGGCGGTCAGGAAGCTCTCGACGCTGCCCAGACCGCCTGCACCCAGACTCGGCGGGGCGCCGAATCGCCAGGCGCGGATGCAGAACCAGGCCAGATCTTCGTAGACCTCGCCGAGGTGTACGAGCTCCCAGTCGAGCACGGCCGCGAGGTCCGAACCGGCGACGATGAGATTGCCCATCCGGAAATCGCCGTGGACCAACCGGTGTGGAGACGGTTGCGGTCGATGCTCGGCAAGCCAGCGGAATGTCCACTCGAACGTCGCTGTGGTGTCACCTATTTCGTCGAGTTGATCGCGCCACTGGGTGAGCGGGTCCTGGTGGCTCAGGGCGGGATCGTCGGGTGGGGCGGCGCGGTGGATGGCGGCCAGCGCGTGCGCGCACTGGGTCAGCAACGTGGCCCGGCCGGCGTCGTCGAGTTGTCGCTGAATCCGGCGCACGATCGTCTCGCCGGCGATGAAGTCACATACCAGGAACGGATTGCCCAGTGCGGCAGCCGAATCGTCGGCGACCAGAACGTGCGGGACCGGGGCGCCGGCCGCCGCCGCTGCGCGCTGTGCCCCGGCCTCGGTCTCCATCGCCGCGTGTACCTCGTCGGGCGGCCCGGTGCGCAGGATCAGGGTGCGCCGCTGCGAAGAGGTCACGGCTTCGAACGACCACGTGGTCCGGCTCGCGCCGCCCGTCAGCTCCCGCAGGTTCTGCACCGCGACGTCGGTACCGAGGACCGGGGCCAGCACTGTGCCGAGGGCACGCGTCAGCTCGGCGGCCTCGGTCACCGCGTGCCCTTGCCGAATCCGAACAGGCGCTGGGCCACCCGGCGCATCTGGATCTCCTCGGCGCCTTCGGTGATGCGGTAGCGCCGGTGATGGCGGTAGATGTGCTCGAACGGTTCGTGCCTGCTGTAGCCGATCCCGCCGTGGACCTGCATCGCGCGGTCGGCGGCCTCGCACACGAGCCGGTTGGCTCGGTAGTTGGCCATCGAGACCTTGTCGGAAACCTCCATGTGATGGTTCCCGTCGAGTTGAGTGGCCGCGTAATACACCAGCAGGCGCACCATCTGGGCCTCGGTCTGCAGCTCCACCAAGGGCCACTGGACCGCTTGGTTGACCGCGAGTGGCTTGCCGAACACCACCCGCTCGTTGGCGTACGCCACGGCGCGGTCGATGCAGTACTGGGCCGCGCCCAGGCTGCTGGCGGCCTGGCGAATCCGGTTCTCGTGCAGGAACGTCTGGCCGACTTCCAGGCCGCGGTCGACCTCACCGAGCACCGCATCGGCAGGCACCCGCACGTTGTCCAGCACCACTTCGCCGTGATCGGTCGGCATGTTGAACGTCCACCAGTAGAACGGCACCGTGAATCCCTGGGCGTCGGTGGGCACCAGGAACGCCGTGATACCCCTGGCCTGGCCGGGTTGCCCGGAGGTCCGGGCGAAGATGAGGTCATGGGTCGCGCGGTGCACACCGGTGTTCCAGCGTTTGGTGCCGTTGATGACCCAACCGTCACCGTCGGGCGTGGCGGTCGTCTCCAACCATGTGGCGTCACTACCGTGACCCGGTTCGGTCAGCCCGAATGCCATCGACCGCTGCCCGGTGATCATGGCCTCGACCCAGTCTCGTTTCTGGTCCTCGGTGCCGAACCGGTCCATCATGATGACCTGGGGGAAGTTCCCCACGATCGACGACTCGTCCTGCAGGTCGTTGTGCAGGCCAAGCCCTTTGCGGGCCAGGTGTTCCCGGATGACAGCCATGTCCAGGTTGGTGCCGTCACGACCGCCGAAGCGGGCAGGCAGGCCGTAGCGCAGCCAGCCGGCGGCATCGGCGCGCCTGCGCATCTCGTCGAGCAGATCCTCCCAGGCCCGCGCCGGTATGCCACCGTTGTCCCAGTCGGTGCGCGCGTACTCGCGACGCTGGTCGAAATACTGCATGTGCTCGCGTTCCAGGGGCTTGATCTGCGCCTCGATGAACTCGTCCATGTCGTCGAGCAGGCGCGGAAGGTGTTCCGGTAACGCGAAATCCACGATGATTCCTCTTTCTGATGTCAGCGGCCGTAGAGAGTTTTCTTCCAGATCGTGGTCAGTGTCGTCACGGCGTCGGCATCGCTGATCGGGGTGCCGAGACCGGGGCCGCCGGCCATCACGGCCGTGAAGTTCTCGAACAGCAGCGCGATGGCGGTTGCGGTGTGCTCCACGTTGAGATCCCGCGCGAATCCCTGGTCCTGGGCTCGCCGGATGGAGGCTGCCACGATGTCGATGCCGAAGCGCCGGAACTCGTTCTGCACTTCGGCGAACCGTGGTTGCGTGGCTCCCAGCTGCGCGACGGCGATCATGATGCCGATGTTCTGCTTGAACAGGTTCCAGTACCCGGTGACCACGGTGGTGAAGTACTCGCTGTCCGCGGGGGAGTCCGGTAGCGGCACGCTCAGGCCCGACGGTGCGACGACGTCGTGCAGGAACGATCCGGCCAGTGAGGCCAACAGGTCTTCCTTGTCGTCGAAATACCGGTAGAACACCGCGGACGATTTCCCGGCCGCCGAGGTGATGTCCGCGAGCGTCGTGCCGTGAAAACCGCGTTCGGCGAACAGCTTGCGCGCCGCGACCTCGATGGCGGCCCGGGTCTGCCTGCCCTTGGCGGTGAGCGTGCCCGACGTGTCCCCGGCCACGGCTCAGCCCAGGATCCGGTCACCGGCGCGCAGCAATGCGCTCGTGAGTTCGTGGCCGACGGCCTCCTGTGCGACGCGGGCCGCGTCGATGGCCCGCGTCAGGTCGACGTCGGTCTCGATCCCGCTGTCGCGCAACAGGTACACCAGATCCTCGGTCGCGATGTTGCCGCTGGCGCCCGGCGCGAACGGGCAGCCGCCCAGCCCACCGACCGACGCGTCGAGCCGGGTCACTCCGGCCTGGACTGCGGCGTAGGCGCTGGCGAGCCCCGCACCGCGGGTGTTGTGGAAATGCGCGCCGAGCGGCAGACCGTCGGTCAGGGGGCGGATCTGTTCGACCAGCGCGGTGACACGGCGCGGGGTGGTGGTGCCGATGGTGTCGGCGATCGCGATCCGGTCCACCCCGAGTTCGACTGCGGCCGAGGCGATGTCGAGTACCCGCTGCGGGGGAGTCGGGCCGTCGAACGGGCAATCCCATGCGGTCGCGACGATCACCTCGACGGAGGCGCCGCCGTCATGCGCCACGCGCGCGACATCGGCGATGGCCGCGGTCGCCTCGGTGGTGCTGCGGCCGACGTTGGCCACGCTGTGGGCATCGGACGCCGACACCACATACTCGATGGACCGCAATCCCGCCGCGACGGCGCGCCTCGCGCCGTTGGGGCTGGCGACCAGAGCGGAGAACTCCACATCGGGGAACCGGTGCAGCTCGGCGGCGAGTTCGGGCGCGTCGGCCAGCGCAGGCACCTTGGACGGGGACACGAACGCGGTCGCCTCGATCTCGCGGACCCCGGTGGCGACGATGGCCTCGAGGAGCTCAACTTTGGCCGCCAACGGAATCGGCTTCTCGATCTGCAGGCCATCACGCAGGCAGACCTCACGGATGTCGACTTTTCTCGGCAGGTTCATATGATGCCCTCCGCGCGCAGCTTGTCGAGTTCGTCGGCACTGCGGCCGAGCAACCCGGTGAACACCTCGGCGTTGTGCTGCCCGGGCTGTGCCGGGCCGGCATTGCGGATCTGGCCGGGTGATCCGGACAGCACCGGCACGATGCCGGGGCCCTTCACGTTACGCCCCACACGCTCGTCCCAGTGGTCGGCGATCATGTTGCGGGCCCGCAATTGTGGATCGTCGACCACCTCGGCGACGGTGTTGATCGGCCCGCTGATCACTCCGGCCTCAGACAGGGTGGCGATGATCTCGGCCGGCTCCCGCTGGGAGGCCCAATCCGCGATGATCTTGTCGATCTCGTCCTGATTGCGCCCGCGCGCAACATGGTTGGCGAAGCGGTCGTCGGTGGCCAGTTCGGGCCGGCCCATCGCCGCGCACAGCCGCCGGAACACGGTGTCCTGGTTGGCCGCGATCACCACCCAGCTGCCGCCCGAGCTCTGGTAGATGTTCGACGGCGCGATGCCTTCCAGCCGGGTGCCCGACGGGCCGCGCACGACGCCGCCGACGTCGTAGTCGGGGATGGTGGATTCCTGGATCGCCAGGCAGCTTTCGGTCAGCGCGGTGTCCACGATCTGCCCCTCACCCGTTACGGTGCGCCGGTAGAGCGCGGCCAACGCGCCCTGGGCGGCGAACATGCCGGCAAGACTGTCACCCAGGGAAAGCGCCAGCCGCGGCGGCGGCCCGCCCGGGAAACCGTTCATGTGCCGCAGCCCGCTGGCGGCCTCGGCGACCGACGCGTAGCCGGCCTTGCCGGCCTCCGGGCCGGTCTGGCCGTACCCCGACACCCGCACCAGGATGATGCCCTTGTTCCGGTCGCGTAGCGCGTCGTAGCCCAGGTTCCACTTCTCCAGGGTGCCCGGTCGGAAGTTCTCCACGATGATGTCGGAGCGGTCCACCAGCTCCAAGAAGAGTTCTCGTCCACGCTCGGCGCGCAGGTCGAGTGTGATCGCTTTCTTGTTGCGGGCGTGGACCGTCCAGAAGAAGTGATGCCCGTCCAGTTCGGCCTGGCCCCACGTGCGCAGGGGATCCGGATTGCTCGGCAGTTCGATCTTGATGACGTCGGCGCCCATGTCGCCGAGCAGCCTGCCGGCGAACGGGCCCGAGATCAACGTGCCGAGTTCGAGTACCCGGATGCCGTCGAGCGCGCCGGTGTTCATTGCGAGAACCCGTGGCGGTGCAGCCAATCCGTGCACACCCCGACCGCGTGGCGCAGCTTGTCGCGCTGGTCGGGGCCGGAGTAGTAGTGGTTGGCGCCCGGAATCTCGTGCATCTCTTTGTCCGTGTGCCCGATCGCCTCGTACAGGCGGCGGGTGTGGCTCGGCGTGCACGCGTCGTCGGCGAGGTTGCCGATCACCAGGGTCGGTATCGCGATGTCGGGGCCGGCTTTGACCGCGTCGCCGTTGGCATCGTCGTAGCTCCACTGCGACAGCCAGCTGCGCAGTGTGCAGAAGCGGGCCAGGCCCACCGGGCTCATGTTCACCACCTGAGGATCGCCCAGATAGCACTGCCCCGGGGTGCGTTCGTTGGGATCCACCGTCGGGTCGAGCCAGCGCGGATCGGCCATGGTGCCGTGCACGACGAACGCGAACTCTTCCAGGTCTGCGCCGGGGCGTCCGCTCGCTTTTATTTCGGCGAGCTTTTCCTTGACCCACCTGGTGATTCGCCGGTTCCGGGCGATCTGCGCCTCGTGATAGCGCTCGAGGAACTCCGGGGTGTACGGCGGCTGGTTCGGGTTGTCCGGGTTGTACAGGTCGAGTTCGGGATCCCGCTTGGTCGGGTCGCTCTCGTCGAGGATCGACGCGTCCATCCACTCGGTCATCGTCCCGTGCCTGCTGATGTGCGCGGCCAGCAGCATGAGGCCGTCTGCCGGGATCAGGCCCAATTTGGTCAGGTCGGGCCCGTCCCCGGAGGGGCTGGCCGTCACCGTCGGGTGTTGCGCCTGCTGCTGGTAGAACACCGACAGCGAGCCGCCACCACTCCACCCGGCCAGAACGACCTTCGAGTAGCCCAGCCGATTCTTGGCGTCCTTGACGCACTCGCCGAGATCCTCGACCACCTTCTCCATCAGCAGAGCGGAGTCGGTGCCGCGGAACCGGCTGTTGCAGTAGATGACGTGGTGGCCCGCGCGGGCCAGCGCATTGATCATCGGCAGGTAGGCGCCGCCGCCGATCGGGTGCATGAAGATCAGCACGGTATCTGATGGCTTGGTTTTCGGCTTGAGCAGATAGCTTTCCAGCACCACCAGTTCGGCGATGCCCCCGTAGACGTCACGCACGGACGAATTGTTCTGGTAGGCAACCAGGTACGGGATGCGGTCGTACTCGAATTTCACAGGTGCTTCGGTGGTCGTCATGTCTAGTGCTGCCCGAGATCGTTGGCCAGAATTTCGGCGGAGGGAGTGAGTCTGCGCCGGGTGTCGATCGCGATCACCGACCAGTCCACGCGGTCGTACTCGTCGAACTTGCGTCGGGCGCGTTCTCGCGCCTTCTCGGGTGCGCCGTGGTGAACCCCTTGTGGCGCATGTGAAACCAGGCCGGGCGGCATGGGGATGCCGTACAGCGAGCCGGCATGGAAGAACGCGATCTCGTCGTAGTCGACATTGCGGTGATACCACGGGGTGCGTTCGGTGCCGGGAACGCTCTCGGCCGGTTTGGGCAGGAAGTTCATCACATACACACCGGTGGCCTGCATGAACAGGTGCACGGTCGGCGGCAGGTGCACGCTCTCGGACGTGATGACGGTGTAGTCCTCGATGTTGAAGGTGAACGGGAAGTTGTCCCCGCGCCACCCTTCGACATCGAGCGGATTGTGTTGGTAGAAAAGGCTTGTCGGTCCGCCGTCATGGACAAGGCGAACTTCGTACTCGGCCCTGCCGTCGTCGTCGACCGGAGCCGGTTCGGGAATGGTTACCTGCGCCGGGTCGAAAGGGAAGTGCCGCCCGAGTGTTCCGGCCGGTGGCACTCGGAAGTCGTCAGTTGCCTGGATCATGAGCAGCGTGGTCTCCGTCGTCGGCACCTGTCGCCACGTGCACGCCTTCGGAAGGTAAACCCAGTCGCCTTCCCGGTAGGGCAGTGGCCCGAACTCGGTCTCCAGCAGGCCCGAGCCCTTGTGGACGAACGAGAGGAGGTCGCCGTCGACGTAGCGCACGAAGAAGGGCATCTCGTCTGTGCGCCGGCTCAGCAGGATCTGGCAGTCGGCGTTGGAGAACATCATCAGCGGCCCGCCGTGGGCGTCGGTGGCGTCGGAGGGCTTGAGCTCCGAGGACAGCACGTCGGTGGGCCGGAGCGGCCCGACTGTGCGGTACGCCGTTGGGTCGTTGCGGCGGTACATGTTGGCGGTGCGGCCGATGAACCCGCCCCGGCCGAGTTCGTCATCCTTGAGGCCGTCGAGATCGGCATGTACCCGCTTCGGGGTTTTGCCTTTGCGCAGGTGAACGAACGATTCCATGCTTCGGCTCCTGACATGGCGGGAAAAAACTAAATGTGACTTTACTTTTCTTTCCATGGATGGCAAGGGTGTGCGCAGCGCTGACCACCCGCGTTTCAGGTCTGGCTTGCCGGGGTAGCCCTCGGTCACATCGGTCGTCACACCGGTCACGGAGGGAGGCGCGTCGGCAGCAGTCATACAGCGTCGCCGTCACATCCGATCCAATTGGAGCGCAGGGTGTCTGCGGTCCACTCGGCGCACAGGAAAGGACCATCATGTCCAACGAATTGCAGGGTCGCAGGGTCGCCATTCTCGCCGCGGATGGTGTGGAACGCGTCGAACTCGAACAGCCGCGTGCCGCCGTCGAGGACGAGGGTGGTCATGTCGAGCTGCTGTCGCTGAAGGCCGGCGAGATCCAGGCTCGCGATCACGACCTCGAGCCGGCGGGCACCTTTGCGGTGGACCGCACCGTCGCCGACGCGAAGGTGGGCGAGTTCGACGCGCTGATCCTGCCCGGCGGAACCGTGAACCCGGACAAGCTGAGGCTCGACGAGACCGCGGTGGCGTTCGTCCGCGACTTCGTGCGATCGGGCAAGACCGTCGCAGCCATCTGCCACGGTCCGTGGACCCTCGCGGAGGCCGACGTGGTCCGCGACCGGACGCTGACGAGTTATCCGAGTATCCGCACCGACCTCCGCAACGCCGGTGCCAATGTCGTCGACCGGCAGGTCTGCGTCGACGGCCATCTGATCACAAGCCGCGATCCGGGAGACCTGCCGGCGTTCTGCGAGGCCATCATCGACGAACTGGCGAGCACGCCGGCTCAGACCTGACCGCGTTACAGCATGCCCGCGGCGCGAAAGATCCGGTCGTAGATCTCGCGGACCACGGGCTGCTTGCGCGCGTTGTAGTCCATCACGTGGCCGCCGCCGGGAATGGCCGCGTACTTGGCCCGCTCATAGCGGGCCCGATCATCGGGATGCGAAGCCAGCCAGTCGCGGAACATGCGGTGCCGGATCGTCTCCGGGCAGTCGGGGCCGAAGACGTGGAGGTTCACGCGCGGCTCGTCGAGCTTGAGGCACCGGTGCTGATGCCAGCTCGGTTCGCGAATGGTCAGGCGGTAGCCGATGCGCTCGAGGGCCGGGACGTAGGCGTCCTCGTCACGCGGGTCGGCCACCGTGAGGTCGATGTCGATGACGTCCTTGGCGCTGAGCCCCGGCACCGAGGTCGATCCGACGTGTTCGACGTCGAGTGCCGTTTCGCCGAGCGCGTCGCGGATCGCGGTGGCCAGAACCCGGAACCGCTGCGGCCACTGCGGGTCGTATGCGACGAGGGTGACCGGTTCGGCCGGGGGAGGGCCGTGCACCCACGGATCTTCATCCGGGTTGGGGTCATGATGGCGGGTGATTTCCTCGTTGCTGGCCATCATGTCGACCGTACCGAACGGTCACACCATCGCGACCGGGGAGATCTTCATGCCGATCGACAGCGCACCGGCCAGTTCGCGGCTGGTGTCGTAGTCGAAGATCACGTGGCCCGACAGCACGTCGACGTCCCGCTTGAGCCGCTGCAGCGGGTTGTTCAGGAAGTGTGCGCTCGCGCCCGACGACCCCAGCAGCAGCGCGATGACGGCCTGCGATTCGTGGACGATGTGGGACGCGGCCAACCGCGCCTGCCCGCGGGCGTTGCGTGACACCGGATCGCCCGCGGCCACCACGTCCTGGATCTCTCCCACGGTGTCGGCCAACAGGCCGCGCAACGCGCGCAGGCGCACCTCGGCCTCGCCGAGATGGGACTGCGCGGCGGGCTTGTCCTTTTGTTTGACGCCCTCGTAGGCGATCACCCGCTCGGACAGTCGCTCGGCGTAGGTCTCAGCGGCGCGTTCGGCACTGCCGAGCGCCGGCATCGCGGCCAGGAGTGCCAGCGCGGGCACCATGGGCCACCGGTAGGTCGTCGCGTCGTGCAGGACCGCGCCGGGCGCGGTGCCCGAATAGATGTCGACGACGCGCACGAGCCGGTGTTCGGGCACGAACACATCGGAGATGACGACGTCGTTGGAACCGGTCGCGCGCATGCCGTCGGTGTGCCACACGTCCTCGACGCTGATCTGGTCGGCGGGCAGCAGAGCCAGTGCGGGATAGATCGCATCGTCCGGTCCGCAGAGCGCACCGACCATGATCCAGTTGGCGTCCATCACCCCGGTGGCCCACGACCACCGGCCGCTGAGCCGTACGCCCCCGTCGGCCGGCAGTGCGCGTCCGGTCGGCGCCAGCGGCGCGGGCGCCAGGAAGGGGCGGGTGGTGAATGCCTCTGCCTGCGCCTGTTCGTCGAACAACGCCAGCATCCAGTTGTGTAGCGCGTAGAAGCCGATGGTCCATGCGCTCGACGCGCAGCCATGCGCCATGCGGCGCACCGGGTCCAGGATCGCGGGGAATTCGGCCTGCAGGCCGCCGTAGCGGGCAGGCACCAGCAGATCGGTGAACCCCGACTCGGCGAGGTCGGCGAGTGTGGCGGCGGGCAGGCGGCGCAATTCCTCGGCCTCGCGGGCCCGTTCGGCCAGCTTCGCGACGAATGCCGGGCCGATCGCCGACTCCACGACATCGAGTGTGGTCATGATCGCGAAGTTACCATACTTTTTAGTATGGAAGCGCGACACGAATGCCCGAGGAATCGCATTGGCGACGATCGGATAACCCTCAGGACACCGGTTGCGCACGGATCGGCGACGGCCGTCTAACGGCCGACCTGGGAGCATTCGGCTCGATATCCGAGTTTTCGCAGGCAGAAGGCATGGCGAAGGGGAAATGCCGGTGCCGATGCGGTGTTCGCGGGCCGGGCGAAACGCGACGGGTTAACGCGTGGTCGGTTTTCTCTAATTGCGGCCTCATGATTTACTCAAGGCGCAACAACTGAATTTCTCGGTCCGCTCTCCGAGGCACCGGGCTCAGTCGAGCGGGCGCGAACATCGCGGTGAACATTCACCGCGATGTCGCTGGATGATCGCTGATCGCGCAGTCCTGGGCGTAATTGACCGGAAGACGGATGGATTCGCAGTATGACCTTCATTGACAAGATTCGTGGCCGTTGGGCCCGCCGGATGACGGTGGTGGCTATGGCAGCCCTGCTGCTGCCTGGCTTGATCGGCGTAGCCGGTGGATCGGCAACCGCGGGAGCGTTCTCCCGGCCCGGCCTGCCGGTTGAGTACCTGATGGTCCCGTCGCCGTCGATGGGCCGCGACATCAAGATTCAGTTCCAGAGTGGTGGACCGGGCTCGCACGCGGTGTACCTGCTCGACGGCCTGCGTGCGCAGGACGACTTCAACGGCTGGGACATCAACACCAACGCGTTCGAGATGTTCCTCGACTCCGGCCTGTCGGTGGTCATGCCCGTCGGTGGTCAGTCGAGCTTCTACAGCGACTGGTACAACCAGGCATGCGGCAAGGCCGGCTGCACCACCTACAAGTGGGAGACCTTCCTCACCAGCGAGCTGCCGCAGTGGCTGGCCGCCAACCGCGATGTCGCACCGACCGGCAATGCCGCGATCGGTCTGTCGATGGCCGGTTCGGCAGCGATGATCCTCGCGGCCTACCACCCCGAGCAGTTCATCTACGCGGGCTCGATGTCGGGCTTCCTGAACCCCTCCGAGGGCTGGTGGCCGTTCCTGATCAACATCTCGATGGGTGATGCCGGCGGCTACAAGGCCAACGACATGTGGGGTCCGACCGAGGATCCGAACAGCGCCTGGAAGCGCAACGACCCGATGGTGCAGATCCCGACGCTTGTCGCCAACAACACGCGCCTCTGGGTCTACTGCGGCAACGGCCAGCCCAACGAGCTCGGCGGCGGCGACCTGCCCGCCACCTTCCTCGAGGGTCTGACCATCCGCACCAACGAGACGTTCCGCGACAACTACATCGCCGCGGGCGGCAACAACGCCGTGTTCAACTTCCCGGACAACGGCACGCACAACTGGGCCTACTGGGCCCGGGAACTGCAGGCCATGATTCCGGACCTGCAGCGGGTGCTGGGCTAAGCCCTCCTCGCGAACAGAACCAAAAGCTGCCCCAAATCCTCGGATTTGGGGCAGTTTTGGTTGAGCGGTGTCAGAAGCCGCCGGCTACCTTCACCACCGCACGTCCGGCATAGCGACCGGCCCGGACCTCGTCGAGCACACTCACGACATCCTTGACGTCGACCTCGTGTGTGATGTCGGCGAGGTGCCGTGGCCTGAGCGAGCCGCCCAGCCGCTCCCACAGCGCACGCCGGGGCTCGATGCGCAGCAGCACCGAGTCGATGCCCAGCAGCGCCACACCGCGCAGGATGAACGGCATCACCGTGGTGTTGAGCCCGGCACCGCCGGTGAGCCCGCTCGCCGCGACGGCGCCGCCGTACCGCAGCGTGCTCAGTACGTCCGCGAGCGTCGCGCCGCCGACGCAGTCCACCGCCCCGGCCCACCGCGTCTTGGCGAGCGGGCGGGGCTTGGCGTGCGGATCGGCGGGCAGCCTGCCGATCACCTCAGCGGCGCCCAGAGCCCGCAGGCGGTCGGCCTGATCAGCCTTGCCGGTCGACGCCACCACCTCGAAGCCCGCGGCGGCGAGCAGGTCGATGCTCACCGAGCCGACCCCGCCGGTGGCCCCGGTCACGACGATCGGGCCGTCCTGCGGTGTGATGCCGCGGTCGATCAATGCCTGCACGCTCATTGCCGCGGTGAACCCGGCCGTTCCGATGGCTGCGCCTTCCCGCGGCGTGAGTGCGCCCAGCGCGACCACCTGATCGGCGGGGAGCCGCGCGTATTCGGCGTAGCCGCCGTGGTGGCCCGTGCCGATCTGATAGCCGTGCGCCAGCACCAGGTCGCCGACCGTGAAGTCCGGTGATTCCGATGCCACCACCTCACCGGTCAGGTCGATGCCGGGAACGATCGGATATTCGCGCACCACACCGCCTTTGGGTGTCAGCGCGAGGGCATCCTTGAAGTTGACGCTGGAATACAGCACGCGGACGGTCACTTCGCCCGGAGGAAGCGAAGACTCCTCAAGCGTCTCGACCGTCACGTCGATGCCGTCGTCGTCCTGCCGTGCCACCAGTGCCTGAAACGATTCCATGGCCTCACCCTATTGGCCGAGCAGACGCGAAAATACCCGGTTTCCATGGAAACCGGGTACTTCAGCGTCTGCTCGCCGGAGAAGTCCGCTACTTCACTTCAACTCGGACGAGGACAGGCCCAGCAGGCGGCGGGCGACCACGAGTTGCTGGATCTGCTGCGTGCCTTCGAAGATGTCGAGGATCTTGGAGTCGCGGGCCCACTTCTCCAGCAGGGTCTGCTCGGAATAGCCGACGGTTCCGGCCATTTCGACGGCCTTGAGGGTGATGTCGCTGGCCACCCGGGCGGCCTTGGCCTTACCCATCGAGGCCTCTTTGGAGTTGGGGATGCTGTTGTCGGCCTGCCATGCCGACCGCACCGTCAGCAGGTAACCGGCCTCCCAATCGGCCTCCATGCGCAGGAACTCCGCGGCCGCGGCGCTCTGCGCATGGGCGGGCTTGTCGTAGGAGATCTCCACGCCGGCGTCGGTGAGGATCGCGCGCAGATCTTCCAGGGCGGCGCGCGCGATGCCGACCGCCATGGCCGCCACGATGGGCCGGGTGTTGTCGAAGGTCTCCATGACCCCGGCAAAACCCTTCTCCACGTGGATTTCCGGGTCGCCGAGCAGATTGTCCTTGGGGATGCGGGCGTTCTCGAAGCGGATCACCGCGGTGTCGGACGCCTTGATGCCGAGTTTGTGCTCGAGACGCTCGACCGTGACACCGGGATGTTCACGCGGCACGATGAACGACTTGATGGCCGCTCGGCCCAACGACTTGTCGAGCGTTGCCCACACCACGATGTGGGTGGCCCGTGAACCGGCGGTGACGAAGATCTTCTCGCCGTTGATCACGTACTCGTCGCCGTCGAGCACCGCGGTGGTGGTCACGGCCGCCGAGTCGGAACCGAAGCCCGGCTCGGTGATGGCCATCGCGGCCCACACGTCCTTGCCGAGGCGCTCCAGCTGCTCGGGGGTTGCCACCGACGAGATCGCCGCGTTGCCGAGGCCCTGGCGCGGCACCGACAGCAGCAATGCCACATCACCCCAACTGATTTCGAGGGCATTGAGCAGCGCCGACATGTTGGCCCCGTTGATGGTGACCTTCTCGCCCTTGGTGTTGGCGTCGTCACGGAACGCCTCGGCGCCCGCGAACGAGATGGTCTTGGCGCTTGAGATGCCTTCGAACAGGTTGGCCAGGGTGTCGAGCTCGACCGGGTAGGCGTGCTCGGCAAGGTCGTACTTGCGCGAGATCGGGCGAAGCATCTCCGCGGCGCCCTGATGGCCCTTCTCGATGACCGCCTGAAGCTTGCGGGGCATTTCCAGATTGATTGCCATGATTCGTCTTTCGCTTAGAGGACCACGACACCTTCGGCGACGCCGACGGCCCGCAGATCGCGGTACCAGCGTTCGACCGGGTGTTCCTTGGTGTAGCCGTGACCGCCGAGCAGCTGGACACCGTCCAAGCCGATCTGCATGCCCTTGTCGGTCCCGAGCTTGCGGGCCAGAGCCGCCTCGCGGGCGAACGGCAGGCCCTGTTCGGCACGTGCGGCACCGCGCCAGGTGATGAGCCGCAGCCCGTCGAGTTCGATGGCGATGTTGGCGGCCATGAACGCCACCGACTGCCGGTGGGCGATGGGCTCGCCGAACGCGTGGCGTTCCTTGATGTAGGGAATCACGTAGTCCAGCACCGCGTGCGAGGTGCCGACCGCCAGCGCGGCCCAACCGAGTCGCGACAGCGCGATGGCCTCGGAGTAGTCCTGATCGGTCGCGTCGTCCTCGCCGAGGCGCGCGCTCAGCGGCACGGCCACGTTGTCGAGCTCGACCTGCCCCAGCGCCGCCGCGCGGATACCCATGCTCGGATCAGCCTTGACGGTCAGCCCCTGCGACGCCGCCTCGACGATGAACAGCGCCGGTTTGCCGCCCAGTTGTGCTGCGACGACGAACAATTCGGCATCGGCGGCCGCCGGCACCAGCGATTTGACGCCGGACAGCCGGTAGCCGCTCGGCGTGCGTACCGCGGTGGTCTTGAGGGCTGTCGGGTCGAACAGCGCGTGCGGTTCGGCGATGGCCACACAGGCCTGCGGCACGTTCTCGCCGGCGAATTCCTTGAGATAGGTGGCCTGCTGGTCGGCGCTGCCCCAGTGGGTCAGGGCCGAGGCCACACCGCCGGGGGCCAGGATCGGCAGCGCCAGCCCCATGTCGCCGTAGGCCAGGGCCTCGGCGACCAGTGCGTTGGTCACGGTGCTGCGGTGCTCGGCGATGCCGTCGAAGTCCTCGGGGACGTTGACCGCGGTGATGCCCAGTTCGGCGGCCTTGGCGATCAGGTCCGCCGGGTAGGTCGCGGCGTTGTCGGCGTCGTAGGCCGCAGGTCGCAGGATCTCCTCGGCGAATTCGCTGACCGTCTCGACGATCATCTTCTGGTCGTCGTCGGGGGTGAGGTCGAAGTAGTCGGCACCGCTGGCCTTGAGCCGCGTGGGTGCCTTACCGAGTCCCTGAATGCGCTGGAACTGCCGGGTGGCCGCTCCGGCGGTCGAAAAGACTTGCTTGACACCGTATTTCAGGCCGCGGTTGAGCGGGTCGCGCAGTCCGTAGCGGTCCAGGAACTCCTGGCCGACGATCGGGGTGATCAGCGCCAACCCGATGTCGGTCGCTGTCCGCTTGTGCTTGTGCAGGCCCACGGCGCTTGGTCGGCCGGAGCGCTCGGGACGGGGTGCAGAGCCGTTCTTGGACGGCAGGGTGTTGGTCATTGTCAGCTGCCTCTAGTTGGTCGTGGCGACGCTTCTGACCGTATCTTACTCCAGAGTAAGATACGGCGTATCTGTAACCAACTTCACAGCCCGCCCGTGCGGCGATCAGCCCTCCGACAGCCGCTTGAGCACCTCGGCGTGCAGCAGGCCGTTGGTCGCCAGCGCGCTGCCGCCGTGCGGCCCGTCTGCGCCATCGATGCTGGTGAACGTGCCGCCGGCCTCGCGGATCAAGATGTCCAGGGGGGCGATGTCCCACAGCTTCACCTCGGGCTCGCACGCGATGTCCACGGCGCCTTCGGCGACCATGCAGTACGACCAGAAGTCCCCGTACGCGCGAACCCGCCACACCGCGTCGGTCAGCTCGACGAAGCGGTCCCGGCGGCCCTCCCATCCCGTGGTCAGATCCGAGTACGACAAGCTCGCGGCCGACAGATCCGAAACCCCCGACACGGCCAGCTTGCGCGTCGCCCCGCCGAACGAGCCGTAGGCGCCCTGGCCGGCCCCGGCCCACCAGCGACGCGCCAACGCCGGTGCGCTCACCACGCCGACCACCGGTGCGCCGTCCTCCAGCAGTGCGATCAGCGTGCACCACACCGGAACGCCGCGGACGAAGTTCTTGGTCCCGTCGATCGGATCGATCACCCATTGCCGACCACTCAAAACCGTTGTGCCACCGAACTCTTCGCCGAACACCGAGTCGCCGGGCCGGGCATCGGCCAATGTTGCGCGCAGTGACTCCTCGGCGCCACGGTCCGCATCGGTGACGGGGGTGAGATCCGGTTTGGTCTCGACGTGCAGATCCAGCGCGCCGAATCGGGCCATGGTCAGCGTGTCGGCCTGGTCGGCCAGGGTCAGGGCGAGGGTCAAGTCATCCGCGACGGTGCTCATGGCAGCAGTCCTACCATGGCCTGGTGGTGGAATTCGGAATACTGCTCCTGCTCGTGGGGGCGCTCGCGCTCGTCGCGGCACCGTGGATCATGCGGCGCCGCGGGATCCGTGGCGAGTTGGCCCACGGCACCCTGCTGGTCACCGGGGTCAGCCCACGGCCCGACGCCGAGGGGGAGCAGTTCGTCACCATCAGCGGCGTGATCAACGGGCCGACCGTCAACGAGCACGTCGTCTACCAGCGCATGGTCGTCGACGTGAACGAGTGGCCGTCGATGGGTGCGCTCATCCCGGTGGTGTACTCGCCTGCTAACCCCGACAAGTGGGCATTCGCTCCACCGGAGCCCCCGCCCGTGGACTATCCGGGCGCGTGACCCCTCAGCCGTGGGCGATGCGTAACAGCTCGGCCACGCTGGGGAGCTTGACCCGCGGCCTGCCGGACGGTTCGCCGGCCGCCCGTTCGTGCGCATCGATGGCCCGCCAGTGGTCACCCGTGACCAGCTTGGGCTGACGCTCGGCGAGCCAGCCCGCCAGCTTCGCGGCGTGGTCGTCGCCGAAGTCGCCCAGCTCGGCGTCGCGCAGATCTTCGAGCACGGTGTTCACCGTTTCCGCCGAATCCTTCTTGTTGCTGCCGATGACGCCCGACGGCCCGCGCTTGATCCAACCGACGACGTACTCGTTGCGGCTGCCGTCGATCCGGCCGTTGGTGTGGGGGATGGTTGCCGAACGCTCGTCGAACGGTAGCCCGGGCGTCGGTACCCCGCGGTAGCCCACGGCCCGGACGACCAGCTCCGCGGACAGCTCTTCGCGCTCGCCGGTGTCCTTGGCGACCACCCGGCCGTCCGCACCGCGGACAAGCTCGTTGCGGCCCAACACGATCGAGGAGACACGGCCTTCGCCGCGCAGCTCGATCGGCGACGTGCGGAAACGGAATACGATGCGCCGCTTGGCTCCTCGCGGTTCGCGCTGCGCATAGCCGCGGAGCACCTTGATGTTCTGCTTGACGGTTTTGCCTGCGGCCTCGAGATCTTCGTCGGTGATGTCGGCGAAGTCCGCCGGATCCAGGATGACGTCGACGTCCTCAAGGCCTTCCATGTCACCGAGCTCGCGCAGCTCGACCGTGGTGAAAGTGGCCTGTAATGGCCCACGTCGGCCGATCACGAGCACTTCCTCGACCCCACGCGCGTCCAGCGACGCCAACGCGTGATCGGCGATGTCGGTGTGCGCCAGTGCCTTCTGATCGCTGACCAGAATGCGCGCCACGTCCAGCGCGACGTTGCCGTTGCCGACCACGACCGCGCGGCTGCCCGAAACGTTCGGCGTCATCTCGCCGAATCGAGGGTGGGCGTTGTACCAGCCCACGAAGTCGACGGCCGCGACGCTGCCGGGCAGATCCTCGCCGGGGATGTTCAACGAACGGTCCGACTGGGCGCCCACGGCGTAGATCACCGCGTCGTAGCGCTCTGCCAACTCGGCCGGTTGAACGTGTTCTCCGACCGCGATGTTGCCGAAGAAGCGGAATCGGGGATCCTCGGCGATGTTCTCGAACTGGGTGCTGATCGACTTGATCTTCGGATGGTCGGGCGCCACGCCCGAGCGCACCAGACCCCACGGGGTCGGCAGCATCTCGATCATGTCGACGCGGACATCGCGTTGTTCGGCGGATTTCAGGAGTGACGCGGCAGCAAAGAATCCCGACGGACCCGAGCCGACGATCGCCACGTGATATGGGCGCATGCACAAGCCTTCTATAAGCCAGCAATTGGCCACCCCCACCGCGCGCAAGGGGCTGTCGCGACGCGGCAAGGCTGGTACCACCCGACTCTAAACGCGGATCCGCGGTACTGCCGCCGGTCAGGAAGAACTGGCACCGATTGCCGTACCGGTACCCTGAACATTCGTGGATCCAGACCGTCTAGCCGATATCGCCGCACTCGATGCCACCTTGACGACTGTGGAGCGGGTGCTCGACGTGGAAGGGCTGCGTGCGCGGATCGAGAAACTCGAACACGAGGCATCCGATCCGAACCTGTGGGATGACCAGAGCCGCGCCCAGAAAGTCACCAGCGAGCTGTCGCACGCGCAGGGTGAGTTGCGCCGCGTGGAGGCGCTGCGGGGCCGGCTCGATGACCTCCCGGTGCTCTACGAACTGGCGGCCGAAGAGGGCGGTGCCGAGGAGGTCGCCGAGGCCGACGCCGAACGCGCCAAGCTGCGCGAAGACATCGAGGCGATGGAAGTGCGGACCCTGCTGTCGGGGGAGTACGACGAGCGCGAGGCCGTGGTGACCATCCGGTCCGGCGCCGGTGGCGTCGACGCGGCCGACTGGGCCGAGATGCTGATGCGCATGTATGTGCGCTGGGCCGAGCAGCACAACTACCCGGTCGAGGTGTTCGACACGTCCTACGCCGAAGAGGCCGGCCTCAAGAGCGCGACGTTCGCGGTGCACGCGCCGTACGCATACGGCACGCTGTCCGTCGAACAGGGCACCCACCGGCTGGTGCGGATCAGCCCGTTCGACAACCAGGGCCGCCGCCAGACGTCGTTCGCCGACGTCGAGGTGCTGCCGGTGGTGGACACGACTGACCACATCGACATCCCTGAGGGCGACGTGCGCGTCGACGTCTACCGCTCGTCGGGTCCCG
Organism: Mycolicibacterium mageritense; assembly: GCF_010727475.1. NCBI lineage: Bacteria > Bacillati > Actinomycetota > Actinomycetes > Mycobacteriales > Mycobacteriaceae > Mycobacterium > Mycolicibacterium mageritense. The sequence continues at coordinate 5,139,010 of NZ_AP022567.1, forward strand.
GCGGGCAGTCGGTGAACACCACCGACTCCGCGGTTCGACTTACTCACATCCCCACCGGTATCGTGGTGACCTGCCAGAACGAGAAGTCGCAGTTGCAGAACAAGGTTTCGGCCATGCGGGTTCTCCAGGCAAAGCTGTTGGAACGTAAGCGTTTAGAGGAACGCGCAGAGCTGGACGCGTTGAAGGGCGACGGCGGGAGCTCGTGGGGCAACCAAATGCGTTCCTACGTTCTGCACCCGTACCAGATGGTGAAGGATCTCCGCACCGAATACGAGGTCGGTAATCCCGCAGCGGTTCTCGACGGAGACATCGACGGATTCCTGGAGGCAGGAATCAGATGGCGCAACAGAAAAGATGACGATTAGTACGTTGGCCTCGGATTGGGCCGCCACCGCGCTCGCTTTTCCGGCCGCGCAGCGCTGGCACGATTTCTGGCACGGCGAGATCGGCGTCTGGATATTGAGCAAGGGCCTCCGGATCGCTCTGCTGTTGATCGGGGGGCTGCTGGCCGCGCGCTTCATCAGCTGGGCCGCGCAGCGGGTCGTCAAGCGGATCGACGCGGAGTACGAGGAAAGCGACCAGCTGGTGCGCTCCGAGAGCGCCAAGCACCGCCAGGCGGTCGCGTCGGTGATCTCGTGGGTTTCGGTGGCGCTGTTGTTCGTCGTCGTGGCCGTCGAGGTCAGTGACGTGTTGGCGGTGCCCATCGTGTCCCTGGCCGCGCCCGCGACCGTGATCGGTGCCGCGCTGGGTTTCGGCGCCCAACGCATCGTCCAGGATCTGCTCGCGGGGTTCTTCATCATCACCGAGAAGCAGTACGGGTTCGGTGACCTGGTCCGGCTGACGATCGGGGCGAGCAACGAAGCCGAAGGCACCGTCGAGGACGTCACGCTGCGGATCACCAAGCTGCGGTCGTCCGAAGGCGAGATGTACACCGTGCCCAACGGGCAGATCGTCAAGGCGCTGAACCTGTCCAAGGACTGGGCCCGCTCCGTCGTCGACATACCGGTACCGGTCAGTGTCGACCTGAACGTGGTCAACGATGTGCTGCACGAAGTTGCCGAGAAGGCCGCCGAGGACGGCGAACTGTCCAAGCTGCTGCTCGACAAACCACAGCTCATGGGCGTCGAGAGCATCGGACTGGAAACGGTGAATCTGCGCATGGTCGCGCGGACCCTGCCGGGCAAGCAGTTCGAGGTCGGACGGCGGCTGCGGGTGCGGGTGATCCGTGCCCTGCGTCGCGCCGGCGTCGTCACCCCGTCCGACGCCGCGGCACCGACGGTGGAAGCGCTCGCGCATCCGGCACAGGTGCCACCGCCCGACACGGCGGCGCAGGGGCAGTCGAGCCGGGAGAGCGGCAAGTGAAGCTCGACGTCAACGCGGTCAAGGACGCCGTCGTCAAGCGCTGGCCCACGCGTCTCGGCAGGCTCCGCACGTCGACCGTGGTGCTGGTCATCGCGTTCGTGGCCCTGTCGTGGGTGCAGCAGGAGTACGCGCCGAGAACCGTGAGTACCGAGACTCCGGCCCCGCAGGTCGTGCCGCCGGGATTCGTGCCCGACCCGGATTACACCTGGGTGCCGCGCACGCGGGTGCCGACACCGGTGACCACCACGACCACACCGACGACCACGTCGCCCACCGAGACGCCCACGACGACCGAAGAGGAGACCACGAGCCCCACCAGTCCGACCAGCACGGACGACACGCCTACGTCCACGACGCCGACGGCGCCCGCACCGAGAACGACGGTGGTCGACCCGGACGGTCCCGGCTTGTTGCCTCCCATAACGCTGCCGTTGCTTCCCGGGCAGACGCCCGCCACGCCTGCTCCGCAGGTTCAACCCGGCCAGGAGTCGGTGGCGCCCACGCTGCCGAGGTAGCGTGACCCGGCCCATGCGTTCTCCCCGCTACACTGGCGTGCCGTGATGATCACCCTCGACCACGTGACGAAGCAGTACAAGTCTTCGGCACGTCCAGCACTCGATGATGTCTCGCTGAAGATCGACAAGGGTGAGTTCGTCTTTCTGATCGGGCCTTCCGGGTCCGGCAAGTCGACGTTCATGCGGCTGCTGCTGGCCGCCGAGACTCCCACCGCAGGCGACATCCGGGTCTCCAAGTTCCATGTGAACAAGCTGCGCGACCGGCACATCCCGAGCCTGCGTCAGGTCATCGGATGCGTGTTCCAGGATTTCCGGCTGCTGCAGCAGAAGACGGTGTTCGAGAACGTGGCCTTCGCGCTGGAGGTGATCGGCAAGCGCAGCGAGGTGATCAACCGGGTCGTGCCCGACGTGTTGGAGATGGTCGGGTTGTCCGGCAAGGCCAACCGGCTGCCCAGTGAGCTCTCCGGTGGCGAGCAGCAGCGCGTCGCGATCGCCCGCGCGTTCGTCAACCGCCCGCTGGTGCTGATCGCCGACGAACCGACCGGCAACCTCGACCCGGAAACCAGCAAGGACATCATGGATCTGCTCGAGCGCATCAACCGCACGGGCACGACGGTGGTGATGGCCACCCACGACCACCACATCGTCGACTCGATGCGCCAGCGCGTCATCGAACTCGAACTCGGCCGGCTGATTCGCGATGAGCAGCGTGGCGTCTACGGAATGGATCGCTAAGTGCGTTTTGGCTTCCTCATCAATGAGGTTCTGACCGGTCTTCGTCGCAACGTCACCATGACGGTTGCGATGATCCTCACCACGGCCATCTCCATCGGCCTGTTCGGTGGTGGTCTGCTGGTGGTCCGGCTGGCCGATCAGTCGCGCGACATCTACCTCGACCGGGTCGAGACGCAGGTGTTCCTGACCGACGACATCTCGGCCAACGACATGACCTGCGACTCCGATCCGTGCAAGTCGTTGCGGCAGAAGATCGAGGACAACACCGACGACGTGAAATCGGTGCGCTTCCTCAACCGGGACCAGGCGTACGAGGACGCGATCCGGAAGTTCCCGCAGTACAAGGACGTCGCGGGCAAGGACGCGTTCCCGGCCTCGTTCATCGTCAAGCTCAACGATCCCGAACAACACGACGCGTTCGACAAGTCGATGATCGGCCAGCCCGGCGTGCGCAACGTGCAGAACCAGAAGGATCTGGTCGACCGGTTGTTCGCGGTGCTCGACGGGCTGAGCAGCGCGGCGTTCGCGGTGGCGTTGGTCCAGGCGATCGGCGCGGTGCTGTTGATCGCCAACATGGTTCAGGTCGCTGCCTACACGCGGCGCACCGAGATCGGCATCATGCGACTGGTCGGAGCGTCGCGGTGGTACACACAGCTGCCATTCCTGGTCGAGGCGATGCTCGCGGCGCTCATCGGTGTGGTGATCGCGATCCTGGGGCTCATCGTGGTGCGGGCCGCGTTCCTGGAGAAGGCGCTCGACCAGTTCTACCAAGCTAATTTGATTGCCAGAATCGACTACGCCGATATCCTCTATATCTCGCCGATCCTGCTGTTCGTGGGTGTGGCGATGGCCGGTGTCACGGCGTACGTGACGCTGCGGCTGTACGTACGTAGATAGGTGCGAGGTGGCGACCAAGAAGTCGAGTCCCGCGGGCAACAAGCAGATTGTGGCGAGCAATCGCAAGGCCCGCCACAACTACGCGATCCTCGACACCTACGAGGCGGGCATCGCCCTGATGGGCACCGAGGTCAAGAGCCTGCGGGAAGGGCAGGCGTCTCTGGTCGACGCCTTCGCCACGGTCGACGACGGTGAGATCTGGCTGCGCAACGTGCACATCGCCGAGTATCACCACGGCACCTGGACCAACCACGCGCCGCGGCGCAACCGCAAGCTGCTGCTGCACCGCCGGCAGATCGACAACCTGATCGGCAAGATCCGCGACGGCAACCTCACTCTGGTGCCGCTGTCGATGTACTTCTCCGACGGCAAGGTCAAGGTGGAACTGGCCCTGGCCCGCGGTAAACAGGCCCACGACAAACGGCAGGACATGGCCAAGCGGGACGCGCAGCGCGAGGTGGTCCGCGAGCTCGGGCGCCGCGCCAAGGGGATGTGACCCACGCACCGCGAGCTCTCCTCGCACCGCGAACGTGCGGGTCTGTCGGCCGACACGCCGCATTTCGCCAGCAGCTCGCGCACGCTCGGCCACCTCGAACGACACGAGAATGCCGCGGAATAATCGCTTGGCGTTCGCCGTTGGTGTTCGCGTACCATTGATTGTCCTGCCGAAAGTCGGCAGGGATGCGAGGGGCTGATCGGTTTCGACTTCGCGCATCGAATCAAGGGAAGCGTGCCGGTGCAGGCAAGAGACCACCGTAAGCGTCGTTGCAACCAATTAAGCGCCGATTCCAATCAGCGCGACTACGCACTCGCTGCCTAAGCGACTGCGTGTCTGTCAGACCGGGAGCGCCCTCGGCCCGGACCCTGGCATCAGCTAGAGGGAACCACCCACGGGTTCGGTCGCGGAACCCGTGGGGACATCAAACAGCGACTGGGATCGTCATCTCGGCTTGTTCGCGTGACTGAGAGATCCGAGTAGAGGCACAGCGAACTGCGCACGGAGAAGCCTCGAGGACATGCCGTAGGACCCGGGTTCAATTCCCGGCAGCTCCACCAGAGAAAAAGCAGGTCAGAGCGTATTTTCGCTCTGGCCTGCTTCTCTTTTGCCCACATTTTGCCCACAACCTGAAACGAGGTCGTCCATCCGGTCGGCAACGTCGTCCAGGTCGTCGGCGAACAGGTGGCCGTACTGGTCGAGCGTCATCGTGGCCGTCTTGTGCCCTAGCTGGCTCTGCACGGTCTTGACATTGGCACCGGATGCGATCATCAGCGATGCCGCCGTATGACGTAATTCGTGGACTGTGACGCGCGGAAAATTCGGGTCTGCGGCTTGGCATCGTTTCACCGCCGCGCCGAACCAATGCGTCGTTGTGGGCGGTCGCAACGGTTGGCCGTCTGCGCGGCTCCACAGAAGTTCGTCGGGAGATTTTGCGACCATCGCCGGTGCGAGAAGTTTGAGCACTGACGCCGAGACTGCGACCGAGCGAGCCGCGTGATTTTTCGTCGTACCCATGATCGTTTTTGCGTTCACCTTGGACGCTGAGCGCTCCACGCGGATGCGTCCGCGCCCGAGGTCAATATCGCGCATACGCAGCGCGGCCATTTCTCCCCATCGCAGACCCGTCGTCGCGAGCAACAGCACGATATCGGGATGCTTCGATTCGTCAGCGAGCATCGAAACTTGCGCAGCGGTCAGGAAATTCTTTGTTCCGTCCACCTTGCGCGGCATCTTCACACCGCGCGCCGGGTTGGCAACTAGACGCCGGTCGCTCACCGCGTCATCCAAGATTCCCGCGAGCACGGTATGCGCGTGCGCGACCGATGACGCCGACATAGGCAATTCCGCAACCCACGTTTGAATCTCCGTCTGTCGAATATCAGCGATGCGTCGTCTTCCCCATTTCGGTTCGACGTGGACGCGCCACACTGATTCCAGACGTGCCGCCCAACTTGCTTTGTGGTGAACCTGACGCGCCAACCACAGTGGCCCTAGCTCACCTACCGTAATTTGACCGAGCGACGGAGCGACATATTTACCGGTCAGCTTTTCAACCTCAACTGTGTTCGCAAAGTTGTTGGCGTCGCGCTTGGTTTTAAATCCACGCTTGTCGGTCTGGCGGTTATCTGGCGTGCGATAGCGCACACGATAGAGCGTTTCGCCCTTTGCATTCTGATATTTGCTGACGGTTGCCAATTTGATTCCCGATTCTCTTGCGGTGCGCTGTAACATTTGTTCCGGCTAGCCCGCTGACCTGCGGCTATGTCACCAGCGTAGCCGGTCAATCACCGATGCTCAAGGATGGCGTGTCGTTGCTTGACACGGCTTAAGTGTGCGGGCACGATGAACGCAATAGGGAAGCACTGGGGCGCGTTCGGCGGCGCTAGGCAACGTCACCCGAAATTCACGGATTCACAAATCGGGAGTGACGTATGTCTGAAATTCCAAAACTTCTCACGCCAAAAGAGCTAGCCGACATTCTCGGCGTAAGTCAAGAAACGCTCGCGCAGAATCGGTATCTCGGTCAAGGCGTGCCATACATCAAAGTTGGCAAGCGCGTTCGGTACCAACTCAACGACGTGATTGCGTACCTTGAGGCCAACCGCGTCAGCAACGACGCTTAACCGTGAGCGCGTTGCAAGTTCCCGAAATTTCGGGAGCATCGCTAGGAGACGCCGCGCTGGCCTACGCGCAAGCCGGATTTTTCGTTCTGCCGGTCGCACGCGGGAAGCATCCCGGCAGCATCGTCGGCAAGGGTTGGCCCGACAAGAGCACGACCGACGCCGACCAGATCGAACAGTGGTGGAGCGACAACCCCGATGCGGGAATCGCGATCCACACGGGCGCGTCTGGCCTGACCGTTTTCGACCTGGACGTTGACGCGATACCGGAAGAACTTGCGTGGTTGAGAACCGGAATCGTCCAGTTCTCGCGAGCCGAAAGCGTCGGTAGCGAGCGCGGCCACTACGGCTTTTTCACCGGAGACGAGATTTTTCGTTCCGGCAAGCTGCGACTTGCAGACGGTACACACGTCGGTGAGGTCAAATCGGGCAACTCGGTTGTCATCGCGTCACCGTCCGAGCACGTTCACGCTGACACGAAGAAGGGTGAATATCGTTGGCGCGCAGATGATCTAGGCACGCCAATCCCGAAACTGCCGAGCGAAGCACGCGGATATCTGCGCTTGCGCGCAATCAAGAAACCGGCTGACGGCCACGCAACCGCCATGGCGGGTTGGTGTGTTGAGGCGACAGACGACGCGGTGAGCGAAGCCGTAAAAGACTGGCAGAGCGAGTCGCGTCCGAAATCGCTTTTGAATCTCGTCAACTGGGTGAAAAGTGCTGACGCTGGCACACGTGATCGGACTCGCGATGCGCTGCGGATCGCAGCGTGTGAGTCCCGCGTGGGGTTCTATCCCCTTGCCGACGTGATCGAGGCAATGCACGCGGCCATGCTTGCGAGCTACACGCGGCGCGGAGAACCGGACAAGTTCGATGACGGCGAGTTTCTGCGCTTGATGAAGAACGGCGTTGGCTATGCGATGAATCGCGAACTAGACGAAATCTCAGACGAAGCAAACCGCGAGTACACCAAAGAGACGCAATCAGAACCGATCTTTCGCGAGTTCGGTCCTACGGATTGGGCGAAAGACGTTGAACCAACACGGTTTCTGGTCAAGCGCGTGTTGTCAACGGACACGTGGGGAGTCAACAGCGGGCCGAAGAAATCGCTGAAGACGCACGACAACCAAGCTATCGGCCTGGCCGTCGCGACCGGAATGAACCTTTACAACGATGCTCGTTTTCCGGTCGAGCGGCCCGGAAAAGTTCTCTACATCGTTGGCGAGGGAGGCGATAATCAGATTCGGCGCACGCTGCATCGGATGCTCGCGGCCTACGGGATCAATCGCGAAGACGTGGCGCGTGACCCTGATTTTCCGTTCGTCGTGGAGTTCGGCTCCGCACCTTTGGATTCCGCAAAGTTGCGCGACGAAATCAACCGATTGTTGGATAAACACCAACCAACGTTGGTGCTGACGGAGAGTTTTTACAACTTCCATCCGGCGGGCGTGACGGCATCGAACCTCTACGAACGCGGCCAAGTGATCGACGGCTATCACAAGTTGGTTCGCGCTGGCGGGTCAGAAGTGGTTTCGCTTCTTACCGATCATCACAAAAAGGGTGCTACCGGGACTGACCTAGATCAGATTTCCATGTCTGGTCAAGCCGAGAACGCGGATAGCTGGATCATTCGCGACCATCGCAAGACGCCAGACGTTCACACCGGAGACTTCTACCTAGAGACGAGTTTTAGTAGTCGCAACTGGGGAGGGAACACATTTCATATTGACTGGCATCTAGGTCCGTTCGATCACGACACGGGCGCGCACACGGGACATATCACCTGGAACGTGACTGAAAAGCCATCGGCAAGCGCACCGCTGAATAACGCGATGACCGCAAAACAGCGAAAAGAAATGGACGTTCTCAACGCAATCCGAAAAGTCCTGACCGATGCCCACGACAACGGCGTGCGCTCTATGAATCAAACCGACCTCGTAAGCAAGGTAAGGGCATTGGTTCCTGGTACTGGAAAAGATTACGTCGTTGACAAACTCGACGTTGGAGAGAAAGACGGCTATTTGATTGCAGAACAGGGACCGAAGAATGCGAAATTCTACATCCTCGCAACACATCCGATGTATGCCCATGATTAGCAAATCGCTTGAGCTTCCGACTTTGGTCGGAAACAGCCCTAGAACACGGAAACAGCCTCTGACCTGCGGATATGTGCCGATCTGGGCGCTGTTTCCGAGCGAGCTTCCGTGTTTCCGAGTTTCCGTTTCCGACCCCTCCCCTAAGAGGGGTCGGAAGCTGGGAAACGGAAACAGAAACGAAAACACGCAACGCGGAGAGATGCCATGGGAACGATAGTTAAGCGACTCAGAGAATGTGACAGATGCAAGAGAGAAATTTATAGCGGCAAAGACCCAAAAGCGGGAGGATTTGAGCTTAAACAAGTTGACCTGAGAGACGGTCGCAACGAGCTTAATTCGTACGATATTTGCTCTGACTGCGCGCCATCATTTTATCAGTTCATGCTAGACGGATTAACGATCTATTTTGAAAGGTATGCTAATGATTAGAACCAAGTTCGACGGATTGATTAAGAGCATGACGACTTCTGTTTTCGCGTCGTTGCCTACGGCGTGGCCGGAGTATCTGACCGGTTACGGTGGGCGTGGAACGTTGTTGGCGCGAGTCCATGAAAATAGCTATCGGCGGTTGTCAGACGGCACGATGGAGCAAGACGTGATCGAACGCGCTTTGGTCTACATGCCGGATGATGAAATCCAACCGGCACACTTGCGACGTTTGACGATACGATACAACAACACAGAACTTGATTACGACTACCTCAAGTTGTTTCCGGAAATGCAAGAGCACGCGGTTTCTCGCGTCGAGCAGTATCGGCGTTGCGTCGAGCAGATCAAGACGTTGCCGGTGATCGACTTCTGGGAGCTGGTCAAGACGTGGCCGGTGGTCGGCTGATGACCGGCCCTGCCTGCCGTGCCGAGCACTGCGCTGGCGTAGCCGACGACGGCACGGGGTTGTGTGCCGCGCACCGCAGATCGTTGACATTGAGCACCAAAATGCAAGATGCGGTGCGCGAGTTCCTACATGGAAACCTCAAGGCAGGCAACGTCATACGACCAACGACGGAGAATGCGCCGAAAGTCATCGAAGCGGGAGCGTTGTTTGCACAAGCGTTGGCACTGTTGATTTCAACTGCGTTCGATTCCGAAATCGTGAGTTACGACGGTGCGCCGATTGTCATCGGTGATCTGAGGCGCAACCAACCGCCCTGGCGCGTCAGCTTCGCGTGGAAAGCAACAATCAACCACACGACGTGGAATGACAACGACGAGTCCGATGACGACGAATTAGACGAACCGTTGGAAGCGCAGACGCCATGAACAATAAAGACAAGCTGATCAGTGTGCGGATGCCCGATGAAATACGTGATCAGATCAGGGCACAAGCGCAAGCCGAGGGCATGACGATGAGCGCATACGTGCGTGCTCTCATTGAAAAGAAAATTGACAAACGATGACGATGAGGCCGTGCATCGTCTGCGGTGAACCGGGCGAATCCACGCGTTGCGACGAGCACGCGTTGCCCCGTGGTGGGAAGCACCAACAGAGCCCATATGAACGCGGCTATGACAACGCGTGGCGCAAGTTGAGCGAGCGAGCGCGAAAGCTACAACCGTTCTGTTCTGACTGCGGCGCAACGACGGATTTGCAGTGCGATCACACACCACTTGCGTGGGAACGCAAAACCAGAGGCTTGCCGATTCGGCTACGCGACGTTGACGTGGTGTGCGGGCCGTGCAACCGCAAACGTGGCGCAGCACGCGGCGAGAAAACGCGCGAAACAGGGGTGGGGGCAAACCCCACTTAGGGGTGTTTACGAGCCGAGCCGGGGAGGCCAAGTTTTAGTCAGAATTCGTGAAAATCACGAAAAACGTTGTGTGGAAGGGTTTTCAAAATGAAGGGTGGCGCAAAAGGCACGATCAAGGCCGTGCCAATCGACTTTTCGGGGTGGCCGACAGACCGCGCAGCGCGACGAGAGGACTTCATCTCGGTTTTTCTGATCACTCCGCGCGGTCAGGGTGCAAAAGAGCCGTTCAACTTGCGCGATTTTCAGCGTGAGATCGTGCGTGGAGCGTTCGCACCGCGCATCCGTACCGCGCTGGTCAGTCTGCCGCGTGCGAACGGAAAAACGATGCTGGCCGCTGCGCTCGGTTTGGCCGAAATGTTCGTTGGGCCGCCAAGCGCCGAAGTGCTAGTGGTCGCGAGCGACCAGCGCCAAGCCAACATCACCATGAGATACGCAAAACGCATGGTCGAGCTGAACCCAATTTTGGCCGAACGCGTCCAGATTTACGCTGACCGGCTGTATCTGCCCGAAAACGACGCCACGCTGTTGCCGCTTCCGGCAGAACCGGGCGCGCTGCACGGACACGATCCGTCGCTGATGATCGTTGACGAACTTCACGTGGTCACCGAAGAGGTTTGGGAAGCGGTCACGTCGGTGGCCGGCAAAAGGCCCGAGAGTCTGACGTTGGCGATTTCCACGCCGGCCGATTCTGCGGATTCTGTGATGTGGCGCCTGGTCGAACATGGCCGCAGCGGCACGGACGCGTCTTTTTACTTTCGCGAGTACCTCGCGCCTGACGGTTGCGAGGTTGACGACCGTGACGTGTGGCGCATCGCTAACCCCGCACTCGCTGACGCCGAGCCGTTTTTGTCAGAAGACGGACTTGAGTCAGTTCTGAAAACCATCCGTGAGCCGGTTTTCCGTCAGTTGCGTTTGGGTCAGTGGGTCACGGGCGTGCAATCGTGGCTCCCGTGGGGAGCGTGGGCGCAGTGCGAGCGTCAGCGCAAAATCTCATCTAACGAGCGCGTTGTTTTGGCTTTTGACGGTTCGGCGTCGGGTGACTCAACGGCGCTGGTGGGCTGCACGATGGACGGCCACGTGTGGCTAGAAGGAATCTGGGAGAATCCCGGTGACGAGCGCTGGCGCGTGCCGCGTGAAAGTGTAGACGCCGCAGTCGATTTGGCGTTTCAGCGCTACGACGTGGTGGAACTGGCGTGCGACCCGTGGGGTTGGCGCAGCGAAATCGAAGCGTGGGCGAACCGTCACGGTGAGAAACGCGTGTTGGAGTGGAACACCGCCGCAGCGGTACGCATGGCACCGGCAACTGACCGGCTGTACCAGGCCGTGATGACGAAAACCGTCAGTCACGACGGTGACGAACAATTGGCCGCGCACATTGCGCATTGCGTCGCTAAGCGCACGCCAATGGGTGATTTGGTGAGTAAGGATAAACGCGGCTCTCCGCGCAAGATTGATGCCGCTGTGGCTGCTATTGTGGCTTATGATAGGGCCGCTTGGCATTCGACTAAGACGACCAAGAAGCGCACCGTAAGTTTCGCGTGACAAGGAAACATTGTGACTATTCCACTTGTGCCAATCGTGGCGTTTGATTATTTGCAAAAGCTGTTGCATAAATTAGACGAACCGCTAGCGCGTTATTCGCTTTTGGATACGTACTACACCGGAAATCAACCGTTGGCGTTCCTGAGTCCAGAATCACGAACCGCGCTCGGTAACCGTTTCGGTCGCATGGCGTCCAACATTCCGCGTCTTGCGGTCACGGCGCTGACCGAACGTTTGCAGATCACCGGTTTTTCAGACAAAGCGCTGTGGCCCGAGTGGCTGCGCAACGACATGGACCTACTGTCAAACGTCGCACATCGTGAGGCACTGCTTTTCGGTGATTCCTACGTCATGGTGTGGGCTGACGCGTTGGGACGACCAACCGTGACAGTTGAGAGCGCCAAGCAAGTTTCGTGTTTGTTCGATCCCGGTACGCGCGAAATCACGGCTGCTGTGAAGCGCTGGGAAACCGAAATCACGACTGAGGCGATTCTGTATCTACCGGATCGGATCGTGCGCTACAGGGCCAACCACACGGGCGCAACGCTCGGTTTTGAGGTGGTCTACGAAATCCCGAATCCGCTCGGCGTCGTCCCGGTGGTGAACTTGCGGAACTCAGACCGGATTTTGGACGACTACGGCGCGAGCGAGATTGACGATTTGATGCCGCTCGTTGACGGGCTGAACAAGTCTCTCGCCGACATGATGATAACGAGCGAGTTTGTTGGCCGTCCACGTCGTTGGGCTACCGGCATCGAGTTGGAAGAAAAACCGGTTGTAGATTCTGACGGAAACCCGGTTCTCGACAACGACGGCAATCCTGTTGTCGCAGCGGTCAACCCGATTCCTGAGGGCAACCGCGCGATGATCGCTGAGAACCCCGAAGCAAAATTTGGTCAGTTGGCCGCAGCGGATTTGGCCGGATACGAAGCGAGCGTGCGCGTGATGCTCGGTCAGATCATGGCGGTTTCAACTCTGCCAGCGCACTACGTTGGCGTTTTCACCGACAACCCCGCGAGCGCAGACGCGTTGCGCGCGTCTGAGGCATCGCTGACCGCGCGTGCAGAAGCGCGGCAAGAAATCTTCGGGCGCGCGTGGGAAAAAGTTGCGCGGCTGATGACTGCGGTTCTCGACGGGGTTGACCCTGACGCGGTTGACGACGTGGTGGTTTTTTGGTCTGAGGCCGGAACGCGAAGCATGGCGCAAGAGGCTGACGCAGCGGTCAAGCTTTTTGAGGTTGGACTGTTGCCGCGTGCGTTCACATTGCGAAAGCTCGGTTACTCAGACGAAGAAATTTTGCAAATCGAAGCTGAGATTAAGTATCAGAACTTGATCGAAGACGTGCCAGACGACGACGAACCCAACCAAGAAAACGAACCAGAATCGGAAACGGGAGATAGTGAAAATGTTCAGACGGGATGACGAAAACGAAAACCAAGCGCCCACACCAACCGCCCTGGCGGATGACGAGCAGACCACCGAACAAACCGACGTGGAATCCGACGCGACCGTGGACGCGGACACGGACGGATTGACCGAAGGTGACGACAACGCGGACGACGAAAATGACAACACTGCAACGTCTTTCAGTAGAACGTATGTCGAGAAGCTGCGTCGTGAAAACGCCGGATACCGGGAGCGTGCGAACCGTGCCGACGAGCTAGCGCAGCGTTTGCATACCGCGCTGGTCGCGGCTACCGGACGCATGGCCGATCCCACCGATTTGGCGTTCGACGCGGCGCACCTGGACGACGACGACGCACTGACGACGGCCATTGACGAGCTACTCGCCAAGAAACCGCATCTGGCCTCGCGGCGACCATTCGGCGACGTGGGACAGGGCCGACGCGGCGCGGCCTCAGAAGCACCGGTGAACTTAGCCGACATGCTGCGCGCACGGACGTAGCTCGACTAGCGTCGCGTGAATGGCGAAGCAAAAAGTACGCGGAAAAGGAAACTGCTCCGGATGCGGGAAGCCGATGTACGACGAGGTAGAGCAGATTCCGAACGGCATCAACCCGCCTAAAACCCGCAAGGACGGTCCGACGTGCGGCGGTGGCAGCGCGTGTGAGGCGGACCTCAAGCGTCGACAAAGTCCCGACTTCACAAAGGTCACGTAATTAGGTGAATTAAGCGCCATTTCTGATACAGTGGCATTACCGCGCCTGATGCGCTCGCGTTAAACGTCCCGGTGGCGTCAAACGATCTGAAATCAAAATTTCCGTTTGACTGTTAGGACGTTTTTCATCATGGCCGTTGGTACCAATAACGCGACCGAACTCACTCAAGAGCAAGTCGCGAAGATTCTCGTTAAGCCGCTTGAGGAAACTGCAAAGTTTCTCGCCGCTGGACCGCGCATTTTCGATACCGCATCGCCGCTGCGCATTCCCAAGCTCGGCGCACCAACCACGGTTTCGTGGGTTGGCGAAAACGAGCAGATTCCCGAAGCGAACCCCGATTTCGATGAGGTCGAGCTTCTGCCGTCCACGATGAAGTCTCTCAAGACGCTCACGCGGTACAGCAACGAACTCGCGCGTCAGTCGGTTGTCGCCCTTGATGCCGCGCTCAAGGATCGTTTGGTGACCGACGTTGCCGCAAAGCTTGACGCGCAACTGTTTTCGGCATCTGGCGACGGCACGGTTACCCCGCAGGGACTCTTTGCGTGGGCCGGAACGCAAACGCTCGCGGTCAACGCAGAACTTTCGTTGGACGATCTGCACGACGCCGAAGCGCTCGCGCTCGGTGAAAACGTCAATCCCGCTGGTCTGCGTTGGGTGATGACGAGTCGCGAGCTGATCGACCTTCGCAAGATCAAGGCGACCGATGGAAATTACATCGTGCAACCGGACGTGACTGCCGCTGGCGGTTACACGCTGCTTGGTCATCCCGTGATCGTGAGCAATCGCGTTCCCGACACCGGAGGCGCAACGCCAACCGGACGCGCTGCGCTGGTCGATTTTTCGCAAGTTGCGGTTGCCCGTGATCTTGCGCCCACGGTCAAGATTCTCGATCAGACTTTCGGGGATTTCGACCAACAGGCGATTCGCGTTGTGTGCCGTTACGACGCTAAGCCGCTGAACCCTGAGGCCGTCATCAAGTTGACCGGCATCACGATCTAAGGGTTTTTCAAGATGGCTGCCGTAACAGGTCAGCGGATCGCTGATTTTCTCGGCGGGGGTGGCGATGCAAGTCTCGTCACCCTCGCCGGGAGTCACGCCGCAGTGGTCACGCAGATGTGCCGCGCGTACACGCGTGACGGCGGTTTCACCGATGACGTGCCCAACGACGAAATTGCTGCCGTGATCGTGACCGCTGCTGCGCGGTTGGTTGCTAACCCCGAACAGATCGCGAGTGACGTGGGTAGCGTTTCCATGCGTGGAGGATTCGCGGGTTTCAGTCTGACCGAACGACTCGTTTTGAATCGCTACCGGAAGAAAGCGCAGTGATTTTCTACGACCGGGTAAGCATCGTCTGTAAGACGAAAGTGGGCAGTAGCCCGGTTTCTGAGACGTTCAACGGCGTTGTTCCGGCGATTGTGACGCCGATAGAATCGGCGAAAGTGATAGGCGTTTCGGGAAACGCCGTGACAGTCACGCGGTACCTTTTCGTCATCAAGCCGTTCGCGTTCCTTATTCCCTTGAATACCTCGGCTTCGGCTCCCAGCGTGGCCGGTGCGAATCAAATTATTTTCACGTACAACGGCGATACGGCATTGAGTTTAGAGAACAAGGTGGAGCGTCATCTGTACCGTGGCCGCTTGCACCATTATGAAGCCGTGGTGAAGTCGGTCTAATGTCCACTTACCGTATGACTCCCGCGCGACGGGCCGCGTTGGAGAAAGCGCAAGCCGCGTCAGCGCGGAAACGGCGCAAGGGGATCAAAAGCCGAACGGCTCGTTTGACGACTCGCAAAACATTGGCCGTCGTGGCGGTTGGCGGTTTCGCTGCGCACAAGATATCCGCGCAAAAAGCTGAAAACGATTTCGTAGCCGATCCGATGAACGATTTGATCATCAATCGGCACGTGGAAACGGCGCGGTATCACAACTGGCGCTTGAACGAACTCAGAGCGTTGGGCATTCCTCCGCAACTGACACGCGTTTTCGATGAGAAAGCCGCGCGGCGAGAAGCGATTGCCATTCTGAGGAAAAAGAAAAAGAAGTCTTGAGAGAGTCCCGCGTGTGTCAAATGCTAGTTAGTCCCAATTCTGAGGCACAAGGAATCGCCATGACCGCAGTGAATCGCGTGAGCGTTTACCTGCACGCGCGGGACTTTCTCAACCCCTAGAACCGGCAGGCCGTGAGTGTGGTTCTCCATCTTCCACGGGGTTGTTCACCCGCACTCGCGGCCTGCCCACAATCTGCCCACAATCTGCCCACAAAACCCGTGATTTACCGTGAATCACCGTGATGTGTTTTGCGAGGTCAACGCGTTTTCGATCCCCTGACCAGCACCCCGAAACGGGTTCAATTCCCGGCAGCTCCACCAGGAAAGCCCTGGCCAGAGACAAAGTCTCTGGCCAGGGCTTTTTCGTCGGTGCTCCCATCGACATGTCGTTGTGCCCTGAAACGGGCTCCGGCTTCACCGATTGCGATATGCCGTCGGTGTCATTCCGAACCAGCGTTTGCAGGCGCGGGTGAACACGCTGTGTTCGGCGTAGCCCAGCTGACGGGACACCTGGGACACAGGCAGGTCGGTGCCGACGAGCAGTCGGTGGGCCAACTCACGGCGCGTGCGGTCGACCAGTTCAGCGAAGGTGGTTCCCTCTGCGACGAGGCGGCGCTGCAGCGTCTTGGGGTGAATCCCGAACTGTCGGGCGACCAATCCGGCCGTGAGTTCTCCGGCGGGCAGCAGTTGGCGCACCATGCTGCGCACGGTGTCGGCAATGGCGCGGCTGCGCTGACCGTGGGCTTCCGCCAGGTAGGTGAGGGCGAGCCGGTGCGCGAGCGGATCGTGGTTGAGCGGACGCTCCAAGTCCTTGGTCCGTAGGGTGAACCCTGCGGTGGCTTCTGTGAAGTGAGGCGTGCAGCCGAAGTATCCGCGGTACTCGGAGTCGGTTCCCAGCGGCGGGTGCGGCAGATGCACGGCAACCGGTCGGTACGGGGTGCCCAGAAACAGGCGCAAAACCTGGAGTGTCAAGCCGAGGGCCAGCTCGATGGCCTGGGCCTGAGGTGGAGAAGGGGTCAGCGCGAATTCGTATTCGAACCGTCGCATCGCTGGGTCGGCGTGGGATGTGATGCGTGCGTTGATGCCCGGGCTGTGGGAGCTCATGTACGTGTCGAGAATGGAGAACGCGTCGGCGACGGTCGCCGCGGTGCGGGCGGCCACGGCGACCGGGCCGAGGATGTCGATGCTCTGGCGGAGCGCGAGCCGGCGGCCGAAGTCGGGCACGCCCAACACCGTGGCCGCATCCTCCACCGCAGCGATGGCGCTGCGCAGTGGAATGTAGCGGTCATCGTGGCCGGCGTAGGACGGATCGATTCCAGCAAGCACCAGAAGCGCTTCCGGATCGCCTCCATGGGCGGTGACGAGCGGTCCGAACCCTGTGAGCGACGATCCGCGGACCAGCTGCATGTCCATGATGGTCAAGAAGCTGTCCAGCAAAGTCAAGACGAGCATGCGCCCGATGGTGCAGAGTGGTTGGCCGGCCGGGGGACCGCCACCCGCTGCGGCCCACCCGATCGTGGTGGGCCGCAATGGAGATGGACCACGGGAAACCTTGAACCGACACACCACGGCACTGCTGACCGTTGCAACGCTCGTCACCACTCCGCTGGGCAGCACATCGACATGAAAGGCAACGAATGAAGGTCTGGGTTTCAGGGCTGGCGGTGCTGCTGATGGCCGCGACAGCGGGCTGCGGCGCCGAATCCGGTGAAGCGCCTGCTGATCCGAACGCGGCACCGACGCCGCAGCAGATACGAGAGATCGCCAAAGAGGCCTACACGTACGGCTTTCCGATGGTCGACAACTACCGCATCCAACACTCGTACTTCGTCGACAAGGCCAATCCCCAGTACAAGGGCGTCTGGAACCAGACCCACAGCATCGCCCGCGTCTTCACGCCTGCGGACACCACGATCCAGACACCGAACTCGGACACGCCTTACACAATGCTCGGCGCCGATCTGCGGGCCGAGCCCTTGGTGCTGACCGTGCCGCCGATCGACGCCGGCCGGTACTACTCGTTGCAGTTCATCGACGGCTACACCTACGACTACGCCTACGTCGGCAGCCGTACCACCGGCAACGGCGGCGGCAAGTACCTGCTGGCCGGTCCCGGCTGGACGGGGGAGAAGCCAGCGGAGGTCAGCGAGGTGATCCGCTCCGACACCGACTTCTCCCTGGTGATCTACCGCACCCAGCTGTTCGATCCCGCCGACATCGACAACGTCAAGAAGATCCAGGACGGCTACACCGTCCAGCCGCTGTCGGCCTTCGAGCGCAAACCCGCCGCCACAGCTCCGCCGATGGAGTTCGTCGCGCCGCTGACCCCCGACGAGCAGAAGACCTCACCCAGGTTCTTCCAGATCCTCAACTTCGTCCTCAAGTCCGCGCCCGTACTGCCCGACGAGAAGGCACTGCGCGACCGGTTCGCGACCATCGGCATCGGTCCGGACGGCGATTTCGACCCCGACGACATGAGCAAGGAAAACCTGCAGGCTGTGCAGGACGGGATGGCCGACGCCTGGGCCGAGCTGACCACGTTCCAGAAAGACAAGCTCAATACCGGTCAGGTGACGTCCGGGCAGCTGTTCGGCACGCACGCGCAGCTGGGGAACAACTACCTCTACCGCATGGCCGGTTCGGTGCTGGGCATCTACGGAAACGTCGCGCAAGAAGCCATGTATCCGGTGATCGCCACCGATTCCGCCGGAGCGCCGCTGACCGGAGCCGCCAGCTACACGTTGCGGTTTCCGCCAGGTCAGCTACCTCCGGTCAACTCGTTCTGGTCGATCACCATGTACAAGATGCCCCAGAGCCTGCTGGTGGCCAACCCCATCAACCGGTACCTCATCAATTCGCCGATGCTGCCGAACCTCATCCATGATCCCGACGGCGGCATCACCATCCACGTGCAGAACCAGTCGCCCGGCCCGGACAAGGAGGCCAACTGGCTACCCGCTCCGGACGGACCGTTCCAGATGATCCTGCGCCTGTACTGGCCCAAGGAAGAAGCGCTCAACGGAAGCTGGAAGGCGCCACAAGCCGTCAAGAGTTGACCGCCGCAGAAGGCCGGCTGGACCGCGGAACAGGTCAGGAAGAAATCCCTGACCTGTTCGTTTTGCTGGGCGACCGAGCGACATGCCGCAAGGAGCGGTGCCGCGCGGTCGATCCGGCCCCCCATGAGGTTCATCCGGCCTGGACAAACACGTTAGATTGAGGAGTGTTTTCTCGCCGCATACGTAGCCCCCGAGCGGGCAGTGCGCGGCCAGGTGGTCGCTGGGTCGGGCTTGGCGCTACTGCACTCCTCGCTGCGGGCGTCCTGCCCGTCGCCCCTGGCATGCCGGCAGCGTCCGCTGCCGACTGCGCCGACGTCGAAGTCGTCTTCGCGCGCGGCACCGACGAGCCGCCCGGCATGGGCCGGGTCGGCGACGCCTTCGTCGATGCGCTGCGCAAGCAGGCCGTCGGAATGAACATCGCCACCTACGCGGTGGACTACAAGGCCAGCAAGCTTCAGCTGCACGGTGGCGACGGCGCCAAAGACGCGATCTCCCACATCAAGTCCACGCTGTCGTCGTGCCCCGACACCAAGATCGTCCTGGGTGGCTATTCGCAGGGCGCGAGCGTGATCAACATCGTGGCCGGCAACCCGCTGGGCGGCATCAAGTGGGGTGATTCGCTGCCGCCCGAGTACGCCGACAACGTCACGGCGATCACCACGTTCGGTGACGTGGCCACCCGCACCAAGCAATCGATATCAACGCAGAGCGCGCTGTACGGTTCCAAGGCGATCGACCTGTGCAACCCCAATGACCCGATCTGTCACGAGGGCCAGGGCAACGAGTGGAGCGGGCACACCGACGGCTATGTCCCGGTGTACACCACCCAGGCAGCGGTTTTCGTCGCGGCCAGGCTGCTGGCCGATTTCGGCGAGTCGGTGCCCGGCTACGGCCCGGCATTGCCGGACTACGGGTCGACGTTGCCCGACTACGGTTCGACGACACCGGACTACGGCCCGGAGCGGTCGCTGCACGGTCCGCAACCGGGCCCGCAGCCCGGATATGGCCCGGCGACTCCGGGTTATGGTCTGCAGCCACCTGGTTCTGCCCCGTCGACATCTGCGACCGCCACTCCGACGCCCGATGTCGGACTGGTCTCGGCGGTCCACTGACGGGAATCGACCGCGGACGAGACGGGGGAGTTGATCGCGCTGTTGTCGGCATATCGCGAGTTCTCGGCGTACGGCCCATCGCACCTGGCGGTGCTGGCGCTGTTTGCGGTAGGAGCCGTGTTGTTGGTCATGGTGGGGCGCAGGCTGACCGAAGCGCAGGCCCGGCTCGTGAGCCGCGGTCTGGCGGTGCTCCTGCTCGCGGCGTTTCTCGTAGCGCTGGCCTACAAGCTCGTCGACCCCGCGATCGACACCTCGGTGCCACTGCAGTTGTGCGACCTGGCGGAGCTGGCGGCGGCGTATGCCTTGTGGTCGCAACGGCATTGGGCTTTCGTGCTCACCTACTACTGGGGGCTCGTGCTGAGCTCGCAGGCGTTGATCACGCCGGACATCGGCACCGCGAAAGAAGGCGCACCGGATTTTCCCCACCATCTCTTCGTCACGTTCTTCACGCTGCACGTGCTCGTGGTGTGGGCGGCGATCTACCTCACCTGGGGCCGTGGGATGCGGCCGGGTTGGCGCGATTATCGCTTCGCTGTGATCGTGACCGTCGCGTGGGCGGCCTTCACGCTCGCCTTCAATGCCATCACGGGAACCAACTACGGCTACCTCAACCGGAAACCGCCCACCGCGTCACTGCTGGACGTGCTGGGTCCATGGCCCGTGTACCTGATGGTCGAGGTCACGATCGTCCTGATCGTGTGGGCGCTGATGACCTGGCCGTGGCAGCGCGCGTCAGCTGTGAAGATGTTGTCAGCCGGACGCGAAACCGGTGCTTGACGGCTACATTGCGGGCCTGGTTCAGGTGTGCACCTGACCCGGTTGGGTGTTGAAAACGTGGGTGTTGAAAACGATTGTGGGCGAACGGAATCTGTTCCCCACAAGCATTTTGGCGTCACTCGGGCGACCCGGTCACGATGATGCCGTGACCAGGGCGGTGAAGGCCGCGCTGTACGCCTACTTCTTGTTGTGTCCGGGTCGCGGCGGTGGCGGTGGTGCGGCCTTGGTGGTCGGCTCGAATTTGCCGCCCTTCTTCGGGTCGAACGTGCCCTTCTCGGCCATGGTGACTCCTCCCGTTTGTCCTCCGACTCTCACGGTAACGAAGGATCAGGTGGCCCACCAGGTTTCGCTTTGGGCGACGAGGCCGTCCGGCAATGCGTGCATGCGGTCAACCAGCGGATAGCCGACCACCACCGGTGTGAAATCGGGTTGCGACACGGTCACAGATGTATACCTGTTCGTGCATCACTGGCCACAAACAACCCATTCGTCACTATCGTCACATCAGTTGCCAGTCGACGTCAATTGCGACGTCTTGCCCCGGGAAAGGGTGTGACATGTCGCCGCGTCCACGAATCGCATCGGCCTCGTTGGCGTCGGCGGCCGCTCTAGGACTCGTCGTGGCCATGGGCGTCGCGCCGGTGGCCAACGCCGAACCATGCGAAGGTGCTGCCGCGGCCGCACAGCCGCTGCGGCACCAGGCGTTCCGCATTCCGAGCCCGTCGGCGATCGGACAGTTCAACCGGCCCATCGGCCACAAGCCGGTCGGTGCCAACGATCAGGCGCCGCTTCCGCGCCTGGGGCAGCTGCCGCTGGCGATCCTCAAAGCGCTCATCCCGGGGTCCGGGCGGGTGCAGCAGCAGGCGGCCGTGGTGCCGCAGCCCACCCCGCCGGGGCAACAGGCCCAACCGCAACCGCAGCCGCAGCCGGCTCCTGCCGCGCCGGCACCCGCGGCGGCCCCCGTGCCGGCCTCACCTCCGGGAACCGCGATCGTCGGCTGGGTGACGGGTCCGGACAGCCCGAATCAGACCATTCAGCGCTTCGCGATCACCGGCACCGACCTCGGAATCATGTGGGACAACGGCGATCCCGTGAACCGCCAGGTGCTCATGGCCTTCGGCGACACCAACGGGTACTGCAGCATCCCGGGCAAGCAATGGCGATACAACGTGTTGTTCCGCAGCCAGGACGGGTCGCTGTCGAAGACCGTCGCGGTGCCCGACGGCACGGTCGGCAACAAGTACTCCGGTTCACCCGTGTGGCGCCAGGGCATCTCGAAACAGATCATCAACACCATCGGGCGGGCGCCGCAGGAGACAGGCATCATCCCGACCGCGGGCGTCGCGGTGGGCAACACTCAGCTCATCAATTTCATGTCGATCAGGAACTGGGACAGTCCGGGCTCGTGGTCCACGAACTTCTCCGCGATCGCGATGTCGCGGGACAACGGGGAGAACTGGGCGGTGTACCCCGGCACGATCCGTCCGCCCAGCGGGGGCAACGAGAATTTCCAGATGGGGGCATTCCTCAAGCCGGGACCGGGCGATCCGTACCTCTACACGTTCGGAACCCCGAACGGGCGCGGCGGATCGGCCTACATCGCGCGCGTGGCACCGAACCTCGTGCCCGATCTGTCCCGGTACGAGTACTGGAACGCCGACAACAACGCGTGGGTGCCGGGCAACCCGGCGGCCGCGACACCCGTCATCCCGGGACCGGTCAGCGAGATGTCGGCGCAATACAACACCTATCTCAAGCAATACCTCGTGCTCTACGGCAACGGCGCCAATGACGTCGTGATGCGCACGGCGCCGGCCCCGCAGGGTCCGTGGAGCCCCGAGCAACTGTTGGTGCCGTCCATGCAGATTCCCGGCGGCATCTACGCGCCATACCTCCACCCGTGGTCGACGGGCAAGGAGCTGTATTACAACCTGTCGCTGTGGTCGGCGTACAACGTCATGCTGATGAAGACCGTGTTGCCGTAACCGCTGCTACCCGGGCAGTCCCGCGATCCGACGTGCCGTCCGGGTGAACGCGGGCGCAACCGTCCCGACGCCGTCGAGGTACCCGCCGACGAGCGCGGCGTCCCGCAGTAACACCAGTGCCGCGGCGATCTCGGCTGGATTGTCGCGGCCCGCCGCGGCTTGTTCGAGCGCGCCGCGAAACCACGTGCGATGCGACGCGATGAGGCGTCGGACGCGGCTGTCGGGATCCGGGTATTCGGCAGCGGCGTTGATGAACGGACATCCGCGGGTGTGATACCGCGCGATGTCGTCGGCGATGCCGTCGATGACGAGTCCGAGCATGTCGGTGTCGGCTTCGGCGTGTGCCTCGGCGTCGGCGAAGTAGCCGCGAATGGTCGCGTCCTCGAGCGCGAGGTATGCCTCGACAAGATCCTCTTTGCCCTTGAAATGCCGGTACATCGTGGCGCGGGTGACGTTCGCCTCGGCGAGGATCCGGTCGACACCGACGGAGTGGATGCCCTCGCGATAGAACAGCTCCGCGGCCGTGCGCAGGAGGCGTTCGCGGGGTTCCGACGTGACGGCGGGGGAGTCCATTACCACGACGGTACGCCTCAGGCAGAACGTTCTTTCTGTGACCGGGAACAGAATGGCGGAAGCCGCGGTTACAGAGGCAGAACGACCGTTCTTTCTATCGACAAGGAGACCGCAGATGTCCGTCATCACCCCTCGTGAACAGGCCGAAATCGACCGCGCCAATGCATCCGATGCGCAACCCGTCGTGTTCGTGCACGGCCTGTGGCTGCTGCCCGACAGCTGGGACAACTGGCGTTCGTATTTCGAGGACCGCGGATTCGTCACCCTCGCACCGGGCTGGCCGGGCGACCCGGTGACCACGGCCGAAGCCCGTCGTGACCCGTCGGTCTTCGCCCACAAGGGCGTCGGGGACATCACCGAGCACTACGCCGACGTCATCCGCGCCCTCGACCGCAAGCCGATCATCATCGGGCACTCCTTCGGTGGCTTGATCACCCAGAAGCTCGCGGGCATGGGGCTGGCCACGGCCGCCGTCGCCATCGACCCGGCACCGTTCCGGGGCGTGCTGCCGCTACCGCTTTCGGCGCTGCGCGCGTCGTTCCCGGTGCTCGGCAACCCGTTCAACTATCGACGCGCAATCGCATTGACTCCCAAGCAGTTCCGGTTCGCGTTCGCCAACGCGGTGTCCGAGGACGAGGCCAGGACTCTCTACGAACAGTATTCGGTCGCGGGCTCGGGTGTGCCGCTGTTCCAGGCCGCGGTCGCCAACTTCAATCCGCGTTCCGAGACCAAGATCGACACGAAGAACCCCGATCGCGGGCCGCTGCTGATCCTCTCGGGCGAGAAGGACAACACCGTTCCCTGGGCAATCGCCAACGCGTCGTACAAGCGGTACAAGAAGAACCCGAATGTCACCGAGATCGTCGAGATCCCAGGCCGGGGCCATTCACTGGTGATCGACAGTGGCTGGCGCGACGTCGCCGACGCCGCACTGAAGTTCATCTCGACGAACTGAGACCGCACGCATGGCCGCTCCGGCTGGGTAGGGGCGGCCATGACGGCGGTTCAGGGCATCATCGAGAGAGCCCATCCCCAGCCGAAAGTCTTCCGCCGACATGAACATCTGCGTCTTCCTGTCCGCCGCCGATCTCGACGTGCGCTACACCCGGCCCGCCCGCGACTTCGCCGAGCTCATCGGCCGGGCCGGGCACGCACTGGTCTGGGGAGGCTCCAACTCCGGGCTGATGAAGGTGGTCGCCGACGGTGTCCGGGAAGGCGGGGGCAAGCTCCTGGGAATCTCTGTGGAGTTTCTTCGCTCCGCCGCACGGGCCGACGCCGACGAGATGGTGTTCGCCGCGAACCTTGCGGAGCGCAAGGCGCTGCTCTTGGCGCGCTCGGACGCGATGGTGGTGATGGCAGGCGGGCTCGGCACTCTCGATGAGGCCACCGACATCCTCGAGCTGCGCAAGCACGGGCAGCACGACAAGCCCGTGGTGCTGCTCAACACGGCAGGCTTCTACGACGGGCTGGTGACGCAGCTGCGGCGAATGGAGCAGGACGGCTTCCTGCCGGTGCCGCTCGACGAGCTGATCTACGTCACCGACAACCCGGCCGACGCACTTGCCTACCTCGACCGGCACAGCTGACGGCGTTGATTGAGGCAGAATTGCGCAGGTGCCCCCACCGCCGCAACGCCCCGGACAGCCTGGCTGGCGCGGTCCGCAGCGGCCGCCACCGGACCCTGCCACCCAGCGGCTGCCGCGCCCCGGCCGCCCTCCGGAGCCGCCGACCCAACAACTGCGCGCACCGCGCCCACCCGTCGATGCTGCGGCCACAGAACAGCTGCGCGCGCCACGCCGCCCCGATGTGGCGGCCACCGAGAAGATCGGGGTGGCCCGGCCCGGTGGTGCTGCGCCCCCGTCGGGCGTCAAGAAGCGGCGGCTGCGTGGCTGGCAGTCGGTCCGTCTGATCGCGGTCATCGTGGCGGCTCTCGTGGTCGGCGGCCTGGCCGCGGCCGAACTGTATGCACGACACCGCGCCGGAACGCTGCTGGCCGACGTCACGCAGTGCGTCGTCGAGGACGGCGCGACCATCTCGTTCGGCGTGAACCCACCGTTCCTGTGGCAGCACATCACCGGGCACTACACCAACCTGTCGGTGGAAACCGCGGGCAACCAAGTGCAGGCGGCCAAAGGCATGACTGCCGACGTGACCCTCACCGACATCCGGTTGCAGGGCACGCAGGATTCCAAGGGCACCATCGGTTCGCTGACGGCGACGTTGGCCTGGACGGCGGCCGGCATCAAGGACACCGTGGCCGACAACCTGCCGGGAGTGGGCAACCTCATCACCGACGTGAAGACCGATCCGTCGGCAGGCACCCTCATCCTCGACGCCGCGGGCGGCACCAGCATCACGGCTGAGCCCGTCGTCCAGGACGGCGACCTCGGACTGCACGTCCTCGACGTGACGGGTCCGTTCTCGAAGGAGACGGTGCAGACGGCTCTGGACGAGCTCACCAAGAAACTCAACGACAATTACCCGCTCGGGATCCACGCCGACAGTGTCACGGTGACCGACACCGGTGTGGTCGGAAAGTTCTCCAGCGAGAACGCGTCGATACCCACGGGGGACAGCAACGCATGTTTCGAACGCCTGTGATCCGGACGAGTGCGTTGATCGCCGCGCTCGCACTGGGCCCCTGCGGTGTGCCGGCTGCCGCCGCGGATGTGCCAAGCCCGCTGCAACCCCTCGTCGACGCTGCGGCGCAGCGGTTGCAGACCGCGGACCCGGTCGCGGCCGTGAAGCTGCGCACCGGTGGCCAGATCGAGGATCCGCAACGCGAGCAACAGGTGATCGACGCCGTAACCGCCGATGCGTCCGCGCGCCAGATCGATCCGGCCTACGTGCGCGACGTGTTCCGCAATCAGATCGATGCGACGGTGGCCATCGAACACAGCCTCATCGGACAGTGGAAGCTGGACCCGGCTGCCGCGCCGGCGACCGCGCCCGATCTCGCGGCGTCGAGGACCACGATCGACCGGCTCAACCACACGATGGTCGACGAGATCGCCGGCCAGTGGCCGACGCTGCACGGCCCGTCGTGCGCTGCCGATCTGACGAGTGCGGTCGAGGCGGTCGCCGCGGCCCGCGGGCTGGATGCGCTGTATCGGCGGGCGTTGGACTACGCCACCCAGTCCTACTG
This sequence comes from Mycolicibacterium mageritense, assembly GCF_010727475.1. Taxonomy (NCBI): domain Bacteria; kingdom Bacillati; phylum Actinomycetota; class Actinomycetes; order Mycobacteriales; family Mycobacteriaceae; genus Mycobacterium; species Mycolicibacterium mageritense. The sequence goes on from NZ_AP022567.1 coordinate 5,165,337, forward strand.
CCGCTGACCGGTGTTCGCCGGACGGGGCATTCGTCCCCAACGGAAATATTGACGTTTGTGCAGCATCCCTGCGGGTACCCGGGCCCGCAGGAGGTCGTCAGATGCCTACGTGGAGTTGGATCGCTATCGCTGTAATCGCCGTGGTCGTCGTCGTGGTGGCGCTGATCGCGGCTGCATCGATCATGCGCCGTAAACGCAGTGAGAGATTGAAGAGTCAGTTCGGACCCGAGTATGCGCGAGCAGTGGACACGGCTGGAGACCGGCGGGCCGGGGAGAAGGAACTTCTTGCCCGCGAACGGAAACGGGACAAACTCGACATCCGTGAGCTGGCGCCGGACTCGCGTGCGCGGTACCTCCAGGCGTGGAGTGCAATGCAGACGGGGTTTGTGGACGATCCCGCGGAATCGGTGGGCACCGCGGATCGACTGGTGACCGACGTGATGCGGGAACGCGGTTATCCGATAGACGATTTCGAACAACGCGCGGCCGACATCTCGGTCGATCACCCCAAGGTGGTCGAACACTATCGCGCTGCACACATCCTTCACCTCGCGCAGCAGAAGGGTGACATCGGCACCGAGGCGCAGCGCGAAGCCATCGTGCATTACCGGGCGCTCTTCGAGCAATTGCTCGGGAACGACGACGACAGCGGCAAGGATTCGCAAAGGAGGCGCGAGCATGACGACTCACGACAACACCACGGATGACCCCACCACGCGCGACCGTGGGGACTCTGCGCCGGCGGCCGCGGACAAGCCGACGGCGGCGGAAACGACCCAGCCGATGATGCCCGTATCGGACGAGGAGGCCGAGCAGGCGACGACCGACGAACCGTTGTTCGCCGACGACAACCGATCTCGGCTGCGCTCCCGGTGGGACGAGCTTCAGGCCGCCTTCGTCGACGACCCCAAGCAGTGCGTCGAGAAAGCCGACAGTTTGGTCGCCGAGGTTGTCGACCAGCTCACGTCGAGTTTCAGCGACGCCCGATCCCGGCTGGAGGCGCAGTGGGCCCGCGGTGAGGACGCGTCCACCGAAGAGCTTCGCGTGGCGCTCAAGCGGTATCGCGAATTCTTCCAGCGGTTGTTGTCCGTCTGAGGTGGTGGCTACAACGCGTCGTTGATCGCGTTCTTCAGCGATTCGGAGTCGGTGCCGAACACGGCTTGAACACTGTTGCCGACCTCGATGACGCCCGCGGCGCCGATGGCCTTGAGCCGCTCCTGGTCGACCTTGCCCTTGTCGGCCACCTCGACGCGCAGGCGGGTGATGCACGCGTCGACATTGACCAGATTGTCGCGCCCCCCGAACGCCGCGATCACCTGCTCGGCCTTGCTGTCGGTACGGGCCGGCGCTGTGAGCGTCGCGGTCCCGGCGGCCACGGACGTGCTGGACGCCGTGCCCTCACCGAGATTGGCCTGTTCCTCGGCCTCAAACTCGGACTCCGGCTCACGCCCGGGCGTCCGCATGTTCCACTTCGTGATCGCGAACCGGAACAACAGGTAGTAGATGACGAAAAACACCAGTCCCATGCCGATCAGCAGGGGGATGTTCTTCGCGGCAGGCGCGGTGCCGTACAGCAGCAGGTCGATGAGTCCCGCGGAGAACGAGAAGCCCAGGTGGATGTCGAGCAGGTACGCGACGGCCAGGGACAGCCCGGTCAGCACCGCGTGGATGACGTAGAGCGGGAACGCCACGAACATGAAAGCGAACTCCAGTGGTTCGGTCACTCCCGTCAGGAACGCGGTGAGAGCCGCCGCCGACAGGATGCCGAACGCCACCTTGCGTTGCTTCTTGTCGGCGACGTGGATCATGGCCAGCGCCGCGGCGGGCAGACCGAACATCAGCACGGGGTAGAAGCCCGCGGTGAGGTGTCCTGCCGTCGGATCGCCCGCCGCGAAGCGCGTGAGTTCGCCGGTCACGACCTGGCCGTCGGGCGTTTGGTAATCCCCGTAGAGGAACCACACGTAGGAGTTGGGGATGTGGTGCAGCCCGAGCGGGATGAGCATGCGGTTGGCGAACCCGTACACGAATGCGCCGAATGCTCCAGCACCACCGATGAACTGGCCGAGGCCGGTCAGCCCGGCATCGAAGATCGGATAGAAGTAGCTCATCGCGAACGCGATGAACAGGCACGCCAGGGACACCACGATGGGGACGAACCGTCTGCCGCCGAAGAATCCGAGATACGCCGGCAGCTGGATCGTGTGGTAGCGGTCGAACAGCCACGCCGTCACCAGGCCGACCACGATGCCGGCGAACACGCTGTAGTTGATCTGTGCCTGGTCGCCTGCCTTGTCGACCTCGCCCGCGAGCACGATCGGCGACATGGTCTTGAACACCGCGGCAACCACCAGATAACCCACCACGGCGGCGAGTGCGGTCGAGCCGTCGGCCTTGCGCGCGAACCCGATCGCGACGCCCACGGCGAACAGCAGGGGCAGGTTGGTGAACACCGCATCGCCGGCTGCGCTCATCGCCTTGAAGAACGCCCCTATGACGGGTGCGTCGATCCGGCCGAGCAGGTCGGGCTGGCCGAGCCGCAGCAGGATGCCTGCCGCAGGCAATACCGCGATCGGCAGCATGAGGCTCTTGCCCAGCCGCTGTAATTGGGCGAACCCCGGGATCCGTAGACCTGATTTGTCCGATGTCCCTTGAGCTTTCACAGCATCACTCATCCTCGGTGTCCGATCGCTGAGCGGAAGCCTAGACGAGAACCTGCGAACATGAGACCGACTTGCCGCCACGTCCGTATTGTGGGTGGGCGCGAGCTAGGGAGGGGTGGCGTATGACGGCAGATGGTCCAGTACAGGTTCTCGCGCCGGTCGCCGGTCGCGCGATCCGCCTCGCGGACGTGCCAGACCCCGTGTTCTCGGCCGGCATGGTGGGCTACGGAGCGGCCGTCGATCCGCCGCGCGGAGTGATCGACGCGGTCGCCCCGGTCAGTGGCAAGCTCCTCAAGCTCATGCCCCACGCGTATGTCGTCCTGACCATAGGCAACGTCGGGGTGCTGGTCCACCTCGGGCTGGACACCGTCGGGCTCAAAGGTGCCGGGTTCACCGTCCACGCGAGTCAGGGGGATGAGGTGACCGCCGGTCAGGTCATCGTCACTTACGACGTTCCGTCGGTTATGGCGAACGGACTCAATCCGATTGTGCCGGTTGTCGTGATGGACGAACGGGAACCCGGCACCATCGCGGTGTCCGCAGCGGTCGAAACCGGCGCCGACATCGATTCTGGCGCAGGGCTTTTCATCCACACCCGTTGACGTTCGCGTCGGCGCGCCCGGTGCGTGCCGTCGTGGTGACGTCGCGAGAACCTTTCCGCAGCAAAGAACTGACAGGCGGCTGTCACGATTCGCCGCTACGAATATCGGCACGGGCGTAATGTCGGCCCGGATTGTCGGGCTCACCTGGGGGTCGCTGTTGTCGAAGTGGCCGTTCGTCGCGCGGGACGCCGAGTTGCAGGAAGCCTTGCCGGCCCTGCGGGACGGGTCTCGTGGGGTCGTACTGGCCGGCCCCGCCGGGGTGGGAAAGACGACGCTGGCTCGGGCCCTGGCCGCGGAGCTGGAAAGCGACGGCTACACCGCGAGATTCGTGCTCGGCACCGAGACCGGCCGGGCGGTGCCGTTCGGCGCGTTTCACCACGCGCTCAGGCTCACGGACGCCCACGAGCCCACGGTGATGCTCGGCGCCGCGCATCGGGCGCTGATCGCCGAACCGGACTCGGTCATCGTGGTCGACGATGCGCAGCACCTCGACCTGCTTTCGGCGTTGCTGGTCCAACAACTGGGGCTGAGCGGCCCGACGAAACTGATCGTCACGATCCGCTCCGGGGAGCCGATACCGGACGCGTTGACGGCGTTGTGGAAGGAGCAGTTGCTCCAGCGGCTCGACCTGGAACCGTTCGACCGGGCCCAGACCGCGGAACTGGCGACGGCGGTACTCGGCGGTGAGGTGGACGACCATGCGGTCGGTGAACTGCACCGGTTCTCGTCGGGCAGCCCGCTGTACCTGCGTGGGGTGATGACCGCGGCCCTCGGGGACGGCGTGCTGGTCCGCGACCATGATCGCTGGCGGCTGCGCGGCAAGCTCCGCCCTAGCCCCGATGTGCACGAGCTGGTGGCCTCCCGGCTGGATGCGCTCGCGCCAGACGAACTCGATGTGGTCGAGGTGGTCTCCACCGCCCAGGTGCTCGATTGGGAAGTGCTGCTTGCGATCTGCGGTTCCGAGGCCGTCGCGCACGCCGAGCGGCGCAGCACCATCCAGGTCACCGACGACGGGGCGCACCTCATGGTCCAACCGGCCCACCCGATCGTCGGGGAGGTGGCGAGGCGCCGTTGCGCCACCGCACGCTCACGGCAGATCAACACGCTTCTGGCACAACACCTGTCGGCGCATGTGCGGGCCACCGACCCCGGCGCGGCGGCCGACGTGCGGTCGCGTATCCAGCTTGCGCTGTTCATGGCGAACGGCGACGCGCCGCCCGACCTCGGCATCATCACCGATGCCGCGGCCAGCGCCATCACCATGTCCGACCTCGGCCTCGGTGAACAACTGGCACGGTTCGCCGTCCGGCACGGGGCAGGCGTGCAGGCGGCGATCCTGCTCGCCGACGCCATCAGCTGGCAGGGCAGGGGCCAGGAGGCGGAAGACATCCTCGCCGCGTACCGCCCCGACGGCGAGGACGAGTTGACCGCCACGCGCTGGGGGTGCCTGCGCGCGGCCAACCTGTTCTTCGGCTGCGGCCGCGGCGGCCCCGCCCACGCCGTGCTGGAGGCCGTCCGCGCGCGGGTGCGGTCGGGGCCCGTGCTGAGCTTCGTCGCCGCCATGGAGGTCGCGTTCGCCTTCTTCGGCGCCGATCTACCCACAGCGGTCACGTTGGGCACCGCGGCCCTGGGCACCGACATGGTGCCGATGGCCACGGTGTGGGCCGCGGTCGGCACCGCAGGAGCGCTGGCCTTGTCCGGCCGGTTCGGTGAGTTGCCCGCGGTGGTCGACTGCGGGGAGCGTGCCGCCGAACGTTGTGAATCCGGACCGCAGCGCTACTCGCTGGCGCTGGCCGCGGTCCTCGGTGCCGCTGCGGGCGGCGACATGGACGCTGCCGAGCGGATCTGTCGCCGGTACGCCGAGAGTTCGGCCGGCACCCCGCAGGCCGAGGCGATCATGAGCGCTTTGTCCGGGCGGGTGCAGCTGGCCCGTGGACGGCTGGCGTCGGCCTGCGAGGCCTTGCAAGCGGCGGTGTGGACGATGTCGGACGGCCTACCGCGGGGCTGGGTGATGCTCGCCGCGGCGTGGCTTGCGCAGGCAGAGGCCGCGCGGGGCAACGTCGACGGGGCAACCGTTGCGCTGGCCCGCGCCGAGTCCGCCAGCGGACCGCAGGTCGAGGTGTTCCGTCCGGAGCTCATGCTGGCCAGGGCCTGGGTGTTCGCAGCGACGGGCGAGACGTCGACTGCACGGCAGCACACCGAGCATGCCGCGCAGGCCGCCAGGCGAGGCGGCATGCACGCTGTGGAACTCGCCGCGCTGCACACAGCAGTGCGGTTCGGCGACCGATCGAACACCGTGCGGATCCAGACCCTGGCGGGCCAGCTCGGGTGTCCGCTCGGCACCGCGATCGCGATCCACGCGCGGGGACTCGCCGATCATGACGGCGCCCTGCTCGGCGAGGCGGCCGACCGTTTCGAGCGCATCGGTGCCCTCGCGCAGGCCGCCGACGCGGCCGCACACGCCGCCCGGGCGCATGCGCGTGCCGGGCGGCGAGGCAGTGAACTCGAATCGGCGACCCGGGCCCACTGGCTCGCGAGCCAAAGCGGCGCGGTGACACCGGCATTGCGGTGTGCGACGGACCCGCTGCCGTTGACCGAACGGGAACGGGAGATCGCGAACCTGGTCGGCGTGGGCCTGAGCAACCGTGAGGTGGCCGGCCGGCTGTGCCTGTCGGTGCGCACGGTCGATGGTCACCTGTACCGAATTTTCGCCAAGCTCGGGATCGACGACCGGGACCAGCTGGCCAGGCTGGTCCGGTTTCGTCCTGCCACCTGATCAGCCGAACTGCGAGCGCACCGCCGCGGCGTCGTCGGCTGACAGCGCTGCCGCGGCGAGCTGCCGCGCCTCGCCGCGGTCGACCGCACGAACCGCGTCCTTGGTGGCCGGAATGGCCGGGGGAGTGACACTGAGAGCGTCGACGCCAAGCCCGAGAAGCAGTGCGGCCGCGCGGTTGTCGGCGGCGAATTCGCCGCACACCGAAACCGACGCCCGTCCGGCCGCACCCTGACATGTCGACCGGATCAACTGCAGGACACCCGGATCGAACGCGTCCCCGATGCCCGCGACGGCGTCGTTGTTGCGGTCGGCCGCCATCGTGTATTGCGTGAGATCGTTGGTGCCGATCGAGAAGAAGTCGACGTGCGGTGCGAACGCCGCGGCCTTGAGTGCGGCGGCGGGCACCTCGACCATCATGCCGATCTGCAGGTCGACCGGGGCGTGCGGGCCTGCCCGCCGGATCGCGTCGTCGAGCACCCGGCGCGCGGCGAACAGCTCGCCGACAGTGCTGACCATCGGGAACATCACACTGACGGGTGCCTGATGGGCGAGCCGTGCCATCGCCAGCAGCTGGTCCGACAACAGCTGTGAGTGCGCCAGTGCCAGCCGGATGCCGCGAACCCCCAGATACGGGTTGGCCTCCGCGGGGGTCGGCAGAAACTCCAGCGGCTTGTCACCACCCACGTCCAGGGTGCGTAGGGTGATCCGGCGCCCCTCAAGGGATTCCGCGATCTTGCGGTAGACGGCGAGTTGCTCGTCCGCGTCTGGTGCCTGGTCCCGGCCCAGGAACAGAAACTCCGTGCGGACCAGACCCGCGAAGTCGGCACCCTGGCTCGCTGCAGCGCGCGCGTCATCGACCGAGCCGATGTTCGCGCCGACCCTGACCGTGACACCGTCGCGGGTGACGGAGGGCTCGCGCGTGCGCGTGACGGCTTCCCGGTGCCGCCGCGCCGCCGCGGCGACCCGGGTCTCGAAATCGCGCCGGACGTCGTCGGGCGGATCGACGAGGAATTCTCCACGGGTACCGTCGACGGCGACGGTGATGCCGTCGGCGATGGCCAGCGCAGCCCTCCCGGCGCCCACTATCACGGGGATCCCCTTGGCGCGCAGCAGGATCACGTTGTGGGCGGTCGCGCTGCCGAAGGCCAGCAGCACCGCGACGACCTGCGTCGGGTCGAGTTCGGCAGCCTCGGCCGGGGTCAGGTCGGCTGCCACGAGCACGCCGCGGGCCGTCGCCAGCGGCGCCGTACTCCCCAGCAGCGCGCGCAGCACCTGGTCGCCCACCGCGCGGACGTCCTCGGCCCGCGCCTGCAGGTACGCGTCGGCCATGGCGGCGAACTGTCCGGCCACTTCGGCCACGGCGGCCGACCAGGCCGCAGCGGCATTGTGGCCCTGGTCGATTCGCGCTTTGGCCGCACCGAGGAGCGCGTCGTCGTCGAGGAGCAGTCCGTGCGCGTCGAAGATCGACGCTTCGGCCTCGCCCACGGTCCGGGCGGTATGGGCCCGCACGTCGGCGATGGCTGTGCGCACCTCGTCGACGGCCGCGGTGAGGTGGCGCCATTCCGCGGCAGGGTCTTCGCCCGGATGATCCGGAACCGCGAGCTCGGCGGTTCGCACCGACCAGGCGGGCCCGATGCCCAGGCCCGGGCCGGCGCCGACCGGCTGGCCCGGTGCGGGTGGTGCGGCCGCGGCTGCGGCAGTTGGTGTCTCGTCGAAATGCCTGGCGGCCAGGGCGAGGATGTGCTCGAGCGTGTCGGCGGCGTGCGGACCGGATACTCGGATGTCGACCTCGTCGCCGTTGCGCACGCCGAGCGTGGCGATCTTGGAGAGGCTTGCGGCATCGACCCATGCGGAGTCCGTGCGCCGGTTGCGGATTCGTACCTCGGCGTCCCGGCCCCGAACCTCCTGTACCAGGCGGGCCGCGGGTCTGGCGTGCAGGCCGTGCGGGTTGGTGACGACGAACGTTGCGGACAGTCCGTCGGCGTCGGTCTCGGCGGCGGCGTGCTCGGCAACGCTACCCAGCTGGGCGAGTTTCCCCGCCAGCGCGCCGGACGCTTCGGCCGCCACTTCGGCGGCCTGGGCCCCGCCGCCCGCCGCGACCGCGGCCACCACGAGCCCCTCGACGAGGGGAGCGGGGCACAGTACGACCCGCTCGCGCGCGGTGTCGTCGAGCAGCTCGAGCGCGAGTTCGGCCGAAAGCACCGCGCTGCCCAGATCCATGAGCACCACCGCACCGTCACCCTGGTCGGCGGCGGTGATGGCGTCGACGATCGCGGCGGCGTCGGTGCCGAACGTGGTGTCGTCCAGTCCGGCCGCGACCTCGAACTGGATCTGTTTGCCGTGCAACATCTCCCGAGCCAGATCGACGGCCGCGTCGGCCAGGGGACGGCTGTGTGAGACGACGACGAGCCCGACGGTCACGTGCGCACCGCCGTCGCGGCCGCGCCGATCAACAACGCTGCCGACGTGGCGCCCGGGTCGATGTGCCCGACGCTGCGTTGCCCCAGATAGCTGGCGCGGCCTTTGCGAGCCACCATGGATTCGGTGGCGTCCCTGCCCTTTTCGGCGGCAGTCGTGGCCTCGGCGAGGGCTCCGGTGAGGTCGGTGCCCGACGCGAGCGCGGCGTCGAGGGCGTCAAGGGCCGGCGCAAGCGCGTCGAACATCGTCTTGTCGCCGGCTTCGGCGCGGCCGCGCTGCACCACTCCGTCGACTCCGGCGCGCAACGCCGCGGCGAACGCCGTGCCGTCGGAGCCGATGGCCGGGGCCATGCGCAGGAAGAAGGTGCCGTACAGCGGACCGCTGGCCCCGCCGACCGACTTCACCAACGTCATGCCGACCTGTTTGCACAGCGCAGCGGCGTCGGCCGGGGGCGCCTCGTCGAGCGCGGCCACGACGGCCGTCATGCCCCGATCCATGTTGATGCCGTGGTCGGCGTCACCGATCGCAGCGTCGAGATCGCTGAGATACTGCGCATTTTCGCCGATCAGCCGGGCATACTCGCGGATCCACGCGGTCAGTCGATCCAGGTCCATGTCAGCATCCTCTCCGCAATGCGGGTGTGGCGACCGGATGGTCCCACAGCCGCAGCAACTCGTCGTCGGCGTGCAGCAGGGTCACCGAGCAGCCCGCCATGTCCAGGCTCGTGATGTACGGCCCGACCAGTGACCGCGCGATCTGCACGCCTGCCTTCTCCAGGATGGCCGCCACCTCGGCGTACATCACGTAGAGCTCGATCAGGGGCGTGGCACCCATGCTGTTGACGAACAGGATCACCGGGTTCGCGCCGGTGAAGTCGACGTCGGACAGGATGGGTTCGACCATGAGTTCGGCTACGGCGCGGGCCGGTTGCAGCGGCACCCGGTCGCGACCCGGTTCACCGTGGATCCCGATGCCGAGTTCGATCTCGGCGTCGGAGAGCTCGAAGGTGGGGTGGCCCACCGCGGGCACCGTGCACGATGTCAGGGCGACGCCCATGCTGCGGGACGCGGCGTTGACGCGGCGCGCGACTGCGGCGACCTCGGCCAACGGCCTGCCCTCGTCGGCCGCGGCCCCGGCGATCTTCTCGACCAGCACGGTGGCGCCGACGCCGCGCCGCCCGGCGGTGAAGGTGCTGTCCTGCACCGCGACATCGTCGTCGACGACGACCGACTCGACCGTGATGCCCTCGGCGGCAGCCAGTTCGGCGGCCATCTCGAAGTTCATCACGTCACCGGTGTAGTTCTTCACGATGTGCAGTACGCCGGCGCCACTGTTGACGTTGATGGTCGCCTCGAGCATCTGGTCGGGCACCGGGGATGTGAAAACCTCGCCGGCACAAGCAGCGTCGAGCATCCCCCGGCCGACGAAACCCGCGTGCAGCGGCTCGTGACCGGATCCGCCGCCGGATATCAGACCGACTTTGCCTGCGATCGGGGCATCACCGCGGTAGACGATGCGGTTGGCGTGGTCGATGCGCAGCTCGGGGTGGGCCATGGCCATGCCGCGAAGCGATTCGGCGACGACGTCGGCGGGATCGTTGATCAGTTTCTTCACAATGGGGCTCCTCAGACTGCGGTCGGTGCTGCGGGGACAGGGAGTTTCGCGGTGTCGGCGCGGGTGCGTGAGATCGCGACGTAGGAGAGTGCGGCAAGTGCGCCTGCGAGGAATTCCGCGGCGAGGTAGACCGGCAACTGGTGCCAGGCGACCGAGCCGCCGGCGATCTGCTGGACGAGCATCGGCCCGAAGGTGCGGGCGGGATTGATCGACGCACCCGTCGCCGGTGCCACCGGGATGATCGCCGCGAACACCACCAGGCCGATCGCCACGCCGGCAAAACCTGCCGACGCCTTGCGATGTATCACGCCGAAGACGGTGAACACGAGAATGAACGTACCTACGAATTCGGCGAAAAATGCCTGTACTGCGCTGATGTCGCCGGTGTAGGTCGCGATGCCGAGGCCGGCGTCACGCGCGGCGGTGCCGAGCACGCCGATGATGGCTGCGGCGCCGACGGTTGCCCCCACGAGTTGCGCGGCGATGTACGCCGGGACGCGTGACCACGGGAACTGGCCGGTCACGGCCAGGCCCACGGTGACCGCCGGATTGATGTGGTTGCCCGAGATGTGCCCGAGTGCGTAGACGGTCGCCACCACGACCGTCGCGAACGCGAACGAGATCATGCCCAGGTCGGCCATGGTGAACGGGGCATCACCGTTGACGATGAGGGTCGCGGGCACCGAGCCCACGCCGACGAACACCAGGAAGGCGGTGCCGAAGGCCTCAGCCGCGAGTTTTTGAGTGATTGACGGGTCGTCCATGTCGTGTGCTCCAGAGAGTTGGGATGTGGCACATCACTTGCCGACTGTGAATCGGCTATCTCGTATTTCATTCGACATTATCGAATGTGATCTGGAACATACGCTTATGCTGCTGTGAGCACAAGAGCTGTCTTCGGCACGAGGAGGTCGTCGTGATTCAGGCGGTGGATCGCGCTCTTCGCATCCTCACCGTGCTGCAAGGGGGCCGCCGGATGAGCCTGAGGGAGATCGCGTCGGCGCTCGAACTCGCACCGTCCACGGTGCACGGCCTGGTGCGCACGTTGCTGGCGCACGGCATGGTGCAGCAGGAGCTCGACTCGGGGCGGTACCGGCTGGGTCCGGCGACACTGCGGCTGGGCAACGTTTATCTGGACACCCTCGAATTGCGGTCGCGGGTCGCGATCTGGACCGAGGGGTTGGCCCGTCGCACCGGCTGCGCGGTGCGCACCGGAGTGTTGCTGTTCGACGAGGTCGTGGTGGTCGCGCACGAGCCGCGTCCCGACGGCACGCGCCAGATGCCCGAGGTGGGGATCATGATCCCCGCGCACGCGAGCGCCCTCGGCAAGGCGTTGCTGGCCTACGAGGCCGACCACCCGGCAGGCGAGCTGCGCGGCATGACGGGCGAGACCATCACCGACGTCACCGAGCTCGCCGCCCAACTCGAGCAGACCCGCGGCACCGGTATCGCAACGGAGGCCGAAGAGGCGGTGCTCGGCGAATGTTCGGTCGCGGCAGCAGTTTTCGACTCATCGGGGGATGCCGCGGGTGCGATCGCGCTGGTGGTTCCCGCGGCGCGCTGGCCGCTGGACCCCGAGGCCGTCGACGCGCTGCGTGATACCGCGCGAACCGTGTCGCGCGAACTGGGCGCGCCCGTGTGGCCGCCCCGACGCACGGGATAGCGGGATCAGGTCAGGCGACGGTTCCGCCAGCGCTCGAAGCGCCCGGTCGGCAGCTGGATGGCCGACATCACCGCGCTCATCGGGGATGCGACCGACTTGACCAGTGTCTTGCGGCCGCGGCTGACCGGGGGCTGATCCCCCTCCCACCAGATCGGTTGCAGCAGTGCCGATGTCAAGGGAACTGCGGTGTCGACGCTGTTGCGGCCCCACTCGCACGCGCGGTCGATGGTCGCGATCGACGGCGCGAGATTGACGGGCGACAAGGTCGGCCCGAACCGGATGATGTGATCGGCATACGGCGCGTTGCGCACCATCTGCAGCTGCACGGCCTGCGTGATCGGGACGAGCCACAGATGCTTCGGATCCCATTGCGGATGGAAACAGTCGAACGCGAGGTAACAGGCGTTGCGCGTGCCCAACCGCCCGTCGCGCACCCGTTTCCATGCCAACTCGATAGCCACGTTGCTGGCCGCACCACCGTCGACCAGTGCCGCAACGTCGTGGGTCTGACACAGCTCGTCGAGAATCGGTTCCATCCGCGGATCGTTGGTCTCGTGGTGCAGCACGCCGGGGATCGCCGAGGAGAACGACGCGGCGTCGACGACGTTGAACTCGCGGGTCAGATCGTCTCCGCCGACCACTATGGGCTTCACGACGCGTGAGTCGATGAATGCGGCGACCTGCCACATGCGGGCCGCCACCAGTGGCCCGATGCCGACCGGCAGCATGGGCAGCAGGCGCAGCCCGGCCAGTTCAGGACGGCGGAAACGGGACGGCAGCGCGGCGAACGACTGCTTACGCACCCCGGCGACCACGGCGTCGAACGGAATTGCCATGTCCGACATGCGCATCCGGTCGCCGTCGGCGCGGCTGAACATCGCGTGCGCGAAGGCGTCGAACCGCAGCGAGAACATGCCGGTCAGGCCGTGCCTGCGGCGCAACCGTTCTGAGCCCAGGATCGCGCGGTAGGACACGGTCTTGGCCCACTCGACGTACTCTTCGATCGGCACGGGCAGGGTGCGCCCGACCACGGCACCGATGATCGACCCGAACGACGACCCGAGCATGTAGTCGGGCACATGCCCCGCTTCGAGCAACCGCTGCATGCCACCGATGTAGACGAATCCCGCGCCGCCACCACCGCCGAGGACGGTCACCAACTTCTTGTATCCCACTTCCGAATCCAGTTCGGCCGGCGAGAAGTCGTTACGGTGGCGTTCGGCGAGCAGCCGCCGCTGATCGTCCTGATCGTCGGCCAGGCCGGCCAGCGCGTCGCGGGCGGTGGTCAGTGCGGTGGCGGCGTCGCGTTCTTCGCGCAGCGGGCCGTGCAGCGCGTCGGTGACGCGAGAGCGCCACGGCGCCAACTGCGCGCCGACCGCGATGTCGCCCCGCCCGCGGGTTCCGTCCGGCCCCGCCGCGCCCGGCTCGAAGTCGTTGAGCCTGGCGAAGTTCAGGATGTAGCGCAGTCTGCGCATCTCGGTGGCGGTCAGCACGTCGGGATTCGCCAGGCCGAGCCGGACCAGTCGGTTCTCCATCTTCTGCAGCAGCAGGGTGGGGTCGGCCGTCGGGGGCGCGGCGGCCTGCTCGATGGCCGCCTCGTCGACCAGGTCCACCGCCTCCTCGGCGACCTCCACCGGTGCCGGCCGGCGAACCAGCCGGTTCAGAACCGATTCCGGGAAGGGAATCTCCATGTCACTGACCTGGTTTGGTGATCGCGAGCACCTCGGAATTGGGCAGCGACGTCAGCGCCTCGGCGGTGGCGTAGAGCTTCGACGCGCGTACCCCGCTGCCGATGATCACGTGCCGCGCGTCGACCACACCCTCGTCGATGAGGATGGGCCAATCCGCGGGCAGGCCGACCGGGGTTATGCCGCCGTATTCCATGCCGGTCAACGACACCGCGGTGGCCATGGGCGCGAACGAGATGCGGCGCGCGTCGAGTCGCTTGCGGACGATGCCGTTGACGTCGGCCCGCGCGGTGGCGAGCACGAGGCACGCCGCGTGCCACGTGCGGTCGGCGCGCCGGGCCTCGACGACCACACAGTTGGCCGACGCGTCGAGGCCGATGTCGTAGTGCCTGCAGAACTGCGCGGTGTCGGCGAGGGAAGGATCGATGGCGCTCGCCCACAGGCCCGCGGGGTCGTGCTCGCCGAGGTAACGCTGGACCGGGGCGCCGACGAGGTCGAGCGCTTCGGTCACCGGTGTGAAGGTGAGGTTTCCGACCTTCACCTGGAGTCCTCGCTGCCGGACCTGGTGCCCACGAATTCGAGTAGGCGCGGGTCCGCCGAGGTGAACCGCTCGACCTCCTCGCCGCCGTCGCACCGCAACAGCGCGATCGTGATGCTGTCGGAGGTTCGGGCGATCACCTGCCAATGCGCGCCGGACTCCTCCCAGCGCTCCAGATCGGCGATGCGATCCACATCCATGCCCCTACCATCGCATGCGATCGCGGGGAACCGTCTGGTGCGGTTGCCGCGGCCGCACCAACAGGGGAGGTCAGGCGATCCCCGCGCGAGGCCCGTGACCTTGGTCACGGCGACCGGAACCGGCACCCTCCCGTATTAGGAAGGTAAACCTACCCTCACTGTGTGCGGTAGGCTCGGCGCTCAAATGACCGATATTGACGAGGCGCTGGAACCCGTTCTCAAGCGCGAGCTGACTGACATTTCCGACGAGGTGCGGGCAGTCGGGGCACCGCCGACCCCGACGGTGGCAGATCCGTACGACATCCGCGTGGTCGATCCCGAGGCCGACGCCGAGATGGTTTCCGAATGGATGAACCGGCCGCACCTGGTCGAGGCCTGGGAGTACGACTGGCCGCCGCAGCGCTGGCAGCGGTACCTGCGCGCCCAGGTCGACGGCGAATACTCCCGCCCGTTCATCGCGAGCTTTCGTGGCGTCCCGGCGGGATACGTCGAGTTGTACCGGGCGGCAAAGGATTCGATTGCGCCGCGCTACGTCGCCGACCCGCACGACCTCGGACTGCACGCCGCAATCGCCGATCTCCGGCTGGTCAACAAGGGTATCGGTCCGTTCCTGCTGCCACGCATCGTGGCAAGTGTCTTCGAGTTGGAGCCGAACTGCCGCCGCATCATGTTCGATCCGGACCATCGCAACACCGCCGCCCGCCGCCTCTGCGAGTGGGCCGGCTGCGCATTCCTGGGCGAGCACGACATGTCCAACCGGCGGATGGCGTTGTACGCGCTGCCCCGTACTCCCGACGACGTACCCGAGCCGGCCTGAACGCCACGCGGCGCGGGGAGGCGGCCTCCCCGCGCCGCGCAGCGTCAGTCCTGACCGAACTCGGCGTAGCCGTCGTAGTCCGGCTTCATGGCCGCGGCCACCAACTCCCACAGCACTTCGTCCGTGCCGCCGCCGACGCGGGCCAGCTTCATGTCGCGCCACCATTTTCCCAGCGGTGTCTCGTCCACCAGATAGCCTGAGCCGCCGAAGATGTGCATACACTCCGAGAGCACCTCTTCACCCAGCCGAGCAGCGGTGACCTTGATCGCGGCCGCTGCACGCAGGTCCAGCTTGCCCTGCGCAGCGATGCCCGCGAGGCTGTAGCGCAGCGTGTCCACGCGGGCCTGCAGATCGGCGATCCGGAGCCGCAACGCCTGGTGTTCGTAGAGCGTGTGGCCGAACTGGCGCCGTTTCATCATGCGCGCCAACGTAATTCCGATGACACGCTGGGCGCCGGCGGCCACCTGTCCGGCGATCGACATCCGCTCGTGCGCCAGGCCCCACGAGATCGCGGCCAAACCGGTGCCCGCGCGCGCCACCAGCGCATCGGCGGGCACCCAGGTGTCGATGTGCACCGCGGCGGTGTCGAGCGGACCCGCACCGACCTTGCGGTACGGCGTCTGCACCTCGACCTGGCTGGTCGGCACGGCGATGACGACGACGTTGCCGTGCCGGCTGCTCGGATCATGGTCCACACTGCGCGCGACGACCATGATGTGGTCGGCGATCGGGGACAGTGAGACGAACTTCTTGATGCCCTTGATCTCGAATCCATCTCGGGCCGTTCGTACTTCGGTTTCCACGATCTGCAGGTCAGAGCCGCCGGACTCCTCGGAGGCCCCGATACACAGCACGGCTTCGCCGCGGACCGCCTGCTCGCAGATGGCGCGCAGGTACTCCGACTTGCCGAACCGGCGCAGCAGGGCGATCGCCGAATCGTGCAGGCTGACACCCACCCCGATGCCGGCCGACCCGGTGCGGCCCAGGGCGAAGGCCAACTCGAACAGCTTGCCCAGGTCCGGTTGCTGGCCGTCGCCCCACTTCTCGGTGAACACGCCGGAACGCCCGAGGTGTTCGATGAGCTGACGCGGGAAGCGTTCGGTCTCTTCGGCTTCGGCTGTCCACGCGGTCACCGACGAGTCGAACACGCGCTCGAGCAGCTCGCGGTACTCCTCGACCGTGGTGAGCGTTGCGGGAGTCGCTGTCATGCCTTCACCGCCTCCAGATTCCGTTTGACCTCCAGCCGGCGCAGTTTGCCCGACGAGGTTCTCGGTAGCGAGCCCGGCGCCAGGAACACCACATCGGCAGGCACCACACCGCATTCGGACGCCACGCGCTGCACCACTTCACTGCGGGCCGTCGACTCGTCGCCGCCCCGGAACTCCGCGGCGATCACCAGGCCCGGCCGCGGGGCGCCTTCGTTGGTGCCGACGGCGACCACGGCGCCCTCGCGAACGCCCTTGACCCGCGCGGCGACCTGTTCCACCTCGGTCGGGAAGATGTTGCGCCCGGCCACGGTGATGAGCTCCTTGGCGCGACCGCAGACCACCAGCGCACCGTCGACAAGGTAGCCGAGATCCCCGGTGGGGAACCAGTCCTCGGCATTGTGCGGGTCTTGACCCAGGTAGCCCGACATCATCGACGTGCCGCGGACCTCGATCTCGCCGACCTCGCGGTCGGAGATACCCGCGTTGTCCTCGCTGGGCCGCAACCGCACCTGCATGCCGGGGATCGGCTCGCCGAGCACCGCTTGGCGTCGGATGCCGGTGCCCGCGTCGGTCTCGACCGTGATCTCGTCGACCACGACACCGGTGCCGGGCGTCGGAACCGACACGGCACAGGATGATTCGGCCAATCCGTACGACGGGGACAGTGCACCGGGGTCGAAACCGAAGCGTGTCAATTCGCTACCGAACCGGATCGTCCCCTCGCAGTCGACGGGTTCACCGCCGTTGAGCGCGAACCGGAGCGCGGCCAGGTCGAGCCCCTCCAACTTGCTCGCGTACTTGCCGATCAGGCCGTAGGCCATGTTCGGTGCCGCGGTCATGGTGGCCCGGCTCTCCGACAGCCAGTTCAGCCAGCTGAACGGCGAGGCCGCGAAGGCCGTCGTCGGAGCCTGCCACGACTCCATGCCGTTGATCGCCGTTGTCAGCAGGAACGTCAGGCCCATGTCGTGGTACAGCGGCAGCCACGAGCAACCGATGTCCTTGCGTGTCACGCTGATCCGATCGCGCAGGCCGAGCAGGTTGGCGAGCACCGCCGCCGAGGAGACCTGCGCGGTGCGCGGCGTTCCGGTCGAACCGGCGGTGCCCTGCAGGATCGCGATGTCGGCCGGCTGCGCGGCGACGCGCCACGTGGTCGACCGTTGGTCGCGGGCGACCGCGACATCGTCGAGGAGGGTGAGGCCGGTCTGTGCGGTGCGCAGTTGATCGAGGTAACTGCCGTGGCTGAACACGGTGCCCACGCCGATTCCGGCGAACCGGTCGAGTGTCGATTGTGCCCACCGGTCGGAGTCGGCTCCGCGTACCGGCCCGGGCAGGATCGACACGGCCGCACCGGATATGACAGCTCCGACGATGGCGGCGACGAATTCGACGGTCGGTTCGCCGACGAGTCCGACGGCGCGCGAGCCCTCCTCGCCGATCCGTTCTGCGACGTTCTCTGCGCGGGCGTACACCTGTGCCCACGGATGTCGGCTCCAGGCCCGGGTTTCGGGATCGAACACGACGAGGTCGGCGCTGGTCGTGGTCAGCGACTCCGACAGCGCTGCGGCGAGCGTGCTCACTGGTTGCTCTGTGCCGCAGGCACTTTGGCCAAGATGGCGGCTTCGAGATCGCCGACGGTGTCGCAGCTCAGCAGATCTTCTTCGGACAGGGCCACACCGAGCTTGTCTTCGATCGCGACCATTCCGACCGCGAACGCGACCGAGTCGAGGCCCACATCGTCGACCAATCGGGACTCGCGCGTCACCCGTCGGATGTCGACATTCATGTCGTCGCGCAGGATTTCGGTCAAGGCGGCGCTCACCGCTTCAGGGGTTGAGGCTTCTGGGGTAGACGACTGCATGGAGTGGGACGCTACACCCGCGAGTAAAGGTAGGCTAGGCTTACCCTGCGGTGATGTGAGCTCAGTAACTGTGCCGCGCCAGGTTCATGCTGCCGCGCCGCACACCTGTGTCGACAATCGTCGCGGCGGGCACCAATTCCGCGCTGACCAGGCCACTTCCACCCGTCAACTCATCGACGGCATCGAACGTCGCGCCGATGCGTTCGGGGGTGTCGACCACGATCGTCGTCACCGGTACCTGGCGTCCGAGCTGAAACAGCTTGTCGCCGTGCGGCAATGCCGCACCGGTGAACCCCCACACGCCGCGCAGGACGGTCGCGCCTGCGGCCACGCCGCTGTGCAGCAGATGCCGGACGATGGCCCGGTGAATCGGCACGCCGTCGTGCAGGGCCGCCTCGGAGGTGTGGATCATCAGCTTCTGCCACAGTTGCCTGCCTTGATCGTCGGTGGCGGGCAGGCTGGTTGGGCGCGTGAGGAGTTCGCCGCCGAGTTTGCACAACTGCGCCCGCTCGACGGTGATGAGGGGCCGTTCCAGGAGCCGATTCAGTTCGTGCAGCGCCGCCTGCGCCTGCTCGCCCGTGCCGACCGCCACGATCATGATCGGCACATCGGCATTGCGGCTGAAGAACCGGGCGCGGTGCCGTTCGCCGTGCGCGGTGCCGTCGACACCGAGGAACACTGTCGCGCCCGCGAAGCCGTGCCGGTGCAGCGCCGCGCACACCGCGCGATAGGCGGGGGCACCGCCCACCCGGTGTTGGCGGCCCACGTAGATGGTCACCTTGGCCGTCTCGTGGACCATCGGCGCGGCCGAATCGCGCGTGAGCAACTGCGCACGTTCGAGCGTGATGAGCCCCCGCGGCACCAGCGCCACGGTCCGCTCAGCCAGGGCCGCGATCTTCTCCGCAGTGTCCACCGCGGCGACCGCCACCGGCGGATCCTCGGACATGCTGAGCGTCTCGTCGCTGCGCAGTTCATGGCGCGGGCCGAAGCTGGCGATCCCACGCATCAACACACTCGTGGCGACATCGGTTTCGCCGTAGAGACGGAGCAGCTCATCCGACACGAACCAGTGCTCGTGGCGTTGCCGCTCTCCGAAGTAGGCGGTCAGCTTGAGGTATTCGGTGCTCATAGCCGGGATCCGAGCTGCAGGCCGAGCCACGCGGCGGCCAGACCGAGGATGACGCTGATGACGATGTTGCCTGCCGCCGCCCACACCTGACGTTCTTCACCGAGCCGCTGGGTTTCCAGCATCCAGGTGGAAAACGTGGTGTAGGAGCCGACGAAGCCCGTGCCGGCCAGCAGCGCGGCGTGCGGATCCAGCACCAGGCCTCCGAAGAAGCCCAGCAGCAGCGCGCCGCTCAGGTTCACCACCAGTGTGCCGAGCGGGAACCCCAAGGAGTGGCGCCGTGACACCGCGCGGTCGAGCATGAACCGGCACACCGCGCCGAGGCCGCCGAGCAGCGCCACCCCGGTCCACACCAGCGCCGTCGTCATCCGCGCACCCGTACGCGACGTACCATCGCCGTTGCCACCGCGACCGCCAGCAAGCCGAGCGCGACACTGGCGGCGGTGTATCCCGCGGCCAGACCCCAATATCCGTGCTCGACCATCCCGACGGTCTCCACCTGCATGGTCGAGAAAGTGGTGAGCCCGCCGCAGAGCCCGGTGCCGAGCAGCGGGCGGCGATAGCTCGAGACGGGCAGGCGTTCCAGCAATCGCGTGGTGAAGTAGCCGAGCAGGAACGCGCCGACGATGTTGACCGCGAACGTCGGCCACGGCCAATGGCCCGGCGCCACCGCGAGATAGTGGCTCAGCAGCGCCCGGGCCAGAGTGCCGAGCGCACCGCCGACGAACACGGCGGCCAACTCGCGGGGGTCATTGCGGCCGAGCATGCCGAACATAAGGCAAAAGTATGGCGGCAACTCGGCAACTGGCACGCGCCGAGGGGGTCGAGGGAGCACAATCGGCAACCATGGCTGCCAATCCCCGAGCCGGACAACCGGCACAACCCGAGGATCTCATCGACGTCGCACAGGTGGTGACCGCTTACTACACGCGACAACCCGACCCTGACGATGTCGCGCAGCAGGTGGTGTTCGGTACGTCGGGGCATCGCGGTTCGAGCATGGACGCGGCGTTCAACGAGGCACACATCCTGGCCACCACGCAGGCCATCGTGGAGTACCGCACGGCGCAAGGCACCACCGGGCCGTTGTTCATCGGCCGCGACACCCATGCACTGTCGGAACCGGCCTGGGTATCGGCGCTGGAGGTGCTGGCCGCCAATGATGTTGTGGCGATGATCGATTCCGCCGACCGCTACACCCCGACCCCGGCGGTCAGCCACGCGATCCTGACGTTCAACCGGGGCCGCGATACGGATCTGGCCGACGGCATCGTGGTGACCCCGTCGCACAATCCGCCGCGCGACGGGGGCTTCAAGTACAACCCGCCCAACGGCGGCCCGGCAGACACCGACGCCACCGGGGTGATCGCCAAGCGCGCCAACGAGATCCTGCGCGATGGCCTGAAGGGGGTGAAACGGATCCCGCTGGCGCGGGCCCTGCAGACCGCGCAGCGCCACGACTATCTGGATGCCTACGTGGCCGATCTGCCCAACGTTGTCGATGTGCACGCGATCCGGGCCGAGGGCATCCGGATCGGCGCCGACCCGCTGGGCGGGGCCAGCGTCGACTACTGGGGCGCGATCGCCGAGCGGCACGGGTTGGATCTCACGGTGGTCAATCCGCTCGTCGATGCGACGTGGCGGTTCATGACGCTCGACACCGACGGCAAGATCCGGATGGACTGCAGCTCGCCCAATGCGATGGCCTCGCTGATCGCCAACCGCGAGTCCTATCAGATCGCCACCGGCAACGACGCCGATTCCGACCGGCACGGCATCGTCACCCCCGACGGCGGATTGCTCAACCCGAACCATTATTTGGCGGTGGCCATCGACTACCTCTACACGCACCGGCCCGACTGGCCGACCAGCACCGCGGTCGGTAAGACCGCGGTGAGCAGCTCGATCATCGACCGCGTCGTGGCGGGCCTGGACCGCAAGCTGCTAGAGGTGCCGGTCGGGTTCAAGTGGTTCGTCGACGGGCTGATCGGCGGCACCATCGGGTTCGGCGGCGAAGAGAGCGCGGGGGCGTCGTTCTTGCGCACCGACGGCTCGACGTGGACCACCGATAAGGACGGCATCATCCTGGCGTTGCTGGCCTCGGAGATTCTCGCGGTCACCGGGTCGACGCCGTCGCAGCGCTATGCCGAGCTCGCCGAGCGTTACGGCGCACCGACCTATGCGCGTATCGACGCGCCCGCCGACCGGGAGCAGAAGGCGCGGCTGGCCAAGCTGTCGCCCGAGCAGGTGAGTGCCACCGAACTGGCCGGCGAGCCGATCACCGCCAAGCTGACCGCCGCGCCGGGCAACGGAGCCCCGCTCGGCGGGCTGAAAGTCACCACCCAGAACGCGTGGTTTGCCGCACGCCCGTCGGGCACCGAAGACGTGTACAAGATCTACGCCGAATCCTTCCTCGGAGCCGAGCATCTCGCGGAGGTCCAGCAAGCCGCCAAGGATCTGGTTAATACAGTCATCGGGTGAGCGTTACGGAGGGCGACTGTCAGGCCAAGGCGAAACTGCCTGGTGAAGTCTGGGTTCTGATCGCCGCCAATGCGGTGATCGCGCTCGGGTACGGCGTGGTGGCACCGGTGTTGCCGCAGTACGCGCGGCACTTCGGTGTCTCCATCAGCGCCGCCACGTTCGTCGTCACCGCGTTCGCACTGATGCGGTTGTGTTTCGCGCCGGTGAGCGGGTTGTTGATCCAGCGGCTGGGGGAGCGGCGGATCTACGTCAACGGACTGCTCATCGTCGCGCTGTCCACGGGTGCGTGTGCGTTCGCCCAGAGTTATTGGCAGCTGTTGCTGTTCCGGTCGCTCGGCGGAATCGGTTCGACCATGTTCTTCGTCTCCGCGCTCGGCCTGATGATCAGGATCAGCCCCGAGGATGCCCGCGGCCGCGTGGCGGGAATGTTCTCGTCGGCGTTCCTGGTCGGCTCGGTCGGCGGCCCGGTGCTCGGCAGCCTGACGGCGGGCCTTGGCCTGAGCGCACCGTTCGTCATCTACGGCGCCGCTCTGCTCATCGCGGCCGCCGTTGTCTTCATCAGCCTGCGGCACTCGTCGCTGGCCGCCCCGGCGCCGGACGACGGACCGAAGGTGACGGTCCGCGCCGCGCTGCGCAACCGCGCATACCGTGCCGCGCTGTTGTCGAACTTCGCCACCGGGTGGTCGGCCTTCGGGTTGCGAATTGCCTTGGTGCCGTTGTTCATCACCGAGGTGTTCCACCGCGGTGCCGGGGTCGCCGGGCTGGCCCTGGCCACGTTCGCGATCGGCAATGTGTCAGCGGTGATCCCCAGCGGCTATCTTTCCGACCGGGTGGGTCGCCGGGTGCTGTTGATGGTCGGGCTCACCGCCGCCGGTGTCTCGACCGTGGTGGTGGGGTTCACCGACGGGCTGACGCTGTTCTTGGTCGCCGCGTTCATCGCCGGTTTCTCGACGGGCATCTTCACCGCACCGCAGCAGGCCGCGGTGGCCGACATCATCGGCAGCAAGGCTCGCGGCGGTACCGCGGTCGCGACGTTTCAGATGATGGCCGACGTCGGATCGATCGGCGGTTCGCTGCTGGTGGGCTTGATCGCGCAGTACTTGTCGTTCTCGTGGGCGTTCGTGATCAGCGGCGCGATCCTGCTGCTCGCGGCGCTCGGCTGGACCCTTGCGCCCGAGACCCGCCCGAAGCCTTCCGCCGAGCACACCCCCGCCCGCGCGCTCGGCCCGGAGGCCGGCGGCGAGGTACCTTGACCAGCGATTTTGAACCAGGGGTAGCCGTGGTGTAACTTCGTGGGGCACGACAAACGGGGCTATGGCGCAGTTGGTAGCGCACCACACTGGCAGTGTGGGGGTCAGGGGTTCGAATCCCCTTAGCTCCACGTTTGAACAACCCGTCCTGACCATCGGTCCGGCGGGTTTGTTGTTTTGCGGGATGGTCCGCGAATGGCGCAGTGTCTGTCGCCGCCGGGCCGGCGCCGCGTACGGTGCGGAGTTCCGTCGTACGGCGGCCTGTGTGGTCGGTCCACCGCATTTCCGAGCTGTGCAAAAATCGTCGGCCACACCCCTCGACTATCTGATACATCAGTAATATATTAGAAACGACTTAGTCGCATACTAGGCGTGGCTTTGGTGCCATGACTGATCAACTTGTTGAGGAGACCAGGATGCAGCAGCTCGCACACCGGCTCGAGCGTCTGGGCACAGAGACCGCTTTCAGCGTCGCGCAGGCCGCGGCTGCGTGGAAGGCGAAGGGGCACCGCGTATATCCCTTCCATCTGGGCGATATCAACATCCCCACGGCACCGCACATCGTGGAGGCGATGAACCGGGCGATCGCCGACGGGTACACGGGGTACTGCCCGGGCCCGGGCATCCCGCAATTGCGTGAGGCGCTCGCCGACGACCTGGGTACGGCCCGCGGCATCGAGCTTTCGCCCGACAACGTCGTCGTGATGACCGGCGGCAAGCCCGTCATCACCAAGTTCCTGCAGACCGTCATGGACCCCGGCCAGGAGGTGCTCTACCCGAACCCCGGCTTCCCGATCTACGAATCACAGATCGAGTACCTCGGCGGCACGGCCGTGCCCTACCGGTATCTGCCCACGAGCGAGGGCTTCGCGATCGACCTCGATCAGTTGCGCGCCTCGATCACGCCGAACACGGTCGCGATCATCTACAACGACCTGCAGAACCCCATTTCGGCCGAGTCGACTCCGGCTGAACGCGAAGCCATCGCGCAGCTCGCGCAGGAGCACGACCTCTGGGTGCTCTCCGACGAGGCCTACTTCGAGACGCGCTATGAGGGCGTCTCCAGTTCGATCGCGTCGCTTCCCGGCATGCTTGAGCGCACCGTCATCCTGTACACGTTCAGCAAGAAGTTCGCGATGACGGGCTCACGGCTCGGCTGCGCGGTCGCCCCGGCTGAGATCGCGAAGGTGCTCAGCACGCTCAACACCAACGACGAATCGTGCACCACGCACTACGTGCAATGGGCCGGCATCGAGGCCCTGCGCGGCACCCAGGAGCCCGTGCACCAGATGCTCAAGATCCTGCGCGAACGGCGCGATGCCGCATGCGATTTGGTGAACGCCATCCCCGGGATGAATGTTGCCGTGCCGCACTCGACCTTCTACTTGTTCCCCGACGTCACCGAGGCGATGGACCGCATGGGCTACACCTCGGTCGGCGACTTCGCCGCCGTGGCGCTGCACCAGACGGGCGTTTCGTTCTGTACCCGTGAGCATTTTGGCCGCCGCCAGCCGGGCGAGGAGCGCCAGTACATCCGGCTCGCCTACTCGGGCATCGAGGTCGATGACATCAACGAGGGCCTCGGCCGGCTGAACGAGTGGATCAGCGCCAAATGAGCCGGGTCGTCGTGACCGGGCGGGTTCCGGATGCCGCCGTCGAGAAGCTGCGCCTCGAGCATGAGGTCGACGCTTGGCCGGGCCCGGAATCGATTGGGCGCGAGGAACTCCTGCGCCGCGTTGCCGGCGCGGACGCCATCTTGAGCCTGCTCACCGAACGTGTCGACGGCGAACTGCTCGACGCCGCCGGCCCCCAGCTCAAGGTTGTCGCGAACGTGGCCGTGGGCTACGACAACATCGACGTCGCGGCGTGCCGTGAGCGCGGCGTGGTCGCGACCAACACGCCCGGTGTGCTCACCGAGGCTACCGCCGACATCGCGTTCGGTCTCATCCTCATGGCGACTCGCCGGCTCGGCGAGGGCGAACGGATGATCCGTGCCGGCCAGCCGTGGAAGTGGGGCATGTTCTTCCTGCTCGGCAGCAGCCTGCAAGGAAAGACCCTGGGCGTCGTGGGTATGGGTGGCATCGGCCAGGCAACCGCACGCCGCGCCAAGGCCTTCGGTATGGACGTCATTTACCAGTCGCGCAGCGAAATCGATCCCGTCATCGCGGCCGAGCTCGGCGCGCAGCGGGTGGACCTCGACGAGCTGCTGGCGGTGTCCGACGTCGTCACGCTGCACTGCCCGTACGATCCCACCACGCATCACCTGATCGGCGCTGAGCAACTCAGCGCCATGAAAAGCTCCGCATACCTGGTCAATACGGCCCGTGGACCGATCGTGGACGAGGCGGCGCTGGCCGCTGCCCTGCGCGACGGCACGATCGCCGGCGCGGGCCTCGACGTCTTCGAGCGCGAGCCCGAGGTCCACCCTGAGTTGGTCGAGCTCGCGAACGTGGCGCTCGTGCCGCACCTCGGCTCGGCCACCATCGAGACTCGAACCGCCATGGCGACGCTTGCCGCCGACAATGCCCTCGCCGTGCTCCGCGGCGAGCAGCCCCCTACGCCGATCGGTTAGCTGATTTCGACCTCGACAGGGCGCTGATCGCAAGCGCTGCAAGCTGTTTGCCGATGTCCCGTCCCGTGTGAGCGTGAGAGGTTCGCTGCGGCCCGGGGCCCGGTCGGCCGCGAATGCGGTGAGTCGCAGCGTGAGTGGGTGAATTCAGGGCGGGTTCAACACGCGACGTCGACCACCACGGTCCGGTCGGTCACTGTGGTGACGAGGGACGAACCTGCACCCGGCGCGCCGGAATCGGTGCGGCTGAAAGTCCGGCCCGGACGGACGTCGTTGACCCTGCAATCCTCCAGCGGGGCAGCACCGATCCTGTTCACAAGGACTTGATACCCCTGCGAATGTAGTTGGCCGATTACTTGATCGGCGGTTTGAGGTCCGGCCGGCGCTGCGTCGGCGGTGTCGGCCAGGCAGAGCGACACGGCCGCAAACGCAGCCGCAGTGATGGTCGCGGCGACTCGTTTGGTCATCGGTACCCCTTTTCCAGAATTGTGGCTAGGGAGTACACGCCGGTCGCGGTGGATTGGTTCACCCGCCGGTCCACCCGCTCAAATATCCCCGAACGGAGCCGCATACCGGATGACGCCCGCCGGGATGTCGCTGCCGTCGAGTGCGAGCACCATGAGCGCATCACCGGGTTCGTCGTACCTCATCCTGACGCCGTGTCGCGACGCCGGGACGAAGCCGAAACGCGGGTAATAGGTGGGATGTCCGAGCACTGTGACGAGGCGTTCACCATGGGCTCGGGCCGTCGCGAGCGCAGCGCGGATGGTGGCCGACCCCGCGCCGGTGCTTTGGTGTTCGGGGAGCACGGCACACGGTCCCAGGCACAGCGCCGCGCTCTCGCCGACATGGCAACGGGTCAGCAGGGCGTAGGCGACGGCATCGCCGGTGCCGGTGAGTCCGAGCGTGGCCAGTCCGTCGATCCATGCGGGATCGCCGCGCAGAGCGTCGACCAGATCGGCTTCCTCGGCCGTCTCGAACGCTGCCAGGTTGATGCGGCGGACGTCGGAAATGTCGGCAGCGGTTTCCGGTCGTGTGCGCCAGTGCGGGTGGATGCTCATCGCGCCTTTCTACTCGAACCCGGCGTTGGAACGAAACGATATTCGCTCGATCGTCCAACTGCGTCGGTCTAGGCTCGGGCAATGGGTACAGCGGGGGACGACACGGATGCGACGGCGGGCGAGGTGTATGCCAACCCGCACAACACGCCGTGGCACCGCGAGATCGCGGAGGGCAATACGGTTCTGCGGACTCAGGTGGGTTCGGGCCTGCATGGCGTGACGGTCGAGGGCACCGACGACCGTGACGAGATGGGGGTGTGCATCGAACCACCGTCCTGCGTCATCGGATTGGACCGCTTCGAGCAGTACCAGTACCGCACGCAGCCGGAGGGCGCGCGGTCAGGAGCGGGCGATCTGGACTTGACCATCTACAGCTTGCGCAAATGGGCGCGACTGGCTGCCGCGGGCAATCCGACGGTGCTGCTGTTGCTGTTCGTCCCACCGGAGGAGATCGTCGAAATCGACTGGCCGGGACGTGAACTGCAGGCCAATGCCGACCTGTTCCTGTCACGTGATGCCGGCATCAGGTTCACCGGGTATCTCGATGCGCAGCGCGACCGGATGCTCGGGCTGCGGTCGCGCCGCACCAATCGGCCAGAGTTGATCGAAAAGTACGGTCTTGACACCAAATTCGCCTATCACGCGGTGCGTCTGGGTATCCAGGGCGTCGAGTTGCTCAGCACCGGGCGGATCACACTGCCGATGGCCGAGCCGTCCCGCACCTGGTTGCGCGATCTTCGGGTCGGCAAGGTGGACAAGCAGACCGTGCTCGACACGATCGGCGACCTACGCGACCAGCTCGTCACGCTGACCGATGCCGCGGATCTCCCGCGCAGGCCTGATCAGCACAGGATCAACGACTGGCTGGTCAGTGTCTACACGCGCTGGTGGAACTCTGCCGCGCGTTGAACCAGATTGAGATCCGACTCTTCGAGCGCGAACTGGTGCGTGGTGAACACGTCGACGACCGCATCGAAGCGGCGCATGACGCGGTGCGGGGCGATGCCGAAGCGCGAGAAGGACTCTTCGTTGGGCGGCTCGGAGCGCGGGGTCCGGTCCAGGACAAAGGTGAGGATCTCTCGGTCATACCAGTCGAGGCGCATCGTCGTCTCCTAGCTCCGGTGGGAAGATGTTGCGGCCGCGCGCATCCGCGTCAGCATTCGACATAGTTGACGGGCACGTTGACAGCGAGGCCGCCAGTGGAGGTCTCCTTGTATTTGGAGCTCATGTCGGCGCCGGTGGTGCGCATGGTCTCGATGACCTGATCGAGCGTGACGTGGTGTGCCCCGTCACCGCGCAGGGCCATGCGGGCGGCGTTGATGGCCTTGCCTGCGGAGATGGCGTTGCGTTCGATGCAGGGAATCTGCACGAGGCCCTCGATCGGGTCGCAGGTGAGCCCTAGGCTGTGTTCCATCGCGATCTCGGCGGCGTTCTCGACCTGTTCGGGTGTGCCGCCCAGGATTTCGGCGAGGCCTGCCGCGGCCATCGAGGCGGCCGAACCGACCTCGCCCTGGCAACCGACCTCGGCTCCTGAGATCGACGCCCGCTCCTTGTAGAGCGAGCCGATGGCGCCTGCCGCCAGCAGGAACCGGATCGCCGTATCGTCCGGATCACGCCTGCCCGCGGTCGTGTAGTGCACGGCATAGTGCAGCACCGCCGGCACGATGCCTGCGGCACCGTTGGTGGGTGCGGTGACGATGCGTCCGCCCGAGGCGTTTTCCTCGTTGACCGCGAGCGCCACGAGATTCACCCAGTCCTCGGCGAATTCGGGGCGTCGGTCGGGATCCTCCTCGTTGAGACGGTCGTACCAGTCTTTCGCGCGACGCCGCACGCGCAGCGATCCGGGCAGGTAGCCGTCGCGGGCGATGCCGCGCTTCTCGCAGTCGGCCATGACGTTGCGGATGTGCAGCAGGCGATCGTCGATCTCGGCCGGGGAGTGGGCCTCGGATTCCACGCGGCGCATGAGTTCGCTGATGCTGCAACCGAGCCGGTGGCAGAGTTCGAGCATTTCCTTGGCCGAGCTGAACGCCAGGCCGTGGGTGGCGGCGGTGGTCGAGGTGGCTGCCTGGCTCTCGGCTTCGGTGACGACGAATCCGCCGCCGATCGAGAAGTACGTCTCGCGGTGCAGTTCGGTGCCGTCGGCACTGACTGCTGTCAACATCATGCCGTTGGGGTGAAACGGCAGGATGGTCAAGGGCCGCAGCACGATGTCGTCCTCGGTGAGCGCGATGTCGCGGGCGCCGCCGAAGGAGATCCGGCCCGTCGCGCGCATGGCTTCGATGCGCTGTTCCATGACGTCGGTCTCGATCTCGTCCGGCAGATGTCCTTCGAGGCCGAGTAACACCGCGGTCATGGTGCCGTGCCCGGCCCCGGTCGCGGCCAACGAGCCGTAGAGGTCGACGCGGACATCCGCAACCTCGTCGAAGGCGCCGAGCGTGCGGAGGTCGGATACGAACCGCGCTGCCGCACGCATGGGCCCGACGGTGTGTGAGCTCGATGGGCCGATCCCCACCGAGAACAGTTCGAACACGCTGATGGTCATGGTCGCACCGCGTTCCGTGGCGAGCAGTCGGGCGGGGTCTCGAGTGAGGTCACCTTGGTCCCTTCTGTCGACGGGCCGAGAACGGGATCAATCTGATCGACATGTGATATATGAGTCTTCATTGAATCGTAGGTCAGATCGGGGAGAGCGGTCAAGGAAAATGCGCCCCTACCGGGCGGTAACCGCGGTCAGCGCACCGTCGGCCGCGGCCAGATGGAGGAACGATCCGGTCACCACGACAGGTCCGGCGTCGAGGTTCAGCGCCATCTCGACAGCGGCGCTCGGGTCGGCGACCGCGACGGCCCGCAGCCCGCGGGCGCGGGCCTGCTCGGCCACCGCGGTCGCGGGGATGCACGGTGCGGCCGGTCCCGCAGAATCCTCGGGCAGTTGGGTGCCGACGACGCTGCCCGCGATCGAAGCGATCGCGGCGAGTACCGACTGCAGATCCTTGTCCGCCTTGGCGGCCAGCACCCACGTTGCGCGGCGCCCGGGATAGCACGCCCGCACGGTATCGACCAGGGCGACGAGTTTGACGTTGTTGTGGGCGCCGTCGAGGATCACGTCACGGCCTGCGACGACATGACGTTCGAACCTGCCCGGCAGCCGGGCCTGGGCCAGTCCCGTGCGGATTGCCTCCGGGGTGAGTCGCCATCCGTCGCGATCGGCGAGATGTTGCGCCGCGCGCAGCGCGAGGACGGCATTGACGCCCTGGTGGCGCCCTTGCAATCCGAGCGGATAGGCCGTGCCGCCCACGTGCAGCACTGTCCCGGCCGGACCTACGCTGCACGAGATGTCGCGGGGGTCGATGATGTCGACTCGGCAGTGTTTTCGTTGTGCTGCTTGGGTTATGGTCGTCCGAACGCTGGCCTGGTGATGGCGTAGCACGATGGCGTGTCCGCCGACGGGCAGGATGCCTGCCTTGTGTGCGGCGATCTCGGCGGCAGTATCGCCCAGCAGCCTGGTGTGGTCGATGCCGATCCGGGTGATCACGGCGAGCTTGTCGGCCCGGCTGATCGTGTTGGTCGCGTCGAGCAGACCCCCGATGCCGGTTTCGATCACTGCGTAGTCCAGCCGACGCGCGGCGAACCGGCTGAAGGCGACCGCGTTGGTGGCTTCGAAGAACGTCGGTGTGCCCAGCGGTGTGGCCGCCACTGAATCGACCGCCGGGGCCAGATCCCGGACGGCGTCGATGAACTCCGTGGGCGACACCGGGGCGCCGCAGATCTGAAAACGTTCGAGGATCGTGCGCACGTGCGGGGAGACGTGGGCGCCCACCTGGAAGCCGTGTGCCGTCAAGATGCTCGCGACGAAGGCGCTGACGGATCCCTTGCCTGCCGTGCCCGCCACGTGGACGGTGCGCACGACATCCTGTGGCGAACCCAGGCGTCTGAAGAGCGCTTCGGCGCGCGCCAGTCCCACGCTCTTGGAACCCCTCGGCAGCCGGTACAGGTAGTCGGTTGCCTCGTCGAGGGTGCCGGCTTCCGCCGGTGAGGTGACCAGCAGGTTCGTCATACGGCAAGACTAATATACCAGTCAAGATTCAGCTGATATATTAATGGCTCGCGCTCTTGACGATCAGTTTGTATGTGACATACATTACCCATATCTTGACGTGTTACAGCCCGCGTCTAACATTTCAGAAGGTCAGATCGGTATGACAATGCAGCTCATCGACCCACTTCTCCAGCCGTTCCAACTGAAGAACATCACGTTGCGGAACCGGGTGGTCAGCACGTCGCACGAACCCTCGTACACCGAGGAGGGCATGCCGAAGCGGCGGTATCGCCTCTACCACGAGGAGAAGGCCAAAGGCGGGGTGTCGCTGACCATGATGGGCGGCTCGGCGGTGGTCGCCCCGGACAGCCCCGCGGCGTTCGGCAACCTGCACCTGTACAAGGACGAGATCGTGCCGTGGCTGCGCGAACTGGCCTACGGCGTGCACGAGAACGGTGCGGCGGTGATGTGCCAGGTGACTCACCTCGGCCGGCGCACGAGCAACTACGACGGCGACTGGCTGCCGGTGATCTTCCCGTCGCCGATCCGCGAGCCCGCCCACCGGTCGTTCCCCAAGGTCGCCGAGGAATGGGACATGGACCGCATCGTGCAGGCCTACGCCGACGCCACGGCGCGGTGCCGCGAGGCCGGTCTCGACGGCATCGAACTCGAGGCCTACACGCACCTGCTGGACTCGTTCTGGTCGCCGCTGACCAATCATCGCGACGACGAGTACGGCGTGGGCAGCCTGGAGGACCGACTCCGCTTCCCGCTGAGGGTGATTCGTGCGGTGCGCGAAGCGGCCGGTCCGGATTTCGCGGTGGGCATCCGGATGTCGCTCGACGAGGACGAGCCGGGCGGACTGCGCTACGACGAGGGCCTCGAGATCGCCAAACGCGTAGTGGCCGAGGGCATCGACTTCATCAGCGTGATCAAGGGCTACATGGCCAGCGACGAGGCGCTT
Organism: Mycolicibacterium mageritense; assembly: GCF_010727475.1. Taxonomy (NCBI): domain Bacteria; kingdom Bacillati; phylum Actinomycetota; class Actinomycetes; order Mycobacteriales; family Mycobacteriaceae; genus Mycobacterium; species Mycolicibacterium mageritense. The sequence goes on from NZ_AP022567.1 coordinate 5,196,866, forward strand.
TCGCGGGTGATTCCACCGATGGGCACGCCCGTGGCGCCGCACCTGGAGTTCGCCGGGCAGGTCAAGAAGGCGTTGTCGATCCCGGTCATGCACGCCGCGCGGATCAACGACGTGGCCACGGCGCGCCACGCGATCCGCGACGGCATCATCGACCTCGTCGGGATGACCCGCGCGCACATCGCCGATCCCCACATAGTCGCGAAAATCCAAGCGGGCGAAGAAGATCGGATCCGGCCCTGCGTCGGCGCGAGCTACTGCCTCGACGAGATCTACCAGAACCGCGACGCCAAGTGCGTGCACAACGCCTCAACCGGGCGCGAAGACCGGATGCCGCATCACGTGCCGCCGGCGACCGGCCCGGCCCGCACCGCGGTGGTGATCGGCGCGGGCCCGGCCGGGCTTGAGGCGGCGCGGGTGCTCGGCGAGCGGGGTCACCGCGTGATCGTCTTCGAGGCGGCCGATGCGCCGGGTGGCCAGATCCGCCTCGCGTCGTCGGCGCCGCGGCGCCGCGACCTGATCAGCATCATCGATTGGCGCCTGGCCGAGTGCAAGCTGCACGACGTCGACATCCGGACCAACCACTACGCCGAGGTCGAGGAGGTGCTCGCCGAGCATCCCGACGTGGTGGTGGTCGCGACCGGCGGGGTGCCGAACACCGAATTCCTCACGGAGGGATCGAATCTGGTCACCGACGGCTGGGATGTGCTGTGCGGCGCGGTACGTCCACGCGGGCAGGTGCTGTTCTACGACGACAACGGCGGCCATCCCGGCATGGACGCGGCCGAAGTGCTGGCGCGCAGTGGTGTTCCGCTCGAGTTCGTCACTCCCGAGCGGACCCTCGCGCCCGACGTCGGCGGGGTGAACTACCCGGGGTATTTCAAGGTGTTCGCCGAGCACGACGTCCGCGTGACGCTCAACGAGCGGCTGACCGCGGTGCGGCGCAAGGACGGTCGCCTGGAAGTGGACCTGTACAACGAGTACGCGCATGCGACGCGGCAGCGCGTGGTCGACCAGGTGGTCGTCGAACATGGCACGCTGCCGTCCGACGAGCTCTACTTCGCCTTGGTCGCCGGCTCGTCGAATCTCGGGGAGGTCGACCAGCAGGCGCTGCTCGACCTGCGGCCGCAGCAGGTCGTCCGCAATCCCGAGGGCGGCTATCAGCTCTTCCGCATCGGTGACGCGGTGGCCAGCCGCAACATCCATGCCGCGATTTACGACGCGTTCCGGCTGTGCATCGTCCTGTAGCTGAGGGCCGCAGGACTACAACTGATATACTAGAAACGAATAAACTGATATTGCAGAATGTGTGAACAGGCGCCCGTCGCCGCACGCCGTTCTGGGCGGATCCGCTCCGGACTGCCGCCGGCCGTGGCAACCCGCGGCCGGACCCACGTCTCACAACCCACTTCACACAACAAGGAGTGTTCCCATGCCACAACAAGTTCGGGGTGTGATCGCCCGGTCGAAGGGTGCCCCGGTCGAGGTCACCAACATCGTCATCCCCGATCCCGGACCCGGTGAAGTGGTCGTCCGCGTGCAGGCGTGCGGCGTGTGCCACACGGACCTGACCTATCGCGACGGTGGCATCAACGACGAGTTCCCGTTCCTGCTCGGCCACGAGGCCGCGGGCGTGGTCGAAGAGGTCGGTGCGGGCGTGGAGTCCGTGGCGGTCGGCGACTTCGTGATCCTCAACTGGCGCGCGGTGTGCGGCCAGTGCCGGGCCTGCAAGCGCGGCCGCCCGCAGTACTGCTTCGACACGTTCAACGCCACCCAGAAGATGACCCTCGAAGACGGCACCGAACTGACGCCGGCGCTGGGCATCGGCGCGTTCGCCGAGAAGACGCTCGTCCACGCCGGGCAGTGCACCAAGGTCGATGCGAGTGCGGATCCCGCCGTGGTCGGGTTGCTGGGCTGCGGCGTGATGGCCGGCCTCGGCGCCGCGGTGAACACCGGCAACGTCTCTCGTGGCGACTCGGTCGCGGTGATCGGCTGCGGCGGCGTGGGTGATGCGGCCATCATGGGAGCGCGGCTCGCGGGAGCGGGCACCATCATCGCGATCGACCGGGATCCCCGAAAGTTGGAATGGGCCAAGGAACTCGGCGCCACCCACACGGTGAACGCCGCGGACTCCGACGCTGTCGAAGCCGTGCAGGATCTCACCGGTGGCTTCGGCGCCGATGTCGTGATCGACGCGGTCGGCCGCCCCGAGACCTGGAAGCAGGCGTTCTACGCACGCGACCTGGCCGGCACCGTGGTGCTCGTCGGCGTGCCCACCCCCGACATGACCCTGCAGATGCCGCTCATCGACTTCTTCTCCCGCGGTGGATCATTGAAGTCCTCCTGGTACGGCGACTGCCTGCCCGAACGCGACTTCCCGACGCTCGTGGACCTCTACCAGCAGGGCCGGCTGCCACTGGAGAAATTTGTCTCCGAGCGCATCAAGCTCGACGAGGTCGAGGACGCGTTCCACACCATGCACGAGGGCAAGGTGCTGCGGTCGGTGGTCGAGCTGTGAGCGGGCCGCTGCGCATCGACCGCGTCGTCACCTCGGGCACGTTCAGCCTCGACGGGGGCACCTGGGACGTCGACAACAACGTGTGGGTGATCGGCGACGACTCCGAGGTCGTCATCGTCGACGCCGCGCACACCGCCCCTCAGATCGTCGAGGCGGTTGCGGGGCGCAATGTGGTGGCGGTCGTCGTGACCCACGGGCACGACGACCACGTCACGGTCGCGCCCCAACTCGCCACCGAGCTGTGTGCGCCCGTGCTGCTGCATCCCGGCGACGACATGCTGTGGAAGGCAAGCCATCCCGAAGAGAAATTCTGGAACCTCGACGCGGGTCTGCGGATCGGCGTTGCGGGCACCGAGATCGAGGTCATCCACACCCCCGGACACTCGCCCGGCTCGGTCTGCCTGCACCTGCCCGAGGCCGGCGCACTGTTCTCCGGCGACACCCTGTTCAACGGCGGACCCGGCGCCACCGGCCGTTCCTACAGCGACTTTCCCACCATCATCGACTCCATCCGGTCGTCGGTGCTGACGCTGCCGGAAGAGACCCGCGTCTACACTGGCCACGGTGACCACACCACCATCGGCACCGAAGCACCGCACCTGGCCGAGTGGATCGCGCGGGGGCACTGAACCGGTGCACGGCGGCGGCCCTGGGCTCGACAAGTACCGGTTTGACGAGAACGACGTCGTCGTCACCCACGAAAAGTCCTACGCGGCTGGTGTTCCCGCGGTCCTGGTCTCGCTCAAGCGGGGCGTGGAGCAGATGGGGGCCGTGCGGACCGCGCGCACATTGGCCAGGCTGAACCAGCGCGACGGGTTCGATTGCCCCGGGTGTGCGTGGCCCGAGACGCCGGGACACCGCAAGCACGCCGAGTTCTGTGAAAACGGCGCCAAGGCCGTGGCCGAGGAAGCCACCACCCGGCGCGTCGGCCCCGAGTTCTTTGCCGCCCACCCGGTTTCCGAACTGCTCGACCACACCGACTATTGGCTCGGTCAGCAGGGCCGGCTCACCCACCCGATGGTGCTGCGTCCCGGCTCCACGCACTACGAGCCGATCGAGTGGGATGCGGCGTTCGCGCTCATCGCCGACGAACTGCGCGCCCTGGACACCCCCGACGCCGCGGCGTTCTACACCTCGGGGCGCACCTCCAACGAGGCCGCGTTCCTCTATCAGTTGCTGATTCGCTGCTTCGGCACCAACAACATGCCGGACTGCTCCAACATGTGCCACGAATCGTCAGGCACCGCGTTGCAAGCGAGCATCGGGATCGGCAAGGGTTCGGTGTCGGTGCCCGATCTGGAGCAGGCCGACCTGATCCTGATCGCGGGCCAGAATCCGGGCACCAACCACCCCCGCATGCTGTCCGTGCTCGAGAAGGCGAAAGCCAACGGCGCCAAGGTGATCGCGATCAACCCGCTGCCCGAGGCCGGCCTGCTGCGGTTCAAGGATCCGCAGAAGGTACACGGTGTGGTCGGGCACGGTGTCGCGATCGCCGACGACTTCCTGCAGATCCGGGTCGGGGGAGACCAGGCCCTGTTCCAGGGGCTCGCCAAGCTCCTGCTCGAGGCCGAGGACCGCAATCCCGGCACGGTACTCGACCGGGAGTTCATCGACTCGCACTGTGCGGGCTTCGACGACTACGCCGCGCACATCCGCGCGGTCGACCTCGACACCGTCATCGCGGCAACGGGTTTGACCCGCGCGCAACTCGACGCGACGGCGCATGCGTTGATCGGATCGTCGAAGACCGTCATCTGCTGGGCGATGGGTCTGACCCAGCAGACGCACGGTGTGGCAACCATCCAGGACGCGACGAATCTGCTGTTGCTCCAGGGCATGATCGGCAAACCCGGTGCCGGCGTATGCCCGGTGCGCGGCCACTCCAACGTGCAGGGTGACCGGACCATGGGCATCTGGGAGAAGATGCCCGACGCGTTTCTCGACGCGCTCGACGCCGAGTTCGGCATCACCAGTCCCCGTGCTCACGGCTACGACGCGGTCGATGCCATCCGGGCCATGCGTGACGGGCGGGTGTCGGTCTTCATGGCCATGGGCGGCAACTTCGTCGCCGCGACACCCGACACCGCGGTGACCGAGGCCGCGCTGCGCAACTGCTCGTTGACCGTGCAGGTGTCGACCAAGCTGAACCGTTCGCACCTGGTGACCGGGCGTACCGCGCTGATCCTGCCGTCGCTGGGACGCACGGACAAGGATGTCGCAGGCGGACGCAAACAGGTTGTCAGCGTGGAAGATTCCATGTCCGTGGTGCATCTGTCGCGGGGCAGCCTCACCCCGGCCAGCGAGCACCTCCGCAGCGAGGTCGCGGTGGTGTGCGGCCTGGCCACTGCGCTGTTCGGGCCCGAACATTCGGTGCCGTGGGCCGCGTTCGCCGCCGACTACGACCGGATCAGGGACTCGATCTCGCGTGTGGTGCCGGGATTCGAGAATTTCAATGTCCGCGTCCGCCAGCCCGACGGTTTCGTCCTTCCGCATCCGCCCCGCGACGAGCGCCGGTTCGCGACCGCCAGCGGCAAGGCCAACTTCGTTGTGAGCGAGCTGTATTGGTTGCCCGTGCCGGAGGGCCGGCTGATCCTGCAGACCATGCGCAGCCACGACCAGTACAACACCACGATCTACGGTCTGGACGACCGCTACCGCGGCGTCAAAGGCGCTCGGCGGGTGGTGTTCTGCCATCCCGACGACATCTCCGCGGCCGGCTTCGCACCGGGCGATCGCGTGGACCTGGTATCGGAGTGGCCGCTGCCTGACGGCTCAGTGGAGGAGCGGCGCGCAGAGGATTTCCGGCTCGTGCCCTATCCGACGCCACGTGGCAACGCCGCGGCGTACTACCCGGAGACCAATCCGTTGATCCCGCTCGACCACGTCGCTCGCGGCTCCAACACCCCGGTGTCCAAGGCCGTGACCATCCGCTTGGCGCGGCGCACCTGATCGGTCAGAACATCTTGCGGATGTCGTCCTCGAATTCGCGAACGTGAGCCTCGGCGAGCGTGCGGGCACGCTCGCCGTCACGGTCGAGGATCGCCTGCAGCACGCCGGTCTGCCCGTGGACATGGTGGTCGAGGTCGGGCAGGCGTTCGTTGGCCAGATTCCACATGCGCAAGGACAGGTCGAGGCTTTGCGCGAGGATGTCGTGCAGGTACGGGTTGTGGGCCATTCGGTGCACGGTCCGGTGCACCGTGACGTCGAGGTCGAGCAGCTTCGCCTGATCGGTGCAGGCTTCCAGGGCGTCGAGAAGCTCGCGTAACTCCAGGCGCTCTTCGTAGGTGGCCTCCGTGGCGGCCCGCTCGGCGGCCAGGCCCTCAAGGCGTTCGCGCATGTCGCACAGCGCCTCGAGGTCGGCCGGATGCAGGTCGGCGGCAAAACTGCCGCTGCGCGGGTAGACCACGACCAGCCGGCGGTACGCGAGCCGTTTGATCGCTTCGCGTACCGGGGTACGGCCGACGCCGAGTTCCGCTGCGAGCTGCTCTTCTTCGATCGGGGCCCCCGGCGGGATTTCCAGGGACACGATCTTGTCCCGGATGGCCTCGAAGGCCCGATCGGACAGCAACGGGCTCGAACCGGGTTGTTTCGTCGACGTGCGGGTGGACCGCGCACCGGCCATCCGGTCACCTCCTGCGAGATACACAGTGCGACTGAACTGAGATGTCAGCGACTATTCGACGCTACATCAGTGAGCCGCAGGCGAGGGTATCTACCAGTCGATGCCGAACTCCTCTGCGGCGTCGAGCAACCAGTCGGCCAGGTAGCCCGCGAACGACGAGCGGACCAGGATCCGGTAGTCGGTTCCGGTGTCGTCCAACGGGATCAGCACCACGGCAGCCAGGCCGAGTATGGTCTGGGCGGCCGACCCGGGGCCGAACGCCGACGGGTGCAGATCCAGCGAGCAGCCCTTGGCGAGCACATCGCGGGCGTGGGCGCCGCGCAGCCGCACGGTGGTGCGCTGTGCCGAGACATCCACTGCCGCACCACGATGCTCGCCGACGACGTCGCGAAGCGCGGCTTCGAGCTCCTCACCGGCGCGCGCCGTCGACGTCACCAACCACTCGTCGGGTCCGAACCAGATCACGGTGGTGTCCGAGCCTTCGGCGCACGTCGACGGCACGGTCGGCAGCGCCGTGCCGACAACGCCCGCCGCGGCGGCCCCGCCGGGTCCGGAGGGGTCGACCCACAGGTCGACCATGGCGACGAACGGCTCTTCGCTGATCGCCGTCGACTCCGGCAGCGCCGCGAATCGGGTGGCCCAACCGTGCAGGGGGCTCAGGCGGGTGAGGGTGTCAGCCATCGCGGCGTGCTCCTTCGGGATCGACGAGGACGGATCCGGTGACCTCGACCGGCACCAGGGTTCCGTCGACAACGGCGGTGAGGGTGTCTCCGAGGCGGGCGTGCCCGCCCTTGACCAGTGCCAGGGCGAACGGGCGGGCCAGTTCCGCACTGCGATAGCTCGACGTGACGTGGCCGAGCATCGGGACCGGCGGGGGCGGCAGGACGCCGTCGGCCGGCGCCTCGATGATCTGGGCGCCCTCGGGCAGGACGGTCTGGGCATCGGTCGGCAGCAGCCCGACGAACTGCTTGCGCAGCGGGTTGAGGTTCTCGCTGCGCGTGAACGACCGCTTGCCGACGAAGTCGGGTTTCTTCTTCGACACCGCCCAACTCATCCCGAGATCCTGCGGGGTGACGGTGCCGTCGGTGTCCTGCCCGATGATCGGATAGCCCTTCTCGGCCCGCAACACGTGCATGGTCTCGGTGCCGTACGGCGTGATGCCGTAGGGTCCGCCCGCGGCAATCAGCCGTTCCCACACCGCGGTTGCGTGCCAGCCGGTGACGTTGACCTCGTAGGCCAGCTCGCCGGAGAAGCTGACGCGCCCGATCCGCACGTGTACCCCGTCGAGTGTGGTGTCCCGCCACGCCATGAACGGGAAGGCCTCGTTGCTGACGTCGACGTCGGGGAAAACCGCGCCGACGACGTCACGCGAGCGCGGGCCGACGACCGGGAAGGTGTGCCACTGCTCGGTCACCGACGTGAGCCGGACCGCCAGGTGCGGCCATTCGGTCTGCAGCCATTCCTCCATCCAGTCGAGGATCCGCGCCGCGCCACCGGTGGTGGTGAACACCTGGAAACGGTCGGGGGCCAGCCGCATCACTGTGCCGTCGTCGATGACCATGCCGTCGACGCCGCACATCACGCCGTACCGGACCATGCCCACCTTGAGGGTGCTCATCATGTTCGTGTAGAGCATGTCGAGGAACACGCCCGCGTCGGCGCCTTGGACATCGATCTTGCCGAGCGTGGAGCCGTCGAGAATGCCGACGCCACTGCGCACCGCAGCGCACTCGCGCAGCACCGCGGTCTCCATGTCCTCGCCGGGCAGCGGGTAGTACCTCGGCCGCTTCCACTGACCCACGTCCTCGAACACCGCACCCTGGGCGACGTGCCAGTCATGCACCGCCGTAACGCGTTCCGGGTCGAACAGCCGTCCGCGGCTCCGTCCGGCGAGCGCGGCGAACGCGACCGGCGTGTAGGGCGGCCGGAACGTCGTGACGCCGAGGCTCTCCATCGGCACATCGAGCAGTTCGGAGGTGATCCCGGAGGCGACGACGCCCGAGGTCTTGCCCTGGTCGTGTGCGGTCCCGATGGTGGTGTAGCGCTTGATGTGTTCCATCGAACGCATACCGGCGCCCACGGCGCGGACCAGATCGGCCACCGTGGCGTCACGCTGGACGTCGACGAACTGGCTGGCCGCGCCGTCCGGATCGGCAACGCGCCACAGCACCAGACCGGCCGCGCTCGGCAGCACCGGATCCGCTTCGCCCGCAACAGGTTCGGACACCGCAGCCACACCGAGCCCGGCCAGGGCCCGCTCGGCGGCCATGCGCCCGTCGCGCAGGCAGTTCGGCAGGTCGAAGACACCGTTGGCGGATCCCGCCACGCTCACGCCTTCGAGGGCTTCGCCAGGAACGAAGGCGCCGAGCGCGTCGTCGTAGCGCAGCTTGCCGCGCACCTGGCTGAACAGGTGTACCGCCGGGTTCCAGCCGCCGCTGACCAACAGCACGTCGCAGGACACCACATCGGGGGCGGCGCCGGAGCCGGTGACCACCGCGGCCGAAACGCGGGCCTCTCCTTGGGTTCCGCTGACGACCGCACCGGTGCGCAACGGGATGTCGCGGGCGGCGCACTCGTCGCGCAGGTGGCGCGAAACATCTTCACGCGCATCGACGATCGCGTTGATCCGGGTGCCGGCGTCATGCAGATCGAAGGCCGCCGCGTATGCGCTGTCGTTGGTGGTGAACACGACTGCCTGCTCGCCGACCAACACGCCGTACCGGTGCAGGAACGTGCGGGCCCCGTTGGCGAGCATGATGCCCGGGCGGTCGTTGTCGGTGAACACCACGGGCCGCTCATGTGCGCCTGCGGCCACCACGACGTGGCGAGCACGGATCCGCCACACCCGCTGCCGGCTGACGGCCGCAGGTGCGTCGGCGCCGAGGTGGTCGGTCCGGCGCTGCAACGCCAGGACAAATCCGTCGTCGTAGTGACCGAACGCCGTGGTGCGCTGCAGATGCAAAACCTCAGGGAACGTAGCGAGTTCGGCGACTGCGTCGGCCACCCACTCCAGTGCGGGTTTGCCGTCGACGGTGTCGGTGCTGCCGAGCAATGAGCCACCGGCCTCGCTCTGCTCGTCGATGAGCACCACCCGCGCGCCCGCACGGGCCGCGGTCAGGGCGGCCGCGAGGCCGGCCGGACCGGCCCCGGCGACCAGCACGTCGGCGTGCACGTGGGTCGCGTCGTACTTTGCGGTGTCGGGAACCTCGGCGAGACGCCCCTGGCCGGGAATGCCGCGTGCCACCAGTCCGTCGAACAGTTCCACCGTCGTCGCGAGCAGCATGGGCTCGGGGAAGGGCTGTTCGATCTGGACCAGGCCTCCGGTGTCCTCGGCCCAGGCCGAGGTGAACCCGCGCGGCCGGCCCAGCTTGATACTCGTGGTGACCTGGTGGATGCCGTTGGCCAGCAAAGCTGAGGCCAGTGTGTCGCCGGCGTGCCCGGTGAGCTTCCGGTCGTTGAAAGTGAAGGTGCGCACCGTATTACGGTCGATACGGCCGCCCTCGGCGGTGCGGAAAGGTGCGTTCATCAGATCGTCGGCTTCTGCTCGTCCACGCGGTAAACGCGCTGGAATCGGTAGGTGGCGGTGTCCCGGATCGCATTGAACCAGCGGCGGCAGCCGGCGCTGTGGCTCCAGCGTTCGGCGAACATGCCCTTGGGGTTGTTCCGGAAGAACACGTACTGCGCCCATTCCTCGTCGGACAACGCCTGCGGGTCAGCCGGATAGGCGACGTGGGCTTCACCGCCGTAGTGGAATTCGGTTTCCTCGCGCGGTCCGCACCACGGGCATTCGATGAGTTGCATTGTGGCTCCTGCGAATCAGTGCGCGACGCCGGCGGCGCCGTGCTCGTCGACCAGCGCGCCGGTGACGAATCGGTCGAGGGTGAACGGGGCGATGTACTCGTGGTCGGTGTTGTTCGCGATCGTGTCGGCCAGGCACCATCCGAGACCGGGCGTGACCTTGAACCCGCCGGTGCCCCAGCCCGCGTTGAGGTAGAGGTTGTCGTAGCCCGTGCGGCCCACGATCGGCGACGCGTCGGGGCACACGTCCACGATGCCCGCCCAGGTGCGCAACAGGTGCGCGCGGGCGAAGACGGGGAACAGCTCGACCGCCGCGGCCATCTGCCGCTCGATGATGTGGAAGGCGCCGCGCTGGCCGTAACCGTTGTAGGAGTCGACACCGGCGCCCATCACGAGTTCACCCTTGTGGGCCTGGGATACGTAGACGTGCACCGCATTCGACATCACGATCGTGGGGTGCACGGGCTCGAGCAGTTCCGACACCAGCGCCTGCAGGGGGTGGCTCTGCAGGGGGGTGCGGATCCCGAGCATGTCGGTCAGCGTCGAGGTGTGCCCGGCCGCGCACAGCGCGACCTGCCCGGCGGCGATGTCGCCCCGCGTGGTGCGCACCCCGGTCACCCGGTCGCCGTCGGTGACGAACCCGGTGACCTCACAATTCTGAATGATGTCGACGCCGGCTTCGTCGGCGCGCCGCGCGAAACCCCATGCGACGTAGTCGTGCTTGGCGATACCGGCGCGGGGTTGGTAGGTCGCGCCCAGGACCGGGTACCGGATGTCGTCGGAGATGTTGACGATCGGGCACAGATCCTTGACCTCTTTGGGTTCCACCCATTCGGCGTCGATGCCGTTGAGCTTGTTGGCCTCGACGCGCCGCACGCTGTCACGGACATCCTGCAGGCTGTGCGCGAGGTTGAGCACACCGCGCTGGCTGAACAGGATCGGGTAGTCGAGCTCCTCTTCGAGGCCCTCCCACAGTTTGAGGGCGTGCTCGTAGATGCGGGCGCTCTCGTCCCACAGGTAGTTCGAGCGGATCAGGGTGGTGTTGCGGGCCATGTTGCCGCCCGCGAGCCAGCCCCGTTCGAGGACCGCGACGTTGGTGATGCCGTGGTTCTTGGCGAGGTAGTGCGCGGTGGCCAGGCCGTGGCCGCCGCCACCGACAATGACGACATCGTAGGACTTCTTCGGTTCCGGTGTGCGCCAGAGAAATTCGGGATGATCCGGCAGGTGGGCGCCCGGCGGGACTGCGGTGGTCACAGCGCAGCCTCCGTGAGGTTCGGGTAGAGCGGGAAACGTCGGGCGAGCACGTCGACCCGGGCGCGCAGATCGTCGAGGGCGGTTTCGTCGGTGCCGGGCCGCAATGCGAGGCTGATGATGTCGGCCACCTCGCGGAAGGCGTCGAGGTCGAATCCCCGGGTGGCCAGTGCAGCGGTGCCGATCCGGACGCCCGAGCTGACCATCGGTGGGCGTGGGTCGAACGGAACGGCGTTGCGGTTCACGGTGATCCCCACGCGGTGCAGCCGGTCCTCGGCCTGCTTGCCGTCGAGTTCGGACGTGCGCAGATCGACGAGGACCAGGTGGACGTCGGTCCCGCCGGACACCACATTGATCCCGGCCGCGCGCGAATCCTCTTGCAGGAGACGGTCGGCCAGGATCTTCGCGGCGTCCAGCGTGCGCTGCTGACGCTCGGCGAACTCCGGCTCGCCTGCAAGCTTGAACGAGACCGCCTTGGCGGCGATCACGTGCTCGAGCGGACCACCCTGCTGGCCGGGGAACACCGAAGAGTTGAACTTCTTGGCCAGGGCCTCGTCATTGGTCAGGATGATGCCGCCGCGGGGGCCGCCCAGCGTCTTGTGCGTCGTCGACGTGACCACGTGAGCGTGCGGCACCGGGGAGGGGTGCAGACCCGCCGCGACCAGACCGGCGAAATGCGCCATGTCGACCATCAGGTACGCACCGACTTCGTCGGCGATACGCCGGAATTCGGCGAAGTCGAGCTGCCGCGGGTAGGCGGACCAGCCGGCCAGGATCAGCTTGGGTTTCCGCTCGTGGGCCAGCCGCTCGACCTCGGCCATGTCGACCCGGTGATCGTCCTCACCGACGTGGTAGGCCGCGACGTCGTAGAGCTTGCCGGAGAAGTTCAGCTTCATGCCGTGCGTCAGATGTCCGCCGTGCGCCAGGTCCAGCCCGAGGATGGTGTCGCCGGGGGACAGCAGTGCGGCCATGGCCGCCGCGTTCGCCTGCGCGCCGGAGTGCGGCTGTACGTTCGCGTACGCCGCGCCGAACAGGGCCTTCACCCGCTCGATCGCGAGCTTCTCCGTGACGTCGACGTATTCGCAACCGCCGTAGTACCGCCGGCCGGGATAGCCCTCGGCGTACTTGTTGGTCATCACCGAACCTTGCGCCTGCATCACCGCCTGCGGCGCGAAGTTCTCGCTCGCGATCATCTCCAGCGTGCTCTGCTGACGGTGCAGTTCGGCGGCGATGGCCTGATACACCTCGGGATCGAGGCTGGCCAACGTCTCATCGAGGACGGGGTTGGCGGCCGATGCTGCGGTCGGTCCTGCGGTGTCGACAGTCATATCGCCTTCCTGACATTCCAGTAGGTGTTGAACTAATATATCAACTGTGGGATAGGCTAGGATCAGAACGCGACCACGTCAATAGGGCGGTCAGCAGGGGATTCAAGGCCTGGTTGAAAACGGAGGAAACAGCGATGACGCTGACCGATCTGTCATTCGGCGACACCGAGGCGGCTGCGGAAACCAGCGCGGACCGCGCCTACGAGATCTTGCGCGAACGCCTGGTGATGCTCGACATCCGGCCGGGCGAACCGATCAACGACGAGCACCTCGCGGCGGAGCTCGGTGTCGGCCGCACGCCGGTGCGGGAGGCGCTCAAGCGGCTCGAGCGTGACCGCCTGGTGATCGCCTATCCGCGCCGCGGCACCTTCGCGACCGCCGTGGACATGACCGATCTCGCCGACATCTCCGAGATCCGAAAGCAACTCGAACCCACGGCCGCCGCCAGGGCGGCGCGCGCGGCCACCGCCGAGGCCCGGGCCCGGCTGAGTGCGCTCGCCGCGGGCATCGCGCAGATCGACGACGCCGACGACCCGCGCGAGGTGCTGCGGCGCGACGTTCATGTACACCGTGAGATCTACCGCGCGTCGGGAAATCCCCATCTCGAACAGATCCTGGTCAGCCTCGATGCGCACGCCACCCGGATCTGGTGCCTGTTTCTCGACCGACTGCCCGACGTCGCCGGGCACGTTCGTGAACACGTCGCGCTGATGGAGGCCATCGTCGCCGGCGACGCGACGACCGCGGCCGAGCTCACGCTCGCGCACGTCAACGGCTTCGAGCGCGCGATCCGGGCGTTGCTGTAAGCCCGCGTCTGCCACCCGCGATGGCGCCATCCGGTACCCGCCGGGATTGTCGCCGATCTGATATATCATCATTGCGACAGGCTCAGGTCAGTTGCCGAGCTGTTTGCTTGATGGTGTCGGGAAGGAAATCGCGCCGTGAGTGTTGTGGGTGTGGAAACGTTCGACGACGTCGACTTCGGCGATCTGTCCTATGCCGATCAGGCCTATCTCGTGATCCGGGACAAGCTCATCATGCTCGACATCCGGCCGAACGAGGCGATCGTCGAAAGTGACCTCGCTGCGCAGCTGAAGCTCGGTCGCACGCCGGTCCGCGAAGCGCTGAAACGCCTCGAAGCCGACCGGTTGGTCGTCTCGTTCCCGCGCCGCGGCACGTTTGCCACCGGGGTCGATGTCGCGGACCTCCGCCACATCTCGCAGATCCGCGTCAACCTCGAACCCGTCGCGGCCCGATCGGCGGCCGAGAACGCCTCGCCCATGGTGCGGGCGCACCTCCTCGAACTTGCCGACCGGACCGCCGCGCTCAAGATCGAGGACATCGACCGTGACGAGCTCATGCGGTGGGATCTGCGCGTGCACCGGGCGATTTACCGGGCCACCGGCAATCCGCATCTCGAAGACGTCCTGGTGCGCTACGACAATCTCGCCACCCGGATCTTCTGCCTGTTCCTCGACCGACTGCCCACGGTCGCGCGCCACGTGGGGGAGCACACCGACCTGCTGAGGGCCATCGCCCGCGGCGACGCCGAAGCGGCCGCCAAGATCGCCCACGATCACGTCGTCGGCTTCGAGGAAGCCATCCGCGCGATCGTGTGAGGCCGGTTCAGCTGAACACCACGGTGCGATGCCCGTGCAGCAGCACGCGGTTCTCGCAATGCCAGCGCACAGCCCGCGACAGGGCCAACGCCTCGGCATCCTGACCCACGGTGGCCAACCGCGCGGGGTCGAAGGAGTGGTCGATCCGGATCACCTCTTGCTCGATGATCGGACCCTCGTCGAGGTCGGGTGTCACGTAATGTGCGGTGGCGCCAACGAGTTTCACGCCACGGTCGAAGGCCTGATGGTACGGCTTGGCGCCCTTGAATCCCGGGAGGAACGAGTGGTGGATGTTGATGGCGCGGCCGCGCAGCGCTTGGCAGGCTTCGTCCGAGAGCACCTGCATGTACCGCGCGAGCACCACCAGGTCGGCGTCCAACGTGTCGACGAGGGCGAGTAGCTCAGCTTCCGCCTCGGGCTTGGTCGCCGGGGTCACCGGGATGTGCACGAACGGTAGGCCCGCCGCTTCGGCCATCGGCCGCAGGGTCTCGTGGTTGGTGACCACCGCGACCAGTTCGCCGCCCAGAGTGCCTGCGCGCCAACGGAAGATCAGGTCGTTGAGGCAGTGGCCCATCTTCGAGACCATCACCAGGACGCGGGGCAGTTCGGTGTCGACGAACCGGAACTCCATGCCGAATTCGGCGGCGACCGCGCCGAAATCTTCGGTCAACCGCGCCACATCGGTGTTGTCGTCATTGCAGATGAACTTGGTCCGCAGGAAGAAGGCCTGGCTGCGCGTGTCGTCGAATTGCTGATGCTCGGCGATGTCGCATCCGCGCGAGAACAGGAAGGAACTGACCGCGTGGACGATCCCCGGGCGCTGCGGGCAGCTCAGGGTCAGGGTGAAGTTCTGCGTCATGGGATCTCCTCGGAGCGACCGGGGTTGATGTCAGGCTGGGGTGTTCGACGAGAATCCGGAGCCGTCAGGACCGGATCTTCTTCATCTCGGGGTCGACGAGCGGCTCGGCGACCACCGTGGCGGGAACTCGCCGGTCGAAGTACTGGATCTCGACTTTCGTACCGGGTACCGCGGTGGCGGGCAGCCACGCGTAGGCGATGGGCACCCCGACGGTGTGGCCGAACGCCGCGCTGGTGACGTAGCCGGCAGGGCTGCCGTCGAGGAACACGGGCTCCGATCCCAGGACGACCTGCTTGCCGTCATCGATCGTCAGGCATGCCAGCCGGCGTTCGACGGTGTCGTCGGACACCCCGACGAGTGCGTCACGCCCGATGAAGCCATCCTTCTGCGTCCGGACGGCGAAACCGAGGCCGGCCTCGTACGGATTGTGCTCGGTGGTCATGTCAGTACCCCATGAGCGATAACCCTTTTCGAGCCGGAGGCTGTTGAACGCGGCCCGCCCGGCCGCGATGATCCCGTGCCGCTGACCCTCGGCCCACAGGGCGTCCCAGAGCCGCAGGCCGTTGTCGGCCGACGTGTACAGTTCCCAGCCGAGCTCGCCGACGTACGACAACCGCATCGCGGTGACCGGTACGCCGCCGATGCGAACCTGCTTGGCCCGGAAGTACTTGAACGCCTCGTTGGAGAAGTCGTCGCGGCTCAGTGCCGAGACGAGGTCGCGGGCCCGTGGGCCCCACACGCCGATGCAGCACGTGCCACCCGTGATGTCGCGGACCGTGACACTGCCGTCGGACGGCGCCTGTCGACGGAAGTAGTCCAGGTCGAGGTTGCCGTTGGCGCCCACCTGGAACGAGTCTGCGCCCAGCCGCGCCACCGTGAGATCGCTTCGGACACCGCCTGCTTCGTCCAACGCGAGGGTGTAGGTGACCGAACCGACCGACTTGTCCATCTTGCCGGTGGTGGTGCGCTCCAGCAGGGCCAGCGCGCCGGGGCCCGAGATCTCCAGCCGCTTGAGCGGCGTCATGTCGTAGAGCGCGACCGCCGTGCGGGTGCGCCACGCCTCCGCGGCGGCGATGCGGGAGTGGAACATCGCCGACCACTCGTCGCGAGCGGGTGGCTGCCATGCCACGGGCAGTTCGTCGACCAGCGCGGCGTTCGCCTCGAACCAGTGCGGCCGTTCCCATCCACCGCTTTCCAGGAACACCGCCCCGAGCTCGGTCTGGCGGACATGAAAGGGGCTCACCCGGAGATTGCGCGGGGATTCCTTGGGCTGCAACGGATGCAGGATGTCGTAGATCTCGACGAAGTTCTGCTGTGACGTCTCGCTGACGTAGCCGGGGTCGAGTTGGACGTCTTCGAAGCGATGGACGTCGCAGCCGTGCAGTTCGACTTCTGACCGCCCGTCGATCAGCAGCTGGGCCACCGCCCGTGCCACCCCGGCGGAATGAGTGACCCACACGGCCTCGGCGATCCAGAAGCCGGACACGTCAGGGGATTCGCCGATCAGCGGCCCGCCGTCGGGGGTGAACGAGAAGATGCCGTTGAAGCCGGACTCGACCTTCGCGGTCTGCAGGCACGGCAGCAGCTTCTGGGACTGCTCCCACGCCGGTGCGAAGTCCTCCTCGGTGAACTGCAGCATGGAAGGCATTGCGTCGGCGCTGATTTCGCCGTCGGGTAGCTCGCTCATGTCCACCGGCATCGGACGGTGCGCGTAGGAGCCGATGCCGAGGCGGTCGACGTGCTCACGGAAGTACAGATCCTGGTCCTGATGCCGGAGGATCGGAAATCCGGCTTCGGACAGCTCGGTGTTGCGGCCGACGAGTTCGGGAATCTGGTCGGTCTTGGCGTACTGGTGGGCCAGCGGCAGCAGCGGGACGTCCATGCCGATCAGCGCGCCGAGGTCCGGGCCCCAGAATCCGCCGCACGACACGACGATGTCGGCGGGCACGACACCGTTGGCGGTGGCGACGCCGGTGACCCGGCCACCGCTGTGCTCGATGCCCGTGACCTTCGTCGAACCCTGGAACACGGCGCCGCGACTCTGCGCGCGGCGGGCCAGCGCCACCACGACGCGGGAGGCCTTGGCCAGCCCGTCGCTCTCGACGTACAGGCCACCCAGGATGCGGTCGGCGTCGAGCAGCGGATGCAACTTCGCGCATTCCTGCGGGTCGATGACCGAGGCGGCGACACCCCACGACGTGGCCCACCCCTGCCTGCGGTGCAGCTCGGCGAGGCGTTGCTCGGTGGTGGCCACTTCGAGACCGCCGACCTGGTTGAAGCACCACTCGCCGTCCACGTCGAGAGACAGGAACTTGCTCGCCGTGTAGCTCGCGAACGTGGTCATCGTTTTCGACGGACTCGTCTGGAACACCAGGCCGGGCGCGTGCGAGGTGGAACCACCGGTCAGGGGCAACGGCCCCTGATCCAGCACCGTCACGCGATCCCACCCGCGCGCGGTGAGTTCGTCCGCCACGTTGGCGCCGACGATGCCGGCGCCGATGATCACGACGCGAGGTGATCCCATATGAGTGGTTCTCCTAGCTTGATTGGCGGGGAAGTCCAGGTCGAAGTTCAGGTCACTGTCGGTGGCATTGGGACGACGCCGAGGCGCACACCGACCGCTTTGATCAACAACTGATATACCAATGATAGGTTTCGTGACCACGGCGGTCAACCCTGGACGCATAACGTGCAACTGGTTGCTTACGGTGCAACGCTGTGCGTTTCCTGGGTATGGTGGCGGGCATGAGCAACGGGAGCTCAGAGTCCGGCAATGGCGGCGTGCAGTCAGTCGACCGCGCGTTGCACGCTCTCGAGATCCTGGCGCGCGAAGGTGAAGCCGGCGTGACCGAACTCGCTGCCGACATCGGTGTCCACAAGTCCACGGCATCTCGGCTGTTGGGCTCCCTGGAGGAGCGCGAGCTGGTCGAACAGGTTCATGAGCGGGGGAAATACCGGCTGGGCTTCGGGATCCTGCGATTGGCCAACGCGGTGTCGGGGCGGCTCGACGTCTCGCAGCAGGGGCGGGAGATCTGTGAGCGTTTTGCCGCCGAGATCGGCGAAACGGTCAACATCGCGGTGCTGCGTTCGCACTACGCGGTCAACGTGGATCAGGCCCGCGGCCCGTCGGCGGTCGGCACGCAGAACTGGGTCGGCACCCTCACGCCGTTGCACGCGACGTCGAGCGGCAAGGTTCTGCTCGCGTTCATGGCGCCGGAGGCGCGGCGCGAGCTGCTCGAGGCTGCCGGTCTGACGCGCTTCACCGAGCGCACCATCACGTCCATCGATGACCTCGAACAAGCGCTGATCCCCGTCCCGGGCGACGGCTACGCGGTGTCGCTCGAGGAGCTGGAGCACGGGCTGAACGCGGTCGCCGCGCCGATCCGTGATCATCGCGGTGCGGTGATTGCCGCGCTCAGCGTCTCGGGGCCGGTGTATCGCCTCACCGAGGAGCGCACGAAAGAGATCGTGCCCGCGGTGGTGGCGGCGGCGGACGCGGTGGCGCTCCGCATGGGGTACCAAGGCTGACCGGTCCCGGAAGCCGCGGATATCACCTCGGCTGCCGTTTACAAATATTTTTCATCTAACAGTCGCGTATCACTGACTGTCGTCCTAATATATCAGCACGCGACTGTTGGATGTCAGATGCGTTCACGGCATCCGGCGGCGAGTTGAACAACAGAAATGTGTGCACCCGCGCAGCGATGTGCGGGCGGGCGTACCCGCCGCGGATCGATGATCCTCGCGGCGAGCGACGTCGGCATGTGCGGCGCTGTGGCCACGTTCGAAAGGCAAATCGACGAGTTTCCCCGGCGCCAGCGCATGTCATCAGAAATATGTGAGACACACCACATCAGGTGCCAGGATGGGTGCGGATCACATCAGAGGTCATCTGGTGTGTGCCAATGATGGGACGCACCCCGGAGTCAAGAAGCACTGCGCCGCCGACGGCGGTGTACCAGATCGTTCCGCGACAGGCGTTGAGCCTCAGGAGTTTTGACGTGACACCACATAAAGACGGCTCGCTCGAAGCCGATATCCGGGCGCGTATCCACGATACGTTCCCGGGACCGGGCATCCCGATCCCAGAGGGGCAGGAGGATGACGAGCTCGACGTCCCGCTGTGTGCCCGCCGGGCCGTCACCGACAAGGTGGTGTTCGGGGTCACCGCGGTGCTGGTGGCGGTCATCCTCGGCTGGGGGCTGATCTGGCCGGCGGCGTTCCAGTCCACCATGGGCGGGGTGCTCGGCTGGGTGGTCGACAACCTCGGCTGGCTGTTCATCATCGCGGCGACATGTTTCGTGTTGTTCGCGGTCTGGCTCGCACTGAGCAAGTACGGGCGGATCCCGCTCGGGGCCGATGACGAGAAGCCCGAGTTCCACACGGTCAGCTGGATCGCGATGATGTTCAGCGCGGGTATGGGCATCGGCCTGATCTTCTGGGGCGTCACCGAACCCCTCACCCACTTCGTGAATCCACCTCCCGGGCTTGCCGATTCGAAAGCCGGCACCGCATTGGCGACGGCGCTGTTCCACTGGGGCTTCCACCCGTGGTCGATGTATGCCGTCGTCGGTCTGTCGATCGCCTACGGCAGTTACCGCATGGGGCGCAGGCAGCTGATCAGCTCGTCGTTCGTCTCCCTGCTCGGCATCAAGCGGGTCGAGGGGCCCATCGGGAAGATGATCGACATCCTGGCGATCTTCGCGACCATGTTCGGTACGGCGGCGTCGCTGGGCCTGGGGGCATTGCAGATCGGCTCGGGTATCGAGGTCGTCGGGTGGGTCGAGAAGGCCGGAACGCTGCTGCTCGTGACGGTCGTCGCGTTGCTCACCTTCGCGTTCGTGGCGTCCGCCGTTTCGGGGGTCTCGCGGGGCATCCAGTGGCTGTCGAACATCAACATGGTGCTCGCGCTCATCCTGGCCGTCTTCGTGTTCGTCCTCGGGCCGACCGTGTTCATCCTCAATCTCCTGCCCACCACACTGGGCGACTACGCGGCCAACCTCGCGTCGATGTCAGCGCGGTCCGCGGCAGGCGGTCCGGAAACCGGTGAGTGGCTGTCGTCGTGGACCATCTTCTACTGGGCGTGGTGGATCTCCTGGACCCCCTTCGTCGGGATGTTCCTGGCCCGCATCAGCCGGGGTCGTTCGATCCGGCAGTTCGTCGTCGGCGTGATCCTGGTGCCCACCACGGTGAGCCTGGTCTGGTTCGTCATCTTCGGGGGCGCGGGCATCGGCCAGCAGCAGGACGGTATCGACGTGTACGGCTCCGGCAAACCCGAGTCCACGCTGTTCGGCATGCTCGACCACCTGCCGTTGGCCGGGGTCTCGACGCTGTTGGTCATGGCGCTCGTCGCGATCTTCTTCGTGTCGGGTGCGGACGCGGCCTCGATGGTCATGGGCACGCTGTCTCAGGGCGGCTCGCTGTTCCCGTCGCGGTGGGCGGTGGCGTTCTGGGGGTTGAGCACCGGAGCGGTTGCGGTCCTGATGCTGTGGGTCGGCGGCAACGACGCGTTGAACGGCCTGCAGACCATGACGATCATCGTCGCGGCACCGTTCGTCATCGTGATGATCGGCATGTGCGTGTCGCTATATCTCGACGTGTCCCGTGATCCGTTGGTCGCGGATCTTCGCCGCACCGCCCCGGCCCGCCGCAAGTAGCGGACGCGAGGCCCAGCGCCCGTCCCGCGCAGCTCCGCGGGACGGGCGCGCGAACCCGACTGCGCCGGTGACGCCGCACGTCAGGGTGCCTGAACTCGGTGCCCTGACGTGCCTTTTTGCGCTTTCAACTACCTAACAAACTGACGGTCCCGCTCCACTTGACAGGGGCTGTGATGAGCCCCACACTGTTGCATATTACGAACTCTGTTTCGCTATACGCACCACATCGCGACTGAGAGGCAACCCCATGCTCGAGATCTGCCCGCTCTCCGATCTGCCTCCGGGGGAGGCCCGCCGGGTGGAAGCCGATCCGCCCATCGCGGTCTTCCACACCGAGGACGGCGAGGTGTTCGCCATCGACGACACGTGCTCGCACCAGGACGCCTCGCTGGCCGACGGCTGGTTGGAGGGTTGCGAGGTCGAATGCCCGCTGCACGCTTCGCGTTTCAATCTCCGCACGGGCGCGGTTGATGCGCCGCCGGCGAAGCTTCCGGTGCGCACCCACGCCGTGGTCATCGAGGACGGTGTCATCCACGTCGAGCTCAGCGCCGAGAAGCCGAACCTGCCGCCCGACATCCGGGCACGTCTGGGCGAGGGAAGCAAAGCGTGAAGCACGTCGCGATCATCGGGGCCTCGCTGGCCGGCCTGTCTGCCGCTCGTGCCATGCGGGCCAAGGGATTTGACGGGCGGGTGACCGTTGTCGGTGACGAGGCCCGCAGGCCCTACGACCGGCCCCCGCTGTCCAAGGAGTTCCTGTCGGGCGACATGACCGAGGCCGACCTGGCACTCGAGGCCGCCGACGACGACCTGCAGGCCGACTGGGTGTTGGGCGCGGCCGCAACGAAACTCGACACCCGTTCCGGATCGGTCGAACTCGCCGACGGAACGCGGATCGACGCCGACGGTGTGGTCATTGCGACCGGTTCGCGGGCCCGCCGGTGGCCCGGCTGCGAGGCCATGGCAGGCGTCCACGTGATCCGCACCATCGACGACGCCATCGCGTTGCGTGCGGACCTTCGCCCAGGTGCCCGGCTGGTCGTGATCGGCGCCGGATTCATCGGCGCCGAGGTCGCTTCCACCGCACGCAAACTCGGTCTCGACGTGACGGTCGTGGAGGCTGCGCCCACCCCGCTGCAGGTTCAACTCGGCTCACGGCTGGGGGCCGTCGTGGCCTCCAGACACGCGGTCAACGGGACCACGCTGATCTGCGGTGTCGGTGTCGCGGGTCTGACCGGCGAGCAGCGTGCACTGCGGGACGGCGCCGGCGCGGGCCGCGTCACAGGCGTCGACCTTGCCGACGGGCGGCACCTGCCCGCCGATGTCGTGGTGGTCGGTATCGGCGGCGTGCCCAACATCGAATGGCTGCAGGGCAGCGGCCTGCGCCTCGGCAACGGTGTGCTCTGCGGATCCAACGGTCAGACCGACGTCCCCAACGTCGTGGCGGTCGGGGACTGTGCGGCCTGGCTCGACCCCTCCACCGGTGCGGCACACCGCGTCGAACACTGGACCGGCGCACTTGAGCGACCGGCCATCGCCGTCGGTGCTCTGCTGTCCGGTGGGCTCGATCCCTGCGCCCCGGTGAAGCCACCGTACTTCTGGTCGGACCAGTACGGATCGCGAATCCAGTTCGCCGGCATCGCTTCTCCCGACGATGAGATCACCATCGAAGACGGCAGCTGCGAAGAGCATTGCTTCTTGGCGACCTACCGGCGCGAGGGCCGCATCGTCGCGGTCCTGGCGGTTGATCAGCCGCGGCTGTTCACCCGGTGGCGGCGTCAGATCGCGACCGTCGCGGCCGTGTAGTTCTTGGCCCTCAGCCCGCCAACCCCACTAGAGATAAAAGGAGCCCAGTGACCACAGCAGCATCCGGGGCCGCCCCCGGATCCGCCCCGAGCCTGCCCGAGAGCCTCATTCCCACCCTGGCCGGGCATTACTACACCCATCCCGAGGTCTTCGCGCTCGAGCAGGAGAAGATCTTCGAGAAGATGTGGTTCTGTGTTGTGCGTGCCTCGGATCTGGACAAGCCGGGCGCCTTCAAGACCGTGCAGGTCGGTCGCGAGAGCGTGCTGGTGACCAGGTCACGCAAGGGCGACATCAACGCGTTTTTCAACCTGTGCCGCCATCGCGGGGCCAGGTTGTGCACCGAAGAGGCCGGTGAGGTCAAGCGTGCCTTCCAATGCCCTTATCACGCTTGGACTTACGATCTCGACGGCAAGCTGGTGGCCGCGCCGAACCTGACCAAGATGCCCGACATCGACCGGGTGGAGTACGGCTTGCGCAAGATCGCGGTCAAGGAATGGCTCGGCTACGTGTGGGTGTGTCTTGCCGAGGAGCCGCCGTCGTTCGAGGACACCGTCATGCAGGAGGTCGTGGACCGGCTCGGCGACATCGAATCGATCGACCATTACACGGTGGCCGAGCTGAGCGTGGGACGGCGGATCGTCTATGACGTCAAGGCCAACTGGAAGCTCATCATCGAGAACTTCATGGAGTGCTATCACTGTGCCACGATCCATCCGGAGCTGACCGAGGTGCTGCCGGAGTTCGCCGATGGGTATGCCGCGCAGTTCTATGTGGGGCATGGCGCCGAATTCGGGGAGGACGTCAAGGGATTCACCGTGGACGGGTCGGAGGGGCTCGACCACATTCCCGGCGTGACCGAGGACCAGGATCGGCGGTACTACGCCATCACGGTGCGGCCGCAGGTATTCGTGAACCTGGTGCCCGATCATGTGATCGTGCACCGGATGTTCCCGTTGGCCGCCGATCGCACTGTCGTGGAGTGTGACTGGCTCTACCTGCCGCACGTCGTGGAATCCGGTCGTGATGTCGCACGGTCGGTGGAGCTTTTCCATCGGGTCAACCAGCAGGATTTCGACGCATGTGAGCGGTGCCAGCCCGCGATGGACTCGCGTGTCTACCGCGACGGCGGCGTGCTGGTGCCCAGCGAGCACCACATTGGCGCGTTCCATGATTGGTTGCGCGACAAGCTCGCCGAGTGACGCTGCGGGAGCCGACCCGGCGATCCGGCCGGGCCGGCTGCCGCGACGCGCCGGCGCGGTGTGTGACGTGGACGGAACTGTGGACGGAGAGCGTTCTGTCTCGTCAGATCACCATCAAGAAAGGCATCGGCCCCGGTCGGCGACTGGGACCGATGCCTTTCGTCGCGCGCATCTCGATGGGATCAATCAGGTTGGCGCCCAGCAGTTTCGGTATTCCGGGCCGATGGGCCGGCCGGTGCCGTGATGAAAAACCGGCAATCTGATCCGCCATTGATCGCCAGAAAATATATTAATCGGCTACGAGACCAGGCTGAGCCCGAGGAGGTGACTGTGCTCGATTCGTCGATTCGGCCGCGTGGTCGCGCCACTGACCGGGCCACGGTCTCGGGGATCGGCCCGGATTGCATTGCACCGCCACCGGTTGTTCCGCGAATCGGGACGGATACCTGCGAAACGGCGATGGGTGGGGTCAGACGCGAGTACGGTCTGCTGCCGGTGACGCTGCGTGACTTGCTCGGATACGCGCGGAAATGCCCTGTGGACGGGCCTTCCCGCAGTCGCAGTTTACAAACTGTTTTCATCTATCAGTCTCGTATCACTGCGGGTCAGATTAATATATCAGCTACCGCTCGGCGTTCGACTTGGTGCACGTATAGGCCTCGATTGAGGCTGCGTGGCCACGGCGGGAACCACTCCGCGGCGGGGATGAGCCTGTGCCCAACGAGGTGCGAGTTCACGCTGCGACAGGCGCTGAGCCTCAGGAGTTTTGAAGTGGCCCCGCCAAACGCGGCGCTGATCGGTAGGCCGAGGAGGCAACGTTGAACACAGAACCGGATCTGCTCATCGGATCGCAGTGGCGGCACGCCGCCGACGGTGGAACGCGGCAGATTGTCAACCCTGCGAACGGCACCGTCATCGCCACCGTCGACGAGGCCACCCATGACGACGCCCTGGCCGCGGTGGCTGCGGCGCGCGCGACCTTCGACGCGGGGGAGTGGCCGGCCACACCGGTATCAGAGCGTGCGGCCCTGCTCGACCGGATCGCCGACCTGCTCCTGCGCGACAAGGAACCCCTCGCCGAACTGGAAACGGCTGACACCGGAAAAACCCTCGCCGAGAGTCGGATTGACATCGACGACGTCGTCTCGGTGTTCCGGTACTACGCACGGCTGGTGGCGACCCAGTCTGATCGGTTGGTGGATGTGGGCGACGCCGGTGTCATCAGTCGCGTGGTGCACGAGCCCATCGGGGTGTGCGTGCTCATCGCGCCGTGGAACTACCCGCTGCTGCAGATCTCCTGGAAGATCGCACCGGCGCTGGCCGCGGGATGCACCATGGTCGCCAAGCCCAGCGAGGTGACACCGCTGTCCACGATCGCGTTCGTACGGCTGGCGCAGGAGGCCGGCGTGCCCGCGGGCGTGCTGAATCTCGTACAGGGCAGCGGGGCAGCAGTCGGCGCGGCACTGACCGACAATCCCGACGTCGACTTCATCTCGTTCACCGGCGGGTTGAGCACGGGGCAGCACATCGCCAGAACGGCCGCCGACCACGTCAGCAAGGTGGCGCTCGAACTCGGCGGCAAGAATCCGCACATCGTGTTCGCCGACGCCGATTGGGAGAGCTCGATCGATCAGGTTCTCACCGGGGTTTTCCTGCACTCGGGCCAGGTGTGCTCGGCGGGAACCCGGCTGATCGTCGAAGAGTCGATCGCCGACGACTTCGTCGCCGCGCTCGCCGAACGGGCGGCGACCATCCGGATGGGCGACGGCACCGACCCCGCCAGTGAGACCGGGCCGCTGGTGTCCAAGCAGCACCTTGAGAAGGTCGAATCCTATGTGGCGCTTGGCATTGCAGAAGGCGCGAAGCTGATCGTCGGGGGCGCCCGGCCGAGTGATCCGGCGCTGGCCGACGGCTACTTCTACCTGCCGACGATTTTCGACCGGTGCGACCGCTCGATGCGGATCGTGTCGGAGGAGACCTTCGGTCCGATTCTCACGGTGGAGCGATTCACCGACGAGGCCGAGGCGATCATGCTCGGCAACGACACGCAGTACGGTCTCGCGGCGGGGGTACGGACCTCCGATCCGGCGCGGGGCGAACGTGTGGTGCGCGCACTGCGGCACGGCACGGTGTGGCTGAACGACTTCGGGTACTACACCGCCGCGGCGGAGTGGGGCGGATTCGGGAAGTCCGGGAACGGCCGTGAGCTGGGGCCCAGCGGTCTCGCGGAATACCAAGAACTCAAACACATCTGGCAGAACACCGCGCCAAAGCCTGCGGGCTGGTTCGGTGCGCGCAACGACGGCTAGGGACAGGACATCATGACGCGCAACGTGACTGATGCGGAAAGTGACAGCGGTGGTCTCGAGGATTTCGGCTACAAGGAATCCCTGGACCGCAGCATCGGAAAATTCGCGAGTTTCGCCGCAGGGGTCAGCTACATCTCGATCCTGACCGGTACTTTCCAGCTGTTCTACGTGGGTTTCGGCAACGCCGGACCGGCATATCTGTGGTCGTGGCCCATGGTTTTCATCGGGCAGATGGCCGTCGCGCTGTGCTTCATGGAGCTCTCCGCGAAATACCCGGTGGCCGGCTCGGTCTACAACTGGTCCAAGAAACTCGGCAGCCGGCTGGTCGGCTGGAGTTCCGGGTGGCTGATGCTCACCGCGTCGATCGTCACACTGTCGGCCGTCGTCCTGGCATTGCAGCTCAACCTGCCTCGGTTGTGGAGCGGCTTCCAGATCGTCGGCGACGGCACCGGGCAATACGACTTCGCGGCCAACGCCATCATCCTGGGCGTCATCCTGATCGCCTTCACCACGACGGTCAATGCGTTCGGGGTGCGCCTGATGGCGATGATCAACAGCGCGGGCGTGTTCATCGAGCTGATCGCGGCGGTGCTGATCGCCGTCATCCTGGCGTTCAACATCAAACGTGGGCCCGAGGTGTTCTTCTCGACGCACGGTTATGGCGCGGATCTGCCCGGCGGCTTCCTGGGTGCATTCCTCGTGGCATCGCTCGCGTCCTTGTACGTGATGTACGGGTTCGACACCGCAAGCTCGCTCGGTGAGGAAACCGTCGAACCGCGCAGGACGGCGCCCAAGGCGATCCTGCGCGCGATCCTGGCCTCGTTCGTGATCGGCGGCGCGATCCTGGTGTTCGCCGTCATGTCCGCGCCCGATCTCAACGATCCGCTGCTGGGCAGCCCCGAGGGCAGCCTGCAGTACATCGTCGAGAAGGTCATGTGGGGCCCGCTCGGCAAGATCTTCCTGATCTGCATCGTGGTGGCGGTCACGGTGTGCTCGCTGGCCGTGCACACCGCGGCGATTCGGCTCACCTTCGCGATGGCCCGCGACAATGCGCTGCCGTTCGGCGAGAAGCTCGCCCGCGTGCATCCGAAGACCCAGGCGCCCGTCGTCCCGGCGATCGTCATCGGCGTGATCTCGGCACTGATTCTGGTGATCAATCTCGGTCAGCCCAAGGTGTTCACGGTGCTCACGTCGATCGCCATCATCATGATCTACCTCGCGTACCTGATGGTCACCGGGCCGATGCTCAAGAAGCGTCTGCAGGGGCAGTGGCCGCCCGCCGACCTCAAGCCCGGGAACTACTTCACCATGGGCCGTTGGGGTTTGGCCGTCAACATCTTCGCGGTGCTCTGGGGCGTCGGGATGGCGGTCAACCTCGCGTGGCCACGGGTCGCCATCTACGGCGACCCCTGGTACAACACGTGGGGCGCGTTCGTCTACATCGGCATCATCCTGGGGCTGGGACTGGCCTGGTACTTCGTCAAGGGCCGCCGTCACATCGGCACGCTGGCGTCGCACGCGGCGGTGACCAAGGAATGACCCGAGCAGGCATGTGTCTGGCCCTGTCCGTCCTGGTGCTCGGCGCAACGATGGCTGGTTGCACCGAGAACGACAACCGGGCCGAGCCGCCGTCCAGCTCGGAAGCGGCTGCACCACAGTCGAAGTGCCGCCAACTCGATGCCTCGCTGCAGTGGCACGAAGGCGTCCGGGAGTTCCTGCAGAAGACCATCGACGCGAACAGCACCTGCACCGGGACCGCACCCGCGCAGGCGCGCAAGGTGGCGATCTTCGACTGGGACAACACCGTGGTCAAGAACGACATCGGCTATGGGACCAACTTCTACATGCTGGCCAACGACCTGATCCTGCAGCCCCCCAACCAGGATTGGCACCAGACCAGCCGGTACCTGACCGACGCCGGAGCCAACGCACTCACCGCGGCGTGCGGCACCGACGTACCGGCCGGCAAGCCGCTGCCGACCAGCACCAACACCAAGTGCGCCGACGAGATCCTGTCGATCCTCGATGACGAAACCACCTCCGGGAAAGCCGCTTTCGCGGGCTACGACGAACGGCGGATGACCGGCGCATACGCCTGGGGCGCCGCGCTGTCGGCGGGTTACAGTGCCGACGAATTGGCCGGTTTCGCGGGGAAGATGAAGGAGCAGAACCTCGCCGCCCCAGTCGGTGCCACGCAGAAGATCGGCACCAAGGACATGGACGGCTACATCCGCGTCTACCCCCAGATCAAGGATCTCATCGGAACCCTGCAGGCACACGGTGTCGACACGTGGGTGGTCTCGGCGTCGCCGGAGCCGATCGTGAAGGTGTGGGCACCCGAGGCCGGAATCAATCCCGATCACGTCATCGGGGTGCGCAACGTCTATGACGGAGCGGGCAAGCAGACGGCGCACCTGGTCGGCTGCGGTGGTGTGCCCGACGGCGACGATTCGGTGATCACCTACATCGACGGCAAGCGCTGCTGGGCCAACCAGGGAATCTTCGGCGTCACCGGTCCCGCGGCCTTCGATCAGCTGCCGGCCGACCGTCGACAGATCCTCGGTGCGGGCGATTCCGTCACCGACGTCACCTTTGTCGGTGACGCGACCGTGGCCTCGCTCGTGATCAACCGCAACAAACCCGAACTCATGTGCCGGGCGTACGACGGATTGTTCACATCCGGCGGCACGTGGGCGGTGAACGAGATGTTCATCGATCCGCTCCCGCAACACGCGCCCTACGAGTGCGCGACCGCCTTCACCGAGTCCGACGGGGCGAAGGGCCCCGTGCTGAAGCCAGACGGGAAGCCCATCCCGAACCAGTTCGACAGCGTCTACTGACGCCAATCTCGTTTCACCAGTCCATTTTCAAGGAGTTGATCCATCATGGCCGACACTCAACCGGTACCGAACTCGACCTACGACTACGTGGTGGCCGGCGGCGGCACCGCTGGCTGCATCGTCGCCGCTCGACTGTCGGAGGATCCGAACGTCACGGTGTGCCTGCTGGAGGCCGGTCCGTCGGATGTGGATGACCGCAACATCCTCGAACTCGCGGCGTGGATGCACCTGCTGGACTCGGGTTACGACTGGGACTACCCGGTCGAGCCGCAGGAGAAGGGAAACTCGTTCATGCGCCACGCCCGCGCGAAGGTGCTGGGCGGCTGCTCTTCCCACAACTCGTGTATCGCGTTCTGGCCGCCCGCGGAGGGGCTGGACGAGTGGGTGAAGATGGGTGCGACCGGTTGGAGCGCCGCCGAGATCCTGCCGCTGGTGGCAAGGGTCGAGAACAACGACGCCCCAGGCGATTTCCACGGCCGCACCGGTCCGGTGCGGTTGCGTGACGTGCCGCCCAACGACCCGTGCGGCGCTGCCGTGCTGGAGGCCGCGGCCATGGTCGGGATGCCCACGGTGGCGTTCAACCGGGGCGAAACGGTGCGCAACGGCGCCGGCTGGTTCCAGATCAACGCCGGCGAGGACGGCACCAGGATGTCGTCGTCGCATGCCTATCTGCACCCCATCCTGGGCAAGCGGCCCAATCTCGATGTCCGCACGGGCTGCTGGGTCTCGGAGATCCTCTTCGACGACCAGAACAACGCCACCGGTGTGCGCTACCAGCGACCCGACCTCACCGGGTACGACACGGTGGCGGCGAGCCGCGAGGTGATCGTCACCGCCGGTGCCATCGACACTCCGAAGCTGCTGATGCTTTCGGGAATCGGTCCGGCCGAGCACCTTCGCGAGTTCGGCATCGCGGTGCGCACGGACTCGCCGGGAGTGGGTTCGAACCTCGACGACCACGTCGAGGGGCTGGTGTTCTGGGAGGCCTCGCAGCCCATGGTGCGCACGTCCACCCAATGGTGGGAGATCGGCCTGTTCACCACGGTCGATCCCGGTGTCTCGCAGCCGGATCTGATGATGCACTACGGCAGCGTCCCGTTCGACATGAACACGCTGCGGCACGGCTATCCGACCACCGACAACGGTTTCTGCCTGACACCCAATGTCACGCAGGGGCATTCGCGCGGGACCGTGCGCCTGCGCAGCCGCGACTTCCGGGACCGGCCGAAGGTCGACCCGCGGTACTTCACCGATCCCGACGGCTACGACGAACGCATCATGCTCACCGGTGTGAAGCTCGCGCGCAAAATCGCCGAGCAGCCGCCGCTGCGTGCGTGGGTGGCCCGCGAGCTTGCTCCGGGCCCCGACGCCGTCACGGACGACGAGCTGCTCGACTACATCCATCGCACCCACAACACCGTGTACCACCCGGCGGGTACGGCCCGCATGGGTGCTGTCGACGACCCGATGGCGGTCCTCGATCCGCAGCTGCGGGTCAAGGGCGTGTCGGGGCTACGGGTCGTCGACGCCTCGGCGATGCCGAAGCTGCCCGCGGTGAATCCGAACATCACCGTGATGACGATGGCGGAGAAATGCGTCGATCTGCTTCGCACGACCTGATATCAGGCACGATGGCTGGGTGACTGCATCTTCTGGATCCGCCGGGGTGCTGACGGCCTTCCTGGGCGCGCATCCGCCGTTCCAGACCGCCAGCGATGCCGAGCTACGCGAGCTCGCGGCGGCCTCGTCGCTGGAACACCACGGCGCGGGGGCGGTGATAGCGGACTTCTCCCGGCAGGTGCCCGACGACATCTGGATGGTCCACACGGGGTCGGTGTCCCTGCAGGGGGCCGACGATGGACAGGTGTTCGACACCATCGAGCCGGGCGGCATATTCGGCTACGTCGCGATGCTGACCGGTGGTGGTATCGAATTCCTCGCCCGCGCAACAGAACCCACGACTGTCATCCGGCTGCCGGGGGAACTGGTACGAGCGCAGTTCGCCAAGCCGGCCGGGCTTCGGTTCCTGGCGTCGTCCGCCACGCCGCCCACGCAGGCGCGCCTGGTGGTCGCGAGCGATTCGCGACCGGTGGGTGAACTCGTGCGAGGGGATGTGCTGATCGTCGAACCTGGCGTGTCGGTGCGTGATGCCGTCGTGCAGATGACCGAACGGCGGGTGTCGTATGCCCTGATCCGGCTGCGCGACGGCGGAATCGGCATCTTCACCGACCGTGACCTGCGCTCGCGCGTGGTCGCCGCGGGACTGCCGGTCACCGTGGCCATCTCCGAGGTGATGAGCGCGCCCGCACAAACCGTGACGGCCGACCGGACCGCGGAGACGGTGTTGCTCGACATGCTCGAGCGCGGTCTGCGGCATATGCCGGTGACCTCGCCGCGCGGCGACGTGGTCGGGGTGCTCGAAGACGCCGACCTGCTCGCGGCGTCGGCGCGGCAGAGTTTCGTACTGCGCCGGGCGATCGCGCAGGCGCCAGACGCCGCGGCACTCCAACTGCTCGGCCGCGACGTCACGCAGATCGCAGTGAATCTCTTCCGCAACGGGACCAAGGCCTCGGCCGCCAGTAGCATCGCGTCGATCGTGCTGGATGCGCTGGTACGCAAGGCACTTGAGTTGGCGCTGGCAGAGGCAGCGCCGAGGCCCACCCACGAGCAGTTCGCCTGGCTGACCCTCGGCAGCATCGCGCGCCGCGAGGCCATGCCCTCATCGGACGTCGACAGTGCGCTCAGTTGGAGCGACGCCTGCGACGCCGAGTGCGCGCAACTGCGCTCCGTGGCGGCCCGCACGCACGCGATCCTCGACGGCTGCGGCCTGCCCGCCGACACCAACGGCGCGGTCGCCTCGAAGATGGCGTTCGCCAGGTCGGCTTCCGATTGGGCCCGCGCAGCTCAGGGTTGGCTCGATGATCCGTTGCGCGGCAAGGGTTTGATCCTGTCATCGTTGTTGATCGACGGCCGCGTGGTATGGGGCGATGCCGCGCTGCACACGGTTCCCAAGGTGTTCCGCAGGATGCGCGACGCACACCCGAACGCGCTGCGGCTGCAGTTGCTGGACGCCCTGTCCGGCAAGGTTCGCACGTGGTCGCTGCGTGATGTGCTGTCGCGCCGCGGCGGCACCTTCGATCTGAAGACCCATGCTGTGACGCCGATCGTCAACCTCGCGCGGTGGGGTGGTCTCACGGCCGATGTGACGTCGGCCTCCACCCCGGCCCGGCTCGCCGCGGCGGCCGGCAGCGGGGCGCTGACCGACCGCGACTCCCGCACGCTCACCGAGGTTTTCGTGATGCTGCAGCGCATCAGGATGGCGCATCAGGTCGATCTGATCGCCGACGGTCATGTTCCCAACGATGTGGTCACCATCGGTGAGTTGTCACCGCTGAACCGCAGTCTGCTCGGTGACGGCCTGCGGGAGATCGCCGCGGTGCAGCGCCGGGCCAGGCACACCGGAACCCATCCGGTCCTCGGCTGACGTCCGGCACGGTTACCGCGACACCTGGTTGACCAGGCGGGCATCCAGATTGTCGTACCAGCGCATCGCCCAGCGGGCGTCGCCAAGCGCGGTATGGCGGTGACCGGCACCCGGGGGACGGACGCCGCACTGCTGGGACAGCCGTGCACAGTCCGTTTCCGGTGTGCGGCCGTACTTCCGGATGATGCGCGCCGCCATGGGAACGACGTCGATGACGTCAGGGCACCACTGCGGCGTCAGGCGGTGGCGGGCCAGCATTCTCGTCAGACAGAATGTGTCGAAGCTGGGCACAACGCCGACGATCGTTGCGCCCGAAGTCCACTCGCGCACGATCACCGCGGCGTCGCGTTCGCGGTACACCGACGGCAGGCGGATGGACCCGTACACGACCTGAGGGTGGCGACTCGAGAATCGGCTGACGCGCAGGCCGGCGGGTTCGGCCGCGTCGAGGTCGAGATCGGCCAGGTCGATGTAGAGCACGGTCCGGGTGTCGCCTGTGTCGTCGCGACGGATCAGGGCGATCTCCCAGGGTTGCCGGTCGGTGTGCAGGCCCGTCGTCTCCGTATCGAGGAAGACCAGAGGACGCATCTCGGCAGCCTATCGTCGGCGGGTGGCTCGGCGGCCCGGTTCAGTGGAGTTGGGCAAGACGGTCACTGCGCGACGCCTGCGGGCGCGACGGGGGTGGCGACCACGTGGGTGACGGGGATGGTGGGGTGGTCGGTGCGGGCCCGGTCTACCACGTCGAAGCGATGCCACACCGACAGTTCGTCGGGCAGTGTCGCGATCACGATCTGATCGGGGTGGAAGCTGTCCACAGCGTCGGACAGGGCGCGCAGCGGGCGGAAATCGCCGCGGACGCCATCGGCGTCGAGTCCCTCGGCGCGCAGTACCCCGAGGGTGTGGTCGAGCCGGTCTTGGGCGGCCTGTTGCGTGGCTTCCCACACGTCGAGGGGGCCGTGGGTGGCTGCGGCTCCGGTCTCGATCGGGCTGTCGGGGACGACGACGAGATACTTCGCGGTGCGTGCGGTGTTGATGTCGTGAAGTTCGGCGACCAGTTCATCGGATGCGGGGGTTTCGTTGGCCAGCACCAGAACCCGGGTTGCCGGAGCCTGCGGCACCGCGCTCTCGACATGGGGACGGCGGTTGATCACCCACCGGTTGACCAGGTACAGCGCGATCACCACGACCCACGACAACAGGCTCAGCACCAGTTGGGACCGGGAATCAGCGCGGATGCCCATCTGGGCGAGGATGGCCATGATGGCCAGCACCGTGAACACCGACAGGACGGGGAACATCCACATCTTCACCCGTAGCTGCGCCGACCCGTTGCGATACCGCAGTACCACCTGCGAGATGCCGATCAGGCAGTACACGAACAGGATGACCGCGCCACTGGAGTTGAGCAGGAACGCGAACACTGTGTCGGGTGAGACCGCGGCGGCGATGACACACAGGAACCCGATGACCGATGACGCCAGGATCGCGACCGCGGGCACACCGCGGCGCGTGACGCGGACGAGCTGCTGCGGCGCTTCCCGGCGCGCGGCCAGGACGAACAACATGCGCGACGCGGTGTACATGCCGGAATTCAGGCAGCTGAGCACGGCGGTGAGCACGACGGCGTTCATGACGTGGTCGGCATACGGCAGGCCCATGTCGCTGAACGCCGCGACGTACGGTGAGGCTGCGACGGTGTCGTCGTTCCACGGCACGATGGTCACGAGCAGGAACATCGAGCCGACGTAGAAGATCGCGATGCGCGCGATCACGGAGTTGGCGGCCTTGGCCACGGCACGTTCGGGATTGTGTGATTCGGCCGCGGCGATCGTGGCCACCTCGGCGCCGGTCATCGAGAAGATCACCGTGACGATCGCCGCGGTGATGGCCCAGCCGCCGTTGGGCAGGAAGCCGCCGTGCGCGGTGAGGTTGGAGAAGTCCATCGACCTGCCGGGCCACAGCCCGAGGACGTAGGCGCCGCCGATCGTGAGAAAGAGCACGATCGCAGCGACTTTGATTCCGGCGAACCAGAATTCGAACTCACCGAACGACGAGACCGACAGCAGGTTGGACACCGTCATCGCGGTCAGCAGGATCAGCGAGCACAGCCACAGCGGGATGCCGGGGATCCAGTACTGGACGATCTTGGCTCCGGCGATGGCCTCGAATCCGACGATGATGACCCAGAAGTACCAGTACAGCCAGCCGACTGAGAAGCCGGCCCACGAACCGAGCGCGTTGCGCGCGTAGTCGGCGAACGAGCCCGTGGAC
This sequence comes from Mycolicibacterium mageritense, assembly GCF_010727475.1. Taxonomy (NCBI): domain Bacteria; kingdom Bacillati; phylum Actinomycetota; class Actinomycetes; order Mycobacteriales; family Mycobacteriaceae; genus Mycobacterium; species Mycolicibacterium mageritense. Next base: position 5,231,421 of record NZ_AP022567.1, read on the forward strand.
GGATCGGCCACCGCCATTTCTGCGAGCATCCGCATCACCATGATGACCAGGAATCCGCACAGCGCGTACGGGATGAACGCGGCCGGGCCGGTGGCATGAATCACCACACCCGACCCGACGAACAGTCCGGCACCGATGACGCCCCCGATGGCGATCATCCGGAGTTGCCGTTCGCTGAGCCCCTTTTTCAGGCCCGGTGCTGCACCCATGGCGGATCTCCTTCGTCTGCGGGCCTCGGGGCCGTGAAGTGCCGCGGTGGCGTCAGTCGCGCCCCGGACTCGTCTGGTGACGGGCCTGCTCCGAGACCTGAACAGATGGCATACAACTGATACATCAGTCATATACTGTAATCTGGCTCACGTTCGATGGCTACTGAATCTGCCTGGGAACGAGCTGGGAACACGGCGCCTGCCTGGGGATAACCCCGGGGCGGCCCCGTCGAGGCGTGGGGCACACTTTGCGGATGGACGCCAATACCGAGGACGCCGAGCACCTGGAGAAGCGACTCGTCATCAGGATCAACGCCAACACCAAGATGTCCCGCGGCAAGGCGGCCGCGCATGCCGTCCACGCCGCGCTCAAGCTGTACGGAATCGATCACCATCACCCGGTGATCGTCATCGGTGGAAAGCCCGACGAGATCCTCGCCCAGACCGTGCACGTGCGCGATGCCGGCCGGACCGAGCTCGAACCCGGAACGCTGACGGCGGGGGCGAGCTGGGAATGGAAAAGCGGCGGGGAAGTGACCGCCGCCCTTCATGCGATTTGCTCTCCTGCGGAAGGTGTTCCGAGGGTTGTGTGGAGATGGTCGCGGAGCTCGCGGATGTCACCGTCGAGCAGTGCGAGGTAGCCGTCAGGGCGGACGAGCGTGAGCCCTGGGCCGCTGAGGTTGGGATCGTGGGTGACCTCGATCAGCTCCGCGTACGGCCTGATCGCGGCGCGCAGCCCGACCGGTTCCGGGCCGGAATGCAGCAGCGTGTACTTGGCCGGGTGCAGCACGTCGACCCGCGGAAAGCGGTCACCGACCGCCGGCCGGGTGTCGGTGGTCCCGCCGGTTCCGTCGCGATATGAGACATCGAGCTGGGTCAAGGCACGCTTCAGGTTCCGCTGGACGGGCGCGGACGCGGTGATGTGCGGGGCGATGTGACGACGGCCAGCAGCCGCAATCGGGTTGCCCAACAGGGTCATCCGCGTAGCCCGGCGGGTTCCTTTGACCAGCCGGTGCGCCACCGGGGAACGTTCGGCCGCGTAGCTGTCCAGCAACGCGGGCTCGGCGTGCCCGTGTGCCACGGCGGCCAGCTTCCAGCCGAGGTTGAACGCATCCTGGATGCCGGTGTTCATACCTTGTCCGCCGACCACGGAGTGCACGTGCGCGGCGTCGCCCGCGAGAAATACGCGCGCGACGGAATGGCGGGCGACTTTGCGCTGATTGATGCGAAATCGGGCGGCGTGGGTGATGTCGGTGACACGTGCACCGGCCGGTGCACACCGGTCCACAGCTGACTGCAGTTCGTCGAACGTAACGTCGCCGCTGGGGGATTGGCCCGGGCGGTACGCGATGGTGAGGCGGTGCAGATCGCCGGGCATGGGGAAGTACGCGACGAAGCGGCCGCGGTTGAGGAACGAGTAGAACACGTCGTACGGCAACGCCCAGTCCATGCGGACGTCTGCAACGGCGAAGTTCTCCTCGAACGCCGCGCCGACGAACGGCACGCCGAGCTGATGTCGCACGGTGCTGTGCGCGCCGTCGCAGCCGACGACCCACTCGGCGTCCGCATGTTCGATGCGGCCGCTCGGATGCCGCAGGCTCACCCGGACGTCGCGGGGTGACTGGGTGAGCATGGACAGTTCGACACCGCGTTCCACCGTGACGCCGAGGTCGGCCAGCCGGGCCGCCAGCAGTGCCTCTACGTCCGGTTGCCGCAGCATGAGCAGATACGGGTGCGGCGTCGCGAGGTCGTGGATGTCGAGGTGCAGGAACCGCTTTCCCTCACTGAAGACGTTGAACTCGCTGACCGCGACCCCACCGGCCACGGCCGCTTCCGCAAGGTCCAGCCTCTCGAAGAGTTCGAGCGTTCGGGGCTGCACGCCGAGCGCGCGGGTCTCGGTCGTCGGTGCGGCCGCGGCGTCGATGACGCGGACCGCGACGCCGCGGCGGGCGACCTCGACGGCCATGGTGAGTCCGGTTGGTCCGGCGCCGACGACCAGCACCTCGGTGGTCATCGCGATTTACCTTGTGCGGCTGCTGAATCGGGCCCGGCGTGCTCGGGGATCCATGCCGTCGGACGAGGAATCCACCGTGGAACGTTTTGCCGGAAGACGTCGTACTGGGCGCCGAACCGCCTGCGCAGGTGGGGTTCCTCCAACGTCGGGATCGCGATCGCGGTGAGTGTGCAGAACAGGGCGAACCAGCCGAACAGCCACGGTGATGCGGTAGCGACCGCGGTACCGAGTTGAATGCAGAACACCGCGGTCATCATCGGATTGCGGACGTGCCGGTACGGACCTTGCACGACCAAATTGACCGGGGATCCGATCGCCAGGGCGCCCTTGCCGATGCGGTCGAACAGGATCACCGTCCACACCAGGAACCACAGCCCGAAAGCGATCAGCGCAGCACCCGCGATCGCGAGCAGTAGACCCGAGCTGGTGCCCAGATCGGGGGCTTTGGCGCCGGTCACCGCGATGATCACGGCCGGAATGAACACCGTCATCGTTGCCGGGGCGATCAGCACCGAGATCGTGTGCCGCCACCAGAGTCGTCGCTGTGCCATGTCGAACCTCCTTCTTCAACGGTTGTTGAACTTTGACGGTACGCCGGGTTCGGGCGATAGGTCAACGCTTGTTGAACTAAACTTTCGGCCATGTCGGAGACGCGTCGGAGCGGGCGCTGGCGGACGGGCCAGCAGAGCAGGCAACGCATCATCGATGCGGCGCGTGAGCACTTCATGCGTGACGGCTACGAGCAGGCCACGGTGCGCCGCATCGCGGCCGACGCCGGCGTCGACGTCGCGATGGTGTACTACTTCTTCGGCAACAAGGAGGGACTGTTCACCGCGTCGGTGATCGACATTCCCGAGCATCCGCTGCACCAGTTGGCACTGCTGCTGGACGAGGGGACCGAAGACATCGGTGCCCGCCTCATCCGGCATTTCGTCGAACGGTGGGACGAGGGCGCCATGTTCGATCCGCTGCTGACGGTCTGGCGGTCAGCGAGCATGCAGCCGTTGGCGCGCAAGCTGCTCCATGACACCCTGGCCGGACCCGTTGCGCAGCGGGTCGCCGCCGAGTTCGGTGTCGACAACGCCGTGCTGCGTGTCGAATTGGTGACGGTGCACCTGCTGGGCCTCGCCTTCGCGCGCTATCAACTCAAGATCGAACCGATCGCGTCGGTCGGTGTTGCCGATCTCATCGAGTGGATGGGGCCGACCGTGCAGCGTTACCTCACGGCTCCGAATCCGTAGTGCACCGCGTCGCGTCGCTCAGGCAGCCGCGCAGCACTGCGACAAACGGTCGCGGATCGGCCTGCCCGTCGCGGCGGAAGGGCATGGAATCGCGGGATGCCGAGATCCAATTGTCACGCGTCACGCGGTCGAGATGCAGTCGACGCCCTGCGCGTGCGGCCACGAGGTGCAGCAATAGCGTTCCGGTGCGCCCGTTGCCCTCGCGGAACGGGTGAATGTGGTTGTAATCGGCGTAGATTCGGGCCAATCGGTAGGTCAGCTCACCGTGGTCGAGGGATACGCCCTCGGTGGCAAGAGCCTCGACTTCCGCGGCCAGTGACTGCAGCGCCCGCGGGATTCGCGCGCACGAACCGAACACGCTCGGGCCGCGGCGCAATTCGACGATCCTTGGTTCACCGGCCCACGCATACACGTCGCCGAACACGTGTTGGTGCAGTCGTCGCACATCGAGATCCCATGCACCGCACCGTGAGTGCACCTGCAAGATCCGCCCTGCCGTGGCGACGAATTCCAGCCGGGCCAGGGCTCCGCCGTCCGAAACCCCGAACTGGTTGCGGAGTACGGTCGTTCCCGGCAGGAGATACGGCCTGCGGCGGGCGAAGGGGCGCCTCGGTGCGCGCTGTCGTTCGGGCAGATGCGGGGCCAGGTATTCGCCGAAAGTCACAGCCCCCGTGAGCAATCCGACCAGACCCACGAGGTGCTCCGAGGTCGGCCGCCAGCCTTCGAGCTGTTCGGCCGCCACGGTCTGGGTCAACGCGTGCCGCTGGCGACGAGTGAGTCCGAACCCGTCGAAGCTCACCACGTGGAAAACGTCGACGTGGACGCGAGGTAGTCGAGTTTGCGCCGCAGTCCACTGATTTCGCGCCCGATGCTGCGCAACGCGGTGCGGTCCTGGGGAGGCAGGGTGGACAGGTCGACGCGGTCGTCGGGGGCACCGTCCCAGCGGGCGGACCGCACGCGCCAGCGGATGCTGGACGCGATGCTGTGACACTTGGCGAGGGTTCGCGCGTCCTCACTGTCGAGGTAGCGCGACCCCGCCGCGTCACTGATCCGCGCGGTGGTGGTCAGTGCTTCGGACCCGCAACTCAGTGCTGCCCACCGGGCGATCCGCACGACCGGATCGACGGTTGCGTACTTGAGGTCGACCCCGCCGTCGCCGGACGTCAGGGCACGCAGCCGCGACGGCACATGTGCGCGCGGGAACGTCGCGTCCTGCAGCATCGCCGACAGCGCCCCCGGGTGCGCCCGTGCCGCGATGCCGACCTGGTCCCGGAGGTCCGGGCCTGCGGTGACCGGATCGGCGTCGGCCAGCAGACCCATCATCACCACGCCGCGGTCAGTGTCCGGATCGGCGGCCCACCGGCCGATGCTCGCGGCCCATTCCCGCTCGGTGCGGCTGAACTGCGCACGCGTGGCGACCGCCCCGTTGGGGTCGCCCACGAAACCGCATTCGGCGAGCAACTCGTGCACTGCGTCCGCCTGGCGCAACGCGGTGTCGAGCGGAATGTCGGGGTTCCGCACGAAGAGCGTCTCCAGATCCGACCCCGGCAATGCGTCACCGCGGCCGACGCTGCCCGACGCGTACCACGCGCCTGCAGGCCGGCCTGCGCCCGTCAGCCGGGCTGCGGTTGTCAGTGCGGCGCGGACAAGCGCGGACCACGCGCTGGCGACGGTCGCGGCCCCCGCGCGGGCTTCGACCACCTCGCGCACCGCGTCGTGCGCGTCACGCGAAGCGGCGGCCAGTGCTGTCGCTGAGTCCGCGGAAGCGATGCGGGTGCGGGCAAGGTCCAGCGGGCCTTCGGGCATGATGCCGATTCTGGCAGGTACCAGGCGTGTGAGTATTCGGCAACCGAATGCTTACCGACGGCTACCTGAACGAAACACGCGGGTGACGCCCCGGACATGGCCAACCGCTTATCTGTCACTCGATAGTTATCGAGCCGGCGTCCACGCCACGAGTCCGGAGAAAACCCTTATGACCAGTAGCGCAACAGCGCCGGGACCAGATGTGGCCGACCACTCCGGCGACCACAGCGACCTGGCAGAGTTCGGGTACGACCAGCAATTGCACCGGCGCCTCGGACGCTTCGAGTCGTTCGCCGCGGGCTTCTCGTTCGTGTCGATCCTGACGACGATCTTCCAGTTGTTCGGCCTCGGATTCGGTTTCGGCGGCCCGGCCTTCTTCTGGACGTGGCCTGCGGTGTTCCTCGGTCAGTTCTTCGTGGCGCTGTGTTTCGCCGAATTGGCTGCGCGCTACCCGATCTCCGGGGCGATCTATCAGTGGTCTCGGCGTATGGGCGGCGAGGTGGTGGGATGGTTCGGCGGTTGGTTCATGATCCTCGCCCAGATCGTGACCGCATCGGCCGCCGCCATTGCGCTGCAGGTCGTGCTGCCGTCCATCTGGGCGGGATTTCAGATCGTCGGCGATGACCCCGCCCTGACCTCGCCGAGTGGCGCGACCAACGCGGTGCTGCTCGGCACGGTACTGCTCGTGCTCACCACGACCATCAACTGCCTTGGTGTCAAATGGATGTCGCGGGTCAACAGCGCGGGCGTGATCTGCGAGATCGTCGGAGTCGTGGCGGTCATCGGGGTCTTCTTCACGCACGCCCAGCGCGGCCCGCAGGTGGTTTTCGACACCGGCCTGCCCGGTCAGCAGCCCGGCTATGTCTGGGCCTGGATCGTGTCAGGCCTGATGGCGGCCTACGTGATGGTGGGCTTCGGCTCGGCAGGCGAACTCGCAGAGGAGACCCGTAACCCGCGGCGGGTGGCGCCACGCACGATCCGGCTGGCGTTGTCGGTGTCGGCCCTCGGGGGTGGCCTGATGATCCTCGGCGCGTTGATGGCCGCGCCAAGTCTGACCGACGGACGGCTGGCCGCCGAAGGCCTGCCCTATGTGCTCGACACCGTGCTCTCGTCGCCGTGGGGCACCGTGTTGCTGGTCGACGTCTGCATCGCAATCATGATCTGCACGTTGGCCATTCAGACGGCGGCGTCGCGGCTGATGTTCTCCATGGCCCGCGACAACCGCCTCCCGGCGTCCGCGCTGTTGTCCCGGGTCAACGGCCGTACCGGCACCCCGATCTGGCCGTCGGTGCTCATCGGCGTGCTGTGCATCGCGGTACTGGTGGTCAACGTCGGGAACTCGGCCATCTTCGCGACGCTGGCCAGTGTCTGCATCATCCTGATCTATCTGGCCTACCTGCTGGTCACCGCACCGCTGCTGTACCGCAGGCTCAAGGGTTGGCCGACGCAGGTCAATCAGGTTGATGCCGAGGGACTTCCGCTGTTCTCCCTGGGGCGGTTCGGGGTCGTGGTCAACGTGCTCGCGGTGGCCTACGGCGCGCTGATGATCGTCAACCTGGGCTGGCCCCGCGCCGAGATCTTCAACCCGACCGGAGACCTGCCGATCCTGCAGTGGGCAGGCCCGCTCAGCATCGCCGTCGCGGTGCTCCTCGGCGCGCTGTGCTTCCCGCGCGGCAAGACCCATCCCAAACCCGTCACGATCGGAGCTTGAGCATGACCACCGCAACCACCGCAGGCGCGCGCGACCATGCCCGCGCGCAGGCAGGCGCCATCACGGACTCGATGCCCGTTGTCCCGGCGTCGAACTGGCCGACACCGCCGGAAGGTGTCGCCGCCGAGCGGCTCACCTGGGCGGAAACGGTTCCCGGGGGCCGCTACACCACCAAGGTACTGGGGCGGGGCACCCGGTTGAGACTGCGTGACCTGGACGGCAGCGCGTGTGCACATGTGCTCGTGTGGCGTGCTGACGCACCCTGGGAACGGCTCAATGTCGCCGACACCGTGAAAGTGCCGTGGCAGGCCTATCTTTCGTCGGGTCACCCGCTGCTCAGTGATCAGGGCCGTGTGCTGGCGACCGTGGTCGCCGACACGTCGGGCAGGCACGACGCGCTCTGCGGAACCACCACGCTGACCGGAAACACGACCAAATACGGTGCGGGATCGGCGGAATCGCCCAGTCCCGCAGGACGCGAACTGCTGGCTCTGGCAGCGCTCAAGAACGGCCTGACCCGCCGCGACGTGGCGCCGAGCCTGTCCTTCTTCCACGGCGTGCGGGTCGCGGACGATGGCGCGCTGGAGTCGGTCGGGTCCGCCGGACCCGACACGTCGGTCGACCTCGTCACGCACCTGCCCCTGATCGTGGCGATCGCGAACACCGCGCACCCGCTCGACCCCGCACCGACGTTCGACGTGGGTGCCTTACAGGTGCTGGCCTGGACGGCGCCTGACGACCTCGCTGCCATCGGTGCACAACTCGCCGATCGGGAGCCCGAATACCAACGTGCGTATGCCAATTCCGAAGACGTCTGGAGTGCCCGATGACCGAGACCATCGTTGACGAGATCGTGCCGGCCCGGGCACCGTGGTCGAAGGTCGTGCGGGCAGGCGATTTCCTGACCATCATCGACCTGCACGGCAATCAGGCCGTCGACACCTTGTTCTACGGTGCCGACGACCACACCGTGCGCTACAGCGCTCCGGCTACGATCGCTGCGCAGGGCAACATCTTCCTGACCACCGGAACCGTGCTGAGGGACAGCGACGGTGCACCCATGCTGACGATCGTCGAGGACGAGGTCGGCAATCACGACACCCTGGGCGGAGCCTGTTCACAGGAATCGAACACCCTGCGCTACGGCCACCACACCAAACACCAGCACGCGTGTGTGGAGAACTTCATCGGTGAAGGCGCGCGATGGGGCCTGACCAAAGCCGACATCGTCAGCAACATCAACTTCTTCATGAATGTGCCGGTCGACGCCGACGGATCGCTCGGTATCGTCGACGGGCTGTCCGCTCCCGGCAAGAAACTGTCGCTGCGCGCCGAGGTCGACACGTTGGTGCTGGTGTCGAACTGCCCCCAGATCAACAACCCCTGCAACGGATTCGACCCGACGGCAGTGCGGATGGTCGTGACCCGGTCATGACGGGCATGTCATGCGCTGCCCGCGCGCGCGGCGTCGAGGTGCTGCGGCCCGGTATGTCCACCACGGTCCAGGACTGGCCCGGCCGGATCGGCTACTGGCAGATCGGAGTGCCCCCTTCGGGGCCGATGGACGACGTGTCGTTCCGATTGGCCAACGTTGCGGTGGGCAATCCCGAAGGCGCGCCGGCACTGGAGGCCACCATGGGTGGACCCGCGTTGCGGCTCGACACCGATACCTGGGTGTGTGTCACCGGTGCGCCCGCGCGCGTCACCGTCGACGGTGCCAGGGTTCCGCAGTGGGAACCCGTGCTTGTCGCGGCCGGAGCGGTGCTGGACGTCGGCATGGTCGACGGCCCAGGCCTGCGAACCTACATCGCGTTCGCCGGCGGGCTGTCGGCCGAGGAATATCTCGGCAGCGCAGCGACTTTCACGCTCGGCCGGTTCGGAGGACACGAGGGCCGCGTGCTGGCGGTGGGCGACAAGCTCGAAACCGGCGGCGCCGCGGCGGGCAGACGCAGGCGCATCCTGTTCGACGAGCAACCCGCGATCGGCAGGCACTGGTACATCGCGGTGACGGTCGGCCCGCACTCGGCACCGGAGTTCTTCACGCGCGCCGACATCGACACGCTGCTCACCCACGACTACGAGGTGCACTTCAACTCCGACCGGACCGGTGTGCGCCTGATCGGGCCGAAACCGCAGTGGGCACGGCCCGACGGGGGTGAGGCCGGGCTGCACCCGTCGAACATTCACGACAACGCGTACTCGGTGGGCTCGCTCGACTTCACCGGTGACACGCCCATCCTGCTGGGCCCCGACGGCCCCAGCCTGGGCGGCTTCGTATGTCCGCTCACCGTGACCGCCGCCGACCGGTGGAAGCTCGGCCAACTCGCCCCCGGGGCAACCGTACGATTCGTCCCGGTCCGCGTTGCCGAGGCGCCGTCTCCGGCAACCGTGGGCCGGGCCCGGCGAGCGTTCCTGCCCGCGGTGTTCTCCGCAGGTGGGGATGCCGATGACGGAATCATCGCCACGACAACGTCTTCCGACGGCGCCACCGGTGTCACCTACCGCCGCATCGGCGACGACAACGTACTCGTCGAATACGGCGAGATGCGTCTTGACCTGGCGTTGCGGGCGCGTGTGCACGCGTTGCACCATGCGCTCGACGAGGACCGGCCCGCCGGCCTGATCGATCTGACGCCGGGTGTGCGATCGCTACAGGTCAAGGTCGATCCGGATCGGCTGGGGCTGCCCGCACTCGTGGGACTCCTGACGGAGACGGAGGCCGCGTTACCGCCGGCTCAGGAGCTGGTGGTGCCGAGTCGGACCGTGCGGCTGCCGTTGAGCTGGGACGACCCCGCGACCCGCGAGGCGATCGAGCGGTACATGCACGGCGTGCGGGCCGACGCCCCCTGGTGCCCGTGGAACATCGAGTTCATCCGGCGGATGAACGGACTCGACTCGACCGACGACGTACACCGGATCGTCTACGACGCCGAGTATTTGGTGCTCGGTCTGGGAGACGTGTATCTCGGCGCCCCGGTGGCCACACCGCTGGACCCGCGCCACCGGCTTGTCACCACCAAGTACAACCCGGCCCGCACGTGGACGCCGGAGAACGCCGTTGGCATCGGCGGGGCGTACCTCTGCATCTACGGTATGGAAGGCCCGGGCGGCTATCAGTTCGTCGGGCGTACCACGCAGATCTGGAATCACCGTCATCCACTGGCCGCGCCCGGCTTCGATCCCGAACATCCGTGGTTGCTGAGGTTTTTCGACCGGATTCAGTGGTACCCGGTGTCGGCGGAGGAGTTGGGTGACCTTCGCGCCGACATGGCGGCGGGTCGCGGGCACGTCGACATCACCGACGGCGAGTTCTCGCTCGCCGAACACGAAGAGTTCCTGGCTGCCAACGCCGACGACATCGTCGCGACGCGTACGGCCATGGAGATCGCACGGGCCGAGGAGCGCGCGCGGTGGGCCGCCGCCGGAGAATTCGCGACGAAGGAGACGGCATGAGCGAGCTTGCGAGCGAATCATCGGTCATGACCAGAGTTTCCGAGATTTACCGCGCCATCGCGGACAGCGGTCGCACCGAGGTGTTCATCCATCTGCGTGCGCAGGACGACGTCGAGCGTGACTGCCAGCGCGCCACCGGTCCGCTGGTGGGTCTGGTGCTCGCGGTCAAGGACAACGTCGACGTGGCGGGGCTGCCGACCACCGCGGCGTGCCCGGGCTTCAGTTACCTTCCCGATGCCGACGCACCGGCGGTCGCCGCTCTCAAGGCCGCCGGTGCCGTCGTCATCGGGAAGACCAATCTGGACCAGTTCGCGACGGGCCTGGTCGGTACCCGCAGTCCCTACGGTGCGGTGCGGGATTCCCGTCGGCCCGATCACATCTCGGGTGGATCGAGTTCGGGGTCGGCGGTGGCCGTGGCGCTCGGGTTCGCCGACATCGCGATCGGAACGGACACCGCCGGATCGGGCCGGGTGCCCGCCGGGCTGCAAGGTGTCGTCGGGATCAAGCCGACGGTCGGCGTGGTCTCCACCGCCGGGGTGGTGCCTGCGTGCGCGAGCTACGACTGCGTGACGGTCTTCGCCGCCGACCTGCACACCGCGCAGGCCGCCATGGCGGTGATGAGCGCAGGCGCACCCCAGCGGGGTTGGCCGTCGGATGCGCCGCTGGCCGCGCCGCCGGTGCCCCGGGTCGCGATACCCGACCGACTACCCGAACTGGACGCGGCGTGGCGCGACGCGTTCGACGCTGCGGTCGGCCGCGCACGTGAGGTCGGGTTCGAGATCGTCACCGTCGAGATGGAGACCTTCTTCGCCGCGGCCGACCTGTTGTACAACGGTGCGCTCGTTGCCGAACGGTGGGATGCCGTAGGCGAATTCGTGTCCGAAGCCGGGACGGATGCTGGTCTGGACCCGACCGTGGCGGCGATCGTCACCGCTGCGGGCACGCACTCGGCGGCCGATCTGTTGCGCGACCGCCGCAGAGTCGACGAGCTACGCCGCGCCGCCGACGAGGTACTCGCCGGATGCGCCGCGCTGCTGGTGCCGACCGCGCCCGGGCACCCTACCCTCGCCGAGGTCGCGGCTGATCCCGTGGCGGTCAACACCCGGATGGGCCGCTATACGAACTTCTGCAATCTGTTCGACATGTGCGCCATCGCCATCCCGGCGGGCACGGTCGCCGACGGCGCCCAGTTCGGTGTCACGCTGCTGGCCCCGGCATTCCACGACGGGGTGCTGGCCGACTTGGCCGCGCGGTTCGCCTCGGCGCCTCCCGGCGCGTCGTGGATCGAGCCATCGTGTGCCCCGGTCGAGCTCGCGGTGTTCGGTGCGCACCTGCGGGGGCAGCCGTTGGACCATCAACTGACCGGCCGAGGCGCGCGCTGGGCAGGGGAGCTCAAGACGGCGCCGCGCTATCGGCTGTACGCGCTCGACACCGCCCCGCCCAAACCCGGCCTGGTGCGGGTCGCCGACGACGGCGCGACGATCCTGGGGGAGCGGTGGGTGCTCTCGCGAGCCGCACTCGGAGAGTTTCTCGACCAACTGCCCGCGCCGATGACACTCGGCAAGGTCGAACTCGAGGACGGCACGTGGATCACGGGATTCGGCTGTGACCACGTGGCGCCCGCCGACGCACGTGACATCACCTCCTACGGTGGGTGGGTCGCGGCGCAGGTGCGCTCGGACCGGTGATCAGCGCGGTGGGCAACGGAACGAGTGCAACCGTGCGACTGCCAGGCTCTGCTCGGCGCCGAACTGCTCGAAGGTCGTCACGACCTCGAATCCCAAGCGGTGCGCCAGGTTCAGCGACGGCCCGTTGGCGGATTGGGTGATCACCAGCACCGGTTGCTCCGGGAGCTCGGCAGCGGCGGCGACCAGGAGGGCCCGGGCCGCTTCGGTGGCGTAGCCGTGGCCCCATGCCGAGTGCCGGAACACGTACGTCAGCTCCAACTCGTTGCCCGCGGCCTCGACGTGGCCAGGCACGTCCAGTCCGCGGCGGTCCAACAGGACTGTCCCGAGCATCTCGTCGGTGTGTTTGTCAGCGACGACGAAGTGGCCGGGCGCGGCCAGCAGCGCAGCCGCGCCGACAGATTCGACCAACGCGCGTACCTCGGGTTCGGAGCGCGGGCCGCCGAGATGGCGCCGGATCCGCTCATCGATCTGGGTCTCGATGATGCCCGCCGCGTCGCCGTCGCGCGCCTTGCGCAACCGCACGCGGTCGCTGTCAATCGATTTCGCGGAGACGGTGGAATCCTCGGGCACGGTGACGACTGTTCCATACCGCGTCGGCGGCCGACGTCAGATGTCGGGCAGGATCACCGCGACCATGGTCTCGAGCTGGCGGGCCATCTGGCGATAGGTCATGGCGCCTGACTGCGCTTGCAGCAGCGCACCCCAGAACACCGACTCGAGCGTTGCCACGACCTCCGGCCACGCGCCGGTGCCCAGCGCGGTCGAGATGCGGCGCCGCACTTCGACGGAGATCCGCGATCTGACATCGGCCACGGCATCGTCGTCCGTGCTCACCAACGCGCGGGTGCACGCACATGCCAACCGTGGTTCGTCGGCGAGCAGAAGCGTGATCGCGCTGAGCTGTTCGCACACCCGGTCGGCGGCGCGGGCGGCAGGGTCGATGTCAAGGGCCAGCGCCGCAACCCGGTACAGGTAGAGCTCGGCGAACACCACCTCGATCGTGGGGAACTGTGCGGCAAGCGCCGCGGGTGCCATCCTGGCCCGCGCCGCGAGCGTCGGCACCGAGACACCCGCCGGATCCGATTCGTCGATCAGCTGTGCGGCGGCGCCGAACACGCGCCGGAGCGCTTCGGTGCGCCGACCGTGCGCGTCATGCAGATGTGTCACCGTAGCCAACGCATCGTTGGACATGTGTCCAGGGTAGAGCGGTGTGGCAGGAATGACAATGGCTGCGTGAAACATCATGACAGTTACGGTCTTTAGCTGGCCATAACGGTAGGTCTCATTGGTATGTGCGGACCACGCCATAGTTGTGGTGAGGTAAATCGGACATGTGTCCAGTATGCTCGCGGCTGTCGAAAGGAGCCCCGTAGTGGCCTACGTGATCACGCAGAACTGCTGCAAGGACGCCAGTTGCATCCCGGTCTGTCCGGTTGACTGCATCCGGCCGGCAGAGCACCCGGACACTGCGATGGCCGGGTCCGCCACGACCGAGATGCTCTACATCGACCCGAACTCGTGCATCGACTGTGGGGCCTGCTTCGAGGAATGCCCGGTGGGCGCGATTCAGTACGAAGAGGATCTGCCGCCCGAACTGCACCGGTTCAAAGAACTCAATGCCGTGTACTTCGACCGGCATCCGTTGCAGCCCGACACGTCTGTCGTGCCTGCCGCGCGTGCGGGCGTCGAACCCGGCTCGTTGCGGGTGGCGATCGTCGGCTCGGGCCCAGCGGCGTGCTATGCCGCAGCCGAGTTGATCGACGTGGACGGCGTCGAGGTCGACGTGTTCGAGCGGTTGCCGACGCCGTTCGGTTTGATCCGCGCCGGGGTGGCACCTGACCATCAGCACACCAAGTCCGTCGTCGACATCTTCGACCGGGTGTTCGCCAATCCCCGGGTCGCGTGCCACTTCAACGTCGAGGTCGGCGACGCGCTGAGCCACGAAGATCTGCTGAACCACCATCACGCGGTCATCTACGCCGTTGGGGCCGCGACAAGCAGAACGTTGGGAATACCCGGTGAAGGCCTGGCAGGCAATCACGCCGCCGCCGATTTCGTGGGCTGGTACAACGGCCATCCTGACCACGCCGGCCACGTCTTCGATCTGTCGGGTCGCCGGGCGGTGATCGTCGGCAACGGCAACGTCGCGCTTGACGTGGCGCGCGTTCTGCTTTCGGGACACGCTGCCCTTGCCGTCACCGATGTCGCCGCACACACTCTGGATGCGTTGTCGCACAGCGCCATCGAGGAAGTGGTGATAATCGGGCGGCGCGGGCTCCGGGACGCGGCGTTCTCGGTCGGCGAGTTTCTGGCCCTGGGGCACCTCGCTGGTGTCGATGTGATCGTCGACGCCGCTGACGTGCCAGCCAACGACGACGACGATGTCGAAACGTCGTTCAAACTCGATGTCGCCCGGGAGTATGCACAGCGCACGCCCACGCCGGGGAACAAGCGGATCGTCTTCCGGTTCGGAGTATCTCCGGTCTCGGTGATCGGTGACACGCATGCCGAGGGGCTGCAGGTCCGCACTGCCCGGAACGGCACCGAGGTGATCGAGACATCGCTGATCCTGCGGTCGATCGGGTACCGAGGCCTGCCGGTAGGGGGATTGCCTTACGACGACGTCACCGGCACGGTTCCCAACGCTGCCGGAAAAGTGGTCGACATGGCAGGTGTCTATGTGACCGGCTGGATCAAACGCGGACCGCGAGGCGTGATCGGCACCAACCGGCTGTGTGCCCAGCAGACCGTCTCCCAGCTGTGGGCAGATTTCGATGCCGGACGGCTGAGCCGCGACATCGGTGACCGGGAATCGCTCGACGCGGTCCTGGAGGCGCGAGGCGCCGACCCCGTCGACTGGTCAGCGTGGCGTGCGATCGACGCCGCCGAACGACGGCAGGGCAGGCAGCTGGAGCGGCCCCGGGTCAAGTTCGTCTCGGTCGAAGAACTCCTCAGCGCGGGCCGGCCATAGCTTCGACCTCGGCTTCCGTTTCCGGTTCTGGTGGCTTGCGGGTGGCCAGGACCGAGCCGGTCAGGATGAGCGCGAGGCCCGCGACGTTCCAGGCGGTCAGCGGCTCGCCGAGCACGATCACGCCGGCCGCCAACGCCACCGCGGGATTGACGTAGGTGAACACCAGCGCCCGCGCCGGGCCGACCTCACGGATCAGCGCGAAGAACAGGATGAACGCCAGCGCGGTGCACAGCACCGCGAGCCCCGCGAGCGCCATCAGCACGCGACGTGACGGCATCTCGTCAGGCCAGGTGAGGGCCGCGGGCGCGGTGTAGACCACCGCGGCGATGGTCAGGCACGCGGCGGTCAGCGGCAGGGTCGGCACCTCACCGAGGTAGCGTCCGGCGATCAGGGGAGCGATCGCGTAGCACGTCGCGACCAGCAGGACTTCGATGATCGGCCAGGTGTGGCCGCCGGTCAGGCCGGGCCCGGCGAGCACCGCCACGCCGGACAGGCCGACCGCGAGACCGGCGATTCGCTTGGCGCCCAGTCGCTCCCCGCCGGTGAGCCGGTCGAGCACCGCGGCGATGATCGGAGAGGCCGCGATGAGCAGTCCGGTCATCGAACTCGTCAGATGACGTTCTGCGTCCGACAACAGCAGCCACGCGGCGACGATCTCGAAGAACGCGAATGCCAGCACCGGTTTCCAATGCCGCAGCACGGGCGCCCAGGCGGCACGAGACATCGCCAGGGGCAACAACACTGCGGCACCCACGGCAGTCCTGGCCAGCACGAGCACCGGAACCGAGACACCTTCGACCGCCACTTTGATCAACAGGTACGGGATGCCCCAGATGACGCTCATCGCGGCGAACAACAGCCATCCGCGAGAGCTCACCGCCCCAGCCTACGGGCGGGTCAACTCGGCGTAGCGGCTGACGTGGCTGTCGGTCGTGCCGAATTCGTATTGCACAGCGGTGAGTCGCTTGAAGTAGTGGCCGATCGCGAGTTCCTCGGTCATGCCCATGCCGCCGTGCAACTGCACGGCGTTCTGACCGACGAAGCGGGCGGCCCGCCCGATTGTTGCCTTGGCCGCGGACACCGCCTTGGCCCGGATCGCGGGGGCCGATTCGAGGTTGAGCACTGCGAGATAGACCGCAGCGGCGGCCTGTTCGACTTCCATGTGCATGTCGACCATGCGGTGCTGCAGGGCTTGGAAGCGCCCGATCGGCTGGCCGAACTGCTGGCGTTGTTTGCAGTATTCGACCGTGTCGGCGAGCACCTTGCGCATGCCCCCGACGGCTTCGGCGCACACCGCGGCAGCGCCTTCGTCGCGGGCGCGCTCGAGCGACGCCCACGCCTGCCCTTCGGCCCCGAGGAGGGCGTCGGCGGGCAGGCGCAGATCGGTGAAGTCCAGGTCGGCGGCTCGGCGGTCATCGACGGTGCGGTACCCATGGGCGGCGAAACCGCTTGCCACCTGGTCGGTCTGGATCACGAACAGCGAAATGCCGTCGGCGTCGGCGCGATCACCGGACGTACGTGCGGTGATCAGCAAATGCGTCGCCAGCGGAGCGTTGAGCACCATGACCTTCGCTCCGTTGAGCACCCACTGGTCACCGTCGCGGCGTGCGGTGGTGGCCACGTCGCGCCAGTTTTCGCCCGACGTGGCTTCGGTGGCGGCGAGCGCGACGACGGCCGCACCCGCGACGACCTGTTCGAGCAGATTCCGTGCGCCCGCGCGGTGGAGCAGTCCGCCGGCCACGACCACGGTGTCGACGAACGGTTCGACCACGAGAGCATGACCCAACGCCTCGGCGATCACCATCGTCTCGACCGGGCCACCGCCGGTGCCGCCGGCGTCCTCGGGCAGTGTCGCGCCGAGAATCCCGAGCTCCTCGGCGAAGGCCCGCCAGATCTCCGGTTGCCAGCCGATGCCCGTCTTGGCTGCTGCCCGGCTCGATTCCAGGGTGTACCGGCTCGACAGGAACTTGCCCAGCCCGTCGCGCAGCAGTTCCTGTTCCTTGGTCAGGTTGAAGTCCATCTACCGCTTCCCGTCAGAGTCCGAGCGCCGCTTTGGCGAGGATGTTCCGTTGAATCTCGTTGCTGCCCGCATAGATCGAGCCGGCCCTGTCGTTGAAGTAGCGCAGCGGCGCCACCGCCTGCCAGGGTTCACCGCTCAGGTATCCGTCGGCCGGCGGCTGGTAGTCCGCGATCGGGCCGCCCGGCCGGGTCGCGTGTGGCTGGTAGGCCCGCCCTCGTGGCCCGGCCGCCTCCATCGCGAGCTCGGTCAGTGCTTGGCTGAGCTCGGTGCCCAGCACCTTGAGCATCGACGATGCGGTGCCCGGGTTGCGGCCTTCGGCGACCGCGGCCAGCACCTGGTACTCGAGGATTTCGAGCACGTCGGTGCGGATCCTGGCGTCGGCGAGCTTTCGGCCGAAGCCGGGATCGTCGATGAGACGTCCGCCGCCGGGCCCTGGTTGTTCGGCTGCCACGGTCGAGATCTCCTCGGCGAGCACCTGCAGCGCGGGTGCCGAGGCGCCGCCACCGCGTTCGAACTCGAGCAGGTATTTCGCGACGGTCCATCCGTCGTCGATCGCACCGATCACGTTGGCCTTCGGTACCCGGACTTCGTCGAAGAACACCTGGTTCTGTACTTCTTCGCCCGAGGTCATGACCAGCGGCCTGATCTCGATACCGGGGGACGTCATGTCGATCAGCACGAACGTGATGCCCTGCTGCTTCTTGGCGCCTTTGGTGGTGCGGACGAGCGCGAACATCCAGTTCGCCTCGCGGGCGTGCGTGGTCCAGATCTTGCTGCCGGTACACACCAGGTCGTCGCCGTCGGCGACGGCTGCCATCGACAGTGCGGCCAGGTCGGATCCGGCCTCGGGTTCGGAGTAGCCCTGACAGAAGAACACCTCACCGGTCAGGATGCGCGGCAGGAAGTAGTCCTGCTGGGCCGGCGTGCCGAACTTGATGATCGCGTGGGCGACCATCCGGATGCCCATGGGGGACAGTGATGGCGCCCCGGCCAACGTGGACTCCCGGCTGAAGATGTAGTGCTGGGTGAGGCTCCAGTCGCAGCCGCCGTACTCCACGGGCCACGCCGGCGCGGCCCACCCGCGCTCGTGCAGGATCCGTTGCCACGCCATGCTGGCGTCATGGTCGGCGTACACGCTCGTCATGAGCCGACCGGCCTGCCGCAGCTCGGGCGTGAGCTTGTCGGCCAGGAAGGTCCGCACCTCGTCGCGGAATTGCTGATCGGTCCTCGACCACGTTAGGTCCATGCCTGCCCCTGTCTGCCGGTGTCGTCACCCAGAGAGTAAACCTAGTTAGTTAAGTGAAGCGACCCACCCTCGTGGTGGCTGCGCCGGTTGTGGCGCACCCGGCGGTCGCCGCTGGTAACTGGTGGCCGCGTCGGGCGATAATCGATGACGTGGAGCGGCGACGCGACGGGCGGGACGCCCGATCTCCCATGGATCTGCTGCAGCAAATGCCTGCACTCGTGGTTTTGGAGCGGTTCCCAGTTCCCGTTCTCGCAATATCCGAGGACGGCAGCATTCTGTTCGCCAACAGTGCATTCGCCGAAATGGTGGGACACAGCGCGGATTCGGTAAAACAATTGAAGTTTGCTGACGTGTTCTATTCGCTGCCCGTCGACGAGTCGGTGATATCGGCGGTACGGGCACACGCGGACCTCGTCGTCGACCTCGTGCATCGCGACAATTCGATCGTGCGCGCGCGCATGAGCAAGTCCGCGTTGCTGCGCGGCGACGACCCGGTGGCGTTGGCGACGTTCCAGGATCTGACCGAACAACTGTGGGTCGACGAACTCTGAGCTACTCGTCCGTCGCGGAGCGGCGCAGTGACTCGCGGGCCAGGAACTGCCGGAAGTAATCGAGTGACTCGGCGTTGACGATCGCGGGCAACAGCAGATCCCATGTGCGGGCCACGCGCTGCCGCAGATCCGATCCGGTCGAGGTGGCGCTGGCGATCGCCTCGGCACCCAGCATGGAACCGAGGATCACCTCCGCCGCGCCTTTGGAGTCCAGGCCCGACCGCAGGTCGCCCTCGGCGCCGGCCTGGTTGACCTGTTCGACCAATTCGTCGAGCCAGTCCGCGTAGACCCGGCCTGCGGCATCGTTGAGGCCCGTAAAGGTGCGCATCAGCTGCATCCCGATCCGTGCCAACTTGTCCGTGTCGGTGTAGTCGGTCACGACGAACAGTCCGTGGATGATGTTCTCCAAGGCTGGCGACGGCGATTCGGTGATGCCGCGAAACGTGGCCAGGATGCCTGCACCCGCTTCGTCGATGATGGCCGCCGCGAGCGCTTCCTTGGAGTCGAAGTGGTAGTAGAGCGCGCCCTTGGTCATGTCGGCCCGCTCGATGATCTCGCCGAGGCCGGTTGCGGGATAACCTATTTCGCTGAAGAGGTCCACCGCGGCGGTGATGATCTTCTTTCTGGTCACCTCGGACCTGGCCTGGCGCGCCATTTCGTCTCCCCGACCGCCTGTCAGACCGAACCGGTGGAGACCGGAGATTCCGGATTGATCGCCGTGGCCTTCTTGATCGCCAACGCCGTGCGCCGCCGGATGAACTGCGTGAGATAACCCTGGCGGTCGGGATTGGTGAAACCGGGCAGCACCAGCCGCCAACTCCGCTCCAGATCGGCCAGGAACCGGGCCGGGTCGTCGAGGTCGCTGGTCTGGCGGAGCCCCAGGTACATCGACACCAGCAGCGTGGCGACGTCGTCGGGATCGGTGTCCCCGGTGAAGTCGCCGTCGTCGACCGCGCGGCGTCCGATCTCGGCGCAACCCTGCACCCAGGCCTGGATTACCCGGGAGCCGACACCGTCCGTGCGGCCGATCGATTCGACGAGGTTCAGGCCCGCGCGGGCCATGGTTTCACCTATGTCGTCCACAGCGATCAGATAGGAGATGTCGATCAGGGTCTCCACGCCCGACAGCTTGCGGGCCAGCACATCCTCTGCCGACATGCGGGCGAGCTCGGCATGGTGGGCCACGATCGACGAGGCCAACGCGTGCTTGGAGCGGAAGTGGAAGTACAGCGCGCCTTTGGTCACCTCGGCGTCGGCCAGGATGTCGTCGAGACTCACGAGGCTGTACGGCTTGCACGCGAACTGCCGCGACGCGGCGAGCAGGATCTGGAGCCGGGTGTGGTCCGCTCGCCGATCGAGCTGATCACTCACCACGTAACCTCGGAATCTTCTCGGCCGCGCGTCGAGTTGGGCGTGCGGCCCCGTCGGCGTCGGCACGGCAATTTTGTCATCTGGGTCAACGGATGCGGCCACCACGGCCGGGACGTCACCCGTCCGCCTGGGCATCGAAATACCTGAAGTCTTCACCACGCGTGCAGAACATTCTAAAGGTATGTAAGGTGCTTAGCGTGATAACTCTCGGTCCGCGATCTGCGAGCGCCGCGGCAGGCTCTGCCGTGGGGGCGCCTGCGGTCGCGCCGGGTTGTCCCACAAGCGTTGCCATGGCTTGTACCGGCAATCCCCCTCGAATCCCGGTACAGGCTGTGGCAACCCCAACTTTGTGGCGTGCGGTCGGCGGAAATGCCCAGCTCGGTGGCGCTGGGCTGGTGCGCCGGGGCAGCCGTTGATGGACTGGGACGACGAGGTGGACGTCGTCTGCTGTGGCACCGGGCTCGGGATACTCGCCGTTGCCCTCGCGGCGGCCGAAGATGGCGCCGACGTCTTGGTCGCCCGTGCGGCGGTGCCGGCCGACGTGCCCCCGAGCCAGGACGACGCGACGCCGGCGTTGTTCGCAGGGGTCGACGACCCGCAAACTCGTGACTACTTCGATTCGCTGACCGCCGATGCCGCGGCAGCCGATCCGGTCGCAGCGGGCGCCGACCTGGAGACCCGCATCGTCAGCGAGCCGCGCCCGCTGAAGGCGGGTGGGCGGATCGCGCCGTTCTATGGATCCCGGTTACGTGAGTGGACCGGCCATTGCCTGGCGTCGCCGTACGGTGTGCTCTACACGCGGTTGACGGAGCGCGGGACGACCGCCATGAAGACCCGCTCCGGCGAAGACATCGAGGTGCGCGTCGTCGGTGCGGTGGAACCGCGGGACGGAGCCAGCGCGGCGTCGGCGGTCAACGACTGGCTGCTCGAGCAACTGGACGGCCGGGTGGAGATCGCCGACGATTGTTCGTTGCAGCGCATCGTGTTCGAAGAGGAACAGATCGCGGGTGTGGTGATCGACACCCCGCAGGGTTCCCGCGCCGTGCGGGCGCGCATCGGGTTGGCGTTCTCGACTTCCGCCCAGCCTTCGGCCGGGTCTTCGGCCGCAGAGCCGGGACGAGCGTTGCAGTTCGGCCTGGTGGGGTACAACGCGAGCAGGTTCGGCTGTGTCGAGCTGTTGGCCCCCGAGCCGGCCGCGTCCGGCGGCACTTCGGCGTACTGCCGGTCCAACCGGGTTCAGGACGACGTGCGGGAGACCGGCCGGTCACATGCGCGGCGCGGTCGAAAAGTGCACCGGTACCCGCCCTTTGGCTAGCAGGTCCATCATCTCGTTACCGAGGATGGGCTTGGATAGCAGGAAGCCCTGGGCGCGGTAGCAACCGTGCTGCAGCAGGGTCAGCGCGGCCCGCTCGGTTTCGACCCCCTCGGCCACCAGCTGTAGGCCGAACGCGCTTGCCAGTGCGATCACCGCTCGGACGATCGGCAGATCGCCAGGGTTGGAACCGAGTTCGGCCACGAAGCTGCGATCGATCTTGAGCGTGTCAACAGGCAGTGATTTCAGCATCGACAACACGCTGTACCCGGTGCCGAAATCGTCGATCGCGACCTGTACGCCCGCGCGTTTGAGGCCGTGCAGCGTGGTGCGCGTGGTTTCGATGTCTTGAACCACAACACTTTCGGTGATCTCCAGGCACACCGAACCGCGCGGCAGACCGAACTCTGCCATGGCGTTGGCCACCGATTCGACGAACCCGTCGGTCACAAGTTGAACAGGAGAGACGTTGATCCGCAGCAGAATTCGCCTACCCACCCCGCTCGCCCGCCACCGGGCGAACTCGGCGCACGCGTTCCGGAGCACCCAGCGGCCCAATTCCCCTGCGAGGTTGATCGATTCGGCCACCCCGATGAACGAGTCGGGCGCGAGCAGGCCTCGCGTGGGATGTTGCCAGCGCACCAGCGCCTCGGCGGCGAGCACCTCGCCGGTCCGCATGTCGATCTCGGGCAGGTAGTGCAGCAGCAGTGAGCCGTCCTCGATCACGTTCTGCAGGTGCAATTCGATGTCGTTGCGGAAGTCGATCTCCATCGCCATGGCGTCGGAGAACACCGCGATCTTGTTGCCGCCGGCATTCTTGGCGTTCAGCACCGCCGCGTCGGCGCGGCTGAGCAGCTCGGACGTCGAGTCTTTACCGGGGATCCCTTCGGCCAGACCGATACTCACCGTGCGGGTGAGCATTTCCCCGTCGATCGCCACCCGTTCGCGCAAGACCGTCTGCAGCCGATAGGCCAAGGCCTCGGCACGGTGTACCGACATCGGCACGCTCGGCACCACGACGAACTCGTCCCCGCCCAGTCGGGCGATCAACTTGGGCTCGTCGTCGCCGCGCTCCAGGCGCTCGGCCAGGATGCGGATGAACGCGTCGCCCGCGGTATGGCCCAGGTAATCGTTGATGGCCTTGAGCCGGTCCAGATCGAAGAACATCACCGAGACCGGGCCCGGCTGGCCGGGCGCCAACCGCTCCTCCAAGTGCGCCATCAGTGCGCGCCGGTTGTACAGCCCGGTGAGATCGTCGTGATCGGCGAGATAGCGCAGGCGTTCCTCGGCCGCGATACGAGCCTGAACCTGCGCGAACAACGAAGCAATTGCCTTGAGCGCGTTGAGCTCAGCGGTACTCCACTGGCGGTCACCAAATTTGACGAAGCCGAGCACCCCCGTCGTGATGTCTTCGGAAAGCAGCGGCACGGCGGCCATCGAGGTGCTCGGGACATGACGGCCGGCCTCGATCGTGCGCTGATAGTCCGTGGTGGCAGGTTCGGGCCGGAACACGGCCGGTTCCTTGTAGTTCTCGGACATCGCGAAGACCGGGTCGGCATCGGCGAAGTGGATGACCGCGAGCGGGTCGGTGTGGACATCGACAGGACGCGGTGGCCACTCGGCCACGAGTTTGGTCACGTGCGCCTTGTGGTCGTTGTGCCGCAGGAAACTCACATCGACGTCGAAATACGAGACGAGATCGGCCAGTACCGACGTGCTGACCTCGACAGAGGTTGCCGCGTTGACCGCCATCAACTGGGTGGCGACGCTGGTGACAACCGTTTCCAGACTGCGCGGCACGGGTAC
This sequence comes from Mycolicibacterium mageritense, assembly GCF_010727475.1. Classification (NCBI taxonomy): domain Bacteria; kingdom Bacillati; phylum Actinomycetota; class Actinomycetes; order Mycobacteriales; family Mycobacteriaceae; genus Mycobacterium; species Mycolicibacterium mageritense. The sequence goes on from NZ_AP022567.1 coordinate 5,254,820, forward strand.
CTCCGCCATCCCTCAGCCGACCACGGGCTTGGTCGCCCGCGCCCATGGCCTGCGTCGGCTCCGCACCGATGGCCGTGGTGCGTGAGACAACCTGAGCACCAACGCCTGCGACTCGTCGCGTTCGGTTGCCGTCAGTCGGCGGAAGGACTGCTGCAGGCCACGCAACGCCGCGGCGTGATCCGGCGACAGTTCGGTGCGATCGGCGTCGTCGTGCGCATAGAGGAACACCGGGGAGACCGGCTGGACGGCCAGTCCGTGCTGCTGCGCGCTGATCCACACCGCCTCGACCGCCGAGCCGGCCTGTGCGTAGTCGGTGAGCCTGCGACCCTGCACCGATATCACCGCGACGGCCGAACTGCCCGTGACCCGCTTGTAGGTGTCATCACCGAGGGCGGTTCCGGCGTCCCAGTCGGACAGCTTGGCCATCACCTCGGGCCGGCGCAGGACGTCGAGCAGCACCAGGTCGCCCGGATCGAGCCCCAGGGTCATCACGTCCAGGCCCGCATCCTGATCCGGATCACCGGGCCAGCGCAGTTCGGAGAACATCTCGCGGTGCAGTCGGGGCGTGAGGTAGCGGATCCGGTCGGCTGCGGCGAGCAGACTCGCCGCCGCCTCGATATCGGTTGGTGTGTCGAGGATGTGCAGGCGTGCGCCCTCGGCCTGGGCGGCGGCACGCAGACCCTCGACGGTGTCGGGGGCGATGGCGGTCGACGATCCGTACGCGCGGTTGGTCTCGCGCTGCAGCATCGGCTCGTAACGGCCGGCGAGGACGGCGTCGGAACCGGGGGACAGCCGCATGATCCCGTACAGCGGCGTGCCCTCGTCGCCGCGATGCCAGTGCAGCTCGCCGGTCAAGCCGTGGGCCGCCGCGGCCACCCTGGCGTTGTATGCGGCCGCACCGAGTGCCACCGCGCTGCCGCGGTAGCCGACATCCATGGTCGTGGTGTACTCGGTGACCAGGCGCACACTGAACCGCTCACGTGTCGACTCGATGTGCCACGGCTGCACATTGCCACCAGACGGGGCTCGGGTGGCCGCCCATGCGATGAGATCGGCGACATCGGACGGTGCGTCCGCGGGGGCGGGTGGCGGCGCCGCGTCAGGCGGTTGCCGGTCCATCGGATCCTCGATCGCATCGAGTGCCGCGTCGACGTCGACACGGACCCGGCCGGAGGTCAGCGGTTCGCCCAGTCCGATGCGGCGGACAGCCTCCGCGATCACTGTCGCCCCGAGCACAACCTCACCGGCCAGCTGCGGCCAGGTCGACAACGTCTTGCCGACCTCGACGACCGATGCCGCCATGCGCGGCGACAGCTCCGGTGCGTCGAGCAGCCGCAGCACGTGGGGCACCTTGTCCTTGCTGGACAACCCGGCCAGCCGTGCGCCGTCGATGTCCCCGAGCAGCCCGTGCATCAACGGTCGAGCGGGATCGAGGTCGAAGCGCTCCACATCCAGCACGCCCCGGTCGCTCGTTGCCATCACGACGGGGATGCGACGAGCTCGGCACGCTTCGCGGACAAGGACTTTCGCATCCAGCGAGTCGCATTCCTCCACGACGACGTCGAGCCCGTCGAGGAAATCGTCGATCGTGCGCGCACTCACGCCGTCGAGATCCACCTGCACCGCGAGGTACGGGTCAAGTTCGGCGACCCTGCGGGCGGCCACGACGGCCTTGTTCAACCCCAGGTCGAACACCGAGGCCGGTACCCGGTTGAGGTTGGCCAGCTCCAACTCGTCGAAGTCGGTGAGGCGCAATTGCCCGCACAGACCTTCGGCGGCAAGGTTGTACGCCACCACATGTCCGACGCTGAGCCCGACGACACCGACCTTGAGCCCCGACAGCCGGCCCTGCTCGGCGGCGCTGATCAGGTTGCGGTTGCGGTCGAGGCGCAGCCGACGGTACCCGCGTGGCCCGAGGATCCTGACCACCGTGCGGCGCCACGGGTAGTACGCCCACCTGGTCGGCTCGTCGAGCACGTCGGCGTCGGGCCTGGGTGTCAACTCGGCCAACGACCGCAGTTGCGTTCCGCAGGTGTCGACCGTGGTGATCCGGGGATCGGCGCGCAGGCTCGCCAGCATCGCGGCACCGGACGGTTCGTCTCCGTCGATGATGACTGCTGTGCAGGTCGAGTCGTCTATGCCGTCGATCATCGTCCTGCCGCGGCGGTGAGGTCAACATTGCCGGTCGTCAGGATGCGCGGGGCGGCCAATTTGAGCTCGCGGTAGAATGCTGAAAGTTGCTGAGGGTCAGCATGATTGGCAACCGTTGACCGATCCCACCACATCATCTTGGTCTGGTAGCGCTCGTCGGGATACGGCGTGGCGGGAACTTTGGCCAGAACACCGCCCGACGACAGCCAGCGCTTGAGCACATAGGCCGCGGCGGTTGCCACGATGAACTGGATGTCGAGCAGCGCCATCGTGTGGAACGACATACGGGCCAACGTGACCGTGAGCGCGCGGCTCTGCTGAGGGTCGTCACCGACCCAGGCGGACTTCATCTCGACCACGCCGAAGGGTAACCGATCGGCGACCATCTTGCGCACGGCCGCCAGTCCCGGCTGGCCGGCCCACTCCACGACGGCGTGGCATTCGTCGACGTGGCGGTACGGACCTTTGGCCCGCAGGCCGCCGACGACGTCGCCGGCATCGTTGAGTCCGACGCAGAACAATGTGGTGTCGTCGCCCGTGCGGAGCGCATCCAGGTCGAGGGCTTGCTCGACACCGTGCTTGCGGTAGTTCTCCAGCGCGCCGCGGACGTATTCCTGCCACAGCTCCGGCTCGGATCGAGGGTCGGCCACGACGATTGTGCATTCGCTGTCTTGGTCCCACCACGTCGGGCTCTGGTCGAGCGTCAGCGGCGAGCGATCTGGGGCATCGAGTTGCGGAGCGGTCATTCGGTGTCCATTTCTTCGGTCGGCCGCGCCTTCAGATCGGCGCGACTGATATTTGGTGCGCTGCACAGGTCGTGCGAATACACGAAGTGAGTATCCCGCCGCAGGCCGATGTAATTCCAGCTAGCACGGAAAGCTTGTCGGGGGCGCCTTGGAATTTGAACCCCACCGATGGCATTTATGCACCGGTACGTGCGATTTTGGCAAATGCAGTCAAGATCAAAGTTAAAGGATAATTCGGTGTTGGTGCAGTTCAGCAAAAATTGATAATCGCCTGTGCGTCGTTTGAAGATATGGGGTGACGTTGGCGTTAGTTTTGCTGTCCCCGCACCAGCTAGTAGTGGCACCACGCTATTGCACGCCGGTGAACGCGAATGGGCGGCTCGGTAAATCGTGGTCGGCCGCGGTACCCCGGTTCGCCTGTGGGGATCGCCGTTGGGTGAGAATCTGGTGTTGATGGCTGAGCAATATCCCCTGGTACGCACCTTGCCGGTGCACGACATGGGCCGGCTGCTGCTGCGGTGTGCGGACCGGCCGGGACTCGTCGCGGCAATTAGCGGGTTCCTCACCGACGCCGGCGCGAACATCGTGTCGTTGGACCAACATTCCACCGAGCAGTCCGGTGGCACCTTCATGCAGCGGACGATCTTCCATCTGCCCGGCCTGACGGCCGTGCGAGACGAGCTGGAGCGCGCGTTCGCCGAACGCGTCGCGGGCCCGTTCGAGATGGACTTCCGTCTCACCGAGGCGGCCAAGCCCAAGCGCGTGGCGCTCATGGCCTCGCGGGAGGATCACTGTCTGCTCGATCTGCTCTGGCGCAACCGCCGCGGTGAGTTGGACATGACGGTGGCGATGGTGATCTCGAACCATCCCGACCTGGCCGAACAGGTGCGCGCCTTTGGCGTGCCCTATCTGTACGTACCCGCCACCAAGGAGAATCGCGCGGAGGCCGAACAGCGCCTCCTGGAGCTATTGCGTGGCAACGTCGATCTGGTGGTGCTGGCCAGGTATATGCAGATATTGACGCCCGATTTCCTGGACGCGGTCGGTTGCCCGCTCATCAATATTCACCACTCGTTCCTGCCCGCGTTCATCGGCGCCGCGCCCTACCGGCGCGCCAAGGAGCGCGGCGTCAAATTGGTCGGTGCGACTGCGCACTATGTGACCGGGGAACTCGACGACGGGCCGATCATCGAACAGGACGTGGTGCGCGTGGATCATCGCCACACCGTTGAGGATCTGGTGCGGCTGGGTGCGGATGTGGAGCGGGTGGTGTTGTCTCGCGCGGTGCTGTGGCACTGTGAGGATCGCGTGATCCGGTTCGGCAATCAGACCGTGGTCTTCTGATCCCGGTGCGAGAGGAGTGAGGGTGAAGGTCTTCAGCGGGCTCGACGAGTTCGTCGCGGCACAGGGCAGCGAGCTCGGTCCGACCGAATGGATGGAAGTCACCCAGGACCGCGTCAACCTGTTCGCCGACGCCACTGACGACCACCAGTGGATCCACGTCGACCCGGAGAAGGCGGCAGGGGGCCCGTTCGGCGGCACCATCGCGCACGGCCTTCTCACGCTGTCCTTGCTCCCGCACTTCACCCACCAGATGTACCGGGTCGACAACATCGCCATGGCGATCAACTACGGCTACAACAAGGTTCGCTTCATCACCCCGGTGCGCGTCGGCGCCAAGATCCGCGCCCGCGCGCAGGTTTCCGACGTGGCCAGGCTCGACGGTGCGGTGCAGGCGACCATGACCGTGACGGTCGAGATCGACGGCTCGGACAAACCCGCCGCCGTCGCCGAGTCGATCGTGCGCTTCATCGGCTGAGACCGCCCGCGCGCGGCCGGCGTCGCGGCGACGAGGACGCGATCAGAACTGGGTGGAGCCCAGGTCGACTGCGACGCGGCTGGCAGTGACGTATCGAGACTCGTCGCTGGCCAGCCAGATCGCCGCGTCGGCGATGTCTTCGGGTTCGGCGACGTAGTCCGGCAGGAACGGCGTCACCATCTGCATCAAGCCGGGATTGGTCTCGTTGGCCCGGTTGAGCGCGGCGAGCATGTCGCCCGTGCCCATCGGGGTGTTGACTGCGCCCGGATGCAGGCTGTTGACGCGGATCTTGTGTTTGCCGAGCTCGGCTGCGAACGCGCGGGCCATGCCTGCGACGGCATGCTTGCTCGCGGTGTAATGCACCATGAACGGCTGCATCTTGATGCCGGCAGCCGAGCTGATCAGGATGATCGACCCGCCGCGCCCGCCGTCGATGATGTGCTGGGCGCCGGCCATCACGGTGTTCCAGGTGCCCGTGACATTGATGTCCATGACGTCTTTGAACGATTGCGGGGTGGTTTCGTTCCACGGTTCTGGCACCGTGATGCCGGCGTTTGCGACGATGACGTCGAGCCTGCCGAACTCGGCGACGCCCTTGTCGACGATGACACGCAGGGCGTGGTGGTCGCGAGTGTCGGCTGCCGACGCCAGTATTCGCTTACCGGTGGCCTCGACCAGACGCACGGTCTCGGCGAGATCCTCGGGGGTGGCCGAGTCGTACGGCACGCTGGGCGGCAGCGGGCCGGCGATGTCGACCGCGATGATGTCGGCACCTTCCTTGGCCATCCGGACCGCGTGTGCTCGGCCCTGTCCGCGGGCCGCTCCGGTGATGAAGGCGACTTTTCCCGCGAGCCGGTCGCTCATCGATTCTCCTTGGTCTTGCGCTGTTGAGCTTTGACGAGGCCACCGCCGATGATCAGGCGCTGGATCTCGCTGGTGCCTTCGTAGAGCCGCAGCAGCCGGACTTCGCGATAGATCCGCTCGACCGGAACCTCGCGCATGTACCCGGTGCCGCCGTGGATCTGCACTGCGAGATCGGCCACGGTGCCCGCCATTTCGGTGCAGAACAGTTTCGCGGCCGACGGCGCGATGCGGCGGTCTTCCCCTGACACCCACTTGGCCGCGGCGTCGCGCACCAATGCCCGGCCGGCCATCACTCCGGTCTGCTGGTCGGCGAGCATGGCCTGCACCAGCTGAAAGCTGCCGATGGGTTGGCCACCCTGGGTCGCCGCGGCGGCGTAGGCCACCGATTCGTCGAGCGCGCGCTGCGCGGAGCCGACGGCGAGCGCCGCGATGTGGACCCGGCCGCGGGCCAGGGAGGTCATCGCGGCGCGGTAGCCGACGTCCTCGCTGCCACCCACGAGTGCGCTGCCGGGCACCCGCACCTCGTCGAAGGTGACGTCCGCGGTCCAGGCGCCCTCCTGGCCCATCTTGGCGTCTTTGGCGCCGACCTCGACGCCGGCGGCGTCGGCCGGCACCAGAAAAACAGCGATACCTGAGCCGTTTTCGTCGGCGGGGCGAGTGCGGGCGAACACAACGAACAGATTCGCGGTGGGTGCGTTGGTGATGAACCGCTTCTGGCCGTCGATCACCCAGTCGTCCCCGTCGCGAACGGCCTTGGTGCGCAGGCCCGCCGGGTTGGATCCGGCGCCGGGCTCGGTGAGCGCGAACGAGGCGACCACGTCGCCGGAGGCGATGCCTTCGAGCCACTGGGTTTTCTGTTCATCGGTACCGAAGCCCACGAGAACCTGCCCGGCGATGCCGTTGTTGGTGCCGAACATCGACCGCAACGCCAGCGATGTGTAGCCGAATTCCATTGCCAGCTCGACGTCTTGGCTCAGGTTGAGGCCGAGGCCGCCCCACTGCTGGGGGATCGCGTAACCGAACAACCCCATGTCCTTCGCCTGCTGGCGCAGGTCGTCGGGCACGTGGTCGGTGGCCAGGATCTCGTTCTCGCGGGGCACCACGGCGGAGCGGATGAAGCTGCGGGTCTGGGCCAGGATCTCGGCGAAGTCCTCGTCGCAGACTTCGGCCGTGGCCGCGGTGGTGGTCACAGGACAGCTCCATTTCGTCGCGCGGGATCCGCGGGGCAATGAGTCGCCAATATCGTATATGAAATATGATCGTGCTCAGACAGAGCCTCCGGGATCGAAAGTTGGGTGATCAGGTGTCGTTGCTGACCGGTCAGACTGCAGTGGTGACAGGCGGTGCCCAGGGTCTGGGCCTGGCCATCGCCAAGCGCTTCATCGACGAGGGCGCCCGGGTGGTGCTCGGCGACCTCAACCTGGAGGCCACGGAGGCGGCCGCGAAAGAACTCGGCGGGTCCGAAGTAGCGACGGCGGTGCGCTGCGACGTGACCTCGGCCGCCGAGGTCGAGGCGCTCGTGCAGGCCGCGGTCGAGCGGTTCGGAGGGTTGGACATCATGGTGAACAACGCAGGCATCACGCGTGACGCGACCTTGCGCAAGATGACCGAGGAGCAGTTCGATCAGGTCATCGCGGTGCACCTGAAGGGCACCTGGAACGGCACCAAATCGGCCGCGGCGATCATGCGCGAGAACAAGCGCGGCGCGATCGTGAACATGTCTTCGATCTCGGGCAAGGTCGGCCTGGTCGGCCAGACCAACTATTCGGCGGCCAAGGCCGGCATCGTCGGCATGACCAAGGCGTCTGCCAAGGAACTCGCGCACCTCGGCGTGCGGGTCAACGCGATTCAGCCCGGCCTGATCCGATCGGCCATGACAGAGGCCATGCCGCAGCGGATTTGGGATCAGAAGCTGGCCGAGATCCCGATGGGCCGCGCCGGCGAGCCCGACGAGGTGGCCAAGGTGGCACTGTTCCTGGCCAGCGATCTGTCGTCGTACATGACCGGCACCGTGCTCGAGGTGACCGGCGGTCGGCACGTATGACCCGCGACGCGGTCATCTGCGAACCGGTCCGCACCCCCATCGGCCGCTACGGCGGCATGTTCGCGTCGCTGACCGCCGTCGAGCTCGGTGTCGCCGCGCTCAAGGGCCTGCTGGAACGCACCGGGGTGGCGCCCGAGCAGGTGCAGGACGTGATTCTCGGACACTGCTATCCCAACAGTGAAGCCCCGGCCATCGGTCGCGTCGTCGCGCTCGACGCCGGCCTACCGGTGACAGTTCCCGGGATGCAGGTCGACCGCCGGTGCGGCTCCGGGTTGCAGGCGGTGATCCAGGCGTGCCTGCAGGTGCGCAGCGGAGACAACGATCTCGTGGTGGCCGGCGGCGCCGAGAGCATGAGCAACGTGGCGTTCTACTCCACCGACATGCGGTGGGGCGGGGCCCGCAGCGGCGTGCAGATCCACGACGGGCTGGCACGTGGCCGCACCACCGCCGGTGGGCAGTTCTACCCCGTGCCGGGCGGAATGCTGGAGACCGCCGAGAACCTGCGCCGCGAGTACGGCATCACCCGGGTCGAGCAGGACGAGCTCGCGGTGCGCTCACATCGCAGCGCGGTGGCGGCCCAGGAGTCCGGGGTGCTGGCCGAGGAGATCATCCCGGTCACCGTCCGCTCACGTGAGGGCGACACGGTGATCGACACCGATGAGCATCCGCGTGCCGACACCACGGTCGAGGCCCTGGCCAAGCTCAAACCCGTTCTGCTCAAGCAGGATCCGGAAGCCACTGTGACCGCGGGCAACTCCAGCGGCCAGAACGACGCCGCATCGATGTGCATCGTGACCACTCCGGAGAAGGCTGCCGAGCTGGGCCTGCGGCCGCTCGTGCGCATGGTGTCGTGGGGATCGGCGGGCGTCGCGCCCAACGTCATGGGCATCGGACCGGTGCCTGCCACCGAGGTGGCCCTGGCCAAGGCCGATCTGCAACTGAGCGACATCGACCTGATCGAGCTCAACGAGGCGTTCGCGGCGCAGGCGCTGGCCGTGATGAAGGAGTGGAAGTTCGGCGAGGCCGACTTCGAGCGCACCAACGTCCGAGGCTCCGGGATCTCGCTGGGGCATCCGGTCGGCGCGACCGGCGGGCGGATGCTCGCCACGTTGGCCCGGGAACTGGATCGGCGCCAGGTCCGCTACGGGCTGGAGACCATGTGCATCGGCGGTGGCCAGGGACTGGCCGCAGTGTTCGAGAGGGTGTCATGACCAGACTCGCGCAGACCCTGGGGCTCACCGAGTTCCAGACCGAGATCGTCTCGACCGTACGGCAATTCGTCGACAAGGAGGTGATCCCGACCGCCCAGGAGCTGGAGCATTCCGACACCTACCCGCAGGCCATCGTCGACCAGATGAAGGACATGGGCCTGTTCGGCTTGATGATCCCCGAGGAGTACGGCGGGCTCGGCGAATCGCTGCTGACGTACGCGCTGTGCGTCGAGGAACTGGCTCGTGGCTGGATGAGCGTGTCCGGCGTGATCAACACCCACTTCATCGTCGCGTACATGATCCGTCAGCACGGCACCGACGCCCAGAAGCGGAACTTTCTGCCGCGCATGGCAACTGGCGAGACCCGAGGTGCGTTCTCGATGTCGGAGCCTGAACTGGGCTCGGATGTGGCCGCCATCCGGACCCGCGCCGTCAAGCAGCCGGATGGGGACTACACGATCGACGGTCAGAAGATGTGGCTGACCAACGGCGGCAGTTCCACCTTGGTGGCCGCGCTGGTGCGCACCGATGAGGGGGCCGACAAGCCACATCGCAATTTGACGGCATTCCTGGTTGAAAAGCCCACGGGCTTCGGCGAAGTCGTGCCCGGGCTGACCATTCCCGGCAAGCTGGACAAGCTGGGCTACAAGGGCATCGACACCACCGAGCTGATCTTCGACGGCTACCGCGCCAGCGCCGACGACGTGCTCGGCGGCGTCACCGGCCAGGGCTTCTTCCAGATGATGGACGGTGTCGAGGTCGGACGCGTGAATGTGTCTGCGCGCGCCTGTGGGGTGGGCATCCGTGCGTTCGAACTGGCGGTGCGCTACGCCCAGCAACGCGAGACCTTCGGCAAGCCGATCGCCGAACACCAGGCCGTGGCGTTCCAATTGGCCGAGATGGCAACCAAAGTCGAGGCTGCCCATCTGATGATGGTCAACGCAGCCCGGCTCAAGGACTCCGGTGAGCGCAACGACGTCGCGGCCGGTATGGCGAAGTACCTGGCCAGCGAGTTCTGTTCGGAGGTCACCCAGCAGAGCTTCCGGATCCACGGTGGGTACGGCTACTCCAAGGAGTACGAGATCGAGCGGCTGATGCGCGACGCTCCATTCCTGCTGATCGGTGAGGGCACGAGCGAGATCCAGAAGAACATCATCAGCAAGCGTCTCTTGTCCGACTATCGGGTCTGAGCCGTGTCCATACCCGATTTCGCCGCCCGGCCACAGCTGGCCGAGGATGTCGCGCGACTGATCCGGCGACGGATCTTCGATGGCACGTATCCGGCGGGCAACTACATCCGCCTCGAGCAGCTTGCCGCCGAACTGGGCATCAGCGTCACGCCGGTACGCGAGGCGTTGTTCGGGTTGCGCGCGGAGGGGCTGCTCACCCAGCAGCCGCGTCGCGGTTTCGTGGTGCTGCCCGTGACCCGGCGTGACATCGAGGATGTGGCGGGCGTGCAGGCGCACATCGGCGGACAGCTGGCCTGCCGCGCGGCCGACCAGATCACCGATGCGCAGCTGGCCGAGCTCGAGCGCATCCAGCAGCAACTCGAACAGGCATACGCTCACGGTGACCACGACGGAGCCGTCCGGCTCAACCATGCGTTTCACCGCGGGGTCAACCGGGCCGCCGAGTCACCGAAACTCGCACAGCTGATGTCCCAGATCACCCGGTACGCACTGGAATCGGTGTATCCGACGGTCGAAGGCTGGCCCGAGCAGTCGACGCATCATCACCGCCAGATCCTGGCGGCGCTCAAGGCGAGGGACGGGCAACTGGCGCGCGATGCCATGGCCGAACACCTGTGTGCGGCTTCGAAGCCGCTGACCGATCACCTCGCGCGGCTGGGTGTGTTGGAGTAGCGCGCGGACAGTCAGCTGCTCGGGCTGGATGTTCCGCCACCCAGGCGCTGCGAGACATGCCGGGCAGTTTCGGCGACGGTGCGGCCGATCGGTTCGAGCATGGTGGGGGGAACTCGAAACCGGGGAGCTGACAGGAGAATTGCCGCGACGAGCACACCGCGATGATCATGGACGGGTGCGCAGATACCGACCTCCTCGATCGAGGTGCGGCCGTCGTTGACCGCGTAACCCTGGTCACGGGCCCTGTCCAACTCTTCGAGATATGCATGGACTGCTTGTGTGTCGTCCGGTCCGACGAGGAGGCGTCGGTCGAACAGCCGCTGCACCTCGGCCCGAGGCATCTCTGACAGAAAAACCTGGACTGAGGAGCTTTGGTAGGTGTCGTATCGGGTGCCGACGGACGCCGTGTGTTTGACCTGCTGGGGGCTTTGCACCTGTTCGACGACCACAGACTCGTGCCCGTTCCACACCATGAGTGCGCTGGTCTCGCCGGTGCGCCGGGTGAGTTCCTCCAGCTCGGGCTGTGCCACACGGCGCACGTCGAGGTTCGCCAGCAGGGGACCGGTCAGTGCGATCAGCCCAAGACCCAGCCGGAAGCGGCCGGTGCTGTTGTCGCGCTCGACGTAACCGGCCTTCTCCAGCGTGGCAAGGATCCGGGACACGCTGCTCTTGTGGAGGTCCACCTTCCGTGCGATCTCGGTGACTCCCAGTACGGGCTCAGTGATCGAGAATGACTCGAGCACGCGAAGCCCGTTGAGCAACACTGATGCCGACGGCCTGGCGTCGCCGTTCTCCTCCGCGAGTGAATCAACGCCAGCCACGTCCCGGTCCTCCTACCGCGATACCCGCTTCCCATTGTCAACCCGGCTGGGCGCCGATCAAGGCCGCCGCGGCGCTCACACGCCGATGATGTTGTGTTCCGGGCCGAACGGAAACTTGGTGATGTTCTCTGCCCCGTCTTCGCCGACAACGAGAATATCGTGTTCACGGTATCCGCCCGCGCCGGCCCGACCCTCAGGGATCATGATCATCGGTTCCATCGACACCACCATGCCCGGTTCGAGAACCGTTTCGATGTCTTCCCGCAACTCCAGACCGGCTTCGCGTCCGTAGTAATGGGAGAGCACGCCGAACGAATGCCCGTATCCGAATGTCCGGTTCGGCAGCAGACCGTAACCCTGGTAGATCTCGTTGAGTTCGGCGGCGATTTCCTTGCAGACGGCACCAGGCTTGATCAACTCCAGGCCTCGACGGTGCACCTCCACGTTGATCTCCCAGAACCGTAGGTGTTCTGCTGACGGTTCGCCGTAGAACAGCGTCCGCTCGAGAGCGGTGTAGTAGCCGGCGATCATCGGAAAACAGTTGAGCGACAGGATGTCTCCACGCTGCACCTGGCGGCTCGTGGCCCAGTTGTGGGCGCCGTCGGTGTTGATGCCGGACTGGAACCACACCCACGTGTCCCGCAGTTCGGCGTGCGGGAATGTGCGGGCGATCTCGCGGATCATCGCGTTCGAGCCGGCGATCGCCACCTCGTACTCCGGTATGCCCTCGGTGATCGCGTCACGAACGGCTGTACCTCCGAGGTCGCCGATCCGGGCTCCGTGCTTGATCAGTTCGATCTCTTCGGGTGACTTGATCATGCGCAGCCGCATGGTTGCGGCGGCCACATCGGTGGGCTGCAGGTCGGGCAGTACGGTGCTGATACGAGCGAGCAGATCGGGGTTGATGTGGTCGTTTTCGATACCGAGCCGGCCCTTGCTGATGCCGTGCTTGGCAAGCACTTGCGCGACCGAGTACTCGAAATTGTCGCGCTGCCAGTCTGTGTAGACGACGTTGTCACCGAACGTACGCCGCCAGGGCATGCCCGCATCGATGTTGGCAGTGACCGTGGTGGAGCCGTATTGGGTCACCACCAATGCGTAGGGCCGGCCGAATGCGGTGTAGAGAAAGTCGGAGTAGTAGTTGATGTTGTGGTAGCTGGTGAACACCACCGCTTCAAGGTCGTCGGTGATCATCTGCTTGCGCAATGCGGTCAGGCGGCGCTCCATCTCCTCTGCACTGAAGGTGGGAACGACCTTGTCCCCGTTGGGGATCTGCTTCATACGCTCGAGGTTCATGAGTGATTCCTTTCGATTTCCATGGGTGGCGTCCGCTGACACCATTGATTTGACGATGGATGTTGTTCAGTCGGCGAGGCGTTCGCGCGCGGTCTCTCGTGCCGCGAGCATGGCGGCCATCGCAACCAGTGCGGCCGCGACGAGATACCACGCGGGAGCGAGATTGCTGCCCGTGAGTGTGATCAGCAGTGTCGCAACGAACGGCGCGGTTCCACCGAATAGTGCGTTGGCGGTGTTGAAGCTGAAGGCGAAGCCGCTGTAGCGAACCCGAGTCGGGAAGATCTCGGCGAGAAATGTGGGCAGGGTGCCGTCGTTCATCGTCAGGAACGCCGCGAGCACGATCTGAATGAGTGCAATCCCGACGACGCCCACCGCGCCGAGGGTGCTGAACAACGGTACGGTGCCAACCGCGAAGCAGATCGACGCGGCGATCAAGACTCTCTTGCGCCCGAACCGGTCCGACAGTGCACCCATGCCGAAGATGAAGACGACGTAGCAGGCCAAGGTGACCGAAGTGATGATGAACGAATCGGTTTCGTCGATGGCCAGTTGTTCCGACAAATACGTGGGCATGTAGCTCAGGAGCAGGTAGAACGCGACCGCGTTCAGGCACGTCGCGCCGAATGCGATAACGATCGCGCGGCGGTGACCGGTGAACAGGATCGACAGTGGGGTGTTGGACTCGACATTGATGTTGCGTTCCATTTCCCGGAATTTCGGGGTGTCCTCGAGGCGGAAGCGGATATAGCGGCCGATCAGGCCCAGCGGTGCGGCGAGCAGGAATGGCAGGCGCCACCCCCAAGAGTCGAGCTGCTCTGTGGACAGCAGCGCCGTGAGCAGGGCTGCCAGCAGCGATCCGAAAAGCAGCCCGGCGGCGGTGGAGGCGGGTACCACGCTCGTCAGTAGTCCCCGCCTGCGGTCAGGGGCGTACTCGGCGAGGAACGCGGACGCTCCGGCGTACTCACCTGAGGCGGAGAAACCTTGCACCATGCGGGTCACCAACAGCAGGACGGGTGCGGCGAAGCCGATCTGATGGAATCCGGGAATCAGCGCGATGCAGAAGGTCGCGGTCGACATGACAAGGATCGACACCGAGAGTGCGTTGCGTCGACCGACCTTGTCGCCGTAGTGACCCCAGAACAATCCACCGACTGGCCGGATGATGAACGAGATCGCGAAGACGCCGTAGGTGGCCAGTAGTCCGGTGGTCGGAGAGCTTTCGGGAAAGAACACCCGTGCGATCACGACCGCCAGGTAGCCGTAGACCGCGTAGTCGAACCATTCGACGAAATTGCCGATAAAGCTCGCTGTGACGACTTTCGTCAGCACGCGGTCACCGGATCCGGGCGTGCCGGCCCGACCGGCCTCAGTCGACGTGCCCGCCGCGTGCCCGGCAGGTGATTGGGGGTGGTTGATCACGCCGACTCCTCTAAGCGAATGTTCACCATGTGTTGCAGCTAGTGCAACATTGTTCTGTTGAGCGAAGCTACTGTGCTCTGTGTCATATGTCAACGAGTTCGGCTGACGCGCTTGTTGAATCGTCGCGGTTATGGCGTTTAACGCCGTGGTAATCGCCTAGTAACGCGCAAGTGTGAAGACCACGGCGCACTGTGGCGTGGTCCCTTCGTGTTGACATGAGTGCATCAGTGTTGCATTGTGGCTTCAGCCTAGGGCGCGGTGGACTCGCACGATCGTTGCCCGTGGCCCTGGTCGAGCGTCCGCCGCCTGCTCAGCCGCCGATGACCGTGGTCTTTGCCGATCGCACCCGGCGGCGGTTGGCATCAGAAGCACAGGAGCACTCCCGTGAGTACCGATCACCCTCCGAACGTCGGTTCTGCTCATTCGACAGCTGCGGCAGTGTCCGCCGCCGAGAATGTGAGCGTGACCGTGCCGCAAACCGACATCCATCAGATCGAGGAGGTGCTGCAGCCGATTCCTGAATCGGTCCGTACCACAAGAGTTTCAGGCCAGTTCTGGATCTGGGCAGGCGCCAACATCGCGCCGATCAACTGGGTTCTCGGTGCCTTGGGCATCGGTCTCGGACTCGGGCTGCGCGACACTCTCATCGTCCTGATCGTCGGAAATGCCGTAGGGATGGGGCTGTTCGGCGTCTTCGTTCTCATCGGCCAGCAGACGGGGGTAACCGGCATGGTGCTCTCCCGGGCCGCCTTCGGGCGTCGCGGTGCCTATCTGCCCGCCGCGATCCAGGCAACGCTGGCCGTCGGCTGGTGCGCGGTCAACACCTGGATCATCCTCGACCTCGTCATGGCGCTGCTGGGCAAGCTCGGCGTGGTCGACCCGGAAGCGCCGAACATCGCCGCGAAGATCATGGTGGCCGCGACGATCATGGCGATCCAGGTGACCATCGCGTGGTTCGGCTACCGGACCATCGCCGCGTTCGAGCGATGGACAGTCCCGCCGACATTGGCAGTGTTGATCCTGATGTCGATCGTCGCGTGGTTCCACCTGGACATCGACTGGTCCTACGCGGGGGCGGCCGGTCAGGTGCTGCAGGGCGGGGAGCGTGTCGCAGCCATGTCGGCCGTGATGACTGTGATCGGAATTGGTTGGGGCATCACGTGGTTCACCTATGCCGCTGACTATTCGCGGTTTGTCAGCACCACGGTGCCGAGGCGCAACCTGTACTTGGCCAGCGCCCTGGGCCAGTTCATCCCGGTGGTCTGGCTGGGAGTCCTCGGGGCGAGTCTGGCAACGACCAACGGGTCAGTCGATCCCGGCCGGCTGATCGTGGACAACTACGGTGCGTTGGCATTGCCAGTGCTGTTCTTGGTGATCCACGGGCCGATAGCGACCAACATCCTCAACATCTACACGTTCTCCGTCGCTACGCAGGCCCTCGACGTCAAGGTGCACCGCCGCAAGCTCAATCTGTTCGTCGGGGTGTTCGCGCTGGCGGCGGTCATATTCTTCATCTTCCAGTCCAGCCTGGCCACGGTCCTGAGCACGTGGCTCGGTGCGATCGTCGCGTGGATTGCGAGCTGGGCCGGCATCATGCTGGTGCATTACTTCGTCATCGCGAACAGGCAGCTCGACGCGCAGCGATTGTTCGATCCGATCGGATCGCGCCGCCTGCCAGACGTGAACTGGGCCACGATGGTGTGCTTCGCGGCCGGAATCGCAGCCACCTGGATGTTCATGTACGGGCCGGCGGAAGTCATGCAGGGGTTCGGATCCCGCGCCCTTGGCGGGCTCGACCTGTCCTGGCTGGCCGGCGGTGTCGTCGCGGCGGCCGCCTACGCGGCGCTCGGCCCGATGGCGTACAGGAGCTACCGGGCCGTTCCCCGTTGATCACACCACCGATATGGCACTGCGCACAAAGGAGTTCGCAATGACAGCACCGACCCCTCACGGTCGCGACGACCTGGCCTGGCCGCAGGGCTACCGGGCAGCGGCCGCCTTTACTTTCGATGTCGACGCGGAATCATGTGTACTGGCACATGATCCGCGCTCGGCCGCGCGGATGTCACTGATGAGCCATCAGGCCTACGGTCCCCGCGTCGGGGTACCCCGGTTGCTGCGCCTGCTCGAACGCCAGGACGTCCGCGCCACGTTCTTCATCCCCGGTTTCACGGCAGAGTGCTACCCGAGCACGGTCAAGTCCATCATCGACGGTGGGCACGAGGTCGGGCACCATGGCTACCTTCACGAACCGATGCAAGGGATAGCCGCCGAAACCGAGGCGGGCTACCTCGACCGCGGGCTGGATGCCCTTGAACGCGTCGCCGGACTCCGTCCGGTCGGGTACCGCGCGCCATGGTGGGAGACCAACTGGCACACGCCGGGGCTGCTGGCGCAGCGCGGGTTTCGCTACGATTCCAGCCTGCTCGATGGAGACAAGCCCTACCGTTTTGCCGTCGAACCCGGTAGTGCGCAGACCTTGATCGAAATTCCGGTGGATTGGGCTCTCGACGACTGGGAGCAGTACGCGTTCTATCCCGGAGTGACCGGAAGCGGGGTCATCGAAAGTCCCGCGAAGGTACTCGAGATGTGGACGCTGGAAGCGCAGGCGCACCACCGCGAAGGTGGCTGCTTCGTGCTCACCAACCATCCGTTCATTTCCGGTCGCCCGTCGAAAGCCGCTGCGCTGGAACAATTGATCGAGACTGTCAAGGCGATGGACGGCATGTGGGTGACCACCCTGGCCGAGATCGCCGCCCACGCCGAACGGACGTGCACGGAAACGGTCGTGCACACCAGGTTCGACGTTCCGGCCTTTCCCGATGTGCAGATCCGACGGACGCCGGCGTACTGATCGGGAATGATGGCGTGACCACCCAAGCCGCACATCTTCGTACTGTAATACTTACAGTCGGTCGTTCGGCTAGAGTCGGTGAGCATGCCAGGCGTTCTCGAAGGGATTCGGGTGCTCGACTACGGTCGCTTCATCGCGGCACCGTGGTGCAGCGCGATCCTCGCCGACATGGGTGCCGACGTGCTGCGGGTCGAGAAGCGCGAAGGGGGAGAGGATCGCTGGGTCCAGGCCGTCACAGCGGGCGGTGAGGGAGGCACGTTCCTGCAGTGCAACCGCAATAAGCGCTCACTCACCCTGGATTCCACGACACGCGAAGGTGCGGAGATCACTCGGCGGCTGGTCGCCCGCTCCGACATCGTGATCGCCAACATGCCTGCCGCGGCGATGCGGGCCAGCGGTCTGGATTACGACACGCTCAAGGCGATCAAACCGGACATCATCCTGGCCAGCGCCACGGCATACGGCGAAGGCGGGCCGTACAGCGCCAAGATCGGGTTCGACGGTGCGGGACAGGTCATGTCGGGCGCGGTGTATCGGCAGGGCCTGCCCGACCAGCCGATCCGAACCGTGGTGCCCTACGCCGACTTCGGCACGGCGCTCACGCTTGCGATCGGGGTGATGATGGCGCTCTACCACCGCGACCGGACGGGCCAGGGACAGCACGTGGAGGCGGCGCTGCTGCCGACGGCGTTGATGTTGTCGAACGCATTCCTGATCGAGCGCGAACTGCTGCACACCGACAAGCCCAGGATGGGCAACAAGGGCGCCTCGGTCGCGCCATGTGACCTGTATCGCACTGCTGACGATCAATGGGTGCTGCTGCAGGTGGCAGGCCAGCCCATGTTCAAACGCTGGTGCCGGCTGGTCGGGCGTGAAGACCTTTTCGACGATCCGCGCTTCGCCGACGACGACAGCCGCTGGGCCAATGGGGACATCCTCAACGACATCATGGCGCAGTGGTGTGCCGACAAGACCAAGGCTGAGCTGCTGGATTTGCTGGACAATGCGAAAATGCCCGCCGCTCCTCTGCATTCCACGCAGGATGTGCTCGATGATCCGCATGTGCGGGCCATGGGTTATCTGCAGCGGGTGCCGTTCCCCGGGGCATCACGTGACGTGCCGATCATCGAGACGCCGTTCCGGATGTCGGCGACGCCGGGCACAATCCGGCACAGGGCGCCGCTGCTCGGTGAGCACACCGACGACGTCCTCGCCGAGATCGGTTACGGCAGTGACGAGATCACGCGGCTGCGTGCGGATGCCATTGTCTGATGCGCGGCAATGGTCACGCACTGGCCGCAAAATGGTCTCGTACGGCGCCGAGGTCCGGTTTCCCGGAGGGTGTTCGGGGGATCGCGTCGACGATCGCGATGGTGGTGGGTATCTCGTAGCGCGCGAGGCGGCTGCCCAGGTAGGCGTGCAACGCGTCGACAGTGGTCTCACCGTGCAGTTCGACCATCGCCACCGGGGTCTCGCCCAACCGGTCGTCGGCGCGGCCGATGACCGCGGCGCCCCGCACGGCAGGATGGCTTTCCAGTACGGTGCGCACATCGTCGGGCATGACCTTGAATCCGCCACGGATGATGGCTTGATCGGCCCGTCCGAGAATCCACACGAATCCGTCGGCGTCGATGCGGGCCAGGTCGGTGGTGCGGATCCAGTCCGCCGATGGATCCATCTGCGCCGGTTTGACTTCCAGCAGACCGCGCTCGTCGGGCCCGAGTGGACGACCGTCCTCGTCCACCACGCGCAGCCGCGCGCCCGGATTGGCGCGGCCCACGCTGCCGCGTTTGTCGGTCCAGTATCTCGAATGGTCGTCGAGCGTCCAGCCCGCCACGCCACCACCGAATTCGGTTGCGGCATAAGATGTCAAGACGGGAATGCCGAACTTCTCGGTGAACGCGTCGGCATCGTCGGCCGACAGTGGTGCGGTTCCGGACGTGACGACCCGGATGCCGGCCAGGTCGTCGCGCGTGAGCTCGGAATGCAGCACCATGCGCAGGGCAGCGGGTACGAGAGACACCGCCCGTGGCCGGTGTTCCCGCACCGCGGCCGACCACCGGCGCAGGTCGAACTTGGGTAGCAGCACGAACGGGCGAGCCTCTGCGACACATGACAGCACCCGGAACACGCCACCGACGTGGACCAGTGGTGAGTTCACGATGGCCACGCCGCGGCGCAGTCCGCGTGGCGCATCCCAGGGTTGGTCGCCCATGACACTGCGGGCCAGCATGTCGTAGGTGAGGTCGACGCGTTTCGGCGGACCGGTCGTGCCACTGGTCAGCATCCACACCGCAACGCCCGACCTGCCGGCGTCGTCGCCCGGTTCCCCGGTCACCGTTGGCTCGGTATCCACGTCGGACAGCGTGATCGACGCGGTGCCGGGGGACGGCGTGACGAGTGTGGCGTGGTCCTCGGCCAGTCCGATCACGAGCGGTAGCGAGAGAGACGCGATATCGGCGCGGGTGCGGTCGTCGCCACGTGCCGGATTGATGACGACGACGGTGCCGCCGGCCTCGAGAACCCCGAGCAGCGCGGCGACGTGCACCGGTGTGTTGCGCAACATGATGCCGACCCGGTGGTCACCGGTGAGCATGCCGATACGCCGGGACAGCGTCGCGAGCTGCCCCCAGGTGCACCACTGACCGTCGTACTGCAGCGCCCGTGCCGACGGGTCGAGCCCGAGAACGTCGGTGATGCGCTGCGAAAGCGGGTGCGGCATCAGCGGATCCGGGGCGCGGTCCTGGGCAGGTCCAGCCTTGCCAGTTCGGCCTTGGCTATCGGATTGCCCAGTCGCGTGTAGATCAGGCCCTGGTCCATCGCCGCCCGGTATGGCTTGTCCAGTGACTCCCAGATGGCCTTGACGGTCCCCTGCGTCGCGGTGGGCGGCTTGGCGGCGATGGCCTCGGCGATCTCGTGCGCGCGGTTCCACAGCTGTTCTCGCGCCACCACCTCGGTGACCAACCCGATGCGCAACGCGGTGTCGGCACCAACACGTTCGTCATTGCCCATCAGAGCCATCCGCAAGGTGTCCCCGAGACCGACGCGGCGCATCAACCCGATCGGTTCCAGCGCGGACACCAGCCCGGCGCTCACGTGGGAGTCGAAGAACGTCGCGTCGGCCGAGCAGATCACCACGTCGGACTCGTTGACGAAATACAGTGCGCCGGCCGTGCACATGCCGTGCACCGCGCACACCACCGGCTTCCACATCTTCTGCCATTTGGGACTCAACAACTCGCCTGGGTCTTCGTGGTTCCACACGATGTTGGGCTGGCCGTAGCTGGATTTCACGTCGAGGCCCGCGCTGAAGGCGCGGTCACCGGCGGCCCGCAGCACCACGGCGTTGATGCCGTCGTCGGCCTTGACGGCGTGCCAGACGTCACGCATCTCTCGACACATGGTGCGGTTGAAGGAGTTCAGCGCCTCGGGTCGATTCAGCGTCACCGTGGCGACCCGTGACGCGTGGTCGAAGTCGAGGAGCAGCGTGTCCATCACCGCGCCTGCCAGTTCGGCGCGCGCTTCTCCACGAACGCACGTGGCCCCTCTTGGGCGTCCTCGGTGCGCACGACCCGCTCGCGGAACGTCTCCGCGAGGATCTCACCTTCCAGCAACGGCAGATCCAGGGTCTTGTGAATCGCGAGTCTGGTGCCACGCACAGCGAGGGGCGCATTGGAATTGACGACATCGGCGATTTCGTGTGCGCGCTGCAGCAGGTGGTCGTGTTCGACCACCTCGGTGACCATGCCGAGCTCGTACGCACGCTCGGCGCTCATGCGTTCGTGCTTGCCCGTCAAGGCCATTCGCAGCGCCACCGATCGCGGCAGTGCGCGGGCCAACCGCACCATCTCGCGCGCGGCGACCAAGCCGATGCTGACATGGGGATCGAAGAACGTCGCCTTGTCGGACGCGATGACGATGTCGCCTGTCGTGACCCAGTCCAGCCCGGCTCCGCAACAGATCCCGTTGATCGCCGCCAGCACGGGCTTGGCCATACGGCGGAACGGGGGAGTGCCCTCCTGGGGAGCCTCCCATTGGTCGTAGGTGGACAGGTACGGCCGCTCGTAGATGACCTTGCCGTCGTCGGGGATCTCTTTGACATCGGCACCGGTGCAGAAGGCCCGGCCGGTGCCCGTGACGATCATCAGCCAGATGTTGTCGTCGTTCTCCGCTTCGTCGTACGCGGCGCGGAGTTCGGCGATCATGTGTGGGGACAGCGCATTGAGCGCGTCTGGGCGGTTCAAGGTGATGGTGGCCTTGTGGCCGTCCACCTCGTACTTGATGGTGTCGTACATGAGTGCCTTTCAGCGTCCGGTGAAGTCGGGATCCCGCAGTTGCGTGAAAGCGGCCAGGCCTTCTTTGAAATCGGCTGTACGGCAAGACAGTTCCAGATTGGACAGCTCCTGGTTCATGGCCTGGGTGAGCGTGGCGGCCTGCGCGTAGGCGATGGCCTGCTTGGCCAGGCCGATCGCGACGGTGGCCCCGGCTGCGAGCCGGGCCACCAGCTCTTCGGTGGCGGCGTCGAGCTCGTCGTCGTTCACCGCGCTGTGTACGAGTCCCCAGTCCGCCGCCTCAGCACCGCTGACCTTCTCGCCCAGCAACAGCATCCGCTTGGCGCGCGCCACTCCTGCCAACCGGGGCAGCAGCCAGGTGGATCCCGAGTCGGGGCTGAATCCTCGGTCCACAAACGGTTCCCAGAACAACGCACTCGTTTCGGCGATGGTGAAGTCGGCGGCCAGCGCGAGATTGCAGCCCAGTCCGACGGCCCAGCCGCGCACCGCGCAGACGACCGGCAGATGCATGGTCGCGACGAGTTCGACGATGCGGTGCGCACCGTGCGGGACGCGGCGCAACAGATCGCCGGTGCGGGGTCGCACACCCGGAGAATTGGTGGACACCCAGTCCGCCCCGGCACAGAAATCGGCACCGGCTCCGGTGATCACGACGGCCCGCAGCGAGTCGTCGCGGGCCGCCGCGGTGAGGCTTGCGACCAGATCGTCGATCATCCGATGGTTCAACGAATTTCGGCGGTCAGGACGATCGAGGGTGATGCGCAGGACCGGGCCCGCGTCGGACGTGGTCACCGAACCGTCAGTCACGTATCCCGGCCTCCCTCGATCCATACAGTTGCTCATACAGTAGGCGATGCGGTTACCATCTTGTGCAAGTCGGCACGAAAGGTCGTCGATGGATGATCGGATCGGAGGAACTGATCTGGTCGGCGCACGAACCTTCGGTGCGCGAGGATCTCGCCGCGCCCCGGCGTGCCACGCCGGCCGCCGAGGCCGGATGAACCATTGAAGCGAGGTTGATTTCGCATGACGGATGACCGGGTGCTCTTCGAGGTCGACGCGGACAACCGCATCGCGACCATCACCTTCAACAACCCGAAACGGCGCAACTCCTACGATGCCGCGATGCGGGACGAGATCGCCCGCTACCTCGACGTCGTGGCCGAGGACGACGACATCACCGTGGTGCTGCTACGTGGCGCCGAGGGGGTGTTCAGCACGGGGGCCGACATGAACAACGCATATGGGTGGTACGGCCCGACGGGCGAGGAGTCGCAGCGGAACGCGCGTCCGAGCCAGCGTCGACGACTCACCGTGGACCGCAAGTCCTTTGGCTTCTATCACAACTTCATGGGGTTCCCCAAGGTGACCGTGGGCGAGATCAGCGGTTACGCCCTCGGCGGCGGTTTCGAGATGGCCCTGATGGCCGACATCTCGGTGGTCGCACGCGACACCAAGATCGGCATGCCGGCCACCCGGTTCCTCGGTCCGGCGCTGGGCAGCTTGCACATGTTCTTCCACCGACTGGGCCCGGTGCTCGCGCGCCGGATGCTGCTCACCGGCGACATCATCGAGGCCGGTTCCGTCGAGCACCTCGGGATCTTCACCGACACCTGCGATGCCGGCCAGGTGGGTGCGCGGGCGCGGTACTGGGCCGAGAAGGTCTCGAAGATGCCTGCCGACGGGGTTGTCATCGCCAAAGAGGCGTTCCGTCTCGTCGAGCAGAGCCAGGCCTATCAGGGCGAGGAAGTGGCCAGCTACCTGTTCCACGCGTACGGCACCAACCTGCAGTTCTCGCCCGGTGAGTTCAACTTCGTCAAGACCCGCGCGCGGCACGGCACCAAGGAGGCCTTCCGGCTGCGTGACGAGCATTTTCAGGTGCAGGAGCCGCATTAGCCCGCGCGCCTGCTACCGTTACATAAACACGAAATATCGTAAAGGTTGATACTCATGCCAACACCCGTCATCGTCGGCGCAGCCCGCACAGCCATCGGCCGTTCGTTCAAGGGCACGCTGGTCAACACCCCGCCCGAAACGCTGATCACCACGGTCTTACCCGAGGTCGTGCGTCGGGCCGGGATCGTTCCGGAGGCCATCGACGATCTGATCTTCGCCGAATCCAATTACGGCGGTGGTGACATCGCGCGATACGCCGCCGACGCCCTCGGTTGGGAGTCGGTACCCGGGCAGTCGGTCAACCGGCACTGCGCGGGCAGCCTGACCGCGATCGGCAACGCGGCCGCGCAGATCGGCTCGGGAATGGAGCGCGTGCTGGTCGCCGGCGGCGTGCAATCGCTGTCCTCGTCGCCGCTGATGAAATGGCGGGTGCCCGGCCCGGAGCTGACGTTCATCGAGCCGTGGATGACGCCGACGCATGTGGAGACCCCGGATGCGCCGATGCGCGACATGTCGATCACGGTGGGCTGGAACACGGCGCAGGCCGCGGGCATCACGCGCGAGGACATGGACGCTTGGGCGGCCCGGTCGCACCAGCGCGCGGTCGCCGCGATCGACGCGGGGAAGTTCGTCGACGAGATCGTGCCGTTGAAGGTGACCCAGCCCGACGGTTCGGTGACCGAGTTCAGCGTCGACGAACACCCCCGCCGCGGTACCACCGCCGAGAAACTCGCCGAGCTCAAAGTCCTGCATCCCGAGATCGAGGGGTTCTCCATCACCGCGGGCAACAGCAGCGGCACCAACGACGCTGCCGCCGCGGTGGCGCTCGTCGACGCCGATTACGCGGCCGCGGAGCAGCTCGGTGTGCTCGCGACCGTCAAGGCCTGGGCCGCCGTCGGTGTCCCGGCCCGTGACACGGGACTGGGCGGCGTCAAGGTCATCGGCAAGGTACTCGACCGCGCCGGGCTCAAACCACCTGACGTCGCGCTGTGGGAGATCAACGAGGCGTTCGCGTCGGTGCCCATCGCGGCCGTGCGGGAGTACGGCATCGACGAGGAACTCGTGAACTTCTCGGGCAGCGGGTGCAGCCTGGGCCATCCCATCGCGGCATCGGGTGCCCGCATGGTCACCACACTGGTCTACGAACTGCGGCGGCGCGGCGGTGGCATCGGTGTCGCCGCGATGTGCGCGGGCGGTGGTCAGGGCGGCGCGGTGGTCATCGAGGTCTGAGCGTGGCGAAAGTGAGCTTGTTGTCGAAAATTCAGCGATATCTCGACAACTAGCTCACCTTCGACCGTGCGATCTAAACCGCCTTGCGCTTCGTGGACGCTTTCTTGGCCGGCTTGCCGGCATTGGCCTCGATCAGCTGGGCGGCATGGTCGAGAATGCACTCCAGGCCGTACTCGAAATTCTTCTCGTCGGCCGCGCCGATCCGGTGCCCTTCGCTGGTGACCTGGGCTATCAGCGGCGTGGTCTCGGGGTCGATCACCATGGTCTCTTCGTAGTCGCCGGGCGCGTTGTCGATGGCCCGGTTTTTCTCGTAGAGCCGGTGCAGCACGACAGATCCGCGCACGTGGACCGACACCGCCGAATACGTGTCGAACGCATCCTCGACCGACAGCCCCGCTTCGACCAAACCGGCGATGGCGGTCTCCATCTCCTGCACGCCGAGCCGGGCCGCCCGCGGGCTCAGCGCCGAGCGGATCAGGATCAGGTCACACAGGATCGGGTTGCCCATGAAGGCCTTTCGCATGGTCCTGGCGTGGTTGGCGAGAGATTCGCGCCAATCCTTGGCCTCCACGTACGGGGTCGCGACGACGAATTCCCGCAAGGCTCGGTCGGTCATCGCGTTGAGCAGTTCGTCCTTCTTGCGGAAGTACCAGTAGATGCTCGTGACGCCGACGCCGAGGTGCTTGCCCAGCAATGGCATGCTGAGGTTGTCGATCGAGACCTGCTCGGCCAGTTCGAAAGCGCCCTTGATGATGTCGTCGGGATTGATGGAACCGCGTTCGCGCCGTTGGCGTTTCTCAGCGGTCGGTTGCTTTGCCACTGCGGGCACCTCCATCAATGTCGTTACTGCTCAAGCAGTCCTCACGCCGCGGGCCAATCTCAGCGAATCTACCGTCGGCCACCGCCTGAACTGCGCCTATGCGCGCGTGTCGTCGGATGTTGTCACCGTCAACCTTACCGGTAGCCATCCCGTCGCTCCGCTCTACGCTGGTCTCGGGTCCGTCGCTCGGCGCACGCGGTCGTGGGCGCGAGTTTCTACTGTAATACATATAGTATGCTTTTCCGGGTTTGTTGGGCCGCGAGCGAAGGGGCATCGATGTCGGACGTAGTGCTGCGGGAGCGCCGAGGTAGGACGCTCATCATCACGATCAACCGGCCGGAGGCCCGGAACGCGTTCAACCTCGCTGTCGCGCAGGGGCTGGCCGACGCCGTGGACGAACTCGACGAAACCCCGGAACTCTCGGTCGCGATCATCACGGGCGCGGGCGGTAACTTCTGCGCTGGCATGGACCTCAAGGCCTTCGCGTCGGGCGAACTGCCGCATGTGCCGGGCCGGGGCATCGGATTCACCGAACAGCCGCCCCGCAAGCCGCTCATCGCCGCCGTCGAGGGATACGCGTTGGCGGGCGGCACCGAGATCGTGCTCGCCACCGATCTGGTGGTGGCCTCCAAGGTGGCCAAATTCGGCATCCCCGAGGTCAAACGCGGACTGGTCGCCGCCGGCGGCGGCCTCCTGCGGCTGCCCAAGCGGATCCCGTATCAGAAGGCGCTCGAGCTGGCGCTCACCGGCGACAACTTCACCGCCGAGGAGGCCGCGGCCTGGGGATTCGTCAACAAGCTGACCGAGCCCGGCGAGGCCTTGGCGGGTGCGCTCGAGCTGGCCGAACGGATCACCGCCAACGGGCCGCTGGCCGTCGCGGTGACCAAGGAGATCATCACCAAGTCCGCGGGGTGGTCCGAGGACGAGATGTGGCAGCGGCAGGGCGAATTGATCACCCCGGTGTTCACGTCGAAGGACGCGATCGAAGGCGCCACGGCGTTCGCCGAAAAGCGCGCACCCAACTGGACTGGTTCCTAGCCACCGCATGGATCTCGGGTTCCGGGGCGCGGCCACCGTCGTCGTCGGCGGAGGCCGGGGTATGGGGTCCGCCACTGCGCAGTGTCTGGCCGACGACGGCGCGCGCGTGGCCGTCGTCGGCCGCTTCCGAGAGGTGCTCGAGGCTGCCGCAGTGGATCTCACGGACCGAGGTTCCCCGGATGCCGTGGCCATCGTCGCCGACATCGGCGATCCGACGCAGGTCGACCGGGCGTTCGCGGAGGTGGGCGAGCGGTGGGGTGAGCTCAATGCGCTCGTCAACACGGTCGGACCCGGCGCGGCGGGCAACTTCGAAGAGCTGACCGACGCGCAGTGGCAGGAGGCGTTCGACGCCGGTCTCATGGGTATGGTGCGCTGTGTCCCCGCCGCGTTGCCGCTGCTGCGCCGGGCGGAGTGGGCCCGGATCGTGAACTTCTCGGCGCATTCGACACAGCGGCAGAGCACGCGCCTGCCCGCCTACACCGCAGCCAAGGCGGCCGTGACCAGTGTGTCGAAGAACCTGTCGCTGCTGCTGGCCAAGGACGAGATCATGGTCAATGTGGTGTCCCCGGGCAGCATTTCGTCGGAAGCGCTGCTTGCCTGGGCCGATTCGGTCGGGGCGGACGGCGCCGACCCGTACCGGCTGATGTCTGCCATCGACGAGCATTTCGGGCATCCCGCACATCTGCCACGTGCCGGGCTGCCTCACGAAATCGGCGCGGTCGCGGCATTTTTGGCTTCCAAGCGCAATTCCTACATGACCGGCGCGAACGTCAACGTCGACGGCGGCAGCGACTTCGTGTAGCGGCACCGGACGGGGCCCGCGCTGCGTTGTCCGGTATCGGCGACCCGCCGTGCGGGACGGGGTTGACAGGGCCTCGGTCTACCCACTTCCCGGTGCCGGCTTTGTGCTGGTCGCGGGCCACATGTGAGCCTTGCGGAACACTCTACCGATAGGTATACAGTATGTGTGGCTGCAGACACCTCTTTGGGCGATGAGGTAGCGACCGAGGCTGTTCGGTACGACGTCGTGAGCGGCAGCGTCGCCGTCATAACCCTCAATCGCCCGGAGCGGCTGAACTCGTGGGGAGCGGACATCTCCGCCGGCGTCTACGCGAATTTCGACCGCGCAGAGGCGGATCCGGCGATCCGGGCCATCGTGCTGACCGGAAGCGGCAAGGGTTTCTGCGCAGGCGCCTACATGGGTTCGATGGCGGCCCTTGGCGAGTCGATCGACGGCGACACCGACGTCAGCAAGATCGTCGGTGAGCGGCACCCGCACTTCCTCACTGCTTTGCGCAAGCCCGTCATCG
This sequence comes from Mycolicibacterium mageritense, assembly GCF_010727475.1. NCBI lineage: Bacteria > Bacillati > Actinomycetota > Actinomycetes > Mycobacteriales > Mycobacteriaceae > Mycobacterium > Mycolicibacterium mageritense. The sequence continues at coordinate 5,282,493 of NZ_AP022567.1, forward strand.
CCGCCATCAACGGTGCGTGTGTCGGTATCGGGCTGACCCACGCCCTGATGTGCGACGTGCGGTTCGCCGCCGCCGGCGCCAAGTTCGCCACCGCGTTCCCGCGCCGCGGGCTGATCGGCGAATACGGCATCACCTGGATCCTGCCGCGCCTGGCCGGCTGGGGCGCGGCCGCGGACCTGTTGCTGAGCGGCCGCACGTTCCTCGCAGAGGAGGCTGTGCAGCTCGGTCTCGTGAAAGAGGTTGTGGCGCCCGACGATCTGCTGGCCCGCGCGGTCGAGTACGCCGAGGATCTGGCCCGCAACTGCTCGCCGGCGTCGATGGCGGTGATCAAACGCCAACTGTACGGGGATGCCAACGACGCCGTCGTCGACGTCAGCGCACGTGCCGAAACCCTCATGCACGAATCCATGGTGCGGCCGGACCTCGTCGAAGGCATCACCGCGTTCTTCGAGAAACGGCCCCCGGACTTCCCGCCCTTGAAAGAAGGTTGCTGAAATGACCGACACCCCAGAGCGTCTGCCCTACCTGGCCGTCGACGTCGACAACCACTACTACGAGCCGATCGATGCGTTCACCCGGCACCTGCCCAAAGAGTTCAGAAGCCGCGGTGTGCAGATGGTCCAGGATGGTAAGCGGACCTTGGCCGTGATGGGCGGAACGGTCAACCACTTCATCCCCAACCCGACGTTCGACCCGATCATCGAGCCGGGTTGCCTGGATCTGCTGTTCCGCGGCGAGATCCCAGATGGGGTGGATCCCGCGTCGCTGATGAAGGTCGACCGGCTCGCCGACCATCCCGAATACCAGAATCGCGATGCCCGGGTCAAAGTCCTGGACCGGCAGCGCCTCGAAACCGTGTTCATGCTGCCGACCTTCGCGTGCGGGGTCGAGGAGGGGCTCAAGCACGACATCGAAGCCACCATGGCCTCGGTGCACGCCTTCAACCTGTGGCTGGACGAGGACTGGGGATTCGACCGTCCCGACGGCCGATTCGTCTCGGCGCCCATCATCTCACTGGCCGATCCCCAAAAGGCGGTCGAGGAAGTCGAATTCGTGCTGAGCCGCGGCGCCAAGCTGGTGTGTGTACGCCCGGCCCCCGTGCCGGGCGAGGTCAGGCCGCGGTCCCTGGGCGACCCGCTCCACGACCCGGTGTGGGCCCGCCTGGCCGAGGCGGGCGTCCCAGTCGCCTTCCATCTGTCGGATTCCGGTTACATGGCGGTGCCGGCGTTGTGGGGCGGCAGCGGGGTGTTCAAAGGGTTCGGCAAGCGAGATCCGCTCGACATGGTGATCATGGACGACCGCGCGATCCACGACACCATGGCCTCGATGATCGTGCACCAGGTCTTCACACGGCATCCGAAGCTCAAGGTGTGCAGCATCGAGAACGGCTCCTACTTCGTCTACCGGCTGATCAAGCGGCTGAAGAAGGCCGCCAACAATGCGCCGTACCACTTCAGGGAGGATCCGGTCGAGCAGCTGCGTAACAACGTGTGGATCGCGCCGTACTACGAGGACGACGTGTTGCTGCTGGCCGAAACCATCGGCGTCGACAAGATCCTGTTCGGCTCGGACTGGCCGCACGGTGAGGGACTGGCCGACCCGACCACCTTCACCGCAGATATCCCGCAATTCCCCGAGTTCAGTCTCGAGGACACCCGGAAAGTCATGCGCGACAACGCTCTCGAACTCCTCGGCGATCCGAGCCGCACCGCGCCCGGTGCCCGGGATCTGGCGGCGTCGGTCTAGCGTGGCCGAATGGACCATCGGCGCCGTCGTCGACGCGATCGCCGAAGCGGCGCCTCACCGGGAGATGACGGTGTGCGGCACCCGGCGCACCACCTTCGCCGAAAGTGCCGACCGGACCCGGCGGCTCGCGAACTTCCTGGTCTCGCACGGTCTCGGGACGCATCGGGAGCGTGCCGAACTGAACCGGTGGGAATGTGGTCAGGACATCGTTGCGCTCGTCATGCACAACGATCTGTATCCCGACATGGTCATCGGTTGCCTCAAGGCGCGCACGGTCCCCGTCAACGTCAACTACCACTACGCGCCGGGCGAGGTGGCCGAGCTGCTGGACTACCTCAGGCCCCGCGCGGTGATCTACCACCGGTCGCTGGGGGCGAGGTTCGCCGATGTGCTCGACGCAGAGCTGATGATCTGTGTCGACGACGGTGCCGGTGTCGCGCTGCCGGGCACGATCGCGTTGGAAGATGCGCTGGCCCAGGGAAATATCGATCATGTCCTGACCCCATCGCCTGACGACGTGCTGATGATCTGCACGGGTGGCACCACGGGGCGACCCAAAGGGGTGCTGTGGCGCCAGGGCGACATCTACGTGTCGTCGATGAACGGCGCCGATCACGATCAGGTGAGCGAGATCCACGAGAAGGTGTCCAAAGCGGGCCCGCCCTGGTTCGCGGTGTCGCCGCTGATGCACGCGGCCGGGTTGTGGACCGCGTTCTCCGGGATGCTCTCCGGCCAGACGGTGATCTTGCATGACACCAGGCAACGCTTCGACCCGCGTGCGGTGCTGGAAACCGCTGAGCGCGAAAGGGTCGGCCTGATGACCATGGTCGGTGACGCTTACGCCGCGCCGATCGTCGAGGAGCTCGGCAGGCGTTCCTATGACCTGTCGGCGATGTTCGCGATCGGCACGGGCGGTGCGGCCACCAATCCGAAACATCAGCGCGCCTTGCTGGACCGCATCCCGCAGATCACCATCATCAACGGGTTCGGTTCATCGGAGACCGGCAACATGGGTTACGGTCACACCCAACGGGAGACGCCGACCGCCGACACGTTCCAGCTCCGCGCGGGCGGGCTCGTGCTCGCCGGCGACTACTCCCGATTCCTGAATCCCGGTGAGCCCGAGGTCGGCTGGGTGGCCCGCGCCGGCCGCATCCCGCTCGGGTACTACGGCGACGCCGACGCCACGGCCAGGACGTTCCCCGAGGTGGACGGCCAGCGCGTGGTCGTCTCGGGTGATCGGGCAGCCCTGGATGCCGACGGCACGCTGCGCTTGTTGGGCCGGGATTCGTTGGTGGTCAACACCGGTGGGGAGAAGGTGTTCGTCGAGGAGGTCGAGGAAGTCCTGCGGTCGCACGCCGACGTCGTGGATGCGCTCGTGGTCGGCAGGCCCAGTGAGCGGTGGGGCGAGGCGATCGTGGCGTTGGTCGCGACCCGCGGTGCGGTGGACGCGATGGTGTTGCAGGACCATTGCGCGACGCGGCTCGCGCGGTTCAAGGTTCCCAAGGACGTGGTTTTCGTCGAGCAGGTCCGCAGGCTCGGCAACGGCAAAGCCGATTACCGGTGGGCCAAGGGTCTCGCCGCGCAGCGACTGGAGATGGCGTGACGCACAAGGTGATTGATTGTCTGGTCAACGTCCACTTCGGCGAGACCGAAAACCAGCCCACCTTCATGAAGAAGGTGCGCGACGACTACTTCAAGGGTCCGCAGTCGATGTACGACCCGATCGACCTTGCGGAACTGCTCGACGAGATGGACACGCACGGTGTCCAGAAGACCATCCTGATGGACTCGCTGGCCAAACCGTCGGTGACGGCCCGCAAGTTCGTCGACGCGCACCCTGACCGGTTCGCCCTGGCCATGGGCGGGGTGAACCTGCTGCAACCCATTCCGTCACTGCGCGAGCTCGCCGCTGTCAGCGCCGACCTTCCCGTCGTCTACAGCGTTGTGGGGCCGAGCTTCTGGGGTGACGGGCAGTACCCGCCAAGTGATGCGGTGTACTACCCGCTGTACACCAAGTGCGCCGAGCTCGAACTGCCGTTGTGCGTCAACACCGGCATCCCCGGCCCGCCGATCCCCGGCGAGGTCCAGAACCCGATTCACCTGGACCGGGTCTGCGTGCGTTTTCCCGAGCTCAAGCTGTGCATGATCCACGGCGCAGATCCGTGGTGGGACATCGCGATCCGGATGCTCATCAAGTACCAGAACCTGCGGCTCATGACCTCGGCATGGTCTCCGAAGCGGCTACCCGAGTCGCTGCTGCACTTCATGCGGACGCGAGGCACGAACAAGATCATCTTCGCCTCCGATTTCCCGGTGCTACGCATGCAACGTGTCGTCCCGGAGGCGCTGGCCTTGGATCTGCCTCCCGAGGTGCTCGAAAACTATCTCTACAACAATGCCGCTGAGTTCTTCTTCGGCGAGAATCGGGAGAGCTGATGGACCGCTACGAGCTACGCAGGCTGGACTACAGCCTGTCCGAGGATCACGTTGCCCTGCAGACCGCGTATCGGCAGTTCTTCAAAACCTATTGCGACATTGAGACCGTACGTGCGGCCGAGCCGTCGGGGTTCGACAAGAGCTTGTGGGAACGGTTGTGCGCCACGGGCGCAACGACCATGGCGCTACCGGAATCCGTAGGTGGAGACGGTGCGACGCTCGTCGACCTGACGCTCGTGGCCGAGGAGATCGGGCGGTCGCTGGCCCCGGTGCCGTGGATCGACCACGTGGTCGCGGCACGGTTGCTCGCTCGCCTGGGGGCCGGGTTGTCCGACGAGATCGTGCAGGGCACCCAGGTGGTCGGATTCGACGCGCAGCAGATCGCGCCCACCGGACCGCGGCTGGTCCCCACCGCGTCGATCGCCGACCACATCGTCGTGCGGGCGGGTGACGAGTTGGTGAGGCTGGCATTCTCGACCCGCCCCGTCCGCGTCGACAACATCGGCAGGCTGCCCATGGCCTGGGTGGACCCGGCGGCTGCGGACAGCCGGACCGTGGTGGCAGGCGGGCCGGAAGCCCTCGCGGAATACCAACGCGCCCTGGATGAATGGCGTTTGCTCACCGCGTCGGCGTTGGTAGGTCTGGTCGAGGAGACCATGGCCATCGCGGCCGAATTCGCCAAGACGCGCTACACGCTGGGCGTGCCGATCGGGACGTTGCAGGGGATTTCGCACCCACTGGCCAACATCGCGATCACCGTACAGGGCGGTCGTGGCCTGGCACGCCGGGCCGCTTGGTTCCTCGACAACGAGCCTGCCGAACGGCCCGAACTCGCGCCGTCTGCGTTCGTCTTCATGGCCGAGGAAGCCGCCAAGGCCGCCACGATGGCCGTGCACGTGCAGGGCGGGCTCGGAGTTTCCGCGGAAGCGGCCGCCACCGCCTATCTGGTACGTGCCCGCGGTTGGGCGCTCGCGGGTGGTGACCCGGCTGCCACCGCGGTACGCATCGCCGAGATTGTGGCCGCTCGCGAAAGCAGGGTTTAGACATGGACTTCTCAACAGTTGCACTGTCCGCGGAGGATGAGGCGTTCCGCACCGAGGTGCGTGAATTCCTGGCTGGTGTCGTGACCGACGACGTCATCCGGCGCGATCGCGAAACCGGAGACAATTTCGACGAGGGGGTGCATCTGGCGCTCGCTGCCGCGGGATATCTGGAAAAGGAATGGAAGTCCGAGGCCAACGGCGGGTTCTCCCGAGTGCGGCGACGGATCTGGGAGTTGGAGAAGCGCCGGGCCGAGGTGCCGTGGGTGACCTGGGGCACCACCGCGATGGTCGCGCGGTCGGTGGCCAAGTTCGCGTCGCCCGAGATCCGGGACGACGTGCTGCGCGGGGTGTTCGACGGCACGGTGCGGTTGTGCCTGGGTTACACCGAACCCGAGGGCGGTTCCGACGTCGCCACGTGCAAGACCCGCGCTGTCCGTGACGGTGATCAGTGGGTGATCAACGGCTCCAAGATGTTCACCACCGGCGCGCACAACTGCCAGTACGTGTTCCTGATCACCAACACCGACCCCGAGGCACCGAAACACGAGAGCCTCACCATGTTTCTGGTGCCGCTCGATCTCCCGGGCATCGAGATTCAGGGCATCCGCACCGTCGACGGTGACCGCACCAACATCGTCTACTACTCCGATGTGCGCGTCGATGATCGCTATCGGCTCGGTGAGGTCAACGGGGGCTGGGCCGTGGTGCGCGAGCCACTCGACGCCGAACACGGTGCGGTCGCTGCGGCCGACGATGGCCTGGCCGATGTGGCGATCATGATGCATCAGGCCGGATTCATGGCCGAGGCTGCCGACAACGTCGCGGCCGTGGTGGGTGCCCCGGACGCGAGTGGACGGCGCGCCGTGGACGACGGTTCGGTCGCCTATCGGTTGGGGCGCAGTGTGGCCCGGCTCGAGGCGGCGCTGTCGACGCCCAGCATCTTCGGCCGGGTGGCGCTGGCCCAGACCATGCGGGACATCGCCCCTGACCTCATGGACATCGCGGGTTCTGCTGCGGCGCTGCCCGTCGGCGCCGACGGCGGATACGACGACCGCAGCGAGTACGTCTACCGGTTCGCGCCGCTCGTCGGCATCTACGGCGGCACGCTGGAAGTGTTCCGCAACATGATTGCGCAGCATGTGCTTGGGCTCGGCAAGCCCAATTACTCGCCGCCCAAGCAGCACGCCTCATAGCGCGTGCAGTCCCCGGGATGTTCGTCTCTGCCGAGCGGATCGCTTGTCCGCGCTGCTGACGCGGCATGCCCTTGGTAACAGCGTCCGCCGAGTTCGGGGCGTCAGGCCACGCCGGCGTCCGGCCGTCCGGTCCCGCAGGCCTGGCGACGCGCCAGTGCCGGGGGTCGGATCGCGTCGGGATCCGGGTTGGCGATCGGCCGCCCCATGAATCGGCGGGCGTTGTCGCCCATGAAATCGTACGTGCGCCGGACGTCCATGCCGTCGGCGTACTTCCAGAATCCGCTGGGCTCCGCAAGGCCCTCGGGATGCGGATAGTCGGATCCGAACAACACGCGGTCCCAGCCGACGGTGTCGACCACGTCCGCCACACATCCTTCCCAGAACGGGCTGACCCAGATGTTGCGGCGGAACACGTCGTGCGGATGCTCGGGGAAGTTCTGCGGCATCTTCTTGTACAGGTCCGCGAAATCGTGGAACAACGGGAAGATCCAGCTGCTGCCGTTCTCGACGCTGGCGATACGCAGTTTGGGGAACCGGGTCAGCGTGCCGTGGCAGATCAGGCTCGTGATCATGTCGGCGATCTCCCGGTGGCCCAGCACCATCCACCGGAAGGCGCTCTGCGCCATGAAGTTCTGGGTGTGCGGTGGTTCCCACCTGGCGACGTAGTCGTCGAGTGGGGGATAGCTGGCGTGCAACACGATCGGCAGTCCGGCTGCCTCCACGTCGCGCCAGAACGGGTCGAACTCGGGAAGTGCCGGGGAACGCCAGCCGTGCAGCCCGTTGACCGGGCCGGGTTTGATCAAGGCCACCTTGGCGCCTTTGGACAGGATGTAGTCGAGTTCCTGTTGTGCCGCATCGACTTCGGACAGATTGATGATAGGTGTCGAGAACACCCGGCCCTCATGGTCGAAGGTCCAGTGCTCGGTCATCCACTCGTTGAGCGCGTGGATGATGGCGAGCGTGAGTTGCGGGTCGTCGGCCGACGAGTGTTCGACCAGACTGGCCAGCGTGGGGTAGTTGAGGGCCTCTGTCACGCCCTGGCGGTCGAGTTCGGCGATCCGGTCTTCGGGGTTGCGTGTGGCACTGGGTGCTTCGATGGCCGGACCCTGCATCTCGCGCAGCGTCAGGCCTTTGGTGTTCTCGCCGGCGAGGAACTTCTCGTGGGCGCCGGGCGCCGCGACGCGTTCGAAGGTCGGGTTGGGGATGAAATCGGTGACGCGGCCGTTGATGACGATGCGGGTCTGCCTGCCGATCTGGGCGTACTGCACGGCCCGCCGATAGCGCTCGGGCAGAAATTTCGTCAGCGCGTCGACCGTCTCGTACATGTGCTGGTCTGCGTCGAAAATCGGTGCATCCCTGAACTGTTCAGTCATGTGTGAGGGTTCCGTCCTCCCGCTCGGCCATCAAAGGGTCAGCACGGTGGCACCGGCGGTGCCGGGAGCGCCGTACAGTTGGGCGAACCCGACGCGGGGCGAGCCGGGAATCTGGCGCTCTCCGGCCTGGCCGCGCAGTTGGAGCACCAGCTCGTGGATCTGCCGCAGACCCGACGCGCCGATCGGCTCGCCGTTGGCGATCAGGCCCCCGTCGGTGTTTACGGGCAGCCGGCCGCCGATTTCGGTGGCCCCGTCGGCGAGCAGCTTCTCCTGATCGCCGTCCGCGCAGAAGCCGCACTCGGCCATGTGGATGATCTCGGCGCCCGCGTCGGTGTCCTGCAGTTGCACGACGTCGACATCTTCGGGTGCGACACCGGCCTTTTCGAACGCCGCACGCGCGGCATACACGGTCGGCGCGACGTCTTCGGCCACCGGGGCGCACGTGGTGTTGACCTCGTAGGCGCCATATCTGCGGGTTCGCACCTCGACGGCCTTGAGGTACACGGGTTTGTCGGTGTAGCGGCGGGCGATGTCGGCACGGCACATCACCACCGCGGCGGCACCTTCGTCGGGGGCACAGAACATGTACTGCGTGAGTGGATAGTTGAGCATGGTCGAGCCGAGGATTTCGTCCTCCGAAATGGGCTTGCGGCGAAACGCGTTGGGGTTCAATGCGCCGTTGCGGAAGTTCTTGGCGGCCACCCGGGCCAGTGTGCGCTGGGAGATGTTGTGCTCGTGCAGGTACCGGTTGGCTTTCATACCGAAGAACTGGGTGGTCAGGTATTGGCCGTTCTCGGCGTACCAGCTCGGCATGCCGACCAGGGCGGGGTCTTCGGTGAACGCGCCCCGCGGATGCTTGTCCAGCCCGACCGCGATGCCGATGTCGTAGTCACCCAGCCGGATTCCATCGGCGCACGTCTTGGTGGCACTGGCCGCGGTGGCGCATGCGTTGAAGACGTTGGTGAACGGGATGCCCGTCAACCCGACCATGCCGACGATGGCGTCGGGATTGGCCACCGTCCAGCTGCCGCCCGTGGCCGCGCCGATGTCCTTCCAGTCCACCCCGGCGTCTTCGACCGCGGCGAAGATGGCGTCGACGCCCATCGCCATGGCGGTCTTGCTCCCGAACCGGCCGAACGGGTGCAACCCGACGCCGATGATCGCAACGTCGTTGGTCATCGGTCGGAACCTTTCGGTGCGAAAGCCTTCTGCATGCGATCCTCCGTGTCCGGCCCAGATGGTAGAGCAACTGTAACTATTACAGTAACCTAATAACGGTGACGAAGGGCAAGGCTGCCTGCAGCGTCGAGCTCGGAGGTGTGAGTTGAGTGAGCTCGTGGCCGCGACCGACAGCGTGGAAGTAGGTCGACGCGCGGCCGTGAGGGCCGAGAAGCGCATGCTGATCGGCGGTGAGCTGGTTCTCACGGCGTCCGGCGCGGAGTTCGACAACCTCAGCCCGGCAACCGGTCTGGTCATGGGTTCCACCACGGCCGCCGGTGTGCAGGACATGGATGCGGCGATCGGAGCCGCCCGGCGGGCGTTCGACGAATCCGACTGGTCGACCAACCGCGTGCTGCGCAAGCGCGCGCTGGGACAACTGCAGGACGCGATCGAAGCCGAGCGGGAAGACCTGCGCGAGGAACTGATCGCCGAGGCCGGTTGTCCGGTCATGACCACACGCAATGCCCAGCTGGACTGGCCGCTGGCCGACGCGCTGCGGTATCCGGCGCGGCTGATCGACCAATTCGGCTGGGAACGCAGGCTCGACGGTGGCGGGTTGTTCGGTGACCGCAACGCGCGCACCGTCGTCAAGGAACCGGTCGGCGTCGTCGCCGCCATCACGCCGTCGAACTTCCCGATAGAGGTGATCCTCAACAAGCTCGGTCCGGCGCTGGCCGCGGGTAACACAGTGGTGCTCAAGCCGGACCCGAACACACCGTGGAACGCCACGCGGCTCGGCCGGTTGATCGCCGAGCACACCGACATTCCGCCAGGAGTGGTCAACGTGGTGCCGACGCCGTCGAACGAGGTTGCCGCACAACTGGGTACCGATCCCCGCGTCGACATGGTGTCGTTCACCGGCTCGACCGCGGTGGGTAAACACCTCATGCGTGCGGGTACCGACACCATGAAGCGCACATTCCTCGAACTCGGCGGGAAATCGGCGATGATCGTGCTCGACGACGCCAAGCCCGCGCACATCGTTCCCGGTGCGGTCGGAGCCTGTGTACACGCGGGTCAGGCCTGCGCCGCCAACACCCGGATGCTGGTGCATCGCTCGCTGTTCGATGGCGCGGTCGCCAACGTGGCGATGGCGTTCGGTGCGGTGCCCGTCGGCGATCCGGCGCTGCCCACGACGCTGGTCGGCCCGGTGATCAGCGCTGCGCACAAGCAGCGGGTGCTCGACGCATGCGACCGCGCTCGGCGCGACGGGGCCGACATCGTGGTCGGCGGAACGGCTTTCGACAACGTGCCGGCTCATCTGGCCGGTGGGCACTTCATTGCGCCCACAGTGATCGTCGGTGCGGATCCGAGATCGGCCATCGCGCAGGACGAGGTGTTCGGACCGGTGCTGGTCATGATCCCGTTCGACGACGATGACGAGGCGGTGCGGTTGGCCAACGACAGTGCGTTCGGGTTGGCTGGCGCGGTGCTCTCGGCGTCGGCCGAACGGGCGATGAGTATCGCCCGCCGGATCCGCACCGGGGCGATCGGCGTCAACGGCGGCATGTACTACGGCGCCGATGCGCCGTTCGGCGGGTACAAGAGCAGCGGTGTCGGCAGGCAGTGCGGTATCGAGGGGTTCGCGCAGTACACCGAGACCAAGACCATCGGGTGGCGCCTGCCCCGGCAGTGACTCTCTTTGCGCGAGCAGTCGCGTAGGTACCCGGTACGTCGCTGTTCCGGGTACCCATGCGTCTGCTCGGCCTGAGTGGTCGGGGAAGGCTCAGGCGACCGGATCGAAGGTGACCGGGATGGCGGTGGGGGATCGGAACGGCTGGCCGAAGATGTGCGGATCGTCATCGGTGACCAGCTTGAGGTTGGTGACGCGGCCGAGCAGTGACTCGAGTGCGACCCGCGTCTCCATGCGGGCCAGGTGTAAACCCATGCAGGTGTGTTCACCTGCCGCGAAGGTGATGTGCGGCACACGTTTTCGGAATATGTCGAACTTCTCCGGGCGGTCCCACCGCTTCTCGTCACGGTTGGCCGACCCGATGCACACGTCGATCACCGCGCCCGCGGGAACCTCGACCCCTTCCAGTTCGGTGTCCTGGTTGGCCGAGCGCTGTACGGTCGTCAGCGGGGTCTCGTATCGCAGACCTTCCTCGATCGCAGGTCCGATGAGTTCGCGGTCGTCCTGCACCGCGGCCAGTTGGTCGGGATGGGTCAGCAGCAGATATAGCAGATTGCCCGACGATCTGTAGGTGGTTTCCAGCCCGGCGGGCAGCAGCAGTCGCAGAAACGAGTAGATGGCCTCGTCGGTGAGCTTCTCACCGTCGATCTCGGCAGTCACCAGATCCCCGATGATGTCGTCGGTCGGAGTGGCGCGCCGCCGCTCGATCTGCTCGAGGAAATAGTTCTTCAGTGCCTCGGATGCCTCGAAGGCGCGTCTGAATTTGACGGTGTAGCTGATCAATTCGACCGCACGCCGGCGGAACCAGGGCAGATCCTCCTCAGGCAGGCCGAGCAACGTGGAGATCACGCGGGTGGGGAATTCGAACGTGAAGTCCCTGACCAGATCGGCGGTACCGGCTGCGAGGAACTCGTCGACGAGTCGCTCGCAGATCGGGCGGACGATCTCGGGTTCCCACCGGGCCAGCGACCGGGTCTTGAACGCGGCCGACACGAGATTGCGGTGGTCGCGATGCGCCTTGCCCTCCATCGCCAATATCGTGGGGCCGATGAACAGTCCGATGGTGCTGTCGTAGATCTTCGAGTTGAACACCTTGCCGTCGCGGAAGACCGTGTTGACGGCGTCGAAGGACACGGCCGCGAATTGATGTTCGGGGAGCATCGATTCCGGTGTCTTGGACCAGTCCATCACCGATCCGCGGAACACCCCGTGTCGGGCGCGGTGCTGCGCGAAGACAGGGTACGGGTCACGCAGCAGGCTTGCTGTGTCGCCGGTCGTCGCGTCCTGAACCTTGCTCTCCAACGGTCACCCTTCGGGTCGCGCCAGTCTCGTCGAAGCTCGTTACGGTAAAGACTACAGTATTAGTGTCGGGCAGTGGGCGAGGCGGCCTCCGAGATCTTGCTTCGCTGCTACCGTATGTCTTACCGGATGGGTATCGTAAGTGAGGAGTGCGACGCGTGACCGACGTCATCGGATCCATCGGGCTCGGCGCGGACGGTGCCGCCCGGCGCCTGGTCGCGCAGCGCCGGGCGTTCCTCGGCGACGGACCGCCGAGTGCCGGTCTGCGCCGCAACCGCATCGACCGGCTGTTGGCGATGGTCCTCGACAACGCCGAGGAATTCGTCGCGGCCACCGCGGCCGACTACGGTTCCCGATCGCGCTCGGCGGCTCTCTTCGCCGAGATCCTCGGCATGATCTCGGTCATCGAGCACACCAGATCGAACGTGCCGCAATGGATGCGCTCCACCAGACTGATGCGTGCGGCCCGGCTGTTCGGGCTGCACGCCGAGGTGGTGCCGTCACCGCTCGGCGTGGTCGGCATCATCGGGCCGTGGAACTTTCCGGTCCAGCTCACGGTTTTGCCCGCTGCGGCCGCATTCGCCGCGGGTAACCGGGTGATGATCAAGATGTCGGAGGTCACGCCGAACACGGCCGAACTGATGGCGGCGACCGCGCCGCGGTATTTCGACGCGCTCGAACTGCACGTGGTCACCGGTGCGGCCGACGTCGCCGCCGAGTTCGCCGCATTGCCCTTCGACCACCTGTTCTTCACGGGATCGCCGGCCGTGGGCGCTCTGGTGCAGCAGGCCGCGGCGCGAAACCTCGTTCCGGTCACCTTGGAGCTGGGCGGAAAGAATCCGGCGGTGGTCGCTCCCGATGCCGACGTGACGCGCGCGGCGGCCCGGATTGCCCAGGCGCGCATGGTAAACGGTGGTCAGGTGTGCGTCTGTCCCGACTATGTGTTCGTCCCCGACACCAAGGTCGACGAGTTCGTCGCGGCGGCGCGCCGGACCTGGCGGGCGCTGTTCCCGACCATCATCGACAACGGCGACTACTGCTCGTCGGTCAACCAGGCGAACTTCGACCGGGTGGTCGGCCTGATCGCCGATGCGCGCGGCCACGGTGCCCGGATCGATGTGGTCATCCCCCACGGGGAGACCCTTCCCGACCCGGGCACGCGCAAGATCGCGCCGACCATCGTGCGCGACGTCGACGACCGAATGCGCATCGCCGAGGAAGAGGTCTTCGGACCGGTGCTGGTGGTCCGCGGCTACGCTGCGCTGGCCGACACCATCGACTACATCAACGCCAGGCCGGCACCGTTGGTGGCGTACTGGTTCGGCTCGGACGGTGCCGACTTCCGGCACTTCGTCGCCCGCACCCGCAGCGGTGGTGTCGCCCGCAACGACTTTGCCGCCCACATGATCCCGTCGTCGGCACCGTTCGGGGGAGTGGGGCGCAGCGGGATGGGGGCCTATCACGGCAAAGCGGGGTTCGACGCGTTCAGCCATCACCGCACCGTGGTGGGTACGGACCTGCCGTTCAGCGTCACCGCGCAGGCAGCGCGGCCGTTCTCCGGCCCGATGCGGGTCGGTGCCGACCTCGCGCTGCGGCGTGCCCGGCGCCGAACGTCCGCTCGGCTCAAGAGGTTCCGCTGACGGCCTGCTCGCGGGCCCAGCGGTAATCGGCCTTGCCTGCCGGGCTTCGTTCGATCGCCGGCCGGAACACCACGGCTTTCGGCAGCTTGTAGCGGGCTATGGTCTGCTGAGCATGCCGGATGAGCTCGTCGGCGTCCGCGGAAGTGCCCTCCGCGAGTGCGACGATCGCCACGACCTCCTGGCCCCAGCGCTCACTCGGCCGGCCCGCCACCACCACGTCGCGTACCGCCGGATGCGACGCGATCGCGGCCTCCACTTCCTCGGCGAAGATCTTCTCCCCACCGGAGTTGATGGTCACCGAGTCACGCCCGAGCAGTTCGATGGTGTTCGCGTCGAGATGACGCGCGCGGTCACCGGGCACGGCGTAGCGCACCCCGTCGATCACCGGGAACGTCGCCGCGGTCTTGGCGGCGTCGCCCTTGTAGCCGAGCGGCACGAACCCCCGCTGCGCGAGCCACCCCAGGCCGTCGTGCCCGGGTGCCAGCACGGCAGTCATGTCCTCTGCCACCACACACGTGTCGGGCCCGGCGTTGAACACGCCGGTCGATACCGCTCCGGGTGCCGACATGTGACTCATCTGCGCGCCGGTCTCCGACGAGCCGACCCCGTCGACGACGATCAGATCGGGTTTGGCATCGATCAGCTGCTGCTTGACGTGGGGCGTGAGCTGCGCACCGCCGTTGGCGACAACCGAAAGCGACGAGACGTCCGCGATGCCGCTGCGGATCGCGGCGACCAGCGGCCGAGCCATCGCATCGCCCACGACCGTGGCCACCAGGATCTGCTCGCGTTCGATGGTGCGCACGACGTCGTCGGCATCGAACCGGTCGACCACGCGCGGGAACACCACGGTCTGACCCGTGGTGATCGCGGTCATGGCCGCCCACTGTGCGGCACCGTGGATCAGGGGAGGCAGGATCATCAGCTTGGTGCCGGGGTTCTCGACCGCCCGCGCGACGATGTCGTCGACCGAACCGGCGTGCTCACCCGTCACCATGTTGCGGCCACCGAATGCGGTCATGAAGATGTCGTGCTGGCGCCACAGCACGCCCTTGGGCATCCCGGTGGTGCCGCCGGTGTAGAGCACATAGAGGTCGTCGCCGCACGGTTCGACGGGCGGCGCAGGCACGTCGACACCCACGATCTTCTCGTAATCGACTGCGCCGTACAGCAGATCGTTGCCGGAGTCGTCGGAGATCTGGATGAGCACCCGCAACGAGGGCAGGTCGGGCAGGATCTCCGCCACCCGCGGGGCGAAGGCCGCGTGGTAGACCAGGGCGGTGGCCCCCGCATCGGCAAGTAAGTACTGCAGTTCGGTGTTGACGTAGCGGTAGTTCACGTTGAAGGGGGCCACCCGCGCCCGGAAGGAGCCGAGCATCGATTCGACGTATTCCGGACCGTTGTAGGCGTACACGCCGAGCAGATCCTGACCCACCTCATGTCCGGCCAGACCCTCGCGCTCGGTCCGTGCGCCGAGGCCCCGTGAATGCAGGTATGCGGCCAGGCGATTCGACCGGGTGATGATCTCGCCGTAGCTGTAGCGGCGGTCGCCCTGGATGATCAGGGCACGGTCGGGAATGGCGGAGGCGACAGCGCCCGCGACGGCAGGGACGGTGAACAGCATGCGAACTCCTTTACGCAGGAGACACCTCGTAGAACTGCTTCGCCCAGCTGCGCATCGCCATATAGGGTTTCGCGTCGATCTTGGCCAGGGGCGGATGTTCGATGTACTTCTGATGGCGCCAGATCTCGCAGTCCTCCCACACCGTCTTGAGGAACTGCTTCTCGACCTGCGCGCGCACCTGCGCGGGTGGGATGTCGGACTTCTCGCCCGAGAGTTTGGGCCACCAGATCGAATAGAACATGTCCGACACCTCGTCGTCGACCGGTGTGCAGGCGAAGATCAGGCGGTGGTTCGAGGATCCCTCGAACGCGCTCATGGCAAATCCGAGGCCCGAGAAATGGCTGTGGATGCGCAGGGCCATCTGGTCGGGATCGTCGCTGCGGGCATCGGGCCAACCGGTGAGGAACCGCCATTCCTCGCCTTCGTGTTCCCAGTGCAGGCACACCGGCGTCACCGTTGCGCCGTGCACGTACCGGAAATGTGAACTGTCCGGGCCATTTTCGGCCACGATCTGCGGGTGCACGGGGATGGCGTCGGCGCGGCTGGAGAACTCCGGATACGGCCGATAGTAGGCATTCGGGTCGGTCTCGAACTGCGGGAATTTGTGGAAGATGTCGGGCAGCTCCCATTGCGGCTCTTTGCCGTCGGGTTGGTGCCACATGAAGATGCACCCGTACTGCTCCCTGACCGGGTATGAGCGCAGCCGCAGCCCGCGGTTGGGCCGGTCCGGTTGGTAGGGGATGTAGCGGTTGGTGCCGTCCGGCGCCCAGCGCCAGCCGTGGAACGGGCATTCGATGCAGTCGTCGACGACCTTGCCGCCGTGGCCGATGTGCGCACCGAGATGTTTGCAGTGCGCCTCCAGGATGTGCAGCCGACCGGCCTCGTCACGATAGGCGGCCAGATCCTCGCCGAAATACCTCAGCGCCTTGACATCACCGATCTGAAACTCGGCTGACCAGCCGATCATGAACCAGCCGGTGACCTTCCAGGTGAACGGCACCAACATGCCAGCTGTCCTCCCACATTCAGCCCACGCACGAGTACGGAACACATTACAGTAGTGATTTCCGCACGTGCGAGCAGACGCTGGCGAGGAGGCGTACATGTCCGACGACATCGAGGCGATCAAACAACTCAAGGCGCGCTACTGCCGGTTCCTCGACACCAAGGACATCGATGCGTGGCGGACGCTGTTCGCCGAGAACCTCGTGGTGACGCTCGACATGGCCGTGTCGACGGGCGGTGCCGATCCGCAGACCGCGCCGCCGCTGCACGGGTTCGAGCAGTTCTTCCCCGTGGTGTGGGGCGGTGTCGAACATGCGGCAACGGTGCATCACTGTCACACGCCCGAGATCGCGCTGACCTCCGTGGACACCGCAACCGGCATCTGGGCGATGGAGGACATGCTGTTCTTCCCCGATGGCAGCGAGCTGCATGGCGCCGGCCACTATCACGAAACATACGAAAAGAAGGACGGCGCATGGCAGATCGCCAGCCTGCACCTCACCCGCACTTTGCTGAAGTTCAAGCCCGCATAGCGTGTCGGCATCGACTCTGTGCTCAGGGCACGGCCTTCACGCACGTTTGCGCCCTGAGCACAGAATCAGTGCGTGATGGCGTGTCGACAACGAGCAAGGAGTTTAGGCATGACAGCACCGGTGCTCGACGAACTCGGCTATTACCTGCTGGCAGGCGCCGGAGGTGAGGGCCCGGCGACGCTCATGGACGAGGCGCGCCGTGGTGAAGAGCTCGGTTTCGGCACGGCGTTCATCTCCGAGCGGTGGAACGTCAAGGAAGCGTCGTCACTGGTCGGCGCCGCATGTGCGGTGACCAGCCGTATACAGATCGCCACTGCGGCAACCAATCACAACACCCGCCACCCACTGATCACCGGATCGTGGGCCACCACGATGCACCGGCTCTCCGGCGGCCGGTTCACACTGGGCATCGGCCGCGGTGTGGCTGCCATGTATCAGGCGTTCGGGGTGCCCGCCGTGACCACCGCGCAAATGGAGGATTTCGCGCAGGTCATGCGCAAGCTGTGGCACGGCGAGGTGATCTTCGGCCACGACGGACCCATCGGCAAATATCAGGTGCTGTTCCTCGACCCGGATTTCGACGAGCACATCCGGTTGGCGATCGTCGCGTTCGGTCCGCAGACCCTCGCGCTGGGCGGCCGGGAATTCGACGACGTCATCCTGCACACCTACTTCACGCCGGAGACGCTGCAACGTGCGGTCAAGACCGTCAAAGACGCCGCGGAGCGGGCCGGCCGCGACCCCGACAGCGTGCGGGTGTGGTCATGTTTCGCGACCGTCGGCGACCACCTGCCGGAGGAGTTGCGGCTCAAGAAGACCGTCGCCCGCCTCGCCACCTACCTGCAGGGCTATGGCGACCTCATGGTGCGCACCAACAACTGGGATCCTGCGGTGCTGCAACGATTCCGGGAAGATGCCGTCGTCACGTCAATCCCCGGAGGCATCGACCACAAGGCCACGGCCGAGCAGATCGAGCACATCGCGACGCTCATCCCCGACGAGTGGCTCGAGCCGTCCGCCACGGGGTCGGCGCAACAGTGCGTGGCGCGCATCCGCAACGAATTCGATTACGGCGCCGACGCGGTGATCCTGCACGGGGCCACGCCCGACGAACTCGAACCGATCGTCGCCGAATACCGGGCTACCGGGAACCCAGCGGAATCCTGACCGTCAAGGTGGTGCCCACGCCGGGCGGACTGCTGACCTCCAGCCGACCGGACAGCGCCTCGACGCGGTCCTTGAGCCCGATCAGCCCCGAGCCGGCGCCCGAAATCGCGCCTCCGACACCGTCGTCGGTGACGATGACGCCGAGCGTGTCCTCGGTGGCGACGGCCTCGACGGTCACCTCGGTGGGTGACGCGTGCTTGGCCGCATTCGTCAGCGCCTCGGCCACCACGTAATACGCAGCGACCTCGACGGATTCCGGTAACCTGCGGTCGACGCCGAGATCGAGCACGACCGGTACCGAGGCGCGCCGCGCCAAGGTCTTGAGCGCGGGGCCCAACCCGCCCTTGGACAGGATCGCGGGATGAAGCCCGCGGGACAGCTCCTGCAGATCGGTGTAGAGACCCGCGAGCCCGTCCACGATATGCGACATCTGCTCGTGCACAGCGGATTGCTCTTGCGGAATCGCGGCCTGCACAGCCCTGAGCTCAAGCCCCAGCGAGACGATCCGCTGTTGTGCCCCATCGTGTAGATCCCGCTCGAATCCGCGACGGGCCTGATCGGCGGCCGCGACGATACGTGCGCGCGACGCGGTGATCTCCGCCCGCGACTCTGCGTTGAAAATCGCGGTACTCACCAAATCGGCGAAATCCCCTATCCGGGGCGTGGTCTCGGCTGACAACGGGTGTTCGCGCGACGTGCCGACCAGCAACGCGCCCCACACGCGTCCGTCTACGGTGATCGGTGCACCGACACCCGATCGCAGGCCCAATCCGCGCAGCCGCGCTGCGATCTCGCCGTCGATGCCGTCGTACGAATCGAGCCGGGTCGGTCCGCCGCCGTCGCGGATCCGCGCCGAGATGCTGTCACCGTCGAGTGCCAGCCGCTCTCCGACCCGCAGGTGTTCGGGCGACTCGGTGTCGAGCGCGGCGACCACCACACACGCAGCGTCGGCCTCGAACCTCACCAGCGTCACATGGGTCACGCCAAGTCCCTTCGACAGCTCGCTCACGGCAAGCGGATACACCTCGGCGGGCGGGGCGCCACGAGCCACCATCGTGGCCACCCGGCGCAACGCGGTCTGCTGTTCGGCCAGGGCGCTGACCTTGTTGTGGCTGGCTTCGATCTGGCGCTGGGCCTCGCGCAACCGTTCCTGTTCATGCCGTTGCTGGGTGATGTCCCGGCCCGCGCCGAACAACATCCCGTTGTCGGAGACCACGCTCCACTGAAACCAGCGCGGTTCGCCGTCGCGCCGGATGCAGCGGTTCTCGAACTGGGCCTCACCGTCGACGGTGCACAGTTCGTCGAGCACCGTCGCGGTGTGCTCTCGGTCGTCAGGGTGCACCAGATCGATGAACGGGCGGGACACCAGCTCGTCAGGCGAATACCCCAGGGTGCGGGTGAAGGCCGGGTTGATGCGGGTCAAGGTTGTGCGATCGCTGATGTAGAGCAGCTCGGACGCGACGATGAAGAACCGTTCCAGCTCATGGCGGCTGGCCGCCAGTTCCGCGGTGATCTTTTCACGATCCATGGCCGCGATGAGCAACGCCTCCAATGACGGGATCATGCGGTTCCACCGGTGCCGAGAGTCACGCGGAACCTCGCTGGGCACCAGCAGGGTGCCGATCCGGTCGCCGGCGTCGTGAAGGGGAATCGCGGTGTGATCGCGGTCCGCATCGACCGCGCCGAGCGCGAGAGTGACCTCTGGTACGTCGAGCACGCCGGCTATGCGCCGGCCGGCACGGTCGAGGGCGTGGGGCAGATCTCCGGCGCCCAGCATGAGCCTGGCCAGTTCGGCCGACAGGTCCGCTTCGCGACGTCGCTGCTCAGACTCCGCGGCCCGCAATCGCGCCTGCCCCGCGAGCACGTTGGCCAGCAGCGCCAACGGCAGAAAGACGAACAGTGCCGGCGCGAGGCTGTCGGCGCCCTCGAGATGGAAGTAGACGTAAACCAGCGCGCTGACCACCGAGGTCGCCACGGCCAGTGGAAAACTCCAACCAGCCGAGACGACGAGCACTCCGAGCAGGAAGATGGCGCCGAAGGCGTTCTCGGGGGCCACCCGTTTGAGCTGGAATACCAGGATCGTCTCACCGAGGACGAACGCCGTTGCCACCAGCACGCCCCAGCGCAGCGGCCGGGCTGTGGGGCGCACGACAAACGCCAGGAGCCGTTCCGGGAAGGACTCCAACCTGTCGTCGGCGGTTGGGTTGGCAGATGCTGGCACCGGCCGATGGTAGTTCGCGCCCAGGAAAAGTTCCGGCTAACGGTAGTGCCGTTCGTCTGCCCATCTGCCAAGCTCGAAAGTATGAGTGCATGGGGGAGGCCGCTATGCGCTGTCTGATCGTGGATGACAGTGTGCAGTTCCGCACTGCAGCCAGCGCGATGCTCGAACGGGCCGGTATGACGGTCGACGTGGCATCCGACAGTGCCGAGGCGCTGCGGTGCTATCAGGCTCATCAGCCTGACGTGACGCTCGTGGACATCGACCTCGGCGCCGAGAGCGGATTCGACCTCGCCGAGCAGTTGCACGAAACCGCACCGCCCGGAACCCCGGTGATCCTCATCTCCACGCATGCCGAACAGGATCTGGCCGACATGATCGCGGCCAGCAGCGCGGTGGGGTTCCTGCCGAAGATCGCGCTGTCCCCGGACGCCATCCACAGCCTGCTCGACGTCTAGCGGCGTCGCGGCGCCGCCGTGTCAATGGGGGCTAGCGGGAGTGCTGCCACCCCGTCAGCCCGCCCTGGATATGGCGGTCAGCATTGACGACTCGGCGGGCGCGGTGGGCAAAGGTTGGTGGCAGCACAGCAACAACCCCCACCTAGGAGATCGCGCCATGACCGTGTCCCTGACCCGCAGCTCACACACCACGTCGCTGCTCGACGGAGAGATCGTGGAGGAGAACGACTTCGGCTCGATCCGCCGGGTGACGGCCGACAACTTCCCGATCCTGCGCAGGATGTCGATCAAGCGACTGGTCATCAACCCCGGCGCGATGCGGACGCCGCACTGGCACGCCAACGCCAACGAACTGACCTACTGCGTGTCGGGCGTCGCACTGGTGTCGATGTTGGACACAGGCAACCGGTTTTCGACATTCACGGTGTCCGCGGGCGAGATGTTCCATGCCGACTCCGGCTCGTTGCATCACATCGAGAACATCGGCACCGAGCCCGCCGAGTTCATCGTCACCTTCAGCAGCGAGCGGCCCGAGGACTTCGGCTTGGGCGCCTCGTTCGGTGCCATGACCGACGCCGTGTTGGGCAACACCTACGACCTCGACGCCTCGGACTTCGCGGTGCTGCGCCGCGACACCGTCGACCGCAAGCTGGCCGGGCGCGCGGGCGATGCGGTCGTGCCCGACACCGCCGGCTACCCGGACCCGCACAAGTTCGCGGTCGAGGCGATGACCCCACCCGTCACGTCCGCCGTCGGATCGGCCCGCACCGCACGCGTGCAGTTCTGGCCCGCACTGAAGGATCTGTCGATGTACTCGTTGCGTGTCCGGGAAGACGGCATGCGCGAACCGCACTGGCATCCCGTCACCGCGGAAATGGGTTATGTGCACAGTGGATCCGCACGGATGACCGTGATGGACCCGGACGGCACGCTGGACACCTGGCACATGCGGCAGGGCGACGTGTACTTCATCCCCCGGGCCTATCCGCACCACATCGAAGTGGTGGACGCACCCGACCTGCACTTCCTGATCTTCTTCGACCAGCCCACTCCCGCCGACATCGGCTACCGCAACTCGGCCAGCGCGTACTCGCGGGCGGTGCTGGCCGCGACCTTCGACACCCACATCGACGATCTGCCGGAGTTTCCGTTCACCCCGGCGGACCCGTTGATCGTCGGCCGGCGCAATCCCGTTGACCGCTGACAGATCGCCGGAAGGGAGTAACCGGGCATGATCGGAACGAACATCGGCCGGCCGGTGAACCGGGTCGAGGGACACGACAAGGTCACCGGCGCGGCGGTCTACACCGCCGACAACACCGTCGCCGACGTGACGTACGCCGCGCTGGTGCAGTCCGACATCGCTTCCGGGCGCGTCACCGAGGAGTCGTTGCGCGACAGTGCGCGCATCGCCATGGCCGCGCCGGGCGTGCTGCATGTCCTCACCCCGCTGAATTGCCCTCCTTTGCAACGGCTTCCGGAAGATCTCACGGCGGACTTTCCCATGGAGCGCCGACCGCCGCTGGCTGACCTGCAGGTACACCACGTCGGCCAGCACATGGCGCTCGTAGTCGCCGACACGCCCGAGAACGCCACTGCCGCCGCGGAACAGTTCCACCTCGACTACGTCGCGGAAGCCGGCGTGCTGGGCATGGAGAATGCGCCGGCCCAACGCCGGTACCAGCCCGATCACTTCGTGAAGCTGCTCGACGAGAAGCTGCAGGACCGGCGCGGCGACGACGCGGAACCGGTTGGCGCCTGCCAGGTTAGCGCGCAGTACCGCACGCCGGTCAATGCGCACTACCCGATCGAGCTGTCGGCGACCATCGCGGCATGGTCGGGCGAGGAGTTGACGGTGCACGATGCGACGCGGTGGATAGCCGGCGAACGCCGCGTGCTGGCCTGCTACCTGGGCATCGCGGAAGAGCAGGTCCGGGTGCTGGCGCCGTTGGTGGGCGGCGCTTTCGGCTCGAAGAGTTTCCTCTGGATGCACGTGGTGCTCTGCGCGGTGGCAGCGCGGGCCGTAGGACGTCCGGTCAAGCTCGTGCTGTCACGCAAACAGATGTTCACCTCGACGGGCCACCGGCCCCGCACCGAGCAGCAGCTGTCGCTGGTGGCCGACGAGCAGGCGCTCCTGCTCAGCACCGAGCAGCACACGTTGACCGAGACGTCACCCGTCGCGCACTTCTGTGAGCCGGTCGGATTGTCGGCCCGCATTCTGTACCGGTCGCCGCGGCTCGTCACGTCACACACCGTCGCCCGGATCAACACACCCACACCGTGTTTCATGCGCGGACCGGGCGAGGCGCCCGGGTTGTTCGCGCTCGAATCGGCGATGGACGAGCTGGCATACGCCATGGGCACCGATCCGCTGGCCCTGCGGATGCGCAATGACGCAGACACCGATCAGACCAACGGCAAGCCGTGGTCGGGCAAGCACCTACGCGAGTGCTACCTGACGGGAGCACAGCGGTTCGGCTGGGAGAACCGCCCGATCGCGCCACGCGCCATGAACCGCGACGGTGTCCTCGTGGGGTGGGGAATGGCCACCGCCACCTATCCCGGTCGGCGCATGCCCGCCGGTTGCGACGTCACGACAACCGTCGACGGCACCGTACGGTTCGCCACCGCGACCCATGAGATCGGTACCGGGGTCCGCACGGTGATGAGCCAGGTCGCCGCCGACGCGGCCGGTTTGCCCTTGGCCGCAGTGACATTCGAGACGGGCGACTCGCTGTTCGCACCCGCGCCCTACAGCGGGGCCTCCCAGACCACCGCCACCGTCGGATCGGCGGTCGCACTGGCAGGCGCCGAATGGCAGCGGCGCCTGCTGGCGTGGCTGTCGAATCTGGACGGTTCGACGGAACTGCACATCTCCAACGGCATGCTCGTCAGCGACGGGCGCGCAGTGGCCGCCGTCGCCGACGTCCTGGTCGACGGCGGTGTCACACTTGCCGAGGCCCTGACCTTCACCGTCACCAGCGACGTGGGTGACCAGGCGACGGCCGTATCACAATCGTTCGGCGCCCACTTCTGCGAGGTCGAGGTCGATGAAGCCATCGGGCGTGCCACAGTCACGCGCTGGGTGGCCAGCCTGGACTGCGGGCGGGTGCTCAACCCGAAGCTGGCCCGCAACCAGGTGATGGGCGGCATCATGTTCGGCCTCGGGATGGCCCTGCTCGAACAGGTACCGGTCGACGGCCGGACGGGACAACTGATCGGCGAGTACTACGTGCCGACGCATGCCGATGTGCCCGACTTCGACATCACGTTCGTCGATGTCGCCGACTACGGGCTCGACCCGATCGGGGTCCGGGGCATCGGCGAGATCGGCTCGTGCGGTGTTCCCGCGGCCATCGCCAACGCGGTGTTCCATGCCACGGGAAAACGGCTGCGCGATTTACCGATAACACTGGAAATGTTGATGGGAGAACCGAATTGAGAGACTTTACGATCGAGCTGACCGTCAACGGAAAACGGTGGGTGATCAACACCGACGTGCGCACGACCCTGCTCGACCTGTTACGCGAACGGCTCCGCCTCACCGGTACCAAGAAGGGTTGCGATCACGGGCTGTGCGGTGCCTGCACGGTCACGGTCGACGGTGAGCGGGTGCTGAGTTGCCTGACGCTGGCGGCCTCGATCACCGGACGCGGTGTCGGCACCGTGGAAGCAACCGCCGCGCCCGGTGAACTGACCCCGATGCAGTGGGCGTTCATCGACCGCGACGCCTTCCAGTGCGGCTACTGCACGTCGGGACAGGTCACGTCGGCACACGCGGTGCTTCGCGAGCACGCCCGGGGCGACCTCTCGGCGGAATCGTTCGGGCAACGTGATGTCTCCATGCCACCATGCTTGAGCCGCAACGAGATCCGGGAACGTATGGCCGGAAACATCTGCCGGTGCGGGGCGTACGACAACATCGTCGCGGCCATCGAAGATGTGGCCGGTGGGCGATGAAGCCGTTCACGTTCACCCACGCGACCGAGATGGCCGATGCGGTAGCAGCGGCGTCGGCAGGCGCCAGGTATTACGCGGGCGGAACCAACCTCCTCGACCTCATGAAGAACGGCGTCGAAGCGCCGGATTCGCTGGTCGACATCGGCCGGCTCGATCTGCGGTCCATCGGGGAGACGCCCGAGGGCGGGGTGCTGATCCAAGCCGGTGCCACCAACAGCGCCGTGGCCAATCACCCGCTCATCCGCACGCGGTATCCCGTGCTCTCGCAGGCCATCCTGTCCGGAGCGACCACGCAGCTGCGCAACATGGCAACCGCCGGCGGTAACCTGGTCCAGCGCACGCGGTGCCCGTACTTCATGGACCCCGAGTTCCGGCAGTGCAACAAACGGATGCCGGGTACGGGTTGCGCGGCCCGGGACGGGTTCAACCGCGAGCATGCGTTGTTCGGGGCCGGCGAGGCTTGCGTGGCGGTGCACCCGTCCGACATGGCCGTGGCGCTGACGATCCTCGACGCCACAGTGCATGTGCTGGGTCCGAACGGTTCCCGCAGCATCGCGATCGCCGACTTCTTCGCGTTGCCGGGGAAGCACCCGGAACAGGACAACACGTTGCGGCCCGCCGAGCTGATCACGGGTATCGAGCTGCCGCCCGGTGTGTTCGGTGCGGCGAGTTGGTATCTCAAGGTGCGTGACCGGCACAGTTATGCCTTCGCCTTGGTCTCGGTGGCGGCCGGACTCGGCATCGCCGACGGCGTCATCACACATGCCGCGGTGGCGCTGGGCGGTGTGGCGGCGCGGCCATGGCGCGTCCGGGCCGCCGAACGGAGCCTGATCGGCGCCCCGGCGACGACCGAGAGCTATCGACGCGCCGCGACAGTACTCATGTCGGGGGCACAGCCGTTGAGCCAGAACGGATTCAAGGTCGCGTTGGGCCACAACAGCGTGGTCCGGGCGTTGACCGTCGCGGCGTCACGGCATGATCAGGGTGCGTGACACCGGCTCCGGAGCGGCCTGCCTGCCGTAGATGCCTTGATGCAGCGCGACCAGCAGAGCGTTGCGGGTTTCGTCGGGAGCGATCAGCTCGTCGAATCCGAGGTGGCTCGCGGACCGGTACGAGGCTTCCAGTTCCATCTTCTTGAGCACTTCGGTGACATCCTCGCCGGCGTGCGCGGCGCGGCCCAGCGCGGCTGCGCCCATCGCGCCCATGGTCGCCCCCGGGTAGGCGAACGTGGCGACCTGGTCGTCGAACCCCAGCAGCGACATCACCATTGAGCCGAAGCCGAACGCCTTGCGCAGTGTCACGTGCATTTTGATGGTGGTCGCGGCCGTCTGCGCGGCGAACATCCTTGCCCCGCTGCGTAACACGCCGGCACGTTCGGACCGGCTGCCCGGCAGCATGCCGGGATTGTCGGCCAGGAAGACGATCGGCAGGTGGAACGAATCGGCGACCGAGATGAAGTGTGCGGCCTTGTCGGCCGCGTCGGCGTCGATCGAACCGGCCAGCACCTGCGGTTGGTTGGCGACGACTGCCACGGGGTGTCCGCCGAGATGCGCCAGCGCACAGATGATTGCGCGGCCGAACTTGGGCTGCACCTCGAACCAGTCGGTGCGGTCGAACACCGCATCCAGGACCGTTCGCATGTCGTATACGCGGCGGTTGTCTCGCGAGACGATCTCGAGCAGTTCGGGTGTCGCCCGCGGGGCGGCGGACTCGTCGACTTCTGCGGTCGGCGGGTAGGACCAGGCGCTGGGCGGGAAATACGACAAGTAGCGACGGATGTCGTCGAGCACGGCCTCGTCGTTGTCGCCGAAGTTGTGGATCACGCCGC
This sequence comes from Mycolicibacterium mageritense, assembly GCF_010727475.1. Lineage (NCBI taxonomy): Bacteria > Bacillati > Actinomycetota > Actinomycetes > Mycobacteriales > Mycobacteriaceae > Mycobacterium > Mycolicibacterium mageritense. The sequence continues at coordinate 5,308,873 of NZ_AP022567.1, forward strand.
TGGCGAGCGCCACCGCGGGGCCACCCAGTTCTTCCTTCGAGATGTCCTCTCCGGTCGACTCTTTCACCACCGGAGGCCCGGCGGTGAAGATCGCGCCGTGCGGGCTCATGATGGTGAAGTCACAGACCGGGGCCACCAGGGCACCGTGCCCGGCGGACGCGCCGAGGACGGCCGAGACCGTCGGAACCCGCCCGGAGCACCGCGCCTGTGCGATGAGGTCGGTGGGCGTCCGGCCGTAATGCTCGCCCGCGGCCGCGCGGAACCCGGCGCCCTCCAACAGCATCACCAGCGGAATCTTGTTGCGCAGGGCCAATTCCGCGAGCCGGTACCGTTTGGCGTTGCCGCCCGGCCCGATGCTGCCCGCAAGCGTCGTGAAATCCTCGGCGCCCACCATCACCGGCGTCCCGTTGACGAGACCGGTGCCTGCCACGATGCCGTCGGAGGCGATGTCGCCGCCGACCAGTGTGCCGAATTCCTGGAATGTGCCGGGGTCGAGCAGGTGGTCCAGCCTGGCGCGGGCATCGAGCTTGCCCTTGGCGTGATGCTTGGCCAGGCGCTCCGGGCCGCCCATCTTGTAGGCGTGCTGACGACGGCGATCGAGGTCTTCCAGCGACTCCTTCCAGTCGTGGGCGTGTGTCACGGTGGCCTCCACTCCTCGAACGCGGTCGGCTTGTAGCCTAACCCCGTTGACCATACTGAATTGCTTACTGTAGCGTCGAACAGGTGGGTGGGTTGCGCGTGACCGAACGTTTCGGCACAGGCACGCACGCGCAATGACCAGCGCGGTAGCCTCTGCGGTGAAGGTCGACCGGGGGATACCCGGTCACCTTGCCACGGTTGCTCATACGGCACGTGAGCTCGAATCGCGGGGTTACGACGGATGCTGGACCGGCGAGATCGACCACGACCCGTTTCTGCCTCTTGTGCTCGCGGCTGAGCACACCAGCAACATGCGGCTCGGCACGAGCATCGCCGTCGCGTTCGCGCGTAGCCCCATGACGGTCGCACATCTGGGCTGGGATCTTCAGGCCTACTCCCGCGGCCGGTTCATCCTCGGCCTCGGAACCCAGATCCGTCCGCACATCGAGAAGCGGTTCGGAATGCCGTGGAGTCATCCCGCCCGACGCATGCGCGAATACATCCTGGCGCTGCACGCGATCTGGTCATGCTGGCGCGACGGCACCAGGCTGCGGTTCGAGGGCGAGTTCTACACGCACAAGATCATGACGCCGATGTTCACGCCAGAACCGTCGGGTGAGGCGTTCCCGAAAGTGTTCGTGGCAGCCGTCGGCGGGGCGATGACCGAAATATGCGGTGAGGTCGCCGACGGGCTTCTCGCGCACGCGTTCACCACGCGGCGCTATCTCGACGAGGTCACTCTGCCCGCCCTGAGGCGCGGCCTGGAACGTTCGGGGCGCCAAAGGGATGCCCTCGAGTTGTCCTGCCCGGTGTTGCTCGTGACCGGTGCCGACGAGCAGGAGATGTCCGCGGCCGCGGTGGCGACCCGCAAGCAACTCGCCTTCTACGCCTCGACGCCCGCCTACCGCAAGGTTCTCGAACAGCACGGCTGGGCAGACTTGCAGATCGACCTGCACCGATTGTCGATGGCAGGGAAGTGGGACGAAATGGGTGCGCTGATCGACGACGACGTGCTCGACGCGTTCGGCGTGGTCGCCCCTATCCCGGAGTTGGCCCGCGCGTTGCACAACCGCTGTGCCGGTGCCGTCGACCGGGTTCTGCCTGCCTTTCCGGCGACGGTGCCCCGGGCGACCGTCGACGCGGTACTCGACGAGTTCCGACAGTGTCAGCCCGTGAGGAGCAGCCCGTGAGCAGTAGGACCATCGACGACGCCGCCAAGGTGTTCGCCATCCCGTCGGCTTACACCGATGACGCGAAATTCCATGCCGCGCTGGCGCATCTGCGAACCAACGCGCCGGTTTCGTGGGTCGAGGTGCCGTCGTATCAGCCGTTCTGGGCGGTCACCAAACATGCCGACATCATGGCGATCGAACGCGCCGACGACGTGTTCACCAACGCGCCCCGTCCGGTTCTGGTGACCGCGGCGGACGACGAGCGTCAGGCCGCGGTCGGCGTGCGCACGCTCATCCACATGGATGATCCGGAGCATCGCGTCATGCGGGCGATCGGCGCGGACTGGTTCCGGCCGAAGGCCATGCGCGCGCTGAAGGTACGGGTCGACGAACTCGCCAGGATCCACGTCGACAAGATGCTCGACGCGGGTGGCGAATGCGATTTCGTGCAGGAGATCGCGGTCAACTATCCGCTGTACGTCATCATGTCGCTGCTCGGGGTGCCAGAGGCGGATTTCCCGCTGATGCTGAGCCTCACCCAGGAACTGTTCGGCAACGACGACGACGAGTTCAAACGCGCCGCGGACGAGGGCGACACCATGACCGCGCTGCTGGAGATGTTCCAGTACTTCAGCGAGCTCACCGCCGCCAGGCGGGAAAACCCCACCGGTGACCTGGCTTCCGCGATTGCGAACGCGCGGGTGGACGGGCAGCCGCTCAACGACATCGAGACCGTGTCCTACTACGCGATCGTGGCGGCCGCGGGCCACGACACCACGAGCGCGACGATATCGGGCGGCATGCTCGCGCTGCTCGAAAACCCGGCTGAACTCGAAAGACTGCGCAGCGACCCGCGACTCATGGCGACGGCGGTCGAGGAGATGATCCGGTGGGTCACCCCGGTCAAGGCGTTCATGCGCACCGCGGCCATCGACACCGTGGTGCGTGACATACCCGTCGCGGCAGGCGAATCGGTTCTGCTGTCCTACCCGTCGGGCAACCGCGACGAGGACATCTTCGACGAGCCGTTCCGGTTCGACGTCGGACGCGACCCCAACAAGCACGTGGCATTCGGGTACGGCGTGCACTTCTGTCTGGGTGCGGCCCTGGCACGCATGGAGATCAACAGCTTCTTCAGTGAGCTGATCCCTCGGCTGGATTCGATCGAGCTGACCGGCTCGCCACAGCACACCGCGACCACGTTCGTCGGCGGCCTCAAGCACCTGCCGGTCCGGTACTCGCTCAAGTAAGACCGCGAGCAGACGCAAAATCCCGCAAAAAGCCTCTGATTTGGGCGATTTCGTGTCTGCTCGCGGGGATGACGGCCCGAAATGCCCGTCAGCAGCAACGCGCGCCGGGGTTGGCCTCGGTGTTGCGGTGCCGCATCTTCCAGTAGTCACGCTCAGACAGCACGGGTTCGCCCGGATGGGCGCGGGTGTGGTGCTCGACGTAGCGCCGGTAGTGGTTGTCTCCCATCAATGTCCCGCAGTACCAGCTGATCTGGCGTGCGGCCTGGCGTGTGCGCTCGGCAAGGCGTCCCATTGTTTCTGCACCTCCTTCTCGGCTGAGGTGGGGATCAAACCCGACGGCGCGAAGATCCGCGACGGCACCGGCTCGTCCTCGGCGAGGGGACGGCCGGTGCCGCGCAGCGCCCGCAGCGCCATCACGACACCCGCCGTGAACACGATGAGTACCAGCGCCGCGAACACGATCGACAACGTGCCCTGGATGAACGTGTTGCGGATGACGGCATCGATCTGGTCCGGGTTCTTCGCCGCGCCGAACGTCGACTTGCCCGCCTCCTTCGCCGCGACGTACTGCGAATGCTGCTTCCAGTAGCCGACTTTCGGGTCGCCCGAGAAGATCTTCTGCCACGATGCCGTCATGGTCACCGTGAGATCCCAGAGCAACGGAATGCCGGGAATCCACGCCCACTTCGCCAACCCGCGTTTGATCACCACCACGGTGACCACCGTGAGAGCAATCGCGGCGAGCAATTGGTTGGCGATGCCGAACAGCGGGAACAGGGTGTTGATGCCGCCGAGCGGGTCGGTCACACCCATCAGCAGGATGCTGCCCCACGCGGCCACCACGATGACGCTGCAGGTCCAGGCACCCACCCGCCAGCTCGGGTTGCGCAGCTTCTTCAACGGGCCACCGAGGTTGCCCAGGCCGTCGGACAGCATGAACCGCGCCACGCGGGTTCCGGCGTCGACCGTGGTGAGGATGAACAGCGCCTCGAACATGATCGCGAAGTGGTACCAGAACGCCTTGAGGCTCTCGCCGCCGAACACCTGGTGCAGCACCTCCGACATGCCGAACGCGAGAGTGGGGGCGCCGCCGGTGCGGGACACGATCGACTCCTCGCCGACCCCTTCCGCGGCGGCGGTGATCTCCTCGGCCGTGATGGGCCGGCCCGACAGGCCGAGACCGTTGACGTAGTCGGCCGCGGTCTGGGCGGTGGTGCCCGTCTGCGCGGACGGCGCGTTGATCGCGAAGTAAAGGTGCTGGTTGAGGATCGCCGCGGTGATCAACGCCATGATGGCGACGAACGACTCGGTGAGCATGCCGCCGTAGCCGATCAGCCGCATCTGGCTTTCCTTCTCCAGCAGCTTCGGTGTGGTGCCCGACGAGATCAGCGAATGGAAGCCCGACAGCGCGCCGCACGCGATCGTGATGAAAAGGAACGGGAACAGCGAACCGGCGAACACGGGGCCGGTGCCGCTGGCGGCGAAGTTCGAGATCGCCGGCGCCTCCATGACAGGTCGGGCGATCACGATGCCGACGGCCAGCAGCGCGATGGTGCCGACCTTCATGAACGTCGACAGGTAGTCCCGGGGCGCCAGCAGCAACCACACCGGAAGTACCGAGGCGGCCAGGCCGTAGATGATGATGCACCACGACAGCGTGACCTTCGACAACGTGAACCAGTTGACACCCCAATCGGTCTCGGCGACCCAGCCGCCCGCGATGACCGCGAGCAGCAGCAGAACGACGCCGATCAGCGACACCTCGGAGACCCGGCCCGGACGCAGGTAGCGCAGATACAAGCCCATGAAGACGGCGATCGGGATCGTCATGGCGATCGAGAACACGCCCCACGGGCTTTCGGCCAGCGCGTTGACCACCACGAGCGCGAGCACGGCCAGCAGGATCACCATGATCACGAGGACGCCGACGATCGCGGCGACACCACCGACCGACCCGAGTTCGTCGCGGGCCATCTGGCCCAGCGACCGGCCCCTGCGGCGCACCGAGATCGACAACACCAGGTAGTCCTGCACGCAGCCGGCCACGACCGCGCCGATGATGATCCAGATGGTGCCCGGCAGATAACCCATCTGCATGGCCAGCACCGGGCCGACGAGCGGGCCTGCGCCCGCGATCGCGGCGAAATGATGGCCGAACAGCACCCGGCGGTCGGTCGGCAGATAATCCGTACCGTTCTCGAAAAGCTCTGCCGGAGTGGCACAGTCATCGCGCGGGCGCACGATCTTCATCTCGATGAGCCGCGCGTAGAAGCGGAATCCGATGACATAGGTGCAGATTGCCGCGATCACGAACCAGACCGCGTTGACGGTCTCCCCGCGGAAGAACGCGATCACCGCCCATGCCACGGCGGCGAGCAGCGCGATGACCGCGAAGACGATCCGGTGCCGGGCAGTGATGGGAGAGCGGTCGATGATCGCTACCGGCGGAAGGTCTTTGTCAGTGCGGATATACGTGACGTCGCCGTCCTGCTCCTCGATGCGATCGGGTGCGGTGGGTGTGGCCATGGACTGATCTTTTCATCGTCGCCGCGCGCTGTGGGGCAGAACCCACGTCAGCGCTCGTAGAGAGCACGCACGGTGTCGATCGTGTCGGCCTCGGCCGGTGACTTGTCGTCGCGGTACCGCAGCACCCGGGCGAAGCGCAGCGCCATCCCGCCCGGGTAGCGCGACGAGCCCTGCACCCCGTCGAACGCGATCTCGACGACCTGTTCGGGGCGTAGCGGGACGACGTAGGCGTCGGTGGGCCCCGCGGCGAGCTCGGTGAAACGTCTGGTTTGCCAATCCAGCATCGCGTCGGTCATGCCTTTGAACGTCTTTCCCAGCATCACGAACCCGCCGGTGGCCGGGTCACGCGCACCCAGATGGATGTTGGAGAGTTTGCCGGTTCGCCGGCCCGAACCCCATTCGACCGCGAGCACAACCAGATCCAGCGTGTGCACGGGTTTCACCTTGAGCCAGCCCGCGCCCCGCCGCCCCGCCTCGTACGGCGCCGTCGGCGATTTCGCCATCACCCCTTCGTGGCCTGCTGCCAGCACCCGGTCGAGGAACGCGGCGGCCGCGTCGGGATCGGACGTGCACAGGCGGTCCACCCGCTGGGAAGCCGGGACGATGGTGTCCAGTGCGGCGAGCCGCTCGCCGGTCGGCAGGTCGAGCAGATCGCTGCCGTCGAGGTGGAGCAGGTCGAAGAAGAACACGGACAGCCGTTGCACGTCGGTGGGTGTCTTGCGCCCGAACCGGGACGCTGTCACCTGAAACCGGTGCGGGCGCCCGTCGGGCTGCAGGGCGATGGCTTCGGCGTCGGCGATGAGGTGCTCGGCGGGCAGCGCCAGCACGGCGTCGACCACCTCCGGTAGGCGGTGGGTCACGTCGTCCAGGCTGCGCGTGTAGATGGACACGTCTGTTCCGGCGCGGTGGATCTGTACGCGTGCGCCGTCCAGCTTTGCTTCCAGAATGGCTGTGCCACCGAGCCGTTCGAGCGCATCGGCGACTCCGGTGGCGGTCTGGGCGAGCATAGGCCCGACCGGTTGCCCGACCTGGAGCCGGAAGTGGGCCATCGCGGCAGGGCCGCCGGTGAGCGCCGCGGCCGCCACCGCGGGCAGGTCACCGGCCAGCATGGCGGCGCGCCGCACCTCCGCGGCCGGGATGCCGGCGGCCTTCGCGATCGCGTCCGCCATCACCCCCGCGAGCGCGCCCTGGCGCAGCTCGCCTGTCAGCAGGCGTCGCAGGAACATCTGCTCGGCCGCCGTGGCAGCGCCGAACAGGTCGGCGACCTGTGCGGCGCGGCCGGCCTGTGAACCCTTGCCCACCACGGCCTTGATGCGGGTGAGCCGCGAGTCGACGTCGGCGATGGTCAACGTGGCGGTGGCGGCAGGTGGTGGCAGGGCACGCAGCCCAGCCCAGCCCACGCCGATCTGACGTTGCGGCAGCTCACCGGTCAGCCACGACACCGCGACCGCGACGATGTGGGCGTCGCCGGCGGAGGCCAGCTCTGCCAGCAGCGTGGCGATGCGGCCGACTTTGGCCAGCCGCGCGGACGTCGCCGCGACGTCAGCGGATGCAGTGGCTAGTTCGGCGAGCAGCACATGCTCAGCGTGCCACGCGGGTCAGACATCCCTGAGGGCTTGCGCGAGCACTGCGGCTTGCGACCGTAGATCGGAGGCACGGCCGTGGTAGCCGTTGACGATGTACTCGTCCGCGGCTTGCAGTCGTTCGTCGATCTCGGTCTGGATGAGGTCGCGAATCTCGGCGTCGGTGAGGACGCGACGGTCCACCTCCGTGGAGCCAAGCCCACATGCGGCACCGGCGATGGGCCCGTCGGGCAGCGTGGCGAGGTGCACGGCCGCGGGCGTCTCGGCGTTGTCGATGGCGCTCAGCGCCGAACGGAGCGCGGCGATGCGTGCCGTGTCGCGAAGTTTGCGCGCCGACAGCAGCCCCTGGCGGAGCCTTTCGCGCCAGTGATGTGCCGGTGTCATGGCCACCAACCTAAGTGGTGACCAGGGAAACGTCGAAGGAATTTTGCGCGCTCGATCGCCGCGCGTGGGAGCGAAAGATGGGCGAGATGGCGCCTCGGGTCGCCGACCGGCACGTTCGCGGTGTCGGGGTGCTGTGCCGGGGGCGCCGCGCTGTGGGTCAACTCACGTGGAACGTCACGGTGTGCCAACCCGTCGCGCCGTCGGGTGCGGGCTCGGCCAGATCGGGCGTCTGCACGGCCCCGCTGTTGTCGGTCGCCCGCACGGTGATGGTGTGTTCGCCCGGCGCCTCGGCGTCCCAGTCGGCACTCCACAATCGCCAGGTCTCCTCCGAGTAGGCCTCGCCCAGTTGCGCGGGCAGCCAATTCCCGTCGTCGATTCGGACTTCCACGCCGCGTATGCCGCGGTTCTGCGCCCACGCCACGCCGCCGAAGCGGACCGGGCCGCGCGCGACCGTCTGGCCGCTGCGCGGGACGTCGATGCGGGACTGGGTCTTGATCGGGCCACGGGCAGACCAGCCGAGCTTCGTCCAGTACGCCTCGGCGCGGTCGAAGCGCGTGAGCTCGAGATCGACGACCCATTTGGTGGCCGATACGTAGCCGTAGAGCCCCGGGACGACGAGCCGTGCGGGATATCCGTGTTCGGTGGGCAGCGGTGCGCCGTTCATGCCGATCGCGAGCAGCGCGCCGCGGTCGTCGGTCAGCGCATCGACCGGTGTTCCCGCGGTGAAGCCGTCGATCGACGTCGACAGCACCATGTCGGCGTCCGGCGAGACACCTGCTTCGGCGAGCAGGTCACGGACCCGGTACCCGATCCAGGTGGCGTTCGAGATCAGATTGCCGCCCACGGGGTTTGACACACACGTGAGGGTCACGACTGCCTCGACCGCCTCGAAGCGGTCCAGATCTTCGAAGCGGTAGGTGATCTCGCGGTCGGTCATGCCGTGGATCCGCAGCTGCCAGTCGGTGCGGCTGAGCTGCGGCACGCTCAGCGCGGTGTCGATGCGGTAGAAGTCCGCCGCCGGGGTGATGAATGACGGCAGTGCGACGTTCGACGGCTGCACCGCAGGGGGAATCGGTCGCGCCGGGACGGCCTTCGGCAGCGTGAACGCGTTGCGGTCGTCTGCCACCGACGCCGCGACGCGCGCCCACACCGCACTCGCGACCCCGGTGACCGTGCCTGCGGCCAGCAATCCCAGCGTGAGAAGCGACAACCGGCGTCCGGGATCCACGTCGTCGTCGGTATCGAGGCGTTCGGCCGCGTCGGTCAACCGGCCCGCTGCCAGCACCCTCAGCACGGCGATGCCGCAGATCGCGCCGGCCACAGTCGGCAAGACGGCCCACCAACTCGCGCCGGGGCGCGACAACACCGCGACGCAGCCGAGCACGCCGCCAAGGCCGATCGCGATGCTGCCGATCGGGCGACTGCGGCTCTCCAACGAACCCGCCACCGCGGCGATCGTCGCGATGACCGCCAGCACCAAGATTGTCAGCACCAGTTTGTCGGCCGTGCCGAAAGTCGTGATGGCCCATTCCTTCACCGGCCCCGGCGTGAGGTCGATGACGGCGGAGCCGACGGCGGTGCGCGCGTCGGCTGCGGGACCGAACGGCACTGCGAGCAGGCCCGTGACGCCGAGGGCCACGGCCGCTGCCGCGACTCCGGCCAGCGCCGGCGTGCGCTGCACGCGATCTGCCATGGTCGAAATCTACCGGTGTGGCGGGCCGGGAGACCTTACGAAGTGGTGACGGTGTCGCGCCACCGGCCATGCGATCCGCAAATCCACCCGAAAGGCTTACCGAAAGGCATCATCGGTTAGGTTACGTTACGAATTCGGTCACTTTTGGAAAGGGAGCTAGATGGAGATCGAAGGCAAGAAGGCTGTTGTCGTCGGTGGCGCGTCGGGCTTCGGCCGGGCGACTGCCGAGGCACTCGCCAAACGTGGAGCCGTCGTGGCGGTGCTCGACCGCCCGCAGTCGAAGGGGCAGGAGGTGGCCGACGAGATCGGCGGCTCGTTCTTCGCGGTCGACGTCACCGACTTCGTGGGCACCGAGCAGGTGTTGCAGCAGGCAGTGGACGGTCTGGGCGCCCTGCACATCGCGGTGACCACGGCCGGCGGCGGCATCGGCGAACGCACGATCAAGAAAGACGGCCCGCACAGCCTGGACTCGTTCCGGGCCAGCATCGACCTCAATCTGATCGGCACGTTCAACATCAGCCGGCTCGCGGCCTGGCACATGAGCAAGAACGACCCGGTCGACGCCGATGCGGAGGAACGCGGCGTCATCATCAACACGGCCTCGATCGCGGCCTTCGAGGGCCAGATCGGCCAGGTGGCCTACACCGCGTCGAAGGCCGCGATCGCCGGCATGTGCCTGACCATGGCGCGCGACCTGGGCAGCCTCGGCATCCGCGCGCTCGCCATCGCGCCGAGCCTGTTCGCGACCGGGCTCACCGAGGGGATACCGGACGAGTTCGCGACCGTGTTGACCAAGGACGCGGCCTTTCCGAAACGACTGGGACGGCCAGAGGAGTACGCCAAACTGGCGGTCGCGATCGTGGAGAACGCGATGCTCAACGGCCAGTGCATCCGGTTGGACGCGGGGCAGCGCTTCGCGCCCAAGTAGAGTGATTTCGGCGTGATCGGCGGCCTGGATGCACCGTCGCAACGCGGGACCGATCACGCCGGAACCTCAACCCGGGAGGCGCAATGGCAACCGTTGCAGACCATTTCATCTCCGCGCTGGCCATAAGTGGGGTAAAGCGGGTTTACGGTCTGCCGGGCGACAGCCTCAACGGCTTCACCGACGCGATCCGGCGCAGCGGCGACATCACTTGGGAGCACGTTCGGCACGAGGAGACCGCGGGATTCGCGGCCGCCGCCGACGCCGCGCTGACCGGCAGGCTCGCGGTGTGCGCAGGCAGCTGCGGCCCGGGCAACCTGCACCTGATCAACGGATTGTTCGACGCGCAGCGCAGCCGGGTACCGGTGCTGGCGATCGCCGCGCACATCCCACGTACCGAGATCGGTTCGGAGTACTTCCAGGAGACGCACCCACAGGAGCTGTTCCGAGAATGCAGCGTCTACTGCGAACTCGTCAGCACCCCGGAGATGGCGCCCCGCATCCTGGAGATGGCCATGCGCGCCGCGGTCGAGGAGAACGGTGTCGCCGTCGTCGTCATCCCCGGCGAGATCTTCCTGCAGCGCGCCGGTGAGTCTGCCTGGACGGCACGGCCGGTGCGGGCGACCCATTCGATCCTGAGGCCGGACGACGAATCGGTGCGGCGCGCGGCCGACATCCTCAACGCCGGCGAGCGGGTCACCATCCTCGGTGGGGCGGGCGTGGCAGGCGCCCACGACGCGTTGATCGAACTGGCGTCGACCCTGCAGTCGCCGATCGTGCATGCATTGCGCGGCAAGGAGTTCATCGAATACGACAACCCGTTCGACGTCGGGATGACCGGGCTACTCGGCTTCGCGTCGGGCTACAAGGCCATCAAAGAGGCCGACACCCTGCTGATGCTCGGCACCGACTTTCCATACCAGCAGTTCTATCCCGAGGGCGCCGCCGTCATCCAGGTCGACATCCGCGGTCGCAACCTCGGCAGGCGCACGCCGATCGACCTCGGGCTGCGCGGCACGGTCAAGGACACTCTGGCCGCGCTGCAACCCCTGCTGCGGCAGAAGCAGGACCGTGAGCACCTCGACCGCTCGCTGCGGCATTACCGCAAGACCCGCGCCCAGCTGGACTCACTGGCGGTCAACGATCGCGACAAGAGCCCGATCCGGCCGGAATACGTTGCAGGCCTTGCCAACCGGCTGGCCTCCGACGACACCGTGTTCACCTGCGACGTGGGCTCTCCGGTGGTGTGGGCCGCGCGATACCTGACGATGAACGGCAGGCGCAGGCTCATCGGGTCGTTCAACCACGGCACCATGGCCAACGCGCTGCCGCACGCGATCGGCGCCCAGACCGCCTATCCCGGCCGCCAGGTGGTTGCGTTGGCGGGCGACGGCGGACTCACCATGTTGTTCGGCGAACTCGTGACGCTGATCCAGAACCGCCTGCCGGTCAAGGTGATCGTGTTCAACAACTCGTCGCTGAACTTCGTCGAACTGGAGATGAAGGCCGCGGGCATCGTGACGTTCGGTACCGACCTGGTCAACCCCGACTTCGCCGCGGTCGCCCAGTCGATGGGTGTGTTCGGCCGACGCGTGACGGAACCGGGCCAGTTGGAAGGGGCGTTGACCGAAGCGTTCGCGCATGACGGGCCCGCCGTCGTCGACGTCGTCACGGCGCGGCAGGAACTGTCCATCCCACCCGCGATCACCGTCGAACAGGCCAAGGGCTTCTCGCTGTACGCCATCCGGACCATCCTCGCCGGGCGCGCGGACGAGCTGCTGGACCTGGTGAGCACCAACGTCGCCCGGCGCATCCTGGACTGAGAATGCAAGCCTGAGGCCGCGTTTCACGCGGGCCGGGGGATGGCTGCCGACGCGCTCTGGCCCAGCCACTTCGGGATGGCGCGGCGCACCTCGGCAGGGCCGGACAACGCGACACTGCCGTCGAGCACAGCGTGAGCCCAGCCCACATCGCCCCGCCAGATGCGGGTCAGGGTGCGCAGACTGGTCTCGACCGTGCCCGTCACGTCATAGCCCGGATCGAAATCGCACACGTCGGCCTTGCCGTCGTCGACCACGAGCCACCAGCGCGAGGCCTTGGCGGGGACGCCGTCGAGGACGAACGCGACGGTGGTGCGCGTGCGCGGCCACGCGTCGATCGGGATGGTGCGCCGCATGTCCCACATCAGCAGGTGCGGATCCAGATCCTCCTCGCCGAGTTCGCCGATCCAGCGCACGCCCCACGCGCCGAGCGCCGTCACCACACCGGCCAGCTCCTGTCCACACGGCGTCAGGGAATATGTTGCGCGGCCGTCGATTTCGGTGCGTTCCAGCACGCCGGCGCGCGTCAGCGACTTCAACCGTTTGGACAACAGTGCCGGTGACATCTTCGGGACGCCGCGCCGCAGATCGTTGAAGTGGGTGCTGCCCAGCAGCAGTTCGCGGACCACCAGCAGGGTCCAGCGTTCGTCGAGCAGTTCCATGGCCTTGGCCACGGGACAGAACTGGCCGTACGTCGACATCGCGACACCTCCTGCGAGAAACGCTGTGCACAAGTACACCGCCTGAAGCGGCCGGAAGCCAGTACAGATTTTGAACCGGGACCAGTACAGATCTGGTACTGGATCGCCGCCCCGCCTCAGCGCGACGATTGGTCGAGCGAAAGGAGCCGTCGATGAATGCCGTGATTGCCGACCGAGAACTGGAGGCCAAACACCGCGCGCTGTGGGCGCTCGGTGACTACGGGGCCATCGCCGCCAGGATCGTGGCGCCCCTTGGCCCGATCCTGGTTGCGGCCACCGGTATCGGTCCCGCCGACCGTGTGCTGGACGTGGCCGCGGGCACCGGCAACGTCGCGATCCCGGCAGCGGCCGCCGGCGCGCGCGTGACGGCGAGCGACCTGTGCCCGGAACTGGTCGAGCAGGGCAGGCAGCTCGGTGCGGCACAGGGTCTTGCGCTGGACTGGGCCGAGGCCAACGCCGAGGCCCTGCCGTACGGTGACGACGAATTCGACGTCGTGGTCTCGTGCATCGGCGTCATGTTCGCGCCGCACCATCAGCAGGCCGCGGACGAACTGGTGCGGGTCACCCGTCCCGGCGGGCGCATCGGGCTGATCAGCTGGACGCCCGAAGGGTTCATCGGGCAGCTGTTCGCCACGATGAAGCCGTATGTGCCGCCGCCCCCGCCGGGAGTGTCGCCGCCACCGCTGTGGGGCAGCGACGACCATGTCCGTGGGCTGCTGGGCGGGCGCGTCACCGACCTCGTCGCCGAACGGCGTGCGCTGGACGTCGACATGTTCGGCGACGGCGCGGCCTTCCGGGACTACTTCAAGGCCAACTACGGGCCGACCATCTCGGCCTACCGGGCGATCGCCGGCGACCCCGAGCGGGTGGCCGCGCTCGATGCGGACATCGCCGCGCTGGGCGACCGCTTCCTGGACGGCGCATCGATGCGGTGGGAGTACCTGTTGGTGACGGCGCACAAACGCTGAACCGGGGCTGGCACGATGTCTGCATGCCCGAGGACGTGCAGCAGCTGCCGACGTTGAACGACACCGACCGCGCCGCGATCGAGCAATGGGTGCGTACCCAGCGGATCGGTTCGGCCGTCACCGATGTCACGCCGCTGACCGGTGGCACGCAGAACATCGTGGTGCGGGTGCATGTCGACGGCCGGCCCATGGTGTTGCGCCGCCCACCCCTGCATCCGCGGCCCACGAGCGACAAGACAATGCTGCGCGAGATCGCGGTGCTGCGCACGCTGGCCGGATCCACCGTCCCGCATCCGGGTTTCATCGCGGGGTGCGCCGACCTCGACGTAATCGGCGTGGTGTTCTACCTCATGGAAGAGGTCGACGGTTTCAACCCGGGTACCGAGGTGGCGCCGGCGTACGTGGCCGATCCGGGTCTGCGGCACGACGTCGGCCTGTCATATGCCGCGAGCCTGGCCGACCTGGGCAACGTCGCGTGGGAGAACAGCGAACTCGCTGCCATCCGGCCGCCGGGATCGTTTCTCGCCCGGCAGGTTCCGCAGTTTCTCAAGTTGTTGGAGAGCTACCGCCACGAGTCCTATTCGCCCGAGTCCCTGCCCGCGGTAACCGAATTGGCGCACTGGCTGGAGTCCAACCGACCGCCGGACAACGCGCCGGGCATCATGCACGGCGACGCACACCTCAACAACGTGCTGCTGCGGCGCGACACCCCGGAGTTGGCGGCCTTCATCGACTGGGAGATGTGCACGGTCGGCGATCCGCTGCTCGACCTGGGCTGGATGCTGGTGTGCTGGCCCGACGACCCCAACCCGATCAACGCCGGGTCGGCGCTCGCGCAGCTCGGCGGGCTCGCGCGGCGCTCCGAGTTGCTCGAGGCCTATTGCGGCGCGGGCGGTCGCGAGACCGCACAGCTGGACTGGTACGTGGCGCTGGCGTGTTTCAAACTCGGCATCGTCATCGAGGGCACGTGGTCGCGGTACCTGGCGGGGCGCGCCAGCCGGGAGGCCGGTGAGCAGTTGCACGCGTCGGCGGCCAACCTGATCGAGCTCGGCACCCGGGTGACCAAGGGCGACAACCCGTTCGGCTGAGTTCTCCCGCGAGCAGTCGCGCAGGTACCCGGGTAACCCGGTTACGGGGTACCTGCGCGTCTGCTCGCACTGAAAAGTCAGTAGGCGTCGAGCGCGAGCTTGACGGCCAGCGCGACCCCGGCCGCGCCGATCAGCACCCGCAGTGGCGTCGCCGGGGCGTGCCGCACGACGATCGGCCCCAGCCGTGACCCGATGAGACAGCCGAGCCCGAGCGGCACCACCGCGGGCCAGTACACGGGCGCCAGCGCCGTGAAGGCCACCGCGGCCACGGAGTTGGCGACGCCGAGGATCACGTTCTTGCCCGCGTTGGCATGGGCGAGCGTGGCGCCACCGGCGCGCAGCAGCAGCGCCAACAACAGCACACCGGCCGCCGCGCCGAAATAGCCGCCGTAGATCGTGATCGCAAAGATGGCCGCGGCTTCGAACGTGACCCGCACGATGTGCTCGCGGTGATCGGCCACGCGCGCTTCCCGGTGTTCCTTGCGCGGCAGCAGGATCGCGACCGAGGCCACCGCGAGCAGGATGGGCACGACCTTCTCGAAGCCTTCGGCAGGTGTACACAGCAGCAGGGCCGCGCCGACCGCGCCGCCGACCGCGGCCACCGGAATGATCCGCTTGATCCACTCGCCCTGGCCGGCAAGCTCGGGCCGCGAGCCCCACACGGACCCGATGCCGTTGAACACGACGGCGACGGTGTTGGTCACGTTCGCGGTCACCGGTGGCAAACCGATCAGGAGCAGCGCGGGATAGGTGGCCACCGACGCTAGCCCGGCGATGCTGCCGGTCAACCCGCCCGCGACCCCGGCGACCACGAGCAATGCGACGTCCCAGAAACTCATGCGGCGTGCCGGCCGGGGGTTGGCGGGGACGTGCACATCCCGACCACGCTACTTCCGCCGGCGAGCGCGGATGACGCCCGGGCCGGTTATTTCGCGAAGTTCGCCGTGATACGTTGCTGGAGATAGTCTTTCGCGCTGATCGGGGGGTACTTGCCGGCCGGCCCCGCGATCATCACCTCGCTGTTGGCCTGCGCGAAGAACGCGATGCTGTACCGCGCGCCACGGTGCTCGTCGCGGCCCGGGCTGCGAACGCGGTGAAAGTTCGACGGCAGCAGATCGTCGCTCCACCTCATCAACATGTCGCCGATGTTGCACGTGATCGCGTCGTCTGACGGCTCGATGGGTGTCCACTCCTGCTCGGCAGACTCCTTGCCAGGGCACACCTGCAATCCACCTTGTCCGGCCCGCTGGAACAGCAGTGTCAGGCAGTCGAAATCGGTATGCGCCCCGGCACGCCACATCCCGTCGAGGTCGGCGTCGGCCGGGATCGCGAAGTAGTGCAGCAGCCGCAGCGTGCTCTGGTAGCTCGGTGATGCCGGATCGTGTGCGTGCGTGAAGAACTCGCGCTCGAATCCCAGTTTCTCGGCGAACAGCGACAGCAGCTGCATCGCAAGAACCCAGCATCTGTGTTCGAAATCCAGCATGGTCTCCCTGAAGCCGGCCAACTCCTCGGCAGTCGGCCACAACCCGTCCATGTCCGACAAAGTGACCTGGTACGACTCCTTCTGATCTGGTGTCCCCACCGAGGGCCGGATCTGGGTCATGCTCTCCCAGCCCGAGTTGAAGCGCTTCGGCCGTCGTCCCTTGACCTCGTCGGGGAGTGCGAAGAACGACTCGGCCATCGCGAACGCGGCCCGCACCTGCGCAAGGTCGATGCCGTGGTCGACCACCTGGAAGAATCCGATGCCGGTGGCTGCCGCCCACAATTCGTCGGCGATCTCGGCTCGCCTGGTGTCGAGCTGGGCCAACGAGATGCGCCGGATCTCCCGCTCCCGCTCGGTGCCGAGACCGCCCATGCGGACTTCTCGTTGCAGTTCGGTCAGGTCGTAGGTCATGCGATGTGCCTCTTCCGGTTCGTGGGTTGGGTGTCAGCCGATGGCGATGGTTTTGTCGGTGAACTCGTTGGTGAACAGATCGGCGGCGGACATGTCGCTGGGTACGTCGTTGCCGGTCGTGGCCAGCACGGGGCGGAGGTCGTCGAGGTTGCGCTGTACGCGAGCTTCGTCGTAGACGCCGAACGCTCCGCTGTTCTCATTGGCCAGCAGACCTTTCCCGGTGAGCAGGTCGGCGCTGTAGTCGGCCTCGGCCTCGGTGTATGGCGAGTACGTGGGATCCTGGGCCACCACATCCACGATCTTCTTGTTGGTGGCTTCGGGGGCAGCGACGTAATCGACACCGGACTGCTGGATGATCGGAACCAGCCTGTGCAGGCAGGGCGCGAACTCCCGGAGCCGGTCTGCGCGGACCACGATGTTGGATGCGTAGATGTCGTAGCCGGCGTCCTTGATCAAGCCGTACGCCACGGGCTTGTTCCATGCCGGGGTGTCGAACTCATAGGTGTAGGGCTCGGAGTTGGCGAAGCCCTGCTGGGCGAGCGTCGGATCGCCGACGAAACGCGACGGTGCGCCGTCGTAGCTGGTGTCGATTTGTGATTGCTTCAGCAGTCCCTTGCCCACCATCCACTGCGGAAATATCTGGTCTTTCGACACGACCACGGTCGTGTCGGTCTTACCGATATCCGCGACCGACGACCATTGCGGATGGCTCACCGGATCCCACATCAGGATCGCGGGACTGTACTTCAACAGCGGCGTGACCCCGACGACGGGTTGCTTGGCCGCGGCCGCGATCAGCTGGTCGCCGTGGACGATGCCGAGCATCGCCGAATCATCGACATAGAGCTGGGAGGTCACCGACTGGAACCCGATGGCCGGGCCACCGGACTTCAGTGTCAGGTCGACACCGGTGGCTTTCCCGCCGGCCATGAGAGGCCCCGTGACCGACTTGTTTTCGGTATCGACCCGATAGCCGGGGCCGAGCATCGCGAAGACCGCACCCATGTCCGATTGCGGCTGCCACTGCAATTGGATCCCGATCTCGCGTGGGCAGACATCGGCGAGGTTCGGGCCGTCGGCGGATGCGGCGGACTGTGTTGGCTGGTCGGCATTGTCAGCCGTGTACGCGCATGCGGAGGTGAAGACAGCGGCCGCCATGGCAATGGCACCGGTGCGGCAGACGATCGACTTGAGCACGACTCTCCTCGGGGTTGGCAGTGGCGAAGCCACGCTCGCAACCATCGATTACATGCAGTCGGTTCTTTCGTTGCGGTCGCGTTACCGGTTCCGCCGAACGGCAGATGTCGGCGAAAAAGGCTGAGAAATCGCGTTGTTCGAGGCGCCTCTTACGCAGTTGTAACGCGGGGCAATCGACACGTCATGCATGTAACCAATGCTGGGGGAGCGCACGCGACATCCTGTTGCATGCAGATCGGAGACCCAGAAGTGCCCCCGAACCCCGTCCGGCAGTTGGCCGATCCGATGCGCACCGCCGACGCGAGCCGCCTCACCCACGGGCAGCGCGTTGTTTTCGCCGATGTCACCAAGAGCTATGCCACCGGCACCGTCGCGCTCGACCATGTCGATCTCGCGATCGAACACGGCGGCTTCGTCGCAGTCGTCGGGCCATCCGGTTGCGGCAAGTCGACCTTGTTACGGATGGCCGCGGGCCTGGAGCAGCCCACAACAGGCTCCGTCGCGCTCGACACCGACTCGGTCGGCTTCATCTTCCAGGAACCCACTCTGTTGCCGTGGCGCACCGTGCGCGCCAACGTCGAGTTGTGCGCAGAGCTCGGAGCATCGAGCCGATCGGAGACCAAACAGCGTGCTGCAGAGGCTATTTCGACGGTCGGGTTGGAGCAGTTCGCCGGCCAGTTACCGAGCGCGCTGTCCGGAGGCATGAAGATGCGGGTGTCGTTGGCGCGGGCTTTGACGCTTTCGCCACAGCTCATGCTGCTCGACGAGCCGTTCGGTGCGCTCGATGAGATGACCCGGTTGGACATGCAGGTCGAGCTGCAGCGGCTGTACACGCAGGAGGAGTTCACGGCGATGTTCGTCACCCATTCGGTTTCCGAGGCCGTCTACCTGGCCAAGCGGGTTGTGGTGATGACGGCGCGCCCCGGCCGCATCGCGAGCGTCATCGATGTCGACTTCCCTTATCCCAGGCCACCGGAACTGCGTTTCGACACTCGCTTCACCGAGTACGTGCAGCGCGTTTCCGGCATGCTGCACGGGCACGTGTGATGACCGCAACCGTGACCACGGCGGGTGCCCTGGCTCGCCGCAGCCTAACCGGGCCGGTGGCGTCGTCACGCGTTCGGATGGCACGGACCCGGAGCGTGGCCGGCGCGGTGGCATATCCGGTGCTGTCGCTGCTCGGCGCGTTGGTGGCCTGGTCGGCGGTGAGCTACGGAGTCCTTCCGCCGGAGCGGCGATTCCTGTTGCCGCCACCGATCGATGTCCTGCGCAACTCCCTGCTCGATCCGGCTTCTCTCGGGCCGATGCTGTCGGCATTGTCGGTCACCGCGCAGGTGACGGCCGTCGGTTTCGTCGTGGCTGTCGTCGTGGGCGTCGGCACCGGGATCCTGATGAGTCAGGCCCGTTGGATCGAGCGCGTGATCTACCCATATGCAGTGGTGATCCAGGTGATTCCGATCCTGGCGATCGTCCCGTTGATCGGGCTGTGGTTCGGCTACGGCATGGCGGCCCGAACCCTGGTCTGTGTTCTGATCGCGGTGTTTCCGATCGTCACCAACACCCATTTCGGAATCCGGTCGGTCGACGGGGGCTTGCACGAACTGTTCACGCTGTCGCGCGCGTCGCGCTGGGATCGTCTGACGAAACTCGAACTGCGCGCCGCGCTTCCGACCATCCTGACCGGTATCACCACCGCGTCCGGACTGGTGGTGGTGGGCGCGATCATCGGCGACATGTTCTTCGCCAAAGGACAGCCGGGCATCGGGACGCTGCTCGACGTTTATCGAGGCCGGCTGCAATCCGACGACCTGATCGCTGCGATCGTGCTCGCCTCGTTCTTCGGTGTCCTGGTGTTCGGTGCGATGCGGATCCTGGCCCGGTTCGCCGTCGGCAGCTGGCACGAATCCGGCCGGCCCTGATCAACTGACGGAGAAAGGAAACACCAATGGAAACACCAGCTTTCGAGGTTCCGGTGATCGATGTCTCGCCGTACGTCAAGGGTGGTGATGCGCATTCGGATGCCGACTGTGCCCGGGTGGCCCGAGCATTCGACGCCGCGTGCCGTGAACCCGGCTTCATGCAGATCGTGGGGCACGGCATCGACACTGCCGCGATCACCGAGCTCACGGATGCGCTAGACGAGTTCTTCGGCCTCCCGATCTCCGTCAAGAAGGGCTACCGCCGGGAGCCGGCCACCAATCGTGGCTACTCCCCGCCGAAAAGCGAATCGTTGAGCATGAGCCTGGGTATCGCCCCGGCCAACCAGATGAACGACTATTACGAGGCCTACACCGTGGGCACCGAGGCGGCCATGTTTCCGCAATTGGGTCTGCCCGAGCTCAGCTACGCGGCCAACAACTGGCCGGACGCGGCGCCCGGATTCCGGTCGGCCGTCAATCAATACTTCGTCCGCGCACAAGGGCTGGCCCGGGTTCTCATGACAGTGGTCACCGATGCGCTGCAGCTTCCGCCCGGATACTTCGACCCGATGATCGACCACTCGATCGAGGTGCTGAAGATGAACAACTTCGCTCTGCCCGAAGGGGATTCCGCGTTCTCCGGAGACCTCACCGGGATGGGCGCACACTCGGACTTCGGCATCTTGACGATACTGTGGGCCGATCGCGTGCCCGGCCTACAGGTGCTCGACCGCGACGGTGCCTGGCACGACGTGATGCCCGCCGACGGTGCCCTGTTGCTGAACCTGGGCGATGCCATGGCGCGGTGGACCAACGACCGGTGGATGTCGACGATTCACCGGGTCGATCCGCCCGTGCGTGACGGCCGCATCGAGCGCAGGCGCTCCGCGGCCTTCTTCTTCGACGGCAATCACGATGCGGTGCTCGAAGCGTTGCCCGGCACGCTGGCCCCGGGCGAGATCGGATACGAACCGATCACCGTGGCCGCCAACATCGCCATGAAGGTGGCAGGCCTGCGCACCGGCGTGGCGCCCGGGGCGACGCTGCGGGAAGCGGAACGCGTTGCGGCAGCGGGTGAGCCGCGGTGACGGCACCGCAGCGGACCCCCTTGAACGACTCGGTCCACGATGCACTGCAGGAGTTGATCTTCAGTGGCGAGCTCGCACCGGGCAGCGCGCTGAGCGTGCCCGCACTCGCGGCGCGGCTGGACGTCAGCCGTACTCCGGTGCGCGAAGCCGTCCAGCAGCTCATCTACGAGGGGCTGGCCACCCACACGCGCAACGCGGGCGCTCGGGTCGCCTCGCTGGACGCCGACGCCATCAAAGGCGTGTTCCAGGTGCGCGAGGTGCTCGACGGTCTGGCGGCGCACAGCGCGACGCTGAAGGCCGGTCGCGCGACCATCGAGCAGCTGGCAAAGATGGTGCAGGTTCAACGCGAGATGCTCGACGAGCTGCCCGACCAAGGCCGCGACGCTGCTCTTGACCTCCAGTTCCACACCCTCATTCGGGAGACGTCGGCCAACCGGTCGCTGTGCGAGGCGTTGGCGCGTCTCGACGGCCAGGCGCACCTCTACCGGTCGGACATGTGGGTTACCGAACTCAACCGACGGCTGGCCGTCACCGAGCACGAACGCATCGTGGCAGCCATCGAGGCAGGCGATGCAGAAGGAGCGCGGGCCGCCGCCTGCGCTCATGTCGCCGGGCTCTACGTCCGCACCTGTAGGTCATGACGGATATGAAGGACCAACTGCCGAAACAGGTTTCGTGGCTGCGCGGGGCCACGCTCGTCGACGGATCGGTCGTCGACGTGGAACTCGGCCGTGCTGACGGCCACGGGATCGTCACCAGGGTCATGCCTGCCGCTGCCGACCCTCCGGTCGACGACGCGACGGTGGACTTGACCGGATACGTCCTCATGACGGCCCCCGCCGAACCACACGCTCATCTGGACAAGGCGTTGTCCTGGGACGTGCTGCGCCCACCGCTCACCGACCTGCCGGGCGCGATCGCGAGCTGGAGAACAGGATCGGCGGCATTCGACGAAGACTCCTTCCGAGATCGGGCTGGCGCCGCGGCAATGGCCATGGTGCGCAACGGAACCACCGCCGTGCGTACCCATGTCGACATCCTGCCCACCGGAGACCCACTGCGCGGCGTGCGTGCCGTGGCCGCCGTCCGGGCACACCTGCATGACGTGATCGACATCGAGATCGTGGCGCTGCTCAAGGACTACTCGAGCGTCGAGCTGTTGTATGCCGCGCTCGATGCGGGCGCTGATCTGGTCGGCGGCTCGCCCCACGGCACGGCCGACCCGCAGGCCGAACTGGCGCGGCTCCTCGATGTCGCCGAGCGCCGCGGCGTCGGCGCCGACCTGCACACCGACGAGTTTCTGGTCGGTGACCACCACACCATCGCCGATTACGCCATGCGGGTCAGCGGCTGGCCCGAAGGCCGGATCCGCACCGCGAGCCACTGCACCCGGTTGGGCACGATGTCGCGGAGTGAGCTCGACGAGTTGCTGCCCCGCATCGCCGAGGCCGGCATGGGGGTGGTGACCAACCCGATCACCAATCTGTACCTGCAGGGGCGCAACCATCCGGTGGGCACGCCGCGCGGAATCACCGCCATCGCCGCGCTGCGTGAGGCCGGGGCGCCGGTCGCGGCCGGTGCCGACAATGTGCGGGATCCGTTCAATCCGTTGGGCCGCAGTGACGCGCTGGAGACCGCGGCACTGACGGTGATCGCCGGCCACGCTCATCCCGAGGTTGCCGTCGCGATGGTGACCGACGAAGCGCGTCGGGTGATGGGACTGCCCGCAGCCGGTCCGCGCATCGGCGCCCGCGCGGAGCTGCTGGCAGTGCGCGGGGCGGGACTGCTCGAGGTGCTCGCCACCGCCCCGGCCGATCGGGTGGCGATCCACGACGGCGCGGTGGTGTCGATCAGCGAAACCCGCACCTGGACGGCGAGTGCGAAGAAAGTGATTGCGTGATCGGCTGGGCAGCGTCTAGCATCGCCAACGTGCCGAGGCGACTCGTAGTAGCAACCCGCAGCGGGGTCTGATCTGGACCGACCCCTCGCTGTGGGTCGTCGCTACTCGTCGGTCAATTCCTCTGAGCAGAGAAGACCGGCACATGTTCACCTCATCGGCAACGCAAACCACCGACCAACCGTCGTTCGCGGCCAGCTTCACCGCGCCCTTGCCGCGGGGCCTCCGCGACGCGGGCCACTCGGCGTCCTGGGATTCGTTTCTTGCTGAGTACGCGCCGAGCACGGGCCCGCTGCGGCTCGGCCAGTGGCGTTGCACCGACGCCACACGTCCGGCGGGGCGCCTTGGGCCACAAGCGCGCAACTATCAGGCCACCTTGGCCATCGGCGACACTATCAGCACGTCGTCCGCGGCCGCCAGTGGCCCGGTCGCCGCGTTGACGGCGATGCTGCACGAGCGCGGCATCGCGGTCGAGACGACGTCGTTCCACCAATTGCCGACCGGTGGGCGGACCGCCACGTTCGTCAGAGGGTGCGACGGCGTGCGCGCCGAATGGGCGATGGGGCTGGCCGAGGATCCCGAGCAGTCGGCGTTGCGCGCGGTGATCGCGTGTGCGAACCGGCTGTTGACGGCAGCCTGAGCCGTTACGCGTCGACGAAGGTCACGGTCTCGCTCAGCGGCGCGCGGCCGGTCCGGATGTAGTCGACCGCGGGGTCTTCGTAGCCGATCGACATGCCGCAGAAGAGGATCTGGTTGTCGGGCGGTGAGAGAACGTCCGCGACGGTTTCGTGGACTTGCGACCACGCCATCTGCGGACAGCTGTGCAGCCCTTCGGCGCGCAGCAGCAGCATCACGGTCTGCAGATACATGCCGGCGTCCGCCCACTGCGCGGGCCCGAGGTTGCGGTCGATGTAGCAGAACAGCGCGGCAGGTGCACCGAAGCAGTCCCAGTTGGCGATCGCCGCCCGCTGTCGGGCTTCCCAGTCCTCGCGGGCGATGCCGAGCGCGCTGTAGCGTTCCTTGCCGAAGGCGGCCCGCCGATCCCGGTACGGGGACTGCATGTCGGCCGGGTACATATCGAATTGCCTTGAATCCCAGGCGATGCCGGACTCGACACGCTCGACGGCGCGCTTCTTGAGCTCGGCAAGCGGTGCGCCGGTCACGACGTAGATGTTCCACGGCTGGATGTTGGAGCCGGACGGCGCCCAGGCGGCCGCGGTCAATACGCGCTCCAGCACCTCTTTAGGGACGGGTCGGTCGGTGAAACCGCGCACGGCCCGCCGGCTGGTGACTGCGTCATAGACGTCCAACATGGCTCTCGCCTCCTGATGACTAAAAGTCACGTTCGTGACTGTATCATTCAATACGAATTTCGGTCACGATATTCCCGTGGCCGGGTCGGCACCGGTGTGGCCTACGCCTCAGGGTGTGGACTGAAGCGGATCAGCAGATCCTTCAGTTGCGCCACCTCGCCCGGCTCCAGCGTGGCCACCAGGCGCTGGGCCAGCGGCCCGGCCGCGACATGCGCGGCGTCGAAGAGCTCCATGCCCTTGCCGGTGATCTCGACCGCGCGCACCCGCCGGTCTCCCGGAACAGCCTTGCGCACGGCAAGACCTTTGCGCTCCAGGTCGTCGACGACCCGCATGATGGCGGCCTTGTCCGAGCCGGTCGCCTCGACCAGGGCGCGCTGTTCGGTCGGGCCGTGGTTGACGAGTTCCAGCAGCACCGCGAAATGTCGCATCTCGATGCCCAGCGGACGAAGCGCCTCCGACATCACGGCGGCCGCGTGCCAGTGCGCGCGACGCAGCAACAGTCCGAGTGCGAACGGCGATGCGTCGCCGGGCCGGTCGGTCGCGTGGGAGGGGGCCTCGCGGGTCATGACGCGACCGTAGACGCCTCGACCGCGGAACTGCATTCCCGGTTGTTGATGTGACGAAATGACGACCGGGAATGCAGTTCCGCGGGGCCGGGCGGGCGGCTTTCAGTGCAGCGGGCGCAGCACGATCGGCATGCCGTCGATCGGCACGGGCATGCCACCGTAGTCGTAGTGCGGCCGGTAGCCCTCGTGCGGCAGCTCGAGCCGGTAGCGGCGCAGCAGCCGGTGCATGACGGTCTTGATCTCGAGCTGACCGAACACCATGCCGATGCATTTGTGTGCACCGCCGCCGAACGGCGCGAATGCGTAGCGGTGCTTCTTGTGCTCGTTGCGGGGCTCGGCGAAGCGCTCGGGGTCGAAGCGCTCGGGGTCGGTCCACAGCTCGGGCAGCCGGTGGTTGATCGACGGCCACGTCACCACGTTGGTCCCGGCCGGGATGAAGTAGCCGAGCAGGTCGGTGTCGCGCACGGCCTGGCGGAAGTTGAACGGCAGCGGCGTCATCATCCGCAGCGCCTCGTTGATCACCAGGTCGTAGGTCTCGAGCTTGTCGAGCGCCTCGATGTCCAGCGGCGCGTCGCCGATCCGCTCGGACTCCTCACGCAGCTTGTCCTGCCACTCGGGATTGGCGGCGAGGTGATACGCCATGGTCGTCATGGTCGACGTCGACGTGTCATGGGCTGCCATCATGAGGAAGATCATGTGGCTGACGATCTGGTCGTCGGTGAAGCTCTGGCCGTCCTCGTCCTGTGCATGACACAGCACGCTGAACATGTCGGTGCTCTCGGAGCGGCGCTTGTCGCCGATCCGGCTGGAGAAGTAATCCTCGAGAGTCTTGCGGGCCTGGATTCCGCGCCACCAGGTGAGCGGCGGCACGGGCTTGCGCACGATCGCGTTGCCGGCCCGCGTGGTGGTGGTGAAGGCCTGGTTGATGGTCGTCACGAGCTCCCGGTCGGTGCCCGCGGCGTGGCCCATGAAGACCTCCGAGGCGATGTCGAGCGTCAGCTCCTTGATCGCGGGGTGGAAGAGGAAGCGCGGATCGTCGGCCACCCAGTCACCGGCCAGGACGCGCGTCGCGACCGAGTCGATGTGCGAGACATACCCGGTCAACCGGCTGCGCGTGAACGCCTCCTGCATGATCCGGCGGTGGAACATGTGCTCGTCGAAGTCGAGCAGCATCAGGCCACCTTCGAAGAACGGCCCGATCACCGGATCCCACGCGCGCTGCGAGAAGTCCTTGTTGCGGTTGGAGAACACCGCCTGGGTGGCGTCCGGGCCCAGGGCCATCACGGCCGACAGGGCCGGGGAGTCGGCGTAGTAGACGGGCCCGTGCTTGCGGTAGAGCTCAAGAATGAAGTCGGGGCCGCCGCGGAAGATCTCGATCATGTGGCCGATGACGGGCAGACCCGAGTCGCCGAGGATCGGCTTGAGGCCGCTGCCCGCCGGTGGCTCGGCAAACACGAACTGGTCCCACTGCTTGGCCTTGAGCCGCTTCTCCAGCGCTCCCATGCCGGGCAACGTGTTCGGCGTGGGTGTAAAACGCCTCTTTGCCTGGTCGAGGAGGTAATGCGGAGTGCTGATCGTGGCCATGTACCGCTCCTGGTGACTGAATCTGTGGTGGATGTCACCACCCATCGCCATCCTGACTGGCAGACTTGACGCATGTCAAGTTTTGTTCTGGCGTGCCGCGATGCAAAGGTTTAGTCCCATGACTGCCGAATCTGTACCGGAGGGCAGCAGCGCCGCCACACGGGAGCTGACGCCGCCGCAGGCGCGCCAGAGCCGGGGTGACCGGCAGCGCGAAGCCATCGTCAAAGCCGTGCGCGAACTGCTCGAACAGCAGTCGTTCGCGGACCTTTCGGTGAGCGCGATCAGTGAGCGCGCGGGCGTGGCCCGGTCGGGCTTCTACTTCTACTTCGACTCCAAGTACGCCGTGCTGGCCCTCATCGTGGCCGAGGCGATGGAGGAGCTCGACGAGCTGACCCACAACTTCGCGCCGCGTGAGCCCGACGAGTCGCCCGCCTCGTTCGCCAAGCGCATGGTGGGCAGCGCTGCGGCGGTGTTCGCCACCAACGACCCGATCATGTCGGCGTGCACGGTCGCACAGAACACCGACGCCCAGATCCGGGAGTTGATGAACGACTTCGAAGACGTGGTGATCGCCAAGATCGTCGGTCTCGTCGAGCAGGATCGAGGAGCGCGCCCGATCAGCGAGGACATCCCCGCGCTGGTGCGCACACTGACGTCGACCACCGCGATGACCCTGGCACACGACCCCGCGTTCATCGGACGCGGCGAGGATCCCCAGCGGGCCCGCGACATCCTCGAGCGGCTCTGGCTCAACGCGCTGTGGGGCGGATAAGCGGTACCGGCGGTTCAGGGTAGGGTCACCCCATGGCGCAGGGGAGCGACTTCCGGGGTAAGCGTTGTTTCGTCACCGGAGCAGCCAGCGGCATCGGCCGGGCCACGGCCCTGGCATTGGCCGCCCAGGGGGCCGAGCTGTTTCTCACCGACCGCGACCCCGACGGCCTCGACAAGACCGTCGCCGACGCCCGTGCGCTCGGCGCGCAGGTGCCCGCGCATCGCGTGCTGGACATCTCCGACTACGACCAGGTGGCCCAGTTCGCTGCCGACATCCACGCGAGCCATCCCGCGATGGATGTGGTGATGAACATCGCGGGCATCTCGGCCTGGGGCACGGTTGACCAGCTCACCCATCAACATTGGAAGTCGATGATCGACGTCAATCTGATGGGCCCGATCCACGTCATCGAGACGTTCGTGCCGCCGATGGTGGCGGCGCGCAAGGGCGGCAACCTCGTCAATGTGTCGTCGGCTGCCGGGATCGTGGCGCTGCCGTGGCACAGCGCCTACAGCGCCAGCAAGTACGGCCTGCGTGGGCTCAGTGAAGTGCTGCGCTTCGACCTGGCGCGCCATCGCATCGGGGTGTCGGTCGTGGTGCCGGGGGCGGTGAAAACCGGTCTGGTGCAGACGGTTCAGATCGCAGGCGTGGACCGCGACGATCCTCACGTGCAGAAGTGGGTGGACCGGTTCGCGGGCCATGCCGTTTCACCGGAGAAGGCCGCCGAGAAGATCCTCGCCGGCGTGCGCCGCAACAGGTTCTTGATCTACACCTCGGCCGACATCCGCGCGCTGTACGCGTTCAAGCGGGTCGCGTGGTGGCCCTATAGCGTGGCGATGCGACAGGTGAACGTGCTCTTCACCCGGGCGCTGCGACCAAAGGCGTTGCAGCGCTAGCGTTTACCCCAGTGCCAGGACGGGATGTCCAGCATGCCCTGCCCGGTGACCCTGGTCTCGCCCCATTGCTTGTACAGCTCGATCTCTGTGGCGCCGCCCAGGAAATCCAGCAACGCGTGGGAATGCGTGACCACCACCACCTGCGTGCGGGCGGCCGCCGCGGTGATCAGGCCCGCCAGCGGGCGCACGAGGTCGGGGTGCAGTGAGGTCTCCGGTTCGTTGAGAATCATCAGAGACGGCGGTTGCGGGCTCAGCAGCGCGGCCGCCCACAACAGGAATCTCAGTGTCCCATCGGACAGTTCGGCAGCGCGCAACGGCCGCAGCATGCCGCGCTGGCGCAGTTGCACATCGAACAACCCGTCGGTGACGGCAACCGAGACACCGGCCCCGTCGAAGGCCTCGGCGACGGCGCTCTCGAGGTCGCCTGCGCCGGTTTCGATGATGGTCTGCACGGCCGCGGCGAGATCCGATCCGTCGTCGGAGAGCACCGGGGTGCGGGTGCCGACCTGCGGTTGCCGGGCCGGCGCGTCGGCATCGACGCGGAACCCGTCGTAGAAGCGCCAGTCCCGCAGCCGGTCGGAGACCGCGGACAGTTCCGGCAGGGCATGCGGGTGCGCGTACTCGGCCAGCACGCTGCGGTAGGACGGCAGCGAGCGGCTCAACTCGTCGAATCCGCGGCCAGACTGGGCGGCGGCCTCGGCGTATTCATTGGCGCGCCGCACCAGCGTCGAGGCCGGGCGCAGCACCGGACCCGCGAACACCACCTCGCGTTTGATCTCGGGATCCCGCGCGAACGCCGTCGGCCCGATGCCGGCCATCTGCGGCAGGCCGAGGTCGACCAGATAACCGAAATCGTCAGCCGCAAAGCCGAGTTCGAGGGATATCACCCGCGTGCGGGTGGTGCCCTGAGCCTCGTCGGAGGGCTGCTCGGGGCCCGCCCACAGCACCGACTGCAGCCCGCCTTCGCGGGCCAGTGAGCCGATCACCTGGCCGCGTCCACAATCGGCCAGCAGCCGCAGCGCTCGGTAGATCGACGACTTGCCCGTGCCGTTCGCGCCGGTGACCACGGTGAGCTCGGTGAGCGGCAGGATCACCTCACGCAGGGACCGGTAGCCGCGGATGGCGATGGTCTGCAGCATGCCCCGAGCCTATTGGCCGGTACCGACAGCCGGGTCCATGGCCAGTTCCAGTCGCACGCCGAGCAGGCGGATCGGCCGGTCGAGTTCGAACTGGTCCAGTACGGCCAGCGCCGTTTCGGTGATGACGTCGGTGTCCGTGCTGGGCGCGCCGAGTTTGCGGATCTTGGTCCGGGTATAGAACGTATTGGTGCGCACGGTCACCGCGACGCGGGTCACGATGCGGCCCTGCTCGACCACCTCGTCGCGCGTGCGATGGGCCAGTTCGCGTACCGCCGAATCGATTTCGCCGCGGTCGGTGAGGTCGTGGGCGAACGTGACGACGTGGCTGCGGGAGCGGGGCACCCAGGGCTCGGCACTGACCTCGGTGTCACCGCCGCCCTTGGCCAGCAGCAGGATCCACAGGCCCGTGCTGGGCCCGAAGGCCGAGGTCAGCACAGCGGCGTCGGTCGCGGCCAACTCGGCTACCGTGGTGATCCCAAGGCCGGCAAGCTTTTTCGTGGTCTTGGGTCCGACGCCCCAGAGCGCGTCGGGCGGCCGGTCTCCCATGACGGTCATCCAGTTGGCCTCGGTCAGCACGTAGATGCCCGCCGGTTTGGCCATGCCGGTCGCGACCTTGGCGCGTTGTTTGTTGTCGCTGATGCCGACCGAGCACGAGAGCCCCGTTTCGGCGGCCACGACGGTGCGGATCCGTTCGGCGAGCTCCATCGGGTCTACCGAGGCGTCCGTACCGAGGTAGGCCTCGTCCCAGCCCCACACCTCCAGTGGGTGGCCGAGGTCGCGCAGCAGACCCATGACCTGTTCGGAGGCTTCGTCATACGCCGCCGGATCCGACGGCAGGAATGTGGCGTCGGGGCATTTGCGGGCTGCGGTGCGCAGCGGCATACCGGCGTGCACTCCGAACTCCCTGGCTTCGTACGACGCGCACGTGACCACCTTGCGAGGCTCGGTGGGGTCACCGCTGCCGCCGACGATCACCGGAAGACCGACGAGTTCGGGGTGGCGGCGCAGCTCCACCGAGGCCAGGAACTGATCCAGGTCGACGTGCAGAACCCAATCGCTCATCGCGCTAGGTGCCACACAGCTTGCGGGCGGTGTCCTGCCAGGCCGTGGCCAATTCGTCGAGCGTGCGGCCGTGGTCGGTGAGTTGATGTGCTACGTAATCCACGTCGAGCAGTGCGATGAGGGCGTCTGCCTGGGCATCGAGATCACCGGTGGTTCCGGCGGTTTCGAGCAGCATCCGCACGTGTGAGCGATGTAAGGGGAACGGGTCGGCGAACCGCATCTGTGGATCGCGGGCCGCGTCGGACAGCAGCGCGTGGTGGCGGTGGACGAAGCGGAGCCGTTCGCGGCCGTAGGCCAGTAGCCGCTCCAGTGGGGGAGCGCCGGGCCCGAACGGCGGCGGGCCGAACATGAATGCCTGCTGCTGGGCTTTCTCGTCTTCGTCGAGCAGCACCATCATGAGGCCGGCGCGGCTGCCGAAACGGCGGAACAACGTGCCCTTGCCCACGCCGGCGGCAACCGCGATATCGTCGGTGCTGACCGCATCGGGTCCGCGTTCAGCGATCAGGCGGCGCGCCGCATCGAGGATCAACATCCGGTTGCGGGCGGCGTCACCGCGCTCCTGCGGCGCCGCGTCGGTGACCACGAGCCTGGTCGGGTCGCAGGCTTTCACCCTTGCACTTTAACTCAGGCGGAATTAAACGGACTATGGTCCGGTTGAAAGCTGCGAAGATCTTGTCCGACGAAGGGAAAATGCAACGATGGCCGATATCAAGGTTCTGGTGCTGGTGGGAAGCCTCCGCGCGGCGTCCATCAACCGTCAGCTCGCCGAACTCGCCGTGGAATCGGCGCCGGAGGGAGTGGACCTGCGAGTCTTCGACCGGCTGGGCGAGCTGCCGTTCTACAACGAGGACATCGACACTGCCGACGTCGACGAGCCGGTCAGTGCGCTGCGGACAGCTGCGGCGGGAGCCGACGCCGCACTGGTGATCACGCCCGAATACAACGGCAGCATCCCGGGCGTGCTGAAGAACGCGATCGACTGGTTGTCGCGGCCGTACGGCAACGGCGCACTCAAGGACAAGCCGGTCGCGGTGATCGGTGCGGCGCTCGGCCAGTACGGCGGCGTGTGGGCGCACGACGAAACCCGTAAGTCGTTCGGCATCGCCGGGCCGCGCGTGGTCGAGGATCTCAAGCTCTCGATCCCGGCCAAGGCGTTCGACGGCAAGCACCCGCGGGAGAACGCCGAGATCGTCGACAACCTGCGGGACGTGGTGGGCAAGCTGGCCGCAGAGGTCGGCTGAGCTTCAGCGACGGGGCATCGCCGCGGCCACCGAGTTCTGCAACGTGTCGATGAACGCCTTGGCGTTGCGGCTCTGCAGGTACGTCGCGACCGCGTCGTACATGGCCTGCTGGAAGAACGGCGGCATCAGCTCGCCGTGCGTGATCGACAGCAGAACGTGGTCGTGCCACAGGGATTCGGAGGCCTGGCGCTGGTAGGCCGGCAGCGTGGCGACATCCACGTCGCGGCGTACCGGCACCGAGCCCTTGATTCGGTTGAAGGCCAACGAGGTCTCGGGATCGGCCACCACCTCAAGGAACTTGAGGGCGTTGACACCGTCGGGTGCATCGGACGACACCACGAACGAGTCGACGATCGCGAGGTAGGCGCCGCCGGTGCCCGGATAGGGCACGTACCCGAAGTCGGTGCCCTCGGTGGCCTTGTTCGCGACGAGCTCGCCGTACACCGAGTCGTTCATCGACAGGAATGCGCACTCGCCCGCGGCGAGCTTCTTGGCGGCCTGATCCCAGGTGAGACCCGCCGCGGCCGGGTCGGCCGCCGCGACGACCTGGCCGAACCGCGTGAGCGCCTCGTCGACCTCGGGGCCACGCCAGTCGAAGGCGTCGTCGTGGATCCGGGTCCAGCCCTGCGGCCCCACCACGCCGAGCAGCGTGTTCTCGAACAGTTCGGTCGCGGTGAACCGGTCCTTGCCGCCCAGGCACAGCGGGGTCCGGCCGGTAGCGGCCAACTTCGCGAGGTCGGCCGCGAACGCCTCCGGCGCATAATCCGGTCCGGGCGCGGCGATGCCCGCGTCCCGGAGCACTTTCTGGTTGAACCACAGCACGTTGCCGCGGTGCGCGCCGGTCGGCACACCCCACTGGGTATCGCGGTAGGTCGCGGCCTGCAGCAGCGCAGGGGGAAGGTTCGGGCCGAGTCCGCTGCGCTCGTAGACCGACGCCACGGCGGCGATCCGATCGGCGTCGACCCAGGCGCGCAGCGAGCTGCCGAGGAACGTCTGCCACACATCGGGTGGATCCCCGGCGCGCAACCGTTCGGCGAGTGCGATCTGGACGTTGCTTCCCGCGCCGCCGGCGATCGAACCGTCGATCACGTCAACGCCGGAATCGGTCTTCTCGAACGCGTCCAGCAGCACCTCGAACGCGGGGTGTTCCGATGGCGAAACCCACCACGACACCACCTCGAGGCGGTCGGTGGGATCGGAGAAGTTCGCCGAACCACCGCCGCCGCAGGCGACGAGGAGCACGGCCAGGGCGGCGACCCAGGTGCGCTTCATGACTGGGCTCCCGTCGGTGCGGCCTTCAGGTCGAACACCGCGTACGCGGTGACCACGGCGAAACAGATGGCAGGCACGATGAAGGAGATCGCCGGACTGGTCATGTCGAGGAGCCGGCCCTGGATCAGCGGCATGATGGCGCCGCCGACGATGGCCATCACCAGCCCCGCCGCCCCGAACTTCGTCGCGGGCCCGAGGCCTTGCAGAGCCACGCCGTAGATCGTCGGAAACATCAGCGACAGGCAGAACGACAACGCCACGACCGCGGCAACCCCGGCGACATTGGGTGACACCATGGCGAAGACGCACAGCAGCACGGCGAGCGCACCGAGGGCGGTGAGCACCTTGGTGGCCCGGATCTTCCCGATCACCCACGTCATCACGAATCGCGAGATCAGGAACACGATGAGGCTGACCTGGAGTAGGTAGCCGCCCAGCTGCAGCGATCCGTCGAGCGCCTGCTGCGTGTACTGGATGATGTAGGTCCAGGTGCAGACCTGCGCCGCGACGTTGAAGAACTGCGCGACCACGCCGAACACATAGCGCTTGTTGGACATCAGGATTCGGATCGGTGACCGGCCGGCCAGATCCCCGGACTCGAACTCCTCGACGATCGGGGGAGACTTCTTCACCGCGATCACCAGGCCGATGGCGATCAGCACGAAACCGAGGCCGAGGTACGGGCCCATGACGGCGCCGAGCTGGCCGGCACGGATGGTGTGCTCTTCGGCAGGCGTGAGGCTCGCCATGTTCACCGGCTCGTCGAGCTTGGGCAGGATGAGGGTCGCGGCCAGCAGTACGCCGATGTTGGTGCCGACGGGATTGAACGCCTGAGCGAAGTTGAGGCGCCGGGTTGCGGTTGCCTCCGGGCCCAGCGACATCACGTACGGGTTGGCCGAGGTTTCCAAGATCGAGCAGCCGGCCGCGATCGCGAAGAGTGCGACGAGAAACGCCTCGTACGTCATGATCTTGCTGGCCGGGTAGAACGCCATCGAGCCGGCGGCGGCGAGCAGCACCCCGGTGAGCAACCCGGCCTTGTACCCGAAGCGTTGATTGATCAACGCGGCCGGAAGCGCCAACAGGAAGTAGGCGCCGAAGTAGGCCAGCTGGACGAGCGAAGCCTGGAACGTGTTCATGTCGAAGATCGTCTTGAACCCGGCCACCATGGGAGTCGTGAGATCGGCCGCCACACCCCACGCCGTGAAGCAGCAGATCAGCACGATGAACAACACCCACATCTTGGGGTAGACCAGGGCGACGCGGTCGCCGGTCGGTGGGGCCTGCGCGGGTTGATCGGCCTGTTCCGTGGTCGTCATAATCGCCCTTCTCCTCATTGAGAATGACTTCACTGGTGTGTGGCGTACGTCACGGTACCCAGGTGTTTTCCGCCCAGGGGCAGGTTGCCGGACTGGGCATGAACGGGCAGATTCGGTGCGGGTTTTGCGTCCGTTTGGCCGGGATTGGCGTGTGGTTCTGACGGCTTCCGTGTGCGGCCGGGGCGGTCGATCTCGCTCGGCGGGTACGCCGCGGCCGGCCGGTCACCGCCGTACTGGCGGTTTGCTACTGGTGATCTTGATGTGCTAGGCCCGGCGGATTTGTCGGTGGCTGGTGGTAGACCGGTACATGTAGTGCGACACGCGCTCGGCGGGCGTTCACGACACGCCGGGCGCGGGGCTTGCGGCAAGCTTACGACCTGGGAATTTCAAAAATGTTATTCAGAACATGTTGTATGGCTTCGGATGGCGGGCCACTAGGTGTAGTGTCTGTGAGACCGACAGGCCACCACAGTTCGGGAGCCCGCCGGAGCGCAGCGAATCCGGCGGAGTCGGTT
The DNA here is from genome assembly GCF_010727475.1 of Mycolicibacterium mageritense. NCBI lineage: Bacteria > Bacillati > Actinomycetota > Actinomycetes > Mycobacteriales > Mycobacteriaceae > Mycobacterium > Mycolicibacterium mageritense. Next base: position 5,343,293 of record NZ_AP022567.1, read on the forward strand.
TCACAACCGGCCGGAAGGCGGCTTCGGGTGCCAGGAATTTTGGGGGGCTGGAGGTCGCTGAAGTATAGCGAGCACCGTGATCCAACCAAGTTGCCAGTCCGGGTTTAGACCTTTCACTTACCGCAAGAGGAGCCGTACCGAAGATGACCGTCACCGTGTACACCAAGCCCGCATGCGTGCAGTGCAACGCCACCTACAAGGCGCTGGACAAGCAGGGCATCGCCTACGAGAAGGTCGACATCACGCTCGACAGTGAAGCCCGCGACTACGTGATGGCGCTGGGCTACCTGCAGGCCCCGGTCGTCGTGGCCGGCAACGAGCACTGGTCGGGCTTCCGTCCGGATCGGATCAAGGCGCTCAGCAATGGAGCAATATTGTCATCTGATGCAACATTGGTGAGCTAGCCATGTTGCCTGTTGTCGCAGCTAGGACGTCGGGGGGTGAGACCTCGACGCGAATCGCCGAAGGTCAATTCCCATCGAAATCCTCATGCATCAATGATGCATCTGTTACAACAGGCGTCGTGAATAGTGATTCCCAGGGCGCGGCCCGACGGGTGTTGGCACCCAATGTTGTTCAGCTCGATCCGGAACAAGCTGTCCTCGAGGCAATGCTGCAGGGCTGGGAACGCCAGCAGCGGGCTCGGTTCTTGAAGGACGCGACGATCACTCCGCGTCTCCGCCTGGTGCGGCGGTTCGTCGAGTTTTCTGGACTGTATCCGTGGCAGTGGGCGCCCGCCGAAGGTGAGGCCTGGATCAGTGCATTGCGGTCTGGTTCGTCACCGTTGAGGGTGTCGACAGCGCGCAATTATGAGATCGACATCCGAATGTTCTGCGAGTACCTGCTCGACCAGCGCTACGGCTGGCTCACCGAATGCACGCAGCAGTTCGGGCAGGTTCCGCAACAGGTATTCCACGAAGACAACTCGATCATCCATGTCGGCGAGTACGAAGGTGATCCGTCGCGTCGTCCGCTGACCTATGACGAGGTTCAGGCATTGTTTGATGCCGCCGACGCCCGTGTGGAATCGATCCGAGCGCGCGGCCGCAAGGGTGCGTTGACGGCGCTGCGCGACGCGGCGATGCTGAAGTTCTGCTACGCCTACGGGCTACGCCGCCGCGAGGTAGTGCACTCCGATGTTGTTGATCTGCGCCGCAATTCGAAGGCGGATGAGTTCGGCAGGTTCGGTGCGTTGTCGGTCCGTTACGGCAAGTCGTCCCGGGGTGGAGCGCCGAAGCGGCGGACTGTTCTGACGGTTCCCGAGATGAGCTGGATCGTCGAGGTCCTGGACCACTATCTGACCGATGTGCGGCCGTTGTTTCCTGCTGATAAGCAGCAGGCACTGTGGTTGACCGAGCGTGGCAGCCGGATCGGCACCCGCATGCTCAACACGACGTTTTCGACCGTGCGTGATGAAGCCGGCATTGATCCGACGCTAGATCTGCACTGCCTGCGACACTCCTACGTCACGCATCTGGTGGAGTTCGACTACCCGGAACGGTTCATTCAGGAGCAGGTAGGGCATTCGTTCTCCTCGACGACAGCGATCTACATCGGAGTGTCCAACGAGTACCGCAACCGATTGATCAACCGGTCGATGCAGTCGCGTTATGGCCACCTTGATGGGGGGCCGCGATGAAGCAGATGGATTATGCCTGGCATTTGCGGGCCAAGATGGCTGAGAAAGGCATGTTCTCGACCACGGACCTGCAGCCACATCTGGCCGACCGTGGCGTCAGCCTGTCGCGTGAGCAGACCTACCGCATGGTCACCGGTCAGCCGCAACGGTTGAGCATGCATACCCTCGTCGCGCTGTGCGACATCTTGGAATGCACTCCGAACGATTTGATAGAGCCACAGGTTACCGAGGTGGCAACGAAAAAGGTTGCAGGACAGTCACGTAACACTGTCACTGCGCTCGCGTCGGCGCGACGCACGAAGATTCAGCGGCCAGGAGCAGGGTCATGAGCGTCGCGGCCCCTCCGCGGCACATCTGCGATCAGTGCGGCCGCCTCGCGCCCCGCGCAGCGCGCACAGCCGAGGGCGGCCTGTGCCGAACCTGCTATCAGCGGGATCCGCGCCGGTTCGAGGAATGCGCGCACTGCGCTCGACGCAAGGTTCCGTCGAGCCGTACACCGGATGGAAAAGCTTTGTGCAACAACTGCGCACGCCCCAAGCGGGTATGCGCTGGGTGTGGCCGGCTCGACCACGCAAAACTGGTCACGGGTGACGGGCCGCTATGCCAACGCTGCTACACCGCACCGCCTCGTCGATGCGGAAAGTGCGGCATTGTCGCTCCGGTCGCCATCCGTGCAGGTCGCCGCGGCGACGTTGATCTCTGCAAGCGGTGCTTCCAGTCACCGGAGTTGGCATGCGGCCACTGCGGCCGGATCCGGCCCGCTCACACACGCTGGCCGCTCGGGCCGGTTTGTCTACCCTGCTACAAGCTCACATTGCGCCGTGCGCAGCAGTGCACGCAATGTGGTGAACCAAAAATCTTGATCGGCCGTGACGCCACTACGGGTGCCCGGATCTGCGGCCCCTGCGCCGGTTCAGCACAGGACTACAGCTGCATCCAATGCGGGCATGCCGGACCTCAACACTTCGCCGGAACGTGCCTGCGATGCTCCGTCGGGCGGCTGGCTAGTGAACTGCTAACCACCACCACCGAGACGGGGCCCGCCGTTGAGGGCTTGCAGGAGCTGCCAAAGCTTTTGGCCCATCGAGGAGATCCAGCCTCGACGATGCGCTGGCTGATCAAGCCGCGAACGCAATCGATGCTGTTCACGATCGCACGAAGCGCGGCTACCGACACCCTGACCCATTCCACGCTCGATACGTGTGATCAGGTCCGAGCGCGTCACTACCTACGCGCGATGCTTGTCGAGCTCGGTCTGTTGCCGCCTCGAGACGAGCCGATCGACCGCTTCGAAACCTGGATCAACGAACTCGCCGCGACACTGCCCGCCGCTCACGCTGCATTGATCCACCCCTACGCGCGATGGGCAGTACTGCGGGCCGCCCGCCGCCGAGCCCGTCGACGCGGATACACCGACGGCGCCGCCAATACGGATCGTGAGCGCATTCGGACCGCGCTGCGGCTCATCGAACACATCGAGGCGCAAGGTCACCAGATCCGCGGGCTGACTCAAGCGATGCTCGACAGCTGGAGCGGTGGAAACCGCGACCGCACCAGCCACATCGCAGGCTTCATCGTCTGGCTAACTCGACGTGGCATCGTTGAAGATGTTGCAGTACATCGTGTTTCAACTCCACCGCCAAGTGAGATCGGCGACGAGCAAGAACATTTGGCCCTCATCACCGAAATGCTCGATGACACCAGTCAAGTCGAACTCTCGACACGAGTGGCAGCACTCCTCGTCCTGCTCTACGGTTCGCGCCTGCCACAGATCCAACGACTCACCACCGCCGACGTGATCACAACGAAGAAAGGCACAGCGCTCACACTGGCCGGTCATCCGCTGCTCCTACCCGCGAAGGTAGGTGCACTCATCGATCAGGTTGCTGCAGCCGCCGACGCGAACCCCCACGCACGAACCCTGGACTGCAGTGCTGCCTATCTGTTTCCGGGCGGACGCCGACACGAGCCAATTCACACGACGACACTGGGCCGCAAGCTCAACAAGGCCGGGATCTCGGTCCGGGTCAACCGGAACCGAGCGATGCTCGCCCTCACCAGCGACTTACCAGCGGCAATCGTGGCCACCCAATTCGGGCTACACATTTCCTCGGCCACGACATGGGCGAAGTTCGCACAACGCGACCAACGGGCTTATCTCGCGGCGCGGCCACAGCCACTCGCTGCCGGGGGTGCATAGTGGACGTCCTGGACCGATTCAAGATCGACGTACCAGTGGTGCAAGCAGGCATCGGCAGCATGGCTCCGCCCGAATTGGCAAGCGCCGTCGCAAAAGCCGGTGGATTGGGAACAATCGGCTTCCGTCCCGACAGCGAGCTTCGCTCAGCCATCGATCACGTGCGCCAAGAAGCCCCAGGCCGAGCGATCGCGGTCAACCTGCTGATGGAACTCGCGCGGCCATCGCACGTCGAAGTTTGCCTAAAAGAAGGCATTGACATCGTCGTCTTGGCGTTTGGCGGGGACAGAGCGTTGGTCGAGCGTTTCCAAACCAGAAATGTCACGGTCTTGGCCATGATCGGCACCGAGGACGAGGCCCGAAAGGCAATCGCCTGGGGCGTTGACGCCTTGATCGCCCAAGGGAACGAGTCCGGCGGACACCTTTCTGGGCATCAAGCCGCAGCCAATCTGCTGCAACGTACCTTGTTGATTGCCCACGACACGCCAGTTCTGCAAGCCGGCGGAATCGCCGAGCATGCCGACACGCGCGCAGCTCTCGATGCAGGAGCGGCCGCAGTCGTCGCGGGCACTCGGTTCCTGCTCACCCACGAGTCTCCAGCGCACCCCGCCTATCAACAGCGCATTCTCGAAGCGAAACAGACCGTCGAAACGACGCTGTTCGGGCTCGGTTGGCCCAGGGCCCACCGAGTGGTTGAGAACAACGCGACTCGTCGGTGGTGTCAGCCCGACGGAACCGCAAAGGCCCTCCCTCGCACCATCAACGCCTACAGCGCGCCATTGGCGAAACTCGCGCCCGAGGACGACAACCCCGCGCGGCTTCTCAGCAAGCAGCGCCCAGGCCTGCCTTTCTTTACCCCCGCGGCACCGATCAAAGGCATGCCCACTGAGTGGATCGAACGTTCGGCACTCTATGCCGGCGACTCAGGAATCAGGATGACCGAGGTCATCTCAGCGGCCCAAGCAGTCAAACAACTGGCGGGCGTCACATGACAGCCGCCAAATCAAACCGACCACCACCAACCCACCCCGGAAAGGAATCACCAGATGAATACAGCACCATCGAATATCGCCCCTCCGCCAGTCAGCGCAGCGGTCAGCGCGTAACGGAGACGGTCAAGACGCATCAACCCGGGGAGGATGGGAACAGGATGACCAATCTCGTCTACTTCTCCAGCGTCTCGGAAAACACTCACCGATTCGTCGAGAAGCTCGGCATCCCCGCGACCCGGATCCCACTGCACGGCCGCATCGAGGTCGACGAGCCGTACGTGCTCGTCCTGCCCACGTACGGCGGCGGCCGTGCCACCCCGAACATCAATGACGGTGGCTATGTGCCCAAGCAGGTCATCGCGTTCCTCAACAATGAACACAACCGGTCGTTGATCCGCGGTGTCATCGCCGCGGGCAACAACAACTTCGGCGCGGAGTTCGCCTACGCGGGCAATGTCGTGGCGAGCAAGTGTGGCGTGCCGTATCTCTATCGCTTCGAACTCATGGGAACCCCGGACGACGTGGCTGCCGTCCGCGCGGGCTTGGAAGACTTTTGGAAGGACCAGACGTGCCACCAACCGTCACAGCTGCAGAGCCTGTAACCGCCGACAGCACGCACGCGCTCCCGGGGGAGACGGACTACCACGCCCTCAACGCGATGCTCAACCTGTACGACAAAGACGGCAAGATCCAGTTCGACAAGGACGTACAGGCCGCGCGGGAGTACTTCCTGCAGCACGTCAACCAGAACACGGTCTTCTTCCACAGCCAGGACGAGAAACTCGACTACCTGATCGAGAAGAACTACTACGAGCGCGAGGTGCTCGACCAGTACAGCCGCAACTTCGTGAAGTCGCTGCTGGACCGGGCCTACGCCAAGAAGTTCCGATTCCCGACGTTCCTCGGCGCGTTCAAGTACTACACGAGCTACACGCTCAAGACCTTCGACGGCAAGCGCTACCTGGAGCGGTTCGAGGACCGCGTCGTCATGGTCGCGCTGACCCTGGCGGCCGGTGACACCGAGCTGGCCGAGAAGCTCGTCGACGAGATCATCGACGGCCGGTTTCAGCCGGCCACCCCGACGTTCCTGAACTCGGGCAAGAAGCAGCGCGGCGAGCCGGTGAGCTGCTTCCTGCTTCGCATCGAAGACAACATGGAGTCCATCGGGCGCTCCATCAACTCGGCGTTGCAGCTGTCCAAGCGCGGTGGCGGTGTGGCGTTGCTGCTGTCCAACATCCGCGAGCACGGCGCCCCGATCAAGAACATCGAGAACCAGTCCTCGGGTGTCATCCCGATCATGAAGCTGCTGGAGGATTCGTTCTCCTACGCCAATCAGCTCGGGGCGCGCCAGGGCGCGGGTGCGGTGTACCTCCACGCCCACCACCCCGACATCTACCGGTTCCTCGACACCAAGCGCGAGAACGCCGACGAGAAGATCCGGATCAAGACCCTCTCGCTGGGCGTCGTGATCCCGGACATCACGTTCGAGCTCGCCAAGAAGAACGAGGACATGTACCTGTTCTCGCCGTACGACGTCGAGCGCGTGTACGGCCTGCCGTTCGCCGACATCAACGTCACCGAGAAGTACTACGAGATGGTCGACAACGCGCAGATCCGCAAGACCAAGATCAAGGCGCGTGAGTTCTTCCAGACGCTGGCCGAGCTCCAGTTCGAGTCCGGCTACCCGTACATCATGTTCGAGGACACCGTCAACCGGGCCAACCCCATCGACGGCAAGATCACCCACAGCAACCTGTGCTCGGAGATCCTGCAGGTGTCCACGCCGTCGGTGTTCAACGACGACCTGTCCTACGCCCAAGTGGGCAAGGATATTTCGTGCAACCTCGGCTCACTCAACATCGCCAAGACCATGGACTCGCCGGACTTCGCGCAGACCATCGAGGTCGCGATCCGGGCGTTGACCGCGGTGAGCGATCAGACCCACATCTGGTCGGTGCCGTCGATCGAGCAGGGCAACAACAGCTCGCACGCGATCGGCCTTGGCCAGATGAACCTGCACGGGTACCTGGCCCGCGAGCGCATCTTCTACGGCTCCGAAGAGGGCATCGACTTCACCAACATCTACTTCTACACGGTGTTGTTCCACGCCCTGCGCGCGTCGAACCTCATTGCGATCGAACGCAAGACGCGCTTCGGCGGGTTCGAGAAGTCCAAGTACGCCTCGGGGGAGTTCTTCGACAAGTACACCGAGCAGGTGTGGGAGCCGAAGACCGACAAGGTGCGGCAGCTCTTCGCCGATGCCGGGATCCACATTCCGACGCAGGATGACTGGCGCTCGCTGAAGGAGTCGGTGCAGGAGCACGGGATCTACAACCAGAACCTGCAGGCCGTGCCGCCCACGGGCTCGATCTCCTACATCAACCATTCGACGTCGTCGATCCACCCCGTGGCGTCGAAGATCGAGATCCGCAAGGAAGGCAAGATCGGTCGCGTCTACTACCCGGCGCCGTATCTGACCAACGACAACCTGGAGTACTACCAGGACGCGTATGAGATCGGCTACGAGAAGATCATCGACACGTACGCCGCGGCCACCCAGCACGTGGATCAGGGCCTGAGCCTCACGCTGTTCTTCAAGGACACCGCCAACACCCGCGACGTCAACAAGGCGCAGATCTACGCGTGGCGCAAGGGCATCAAGACGCTGTACTACATCCGGTTGCGTCAGATGGCCTTGGAAGGCACCGAGGTCGAGGGTTGCGTCAGCTGCATGTTGTGACGGTTCGACGTTGAGTGGCCAGTTATTACACGCATCTTGCGAAAAAGCGTGCAATGACTGGCCATTCGGCGATCAGGGGCGACGTGCCGCCTTCAGGCGTCGCTCCTCGTTCAGCACATTCTGGTAACTCTCGCGTTCGGCGACCAGCCAGTCGGGTTTCTCCTCGAGCAGCTTGTTGATCTGCTCGGTGGTCAACGCTTTCTCCACGCCTGCGCGGGTGAGCCCGGCGATCGAGATGCCCAGCTTGGCGGCCACGAGGTTCTTCGGGTGTGGCCCGTTCTTGCGGAGATCTTTGAGCCACTGTGGCGGGTCGGCCTGTAGCGCGGCGAGTTCGTCACGGGTGATGGGGTTCTCCTGGAACTCCGCAGGCGTGGCGGGCAGGTACACGTCCAGCTTCTTCGCCGCCGTGGCGGGTTTCATGGACTGCGCGTTGGGCCTGCTCATGAACCAAGCCTATCGGTAGCCTGAGGCGGTGACCCTGACACTCGGGTACGTGCCCGGCGGGACGCCCGCGAAGTGGGCCCGGATCTGGGCGGAGCGCCAGCCCGAGGTGCCGTTGCAACTGCACACCGTAGCCGCGGCAGACGCGGCCGCCGCCGTGCGGGCCGGCACGGTCGACGTGGCGTTGCTGCGACTGCCGACCGACACGACGGGGCTCGCTGTCATCCCGCTGTACGAGGAGACGACGGTGGCCGTCGTGCCGACCGACCACGTTTTCGCTGCCGTCGATGCGATCACCGCGGCCGATCTCGACGGCGAGCCGGTCCTGCGGCCGCTCGACGACGTCGTCGAATGGGCGGACGCCCCCGGGGTTCCGGTCGATCACCGGCCCGAGACCACCGCCGACGCAATAGAACTCGTGGCCGCGGGGATGGGCGCGCTCGTCGTTCCGCAGTCGCTCGCGCGCCTGTATCACCGCAAGGATCTGACGTATCGCGCGATCACCGACGCGCCCACGTGCCCGGTGGCGCTGGCCTTCCCGGACGGGCAGCAGCCGGCATCGGTCGAGGAGTTCATCGGGATCGTGCGGGGCCGTAGGGCGGGTTCGTCGCGAGGGCAGACCGAACCGGCACCGAAACGCTCCGCGCGCGAGAAGACTCTCGCGAAGCAGGCAGCCCGCGCCGCCGCGGGCAAGGTTGCCCGCAAGCCGGGCAAGACCGGGCGCGGTCGTCGGTGACCTCCACATGCGTGTGATGCGATAGCGAACGCGTCAGCCCAACGAGGCCTCTAACGCGGTGAGCCGAGCGTACTGATCGAATACGGCCGTCGCCGAGTTGCCGGTCACGGCATCGGTGAGTTCCACGCGGCGGCCGTCTTGGGCCCAGTCGACGCTCCAGCCGGACATCACCGCAAGACCGTGGATCGATGATCGGTGATCGGCAACGGTGCCCGCTCCCAACCCCAGCGGTACGCGCGTCGCGAATCTGTGGTCGATCCGGGGCACGGCGAAGTCGAGGAAGCCGAGGAGAAGCACCACCACGGTGCCACCCCCGACGCCGAGGATATAGGTGGGGCCACCGCCCGTGACCGCAGCTACCACCGCGCCGATCTCGAGAGCGGCGAGCTCAGCCGCGTCATCGGGATCCTCCCCACCGGGGAAGGGCACCTCGTCGTTCAGCAGGCTGGGGAGACTCTCTGCCTTGCCGCGCTCAAGGAGTGCCGCCGCACCGGCGCGGCCTCCGTTCGGCAACGCCCGGCCCCAGACGATCGTCTGCGGCCCGGGAGCGACGCTGGCCATCAACTCGACGCTGGTCTGGATTATCGCGCCCGAAGAATGACCGGTGAAGACCATGGAGTCCGCAGCGAGATCCGCTGCGTAGTCGAACTCGCCGCCGAGTCGTTCTTCCATCCCCTCTTTGAGCTGGAGCTGACTCAGGGCCGCATATAGCGCACCATTGTCATGCAGCACTTGCAGGTCTTCGAACGCGTTCGCCATGTCTCGACAGTAGTGTGCGCCGAGCCCCAGCTGCGGAGACGGCGGGACTCGAACCCGCGGCCGGATGTCCGGCTACGCCTTAGCACGGCGCTGCATTCGCCGCTCTGCCACGTCTCCTGTCAATTGCTCTGCAGGCCGTTGTGTTTGGGTGGGCTGAGACTGCACCCACCCATGACGGTCTCTCGTCGGATTATCGTTTCCCGACTTGTCCACCAGCTCCCACTGGTAACCGCCGCGCCGGGTTGCTTGCGGCAACCACTCGTCATGCCACGGTCTACTCCGCAGGTTTCGCTTCGCGCAGGGGCAGCCAACCTCTGCGCTGCACTACCGCCTCACGGACGGCCGATCACCTTGCGAGTTCACGACCGCCTCGATTCCCCTTGTGGAGTCGAGGATTACGGCGCTGTTGAGCCGTGGCAGGGAAAGTCTTTCGCTTGTTGGATGCGAGGAATGATCAAGACTTGTGGATCTGGGAGGGCGTGCCTTCCCGCAAATATGATCCCGGTAGTCACTTGATCAAGTCAGCGTTGCAGCGCTGGCGGAAAGGCACGCTTGGGTCTGCTGCACGAATAGGTGACATCTGAGTTGGCTTGCCCAGCATGGGCGGGCTGGAAGGATGTCCCCATGGCAAGGCCCTACCCCCGCGAGTTCCGCGACGACGTCGTCCGGGTCGCTCGCAACCGCGATGACGGTGTAACGATCGAGCAGATCGCCACCGATTTCGGAGTGCACCCGATGACGCTGCAGAAATGGCTCCGTCAGGCCGACATCGACGAAGGCACCAAGCCCGGCAAGAGCGCCAGCGAGTCCGGTGAGCTGCGCGAAGCCCGACGGCGGATCAAACTGCTAGAGCAAGAGAACGAGGTGCTGCGCCGGGCCGCAGCGTATTTATCGCAGGCCAATCTGCCGGGAAAAGGGTCTACCCGCTCGTGAAAGAGCTCGCCGCCGACGGGATCCCCGTCGCGGTGACGTGCCGGGTACTCAAGCTCTCCCGCCAACCGTATTACCGCTGGCTGGCCGACCCCATCACCGAGGCCGAACTCATCGAGGCCTACCGCGCCAATGCGCTGTTCGACGCGCACGCAGACGATCCGGAGTTCGGCTACCGCTACCTCGTGGAGGAGGCGCGCGATGCCGGCGAGCCGATGGCCGAGCGCACCGCATGGCGGATCTGCTCGCAGAATCGACTGTGGAGCGTGTTTGGTAAGAAACGCGGCAAGAACGGCAAAGTCGGGCCGCCGGTGCACGACGATCTTGTCGAGCGTGACTTCACCGCTGAAGGGCCAAATCAGTTGTGGCTCAGTGACATCACTGAGCACCGCACCGGTGAGGGCAAGCTCTACCTCTGTGCGATTAAGGACGTGTTCTCCAACCGGATCGTCGGCTACAGCATCGACTCCCGAATGAAGTCACAACTGGCCATCCGGGCACTACACAGCGCGGTAGCCCGACGCGGAGATGTCGCGGGGTGCATTCTGCACTCGGATCGCGGATCTCAGTTCCGGTCAAGGAAATTCGTACACGCCTTGAATCAACACGAGATGGTCGGCTCTATGGGCCGTGTCGGAGCCGCCGGCGACAACGCCGCCATGGAGAGCTTCTTTAGCCTGCTGCAGAAGAACGTGCTCGACCGCCGCCGCTGGGACACCCGAGAACAACTCCGCATCGCGATCGTCACCTGGATCGAGCGCACCTACCACCGGCGCCGCCGCCAGTCCGGCCTCGGGCGGTTGACCCCGATCGAATTCGAAGCAATCATGACCACACCGGCCAGTCAGGCCGCGTGACCGAAACTGTCACCTGATCGTGCAGCAGACCCCTTCGTGCTCACGGTAGTCAACAACAACGAAGGTTCCAACCCGGCCGGCCAAGACCGCTCGATCCTCGATGAGATCGTGCGTGACGGGGCCCGGCAGATGCTCGCCGCGGCACTGCGCGCTGAGGTCGCCGCCTATATCGACCAGTTCGTCGATCAGGTCGATGAGAATGGGCACCGGCTGGTGGTGCGCAACGGGTATCACCACGAACGTGAGGTGATGACCGCCGCCGGTGCGGTCGCGGTGAGCACCCGGGTCAACGACAAGCGTGTCGACCGGAAACCGGTGAGCGGCAGAAGTTTTCGTCGAAGATCCTGCCTGCGTGGGCACGCAAGAGCCCGGAGATCTCTGCGGTGCTTCCGTTGCTGTACCTGCATGGGCTGTCCTCCGGTGATTTCGGGCCCGCCCTGGAGCAGTTCCTGGGGTCGGGCTGTCAGCAGCCACGATCACCCGGCTGACCAGTCAATGGCAGAAAGAGGCCGCCGCCTTCGCCGACCGGGCTATCACCGCCGATTATGTGTACCTGTGGTCGACGGCATCCACCTCAAAGTGCGTTTGGAGCAGGAGAAACTATGCCTGCTGGTGATGATCGGGGTCCGCGCCGACGGCAAGAAGGAACTCATCGCCCTGGCTGATGGGTATCGGGAATCGACCGAGTCGTGGGCCGATCTGCTGCGCTCGTGCAAACGCCGCGGCATGACGGCGCCGGCCTGGCGGTCGGGGACGGGGCGCTCGGGTTCTGGCCGCGCTGCGGGAGGTGTTCCCACAAGCGCGTGAGCAACGCTGCTGGTTCCATAAACAAGCCAATGTGCTTGCTGCACTGCCGAAATCAGCACACCCCAACGCGATCAAAGCGATGCAGGAAATCTACAACGCCGAAGACGACACGCACGCACGCCAAGCGATCGTGGCCTTCGAGAAGGCTTACGGCGCCAAGTACCCCAAGGTTGTGGCCAAGATCATCGATGACGCCGACGTGTTGCTCGAGTTCTACCGGTACCCGGCCGAACACTGGATACACCTGCGCACCACTAACCCGATCGAATCCACCTTCGCGACCGTGCGACTGCGGACCAAGGTCACCAAAGGCCCCGGATCCCGCGCTGCGGGTCTGGCGATGGCCTACAAGCTGATCGAGGCCGCACAGGCGAAATGGCGAGCGGTCAACGCACCCCACCTGGTGAAACTGGTCCGCGACGGCGCCACCTTCGAGAAGGGAAAACTCGCCGAAACCGACTCCACCTCACCCACCGAGGAGGCCGCCTGAAACTCGCTCATCCACAAGTCTTGACAATATCTCGTTGGATGCACGCCGGATTTGAACCGGCGACCCATCGTTTAGGAACGATTGCTCTGCCTGTTGAGCTAGTGCGGTGACTGAGGACGTGCTCTCCCACGAAGTTCCGTGACCTTTTGGGCCACAGAATGCTTCACACCCTCGCGCTTGGCTGCCAAGCCGCTGCGCTCTCGCGCTTCCACCGATCCGGTGACCGGTCTCTGCGTTCATGGGATCCGCCCTCGCCTGGCAAGCTCGGACTGTTGTCATCCCTTCCGCGCCGAGAAACAGCCCTCGTCATGGTGGGTGCCGCGCAGTACGTCACTGCGCCGAGGTCAGCATTTGCCATTCCTCACACCCGACTCGGGCCGCTCCCCGCTCCGCTTTCGCGAAACGGGCCAACGGCGTGGATTGCATGGGGTTCCGCACTTTTCGGTGCGGCGGCGAGATGTCACCTCGCCTTTCACCGGGATCGCTCCCGGCTATGAGCCATGCCTCGACGTACCCCTCCCCGGACTCGAACCGGGAACCTACGGCACCTAAAACCGTTGCCTCTACCAATTGGGCCAGAGGGGTATCTGCGTGCGCCGTCAGGGTTTCGAACCCCGGACCCGCTGTTAGTGGTCACCGCTGTCACCTGATATCAGCGACCGACAACGGCGGACTATAAAACCCTGTGAACTGGGGAAACTGTTAATGAACCGCCTCGCTCAACAGCGGGGTTGTCCACATATTCGGCTAATAAGTGGTCAACGGGGGAGGGGCTGACCACTTATGTCACGTCCCTTCGCAGGAACTGCGATTGACCGCTTCTGGGTGAGCACCTGTCCCAGATAGCGGTGAGGACTAACGCAGCGATTCCGCACAGAGGTCCGCGTCGTGGTCGGTCGTCGGCGGCTGGAACGGGTGACGGCGAGCTGGTCACGGCGGCGTGGCAGTGGGCGGATGCGCGGTTGTGTCGCTGGTTTGTTGCCCCTACCTCCAGATTGTGAGAGAAGGTCCGTGTCCCTGACCGCTATCGACGCCGACTCGATAGGGTCTAGGCAGTAACAGTGCAGGTTGAGGGGGTCATTTCGAATGTCAGACGAGCCATCAGCAGCGGTACCAGCTCCGAGGGCAACGAATCTGATCGACTCGCTCCTCAGTAGGGTCCGCGACAATGACCCGTCGCTAGCGGACGACCTCCGCCGCGCCATTAAGTCCGTCACCGCCGACCGCGAGTTCGGGTTGGTATTCAATCGTCACCTACCCGAGACTGTCGAACTGCCCGGACGCGCCGTGCGTGTTCTCGACAAGGTGCGCATCAAAGACGACGAGGGAGGGCGCACCTGGCGCGTGAACAAGGTGCGCCGCGCCAAGGGTGGTCGCGTTGCCGAGATTGTCAGTGCCGACACAGACGCGCTGAGGGACAACCAGCCGCTCGACAACCTCGTGGTGATCGCTGACTTCCGTGACCCCATCTACCCCGGACTCAAGTCCACAGGAGACCGCATCGAGCGCGGCGGGGAGAAGCCGTTCCACACTGTCATCAACGCCGAAAACGCACACGCGCTGGAAGCCCTGTCGTTTACGCACGCGGGCAAGGTCGATTGCATCTACATTGACCCGCCGTACAACACGCGAGCCAACGACTGGAAGTACAACAACGACTTCGTGGACCCGAAAGATACCTACTCGCACAGCAAGTGGCTGGCTTTCATGAAGCGGAGACTGGAGCTGGCGAAAAAACTGCTCGATCCCGATGACTCGGTTCTGATCGTCACGATTGACGAGAAGGAAGTGCATCGACTGGGGTTACTGCTGGAGCAGACTTTCCCGCAGGCGCGTATCCAAATGGTCTCATCGGTGATAAACCCCAAGGGCGTGTCACGGGGCGCTGAGTTCCGCCGCACCGATGAGTACATTTTCTATGCGATGTTGGGCGCTGCGGCTCCCACTCGGCTCCTCCTTGGTCCCGAGTGGTCGAGTTCAGCAGCGGGTACAGAGGATGTTTCGGCTGAGGACGTTGACACGGAACCGGAGCTTCAAACTCCCGAGTGGACCTCAATGATGCGCCGTGGATCAAACGCCGCGCGGGCTGACCGTCCGTCGATGTTCTATCCGATATACGCCGACCCGTCCATCCCGAAGATCGTTGATGTTGGTGACGCCCTCCCAGCGGGTGTTCATGAGGCTCCGACGCGCAAGGGGCTCGTTGCGATTTTGCCTCTGCGACGGAATGGCAAGGAAGGACGGTGGCAGATATCGGCGGGCGAACTGCGAACGCGGATAGAACAGGGACGTGTACGACTTGGGCGTCCAACTACTTACGGCTTTGTCGTGAACTACTTGCCAGACGGTGCGTACGAAGCCGTGATGTCTGATCAGTTTGAGGTCACAGGTCGGGCAGAGGATGGATCGCTCATCGCGGTTGGTCGGCGCGACGGGCGACGCATCGCACCTACTCAATGGAAGCTGCGCGCTCACAACGCCTCCGAGCATGGCTCCACTCTCTTGTCGAGTTTTCTGCCTGGGCGTAGTTTTCCCTTTCCGAAATCGTTGTACGCCGTGGAGGATTGCCTGCGGTTCTTCCTCAAGGACAAGCCCGATGCGGTGATCCTTGACTTCTTCGCAGGATCGGGAACGACTGCTCATGCCGTGATGCGGTTGAACCGTCAAGACAACGGTTGGCGACAGTCCATCTCCATCACGAACAACGAAGTCTCGGCTGACGAGCAGAAGAAGCTCCGTGAGGAGGGACGGTACCCAGGTGATGCCGCATGGGAGGCGTGGGGAATCTGTGAGTACATCACCAAACCTCGAATCAAAGCGGCGGTGACGGGGCGGACTCCCGAAGGCGAGACCATCAAGGGTAATTACAAGTTCACCGATGAGTTCCCGATGTCCGAGGGCTTCGAGGAGAACGTCGAGTTCTTTACCCTGACCTACGAAGACGCCGAAGCTGTGCGGCTGGACCTAGCTTTCACCGCCGTAGCGCCGATGTTGTGGCTGCGCGCGGGTGGGCAAGGCTCTCGAATTGACACGCGCACGGACACTTTCGCAGTTGCCGATCACTACGGCGTGCTCTTCGACCCTGACCATTGGCGCGGCTTCGTACGCTCTCTGGAGAAGGTCGAGGTCTTGCGCTGTGTGTATGTGGTGACCGACGACGATGCACTGTTTCAGCGCGTCACATCGAAGCTGCCCGACGAAGTGAACGGGCATCGGCTTGATGTGGTGCGTTTGTACGAGAACTACCTGAATAACTTCGAAATCAACACAACTCGCGTGTAGGAGTAACCGGAAGTGCATTTCTCGCTATTCGACTACCAGGACTCGGCTGCACGTGAGGTGCTGTCGAAACTGGTGACTGCACGCAAAATCTACCGTGACCCGAACTACAACAAGCGCACCGCATTTGCTCTCGCTGCCGTCACTGGCGCGGGCAAGACCGTCATCGCTTCGGCAGTGATCGAAGCCTTGTTCAAAGATTCGAACGAATACGACATCGAACACGACCCCACGGCGGTTGTTCTCTGGCTGACTGACGATGAGAGCCTCAACAATCAAACCAAAGGCAGGATGCTCACCGCGTCGGAGCTGAACTCGAACCAGCTTCTGTCCATCAACAACACGGACTTCCCAGAAGTCTTCGACCCGCTGACCGTGTACTTCCTGAATGTGCAGAAGCTGTATGACGGCTCAACGAGTTGGACTCAACGAACCGCGACGCGTCCTTGGACGCTGTGGGACACCATTAAGAACACCATCGAAGAACCCACGCGCACCCTCTATTTGGTCCTCGATGAGGCGCACAAGGGTATGACCAACGGTAAGCAGAACAAGTCCACCACGGCGCTGCGTCTGGTCAACGGGGAAGGTGACCGTCCGCCAGTGCCAATCGTGTGGGGCATCTCCGCGACGCCTGAGCGGTTCAAGAAGGCTATGGAGGGTGCCACTGGTCGGATGACCGAGGACGACGTGACAGTCTCAGTCGCTGATGTTCAGGACTCCGGGCTCCTCAAAGACACCATCGTCCTCAATGCGCCAAGTGAAGATGGACAGTTCGAGACAACGATGCTGCGGGCAGCCGTGGCATCTGTGAAGGACCAAACTGCGCGTTGGGATGCCTACTGCCAGGAACAGGGTATTGATCCCGTGCTTCCGCTGCTGGTGGTTCAGGTCGGAGACAAACCAAGCGACGCTGAACTCAAACTCATTGTCGGTACCATCCTCGAAGAGTGGGATGAACTGACCGAGAAGAACATTCGCCACGTGTTCGGGGACCACTCGGACATCGCAACGGCAGGCATCAACGTCCGTCACGTCGAACCCGAAACTGTTCAAGTGAAGTCCTATATCCGTGTGCTTCTTGCCAAGAACGCGGTGAACACAGGATGGGACTGCCCACGAGCCGAGGTGTTGTTCTCGATGCGGGGCGGACGGGACCGCACCTTCATTACACAGTTCCTCGGGCGCATGGTCCGTACACCGTTAGCACGACGGATACCCTCGGACGAATTGCTGAACTCGGTCACCTGCCTGCTTCCCAAGTTCGATTCGCAGACCACCGACGAGGTGGCAAAAGCACTGACCAACCGTGCGTACGACGAATCCAGCTCGGATGGAGAGAATGACGGCGGCAAACAGCGGGTTTTGCGCGATCCAGTGACGTTGCATCAAAACATCGTGCCCCCAGGCGGTGTTGACGACGGAGACCCACGCAAGGACAGCTACGTCCCACAGGCGGTGTTCGATCTGTTCCCGCTCTTGCCCAGTGAGACGAAGCCGCAACCTGCCGCCAAACCCTTAGCGAATCTGTTCGACGCCGCTGTCGCACTTGCGGGTGACGGACTGCTGACAGACGCGAACGCGAAAGCGCTGCAAATGCTATTCGACGTGCTCGACGGGATTTTCAACTCGTCGGAGCACAAGGACGCCATCGCAAAAGCTATAGCGGACATCCAGACCGCCGATGTCGCGGTGACTGAAGTGAACATGAAGGACGGCTCAACCAACTCGGACAAGATGACGCTCGCCGCTGATACCCGCGCCATCGACGCGGCGTTCAGCGCCGCGAGTCGAGCCATCACCAAGAACATCGCCACGAAGTACCAAAAGTTCCGCGCCGAACGTGACAAGGACGCGGACGGCAACATGGACCTCATCCAGGCGAAACTCGAAGTGGCTGCGCTTACAACACTTCCAGTGGTGAAAACGGCGCTCGATGAGAAGGCAACCGCTGTAGTCAAGGAATGGATGGCGACCTACGACGCGGGGATTCGTGCACTCAGCGATGAGCAGAAGGCTCAGTACAGCAGGATCAGGGGACGTGCTGGTGTGCCGCTACCTCAACCAGCAGTATTGCCGACCACCAAGCTGGAGCCGACCAAGGACAAGGAAGGAAAGAACCTACTGCCCACTTCGCGGCGGCACCTGTTGTCCGATGCGAACGGCGACTATCCGCTGGACTTCAGGAGCGGTTGGGAGCACCAAGTCGTGAAGACCGAGCTAGCGCGGAAGGGTACTGCGAAGGTCGTTGGCTGGTACCGCAATCCTTCGGCGGCAACGGAGAATGCAATTCGCGTGCCGTATCAGAGGAAGGACGGAAGCTGGACCACTGCGCAGCCCGATTTCATCTTCTTTCAGCAGAAGGCAGACGGCACCGTGATCGCATCGGTGGTCGATCCGCACGGCAGTCACTTCGATGACGGTATCGAGCGGCTGAAGGGTTTCGCCGCCTTCGTGGAGCGGTACCCGTCCGAGTACGCGGGCTTCGAATCGCTGGCGAAGAACAAGTCGGGAGACTTGGTGAAGCTCAACTTGCTCGACTCCGAAGTGCGCAAGGCGATTCGTGCCGATGGCGCGAGCGACAAGGAGCTTTTTAACGGACCCCACGCGGTGAAGTACGCCTGACGAACCTGTTACGTGTGGCCGTGACTCGAATCAGGTCACATCGCTGGATTCGTGCACGTCCCCATTACCTGCTGCCTGATGTCGGTGGCTGGAGCGATGCTGGACACCATGAGCAACGACGTGACCGAAGACATCCCCGTCTACCTGGACGCCGCGAGTACCGGGGTCTGGTGGGTAACAACCATCAGCGGCGCGGTGCATGTGTGGGACTTCGACGCCATGACCATCGCGCGCGCCCGCCCCGACGATGACACCGTGATGCGATGGGACGGTGATGCGGTGTCCATCGTCAGCGTGATCGACTACCCGAGAATCGGGCACGGTTTCGGTGTCGTCCTGGACACCCCTGGTGTCGATGGGTGCGTGACCATCAGGACATCGTCCGATGTGGTGAGGATCGAAAGAGCCGCGTCGTGACCTACGACCTCACGCCCTTCATCACCGACGCTGACCGAATGTGGCTACAGGCAAGGGTGACCTGGATACCGCGCGACGGCGGGGACACCGTGACCGTGAGCGGCGACTACCTGGAGGGGGCGGATGGCGCGGCGGAGCTGGGCTGCGGGATTGAGGAGATGTGCGATGACCTGGGGATCATCCACCACCTCAACGACACCGAGCACTACCTGATGCTGTGCGACCTGGTGAATAGGCAACTGTCCCGCCGCCCTTGGAGGAATGATCAAGACTTGTGGATCTGGGAGGGCGTGCCTTCCCGCAAATATGATCCCGGTAGTCACTTGATCAAGTCAGCGTTGCAGCGCTGGCGGAAAGGCACGCTTCGTGCTCACGGTAGTCAACAACAACGAAGGTTCCAACCCGGCCGGCCAAGACCGCTCGATCCTCGATGAGATCGTGCGTGACGGGGCCCGGCAGATGCTCGCCGCGGCACTGCGCGCTGAGGTCGCCGCCTATATCGACCAGTTCGTCGATCAGGTCGATGAGAATGGGCACCGGCTGGTGGTGCGCAACGGGTATCACCACGAACGTGAGGTGATGACCGCCGCCGGTGCGGTCGCGGTGAAAGCACCCCGGGTCAACGACAAGCGTGTCGACCGGAAACCGGTGAGCGGCAGAAGTTTTCGTCGAAGATCCTGCCTGCGTGGGCACGCAAGAGCCCGGAGATCTCTGCGGTGCTTCCGTTGCTGTACCTGCATGGGCTGTCCTCCGGTGATTTCGGGCCCGCCCTGGAGCAGTTCCTGGGTCGGGCGCGGGGCTGTCAGCAGCCACGATCACCCGGCTGACCAGTCAATGGCAGAGAGGCCGCCGCCTTCGCCGACCGGGCTATCACCGCCGATTATGTGTACCTGTGGGTCGACGGCATCCACCTCAAAGTGCGTTTGGAGCAGGAGAAACTATGCCTGCTGGTGATGATCGGGGTCCGCGCCGACGGCAAGAAGGAACTCATCGCCCTGGCTGATGGGTATCGGGAATCGACCGAGTCGTGGGCCGATCTGCTGCGCTCGTGCAAACGCCGCGGCATGACGGCGCCGGCCCTGGCGGTCGGGGACGGGCGCTCGGTTCTGGCCGCGCTGCGGGAGGTGTTCCCACAAGCGCGTGAGCAACGCTGCTGGTTCCATAAACAAGCCAATGTGCTTGCTGCACTGCCGAAATCAGCACACCAACGCGATCAAAGCGATGCAGGAAATCTACAACGCCGAAGACGACACGCACGCACGCCAAGCGATCGTGGCCTTCGAGAAGGCTTACGGCGCCAAGTACCCCAAGGTTGTGGCCAAGATCATCGATGACGCCGACGTGTTGCTCGAGTTCTACCGGTACCCGGCCGAACACTGGATACACCTGCGCACCACTAACCCGATCGAATCCACCTTCGCGACCGTGCGACTGCGGACCAAGGTCACCAAAGGCCCCGGATCCCGCGCTGCGGGTCTGGCGATGGCCTACAAGCTGATCGAGGCCGCACAGGCGAAATGGCGAGCGGTCAACGCACCCCACCTGGTGAAACTGGTCCGCGACGGCGCCACCTTCGAGAAGGGAAAACTCGCCGAAACCGACTCCACCTCACCCACCGAGGAGGCCGCCTGAAACTCGCTCATCCACAAGTCTTGACAATATCTCCCGCCCTTGGGCGGAGCTGCACTGTCCCGAGGGCGTGGCACGCCTGGAGCTGATCCCGCCGCCGTGACTGACCCGCTGGACGCGCTGCTTGACACCATCGACGCCCTGGAGCTGGACGACGACGACACCGATGACTTCCCGTGGACGGACGCCGCGCGGTGGTGTCCGACCGAGCTGGACTGGGCTGACCCGTATGACGACCCGTTGCCCGCGTTCGAGGACGACGGCGCGGTGATTGTGACCGACCCCGATAGACCGTGGGTGGTGCGGTATGAGCCGCCGTGGTGGGCTGCTGAGTTATGAAATATGTTGTGGGGGTAAGCGTTTACGGTGAGTACGACAAACACGCGGCGGGATCAGTCATCGCCCGCCCCGCTTCGATGCCTGCAATGCGGGCTGCGCGTTGGTCGGCATCCTCGGTACCTTCGGGCTTGGCAGCATTCACCGCCGCGTCCCAGTCCCCGGTGTAGTCGGTCGCGTTGGTACGCATGTATGCCCCGGACAAGCAATCGGCGCGGTTTTCGGCGGTAACACCGCGTGAGGGTTGCCCCACGGCGTCCTCGACGGCGTGCCCGTACTCGTGAGCCATCACCAGAGCCACCGCCAGGTCGCCGCCTTCGGTGCGGATGCGCTCCAACTCGGAAACATCCCAGATGATCGTGTCCGATTTCGTGGTTGCGGGACAGTAGCCCGCCACCTTCACGGCGTCACCGTCGCACGTCGGGCGCTCGCCAAGGCGGCTATCGAACGGCACCACCTCTGCGCTGATCGTGCGCCCCAGCGCGGTCTCCCAGAAAGGGTCGATGTCGTTGAGCGCCCTCCATACCAATTCCTGCACGGTCTCGGCAGCGGCGGCGGTTGTCGGCGCGGCGGTCAAAGTCGGCATAGGAGCTTTTGGCGTGGTCATCACGGCGGGTGAGCTGATTGCGGTGCCAGCGGTCGTCGTTGTCCCGCACGCGGACAGCGCGATAGCCGTCACCACCGCTGCGGTGACGGTCGCCCAGCGCTTCCGTGTGCCCATACCTGATACAACGCTCGGTACAAACAGTTCGGTACCAGTGGCTAGGGGACGTGACACTTTGCGGCTCATATCTTGAAAGACCCTTCGCTAGAACCCGAATCGGCGGGCGGCGGTGTGGAACGTCCTGTTGTGCCCAGGTCGGTGTCGATGCCGTCGAAGCGGCGTCCGGCTTCGGCTTCCAGCTCCTCGGTGTCCTCGGCGCGTGTGACGGTGACCTGCGCCTGGTTGTCCAGTTCGGATTTGATAGCGCCCAGCGATGCGGCGATCTTCACCATGCCCTCGTTGAGGGACGCGGCGGTCGGGTCATAGGCTCCCAGTGCCTCCCACTTCGTGCCCCACTCGGCGGTCTCCGTGAGCACGTCTGCCGCTGCGGTGTCGATGGCGGTGATGGTCGCGGAGATGCTGCTCGAAAGCGCGGTCAGTCGCTGCCTCTCGTTCGCCAATGCCTCAGGGTCTACGGTGATTTCGTCGCTCATCGCTTCGGCTCCTCGTCGTCGCGGTCGTCAGGCACACGGATGCCCAGCAGTTCGTCCAGTTCGCGGTTCAGCTCCTCCTCGGAACGAAGAATCACGGGACGCTTCATGTGGGCGACATTTTCGCCGCTGCCCATCGAGCCGTTGGGCGGGCGTACACCACCAGCCCCGCCCATCACGCCACCACCTGCGGGCGGGGTGTTGGTAGTCGGGGGTGTCCCCTGAGGGGGCGTAACACCCTGCGCGCCAGACGTGTTGGTCGGCGGTGAGGACGTGAGCCCTGCGCCAAGGATTCCCGCAGCGGCGGTACCAGCAACACCTGTTCCAGCGTCCAGAGCCGCGTCACGCTCGTCCCGCCGATCCTGCGCTTCGCGCTTCTTCTCGGGTGACTGAGGTGCCCCTCCACGGGATGCCTGCGGCTGCGAAAGCTGCCCAGGCGCACCGCCACCGGGTCCGTACGCGGCGTTGGGTTGCCCGCCTGTCTGCATCGGCTGCCCGCCAGGGGTCGCCTGAGTCGGTTGAGTGAGCTGCCCTGTGCCCGCTCCCGCTGTGGGAGGAATCGTGGTGTCCGCGCTCGTCTCGGTACCCACGTTGGTGTCGCTGATCGGGTCAGTCATGGTGACGGGAGCTTCGGGCGTGCCTGTGGACATGGTTACCGGTGCGCTCTCACCGCCTTCGCTCATCGTGACGGGGGTGTCCTCAGCGCCCTCCACGTCGGGGTCTTCAGTACGGTCGCCGTCCAGGTCGCCCAGACCGCCGCCCGTTCCGTCACCGAAGTCGCCGTTCGGGTTTTCGGTACTAGGTATGGGGCACCCTGCGGGGGCTGCGGGCTGATCACCCCACTCGGTACCTGCTGTGTCGGAGTTGTGCAGGTCTTGCGCGGCTTCCTTCTTGCCCATCGCGTCCTTGAGTTCCTTCACCACCTCGGGGTCGTTGCCTGACGCGTGGCAAGCCTCTCGCAGGTCGGTGATGTCGGAGGGGCTCGGCGCTGCCTCCAAGCCCTTGTCGTAGGACGCCTGCGTGTCTGCGGTTACCGATGCGGTATGTAGCCAATCTGCCAGGTTTCCCAGATGCTGAGCCATCGCCGTCCTCGCGGCGTTCGCCGCGTCAACGGTGGTGCCCTTTCCGGGGAAAGGGGTGGACACAGAGGCGGTGTAGTCGTTGACCTGCTCTGCCAGCTCGCCAAGGCGTTGGCTGATTCCGTGGTACGGGCTCATCGTGCCTTCACCTCATCCCACGCGGCGCTGTACTCCGCTGCCATGTCAGTCTTCGGTTCCTCGGGCACCGACACGTCCAGGCGGGTCATCGGCGCGGGCGGAATCGGCGCACACCGTGCCAACATCTCGGCGCACAGCGGCTCACCGGGGGCGGGCGCTGCCTGCACCACGGTGCGGGGCGCGCTCGATGCGGGGGACGTGACACTCTGCCCATCCTGCCGTGGTTCAGCACCTACTCCGTGCACCAAAATCCCCGCACCGGACAAAGCGGTGAGCACCGTGAGGGTTGCCGCTGCGGCTGTGGTCTTGTTCATCGGATACCTGCCTTCAGGGTCGTACCTGCGCCCAGCGTCGCGGGCTGTGTCTGTGGGGTCATCAGTTCCGGGTGACGCTCGCGTGCCGTCTCGATCAGGCGTTGCGCGGCGCTCGCGGTCAAGCCCATCGCCGCGCCGATGGCGCGGTACGGGACGCCCAAACCGCGAAGGCGGGCGATGGTCAAGAACCGTGCTCGGCTCGCGTCGTGGGCTGCCTCCCGCGCGCGGTGCACCTCGGCGGTTTGTCGCCGAAGGGTCAGCAAGAGGCTCGCTGCCTCGGAAACAGTTGCTGTCATATGCCCATCGTACAGGGTCTCTATGCAAAATACCCTGTAGATGAGGGTGTTGACTTGTATAGGGGTACTGTACGACGTTTGCTGTTAGGTGGACGTAACACCCTGCGCGGCGCGCATCTCTTCCATGAACTCGCGGAAGTTCGCTTCCACCCTCGCCTGCTCGGCGGGGGCGGTCACCTGAGCCCTGCGCTTCGGGGCTGCGTCCCGTTGTTCTTGCTCTGCCCGCTCGCGCTCCTCCGCCGCTTCACGTGCCAGGTGGGCGGTGTAGGCGTCGTCCACGGTGATGGGATCGGCGGTCGGTTCGGGGACGGTAATCCCCGTGAAGGGGTTCGGGACGGATGACACCGCTTCCATCGCTGCCGCTACCTGCTCGGCATGGGCTGCGGTCTCCTGCTCGCGGATCGCGGTGAGGTAGTCAGTGAGGCGCTGTACCGCTTCGGTGTGCTCGGTTTCCGGTGACGTTTCGGGCGCTGCGTCCACAATGTCCACGGGATCGGTGACGGCGGTCGCGGCGGCGTGCTCGGCGCGTTTCTTGCGCATGTACTCCGCCTGCCGTTTCGCTGCTGCCGCCCGCCGCTTCTCCTGCTTTTCAGGGTCGGCACAGCGGCACCGTTTCCCACCTTCGGCGATGCTCTTGCACATGCCCAATTCTACCACGAAAAGACGTCATTTCCCCTGGTCAGAAAGGTGCAACGGTGATTTTCGTGCGTAACACCTCTGACCTGCGGGTATTTTCTGCGATAAACCCTCTACCTGCGGTTATGGGGGTGGCGCGCCGCGTATTGCGAAGGTGTCGGCGGTAACGACACCTTCTGACCTGCATGTATTTTTCGTGAACTGCGGTTTTGGCGCTGCGCACACGGGGACGGTGAAGGGCGCTGCGTTGGGCGTGGGTGGGGTGGTCGATGGGGACTTTTCCTGGGGTCGCGGGAGAAGGTGGTCTACCTGCCCTCGGGCATCGGGCAGTTGCAGCCTTTTCGGGGCAGTTGTAATCAAAAACGCCACAACTGCCGCTGTGCGGCGGTCATGCGCACACCGGGAACTTCCGTGGTGCGTGGACGGCGCACATCAGGCATCGGGCGGCGGTCAACCGATCCGTTGCGGGGATGCGCAAGGTGGCGCTGAGGGGCGCTGTGCGCCCCTCTGAGCCACTGGGCGGGTCGCGGCGGGCAATCGGACACCTGATGCGGGAATCGCGGCTGTGTGCCCTGTGAGAGCCCTGAAACGGCGGTCGCCTGCCCATCGGGGCGGTGGTGGGCAGGAGGGCGCGGCTGTGGGGCACGTGGTGACCATGTGACCACTAGCGGGCATATGGTCCCGTTTCCGCTGGTCAGCGGTATATCGGGACTGCGCGGCGTACACACACGGTCACCTGGTCACCCGCCACACGGGACTCTGAATCGGCTGGTCGGGTGGGTTTTCGGGCGCGGCGTGAGGGTGGTGGGAGGGGAAAGAGGGGCGCTTGGCTGTGGGTGACGCATGGCGGGTGGTTATGGCGGCTGTAGGCGGTTTTGTAGGCGGTTCTGGGGTCGTTTAGGCGATAAAGACCCCGTTTAGCCATGCCGCACAGCAGGATATCCGCAGGTCAGGGCATATTTCGCCGCTCGCATTTATGGCGGTATGGCGGTATGGCTGTCTTGAGCCCCGATATGGCGACTCCAGCCATGAATCGCCTACGCCGCTAGGGGTTTGCTCTCGTTATGAATACCTGGGGACGTGACACTTATATATTTATATACTCTGAGCTGCGGATATGCGTTTCGGTGAGCCGCGTTGTGAGCGGCGGCGCGTTAGCGGGAGGGTTTTCGCGGCGCTCAAGACAGCCATACCGCCATACCGCCATAATCATTAATCGCCTACATGCCCTCTGACCTGCGGGTATGCGTCGCGGGACACCACTTTTTCAAGGCTACTACCCCCCATAACCGCCTAGTCATCGACAAAACCGCCAAAAACCGCCTAGCGTCCTCGACCCGAAATCGCCATACGCAGCCATACGCCGCCCAAACCCTCGCGGCGGCGGTTTGGGCGGTATCCAGCCTTGCTTCCGCGCCCCCGACGCCCGCACTCGGTGTGACCTTGGTCACACATGCTTTCGATTGCCTGTATACGTCAACATAACAGCAAACTTCTTGGAGTCCGTTGCGCCCTGCCCTCACGCTGCGGTGATGGCGAAGGGTGTTACGTCGATATCTACACATATACACAGGTAGGGGACACCACTTTCTCATTTGCACTTGTTTCGAGGGGTGTCGAATTTGTAGGCGATTCTGAAATCTGGAGATAGCGTTGACGTACTGAGCAAACAATTGACGGGATGAAAGGAAAGCCGTGAGCGTAGGCATCGACACACAACTAGACGCCCTGTTCGACGTTGACGCGCCGCGCATGACGGCGACGGAAACGGCGCAGCGCTTCGGTGTCACACGCGGCGCAGTCCTCCATGCGATTCGCACAGGAAGGCTTCCAGCCCAGCGCGTGGGCAACGGGCAGCGGGTGACCGTGTGGCTAGTTCGCCCGCGCGACGCGCTCCTGATATGGGGTCACCGTCTCCACGCCGCGACCGACCGCTAAGCCCTAGAAACGACGAAACCCCCGCCCGCCGCCAAGCAAGTAGGGGGTTCCACCGGAAGGAATCTTCAAATGTCTAAGTCAAATGTAACACGGACTAACTCCGCTGACCCGTACGACCGTCCGAACCCATTCGGAGAGCCAACTGACGGCGACCTCCTGGACGACATTGAAACCACCACCAATTTCTGGAACGCAAAGCCGCAACTTCAGCGCATTCATCAGGTTGCGCGCAGCGAAGGACGTATGTCTCCGTGGGGGCTTTTGGTAGCCGTGATGGCGCACCGCCTGAGCCAGATACCGCCGAATGTGGTTCTGGTTCGCCGCAACGGTAAAGAGGGGAAGACCTTGGCAGGCGGCACCTCACTGAACACCTACGTGGCAGAGGTATCGCCACCATCAGGTGGCAAGACGGCGACCATGAGCGCCGCGAAGGAACTGGTGCCCCCGCTGGGCGGCACCATCGCAGACGGCACCGGGCAGGGCATCGTCAAAGCCTTCGCCGAGACGGTGAAGGTGTCCAAGGACGAAGAGGGTAAGCCTCTCGACACCCCCTACCTTGTGACCCGTTTCTTCCGTCATTCCGTGACCATCCACGCCGACGAGGTGGCGACCCTGAACGCCGAGTTCGCCCGTGAAGGGTCGAAGACGGGCGGCATGCTCCGATCACTGTGGATCGGCTCAGACGTAGGTATGACCAACGCCGACCGCGACCGCAACGTGTCTATCCCCGCGAACATGGCACGACTGGCGGCTATATGGGGTGTGCAGCCGTACGCCGCTCAGCAGATCATGGCGCAAGCCAAGGACGGAACTCCTCAGCGCTTTCTCTGGGTACCTGCGACGGAATGCCGACCGTCAAGCGAATGCCCTTCTGTGGCTCCACCGCCCGCTGGTACGGAGTTTCCGTTCCCGCTGTTCGGTAACACTCCCGCGCAGCAGGCGATGGGTTCCGTGCTTCCCCACGAAATTCGGATGGACGCCGACCTGACCGACCTCCCGGACCCGATCTGGGTTCACTGGTCACCTCAAATGACGGCGGACATTTTGGCGTTTCAGGCTGAGCAGGACGCGATGACCAACCGATTCCCGTACGCCGCGAAAACCCCCGAGCAGCAGGCAGAGGCTGATCGCCTGGTGATGGAAGGGCACCTCTTGCTGACCCGCATCAAGATAGCCGTGTGCCTGGGGTTCCTGTGGGGGCACCGCGAGCCCGACGACTTGGATTGGTGGCTTTCAGGCATCTTGCTGGAAGTGTGCGTCGCCGAGGCAGCAGGTGTGTGGTCGGTGTGCCAAGAGCAGGCTAAAGCCGACGCCGAGGCACGGGGGCATGCCCGAGGTATCGAGCAGAACGCGGCAAACGAAGTACGGGATGCCCTGGAAGAGAAGAAGTTCGCCAAGTGGCGTGACCGCGTGTACCAGGTGCTGGCTGAACGCGGCGAGTTGACACAGAGCGGCGTCGAGCAACACCTGTCCACGGCGCAGCGCAAGGTTGCGCGCGAGCTTCTTCGCGCTCTGGCGGCAGAAGGGCGAGCCGGATACGACGGCGCGCTGTGGTTCGCCATTTACCAAGGACGCAGATTAACCAAACTCCGAGTAGTGGAAGGCTGACAAATGACCATTCGAGACCCTGAGCAGGTAGTGCCTGCCATCGTCCGCAGGCTGGAACGCAACGGCGCTATGACGCGTAGCCAGCTCCAGCAGTCGTTGAGCGCGGCTAGCCGAGCGTGGCTGACAGAAGCGCTCTCCGCGGCCACCGACACGGGGCGCGTCGTCCGTCGTGACGACGGCACGTACACCCTGCCGATAGCGGTAGTTCCGAGCCACCGCCGTCCCCGCGCGGTGTGGACGGGCGGTGAGTAATGCCTACCATCCACACCCCCGAGCTTTACGGCGCATACGCCGTGTACACCGACGATGAGCACAGTGAATACGTAGAGCGCCCCATCATCGGATGGGACGAACGCGGGCGTCCGCTCGTGATGTGCGGCAACGCGCTGCATACAGCGGACAACGCCCCGTTCGTGAAGGTTTCGGTGTACATGGTGGTTCGCCGCCCCGACCTTGTGAAAGAGGTTGTGGCAGCGGTGACGTAGAGCATCAACGCGGACATCGGGTCGATGTTCTGGCAAGCCGACAGCATCAACGACCTTGTGCGTAGCGCCATCCGTCAGCACCTCCGCGAGACCCGCGAAGGACGTTACGAGACATGACCACCATCGCCGCTGCTCGAAGAACAGAAAGGACAACACCTGATGGCTCTCTTCTTAAAGCCCGACCCCGCTGACATCCGAGCTGCGCGCCGTGACATTCATCGTGAAGCGCTAATCCGTGGCGTTGCGTCCATCGCGCAGTCCGCCCAGCCTGCCGCCGTGACGGCACTGTCCGAACTGCTGGACGAGGGTGTGGTCACCCGACGCGGCGACCGTGGCGTGGCGATAGCTGACGACACCGACGTGTACCGCGCAGCCCGAGCCATCATGCTGGAACTGGAGAGCGGCGGGGGCACCCTCTGTGGAGGGACTACACGACCGCATCGAGCACACCGCGCCCACCACCCACACAGCGTTGAACTACCTTCGCGCCCACAAACTGGTGGCACTACGTGATGGTGTGCTCACCGACCGCACCGGGGACAAGATGCGTGGACGTAAGTCCGCGCTACCGACCGAGTCGCTGGAACTGGCAGCCATCGCCGCCGCCGACGCGGCGGTACGGAAGAACATCGCCGCGTTGGGCGACTCCACTACGCGGTGGTTCAAGCACCCCGACGATGACCGCTGGACACCGGAAGCCTTACGCGACATCCGCCGTGAGACGAACGCGGTCTACCGCGTGCTGCCTCCTGGGCGACGGATGACGGTGGACAAGTTTCGTTATGAGGTTCGCAAGGTCACCGCAGACCATGTGGACGAGGTGATGGCTCGTCTGGAAGCCGCCAAGTTCATCACCGTCACGGATAGCACGGTGACCACCCACGCGGCGCTCCCTGTGCCTGAGGTGCCGAAGACTGAGAAGCCAGAAACGGTGACGCCTGCACCTGCACCCATCGCCGTGGCGGCAGGCGGTGACGTTGGTGACCTGGCGTCGTTCAGTGATCCCGAGGTTATCGAGACGCCGAAGCCCGAGATACCGCAGACCCCGAAGACCAACACCGCCCCCGCAGGGGACACCACTTCTCCCGCCCCCGCCCCGAAGCCCGAGGGCACCCGCACGGTGGCGAAGACCGAGGGGAAGGCTGTCGAGAAGACCGAGGCTGCCGAGACTCCTGCAACTGTCCCCGTTTCGGGGGACATCGAGCGTCGCCTGTCAGCGCTGGAGAAAACGGCAGAGACCACCGTGGACGGTGTGAGAGCCATCTACACCAAGACGGAACGCATCGAGCACCTGGTATCGGACACCACCGTTGACCGAAGCCGTATCTCGGACGCACCGGAAGCCGTCCGCGAGGTGCTGGTCACCATCGCAGCGAAGCTGCACCGCGCGGCGAAAGAGGTGAAGGAGGGCAAGCGCGCCGACCCCACCTTGACCAACAACGAGGTGAAGAAGAGCTTGTCCAACCGCCCCTTGCGCGGTGAGACCGTGGCACCGCGCGACCGCTTCGAGGAAGCACGGCAGTTGGGACTGCGTACGGGCGTCATCCGAACCACCCACCGCAGCCGACTGGTGTTCGTGTCCTTCGAGCCGCTCATGGAATCCGACGATTTCGGGCGACGTGTAGCAAACATGGGCGTTCGTGTCGCTGCCCGCACCAAGGGGCTGGTGGACGCAGCCACGAACCGCGTCGGAGTGGGCAAGTAGATGAACGTCAAGCGGACATACCTGCCGAATCACCAACGGCGCGCAGACATCGGAGACCACCGACCTGTCACGTCCCCAGCCGACGTTGGCGGGAACGAGTTCTGGAGAGAAGGTTAGGAGTTAGCTGATGTTGCTTGGAGAGGAAGCACATATGACACCGGAGACGAAAGACCACGGCACCGCTGTGAGGGTCTGGCACGCCATCCTGATCCTGTCCGTCATCGCATCGGTAGCCGTGAATACTGCCCACGGTGTTCTTGGCGCGGACGACGACCTCACGGCGCGGATCGTCGCTGGCGCGCTGGGCGCGATCCCGCCGCTTGTGTTCTTCGCCCTTGTCGAGGCGCTGCTGAAGACTTTCCGCACAGGGTCTACGGCTGGCTGTACTGGACGCTGATCATCGGCACGGTCTCCGCCGCCAGCGCCGCGTTCACCCTGTCATTCATCGCGGTGTTGGACTTCGCGCGGGACTACGCGGTGATGTCGTCCATGTGGATTGCGTGGCTGTTCCCGATCATGTTCGACGTGGTGATGGCACTGTCAACGCTGGCGATTTTCGCCCTTGGCGACAAGCCGATGAAGCGGGTGAAGAAGGCGAAGGCGTCCAAGGTTGAGGAATCCATCGCCACAATCGGCTTGCTGCCCAAGGCGCGGATTCGCCTGTTCGGGGGCGCGGCGACAGTGCCGACACTGCCGCCGACACCCCATCGACAGGTCATCGACAGCCCACCATCGACGGTTCAGCGACAGCCCATCGACAGCCTGGCGACACCTACCCCCGTCAACGACACCCCGTCATCGACACTGCCGCCGACGCCTAAACCTGTCGCCGAAGCTGTCAACGACGCTGCCGATGACAGCGACATTGACATCGACAGTTTGTCGTTCGCCGCTGCTGTTGCCGACCGCGCGAAGGTGAAGCAGACACCGGGAGTCGTTCATCGAGTCATCGAAGTTCTTCGAGAGACGGACGGGAATCTATCCGAGGCGTCGCGGGCGGTGAGCCTGAGCCGCGATCCCGCTCGCCGAATCCGTGACGCCCTGGCGGAGCTGGAAGCAGAGGAGCGCCACGCTCTCACTGTTGTGGGCTGACTCCACCGCCCACCAATCCCAATCAGCCCCACACTTACCTCTCCCGTGGGGCTGATTGCTGTCTGGCTTTCCTACACCCGCCGCGTTACGAGCCGCCTTCTGGCGGGGACAGCGGGAACTGTCCCCATCACATGAGCGAAAGCGGTGTGTTGTTCTTCAAAAACTAGTTCTGAACACGCGAAATACCCACCATTTTGAAAGCCGAGCGGGTCGGGGACATTTGTTATGTCCCCGATTACGGGGGACATTACGGGGACAGCGGATATGCCCACCACCGCCATTCCACAATCCCCATTCCCGCCCATCCAAGCCGCCCCGATTAGCCTCTCGAAAGGGTTTGCCTGTTGCTCCGATATATACACCCACCCCGCCCTGATGACATGTATCGCTGGAGCTGTGAGCTGGGGGAATGTGGGTCGTCTGGAAGTTTTACGGTGACACGCCGATTTCAGGGGAGAATTTGCTAATTCATGCTACCCTCATAACTAGCACCGAGACGGCACTAGGTCCAACTCGGAACTGCTAATGCCGCATTAGCAGCCACCACAAGACCTATATAGAGAGAAGAAAGAAATGTCACCCACACCTACACCCACGCCCATTCCACTGCCCGACCACCTGGAGGGCTCATATGGCACGTCCCCTAGCGGACTCGATGACGTTCTGACCGACATCGCCGCGAACGCTGACCCCAACGCGCCCTACGGCGAAAAGCTCGACGCAGCGCTGGCGTCCGTGGAACGGACGATTTTCGGAGTGGACTATGTGCCTGACACCGGGGTGGTTATCACGGTGTCGCCCGTCGTCCTTCTGGTGACCGCTGTCGTCGGTGTCCTCATCGCCGTCCTCATCGTGGCTCGCCGCGCCCGTCGTTCCGATGAGCCACGAGGACAGTTCATCGCAGAACGTGAGCGCGAACGGCTCGTGGCGCGGGAGCGGGACGCGGCGGCGAAGGTCAAGGCAGCAGAGGACGTGAACCGATGACCTACCCTCACGACCCATACGGGCAGCCGCCCATGACCCATGACCCCATCTACGCCGCGCGTCGGCGCATGCAGGGCTGGTGGGCGACTTTCGCCGTGTTGTTCGTCCTGGGGCTGGTGATCAGCGCCGCGTACAGCGCGACGCTTGTCCCGCACACCAATCCGTACATCCACACGATGCAGCCGACGACGATGAGCTACGTACTCCTAGCCATCGGTGTGGTCAACGGGATCGTGGGCACCGTCGCCTTCATCATCGCCATCCGCGCGACCCGCGAATGCAGCCAAATCAAGCAGTCAATGTACGGAGGTTTCTGACATGAGAATCTCAACGATAATTGCGCTGGGCAGCCTCGCCGCCGCCATCCTCCTGGGAGGGCTGAGCGCCGCGCTCGGCGGTACGGCGACCAAATGCACACCCGTCCAACGCCCCCGACCTGATGGCGGATTTGTGACCCTCCAGGACTGCGCTGTCGGCGCGGTGACCCCTGGAAAATTGTTTGCTGGGATAGCGGGATTGTGTTTCCTCGTCGCCGTCCTGGCGGGCTTCGTGGCGGTGGTATCCGCCCTGACACGTCCCATGGATAGGGCGCTCTCACCGACCGTCAGTGCAGCCGCTGACGGTGGTGCGAGGGCAGCGGCAGCCGCCCGTCAAGCTCATGCAGCCCGAGCTGAGCGGCGTCAGCAGCAGGGGTACGGCGGGTACTCAGCAAACTCTGGTGGTGGCTATGGAACTGGATACATCGACGCCGAGGTGGTGGATTTCCCCGAGACCGAGGACTGGCTGAACACCGATCCTGTGCAGCCCGAGCCTTCCCCATCTACCGATGACCGCCCCCGCAGTGGCTGGGGACGCGGCGTCCAGTTCGGAGACTGACCATGCGGGGCGCAGCGCGGTGGTTCGGCATCCTCCTAATGGGCATCGGTGCGATGTTCCTCCTTGGCGGTTTGATGGGCGGCGACGCCATGACGCTCATTTCCGGGGTCTTCTTCGGGGGTTTCGGCGCATTCCTCTACTTCTGGGGACGCGGCGCGCGCGGAGGCGGCAGAGGAGGCGGTGACCCCGTATGGGCAGCGCAACGTGAGCGAGACGAGGCGCTCTACAGCGTTCAGCGCAGCGGGGCGCAGGCAATCGAAAGCCTTCGGCAGCAGGAGACCGCCAAGGCGCGCGCCGCTGTTGCGCGCGGGCAACAGCGAACCGAGTCATTGGAAGGAGCGTGGCTCTGATGGGTCTCTTCAGCAACAACGGCTACGTGCCGTCCGCGCGCGACAACTACATGCGCGGGTTGAAGGAGCAGGACTATCAGCGCCGCCGCGCCGATTCACAGTTTGATCAGGCGCGAAAAATCGTTGACGGCATCCCCGCGCTCATCGAGAAAGAGCAGGAGAAGGTCAAGCGCGACGCGCAGAGTGTCGTCAGTGGTATCCGCAAGTCCGCTGAGGTGGAAGAGAAAAGGCTTCTCACCACCCCGGTGACGCAGTACAGCGGTGGCGCGCACGGTAACCCGAACCCCATCATCGTGTGGCACTGGCGAGTGCCGATGCCGTCCAGCATCAACATCAGCGTGGAGGGTGTGAAGCGCACGGATGCTGGACCCGTTTTGGCGCTGCAACCTGGTGGTGGAATCGCGCCAGACGACATCATCCCGAGCGCCCTCCGCAGCAAGCTCGGTGCACGTGACGGTTTCGCCGCATGGGCGACTGAGGTGAACGAAGTGCTGGCGGAGATGGAGGATAGGTACCCGATCCTGGCGGACATCCGCGACGACAAGGTGTTCGCCAAGATGCTCAGCGCGACCGGAGTCAACAGGGACGAGAAGGGCAAGGACGTTGACCTGGAGGAGCGCGGTGCTTACGGCACCGTGTACAGCCGCCCCCGCACCGTGGTGCACGTCCCCGTGCTAGTGGGTATCGACATCACGCCCGAGGGACTGGAGTTGACTTTCGCTCACGACGACCACCGTCGTGCAGGGGACATCGGCGGGGCGGTTCTTGACCGTCTCAGGTCAGCGTTCAACGCGGGCGGTGTCCACAACGCCCGCAACTTGGTTGCCGTCGATGGCGACAACGGTGAACTGATCCTTCAGTTCCGCGACGCCCCGAGCCATTTCCCCGCAGGCATAGCGTTCCTGCCCGCCGAACCGCCCAAGTCGTTGGACGAGGCGAAGAAAAGGTACCCATCGGCAACCTGGTGTGTTGGTGTCGATGCGCGAGGGAACGAAATCATGCCGACCGTCAAGAGCACACGACACTGCATCGCGGCGGGTCAGCCTGGTGTCGGTAAATCGGTCTGGGTTCGCGGCGTCATTGACTGGTTCCGTGTCGGTCTGGGCGCGGAAATCTATTGCGGTGACGGGAAGGGTTCGGACTACGCCTCCCTCGCTGGACAGCCAAATGTGCGGATGGTCAGCACGTCGGCGGCGCAGCATCTGCGCATGGTGCGCGAAGTATGCGACGAGTTGGAACGGCGGCGATCAGAAGCTGCGATCAACAAGAAAACAGACCCGAACCCGTACGACCGATACAGCCCGATCCTATTGGTGCTGGACGAGTTCGGGCTCATGAAGTCCGAAATCAACGATCTGGACAAGAAGGACGCGTTGATCACCTTCATGGACGACCTAGCGAAGATCATCAAGGTGGGGCGTGAGGCGCGCATCGTCCTTCTCCTGGCGGCGCAAGACGTGTACGCGGACACGATCCCGGTAGCCCTTCAAAACCAATTCGGTCTGGCAGTGCTGCTTGGTGTCCCCGGTGAGCGGACGATCCAAGGTGACTTCGTGCCCGAACGGCTGCGAGACACCGCGCGGCGCATCGGCGCACGTCTTGTACGCCCTGGTGCCGCCATGTACATCGAACGTGAAACCGAGGGGGTCATCGAGGTGCAGACTCCTTACAACTATTCGCCTGGCTCGACACCGTTGACCGCCGCGCTGACCGATGAGCAGCGGGCGGTGTGGGCTGATGCGAAGTCCCGCGCCGAGGCACTGCCGTGGTTCTACCCGCGCCTGGGTATCAACGCCACGCCGGGGTGGGAGAAGAGCGGTACGCCCGCAATCGTGGACACCGAGTTGGTGGTGATGACCGACCGCAACGGGAACCTGCTTCCGGGCGCTGAGAAGTTCGACCCGATGGACGAAACCTTCGTGGGAGCGGGCGGTACCTCGACGGTGAAGCCTCGACCACGTATGTGGGATCACGACAACGACCCGTCAACCCCTGAGGTACCTGTGACCGCTGACCCCGCAGCGCCTAACAGCGACAAGGTGTCAAGCATCCAAGGTGAGCAGATCAGGGGCGGGGGTGACCTGTGACGCGCTCGGTGGTGGCTGTGGACACGACCGTCTTCTACACCTCGATTGCACGCCTGGTGGACGGTGACCCCACACCTCGATGTGGCTACCTTCACGCGGCGGACGTGACCTCACACCATGCCCCCGCACAGGAAATGCGGCGTCACGTTGACCTCGCCGCGCAGGTGGTTTCGGCGATCACGAAGTCCCGTTTCGGTGTACCCGACCTTGTGGTGATGGTTCGCCCGTACTTGGGCACCATGACCGCTGACCCTTCAGCGCAGCGGCGGGTTTCGGTGTGGTGGGAGATTGTGCGGCAACTCGACGTTGCAGGTGTGCCCGTTGGTGAGGTGAGCTTGTTGAGTGTGCAGAAATCAGCTCTCGGAAGCGCCGCGTTCGGTAAGAAGGGCACCGACGCCTTGGCGCAGTGGGTGGCTGACAACTGGACGAGGTGGACACCGCCCCTGTACGACGGGAAGCCCGACCCTCGATACCGCGCGACGACCCTCGCGGTTGCCGCAGCGGGGGCACTGGCAGCAGGTTTCCCCGCCGCGCAGTTGCCCGCATCGGATGACGTGGTGAACGCCCTGCGCGGCGGGATGAACCTTCCCGCTGGTTTCCGGTTACCTGATACCGCGCCGCGCGCCACTGGAACCAAGAAACGGCTGACCCGTGATGAGTACATTTCGGAGCGCCTGGTGGAGATTGCGTCACTACCGATCACGGAACTCGAAACGTGGAAACCCCGAAGTCCCGCGTTGAAAGAGGCACTCAAAGAGCGGTTTGCGAAGGAAGAAGACCGCCGCTTGGAGGCGTCCATCATGGGAGGCGAATTGTGATCACAACACCCGCATCGGTGACCCTCATCGCCGCTGGTCTCGGCAACCGATCCGATGGCACCTCAAACGGCTCATTGACCGCCCTCGTTGACAGGATCGTCATGGGCTCGCTCACGGTATCGGTGGGAATTTTCATCGTTCTCTTGATGCTCGCAGCCTGGGTGAAACAGAAGGGCACGGGCAGGTTTGAAGCGGGCGGCGGGCGAAACGGCGGGAATCCGATACGGGCGATTGTGCCGCCCGCCGCTGGTTTCCTCGTCCTGACGATCCTCTTGGCTGGCGTGTGGGCTCTCGTGAGGGTGGCAAGTGGTCTGAGCGGCGGGATGTTCTCGTAATCGGCTGTGGCACAACAGGTTTAAAGGTTACGCCGTAGCCAAAATCCACGGCGGAGATACACGTTGATTCGCGCGGTGTCCCTTCCCGAGCGTGAGGACACCGTTGCGGCGGCGTACGGCAACGCGATGTCGGTGAGCTTCGCCGCGACAGGCTTTCCGCTCGACCCCGCGATGATGTACCGCACCGGACCCGCACCGTTGGCGGGTGACGCGGCGAAAACCTCCGCCAGCACCGTGTCCGTTTCGGTGTTCACGGCGTCGATCACAGCGGAGTCCCGTGAACCCAGCTTCTCCAGAACCACTTCCGCAACGTCGCCACGTGCATACTCTTCATCCAGCGCAACGGCGCTGGCGAGCGGCAGCCGCACACCACGTGCGAAAACCCGTGCGTGCCGCCCTTCGATACCCACTTCCTCGTCGGTAGCCAGTTCGCCCAGGAAATCAGGCGGCGTGAGTAAGTCACGGTGAATGCGCAGCGGGCGCGCCATTCTCCACGAACCCGTGTCGGCGGTAGGTGTGTACTCATCGGATTCACGGTCGATGGTCAGCCAGCCCGACTCGTCCTCCGCCGTGACAGAGAGCCATGACTTGTTCATTCCGGTGTAGAGCTTTCGCAGCCACGATCCCGCGCCCACGGTGAAACTGACACCAGCCCGGTCCCGTGCGGTAGCGGTTAGCGCCGCAACGATGTCACCGTGCGACGCCGCGCTGATGTGAGGGTGTACTCTCCGCGCCGCCGCCGCGACGGCGATCCCGAAACGGGCTTGTGGTGGTGTGGACGCGGAAGGTGTGTTCATGGTCGGACTGTACGGCGCAGCGCTGTACAGTCACGTGATTTCAGCGAACGTCGGGTGTCCCCACTACACCGCCGCCTTGCAGGCTCCCGAACAGTAGGTACCCAGCGGAAACACCACTGCCCACCCCGAATGTCAGGGTGGGCGGTGGGGACGTCACCGCTATGGCTGATAGACGAAGTAGTACCCCGCGCCGCGAGAATCATTCTTACGGTACGTGCATTGCGCGGGCGCTGCCGAGCCCATCATCTGGGAGGCACGCTGCCCGCATGTCCAATCGCTGCTGAAGGGTCCGACCCATCCCGCTGGGTCTGCCGCCGCTGTGGTTGCCGCGCCCAGTGATGCCCCCGCCGCGAGTGCCATCGCCCCAGCTACCAGCGCGATTTTGTGTTTCATGGTGTCTCCCCGTCGTTGTGGTGTTGTTCTGACGTTAACAGCAAACACAGAGGTTCGGACACTAATTTGTGCAGGGGACACCACTTCCCGCGCTTTGGTCACCTACACGAAAACCGCCCCCGGACATCTCCGGGGGCGGTTCTTGGTCTCCTTGGTGAGGGTCTACGCAGCGCCGCCTCCTGTGAAGTCCTTCGGGTAGAAGAACAACGGCATGTCGGACTCCACCACCTCCGCCAGGCTCACTACCTCACACTCGACACCCGCCGCGTCCAGCTTCGCCAGCAGCGCCTCGGTTTCGGGGCAGGGATTCTCGTGCCCGCTCACGCTGCCACCACCTCGGTGTACGGCTCTTCGCTGATCCCGAAACGCTCACACAAGGAAAGGATTTCGGTTTCCAGAGCCACGATTTCCACCTCCGCGATTTCCACCGCAGCTTGGAACGACATGCCAGTGAACAGGTCGTCAGCGGTGTCTCGCCAGCGCTCGATTTCGGTGATTCTCGTCCGCATCGAACGGATGTCCGCAGCGGCGGTGAGAGGTGAGGTAGTGCATGGTAGTATCTCCGTATCTGAATTGTGTTGTACTGAAGCGCCTCGGCGGCAACCGGGGCGTTTCGTCTTTCCTAGCGGGTCTTGTCCCGCCAAGCCTTCGCAGCGTCACGCGCCTTGATGTAGCGCTCCACGTCGCGGCGTGAGTAGACGACAGTTCGGTGCCCGATGCGGGTGTACTTCGGTGAGGTTCCTCGGTATCGGTACGTCGCTAGGGTGCTCGGTGAAACACCAAGCATCTCAGCAGCTTCCG
This sequence comes from Mycolicibacterium mageritense, assembly GCF_010727475.1. NCBI lineage: Bacteria > Bacillati > Actinomycetota > Actinomycetes > Mycobacteriales > Mycobacteriaceae > Mycobacterium > Mycolicibacterium mageritense. The sequence continues at coordinate 5,382,093 of NZ_AP022567.1, forward strand.
CCGATGTCAGGGTGTCCTTGGTGCTCATGATGGTCTCCAGGGTGAGAGGGGAACGGGGACTGCCACCAGTCCCCGTTCCGATGGTCTACGCGGCGTAGTCGCTCATGCTCTCGATGAGCTTCGACACGCCAGGCAAGAAGTACACGTCAGCGTGCACTTCAGGGTGTTCGTACCACTCAATAGCTTCGTAGATGTCGTCAGCGATTTCTCGTAGATGGTCGGTCACGGCGTCGGCAATCTCCCTACCGTGCGCGGCGAGGATGTCTTCAGAGGCGGTGTCGATGAAGGACTCCACGGCGCTATCGCCTTCGGCGTACCCGTAGTCGTCCATGTAATCGCTGAAGGCGTCGGATGAAGCGGACATTCTCGTATCTCCTGAATTGTGTTGTGTGGGGCGGCAACCCCTTTTCCTTACAACAACTACATTACCATTCATAGACACATTAATCTATGAATGACGGTGTGACGTTAGTCGCAAATACGGTGTGTTGCCTTGCGGGACGGTCGAATTGGTGCTAATGCGACATTAACAGGGTGCAGGGTCAGAGGGACAAATAACCCCGCGCCGCTCACCCAAGGCGCGGGGTTTACTCGGGGCGGTAGGGCTTGCTACGAAACGGGTCAGGGTCAAGGTCGAACTCGATAGGCGCGCTCGACAGCGGCGTGGGGCTCGGGGTGTTGAGTCCAGCTCTCCGGGTCATCGCGGCGATGACCCGCTCCGCCAGTCGTTTCAGCAAGGGTTATCTCCTCTATCGCTGGTCGCAGCGGCGACGTACACCGCCGCCAGAATGAGCTTTCGGTGGTCGTGAGCGGTGGTTCGGTGCTCCCATGAGCCAGTGCCACATGGTCTGCGTCGTCGCCGCTATCGGTCGTGTGGATAACCGTCGCGCCCTGTTCGATGAGGGAAGCGGCTATCGGGTTATCGGCACGGGTCGATATGTAGGACGCCGCGTCTCCGGTGCCGAGTTGCAGAACGTGATAGGACATCAGAACACCATCAGAGAGGGCGGGTCGATGGCTTCCCGCAGCTTGTGGAGAAGGTCGTCATCGCTCAGCGCACGGGCGGTCACGGGGTCATCGGTGACGGTGGACGTAGGCTCATCGCCGCGTAGCCACGCGCTGATGGTCTCGCGGTAGATGTACTCAACCTCTCGCAACGCTGATAGTGGATGTGCCAGCGGCGCAAGAACTTCCCGCACTTCGGTCACGACGGACACCCACAAGACAAGAGAGTCCAGGTACGGATCGGCACTGGTACCTGGTGCACGGAAACGGGTTCTAGCGATGAGGGAGAAGATTCGGTCAACGGCGGCGTCGATAGGACCGGTGTCGGTGGTCACGCCGCGACCTCAAGTCCCAGAAGCTCACGAACGTGGACGCTCGGCACAATCCATCGCTGACCCATGCGGACAACCCGCAGCGGGGAGGGCAGGTCTCCAGCGGCGGCGTGCCGCTGTGCCGTCGCCAAGGACACCCCGGTGAGAACCGCCAGCTCAGCCAGGGAAATGGCGGGGGAGGTCTTCACCGCTTCGAGCGCGGCGTCCATGCTGGGGAGCTTGCCTCCAGTTTTGGTTGGTGCGGTCACTTGTTGCTCCGTGAATAGTTGATAAGTGCTCTGTAAAACAGAGCATAGCACGGATTTGAGATTTGAGTAGTTCTGTGTATAGCGGTGAGGCTGTCGCTGTTTGTGCGTATCATGCTCTGTGTGGCAGAAAAGCTGACCTCGGAGGTTGTCGGGCGGAACGTGGCACGGTTGCGTGCCGCTACCAACACGACGATTCGGGAACTAGCGGCAGGGTTGAAAGAGCAGGGGCTCCCCATGTCGTCGTCGGGAATCACGGACATCGAGCGAGGCAGGCGACAGGTCAACGTTGACCAACTGACCGCTCTCGCAGCGGCTTTGGGTGTATCACCCATGACGTTGCTCATGCCGCTACCCGATGATGGTGACCCCGACGCCGAGGTCATGCTGTCGGGCACGTCGCCCGAAACCGCCCGCGACATGGATATGTGGCTACGTGGCGAACAGCCCCTAACGGCTGAACTGATGGACGATTGGGAGCGAGAAGGCTTCCGACGCGCGGCAAACCCGCCCTGGACGTGGAAGAAGGGGGAGAAGGACTGATGGCAGGACGACCGCCGCTGGAAATCGGCACGTACGGGGAAATCGCTGACCCGTGGCAGACTCCGAGTGGGAAGTGGCAGACCAAGGCGCGGTATCGCGGCGGCGATGGTGTTACCCGCCCCTTGACGGCGACGGGGGACACCCCCGCGCAGGCGAAGGCGAAGCTCAAACGGAAACTGGCTGAGCGCCTACAGGGAGTCCACGGCAGTACGGGGGAGTTGACCCGTGAATCGCCGCTGAGTGCGTTGGTGGAGCGCTGGCTGGAGAACCTGGAGGGAAAGCGCCGCTCCAAGGTGGGCTCTCGTGAAGGAAGCCTGGCTGATGACACCGTGGACGATTACATAGGCATCGCACGCAAGATTCTGATACCTGGACTGGGGGCTGTCCGCCTTCGTGAGTTGAACACGCAGCGGTGTGACACCTACCTAGCTGGACTGAAAACCCGCAAGCGGCAAGTCCGTACCGTCCTCATGCAGGTGTGCGGGCTGGGGGTTCGGTGGAGCCTGCTGGAGTACAACCCTGTCAGGGAGACCGAGAGCCCGCCGCGCAAGCAGGGGAGCAAGAGAACCCTCACGCCCGAGGATGTGGAGGAGCTTCGGCAGCGCATCCGTGACTGGCAGGACGCGCCGCAGCCCCGAGGTGGACGCCCGCGTGACAGCGACATGGCTGAACTGGTGGACGTTCTGATGGCGACGGGGGAGCGCACGGGCGAAATCCTGGCGCTGTGGTGGAGCGACGTTCACGGTCTGGACGACATGAGCAAGCCCGCGACCATCACCATTGCTGGAACGGTGGACAAGAAGGGCAAGCGGCAGCCCATGCCGAAGTCCGTTCACGGGTACCGCACGCTGAAGCTTCCCGAGTTCGGCAGGCAGGCGCTCATACGGCAGCGCGAACGGGGCTATCCGTTCATGTTGGTGTTCCCATCATCGGCGGGGACGCCGCGTTGGGTGAACAACACCAACAGGACGTGGAGGGAAATCCGGGGAGAAGAGTTCGGTTGGGTCACCCCGAAGGTGTTCAGGAAGACCGCCGCGACCGCCATCGAACGTGAGCATGGGGCAGAAGCAGCAGCCGCGCAGCTTGGTCATGGCAGCCCGGACATCACGAGGAAGTTCTACATCGACAGGGCTACGGAAGCCCCGGACAACACCGCCGCGCTGGACAAGTTCGCGCCAAAAGTGGTCAATAAGCGGTCAACGCCCCCGAAATTGCGGGTCGTCGGTGGAGAGTAAAAACCCCTCCTGCACTGGTCAGGAGGGGTTTCTCTGTGCGCCGTCAGGGTTTCGAACCCCGGACCCGCTGATTAAGAGTCAGCTGCTCTACCAACTGAGCTAACGGCGCGTATCTCCAGACGGGACCGGTTTCCGGTCTGCGTCTGCAGGACTGTGCATCACACACTGTGGAATTGTCAATGGTCAAGCAGCAGAACGCCTGCCGGAAAAGATGGTGCTACACCGATCGTCGAATGTAAAGCGGAAATTTCTCAAATCCGTTGCAGTGCAGGCTTTTTTAAAACACGCTGAACTCCAGGAAGGTCAGGCGACATTCCTGGCAGCGGAGACGGCAACACTGTGGTTCTTATGAGAGTTGTCTGCTGACTCGATGCGGCTGGGCAGACTCGAGCCGACCCGGCGCACATCGAGCTTCTCGGTGAGGGACTTCGCCCGCGACGAAGCGGCCGTGGGCGCGGTGCGCATCCCGGCTGTCTGTTCGTCGCGGCGGGCCAAAATCACGAATCGACGGTAGCACCCGATATCGGGGTACGCCCAGCAAATATCGCCCACACGGCTCCAGGTGAATCGGGCCTGATCGTGCTCCGAACCGAGCACTGGACAGATTTCTCTGAAACGTTTCAGGATGGCGACCGTTTCGCTAATGTCCGTGAAGAATCAAATAACTGTGTCTGAGCACGCTTCGGTCGTCGACGTCGTCCGGGCGTCGTCTGCAACGAAAGGCCAAGGATGACAGCAGCTTCCACTGCGTCGCGCGTCGTTCCGTTCCTCAGCCGCGAACGCATCATCGCGCCGCCGGGCTGGAGTCGGTGGCTGGTACCACCGGCGGCGTTGTCAATCCATCTGTCCGTCGGTGCGGCCTATTCGTGGAGTGTGTTCAAGAAACCCCTCGAGGGCGCCCTCGGTATTTCCGGAACCTTGAGCGCATTGCCGTTCACCATCGGCATCGTCATGCTCGGTCTCTCGGCGGCCGTCTTCGGCACCTGGGTGGACCGCAACGGGCCACGGATGGCGATGTTCGCGGCGATGTGCTGCTTCTGTGGGGGATGGTTGGTCGGTGCGGCCGGTCTGGCGCTCAACCAGTACTGGCTGGTGCTGTTGGGTTACGGGGTGCTGGGCGGCATCGGGTGGGGGATCGGCTACATCTCGCCGGTCTCCACGCTGATGAAGTGGTTCCCCGACAAGCCGGGAATGGCGACCGGCCTGGCCATCATGGGCTTCGGCGGCGGCGCACTGATCGCGTCACCGTGGTCGACGGCGATGCTCAACGCTTTCGGGACGAGCACTGCGGGTATCGCCAAGACCTTCCTGGTGCACGGGCTCGCGTACGCGGTGTTCATGTCGTTGGGCTGGCTGCTTGTCCGGGTCCCTCGACCCGATTGGCGGCCGCACGGCTGGACACCCACACCGCCGCCGCAAGGTTCGATCGTCACCGGCGGGCAGGTCTCGGCCGGTAACGCGATCAAGACCCCTCAGTTCTGGCTGCTGTGGGTGGTCTTGTGCTTCAACGTCACCGCGGGCATCGGCATTCTGGAGAAGGCTTCGCCCATCTTTCAGGACTACTTCCCCAAGGCCGGCGTGGCAGCAGGCGCCTTGGCGGCAGCAGCGGCCGGCTACGTGGCGATGCTGTCGCTGGGCAACATGCTCGGTCGCATCGGGTGGTCCAGCCTGTCCGACGTGATCGGGCGCAAGAACGCTTACCGGCTGTACCTCGGTGTCGGGGCGCTGCTCTATCTGACGATCATGTTGATGGGGAATTCCAACAAGTTCGTCTTCCTGGTCGCGACCATCGTGATCCTGTCGTTCTACGGTGCGGGCTTCGCCACCGTGCCCGCGTACCTGCGTGACCTGTTCGGCACGTTTCAGGTCGGTGCCATCCACGGTCGGCTGCTCACGGCGTGGTCGGCGGCAGGCATTCTGGGCCCGATCATCGTCAACTTGGTCGCCGACGGTGAGGCGGCTGACGGCAAGAGCGGTCCGGCGCTGTACACATTGTCGTTCTCGATCATGATCGCCCTGCTGCTGGTCGCACTCGTGTGCAACGAGCTGATCCGGCCGGTGTCGTCGAAATGGCATGAGCCGCAATCAGAGACATCCACGCCCATGGTTGAGGAGGTCAACCGGTGACCGAGCAGTCCACCGAGCTCCACGAGTACCAGCCGACTGTGCCCAGGATCTACATCACGCTCGCGTGGCTGTGGGTGGCGGTGCCCTTCGGCTACGGGGTCTACCAGTTGCTGCTCAAGGTCGGTCAGTTGTTCGGCTGACGCACCTCAACCCCGGTCGCCGCCGCTGACCTCCAGAACCGTGCCGGTGATGTAGCTGGCGTCGTCGGAGGCCATGAAAAGGATTGGCGCGACCTGTTCTTCGATCGTGCTGTAGCGCTTGAGGAAGGTGCTCTGGGTGCTCTGCGTGACAGTCTCCTCATGCCAGCGCACCTCGTCGGCGGTCAGGGGATCGGGATTGCGGGGAATGCCACCCGCCGGCGCGCTGGTTCCGCCGGGTGCCGTGGCGACGACGCGGATGCCCTTGCCGGCGGCTTCGAACGCGAGCGATGCGGTGATCGCATTGACACCGCCCTTGGCGGCGGCATACGGGACGCGGTTGATGCTGCGGGTGGCGTTCGACGACACATTGACGATGACACCGTGGGCCCGCTCGATCATGTAGGGCAGGGCGGCGCGTGCACACCACATCGTCGGCAGCAGGGATCGGTGCAGTTCGGCGAGGATCTCGTGCTCGGCGTAGAACTCGTACGGTTTGCGCCAGATGGTCCCGCCGACGTTGTTGATCAGCACGTCGATCCGCCCGAACTCGGCGACCGCGAACTGCATCAAAGCTTCTGCGCCGCGGTATGTTTCGAGATCGCAGAGGAAAGCTCTCGCATCGCCGCCTGCCGCGGTGATCTGGTCGCGGGCCGCGTCGACCCGGTCGGATCGGTCGGCCAGGACCACTGCGCCGCCCTCGGCGGCGACGCCGCAGGCGACTCCTCTGCCGATGCCCTGCGCCGCACCGGTCACCACGACGATCTTGCCGTCGAAGCGATTCACCGGTGGTCCACCACGACCGCGTGGTCGGCCGGTGCGGCATCCGCCGCCATGGGTCGTGGGCGCAACGCGAGCGTCGCAAGTGCGGCGACGGCGAGCGGAACCGCGATCAGCCCGAAATAACCACCGACCCCGAAGCTGCCGAGCAGCCAGCCGCCGAGTGCCGAGCCGATGATCGAGCCGGTACGGCCCACGCCGATCGAGAATCCTGTTGCGGTACCGCGCAGTTGGGTGGGATAGGTCTCGGCGATCAGATAGTTCAACACCAGTTGTTGGCCACCGACGCCGAGGCCGGCCACCGCGATCAAGGCGAAGGTCAGCGTCCAGTTGGAGCCGCTGACCGCCAAGCCGAGAGCCACGGCGATCCCGAGCGCGAACATGCCGAGCAGGAGTCGACGAGCCGGCAGTCGGGACAACAGCGCGGCCACCAGGAACGAGAACACGATGAACGCGCCGTTGACCACGATGGTGCCTGACGCTGCCTGTTCCTTCGACAACCCAGCCTGATGCAGCGCGGTCGGAGTCCATTGCAGCAGCAGGAACCACGCAATCCAGTTGGCCAGGTAGATGGCGCAGATCGTGATGGTCGAGGTGCGGTAGTCGCCGGTGAACAGCGCCCGGACCGAGCCTGAAGCCTCCACGCGGTGCTCGGCCGCAAGCACGGCGTCGTCCGGGACGGATGCCCCCGTCATGCGGCGCAACAGGGCACGCGCCTTGGCCTGGCTTGCGGCGTCGCTGCGCGTGGCCAGATAGCTGGGGGACTCGGGCAGGAAAACGATGACGGCAGCCAGCAAGATCACCGGCAGTAGGCCGCCGAGAAGAAAAATGCCGCGCCATCCGAGCACCGGCAGCCATGCCGCTGCGACCACGCCACCCAGCATTGCGCCGCCCGGCAGGCCCAACAGCACCAACGTCATCGACAGCTTGCGGGACTGCTCGGGGCTGTATTCGGCCGCGAGCGCCAACAGTGACGGTGTCGCGCCACCCATGCCCAGGCCGATGAGGAACCGCAACAGCACGATCTGCCACGGCGCCTGCGCAAACGCTCCGAGCAACGAGAAGAACCCGAAGATGCTCAGCGCCAACAGGATCGCTCGCTTGCGGCCGATGCGGTCACCGATCGACCCGAGCGTGATGGCGCCAAGGGCCATGCCGACGGTGCTTGCCGTGATCACCGCGGTCATTTCCGCGGTTGCCATGGAGAACTCGTCGGCGATCGACGACCCGATGAACGCGATCGACTGGGTGTCGAATCCGTCGAGCAACGCGATCGCGAAACACAGGAGGACGACACCCCAGCGTCTGGAATTCATGGGGGTGTCATCGATGACCGACTGCACGCGAATCGGTGACGGCAACGACATCGTTGGAGCCTTTCGGAACAAGCTGCTGAAGTGGCTTCCAGTAGGGCACAGCGGGCGGCGCAGTCCCTATAGTGGTCACCGTGATGTCTCGTCATACGGGACTAATAAGACGAATTGATCGATTGATGGCGAATTTTGTTTCTCTTGGCGGGACAAGTGGAGGAGCCGAGCATGGTCGACGAACCGATCGGCGAACATCTGTCCTCGCTGGACTCGGGCTTGCGGGTGATGATGATGTTCGCCAGTTCGGACAGCATCAACGTCACGTCGGTCGCCCGTGAATTGGCGTGTTCGCGGTCGAGCGCGTACCGCATCCTCAACACCTTGCGTAACCGGGGCATCGTGATCCTGGGCCCGACGGGCCGCGGCTATTTTCCCGGTCCCGTGCTACTCGATCTGGCCCGTCCACGCGGTCTCGACCTCGAAGACCGCGCCCGGCTGCTGCCGGTGCTGCGTCGCGCCGTGGATCTGACGGGAGAGACGGTTCACGTCGCGACGCTGGTGGGAACGCAGGTGCTGTTCTTCGACGGGATCGAGCCCGACCGGCCGGTCCGGGCGACCCTGCAGCAGGGTTATCTCCGGCCGGCCCATGCGATTTCAGCGGGGAAGCTGCTGCTGTCCCAGCTCGGTGATGACCAGGTACGCGCGTTGTACCCGCGACCGCAGCTGGCCAAGGTGACGCCGTGGACCATCGACTCGGTGGCCGGGTTGCTCGACGAATTGGCGGTCATTCGCCGTACCGGTCACGCCTTCAGCAAGCAGGAGGCCCAGGTCGGGCTGTGCGGGACGGCAGTTGCCCTCCCGGGGCGTTCCTGGCGCGAACGCCTCGCGCTCTGCGCGACCGTGCCGCACGACCGCGGCGACGAAGCCGGCCTGATCGCCACCCAGGCCGGGCTGCTGGAAGCCACCGCAGCGTTGGGCCGGTGACCACACAGAGAAACGTCTGCGAAAAATCGAGGGGCGATTTTTCGCAGACGTTTCACACTCGGGGGCCTACTTCGTGGTGTGCTGCGGGCCCTGGGCCTTCTTGTACAGCGCCTTGAGCATCCGGTCGCGGAACGCGGCGTTGTCGATCAGCTTGATGCCGGCGTTGGCGACCTTCGGGTACCCGATCAGCTTGTGCATGTAGCGGCCGCGCCGGTACTCCCGGCCCCACGCCGCCTCCATGCGCTGTGCGTAGTTGGTGAAGTCGTCCGGTCCGCCGTTCTGCAGCGCAGCGATCGCGCATTCGCCTGCGGCGAGCCCGGATTCGAGCGCCTTGGAGATGCCCGCGCCCGAGGCCGGCTTGCCGGCACCCAGCGAGTCGCCGGTGAACAGCACGCCGGGACGCCACGGCGGCCACGCCGTGAATCCCATGGGCAATCGCCACGCCCGCACGCTCTTGTTCTTCTTGAGCTCTTCGATGGGCGGCAGCTCCCAGTCGGCAGGCAGTGTCCGGAGGAACTCGCCGAGGAACTGGGTCGCGTTGATGGACTGCCAGTTCTTGTACGAGTTGACGTAGCCCAGGCCGATGTTGAAGACGCCGTTGCCCATCGGGAACACCCAGCCGTACCCGGGCAGCTGATCGCCCTGGAACACGAGCTTGAGGTAGATGTCGAGGCTGTCCGAGTCGGGCCGGTTCGCGTGCATCTCCGACCGGATCGCGATGGCCGAGTAGCCGTTGTATTCCGAGTCGATCTTGAGCGCGCGCTTGATGGGGGAGTAGGCGCCGTCGGCCGCGATGACCGCGTCGCCGAGCACCTTCTCGCCGCTCTTGAGCACCACGCCGACCACGCGGCCGTTGGCGTCGAATTCGGGCCCGGCCACCTCGGCGCCCTGGCGGACCTCGGCGCCCGCCGACTCGGCGTGTTTGAGCAGCACGGTGTCCAGATGCGTCCGGCTGACCGTGTGGCCATGGTCGGGCATCCCGGGGCGCCGCGGGAACGACAGTTCCCACGCGCTGGGGCTGAACACCGTCACGCGGTTGACCCGGTGATAGGTCGCGACTTCGTCGGCCAGGCCCATCTTCTGCAGATAGCTGACGGCGCGCGCGGTGAGGCCATCGCCACACGGCTTGTCGCGGGGGAATTCCGCCTTGTCCAGGACGACCACCTTGGCGCCGGTCTGCGCCGCCTGCCATGCGGCGGCCGAACCGGATGGGCCGCCACCGGCTATGACCAGGTCGTATCGCTGCGTCATGAGCCTCGTCTCGTTGGTTGAGTGTCGCTGAAATAGTACCCAAGCCCGCCGGAGGCGGCTGCGGGGGAGAAAAACCCCTGCCAGGGCGGCCCTGCGCGTGTTGTGGAACGGTCTGAGCAGGTCAGCACCATCGAAGCGAGTACAGTGATCGCGTGCGGCGAGGGTCGAGATCACATACCAGCGGTCAGGCGGGTGTCAAGGTTGACGCCCGCAGCGAGCGCTGGCGTGAGCACCGCAAGAAGGTGCGCTCGGAGATCGTCGACGCCGCGTTCCGGGCGATCGACCGGCTCGGGCCCGAGCTGAGCCTGCGGGAGATCGCCGAGGAAGCCGGCACCGCCAAGCCCAAGATCTACCGCCACTTCACCGACAAGTCCGACCTGTTCCAGGCCATCGGCGAGCGGCTGCGCGACATGTTGTGGGCCGCGATCTTCCCGTCGATCAACCTCGCCGCCGACCCGGCGCGCGAGGTCATCCGCCGCAGCGTCGAGCAGTATGTGCGGCTGGTCGACGAGCATCCCAGCGTGCTGCGGTTCCTGATCCAGGGGCGCTTCGCCGAACAGAGCGAATCGACCATGCGCGCCTTGAACGAGGGCCGCGGCATCACGTTGGCGATGGCCGACATGTTCTCCAACGAGTTGCGGGAGATGGAGCTCGACGGCGCGGCCATGGAGCTCGCGGCGTTCGCCATGTTCGGGGCGGCGGCCTCGGCAACGGATTGGTGGCTGGGCTCCGAGCAGGACAGCCCGCGCCGGATGCCTGCCGACGAGTTCGTCAACCACCTGACCACGATCATGGTGGGCTCGATCAACGGCACGTGCGAGCTGCTCGGCATCTGGATCGACCCGGACCTGCCGTTACACGAGGGTGTGCAGCGCCGCGAAACGGTGAGCTGACCGGCTCGTTGACAGCTGGCCCCGCGGGCCGGAGACTGGCAAATATCCGGTACCAGCGTTCCCAGGAAGGGCCCTGACACCATGACGACCGCTGAGCAGGCTGTGCAGCGCCAGCAACCCGTGCAGACCCGCACGTTGATCATCGGCAGCGGATTCTCCGGCCTCGGTATGGGCATCGAGATGCAGCGCCGCGGCGTGGACTTCCTGATCCTGGAGAAGGCCGACGAGATCGGCGGCACCTGGCGGGACAACACCTATCCGGGCTGCGCGTGCGACATCCCGTCGCACATGTATTCGTTCTCGTTCGAGCCGAAGGCCGACTGGACCTACATGTGGTCCTTCCAGCCCGAGATCCAGGATTACCTCCTGGGTGTCACGGCCAAGTACGGGCTGCGCCGCTACATCCGGTTCAACACCCACGTCGACCGCGCGCATTGGGACGACGACGAGATGCGCTGGCACGTCTTCACCGACACCGGTCAGGAGTACATCGCCCAGTTCCTGGTGTCCGGTGCCGGTGGCCTGCACATCCCGCAGATCCCTGATGTCGAGGGCCGTGACCAATTTGCCGGCGCCGCTTTCCATTCCGCGCAGTGGGACCATAGTGTCGACATCCGCGGCAAGCGGGTCGCGGTCGTCGGCACCGGCGCAAGTGCCATCCAGATCGTGCCGGAGATCGTCAAGGACGTGGCCGAGCTTCAGCTGTACCAGCGCACGCCGGCCTGGGTGATGCCGCGGGTGAACAACAAGTTCCCGGTGTGGCTGCGCCGGGTGTTCAGTTACGTGCCCGGCACCCGTGCGCTGCTGCGCGCCGCCATCTACTGGATTCACGAGGGCGTCGGCTTCGCCATGACACAGCAGCCGCGGTTGCTCAAGATCGGCGAGCTGATGGGCCGCTACAACATCAACCGCAGCGTCAAAGACCCCGAGCTGCGGCGCAAGCTCACCCCGAACTACCGCGCGGGCTGCAAGCGCATCCTCAACTCCGACACCTACTACCGGGGCATCGCCAACCCGAAGACGCAGGTGATCACCGAGCGCATCGCGCGGATGACCCCGACGGGCATCGTCACGGCCGACGGTGTCGAGCACCCGGTCGACGTCGTGGTGTGGGCGACCGGATTCCACGTCACCGATTCCTACACGTACGTCGACATCAAGGGCTCGGGCGGCGAGGATCTGGTGGACCGGTGGAACCGCGAGGGGATGGCCGCGCACCGCGGCATCGCCGTGGCAGGCATGCCCAACCTGTTCTTCCTGCTGGGTCCGAACACCGCCCTCGGGCACAACTCGGTGGTGTTCATGATCGAGCAGCAGATCCGGTACGTGGGCCAGGCGATCGCCGCGGTCGACGCGGCCGGTGCCGAAGCCCTCACCCCGAGCCGGCGTGCGCAGGACGAGTACAACGCCGAGCTGCAGCACGACCTGACCGGCACGGTGTGGAACACCGGCGGTTGCCGGAGCTGGTACATGGATGAGCACGGTGTCAACCGCACCCTGTGGAGCGGCATGACCTGGCAGTACTGGCTGGCAACGCGCAAGCTGGACCCCTCGGAGTTCGATTTTCTGCGCGCGGGACGCGACACGAAAACACAAGGTGTTGCGGTCACGGCTGGCCAGTAACCCCAGGGGTAGTGTCGGGGGCAGCGTCCGGCAAACAACACGACCTGGTGAAATGAGGTTCTGGTGAGCGAAGGTATGAAGCTGATCGACCGCGTGTCAGCGATCAACTGGAACCGGCTTCAGGACGACAAGGACGCCGAGGTCTGGGATCGGCTCACCGGCAATTTCTGGTTGCCCGAGAAGGTGCCGGTGTCCAACGACATCCCGTCGTGGGGCACGCTGACCGCTCACGAGAAGCAGATGACCATGCGGGTGTTCACCGGTCTCACGCTGCTGGACACCATCCAGGGCACGGTCGGCGCGGTCAGCCTGATCCCCGACGCGCTGACGCCGCACGAGGAAGCCGTCTACACCAACATCGCGTTCATGGAGTCGGTGCACGCGCGCAGCTACTCCAACATCTTTTCGACGCTGTGCTCGACGGCCGAGATCGACGACGCGTTCCGCTGGTCGGAGGAGAACCCGAACCTGCAGCGCAAGGCCGAGATCGTCATGCGGTACTACAAGGGTGACGAGCCGCTCAAGCGCAAGGTGGCCTCCACGCTGCTGGAGAGCTTCCTGTTCTACTCGGGCTTCTACCTGCCGATGTACTGGAGCAGCCGGGCCAAGCTGACCAACACGGCAGACATGATCCGGCTGATCATCCGCGACGAGGCCGTGCACGGCTACTACATCGGCTACAAGTACCAGCGCGGGCTGGCCCTGGTCGACGAGGACAAGCGTCAGGAGCTCAAGGACTACACCTACGAGCTGCTGTTCGAGCTCTACGACAACGAGGTCGAGTACACCCAGGATCTCTACGACGAGGTCGGGCTGACCGAGGACGTCAAGAAGTTCCTGCGCTACAACGCCAACAAGGCCCTGATGAACCTCGGCTACGAGGCGCTGTTCCCCCGGGACGAGACCGACGTGAACCCGGCGATCCTCTCGGCGCTGAGTCCCAACGCCGACGAGAATCACGACTTCTTCTCCGGGTCCGGCAGCAGCTACGTGATCGGCAAGGCCGTCGTCACGGAAGACGAGGACTGGGACTTCTGAGCTTTCCCGGCGGGTTGGGTGGCCGCCCGGGCGGTCCATAAGCTGGATCGCGATGCGTCACTCCATCGCTCAGCTCTCGCTCATCCACGGCTGGTTTCCGCCGGCTGTGCAGATCATCGCTGCGGTGCTGCTGGTGTGTGCCCTGGCCCGGCGGTCTGCGCGGTGGGGCACCCGGTGGTTGCCCGCCATGGCCGTCGTCGCCGTGGCGGCGTCGCTGCTCGCCCGGTGGTACGTCGACTCGCTCGGCGTGGCGGGTAATGCGGGGCCCGTGGCGTTGTGGCTCTGGGCGGGGCTGACGACGTTGGCCGTCGGTGTCGCGGTGGTCGGTTGGCCGGGTGCGCGGTGGTGGCGGCGTGCGGTGTCGGTCCTGGCCGTACCGCTGTGCGCGCTCGGCTGCCTGGTGACGCTCAACAACTGGGTCGGCTACTTCCCGACGGTGCACGCAGCGTGGAACCAGCTGACCTCGGGTCCGCTGATCGATCAGACCGATCGACTGGCCGTGACGGCCATGCAGGTGACCCATGCCCGGCCCACCGCGGGTGTCGTGGTCCCGGTCGACATCGATTCTGACGCATCGGGTTTCGATCACCGTAGGGAACTCGTCTACCTGCCCCCGGCCTGGTTCGCCACCACCCCACCGCCGCGACTGCCCGCGGTGATGATGATCGGCTCGGAACTCAACACGCCCGCCGACTGGTTGCGCGCGGGCAATGCGCTTCGCACGATCGACGGATACGCGGCCACGCACGGCGGCAACGCGCCCGTGCTGGTGTTCGTCGACGCCACCGGTGCGTTCTCGAACGACACCGAGTGCGTCAACGGCACCCGAGGCAATGCGGCCGACCATCTGACGAAAGACGTTGTTCCGTACCTGGTTTCCAACTTCGGGGTGCGGTCGGACCGTGACGGATGGGGGATCGTCGGCTGGTCGATGGGCGGCACGTGCGCGGTGGATCTCACGCTGATGCATCCGGACATGTTCCGGTCGTTCGTCGACATCGCGGGTGACCTGCGACCCAACTCGGGGGACCGGGCCGAGACCGTGGACCGGCTGTTCGGCGGAGACGACGACGCGTGGGCCGCCTACGACCCGCTCACGGTGCTGCACCGGCACGGTCCCTACGCCGGTGTCTCGGCATGGTTCGAAGTGCCTGGGCCCGAACCGGGCGGTGCCGTCGATCCGACGGCAAACCCCGAGGGACAGGATGTCGCAGCCACGACGTTGTGCGACGCGGCACGGGCCGCGGCGATCACGTGCTCGGTGGTGACGGAGCCGGGGCGCCACGACTGGCAGTTCGCGGGAAGGGCCTTTGCGTCGTCGCTGCCGTGGCTCGCGGGAGAGTTGCACACCCCGCAGTCATCCCCGCGAGCCGAAACCGCGCAAGCCCAGGCCGGGCACTAGGAATCGCGGGCGGGTTCGCCGAACCCGGCCAGCAACAGCAGCAACGCCGTCTGCCCGAGCATGCCCGGTGCGAGCGTCGGCGCCGGGCCGACGGTCTTCGTGGCGGCGTACCACCACTGCCGCAGGGGCGACAGCGATTCCCACACGTCGGCGTACCGCTGGTCCAGGAAGCCCGAATCATGGTTGGCCGCAATGTGATCGAGCACGCCGTAGATCGACGCGCCGAGGACGGCAACGGCAAGTACGCGCGCGATCAGGCGCGCCGATCGCCACGGCAGCAGCGCGAGCACCGTGGCGAGGGCCAGCACTGCGAGTGCGACCCACGGGATCAGCTGATCGGGGGTCTGCCAATGCCGCTCGGAGGCAAGTTCGAACGCGGTGGCCAGGATGCCGATGACGGTCAGCCCGTACAGGCCGATCCGGATCAGTGCCGTCCTGTCCCGCCGTGTTGCCGTGGCGGTCACGGGGTCAGCGCGGACACGATCTTGTCCACGGTCTCCGCCCCGGGGTTGTACTTCGCGAGGTTGTCGCGAAGCTTGGTCAGGTTGGCGTCGTCGGTGGGGTAGGGGCGGTACTCGACCACCTCATGTGCCCATCGTTCGGCGTTCTTGACCCCGGCGGCATCGAGTGCCGCGGCGATCTCGTCCTGCGACGCATTGTTCGCCGACACCTTGGTGCCTGCCGGCGCGGGCGCGGCGGTGGGTGTCGCGGCAGGCGGTGGGGCGCTGCTCGTTTCACCTGACGACGTAGACCCGCCGCAACCGACCACGGCGAACAAAATCGCCGTGAGAACCGCTATGCAGGAATGCCTTGCCTTACCAGACATTTCGACTCCCTCGTGGCGTGGCGGTCAAGTCTAAGCACGGTTGACCGGCGCCCCGGGGTGGTTTCGTCAGAGTCGGGTATTTGACTAGCGACCTCGTGCGGGCTGGGCGGCGGTCGAACTCGACGATGACGGCACGGTGGACGGGCGGTCGATGATGGTCGACTTCTGCGCACCCACCCGGTAGCCGGCCCCGCGATGCTCGTCGGCCAGGCGGTCACCGCGGCCCAGCAGCTTGTTGCGCAGGGTGCCTGGCGCGTACTCGGACTGGTACGCGCCGCGCGCCGTCAGCACCGGCACGACATGCGAGATGAAGTCGGCAAACGATCCGGGGGTGATGGCGTAGGCCAGGTTGAAACCGTCGACATCGGTCTCCTCGACCCACTCCTGCAACGTGTCGGCGACTCGAACACCCGATCCGACGATGCGCGGCCCCATGCCGCCGATCTCACCCCACTCCGCGATGTCGCGCACCGCCCACTCGCGCCCGTCGGGGTCGGCGCTCTGAAACGCCTTGACCGCGGACAGGATTGCGTTGGAGTCGACATTGCCGATGGGCTCGTCGAGGCCGTAGCGCGCGAGGTCGACACCCATCCAGCCGGACATGAACACCAGCGCGCCTTCGGGATCCCCGTAGGCCAGATACTCGGCGTGTTTGGCGTGGGCTTCTTCGTCGGTCTCTGCGGTGATGATCGTGGTCAGGTTGAAGATCTTGGCGGAGTACGGATCTCGGCCCGCCAGCTCCAGCTCCGATCGGATCGTCGAAACCGTCTCGCGCAGGATGGCTTTCGTTGGCGCGGCGGTGAAGATCGCCTCGGCGTTCTCGGCGGCGAACCGCACGCCGCGCGGGGACGAGCCGGCCTGGTAGATCACCGGCGTGCGCTGTGCCGACGGCTCCGCGAGATGCACGCCCGGCACGCTGAAATGCTCACCTGAATGGCCGATGTGGTGCACCTTGGCCGGGTCGGTGAACACGCCCCGTTCGGCGTCGCGCACCACCGCGTCGTCCTCCCACGAGCCCTCCCACAACTTGTAGAGCACCTCGAGGTACTCATCGGCGTGGTCGTAGCGCGCATCGTGCGCGGGCTGATCGGTCTGGCCCATGTTGCGCGCCGCCGCAGGCAGATAGCCGGTGACGACGTTCCAGCCGATGCGGCCGTTGGTGAGATGGTCGAGCGTCGACATGCGCCGCGCGAACGGATATGGGTGCTCGAAGCCCGTGCCCGTCGTGATGCCGAAGCCGAGATGCTCCGTCACCAGCGCCATCGCCGACACCAGCAGCATCGGATCGCCGACCGGGATCTGGGCAGCCTGGCGGATGGCGGCCTCGTCGCTCGCGCCGTACACGTCGTATGTGCCGAGCACGTCGGCGATGAACAAACCGTCAAAGCGGCCGCGTTCCAACAGTTTTGCCAGCTCAGTCCAGTAGGTGATGTCCTTGTAGCGCCAGGACTGATCCTCAGGGTGGCGCCACAGCCCGGGCGACTGATGGGCGACACAGTTCATGTCGAAGGCGTTGAAGCGAATCACACGGGTCACCGCGCCGAGACTGCCCGGGAATCGCGGACGCGTCAGCGGTTGCGTTCAGCGGGATTGTTTTTGGCGGTGAACCGGCAATGAACCACCGACGAACTGTCGGATCTCCGGTGGTGCCCGGGTCCGTGTGATATGAGACTTGCGTGGTGACCGCTCAGTCTCTGCTGACCTCGATCTTGAACTGGCTGCGTGCCGGTTATCCCGAAGGTGTTCCCGGCTCGGACCGGGTGCCGCTGCTGGCGCTGCTGCGCGCCACCCCGTTGACCGACGAACAGGTCAAGGAGGTGGTGCGCAACATCACCACAGACGGCGCGGTCACGGTTCCCGAGGGCGGGATCGACCGGGACGAGATCGCCGCATTCATCTCTGACGTCACCGATCACGATGCCGGCCCGGAGAACATCAACCGCGTCGCGGCCAAATTGGCGGCCGCCGGGTGGCCGCTGGCCGGAGTCGATCACAACTCCGGCCAGGCGGGCGGCTAGCCCCGCAGCGAGGCGGTATCGATGACGAAGCGGTACCGCACGTCGCTGGCGAGCACGCGCTGGTAGGCCTCGTTGATGTAGTCGGGCTGGATGACCTCGATCTCGGGGGTCACGTCGTGCTCGGCGCAGAAGTCGAGCATCTCCTGGGTCTCCGGGATGCCGCCGATCATCGAACCGGACAGGCTGCGACGGTATGCGCCGAGCGGGAAGAACGGCACCACCAGCGGCTTCTCGGGCGCGCCCAGTTCGACGAGGGTGCCGTCGGTGGCCAGCAGGCCCAGGTAGGCGCCCATGTCGAGGTTGGCCGACACGGTGTTCAGGATCAGGTCGAACTTGCCTGCCAGTTTGGTGAAGGTGTCCGGGTCGCTGGTCGCGTAGTACTCGTCGGCGCCGAGCCGCAGGCCGTCCTCCATCTTCTTCAGCGATTGCGACAGCACCGTGACGTGCGCGCCCATCGCGTGGGCCAGCTTGACGCCCATGTGACCCAGACCGCCGAGGCCGATGACCGCGACCTTCTTGCCGGGGCCCGCATTCCAGTGCCGCAGCGGCGAGTACAGCGTGATGCCCGCGCACAGCAGGGGAGCGGCCTTGTCCAGCGGGATGCTGTCGGGGATACGCAGCACGTAGTTCTCGTCGACCACGATCGCGCCGCTGTAGCCGCCGTTGGTCGGGGTGCCGTCGCGATCGGTGGCGTTGTACGTGCCGACCATGCCGGTGCCGGTGCAGTACTGCTCCAACCCGGCCTTGCAGTTGTCGCATTCGCGGCAGGAGTCGACGAAGCAGCCCACGCCCACGTGGTCGCCGACCTTGTACTTGGTGACCTCGGAGCCCACCGCGGTCACGACGCCGGCGATCTCATGGCCCGGGACGACGGGGTAGTTGGGCTGGCCCCACTCGGCCTTCACGGTGTGGATGTCGGAGTGACAGATGCCGGCGAAGTGGATGTCGAACGCCACGTCGTGCGGCCCTACCTCGCGGCGGGTGATGGTGGTCTTGGTCAGCGGCTCGGTCGCCGAGGTCGCGGCGTATGCGGAAACAGTGCTCATCACAGCCCTCTTTTATCGTCGTCAGTGCAAATTCGGGGACATCAGCCCACGTAAATGGTGCGCCGCAGAGCGCGGCCCGACACGTGCAACTATCGCAATGTCGGCGTTAGTCCCGTCCTCGACTGTGACTTTGCTCCCTGAGAGCCGGCTGGGAGCGACGTTACAGTCCGGGTGCGCGGATCGAGCCGTTGAAGGACAGCCGCTCGCAGCGGATCAGGCCGGCCAAGGTGTACGGGTCGCGGGCGATGACGTCCTCGACCTCCTCGTCGGTCAGGTCACCGGTGATCAGAACCGCACCGGTCGCGGATTCCACCCGGCCGGCCAGCAGGATGCGGCCCGCGGCCACTTCCTCGTTGAGCCACGCCACGTGGGCTGGACGCGTCTGGTCGACGACGTCGATGGGCTGGGTGTAGGTCGTGGTGAGGACGTGGAACACGCCCGTGACACTAGTTGATCGGAGCGTTGACCCACCGCAGGTCATCCAGGATGCCGCGGGCCGCGACGATGTTCTGACCGGTCTGCCACACCTCGTTGTTGACGACGAAAACCCGGTTGTCCCGTGTGGCCGACAATGCCCGCCACGCGTCGCTGTCGAGGATCTTGGTGGCGTTGTCCCTGGCGGCCGGAGACGCGAACGACACGTAGACGATGTCACCGTCTGCGATCGAGAAATCCGCGTCGGACGTGGCCAGCTCGGCGTAGGGCTTGTCGGTAAAACGTTGCGCGGCAGGGCGATCCAGACCGACGCGGGCCAACACACTGCCGGGGAAGTTCTCGGTCCCGAACACGCGCACGGTGTTCTCGGTGAGCTGCACCACCGATGCCTGGAAGTGGGTGGCGTCGTTGTCGGCACCGGTCTTGGCCGCCGCGTCGTCGAATTTGTCGATCAGCTCGTTGGCCGCGTCGGCGCGTCCGGTCGCCGCGCCCACCGTGCGCAGAGTGTCCTGCCACGCCGCGCCCGGAGCCCCGGTGAACACCGTGGGCGCGATGGCCGACAGCCCGCCGAACGCATCGGGGGTCAAAGCCTGCGATCCCAGGATCAGGTCGGGATGGGCCCCTTCGACCGCCGCGAGATCAGGTGCGTCGCGGTGGCCCGCGGCGGCGACGTCGTGCACCACCGTGCCCAGATACGAGGGCTGCTGATCGGTGCCGTCGGGCAGCGCCGCGGCGACGATGCGGGACTGCAGGCCCAACGCACACAGCGCGTCGAGTTGATCACCGGAGAGCGCGACGATGCGCTGCGGGTCGCCGCTCAGCTCGGTGTTCTCAGGGATTCCTGGTCCGCCGGCATTTCGGACCTGACGGGGTGCGGAATCCGCCGGCGCCGGGTCGGGTGCGCACGACTCGTCGGGCCTGCGCTGGTTACCCAGCACCCCGGCATCGGCGATCTTGGTGGTGCTGGTGATCATCGACTGCTGCGGTTGCGGCGTCGCGGTGTCCGAGCCGCAGCCACTGGCGAGGGTCGCCGCCGCGACAATCAGCGCGGCGGTCGCGCGCGGTCGGGTGATCAGCACCGGCCGACGGTAGCATTCGGATGCTCCGCGCCTGGTCAGCGCGCCGCAGAGGCAAGCTGACGATTAAATACGACAGTTTGTAGCACCCACGGGCGCGCGGACTCGGAGGAGCGATAGGATTCAGTCCGATAAGCGGGAATTCCCCGACGAATCTTTGGAGGATCTCTTGGTAGCCGAAGCGCCCCCAATCGGAGAACTCGAGGCACGTCGTCCGTTTCCGGAACGTATGGGCCCCAAGGGAAACCTTGTCTACAACCTGATCACCACCACCGATCACAAGCTGATCGGCATCATGTACTGCGTCGCGTGCTTCGCCTTCTTCTTCATCGGCGGGCTCATGGCGCTTTTCATGCGCACCGAGCTCGCGATGCCCGGCCTGCAGTTCCTGAGCAACGAGCAGTTCAACCAGCTGTTCACCATGCACGGCACGGTGATGCTGCTGTTCTACGCCACGCCCATCGTGTTCGGCTTCGCCAACCTGGTGCTGCCACTGCAGATCGGTGCGCCCGACGTGGCGTTCCCGCGCCTGAACGCGTTCTCGTTCTGGCTGTTCCTGTTCGGCGCGCTGATCGCGCTGGCCGGCTTCATCACCCCGGGCGGTGCCGCGGACTTCGGCTGGACGGCCTACTCACCGCTGACCGACGCGATCCACTCGCCCGGCGCTGGTGGTGACCTGTGGATCATGGGCCTTGCCGTCGGTGGTCTCGGCACCATCCTCGGCGGTGTGAACATGGTCACGACCGTGGTCTGCATGCGTGCCCCGGGCATGACGATGTTCCGGATGCCGGTGTTCACCTGGAACATCCTGGTGACCTCGATCCTGGTGCTGATCGCCTTCCCGATCCTCACCGCCGCGCTGTTCGGCCTGGCGGCCGACCGCCACCTGGGCGCCCACATCTACGACCCCGCCAACGGCGGTGTCCTGCTGTGGCAGCACCTGTTCTGGTTCTTCGGCCATCCCGAGGTGTACATCATCGCGCTGCCGTTCTTCGGCATCGTCAGCGAGATCTTCCCGGTGTTCAGCCGCAAGCCGATCTTCGGTTACACCACCCTGATCTACGCGACCATCAGCATCGCGGCCCTGTCGGTCGCCGTGTGGGCGCACCACATGTACGCCACCGGCGCGGTGCTGCTGCCGTTCTTCAGCTTCATGACGTTCCTGATCGCGGTCCCGACCGGCATCAAGTTCTTCAACTGGATCGGCACGATGTGGAAGGGCCAGTTGACGTTCGAGACGCCGATGCTGTTCTCGGTCGGCTTCCTCATCACGTTCCTGCTCGGCGGCCTGTCGGGTGTGCTGCTGGCCAGCCCCCCGCTGGACTTCCACGTCACCGACAGCTACTTCGTCATCGCGCACTTCCACTACGTGCTGTTCGGCACCATCGTGTTCGCCACCTACGCGGGCATCTACTTCTGGTTCCCGAAGATGACGGGCCGGCTGCTCGACGAGCGCCTCGGCAAGCTGCACTTCTGGCTGACGTTCATCGGCTTCCACACCACGTTCCTGGTGCAGCACTGGGTCGGTGACGAGGGCATGCCGCGCCGCTACGCCGACTACCTGCCGTCCGACGGTTTCACGACGCTCAACGTGGTCTCCACCATCGGCGCGTTCATCCTGGGCATCTCGACGCTGCCGTTCGTCTGGAACGTGTTCAAGAGCTGGCGCTACGGCGAGCCCGTGACCGTCGACGATCCGTGGGGCTACGGAAACTCGCTGGAGTGGGCGACGTCCTGCCCGCCGCCGCGGCACAACTTCACCGAGCTGCCCCGCATCCGGTCGGAGCGTCCGGCGTTCGAGCTGCACTACCCGCACATGGTCGAGCGGATGCGCGCAGAGGCCCACGTCGGCCGGGCGCATCACCCGGAGCTCGAACCCGTGGACCAATCCAGCTGACGACAGGCGGCTACTGGGGGTGAACACGCCGAAGGTGTCGGTTCTCATCACCGTCACCGGAGTCGATCAACCCGGCGTCACGTCAGCGTTGTTCGAGGTGCTGTCCCGCCATCAGGTGGAACTGCGCAATGTCGAACAGGTCGTCATCCGCGGCCGGCTCACCCTGGGTGTGCTGGTCGCGGCCCCGGCCGAAGTCGTTGACGGCGACGGGTTGCGCACTGACGTCGAGGCCGCGATACACGGCGTCGGGCTCGACGTGACGATCGAGCGCAGCGACGACATGCCGGTGCTGCGGGAACCGTCGACGCACACCATCGTGGTGCTGGGCCGTCCCATCACCGCAGGGTCGTTCGGTGTGGTGGCGCGCGAGGCCGCGGCTCTCGGCGTCAACATCGACACGATCCGCGGGGTCTCCGACTATCCGGTGACGGGTCTGGAGCTGCGCGTGTCGGTGCCGTCCGCGGCGGCCTACGGGCAGCTGCAGACCGCCATGGCGCAGGTCGCGGTCGACGAGGGCGTGGACATCGCGCTGGAGGATTACAGCCTGTCCCGCCGGGCCAAGCGGCTCATCGTGTTCGACGTCGACTCGACCCTCATCCAAGGCGAGGTGATCGAGATGCTGGCGGCGCGGGCCGGGATGGAAGCCCAGGTGGCCGCCGTCACCGAAGCGGCCATGCGGGGCGAACTGGACTTCGCCGAATCCCTGCACCAGCGGGTCGCGACCCTGGCCGGGCTGCCCGCTGAGGTGCTCGACGACGTCGCCGATCAGATCGAGTTGACCCCTGGTGCCCGGACCACCATCCGGACCCTGCGCCGGTTGGGGTTTCACTGTGGTGTGGTCTCCGGCGGGTTCCGTCAGGTGATCGAGCCGCTGGCCGAGGAGTTGATGCTCGACTTCGTCGCGGCCAACCACCTCGAGATCGTCGACGGCAAGCTCACCGGGCGGGTCATCGGACCCGTCGTCGACCGGCCCGGAAAAGCCAAGGCGCTGCGGGATTTCGCCAGCCAGGCCGGGGTGCCCATGGAGCAGACCGTCGCCGTGGGCGACGGTGCCAACGACATCGACATGCTGGCCGCGGCCGGCCTGGGGGTTGCCTTCAACGCCAAGCCCGCGTTGCGCGAGGTCGCCGACGCGTCGTTGAGCCATCCGTACCTGGACACCGTGCTGTTCATCCTCGGCATTACGCGCGCGGAGATCGAGGCCGCCGACGCGATCGACGGCATGGTGCGCCGCGTCGAGATCCCCGAGGACTGAGCGCGGGGCTCGGGTTCGCAATCGTGACCATCTCACGTAGGGTTAGCGCATGGCGACGATGAAGCATGCGGTTGTGTTGTGCGGTTTCGCGGTAGCGGCCGCCCTCGGCCCGGTGGTTCTCGCCGCACCGGCCCAGGCGAAGAACTGCCCGCCCGGGACCACCCAGACCAGGTTCGAGGGCGTGTGCGTCAAGGGCGCGTCCGGCGGCAACGCTGTCGTGGCACCTGCCGCGGGCGGCGGCCCGCAGATCTCGCAGCTGCCGGGCCAGTTGCCCACGGTGAACGGTGTTCCCTGCACGCCCGAGCACTACGGCACCTGCTACGGCATGGCGCAGCAGCCCTAGACCACCACCGCGTGGGTGTCCGGGGCGGGTGCCCCGGTGATGGATCGCCAGGCCCGCACCAGGAGCGCGACCGCTTCTTCGAGCTGGGGCTCCGGTAGCGCGTAGGGCAGTCGGATGAACCGTTCCAGCGTGCCGTCGACGCCGAACCGCGGGCCCGCCGGGATGTCGAGTCCCAGCCGCGACGCCGCCGCCGACAGCGCCGTGCTCATCGGTGCGGGCAACTTCACCCACAGCGACATTCCGCCGCGCCCCGGGCCGGGTTGCCACTCGGGCAATTCGCGTGCCAGCAGGGAAACCAGGAACTCGCGGCGCGCGCGGATGAGCTGCCGGCGCTCCGGCAGCACGTCGGTGTACTGAGTGAGAAGTCTTGCCGCGGTGAGCTGTTCGAGGATCGGCGTGCCGAGGTCGAGCGCGGGGCGGATCGCGGCGACGGTCGCAAGCGTACTGCGGTCGGCGCGGATCCAACCCACTCGCAGGCCACCCCAGAACGATTTGGACATCGACCCGACGGTCAGCACCAGGTCGTGGCGTCCCACGTTCGCGGCCAGGGGTTCCGGCGGTGCCTCGTCGAACCACATGTCGGCGATCGACTCGTCGACAACCGTGCGGGTGCGGGTATCGGAAATGATCTGTCCCAAGCGCTTTCGGTCGGCGGCCGGCATGGTGAAGCCGGTCGGATTGTGGCAGTCGGGGATCAGGTAGGCCAGGCTCGGCGCGAGCTGGCGCACCGCGGCGTGCACCGCGTCGAGTTCCCAGCCGTCGTCGGCGAGCGCGACCGGTACGGCCCGGGCGCCCGCGGTCGATATCGCTGACAGCGCACCGTGATACGTCGGCTGCTCGACCAGCACCCGGTCGCCGGGTTGCGTGTATGTCGCGAGGATCAGCCCGATCGCGTGTTGCGCTCCGCTGGTCACCATGATGTCGCTCGGATCGGTGGGAAGTCCTCGCGCGCAATACCTTTCGGCGATGGCGGTGCGGAGTGCGCACACCCCCATGAGTTCGTGTCCCGGCTCGTGCAGATACGGCGTGATGTCGTGCGCGGCCTCGGCGAAGGCCTCCAGCACGGCCGAGCTCGGCGCGGAAAGCGCCGCGGCGGCCAGGCTGACCGACGGTGGACTGGCCTCCGTGACGATCTCCGGTCGGACCGGCAGTGCCGCGGTGCTGCGTGCACCCCGGCGGGCGTTGAGGTAGCCGTCGTCGCGCAGTTGCGTGAACGCGGCCGTCACCGTGGTGCGGGAGACCCGTAGGGCGTCGGCCAGGGCGCGTTCGCTGGGCAGCCGGGCGCCGACGGGGAGCCTGCCGTCGACGATCAGCAGCCGGATGGCGTCGGCAAGCCCCAGATACGCGGGTCCAGTCAGACTGGACGTCCTCCAGTTGCCGAGTTCGCGGGCCAAAAGGTCCACATCGAGCGAGCGGGCGGCCATTTCAATGCTCATAATGTAGCCAGTATCCGCCAACTGGCTATTGAAGAGCAAGCCAGATCGCCAGCATGATCGGATCATGGGTACGAATTGGATCTCTCGGCTGGCGGAGAATCTCCGCCGTGTGTACGACCCGGTCGACGGCGTCGCAGAGTGGGATGCGGACGAGCGCAGGATCCGCAGCGAACTCGAAGCCATCCGCGTCCGATTCCCCGATCACGCATGAGGGCCGCGGTCAAACGAGGTTCGCTGCTGCTGATCGGACTGTGCGGCTACGGCTTCTCGATGGGATTGATGGTGCGGGCCGGGCTGGGCCTCGACCCGTGGGACGTGTTCCATCAGGGGCTGACGCGGCACACGCCGCTCACCATCGGGATGGCGTCAGCCGTGGTCGGCGTGGTCGTGCTGCTGGGCTGGATCCCGCTGCGCAACCGCCCCGGCATCGGCACCGTCGCCAACGTGATCGTCCTCGCGGTCACCGTCGACGCGACGCTCGCCGTGCTGCCCGTCCCGACCGCGATGCCGGTGCGGATCGCCATGATGGTGGGCGCCGTGGTGCTCAACGCCATCAGCACCGTGCTCTACATCGGTGCCGGGCTCGGACCCGGACCACGGGACGGCCTGATGACCGGGCTGGTGGCCCGGACCGGACTGTCGGTCCGGCTGGTCCGCACCGGTATCGAGGCCACCGTGCTCGCGGTCGGTTGGCTGCTCGGCGGCACCGTTGGGGTCGGCACCGTCATCTATGCGTTCGGCATCGGCCCGCTCGTGCAGCTGTTCCTGCGGCTGACACCGCGGTCGCTGCTGTTCCACGATTTCGGTGCGCAGCCCGACGCGCCCGCGCGGCGTGGCCGTCGCCGGGCGCGGGCCGAGGGCATCATTACGATGGGCGAGTGCCCACAACCGGAGAAGATGCAGCCGACGGCGCAGTAGACGAGGATCTGCTGATCGACTTCGCGAGGGTCAGCCTCCGCCGAGGCGGCAACACCCTCGTCGGACCCGTCACCTGGGCCGTGGAACTCGACGAACGCTGGGTGGTGATCGGGCCCAACGGCGCGGGCAAGACCTCGCTGCTGCGGATCGCCGCGGCCACCGAACATCCGTCCTCGGGCACGGCGTACGTGCTCGGCGAGCGGCTGGGCCGCACCGACATGTCCGAGTTGCGCTCACGGGTCGGGTTGAGCAGTTCGGCTCTCTCGCAACGTATTCCGGACGACGAGGTGGTGCGCGACCTGGTGGTGTCGGCCGGGTACGCGGTGCTCGGGCGCTGGCGCGAGGCCTACGAGGACGTCGACTATGCGCAAGCCGTCGACATGCTCGAAAGCGTCGGCGCCGAACATCTCGCCGAGCGCACCTACGGCACGTTGTCCGAAGGCGAACGCAAACGCGTGTTGATCGCGCGCTCGCTGATGACCGATCCCGAACTGCTGCTGCTCGACGAACCGGCCGCGGGCCTGGACCTGGGAGGCCGGGAGGAACTGGTGGCCCGGCTCGCCGATCTCGCTGCCGACCCGGATGCTCCGGCCATGGTTCTGGTCACCCACCACGTCGAAGAGATCCCGCCGGGCTTCAGCCACGCGCTGATCCTGTCCGAGGGAAAGGTGGTCGCGGCGGGTCTGCTGCCCGACGTGCTGACCGCCGAGAACCTGTCGAAGGCGTTCGGTCAGTCGATCGCGCTCGACGTGATCGACGGGCGGTACTTTGCGCGCCGCATCCGTAGCCGCGCGGCACACAGGAGGAGAGCATGACCCAACCTGAGCCCGATCCACTGGTTCCGCGGCCTGCCGCGACCGTGATGCTGATCCGGGACACCCCGGAGGGGATCAAGGTGTTCCTGATGCGCCGGCACGCCGCGATGGAGTTCGTCGCGGGAGTGATGGTGTTCCCGGGCGGCGGCGTCGACGATCGAGACCGCAACGCCGACATCGCATGGTTCGGGCCGGAACCATCGTGGTGGGCCGAGCGGCTGGGCGTCGACGTCGGTTTGGCCGAGGCGCTCGTGTGTGCGGCCGCGCGCGAGACCTTCGAGGAATCCGGCGTGCTGTTCGCCGGGCCGGCCGACGATCCGGACGGGATCGTGAGCGATGCATCGGTGTACGGCGAGGCCAGGGCTGCCCTGGCCAGCAACTCGTTGTCGTTCGCCGACTTCCTGCGTGACGAGAAGCTGGTCTTGCGCGCCGATCTGCTGCGGCCGTGGGCCAATTGGGTGACCCCGAAAGAGGAGCGCACCCGTCGCTACGACACGTACTTCTTCGTCGGCGCGCTCCCGGAAGGCCAGCGGGCCGACGGGGACAACACCGAGAGCGACCGGGCGTTCTGGTCGACGCCCCAGGCCGGACTCGACGACTTCGCCGCCGGGACCTCGTTCCTGCTGCCGCCGACGTGGACCCAACTGGACTCGCTCAACGGCCGCACCGTCGCCGAGGTGCTCGCGGTCGAACGCAAGATCGAGGCCGTCGAACCGCACCTGGCGATGCACGGCGGCAACTGGGAGATCGAGTTCTTCGACAGCGACCGCTACAACGCGGCGCGCAACCACAGGGCACCCGCGGGCAGGGGCGCAGCGTCCGGGGAATCGGCCCGGTGAACGAGTTCGTCAGCGTCGTCGTCGGCGGCACGCCGGAACAGGCGGGTATCGGCACCCTGCTGCTTTCGCGGCCGCCCACCAACGCCCTGACCCGGCAGATGTACCGGGAGATCACGGCGGCCGCCGAGGAGCTCGGCGACCGCGGCGACGTCACCGCGGTGATCGTGTTCGGCGGCCACGAGATCTTCTGTGCCGGCGACGACGTGCCCGAACTGCGCACGCTGGACCTCGGCGAAGCGACGGCGGCCGACGAGGCCCTGCGACAGTGCATCGATGTCGTGGCCGGCATCCCCAAACCCACGGTCGCGGCCGTCACGGGCTATGCGTTGGGCAGCGGGTTGACCCTGGCCTTGGCGGCCGACTGGCGGGTCAGCGGCGACAACGTGAAGTTCGGTTCTACCGAGATCCTCGCCGGGCTCGCTCCACGGGGTGGCGGCGGGCGCAGGTTGGCCGAGGTCATCGGTGCGAGCCGGGCCAAGGAACTGGTCTTCAGCGGCCGGTTCGTCGGGGCCGAGGAGGCCCTGGAACTGGGGCTGATCGATGAGATGGTGGCCCCGGACCATGTGTACGACGCCGCGCTGGCGTGGGCCCGCCGGTTCGTCGACCATCCGGCCGGAATCCTGGCCGCGGCCAAGGCGGCCGTCGACAGCCGGGTGGATAGGCCCTGACCCGTCCCGCTGGGCGACTATTAGGCTGCCCTGCATGACGGAAACGAAGGATGCCGCCGATCCGGCTCCGAACCCGCACGCCACGGCCGAACAGGTCGAGGCCGCGATGCGCGACAGCAAGCTGGCCCAGGTGCTCTACCACGACTGGGAAGCCGAGACGTACGACGAGAAGTGGTCCATCTCCTACGACCAGCGGTGCATCGACTACGCACGCGGCCGGTTCGACGCCATCGTTCCCGAGGCCGAGCAGCGTCAGCTGCCGTACGACCGGGCCCTGGAGCTGGGCTGCGGCACGGGTTTCTTCCTGCTCAACCTGATCCAGTCCGGGGTGGCCCGGCGTGGTTCGGTGACCGATCTGTCGCCGGGCATGGTCAAGGTCGCCACTCGCAACGGGCAGTCGCTCGGCCTCGACATCGACGGGCGGGTCGCCGACGCGGAAGGCATTCCGTACGAGGACGACACCTTCGATCTCGTGGTCGGCCATGCCGTGCTGCACCACATCCCCGACGTGGAACTGTCGCTGCGTGAGGTGATCCGGATCCTCAAGCCGGGCGGTCGGTTCGTGTTCGCCGGTGAGCCCACCACGGTCGGCAACCGCTACGCGCGTGAACTGTCCACGCTGACCTGGCATGCCACCACCAACCTGACCAAGCTGCCGCTGCTCAGCGGCTGGCGCAGGCCCCAGGCAGAACTCGACGAATCCTCCCGGGCCGCCGCTCTGGAGGCCGTCGTCGACCTGCACACGTTCGATCCGGCCGACCTGGAGCGCATGGCCACCAATGCCGGTGCCGTCGAGGTCCGCACCGCGAGCGAAGAGTTCACCGCGGCGATGCTGGGCTGGCCCGTCCGCACATTCGAGGCGGCTGTGCCGCCCGGGCGGTTGGGCTGGGGCTGGGCGAAGTTCGCGTTCAACAGCTGGACCACGCTCAGCTGGGTGGATGCCAACGTGTGGCGCAAGGTGGTGCCGAAGGGCTGGTTCTACAACGTGATGGTGACCGGGGTCAAGCCGTCGTAGCGTTCAGCCCGGCCGACGTTGTGTACCTGACGTCGGCGGCCGGCGCGCAGGCGTTGGACCAGGTGGCCGACCGTCACCTGTCCAGCGCCAGCCTGGTCGGCGATATCGCCGCGGTCCGAGCGCAATTCGGCGAGCGGGCCGCCATCCTGGTGGAGACCGTGCAGCTGCGCCGTCGGGCTGCGGCCAAATTCGACGATCCGTCGGGCTGGCTGTTCACCGACGAGGCGCTGCAGCAGGCCACCGCGGGCGCGGTGGCCGCGCATCGCGCGGGCCGCCTCGCCGGCCTGCGGGTGCACGATGCGACCTGTTCGATCGGCAGTGAGCTTGCGGCGCTGCGTGTTTCAGCCGCCGATCTGGTCGGCAGCGACATCGACCCGGTGCGCCTGGCGATGGCCGCCAACAATGTGCCCGGCGTCGGGCTGTGCCGGGCCGACGCACTGCGACCCATCACGCGCGACACCGTGGTGATGCTCGACCCGGCACGCAGGCAGGGTGGCAGGCGCCGGTTCGATCCGCGCGCGTACGCACCGGCGCTCGATGACGTGTTCGCTACCTACGGCGACCGGGACATCGTCGTAAAGGCCGCTCCTGGAATCGATTTCGATCAGGTCGAACGGATGGGCTTCGACGGTGAGATCGAGGTGACCTCGCTGGGCGGCGTAGTGCGGGAAGCGTGCCTGTGGTCGGCGGGGCTGGCCAGAACCGGGGTACGCCGGCGGGCCACCCTGCTCGACCGCGGTGAGGAGATCACCGACGCCGAACCCGACGAGTGCGCGGTGGCCCCGGCCGGCCGGTGGATCGTCGACCCGGACGGTGCAGTGGTGCGTGCCGGGCTGGTGCGGCACTATGCGGCCCGGCACGGGCTGTGGCAGCTCGACCCGGACATCGCCTACCTGTCGGGTGACGAACTCCCGGAAGGCGTGCGCGGTTTCGAGGTGCTCGAGGAGCTCGGCTTCCATGAACGCCGGTTACGCGCCGCGCTCACAGCACGTTCCGTGGGAGCGGTCGAGATTCTGGTACGTGGTGTGGACGTGGATCCCGACGTGCTGCGGACCCGGTTGAGGTTGCGCGGGCCCGAGCGCCTGGCGGTGGTGATCACCCGGTTGGGGACCGGAGCGGCAAGCCGTGCAACGGCATACATTTGTCGTCCGTCCAGATGACGGCCACGTACCCTGATGTTGATACGCCGCCACCGGTGTCGGCGTGAGTTGATCGCCTGCGAGGACGACTGACAATGCGAATTCCCACTGTGGCGGCCCTGGTGGCGGCTGGTGTGCTGGTCGGCTGGACCGGCACCACTGTTGCCACGGCGCAGCCCGCGTGCATCGAGCTCGGCGGCACCGTCGGCCCGGACCAGCTCTGCGGCGTGCACACCGCGAACTCGACGTACACCCTCGATTTCACGTTCCCGTCGGGCTATCCCGATCAGCAGGCCGTCGCGGGCTATCTCATCCAGACCCGGGATGGCTTCGTCAACGTCTCGCAGATGCCGGGCTCGCGCGATCAGCCGTATGTGCTGGACGCGCGGGGCACCGAATACACGTCGGGGCTACCACCGCGCACCCAGAGTCTGGTGTTCGAGGTCTACCAGGACATCGGCGGGGCTCATCCGCAGACCTGGTACAAGGCGTTCAACTACAACCTGATCACGCGGGCGCCCATCACGTTCGACACGCTGTTCAAACCGGGATCGCGGCCGCTGGACACGGTCTTCCCGATCGTGCAGCGCGAACTGCAGAAGCACTCGGGTGCGGAACTCGCCATTCCACCGGCGGTGGGGCTCGATCCCACGCACTATCAGAACTTCGTGATCACCGACGACGCGGTGATCTTCTACTTCGGCCAGGGTGAGATGTTGGCCGAAGCGGCGGGGGCCAGCCAGGCGTCGGTGCCGCGTTCGGCGGTGGCGCAGCTGCTGGCGGTCTGAGGGCCGTCAGGCCGGCGCGAAGCCGTACACCTGCCCGTCACTCGTCGCGGCCACCGCTCGGCCGTCGTGGGCGATGGAGACCCCGACCGGCCATCCCGTGGCATCGGGCAACGGGTAGCTGTTGAACGTGTGGCCGTCTCCGGTGTCGAACACCACCAGGGTCTGCCCGTGGCCACCCTCGCGGGCCACGGCGTAACCGACCCCGCCCGACCGGCTCGTGGTGGACAGCGGCACGACATCGTCGCGGGTCCACACCACTTCGCCGGTGTCACCGTTGTCCCGGACCGCGAGCAACTTGGCATCCGGTCCGCCGCCGGCCACGATGAGCCCGTCGGGCGACACCGAAGGCGGGGTCTGCGCCAGATACCCCAGCGGCACCGACCATTTCGCCGACCCGTCGGCGGTGTTGACCGCCCACAGGCGCTTGTCGCGGCCATTGACGTAGACAGTGTTGCCGTCCGCGGACACGACGGGGCTCGCGATGGGGCCACCACCCACAGCGGTGCTGGTCCATTCACGATTGAGCAACGGCTTCTGGCCAGGGCGGTACCGCAGCCCGACCAGAACGGGCGCCTCCGCACCGGGCTCCCACAAATCGAGCGCCACGATTCCGGTGGCTGTTCCGAACGCGGGCGCGGCCGGGACCGGGCAGCGGGGGCGCGCCGGCTGGCAATCGCCGAGACCGCGCTGCGGATCGGTGGGGTCGACGCCGGACACGAGGTCGAGCGGGGTGCCCTCGACGGTTCCGCGGTGTCCGTCGAACACCAGCACCTGTCCCAGGTGCGTCACCACCAACAGTTGTCCGTCGGCCAGCAGCCGGGGCGTGGTCGGCATGCCGATCACGGGCTGCCGCCACCGGATCCACTGGGTCGGCGGAAACGAGAGCATCGCACCGGGCTGGCCGATGTAGACGTTGTCGAAACCGTCGAACAGAGGAGACGACCAGCCGCCGCCCTGGACCAGGCGCGTGCACCAGCGTTGCCGTGCGTTGTTGTCGAACTCCCACACCATCAAGCTGCAGCCGGTCGGGGTTTGCCCGTTGACCGCCAGATAGCTGCCTGAACCGAGTGCGACCTGGGCACCCAGCTCACCCTTGACGGACCGGTTCCACTCCAGGCGCAGCGCGTTGGCCCCGGGTGATCGGGTGAAGCTGCTGTTGGCCGCGTCGCCGTACTGCGCGGACCACCCCGACGCCGCATGGGCGTTGACCCACGAATCGGTGTTCTCACACCCGGCGAGCAGGCCGGTGAGCAGTGCCGTTACCGCCAGCGCAAGGTATCGACGGAACACGGTGTCCTTTCGTCGGAAAGCGCGGCGGGCCGCATGTGCAGACCACGTGAGAGTAACCCGGCGATGTCGGAGGGTCGGAGCGGAGCGACCGAGGAGTTGTCGGTGCGCCGCGACGCGGAAAGTGGGCGAGCAGGCTCGCGTAGGCTGTGCGGCCATGACGACGATGTGGGGCGCGCCGATTCACAAGCGTTGGCGCGGGTCTCGGCTGCGTGATCCGCGCCAGGCGAACTTCCTGACCAGGGACTCGTTGAAATGGGTGCTCGCCAACCGTGCGTACACGCCGTGGTACCTGGTGCGGTATTGGCGCCTTTTGAAGTTCAAGCTGGCCAACCCGCACATCATCACGCGCGGCATGGTGTTCCTCGGCAAGGGCGTGGAGATTCAGTGCACGCCGGAACTGGCCCAGATGGAGATCGGCCGGTGGGTGCACATCGGCGACAAGAACACCATCCGCTGCCATGAGGGGTCGCTGCGGATCGGCGACAAGGTCGTGCTCGGGCGCGACAACGTCATCAACACCTACCTCGACATCGAGCTCGGCGATTCGGCGCTCATGGCCGACTGGTGCTACGTCTGCGATTTCGACCACAAGATGGACGACATCAACGTGCCGATCAAGGACCAGGGCATCGTCAAAGGGCCGGTCCGGATCGGGCCGGACACCTGGATCGCGGCCAAGGTGACCATCCTGCGCAACACCACGATCGGCCGGGGCTGTGTGCTCGGCGCGCACGCCGTGGTCAAGGGCGAGGTGCCCGACTACTCGATCGCCGTCGGCGCGCCCGCCAAGGTGGTCAAGAACCGCAAGCTGGCGTGGGACACATCCGCCGCGCAGCGAGCCGAGCTGGCGGCGGCCCTTGCCGACATCGAGCGCAAGAAGGCTGCAAGCAACTGAGCGAGCGCACCGGCGACGACACAGGCCCCTGTTCCGAGAGGGAAGAGGAGCCCGATTACCGGTTCACGCTTGCCAACGAGCGGACGTTCCTGGCCTGGCAACGCACCGCGCTCGGCCTGCTGGCCGCCGCGGTCGCCGTCATCCAGTTCGTGCCCGAGCTCGCGGTACCCGCGGCGCGCCACATCCTCGGCCTGGTGCTGACGATCCTGGCGACGGTGACCGCCGGGGTGGGCCTGTTGCGGTGGCGTCAGGTCGAGCGCGCGATGCGCACCGGCACGTCGTTGCCGCGGCATCCGACCCCTGCCTATCTCGGGGTGGGGCTGTGCGTGATCGGGCTGCTGGTGTTCGCCGTGGCCGTGGTCAGGATGGCAGGCGGATGACGACGGCCGACCGCGGACTGCAGGCCCAGCGAACCTCGTTGTCCTGGACGCGGACGGCGTTCGCAGTGCTGGGCAACGGGGCGCTGCTCATGTTGCACGACGTCGCGCACCACCGAGCCGGATTCGGGCTGATCGCCGCGGTGGTGGCGGTCGCGGTGGCGCTGCTCGTGTTCCTGGTCGGGATGCGCAGGCAACGCGCCCTGGCCTGCCAGCCGCTGCCCGGCCGCATCACACCCGCGCTGGAAGTCCATGTGGTGACCGTGGGCGTGCTGGTTCTCATCGTGGTGTCGGTGCTGTCTCTGGTGGTGTAGCGCGGGCTCGGTGGGCGATGAGGCGTCACACGTCACGGCTCAACAGGTCGGCCCAAGTGTCGCGACGGACAACCAGGCGTGCGACGCCGTCGGCGGTGAAGACCACGGGGATCCTGCGGGCGCCGTTGTACTGGTTGGACATGGTGTAGCAGTACGCCCCGGTGACCGGCACGGCCACCAGGTCGCCGACCCGCGGATCCTGCAGTGGCACCGAGGAAATGAGCTCGTCCCCGGACTCGCAGTGCCTGCCGACCAGGCTGACCTCGCGCCCGCCGCCGACCCGATCGGCGATGGTCGCTTCGAAACGTTGCCCGTAGAGCGACACCTCGAGGTTGTCGCCCATCCCGCCGTCGACCGCGACGTGTGTGACCGGACCGCGCTTGACCGTGGTGACGCGGTAGAGAGTGCAGGCGCTCGCCGCGCCCATGCTGCGCCCGGGCTCGACGATGATCCGGCTGTCCCCGGGCAGCAGTTCATGTGCTTGTTCGACCATCGCTTCGGCATATTCGGCCAGGCTCGGCGGATGCTCGGCATACGTGTACCGCACGCCGAGCCCGCCGCCCAGGTCGTAGACCTCGAACGTGCCGAGTGCGGCGATCGGCGCCACCGCGGCAGCCAATTCGCCGGCCGACAGCAGCTGGGAGCCGACATGGGTGTGTACGCCCGCGCAGTGAAGTACCGCGCTGCGCTCGATTCGGCTGATCGCGCGGCGGGCATCGCCGGGCAGCAGGCCGAATTTCGAACCGACGTGCCCGGTGGCCACCGACGTGTGGGTTGTGGCGGCGACGCCGGGGATCACCCGGACCAGGCAGGCCTGGTTGTGACCGCGCGGCACCAGCCGCTCGAGCCTGTCGATGTCGTCGAAGTTGTCGACCACCACCAGCCCGATTCCGCTGTCGACGGCCATCTGGATCTCTTCGTCGGTTTTCGCGTTGCCGTGCAACACCATTCGGGCCGGATCGGCGCCTGCGGCGACGGCGCTGACGATCTCGCCGCCGCCGGCCACGTCGAGATGCAGCCCCTCCTGCGCCATGACTCGTTGGATCGCGGTGCACGGGAAGGACTTCGACGCAAAGGCGACGTCGGACCGGGGCCATCTGCTGCGGAATTCCCGCAGATAGTCGCGGGCCCGTTGGCGCAGCGCGCTTTCGGCCACGATCATGGTCGGTGTGCCGTACTCGGCCGCGATGTCGTCGAGACGGCAGCCACCGATCGTGAGCACGCCGTCGGCGGCCAGCTGGGTGCCGGCCGGGAACAGCCCGAGAACGTCCATCCGGGTTGATGTCTCAGTCATGATTGCCGCTCCGCTCGATCATCCGCAGCGGTGAGCTCTGCGGCCGCCGACCGGTCGGCGACCACCGTCACGTAAGGGTGGCGCTGTAGCGCCGACGCAGGCACGGTGCCGTCGACCGGACCGGTCAAGGCCGCTGCCAACGCTGCGGCTTTCCCCGGGCCGCGCGCCAACAACACGACGGTGCGGGCACGGCGGATCGTCGCAAGGCCCTGGGTGATGGCGTAGTGCGGAACGTCCGCGGGGCTGTCGAAGAATCGGGCGTTGTCGCTGCGGGTCTGTTGAGACAGGCCCACGACCCGGGTGACGGAATCGAGCGGAGAACCCGGCTCGTTGAATGCCAGGTGCCCGTTGCTGCCGATACCGGCGATCTGGACGTCGACACCACCGATCTCCTCGATACGGCATTCGTACGCTGCCGCTTCGGCTTCGGGATCCTCGGCTAGCCCGTCGGGAACCAGGATGTTGCCCGGCGCGACGCCCAACGGTGCGCCCACCTCGGTGCGCACGTACGCGGCATAACTGCGCCGATCGTGGGCGCCGAGCCCGACGTATTCATCGAGCGCGATCAAAACCGCGTTCCCGAGCTCGATTTCACCAGCGTGCGCGCGGCGGGCGAGTTCGGCGTACAGCGGCATCGGGGTACTGCCGGTGGCGATGCCGAGTCGCGGGCGATGCGCCGGCAGCAGATCCTGGACGACGTCCGCCGCGGCTGCTCCGAAGTCGTCGTTGTCGACCACCCGCAGTCGGACAGTGTGGGGCATGGTCACGGTTCGATACCTCCGAGCGCGATGCGCAATGCGTCATGACGGTCCGCGGCCCGTGCCCACCACTGCGCCCGGTGGTGCCGCGGCACCACTCGATGCAGTTGCGGGGCATGGGAGATCGGCAGGCCGAGTGTCTGTGCCGCGAACATCGCCGCGCCGACGGCTGAGTGATCGCGGCAGGACCGGTCCACCAGCACTTCGCGGCCGGTGGCATCGGCGAGTTCTTGCCACAGCAGGGGATTGGTGGCAGCGCCACCGCCGAGCAGCACCGGACCGCGTCGACCGGTTGCGGTCTCCGCGATCGAGATGGCCCTGCGCAGTTCCACGATGACGCCCGTCAAGAGCGCCCGCCCGAGGTGGCCCGGGCCCATGGACAGGTCCAGCCCGTGCAGGGTGCCGGTCAACCGCGGATCCCACAGGGCCCCTTGTTCACCCGGAGTGAGGTATGGCAGGAACACCGGGGTATGGCCGGGCGGCACCGTTGCGGCAGCCTCCAGCAACTCGGCCGGGCCCGACAATCGAAGGAGCCTGGCAATACCGTCGAACGCCGAACCGACTGCCAGGACATCCATCTCAAGTCCCCACCCGGTGCCGGCCAGCGGCGTGATCAGGTAGCGGCTGTGCGGATCACGGACAGCGTGGTCGGAGATGCCCAGCACGACAGCGCTCGTCCCGGCGATCACCGCGACGTCGCCGTGCGCGCGCGCACCCATGCCGAATGCACCCAGCACGGAGTCGGCTGCTCCCAGCACGACCGGCACGTCGTCGGTGATGTTCAGCGCCGACCGCCACTGTGGCGACAGTGGTGCGACCGTACTCGACGGGGCAACCACAGGCAGGCCAGGAACGTCGGCCGTGACGATCAGCTCGGGATCCCACGCCCGTCGGTCGAGGTCGAACACCGCCGTGCCTGCGGCTGTGCTCGGATCGGTCAGCAGCCGGCCGGTGAGCCGATCGAACAACACATCCTTGGCCGCCGCCGCGACCACACCGCCGCGCCCGAGGCGGGTCAGCCGCTCGTGCATCGGTGCGAGGTACCGCCCGTCGACGCGCTGGCCCGTGAGCTGGTAGAGCCGGTCACCGCCGATCGCGTCACGCAGGCGCGCGGCCTCCGGCTCCGCGCGGCCGTCCTCCCAGGTGATCGCCGGGCCCACCGGAGTCCCCGTGGAGTCGAGCGCGACCAACGTGGGCAGCATCGCCGACAAGCCGATGCCCGCCCAGTCGCGAGCAGGTACGGCGGCGGCCACCTCGGCCAGTGCGCGTGCCAGCGCACTCCACCAATCTTGCGTATCCTGCTCTGCGGCAAGGGGTTCGGGTCTTGCGGTGGGGTAGTCGCAGCGTGCGGTGGCGCGCACCGCCCCGTCGCGCCCTACCGCGACGACCTTCAGTGCCGACGTCCCGAGGTCGACTCCGAGGTGGACCTGGTCGGTGGTCATGGGGTGCGTGCGGGTTGCCGGCCGGTGGCCACCACGGACAACGCGTCGGCGGCCGCGTCGAGTGTCTCGTCGATGTCGTGGCCGTCGTGCACGAGCGAGACGAACAGGTTCTCGAACTGCAACGGGTGGAACAGCACGCCCCGCACCAGCATCTCCTGATACCACCGGGTGAACAGTTCTTCGTCGGCGTGCGCGACTGCGTCGCGCCAGTTGCGGATCGGGCCGTCGGCGAACCATAACTGGAACACCGTGCCGAGGCCCTCGACGTACGCGTCGAGCCCACGCTCGGCGGCCAGCGACGAGAGCCCCTCGGCGAGCCGGAAGCCCAGCGCGCGTTGTCGTTCGTAGAGCCCCGGTTCGGCCAGCACGTCCATGGTGGCCGACACCGCGGCGCACTGCACCACGTTGGCGTTGTAGGTCCCGGAGTGTGAGTACTTGCCCGCGGCAACGAGTCTCATTGCCTCGGTGGTCCCGCCGACCGCGGCAACGGGGAAACCTCCGCCGAGTCCCTTGGCCAGCGTGGTCAGGTCAGGCAGCACGCCGAACCATTCCTGGGCGCCCCCGCGGGCGAACCGGAAGCCGGTGATGACCTCGTCGAAGATGAGCATCGCGCCGTGCTTGCGCGTCTCGCTGCGCAGCAATTCAAGGTATCCGGGCTCGGGCAGGATGCAGCCCGTGTTGAACACGGCGGGCTCGGTGAGGACCGCCGCAACCTCGTCGCCGCGTCGGTCCATGAGTTTGACGAAACTCTCCGGGTCATTCCAGGTCAGCACTTCCAGTGTGCCGCCGAGTTCGGCGGGCACACCCGGGCCCATGGCAACGGGTCGGGGATGGTCGGCCGGGCCTGCCAGGTCCACGTCGACATGGTTGGACCAGTACACGGTGTCCTGCCACCCGTGGTAGTGGCCTTCGAATCGGACGATCAAGCGCCGGCCGGTGGTGGCGCGCGCCAACCGCACGGCGGTGCCGACGGCCTCGGATCCGGAGTTGGTGAACCGCACCTGTTCGATGCCGGGTACCGCCGCGACCACCTTTTCTGCCGCTTCGATCTCCAATTCGTAGGGCAGTCCGAAACAGGTTCCGCGCTCTGCGATCGCCTGTTGGACTGCCGACGTCACCACCGGATGACGGTGGCCGAGGATCATGGGGCCCAGGCCGAGCAGATAGTCGATGTAGGTGTTGCCGTCGACGTCGCGGAGGCGCGAGCCGGTGCCTTCGGCCATGAAGATCGGGGCGGGTTTCCAGCCGTTGCGCGGTAGCCGGGCGGTGGATCCGGCGCCACCGGGGATGGTGCGTTTGGCGCGCTCGAACAGGGCCCGGGTGTTTGGCGTGCGGACGTTGAACGCCTCAGCGAAAGTCATTGGTTTCCTTGAGTTGTCGGTTGATGATGGTCAGGGCTGTGACGTGGCCGGGACCGGCGTCCGGAGCAGGGTCACGACGGTGCGCCGCAGGATTTCTGCTGTCGCCACGACGTCGGGGATCGACACCCATTCATCGGCGGCGTGGTAGTTGCCCCCTTCAGGGCCGAAGAGCACGGTCGGGATTCCCGCGCTCTGCAGAAGCGCCGCGTCAGTCCAGGCGTTGAGGCCCGTGATTTGTGCTCTCGTGCCGTTGACGGCTTCGGTGGCGTCGGCCAGCGCGGTCAGCAGGGTCTCGTTGCCGGCACCGGTGAACGGATCGCGGTCCAACCGGACCCGAACCTCGCCGCGGAACCGCGGCTCGACGGCCTTGACCTCTTCGAAGATGGCCTCGATCTCGGCGACCCGGTCGGCCAGCGTCTCACCGGGTTGCGTGCCGATCTCGATGCCGAGTACCACCTCAGCCGGGTATGTGGCGTAGTCGGTACCGCCGCTTATGGTGCCGGTGTGAAACACGGTTCGGCCGTTGCGCGGGTCAGGATTGAGCTTCCAGCGCGTCTCGTCGAGCCGGTGCAGTCGTGTGATGACCTCGGCCATGTGCACGATCGCGTCGACGCCCTTGTCGGGTGCCGAACCGTGGGCCGGTTCGCCGAACACCACGATGTCGATCCAGCCGAAACCCTGGTGCTCGCCGAAGATCAGGTGGGAGCCTTCGGGTTCCAGCTCGATCGCCAGGTCGATCTCGTCGGCGTGGTTGGCGACGAGATGCTCGGTGCCGATGCTGATGCCTTCCTCGTCGATCACGAGCGCCACCAGCACGTTGCCGGCCAGCGGTGTTCCGGATCGCACCAGATCGGCAGCGGCCAGCATCGCGGCCGCGCAACCGCCCTTGTCGTCGGCAACTCCGACGCCCGTCATGCGGTCACCGTCGACCACGGGGCGCAACGCGCGGTCGGGCCAGGCCGCGTACCCCACGGTGTCACTGTGGGCAGTCAGGCAGATCGTGGGTCCGGGGGCGCTCCCGCGCAGCCACGCCAGCACATTGGGGCGGCCCGGCTCGACGTCCTCGAGTGTGACGTCGAGGCCCGCCTCGGTCAGCCAATGCTGCATGAACCGCGCAACCTCGCCCTCGCCTGCGCCACCCGGGATGAGCCACGGGGTGACCGAATCGATGCGGACCAGGCTGTCGAGTAGCTGGATGGCCTCTTCGCGGCTGACAGTCATGCGATGTTCTCCTTAGCGGTTGACAGGGCTGTGGTGTCCGAGAAGTGACACGCCACAGCGTGTTCGGCGCTGATCGAGCGCAGTGCCGGTGATTCGGTGGTGCAGCGCTCGGGCTCGCCGAGCTCTTTGAACAGCGGGCAGCGCGCGACGAACCGGCATCCGGCCGCCACTGTGGTCGGGTTCGGTGGCTCACCGGCCAGCAGGGCGCGGGCGCTACGCCGGCCCCCAGGTTTGGGCATCACGTCGACCAGTGCCCTCGTATAGGGGTGGGCGGGGTTGGCGATCACTTCTGTGCCCACGCCCTGTTCGACGATGCGCCCCAGGTACAGCACGGCGACCCGGTCGGCGAACACGCCGGCCAGCGCGAGGTCATGCGTGATGAAAAGGGTTGCGATGCCGAGGCGTTCCCGCAGGTCGAGCAAGACGCGCAAAATGCCCGCGCGGAGCGACACATCCAGCATGGACACCGGCTCGTCGGCCACGAGAAGCCGGGGTTCGACGGCCACCGCCGCGGCGATGGCCACGCGTTGACGCTGGCCACCGGACAGTTCGAACATGCGCCTGCCCGCGACGGTCTCGGGTAGCCCGCACGCCGTGAGCGCACCCAGCGTGGCCTGCCTGCGGTGTGCCGTGTCGAGGTCGCGACGATGGATCGACAGGCCCTCGGCCACCACCTCGAAGGCGGTCGAGTTGGCGGGCAGGCTCTCGAAGGGATCCTGGAAGATCATCTGGAAGTCGCGGCGCATCGCCCGCAGCTTCCGGCCGCCGAGGTGGGTGATGTCCACTGCGCCGATCGAGATCGTGCCGGAGGTCGGCTCGTGCAGGCGCATGATGGTGCGCGCGATCGTGGTCTTGCCGCATCCGGATTCGCCTACCAGTGCCACGATTTCGCGCTCATGGAGGGTGAGATCGACGCCGTCGACAGCGCGCGCGACAAGCCTGTGCCTGCCGTGGCGGATCGGGAAGTGGACGTGCAGGTCGGTGACCTCGGCGACGGCGCGCCCAACGCCTGCGTCGGTCATCGGGCTGTCTCCAACGGGGCGGCGTGTTCCGCGGACACGCGGTGACATGCCGCGATGTGAGCGGTGCCGGCACGGACCGAGCGCAGCTCAGGAGCGGTGGTCGTGCACACGGGCAACGCGACCTCGCAGCGGTCACAGAACCTGCAACCGGCAGGCGGATGCGCGAGGTCAGGTGGGCTGCCCGGGATTCCGCTGATGGAGTCGGCACCCGCGCCCGGCTGTGGAAAGCATGCCAACAGCTGGCGGGTGTAGGGGTGGGCCGGCCCGGCGCCTGCCGCTTGGCTGAACACGTCGTCGGCCTGCCCGTGCTCGACGATTCGGCCGGCATACATCACCGCGGCCCGGTCGCAGAGCTCACCGAGCACCATCAGGTCGTGTGAGATCACCAGCATCGCCAGGTCCAGTTCGTCGGCCAGGCGCCGGATGAGCTCCAGGATCTGCGCCTGCGTCATGACGTCGAGCGCGGTGGTCGGCTCGTCTGCGATCACCAGGTCGGGATCGCACGCGAGCGCCATGGCGATCATGGCCCGCTGCTTCATCCCACCGGAGAACTGGTGCG
This sequence comes from Mycolicibacterium mageritense, assembly GCF_010727475.1. Lineage (NCBI taxonomy): Bacteria > Bacillati > Actinomycetota > Actinomycetes > Mycobacteriales > Mycobacteriaceae > Mycobacterium > Mycolicibacterium mageritense. The sequence goes on from NZ_AP022567.1 coordinate 5,424,045, forward strand.
GATAGTCGGCGGCCCGTCCTCCTGCGATGCCCACCTCGCCGAGCAGTTCGGCGACGCGTGCCCGGATTTCGCGTTTGCCGGTGCGCGGGCGATGGGTACGGATCGCTTCGGCGATCTGTGTGCCGATCGGCATCACGGGGTTGAAGCCGTTCATGGCGCCCTGGAACACCATCGACAACCGGCTCCAGCGCAGCCGGCGCAGGCTCTCTGCGTCCACCGTGAGCAGGTCGGTTTCACCCAGCCGGATGCGATCCGCGCGCACCTCGGTGCCGCGGGGCAACAGCTGCGCTATCGCGAGGGCCAATGTGGTCTTGCCGCAGCCGGATTCGCCGGCCAGCCCGACGACCTCACCGGTGCCGACGTCCAGGTCGACGCCGTCGACGGCACGTACCTCGTCGGGTCCGCAGCGGTAGGTGACCGAGAGATTGCGAATCTGAAGCAGGTTCATGTCGTTGCCGCCAGCTTTGGGTTGAGGATGTGCTCAAGGGCCTGGCCGATCAGCGAGAAGGCCAGCACCACGACGACGATGCCAACGCCGGGCGGTAGGAAGTACCACCAGTAGCCGCTGCCCACCGCCCCCGACACGAACGCGTTGTGCAGGATCTGGCCCCACGAGGTGCGCGCCGGGTCGCCGAGCCCGAGGAACGAAAGGGTGGCCTCGGCCAAGATGGATCCGGCGATCACCAGGACCGCGTTGGCGATCACGAGGGCCGCGACTCCCGGCAGGATCAGCTTCCACAGCACTGACGGAGCGGAAAGCCCAACGGTGCGCGCCCGGGCGACCACCTCGCGTTCCCGCAGGGCCAGCGTCTGCGAGCGGACGATGCGGGCTGTCGGCGGCCAACTTGTCACCGCGATCACCAGGACGATCATCGGAAGGCTTTGTCCCACAATGGCGCCGAGCGCGATCATGAGCGGCAGGTTCGGCAGCACCAGGAAGAAGTCGGTGACGCGCATCAGCACGGCGTCGACAAATCCGGTGAACCAGCCCGCGAGGAGGCCGACCACGGTGCCGATGAGAACGGTGACCGCAGTGGCGATCATACCGATCTCCAAGGAGACCGGGGTGCCCGCAAGCACCTGGCGTAGCACGTCACGGCCCAGCTCGTCGGTGCCCAACAGGTGAGTGGCGCTGGGGGGCTGCAGGATACCGGCGCGAGACGCGGCGACCGCAGCGCGATCGTACGGAGCCACCAGCGGCCCCACGACGGCCAGCGCCACGACGCCCACGGCCATCAGCACCCCGGTCCGTCCCATGCCGTCGTGCCACAGCTTGGTCGTCACGTCGCGCCAGCCGGTGCCCGTCGTACCGGCGGGGATGTTCACCTCGGTCATGTCAGTCTCACTCTCGGGTCGAGTGCGCGGTAGATGACGTCGCTGGCGAAATTGGCAAGCACCACAACCACGGCGAACAACAGGAAGCAGGCCTCCATCACGGGGTAGTCGCGCCGCACCACGGACAGGTAGATCAGCTGGCCCATGCCGGGCCAGGAGAACACCGTTTCGACTTGAATCGTGCCGCCGACCGTGGCGCTCGCGTACAGCGTGGTCGCGGTGGCGACGGGCAGCAGGGCGTTGCGCACTCCGTGCTGCCACAGCACCCGGCGCGGGTGTAGACCCTTGGCTCGCGCGGTCGTCATGAAGTCCTCCGACAAGGTGTTCAGCAATGAGCTGCGGGTGATGAGGACGAACTGGGCGATGTCGACCATGACCATCGCAGCAGTGGGCAGCACGAGATGCCGTGCCAGGTCGGCGATCCGGGTGAATACCGTCGGGTAGATGGCGTCTGCCGTGTACATCCCTGCGATCGGCAGCCAGTCGAGTGCGACCGCGAAGGCGAAGATGAGCAACATGCCTACCCAGAACGTGGGCAGGCTCCAGAACACCAGCGACCCGACCACCAGGCCGCGGTCGGACCGGGTGCCCCTGCGGGCTGCCGCGAACACGCCGATGACCACGCCGAGTCCCACCACGAGCACTGTCGAAACCGTAACCAGGATCACGGTGTTCACCAGGGCTTCGCCGACGATGGGGCCGACCGGGGCCGAGTAGGAGTACGAGTACCCGAAGTCGCCGCGTAGCAGGTGCGTCACGTACGTGACGAACTGCGAACCGAGTGGCCGGTCGAGTCCGTAGTAGGCGCGCAGCCGCGTGATCGCCGCCGCGTCGAGGTGCTGTCCGCGGGCGATGTGGGTGACGGGGTCACCGGGCATGAGATGAAAGATCAAGAAGTTGGTCGCGAGAACCGCGAGGAGGGTGAGCGCGAGGTAGGCCAACTTCGTCGAGAGATAACGCAGCATCTCCTCGGCGCCGCCTCAGGCCGGTTTCACGTCGAGATAGTTGACGCGGGGGAAGTTCAGCACCATGCCGCCTTTGATGGGCTGCCAACTGGTCCAGGTGTCGGTGCGGGTGCCCGTGAGCTTCTTCTGGTACCACATCACGATGTACGGGCAGCTCGCGTAGTGGATGGCCTGCATTTCCTGGACCAACTTGACCCGCTCACCGCGGTCGACGGTGGTGCGCTGCTGCGTGTAGAGCTCGTCGTAGCGGGGGTTGCTCCAGTACGTGTCGTTGTTGCCGCCGATCTGGTCGGTGGTGGCGATGCCGAGCAGATACGAGGGGTCGTACATCTCAGAGTCCCAGCCCCACACCATGATGTCCCAGTCGGGCCCTTCGGTGTTGAACACCGTGCTGCCCATGGCGTCGGCATCGGTCGTGGACAGCTTGAGGCCTATCCCGATCGCCTTGGCCGCGGTGACGAAGAGCTCGGCGGCCTTGACATCGACCGCGGTGTCGGCGATCGCGAGGATGCGGAAGTTCAGCGGCACACCGTCTTTCGTTTCCCGGATGCCGTCCCCGTTGCGGTCGGTGTAGCCCGCCGCCTCGAGCAGCCTGCGCGCCTTTTCCTGGTCGTTGTCGAGGACGTCGCCGAGTGCGGGGGTGTAGTGGAAGTCGCCGAACGCCACCGGCAGGAGGCCGGTTCCAGGTTCTCCGTAGCCGGACAGGGCGAGCTCGACGAATTGACCGCGGTCGACCGCGCAGCTCAGCGCCTGGCGTACGGCTTGGTCGAGCAGGATCCGGTTGCCCTTCGATTTCGGGTCGGTCGAGCAGTTGAAGCCGATCATGTGGAACGAAAACGACTCAAGATCATCGGTTTTGACGTTGGCGGCATCCTTCAGCCCGGCGAATATCGTGGGCGGGATCTCGGCGACGATGTCGATGTCCCCGGTGCGGAGTGCCTGTGTGACAATGTCGTCGCTGCCGAACTTGGTCCACGTCACCTTCTCGGCCGCGGGTTTGGGGCCCCACCAGCTGTCGTTGCGGGTGACGGTGACGACGCTGCCCTTCTGCCACGAGTCGAAGATGAACGGTCCGGTGCCGACGGGTTTGTCGTTGGCGAACCGGGGCAGGTCGTCTTTGGCGACGCCGGCCCAGACGTGCTTGGGCACGATCGGGGTGATGACCCCGGGGTCCAGGGTCTGGGGTTGCGAATAGGTCAGGCGCACTTGGTTTCCGGTCGCCGTCGCGTCGACGAGATCCGTGAAGTACGCCCCATAGGTGCCATAGTCGTTGTCGCGCACCATGAGCAGGGTGAACACCACATCATCGGCGCTGAAGGGGCTGCCGTCCTGCCATTTGACGTCGTCACGCAAGGTGTAGGTATAGGTCTTGCCGCCGTCGTCGACCCTGACCTCGGTGGCCAGTGACGGCTTGATGTTCAGGTCGGCGTCGTACTCCATCAACTTGTCGTAGAGCAACTGGAACACGTCATAGGACTGGGTCGAGAACGCCGTGAACGGATTGAGCGAGTCGATGTCGGTGGTCGAACCGACGCGCAGGACCGTGTGGGTCGCGGTCTCCGGGGCGCAGCCTGCCAAGGCTGCGGCGCCACCGAGCGCTGCGGCAACCACCGCTGAGTTACGCAGGAAACTGCGTCGGTCCATCATGTGCATCGCCGGGGTTCTCCTTCGGGTGCGGAGCCAGTGCTGATCACTGTGCATACACAGTATTGTGAGTATGGATATGTTCGGCCGATGTCGTGCTGGTTTCGCGAATATTTCTCATACTCTGGCGATAACTACCAGGTTGATGCCGATTCTCGGTGTGCTCAGTCGGATGCATAGTTAGTATGCTGTGTACGACGACAGGTCGGGGTGGGACCGGATGGGGAGGGCGGATGCCTACACAGAAGGGGGACAGCCCGGTGGCGGGCGACCGGAAACTGCGCTATCAACAGGTGCAGGAGTTGGTGCTGAGCATCATGGCGGAGCGTGACCTGCGCCCCGGCGACCGGCTGCCGTCGACCAACGAACTGGCCGAGATCGCCGACGTCAGCACTATTTCCGTGCGTCGTGCGCTCGACGAACTGGAACGCGCGGGCAGGATACACCGGCATCAGGGGCTGGGAACCTTTGTCGCCGAACCGCGCATCGGCGCAGACCCGACCCGGCCCGGCGAGCTGCTGCAGACATTGACCGACAACCAAGGGCGTTCGCCATCGGTGACCACATCGCTGATCACCATGTCGGTGGGCCTGCCGAGCCACACGATCGCGGCCGCACTCGGAGTCGACGCGGGCGAGCCCGTGTGGGAGATTTGGCGTCGCAGGACCATCGGCGTGGGGGCAACGGCGGATCGGATCCTGGAACGGGCGGTGCTGCCGCTGAGCCGGGTGCCGTCGATCGACCGCGAGCGCCTGGCGGGTGGTGAATCGCTGTACCGATTCCTGCAGGAGCGCTACGGGTTCACCGACGATTACACCGAGCAGGCGTTCGAGGTCGACTCGCCGAACAGTTGGGAATCCGAACAGCTTGAGCTGGAGGACGGCGAGCTTGTCGTGCGTATCCGCGGAGTCAGTTTCGACTCCGGCGGCAAGGCCTTCGACTGTTTCGAACAGTGCTACCGCGCAACCAAATTCACCTTCTACACTGCGGGCCAGACCCGGCACCGCATTCTCGGGCCCTCCGAACTGTCCAACTGGTCGGTGTCGCCGTTGGCGGACGGCTAGTTGTGCCAGTCGATGCCGAACCGCTGGTGCAGCACGATCTGGCCGGCATCGGTCACCGAGAGCGTGCGATTGCGCGGTGTGCGGGAGACCCAGCCCGCGGCCAGGAAATGGTCTAGCACGGCCCGTCCCAACGCGCCGGCGAGATGGTGGCGCTGTTCGGTCCAGTCGACGCAGTAGCGCACCAGAGGCCTTCGGCCCGTTGGTAATTCGATGCCGAGCTCGGCGAAACGATCTCGCCCGCGCTCGGTGAGTTCGTAATGCACCTCGCGGCCGGGACTGCTCAGCTTGTCGGAGCCATCCGCGTGGTATCGGCCGTCGCCTCCCGTGAGCACATCCTGCTCGAGCAGGCTGCTCATGATCTGCACGCCCAGCCGGCCGGCGATGTGGTCGTAGCAGGTCCGTGCGCTGCGCAGCCGCGCCGCCCTGGTGCCTTCCCGCAGCGATGTGACCGGACGGGCCGGTGCCAACCGGCCCAGCTGCTCGAGCAACGCCCCGACCTCCGGACCGGCCAGCTGGTAGTAGCGATGCCGGCCGTGGGCCTGAACGGACAGCAGCCCGGCCTCGGTGAGCTTGCGCAGGTGGCTGCTGGCCGTGGCGCGGCTGATGCCGGCCTCGTCGGCGAGCACGCTGGCCGGTAGGGCGCGGCCGTCGTCGAGAGCCAGCAGCACCTTGCACCGGGCCGGGTCGGCCAGCAGGGCGGCCAGTGCGGCGATGTCGGCGTCGCCCACCGACGGGATTTCCTGTGCGTCACGCACGGCACACCTCCTGTTCGACGGCGGCGGGTTCCGGCCTGGCCAGCCGCAGTGCCGCCGCCGCACCCGCGAGTTGGCACAGCCCACCGACCAGCAGCGCCACGCGGACGCCGCCGTCGCCTGGCACCGATGCCATGGCACTACCCAACACCGCGACCCCGACAGTGATACCCAGCAGCCGGGCCAGATTCACCACGCCCGCGGCCATGCCGGTGCGCTGTACGGGTATGGCCGACATCGCCAGCGCGACGGCCGGGCCGGTGTTGAGGGCCAGGCCGGCACCCGCAAGCACGAACGACAGCTCGACGAGCCACAGCGGCGCACCGGCACCCGCAGCGGAGTAGACGAGCAGCCCGGAGGCCATCAACGCCAGGCCTGCCGTCATGGCGGTCCGCGGACTGGTCCGGCCGGCCAGCTTGGCGGCGGCCGGGATCAACAGCAGGTACGTCACGGGCATCGGCAGGAACCACACCGCGGTGGCCAACGCGTTCACCCCCCGGTTTTGTTGGAACGCAAAGCTGTTCACCAACAGCAGGCCGTAGATGCCGAACGTCATCGTGAACGTGGCGACCAGGGCCGCGACCAGACGGCGCTTGCCGAACAGATCGAGCGGCAACATGGGGTGTGCGCCGCGGCGTTGGGTTCCCAGGAACGCCGTAATCGTAGCCAGGGCAATGACCGTGACCACGGCGGTCTGTGCAGCCGGCCACGCGTGACCTTCGACGAGTGCAAGTGTGAGCGCCGCGAGACCCACCACGGCCAGCACCTGCCCCCGGATGTCGAGCCGGGCCGCCGCCGGATTGCGTGACTCGGGCAGGTACCGATAGGTCAGCGCCAACGCCAGCGCTCCGACCGGTGCGTTGAGCCAGAAGATCCACCGCCAGCCCGCGGTGTCGGCCAGCACCCCGCCGAACAGCGGGCCGATGGCGGTGCTGCCCGCCGCCGCCATCGCCCAGGCGGCGGCCGACCGGGCCCGGTCGGCCGGGTCCGGAAACGCGGCCGCGGTGATCGCGAGCCCCTGCGGCAGCATGGTGGCCGCGCCGACGCCCTGCAGCGCCCGCGCGGCCAGCAACAGCGGCAGGGTGGGCGCCGCGGCGCAGCCCAGGGATGCTACGACGAACGTGACGAGCCCGATGCGCAGCATCCGGCGCCTGCCGAACCGGTCGCCGAGGGAACCCGCGGTGAGCAGGAACGCTGCGAAGGTGACGTTGTAGGCGTCGACTGTCCACTGAGCACCGGAAATGCCGCCGCCCAGGTCGCCGCCGATCGCCGGCAACGCCAGGTTGACCGCGTTGGCGTCGATGAGACCCACGAACAGTCCCAGGTAGGCCGCGATCAGGGTGAGGATCGAGGATCGATTGAGGGCCATATCCGCACGCTAGGTGCGAATCGATTCGATGCCCGTCGAATCGTCAGCGATCGGGCAGCGCGTGCTCCACGATGGGGCGGCGCCGGTGCGGTTCGCGTTCACCGCGTTTGGCCGCCAGGTACACCTGGGCGGTCTCGGCGGCGACGGTGTTCCAGTCGAAGTCGGAGGTGAGCCGCTCGCGCGCGGCCACGGCCCGGCGTGCGGCGGCGTCGGGATCGTCGAGCACGGCCCGCACGGCCGCGGCCAGTCCCGCCACATCGCGTGGGGCGAACGACATACCGGTCTGGCCATTGATCACCGCTTCACCGAGACCGCCGACGTTCGACGTCACGAGGGGGGTTCCGGTGGCCGCGGCCTCAAGCGCCACGATGCCGAACGGCTCGTAGTGGCTGGGCAACACCGCGGCGTCCGCGGTGTGCAATGCCCGCACCAGATCGTCATGACCGAGCCGTCCGACGAATCGGGTTGCCTTGAGCACCTTGTGCTTTCGGGCCTGCTCGATGAGCCACTCCTGCTGGGTGCCGTCTCCGGCGATGGTGAGCGTGGTACCGGGATGGGCGCGACGGATCCGCGGTAGCGCCGCGATGGCCTCCTGGATGCCCTTCTCATACTCGAGCCGGCCGACGTAGAGCAGTTGGGGCGGGCCTTGGCGCGGCTGCCGCGGGGCGAACGGCCACAGCGCGGCGTCGATACCGTTGCGGATCACGTGGGTCTCGGCCAGCGCGGGCCCGAACAGCTCGGTGATCTCGTCGCTCATCGACGCCGAACACGTGATGAGCGAATCGGATTCATGCACCAGCCACGACTCGATCGCGTGCACCTGCCGGCTGATCGGCCCGGAGACCCACCCCGAGTGCCGGCCCGCCTCGGTGGCGTGGATCGTGGAGACCAGTGGTACGTCGAAGAATTCGGCCAACGCGATCGCCGGGTGGGCAACCAGCCAGTCGTGGGCGTGTACGAGGTCGGGAACCCAGCGCTCGCCGAGTTCGTCGCGCACCGCGAGTCCGGCCCGCATCATGGCGTGCCCCATCGCCAGGATCCAGGCCATCATGTCGGAGCCGAACGCGAACTCATGGGGATCCTGGGCCGCCGCGACGACCCGCACCCCTTCACTGATCTCGTCGGTCGACGGATGCGTGCTCGGGTCGGTGTCGGCGGGCGGCGGCTGAGCACCACGACCTCGTGGCCGGCCGCCGCCAGTGCGGTGGCGAGGTGATGCACATGTCTGCCCAGTCCGCCGACGACAACCGGCGGATACTCCCACGACACCATCAGAATTTTCACGGCTGTGTACCTTCGGCCTTCGGCGAGTGTGCGCAAACTGCGGAGGAGGTGCGGTGTGTCGGCCGGCAGACCCGCACACAGCGCAGCGCGGTCGAGACGGGGTGATGTGTCATTTTGGCAGACGCCTGGCGTCGAGGCCACCGAACAGCCCGTCGGCCCGGTTCCAGCCGTCGGCCAGGCGCTGGGCCTGCTCGCGGCGTCCCGACGCCAGCGCGTCGGCGATCTCACGGGTGGCGTGCGCGTGCAGATGCGCGCGGTAGCGCGCGTAGTCGGCAGCGGAATCCTTGCTGACCATGAACGGCCAGTCGCTCGACACCGTCAGCAGGGTCTCGCGCAGGATCTGGTCGGCGACATGGTCGCGCGGTGTCGGCGAGCCGACCGAAGCGTTCTGGGTCAGTGCCTTGTCCACGGTGCTCAGCGCGGTGTCGACGACTTCGGCGTTGAGTTGCACCAGGTCGGCGACCTGTGCGCCGTTCCAGACCTGCCAGTCCTTGCCGGAACCCCATGAGCTGGGCGGCAACTCGACCGGGTCGCCGACGAATCCGGCGGCCTTGGCATCGGCCAGCGTGCCGACCCGGATTCCGGCCGCGGGCAGGGCCCGCAACACGCGCTCCAGCCACACCGGGCCCTCGTACCACCAATGCCCGAACAGTTCGGTGTCGAACGCGGCCACCACATGGGCGGGTCTGCCGATGCGTTCGGTCTCGCTCGTGAGTCTGCGCCGCACCACGGCGACGAAGTCGGCGACGTGGTCGTCGATGGCCCTGTCGGCGCGCTGGGGATCGTAGGGTGCTTTGTCCTCGGAAGCCACGTTGCGGCCCGTGACCCGGGCGGGCTTGAGACCGGTGGTGTGGTCGTAGGTGTGGAAGTCGCGATAGGCGGCATGGCCCGGGTAACCCGACTTGGGTGACCACACCCGGTAGCTGACCTGCAGGTCACGCCCGAACGCCACGACGTCGGAGTCGCCGACCGGACGGCCCAGTGCGGTGTCGCCGTGCAGTGAGGGACCGTCGACCATGAAGTGCCCGACGCCCGCTGCGGCGTAACCCGCCTCCATGCCGGGTGCATACGCGCACTCGGGCGCCCAGATGCCGGCGGGTGTGTGGGCGAAGCGCTGCCGGGCGTCGGCCAAGCCCTCGCGGAGGGCGAACTCGCGCAGGCGTGGGTTGAGCAACGGCTGGAACGGGTGCGCCAGTGGGCCGCCGAGCAGTTCGATGGTCTCGGCGTCGATCAGCTCGCGCAGCAGTGGGCTGGCACCGTGCCGCCACCGGGCGGTGAAATCCTCGATCGCCGCACCGGCTTCGGCGTGTTCGCGAATCCCGAACTCGCGCAGACCTTCCGGTTCGCGCAGCGTCGTCGCCTCCAACGCCCGCAGCTGCCAGTTGGCCAGCCAGTGGTGCATTCCGGTGAGGCAGTACGGGTCGTCGAGCTGTGCGGTGACGACGGGTGTCATCCCCAGGGTGATCAGGTGCGTGCGGTTCTCTGCGGCCAGGGTCCGCAGCACCCGGAACAGCGGCAGGTAGGCCGCCGACCACGACTGGTAGAGCCACTCCTCGCCCACGGGCCACCGGCCGTGGTGAGCCAGCCACGGCAGGTGCGTGTGCAGCACGAGGGTGAACAGCCCCGGTACGGGATCGGGGCTCGCCGGGTCGGGTTTCGGCGGGCAGGAGCCTAGCGACCCGGGGTCCAGCCCAGTCACGGCCGCACCGCGATCGCCACCAGATCGAGGCTGTCATCAATGTTGCGGAAGTTTGCCGGCGTGAGGTCGAAGTCGTCGGTGCGCACCGCGGCGACGTCGGCCAGCAACTGCTCGGGCCAGGGCGCCTCGGCGACCGCGCGGGCGACCTGCGCATCGATGATCGACCCGCCGTGGCGCGCGTCGAGCTCCGCGAGCCCGGCGCCGTGGAAGACACCGAGCATCGACTCGACGGTGAAGCCCGCGGCCTCCAGCAGCTCGGTCAGCTCGGCGGCGTTGAGTTCGCGGGTATGGAACGGATTGAGCGGTGTGTCGCGCCCGGGCGAGAAGGTGATGCGGTTGGGCGTGGACACCAGGAATGTCCCGCCGGGCCGCAGCACCCGGGCGCACTCGGCAACGAATTGTGCTTGGTCCCAGAGGTGTTCGATCACCTGGAAGTTGACCACGACGTCCACCGACGCATCCTCGAGAGGCAGCTCGGCAAGGTTGCCGTGCCGGATGTCGACCCGCGGATACCGGGCGCGCACGTGGGCGACCGTCGCCTCGTCGTAGTCGAGGCCGATGACGCGGTTGGCCACGTCGGCGATGAGATCGGCGCCGTAGCCCTCGCCGCAGCCGGCCTCCAGCACGTCGCGGCCGGCGCAGCGATCCGCGAGCCGTCGGTAGACCACCTCGTGGCGACGGAACCAGTAGTTTTCCTCGGCCAAGCCGGGAATGGTCCGTTCGCCGGTCAGGGGTAGGGCGGGGGATCGGGCACCGCCTGCGTCGTCCACAAATGCGCTCATTGGAAGGCAGGCTAACCCAGCCTTACCCGGGGTGAAGGTGTTGGTGGCGGATCGACCAACACTTCCCCCACCGCCCCGGTGTGATAGGGGAGACCGGAATACAAAGTCCGACCAGCTATGGTGATCCTGCGAACCACCGTAAGTTACCGACGAGTAACATGGTGCTAGTTACCAAGAACGTGATAGAGGCCGGCCCGTCGGCCTCATCGAGGAGGACGAACCAGAGTCATGACGAACATCGTGGTCCTGATCAAACAGGTCCCAGACACTTGGTCGGAGCGCAAGCTCACCGACGGCGATTTCACCCTCGACCGGGAAGCCGCCGATGCCGTGCTCGACGAGATCAACGAGCGCGCCGTCGAGGAAGCGCTGCTGATCAAGGAGCGTGAGGGTGGCGACAGCACGGTGACCGTGTTGACCGCGGGCCCGGAGCGGGCGACCGAGGCCATCCGCAAGGCGCTGTCGATGGGGGCCGACAAGGCCGTGCACCTCAAGGACGACGGCCTGCACGGGTCCGACGTCATCCAGACCGCGTGGGCGCTGGCCCGCGCGCTGGGCACCATCGAGGGCACCGAGCTGGTCATCGCCGGCAACGAGGCCACCGACGGTGTCGGTGGCGCGGTACCTGCGGTCATCGCCGAGTACCTGGGCCTGCCGCAGCTCACCCATGTCCGCAAGCTCAACGTCGAAGACGGCAAGGTCACCGCCGAGCGTGAGACCGACGAGGGTGTGTTCACCCTTGAGGCCCCGCTGCCGGCCGTGGTCAGCGTCAACGAGAAGATCAACGAGCCCCGCTTCCCGTCCTTCAAAGGCATCATGGCCGCCAAGAAGAAGGAAGTCACTGTGCTCACGCTCGCCGAGATCGGCGTCGAGGCCGACGAGGTCGGTGTCGCCAACGCCGGGTCGAAGGTGCTGTCGTCGACCCCGAAGCCGCCGAAGACCGCTGGTGAGAAGGTCACCGACGAGGGTGACGGCGGTACCAAGGTCGCCGAATACCTGGTCGCCCAGAAACTCATCTAGACACCTACTTCCCCAAAGGACATAGCGAGAACTCATGGCTGAAGTACTTGTGCTCGTCGAGCACGCAGATGGCGCATTGAAGAAGGTCAGCGCCGAACTGATCACCGCGGCCCGCGTGCTGGGTGAGCCGTCCGCCGTCGTGGTGGGCAAGCCGGGCACCGGCGCGGCGCTGACCGACGGACTCAAGGCCGCCGGTGCGGCCAAGATCTACGTCGCCGAGTCCGACGACGTCGAGAACTACCTCATCACCCCGGTCGTCGACGTGCTGGCCGGGCTGGCCGAGTCGGCGGCGCCCGCCGGTGTCTTGATCGCCGCGAGCGCCGACGGCAAGGAGATCGCCGGCCGGCTGGCCGCGCGCATCGGGTCGGGCCTGCTGGTCGACGTCGTGGACGTCAAGGAGGGTGCGGTGGGTGTCCACAGCATCTTCGGTGGCGCGTTCACCGTCGAGGCCCAGGTCACGAGCGACACCCCGGTCATCACGGTGCGTCCCGGCTCGATCGAGGCCAGCCCGGCCGACGGTGCCGGCGAGGTCGTCAATGTCGAGGTTCCGGCCCAGGCCGAGAACGCGACCAAGATCACCAAGCGTGAGCCTGCGGTGGCCGGTGATCGTCCGGAGCTCACCGAGGCCACGGTCGTGGTCGCCGGTGGCCGCGGCGTCGGCAGCGCGGAGAACTTCTCCGTGGTCGAGGAACTGGCGGACTCGCTCGGTGGCGCCGTCGGCGCCTCGCGTGCCGCGGTCGATTCGGGCTACTACCCGGGTCAGTTCCAGGTGGGCCAGACCGGCAAGACCGTGTCGCCGCAGCTGTACATCGCGCTGGGCATCTCCGGGGCGATCCAGCACCGGGCCGGTATGCAGACGTCCAAGACCATCGTCGCGGTGAACAAGGACGAAGAGGCGCCGATCTTCGAGATCGCCGACCTCGGCATCGTGGGCGACCTGTTCAAGGTCACGCCGCAGCTGACCGAGGCCATCAAGGCCCGCAAGGGATAAGTTCCCGCGCAAGCACACGCGAAGGCACCCCCAAAACGGGAGTTTTGGGGGTGCCTTTGTCATGTGCCCGGCATACCGGGTTGGAGACTACGGACTTTCCAGGGTTCGGTTCTCGGCGTGCGGTGCCAGTGTTGATGCCGTCAGCACGTTGAGAAAGGTATTCGCACAATGAAAATCACAGTCATCGGTGCCAGCGGCCAGATCGGTTCGCGGGTGGTGCGGTTGCTCACCGAGGCCGGGCACGACGTGGTGGCGGCCTCCCTTTCCACGGGTGCCGACGTCCTCACCGGTGAGGGCCTGGGCGAAGCACTCAGCGGTGCCGAGATCCTCGTCGACGTCGTCAATTCACCCTCGTTCGAGGACGGCCCCGTGATGGACTTCTTCACGAGATCGGCGAGCAACTTGGTGGCTGCCGCCAAGGAGACCGGCGTCGGCCATTACGTCGCGCTGTCCATCGTGGGAACCGACGGCTTGCCGGACAGCGGCTACATGCGGGCCAAGGTGGCTCAGGAAAAGATCATCACCGAATCCGGACTGCCGTACACGATCGTGCGCGCCACGCAGTTCCAGCAGTTCGCCGAGGCCATCACCGCGTCGTTGGTGGTGGGTGACGAGGTGCGCGTCCCGGATGCACGGATTCAGCTGATCGCAGTCGACGACGTCGCCGCCGAGGTGGCCAAGGCCGCTCAGGCCGCTCCGCGCAACGGCATCATCAACATCGGTGGGCCCGAGAAGCTCTCGTTCGCCGACATGGCGCGTGCGGTACTGGCGGCCAAGGGTGACGACAAGCCGGTCATCGTCGACCCGCAGGCCACGTACTTCGGCACCGCGGTCGACGACAACAGCCTGGTCACGGGCGACGACGGAATCCTCGGTGAGATCCGGTTCGCCGACTTCATGGCGGCTCGCTGAGATGGAGTTGCAGGGTCAGCGTGCCGTCGTCACCGGCGGCACCGCAGGCATCGGGCTGGAGGTTGCGCGGCTTCTTGCCCGCGAGGGCGCCGAGGTGATCATCACCGGGCGCAACGGCGAACGGGGCCGGGCCGCGGCCGCTGAACTGGGTGCCTCTGTCACGTTCGTCGCCGCCGACATGGCGGACATCGACTCGGTGAAAACCCTTGCCGCGCAATGCGGTGATGTCGACATCATCGTCAACAACGCCGCCAGTTTCCCCGGCGCGCTGACGGTGAACCAGGACATCGCATCGTTCGAGACCACGTTCGACACCAACGTCCGCGGTGCGTATTTCCTGGTCGCTGCCCTGGTGCCGGGCATGCTGCGCCGAGGCAGCGGCAGCATCGTCAACGTCACCACCATGGTCGCGTCGAAGGGTGTCCCCGGGGCATCGACCTACAGCGCGTCCAAGGCGGCCCTGGAGTCGATGACCCGTACCTGGGCCGTCGAGTTCGGACCGCGCGGCGTACGGGTCAACAGTGTCGCTCCGGGCCCGACCGCGACGGAAGGCGTTGCCGCCGAATGGGGCGACACCAACGAGGAACTCGGTCGCGCACTACCGCTGGGCCGGACGGCCAACCCGGCCGAGATCGCCGAAGCCGTACTGTTTTTCGCCTCGCCCCGGTCGAGTTTCATCACCGGTTCCACCCTGCATGCCGACGGCGGCGGCGCCGCGGCCTGAACCATAGGAGTCAGCAATGCCTGTTTCACCGGAGCGCGAAAAGGCGCTTCACGACGCGATGACTGTGCTCGCGAGCGTCACACCGCCGTTCATTCCGCCCAATGCCGAGGTGATGACGACCGTGATCGAGTGGCCTGCCGGGTCGCCGGGGGCACCGCCACACCGCCATCCGGCCGGGCCCGCGTTCGGCTACGTGCTGGAGGGCGAGATGCTCTTCGAGCTGGAAGGCGAAGCGCCTCGCGTGATCAAGGCAGGCGAAGCGTTCTGGGAGCCCGGTGGTGACGTCATCCACTACTCGGACGCCAACAACCGTGAAGACGTCCCGTTGCGATTCCTGGTAAACATGCTCTGTGTGCCAGGTGAACCGATGCTCGTGATCGTCGAGGACGAGGAACTCGAGGCCCGTAAGGATCGCCGGGTGGCCTGATGGGTGAGTTCGCAGACGTCGTCCGGACGCGTCGCTCTTCGCGGATGTTCTTGGCGGACAAGCCGGTTCCGCGAGAACTGCTCGACGAGGCGCTCGAGTTGGCGATCCGGGCGCCGTCGAACTCCAACACTCAGCCGTGGCACGTCTTCTTCGCGACAGGCGAGCGCCGTGCCCGGCTGGTGGAGGCGCTGCTCGCGGCGGTGCAGGCGGCGCCGCCGGCGATAGGTTCGGCCGGCCTGCCACCGCGGTTCGCCCACCTGCGCAGGGAGAGCGGAGCTTTGGTGTACGGCGCGATGGGCATCGCGCGCGACGACGCCGATGCGCGATGGGCGGCCCAGCTGCGCAACTGGGAGTTCTTTCACGCCCCGGTCGCCGGCGTGGTGTGCATGCATCGCGATTTCACCAACGTCGATGCGCTGGGAGTGGGGATGTTCCTGCAGACCCTGTTGCTGGCGTTGAACGAACGGGGAATCGGCAGTTGCGTACAGGTGTCGATTTCGTTCTATCCGGACGTGCTGCGTGAACACCTCGGCATCCCCGACGACCTGACGGTCCTGTGCGGGGTGTCGATCGGCTATCCCGACCCCGATTTTCCCGCCAATCACCTGGACACACCGCGCAATCCGGTCGGCGAGAACGTCGTGTTCCTCGACGATTGACGGTTCGACGGCGGTCGGCCACATTTCGTCACCTAGCGCTCACGGACATGTCACGCGGGCGATGCCGTCCGGAGACCCAACTGGGCGACCGTGCTGGCTATGAGCACTTCATCTGTACTCATCGCCGCTGATCGCTCGATCCCCGCGTCGGCGGACACACCGCGCTACACCCTGTTGCTGTCCACCGATTCCGATCACATCGTCGAGGCGCAACGCCTCCGTCATCAGGTGTTCACCGCCGAGCCCGGATTCGCGCTTGCCGGGGCTGCGGACGGCCTGGATGCCGACCGGTTCGATCAGTTCTGCGATCACCTGCTGGTCCGTGAGGACGGCACCGGTGAACTGGTGGGGTGCTACCGCATGTTGCCGCCGCCCGGTGCGATCGCCGCGGGCGGGCTCTACACGGCCACCGAGTTCGATGTGCGCGGTCTGGACGCGCTGCGGCCCTCCCTGGTCGAGATGGGGCGGGCCGTGGTCCGCGCCGATCACCGCAACGGCGGCGTGGTGTTGCTGATGTGGGCGGGCATCCTGGCCTACCTGGACCGCTGCGGCTACGACTACGTGTCCGGCTGCGTCTCCGTGCCGGTCGCCGGCAACGCCGACGGCCCGCCCGGCACCCAGATCCGTGGCGTGCGCGACTTCGTCCGGCGCAGGCACGCCGCGCCGAGCGAGTACACGGTTTTCCCGTACCGGCCGGTGGTGCTCGACGGCAGGGGACTCGACGACATCGACCCGCCGTCGCGGACCACGGTGCCCCCGCTAATGCGCGGTTACCTGCGGCTCGGGGCCAAGGTGTGCGGCGAGCCCGCGCACGATCCCGACTTCGGCGTCGGCGACTTCCCGGCGCTTCTGGACAAGCGCCAGGCCGACGTGCGGTATCTGAACCGGCTGCGCTCGGTGTCGGCCGCGGCCGACATGGCTGACGGGATGGGCTCGTGAGCAACCCCAGCTGTGAACACTCGTGGTTGCCGCGCGCGTCGTGCGACGCGAGCTGCGTGCACGCGGGCGGTGCCGAAACCGGCCGGCGTCCCGTGGTCTGGGTGCGTACGACGGTCCGCGTCGCGATGGCGATGGTCCTGGCCCCCGGACTGCCGCTGCTGGCCGTGCCTCTGCCCGGCCGCTCGCACCTGCAGCGGGTCTACTGCCGGCTGATGCTGCGATGCCTCGGCGTGCGGATCACCGTGTCAGGCGGCCCGATCCGCAACCTGAGCGGCGTGCTGGTGGTCAGCGGGCACGTGTCGTGGCTCGACATCTTCAGCATCGGCGCGGTGCTGCCGGGATCCTTCGTGGCACGCGCCGATCTCATCGAGTGGCCCGCGCTGGGACGGCTTGCCCGCATCATGAAGGTCATCCCGATCGACCGGGGGAGCCTGCGCCGGCTGCCCGCGGTGGTGAACACGGTCGCCGAGCGGCTCAGGGCCGGGCACACCGTGGTGGCGTTCCCGGAGGGCACCACGTGGTGCGGGCTGGCATACGGCCCGTTCCGGCCGGCGATGTTCCAGGCCGCGGTGGATGCCGGGCGCCCCGTGCAGCCGCTGCGGCTGAACTACCGGCATCGCGACGGCCGCCCCTCGACCGTTCCGGCCTTCGTCGGCGACGACACCCTGCTCGAATCGGTGCGTCGCGTCATCACCGCACGTCGGACCGTCTGCCACATCCATGTCGGGTCGCTTCAGCTGCCCGGCGAGGACCGGCGCGATCTGGCCGCACGCTGCGAGGCAGCGGTGCGCGGCGAGCAGGTGCTGCCGGTGGCACCCGCGCACGCATTGGCCGCCTGACCAGCCAGTCGGGGGATGGGCCGGACGGCGGCTATCCTAGGAGGGTTATGGCCTCCATCCCGACCTCATCCTCAGGCGGGCCGGTCTATCTCGATCACGCCGCCACCACCCCGATGCACCCTGCTGCCATCGAGGCGATGACCGCTGCACTGGCCACCGTCGGCAACGCATCCTCACTGCACGGTTCCGGCCGGCTGGCGCGTCGCCGCATGGAGGAGGCCCGCGAGACGCTGGCCCACCTGCTCGGCGCCCGACCGTCCGAGGTGATCCTCACCGCGGGCGGCACCGAGAGCGACAACCTCGCCGTGAAGGGCATTTACTGGGCCCGTCACGACGCCGAGCCTGCGCGGCGCAGGATCATCACCACCGGCGTCGAGCATCATGCTGTGCTCGACGCCGTGCAGTGGCTCGTCGAGCACGAGGACGCCGAGGTGACCTGGTTGCCGGTGGACGCCACCGGCGCGGTGTCGCCCGACACGCTGCGGGCCGCACTGCAGGCAGGCGCCGACGACGTCGCGCTGGTCAGCGTCATGTGGGCCAACAACGAGGTCGGCACCGTCATGCCGATCGCCGAGTTGACGGCCGTCGCGGCCGAGTTCGGCATCCCGATGCACAGTGACGCGGTCCAGGCAGTCGGCAACGTTCCGGTCGATTTTGCCGCGAGCGGCCTGGCGGCCATGAGCGTCACGGCCCACAAGTTCGGCGGTCCGACCGGTGTGGGCGCGCTGCTGCTGCGCCGCGACACGGCGTGTGTGCCGCTGTTGCACGGCGGCGGTCAGGAACGTGACGTGCGTTCCGGGACGCCAGATGTGGCAGGCGCGGTCGCGATGGCCGCTGCCGCGCAGGTGGCCGTCGACGGTCTGGCCGACCACAGTGCCCGTGTGCGGGCCCTGCGCGACCGGCTGATCGACGGGGTGCTGGCCCAGATCGACGATGTGCAGCTCAACGGTGCCCGTGGCGACGGCAGGTTGCCCGGCAACAGCCACTTCACTTTCCGTGGTTGTGAAGGTGATTCGCTGCTGATGCTGCTCGACGCCAAGGGCGTCGAATGCTCGACGGGCTCGGCCTGCACGGCCGGGGTGGCCCAGGCGTCGCATGTGTTGATCGCGATGGGTGCCGACCCGGCCACCGCGCGCGGGTCTTTGAGACTTTCGCTCGGCCACACCAGCACCGACGCCGACGTCGACGCCGTCCTGCAGGTGCTGCCCGCCGCGGTCGAGCGGGCCAGGCAGGCCGCTCTCGCGAGTTCGGGGACGTCTCGGACATGAGGGTTCTGGTTGCGATGAGCGGCGGCGTGGATTCGTCGGTGGCCGCTGCCCGGATGGTCGACGCCGGTCACGACGTCGTCGGTGTCCACCTGGCCCTGTCCACGGCGCCGGGCACGTTACGCACCGGCTCGCGGGGCTGCTGCTCGAAGGAAGACGCAGGCGATGCCCGCCGGGTCGCCGACATTCTCGACATCCCGTTCTATGTATGGGATTTCGCGGACCGGTTCGCCGACGACGTGATCGACGACTTCGTCGAGTCGTATGCGCGTGGGGAGACCCCGAATCCGTGTGTGCGCTGCAACGAGCGGATCAAGTTCTCGGCGCTGTCCGCCCGCGCACTCGCCCTCGGTTTCGACGCGGTCGCCACCGGGCACTATGCGCGGCTGGCCGATGGCCGGCTGCGACGTGCGGTCGACGCCGACAAGGACCAGTCCTACGTGCTGGGTGTGCTTACCGCAGAACAGCTTCGGCACGCGCTGTTCCCGATCGGCGACACCCCCAAGCCGCAGATCCGGGCCGAGGCCGCCGAGCGCGGCCTCGCGGTCGCGCAGAAGCCCGACAGCCACGACATCTGCTTCATCCCGTCCGGGGACACCAAGGCGTTCCTCGGCGCGCGCATCGGTGTGCGGCCCGGCGCGGTCGTCGACGCCAGCGGCACCGTGCTCGCCGAACACGACGGTGTGCACGGGTTCACCATCGGCCAGCGCAAGGGGCTGGGCATCGCCGGCCCTGGTGCCGACGGCCGGCCCCGCTACGTGACCGCGATCGACGCCGAAACCGGCACCGTGCGGGTCGGCCCGGCCGAGGATCTCGAGGTGTCCGAGCTCTTCGGCGAGACACCGATCTTCACCAGCGGCGTTCCGCTGCGCGGTCCTGTCGAGTGCCAGATTCAGGTGCGTGCACACGGCGGCATCACCGACGCGGTCGCCGAGTTGCGGGACGGACGGCTGGCGGTGTCGTTGCGGTCGCCGCTGCGCGGCGTGGCGCCGGGTCAGACCATGGTGCTCTACCGTCCCGATCAGGACGGTGACGAGGTCATCGCCAGCGCGACCATCGCACGCGCGTGAGTGTTTTCGCCACCGCGACCGGTATCGGTTCGTGGCCGGGTACCACAGCGCGTCAGGCCGCGGAGGTCGTGGTCGGCGAGCTGCACGGACTGAGCCACCTCGTGGAACTGCCCGCTCGCGGGATCGGCGCCGACATGATCGGCCGGACGGGTGCGCTTCTGGTCGACATCGGCATCGACACCGTGCCGCGTGGATACCGCATCGCCGCCGGTCGGCGCAGCTCTGCACTGCGCAGGGCCGTGAGCCTGCTCGGTGAGGACATCGACGCGCTCGAAGAGGCTTGGGAGCGGGCCGGGTTGCGAGGCAGCGGCCGTGCGGTCAAGGTGCAGTCGGCCGGGCCGATCACGCTGGCCGCCCAACTCGAGCTCCCCGGCGGCCACCGGGCCATCACCGATCGCGGTGCGCTGCGCGACCTGGCCGCGTCGCTGGCCGAGGGGCTGTCGGTGCACCGGGCCGAGGTCGCGCGCCGGCTGGGCACCACGGTGGTCGTGCAACTGGACGAGCCGTCGTTGCCGGCTGCCCTCGAGGGCCGCCTGACCGGGGTCACGAGCCTGACGCCGGTGCACCCGGTCGACGAGCCGTTGGCGATGAGCCTGATCGACGAGTGCGCCGCCGCGGCCGGATCGGAGCTCGCGGTGCACTGCTGCGCGCCGGGCCTGCCGTGGAAAGCGCTGTTGCGCAGCGCGGTTCAGGCCATCTCGGTGGACCCGGGCACGCTCACGCCTGCGGATCTGGACGGCATCGGGGAATTCGTCGAATCGGGCCGCACAGTTCTGCTCGGTGTGGTGCCCGCGGCGGCGCCAGAGCGCAGGCCTGCGGTGGAAGAGGTGGCCAAGGCGGCCGCCCAGATCACCGATCGCCTCGGTTTCGCACGTTCGGTGCTGCGCGAGCGGATCGGTATCACGCCGGCGTGTGGGCTGGCCGGCGCCACTGGGGCGTGGGCACAGGCAGCGTACGAACTGGCGCAGAAGGCCGCCGACGGGTTCGCCGTCGACCCCGAAGGCATCTGAAAAAAAGAGCAACCAAAAGGTTGCGCTTCGATCGGTACGCCGCTACGCTGAGAAGCAACTGAAAGGTTGCATATGAGTACTGATCGGATCGAAAAAGAAGTTCTCCTGCGTGCCTCGCTCGAGCGGGTCTGGCGTGCGATCAGCGATTCGGAGGAATTCGGCCGCTGGTTCGGCGTCCGCTTCGACGGACCGTTTGTCGCAGGGCAATCCGTCAACGGTGTGATGACGCCGACCGAGGTCGACGAGGAGGTCGCGGCGGCCCAGCAGCCGTACGCCGGGGAGGCCGACAAATGGCACATCGTCGCGGTGGAGCCGCCGCACCGGCTGGCCTACCGCTGGCATCCGTACGCCGTCGACCCCGGCACCGACTATTCGGCCGAGCCGACGACATTGGTCGAGTTCACGCTTACCGAGAAGCCCGACGGCGTGCTACTGCGGATCGTCGAATCGGGCTTCGATGCGATCCCCGCCGAGCGGCGCGTGTCGGCGTTCGAGGCCAACAGCGAGGGCTGGGCCGCCCAGACCGAGCTGGTGCGCAAGTACCTCGCGCTCGGCGAGCCGGTGTGACCACCGCCGGTTTGACCGAGACGCCGTCCTCGGTCTTCGACGCGCTCGGCGACCCCAACCGGTTGCGCATCGTCACGCGGCTCTGCGATGGCGGACCCTGTTCGACAATGCAACTGACGCAAGTGATTCCGGTGACGCGTCAGGCCGCGACCAAGCATCTGCTGCTACTGGAGGCGGTGGGTTTGGTGACCAGTGACCGCAAAGGCCGCGAACGCATCTGGCGCATCCAGCCGGAACCCCTGGTGCAGGCCGGCGATTACCTGACCGCGCTGTCGCGGCGGTGGGACCGTGCCATCGACCGGTTGCGTGCGTTCGTGGAGGAACCGGAGTAGACAGCCGGAACTGCGTACCGGGCGCTACGAACGCGAACGCAACTCGCGCCGCAGGATCTTGCCGGCCGCCGACTTCGGCACCGCGTCGATGAACTCGACCTGACGCACCTTCTTGTACGGCGCGACCTGACCGGCGACGAACTCCATGACCTCGTCGCCGGTCAGCTCCGCTCCGGATTGCTTGACCACGAACGCCTTCGGGATCTCCTCGCCCGTCTCGCTGTCGGGTACGCCGATCACCGCGGCATCGGCTATGCCCGGGTGGGTCAACAACACCGACTCCAGCTCGGCGGGCGGTACCTGGTAACCCTTGTACTTGATGAGCTCCTTGAGGCGGTCGACGATGTAGACGCACCCGGTGGCGTCCACCTTCGCGAGATCGCCGGTGTGCAGGAAACCGTCGGAGTCGATGGTCTCGCGCGTCGCCTCGTCGTTGTTGAGGTAACCGGCCATCACGTTGGGGCCTCTGAACCACAGCTCGCCGGTCTCACTCAAACCTTCTGCGGGAACGCCGATTTCGGCGCCCGTGTCGGGGTCGACGAGCTTGCTCTCGGCGTTGGGCACCGTCCAGCCGCACGAGTCCAAGGGCGCGACCGAACCGATCGTGGCCAGGCCGCCGTCGGTCGGGGTGATATGGCTGACCGGGCTCAGCTCACTCATTCCGTAGCCCTGAACGACGTTGCAGCCCAACCGGTTGGACACCGCATGGCCGAGCTCGGCGTCCAGCGAGGCCGCACCGGACATGATGCCCTTGAGCGAGGACAGGTCGTAGGAATCGACCAGCGGATGCTTGGCCAGCGCGACGGCCACCGGGGGAGCGATGTATGCGTACGTGCACCTGTGGGTCGCGATGTTGTCCAGGAACTCGGCCAGGTCGAACGACGGCATGATGACGAGCTTCGCGCGTGCGTGCAGCGCGGCGTTGAGCAGCACCGTCATCCCGTAGATGTGAAAGAACGGCAGAACCGCCAGCAGCCGGTCGTCGGCGTGCATGCCCTGCAGCGGCCGGATCTGCGCGACGTTGGCGGTCAGGTTGCCGTGGGTGAGCATGACGCCCTTGGGATTTGCCGTCGTCCCCGAGCTGTACGGCAGCACCGCGAGGTGCGTGGCCGGGTCGAAACTCACGTCGGGTGCCGGATGGCCGTCGGGCAGACCGGCGCCGTCGAGCACCACCACCTGCTCCTCGGTCAGCCCAGCGGCCGCGGCGCCCTCGCGGGCCTGCGGCAGCAGCGCGTTCACCGTCAGCAGCAGACGCGCTTTGGAATCGGTCAGCTGCTTGGCGATGTCCTTGGCGGTGAACAGGGCATTGACGGTGGTGGCCGTCGCGCCCGAGCGCAAGATGCCGTGGAACGCGATCGCGAATGCGGAACTGTTCGGCGAGAACAGTGCCACCACATCCCCGACACCGATGCCGCGCGCGGCCAGCGCACCGGCGAACGCATCGACGCGGCCCACCATTTCGGCGTAAGTGGTTTCCGTGCCCGTCTTGGCGTCGACGAGTGCCACCCGATCGGCGTCGTCGGCGCCGAGGTCGGCGAACAGGTAGTCGTAGACACTGACCGCCGGAATCCGGATATCGGCAAAGGGGCTCGCGAAACTCATGGTTCCTCCAGTCGGCGTTCGTCGAGTTGCTTGATGAGCTTGCGGGGCGCCACGAGCCGGAACGAGGCGTCGACCAGCTCCGTCACCTCGTCCCAATCCACTTCGGCCGCAGTGAAATCCAGTCCCAACCACCCGAACGGCCCCATATAGGCCGGGAAGAAGAACCGCTTGTCCTGCTCCAGTGCGCGGCGGTCACTGTCGTCGACCTTGACCAGCAGCGAGTACGGATACGGGACCATGCCTTCGGTGGACTTGACGTTGCCCCCGTACATCGCGAACATCTTCGGCGCGCAAAACACGGGCCTGCCCCACGAGACTTTCTCGAAGGCCTCGGGGAAGTCCAGTGCGATGCTGCGGAGCTCGGCCAGGCCCTGATCATCGTCGTGGAACATGATCGGATGCGGCATGCCGCCAACCCTAACCAAAGCCGTCCGGAACTCCGCCGACACCGCCAACGCTGTTTGCCTGTCGGTGCCCTCGGCTACCCTGCGGGGGTGACCTCGAGCGACGTGGAAGACGCTGACCTGCGGCGACGTTGGCAAGAACTGGCCGACCAGGTGCGTGAACACCAGTTCCGCTACTACGTGAGGGACGCGCCGATCATCTCCGACGCGGAGTTCGACACGATGCTGCGCCAACTGCAGGCGCTCGAAGAGGCCCATCCCGAACTGTTGACGCCGGATTCTCCGACCCAGCTGGTGGGGGGCGCGGGCTTCGCGACCGACTTCACGCCCGCCGAGCACCTCGAACGCATGCTGTCACTGGACAACGTGTTCGACTCCGACGAGTTGTCGGCGTGGGCGGCCAGGATCAGTGGTGAGACGGGCGACGCCGCGCACTATCTGTGCGAGCTCAAGATCGACGGCGTCGCGCTCGCACTCGTCTACCGCAACGGCCGGTTGGAGCGCGCCGCGACCCGCGGCGACGGGCGCGTCGGCGAGGACGTCACGCTCAACGCCCGCACCATCGACGACATCCCCGAGCGCCTCACCCCCTCCGACGAATTCCCCATACCCGCCGTGCTGGAAGTGCGCGGTGAGGTGTTCTTCCGGGTCGCCGACTTCGAGGAGCTCAACGCCGGACTGGTCGCCGAGGGCAAACCGCCCTTCGCCAATCCGCGCAACAGTGCGGCGGGCTCGCTGCGGCAGAAGAACCCGGCGGTGACGGCCCGGCGCAAGTTGCGGATGATCTGCCACGGGTTGGGACGGATGGAAGGCGACGGCGGATCGAGCTTCAAGACCCTGCACGACGCGTACCGCGCGCTGGGGCAGTGGGGGCTGCCGGTGTCGACGCACACCACCAGGGTGTCCGGGGTCGCCGCGGTCGCCGAGCGGATCGCGTACTGGGGCGAGCACCGTCACGACGTCGACCACGAAATCGACGGACTTGTGGTCAAAGTCGACGAGGTGGCCCTACAACGCAGGCTGGGTTCGACGTCGCGTGCCCCGCGCTGGGCGGTGGCCTACAAGTATCCGCCCGAGGAGGCCACCACCAAGCTGCTCGACATCAGGGTCAGTGTGGGCCGCACCGGTCGGGTCACGCCGTTCGCCTACATGGAACCGGTCAAGGTGGCCGGATCGACGGTCGGCCTCGCGACCCTGCACAACGCCACCGAGGTCAAGCGCAAGGGTGTGCTCATCGGCGACACCGTCGTGATCCGCAAGGCCGGCGATGTCATCCCCGAGGTGCTCGGCCCTGTCGTGGACCTCAGGGACGGGACCGAACGTGAATTCGTCATGCCCACAAACTGTCCCGAATGCGGCACCCGCCTGGCACCGGCGAAAGAGGGCGATGCCGACATCCGTTGCCCCAACACCAGGAGCTGCCCGGCGCAGTTGCGGGAGCGCGTGTTTCACGTCGCGGGCCGGGGCGCGTTCGACATCGAGGGGTTGGGGTACGAGGCCGCGACGGCGCTGCTGGCCGGCGGGGTGATCACCGACGAGGGCGATCTGTTCACCCTGACCGCCGAGGATCTCTTGCGCACCGAGCTGTTCACTACCAAGGCCGGCGAGTTGTCCGCGAACGGCAAGCGCCTGCTGGCCAACCTCGGCAAGGCCAAGGCCCAACCGCTGTGGCGGGTTCTGGTCGCGTTGTCCATCCGCCACGTCGGGCCTACCGCGGCGCGGGCCCTGGCCACCGAGTTCGGCAGCCTGGACGCCATCGTCGAGGCGTCGGAGGAACAACTCGCCGCGGTCGAGGGGGTCGGGCCGACCATCGCCGCGGCGGTGGTGGAGTGGTTCACCGTCGACTGGCACCGCGCGATCGTCGACAAGTGGCGTGCCGCGGGCGTACGGATGGCCGACGAACGCGACGCGACCGTCGAGCGCACGCTGGAAGGCCTGTCGATCGTGGTCACCGGGTCGCTGCCCGGATTCTCGCGCGACGAGGCCAAGGAGGCCATCATCGCCCGGGGTGGCAAAGCCGCGAGCTCGGTGTCCAAGAAGACGGCGTTCGTGGTGGCGGGCGACGCCCCCGGATCGAAATACGACAAGGCCGTGGAACTGGGCGTACCGATTCTCGACGAGGACGGTTTCCGGCAACTGCTCGCCGAGGGGCCACCGGCCGCGGACTGACGATCAGATCCGCTGTTTGTCGTTGCGCTGCGGGTGCGGCGATGTTGCTGGGGCGGGCTCTCCGGCGTCGGTGACGCTCAATCGTCGGTTCCGCAGATTAGTGTCAGCGCCACGGTCGGCGCCCGCTTAGAATGCCTTCGAACGACTATTTGCTTCGGGCTGTTGTTGTGCGCCGAATCGGGTCTTGGACAGTGGGGGTTTGCCAGTGCGGCGCATACCGCGGTTGGGAGTTCTGCGATGACGAATTGGTCCGGTGGCGAAGGCTACGGTGGGCCCAGCCCGATCGGTGGGCAGGGCGGCCAGGGCAACGCCGACCAGTCCGGCAGTTGGTCACCTCAGACACCCGCCTATCAAGCGCCGCCCCCGCAGCAACAGTGGGGTGGACAGCAGCCGCCCGGCTGGAGTGCACCGGGGCAGCAGGGTTGGCCGCAACCGGGCCAACCGCCGCAGGTCGGTCCACCGCAGTTCGATTCTCAGTTCACCGGATTCCAGCAGCCGGGCGGAAAGCGCAACAAGGCACTCATCGTCACGCTCATTGCCGGCGCAGCCGTGCTTCTGGTGATCGTCGTGGTGGTCGCATTCGTGTTGATCGGCCGTGGCGGTGGCGGATCGAGCGACTCTGCGGGCGCGGCCGTGCAGGGCTATCTTGAGGCGCTCGCCAACGGCGACGCCGAGGCCGCGCTGAGTTACGGTGCCGATCAACCCGCGTCCAAGGAGCTGCTCACCGACGAGATCCTCAAGCAGCAGATCGAGAAGGCGCCGATCTCGAACATTCGCATCCTGGGCGACGATTCGAAGAACGCCATCGGCATGGGACAGGTGCACGTGACCGCCAATTTCGGCGATCAGGTCTCGGACGCCACCTTGATGTTGAAGAAGCACGACGGCAAGTGGAAGTTGGATTCCGCGGCGGTGCGCCTCGATTACACGACGCAATCGACCATCAGCAAGGGCGCGGAAACGCTCACGGCGTTCGGCAAGCCGGTCGGCACATCGGTCGTGTACATGTTCCCGGGCTTCGTGGACTGGGGTTCGAACAACTCGAACCTCAAGGTTGACGGAAAACCGTTGTTGCTCGACGCAATGGCGACTTACTCCAGCTCGTTCACCACGATGCCGAAGTTCGAGCTGAGCGATTCCGCTCACTCGAGCATCGTCGCGGCCATCAAGACCATCCTGGACGATTGCGCGCGTTCCCGCGCGCTTTCACCGCCCGGATGCCCGCAGAGCCTTTATGAGTACGGTGCCGTCGACGGCTCGGTGACGTGGCAGGCACCCAGTGCCGACGGCGCCAAGATCACGTTCAGTGACTACGACCTCACTGCCAGCATCTCTTATTCCGGCAGCTTCGGCTATTCGGTTCAGACCCGTGACGGCCCGGTGACGGGGTCGGAAACGTTCAACTTGTTCGGCGACGCCGATCTTCACCAGACGCCGCCGACCATCAAGTGGAGCTGAGCGCGATTCAGGTTTGATCCAGTACGGGGGGAGTGGATTTTGACGACGGTTACGCGCGTCCAACCGAACCAGCACGAGATGGAAAGCGCCCATCGGATCGTCAACGCGATCTCACAGGTGTTCTCCACCAAGGTGGTCGGCCAGGAGAATCTGCGTGAATCGCTGTTGATCGGCCTGCTCACCGGCGGGCACATCCTGCTGGAAAGTGTTCCAGGGCTTGCCAAGACGACTGCCGCGCGCGTCGTGGCCGACGCGATCTCGGGTGGGTTTCAACGCATCCAGTGCACGCCGGATCTGCTGCCGAGCGACATCATCGGCACCCAGATCTACGACTCGTCATCGAGTCAGTTCGTGACGCAACTGGGCCCGGTGCACACCAACATCGTCCTGCTCGACGAGATCAACCGGTCCAGCGCCAAGACGCAGAGCGCGATGCTCGAGGCGATGGAGGAGCGCCAGACCACGATCGCGGGCAAGCTGTACCGGATACCGGAGCCGTTCCTGGTCATCGCCACCCAGAACCCGGTCGACCAGGAAGGCACGTATCCGCTGTCGGAAGCACAGACCGACAGGTTCATGCTCAAGGAAGTGCTGCGGTACCCCACGCCGCAGGAGGAAGCCGAGGTCATCTTCCGGATCGACGCCGGGGTGTATGACCGTGACGGGCAGCCGAGACCCGTTGTCGGACTGGATGATATGCGTCGCCTGCAGAGCGTGGTGCGCAATGTCCACCTCGATCCGGTGCTCGTGCACTATGTCACCCAGCTCATCCACGTGACCCGCAACCCGCAGCAGTTCCTGCCAGCGCAACTGGCCAAGCTGCTGCAGTACGGGGCAAGCCCCCGGGCCACCATCGCCTTCAGCCGCGCGGCCCGTGCCGCGGCGCTGCTGCAGGGTCGCAACCACGTGCTGCCCGAGGACATTCAGAAGCTCGCCTACCGCGTGCTGCGGCACCGGTTGATCCTCGGGTTCGAGGCCACCCGGTTGGGCGTGACACCCGAAACCATCATCGACGCGGTGTTGCAGTCGGTCCGAGTGCCCTGACCGCATGGGTAAATACCTCAATCGCGCCAAGCAGTACTTCGGCACCGACGCGCGGGGGCTGCTGGAGGGCGGCCGTTACGCGTTGTTGCACACCAGGACTCTGGAACTCGACGATCTGCGCCCGTACGTGGCCGGTGACGACGTGCGCGACATCGACTGGAAGGCATCCGCGCGCGCCGGTGCGGTCCTGATCAAACGTTTTGTGTCAGAACGGCACCACAAGATCCTGCTGGTGGCCGATGCGGGCCGCAACATGTCCGCGCTGACACCGGCCGGCGAGGTGAAGCGGGAGGTGGCAACCAACGCGATGGGCGCCATCGGTCTCATCGCGGTGGGGCGCAGTGACGAGATCGGCATGGTCTACGGCGATTCCAGAGGATCGGCAAACATCCGCAACCGGCGCGGTGAGACCCACATCGAGAGCATGCTCGAGCACTACTACGGCCACAGCCTGGGCGAGGTCGGCACGAGCGACATCGCCGCGCAGCTGGAGTTCGTCGCACACGCGCACCGCAGGCGACTGCTGCTGATCGTGGTGTCGGACGAACCGGAGATCAGCACCCGTCTCGACGAAGCCCTCAAAGCGCTTGCGGGACAGCATGAACTCATCTGGCTGATGGTCACCGACATGCCCGCGGTCGGAGCGGACGAAGGTGAGCACGACGGGTTCGACGTCGCCACTGGCCGGTTCGTGCTCAACGGGGCCACCCTCGGGCCGCGGGTCGTCGCGGCATACCGCGCTGCCGAGCAGGCTCGCGCCGCTGCGCTCGACAGTTTCCTCGGCTCGCACGAGGTCTCGTTTACCCGGATCGGCTCCAGTGCCGAGATCCGCGACCGGATCGTCGACATGAACGAGGTGTTCAGCAATGCCGGTCGATGACCTTTTGCGGTTCATCGGCGGACCGCTGCCGTCGTCGATGTGGTGGGTGGGGATCGGTGTACTGCTGATCGTCATCGTGATCGCCTGGTGCGTCGGGATTTTCGTGTGGACCCTGGCTCCGGCCCGGCTCCGCATGGTTCCGGTGATCGGCGGGCTGCACGGCCGGCTGGTGCGCAGGCGCTTCGTCCGATCCGTGCAGCACACCAACGAGTTGTATCGGTCCGGCGGGCTGACGGCCGCGCAAGCCGGTGCCGGCGTCAGCCGGGTGCTGCGCAGTTTCCTCTTCGTCGCGACCGGAGTCCGGGCGCAATACCTGCACGTCGGCGACATCGCCGAAGGTGAGCTGGCCGCCGCCGGACCGCTGCTCAGCGCGCTCAACGACGTCCAGTTCAGTGGCCGACCACGCAATGACATGGCGGCGCTGGGACAAGCCGCCGAGGAGTTGATCCGGTCATGGCGCTGAAATGGTGGCCGGTGATCGTCATCGGGCTGCTCTGCCTGATCGTCGCCGTCACGGCAGCTTCGCTGTTGCCCATGGCCACGGTGCAGCGGGTGCTGCGGCCGCTGGCCCATGTCGAGCGGCTGACCCGGTTGCCCGAGTATGCGCGGGTCTACCGAATCTACGTCCTCTCGATGATCGTCACCGGCGCCTTGCTGCTGGCGACGTTCATGACCGCCGTGTACGCGAGCGCCAGGCCGGCGGGAACGTCGAACAGCTCCAAGGAATTCGACAGGCAGCATCCTGAAGACGTCATGTTGTGTGTCGGTGAACCCGTCACCGATCCCAGCACCGCGAACTTCCTGACCTACTATGCGCAGCAGGCCAAGTCGTTCGACACGCAACGGATCGGGCTGACGTCGCCCACGCTGCGGGTGGTTCCGCTGACCCGGGATCGCGACTTCGCCGCGCAGCGGCTCGAGTACTTCGCGAAAATGGCTCGGCTTCAGCAGGATCTGGACACCGGCAAGCCGGTGTCGGACGCCGACCGGGCCGAACTGAAGAACGGCATCGAGAAGTTCTCGCAGCCCATCACCTACGTGGACTACGCCAAGAGCGCCGAGGACATCCTGGCCCTGTGCCTGACCGGCTTCCCGTCGTTCGAAGGCAAGAGCACCCATCGCCGGTCGCTGGTCTATCTCGGCTACAGCGCGCTGCGCTCACCCGACGAACAACGCCGGCAGCTGTACACCGAGCAGGCCGTCAAGGACATGGCGATTCGCGCGGGAGTCCAGATCAACGTGATCTCGCGGTCGGATGTGGCCCAGAGTTCGCCGGACGCCAACAACCGGCTGCAGTCCATCGCAGAGTCGACCGGCGGCAGGTTCTCGCTGTACAACCCGGCGGGTACCGCACAATCCGGGGATTCCACATTGAGCAGGTTGCTGGACGAGATCCGGGACCACCCACCCGAAGTCGTGCTGCCCAGCGGCACTGTGGTGACCACCGAGACGCTGGATGCGCCGGAGTACGCGCTGCTCGGAGCGCTTGTCGCCGCGGTCTTGCTGTCCGTGTCGCTGGCGGTGCTGCGGCGATGAGTTTCGATCCGATCGTCAGTCCGGTCCTGTTGTTCGTCCTCGGCGGGCTTCTCATCGTGATCCGGATGGCCGCGTTGTACCGCGTGCTGGTCCGCACCGGCACGGGCCACTACCGCAAGGTCGTGCTGCGCTGGTCGGGCCTGACCCTTGCGGTGCTGCTGCTCGTGCTCGCCGCGGCCCGGCCCGGATTCGACCTCGGCGACGACCATCCCGCCGAACAACCCAAGGGGTCGCTGGCGGTGGACCCGAACCTCAACGTGTTCTTCGTCGTGGACCGCTCGGTGAACTCACGCGTCGAGGACTTCGGTGACAGGGAATCACGCATGGCCGGGATCCGCGCCGACATCGCTTCACTGATCGACGAATACCCGCGTGCCCGGTTCGCCGTGATCGCCTTTGCGTCCAAAGCCGGTGTGGACTGGCCGCTTTCCGACGACGCCTGGAGCCTGCAATCTATGATCCGGGGGCTGTCGCCCTACACGTTGGTGGCCCCCGACGCGGTGTACACAGCCGATCCCGCTGCGGCCAAGGATGTGCTGGCCGAACAACTGAAGACCGCGGCCGAACGGTTCCCGAACTCGAAGAGTGTCGCGTTCTATTTCGGCTCAGGCGATTCCGGCAGCCGTGCGTCGTCGGCATCTTTCGACCTGCCCGACGACGCCATCAGCGGTGGTGCGGTGCTCGGCTACGGCACATCCGCCGGCGGACCCGTCCCGCAGGGCTGGGCGGGCACCACAAAGGTCTATCAGAGTGATCCGGCCACCGGTGCGCCGGTGAACTCCACGCTCGACGAGGCCACCCTCGAACGGATCGCGCGTGACCTGGCGGTTCCGTATTTTCACCGCGAGGCCAACCAGCCGATCGCGGTCGCCTTGCCGCCCGTGACGGCGACCGAAGCGAGCGGTGACGAGAGCGCTTTGCGGGCATCGAAATTCGTCGAACGGCGGGAGTTGTATTGGTTGTTCACAATGCTCGCGGCGGCGTTGGTGCTTGCCGAGATCGTCATGACGATCCGTGAGTTCCGCCGTAATCGCATGTCGCGCAAGGACGTGACGTCATGATGCTGAGAAGAGATCCCGGCGCCGCGATGCGCGGCGTGACCCGCCGGGTGTCTGCTTGGTACCGTTCCGGGCCCTCCCGATCGCGGTTGCGGCGGCGGCTGTACCTGTTCTCCGCGCCGCTGGTCGTGATCCTGCTGTTGGTGGCCGCGAAGGTGATCAGCGTGGTGGTCGCGGGCAATTGGGCGGCATCGGATTTCGACCGCCACGATATCGACGCCCTGCGCGCCGACATCGCGATCCTGGAGACCGTCGACGTGATCGACCCGGCGAAGACGTCGTTCGCCCGCGGTGATCTGGCGGTGCTGGAAGGCCGCCTGGCCGAGGCCGAGACCCGTTTCCAGGAATCACTGTCGCGCACCGATCAGGCCGATTCCTGCCCGGTTCGCGTGAACCTGGAATTGGTGCAGGAAACGTTGGGGGACTTGGCCACCCGCGGCAACGACAAGGATGCCGCCGAGCGGTGGTACAACGCTGCCATCGCGATCGTGCAACAGGCCCCGGCCGGATGCTTCGAGGGCAACGACGATGCCGATGCCGACCGCAAGGCCATCCGCGCGGAGGCGCTGCCCCGGCTGCGGGAGAAGTTGCGCAACCTGCACCGGCCGCCCGCGCCGCCGTCCCAGGCGCCCGGTCCGTCGCCGTCGGCGCCGCCGCATCCCGGCCAGTCCGGCGCCCCGCCGTCACCTGGCGAGCCGTCACCCGGGCAGCCGTCACCGGGCGCACCAACACCCGGCGCCCCGACCCCGGAGCCCGGCGCCAACATGCCGTCACCCGATGCGCCGGAGCCGACCGCGACGCCCGGCCCGGAAGCGGGGGCCGGAAACGACGAAGTGCTCGACCCGATCAGCGCCGACCGCCTGCCCAGCGCGGGCAACGGGCGTGCGCCCGGCCAACGCCTGGGTACGGGAGATCCGTTGGAGCAGCTCAAGATTCTGCTCGACAACGCCAACGCGCACGGGGAGAACCGGGAGTGATCTCCCGGGTTGCGACTCACCGCAGGATGGTCGCCACGATCCCCGCGAGGTAGCCCAGCCGCGCGACCTCAGACGGCCGGAATCCCGGGCCGCCGGGGCGGCCGAGCACCACCGCGGTGTCGGAATCGCCAAGCGGTGCGGCCGCGAGGGTGGTGTCCATGTCGCGCCACACCTGCGGCACCCAATCGGCGCCCGCGTCCAATGACGTCGCGGCCTGCAGCGGCAACCACGGCGCCGCGGTGGCTTGCGTCTCGGGGGCGCCGTGACTGCCGGACACGCGCTCGACGCCCGTTCCAGTGGACCGCAGCACCGTGCACCAGCCGACGCGGAGCACCCGCGGCGCCTCCTCGGCCAGCACCTGCAGTTTGGCGGCCTTGCCGGGCGCTGCGGCGACGTGGTCGATCAGCTCGAGTTCCCGGTGTGCCTCAAGGAGCCCGGTATGGGGCCGGATGCTGTCCACGTAGACGCCGGACAGGGCCTCGGCCGCGGTGATCAGCGTGTCGGGCATCGCGCCCGCGGGCAGCTCGACCACCAGATCGTCGATCGCGTATCCCGGTCCGCGTTCGACCACGTCGAGGGACAGGATGTCGGCGCCCACAGAGCCGAGGGCTACCGCCAGGGAGCCGAGGCTGCCTGGCCGATCCTCCAGCTGGACCCGCAGCAGATAGGAAGGCACGGCCAACACTGTTGCACAGCGGCGCCGCGCGGGCATTCCGGCATCCTGCCGCTGTGATGCGCGCGCACCGGCTTGACTAGGCTGCGTTGTCGTGTCGCAGATCTCCCGAGACGAGGTGGCCCACCTGGCGCGTCTGGCCCGGTTGGCGCTGACGGATAACGAGCTGGACAGTTTCGCGGGCCAGTTGGACGCGATCCTGGGCCATGTCGGCCAAATCCAGGCTGTCGACGTCACCGGCGTCGAACCGACCGACAATCCGCTCAAGGACGTCAACGTCACGCGGCCCGATGTCGTCACGCCGTGCCTGAGCCAGGACGAGGCGCTCGACGCCGCGCCGAAAGCCGAAGACGGCCGGTTCGCCGTGCCGCGGATTCTGGGGGAATCAGAGTGACCAATTCCGAGCTCATCCGGCGTGACGCCGCGACGCTGGCCGCCCAGATCGCCGCCAAAGAGGTGTCCTCGACCGAGGTGACGCAGGCACACCTGGATCAGATCGCGGCTACCGACGAACGGTTCCACGCGTTCCTGCACGTGGCCGGCGACACCGCGCTGGCCGAGGCGGGCCGCATCGACGCCGCCGTCGCGGCCGGTGAGGATCTGCCGTCACCGCTCGCGGGCGTGCCGCTGGCGCTGAAGGACGTGTTCACCACCACCGACATGCCGACCACGTGCGGCTCGAAGATCCTCGAAGGGTGGCGTTCGCCGTACGACGCGACCGTCACGGCGCGGCTGCGGGCCGCCGGGATCCCGATCCTGGGCAAGACCAACATGGACGAGTTCGCGATGGGCAGCTCGACCGAGAACTCCGCCTACGGGCCGACCCGCAACCCCTGGAACACCGAACGGGTGCCCGGTGGCTCGGGCGGCGGCAGCGCCGCGGCATTGGCGGCCTATCAGGCGCCGCTGGCGATCGGCACCGACACCGGTGGGTCGATCCGGCAGCCTGCCGCGTTGACCGCCACGGTCGGTGTCAAGCCGACGTACGGCACGGTGAGCCGCTATGGCCTGGTGGCCTGCGCGTCGTCGCTGGATCAGGGCGGCCCGTGCGCGCGCACGGTGCTCGACACCGCGCTGCTGCACCAGGTGATCGCCGGACACGATCCGCGGGACTCGACGTCGATCGACGCCGCTGTGCCCGATGTCGTCGGAGCCGCCCGCGAGGGCGCCCGAGGCGATCTCAAGGGTGTGCGGGTCGGTGTGGTCAAGCAGCTGCGGGGCGAGGGCTACCAACCGGGCGTGCTGGAGTCGTTCAACGCGGCCGTCGAGCAGCTCACCGCGCTCGGGGCCGAGGTGACCGAGGTGGATTGCCCGAACTTCGACCACGCCATGGCCGCGTACTACCTGATCCTGCCGTCGGAGGTGTCGAGCAACCTGGCGCGCTTCGACGCGATGCGGTTCGGGCTGCGCGTCGGCGACGACGGCACGCGCAGCGCCGAAGAGGTCATGGCGCTGACGCGGGCCGCGGGATTCGGCCCGGAAGTCAAGCGCCGCATCATGATCGGCACCTATGCGCTGTCGGCGGGCTATTACGACGCGTACTACAACCAGGCGCAGAAGGTTCGCACGCTGATCGCTCGCGACCTCGACCGGGCGTACGAGAGCGTCGACGTCTTGGTGTCGCCCGCGACCCCGACCACCGCGTTCCGGCTGGGGGAGAAGGTCGACGACCCGCTGGCCATGTATCTCTTCGACCTGTGCACGCTGCCGCTGAACCTGGCGGGGCACTGCGGCATGTCGGTGCCGTCCGGGCTGTCGCCCGACGACGGGCTGCCGGTCGGCCTGCAGATCATGGCGCCCGCGCTGGCCGATGACCGGCTCTACCGGGTCGGCGCCGCGTACGAGGCCGCGCGGGGTTCGCTGCCGAGCGCCGTGTAGCCGGCGGGGATCTGCCTGCGGTTTCGATGCTGATCCGGCGAGCAGTTGGCCGGCCGGGCAAGATAGGGCACATGCGCACGACGAGGAGCAGGTGAGCAGATGCGTATCGGAATTCTCACCGGCGGCGGTGACTGTCCTGGCCTGAACGCCGTGATCCGGGCGGTGGTGCGCACCTGCGACGTCCGGTACGGCTCGTCGGTCGTCGGATTTCAGGACGGCTGGCGCGGCCTGCTCGAGGACCGGCGGATTCAGCTCAAGAACGACGATCGCAACGATCGGCTGCTCGCCAAGGGCGGCACCATGCTCGGTACCGCACGGGTCAATCCGGAAAAGCTGCGCGCCGGTCTGAATCAGATCAAGCAGACGCTTGAGGACAACGGCATCGACGTGCTCATCCCGATCGGTGGCGAGGGCACGCTGACCGCTGCGCACTGGCTTTCGGAGGAGAACGTCCCGGTGGTGGGCGTGCCAAAGACCATCGACAACGACATCGATTGCACCGACGTCACTTTCGGCCACGACACGGCGCTGCAGATCGCCACCGAGGCCATCGACCGCCTGCACAGCACCGCCGAATCGCATCAGCGTGTGATGCTGGTCGAGGTGATGGGCCGCCACGCAGGCTGGATCGCGCTCAACGCCGGCCTGGCCTCGGGCGCGCACATGACGTTGATCCCCGAGCAGCCGTTCGACGTCGAAGAAGTCTGCCGGCTGGTCAAACAGCGCTTCGTGCGCGGTGATTCGCACTTCATCTGCGTGGTCGCCGAGGGGGCCAAACCCGCCGAGGGGTCGATGCAGTTGCGCGACGGCGGTATCGACGAGTTCGGCCACGTCCGGTTCACCGGTGTCGCTGCGCAACTCGGCGTCGAGATCGAGAAGCGGATCAAGAAGGAAGTGCGCACCACCGTGCTCGGCCATGTGCAACGCGGAGGTACGCCCACTGCCTACGACCGCGTGCTGGCCACCCGCTTCGGCGTCAACGCCGCCGACGCCGCGCATGCCGGTGAGTACGGGATGATGGTGTCGCTGCGCGGCCAGGACATCGGGCGGGTGCCGTTGGCCGACGCGACGCGTCAACTCAAGTTGGTGCCGCAGAGCCGGTACGACGATGCCGCGGAGTTCTTCGGCTGACCTACTTTTGGCCGAGCGGGAGAACTCACGCGCTCTTGAACGCTTCGCGGCGCAGCAACTGCCACATCGACGGGGTGTCGACGGTGGTCGAGATCGTCACGGTCGCACGTGGTGCGGGGGACTCGGCCAGCTTCAGCAGATAGTCGGCGAGATCCGTGCGGGACGTGAACGCGCCCACCGGATCGCCCTGTCCGGCAACGTATTCGGTGACGTTCGGCAGGTCGAAGAGGCCTGAGGGCCGCACGATG
Source organism: Mycolicibacterium mageritense (assembly GCF_010727475.1). Classification (NCBI taxonomy): domain Bacteria; kingdom Bacillati; phylum Actinomycetota; class Actinomycetes; order Mycobacteriales; family Mycobacteriaceae; genus Mycobacterium; species Mycolicibacterium mageritense. The sequence goes on from NZ_AP022567.1 coordinate 5,460,752, forward strand.
GTCCAGTCCAGACCGCTGTCGGCGACGATCCGCTCCATCCGCCGCATGTCCGCGTAGAGGGTCTTGCCGAAGATGCGGCTGATCACCGGTTGGACCACGCGCAGTGCGAACGGTGTCGCGGTGCGGCCGGGGTAGTCGTCGATGGCAGTCGAGCTGACCACTGCCAGCCGGCTGACCCCGGTCTTGTGCATCGCCTCGACGATGTTGGCCACGCCGACCGAGTACGTGTCGACGGGCTCCAAGGTGAACGTGACGCCGAGGGAGGACAGCACCGCGTCAGCGCCGTCGACCGCACGGGCGACGGCCGCGGGATCGCGCACGTCCGCGCCCACCACGGTGAGCGCCGGCGCGGCGAGCGGGAACTCGTCGGGATGTCGCGTGACGGCCACGGCCGTGTGACCCGCGTCGAGAACCCTGCGGGTGAGCAGGCGTCCGGTGGCTCCGTTGGCTCCGAAGATGACGATTCGCATGAATGCCTCCAATTAGTCACTAATGGTGATAATCCCGATATATGACAATCATAGGTGGTGCTAGTGTCCGCGGCATGGCTGAGGAACCGATCGGCGTCGCCGCGCTCGACCAGCGCATTCCGTTCCTGCTGTCCCAACTCGGCGCGTATGTCGCCGAGGGGTTCAAGGCCAAGCTGGAGCCGCTCGGCATCCACCCAAGGGCCACTGCCGTACTGCTGGCCCTGTCCGCCGCGGACGGCCAGTCGCAGCGCGAGCTCTCGGAGCGGCTCGGGCTGCATCGCAATGTGATGGTCACGCTCATCGACACGCTGGAGGCCGAGGGACTCGTGGAACGCCGGCCGCACCCCGGCGACCGGCGCGCATTCGCGGTGTCCCTGACCGAACGGGCGCGCACGCTGCTCCCGGAACTGGATGCGGCAGGCCGGGCGCTTGAGGCGGAGGTCACCGCGTCGCTGTCCGGCGAGGAGCGAACCGTGCTGCGGCGCCTGCTGCGACGGCTCTCGGCGGACGCGGGCCTGATTCCCGGCGTCCACCCCGGACTGGCCTGATCACCCCCAACTAGGATCGACGACATGTCTGTCGCCACCGCTGACCTCGTTGACTACGACGATGTGATCGCCGCCTACGAACCCGTGATGGGTATGGAGGTGCACGTCGAACTGTCGACGCAGACCAAGATGTTCTGCGGCTGCGCCAACCGGTTCGGCGCCGAGCCCAACACCCTGGTCTGCCCGGTCTGCCTGGGGCTGCCCGGCTCGCTGCCCGTGCTCAACCAGGCCGCGGTCGAATCGGCCATCCGCATCGGGCTCGCGCTCAACTGCGACATCGCGCCGTGGGGGCGGTTCGCCCGGAAGAACTACTTCTATCCCGACCAGCCGAAGAACTACCAGATCTCGCAGTACGACGAGCCGATCGCGGTCAACGGCTACCTCGATGTGCCACTCGACGACGGCACGACGTGGCGGGTCGAGATCGAACGCGCCCACATGGAAGAGGACACCGGCAAGCTGACCCACCTGGGTAGCGACACCGGGCGCATCGCGGGCGCGACGACGTCGCTGGCCGACTACAACCGGGCCGGGGTGCCACTCATCGAGATCGTCACCAAGCCCATCGAGGGCACCGGGGCACGCGCCCCGGAGATCGCCCGCGCCTACGTCACGGCGCTGCGGGATCTCTTGCAGGCCTTGGGTGTTTCCGACGTCCGGATGGATCAGGGGTCGATGCGGTGTGACTCCAACCTGTCGCTCAAGCCGATCGGTGCGGCCGAGTTCGGCACCCGCACCGAGACCAAGAACGTCAACTCGCTCAAGAGCGTCGAGGTCGCGGTGCGTTACGAAATGCGCCGCCAGGCCGCTGTTCTCGGAGCCGGCGGCACCGTGACGCAGGAGACCCGCCACTTTCACGAGGACGGTTACACCTCGCCCGGACGCAGCAAGGAGACCGCGCAGGACTACCGGTACTTCCCGGAGCCCGATCTTGAACCCGTGGCGCCCAGCGCCGAGCTGGTCGAGCAGCTCCGGACGACCATTCCCGAGCTGCCGTGGCTGGCGCGCAAACGCATTCAGGAAGAGTGGAGCATCACCGACGAGGTGATGCGCGACCTCGTCAACAACGGCGTCATCGACTTGGTCGCCGCGACCGTCGAGCACGGCGCGTCGAGCGAGCAGGCCCGCGCATGGTGGGGCAACTTCCTGGTGCAGAAGGCCAATGAGAGGGGAGTGGCCGTGTCCGAACTGGCGATCACGCCGGCACAGGTCGCGGCTGTGGTGAAGCTCGTCGACGACGGCAAGTTGTCCACCAAACTGGCCCGGCAGGTGGTCGAGGGCGTGCTGGCCGGCGAGGGTGAGCCCGAACAGGTGATGAACGATCGCGGGCTGGTTGTGGTGCGTGACGATTCGGTCATCCAAGCCGCCGTCGACGAGGCTCTGGCGGCCAATCCCGATGTGGCCGAGAAGATTCGCGGCGGCAAGGTGGCCGCGGCAGGCGCGATCGTGGGTGCGGTGATGAAGGCCACGAAAGGATCGGCCGACCCGGCACGCGTGCGCGAACTCGTCTTGGCCGCCTGCAGTTAGGCGCGCATCCCGCGCAACACGGTATCGAGGTGACGCCGCCAGACGTCGTCGCCTCCACCGGACTGGACGATGCCGCGCAGCGCCCACACGGTCGCGGTGACATCCATCGTCGTCACGTCGTCTCGGATCGCTCCGGCGCGTTGGGCGCGCGACAGCAATGCGGCTGACCGCTGCCTGAGGTCGTCGACCAACTCCCGCGGTGCAAGATCGCCCCAGACGTAGGCCGACAACCCGCTCTTCTGCGCGAGTTCGGCACCCACGGTGTGCAGGAACACATCTATGCACCGGTCGGGAGGGGCGTGCTGCGCGTGCTCGGCCACCAGCACCAGGCGCCCGAAAAAGACCGCGAGCACCTCCCGAACCAGGGCGTCCTTGTCGGCGAAATGGCGGTACAGCGTGGCCGGGCCGATGCCGGCTGCCCGCGCGACATCGTCCAGGGTCGCGGCGGTCCCATGCCGCGCGAATACCTCTTCAGCCGCGGCGACGAGCCGGTTTCGGTTGTCGGCCGCATCGCGTCTCATCGTCGTCTCCGTTTCGCGCGTACTATCTGATAGTGAAACTATCACTTATGCAAAAGGAGCGCGCCATGGCAGCGATCGATGGTTCGGCAACGGTCAGGCTCGGCCACTCGGATCTGACGGTCAGGCCGGTCGGGCTGGGCTGCATGGGAATGTCGCAGCATTACGGGCCGGGCGACGACGCCGCGTCGGTGCAGACGATCCGGACCGCACTCGATCTCGGCGTCGACCACCTCGACACCTCCGACGTGTACGGCGCCTCCGACATCACCTGGGGCGTGCCGATCCGGGGATTCGGGCACAACGAGGAGCTGATCGCCGCCGCGATCGCGGGTCGTCGCGACGACGTGGTGCTGGCCACCAAGTTCGCCGCCAAGATCAACGAAACGCACGACGGCATCGCCATCGACGGACGCCCCGAATACGTCACCGCGGCCTGCGAAGCCAGCCTGCGTCGCCTCGGCACCGACGTGATCGACCTGTACTACTACCACCGCCTCGACGCCGGCGTCCCGATCGAGGACACCGTCGGCGCGATGAGCGAGTTGGTCGCGGCGGGCAAGGTGCGGGCCATCGGACTCAGCGAGGTCGGCCCACAGACGCTGCGCCGCGCGCATGCCGTGCACCCCATCACCGCGTTGCAGAGCGAATATTCGCTGTGGGAGCGTGGCATCGAGGCCGAGATCGCCGGAGTCTGCCGCGAACTCGGCATCACCGTGGTGGCCTACAGCCCGCTCGGGCGATCGGCGCTCACCGGAGCGCTGACGCCCGACGCGACATTTGGCCCCGGTGATCTCCGGGCCACCAACCCCCGCTTCACGACTGAGAATCTGCGCACCAACCTCGCGCCCGTCGCGGCTCTCACCGCGCTGGCCGAGGAAAAGGGCTGCCGCCCCGGCCAATTGGCACTCGCGTGGCTGCTGTCTCGGCCGTGGGACGTCGTGGCGATACCCGGCACGAAGCGTGCCGAATATGTCGCCGAGAATCTCGGTGCCACCAACGTCGCACTCAGTGCCGATGAAAGTGCTTACCTGGCCGAGGTTTTCGCTCCCGGCACGATCGTCGGAGAGCGCTACGCGCCGGTGCACGCGCGCACGGTCGCCGCGAGTTGACGGCCCTCAGTCGGCGCCGGCGAACATGGTCATCGCGGTGATCGCGTACTGCTCGAGGCGTTCGCGGGGATAGCGGTGCGGATCGTTGACCGCGAGCCGGCCCAGCATTTCGGCGAACGACAACAGCGTGTGACCCAGCAGCACCGGATCGAGCCGCGCGAGCCGCGGATCCAGCGTCATGCCGGCTTTCGCAAGCTCCTCGGCCTGCGCGACGATCTGCGAGCGGGCACTGCGCATCGTGGCGCGATAGTCCCGCGGAGCGCTGTCCGGCACGGTGAGGATCAGCCGCCACCGGGTGGGGTTCTCCAGGACGCACCGCAGAAAGGCCGACACCGCCGTCGTGTAGGCCTCGGTCGGCCCGACGGTGGCGAGATCGTGTGGGATGGCCGCGCGCACCTGCTCCAGGCCGCGCTGATGTTCCCGCGTGAGCAGCGCGGTCACCAGTTCGGCGCGGGTGCGGAACGCGGTGTACAGCAGAGGCTTGCCCACTTCGGCGGCGTCGGCGACGGCCTCCATGCTGAGCTCGTGCAACGGGCAGTCCGCGAGCACGGTCAGCGCGACGTCGAGCAGCTGTTCACGTCGCTGCTCGCGCGGCAACCGAGGCGCATACCTGCGCCGCTGGCGGTCGGGCACCCGGCCAATGGTACGTCATGTGGCACATCTCACACCGGATCATGATCAGTCTCCGGTGCGGCCGCCAAACCCGTTGGCTGTCAGGTCTTCTCGGCGTCGCTGCGCGGGAAGCCACCGCCTTGCGGGAAGAGTGGGAACACCACGTCGTCGAAGGACTCGGCATCACCGGCCGTCCGGTTCACCGTCGCGCCCCAGACGTTGCCGTCGGGGGAGAGCTGCAGTGCCCACGCATGGCCGCGCACGTTTTCCCGGATCACCTCGGGATCGCCGGTCACCGCGCCGGTGTCCGGCGCCAGGTGCACCGCTACGGTCTTCTTGGTGTTGACCAGGTTGACCAGCACGGTTCCGTCGAGCGCCGCGCATCCGGCCACACCGGGCCGGTCGGGCCAGGTCCATACCGTGGACGTCTTGGAATCCCGCGTGATGCGTTGCAGCCGGTCGGCTGTGGGCGTGCGGTCGGTGATGTACAGCGAGCCGTCCGACGGGTCGATGCACATGCTGCCGCCTGCGCCCATGCCGGACAGCGCAGTGGTGACCGGAGCCTGATTGACCGTGGTGGGTTGTTCGATGCGCAGCACCTTGCCCGCCATCGACGCGGGGTCGGCGGCCAACGCCGGGTCGCCCGCGTCCCCGGTCTGCACCACGAGCGTGGTCGGGCTGGTGAAGATCAACGACCCGGTGTTGCCGGTCGCGCCCTTCGGAATGCCGGTCAGGATCGGCTTCGGTGGATCTGCATTGGCGATGCGGACCACGCGATTGTCGGTCGGCGTGCTGATGTAGGCGTACATCAGGCGGTCCTGCGTATACGTCGGTGACAGCACGATGTCCATCAGGCCGCCGTCGCCGGACGGATCGACCGGGATGACGGTCTTGATCTTGGGCTCGGCGCGCACCGCCACTTCCTTGATCGCCCCGGTGAGCCGCTCGGCCACCAACGCCGACTGGCTGTCGGGGCCCATGATCAACCCACTCGTGGCGTCCAGGCAGCCCTGCATCACGCCGGTGGCCTTGCACTGCTTGGGGAAAGGTTGCGCCGGAAGCGGCGGCGGAGGAGGCGGGGACGTCGTCGGCCCGGCCCGCATCTCGGGCTCGGTCGTGAACGGCTCGGTCTGGGCGGAGTCGAACCGGGCACAGCCCACCCCCACCAGCATCGCGGCGCACAAGACGGCAGCCACCCCCGATATCCGCCGGCGCGATTTCATGGTCGCCAGATTACGGATTGCCCCAGGGTGCGCGCCACGCCGGCAGGTTGACGCCGCTGGGCAGTCGCCAATACCAGGCGGAAGCGCCGGGGTAAATACCCGGATCGCGACTGATTTGCACTTACCCTGGGCAGTGTGACCAGTCACTCGCAGGACGCAAACGCTTGGCAGAGACCTGCTTCTTCGGGGTCCGGCGATTCCGGCCGGCCCGCCGCGGCAAGCCTGGTCGACCCGGAAGACGACCTGCCGTCCTCGACGTACGGCGGCGACTTCGAGACCACGGCAATCCCGCGTTACGACTCGGCCAAGCCGGAGCAGCCGGCGTACGGCCTGGTCGGTGACCCTGAGCCGCTGCCGTATGTGCAGCCCGGCGTCGGGCAGCCCCTTGCGCCCTTCTCAGCCGAGCCGGCCGAGATCGAACGCGACGAGTTCGTCGACGATCGGGTCAGGGCGGCCGGCCGGCGCGGTACCCAGGATCTGGGCCTGCTCATCCTGCGCGTCGCGATCGGCGGATTCTTCATCGTCCACGGCCTGCAGAAGGCTTTCGGCTGGTGGGGCGGTCCCGGTTTGGACGGCTTCAAGACGTCACTGTCGGACATGGGCTTCCAGCACGCCGACATCCTCACGTATGTGGCCACGGGAGGCCAGCTCGCGATCGGCGTTCTGCTGGTCTTGGGACTGTTCACCCCGGTGGCCGCGGCCGCGGCACTGGCCTACCTGCTCAACGGCGTGCTCGCCGAGGCCATGCTCGCCCACGAGCAGGCCAGGCTTTCGGCATTCCTCACCGACGGCCACGAATACCGGCTGATCCCGGTCGTCGTTGCGGCCGCGATCATCCTGACCGGTCCGGGGCGCTACGGATTCGACGCGGGCCGCGGGTGGGCCAGGCGCCCGTTCGTGGGGTCGTTCGTCGCGCTGCTGCTCGGTGTCGGTGCCGGCATCGGGATCTGGGCGCTGCTCAACGGCGGCAATCCGTTGTCGTGACGGCTCACGCGTAGGGATTGGGCACGCGGCCGCCGCTCACGTCGGTCAGTAGCGGCAGCGATCCGAAGGTGACCGCCGGCAGGCGCAGGTCCGAGCCGTCGTGCAGCTGCGCGATCGCCCAGGCCGACCGCTCGAAGCGCAGTCCGTCGATGTCGGACCACGGCACAGTGACACTGCTGAGAAGCGACCGGGCCGTCACGTTCTCGGTGTCGGCCACCGTGCGGTACCGCACGATCGCGAACGACAGCCCGACGGGGATGACCAGCAGCGGGGCGAACCACGTGGGATTGGTGAACACCAAGGCCAGCAGCCCGAGCGCGAAGAATCCGACCGCGAAGTGGGCCATCGGGGAGATCCGGATGACGACCGGCTTGGTAGCGGAACGTGGCTTCACAGTCTCCATCCTTGCACTCGCGCGCGAGCGGACCGGCCGCCTGTCCCCGCTGGTCGACCGCAATTTGACCTTTGACCAGTACGGCAGCTACCGTCAGGTGCTATGCACACCCCCGGATTGCTCGTAGTAATTGGTTGGCGCGTTGATGCCGCGCTGGCCCTCTGCCGGGCATAGCCACCAGCATCGACGCGCCACCCTCGTACAGCAGCCTGCTGACGGGGGTTTTTTGTTGCTTCAAGCGCGCCGCCCAACATTGAAAACCGAGATTCGCCCGAAGAGGACGTGACGAGAACGTGAAGAGGACATCGTGAGCGCACCGACCACACGACCGGCGGAACAGACCGCCACCTCACAGGCCAACGGCGCATCGCCGGTCAAGGCCGACCAGCCCCAGCCCAAGCGGGTTGCGCCCCATCAGCTCACCGGCGCGCAAGCGGTGGTGCGGTCCTTGGAGGAGCTCGGCGTCGACGTCATCTTCGGCATCCCGGGCGGCGCGGTGCTGCCGGTCTACGATCCGCTGTTCGATTCGCAGAAGCTGCGCCACGTCCTGGTCCGGCATGAGCAGGGCGCAGGCCACGCGGCCAGCGGCTACGCGCATGCCACCGGCAAGGTCGGCGTGATGATGGCGACCTCGGGCCCGGGCGCGACCAACCTGGTCACGCCGCTGGCCGACGCCCAGATGGACTCGATCCCGGTCGTGGCGATCACCGGTCAGGTCGGACGCGGCCTCATCGGCACCGACGCCTTCCAGGAAGCCGACATCACGGGCATGACCATGCCCATCACCAAGCACAACTTCCTGGTGCGCAACGGCGACGACATCCCACGCGTGATCGCCGAGGCCTTCCACATCGCGTCAAGCGGACGGCCAGGCGCAGTTCTCGTTGACATCCCCAAGGACATCCTGCAGGGCGAGTGCACGTTCAGCTGGCCGCCGCGCATCGACCTGCCCGGCTACAAGCCGAACACCAAGCCGCACAACCGGCAGATCCGTGAGGCGGCCAAGCTCATCGCGGCGGCCCGCAAGCCGGTGCTCTACGTCGGCGGCGGGGTCATCCGCGGCGAAGCCACCGAGCAGTTGCTGGAACTGGCCGAGTTGACGGGCATCCCGGTGGTCACCACGCTGATGGCCCGCGGTGCATTCCCCGACAGCCACCCCCAGCACATGGGCATGCCCGGCATGCACGGCACCGTCGCCGCAGTCGCCGCGCTACAGCGCAGCGATCTGCTGATCGCGCTGGGCACGCGCTTCGACGACCGCGTGACCGGTCAACTCTCGTCGTTCGCGCCCGAGGCCAAGGTGATCCACGCCGACATTGACCCGGCCGAGATCGGCAAGAACCGGCACGCCGACGTGCCGATCGTCGGTGACGTCAAGGCTGTCATCACCGAGCTGATCGAGTCGTTGCGCAAGACCGGAACCAGTGCCGACACACTGGATCTCGCCGACTGGTGGAAGTACCTGTCCGGCGTCCGCTCGACATACCCGCTGAGCTACGGTCCGCAGAGCGACGGCAGCCTGTCGCCCGAGTACGTCATCGAGAAGCTGGGACAGATCGCCGGACCGGATGCCGTGTACGTCGCGGGTGTGGGTCAGCACCAGATGTGGGCCGCGCAGTTCATCAAGTACGAGAAGCCGAAGACGTGGCTGAACTCGGGTGGCCTCGGCACCATGGGCTTCGCGGTGCCCGCGGCCATGGGCGCCAAGTTCGCCAGGCCCGAGGCCGAGGTGTGGGCCATCGACGGTGACGGCTGCTTCCAGATGACCAACCAGGAGCTGGCCACCTGTGCGTTGGAGGGTGCGCCGATCAAGGTCGCGCTGATCAACAACGGCAACCTTGGCATGGTCCGGCAGTGGCAGACGCTGTTCTACGAGGAGCGCTACAGCCAGACCAACCTGGCCACGCACTCGCACCGGATCCCGGACTTCGTGAAGCTGGCCGAGGCGCTGGGATGCGTCGGATTGCGTTGTGAGCGTGCCGAAGACGTCGAAGACGTGATCAACCAGGCACGCGCGATCAACGATCGCCCGGTGGTGATCGACTTCATCGTCGGCGCCGACGCCCAGGTGTGGCCTATGGTCGCCGCGGGCACCAGCAACGACGAGATCATGGCGGCGCGGGACATCCGGCCGTTGTTCGACGACGAGGACGGCGAGGGACACGCCTGATGAGCGCTTGCGCGAAGAAGAGAGAACCCTGATGAGTAACGGAATGCCCACGCACACCTTGTCGGTGCTGGTCGAGGACAAACCCGGCGTGCTGGCCCGGGTGGCCTCGCTGTTCTCCCGCCGTGGCTACAACATCCAGTCCCTGGCGGTGGGTGCCACCGAGCAGAAGGACATGTCGCGGATGACGATCGTCGTCAGCGTCGAGGATTCGCCGCTCGAACAGATCACCAAGCAGCTCAACAAGTTGATCAACGTGATCAAGATCGTCGAGCAAGAAGAAGACAACTCGGTCTCCCGTGAACTCGCCTTGATCAAGGTGCGGGCCGATCCGAGTACCCGGAGCCAGGTCATCGAAGCGGTGAACCTGTTCCGTGCCAAGGTGGTCGATGTCTCGACCGAGTCGCTGACCGTCGAGGCCACCGGCACGCCGGAGAAGTTGGAAGCCCTGCTGCGGATCCTGGAGCCGTACGGCATCCGGGAACTCGCGCAGTCCGGTGTGGTGTCGGTGTCCCGAGGGCCACGCGGCATCGGCACGGTGAAGTAGCGTCAAACGGCTGTATAGCTAGAAAGAGAAGGAAATTCACGCATGGCAGTTGAGATGTTCTACGACGACGATGCGGACCTGTCGATCATCCAGGGTCGCAAGGTCGGCGTCATCGGCTACGGCAGCCAGGGGCACGCGCATTCGCTCTCGCTGCGCGACTCGGGCGTGCAGGTCAAGGTCGGCCTGAAAGAAGGCTCGAAGTCACGGGTGAAGGTCGAGGAGCAGGGCCTTGAGGTCGACACGCCTGCCGAGGTCGCCAAGTGGGCCGACGTCATCATGGTGCTCGCGCCCGACACCGCGCAGGCCGAGATCTTCCGCAACGACATCGAGCCGAACCTCGAAGACGGCAACGCGCTGTTCTTCGGCCACGGCCTCAACATCCACTTCGGTCTGATCAAGCCGCCGGCCAACGTCACCGTCGGCATGGTCGCGCCGAAGGGGCCGGGGCACCTGGTGCGCCGCCAGTTCGTCGACGGCAAGGGCGTGCCCTGCCTGATCGCCATCGACCAGGATCCCAAGGGCGAGGGCCAGGCGCTGGCGCTCTCGTATGCCGCCGCGATCGGTGGCGCCCGGGCCGGCGTCATCAAGACCACATTCAAGGAAGAGACCGAGACCGATCTGTTCGGTGAGCAGGCCGTGCTGTGCGGTGGCACCGAGGAACTGGTCAAGACCGGTTTCGAGGTCATGGTCGAGGCGGGTTACGCGCCCGAGATGGCGTACTTCGAGGTGCTGCACGAGCTCAAGCTCATCGTCGACCTGATGTACGAGGGCGGCATCGCGCGCATGAACTACTCGGTGTCCGACACCGCTGAGTTCGGTGGCTACCTTTCGGGCCCGCGCGTGATCGACGCGGGCACCAAGGAACGGATGAAGGACATCCTCAAGGACATCCAGGATGGCACCTTCGTCAAGCGCCTGGTGGCCAACGTCGAGGGCGGCAACAAGGAGCTCGAGGGCCTGCGCAAGGAGAACGCCGAGCACCCGATCGAGGTCACCGGCAAGAAGCTGCGCGACCTGATGAGCTGGGTCGACCGGCCGATCACCGAAACGGCCTGATCTCATACGCCGACTGGCCAGTTACTGCACGCGAAGCTCGAAAAAGCGTGCAGTAACTGGCCTTTCGGCTCTTCTAGACAATTCGGTACCCGATCCCGGCCAGCGTACGCACGACGTTCCTGCCGTCGGCGCTGCCCGGCAGTTTTTCGGTGTGGTCGATCTGCAGGCCCTCCCCGACGACTCCGTACAGTTCGGTGGACACCGGATCGTCGGGCTCTGGCGGCTCGATGCGGCCGTCGGGATAGACGCACTGCGCCCGCATGGCCCACATCTGCTGCGACGCCGCGACGACGTGGTAACCACACCACGGTGGGCTCACGTGGTACAGCTCCATGTCGCCCACCGCGAACAACTTCATGACCGGATCCGAATGCGGCACGGATCCGACGAGACGTGCGATACCCCCGGTGCTCACCCGTCAAATCAGCCGGTCGGTCACGCTGACGACGCGGCGAGCCAGGTGCTCCAAGGCCGCTTCCGTCGTGTCGTCGAAATCGCTGATGTTGTCGTGATTGGCCAGCAGGCTCGCACCGTACGGGTTGCCGTCGGCGAACTTGAGGGGTTCGGTGTAGCCGGGCGGCACGATGATGCCGCCCCAGTGCATGAGCGTGACGTAGAGCGTGAGCAGCGTGGTTTCCTGCCCGCCGTGTGCGGTGTTGGTCGAGGTGAACCCCGCGTAGACCTTGTCGGCGAGCTTGCCCTGTGACCACAGACCGCCGAGCGAATCGAGAAAGCCGCGCAATTGCGAAGCGACGGAGCCGAATCGGGTCGGGGAGCCGAAGATCACCGCGTCAGCCCAGACCACATCGTCGCCGGAGGCCGACGGAAGATCCTTGGTGGCTTCGTAATTGGCGGTCCAGGCCGGATTGTGGGCGAACGACTCGGGGTCGGCCGTCTCGGCGACGTGGCGGACGCGGACTTCCGCACCTGCCGATTCGGCAGCCTTGGCGACGCGTTGCGCCATGCTGGTGCCGTGGCCGGTGGCTGAGTAGTAGATGACTGCGAGTTTGGTCACGGCGCCAGCTTAGGCAGTTGCGTGATGCCGAACTCGCGTTTGAGCATCGTGCGGGCGGCGTAGTAGCCGGCCATCCCGTGCACTCCGCCGTTCGGTGGAGCCGCGGCCGAACACAGATACGCCCGGGGGACCGGGGTGGCCCATGGCACCAGTCGCAGTGTGGGCCCGGCGAGCGCGCGCCACGCGCTGTTGCCGCCGCCCGTGATGTCCCCGGCGGTGAGGCTCGCGTTGTGCTCGGCGAGTCTGGACGCGGGGACGGAACGGGTTGCCACCACGATGTCGCGGAACCCGGGGGCGAATCGCTCCATGATCTCGACCACGGCGTCGGTCTGATCGAGCGGCGAGTCGCGGGGCACGTGCACATAGCTCCAGAACGGTCGACGACCCTGGGCGTCAACCCGATTCGGGTCGGCAACGTGGGGAGATGCCGCGAGCACCATAGGCCAGTCGGCATGCCTGCCCCGCGCGATGGCCCGCTCGGCGCGGGCCATCTGCGGGCGGGTGCCGCCGAGGTGGAACGTGACCGTGTGGGCCAGCCGTGCGTCGCGCCAAGGGATCTCGTCGGCCAGCACGAAATCGACCTTCGCCACTCCGGGGTTGGGGCGCAGCCTGCGCAACGCCGCCGCGTAACGCGACGGCAGCCGGTCGCCGTAGATGTTCAGCAGGGCTTTGGCCGGAGTGTCGTAGAGCACCACGCCCTGCGGCGGTTCCGTGACGGGCTCACCGAGCACCAATTCGCCGCCGTGCGCCAGCAGGTCGGCGATCAACGCGTCGGCGATGGCCTGGCTGCCGCCCGTCGGCACGGGCCACCCCACCGAGTGCGCCAACACGGCCAGCATCATGCCCAAGCCCGCGGACGTCATCGAGGGCATCTGCGAAATCGTGTGCGCGGCAACACCACTCAACAGAGCGCGAGCATCCTCGCCGCGCAGCAGATTCCACGCCGGGCTGCCCTGGATCAACATCCGCAGCGCGAGGCGGGCCGCGGTGACGAGGTCGGGCGGCAATGAGCGCTTGTCGCCGAGCACGAAGGCGGTCGCGGCCTCGCTGCGCCGCACCATCGGTCCCAGAAGCCATCGCCACGAGGCGCCGTGGCTCAACTCGGCGCACGTGCGCTCGAGGTCGCGGTAGGCCACTGCGGCGGGCCTGCCGGGCAGCGGATTGGCGTAGGAGATCTCCGGAACGTTCAACGCGATGCGATCCGCCAGACCGAACTCGGCGAAGAACGGCGACGCGTACGCCAGCGGGTGTACGGCCGAACAGACGTCATGGAGCACGCCGGGGAACTCCGGGTCGGGTGCGCTGCGGGTACCGCCGCCCGCGGTCGCCTGTGCCTCGATGACCCGGACCGACAGGCCGGCGCGGGCGCATATGACCGCGGCGGCCAGTCCGTTGGGGCCGCTGCCGACGACTGTGACGTCCACGCCACCAGTAGACCGCACGCGCTGCGGGCGTGGTAAGGGCCACACACTAGGCTGTCCGCGTGAGTCTTCCCGTTGTACTGATTGCCGACAAGCTCGCGGAATCGACTGTTGCCGCCCTGGGCGACCAGGTAGAGGTCAGGTGGGTCGACGGTCCGGACCGCGAGAAGCTGCTGGCCGCCGTGCCCGAGGCCGACGCGCTGCTGGTGCGTTCCGCGACGACGGTCGACGCCGAGGTCATCGCCGCGGCCCCGAAGCTCAAGATCGTCGCCCGCGCGGGCGTCGGCCTGGACAATGTCGACGTCGACGCTGCCACGGCGCGCGGTGTGCTCGTGGTCAACGCGCCGACCTCCAACATCCACAGTGCGGCCGAGCATGCGCTCGCGCTGCTGCTGGCGGCCGCGCGCCAGATCCCCGCCGCCGACGCGACCTTGCGTGAACACACCTGGAAGCGGTCGTCGTTCTCGGGTACCGAGATCTTCGGCAAGACCGTCGGTGTCGTCGGCCTCGGCCGCATCGGTCAGCTCGTCGCGCAGCGGCTCGCGGCGTTCGGCGCGCACATCGTCGCGTACGACCCTTACGTCTCGCAGGCCCGCGCCGCCCAGCTCGGCATCGAGTTGCTGCCGCTCGACGAGCTGCTCGGCCGCGCCGACTTCATCTCGGTGCACCTGCCCAAGACCAAGGAGACCGCCGGGCTGATCGGCAAGGAAGCGCTCGCCAAGACCAAGCCGGGCGTGATCATCGTCAACGCCGCGCGCGGCGGCCTGATCGACGAGCAGGCCCTGGCCGACGCGATCACCAGCGGCCATGTTCGCGCCGCGGGGCTCGACGTCTTCTCGACCGAGCCCTGCACCGACAGCCCGCTGTTCGAGCTGCCGCAGGTTGTCGTCACGCCGCACCTCGGCGCGTCGACCGCCGAGGCGCAGGACCGCGCAGGCACGGATGTGGCCGCGAGTGTGAAGCTCGCGCTGGCCGGCGAGTTCGTGCCCGACGCCGTCAACGTGGGTGGGGGAGTCGTCGGCGAAGAGGTCGCGCCGTGGCTGGAACTGGTCCGCAAGCTGGGCCTGCTGGTCGGTGTGCTCTCCGACGCGCCGCCCGTGACGCTGTCGGTGCAGGTGCGTGGTGAGCTGGCGTCGGAAGACGTTGAGATTCTACGGCTTTCGGCGCTTCGCGGGCTGTTCTCCGCCGTGGTCGACGAGCAGGTGACGTTCGTCAACGCGCCGGCCCTCGCGGCCGACCGCGGTGTGACCGCCGATATCAGCACCGCGACCGAAAGCCCCAACCACCGCAGCGTCGTCGACGTCCGCGCGGTGCACGCCGACGGCTCGGCCATCAACGTGGCCGGCACGCTGTCCGGTCCGCAGCAGGTGCAGAAGGTCGTCCAGATCAACGGCCGCAACTTCGATCTGCGTGCCGAGGGCGTCAACCTGATCGTCAACTACACCGATCAGCCCGGTGCGCTGGGCAAGATCGGCACCCTGCTGGGTGGCGCCAACGTCAACATCCTCGGCGCGCAGTTGAGCCAGGACGCCACCGGCGACAATGCGACGGTGATGCTGCGCCTGGACACCGACGTGCCCGACGACGTGCGCGCCGCGATCGCCTCGGCGGTCGGCGCCACCACACTGGAAGTGGTTGACCTGTCATGAAGCTCGCTGTAATCGCCGGTGACGGCATCGGACCGGAAGTCATCGCGGAAGCGCTGAAGGTGCTCGACGTGGTGCTGCCCGGTGTGGAGCGCACCGAATACGACCTGGGCGCGCGGCGGTACCACGCCACCGGTGAACTGCTCACCGAGGACACCATCGAGGAGCTGCGCTCGCACGACGCGATCCTGCTCGGTGCGATCGGCGATCCTTCGGTGCCCAGCGGTGTGCTCGAGCGCGGCTTGCTGCTCAAGCTGCGGTTCGCGCTCGACCATCACGTGAACCTGCGACCGGGACGCCTGTATGCCGGCGTCAGCAGCCCGCTGACCGGGGTGTCCGACATCGATTTCGTGGTGGTCCGCGAAGGCACCGAAGGCCCGTACACCGGTAACGGCGGTGCCCTGCGCGTCGGCACCCCGCACGAGGTGGCCACCGAGGTCAGTGTCAACACGGCGTTCGGCGTCGAGCGCGTCGTACGGGATGCGTTCGCCCGCGCGCAGACGCGGCGCAAGCATCTGACGTTGGTGCACAAGACGAATGTGCTGGCCTTCGCCGGCGGGCTGTGGTCGCGCATCGTGGCCGAGGTCGGCAAGGAGTACCCCGACGTCGAGGTCGCCTACCAGCACATCGACGCCGCGACCATCCACATGGTCACCGATCCCGGCCGCTTCGACGTGATCGTCACCGACAACCTCTTCGGCGACATCATCACCGATCTGGCCGCCGCGGTGTGCGGCGGCATCGGCCTGGCCGCGAGCGGCAACATCGACGCGACGCGGACCAACCCGTCGATGTTCGAGCCCGTGCACGGCAGCGCGCCCGACATCGCGGGGCAGGGCATCGCAGATCCGACCGCGGCCGTCATGAGCGTGGCGCTCTTGCTGGCGCACGTCGGCGAGACCGAGGCCGCCGCGCGCGTCGACAAGGCTGTCGGCGAGCATCTGGCCACCCGCGGCGATGCCAAGCTGTCGACCAGCGAGGTCGGCGAGCGGATCGTCTCGCTCCTGGGTTGATCCTGCGCTGAGGGCGCGGATCCGTCGGATTTCTGCGCCCTCACCGCAGTCTCGGCGATGTGGTCATCGGAAGCGTTGGCCGGTAACCCGATTCGCCGACGGTTGAATCCGCCCTGGCTCCGGCCTAGCGTCAGAGTTGCCTGCATTCCGGGCGGCACCGACCGAGGAGCGAATCATGACGACGTCAGATACGCAGGATCTCGTCGACAGGATCATCGCGGATCACCGCGAGGTCGAAGCAGTCTTCAAGGAGATCGAGGGCTGCGGTACCCCGGCGAAACGGCACGAACTCGTCGAGCATGCCATCGCCGAACTCGTGCGCCATTCGATCGGGGAGGAGGAATACCTTTATCCCGCGGCCCGGAAGGCTCTGCCTGCCGGTGACGACCTGGCCAATCGGAAGCTCAGAGAGCACACCGACGCCGAATGGGTCATGAAGCGCATCGAGGGGCTGCACGCGGACGACACCCAATTCGAGAGCCTTATCACCAAGCTGATCGACGACGTCCGCCAACACTTCGAATCCGAGGAACGCGAGGTTCTCCCGGGCCTGCGCACCGCATGCAGCGATACGGAACTGCGCGCCCTCGGGGAGAAGTTCGAGCACAGCAAGCGCTCGGCACCGACCCGGCCGCATCCGTCCGCGCCGAATCGTGCACCGTTCAACAAGATCCTGGCGCCGGGCGAAGGCCTGATCGACCGGTTGCGCGATGCGATGACCGGCCGCAAGGTCTAGGTTTCAGCGTCGGCCGGTACCAGCGGGACGGCCAGCAGCGGCAGTACGGCGCACACCGCGAATGCCACGGGATACCCGGCGACACCGATCAATCCACCGAAGAGCGGTGCCGAGCTGGCGGTGGCCAGGTGCTGTGCGGTGTTCTGGGTGCCGAGCGCGCGGCCACTCCAGAACGGTCCGGCGATCTCGGCGATGGCCGTGAACGCCAGACCGTTGTCGGAAACCGTGATGACCGACGCGATCACGACCAGTGCGACGCTGATCGGCGAGCTCAGCCAATCGGTGAGCGCCAGTAGACCCATCGTCACGGCGGCCGCGGCCGCGATCGTGCGGATGGGCCGCAACCGCTGTCCGACGACGTCCGACCATCGGCCTGCCGCGATTCGTCCGGCGGCGCCCAACAATTGGGACACCGTGACCAGCGCGCCGGCCGATGCGGCGGACCAGCCGCGGTCACTCATGAGCCAGACCAGGGTGAAGGTCCACACCATGCCCTGCGGCACCACCAACAGCACCGATACGGCGTGGATGCGCCACAGGACCGACGAGCCGCGGTACGGATTGGCGAGATGCTCTTGAGGCGCCTCGGTGCGCGGTGGCCGCGGCGGATCGATGACACCCACGGCGCACATCACCGCCGCGAACGCACACACGATGGCGGGGAACAGCAATGCCGCTGTCACCCCGTGAGATTCGGCCAGCCGCGGAATCACCAGGGCGCCAAGGCCGACACCCAGCGGCGTGGCGGTCTGGCGGATACCCATCACCAGTCCGCGCTGGTTCGGCGGGAACCAGCCCACCACCAGGCGTCCGCTGGCGGAATTGCTGCTGGCCGCCGCCATCCCGCCCAACAGCAGGAACGCGCCGACCGCGACCAACGACTGCGCATAGGCCGCGGCGAGTGCCGCGGCGGCCGTCAGCGCCGAGCCGACCGCGAGCACGATCCGCTCGCCGACCCGGTCGACCAGGTAGCCCCATGCGATCAGCGTCACGACGAGGCCGAAGCTGGGCATCGATGACAGCAGACCGGCGGTCGCGAGGTCGAGCCCGCGTTCGTCGTGCAGCGTGGGGATGAGAAACGCTGCGCCGTTGATGAACACGTTGGCACAGGTCGTCGCGGTCAACGCGATCACGAGCATGGACCAACGGCGTGCAGTTCCGATCGACGGGCTGGTCATAAGGCCATCGTCGCACGCCGGTCTCAAAATATTGAACATGCATTCCACATCATGAGATCGGTGAACACGGCACTTAGCCTGTGACGGTGACTGTGGGCATGCGGCTTGTCGCAATTGCGGTGGTGATGGCGGGATTTGCGACGGCGACTCCGCTGCCGGTGGCCGGGGCTGCGGCCCCGGACTGGTCCGGCCTCGACGCCCGCGAGTACGCGGGCCCGATTCCCGCGCCGGGAACCCTGATCACGTCGGCCCCGCTGCCTCCCGCGCTGTCGGTCGCAGGTGCGGCCCGCGCTTATCGGATCTTGTATTCGACGGTGGATCAACATGATTCACCTGCGGTCAGCACCGCGGCGGTGTTCATCCCGCACGGCGAACCGCCCCAGGGCGGTTGGCCGGTGATCGCCTGGGCGCACGGCACGGTCGGGCTGGGTGATGACTGCACGCCTTCGGCGCAACCGCGCAGTGAGAGGGACAACGAGTACCTCAGTCATTGGCTGGAGCAGGGGTACGCCGTCGTCGGCTCCGATTACGCGGGGCTCGGCACGCCCGGTCTCATGAGCTATCTCAACAGCATCGCAACCGCGCACGGTGTGGTCGATTCGGTCATCGCGATGCATCAGATGGGGCTTCCGCTCTCGCCGAAGTGGACGATCGTCGGGCAGTCCCAGGGTGGCGGCGCGGCCGTCAACAGCGCGCGGTGGGCAACGGAATTCAGTCGCGGGACCGGCCTCGACTACCGCGGCGTGGTGGCGACCGGAACGCCCGCGGGAGTCGAGAACATCGTCATCCAGGCCGGCCCCGGCCTGGAGTTGCCCGCCGGCGCCGGGCCTGCGGCCAACAGTTACACGGCCTACCTGCTCGCGGGTCTCCGGGAAGCGCTCACCGGTATCGACATCGACAGTGTGCTCACGCCCGACGGGCGGGACGCCGTCGACAAGGCGCAGACCGTGTGCAAGCCGCAACTCGACCACGAGCTGGCGCGTATGACGCCAACAGGGTTCTTCAGCGCGCCGTTGGCCTCGCTGCCCGGGATCGCCGATGCGCTCGACCACTACCTCGGCACCCCCACCAGCGGGTATGACCGGCCGATCTTTCTCGGCGTCGGGCTGCTCGATCGTGATGTGCCACCCACGATGTCGCTTCAGCTCGACGATCAGCTGAAGGCCAACGGGCAGGACGTCACCCTCAAGGTCTATCCCGACCAGGACCACTCGGGCACGGTGCTGGCCTCGCTTGGCGACTCGACCCCGTTCCTGCGGGCGTTGTTCGACGGGAGCTGACGGCGATCACCCGGGGCCGCGCCACCAGGGCCGGTCATTAGGCTTACCCAATGCGCTTAGGTCGAATCGCCAGTCCTGACGGGGTCGCTTTCGTGAGCATCGAAGGCGACGGTGCGGACGCCGTCTGCAAGGAGATCGCCGAACATCCGTTCGGTACACCGAATTTCACCGGGCGGACCTGGCCACTGGCCGATGTGCGCCTGCTGGCACCGATTCTGGCCAGCAAGGTGATCTGCATGGGCAAGAACTACGCCGCACATGCCGAGGAGATGGGTGGCGTGGTCCCGGAGGATCCGGTGATCTTCCTCAAACCGAACACTGCGATCATCGGCCCGGGAGTGCCGATCCAGTTGCCGGCCGATGCGTTCCCGGTGCACCACGAGGGCGAACTCGCCGCCGTCATCGGACGGCCGTGCAAGGACGTGCCCGCCGCACGCGCCGCCGAGAACATCCTCGGCTACACGATCGCCAACGACGTGTCGGCGCGCGATCAGCAACAGAAGGATGGGCAGTGGATGCGGGCCAAGGGGCACGACACCTTCTGCCCGGTGGGCCCGTGGATCGAGACGGCGATCGATCCGTCGGATCTCGAAATCCGAACGGAGGTCACCCGTCCGATTGCCGGCTCCGCCGGCGAGAGTGAGGTACGGCAGCGCAGCCGAACCTCGTTGATGATCCACGACATCGGCGCGATCGTCGAGTGGGCGTCGGCTGTCATGACCCTGCTGCCCGGTGACCTCATCCTGACCGGAACACCCGAGGGCGTGGGCCCGATAGAGCACGGTGACACCGTGAGCATCACCGTCGAGGGCATCGGCACCCTCACCAATCCCGTTGTGCGCAAGCAGAAGTAGAGGTAAGTAGATGACCAACGCTCCCGTTCGGGTCCGATTCTGCCCGTCGCCCACCGGTACTCCGCACGTCGGCCTGGTCCGGACCGCGCTGTTCAACTGGGCGTATGCGCGACACACCGGCGGTACGTTCGTGTTCCGGATCGAGGACACCGACGCCGCGCGTGACAGCCAGGAAAGCTACGACGCGATTCTCGATGCATTGCGGTGGCTCGGACTCAATTGGGACGAGGGCCCCGAGGTCGGGGGTCCGCACGAGCCCTACCGGCAATCCGAGCGGTCCGCGATCTACCGCGATGTGATCGCGCGTCTCAAAGAGGCCGGCGAGGTGTACGAGGCCTACTCGACGCCGGCGGAGGTCGAGGCCCGCCACATCGCCGCGGGCCGAAATCCCAAGCTGGGCTACGACAACTTCGACCGTACGCTCACCGACGAGCAGCGCGCCCGGTTCGCCGCCGAGGGGCGCGAGCCGGTTTTGCGGCTGCGGATGCCCGACGAGGATCTCACCTGGAACGACCTGGTGCGGGGGCCGACCACGTTCGCCGCCGGTGTCGTGCCCGACTATGCGATCACGCGCGCCAACGGAGATCCGCTCTACACGTTGGTCAATCCGGTCGACGACGCGTTGATGAAGATCACCCATGTGCTCCGCGGTGAGGATCTGCTGCCGTCGACGCCGCGGCAGCTGGCGTTGTACCAGGCGCTCATCCGGATCGGCGTCACCGACGCGATCCCCGAATTCGCGCACCTGCCGAGCGTGCTGGGCGACGGCAACAAAAAGTTGTCGAAACGTGACCCGCAGTCAAATCTGTTCCTGCACCGCGATCGCGGATTCATCCCCGAGGGGCTGCTGAACTATCTGGCGCTGCTCGGGTGGGGCATCGCCGACGACCACGACGTGTTCAGCCTCGACGAAATGGTGGCGGCGTTCGACGTCGTCGACGTCAACTCAAACCCGGCCCGCTTCGACCAGAAGAAGGCCGACGCCATCAACGCCGAGCACATCCGCATGCTCGCGCCGGACGAGTTCACCGCGCGGCTCCGTGAGTACTTCGTCACACACGGCCATGACACCGGCCTGGACGACGCGGCATTCGCCGAGGCGGCCGCGTTGGTCCAGACCCGCATCGTCGTGCTGGGTGACGCGTGGGGGCTGCTGAAGTTCTTCAACGACGGCGACTACGAGCTCGACGAGAAGGCCGCGGGCAAGGAACTCAAGCCCGAGGCCGCGCCCGTGCTTGCCGCGGCCCTGAGCGCGCTTGAGGGCCTCGAAGAGTGGACCACAGCCGCGATCGAGGACGCCCTGAAGACGGCCCTCGTGGACGGCCTGGAGCTCAAACCCCGCAAGGCCTTCGGTCCTATCCGGGTCGCCGTGACCGGAGCGGCGGTCAGCCCGCCGCTGTTCGAGTCCATGGAACTGCTCGGCCGGGAGCGCAGTTTGGCCCGGTTGCGCGCCGTGGCGGACACCGTGTGAAAAGTGGGTCGAAATCTTTGGTAGTCTGCTCGTCGGCCCGATAAGCAAGGCGGGGAAGCCCCCGCCGAGCGGTTCGAGTCGAAAATGCCCGTGACCAGCGGTGATGGGCAGCCAATGGGGTATGGTGTAATTGGCAACACAGCTGATTCTGGTTCAGCCATTCTAGGTTCGAGTCCTGGTACCCCAGCCAATCGTGTCGATTAGGTCAGCGTGATCACCTGAGCTATGCTGACCAACCGGAAGTTCTAGCCCCCGTCGTCTAGCGGCCTAGGACGCCGCCCTCTCACGGCGGTAGCGTGGGTTCGAATCCCATCGGGGGTACAAACGCGAAAAGGCGCTCAGCTCGAAACGAGCTGAGCGCCTTTTCGTTGTTCGCCCGCCGGTCGCGTGCCGCGGGCGCGGGCAGGGGAGAGATGCCTCACAGTCTCCGGGTCAACGCATCGGCTGCCGCGAGGAGATCGGCGGCCCAGCGCGCCCCGGGGCGGCGGCCCATCCGATCGATCGGTCCGGATACCGACACCGCGGCGATCACGGTGCCGCGCCCGTCGCGCACCGGCGCGGAGACGCTCGCCACACCGGGCTCGCGTTCGGCCGCGCTCTGGGCCCATCCGCGCCGGCGTACCTCGGCCAGTGTCCGGTCGGTGAACTTGGCGGTCGGCAGCACGGCCTGCTGGGTGGCCGCATCGGCGTACGCCAGCAGGACCTTGGCGCCCGAGCCCGCGGTCATCGGCAATTGCGTACCGACGGGCACGGTGTCGCGCAGCCCGGCCGGTGGTTCGAGCGCAACCACGCACACCCGCGACAGTCCCTCCCTGCGGTACAGCTGGACGCTCTCGCCGGTGATCTCGCGGAGCCTCGGCAGCACCGCGGCCCCCGCGGCCAGCAGCGGATCGTTGACGTGCGAGGCCAATTCGGTGAGGGCCGGTCCGAGCCGCCAGCGCCCATCGCCGTCTCGGGCCAGCAGGCGGTGGGTCTCCAGGCCCGCGGCCAGCCGGTGGGCGGTGGCCCGGGGGAGGCCGGTCCGCTCCACCAGTTCGGCCAGCCCACACGGAGACTCCGCGACCGAGTGCAGTACGCCCACCGCTTTGTCGAGCACGCCGATGCCGCTATCATTTCTCACAGAGAGATACTAGCGTCTCGGAATGTGAGATGGCGAGTGTAGCTCTACAGCCCACGCGGACGCTCGATGCCGCCCGCATCTGCTTTGAACCGAAGCGAGTAGTAGCGATGAACGAACCGACACAGACTTCCGGAAAGCCGCGCACCATGGCCGAAAAGGTGTGGGCCGACCACGTTGTGGCCTCCCAGGAGGGCGAGCCCGACCTGATCTACATCGATCTGCATCTCGTGCACGAGGTCACCAGCCCGCAGGCCTTCGACGGGCTGCGCATGGCCGGACGCCCGGTCCGCAGGCCCGATCTGACCATCGCCACCGAGGATCACAACGTGCCGACGGTCGACATCGACAAGCCGATCGCCGACCCGGTGTCGCGAACACAGGTCGAGACATTGCGGCGCAATTGCGAGGAATTCGGCATCCGGCTGCATCCGATGGGCGACGCCGAGCAGGGCATCGTGCACATCATCGGGCCGCAACTCGGACTCACCCAACCCGGCATGACCGTGGTATGCGGCGACAGCCACACCTCGACGCACGGCGCATTCGGTGCCATCGCAATGGGTATCGGCACGTCTGAGGTCGAACACGTGCTGGCCACGCAGACGCTTCCGCTCAAGCCGTTCAAGACCATGGCGGTCAACGTCGACGGCGTCCTGCCCGCGGGCGTGAGTGCCAAGGACATCATCCTGGCCGTCATCGCCAAGATCGGCACGGGCGGTGGCCAAGGTCACGTCATCGAGTACCGCGGCAGCGCCATCGAGGCCCTGTCGATGGAAGGCCGGATGACGATCTGCAACATGAGCATTGAAGCCGGCGCGCGCGCCGGGATGGTCGCCCCCGACGAGACCACCTTCGAGTTCCTCAAAGGCCGCCCGCACGCGCCGCAGGGTGCGGACTGGGATGCCGCGGTTGCCGCCTGGAGCCGGTTGCGCACCGACGACGGCGCCGAATTCGACACCGAGGTCTACCTCGACGCGGCCTCGCTGAGCCCCTTTGTGACGTGGGGCACCAACCCGGGCCAGGGTGTTCCGCTCTCGGCGACCGTGCCCGATCCGGAGCTCATGGGCGACGACGCCGAACGCCAGGCCGCGGAAAAGGCATTGGCCTATATGGACCTTCGCGCGGGCATGGCCATGCGGGACATCGCCGTGGACACCGTGTTCGTCGGCTCGTGCACCAACGGCCGCATCGAGGATCTGCGGGTGGTGGCCGATGTGCTGAGGGGCCGGAAGGTGGCCGACGGTGTGCGGATGCTCGTCGTGCCGGGGTCGATGCGGGTGCGGGCGCAGGCCGAATCGGAAGGACTCGACCGGGTATTCACCGCGGCGGGGGCCGAGTGGCGCCAGGCCGGCTGCTCGATGTGTCTGGGGATGAACCCCGATCAGCTCTCGCCGGGGCAGCGCTGTGCCTCGACGTCGAATCGCAATTTCGAGGGCAGGCAGGGCAAGGGGGGCCGCACGCACCTGGTGTCGCCTGCCGTCGCGGCCGCCACCGCAGTCCGCGGAAAATTGGCGTCCCCAGCGGATCTGCCTGCTGTTACGAGCCGTTAGAGGAGATGACGATGGAAGCTTTCACCACCCACACCGGCATCGGCGTTCCGCTGCGGCGGTCGAATGTCGACACCGATCAGATCATTCCCGCCGTTTATCTGAAGCGGGTGACCCGAACGGGATTTGAGGACGGGCTTTTCGCCGCATGGCGCACTGATCCGTCATTCATCTTGAATCTGCCACCGTTCAACAATGGCTCGGTGTTGGTGGCCGGGCCCGATTTCGGTACCGGATCGTCGCGGGAACACGCCGTCTGGGCGCTCATGGACTACGGCTTCCGGGTTGTCATCTCATCCCGGTTCGCCGACATTTTCCGGGGCAACGCGGGCAAAGCGGGGCTATTGGCCGCCGAGGTGTCCCAAGATGATGTGGAGCTCCTTTGGAAGCTCATCGAGCAGAATCCGGGCTTGGAAATCACTGTGAATCTTCAAGATCGAAATGTCACCGCGGGAACGGTTGTGGTGCCGTTCAGGATTGACGATTACACCGCGTGGCGACTGCTCGAGGGACTCGACGATATAGGCCTTACGCTGCGGAAACTCGACTCGATCGAGGCCTATGAGACCCGCAGGCCGAGCTGGAAACCCCGCACCCTCACCCCCTGATTCGGGGGCCTCGGCGACCCGAATTCGCCGCCTACCGAACCGGTTCTGGACCCCCCGGACAGGAGACCAAGGGGGGCAACCAGATTGCCGGAAAGTTCGCTAGCTACGCCTGAAATTGCGCGTGGCTCTTGGAAATCAGTGGTCACAGGGTTTACCGTGTCCTCTAGTCGGTTCAAAGTGGACCACTGGTTTCGGAGGTTTTGGATGAACAAAGCGGAGCTCATCGACGTACTCACAACCAAACTGGGCACCGATCGTCGGCAGGCTACCGCCGCGGTGGAGAACGTTGTCGACACCATCGTGCGTGCGGTGCACAAGGGCGACAGCGTCACTATCACCGGCTTCGGCGTTTTCGAGCAGCGCCGCCGCGCCGCTCGGGTGGCGCGTAACCCGCGCACCGGTGAGACGGTGAAGGTCAAGCCCACCTCGGTGCCGGCGTTCCGGCCGGGTGCGCAGTTCAAGGCGGTTGTCTCTGGCGCACAGCGCCTCCCGGCAGACGGCCCCGCGGTCAAGCGTGGTGTGACTGCAGGCCCCGCCAAGCGGACCGCCGCCAAGAAGACCGCCACCAAGGCTGCGGCCAAGAAGGCCCCGGCCAAGAAGGCCGCCACGAAGGCTCCGGCCAAGAAGGCCGCGACCAAGGCGCCCGCGAAGAAGGCCGCGACCAAGGCGCCGGCCAAGAAGGCCGCGACCAAGGCGCCCGCGAAGAAGGCCGCGACCAAGGCTCCGGCCAAGAAGGCCGCCGCCAAGGCTCCGGCCAAGAAGGCCGCGACCAAGGCTCCGGCCAAGAAGACCGCCGCCAAGAAGGCCCCGGCCAAGAAGGGCCGCAAGTAGATTCCCGACAGGCACGCCGTGAGCTGATTCAGCTCACGGCGTGCCTTTCTGTGCCGCCGTCACCGGGGCTTGGCCAGCGGACTGCCAAGGTGGTCGGCGGCCACGAGGCGCCCGTCGACCAGTGACAGCACCCACGTGCTGCCCTTGCGGTTGCCGGTCGTGCTGGGGCGCACCCCGTCGCGTTCACACCACCAGTCGATGAGACCGGGGATCACCTTGCCCTGCGAGCAGATCACCGGTGTTCCGGCGCGTGCGGCGATTTCGACCAGCCGGTTGCGGGCGGCCTTGTGGTTACCCGCGTATGCACCTTCGGTCAGCGTCGGCTCGTTGTGGATCGCGGTCCCGAGTTCCTCGGCCAGCGGGGCGATGGTCTGATGGCACCGCAACTGGTCGGCGGCGTACAGCGTTGTGGCGCCGAACGCCAGCAGTTGACCGACCAGGGACTCGGCCTGCGCGCGCCCGCGCTTGTCCAGCGGCCGCTGGCGGTCGTCGCCCTTGAACCGGGACCGGCGGCCGGCGGAGCCGTGCCGCACGACGAGCACGGTCTTGGTGGCAGGCGGTTGTTTTGTGAAGCGGCGCAACACTTTTCGATCATGCGGATACTGCAGCTGGTCCATGGCCGCGTCGACGGGCAACCAGATGAGCTTGTCCACCTCACTGTTGGGGGCGAACTCTCCGCCCGTCGTACGGGCCGCCCAGTACCAGACGCGTTTGGTGCCCTGCGGGATGTCGTATGAGATCGCGCCCAGCCGCCGTCCCAGGACAGCGGTGTAGCCCGTCTCCTCGTGGACTTCGCGCACCGCGGTGACCGGTTCGGTCTCACCCGGATCCACCTTGCCCTTCGGCAGCGACCAGTCGTCGTACCGCGGACGGTGGATGATCGCCACCTCTGTGACGGCAGCCGCATCGGCCGGCAGCCCGGTGCCCGGCCGCCACAGCACGGCCCCCGCCGCGGGAACGGTCCTGGCCGACTTCGCCGTTGTCGTGTTGTCGTTCGACACCTCAACTCCTGCAGGTCATTCCCTGGTACCGCCGGTGGACCGTACCCGACCCGGATCAGGGGTGCCGGTGACGTTCCATCAGCGACACCTGGTGGTCCCGTACGGTCTGCCCTTCCTGAGGCAGCGCCGTCCAGTGACCGTCGGGCCGCAGTTCCCAACAACGGGTGGCCGGGTCCATGGCGGACTCGAACACGTCGTTGAGTTGCGCAGTCAACCGTGGATCCTTGACTTGCGCCATCACCTCGACACGCCGGTCGAGATTACGATGCATCATGTCGGCGCTACCGATCCAGAATTCGTCGATGGCGCGGAAGTGAATAATGCGTGAGTGCTCGAGGAACCGGCCCAGGATGGACCGCACGGTGATGTTGTCGGAATAGCCGGCGACACCGGGGCGTAGCGCACAGATGCCGCGGACCACCACCTCGACGCGAACCCCGGCCTGCGACGCGCGGTAGAGCGCATCGATCACCTGCTCGTCGACCAGTGCATTGGCCTTCAACCGGATTCCGCTCGGGGTGCCGCTGCGATGGGCGGCGATTTCCCGGTCGATGCGTTCGATGATGCCCTTGCGGACGCCTCGCGGCGCGACGAGCAAGTTGCGGTACGAGTCCTTGCGCGAGTAGCCGGTCAGCGAGTTGAACAGATCCGTGAGATCCGAACCGATGTCGGGGTCGGCGGTCAGCAGGCCCACATCTTCATACAGGCGCGCGGTTTTCGGGTTGTAGTTGCCCGTGCCGATATGGCAGTAGCGGCGGATGGCCGACCCTTCCCGCCGCACCACGAGGCAGGTTTTGCAGTGGGTCTTCAGGCCGATCAGGCCGTACACGACGTGCACACCCGCCTGCTCAAGTGCACGAGCCCACTTGATGTTGGCCTGTTCGTCGAAGCGGGCCTTGATCTCGACCAGCGCCACCACCTGCTTGCCGGCCTCCGCGGCATCGATGAGGGCGTTGACGATCGGCGAATCGCCCGATGTGCGGTACAGCGTCTGCTTGATCGCGAGCACGTTGGGATCCGCCGCGGCTTGTTCGATGAACCGTTGCACGGTCGTGGAGAACGAGTCGTAGGGGTGGTGCACCAGCACGTCGCCGTCGCGCAGCGTCGAGAAAATGCTCTTGGGTGTTTCGCGTTCGCCGAACGCCGGTGGCGTGGCAGGCACGAACGGCGGATCCTTGAGCGCGGGGCGGTCCACGCTGTAGACCTGCCACAGCGCCGAGAGATCGAGCAGCCCGGGCACCTCGATGACATCGCCGGGTGCCACGTCGAGTTCGCGCAGCAGCAGCTCCAGCATGCTCTCGGTCATGTCGTCGGACACTTCCAGCCGCACGGGCGACCCGAATCGCCGCCGCGCCAGTTCGCGCTCGAGGGCTTGGAGCAGATCTTCGTCGCGGTCTTCCTCGACTTCGAAGTCCGCGTTGCGGGTGATCCGGAAAGCGTGGTGCTCCACCACCTCCAGGCCGGGGAACAGCACCGGAAGGAACGCCGCGATGAGCTCTTCCATCGGCAGGAAGCGCACCACGTCCGAGCCGTCGGCGGGAGGGCTCAGTTCGACGAACCGGTTGACGTTGTCGGGCACCTTGATTCGGGCGAAGTGCTGGCCACCGTCGTCGGGATGCTTGACGGTGATGGCCAGGTTCAGGCTCAAGCCGCTCACGAACGGGAATGGGTGCGCCGGATCCACCGCGAGCGGTGTCAGCACCGGGAACACCTGTTCGTGGAAGTAGGTGGACAATTTCGCGCGTTCGTCGTCGTCGAGTTCGGCCCAGGTGACGATGACGACGCCTTGCTCGGCGAGCGCCGGGCGCACCGAGTTGAGGAACACCGCGGCATGGCGGCTGGAGATCTGTTGTGTGCGTTCGTTGATGCGGCGCAGCTGTTCACGGGGTGACAACCCGTCGGCCGAGCGCACCGACAGGCCCATCTCGTCGCGGCGTTTGAGCCCGGCGACGCGGACCATGTAGAACTCGTCGAGGTTGGACGCGAAGATCGCCAGGAACTTCAACCGCTCCAACAGAGGCAGGGACGGATCGGCCGCCAGCGCCAGCACGCGGGCGTTGAAGTCGAGCCAGCTCAGCTCGCGGTTGAGGTACCGGTCCTCGGGCAGGGTCTTGTCGACCACCGGTGAGGTGGCCGCGGGCGGAGCTTCCGGTGTGGAGTCCGGACTGGGCGCGGGCTCGGTCCCGGCCGGCGCGCCGTCCCGTTCGGAGTCGGTGGATTGAATTCCAGCCTGCGCTTCGGTGGCTTCGCTCACCTTTCCGATCATTCCCTATCTGTTGCCGCTGCGGCTACCCGCTACCGGTGCTCTGCAACCGCCTGCGCAGTCGCCGCGCCGACACCTAGGCGCCGCGCAGTCAACAGATCGTCGGGAGTGTCTATGTCGCAGCGCAAGCCGGGCCACGCACCGGTCAGTTCGATCGCACCGGAGTGCCGGTGGTGGGCCGCCGAATCGGCACCGAACGCGGGCTGCAGCGGAACGCCGAACGCGAACAACGCCGAGGTGCCCGTGCCGTGCCGGTCGCCGACGAAGCTTCGCGGGTAATTCCGTGCGGCGGTCAGCGCCTCGTCGAGCTCCTGTGGCTGCAGGGCCGGAAGATCGCCTTGCAGGACAACGATATTCGGTATCGATGTGCGGAGCTCGGCCTCCGCGGCGGCGATCGCGTTGTTGAGTGGGTTGCGGTGGCCTGCCGGTGTCGGGTCCGTGATCACCGCCGCGCCGAGCTGCCTGGCGGCATCGGCGGCGACGTCGTCGGGGGTCACCACCGTGACCGGCGCCACGGCAGACGCCGCGGTCACGGTGTCGACCAGCATGGCCAGCACGACGGCCTCACGGGTTGACGCGGAAAAGATCGGTGCCAGTCGAGTCTTGGCTGCTGTGAGCCGTTTGACGGCGATCACCAACGCCACGTCGGCGCTGGGTGTCCTCGGGCCGCTCATCCTGCCATCCTGCCAGCCGAGCCGTCATCGGTGCCGGGCCGATCACCCGCGTTAGGGTGAAGCCGTGGTGGAAGCTGCGGTCATGGGCGCCGGTGCGTGGGGAACGGCATTGGCAAAGGTGCTGGCGGATGCGGGTAATCCGGTGACGATGTGGGCCCGGCGCCCCGAGGTCGCCGACGAGATCAACGCCGCGCATCGCAACAGCGCCTACCTCGGCGACGTCGTGTTGCCCGCAGCCATCCGCGCGACGAGTGATCCCGCGGAGGCGCTCGCCGGAGCGTGCACGGTGCTGCTCGCGGTGCCCGCGCAACAGCTCCGGGTCAACCTCGACGGCTGGAAGCACCTGATCGGCGACGACGTGACGCTGGTCAGCCTGGCCAAGGGCATCGAACTCGGTTCACTGATGCGCATGAGCCAGGTCATCGTTCAGGTCACCGGCGCCGATCCGCTGCGCGTGGGTGTGGTGACCGGCCCGAACCTGGCCAGCGAGATCGCCGACGAGCAGCCGGCGGCAACCGTTGTGGCGTGCGGTGACTCCGGGCGCGCGGTGGCCCTGCAGCGGGCGCTGGCCACCGGGTACTTCCGCCCGTACACCAACTCCGACGTGATAGGTGCCGAGGTCGGCGGTGCCTGCAAGAACGTGATCGCCCTTGCCTGTGGCATGGCGGTCGGCGTGGGTCTGGGCGAGAACACCATCGCGGCCATCATCACGCGCGGGCTCGCCGAGATCATGCGACTGGGCATCGCGCTGGGCGCCCAACCCGCGACGCTGGCCGGGCTGGCCGGCGTCGGCGATCTGGTCGCGACCTGCACATCGCCGCACTCGCGCAACCGGTCGTTCGGTGAGCGGCTGGGCAAGGGCGGGACCATGGAGTCGGCGCTGATCGCCGCGGGTGGCCACGTGGCCGAAGGCGTTTCGTCGTGCGAATCGGTGCTCGCGCTGGCCTCCAGTTATGACGTCGAGATGCCGTTGACCGACGCGGTGCACCGGGTCTGTCACAAGGGCCTGTCGGTCGACGAGGCGGTCGCGCTGTTGTTGGGCCGCAGCACCAAACCCGAGTAGGAGCTCTCCGGACCTGAGGAGGAAGGCGTGAGTATGGATGGGGCATACGGCGATTCCACTCGAAGTGTCAAAGCCGTTGGATCCGAGTCGATCCCGGGTCGGCCAGTGGCTCCGGTGCCGATTCCGGCCTCGACGTATCACCTTTCGCCCGACGAGACCGAGCCGCTCGACAGCTACGGGCGTAGCTCGAACCCGTCGTGGCGCCAACTGGAGGCGGCGCTGGCCGAACTGGAGGGTGCGGCCGCGGCGCTCACGTTCGGCTCGGGAATGGCGGCGATCACGTCGGTGCTGCGGGTCGTGGCCAAACCCGGTGCGACCGTGGTGGTTCCATCCGACGGCTATTACCAGGTGCGCCGTTATGCTGCGGAATACCTTGCACCACAAGGGATAACTGTCGTCGAAGCTGCCACGGCCGAGATGTGCGATGCGGCCGCAGAGGCCGACGTGGTGTTGGCCGAGACCCCCGCGAACCCGGGGCTGGACGTCGTCGATCTGCACCGGCTGGCGATGACCTGCCGCAGCCGCGGCGGCACCCTCGTCGTCGACAACACCACCGCCACCCCGCTGGGCCAGCAACCTCTTTCGCTCGGGGCCGATCTGGTGGTGGCCAGTGCCACCAAGTCGCTGTCGGGACACAGCGACCTGATCGCCGGTTACGTCGCGGGCAGTCAGCCCGAACTCATGGCCGCGGTGGAGCGGGATCGCCTGTTGGCGGGTCCGATCCTCGGGGCTTTCGAGGCCTGGCTGGTGTTGCGCAGCCTCGGCAGCGCCGGGCTGCGATTCGAGCGGCAGTGTCAGAACGCCCATGCGTTGGCCGTCATGTTGCGCAGCCATCCGGCGGTGCGTTCCGTGCGGTATCCGGGCCTGCCGGACGACCCGGCACACGAACTGGCGGCGACGCAGATGAAGCGATTCGGCGGATTGGTGTCCATCGAACTGGCCGACGCGGCGGCCGTGCACGCGCTCGTCGAACGCAGCGCGCTGTTGATCGCGTCGACGAGTTTCGGTGGGATTCACACCTCGGTGGACCGGCGGGCCAGGTGGGGCGATCCGGTCGCGTCCGGATTCGCCCGTATCTCGGCGGGCATCGAGGACACCGACGACTTGCTTCGTGATGTCGAAGCCGCACTGTCGTGAGATAACCCCAGCTCAGCACCGGTGCAGCGACGTGCCGAAATGCGACGTCAGGCCCAGCCGGTAGCCTCTGTAGGTTGTGACTGCCCGCAATCAGACCGGATCCCGTATCCGGGTCGCCGTCGTCTACGGCGGACGTAGCTCCGAGCACGCGATCTCCTGTGTGTCGGCGGGTAGCATCCTGCGCAATCTCGACCCCGAGCGTTTCGAGGTGGTGGCGGTCGGAATCACCCCCGACGGTTCGTGGATGCTGACCGACGGCAGGCCCGAGACGCTCGCCATCACCGACGGCCAGCTTCCCGAGGTCACCGAGGCTTCGGGCACCGAGCTGGCCCTGCCCGCCGCCCCCAGCCGCAGTGGTCAGCTGCTGTCGCTCGGCGCCGGTGCGGGGGAGGTGCTCACGTCGGTCGACGTGGTGTTCCCGGTGTTGCACGGACCCTACGGCGAGGACGGCACCATCCAGGGTCTCCTCGAGCTGGCAGGCGTTCCGTATGTCGGGTCGGGTGTGCTGTCGAGCGCCGCGGGCATGGACAAGGAATTCACCAAGAAGCTGCTGGCCGCCGAGGGGCTGCCCATCGGAGACCAGGTGGTGCTGCGCCCGAAGGACGCCACCGTCGAACTCGAACAGCGCGAGCGTCTTGGCCTGCCGGTGTTCGTCAAACCCGCGCGCGGCGGATCCTCGATCGGTGTCAGTCGCGTGACGTCGTGGGCCGAGCTGCCCGCGGCCATCGAACTGGCCCGCAGGCACGATCCCAAGGTCATCGTCGAGGCCGCGGTTCCCGGTCGCGAACTGGAGTGTGGTGTGCTCGAGTTCCCGGACGGTTCGGTCGAGGCCAGCACCGTGGGGGAGATCCGGGTGGCAGGCGTGCGGGGCCGCGAGGACGGTTTCTACGACTTCGCCACCAAATATCTGGTGGATGCCGCCGAACTCGACGTACCCGCCAAGGTCGACGACGACATTGCCGACGAGGTGCGACGGCTCGCGGTCCGCGCCTTCACCGCGATCGACGGGCAGGGCCTCGCTCGGGTCGATTTCTTCCTGACCGAGGACGGGCCGGTGATCAACGAGATCAACACCATGCCCGGCTTCACCACCATCTCGATGTACCCGCGCATGTGGGCGGCCAGCGGCGTGGACTACCCGACCTTGCTGGCCACCATGGTCGAGACCGCGCTGGCGCGGGGGACCGGACTGCGCTGACGCCTCAGCGCGCGGGGGCCGGATCGATGGGCCGGGCCGGCATGGTCCGGTTGATCTGGCCGGAAAGCTGCTGAATCGGCGTCGGGCCGGCGCCGGCGGGCAGGGTCAGTGCGACGTACACCGGGCGGTCCACCGCGTACCAGGTGCTGCGGCCCTGGTCGCCCGGATCGGTGGGGCCGGCCTCGCTCACGGTGTTGTCGCCGATGCGGAACCACTGCACGGCGTCGACGACCTGCAGGGCTGTTCCGACGACGAAGTCACCCGGCCGTTCCAGGCCGCACCGCAGGATCACGGGCTCCTCGCCGGTCCCGGCCTGCCACGCCGCGGCGCCGGGCGGTGTCGGCTCGACGGTCTCGGCCCGCCGGAAGTCACCGAGCTGCTCGGGCAGCGCGGCCAGCAGATCGCGGCACTCGGGGCTGTCGGCCTGCGGCGCAGGCACCGACGAAATCGCCACCGGAGCTTTCTCCGGTGACTGTTGCCGGGCGGCCGCGATCCCCAGCACCGTGATCAACGCCGAGACAGCCACCACGACCGCGGCGATCAGCAGCGTGCGTGGAGGTCCGTCGTCGGAAACCGGGTCGGTCACACCCTCAACTCTATGGGTGCGCCGCCGCGGCGATCGGACAGGTCAAGGTGCGGGTGATACCGCTGACCCGTTGCACGCCGGGCACGACGTCAGACCGCAGGGCCTCCAGGGTTTCGGCCGAGATCCGCAGCACGACGTCATAAGGGCCGGTCACATACTCGGCCGAGACCACGCCGGGCAGCGTGGCCAATTGCTTGGCGACGACCTCGGCGCGGCCCACCTCGGTCTGGATCAGCACATAAGCCTCTACCACCGGCTGCTCTCCTCCGTGTCGCTGCATAGACTCCTCGCCGCAGGGACCAAACCTACCGCAGGTCGGGTCTGTGTTCAGGGCACGACAGCTTCGGGCAGGAGGTGACATGGTCGGCGAGCAATCCGCTGACGCCTCCGACGACAGTCTGGGCGGGGTAGGCGAATTCGCGGTCATCGACCGGTTGGTGGCCGGACGTGAGCAACCCGGGACCGTGGCGCTCGGACCTGGCGACGACGCGGCGATCGTGACCGCCGCCGACGGCCGGGTCGTGGTGTCGACCGACATGCTGGTGCAGGAACGGCACTTTCGGCTGGACTGGTCGACGCCACACGACATCGGTCGCAAGGCGATCGCCCAGAACGCCGCCGATGTCGAGGCGATGGGCGGGCGGCCGACCGCGTTCGTGGTGGCCTTCGGTGCGCCGGCCGAGACCGACACGGCCGCCGCGGTCGAGCTGGCCGACGGTATGTGGGACGAGGCCCGTCGGTTCGGCGCAAGCATCGTCGGCGGTGATCTCGTGCGGGCACCGCAGTGGGTGATATCCGTCACGGTGCTGGGCGACCTCGGAGGGCGCCCGCCCGTCCTTCGCAGTGGCGCCCGTGTCGGTGACACCGTCGCGGTGGTCGGCGCCCTGGGACCGTCTGCAGCCGGATATTCGTTGTGGATCAAGGGAATCGACAATCACACCGAGCTGCGTCGCCGCCATCTGGTGCCCGAGCCGCCGTACGGACAGGGTGCCGCAGCGGCCACGGCGGGGGCGAGTGCGATGACCGATGTGTCTGACGGCCTGCTCGCAGATCTCGGGCACATTGCATCGGCTTCTGGTGTGGAAATCGACCTGCACACCGGGTTGCTCGATGCCGACCGTGCCGCGCTCGCGGGGGCGGCCGCTACGGCAGGCGAGGATCCCTGGAACTGGGTGCTGGGCGGCGGCGAAGATCATGCCCTGGTTGCCACGTTCCCCGGCGCGGTTCCCGACGGCTGGCGCGCGATCGGGCGGGTGGTCGACGGCCCTGCGGGGGTGACGGTCGACGGCACGCAATGGTCCGGAGACCCGGGATGGCAGTCATTCCGGTAGCCGCTTGCTACGTTGGCTTGTTGTGATGCGGACGTGAGGAGCAATTGATGACGGCGCATGTGAAGACCAGTTCCACAACCGCGCGTCCCTTGAACGAACTCGTCGAGGCCGGCTGGGCGCGCGCCCTCGAGCCCGTCAGCGCGCAGGTCGCCCAGATGGGCGAATTCCTGCGCGAGGAGCTCGCAGCCGGCAGGCGTTATCTGCCTGCGGGTCAGAATGTGTTGCGCGCCTTCAGCTTTCCCTTCGATCAGGTGCGCGTGCTGATCGTCGGTCAGGATCCTTACCCCACCCCCGGTCATGCCGTGGGGCTGAGCTTTTCGGTGGCTGCCGATGTGCGCCCGCTGCCGCGCAGCCTGTCGAACATCTTCACCGAGTACGCCGAGGATCTCGGTCACCCGCAGCCTTCCACCGGTGATTTGTCGCCGTGGGCGCAGCAGGGTGTGCTGCTGCTCAACAGGGTGCTCACCGTGCAGCCGGGCAATCCGGCATCCCACCGCGGCAAGGGCTGGGAAGCGGTGACCGAGTGCGCCATCCGAGCGTTGGTGGCACGCAGGCAACCGATGGTCGCGGTGCTGTGGGGACGGGACGCGTCGACGCTCAAACCGATGCTGGCAGAGGGCGGCTGCGCGACCATCGAATCACCGCATCCGTCGCCGCTGTCGGCGTCGCGCGGGTTCTTCGGATCACGGCCGTTCAGCCGCGCCAACGAATTGCTGCAGAAACAGGGCGCCGAGCCGATCGACTGGCGGCTGCCCTGACCGCACGTGCGGTCACGGCATCGGGATAGGCGGCGGTGAAGGAATCGCCGGAGGTGCCGGAATCGCGGGCGGCGACGGGATCGCCGGCGGCGAGGGGATCTCGATCGTGGCGTCTCCGTTGCCCTCAGTAGTCTCTACCGGTGGTGCGGACGGAGGTGCGGTCGGTGCGAGCGAGACCGACGTCTGCACGGTCGTCTCGACGACAGTGCTTTCACTGGTGGTGGAGGTCTGCGGCGAAGTCGATTCGGACGTCGATTCGTCGCCGGAGTCACTGCCACCGCACGCCACGAGAACCGCAGCAGCGGCAAAACCACAGATCAAGGTGTACAGCGAAGAATGGGCGAGGCGATGCGAGGTCATGCCGACAACACATACCCCGCCCACCGTTCGCTAAACGACGGCGCTGGGCCGGGTCAGCCGCGGCTGACCTTGCCTGCCTTGATGCACGAGGTGCACGCGTTCACGCGTTGCTTGTTGCCGCCGGGGCGCGTCACGGCGCGCACCGACTGGATGTTCGGATCCCAGCGTCGGCTGGTCCGCCGGTGCGAGTGCGACACCGACTTGCCGAAGCCCGGCCCTTTGCCGCAGATATCGCAGACGGCAGCCATATCAACAACTCCTCGAAATCAGTACTTGGGGTCTGGGCCAGTCCGCCGCAAACCGACGCGGCTCGACCCGACAACCTGACCAGGATACCGGGAGGCCAAGGTATCGCCAAAACGGCCCGTGAACGTCGCCGCAAGGTTGTCCACAGGCAGTGATGCTCTCATCGGGAATGTCGCTGCGACTGGATAGGCTGACGGCCACGCGCAGTTGGGATATGGGAGGTCCGATGTCTGCTCGGCGGCTCGACGCCTCCGCCCTGCGGGACTGGGCCCACACGGCCGTCGGTGACCTGATCACGCACACCGACGAGATCAACCGGCTCAACGTGTTCCCGGTCGCCGACGCCGACACCGGCACCAACATGCTGTTCACCATGCGCTCGGCCTGGGCGCATGTCGATGCCGAACCGCCAGGCCGGGACGTCGCGGCGGTCGCGGCAGCCTTGGCCGCCGGCGCGCTGCAGGGTGCACGTGGCAATTCCGGCGTGATCCTGTCCCAGATCCTGCTGGGCTTCGCGGAGGTCATCGCGTCTGCCGCCGCCGAGCGCGAGGGTGACCTCGCCGATATCGACGGTGAGCTCTTCGGTGCTGCGTTGCGGCACGCGGTCGGCCTGGTGGTCAGCTCGATGGGGGATCCGGTGCCGGGCACCATCGTCTCGGTGCTGCAGGCCGCGGCCGCGGCAGCCGAGCACAGCGCGGCCGAGGGAGTAGAACTCGTCGGGGTCATGGAGGCGACGGCGGAAGCCGCGGCGGCCGCGCTGGACGAAACCCCCGAACAGCTCGACGTGCTGGCCGAGGCCGGTGTGGTCGATTCCGGGGGGCGTGGCCTTCTGGTGCTGCTCGACGCGCTGACCGGCACGGTCGGCGGCAACACCGGCCATCGGCCGGCCTACCAGCCGTCGTCGTCGCCATCGGCACTGATGTCCCGGACAGCGGCGCCACCCCAGTTCGAGGTGATGTACCTGCTGAGCGGCTGCGGTCTCGACGCGATCGAGCGGTTGCGCGGCGAGCTCGACAAGCTCGGGGAATCGGTCGCGATCGCCACATCCGACACCGACCAGTACTCGGTGCACGTCCATGTCGACGATGCGGGCGCCGCGGTCGAGGCCGGCTTGGCCGTCGGTGTGCTGCGCCGCATCCAGATCACCGCGTTGACGGGCACCACGGGTGCGCGCTCGGCCGGCGGCTGGGCCAGGGGACGGGCCGTACTCGCCGTCGTCGACGGTGACGGTGGTGCCGAACTGTTCGGTGGCGAGGGCGCGCACGTGCTGCGTCCCGACGCCACCGAACCGGTCACGGCCAAACAACTGCTGCGCGCGCTCGTCGATGTCGGTGCGGCGCAGGTGATGGTGCTGCCCAACGGATATGTGGCGGCAGAGGAGCTGGTGGCCGGCTGCACGGCGGCCATCGGCTGGGGTATCGACGTGGTGCCCGTGCCGACAGGGTCCATGGTGCAGGGCCTCGCGGCGCTGGCCGTGCACGACGAGGACCGGCAGGCTGTCGACGACGGCTACACCATGGCCCGGGCCGCCGCCAGTGCGCGGCACGGCTCGGTGCGGGTCGCCACCGAAGAGGCGTTGACCTGGGCGGGCACGTGCAAACCGGGTGACGGCCTCGGCATCGCGGGCGACGAGGTGCTGATCGTGGGACCGGACGTGACGGCCGCGGCGGCCGGCTTGATCGACCTGCTGCTGGTCGCCGGCGGCGAGCTGGTCACGGTGCTCACCGGCGAGGGCGTCGACGCCGCGGTCGGTGAAGCGCTGCAGGCGCACGTGCATCGTCACCACCTGGGTGCCGAACTGGTGACCTACCACACCGGCCACCGCGGCGACGCGTTGTTGATCGGGGTCGAGTAATGGCCACCCTCGCCGACCGCCTCGACTTCGTTCTCGGCAAGAAGACCGCCGACAAGCTCTACGAGCATTTCGGGCTGCGGACCGTCAACGATCTGCTGCGGCACTACCCGCGCAAGTACAGCGAGGGTATGTCGGTGCGCGGCGAGGACGAGGCGCTCGATCTCGAAGAAGGCGAGCACGTCACGTTTGTCGACGAGATCACCGAGACCAAGGACGGTTTGATGCGCAGCCAGCCCGGCAAGCGCACCCGCAAATGGCTGCGCATCACGCTCGGTCATCACCGCCCCAAGGTCACCGCGACGTTCTTCAACGCGGGCTGGATGGTCGACCAGCTGCCGACGGGAACCAGGATCATGCTGTCCGGTGAGGTCGGATTCTTCAAGGGCACAATGCAATTGACGCATCCAGCGTTTCTGGTGCTGGATTCGCCCACGGGCAAGACACCCGGCAGCAAGGCCATGAAGACCATCGCCACCAGTTCGGGTGCCACGGGCGACGAGTTGTTGTCCGCGTTCGAACGGGACTTCTTCCCGATCTACCCGGCCAGCGCCAAGGTGCAGAGCTGGGACATCTACGCGTGCGTGCGCCAGGTGCTCGCGGTGCTGGATCCCATCCCAGAGCCGTTGCCGGCATCCTTTGTCCGCGAGCGCGATCTGATGAGTGAGGACGAGGCGCTGCGGGCCATCCACACCGCCGAGAACTCGGCGGAGCGGGACCGCGCGATCGAACGACTGACCTACGACGAGGCACTCGGTCTGCAATGGGGCCTGGTGGCCCGCAGGTACGGTGAGCTCAGCGAATCCGGGCCGCCGGCACCTCGCACCCACCACGGCCTCGCCGCCGCGATGGCCGGCCGGCTGCCGTTCGAGCTCACCGAGGGGCAAGCCGAGGTGCTCGACGTGATCTCAGCCGAATTGGCGTCGACCCGGCCCATGAACCGCATGCTGCAGGGCGAGGTCGGCTCGGGCAAGACCATCGTCTCGGTGCTGGCGATGCTGCAGATGGTCGACGCGGGGTACCAGTGTGCGCTCCTCGCGCCCACGGAAGTGCTTGCCGCCCAACATGCCCGGTCGATCCGGCAAGTGCTCGGGCCGCTGGCCATGGCGGGTCAGCTCGGCGGCGCGGACGACGGTACCCGCATCGCCCTGCTGACCGGATCGATGACACCGCAACAGAAGCGTCAGGTGCGCGGTGAGGTGGCCTCGGGAGAGGCAGGCATCGTCATCGGCACCCACGCGTTGCTGCAGGAGACCGTGGAGTTCCACAACCTCGGCATGGTGGTGGTCGACGAGCAACACCGGTTCGGGGTGGAGCAACGGGATACGTTGCGCGCCAAGGCCCGTGACGGCCTGACTCCGCATCTGCTGGTGATGACGGCTACCCCGATTCCGCGGACGGTCGCGCTGACGGTCTACGGCGATTTGGAAACGTCGACGTTGCGTGAGCTTCCGCGAGGGCGCCAACCCATCACCACCAACACGATCTTCGTGACGCAGAAACCCGCGTGGCTGGACCGAGCCTGGGCCCGCATCCGTGAAGAGGTGGGCGCAGGCCGCCAGGCCTACGTGGTGGCCTCGCGCATCGACGAATCGGATCAGGACAAGGGGGAGGGCGGCCCGCCGCCGGTGACCGTGCTCGAGCTCTTCGACCGGCTGAACGCGGGTCCGCTCGCGGGGCTGCGGCTCGGTCTCATGCACGGCCGCCTGTCCGGTGAGGACAAAGATCTTGTGATGGCGGCGTTCCGGGCCGGAGAGATCGACGTCCTGGTGTGCACCACGGTCATCGAGGTGGGCGTCGACGTGCCGAACGCCACGGTGATGGTGGTGATGGACGCCGACCGGTTCGGTATCAGCCAGCTGCACCAGCTGCGCGGTCGCATCGGCCGCGGGCAACACCCGAGCCTGTGTCTGCTGGCGACGCGGCTGCCCGAATCGTCGAAGGCCGGCGAGCGGATCAAGGCCGTCGCCGCCACGCTCGACGGATTCGCCCTCGCCGACCTCGACCTGGCCGAGCGCCGGGAAGGGGATGTTTTGGGGCTCAACCAATCCGGGCGCAGAATCAACCTGCGTTTCCTGTCGCTGGCCGACCATCTGGGGGTCATCACCGACGCTCGCGAGTTCTGCGAGTCGCTGTACGAGAAGCATCCAGACGATCCCGGGATGGCGCTGCTGGCGGCGCAATTCGTCGACACCGACCGGGTCGAGTACCTGGACAAGGCATGAGTCGCCGCCGGGTGTGGTGGCTCGCCGGCGCGGTCGTGCTCGCGGTGATCGTGGCGGTTCAGGTCACGCTGAGCGTGCAGCGGTCCGACCGGTTCGTGGCGCTGGCCGACACCCCGAGGGTGCAGGCCGGAGTTGACGTGCTGACCGGCGTGGCCGAGGTCCCGCAGCGCGTGCGCGGCAACGACTACCGGCGGGCGGCGTTCGGCGAGGCGTGGGACGACGACAATTCCGCTCCCGGCGGCCACAACGGATGCGACACGCGCAACGACATCTTGAACCGGGATCTGTCTGACAAGACGTTCGTCTCGATCAAACGGTGCCCCAACGCGGTGGCTACCGGAACACTGCACGACCCGTACACCAACGCCGTGGTGTCGTTCGTGCGCGGCAACCAGGTCGGCGCCTCGGTGCAGATCGATCACATCGTGCCGTTGGCGCTCGCGTGGGATCTCGGTGCCAGAAACTGGCCGGACGATCTGCGGCTGCGGTTCGCCAACGACCCGGCGAATCTGCTTGCCGTGCAAGGCCAGGCGAATCAGGACAAAGGGGATCAGGAACCCGCGCACTG
This sequence comes from Mycolicibacterium mageritense, assembly GCF_010727475.1. NCBI lineage: Bacteria > Bacillati > Actinomycetota > Actinomycetes > Mycobacteriales > Mycobacteriaceae > Mycobacterium > Mycolicibacterium mageritense. Next base: position 5,501,892 of record NZ_AP022567.1, read on the forward strand.
GATGCCGCCCAACCAGGCGTTCTGGTGCCAGTATTCGGTGCAGTTCGCCGAGGTGCTGCGCGGTTACGGGTTGCCCGTCGACGCACCGTCGGCCGTGGTGCTGCGCGAGGCCGCAGCCACCTGCCCGGTGGCCTGACTTCCCGCGAGCAGACACGAAATCCCCTGAACCTGCCCTGTTTTAGGGGATTTCGTGTCTGTTCGGCGGAACCTCAGAGGTCGAGTAGCCAGTTCTGACCGTTGAGATCCTGGCCGAAGCTGTGGTGCGGTTCCTCGTCGACGAGGCGAAAACCGAACTGCTGATAGATCTTTCGAGCCGCCACCAGCACGTCGTTGGTCCATAGGGTCACCTGGCGGTAGCCGGCGTCACGCGCGAAGCGCAGGCACTGCTCGACCAGGCGGGAGCCCAGTCCGAGGCCCCGCGCCTCAGGGGTGACCAGCAGGATCCGCAGCTTGGCCACGCCGGGTGCCTCGTCGGCCACGCAGAAGATGCAGCCCGCCCGTTCGCCGTCCACCTCGGCGATCCAGCCGGCTTCCCGGGCCGGGTCATGGTGCGCCGCATAGTCGGCCACGATCTTGGCCACGAGTGCTTCGAAGTCGGAGTCCCAGCCAAACTGGCGGGCGTAGACCTCACCGTGGGCCATCACCACCCAGCCAAGGTCGCCCGGACGATCCGCCCGGCGCAGCGTGATCCGCGACTGGTCGGCCTGTTGCAGCATGGCGTACCTCCAAGCTACTGAAACACCTGTTTCAGTAGCGGTAGGCTACCAACGTGTCCGTGGACGAAACAACCCCCTCAGCCCGACGCGTCGAGCTGCTGGAGCGGGCCTACCAGTACGCGCTCAGTCACGGCCTGGGCGACATGTCGCTGCGCCCGCTCGCGGCGGCCATCGGCTCGAGCCCGCGGGTGCTGCTGTTCCTGTTCGGCAGCAAGGACGGTTTGGTGCGCGAACTGCTCGCGCGGGCACGCACGGACGAACTCGCGCTCCTCGACCGCCTGCCGCACGGCCTCGACGGCGCCGGCCTCGCAGGCGCCGTCGAGCAGGTCTGGGGGTGGCTGGCCGCCGAGGAACGTCGGCCCCTGCTCACGTTGTGGGCCGAGGCCTACACCCGTTCACTCGTCGAACCCGACGGCGCGTGGGCCGGCTTCGCCCGCGCGACGGTCGAGGACTGGCTGGCCGTTCTGGCGAAATGTCAACCGGCGCAAGAACGCAACGGCGACGATGGCATGGCGCGCCGGACCGCGGCATTGGCTGTGTTGCGCGGCGCGCTGCTCGACCTGCTGGCCACCGGCGACACCGGCCGCGTCACCGCGGCCGTGCGCGTCCAGCTCGGTGCTTGGGGCGCACCATGACCGCCTCGGCGGACTAGGTGCCCGTGTACGTCGCGGGGTCCGGGCGGAACCGGGTGCCGTCGTCGAGGCCGCTGAGGCTTGCCATCTCGTCGTCGGTGAGCTCGAAATCGAACACGTCGAGGTTCGAGGCGATGCGCTCGGGGTTGGCCGAACGCGAGATCACGATGTTGCCGAGCTGAAGGTTCCAGCGCAGGAGCACCTGCGCGGCAGTCTTGCCGTGGGCGTCGGCGACCGCGGTGACAGCGGGGTTGCTCAACAGCTTGCCGACGCCGAGCGGGCTGTACGCCTCGGTGGCGATGTTGTGTTCGGCGTTGGCCGCGCGCAGTGCGGCCTGGTTGAGCAGCGGGTGCAGCTCGATCTGGTTGACGGCCGGGGTGACGAAGGTCAGGTGGATGATCGTCGACAGTTCCTCGGGCCCGAAGTTGCATACGCCGATCGAGCGGGTGAGGCCGTCCTCTCGGGCCTTCATGAGGCCGCCCCAGCTGTCGACGTACTTACCGGTGTCACCGCCGGGCCAGTGGATGAGGTAGAGATCGACGTGGTCGAGCCCGAGCCGCTCCAGGCTGGCCCGCGCCGCGTCCTGCGAGGACGAGAAACCCTGGTCAGGCGTGGCCAGTTTGGTGGTGACAAAGAGCTCGTCGCGCGGAATGCCCGACGCGGCGATTGCCCGGCCGACTCCGGCCTCGTTTCCGTAGGCCGCCGCGGTGTCGATCAGCCGGTAGCCCGCTTCGAGCCCTGCCGATACCGCCCGTTCGGCGTCGCTGTCGGACAGCTCGCCGACACCGAGCCCGACGACGGGAATCGTCTTGTCGTCGTTGAGTGTGACGGTCGGGACCGCCGCTTCCCCAGCCGATGGGGTCATGTCACCTACCCTGTGAAGTTGAAGGTTCGAGGATCGGGCCCCAGACGTGTCCCATTGGCGAGGGACGCGATGGACGCGAGATCCTGTTCGCTGAGTTCGAAATCGAACACGTCGAAATTACTCGCAATCCGTTCTGGGTTCACCGACTTCGGGATGACGATATTACCCAGCTGGATATGCCACCTAATCAGTACCTGCGCGGGTGTTTTGCCCCGGCTTTCGGCGATCCCGGTGACCACCGGATCGGCGAGCAACGAGCCCTGACCAAGCGGGCTCCACGCCTCGGTCGCGATGCCCAGCTGCGCGTGCACCTCGCGAAGTTCCTGCTGGGGCAACAGTGGATGCAATTCGATCTGGTTCACCGCCGGGACGATGCCGGTGGTGTCCATGAGGATCTTCAAGTGTTCGGGTTCGAAATTGCTCACCCCGATCGAGCGGATCCGGCCCTGATCGCGCAGGTGCGCGAACGCCTTGAACGTATCGACGTAGGCGTTCTTCGCGGGCACCGGCCAGTGAATGAGATAGAGATCCAGATAGTCGACCCCCAGGCGCGCGATGCTGGCGTCGAACGCGGCGAGCGTGGCATCGTAACCCTGGTCGCTGTTCGACAGCTTGGTCACCAGGAACACCTCGTCGCGCGGTACTCCTGAGGCCGCCAGGGCCCGCCCGGTTTCGGTCTCGTTCTGATACGCCGCGGCGGTGTCGATGTGCCGGTACCCAGTTTGCAGGGCGGCGACGACCGCCCGTTCGGTGTCTTCGGGAGGGGTCTGCCAGACTCCCAGCCCGACCTGGGGTATCGAATTACCGTCGTTGAGCGTCACGCGCGGATTCACAGAGGGAGCTGCCATGTCCGAAAGTCTGCCAGGCCGGGACGGGGTCAAGGGCGCTCTGCTGGAACGGGCGACCGACTTCACCCTCAACGCGATTCCGCGGATCCCCGATCGGCGCAAGCGGCTGCTGCTCGGTGGACGGACCGTGACCGTCGACGGCAACACCCTCGACACGACACTTCAGTTCATGCTGGCGGCCCAGCGTGCGTCGGGATTGGGCGGCTTGGTCTCCGACCGTGACTCCGTCCCGGCGTCGCGTGAACAACTGCGGACAACTGCGGCGATGCTGCGGACCCGCATCCATGTGGACGTGACGAACATCTCGATTCCGGGCCCTGCGGGACCGATCCCGGCGCGTCGCTACGTGTGCGACCGCCCCGCCGCGGGCCCGACGGCGCTGCTGCTGTTCTTTCACGGCGGGGGTTTTGTGATCGGCGACCTGGACACCCACGACAGTCTGTGCCGGCTGATCTGCCGGGACGGCGGCATCCAGGTGCTGTCGGTGGATTACCGGCTCGCACCCGAACACAAGGCCCCGTCCTCGTTCGACGACTGTTATGCGGCCTACGAGTGGGCACTCGACCATGCCGCGGGGCTCGGCGCGTCGCGAATCGTGGTCGGCGGTGACAGCGCGGGCGGCAACCTCGCGGCGGTGGTATCCCAGCAGGCCCGCGACAACGATCTGCCGCTGCCGGCGCTGCAGCTGCTGCTCTACCCGGTGACCGACTGGTCGAGCGACACGCGATCGCGGACCCTGTTCGCCCACGGCTACTACCTCACCAAACCCGACATGGACTGGTTCGCCGCCCATTACCTCGACGGCGCCGACGTCGAACCGGACGACCCCGTGGTGTCGCCGCTGCTGGCCGAGGATCTTTCGGGCCTGCCACCGGCGCTGGTGTACACCGCGGGATTCGATCCGCTGCGCGACGAGGGCAACCGCTACGCGCTGGCCATGCGTGACGCGGGTGTACTGGTCGATCTGCGCGAAGAACGGTCACTGACCCACGCGTTCGCGAACTTCTTCCCGCTCGGCGGGGGCAGCGCGACCGCGACCACCGCGATGATCTCGGCGCTGCGCGCGCATCTCAGCCACGCCTGAGGTCGGGCAGTTCAGCGCCGGTACGCTTGGTCCCGTGGCCAAACCGAAAAAGACCGCCAAATACGACCTCAAGGCAGCCGACCGCAAGCGCAACCTGCTGATCCAGATCGGCCTGACCTCGGTGGTCGTCGTGTTTGCCGCGGCATTGGTGATCTACATCGTGACCCAGGGCAAGTCGAAGGAAGACGGCCGGGCCATCCGCGTGGCGTCCGACAAGGTGATCACCAGTGAGGGCACCACCGACCCGAAAGTCGTGATCGGGCTCTACGAAGACTTCCTGTGCCCGGCCTGCGGCAACTTCGAGCGCTCGTTCGGCCCCACGATCTCCAAGCTGATCGACACCGGCGCGGTCGCGGCCGACTACCACATGGTCGCGATTCTCGACAGCGCAGGCAACGGCTATTCGTCCCGCGCGGGTAGTGCGGCGTACTGCGTGGCCGACGAGTCCATCGACGCGTTCCGCCGCTTCCACACCGCGCTGTTCAACGAGAAGATCCAGCCGCAGGAGAACAGCGGCGTGTATCCCGACAACGCGCAGCTGATCGAATACGCCCGGCAGTCCGGCGTCACGGGCGGCGTACCGGATTGCATCAACAAGGGCAGCTACGTGGACATGGTCAAGAAGATGGCAGGGGCCACCGGCATCCAGGCCACTCCGACCATCCGGATCAACGGAGAGGACTACAAGCCGACGACACCGCAGGATCTGGTCGCCAAGGTCAAGGAGATCGTCGGTGACGTGCCCGGCCTGGAGGCCGTCGCACCGGGTGCGCCGGCTGCTCCGGCGTCCGCCCCCGGTGCGCCGGGCGCACAGGCTCCCGCGCCCGCTGCGCCTGCTCCCGCCGCGCCCGCTCCCGCTGCGCCAGCGCCCGCCGCGCCTGCTCCCGCTGGGTCGACGCACCCATGACCGTCGCCGCGCCGGCCGAGTCCGATCAGCCCGCGACCCAGACGTCGTCGGCCGTGGCCGTCGGCCGGCCCAGCGCGGTGTGGGTGCTGATCGCCGGTGTGGTCGGTCTCGCGGCGTCACTGACGCTGACGTACGAGAAGATCGAAATCCTGATCAACCCGAAATACGTCCCGTCGTGCAGCATCAACCCGGTGCTGTCCTGCGGTTCGGTGATGGTCACCCCGCAGGCGTCGGTGTTCGGATTCCCCAACCCGATGATCGGCATCGTGGCGTTCAGCGTCGTGGTGGTCACCGGGGTGCTCGCGGTCGCGAAGGTGCGCCTGCCGCGCTGGTACTGGGCGGGGTTGGCGGTCGGCACCCTTTTGGGCGCCGCGTTCGTGCACTGGCTGATCTTCCAGAGCCTCTACCGCATCGGTGCGCTGTGCCCGTACTGCATGGTCGTATGGTCGGTGACCATCCCGCTGCTGGTGGTGACGACGTCGATCGCGCTGCGACCGCTCGCAGGCAATCCGGTCGCGCGGATCGTGTACGAGTGGCGCTGGTCGCTGGTGGCCCTGTGGTTCACCACCCTGGTGCTGTTGATCCTGGTCCGATTCTGGGACTACTGGTCGACACTCGTTTAACACACCGGAAACAACCTGGCGGTTAGGGTATCGCGCGTGATCTCCAAACTCCTCGTCGCCAACCGTGGTGAAATCGCGATTCGTGCGTTCCGTGCTGCGACCGAGATGGGCATCGCGACCGTCGCGGTGTATCCGTATGAGGATCGCAATTCGCTGCATCGGTTGAAGGCCGACGAGTCGTATCAGATCGGTGAGGCCGGCCATCCGGTGCGGGCCTATCTGTCCGTGGAAGAGATCATCCGGGTGGCCCGCCACGCTGGCGCGGACGCCATCTATCCCGGATACGGCTTCCTGTCCGAGAACCCCGAGCTGGCTTCGGCGTGTGTGGAAGCGGGCATCACGTTCGTCGGCCCGTCGGCCGACGTGTTGGAGTTGACCGGCAACAAGGCGCGCGCGATCGCGGCGGCACGCGCGGCGGGGCTGCCGGTGCTGGCGTCTTCGGAGCCGTCGGCGTCGGTCGACGAGCTGGTGGCGGCGGCCGCCGACATGTCGTTCCCGTTGTTCGTCAAGGCCGTCTCGGGCGGTGGAGGGCGCGGCATGCGCCGGGTGACCGATCCGGACGCGCTGCCCGAGGCCATCGAGGCCGCCAGCCGGGAGGCCGACGCGGCGTTCGGCGATCCGATGGTTTATCTCGAGCAGGCGGTGATCAACCCCCGCCATATCGAGGTGCAGATCCTGGCCGACACCCACGGCAACGTCATCCACCTGTTCGAACGGGACTGCAGCGTGCAACGGCGCCACCAGAAGGTGATCGAGCTGGCGCCGGCCCCGAACCTCGACCCCGAGGTCCGCGAACGGATCTGCGCCGACGCGGTGGCACTGGCGCGGGAGATCAACTACTCGTGTGCGGGCACCATCGAGTTTCTGCTCGACGAGCGTGGCCATCACGTGTTCATCGAATGCAACCCGCGCATCCAGGTCGAGCACACGGTGACCGAGGAGATCACCGATGTGGACCTGGTGTCGTCGCAGTTGCGCATCGCGTCCGGTGAGTCGCTGGAATCGCTCGGGCTGAGCCAGGATTCGGTGCAGATCCGTGGCGCCGCGCTGCAGTGCCGGATCACCACCGAGGATCCCGCCAACGGGTTCCGTCCGGACACCGGGCGTATCACCGGGTACCGGTCGCCGGGTGGCGCGGGCATCCGCCTCGACGGTGGCACCCACACCGGCGCCGAGATCGGGGCCCACTTCGACTCGATGCTGGTGAAGTTGACGTGCCGCGGCCGCGATTTCGCGACCGCTGTGGTGCGCGCGCGGCGTGCGCTCGCCGAGTTCCGGATCCGCGGTGTCTCGACCAACATTCCGTTCCTGATGGCCGTGCTCGACGATCCCGATTTCCGGGCGGGCCGGGTGAACACGTCGTTCATCGACGACCGCCCGCAGCTGCTGACCTCGCACACGCCGGCCGACCGCGGCACCAAGATCCTGAACTACCTGGCCGACGTGACGGTCAACAAGCCGCACGGCGAGCGGCCGTCGACGGTGTACCCCAACGACAAACTGCCTGCGCTCGACCTGGCCGCGGCTCCGCCTGCGGGTTCCAAGCAGCGGTTGACCGAACTGGGCCCCGAGGGTTTCGCGCGGTGGATGCGGGACAGCCCGGCGGTGGGCGTCACCGACACGACGTTCCGCGACGCGCACCAGTCGCTGCTGGCCACGCGGCTGCGCTCGTCGGGGTTGCTGAAGGTCGCGCCGTACGTGGCGCGGTCGATGTCGGAGCTGCTCTCGATCGAGTGCTGGGGTGGTGCGACTTACGATGTGGCGCTTCGCTTCCTGAAAGAGGATCCGTGGGGGCGGCTGGCCGCGCTGCGCGAGGCTGTGCCGAACATCTGTCTGCAGATGTTGCTGCGCGGCCGCAACACGGTGGGCTACACGCCGTACCCGGAACTGGTCACGTCGGCGTTCGTGGCCGAGGCGACCGCGACGGGTATCGACATCTTCCGGATCTTCGACGCGCTCAACAACGTCGAGTCCATGCGTCCCGCGATCGACGCGGTTCGGGAAACCGGAACGGCCATCGCAGAAGTCGCGATGTCCTACACCGGTGACCTGAGCGACCCGGCCGAAAACCTCTACACGCTCGACTACTACCTGAAGCTGGCCGAGCAGATCGTCGATGCCGGCGCGCATGTCCTGGCCATCAAGGACATGGCCGGTCTCCTGCGGCCGCAGGCCGCCGCGGCGTTGGTGTCCGCGTTGCGGTCCCGGTTCGACCTACCGGTGCATGTGCACACGCACGACACACCGGGCGGCCAGCTCGCGACGTACCTCGCGGCGTGGCAGGCCGGGGCGTCGGCCGTCGACGGTGCGGCCGCACCGTTGGCCGGGACGACGAGCCAGCCCGCACTGTCGGCGATCGTCGCGGCGACCGCCCACACGCAGTACGACACCGGCCTTTCGCTGAGTGCGGTGTGTGATCTGGAGCCGTACTGGGAAGCGCTGCGAAAGGTGTACGCGCCGTTCGAATCCGGGCTGCCAGGGCCGACGGGCCGGGTGTATCACCACGAGATCCCGGGTGGGCAGCTCAGCAATCTGCGTCAGCAGGCCATCGCACTTGGACTGGGGGATCGGTTCGAGGACGTGGAGAACGCCTACGCCGGTGCCGACCGGGTGCTGGGCCGGCTGATCAAGGTGACTCCGTCGAGCAAGGTGGTCGGAGATCTCGCGCTGGCTCTGGTCGGTGCGGGCGTGACGGCCGACGAGTTCGCGGCCGACCCCGCGAAGTACGACATCCCCGACAGCGTGATCGGTTTCCTGCGAGGCGAACTCGGTGACCCCGCGGGCGGCTGGCCGGAACCGTTGCGCACCAAGGCTTTGGCGGGCCGGGGCCCGGCCAAGCCCGAACAGGAACTGTCCCCCGAGGACGAGGCCGCGCTGGCCGCGCCGGGCGTGAAGCGTCAGGCCACCCTGAACCGGCTGCTGTTCCCGGCTCCCACACGGGAATTCGAGGCGCATCGCGACGAGTACGGCGACACGTCGCGGCTCAGCACCAATCAGTTCTTCTACGGCCTTCGCCAAGGCGAGGAGCACCGCGTGGAATTGGAACGCGGCGTCGAACTGCTCATCGGGCTCGAAGCGATCTCCGACGCCGACGAGCGTGGCATGCGCACGGTGCTGTGCATCCTCAACGGACAACTGCGTCCGGTTCTGGTGCGCGACCGCAGCATCGCCAGCGATGTTCCGGCCGCCGAGAAGGCCGACAAGGCCAACCCGGATCATGTGGCGGCCCCGTTCGCCGGTGTGGTCACGGTCGCCGTGTCGGCGGGCGATGCGGTCGAGGCCGGGCAGACCATCGCCACGATCGAGGCCATGAAGATGGAGGCCGCGATCACCGCACCCAAGGCGGGCACCGTCGACCGTGTCGCCGTCTCCGCCACCGCCCAGGTCGAGGGGGGAGACCTGCTGGTGGTGGTCGGTTCGGCGGGCAGGAGCGAAGCGACCGGGGGATCAGACTGACCCGCATCATCGCCGGGACGCTGGGGGGTCGCCGAATCGCGGTCCCGCCCAGGGGAACCCGACCGACCTCGGATCGGGTGCGCGAAGCGGTGTTCAACGCGTTGTCCGCGCGGCTGGATTTCACGGGCCTCGATGTGCTCGATCTGTACGCGGGATCCGGAGCGCTTGGCCTGGAAGCCATTTCCCGCGGAGCGGCCTCGGCGCTTTTCGTCGAGGCGGACCAGCGGGCCGCGGCGGTGATCGCGAAGAACGTCGCGACCCTCGGGGTCGCGGGCGCGTCGGTGCGGCGGGGCAGTGTCGAAACCGTGCTCGCGGCAGGCGCCGACAGGGCAATGGATCTCGTGCTCGCCGACCCGCCCTACGACCTCGGCGCGTCCGCGGTCGACGCGATGGTGCTCGCGCTCGCCGTGGGCGGTTGGGTCGGCACTGGAACCGTGGTGATGGTCGAGCGCCGGGCCAACAGTGAACCGACCGGCTGGCCTGCCGGCTGGACTGCGTTGAGCGCACGCCGGTACGGCGACACCCGCGTCGAGCTCGCCGAGGTGTGATGTGGCGGCCGACAGCTGTTGTCGGCCCTGTAGCGTCGTCATCCATGAGTGGCGCGGTATGCCCCGGATCCTTCGACCCGGTGACTCTCGGTCATGTCGACATTTTCGAGCGTGCGGCCGCGCAGTTCGACGAGGTCGTGGTCGCGGTCCTGGTGAACCCCAACAAGAAGGGCATGTTCGATCTCGACGAGCGGATGGCGATGATCCGCGAATCGACCCGACACCTACCGAATCTGCGGGTCGAGTCGGGTCAGGGCCTGGTGGTCGACTTCGTCAAGTCGCGCGGGCTGACGGCGATCGTCAAAGGCCTGCGCACGGGTACCGATTTCGAGTACGAGCTGCAGATGGCCCAGATGAACAAGCACGTCGCGGGCGTCGACACCTTCTTCGTGGCCACCACACCGCAGTATTCGTTCGTGTCGTCGTCGCTGGCCAAAGAAGTCGCCTCGCTCGGCGGCGACGTGTCGGCGCTGCTGCCCGAGCCCGTCAACCGCAGGCTGCAGGAAAAGCTCAACGGTTAGCTCACGCCCCCGCCGGGTAAATACCGGATGGCGCACAACAGCCCATGGCGCCCATCCATTGCACCCGGATCAATCGGAGGTACCGCTGTGCCGAACACATTCGTCCAATCCACCGACGACGTCGTCAAGTTCCTCAAGGATCAGCACAACCTGATCAAGGATCTGTTCGAGGAGGTCTTCTCGGCGTCGAGCACCGAAGCCAGGGAGAAGGCGTTCGTCGACCTGCGCCAGCTCCTCGCAGTGCACGAGACCGCGGAGGAGATGGTGGTCCACCCGCGCGCCCGCAGTGTGGTGGCCCACGGCGACGAGATCGTCGACGCCCGGCTGCAGGAAGAGCATGCGGCCAAGCAACAGTTGTCGGACCTGGAGAGCATGGACATCGACTCCAAGGAATTCCTCGCCGAACTCGCCAAGTTCCGCGATGCCGTCGTCGACCACGCCGAGCACGAGGAACACGAGGAGTTCGACAAGCTGCAGCGCAAGCTCGACTCCGACGACCTGGAACGCATGGCCAAGGCCGTTCAGGCCGCCGAGGCGATCGCGCCGACCCGGCCTCACCCCGGCGTCGAGTCGGCCAAGCTGAACTTCGCTGTCGGCCCGTTCGCGTCGATGCTGGACCGAGCCCGCGACCTCATCGGCGCGGCAGTCCGGTGACGGGTGTCGCCGGCGGGGCCCGGCGTGACGTCGGTCGCGAAAGCGGCAGGTCACCCGGGTTGTCATACTGGCGTTGGATACAGCGTGCCGGTGCCCCGCTGGCGACACACCGATCGTGCTCCCCAGTCACAGGCGTAACACCAGGCACACTAGTCACTAACAACGACGCCTGGAGGGTTTAGCCGTGTACCGAGTTTTTGAAGCGCTCGATGAACTGGGCGCGATCGTCGAAGAAGCCCGCGGCGTGCCGATGACGGCGGGCTGCGTGGTTCCGCGTGGGGACGTTCTGGAATTGATCGATGACATCAAGGACGCCATTCCCGGCGAACTCGACGACGCACAAGACGTGCTCGATGCTCGTGACTCTTTGCTGCGGGAGGCCAAGGAGCACTCCGAGTCGGTAATGTCGTCGGCCAACGCAGAAGCCGACGGAATGCTCAATCACGCCAGGGGAGAAGCCGATCGACTTCTTGCCGACGCCAAGGCCCAGGCTGACCGTATGGTTGCCGAGGCTCGCCAGCACAGTGAGCGGATGGTCGGCGAGGCACGCGAGGAAGCTGCCCGGCTGAACGCCGCAGCTAAGCGTGAGTACGAGGCGAGCACCGGCCGGGCCAAGGCCGAGGCAGACCGACTCATCGAGAACGGCAACCTCTCGTACGAGCGCGCGGTGCAGGAAGGCATTAAGGAACAGCAGCGTCTCGTGTCACAGACCGAGATCGTCTCGACCGCAACTGCCGAGGCCACCCGCCTGGTCGACGCTGCGCACGCCGAGGCCGACCGGCTCCGCGGCGAGTGCGACATCTACGTCGACAGCAAACTCGCCGAGTTCGAAGAGTTCTTGAACGGGACGCTGCGTTCCGTGGGGCGCGGCCGTCATCAGCTACGTACCGCAGCGGGCACGCACGACTACGCGACGCGCTGACGGACACGACAACCAGAACTCGTCGTCAATAGCTGAGGCGCCGCCGTAGGATTGCTGCATGGCGACGCATGCGAGCGGGGGCAGGCACCGCGAGTCACAATCGCCGCTGGTTATCAACGTGTCTCGACTGGGCCGGCGGCCCGGTTCGATGATGACGCTCACCGAGACGGTGCCGAGCCCGGCCCGCATGGGAGCGGAGTTGGTCGCCATCGAGGCCGGTGCCCCACTGGAACTCGACCTGCGGCTGGAATCGGTGTCCGAGGGCGTACTGGTGACGGGGACGGTCTCGGCACCGACCGTCGGCGAGTGCGCCCGGTGCCTCACCGAGATCACCGGCGATGTGCAGATCGACTTGACCGAGTTGTTCGCCTATCCCGACAGCACGACCGACGAGACCAGTGAGTCCGACGAGATCGGTCGGGTCAGCGGAGATCGCGGCCGGCCCGACACCATCGATCTCGAGCAGCCGATCACCGACGCGGTCGGCCTGGCATTGCCGTTCTCGCCCCTGTGCCGTCCGAACTGTGTGGGGCTGTGCCCGCAGTGCGGCGTGCCGCTGGCGTCTGCCGGGCCGGATCATCAGCACGAGCAGATCGATCCCCGCTGGGCGAAGCTCGCGAAACTGATGCCGACCGACGAGGACCAGGCCGGGGGCGGCTCGTGAGTGATGGTCACCAAGATCTGCTGACTGCTTTGGGTGTGGCGCTTCCGGCGGAGTTGCTCACCATCGCGTTGACCCACCGCAGTTACTCGTATGAGAACGGTGGTCTGCCAACCAATGAGCGGCTGGAGTTTCTCGGCGACGCGGTGCTGGGCCTGACCATCACCGAGGAGCTCTACCACCGCCATCCCGACCGGTCCGAAGGCGACCTGGCCAAGCTGCGTGCGAGCATCGTCAACACCCAGGCACTTGCGGACGTGGGCCGGGGGCTCAGTGACGGCGGGCTGGGTGCGCATCTGCTGCTCGGCAAAGGGGAAGAGAACTCCGGCGGCGCCGACAAGTCGAGCATTCTGGCCGACGGCGTCGAATCACTGCTCGGCGCAATCTATCTGGAACACGGCCTGGAGGGCGCGCGGGCCGTGATCCTGCGGCTGTTCGCCGAGTTGCTCGACACCGCACCGACATTGGGCGCCGGCCTGGACTGGAAGAGCAGCCTGCAGGAGTTGACCGCGGCCCGCAACATGGGTGCGCCGTCCTACCTGGTGACCTCGACCGGTCCCGACCACGACAAGGAATTCACCGCCACGGTGCTGGTCGGCGAGGCCGAATACGGCAAGGGTGTCGGGCGCACCAAGAAGGAAGCCGAACTCAAGGCCGCGGCCGCGGCATGGAAGGCGCTCGACGACGCATGACCACCGATGCCTGAACTGCCCGAGGTAGAGGTCGTTCGCCGAGGGCTGCAGGAGCACGTCGCGGGACGGACCATCACCGCCGTGCGGGTGCATCACCCGCGCGCCGTGCGCCGCCACGAAGCGGGCCCTGCCGATCTGACCGCCCGGCTGCTCAACGCGCAGATCTCGGGCACGGGCCGGCGTGGCAAATACCTGTGGCTGACGTTGGAAGACGGTGCGGCCCTTGTGGTTCATCTCGGGATGAGTGGGCAGATGCTGTTGGGCCCGGTGACCAACGATCGCCATCTGCGCATCGCGACGCTGCTAGACGACGGCACCGCGCTGAGCTTCGTCGACCAGCGCACGTTCGGCGGTTGGCAGCTGGCCGACATGGTCACGGTCGACGGCACCGATGTGCCCGAGCCCGTCGCGCATATCGCGCGGGATCCGCTCGACCCCCGGTTCGACCGGGACGCCGTGGTTACGGTGTTGCGGCACAAGCATTCCGAGATCAAACGCCAATTGCTGGACCAGACCGTGGTGTCCGGGGTGGGCAACATCTACGCCGACGAGGCGCTGTGGCGGGCGAAACTCAACGGCACGCGGGCCGCGGCGTCGCTGCCCCGCAAACGGCTCGCAGAACTGCTCGACGCCGCCACCGAGGTGATGACCGAGGCCCTCGGCCAGGGCGGCACGTCCTTCGACTCGCTCTACGTCAACGTCAACGGCGAATCCGGTTACTTCGAACGGTCATTGGACGCCTACGGCCGGGAAGGCGAGCCGTGCCGGCGGTGCGGTGCGGTGATGCGGCGCGAGAAGTTCATGAACCGGTCGTCGTTCTACTGCCCCAAATGCCAACCGCGACCGCGGCCGCGCCACTGACCGGGCTGCTCAGCGCAGGCCGCGCATGGCCGGATCATCGGACATGCAGAGCTTCCAGTTGCCCGACTCCTTGCGGAAGTACAGCGTGCCGTCCTGTCCCTTGGCCTTGACGGGAAGGGTAGCCTTGTTGCCGTTGACCTGGAGATCGCCGAATTCGGCTGAATCGGTCGGCGGCTCGAGCGTGGGCTTGGGCAGCTCGATGTCGATCCCGAGATCCTTGAGCGGGTTCGAGTCGAGCAGATCGAACATCTCCTGATCGCTCTGGCAGTAGTACTGCCGCATCTCGGAGAAATCGGGCGCCGCGTTGCCGATGTCCTTGAGCGTGTTCATGATCGCCCGCTCGTCGGCTGACGGCCGCAGCACGAGGAAGAGCACTATGCCGACGACGATCACCACGGCCAGCACGGCGGCCGCGATGCCGCCGATGATCAGGCCTTTACGGCCACCGCCCGAATGCTGCGGTGGCATGCCGTAGCCGTAGGGCTGCTGGGGTGCCCCGAACTGCTGCGGGCCGCCATACGGCGGCTGCGCCCCGTACGGCTGCGGGGCCCCGTACTGCGGCATCCCGTACGGCCCGGGCGGCTGATACTGCGGTGGTCCACCGAACTGCTGCGGCGGCTGCTGCTGCCACGGTTCCTGCGGTCCGGACGGATAGGTCATTAGGCTCCTCGACAAAGGCGATGCGTCGAGTTTATCCGTTCGCCGTGCCAGACATGGATCCCAGAACTCGCTGCCGGAATAGCGAGACGTCGCTGAGTGTAGAAATACCCCATGACCGAACTCTGGGTTGAGCGCACCGGGGTGCGCCGCTACACCGGGCGCAGCTCCCGAGGCGCGGAGGTACTCGTGGGCAGCGAGGACGTCGAAGGCGTGTTCACGCCTGGCGAATTGATGAAGATCGCGCTGGCCGCGTGCAGCGGCATGAGCAGTGATCAGCCTCTGCGTCGGCGGCTCGGCGACGACTATCCGGCCACCATCCGCGTGTCGGGCCCGCCCGACCGTGAGCAGGAGCGGTATCCGCTGCTCGAGGAGAAGCTCGAAGTAGACCTGTCCGGGCTGTCGGAGGCCGACGTGACCAGGCTGCTGACCGTGGTCGAGCGGGCCATCGACCAGGTGTGCACCGTGGGGCGCACGCTCAAGTCCGGCACCGAGGTGAAGTTCGCGGTAGCCGACCAGGTCAACTCCGGTGACCAGCGCTGACGTCAAGCTCAGTGCGTGGGTGCACGGCTACGTCCAAGGCGTGGGTTTCCGGTGGTGGACCCGGGCGCGCGCACTGGAGTTGGGGCTGACCGGGTTTGCTTCCAACCGTCCCGACGGGCGCGTGCACGTCGTCGCGCAGGGCCCTCGCGACGCCTGCGAGCGTCTTCTTGACCTGCTGCAGAGCGGTAAAACCCCAGGTTCGGTGGACAAAGTGATCGCCGACTGGTCCGAACCCGACGCCCCGATGACGGGGTTTCACGAGCGGTAGCTCCCGCGGCGGTAGGGTAAGTCGCCGTGCACCTCAAGAGTCTGACGCTGAAGGGTTTCAAATCCTTCGCCTCGCCGACGACTCTGCGCTTCGAGCCCGGCATCACCTGCGTCGTCGGCCCCAACGGGTCGGGCAAGTCCAACGTCGTGGACGCCCTGACCTGGGTCATGGGAGAGCAGGGCGCCAAGACGCTGCGCGGCGGCAAGATGGAGGACGTCATCTTCGCCGGCACGTCGTCGCGGGCGCCGCTGGGCCGTGCCGAGGTGACGCTGACCATCGACAACTCCGACAACGCGCTGCCCATCGAATACTCAGAGGTGTCCATCACCCGCCGGATGTTTCGGGACGGGGCCGGTGAGTACGAGATCAACGGCAGCAGTTGCCGGCTGATGGACGTGCAGGAACTGCTGTCCGATTCCGGTATCGGCCGGGAAATGCACGTCATCGTCGGGCAGGGCAAGCTTTCGGAGATCCTCGAATCGCGCCCCGAGGACCGGCGCGCGTTCATCGAGGAAGCCGCCGGGGTGCTCAAGCACCGCAAACGCAAGGAAAAGGCCGTCCGCAAGCTGGATTCGATGGCCGCCAACCTCGCCCGGCTGACCGACCTGACGACCGAACTGCGCCGTCAGCTCAAACCGCTCGGCCGACAGGCCGAGATGGCGCGGCGCGCGGCGACCATCCAGGCCGACCTGCGGGACGCGCGATTGCGACTGGCGGCCGACGACCTGGTGCAGCGCCGGACCGAATTCGAGAACACCAACCAGGCCGAGACCCTCCTGCGTCGCGAACACGATGAGGTGACGGCCAGGCTCCAGGCCGCCTCCGTCGAGCTGGAAGCGCACGAGTCGGCCGTCGCCGACCTGTCGGAGCGGGCCGAGGCCGCTCAGCAGACCTGGTTCCGGGCGTCGGCGCTGGCCGAGCGCGTCAGCGCGACCGTGCGGATCGCGACCGACCGGGCGCAACTGTTCGACACCGAGCCCGAGATGTCGAGCGGACGCGATCCCGACGAGTTGGACGCCGAAGCCGAGCAGGTCGCCGAACTCGAGCAGCAACTGCTCGATGAACTCGCCGAATCCCGCGCTCGGCTCGAAGCAGCGCGGGACGAGCTGGCTCAGCGCGAGCAAGCCGCGGCCGAGGCCGAACGTGCGCACCTCGCCGCGGCCCGCGCCGAAGCCGACCGCCGCGAGGGACTCGCGCGGCTGGCCGGGCAGGTCGACACCATGCGCACGCGCGTCGAGTCGATCGATGAAGGCGTCGGGCGGTTGTCGGTCCGCATCGACGAATCAGCGGCGAAAGTCGAACACGCGAAAGCAGAATTCGAGACCGTGCAGGGCCGGGTCAGTGAACTCGACGCCGGTGAGGTGGGCCTCGACGAGCACCACGACCGCTCGGTGGCGGCATTGCGGCTCGCCGACGAGCGTGTCGCCGAGCTGCAGGCCGCCGAGCGTGCCGCAGAACGCCAGGTCGCGTCGCTCCGAGCCCGCATCGAGGCGCTCTCGGTCAGCCTCGACCGCCGTGACGGATCGGCGTGGCTGCAGCAGAACCGAAGCGACGCAGGGCTTCTCGGTTCTGTCGCAGAGCTGCTCAAGGTTCGCTCCGGCTATGAGGTGGCCATCGCGGCAGTGCTGGGCGCCGCCGCGGACGCGATTGCGGCCGAGAACTTCGGCGCGGCCGCCGCGGCGGTCGCCGCACTCAAGGAATCCGACGGGGGCCGCGCGTCGATCCTGCTCGGCGACTGGCCGGCGGCGAACGCCGCGCGTTCGGAGGTGCTGCCCAACGGTGCGCTGTGGGCCACCGAGTTGGTCACGGTTCCGGACCGGCTGCGCGGAGCCATCACGGCGATGCTGGCAGATGTGGCGGTCGTCAGCGACATGCCGGCCGGGCTGCAGCTGGTCTCGGCGTACCCGGGCCTGCGCGCGGTGACCACAGACGGTGATCTCGTCGGTGCCGGCTGGATCAGCGGCGGCTCGGACCGCAAGCCCTCCACTCTGGAGATCACGTCGGAGATCGACAAGGCGCGCGCCGAACTGGAGGCCGCGGAGAAACAGACCAGTGAACTGGGGGCCGCGCTCGCGGGTGCGCTGGCCGAGCAATCCGACCGGCAGGACGCGGCCGAGCAGGCGCTCGCTGCGCTCAATGAATCCGACGCGGCGATTTCGGCGATCTACGAGCACCTGGGCCGGCTCGGCCAAGACGCACGGGCGGCCGAAGAGGAATTCCAGCAGCTGATCAAGCAGCGTCACGAGCTCGAAGCGGGACGCGCCAAGACCGTCGAGGAGCTCGCCGAGCTCGAAGCCCGCCTGCGCGGCGCTGAGCAGGTGCCGATGTTCGAGGCCGAGCCGGTGGACCGGCAGACCTCGGTGGCGGCGGCCGAAGCCGCGCGCGGTGTCGAGGTCGAGGCCCGGCTCGCGGTGCGCACGGCCGAGGAACGCGCGAATGCCGTTCGGGGCCGGGCGGATTCGCTGCGCCGCGCCGCGACCGCCGAGCGGGAGGCCCGCCTGCGCGCGCAACGGGCCAGGGAAGCACGTGAACACGCTGCCACGGTGGCCGCCGCGGTGGCCGAGTCGGGACGCCTTGTCGCGCAACGGCTCAACGCGGTCGTGGCGGTTGCCTCGCGCACGCGTGACGAGCTGGCCGCTGAACGTCAACTCCGGGTCGCGGCGCTGGCCAAGGCTCGTGAGGAAGCCAACCAGCTCAGCGCCAAGATCAACTCGCTGACCGACGCGTTGCATCGGGATGAGGTCGCCAAAGCCCAAGCGTCGCTGCGGATCGAGCAGTTGGAAGCCCAGGTGCTCGAACAATTCGGCATGCCGACCGCCGACCTGATCGCCGAATACGGTCCGCAGGTGCCGTTGCCGCCGACAGAGCTGGAGATGGCCGAGTACGAGCAGGCCCGCGAGCGCGGCGAACAGGTCACCGCGCCCGCGCCCATGCCGTTCGACCGGCCTACACAAGAGCGCCGCGCCAAGAAGGCCGAGCGCGAGCTCAAGGAACTCGGCCGGGTGAACCCGTTGGCACTGGAGGAGTTCGCGGCCCTCGAGGAGCGCTACAACTTCCTGTCGACGCAGCTGGAAGACGTCAAGGCGGCCCGCAGTGACCTCCTCGACGTCATCTCGGAGGTCGACGCACGCATCCTGCAGGTGTTCACCGAGGCCTACGCCGACGTGGAACGCGAGTTCGAGCAGGTGTTCGCCACGTTGTTCCCCGGCGGCGAGGGCCGGCTGCTGCTCACCGATCCGAGCGACATGCTGACCACCGGCATCGAGGTCGAGGCCCGCCCGCCGGGCAAGAAGATCAAACGGCTGTCGCTGCTTTCGGGCGGCGAGAAGTCGTTGACCGCCGTGGCGATGCTGGTGGCCATCTTCCGTGCGCGGCCGTCCCCGTTCTACGTGATGGACGAGGTCGAGGCCGCGCTCGACGACGTCAACCTGCGGCGCCTGATCAGCCTGTTCGAACAGCTGCGGGAACGCTCACAGCTCATCGTCATCACGCACCAGAAGCCCACGATGGAAGTGGCCGATGCGCTCTACGGCGTGACGATGCGCGGCGACGGCATAACGACCGTGATCTCGCAGCGGATGCGCGGCCAGGAGCTGGTGTCGCCATGAAATGGCTTTCACGGCCGCGTTCAGCTACGCCGTAGGGGTGAATTCCAAGGCCCCTTGGCGACGAACCGGACAAGACCTTACGTGGGCGTAAGGTGCTCCTCGGTACATGCCGGTACCGACAAATGGCAAAGATTTTCCCGATGCAATCAGGGGATGTGCGAGGGCCCGCCCCGGGGCTGGGCGCCGCGGCCCGGGCCCCCTGCGACAATGGCGCGGTGACAGAAACTGCGTTGCTAGGGGTCTGGATCGCCGTTGCGGTCATCGCCGTCCTGCTGATCGTGGCGCTCGTCGTCGGTTTGGTGCGTTACCGGAAGCGGCGCATCAGCCTGCCCGGTGCCGACGAGACCAAGACGATCGACCGCTCTGGCGGCTACAAGGCGTCATCGGGGATCAGCTTCAGCCAAGGGGCGACACCGACCGCCGAACGCATCGACACCAGCGGGCTGCCCGCGGTCGGTGACGACGCCACGATCCCGCGGGATGCGCCCAAACGCCCCATCGCCGACGTGCGCCTGCCCGAGCCTGTCATCGAGCCCGAGACCGAGGCGCCGGCCGAGGCTCAGGCGCCCGCAGAACCTCCCACAGAAGCGCCTCCCGTGCCGGAAGCGCCCGCGGCGCCCGAGACGCCCGCCGAAGCGCCCGCGGCGGCCGAGACGCCCACTGAAGCCCCCGCCGCCGTCGAGGAGATCGCGCCCCCGGAAGGCCGGCTCGATCGCCTGCGCGGCCGGCTGTCCAAATCCCAGAATGCGCTCGGCCGCAGCATGTTGGGTCTGCTCGGCGGCGGCGACCTCGACGAGGACTCCTGGGAGGCCGTCGAGGACACCCTGCTGATCGCCGACCTGGGCCCCGTCGTCACCGAATCCGTGGTCTCGGCGTTGCGGACCCGGATGGCCAGCAAGGGCGTGCGCACCGAGGCCGACGCGCGTGCCGTGCTGCGCGAGGTTTTGATGTCGGAGCTGCGGCCCGATCTCGACCGTTCGATCAAGGCCCTGCCGCACGCCGACAAGCCGTCCGTGCTCCTCGTCGTCGGCGTCAACGGCACCGGAAAGACCACGACAGTGGGCAAGCTCGCCCGTGTGCTTGTCGCCGACGGCAGGCGCGTGGTGCTCGGCGCGGCCGACACGTTCCGTGCCGCGGCTGCCGACCAGCTGCAGACCTGGGGCTCGCGAGTCGGGGCAGACGTCGTACGTGGCCCCGAGGGGGCCGACCCCGCGTCCGTGGCGTTCGATGCGGTCGATGAGGGAATCAAGACGGGTGCGGATGTCGTCGTGATCGACACTGCGGGCCGGCTGCACACCAAGACCGGCCTGATGGACGAGCTCGGCAAGGTCAAACGCGTCGTGGAGAAGCGTGCCGCGGTCGACGAGGTGCTGCTCGTGCTCGATGCCACGATCGGCCAGAACAGCCTCCCGCAGGCCAAGGTGTTCGCCGAGGTCGTCGACATCACCGGTGTCGCGCTCACCAAGCTCGACGGGACCGCCAAGGGCGGCATCGTGTTCCGCGTGCAACAGGAACTCGGCGTTCCGGTCAAGCTCGTCGGGCTCGGTGAGGGTCCGGACGACCTGGCACCGTTCGAGCCCGGGGCGTTCGTCGACGCGCTGCTGGGGTGAGAAACGCGGGCAAACCCGCGGTGTAACACCGACGAAACGCAGCCGGGCTATCCGTTCACACGAGCGAAACGCAACGGCGTCGTAGCCGAAACATCCACTCAGCATTGTCTTGGACCAGGTCAATGGTCGTAAATCCTTGCGGCCGTGGCGTGGTGAAGGAGGAAACTGCGAGTGGAGCAATTCCCGATACTGGGTGCGCCGGATACCGGCGACACGGCGTGGATGCTGGCCAGCGCCGCGCTTGTGTTGTTGATGACACCGGGTCTGGCCTTCTTCTACGGCGGCATGGTGCGGGCCAAGGGCGTGCTCAACATGATCATGATGAGCGTCAGCGCAATGGGTGTCGTGACGGTGCTGTGGGTGCTGTACGGCTACTCGGTCGCGTTCGGTGACAACACCGCAGGCATCATCGGCAATCCGGGTCAGTTCTTCGGTCTCAAGGGCCTGATCGGAGCGAACGGCTCGGCCGACGCGCCCATCGCGCTGGCCGGAACCATCCCCGCCACCGTATTCGTGGGCTTCCAGCTGATGTTCGCGATCATCACTGTCGCACTGATTTCCGGCGCGGTGGCCGACCGCATCAAGTTCGGCGGTTGGCTGCTGTTCGCGGCGCTGTGGGCGACGTTCGTCTACTTCCCGGTCGCGCACTGGGTCTTCGACTTCGACGTCAAGGGCTCCGACGGCGAGACCGTGATCCACCACGGCGGCTGGATCGCCAACCAGCTCAAGGCAATCGACTTCGCCGGCGGCACCGCGGTGCACATCAACGCGGGCACCGCAGGCCTGGTGCTGGCGATCATCCTCGGCAAGCGGCTCGGCTGGCCCGGTTCGCCGATGCGCCCGCACAACCTCCCGTTCGTGATGCTCGGCGCGGGCCTGCTGTGGTTCGGCTGGTACGGCTTCAACGCCGGTTCCGCGGTGTCGGCCAACGGAGTTGCCGGTTCGACCTTCGTCACCACCACGGTCGCGACCGCGGCTGCCATGCTCGCCTGGCTCCTCACCGAGCGCATCCGTGACGGCCACGCCACGTCCCTGGGCGCCGCGTCGGGCATCGTCGCCGGACTGGTCGCCATCACGCCGTCCTGCTCGTCGGTGAATGTCGTGGGCGCATTGGTGATAGGCGCCGTCGCCGGTGCCCTGTGTGCCCTGGCGGTGGGTTTGAAGTTCAAGTTCGGTTTCGACGACTCGCTCGACGTCGTGGGTGTCCACCTGGTTGGCGGTATCGTCGGCACGTTGCTGGTCGGCCTGGTGGCGACCAAGGAAGCGCCTGCCGCGGTGGACGGTCTGTTCTACGGCGGCGGGTTCGACCAATTGTGGCGACAGGCCGTCGGGGCAGGCGCGGTTCTGCTCTATTCGGCGGTGGGTACCGCTATCTTGGCGTTGATTGTCAAATACACCGTGGGCCTGCGCCTGGACAAAGAAGAGGAAGCATCCGGTATCGACGAGGCCGAACACGCGGAAAGCGCCTATGACTTCGTCGCGGTCGGAACCGGTTCTGTTCTTGGTCGTCACGGCGGGGAGGAATAAGGGAATATGAAGCTGATCACTGCGATCGTGAAGCCGTTCACTCTGGAAGACGTCAAGACCGGCCTGGAGCAGACGGGCATTCTCGGAATGACCGTCAGTGAGGTGCAGGGCTACGGCCGCCAGAAGGGGCACACCGAGGTGTACCGCGGAGCGGAATATTCCGTCGACTTCGTGCCCAAGGTCCGCGTCGAGGTCGTGGTCGAGGACTCCGCTGTCGACAAGGTCGTGGACGTCATCGTGCAGGCGGCCCGCACGGGCAAGATCGGCGACGGCAAGGTGTGGGTCAGCCCCGTGGACACCGTGGTTCGGGTTCGCACCGGTGAGCGGGGGGCCGACGCACTGTAGCCACACTCGGTCCGGATACTCCTCGACCGAGTCTGCCGGCCATGCACCCATGTGAAGCACTTGTTGGTAATTGGCCGGGGGAGGAGTCGAGATGACAGAGAAGCAACCACAGTCCGCCGGAGCCTCACGATCGGAGGCTCCGGCGGGCTCGTCAAGGCCCGCGACCGATCTGGCCGCGGCCATCGGGCAACTGCTGTCCGGGTCCACGCGCCAGCTCGACGCGGCGGCGCTGCGCGACGCACTGCTCGATCTGCACGAATTCTGGCTCAGCACAAAAGCGTCGGAGATCGGCGTCACCGCGACCAGTGGGTTCGCGATCGTCGCGACCGGTGGTCTGGGCCGCGGGGAGATGCTGCCGTATTCCGATCTGGACCTGATGCTGCTGCACGACAACATGCCTGCCGAGGTCGTCGGCGAGGTCGCCGAGAAACTCTGGTATCCGTTGTGGGACGCCAACATCCGTATCGACCACAGTGTGCGCACCGTCCCAGAGGCGCTGCAGGTCGCCGGTGCGGACATCTCGGTGGGCCTGGCCATGCTCGATGCGCGGCACGTCGCCGGCGACGCAGATCTGTCGTCGCTGCTGGTGGGCGGGGCGCGCAGGCAGTGGCGCATCGGAATCGCCTCGCGCTTCGAAGAACTCGTCGAGCACGCGCAAGCCCGCTGGGAGCGTAGCGGCCAGATCGCACACCGCGCCGAACCCGACCTCAAATCGGGCCGGGGCGGGCTGCGCGACGTGCAACTGCTCAACGCGTTGGCCATCGCCCAGCTGGCCGACGTTTACCCCAGCCGTGCGGTGGCCTCGCCCACCGGAACCCTCGGCGGAGCGCACCTGGCGCTGCTGAACGTGCGGACGGAACTGCACCGCTCCGCGGGCCGCGGGCGCGAACTGCTGCTCGCGCAGTACGCCGACGAGATCGGTGCGGCACTGCGTATCGGTGACCGTTTCGACCTGGCGCGGATGCTGTCCGACGCCGCCCGGACGGTCAGTTACTACGTCGACTCGGGAATCCGGACCGCCGCGAATGCCTTGCCGCGGCGCGGGTTTGCGGCACTGCGCCGCCCCGTGCGCCGCCCGCTGGACGAAGGCGTCATCGAATACGCCGGTGAAGTGATCCTGGCCCGCGATGCCCGGCCCGAGCGGGATCCCGGCCTGATCCTGCGAGTTGCGGCGGCCTCGGCCACCACCGGGCTGCCGATGGCGGTGTCGACGTTGGGCCGGCTCGCCGAGACCGCGCCGGAGTTGCGCACACCGTGGCCGCGCCAGGCGCTCAAGGATCTGTTGGTGCTGCTGGCCGCGGGGCCCGCCGCGGTCGCCACCATCGAGGCGCTGGACCGGACGGGGCTGTGGGGGCGGCTGTTCCCCGAGTGGGGTGCGGTGCGCGATCTGCCGCCGCGTGATGTCGTCCACATCTGGACCGTCGACCGCCATCTGGTCGAAACCGTCTCGCGCGCAAGCGCTCTCACCACCCGGGTGTCGCGCCCCGATCTGCTGCTGCTGGGTGCGCTGTGCCACGACATCGGCAAGGGTCGCGGCGGCGACCACAGTGTCATCGGGGCTGAGCTGGCCACCCAGATCGGCACGCGGCTGGGCCTGTGGCCGTCCGACATCGACATCCTGTCGAAGGTGGTGCGCTACCACCTGCTGTTGCCCCACACCGCAACCCGGCGCGATCTCCAGGATCCCGGCACCATCGATGCCGTTGCCACCGCACTCGGCGGCGACTTGGTGGTGCTCGAGCTGCTCGACGCGCTCGCCGAGGCCGATTCGCTGGCCACCGGGCCGGGCGTGTGGGGGGACTGGAAGGCGTCGCTCATCGGCGATCTGGTGCGGCGCTGCCGGCTGGTGATGGCAGGCGAGCCACTGCCGCACCCCGATCCGATCGAATCCAAGTATCTCGAGCTGGCCGCCAAGGTCGGTGTGCACGTCGAACTCACCCAGGGCGACGGTGCTCACATCTACAACGTCACGATGATCGCCCCGGACCGGCGCGGGCTGCTGTCCAAAGCTGCGGGTGTCATGGCCCTGAACTCGTTGCGGGTCCACTCGGCATCGGTCAACAGCCACGCCGGTTCTGCGATCAACACGTTTGTGGTGTCACCGCACTTCGGGTCGCCGCCGGCAGCCGAGCTGTTGCGCCAGCAGTTCATCCTCGCGCTCGACGGGGAGCTCGACGTGATCGCCGCCCTGCAGAACCGGGAACGGGAAGCCGCGCAGTTCCCGACGACCCGCGCGGGCGAGATCCTCGCGACGGTCCCGGCCAACCACGTGCCTGCGCCGCCCCGCATCCTGTGGTCAGAGGGCAGCGCACCGGGCGAGTTGATCGTGCAGATCCGCACGACCGACCGGGCCGGGTTGCTGGCCCGGCTGACGGCGGTGTTCGAGCGCGACGGTGTCGACATCGCGTGGGCGAAGGTCACGACGCTCGGATCCTCGGTGGTCGACGCCTTCGGCATCGTGGTGCCCGCGCTGGCCGCGGGTGACGCCACGGTGCGCGACGATCTGGAACGCGATCTGTATGCCGTGCTGCCGACGCCGCCACCGGCAAAACCGGCTGCGGAGGCCAGCTGAGGGATTGGCCGGCCCCGCTCGCGGCGCGCGACCACACCGCAGTTTCCGCACCGCTAGGCTTACCACGTGTTTGAGAGCCTGTCTGACCGGTTGACCGGCGCCCTGCAGGGGTTGCGTGGCAAGGGGCGGTTGACCGACGCCGATATCGACGCGACGTCCCGGGAGATCCGGTTGGCGCTGCTGGAGGCCGACGTTTCGCTGCCGGTGGTGCGTGCGTTCGTCGCACGCATCAAGGACCGCGCCAAGGGCGCCGAGGTCTCTGCCGCGCTGAACCCCGCCCAGCAGGTCGTCAAGATCGTCAACGAGGAGCTCATCGGCATCCTCGGTGGCGAGACCCGGCAACTGGCCTACGCCAAGACCCCGCCGACCGTGATCATGCTGGCCGGTCTGCAAGGTGCCGGTAAGACCACGCTGGCCGGCAAGCTGGCCAAGTGGCTCAAGGGCCAGGGGCACACGCCGCTCCTGGTGGCGTGCGACCTGCAGCGGCCCGGTGCCGTGCACCAGCTCAAGATCGTCGGTGAGCGGGCCGGCGTGTCGGTCTTCGCGCCGCACCCCGGCACCTCGGTGGAGGGCATGGAGAGCGCCGGCCACGGCGACCCGGTCGCGGTGGCATCCGCGGGCCTGGCCGAAGCCAAGGCCAAGCACTTCGACGTCGTCATCGTCGACACCGCAGGCCGGCTGGGTATCGACGAGGAACTGATGGGCCAGGCCGCGGCGATCCGCGACGCCGTCCGCCCGGACGAGACGCTGTTCGTGCTCGATGCCATGATCGGCCAGGACGCCGTCGCGACAGCCGAGGCGTTCCGCGAGGGCGTCGGCTTCACGGGCGTGGTGCTCACCAAGCTCGACGGCGATGCCCGCGGCGGTGCCGCGCTGTCCGTCCGCGAGGTCACGGGCGTGCCGATCCTGTTCGCGTCGGCCGGTGAGAAGCTCGAAGACTTCGACGTCTTCCACCCCGACCGAATGGCGTCGCGCATTCTGGGCATGGGCGACGTGCTCACCCTGATCGAGCAGGCCGAGCAGGTCTTCGATGCCCAGAAGGCCGAGGAGGCCGCGGCCAAGATCGGTTCGGGTGAGCTGACCCTGGAGGACTTCCTCGAGCAGATGCTCGCCATCCGCAAGATGGGACCGATCGGCAACCTGCTCGGCATGCTGCCCGGCGCGGGCCAGATGAAGGATGCGCTGGCCGCTGTCGACGACAGCCAGTTGGACCGCGTGCAGGCCATCATCCGCGGCATGACGCCGGCGGAGCGGGCCGACCCGAAGATCATCAACGCCTCGCGCAGGCTGCGCATCGCCAACGGCTCGGGCGTCACCGTCGCCGAGGTCAACCAGCTCGTCGACCGGTTCTTCGAGGCCCGCAAGATGATGTCGCAGATGGCGGGCCAGATGGGGATGCCGTTCGGCCGCAAGAACTCTCCGCGTAAGGCCGCCAAGGGCAAGAACAAGCAGGCCGGCAAGAAGAAGGGCCGTCAGTCCGGGAAGGGCCCGACCCCGCCCAGGAATCGCAACCCGTTCGGTGATCCCAGCGCGTTGCCCGCCGGTTTCCCGGACTTGTCCAACATGCCCAAGGGCCTCGATGAACTGCCGCCCGGCCTGGCCGATTTCGATCTGTCGAAGCTGAAGTTCCCGGGGCAGAAGTAGCCGATGGCGCTGCACGTCCGGGGCCGGGGTCTGCCCGACGGCGAAGAAGTGCAGTGGTGGATCGCGGACGGTGTCCTGAGCGCTGAGCCGATCGGCGGTGCCGACACGGTGTTCGGAGCCGACGGCGCAGGCGGCTGGATCATCCCCGGCCTCGTGGACGCGCACTGCCACGTCGGTCTCGGCCCGCATGGTGCGGTCGACCTCGATGAGGCGGTCACGCAGGCCGAGGCCGAACGCAGCGCCGGGGCGCTGCTGCTGCGCGATGCCGGGTCGCCCGTCGACACCCGCGCGTTCGACGACCGCGACGACCTGCCGCGCATCATCCGGGCGGGCCGGCACCTGGCCCGGCCGAAGCGTTATTCGCCCGGGCTGCCGATCGACATCGAGGACGAGTCCGAGCTGCCCGACGCGGTCGCCGAGCAGGCCCGGTTCGGCGATGGCTGGGTCAAACTCGTGGGGGACTGGATCGACCGCGGCATCGGTGACCTGGCGCCGCTGTGGTCCGACGACATCCTCAAGGCGGCGATCGACGCCGCACACGCCAACGGAGCACGCGTCACCGCGCACGTGTTCGGCGAAGACGCGCTGCCGGGGTTGATCAACGCGGGCATCGACTGCATCGAGCACGGCACGGGCCTGACCGACGACATGATCGAGCTCATGGTCGACCACGGCACGGCACTGGTGCCCACGTTGATCAACATCGAGAACTTTCCTGGCATCGCCGCGGCGGCCGCGAAATACCCGACCTACGCCGCGCACATGCGCGAGCTGTACGCCACGTGCAAGCAGCGGGTCGGTGCGGCACGCGAGGCCGGTGTGCCGATCTTCGCGGGCACCGACGCGGGCGGGATGATCGCCCACGGTCGCATCGCCGACGAGATCGACGCGCTCAAAGGCATCGGGATGAGCCCGACGGAGGCGCTGGGCGCGGCATGTTGGGATGCGCGGCGGTGGCTGGGGCGGCCCGCTCTGGAGCACGGGGCATCCGCGGACCTGTTGTGCTTCACCGAGGATCCCCGCGTCGGCGGGGTGAACCATCCGGATCTGGTGATCCTGCGCGGCAATATCTGGCGTTGATCCCGCGCCGGCGGCCCAGAAGTACGAGTAGGGAGCGCCATGGGCGCAGGGGCAACGGCTAATACACGTCGCGCAGGTAGCGGTGGCTCTTGATGAGATCGTTGACGTAGGCGTGCGCGGCGTCGGCGTCCATGGCCCCGCAGCGCGCCACGATGTCGTGCAACGTCGCGTCGACGTCTTTGGCCATGCGGTCGGCGTCGCCGCACACGTAGACGTGGGCACCGTCCTGCAACCACGCGTAGAGCTCGCAGGCGTTCTCCCACATGCGGTGCTGTACATACGTTTTCGTGTCCTGGTCGCGGGAGAATGCCAGATCCAGGCGGGTCAGTGTGCCCGAGGACGCGAAGTCCTCGAGCTCGTCGCCGTAGAGGAAATCGGTGGCGCGGCGCCGATCCCCGAAGAACAGCCACGACGGGCCCGTCGCCGCGGTGGCCCGGCGCTCCTGCAGGAACGCGCGGAAGGGCGCGATCCCGGTGCCTGGCCCGATCATGATGACCGGCACATCCGGCGCGGGCAGCCGGAACGTGTGGTTGGGCCGCAGGTGCACCCGTACCGCTGCACTGCGATCCGCCAGGAACGTCGACGCAACGCCGCCGTACTGCCGGTCGCGCGCGGCGTAGCGCACGGTCGTCACGGTCAGGTGCACCCGATCGGGATGTGCCAGCGGGCTCGAGGCGATCGAGTAGTCACGGAACTGCAAGGGACGCAACGTGTCGACCAGCTCGTCGGCGGTCAGCTCGGCCAACCCGATGAGATCGAGGATGTCCTTGCCGTATGCCCATGAACCCGGTGCCGCACCGCCATGGGTGGCTCCGTCGCCGAGGGCCGCTGCGGCTTCCTCGTCGCGCGTGCGTGAGGCCACCAGGGCCTGCAACGCGCGCGACGGTGTCCGGATCTCGAACTGCTCGGCGAGCAGCACCCCGAGCGGCTCGTCGTGCCCGGCGACCGCATGATCGGGTCCGACGCCGAGCCGGGTCAGGACGGCGTCGACCAGGGCAGGGTCGTTGGTGGCATGCACGGCGATGGAATCGCCTGCGTGATAGGTGATTCCGGTTCCGGCGAGATCGACCTCGTAGTGGCGGACCTCCTTGTCGGATCCGGCCGCGGTGAGCAGCCGGTTGACCACCACGTGCGTGTCGACCGGCGCATGGCGTTCCCGGCCGGGCTGCTCCGCGGGTACGGGTGCGGCCGCGGGCGTTGTCTGCTCGGCGGACAGCAGTTTGACGAGGTCGGTGGTCCACGCCTTGGCGGGCTGTTCGTAGTACCCGTCGACGTCGACCCGGTCCGTGAGCCGGGTGGCGCCGAGGGCTTCCAGCCGTTCGTCGAGCAGTTTGCCTGCGTTGCAGAACAACTCGTAGGAGCTGTCACCCAGGGCCAGCACCGCGAAGCTCAGGTGTTCCAGCCGCTCGGTCTCGCCGCTGATCGCCTCCCAGAACAGCGTTGCGGTGTCGGGGAATTCGCCGTCGCCGAACGTCGAGGTCACCACGACGAAGTGGGTGGCGTCCTGCAGCTCGGCCGGCTCGACCTGATTGAGTTCGCGGGCTTCGACTTCGATACCGATGTCGGCGAGCGACTCTGCGAAGGTCATCGCGGCGTCCTCCGAGTTACCCATGTCGGTGCCGTAGGCGACGATCATCGAGACCTCGCGGTCCTCGGTCACACTGGCTCCCCTCATCCCCTCGACGCGCACCCGTCTGCGCGAAATTAGGGTGACCTTACTTCGGGGGAGGGTTTCGTGGGGGCGTCCCTTTCGCGGTCGGGCTCAGGTGGTTTGGCTGAAGCCCCAGTCCAGCAGGTTGATCGCCTGACCGTAGAGATCGCCCGAACCGCGCATCTGCACGACGACGAGCCTGCGGTTTCCCCGTTGCGCCGCGCCCACGTACGTCTTGCCGGCCAGGTCGGTGTAGCCGGTCTTGCCGCCGAGGTCACCGGGATAGCGCGACAGCAGTTCGTTCTGGTTGGTCAGCGTCTTGCCCGGGAACGGGGCCGACGGCTGCCGCATGATCTGCGCGATCAGGGGATAGGTCAGCGCGGCGCGGAACATCACCGCGAGGTCGTGCGGCGTCGTGATCGATTCCCAGCCCGGTCCGTCCAGACCCGACGGCGACGACGCCCTGGTGCCGCGGGCACCGACGCTGAGCGCTTTGCGGTTCATCGCCGCGACCGCCGCGCGCTGGCCGCCGAGCATGTCGGCCAGCATGTTGGCGGCGTCGTTTCCCGACACCATGAGCAGCGCCGAGAGCAGCTGGGCGGTGGTGTAGGGCTGGCCGGGTTTCAGCCCAACGCACGAGCATTCGACCTTGGTGTGCGACTGGTTGGCCCTCGCGAAATTGTCGGGCCTCAGATTGTCGAGCACGACCATCGCGAGCAGCACCTTGATGGTGCTGGCCGGGGCGTACGACCCGTACGGATCCTTCGATGCCAAAACCTGCCCGGTGTCCATGTCGGCGAGCAGGAACGCTTTCGCCGGACCGTTCGCAAATGCCTGTGCGCCTGCGGGTTCCACGGTGGGCGCCGCGTGCGCGATCGATGTCGGGGGCATCGCCACCACCGCGCTGAGGGCGAGCGCGGTCGCCGCGAACAGTCTTCGCACGAGCGCCGAGGCTACGGCTCGCAGGACTCTTTCAGCGCGCGATCAGGTTTCCATCGGATATCGCCCGGCTACAGCGTGTCGATGCCCGCCGACCGGTCCTGCGCGAAGCCCCAGTCGAGCAGGGCGGTGGCCTGATCCCAGTAGGTCGGTCCGCCCTCTTTCACCAGGCCGTACATCATCGCCACCACCAGCCGGCGGCCGTCGCGCTGGGCTGCGCCGACGAACGTCTTCTTCGCCACGTCGGTGAAGCCCGTCTTGCCGCCCAGCATGCCGGGGTAGCGGAACAGCATCTCGTCCTGATTGATCAGGTCGATCGGTCCGGACGGACCCGGGAAGGACGCCGAAGGGGCCGCGGTGATCGATGCGAACACCGGATTGGCCATCGCGGTGGTGAAGATCACCGCCAGATCGCGTGGGGTGCTGGCGCCGTCGATCCCCGGCCCGTTGAGACCCGACGGCGATCCGGCATGTGTCGACGTGGCGCCGATGGCTGCGGCCTTGGCGTTCATCTTGGCCACCGCGGCGTCGGTGCCGCCGAGCATGTGCGCGAGGGTGTTGGCGGCGTCGTTGCCCGATACCAGCAGCAGGCCGTCGAGCAGTTGCCGCGTCGTGTAGGTGCGGCCCGCCTTGATCCCGGCGCAGTTGCACTCGACGTTCGCGTCGGCCTCGTCGGCGACCACCGTCGCGTCGAGCGGCAGCTCGTCGAGCACCACCAGCGCCAGCAGCGTCTTGATGGTGCTGGCCGGCGCGTGCGCGGCGTACTGGTCACGGCCCGCGAGGATCTGGTGAGTGTCCATGTCGGCGACGATCCAGGCCGGTGCCGGGCCGTCGGGGATGGGCACATTGCCGATCTGCTGCACACTGGCGTCAGCCGCCGCTGTGGGAATGCCGACAAGCGAGGTGGGGAGAACCGCTGCGATGCACAACACGATTGCGCCGACGAGCCTGACCATGTGCACTGAGCCTAGCGGCCCGGCGTCCGGGCGCGAGGCGACGGCGTAGATCGACGTGGTTCGACCCGATCGATCCGCCGTTTGGTAGAGACGACTTGTAGCGACGACGACGTGAAGGGAGACGCTGTGGCCGAATCCGCGGTGATGCCGGAGGCAGAACGCAAATGGATGGTTGACACCCTGCTTGCGCTTCTGCAGACCCCGAGCCCGTCGGGGCGCACCGATGCGGTGATGCAGTTGATCGGCGACATCCTCAACGACCTCGGTGTGCCGTTCACCCTGACCCGCCGTGGCGCGTTGACGGCCGAGCTGCCCGGCGAGTCGGATTCGATCGACCGGGCACTGGTCGTGCACGCCGACACGATCGGCTGCATGGTCCGCAATCTCAAGGACAACGGCCGCCTCGAGCTGGTCCCGGTCGGCACGTTCTCGGCACGCTTCGCCGCGGGCGCCCGGGTCCGGATCTTCTCCGACGACCCGGACGAGTTCTTCACCGGCACGATCATGCCGCTCAAGGCCAGCGGGCACGCGTTCGGCGACGAGATCGACACCCAGCCGACCGACTGGGACCACGTCGAGGTCCGCGTCGACCGCAACGTGTCGAACCGCGCGGATCTGGAGAACCTCGGCCTCAACGTCGGTGACTTCGTCGCGCTCATCGCCAGCCCCGAACTCACCGAGGACGGTTTCGTGGTGTCCCGTCACCTCGACGGCAAGGCCGGGGTCGCGGTGGCGCTCGCCCTGGCCAAGACCATCGCCGAGCAGAAGATCGTGCTGCCGCACCGCGCGATGCTCATGGTCACCATCACCGAGGAGGTCGGCCACGGCGCGAGCCACGGGCTGCCGCCGGACGTCGCGGAACTGGTTTCCGTGGACAACGCGGTCTGCGCACCCGGGCAGCATTCGATCGAGCACGGGGTCACCATCCCGATGGCAGATCTGCACGGCCCGTTCGACTATCACCTGACCCGCAAGCTGTGCCGGCTGGCCAAGGGGCAGAACATCCCGTTCGCACGCGACGTTTTCCGCTACTACCGGTCGGACGCGGCAGCCGCCATCGAGGCAGGCGCGGGCACTCGCGCCGCGCTGGTGGGGTTCGGCCTGGACGGCAGCCACGGCTGGGAGCGGACGCATCTCGACTCGCTGGAGGCCACGTATCTGCTGTTGCATTCGTGGCTGCAGACCCCGCTGACGTTCGAGGCCTGGGACGCGGCCCCGACTGGCAACCTGCGCGACTTCCCGTCCTCGAAGCAGCCGGCTCCCAGCGAGCAGTGGGTGCCGCTGTCGCGCGGCGATCACACCGAACCGGGGGAGGCGTCGCCGGGCGAGCACTGGCCCCCGTCGGAAGGCCCGCAGTCTTGACGCGCACGCGACGAGCCCTCGGGCGCAGGTGGTGTTGAATCGAACCGTGCTGAGCCTGGAAGAGATTTCCGACCGCCTTGAGATTCAGCAGTTGCTGGTGGCCTACTCCACGGCCATAGACCGCCGGCAGTTCGATGACCTCGACGCGGTGTTCACGCCGGACGCCTACATCGACTACCGCGCGATGGGCGGCGTCGACGGGCACTATCCCGAGGTGAAGGCCTGGCTCGCCGAGGTGCTGCCGAACTTCCCGGCCTACGCCCACATGCTCGGCAACTTCGACGTCCGGATCTCCGGCGACACCGCGTCGTCGCGCACCATCTGCTTCAACCCCATGGCGCTGCCCGGTGAGCAGCAGCAGGTGCTGTTCTGCGGGCTCTGGTACGAGGACGAGTTCGTCCGTACCCCCGACGGCTGGCGGATGAGCCGCCGCGTCGAGACCAAGTGCTTCGACAAGGTGATCTGACCGCGACGACCCCGATCGGCGCGTCCGCGGGATTTGGGCAGGCCGGACGGCCTCTGGCACAATGGTCGGCTGTCTGCCGTGCGACTCGTTGAATGCGCTGCGCGGCGGTCACACACGTAAGGCAAAACCGGATCCCGGCATCCCGCCGGAGATCGCCGAATTGCAGCGTGGCAACGATTTAGGAGCTTCATCGTGGCTGTGAAAATCAAGCTGACCCGGCTTGGCAAGATCCGTAATCCCCAGTACCGCATCATCGTCGCCGATGCGCGCACGCGCCGTGACGGCCGCGCCATCGAGGTCATCGGCCGCTACCACCCGAAAGAAGAGCCGAGCCTGATCGAGCTCAACTCGGAGCGCGCGCAGTACTGGCTGGGCGTCGGCGCCCAGCCCACCGAGCCGGTGCTGGCGCTGCTGAAGATCACCGGTGACTGGCAGAAGTTCAAGGGCCTGCCGGGCGCCGAGGGCACGCTGAAGGTCAAGGAGCCCAAGCCGTCCAAGCTGGATCTGTTCAACGCCGCGCTGGCCGAGGCCGAGAGCGGCGGCGGTGCCGAGGCCACCACGCTCAAGAAGAAGAAGGCGCCGGCCAAGAAGGAACAGCAGGACGAGGCAGCTGCCGAGGCTCCCGCTGAGGCGGCAGCCGCCGACACCGCCGGCGAGAGCTGAGCGTCGCGGTGAGTTCTGTCGTGGTCGACGCCGTCGAGCACCTGGTCCGCGGCATCGTGGACAATCCGGACGACGTGCGGGTCGACATGGTGACCAGCCGTCGGGGCCGCACGGTCGAGGTGCATGTGCATCCCGACGACCTGGGCAAGGTAATCGGCCGCGGTGGCCGTACCGCCACGGCGCTGCGGACGCTGGTCGCCGGCATCGGTGGCCGCGGCATCCGCGTCGACGTGGTGGACACCGACCAGTAGCGCCATGGACCTCGTCGTCGGACGGGTTGTCAAGGCCCACGGCATCACCGGCGAGGTCGTCGTCGAGGTGCGTACCGACGATCCCGACGCCAGGTTTGCGCCCGGCACGGCCCTGCGGGGTCGTGCGAAGGGCGGAGCCGAACGTCCGGTCGTCATCGAATCGGTGCGCGAACACGGTGGTCGCCTGCTCGTGCGGGTGGCGGGGGTGAGCGATCGAGATTCCGCTGATGCGTTGCGCGGCACCGTTTTTGTGGTCGATTCTGCTGATCTGCCTGCGATCGACGACCCCGACGAGTTCTACGATCACGAACTCGAGGGCCTGGCCGTGGTGACGGTCGACGGTGCGCCGGTGGGCACGGTCGCGGAGGTGCTGCACACCGCGGCCGGTGAACTGCTCTCGGTCAAGGCCGAGGGCGGTCGCGAGGTTCTCGTCCCGTTCGTCAGCGCCATCGTCACGTCGGTTTCGCGCGATGACGAGACCATCGTCATCGACCCGCCCGACGGACTGCTGGATCTGGGCTGAAGGGCGACGCTGTGCGCATCGACGTCGTCACGATCTTCCCCGAATACCTAGCCCCGATCCGACAGTCGTTGCCGGGCAAGGCTATTGACGCCGGCATCGTCGAGCTGGCGGTGCACGATCTGCGATCCTGGACCCACGACGTGCACCATTCGGTGGACGACTCGCCCTACGGGGGCGGCCCCGGCATGGTGATGAAGGCGCCGGTGTGGGGCGAGGCGCTCGACGAGATTTGTTCCGACGAGACACTTCTGGTGGTGCCGACGCCCGCGGGCCGGCCGTTCACCCAGGCGGTTGCGCACCGTTGGAGCGACGAGAAGCACCTGGTTTTCGCGTGCGGCCGGTATGAGGGCATCGACCAGCGCGTGGTCGACGACGCCGCGCGACGCATGCGCGTCGAAGAGGTGTCGATCGGCGACTATGTGCTCACCGGTGGCGAATCCGCGGCCCTGGTGATGATCGAGGCGGTGGTGCGGCTGCTGCCCGACGTTCTGGGCAACCCCCAATCCCACCAACAGGATTCGCACTCCGACGGACTGCTCGAGGGGCCCAGTTACACGCGCCCGGCCAGTTGGCGCGGGCTCGAGGTGCCGCCCGTCCTGTTGTCCGGAGACCACGCGAAGGTGGCGGCCTGGCGGCGCGAGCAGGCGCTGCAGCGCACCAGGGAGCGCCGCCCAGACCTGCTGGACTGATTTTCCTATCGCGAGCAGACGCGGGAGTACCCGAGTAACCGCGTTATCGGGTACCGGCGCGTCTGTTCGCGGAGAAAAAGTGGCGGATTAGATCCGGCCGCCGGGGAACATGATCTTGACCGCATCGGTGATGGTTCTGCGTGCGGTGTCGGAATCGGTCGGCTGCAGCGAGCCGATCACCATGATGAAGCGCCGGTCGGGACCGATCACACCCGTGGACAGGTGCATCCAGTCCGAGCCGATACAGCACATCCAGCCCTGCTTGACGGCAACCGGTTCGGCGTAGAGACCGTCGGGAATGCCGAAGCGCTGAGGATAGATGCCGCCGGGCTGTGTGCCGTCGATCGCGGTCGGGGTGGACTGCGCGAGATTGGACAGGATGATGTTGGCCTGTTCGGGCGGCAGTCCGCCGCTGCCGTTCATCAGCATGTCGTAGTAGCGCACCAGGTCCGCCGCGGTGCTGACGGTGTTCCACCAGCGGCTGTCGTACGGCGGGCGGGTCGAGCTCAACCCGTAGCGGGTCGCGACCCGGGTGATGATCGCGTCGCCGCCGCTGCGGTTCCAGAGCACCTCGGCCGCACTGTCATCGGAGGACCGCAGCATCACGTCGAGCAACTTGCGGTCCTCGGGTGTGATGACAGTCTGGCCCCTGGCCTCCTGCAGCAGCAGGTCGTCGGCGATGAACAGCTTGGAGACCGACGCGATGGCGATCGCCGTGTCGTTTCCGTTGGAGACCCGCTGATCGGTGTTGCGGTCGAGCACCAGCACGGTGATGTCCGCGCCGGCCTTGGCGGCCGCCGAAGTGGCTTGCGCCGCACGGTCCTGCAGGCCGTTGAAGGTTGCGGCGGGCTCGTCGGGCGGGGCCTCGGGCAGCGGCGCCATGCTGCCCTGCGGCACCACCACGGTGAGGCGAGGTGCCGAAGGCGCGACGGGGGGAGTCCCGTACACGGGCGCGGTACAGCCGGCGAGGGTGACGGTGGCGACCACGCTGACTGCTGCCGGCGTGATCAGCCTCGGCGGCCGCCGTCGCATAGCCCTCCCTTGGCCCGTTTCCGCGGAATTCCGGATGGGAACGTCGGCAGCGGCGCATCCGGTGGAAGCAGAGTAACCGCTGTGGGCCCAGCCCGTGTAGTTAGTTGCGCTCATGGTTTGGGTGCCGGATATCGGTTAGGGTTCATGCGCCTGTCCGAGGCGTTATCCGAGGGGTTATCGGCCACCGATTTCACTGGATCGGACCTCGTCTGGCACAATTGAGCAGTTGTCTGCTGCAGGCCTGGGCTAGGGTGCGTCCCGCCCGCTGCGAGATACACCCGATACACCCGAAAATTAGCTTCGGCTGCGCGACCGCGCGCACTCGCCCGGAGCCGCGAACAACAAGGAAGTGTCACCGATGAACACGCTGGACTTCGTCGATCAGGCGTCGCTGCGCGACGACATCCCGACCTTCAGCCCCGGCGACACCATCAATGTGCACGTGAAGGTGATCGAGGGCACCAAGGAGCGCATCCAGGTGTTCAAGGGCGTCGTGATCCGCCGTCAGGGCGGCGGCATCCGCGAGACCTTCACCGTGCGCAAGGAGAGCTACGGCGTCGGCGTCGAGCGCACCTTCCCCGTGCACTCGCCCAACATCGATCACATCGATGTCGTGACCCGTGGTGACGTCCGCCGGGCCAAGCTGTACTACCTGCGTGAGCTGCGCGGCAAGAAGGCGAAGATCAAGGAAAAGCGCTGAGCGCCTTCCGGCGTCCCGCGCGGTCCGGTTCGCAGCGCTCGCTACTGTGGGTGCCGTGACCGGACCCACCGAATCTGCTGAGTCCTCATCGGACGACCCGCCGAAGGTCGACGCTCAATGGCCTCAGGCTGAGGAGCCCGAAGCCGAGCCCGAGGCGGAGAAGGACGATTCGCCGAAGCGTAAGCATTCCGCGTTACGCGAGGGTGCAATTCTGGTCACCATCGCGGTGGTTCTGTATTACGTGATGCTGACGTTCGTCGCGCGGCCCTACCTGATCCCGTCGGAATCGATGGAGCCGACGCTGCACGGCTGTAACGGCTGTGTGGGTGACCGCATCATGGTCGACAAGCTGACCTACCGGTTCTCCAAGCCGGAGCCTGGTGACGTGGTGGTGTTCAAGGGCCCGCCGTCGTGGAACATCGGCTACAAATCGATCCGTTCGGACAACACCGCGGTGCGGTGGGTGCAGAACGCGTTGTCGTTCATCGGGTTCGTGCCGCCCGACGAGAACGATCTCGTCAAACGCGTCATCGCGGTGGGCGGCCAGACGGTCGAATGCCGCGCGGCCACCGGGTTGACCGTCGACAGCAAGCCGCTCAAAGAGCCGTACCTGGACCCCGCCACGATGATGGCCGATCCACAGGTGTACCCGTGTCTCGGCAACGAATTCGGGCCCGTCACGGTGCCCGAAGGGCGGATCTGGGTGATGGGGGACAACCGCACCCATTCGGCCGATTCCCGCGCGCACTGCACCAACCTGCCCGCAGACGCCCAGCGCGGACTGTTGTGCACCGGCGACCCCACGGCGGGCACCGTACCGGTGGACAATGTGATCGGTAAGGCGCGATTCATCGCCTGGCCGCCGTCGCGGTGGGGCGGGATCAGCAGCGTGAACCCGCAGGCCAACTCTTAGGAGCAGCCGGTGGCCTCAGAGCTGAGGATGTCATGGCCGCCTCGAACGGTGATCCGGAAGTCGTCCGGGCTGCGCACCCTGGAGGCGGCGCTGTACCGCAGTGGGCTGGGACCGGTCGCCGGGGTCGACGAGGTGGGCCGCGGAGCCTGCGCGGGCCCGCTGGTGGTGGCCGCCTGTGTCCTGGGGCCGAACCGGCTTGAGAGCCTGGCCGCGCTCGACGATTCCAAGAAGCTCGGCGAGAAGGAACGTGAGCGGCTGTTTCCACTGATCCGTCGGTACGCCGTGGCCTATCACGTGGTCTTCATCCCGTCGACCGAGGTGGATCGTCGCGGTGTGCACGTGGCCAACATCGAGGGCATGCGGCGCGCGGTGGCCGGGCTGTCGGTTCGGCCCGGCTATGTGTTGTCCGACGGTTTCCGGGTGCCGGGCCTGGCGGTCCCGTCCCTTCCGGTGATCGGGGGCGACGCGGCGGCGGCGTGCATCGCGGCGGCGAGTGTGCTGGCGAAGGTCAGCCGAGACCGGCTCATGGTCGAGATGGAGCGCGACCATCCCGGATACGGGTTCGCCGAGCACAAGGGCTACAGCACGCCGGCGCATACCGCGGCGTTGGCGGAGCTCGGGCCGTGTCCCGAGCATCGCTACTCGTATGTGAACGTGCGCCGGGCCGCCGAGGCGGTCGGTGTGCGGCGGGTTGGGCGACCCGCGCGGCATGCGGAACCCGGGTACGCAAAGATGGGTTCGGAAGGCTTGTGTGAAGAGCAGACTGAGGCAGTGGACCAACGAGAAGGACAGCTGAGCGGATGAGTGCCGAAGATCTCGAGAAGTACGAAACCGAGATGGAGCTCTCGCTGTACCGCGAATACAAGGACATCGTCGGTCAGTTCAGCTATGTGGTGGAAACCGAGCGCCGGTTCTACCTGGCCAACAGCGTGGAGATGGTGCCCCGCAACGCAGACGGCGAGATCTATTTCGAGCTGCGGCTGGCCGATGCCTGGGTGTGGGACATGTACCGGCCCGCCCGGTTCGTAAAGCAGGTGCGGGTGATCACCTTCAAGGACGTCAACATCGAAGAAGTCGAGAAGCCCGAGCTGCGGCTGCCGGAGTAGCACGTGACCGGAAGCCGCGCCGACGCGATCCTGGCCGCATTGCCCGAGGTGCGGGCGTGGCAGGAACCGCTGTACCGGGATCTGCATCAGCATCCCGAGTTGTCGCACCACGAGCAGCGGACCGCCGGTGTGATCGCGTCGCGGCTGGCGGCGGCGGGCTTGCAGGTGCACGACGGCATCGGCGGCACCGGTGTGGTGGGGATGCTGCGTAACGGCGCCGGTCCCACGGTCTTGTTGCGTGCCGACATCGACGCGCTGCCGGTCACCGAGGTGACGGGCCTGCCGTATGCCAGCACCGAACCCGGCGTGATGCACGCGTGCGGGCACGATGTGCACGTCACGTGCTTGTTGGGTGCGGCCGAATTGTTCGCGCGCGCAACGGAACACTGGAACGGCACGGTGGTGGCACTGTTCCAGCCGGCCGAAGAGGTCGGTGGCGGTGCCCGCGGCATGGTCGACGACGGCCTCGCCGACGTGGTCGGCCGCGTGGACGTCGCGATGGCCCAGCATGTGATGCCCGCACCGGCCGGGCACCTCGGTACCCGCAGCGGCCCCGTGTTGTCGGCCGCCGACAGCATGCGGGTCACGGTGTACGGCCGCGGCGGGCACGGCTCGATGCCGCACGCGACGGTGGATCCCGTGGTGCTGGCCGCGATGATCGTCATCCGCCTGCAGACCATCGTGTCGCGTGAGGTGGCGCCGACCGAGACCGTGGTGCTCACTGTCGGCAGCATCCATGCGGGCACCAAGAGCAACGTGATCGGTGATCACGCGGTGCTCGAGCTCAACCTACGGACATACGACCAGGCGGTTCGAGCCGCGGTGCTCGACGCGATCCGGCGCGTGGTGATCGCGGAGTGCCAGGCGTCGGACTCGCCTCGCGAACCGGAATTCGAGCTGTACGACAGCTTTCCGCTGACGGTCAACGACGCCGACGTCACTGCGCGGGTCGACGCGGCCTTCCGCGGGTATTTCGGTGACCGCGTGCAGGCCATGGGGGCGCATGCGGCCAGTGAGGATTTCAGCGACATCCCCGTCGCGCTCGGCGTGCCGTACACCTACTGGGGGCTCGGCGGTATCGACGAGCAGACCTATCGCGCCGCGGCCGCCGCCGACCGGGTGAGCGCGGACATCCCGGTGAATCACTCGCCACGGTTCGCGCCGGTGATCCAGCCGACGTTGGACACCGGCACGCAAGCGCTCGTGGTGGCCGCGCTCAGCTGGCTTTAGCCTGCAGGTGTTCGCCGAAGAACGCGAACACCCGCGCCCACGCGTCGGACGTTGCCGCCTCGTTGTACCCGAAGCCCGCGATGCGCAGAAGTGGTTGGGCCGGAAGCTGATTGGCGAAACTGTGCCCGGCATCGGGATACACCTTGATGTCGGCCGGGATGTTCTTGGCCTCGACGATCTTCCGCAGCCGTTTCGGCGCGCCGATACCGGCCGGGTCACGGCGGCCGAAGCTCGCGACGATGGGGCACGACGCGTCGAGGGTTTCGTCGAGATGGCGGGGCAGCGGCGTGCCGTAGAACGGTGCTGCCGCGGCGAACCCCCTTGGCCCCATGATCAGGGCGAACTGACCGCCCATGCAGAATCCGGCGATGCCGACCGTCCCCGTGCAGTCGGGCAGCGACCGCAGATGATCGCGTGCGGCCAGGATGTCGTCGAGGGCCGTGCCGCGCTGGGTCAGCAGGTCGCGGAACACGCGCGTGATGCAGCGCGCGCGACCGCCCCGCGCAAACAGGTTGGGCGTGATCGCCAGGTAGCCGGCCCCGGCGATGCGCGCCGAGGTCGCCTCGTTGTCGGGGCCGTAACCGATCGCATCGTGGATGACCACGACGCCGGGCCACGGCCCGGAGCCTTCGGGGGTGTCCAGGAGCGCGTCGATCGGGCCGTCTGGGGTGGCGAGTGAAATCGTGGACACGTCCCCGAATGTAGCGGCTCGGGGTGGCCGCTCGCTGGGCTCAGGTGCCGCAGAACGTGCGGTACGTGCCGAAGTCCTCGGGTGCCGGGGCCGCGTAGGCGTCGAGGCCTGGCCGTTCGTCGTATGGGGCGGCCAGCGCGGCCATCAGTTTGCGCAGCGGTTCCAGCTCACCGGACGTGGCCGCGCTCAGGGCTTCCTCGACCAGGTGATTGCGCGGGATGTAGATCGGGTTGACGCGGTCCATCGCGTCGGCGTCGGGGCCCAGCGCGCGCCACCGCGCCTGCCACTCGTCGAACTCACGGGGGAGTTCGGTTCCGCCGCGTGCGGCGCGGGCGAGGGTCCGGAAGAACGACGTGTAGTCGATCCGGTTCTGCTGCAACAACACCAGCAGGCCATCGATCAGCGGACGGGCTGCCGCGCGGTCGACATCGCCCGTCAGGCCGAGCTTGGCGCGCATGCCCGCCGTCCAGGCATCGTCGAACTGGGCGCGGAACTCGCCGAGTGACTCGGTCGCGAGTGCCACCGCGGCTTCGGCGTCGTCGGAGATGAGTGGCAGCAGGGTTTCGGCGAACCGGGCCAGGTTCCACTCGGCCACCGCGGGTTGATTGCCGTAGGCATAGCGCCCGCCGTGATCGATCGAGCTGAAAACCGTTGCCGGATCATAGCTTTCCATGAAGGCGCACGGTCCGTAGTCGATGGTCTCGCCGGATATGGTCATGTTGTCGGTGTTCATCACACCGTGTATGAAGCCGACGTGCAGCCAGCGGGCCACCAGCGCGGCCTGTGCCGACACCACCGCGTCGAACAGCGCGAGGTACGGATTGTCGGCGTCCGCCGCCCGTGGGTGGTGCCGGGCGATCGCGTGGTCGGCAAGCCGCCGCAACAACTCGAAATCGCCTGCAGCTCGGCCATATTGGAAAGCGTATTGGAAGCTGCCGACGCGTAGGTGGCTCGCGGCGACCCGGGCCAGCACCGCTCCGGGCTCCTGGGTCTCGCGCCACACCCCGCGGCCGGTGGCCACCACGGCCAGCGCCCGCGTGGTGGGTATGCCCATGGCGTGCATCGCCTCGCTGACGATGTACTCGCGCAGCATCGGTCCCACGACGGCAAGACCGTCGCCGCCGCGGGCGAACGGGGTGCGTCCGGAACCCTTCAGGTGCAGGTCACGGAGGCGCCCTTCGGTGTCGGTCAGCTCGCCGAGCAGCAGGGCGCGCCCGTCGCCGAGGCGCGGGACGTACCCGCCGAACTGATGTCCGGCGTAGGCCTGCGCGACGGGCGTGGCGTCGCCGGGCACGACCGTGCCGAGCAGCAGACCCAGCCCGTCGGGGCCACGCAGCCAGTCGGGATCGAGGCCCAGCTCGGCGGCCAGCGGTTCGTTGAGCACGAGCAACCCCGGATCCGGCGCGGCCTCGGCCCG
Source organism: Mycolicibacterium mageritense (assembly GCF_010727475.1). NCBI lineage: Bacteria > Bacillati > Actinomycetota > Actinomycetes > Mycobacteriales > Mycobacteriaceae > Mycobacterium > Mycolicibacterium mageritense. Next base: position 5,544,325 of record NZ_AP022567.1, read on the forward strand.
CCACGGAATGGCCAGTTCGGGCAGCTCGCGGGCGAACCGGTCATCGAGGCGGACCGTGGTCTCGGGTGTCACACTCACGACACGAGCCTACGGAGAATTCCGCTGGGGCTCAGAGATCCGCCAGGTCGTCGGGAACGTCGACGGCGTAGCGCTGCAACACCTCGAGTGGCACGACGTCGAGGGTGCGTTCGTGGGTGGCCGACAGCACGACCGGTGCGGCGTAGCCGTCCTGGTGGGCGCGCAGCCAGTTGGCCGCGGTGACGCACCAGCGGTCTCCCGGGTTGAGACCCGGAAACCGGAAATGCGGTGCCGGGGTCGAGAGATCGTTGCCGATCGAGCGTTGATGCTCCAGGAACTCGGCGGTGACCACGGCGCAGATGGTGTGCCTGCCGATGTCGGCGTCGCCGGTGGAGCAGCAGCCGTCGCGGTAGAAGCCGGTGAGCGGGTCGGTGCCGCATTCGTCGAGCGGGCCGCCCAGCACGTTGCGATCAGACATCGCATCAGTATCTCTCGGCAGGGGACCGCAGGTCAGGACAGTTGCGCGGCGATTTCGTCGAACGCGGCGATGGTCGGGAACAACTTCGCGGCGTCCTGCGGGTACGGCCAACTCGACAACTTCGCCGCAACGACGTTCGCCGACCGGTTGACATAGATCATCTGCCCGTGGATGCCGAGGCACAGCAGCACGTTGTTGCCCGACTTGGGGAACCAGCACTGATTGCGGTACATGCCGCCGGGCATGCGGTTGTCGTCGGGGCTCGCGGCGAACGCGGCCCGGGAGTCGATGCCGCCCGCGAACGTGTCGGCGATCCAGGACAGTGGCACGACCTGCTCGCCGGTGAGCGAGGTGCCGCCACCGAGGAACAGCGCCCCGAACCGGACCAGGTCGCGCAGGCTCGCGTTGATGCCGCCGTCGAACATGCCGGTGCCCACCGAATCGATACCGATGGTCGCGTCGTTCTGGGCGCCGAGCTTGCTCCAGAGCAGCTGCGACATCAGCTCGGGCATCCGGATGCCGGACGCCGCCTCGCAGATCCAGCCCAGCACGTCTGTTTCGCACGAGCGATATTCGAACGAGCCGCCGTGCGGCGACTTCTGCCGCAACGTGAGCAGGAAGTCGTACATCGTCGTGGGCAGGTCGGGCACGGTGCGCGGGGCCCAGCCGATGGCCTGCTCCAGCAGCCGCACCTCGGCCATCGGGTCCAGGTAGGTCTCGGAAAAGGCGATACCCGAACGCATGTCGAGCAGGTGGCGCACGGTGGCACCTGCGTAGCCCGAGTGCTCGAGTGCGGGCACGTAGTGGGTCAGCGGGGCGTCGACGTCGATCGCGCCGCCGGCGACCAGGGCCCCGGTGACCATCCCGACCAGCGACTTGCTCACCGACATCAGCAGGTGCGACGTGTCGGGGGTCATCCCGCCGTAGTAGTGCTCCTCGAGAATCCTGCCGCGCTGCGTGACGATCCAGCCGTCGGTCGCGGTGCCGGTCATGACGTCGCCGACCGTGGTGCGCATGGCGTTGGTGCGGTCATAGAGCGGTATCGAGGACAGGTCGGCAGGCGCGGCGGGCAACTCGGCCACCGGCCCCGTGCCACGCGAGATCGCCGCGGTCGGCAGGAAGTCGGCGACGTGTTGGAAGGTCCAGTGCAGCTGCTCGGCGGATTGCCAGTTCTGCAGCGTCAGTTCGGGGGGTACGTGAGCGGACTCTGGACCGTGTGCGTTGCCGAGCAGCATGTCCATGTCCAGCCTCCTGATGCCGTGCCGGTCACGCCCAGCAATTCCACCGACGACCCTAGCTCAGTTCCGGGCCGCGCCGTGCTGGGCATCGAGGATCAACAGTGCCACGTGCAGCGAGGTCATCGACTCGCCGTCATCCAGGTCGACGCCGAGTCGCCGCTGGATGGAAGCCAACCGGCTGTAGAGCGCCGGTCTGCTCATGTGCAGCCGTTTGGCCAACGCGGACTTGTTGCCCGCAAGTTCCAGGTAGCCGCGCAGCACCGCGGTGTCGTCCTCGCCGTGGTCGGCGTCGTGGATGAGCAACGTCTTGAGCTCGGTCTCGGCGAAGGTCTGCACCCGTGGGTCGTCGTGCAGCAGGGTGAGCAGGCCCCGGAGCCTGACGTCGGAGGCCCGGACGAACGGTCGCTGGGCGCCGGACATGGACAGCGCGACGTCGGCCACGTGCGTGGACTCCCGTAGCCCGTGCACGGCGTCGGCGAAGGCTTCCGCGTCGGCACCGATCGCCACCACCACCCGGTCGGTGTCGCCGCCGCGGCTGATGGCCTCGCGCAGGCCGTCGGCGAGCCGGGTCAGGGTCGAGTCGGGCGTCATGCCGCGCCGAACGACCAACGCCAGCACCAGGCTCACTTCGCCGTCGCGCCGGATCGAACATATCGCGCTGTGGCCCTGGGATTTCACGCTGTGCACCACGGCGTCGAGGATGCGGATGTTGCGGCGCTGCACGGCCACCGGATCGAGTCGGTCGGCTGAAGCGCCGACCCGCACCGTGACGGGGAGATAGGGCCCGTCGGCGCGCAGGCCCAGTGCGGCTGCCCGCGCGGCCGCGTCACGGTCGTCGGCGATGCGGCCGCCGAGTACGTCATCGATCAACCCGCTCTGCGCCTGGTGCTCGAGACCGGACCGCCCCCGCTCGGCCATCCGGTGCAGCGCCAGCGCCTGGGCGGCGCGCTCCAACACCGTCGTGGCCCGGGCCGGCGCCTCGGGCCGGTGCGGAATGATGAGCCGGCCCCATTCTTCGCTGCGCGGGCCGACCGGCGTCGTGATCCACGGTTCGGTCATCGCGCGCGAGCGCCGCTGCCAGTCGTCGAGCACCGCGGTGGCCGGTTCGCGGCGCGGCGATATCGCCAGCACCTGGTGGGACAGATCCTCCAGCACCACCGACTCGTTGATCATCTCGGCGGCGGCGCGGACGATGTCGGCCAGTGTCGGGCGCCGCATGCTCAGATCGGTGAAGGTCTGATGGGTGCGGTGCGCGAACGCGAGTTCCTCGTACTGGTCGGCGACGATCAGGCGGTGTACCGCCTCGGTGACCTCGACGAACCTGGTCTGCCGGTGCAGCAGCACGAGCGGAAGGCCCAGTGCCTGCGCCACTTCGGCGACTGAGGCTGGCAGTGCCTCCACTCGGGTGCCCAACTCGACGACGACGCCGACCGCCCCGGCACGTTTCATGCCTTCGAGGTAGGCGCGGGGGGCGTCCCGCAACGCCGAACCCGTGGTCAGCACCAGCTCGCCGCCCTGCAGCAGGCCCGAGAGGTCGGCCATCTCGCTGACGTGCACCCAGCGCACCGGGCTATCGAGGTGTTCGGAGCTGACCACTTCGGGCAGACCGGCCTGGACCACCGGCAAGGCGATGACGTCGCGGACGGTGGGGATCATTTACACAGTGTAAAAAAGTAGTCAATCCTGGATACACAATGACGGCGATTGGGGGCTTGCCGGTGCCCCAGAGTTGTAGGCATCACACCAACACCTCAAAGGAGGGCTCGCCCATGAACAACGTCATCCAGCACTGGCGCGACGGCAAGTCGTTCGCCGGCACGTCCACGGCGACGTCGCCGGTGACCAACCCCGCGACCGGCGAGGTGACGGGCGAGCTGTTGCTGGCCAACGTCGAGGATGCGCGTGCGGTGATCGACGCGGCCGCGGCGGCGTTCCCGACGTGGCGGGACACCTCGCTGGCCAAGCGTGCGTCGGTGTTGTTCGCGTTCCGTGAGCTGATCAACGCCCGCAAGGAGGAGTTGGCGGCGATCATCACCAGTGAGCACGGCAAGGTGCTCTCCGATGCCCTCGGTGAGGTCAGCCGTGGTATCGAGGTCGTCGAGTTCGCATGCGGCATCCCGCATCTGCTCAAGGGCGGATACACCGAGAACGCCTCGACCAAGGTCGACGTGCACTCCGTACTGCAGCCGCTGGGCCCGGTGGCCATCATCAGCCCGTTCAACTTCCCGGCGATGGTGCCGATGTGGTTCTTCCCGATCGCCATCGGCGCGGGCAACACCGTGGTCATCAAGCCCTCGGAGAAGGATCCCTCGGCCGTGATCTGGATGGCCGAACTGTGGAAGGAAGCCGGGCTGCCCGACGGCGTGTTCAACGTGCTGCAGGGCGACAAGACGGCGGTCGACGAGCTGCTGACCAACCCGAAGATCAAGGCGGTGTCGTTCGTCGGGTCGACCCCGATCGCGCAGTACGTCTACGCCACCGGAACCGCGGCCGGCAAGCGCGTCCAGGCTCTCGGTGGCGCCAAGAACCACGCGGTGATCCTGCCCGACGCCGATCTGGATCTGGCTGCCGACGCCATGGTCAACGCCGGTTTCGGGTCGGCCGGTGAGCGCTGCATGGCCATCTCCGCGGCCGTTGCGGTCGGCCCGATCGCCGACGATCTGGTCGCCAAGATCGCCGAGCGCACCGCGACCATCAAGACCGGTGACGGCACCAAGGACTCCGACATGGGTCCGCTGGTCACCAAGGCCCACCGCGACAAGGTGGCCTCCTACATCGACGCCGGCGAGGCCGCGGGTGCCAAGGTCGTCGTCGACGGCCGCACGGTGATCGCCAACGGCGGCGCCGACGGGTTCTGGCTGGGCCCGACCCTGCTGGACAACGTCACCCCGGAGATGAGCGTCTACACCGACGAGATCTTCGGCCCGGTGCTGTCGGTCGTGCGCGTCGAAACCTATGACGAGGCACTCGAACTCATCAACAGCAACCCGTACGGCAACGGCACCGCGATCTTCACCAACGACGGTGGCGCGGCGCGGCGGTTCCAGAACGAGGTCGAGGTCGGCATGGTCGGCATCAACGTGCCGATCCCGGTTCCCATGGCCTACTTCAGCTTCGGTGGCTGGAAGGCATCGCTGTTCGGCGACAGCCACGCCCATGGCACCGAGGGTGTGCACTTCTTCACCCGCACCAAGGCCATCACCACCCGCTGGCTCGATCCCAGCCACGGCGGCATCAACCTGGGCTTCCCCGAAAACAAGTAGTCGTACACCGGCGGTGCGGTCCCATACTCGGTATGGGACCGCACTTTCGGTCAGGTTCCCTACGAGTGAGAGACTTGATCATGAGCTTGATTGACGAGACTGACAACGCCACCGTGCTGCCCAACGGACTGACCGTCGAGGATGCGCGCGCCGAGGCCGCCCGTGCCTACGAACTGGACCGGGCCCATGTTTTCCATTCCTGGTCGGCTCAGGCCGAGATCACGCCCATGACGATCACGGCGTCGGCGGGGTCGTACGTGTGGGACGGCGAGGGCAACCGGCTGCTGGACTTCTCCTGTCAGCTGGTCAACACCAACATCGGCCACCAGCACCCGAAAGTCGTTGCCGCCATTGCCGAACAGGCTGCCAAGCTGTGCACGGTGGCGCCGCAGTACGCCAACGCGGCCCGCTCGGAAGCGGCCCGGCTGATCGCCGAGCGCACGCCGGGCGAGCTGAACAAGATCTTCTTCACCAACGGTGGGGCAGACGCGATCGAGCACGCGGTGCGCATGGCGCGCCTGCACACGGGCCGTTACAAGGTACTGACGCGGTACCGCTCGTACCACGGTGGCACCGACACCGCGATCAACCTCACGGGTGACCCGCGGCGGTGGTCCAACGACTACGGCAACAGCGGAGTCGTGCACTTCTTCGGGCCCTTCCTGTACCGGTCGCAGTTCCACGCCACCACCGAGGCCGAGGAGACCGAGCGGGCGCTGGCCCACCTCGACGAGGTCATCCGGCTGGAAGGCCCGGCCACCATTGCCGCGATCGTGCTGGAGTCCATTCCCGGCACCGCGGGCATCATGGTCCCGCCGCCCGGGTACATCGCCGGTGTGCGCGAGCTGTGCGACCGCTACGGCATCATGTACGTCGCCGACGAGGTCATGGCCGGGTTCGGTCGCAGCGGAAAGTGGTTCTCCATCAATCACTTCGACGTGGTTCCCGATCTGCTCACGTTCGCCAAGGGCGTGAACTCCGGTTACGTGCCGCTCGGCGGTGTGGCGATCAGCCCGGCCATCGCCGAGACGTTCGCGCACCGGGCCTACCCCGGTGGGTTGACCTACTCGGGTCATCCGCTGGCCACTGCCGCGGCCGTCGCCACCATCAACGCGATGGAGGACGAGGGCATGGTCGACAACGCGGCCAAGGTCGGCGCCGAGGTCATCGGACCCGGGTTGGCCGAGCTGGCGGCCAAGCACCGCAGCATCGGCGAGGTGCGTGGCGCGGGCGTGTTCTGGGCCGTCGAGCTCGTGGCGAATCAGCAGACGCGGGAACCGTTGGCGCCCTACGGCGGTTCGAGCCCGGCGATGAACGCCGTGATCGCGGCGTGCAAGGCCAACGGCCTGCTGCCGTTCGCCAACTTCAACCGGATCCACGTCGTCCCGCCGTGCAACGTGACGGCCGACGAGGCGCGCGAGGGCCTGGCGATCCTGGACAAGGCGCTGGACGTGGCCGACGAACACACGGTCTGATCGCAGTACCCGACCGACGGCCCGGCTGTGTGCGATCCGCACAGCCGGGCCGTCGGCGTCTGCGTCGACCCGCTCACCACAGGTACGGCGCTGACGAGATCAGTTGCAGCCGAGTGGCGTTCGCGTACTCCAGGTCGAGCAGGCGGCGTTTGCGCGCGAGGCCGCCTGAGTAGCCCGTCAGTTTGCCGTTGCTGCCGATCACGCGATGGCACGGCACGACGATCGACAGCGGGTTGCGTCCCACCGCGGCGCCGACCTGCTGCGCGGTGACATCTGGACCGATGCGGCGGGCGAGCTCACCGTAGGTGACGGTGGTGCCGTACGGGATGTCGCCGAGCGATTCCCATACCGCGGCCTGCAGAGGGTCGGCGTACGAGGGGCGCAGCGGCAGGTCGAACCGTTGCCGTTGACCGTCGAGGTATTCGGTTATCTGGTGCGCGGTCTCGTCGAATCCACGATCGAGGGCGGGGCCGAACGTCACGGGATCCGGCCGGTGCCAGTGGTGCGGAAAGTAGATTCCGCGCAGTCCCTCGGTGTCACGCACCAGGGTGAGCGTGCCGAGAACGGTCTCGAGTGTCCGATGCCAGGTCGGGTGTGGGTCGTGGTGAGCCATGGTGTCGTTTCCAATCGTTGTAGGCCTGCGGCAGGCACACCGCACACGGTCGGTACCCCGCGGTGACGGCGGTGTGCTCGTCGGCGAAGAAGACCCGGTGGCGGCCGTAACCGCCGCCCGCCAGGGCGCGCAGTGCCGCCGGACAGTCCAGTCGGCCGTAGAGCTTGCTGCGCCGGTGACCACCCAGCGTGCCGGGGGTGGTGCTGACGTACGGACGCCCGTCGGCGCCGATCAAGATGTAGCGGGCCGAAGGCATGCCGTCAGGCCGGCTTGATGAGGCCGAGCTGCTGCAGCACCGTGACGCCGTCGTCGAGGCCGATCTCTTCGGCGATCATCCCGTCGACGACCTTGAGCACCGATGTCCCGGTGAAGCGCATCGACTTGCCGCTGCCTGCAGGCAGCGCGCCGATCGGCATGTCGTCGAATGCGTCGCCCGTGTGTGTCCCACCGCCGATCCACTGGCCGACGACGTAGTCGCCTTCGGCGATCAGGTCCGCGGTGCCGCCGAATGCCAGGTCGGGGAACGCGGCGCGGAACTTCGTCGCGAACGCCTGACCTCGTCGCGCCCCCGGCACGGGGCGTGCAGCGAGTACTCGAACCGGATGTCAGGTGCGGCGAGTTGGTCGATCACGGCGGGGTTGAAATCCGGCCCCCAGAACTCGGTGAACCAGCGTCCGACAACCGCCTTGTTCTCTTCAATCGACATTGATCGTCCTTCCGTCCGTGGGATTCGGGGCGGGCTCGAATCGAGCACCTATCAGGTAGACGGCGGGCCTGGCCCGAACGTGAGATCGCCGGGAAAACTGCGTTGGACGGTGAACCCGGGGCGGTCTTGAGAGACTGAACCGGTGCGTTCACATGCCCAGTGCTGGCTGACCGATATGGACGGCGTCTTGGTACGCGAGGAATCCGCGTTGCCCGGTGCCGCGGAGTTCCTGCAAACGCTGGCCGACAAGGAGCGGCCGTTTTTGGTGTTGACCAACAACTCGATCTTCACGCCGCGCGATCTTGCGGCGCGGTTGACGCGGTCCGGTCTGACCGTGCCCGAGGCCTCGATCTGGACCTCGGCGCTCGCCACGGCCGCATTCCTCAACGACCAGTTGCCCGGCGGATCGGCCTACGTCATCGGCGAGGCCGGGCTGACCACCGCGCTGCACGAGGTCGGCTACACGCTCACCGACACCGATCCGGATTTCGTCGTGCTCGGTGAAACCCGCACCTACTCGTTCGAGGCCATCACCAAGGCGATCCGGCTGATCCTAGGCGGAGCCCGCTTCATCGCCACGAATCCCGATGTGACCGGGCCCTCGGCGGAGGGACCGCTGCCTGCGACCGGCTCGGTGGCCGCGATGATCACCAAGGCGACCGGGCGGGATCCCTACTTCGTGGGCAAACCCAATCCGATGATGTTCCGCAGCGCGCTCAACCGGATCGAGGCGCATTCGGAGAACACCGTCATGGTGGGCGATCGGATGGACACCGACGTGGTGGCAGGCATCGAGGCCGGGCTCGACACGATCCTGGTGCTGACTGGCTCGACGTCCGTCGGCGACATCGAGCGCTATCCGTTCCGGCCCAGCCGCGTGTTGCCGTCGATCGCCGAGGCCATCGAACTGATCTGACATGACCGTCGAAACGCCGAACGGGGATGGCCCCACGATCGGGTGATCGCATAGAGTATCCAATATTAGCGAAAGCGAGACCCGATGCCGCCCCGAACAGCCACTCCGCGCACGGCCTCCGACACCGCCAACGGCGGCAAGGGGCCGCGCTCGGACTTTGTCAGGCCCAAGACCGCACAGCAGGCCGTGGCGGAGGCGCTGCGCCGGGACATCACGAGCGGCAAACTCGCGCCGGGCAGCTGGATCGTGCAGGAAAGCCTCGCCGAGCAGTTCGGCATGTCCCGGATCCCGATCCGCGAGGCGCTGAAAACGCTTGAGGCCGAGGAATACATCACCTATGTGCCGCACAGCGGCTACCGGGTGGCCAAGCTGGGTCTCGACGAACTGATCGAGGTGTTCCGGCTGCGCGACATCCTCGAAGCCGAGCTGATCCGCGATGCCATGCCTGCCGTGACCGACGAGGTCGTCGAGCAGATGCGCGAGCAGATGGCCGAAATGGAGCGGGCCGCGACGGCAGGCGACCTGATCGCCGTGGGCCTGGCCAACCGGAAGTTTCACTTCCTGACGTTCGAGGGCAGCGGTATGGCGCGCACCAAGCGCATCGTGACGCAGTTGTGGAACACCGCGGACGCGTACCGCCCGCTGTATGCGCACCTCATGGACCTGGCGAAGGTCAACAGTGAACACGTGCTCCTGGTCGACGCGATGGCGGCCCGCGACGTCGAGCGGGTGGTCAAGCTCAACCACGAACACCGTCTGCACGCGATCGATCACCTGCACACCGTGTTCGGTCGCGAGGACTCCGAAGCGGGCGCGTGAGCCCGCGAGACCGCCTCGCGGCGTTGGGTTTCGAGATCCCGCCGGCACCGAAGCCCAAAGGTGCGTATTTCCCGAGCCGTCGGTGCGGTGACCAACTGTGGATATCGGGTTCGACCGCGCGGCGGCCCGGCGATCCCGGCGCCGTGGGTGTCGTGGGGGACGACGTCACGGTCGAACAGGCTCGGATCCAGGCGCGTTTCGCGGCGTTGAACCTGATCGCGGCGATCGACGCGGCGGTCGGGGTGCACGCCGTGACGGCGCTCGTGCACCTTCGCGGTTACGTCCGGGCGAGATCCGATTTCGACGGGCATCCCGCGGTGATCGACGGTGCCTCCGAGTTGTTGATCGACGTTTTCGGTGAGGACTGCGGCGCGCACGCCCGCACGGCGATCGGGGTGGCATCCCTGCCGGGCGGTGCGTGCGTGGAACTGGAACTCGTAGCAAGCGTGGGTTAGCGGGTCTGGGTCAGGCCAGCCGTTCGGCGGCGCGCCCGATGGCCAGGCCCAGTGCCACGCCGGCCAGTGCCGTCAATGCGATTGCCAGCCAGTCATTTTCGTCTACCGTCCGATCAATTCTCGGCCGCCCGGCAGCGGGTTCTGCTTCGGCCGGTGCGATCAACGCGTTGAGCCTGCGCACGAACTGGCCGATGATGCGGTTGCCGACCTGGGTGATGACGCCACTGCCGAACTGGGCGATGCGGCCCCCGAGTTCGAGGTCGGTCCGCACCGTGACGGCGGCGCGGCCGCCGCTGTCGCGGGCCGACATCGTGACGGTCGCCGCTGCCGAGCCGTTACCCTTGCCGTCGCGCGCGGTGCCGCGCACCACCATCTGATGCGCGGTGTCGTCGCGGCTGACGACCGTCGCTGTGCCGGCCAGCGTGAGCCCCACCGGACCGACCTTGACCGCGACCCGCGCCCGGTAGTCGTCACCCTCGTGGCCTTCGAGTTCCGCGCCGGGTATGCACTCGACGACGCGCGGGATGTCGGTCAGCGCCGCCCACGCGACCTCGAGCGGCGCATCGACGGAGAACTCGTTGACCAGTTGCATGACGTTTCCTTGTCCTCTCCTCGATCGGTCCGTCACCCGTTTGGAGTTGTGTGACCTGAACCGCACCCTTACGATTGGATACGATATCCAACGCAGGCCCAGGAGGTCGATAGTGCTGAGTAAAGGGGTCGGTCTGTTCCCGACCGAGCCGGTGGGCGCCATGTGCGAGTACGTCAAGCTGAGCGAATCGCTCGGGTACGACAACGTGTGGTTCGGTGACTCGCAGAACATCTGGCGGGAATCGTCGACCGTCATGGGGGCCGCGGCCGTCGGCACCGAGCGCATCATCTTCGGCACCGGCGTGACCAACGCGGTCACGCGCCATCCTTCGCTGCTCGCGTCCACCTGGGCGACGCTCGCCGAGTTCACCGGTGGTCGCGTGGCGCTGGGGATCGGGACGGGCGATTCCTCACTGCGGACCATGGGCCTCAAGCCGCTCAAGCTCGCGGAGCTGGAGCAGTCGATCGTCGACCTCCGCGCGCTGTTCAAAGGTGAGAAGGTGGTGGAGCCGACCAGCGGCGCCGAATACCACCTCAACTACGTGACCGAGCCGATGAACATACCGATCTACATCGCCGCATCCGCACCGAAGATCCTGCGGATGTCCGGGCGAATCGCCGACGGCGTGATCGTGCTCGTCGGCACGGCACCGCACTTCATCGAAGCGGCGCTGGCGACCATCGAAGCGGGTGCGGCCGAGAGCGGGCGCACGCTCGACGACATCCACATCGTGTTGTGGACCCCGACGGCGATCGACGAGGATCGCACCAAGGCCCGGGATCTGGTGCGCGCGCACGTATCCCGTGTCGCGATCCGGCCGTTGCCCGCCAAGGTCGAGCCGTCGCTTGAGCAGGCGATCGACCGGATCCGGGAGTCCTACGATTACTACCAGCACATGAACACCGAAGCCTCACACGCGGATCTGGTACCCGACGAATTGGTGGATCTGTTCGCGCTGGCAGGCACGCCGGACGAATGCGCCCAGCGGCTCAAGGAGATCGAGGCACTCGGTGTCGACCAGGTGTCGATCGTGCCGTTCGTGCGACCGGGGGAGAGCCGGGCTCCGACCATTCGCACCTTCGCCGAGATCGCCGGCGGCCGTGCCTGACGCGGCCCGCGCCGAGCGCGCGTTTCCCGCTCCGGGAAGCGCGGTGCCCGGCGCACCGCCCGCGTTGAAGCGGGCACTGACTCCCGCCGACGGTGTGCAGCTGGGTGGGCAGCAGCCGCCTGGTGTGTCTGCCGTGGTGTCCGCTGCGCCGGCGGCAGCCGGTGGTGCCCGATTCACGGCGGCCGCGGCGCTCATGGGGGTGGCGGTGGGGCTCGAACTGGCCGGTTTGTTGTCCAGGGTCACGAGGGCGCTCGGGCGTCCGAAACATTGACCTAGATCACAGTAATTCGTATAGTGTATCCAATATTCAACAGCCGGAGGTTGTGTCGGATGTCGTGGTTTCCCAAAGTCTTTGCCGCTGCGTGTACTGCGGTCGCCGTCGTCGTCGGGATGACGGCGTGTGCCGACGAATCCGCCGGTCCCGCAGGCGGCGGCACCGACGCGTTGAGCATCTCGGCGACCGGCGTCGACAGCCTGCCGTTCATGGCCATCCTCCAGGTCGGCATCGACAAGGGCTGGTTCAAGGAGCAGGGGCTCAACGTCGACCTCTACTCCGGTGGCGGCGGCGGGAACACGCTGCGGGTGGTCACCAGTGGCGACGCGGACATGGCCATCGCGGGCAACAGCTCAGTGATTCTCGCTGCACAGCAACCGAATTCGAAGCTCAAGGTCGTCGCGCCGTGGTTCCAGATCAACGACTTCTCGTGGATCTCCCCACCCGGGCGCAAACTTGAGGGCGCGACCCTCGGCTTCAGCTCGGCGGGATCCTCCACCGAACTCATCGTCAAGGGCCTCGAACGCAAACTGAACGTCAAGTCCCAGGCAGTCGGTCCGATGGGCGACAACTGGACCGCGGCCAAGGCAGGCCAGATCACCGCCGGATGGGCCATGCAGCCGTTCATCGCGGACAAGCAGGCATCGGATCACGCTGAGGTACTGGTGGATTCGCGTGATGTGGTGGGCGACCTGCCCGCCGACCTGGTCGCGGTCAACACCGACTACGCCGAGCAGAACCCGGACAACATCCGTGACTTCTTCACTGTCGTCAACCGGCTCAACGAGTGGCTGGTGGCCAACCCTGACGAGGCCGCGGCGACCATCGCACCGCTCGTCGGTGTCAGCCCCGAGGTGATGAAGTCGGCGTTCTCGGCCAACCCGGACCTTGCCAAGGGGTACACCCTGAAGGTCGACACCGCGGGCCTGACGAACCTTTCGGAGTTGATGGTGGGCGCCGGTCAGATCTCCGAGCCCATCGACTGGGCCACCACACTCGACCAGCAGTACCTGCCCGAGGATGCACGGGCGGAATTCTGAGCCACGACAGCCAGCTAGTGGAAGAGGCGCACCCCATGGACCATGACGGCATCCGGATCGAAGACGTATCCGTCGTCTTCGACGCCCCGGCAGGCAAGGTGACGGCGGTTACCGACATCACCCAGCACGTGCCGCACTCCAGCTTCGTGTCGATCGTCGGGCCGAGTGGATGTGGCAAATCCACGCTGCTGGCGGTCATCTCGGGATTGCAGAAGGCCTCCACGGGCCAGGTGCGGGTCGCCGGAAAACCCGTGACCGGGCCCGACCCCACGATCGGCGTGGTGTTCCAGGAGGACTCGACCCTGCCGTGGCGCACGGTCGAGGAGAACGTGGCGTTCGCGATGGAGATGATCGGCACCGACAAGGCCGCCCGTCGGCAGCGCGCGAAGGACGCCATCGAACTTGTGGGCCTGGGCGGCTTCGAAAAGTCGTATCCCTCGATGCTCTCCGGCGGCATGCGGCAACGGGTGGCGCTGGCCCGCACGCTCGCCGTGCAGCCCGAGGTGGTGCTCATGGACGAGCCGTTCGCCGCGCTCGACCAGCAGACCCGGCTGTTTCTCGGCGCCGAGGTCCGCCAGATCTGGGCCCGCACGCACCAGACCATCGTGTTCGTGACGCACGACATCTCCGAGGCCATCCTGCTGTCCCAGCAGGTGTGGGTGATGTCCTACCGGCCGGGGTCGATCATCGACGTCGTCGACATCGACCTGCCGGACGAACGCGACGCAGGCATGGTGTCCACGCCTGAGTTCAACGAACTGCAGAACCGGATCTGGACCTCGCTGCAGGCCGAATCCATGCGCGGGTTCAAGCAGCAGGAGGCTGCCACCACGTGACGACTTCCTATGTGGCACAAGACGACCTGCCCACCGAGACGATGACCCCGGATTCCGGCCGGCCGCACCCCACGCCGCGCAGGCGCGGGCTGGGCAACTTCGCGTTGAGCGGCATCTCGACCGTCGTGCTGATCGTCGCGTTCCTGGTGTTCGCCGAGATCGGTGCCAAGGCGGGGATGTGGAGCGACCGCATCCTGCCCGCACCGTCGGTCATCCTGGCCGAGTTGGGCCGGCTGCTGGGACAACCACAGTTCTGGGACGACGCCGCACGCACCGGCGTCGAGGTCGCGTTCTCGATCGTGTTCGGCAGCCTGCTGGGATTCGCGGCGGGCCTGGTCTTCTGGAAGGTGCCCGCCGTCGGGCGGATCTTCGAGCCCTATCTGGTGTCGTTCTACGCGGTGCCGCTCGTGCTGTTCTATCCGGTGATGATCGTCCTGGTCGGGATCAACGCCACGTCGGTCATCATCCTGGCGACCGTCATGGCCGCGATCCCCATGGCGCTCAACACCGCCGTCGGGCTCAACTCCATGCCGCCGGTGTACCTCAAGCTGGCCCGCTCGCTCAAGGCTTCCCCGCGCCAGACCCTGTTCGCGATCGCGATCCCCGCGGCAGGGCCGTTCATCGTCGCAGGCCTGCGGCTGGCCGTGGTCTACGCGCTGATCGGCACCATCGCGATGGAGTTCACCACCGCGCAGGCCGGCCTGGGCTACCGCATCCGCTATCTGTACGAGATCTTCAACAACAACGAGATGTTCGCCTACATCGCGGTGGTGCTGGTGCTCTCATGCATCCTCACCGTGCTGCTGGCGCTCGTGGAACGCGTGCTGCTGCGGGGGAGGAACCGATGACCGCCACGGTGGAAAGCACCTCGGCACCGACGAAAACCAGGTCGACCGCGCACCGGATCCGCGTGCTGCTCGGCAACCAGGCCGTAGGTGCGACTTTGCTTGCCGTGCTCGTGGCGATCGTGTGGGAGGTGTTCTCCGAGCTGACGTTCGTGATCCCGTCGCCGGTGCAGACCATCGGCGTGCTCATCGGCAACCTCTCGGATCCCGCGTACCTGTTCGATCTGCGGGTCACCGCGCAGTCGGTGTTCCTGGCCTTCGTCATCGGAACCGCGATCGGTGGGGGACTGGGGCTGCTGCTGGGGCTTTCGGAGCGGCTGCGCGTGATCTTCGAGCCGATGCTGATCATGCTCAACGGAATTCCCAAGATCGTGCTGTATCCGGTGTTGCTGCCGATCTTCAGCCTGACCGGATCCAAAGTGGTCATGGGTGTACTGTTCGCGTTGTTCCCGGTGCTCATCAACGTGTCCACCGGCGTTCAGGAGATCCCGCGCGTCTACTGGAAACTCGCCCGCTCGGTACGGGCCAACGCGTGGCAGATGCTGGTGCACATCATCATTCCGGCGATCCGGCGGCCGCTGCTCACCGGCATTCGGCTCGCGGTGAGCCTGGCGGTGGTGGGCGTGGTGCTCTCGGAGTTCTTCGCGACCCGTCGCGGCCTGGGCCGCGTGGTGTTGCAGGCCTACAGTCACGGTGACTACCCGTCCATGGTCGCCACCATCATGCTGTTGATCACGATCTCGTTCGGCATCTCGATCGCGTTGTGGCAGTGGGAGAAACGACTCCATTGAAACCGGGCTACATCGGCAGTTCGGTGCGGCGGCGCGAGGATGAGCGGCTGCTGGGCGGACACGGGCAGTTCGTGGCCGATCACGCGGCGGGCGCACACCACGTGGTGTTTCTGCGCTCCAGCGAGCCGCACGCCGCGATCACCCGGATCGACACCGCGGCCGCAGCAGGCATGCCCGGCGTGGTTGGCGTTTTCACGGCAGCCGACCTCGGGCTGTGCGGCGTGCCCATCCCGAGCCTGACCACACCGGACCCGCAGTTCACCGCGGCCACCGCGTGCGTGCTGGCCGAACAGCGGCTGTCGATCCTGGCCTCCGATCGGGTGCACTACGTCGGTCAGCCGATCGCCGTGGTGGTCGCCGAGGACCGGTACTGCGGCGAAGACGCGCTGGAGGCCATCGAGATCGACTACGAGGCTCTCCCGGTGGTCACCGATCCGGAGTCGGCGCTCGAGCCGGGGAGTCCGGTGTTGTTCGACCACCTCGACGGCAATGAAGCTGCCCGCCTGCGGTATTCGTTCGGTGATCCCGAGCGGGCATTCGCCGCTGCCGCCCACGTGGTCACCGGAACGTACCGCATGAACCGCCACGGGGCGGTCCCGCTGGAATGCCGGGGCGTGCTCGCGCACTTCGACCCCCGTCTGCAGCGCGTCGAGCTGACCACCTCGACCCAGGTGCCGCACATGGTGCGCAACGCCATCTGCGCTGTGACCGGTTGGTCCCGTCAGGACATCAAGGTTTCGGTGCCCGACGTCGGCGGCGGTTTCGGCACCAAGGCCAACGTGTACGGCGAGGAGATTCTGCTCGCGCTGCTGGCCCGGCACACGGGCCACCGGATGATCTGGGTGGAGGACCGCCAGGAACACCTGGTGGCCAGCGCGCAAGGCCGCGACCAGATTCATCGCACCCGGCTCGCGTTCGATGCCGAGGGCCGCATCCTCGCCTGGGCCGACGACTTCGTCGTGGACATCGGCGCCGGAAGCCTGTGGGTGGCAGGCATCATCGCCAACACCGCGATCCATCTGCTCGGACCGTACCGGATACCGGCGGCCGACATCGCGGGGCGGGCCGCGCTGACCAACAAGACCCTGGTGGCGCAGTATCGCGGCGCGGGCCGGCCCGAGGCGACGTTCGCGCTCGAACGCAGCCTCGACGCCGCGGCTGCCGAACTGGGCTTGTCGACCGACGAGATCAGGCGGCGCAACGTGCTCACCGACGCCGACCTGCCGTACGCGCGGCCCATTCCGTACCGCGACGGCGTGCCGATCAGCTACGACGGCCGCGACTACCGTGCGTGTCTGGAGTCGGTGCTCGAATCGCTGCCGCGCGACGAGATGACGCGTTGCGCGGCAACGCATCCGCAGTACCGCATCGGGTACGGGCTGTCCTGCTACCTGGAGGCGACGGGCCGAGGCCCGCACGAGACGGCACGGATCCGGCTGCTGCCCGACGGGCGCTTCGAGGTGACGGCCGGGGCCGCGTCCGCGGGCCAGGGCCACGAGACCGTGTTCGCCCAGGTGGCCGCCGAAGCGTTGGCGGTGCCGATGGAACAGGTCTGTTACGTGCCGGGCGACACCGAGCGGCTGCCCGACGGGGTCGGCACGTTCGCCAGCCGCTCGGCGATCCTCGCAGGCTCGGCCGTGCACAAGGCCGCCCGCGAACTCGTCGAGCTCGCCACCGGGCGCGCCGCGCGCCTGGCGGGCGCCGACGAGTTCGACGTGCAGTACGCCGACGGCCGATTCCATGTGGCCGCAGAACATTCCGTGAGCTGGCCCGAACTCGCCCGTGTCGCTGCTCTCGGCGGTGATCAGGAAAGCGGTGGCGCACTCGACGTGACGGCGGTGTACCGGGTGCCGACCGTGACCTGGACCATGGGTGTGCACGCCGTGATCGTCGGCGTGCACCGGCGCACCGGTATCGTGAAGGTGCTGCGCTACGCGGTATCGCACGAAGGCGGCCGCGAGATCAACCCGAAGATCGTCGAGGGACAGATCATCGGCGGGGTCGCTCAGGGGGTCGGTGGGGCGTTGTTCGAGCACTGGCGGTATTCGGCGTCAGGCCAGCCGCAGTCGACCACGTTCGCCGCCTACCACCTGCCGCTCAGCACCGACATGCCGCGCGTGCAGGTTCGGCACCTGCACGTCGATACCCCGGTCAACCCGATCGGCGTCCGGGGTGCGGGCGAGAGTGGCACCATCGCCGTCTACTCGGCCTTGGCCTGCGCAGTCGACGATGCCGTCGGTGGCGGATTCCACGTCGTCAGCACACCAATCTCGACGGGTGAGGTGTTCCGGGCCCTGGAGGCATCGTGAAACCCGCTGCGTTCGAGTACTTTCGCCCTGAGGCGGTCGGTGAGGCGCTGGAGCTGCTCGCCACGTACCCGGACGCCAAACTCATGGCGGGTGGACAGTCGCTCATGGCGTTGATGAATCTGCGGCTGGCCCGGCCTGCCGCGATCGTCGACATCGGCAGGCTCGAGGAGCTCACCAGGATCTTCGACGACACCGACGATCTGATCCTGGGTGCCCTGGTCACGCACCGCACCGTCGAGGTGGATCCACTGATCGCCGCGCGGGCTCCGCTGCTCGCCGACGCCGCACGCTACATCGGCCACGTCGGCATCCGTAATCGCGGCACCATCGGCGGATCGGTGGCGCACGCCGATCCGGCCGCCGAAATGCCGCTGGCGACATTGGTTCTCGGAGCGACATTCCACACCGAATCCGCATCTCGTGGGCGCCGCCAGATTCCGGCAGAGGACATGTTCGTGTCGTTCTACACCAACGCGCTGGAACCCGACGAGATCATCACCTGGATCTCGGTGCCCGCGACCCGCGCCGGTCAGGGCTGGGGTTTCGTCGAATATGCCCACCAGCACGGTGATTACGGGCTCGCGGGGGCCGGCTGCCTGCTCGATGTCGGAGCCGACGGGCGCATCGCGTCGGTCCGGTGCGCAGTGCTCAGCGCGGCCGACCGGCCGTTGCTGTTCACGGGCGACGACGTCGTCGGTCAACGACCGTCGACTCGGCTGTGGGACACCCTCGCGGCCGGCTGGGCACAGTCGACCGAGCCGTCCGCCGAGGATCCTGACTATGCCCGCCGGTTGTGTGAGGACGCGATGCGGCAAGCGCTCGCCGACGCGCACCAGCGGGTCCGTAATCACGAGAGGGATCCCGATGAACGGCGTTGACACCGTCAAACATACTGCCGGCGTGGCTATCTCGGTGACGGTCAACGGTCGCCTCGTGCAGCGCACCGTGCCGCCGCGGTTGACCCTGGCGGATTTCCTGCGCGACGAGCTGGGCCTCACCGGCACGCATCTCGGCTGCGAACACGGCGTGTGCGGCGCCTGTTCGGTGTTCATCGACGGCCGCAGTGCACGCACCTGCCTCATGCTCGCGGTGCAGGCCGACGGGCTGCGGGTGACCACCGTGGAGGGCCTCGGCGAGTTCGAGGAGACCCGTCGGCTCCGGCAGGCGTTCTCCGAACGCGGTGGTTTGCAGTGCGGATTCTGCACGCCCGGGTTTCTGGTCACCGCGGTTGAGCTGTTGCGCGACCCGAACACCGAGAAGCCGCTGACCGAGGACGCGGTCCGGGAAGCGTTGTCGGGCAACGTCTGCCGCTGTACCGGGTATCAGGGCATCGTGCAGGCGGTGCTGGACGCCGCAGATCAGTCAGGGTGATGCCGGCCGGCCGACTCCGCACGCCGAACCTGCTGCGCCCGGTCGGCTCCAGCCGGTGGGGCATGGGGATGATCCTGGCGCTCGCGCTGGGCGCCATCCTCATCGTCCCGGCCATGGCCGGCCACGCCGAAGCGGGCTCGGCCGCGGCGCTCGGGTTCGTCCTGACCGCGGTGCCCGAGCTGCCCACCACACGTCGTGCGGCGGCGGAGACGATGGTGGCGCGGGCCGCGAGCGTGGTGGCCTGCGGCGTGATCGTGGTGCTGAGCACGCCATACCCCGCCGCCCTCTTGGTCGTGACCGTCGCGGCGGCCATGTTCGGAGCCGTGGTGCCCCGGGTAGGTGCCACCGCGGGGTTGGCCGTGGTGCTGCTGGCGAGCGATCTGGACGGCGCGCGCGGCCTCGGCGCGCTGTGGCCGTATGCGTTGGGTGCGGCCGTCGTATTCGCGGCTTGGGCGGTCTGGTCCGGCTTTGCCCGCCGTGGACCTGATGAAGGCGGGTCGCCTCGAGCGGCCCCCGGCTGGCAACACGCGCTGCGCGTCGGTGCCGCCGTCGGCGTCGCGGCGTCTGCCGTCACGCTCCTGCCCGTGGACCTGGTGGGTGGGCACTGGCTCGTCACGAGCGTGTTGTTGACGATTCAGCCAAGTCAGTCGCAGACCGGAATGCGGTTGGCGCAACGGCTTTCGGGCAATGCGGTGGGAGCGGTGATCGCTGCGCTGCTGCTGGGGGCGCAGCCACCGGCGCCGGTGACGGTCGGTGTGACCATCGTGCTCTTCATGCTCGCGATGGCGCTGCGTCCGGTCAACTACACGTGGTGGGCGATCACCGGACCGCCGGTGTTGCTCGTCATCAGCGAGTACCCCGAGCTGTTCCCGTGGTACGAGGGCGGCGTGCGGCTCGCGATGAATTTCGCGGGTGCGGCGATCGTCGCGGTGGTGGTCTTCGCGATCCCGACGCTGATCCGGACCTGCCGGGAACCTCGGCCGGTCTGTACCAGCTCGCAATTATCGGATAGTGTATACAAAATCCAAACTGATTCAGGAGGTTGCGTGACCACGCTGCTCGTGGAGGACATCGGTCTCCTGGTGCACGGCGACGCCACGAGGAAACCGCTGCGGGACACCACGCTGCTGATCGAGGACGGACGCATCGCGGGCATCGGGGTCGATCATCCCCACCCCGACCGCGTGCTCTCGGCCGGCGGACTCACGGTCATACCCGGCCTGGTCGACGGGCACGTGCACCCGACATTCGGCGAGTGGACGCCCGCGCAGAACTCGATCGGATGGATCGGCAACTACCTGCACGGTGGTACCACATCGATGGTGTCGGCAGGCGAATTGCACATCCCCGGACTGGATTTCGGGGCACTCACACCCGAACTCGTGCTGAGCATCGCGATCACGTCCAAGCACACCACGGGTCGGGCCCGGCCCTCCGGCGTCAAGGTCGGTGCGGGAACCGTGCTGCTCGTGCCGGGCATGACGGAGGAACACTTCGACCGGGCCCACCGCGAAGGCATCGACCAGCTCAAGTTCATCTTCTACGACTGGAACCGGTTGGGCGACGGTGAAGCCCAGCGCTACGTCGAATGGGCGCACCAACGCGGCATGACCGTGAAGATGCATTCGGGCGGGGTGTCGCGGTCGGGGTCGAGCCGGGTCGCGGGCCGTGATGTCGTGGCCGCCGTTCGCCCCGACATCGTCGGCCACATCTCGGGTGGCCCGATCCCGCCGCCCGACGAGGACATCGTGGCGATCATCGCCGACGTGCCGACCGCCCACATCGAAGTGTGCAGCTCGATGAACTTCCGGGCCACCAAGCTCGTCGCCGAGCAACTGTCGGCCCGGGGCGAGCTGGGGCGGCTGACGCTGGGCACCGACACCCCTGGCGGCACGGGCGTCATACCGCGAGGCATGTTGCGCAACATCTGCTTTCTCGCGTCGATCTGCGGTGTCGATCCCGTGGCGGCCGTCGCGGCGGCCACCGGCCAGACCGCCAAGGCCCACGGCCTCGACACGGGTGTGCTCACCGAAGGCGCACCCGCCGACCTGCTGGTGCTCGGCCCCATCACAGGTTCCACGGCGGGCGATGCGCTGGAGTGCTTCGCGCTCGGTGATCTGCCGGGAATCGCGACGGTTCTCGTCGACGGTGTGCCGCTGGTGGAAACCCGCAGCCAACAGACCCCGCCGCCGAGCCGCTCCGTCAGCTGGCGCGGCGAGCTCACGCCTGCCACCGCGCCTGCCCGCGTCACCGGATGCTGCTGAACCGACAAGGAGTCCAGACCACATGACACAAACCGCTGTCTCCCAGGGGGTTTCGGCCGGTATCAGCGCCGACGCGCTGATCGGCATCGATGCGCTGCTCAGCGTCGAGGAGCGCGAGATCCGCGACACCGTCCGTTCGGTCGTGCAGCGCAGGATCAGCCCCCACATCGCCACCTGGTACGAGGATGGTGACCTGCCCGCCCGTGAGCTGGCCGTCGAGCTCGGCGAGCTCGGACTTCTCGGAATGCACCTCAAGGGCTACGGCTGCGCGGGCACCTCGGCCGTGGCCTACGGCCTGGCGTGCCTCGAACTCGAAGCGGGCGATTCCGGAATCCGGTCCCTCGTCAGCGTGCAGGGATCGCTGGCGATGTTCGCGATCTACGCGTTCGGCAGTGACGAACAGAAAGAGCAGTGGCTGCCCGACATGGCGACCGGGCACCGCATCGGCTGCTTCGGCCTGACCGAACCCGACCACGGCTCCAACCCGTCGGGCATGCGGACGCGGGCGACGCGTTCCGGTGACGACTGGATCCTCACCGGCACCAAGATGTGGATCACCAACGGATCGGTCGCCGACGTCGCGGTCGTGTGGGCCAGGACCGACGACGGCATCCGCGGATTCGTCGTCCCCACCGACACCCCGGGCTTCACCGCCAACACCATCAAATCCAAGATGTCCCTGCGTGCGTCGGTGACCAGTGAACTGGTGCTCGACGGTGTCCGGCTGCCCGACAGCGCCCGGCTGCCCGGCGCGACGAGCCTGGGTGCGCCGCTGCGGTGCCTGAACGAGGCCCGGTTCGGCATCGTGTTCGGTGCGCTCGGTGCCGCGCGGGACTGCCTGGAGACCGCACTCGGGTATGCGCGGTCACGGGAACAGTTCGGCCGGCCGATCGGCGGCTTCCAGCTCACGCAGCAGAAGCTTGCGGACATGACGCTCGAATACGGCAAGGGCATCCTACTGGCGCTGCACCTCGGCCGCCGTAAGGACGCCGGCGACCTGCTGCCCGAGCAGGTGAGCGTCGGCAAGCTCAACAACGTGCGGGAGGCCCTGGAAATCGCCCGAGTGTCGCGCACAATCTTGGGCGCCAGCGGTATCACCGGCGAGTACCCGGTCATGCGGCACGCCAACAACCTCGAATCGGTATTGACCTACGAGGGCACCAGCGAGATGCATAGTCTGATCGTCGGGCAGGCGCTCACCGGAGTCGGCGCGTTCCGCTGAGAGTCGCCACGAGCGCTAGGAGGCCAGGTGGCTAGTTCCAGACAAGAGGCCATCGATTCACATTTCACGACGACGGTCTCGGCGCTGCCCGGGCCCGGAGCCGAGCCGTGGCCCGACGCGTCGACGCTGACCGTGCCGAACGCGTTGGCGCTCTTCGACGCCCAGCTCGCGAGCCGTCATCTGGATCTCGCGGCGCGCTGGCTGCGCGCGCAGGGCAAGGGCTTCTACACCATCGGCTCATCGGGCCATGAGGGCAACGCCGCGGTCGCGGCCGCGCTGCGCCCGACCGACCCCGCGCTGCTGCATTACCGGTCCGGCGGCTTCTACCTGGCCCGCGCCGCACAGGTGGACGGTTCGGATCCGGTCCGCGACGTGCTGCTCGGGCTGGTCGCCGCGACCAGCGAACCGATCTCGGGCGGACGGCACAAAGTGTTCGGCCACCACGATCTCAACGTCATCCCGCAGACCTCGACCATCGCGTCGCATCTGCCGCGCGCGGTGGGCGTGGCGTTCTCGATCGCCCGGGCCCGCAAGCTCGACGTGCCCTGCGCGTGGCCGGACGACGCCGTGACGGTGTGCAGTTTCGGCGACGCGTCGGCGAACCACTCGACCGCGGTCGGCGCCATCAACGCCGCGCTGCACGCCTCGTACCAGGGCCTGCCCATGCCACTGCTGTTCGTGTGCGAGGACAACGGCATCGGCATCAGCACCAAGACACCGCGCGGCTGGGTGGCCCGCACCTACGCGAACCGCGAGGGCCTGCAGTACTTCGCCGGGGACGGATGCGACCTGGCCGACGCCTACGACACCGCGCTGGCCGCGGCGGACTGGGTGCGCAGCCATCGCAAACCCGCATTCCTGCATCTGAGCACCGTGCGGCTGATGGGCCACGCCGGTTCGGACTACGAGCCGGCCTACCGCAAACCCGACGAGATCACCGGCGATTTCGACCGGGATCCCGTGCTCAACACCGCGAAACTCCTTGTCCGGCACGGCGTCCTGACTCCGCAAGAGGTGATCGAGCGCTACGAGACCGTGCGTGGCGCGGTGATCGACCTGGCGCGCGAGGTCAGCGAGTCGCCGCAGCTCGACAGCGCCGCGGCGGTGGCGCGGCCGCTGCGCGACACGCTCGACGAAGCCAAGGCCGTCTCCGTCGTCGCACCCGGTCCGGCCGCCGACGGCCTGACCCTGGCGCTGGCGATCAACCGCGCCCTCAAGGATGTGCTGGCCCGATACCCCGAAGCCATGGTGTTCGGGGAGGACGTCGCGCGCAAGGGCGGCGTCTACGGAGTCACGCGAGGCCTGCAGGGCAGCGCGGGCCCCGCGCGGGTGTTCGACACGCTGCTCGACGAACAGACCATCCTGGGCCTCGCGCTCGGCGCGGGGGTTTCGGGTCTGTTGCCCATTCCCGAGATCCAGTACCTGGCCTATCTGCACAACGCGGCCGACCAGATCCGCGGTGAGGGTGCGACCCTGCAGTTCTTCTCCGATCGGCAGTACCGCAATCCGATGGTCGTGCGCATCGCGGGGTACGGCTACCAGAAGGGCTTCGGCGGGCACTTCCACAACGACAACTCGATCGCGGCCGTCCGGGACATCCCCGGGGTCGTGATCGCCACGCCGGCCCGCCCCGACGACGCGGCAGCCATGCTGCACACATGTGTGGCGGCGGCGAAAACGGCAGGCGCGGTGTGCCTTTACCTCGAACCGATCGCGCTGTATCACACCAAGGATCTGTACGCCGACGGCGACGGCGAGTGGCTCGCGTCCTATCCGACCCAGGCCGTGCAGATCGGCCGCGCCCGCACCTACGGCGACGGAACCGACCTGACGATCCTCACCTTCGGCAACGGCCTGTGGATGAGCCTGCGGGTGGCCCGTCGGCTCGCCGATCAGGACATCAGCGCCCGCGTGGTCGACCTGCGCTGGCTGGCCCCGCTGCCGGTCGACGACATGATGCGCGAGGCCAACGCCACCGGCCGCGTCTTGATCGTCGACGAAACCCGCGAAACCGGGGGAGTGGGGGAAGGCGTGCTGGCCGAACTGCTGTCGCACGGGTACACCGGCCGCGTGGTCAAGGTGGCCGGCAGCGACAGTTTCATCCCGCTCGGTGACGCGGCGCTGCAGGTGTTGCTGTCCGAGGACACCATCGAGGCGGCTGCGGTCAAGCTCGTGGGCAGCCGCGCTTGATAGCTTGACCGGATGGGCGAACCTGCAACGTCGCGGCCCCTGGCCGGTGTCCGGGTCATCGAGATCTCGAGTTTCGTCGCGGTGCCGCTGGCCGGTATGACGCTCGCGCAAATGGGCGCCGAGGTGGTCCGGGTCGACCCGATCGGCGGCGCGGCCGATTACCACCGGTGGCCCGTCACCGAGAGCGGCGACAGCATCTACTGGGCCGGGCTGAACAAGGGCAAGCGTTCGGTGGCCGCCGATCTGCGCTCACCGCACGGGCAGCAGCTGGTGCAGCGGCTGATCGCCGAGGCAGGCGTGCTGATCACCAATGTCGCTGGACGGCAATGGCATTCGTACGAGACGCTGGCCGCACTGCGGCCCGACCTGATCCACGTCGAGGTGTCGGGACGTGCCGACGGCGGCACCGGGGTGGATTACACCGTCAACGCGGGCCTGGGTTTCCCGCTCGTGACGGGTCCGCCGGAGCTGGCCAGTCCGGTCAACCACGTGCTGCCTGCCTGGGACGTGAGCTGTGGGCTGTACGTCGCGCTCGCGGTGAGTGCCGCACTGCGGCATCGGGATTCCACCGGCACCGGGGCACGGATCAGCATTCCGCTGGAGAACGTCGCCCTGGCGACCGCGGGCAATCTGGGCTTCCTCACCGAGGTGATGGTCAACGGCACCGGCCGTGAGCGGCTCGGCAACACGCTGTTCGGAACCTATGGTCAGCACTTCACCAGCAGCGACGGCGTGGCCTTCATGCTCGTCGCGCTGACCGGCCGGCACTTCCGCGATCTCACCGAGGTCACCGGTACCACCAAAGCCGTTGCCGCACTTGCCGAGACGCTGGGTGCCGATTTCACCGACGAAGGTCAGCGCTTCACTCACCGCGACGCCCTGACCGGGCTGTTCACGCTGTGGTTCAGCGAGCACACCGCGGACGAGATCACCACGGCGCTGGCGAGCACATCGGTGCTGTGGGAGCGCTATCGCAGCTTCGCGGAGGTGGCCGTCGACGAGAAGGTCACGGCGAACCCGTTGTTCACACCGCTGGAGCAGCCGCGCATCGGCACGTACCTGGCACCTGGCCTGCCCATGGCGATCGACGGCGCCTACCCGCCCCCTCAGATCGCGCCCGCGCTCGGTGACGACACCGTCGCCGTGCTCACCGACCACTTGGGGCTCAGCGGTGACGCCATCACCGCACTGGCCGAATCGGGCACGGTCGCAACCGGATCCACCGCGAAGTGAGCGTGCTGCCTGGGCTGCTCCGCCTGGCGGACGCCCCGGACGGCTGGGCCGGCGCCGCTGCGGGGCCTGCCGGCAAGCGGGCCTACGGTGGCCTGCTGGCAGCGCAGAGCCTGGCCGCGGCATGCCGGACCGTCGAGCCGGATCGCGCGCCGACCAACATGCACCTGCAGTTCCTGCGCGGTGGCGACGCGGGCGAGCGCGTGACGTATCGCGTGCAACCGACCTACGACGGGCGCACCGCGGCGGCCCGCCGAGTCGATGCGTACGAGCACGGCCGGATGCTGACCACTGCGACGGTGTCGTTCGCGACCGCGCTCGCCGGCCCGGAGCACGGTGTACGAAACCTGCCGCACGATCCGGAGTCGTTGCCGCGCACCGGCCCTCCCGGCCCCGCGCCCGCGGTGCCGCTCGACGAGTTCGACATCCGCATCGCGGACGACACGGTGAACGGCGCGTTCGTGCGGCGGTTCTGGTGGCGCGTCACAGCGGAGCTGCCGGATGAACCGCTCCTGCACACCCTGATCGCGGTGTACATCACCGATCTCTACGGCATCGATCCCGCGCTGGCCGTGCACGGGCACAGCATGCGGTCCCGCAGCCATCGCAGCGGCACGACCGATTCGTCGATCTGGTTCCACCGTCCGGTGCGCGCAGGCGAGTGGAATCTGCTCGAATCGACGTCACCGGCCGCCGCGCGGGGCCGCGGCGTGATCACTTCAAGCCTGATCCGCGCGGACGGGGCCGTCGCCGCGACGCTGGTCCAGGAAGGGCTCATGGCCGAGCGCGTCGTGGGCTGACTTTCCTCGCCGAAAAGACGCGTAGGTACCCGAATATGCGGCGTGTCGGGTACCCGCGCGTCTGCTCGCCAGCCGGGAACGGGCCCACGTCACGAGGTAGGTCAGCGCCACCCCGACCACCAGTGACGCGCACACCCCGATGAACGGGTGCCCACCGAACAGCGCATAGACCTGGAAGTGTGTGAGGTAGACGTACAGCGACGCCTCCGCGAGCAGGCCGCACACCACCGCGACCGGGGCGGGACAGCGAAGCGCAGGCAGCCAGATGAGCAACACCAGCCCGGCGAACACCAGGGCCTCCCGGTGCGGATTGCCGAAGTAACCCGCCAGCCCGACCGCGAGCACCGCGGTGACGGCTGCCCGGTGCCACGTGGTGGTGGCCTTGGCGGCGGCCCAACCGGCGGCGAAGAACCAGAACGCCAGCACCGTGAACCAGGCTTCGCGGCCGAGCCCGAACCCCGCCACGTCGTAGCGCAGCGCCACCCCGAACGCGAGGAAGGCCGCGGCGAATCCGAACGGGCGGTGCCGCTCCCAGCGGTCAGCGGCAGGCAGCCAGCAGACTGCGGTGAGCGCCACCAGGATCCACACCAGCACCTCGACGAACCACAGCCGGCCCGCCGTCATGCTGTCGGGCGGCCCGAGGATCTTGTTGGCCAGCAAAAGGTTCGACGCGTGATAGTCGTCGGTCAGCACCAGGGCGATCGCGATCCAGATGATCGACGGCACGGCGATCCACGCGATGGTGGTGCGCAGGTGGCGCACCCGCCGCTCGCGCGACACCGGTGTGAGGCAGAAGCGGCCGAAGTTGTAGCCTGCGACACCGAGCAGAAGATGCGCGCCGCCCCACAGTTTGAACAGGTCCGCGTGCGAACCGACGATCAGCACGATCGCGGCGGCCCGCAGCGCGACGCTGGTTTCCACCGTCGCACCCCACCGGCGCTTGGGTGCGGTGGTGGGGCGGAGGTCACGCAGTGGCATCAGGTGCCACCGGGCGGGCAGCCGCCCGAGGGCCTGTTCGAGCCGGACCGACATCGCGACGTAGGACAGCGAGTTTCCGCCGAGGTCGACGAAGCTCGCGTCGGTGTCGATCCTCGTGGGATCCAGGTGCAGAACGTCGGCGAACAGCTGCCGCAGGTCCGATGAATCGGCCATCCCGTCGTCAGCGGTTAGCGCACGTACCGCGAGATAGTCGGGCTTGCCCGACGGGAGGCGCGGCAACGAGTCGACCACGGTGGCGCGGACCGCGACCGCGGGTACACCGGCCGCGTCGGCTGCCAGTTGAGCCACCTCGGGCGCGCCGTGCGACGTGACGGCCGCGACGACGATGCCGCCGTCGTCGTCGGTGCACAACGCGTCGACACCATGGCGCGACAGCGTGGCCTCCAGCTGCTGAAGATCGATCCGCAGGCCGTAGAGCTTCACGAAACGGCCTGCGCGGCCGATGATCTCGTAGAGACCGTCGGCGCCGCACCGGGCGATGTCGCCCGTGCGCAGCTCGTCCACGGTGGCTCCGAGCGCCAGATCCGCGGGGTGCTGGGCGTAGCCCATCATGACGTTCGGGCCCCGGTAGACCAATGCACCCACGCCGTCCGGCCAGTCGCCCCCGGTGTCGATCGACAACGATCCGCCGGGGATCGGCCTGCCGATGCTGTTCGGGTGCGTCACCGCAAGCTCCGGTGGCAGATACGCCATCCGGGCGGTGGCTTCGGTGGCGCCGTACATCACGAACAGCTGCCAGCCACGGCGCCTGCCCAGCGTTGCGACCTCGCGGACCCGCTCGGGCGGCATGCGTCCGCCGGCCTGCGTGACATAGCGCAGGTGGGGGAGATCCATGCCGGCGAAGCCGATGCGGTCCAGCAACTCGAACGTGTGCGGTACACCGGCGAAACTGGTGCCGCGGTGGCGCCGGAACAGTGCCCAGAACTCGTCGTCGACGACGGAGGCGTCGGTGAGGATCAGGCCTGCGCCGCGCAGCAGGTGACTGTGCACGACGGACAGGCCGTAACAGTAGGACATCGGCAGCGTGGTTGCCGCACAATCCGTCTCACGGATGTCGAGGTACTCGGCGATGGCGGCTGCATTGCTGATCAGGTTGGTGCGCGACAACCGCACCAGTTTCGGGGATCCGGTACTGCCCGACGTGGACAGCAAGAGCGCCAGTTCGTCGTGCAGCCGGTGGGCGCTTTCGCGACGTCGGTGCCGCACACCCGCCGCGTCCACGACGGTATCGGGGTCATAGGTCGCGATGATCGCGTCGTGATCGCGGCCTGCGGGCACCGGAATCACCACGTGCCCCGCGGCGAGCGCACCGAGATAGTGCGCCAGGGTGGGGATGTCGTTGTGCGTCTCCAGCAGAACCAGGCGGCGACCCGGGCCGAGCGCGGCCGCGGCCGTTTCGACGCGGTCGGCCAGGGCGAGGTAGCTCAACTGCTCCTCGGCGGTGTACGCCGCCACCCGATCACCATGGGAGCGTAGGCATTCGGTCAGCGAGGCCGGTGCGCTCACCGGAAAACCGTTCCGCTGCCGAGCACCTTGATCCGGACCTTGGTGTCCACCGCCGGCGGATTGAGGCTGTGCTGGCGGACGGTGACCGGAGCCGCGTCACCGGCCGGGTCGATGGTCAGCAATACATCGTGGCCCAGGAACTCCGTTGCCACGACGGTGCCCACCCCCGACGGTCCTTCGGTGTCCGAAACCGCGGTGGCGACAAGCTGTTCGGGGCGCAGCAGGATCGTCGCGGTGCCGTCGTCAACGCCCGGCTGCACCGGGATACGGCCCAGCGCGCAGTCCGCGAATCCGCCCGACACCGTGCACGCCAGCGTCACGCAGTCGCCGAGGAATTCCGCGGTGAACCGGTCACGCGGATGGTGGTACACCTGCATGGGCGCACCGACCTGGGTGAACCGGCCGTCCCGCATCACCGCGACCTGGTCGGCGAGCGACAGCGCCTCCTCCTGATCGTGGGTCACCAAGAGCGTGGTCACGCCGGCGTCGGCGAGGGTCGCTGCGACGGCCTTGCGGGTGGAGGCGCGCAGGCCCGTGTCGAGCGCACTGAACGGTTCGTCGAGCAGCATCAGCGCGGGACGGCGGGCCAGCGCCCGGGCCAGCGCCACCCGCTGCTGCTGGCCACCGGAGAGCTGATGGGGATGGCGGTCGGCGAAAGAACCGTCCAGCGACACGGTTTCGAGGAGCTCGGTGATCCGGGAGCGTGCCGCGCGGCCGCGCAGCACACCACGCAGGCCGTAGCCGACGTTCTGCCCGACGGTCAGGTGGGGGAACAGCGCACCGTCCTGCGCGACGTAGCCGACCCCGCGTTGATGCGCGGGCACGTGGCGGTGGGCGGTGGCGACCTCGCGTCCGTCGATCGTGACCGAACCGGCGTCGGGGGATTCGAAACCGGCGATCAGTCGAAGCAGCGTGGTCTTGCCGCACCCGGATGCACCGACGACCGCGGTGACGGTGCCCGGCGCCAGGTCCAGGTCGATGTCATGCAGCACCGTGGTGCCGTTGAACGACTTCGCCAGGTTGCGGGTCTGCAGGGTCGGCGTGCTCACAGCGCGGCCACCTTCGTCGACTGGCGGAACAGCACCAGTGTCACGGGGATTGCCAGCACCACGAGCACCAGCGCGTACGGTGCCGCCGCGGGGTAGTCGAGTTCGCTGGCGTAGGACCAGAACCGCATCGACAGGGTGCGCGTCCCGGTGGGGGCCAGCAGCAGCGTCGCGGTCAGTTCGGTCGCCACCGCCACGAACACCAGTGACGCACCGGCCGCCGCGGCAGGAGCGGTGAGGCGCAACGTGATTCGGGTGAACGTGCCCGACGGGGAACTGCCCAGCGCCCGCGATGCCTCCTCCAGGTTGATCGGAACCTGGGCCAATCCCGCCCGCAGGCTCACCAGCGCGCGTGGCATGAACAGCAGCACGTAGGCGCCGAGGATCAACGCAACGGTCTGATACAGCGGGGGGACGACGCGGATCGCGACGGTGACGAGCGCGAGCGCGGTGACGATGCCGGGCAGTGAGCTCGTGACGAAGTTGGCGCCCTCGACGATCCGGGGCAGCGCGCCGCGGCAGCGCACCGCGACCCACGCCACCGGAAACGCGAGCAGCGTGGTGACGGCGGCAGCCGCGGTCGCCAGCGCGACGGTCTGTCCCAACGCGGAACCGAGATCGTCGAGTGCCCACACACCTGGGCCACCGATCCACAACCACCGCACGATCGTCCACACCGGTACCCCCAGTGCCGCCGCGAGCAGTGCGGCGAGGGCGGCCTGTGCCGGAAACATCATGCGGCCCAGGGGAATCGGCGTCGGGCGGCGCGGCGCTCCCGCGCCGATCCTCGCGAAGCGAGCCTCGCCCCGGGCACCGGCCTCGGCGACCAGCAGCACCAGGCAGCACAACACGAGCACACCGGCGAGCATGCTGCCCGCCGCCCCGTCGAAGGTCGCTTGAAATTGCTCGAAGATCGCGGTGGTGAAGGTGTCGAACCGCAGCATCGCGAAAGCGCCGTATTCCGCGAGCAGATGCACGGCGATCAACAAGCCGCTGCCGAGCACGGCCAACCGAAGCTGCGGCAGCACGACCCGCAGCGTCACACCCGCGGTGTCCGATCCGAGGGTCCGTGCCGACTCCTCGACGGCCGGATCCAGGCGGCGCAGCGTCGCGGCCGCCGGCAGATACACGAACGGGAAGTACGACAGCGTCGACACCAGCACGCCCCCGGCCATGCCGTGCAGCGACGGGATCACGCCCACCCACGCGTAGCTGTTCACGAAGGCGGGCACCGCCAGCGGCGCCACGAACAGCGGCCGCCACACGGCCCGGCCCGGCAGGTCCGAACGTTCCACGAGCCAGGCCACCGCGACGCCGAGCACGACGCACAGCGGAACCGTCAACGCCACCAAACCCACTGTGTTGACCAGCAACTCGCCGACCCGCGGGCGGATGAGCAACTCGCGGGCCTGGGCCGGCCCCGTCGTGACGATCGCCCACGCGACGTAGCCGAGCGGGATCGCGGTGGCAGCGACGAGGACCACCACGACAACCGTCATCACAGGTCCGGGCCGGGTCGACGGTCCCGATCGTCGGGCCGGGATCCGGGTGACCGGCGGGGCTACCACAGCACTTACAGCAGACCCGCTGCCGTCATCAGATCGGACACCTTCTTGGCGTCCAGGTCGGACGGATCGACGGCGGGCGGATGCAGCTCACTGAGCGGTTTGAGGGCGGGGTTCGCCGGAACGTCGCTGGCCACCGGGTATTCGAACGACGTGCCCTGCTGCAGCACTTCCTGGCCGGCCTTGCTGGTGACGAACTGGAGGAACTGCTGGGCCTGCTGCTGCTTCTTGCTGGACTTCAGTACCCCGCCACCCGACAGCGACAGGAACGCGCCGGGGTCGCCGTTGCCGAAGTAGTGCAGCGCGGTGTTGCCGCTGATCTCCTTGGCCTTGGCCTGATCGCGGAACCAGTAGTAGTGGTAGATCACGCCGCCTTCGACCTCGCCGGTGTTGACCGCCTTGAGCGTCGCGATGTTGTCCTTGTAGGCGACGGCGTTGGTTTTCATGCCCGCCAGCCACTGGGCTGTGGCGGGTTCGCCCTTGAGCGCGAGCAGCGCGGCGACGATGGCCTGGAAATCGGCCTTTGCCGGGGGCGCACCCCAGCGGCCCTTCCACGTCGGCTGCTGCAGATCCAGCAGGGACTTGGGCAGCTGTTCGGGCCGCAGCTTGGTGGTGTTGTACGCGAAGACCGTGGTCCTCGCCGCGACACCGGTCCACTTACCGGTGGCCGGACGGTATTGCGCGGGAACCTGTTTGATGGTGTCCGCCGCCACGTCGGCGAACAGGTCGGCCTGCTCGACGGCCGCCATCGCGGGGGAGTTCTCCGTCAAGAACACATCGGCCGGTGACGCGGCGCCCTCTGCCACCAGCTGGTTGCCCAGCTCGGTGTCACCGCCCTGGCGGTAGGTGACCTTGATGCCGGTCTCCTTGGTGAACGCGTCGATCCATTCCTTGGTCAGCGATTCGTGCTGGGCGTTGTAGATCAGCAGCTCGTCGCTCTGCTCGGAACCTGAGCACGCGGTCGCCCCGAGCGTGAGCGCGACGATCGAGGCGATCGACAGGACGGGGCCCGCGATCCGGCGCCAGGTGTTTCGCATCCGTAGGTTCCTTCCGCGCCGCTCACGACGTTGTCAGTTGGTCTTTGTTAGCCCAGCGTTGCCTAACGACCCTACCGGCGGGCATCGCGAAGCACGAAGAAGACCGGCAAACCGGGGCGGACGCGCTGCCGCGCGGTGCGCGTGGGGTGACAATTCACCCGTGCGGGTTCTGATCGTCGACGATGAGCCGCGTCTGACGGCGATGCTCAGCGTGGGCCTTCGGGCCGAGGGCGCCGTGGTGGTCACGGCCGACAACGGCGTGGACGGCCTGCACCACGCGGTGGAGGAAGACTTCGACGTCATCGTCCTCGACATCATGTTGCCCGGCATGAGCGGCTATGAAGTGCTGCGCACC
This sequence comes from Mycolicibacterium mageritense, assembly GCF_010727475.1. Taxonomy (NCBI): domain Bacteria; kingdom Bacillati; phylum Actinomycetota; class Actinomycetes; order Mycobacteriales; family Mycobacteriaceae; genus Mycobacterium; species Mycolicibacterium mageritense. The sequence continues at coordinate 5,577,686 of NZ_AP022567.1, forward strand.
CTGCGGGCCAAACACGTGTGGACACCCGTGTTGATGCTGACCGCCAAGGACGGCGAGCTCGACGAGACCGACGCGTTCGATCTCGGCGCCGACGACTATCTCACCAAGCCGTTCTCGTTCAACGTGCTGATGGCGCGGCTACGGGCGTTGCAGCGGCGCGGCGCGCCGGCCCGTCCGGCTGTGATGTCCGCCGGGGGCCTGGTGCTCGACCCGGCCCGCAAGACCGTGACGCGCGACGGCACGCTCATCGAGTTGACGGCCAAGGAGTTCTGTCTGCTGGAGTTCCTGATGCGCAACAAGGACACCGTCGTGACGAAGACCGACATCCTGCGCAACGTCTGGGATTCGCATTACTCGGGCCCGGCCAACGTGGTCGAGGTGTACGTGAGATATGTGCGGCTCAAGATCGATGTTCCGTTCGGCACCAACACGATCGCGACCGTTCGGGGGGTCGGTTACCGGCTCGAGTCCGAGGACAGCGGGAACTGAACGACCATCGCCGTGCCGCCGCCGGACGCGTCTTCGATCGTGATGTCGCCACCATGTGCCGCAACGATTTCCGCGACGATGGCCAACCCGAGGCCGGTGCCGCCCGCACTGCGCGCACGGTCGGCGTCGAGCCGCACGAAGCGGTCGAAAACGCGGGTGCGCTCGGTGACGGCGATGCCGGGGCCGTCGTCGCACACGCTCAGCACGGCGCGGCCGGCGCGGGCCTCGACCCTGATCGTGACCCGCGAATTGGCATGGCGCACCGCGTTGTCGGTGAGGTTGCGCAGCACGCGCGACAGCGCACGGGCATCGCCGACGATCTGCGCAGGCTCGACGTCGGAGCTGACGGACACCGTGGTCTCCCGCTTCAGCCGGGCCAATTCGGCCCCGACGAGCTCCTCCAGATCGACCGCATCGTGCCGCAGGTTGAGGCCGCGTTCGTCCGCGCGGGCCAGCAGCAACAGATCCTCGATCAGCGACCGCATCCGCTGCGCCTCCGGCATCAACGTCGTCTGCGCCAGCTCCTGATCCAGCAGTTCGGGGTGCGCGCGGGTGACTTCGAGCGCCGAGATGATCGTGGTGAGCGGACTGCGCAGCTCGTGGGAGGCGTCGCCGACGAACTGCCGCTGCACGGTGTGACCGACTTCCAGGCGCGCCAGCATCTCGTTCATCGTGGTGGCTAGTGCCGAGATCTCGTCGCGCCCGTCGGGCACCGGAACCCGTTCCGACAGATCTGATGTGGAGATCTCGGCGACCCGGCTGCGGATCGCGTCGACCGACCGGAGCGAGCGTTTCACCAGCACGTAGGTCACCATCGCGACGACCAGGATGACCACCGGCGCGGCTGCCAGCAGCAGCCGCCCGACGGTCTTGACGGTGGATTCGACCGATTCGGTGCCGCCCGCGACCAGGATGGTGAAGCGCCCGTCGTGCGTCGTGACCTGCCTGCCGCTGATCCGCACGTCGTCATCGGGCACGGCGTCGACGGGAATCCCGACCGTGGGGTGGGGGCCGAAGCGTGAGAGGGCGACCATGGGTTGGTCGGGTGCATCGCCGGACCGCTTGAGCACGCGTCCGTCGGCGTCGATCACCTGGATGCCGACCACCCGTTGATCGGTGGCGAGCAGCTCGGCGTCGATCTGGTCGACCGGGTCGGCTCGGAGGCTCGCGGTGATGTCGTGCAGGCGTGCCGTGGCCGCGTCGTCGACGTCGGTGATCATGATCCGGTACAGCAACACGATGAGCCCGGCGCCCGCCGCGGCGAGCGCGATCAGCACCACGGTCGCGGCCACGACTGCCGAGCGCGCGGCGATTCCCCAGTGCCCGGGCATCATCCCGTCAGTGTGGGCCGGAATGTTCCCGAGCACGTCAGCGGGGTCCGCAACGGCGCACAAGTTGCGCATCCCGGCTGGTCAGGGCGCTTCTCAGCGTCCTCTCATCGGCGCACTGAAACCATCTGGCGCGTCGTAGACAGAGAGGAGCGCAAACCATGAAGAACGCGCAACGTGCGGTGGCTTCGCGACGGATCAAACTGGTGGCGGCGACCTGCGGGTTCGCGGCGATCGGAGCCCTGGGGGCGACCGTCGGGATGGGCCAGACCGCTGCCGCGCCGAGCATCCCGACTCAGATGGGCGGGATGACGTTGGGTGCGACGGCAACCGTCTCGACCCCGCCGACCGCGCCTGCGACGTCCTTCGCGGCACCTGCGGTCAAGGCGACGCCCAAGTAGCCGCGCGCCCTCATGGGAGCGCGTCGGGTCCGATCGGCGGCAGGTACTCGTTGATCACTGATCCGGGGAGCGCATCGGCCGCGTAGGTGAACGTTCCTGACGACCTCACCTCTCGGGCTGCACGCATCACCGCGCCGAGCGCGGCGCGGGCGAACGACCCTCCGACAGAGATGCGCCGCACGCCTGCCTCGGCCAGTTGCGCCACCGAGTAGGTCGGCTCGCGCAGTCCCATGACCACATTGACCGGCTTGTCGACGGCTTGGCACACGGCCTTGATCGCCTTGAGGTCGGGAAGTCCCGGGGCATACAGAACATCGGCCCCTGCTTCGGAATAGGCCTTCAGGCGCGCGATCGTGTCCGCCAGATCAGCTGATCCCCAGAGGTGGTTCTCGGCTCTGGCGGTCAGCACGAAAGGCAGGTCGCGGGCGGCGTCGGCCGCGGCGCGGACCCGTTCGACGGCTTCGGTGAGCGGATAGATCGGTGCACCGGGGTCGCCGGTCGCGTCCTCGATCGACCCGCCCACCAAGCCGATGTCGCACGCGGCCCTGATGGTCTGCGCGCAGACGTCGGGCGCGTGCCCGAAGCCGTTGCCGAGGTCAGCCGAGACGGGTAAGTGCGTCGCCGCGACGATCTCGGAGGCGTTCGCAAGCACCTCGGCTCTGGTAAGCGCGGCAACGGAATCCCGTTTGCCCCGCGAGAAAGCGTAGCCCGCGCTGGTGGTCGCGAGGGCTTCGAAGCCCACACTCGTCAGCAGTCGTGCCGAGCCGGCGTCCCAGGGATTCGGCATCACCAGCACTTCGTCCTGGGCGTGCAAGGCGGTGAAGCGCTCGAACTTGGTTTGTTGATCTGTCACGGTCGCTCCTGGGTCGTCGGCACATGATCCCTGCCTGTGGATGAAATCAGATCTGGGGATAACCCGTTGTCGCTGCCCGGGATCTGGCCGGTGCTGTCGGACCGGGTCCGCACGGTGTTCTCATGACAGCAATGACGCGAGCCGAGATCGGCGCACTGGGCGAACGGTTGGCGGTCGAGCATCTGACGGCTCTGGGGTTGCGGATAGTCGCCCGCAACTGGCGATGCCGCTACGGCGAACTCGACGTGATCGCCGTGGACGAGTCTTCGCGCACGGTGGTGTTCGTCGAAGTGAAGACCCGGACCGGTCATGGGTTCGGCGGTCTGGCCGAGGCCGTGACGGCGCAGAAGGTGCGCCGGATCCGCCGGTTGGCCGCGCTGTGGCTGGCCGAGCAGGACGTCCGGTGGGCCGGTGTGCGTATCGACGTGGTCGGCGTCCAGCTCACCGCGGGTCAGGCGCCCGTGCTCAGCCACCTGCAGGGGGTGGGTTGAAATGGGTTTGGGGAGAGCGTATTCGGTGGCGGTGCGGAGCCTCGACGGAGTGATCGTCGAGATCGAGGCCGATATCACCTCGGGCCTGCCGGGTGTGCATCTGGTGGGGCTTCCCGACGCCGCGCTGCAAGAGTCGCGTGACCGGGTCCGCGCGGCGATCACCAATTGCGGCAACTCCTGGCCGATGTCGCGGCTGACGCTGGCGTTGTCGCCTGCGACGCTGCGCAAGGTCGGCTCGGCATACGACCTGGCGCTCGCGAGCGCCGTGCTGTCGGCGCACACCAAGACCGCGTGGGCCCGGTTGGACAAGACCGTACTGCTCGGCGAGCTCGCGCTCGACGGCCGGGTTCGCCCCATCCACGGTGTGCTGCCCGCCGTGCTCGCGGCCAAGCGCGAGGGCTGGCCCACCGTGGTGGTACCCATTGACAATCTCGCCGAGGCGAGCCTTGTGGACGGTATCGACGTGCTCGGGGTACGCACGCTGGGGCAGTTGAAGGCGTGGTTCGAGAACAAGGCCGATCTGTACGGCCGTGTCACCGCGGGCGAGCAGGCCCCTCAGGCCACTGCGGACCTTGCCGACGTGGTGGGCCAAGGCCAGGCTCGCTACGCCGTCGAGGTGGCGGCCGCAGGCGCACACCATCTGATGCTCACCGGGCCGCCCGGTATCGGGAAAACCATGCTGGCGCAGCGCCTTCCAGGCCTACTTCCGCCCCTGTCGTATGAGGAGTCGCTCGAGGTGACCGCGATCCATTCGGTCGCCGGGCTCCTCGCGGGCGACACCCCGCTCATCACTCAGCCCCCTTTCGTCGCGCCGCACCACACGTCGAGTGTCGCGGCCCTCGTCGGAGGAGGCAGCGGACTGGCCCGGCCCGGCGCGGTCAGCCGGGCCCATCGCGGGGTGTTGTTCCTCGACGAATTCGCCGAGGTGGGCACCAGCGCCCTGGAAGCACTCCGAACACCGTTGGAGGACGGCGAGATCCGGCTGGCACGCCGAGACGGCGTCGCGTGCTACCCGGCCCGGTTCCAGTTGGTGTTGGCCGCCAACCCCTGCCCGTGCGCGCCGCCCAATCCGGTCGACTGCATCTGCTCGGCGCAGGCCAGGTTGCGGTACCGGGGCAAGTTGTCAGGGCCGTTGGTGGACCGTGTGGACCTACGTGTCCAATTGCACCCGGTCATCGCGGGCGCGTTCGCACCGGAGGCGGGGGAGTCCAGTGCCACGGTTCGTGAGCGGGTGGCCACGGCTCGCCTCGCGGCGGAAGAACGATGGCGACCACACGGCATCCGCACCAACAACGAGGTGGGCGGATCCCTGCTGCGGCGCAAGTTCAGGTTGCCGCGGGCAACGATGCAGCCGCTGAGCACCGCGCTGGATCGCGGTGCGATCAGCATGCGCGGTGCGGATCGTTGCCTGCGGGTCGCGTGGACCCTCGCCGACCTGGCGGGCCGGACTTCGCCGTCGGTCGCAGATGTGGCTGCCGCGTTGAGTTTCCGGCAGGACGGGGGTGTGTCATGACCGACGAGGTGCGCCGGGCCTGGGCCTACCTGTCGCGGGTTGCGGAACCGCCGTGCCGTGAGCTGGCGGCGTTGGTGCGAAAGCACGGCCCTGTCGATGCGGCAGGGATGGTGAAAGCCGGTGACGTCGACCGGGACTTGGCGAGATGGGTCGAAGCGCGACGCGGGCTGGATCGTGCCGTCGACGATCTCGACGTGTTGGACCGGATGGGCGGCAGGCTGATCACGCCGGACGACGACGAATGGCCGCTGCTGTCCTTCACCGCGTTCGGCGGTTTGAAGAAACCCAACGCGTCTGCGCCTTTGGTGCTGTGGGCGAGCGGACCGGTACGGCTCCACGACGTCGCGGTGCGCGCCGCGGCGATCGTCGGTACCCGTGCGGCGACCGCGTACGGCGAGCATGTCGCCGCGGACCTGGCGGCCGGGCTGGTGGAGCGGGATGTGGCGGTGGTGTCCGGTGGCGCGTACGGCATCGACGGGGCCGCGCACCGCGCCGCGGTGGCGTGCGAGGGCGTCACGGTCGCGGTCGTTGCGGGCGGCATCGACAATCCCTATCCATCCGGCCACAGCGCACTGTTCCGCCGGATCCGTGAGGACCACCTGCTGGTGAGCGAGTACCCGCCGGGCACCGCGCCGGGACGGCTGCGGTTTCTCACGCGTAATCGGCTGGTGGCGGCGTTGTCGGGCGCGACGGTGGTGGTCGAGGCAGGTCTGCGCAGCGGTGCCGCCAACACGGCGTCGTGGGCCAAGGGGCTCGGCAGGACGGTGGGGGCGGTACCGGGGCCGGTGACCTCGGCGGCGTCCGCGGGTTGTCATGCGTTGCTGCGGGACGACGCCGTCTTGGTGACCCGGGCCGACGACATCGTCGAAATGGTCGGCCGCATAGGGGAACTCGCAGCCGAACCGGCACACCCGGTCGGGCCGCTCGACCATCTCGCCCCGCAGGAGAAGCGGGTGTACGACGCGCTGCCGTCGCGCGGTGTGCTCACCGCCGACGAGATCGCGGTCTCCGCGGGTATGCCGACACACGAGGTACTGGGCCCGCTGGCGATGCTCGACATCGCCGGGCTGGCTGTCGGTGAGGCAGGTTGTTGGCGCCGTAGCCGCCGCCGGTAGCACCCACCGGCGACTACGCGCTCCGTATAGTCGGTGAGGTCGGCTAATCATTGGTCGGAGCTGAGTTTTGGAGGCGGTATGGCTGGACGTCCGGTGCACACGTTCGAAGTGGTGCGGCGTGAGCAGTTGTCGCCGCACATGGTGCGGCTGGTCCTTGGCGGAAATGGGAGCGACGGCGGCTTCGGGACGTTCAACCCGAGCGAGTTCACCGATTCGTACGTCAAGCTCGTGATCGTTCCGGCCGACGCCGATGTCGCCGCGCTGCCGCGACCGCTGACCCTGGACAGTTTCGGTGAACTGCCCGAGGCGCAGCGGCCCACCGTCCGCACCTACACCGTGCGCGACGTCGATGGTCAGCGTGGCGAGATCACCATCGATTTCGTCGTACACGGGGAGCTCGGCACGGCCGGGCCCTGGGCGGCCGCGGCGGTTCCCGGGCAGCCCGTCTACCTGATGGGCCCGGGCGGTGCCTATTCGCCGGACCCTGCGGCGGACTGGCATCTGCTGGCGGGCGACGAGGCCGCCCTGCCGGCAATCAGCACCGCACTGGAAGCCCTTCCCGACGACGCGATCGGCAAAGTCTTCATCGAGGTCGCCGGACCCGACGACGAAGTGGAGCTGACCGCCCCGGCGGGTGTCGAGGTGACCTGGGTGTACCGCGGTGGCCGGGCCGACTTGGTGCCCGACGACCGCGCGGGAGACCACGCCCCGCTGATCGCCGCGGTGAAGGAGGCGGCCTGGCTGCCGGGCCAGGTGCAGGTTTTCATTCACGGCGAGGCGCAGACCGTCATGCACAACCTGCGGCCCTACATCCGCAAGGAACGCGGTGTCGACGCCAAGTGGGCCTCCTCGATCTCCGGTTACTGGCGCCGCGGCCGCACCGAGGAGACTTTCCGGCAGTGGAAGGCCGAACTGGCAAAAGCGGAGTCCGCCACGGGCAACTGACCGGGGGATGGCAGGGTAGCCGTCATGGCATACGGCGACTACCAACTCGAGATCTACCTGCAGGGTCTGGCAGGCGTGCTGCCGACCCTGCCGATGGACTACGCGGGGCTTGAGGCCAAGGCGCAGGCCGCGATGCCTGCGTCGATCTGGTCGTACGTCGCAGGCGGCGCGGGCGACGAACGCACGCAGCGGGTCAACCGCACGGCGTTCGACCGTTGGGGCCTGATGCCGCGGATGTTCAACGCACACCGCGAGCGCGACCTGTCGGTGGACCTTTTCGGACTCAAGCTGCCGTCCCCGTTGTTCATGGCGCCGATCGGCGTTCTCGGCATCTGCGGTCAGGACGGCCACGGTGATCTCGCCGGTGCCCGGGCTGCCGCGCGGACCGGGGTGCCCATGGTCCTGTCGACCTTGACCGAGGATCCGATGGAAGACGTCGCCGCCGAATTCGGCGACACCCCAGGGTTTTTCCAGCTCTACACACCGACCGACAAAGAGCTGGCCGCGAGCCTCGTGCAGCGCGCGGAGGCCGCCGGTTTCAAGGGCATCGTGGTCACGCTCGACACCTGGGTTCCGGGCTGGCGCCCGCGCGACCTGGCGACCTCGAACTTCCCGCAGCTGCGCGGCAAGTGCCTGGCGAACTACACGAGCGACCCGGTGTTCCGTGCGGGCTTGCAGCAGCCACCCGAGGAGAACCCGCAAGCCACCGTGCTGCGGTGGGTGAGCCTTTTCGGAAATCCGCTGACCTGGGATGATCTGCCGTGGCTGCGGTCTCTGACCAAGCTGCCGCTCATCGTCAAGGGCATTTGCCATCCCGACGATGCGCGGCGCGCCAAAGACGGTGGCGTGGACGGCATTTACTGTTCCAACCACGGCGGGCGGCAGGCCAACGGCGGCCTGCCCGCGATCGACTGCCTGCCCGGGGTGGTCGAGGCCGCCGATGGGTTGCCGGTGCTGTTCGACTCGGGTATCCGCAACGGTGCCGACATCGTCAAGGCGCTCGCGCTGGGCGCCACCGCGGTCGGGGTGGGCAGGCCCTACGCGTACGGCCTGGCCCTCGGCGGTGCCGACGGCATCGTGCACGTGCTGCGCTCGCTGCTGGCCGAGGCCGACCTCATCATGGGTGTCGACGGCTACCCGACGTTGGCCGACCTGACGCCGGATACGCTGCGCCGCGTCGAGTAGCACCCAGAACTCGGGTAGTCGGCTACTCGCGCGTTCGGGGCTCCGGCCGGGCGACCATGGACGCCTGGAGGTGCGCGATGGACTATGGAGTGCCCATTCTGATCGCCGTGCTGGGCCCGTTGGTGACCGGACTGGTCACCGCAGCGGGTATCGCGTTGGAACGGCGCCGAACCGAGCATGACCTCGAAGTCCGGCGCCTGAGACTTGTTGAGCTGGCCCGCAATCAGATCGAGGCCGTCCAACCGTTGCTCAACTCGCCGAGCGCCGACGGGGTGGGAACGGACAGCCGGGAACGCGCCAACAGCATCGTGGTGTCGGCCCTGGACTCACTGCTTCATGCCCAAGCCCTGACCCGGCAGGAAGAGACCCTGCAGCAGCGCGCCGCCAAGGTGGTGGAACGCCACAGCGGCAGCGTCACCAGTGAGTTGCTTCTCCGGCGCCCGTTGCGCAGCCCCGGCGCGCGGACCCTGCGGGTGATCTACTACCTGGCGTTCACCTGGGGCGGTCTCGGACTTCTGTTCTTCGGTGCGTCGGTGTTCACCCTTCCGGGTGCCGGTACCGACGCGGCCTCGGTGGTCGGCTTCGCGGTGTCCTTCGTCCTCACGGGCCTGCTGCCGGTGCTCCTGCTGCGCAAGGCGGTCCTCGGGTGCGAGCGACGGTACAGCGAACGCAAGTCCACGCGACACGAGGTGCCGCCGCCACCTCCTCCTCCGCCGGCGCCGTATCCGTACCATCCGATGCTCAGCCAACCGCGGTAGGCGCCCCCTATGGACCAACTCCCGCCCCTGCCGCGCGCGGCGACCTTCGACGACGTCATCGGCGCTCTCGATGCGGTGATCGCGTGGTCAGTCGAACAGTCCAGTCGCCTGGGCTATTTCGCCGCGCTGTACAAGCGCATCACCATCGCGGTGCGAACCGCGGTGGCCGACGGCGTGTTCGAGGATGGTCCGCGGCTGCAGCGGCTCGACGTGGCGTTCGCCAACCGGTACTTCGACGCCGTCAACGGACACTTCCACCCGGGGAGGTTCCCGAAGCCGACCCGGTCCTGGCGCGTGACCTTCGACGCCGCGGACTCACCCGAGCCGATCATGTTGCAGCACATGTTGGCCGGGATCAATGCGCACATCGGTCTCGACCTCGGCATCGCCGCCGCGGCGCAGTTACCGCGGGCCCGATTATGGGAACTGCAAACGGATTTCGACCGGATCAATGCCGTGCTCGCCAGCCAGGTCAACGGCATCGTCGTCGACATCAACGAACTGTCACCGGCTTTGGCCGACGTCTATGCGGTGCTGATGGACAACCAGATCTTCCTGATCAACGAGGCGGTTCGGACACTGCGGGACGACGCGTGGCGATTCGCGACCTTGCTGGCGCTGCAACCGGGTTTCACCCGACCGTTCGCGATCCGTATCCGTGACCATCACGTTGCGGGGCAGGGGAGCTTGATATACCGGCCGCCCGGTGTTGTCGGTCTGATCCAGTGGGCGGTCAACGCCGTCGCGGCTAGGGAAAGCCGCGATGTCGTGCGCAACATCAAAGTGCTGGATGAGATTGCTTGTGCACCAGCACCTATTGCCACGGCATTGTGACCGCCTATGCTCAACAGATGGCACGACGACATGGTCCCATCGGTGGACCGTGACGAGCCCCTTGCCGAGGCGCTGCGCCGGTTGGACGCGCGCCTGCTCAGTGTTGTCGATGAAGAGGAACACCGCGCTCACACCCTGACGGCTGAAGGAGCCGATGGGTGGGACGGTGTCCGCAACCTGATCCGCCCGTCCGTGGCGCGGCTGCGCCCCACCGCCGGGCAGTGGGATCCGCTGGTTCCTGTCATGCCGTCGCCGTTGCGCACCTTGTCCGACGGATTGTGGCTCGAGGACGTAGAACTCGAAGCCGTACTCGTCGCGCTCGCCCCGCATGTGGAGCCGCGTTACTCCGCGGTGTACGGGCTGCTGCAGGACGATGTCCGTCAACCGCTGGCCACCGAACGCCTGCTGTACGCGGTCCTGGGACGCGACCCCGTCCGGATGGCAACGCTGGCCGAAAGTCTCGGGCCTGCAGGGCGTCTCACCCGCAGCGGCGTCCTGACCCAGGTGCACAAACAGGCCGCACCGTTGGCGCGGGCGTTCGACCTGCCCGCTGACGTGGTCGCGGCGCTGCTCGGCGGCGCCCGGCCGCCCGTGACCGGTGCTGCCGGCCAACGTTGGGTCGCTGGAACAGGAGCCGGCCCCACGTCGGCGGTGACCGTGGTGCACGGCACCGGGGACCGGGTGGAGCGGGCACTGGCGTTGGTCGACGGTATCGGGGTCGTGGTGCGGCCGGGTTCTGCGACCGCCGAGGCGGTCCGGTCGGCGTGGCGCGTCGGTCTGCTGGCCGGTGCCGTTCCGGTGATCGACCTTGGGGCGTGCGAGGATCCGGCACCGATCGTCGCCGAGGCCGTCGAACTGGTCACCGACCTCGGTGGCCGCGCGATCCTGCTCACCAGGGAGCCGTTGCCGATCGCCGCCGCGCACGTCGAAGCCACCGCGCCCACCTGGGCCGAACGGCGGGCAGCGTGGTTGTGGGCCACCGACGGCACTTTGAGCGAGGCCGACGCCGGCCGGCTCGCGGCGCGGCACCGCATCGGTGCTGCCGGGATCCGCCAGATCGTCGGAAGGGCCGTTTCGCGGGATGTCGATGAACTCGATTCTGCAGCAGCAGGATCCGGTGTCGAGGCGGTGCGGCACAGCAAGCGGGTGGTGCCCGGCCGGTCGCTGGATGACCTCATCTTGCGGGACACCACGCGAGACGCGGTCGAGCGCCTGATCTACTACGTGGCGCACCGCGACGAAGCCGGCGAGGCCCTGGGACTGAGTTCTCGTTTCCCGGTGGCCACCGGACCGGTGGTGCTTTTCGCGGGCCGGTCGGGCACCGGGAAGACCGCCGCGGCCGAAGCGGTGGCCGCCGCGGTGGGCCGCCCGTTGCACACAGTGGACCTGGCCCAGTTGATGAGCAAGTACGTGGGGGAAACCGAGAAGCACATCGACGAGGTGTTCACCCAGAGCCAACGCACGTCGGCCGTGCTGCTGTTCGACGAGGCCGACACGCTGTTCTCGGCGCGTGTCGAGCAGGCGTCGAACGCTGGCGAGCAGTTCGGCAACATGCTGGTCGGCTACCTCCTGCAGCGCATCGAGCGGCACGACGGGCTGACCATCCTGGCCACGAACCTGCGCGGCGGCATCGATGAAGCGTTTCTGCGCCGCTTCCAGTTCCGCATCGAGTTCCCGCTACCGGCCGACGACGAGCGGATCCGGATCTGGGATCTCATGTTGCCGCCCAAGGTCGCCCGCGCCGACGACGTGGACTTCGCGGCCCTGGCCAAGGCGCACCGGTTCACCGGCGGCGACATCCGCAACGCGGCGCTGCGGGCGATCTTCCTCGCGCACCGGCGCGGCGAGCCGGTGCGCCAGGCTGATCTGGAGCGTGCTGTGGAACTGGAACTCCTTGAGATGGGCCGACTCTCCCGCCATGACGCTGGCGCAGAGGCCGACCGGGGCCAGCTGATGCGCCGCACGCTAGACGCGCTCGAGGACGTGCTGGGCAGCGCGTTGCGGGCGCGGTTCCGCAACGAGATCCACGTGGTCCACGGCGCGCCCACTCCGGACAATGTCGGTGCCCGCAGGCCCGCGGTGTCAATGGCACTGTTCCGGCTCGCCGCACGGCGCGGCAACGCCGGGCTGCGGACCGGGTTCATCGTGTCGGCCTGGTCCCATCGTCCTGAGGAGGAGAGCGAGCTGCTCGGTGTGGTGCACGAGGTGCTCAGCGAGGCGACGCTGCCTGCGGTGCACGGTCGCCAGACCCACTTGCGCATCGCCGAGAGTCACGACTTCGATCTGCTCAACCGATTCTGGAGCAGTCACGGTCAGGCGGTTCGGCCGTCGCTCGTCGTAGACGTCGAGATCGACTGAATCCAAGCCTAATTGGTGCTTGGTGGTGGTTGCGGTTGGAATGGGGTGTACCACCACCATTGGGCGCGTTCACCGGTGGGCCCGGAGTATGGCGGGACGTCGGGTGGGGGTGTGGTCGGTGGGCGGGCCAACGAAGCCCTGGTCAATGGTCGGCCTGAACTGTCGGTGATGGTGAGGCGGTGGGCGGGTCCGATAATGGTGATACCACCCTGATGATGTAGCCGATGGTGATACGGACAGAGCAGGACGAGGTTGTCAAGTTCGGTGAGACCGCCATCCTCCCAATGGTTTACGTGATGAGCATGCAGACCACGGGTCGCCCCGCAGCCCGGCACAACGCAGCACTTGTCGCGATGCTCCAACGCGCGGCGTAACCGCCGGTTGACGGTACGGGTGGCCCGGCCGGCGCCGATGACCTGACCGTAGCGTTCGAACCACACCTCGCACGTCGCGTCGCAGAGCAGGTAGCGGCGGTCGGCGTCGGACAGCAGCGGACCCAGGTGCAGAGCGGCGATGCGCTGGGCGAGGTCGAGGTGGACGACGACGGTGGTGTGCTGGCCATGCGGCCGGCGCGCTCCATCGGTGTCCCATCCGGCCTCGATCAGGCTCATGAAGGCATCGATGCGGGTGGGGAACGGCTGCGCCTGCTCTGAAGCCCGCTCACCGGTATCGGTTTCGTGGTCGCGGCGCCAGTCGGCGATCAGGGCGTCGTGGTGGGATTGCAGGCCGGCGTCGAGTTTGGCGGCTTCGACCCGTGGCAGGGTGATGCGGTAGGTGGTGTAGTCGTCGTGCTCGTCTTTGGTGATGGCGCGGCGCGGTTCGGGCGGTATCTCGGGCTCGGGGCGGGGTTCGAGTTTGATCGCGGTGCGCAGTTGACTCACGGTGGCGCTGGCGGCGAACTCGGCGTAGTGCTCATCGGAGCCGTCGGCGGCGCGTTCGGCGATCACCCCGACCTGATCCAGTGACAGCCGGCCCTCGCTCAGCGCCTGGGTGCACTGCGGAAATTCGTGACGGCGGCGCGCGACAGCGACCATGGTGTCGGCGTTATGTGGGGTGATGCCGGTTTTCCAGGCCACGAACGAGGACAGGGAGCGCGCACCGGTCATTCCGCACAGTTCGTCGCGTTCGATCTCGGCGACGATCTGCACCAGCCGACCGTCGATCGCGTTGCGTTGACCGCACAGCCTGGCCATCTCCTCACACAACACCTCCAACCGCTGCACCGGACTCACCCCGGTAGCGAAAGATGTTGCCGTCGTGGACATGACACTATTCTCGCAAAAGGGTCTGACAAATCCGGACGCGCCGATCACTACAGCGGGAAACGCATCGCGAGCCGCACCGGCAACAGCTCATCGGGATCGGCCGGGTGCACCACGCCCAAATCGGCCGGGTCAGCGCAGCGCCCTTGGCTCAGCCGCTCCCGCACTCCTGGCACCGCGAGTGCGCCCCAAGGCGATACAGCTATGGCCGGTGCGACGTTGCCGGCCGTGAAGCACCGGCCGTCGGGCCCGCGCAGCGCCGCCTGCCAACGCTGCGGATCGACCACCTGCAGCGGCACGTCTTCCCGCGCTGACAGCCGGCCTGCGAGGTTTTCGGCCATGGTCTCGTCGACGAGATACGGGTCGGCATCCGCGCCGTCGCACGTCAATCCCAGCTTTCGTGCGGTTCCGATGTCCACCGGTGCTGATGTCATGACGAATGCCTCCGGGCAGGCCCTCTGCAAGCGCCCTTCGCTCCACAACCAGTGGCGGACCGACGGGATCAGACACACCGGAATGCCCGAATCGCGCAGTCGTACCCCGGATTCCGGGGACAGATGAGTGGGCAGCCGCTTCGGTGCCGGGACATCGATCACAGGTTCGGCCAGCGCGAACAGCAGTAGGCTCTCGCTGTCGAACGGCTCATCGACCCGCAATGGGCGGCCAGCCCGAAGGTGCTCGCGGGCCGATCGGACCGGACCGGACAGCGTGTCGGGAACGGTGAGATGCTCGACCGTGTCCGCGACCTCGTGTGTGCCGAGGCGGGCGGCGACCACGGCTGCCGTGGCGCGGACTTCGGGATCGTCATCCGCCAATCCGGTCCGCAGCGCCTCCAGGGCCCCGGAAGTCGCGCGCCGGCGGTCGACCCCGATCCAGCGCAGAACCTGGCGCCGGTCCTCAGTCGCCATGAGCGCCAGCAGCACTGACTGCCCGGGGTGTGACGCCCGCTGGGCACGCCACCGGTCGAGCGCGGCGGTGACCAGTTCAGGCAGTCGCCACGCGACGTCTCGGGCGACTTGGCGCACCAGCTCATCGGGATGTGTCGATGCGAGCTCGCGCACCCGCCCCAGCAGCGGCACCCACACCAACGCTTGAACGCCCAACAGCCCCCGGAGAATTCGCTCGGTGTCGGTGGCATCGAGTAACTCCACCAGATCTGCTCCGTCCAGATGCGGCACGCTGGTGAGCGCGGCCAGCACGTCCGGGTTTCCGTGGGCGACGATCGTGCGCAGCCCGACCGGAGGCAGTAACTCATATTCCAGATCGGCCCCTGACGGATGTCGGTAGCGCACCCATTCCGGCTCGCCGGGAAGGGTCGGCAGCTGCTGGGACTCATTGGCCCACTCCCACCCGAGCCGCACCAGGTCATCGCGCACGGCTGCGTACGGACGTGCGGGGTCGGGGAGTAGGCGTAGCACGGCGTCCAGCCCGGGAGTGGCGGTCATGGCACGAAGGGATCGCCGAGTGTCACCGGGTCGCCGACGACTTCGCGGAAGCGGGTGCGGGTCGCTCCGTCGGCGTCGCGGAAAGTCTGGGCGTAGATCCGGCGCACCACCACGTTCTCGACGGTGCCGTCCGGATGGACGACCCGCACCGGCTTGCCCGGATTCTTGATCGCTTCGTCGAGGGCTTCGGTGATGTTGCGGAGATCACGGTCGCTGAGCGCGGCATCGGGCAGATGTCCGCGCAGCCAGTCCGATCCGAGCTGCTGAATGTCGGGGTCCGACGACATGGTCTTGAGGCGGCCCGCTCCCTCAGGTGCCCTGGGGCTGATGTCGGCGGTCGCCTTGGCGTCGCCCAACAGGTACTCGGTCACTCCCGGCCGCTCTCGGCTGACAATGAAGTCGATGTCCTGCTGTCCCCGCCGGCTCAGCAGGGCCCGCTCGAACGCATCGAGAGATGTGACCTGACGAGGGTCGAGTGTCCGGCCCAGCGTCTCGAATCCACCGTCGAGAAGGTTTGCCACGGAATCGAGTTCACCGAACAGGCCGATCCGGCTCTTGATCAGCGGATCCGTCGGGTCAACGAGTGGGATGGTCTTCCAGACCTGGTCGGCGTAGAAGAGGGAGCCACGGCGCTCGATCCCGTCGACGAGCCCGTTCAACTTGACAGCTTCAGCATTCAGCGCCGCCAGCTCCCGGGCGAGTTTGGCGCGTTCGACGTTGAGTCCACTCACCTGCGACGGGTCGGCCCGATTGCGGGCCACCATGTTCTCGTTCCATTTCTCGGCGATGGCGCTTTCGCGCTTCTGAACGTCGGCGAGCTTGGCGCGCAGGTTCTTCAGCTCCTCTGCGTCGGCCGCCGATCGGCGGACCAGGGCCTCGTACCTGTCCCAGAGGTCG
Organism: Mycolicibacterium mageritense; assembly: GCF_010727475.1. Classification (NCBI taxonomy): domain Bacteria; kingdom Bacillati; phylum Actinomycetota; class Actinomycetes; order Mycobacteriales; family Mycobacteriaceae; genus Mycobacterium; species Mycolicibacterium mageritense. The sequence goes on from NZ_AP022567.1 coordinate 5,593,560, forward strand.
GGGTTGTCCCGCGCGAGTACGTTCTCGTAGACCTCGTCCTGCATCGCGGTCAGCCGTTGGTGGTACTCGGAGGGCGACTCACCGGGTCGTCGATCGAACAGGGCCGCCTCCTGGGCCCGCCTCCCTTCCGTGGGCACTGCCGCGTACTGATCAGCGAGCTTGCTCTTGAGGGACTCGAGGTTGGCCGCCTCGTTGGTGCTCAGGCCCCCACGTTGTCGACCGCGTGCTTCGAGCCCTTCGATCTGCGCGCGCAGATCGGTGACGGTCTGGCGTTGCCGGACGATCTCAGGCGGCGCCGCAAGGCGTTTGGTGTCGGCGGTGGTCTTGCGACTCCGGGCCGGCGGAGGGCGTGTCGCAGGCGGGGCCTTGGCGAACAGCCGTGCCGGCTGGTCCAGCCACGGGGGTTGCGGGAGTACACCCCAGGCCATCAACTGGCGCTGGAACGGGCCGATCCGACCCATGTCGCGGGCCCGCTTGTCGAGGTTGTCGAGCGTGTCCCTCGCCCTGGCCAGGCGTTCGGCCAGTCCAGGGTCGTCGACTGCACGCCCTGCCCGCTCCTCAAGGGCGGCAACGACATTACGTTGCGCCTCGAGTTCGAGGTCGAGTTTCTCCTTGTACAGCACCAGTTTTTCGCGGACGTCGAGGCTGCTCCAGCGGCTCATCACGGATTCGTCGAGGCGCGCGACCTTGGGCCGCGTCTTCGGGTCGGCGGCCTGCAGCAGGTGGAACCCCTCTTGGGCGATCTCCAGTGGGTCGGCGCCCTGTTTGACGATCACGGTGGGCCGGCCGTCCTTGACGACGACGACGGCGTGCCCGGTCTTGCTGCCGGTGAACTCTTCGAACCGCTTGGTGTCCCACATTTCCACGGGGTGGTCGGCGACCACGGATTTCTGGCTCACCGGCAGCAGATCGGCGATGTTGTCCCGCAACCGTGCTTCGAGTCGCGCCTTGACCTCGGGGTTGTACTTGGCCTGCAGCATGACCAGGCCGTCGAGATCGCGCTGGAAGTCCGCGTGGGTCCGGTTCGGGTTGAGCTCGAAGTACCGGGCTTCCAGGTGGGCGTGCTCGGCAGTCCCGGGTACCAGGTCGACCAGCCGGCCCTGGATTGCCGGAACGTTGCCGGGCTCAGGCACGTGCACGCTCTTCGGGCCGCGCAGATTGGTCAGGCCGCCGATCGTCCCGCTGGCGAACGTGCCCATGCCGACGCCCATCCCCACGCCGGCGAGCATGTTGAACAGCGGATTGCCTTCGGTCCAGGTCTTCTCGTCGAGCGCCGTACCGAGCACCGCGGTCGGCAGGGACTGCAGGAATCCCTCGGCGCCTTCGGCGATCGCATGTGCCGCAGCGCGTTTCAGTGTCGTGCCCTCGGCCATCCGGCCGAGGGTGACCAGTACGCCCCGGCCGGTGGTCCCGGCAGTCTTGGCCGCGGCTGTCGCGCCCTTGAGCAGCTTGCCACCGAATCCGGCGGTCGCCGCCGACACCACGGCATCGACGACGCCGAGCGCGATGTCCACACCCAGCTCGTCGGTGCCGTATGCGGCGCCCTTCATCGACATCTTGGTGGCGATGCCCGCGGCGGCACCGAACAGTGATGCGGCGCCTGCGATGAGGGCCGCGCCCGCGAACGAGCCGACACCTCCGGTGGCGACGGTGATCACCACGGCGGCGACGATCGTGACGGCCATCGTGACGATCTGCGCGGCGAGCTCGGTGCGTTGGTCGACCAGGAACCGGTGTGTCTCGATGCCGCTGGTGAACGCCTGAGTGCCCTGGTCGAGTCGGGCCTGCGCCCACATCTTGCGCGGATCGTCGTCGGGAAGATCCTTTGTCTGCTCGCGTTCCTTGGCGGCCGCCTTGAGGTCTTCGAGCCGCTGTTCCAGCACCAGGTACTCGTGGTTCTTCACGGTCTGGACCTCGCCGGACTCGTCGACATAGGTACTTTCGCCCCCGGAACGCCGTTCGAAGTCCAGCTGTGCGGTGGCCTTGGCGACCATCACGGCCGGATCGTCGGGCTCGCCGCCGTAATCGTTGTCGACCAGCAGGTCGTTTTCCAGGCGGCCGGACGTCTCGTCGTGGATCAGATCCTTGATGGTGCGGGTGGTGCCGGTCTTGCTCTGCCAGATGGATTGCAGCGCATCCTGTTCGGCCTTGGTCTTCTGCTTCTTGATGACGCGTTTGAACTCGTCCTCGTCGGTGCCCGCCCCCTTGGTCGCGTACTCGAGCACCTGCCAGTCCTCGAGGAAACCACCCTGGTCGTACAGGGTCACGCCCTTCTCCTCGTCGACACCCTGGGTCAGGTCGATGATGGTGTCGCGGAAGCTCTCGGTGCCGCCGGTGTAGTTGGTCTCGAAGTAGCTGCCGAGTCGGCCCATCGACGCCTTGCCTTCCTTCTTGGCGGTTTGCTCGGCGGTCTTTTCGAGCTCCTTCATCTCCTCCTTGTTGGGGCCGCGGCCGTTGTGTTTGGCCGCGAATTCGACCAGGGCGTCGCGCCGGGCGTTGTCGTAGGCACGCGAATACTGCAGCGCGAGAACCTTGTTGATGGTCTCGTCCTTGGCGTAGAACCCCGTGCGTTCGATCTGGATCTTGCCCGCGTCGGCCCGCGTGAGATCGCCGGTCGCCAGACCCATCACCAGATCGCGGCGGCCGGCCCAGTACTGCTTGGCCGCTTCACGTTGCGCGGGATCCCAGATCTGATCGGTCGGCGGGTTGAACGACTTCTCCAGATCGTCCATGAGACCACGCTTGGTGTAGCCGGCATACTCGGTGGCCATCTTGCCCGTGCGGCGCGCGATCTCGGCGTTGATCTGTTCGGTCTTCCAGCCCTTGGCGTCGCCGTCCTGAGTCGCCTCGTCGCGGACCCGCGTGTAGACCTGCTCGATCTTCTCGTGGTCGGGGCCCCAGAACCCTTCACGGGCCACCTTGATCTCGATGGCGTCGGCCTTCTCCTTGTTGCCCACCCAGAGTGCGTCCACGATGGCCCGGTCGTCGCCGCGCAGTTCCCTGGCGAAGTCGACCACGAGCTCCTTGCCGTAGAGCCGCTTGTAGGCGTCGGCGATCGCCTTGCGTTGTTCCGGAGTCTTGTTGCGCAGCGTTTCCCGGATGAGGGTCTGGTCATTGCTGAACACGCGTCCCATCGCGTCGGCGAGTGCGGCAGCGTCCGCCGAGGCCTGCTGGTCGTCGAAGCCGTACTGCACGCGCTGCAGGTCGGTGCCCGACAACTCGGATTCCATCCGCTCGTCGAGATCCTCGTTGTGCGACGCCTTGTAGACGCCGCGCACGGCCTTGCTCTGCTCCAGGCTGAGCCCGCCCTTGACCGCCGCGAAGGCCTTGTCCTCGTCGGTGCCCCAGGTGTGCTCGAAAGCCTGCCACAGCTGGTCGGCGATCGTGGCCGCGCTGAACCCCGGCTTCTGCATGGCGCCGATGATGTCGAGCTCTTTCCAGTACGTGACGTTGTCGAGCGCCAGCACCTTGTCGCGGATGTATTGCTGCGCAGATGATTTGCGTTGCCTGCGGAGCCGGATGGCAAGCATGGACGCGAGCAGCAGGACGGTGTCGCCCTTCGCGTCGCCTTCGGTGAAGTAGGCCTGCATGAGCTTTTGTTCCTCGGCCGTCATCTGCCCGAGGAGGTCTTTGCCGTCGCGGTCGAGCTTCTCCATGCCGCCGAGCTTGAGATCGTTGATCACCTGCAGCGTGCCGCCAAGGGCGGCGACGGTCTCGTCGGTCTGCGCCTGTTCGAACGCCTTGTTGTCCTGCTTCTTGGTCATCAGGCCCTGCAGCCATTCGGCGATCAACGATTCGAGCCACCCGCGTTCACGCCCGATACGGCCGTCGGCCCACTTGCGGGCGGTCTCCACCCCCTCGTCGCGCGCCTTGTTCATCTCGGTGGTCCAGCCGTCGACGGTCTTGGCCAGGTCGGTCCGCAGCGCGAGCACGGCCTTGTCGACTTCTGCCCGCCGCTCTTTGACCCATTGCTGCAGAGCGGGATCGGTGAGTTCGGTGACCGCAGGTTTCGCAGGTTCGGCTTTCGCCGGTTTGGCCGGTGCCGGGGGCGGCTCCTTCTTCTCGCGCTGCTCCTGGTCGGCGACCGCGGCCTGTTGGTAGGCCGTGTACTGGTCCTCGCGGGCGCGGTTGAGATCGCGGTCGCGGACCTTGCGAATCCCGGCCCACGCCGTGGTGTGGGTACTGGCGAACGTCCGCAGTTCCTCGCCGATCCTGGCTTCCTCGGCCCGGACCGCGGTGGGATCGACACCGCCTTTGGCCTGGGCCGCCATCGAGTCGAAGTGCCGCTCCCAGGCCTGGAAGGACGCTTCGGCCATGGACTGTGCGCGGGCACCGGCCTCGGTGGCCCTGGCCACCTGTTCCTGGGTGGCCGTCGCGACCTCGACCGCATGCGCCTGGTTGCCCTTCTCGAGCTCCTTGGCCCGCTCGACGACGGCGGCGTCGAGCGCGGCCTTGCCGATGGAGGCGGCCTCGGCCACGCGTCCGAGTTCCTGGCGGAACCACAGCGCTTCCTGTTCCTCCTGCTCTTTGCCGAGGTCTGCGAGCCTGCCGCTCAAGGGTTTCGGGTACGCGGTGGCGCGCGCATCTTTCAAGACCTCGGCGCCCATGCCTTCGGCCTGCAGGTACACCCGGGCGAGCACCTTGGTGATGTCGGCGCGATGTGGTTCGGCGATGGTCGGTGTCGGTAACCGCTCCGACCCGGTCAGGGTCTGGCCCTCGCCGGGTGCCGGAGCTGGCGGACCTTGGGCCAGGGTCTCGTTGACAGCCTTGACCGGGGTCTTCGAGCGAGCCCCCTTCTTGGTCTTCGGGGACGGGGGCGGGGCGGGCGGAACCTTCGTATCCACCGGCGGCCCTGCGACATTCGGCAGGAACCCGTTCGGGGTGGCGATCAGTTTGGGTAGCTTCTGGTCGGGCAGCTTGCGCACCGCGAGATCCTTGAGCCGCTGGGTGGCGGCCGGTATCGGATCGGGTGCCGGGACGCCGGGTGCCTCCGGTAACGGTTTGAGCGGCCTGGCCTCCAGAACCTTCTTGGCCTCCAGCGGAATCTCTTCGGCCTTCTTGCGCAGTGCCTGGGTACCCGCGCCGCCGACGGATTCGATCGGCTTGCTGTACGTCCCGGCCGGCGCTGGTTGAGGGCGCGACATCGTGGCCGCGGCAGTCTGCACCCGGCCCTGCCACGCCGCGACGTCGTCGGACGCCGCCCCCTCGGTGTCCGGCGACGCGGCGGCGGTCGGCAGTTCGGCGGCGACGGCCGGCGGCTGCTCCGGGCCTGCCGGCTCCTGAGCCTGCGGATTCTCGCGTTCGGCCCCTTCGACGGGCGTCGAGGCTTCGAGTTCGGCCTCGACGCCGGCGACAGCGCGTTCGGCGTCGGCGGCCGCCAGGTCGTCCGCGGGTTCGGGCTGGGGCGACGTCAGCGGATCGACCTCGCGGGGTTCGACACCGCTGCGGCGTACCGCTTCTCGGCGTGGTCCGGAGTTCTCCAGCGCGGGTGCCGACACGGCGCCACCGCCGAGGTAGCGCCGATTGCCGTGCTCGACCGATTCGGTCGACAGTTCCAGGGGTGCGGGCTCGGCGGTGACGTCGGCTTCCGTGACGACCGCGCCCGGGGCAGCATCGGGCGTGCCGGACACCTCAGCGGGGTGGTCGGCCGGGCCGCCGAGCTCGCCCGCCGCTCCCGCGAGGGTGGACCGGTGGTCGGTCGGCATCCGGGGCGGGATCGTCGGGCCGCGCCGCTGGACCGTGCCGGGCGCGGGCATCGGCACGGCAGAGGAACTCAGCAGCCGATTCGCGGCGGCGGCCTGCGCGGGCCGGTAGCCGTCGGCCAGGTGGGTCAAGGCCGCATTCGGTGAAACCGTTGCAGTCGGGGCCGAGATGGTCTCCTCGGCCGCCCGGTCCGCATCGGTTTCGGCGACGCGGGCCGTCGACCGCGTCGTGGTGGCGAGGATCCTAGTCGGCAGCACCGGGCCCGTCCGGTCCGCGCCGTTCGGCCACCGCGGTCTCGGCGGTCAGGATGGTCCGCTGCCGGACCGAACTCGCTTGATCGGCACCGGTATTGGTGCGGCCGAACACCCGCACGCTCACCCGCGCCGGGCGGTCGGACGTCAACCGGACCACGGCTCCCGAAGGCCCGACGGGTTCGACTGGCCCCCGCCAGTTTGCCGTCCAGCCCGCCTCGAGGCCTTCGACGACGACGGTGAGCTCGGCCGAGTCGGTGCCCGGGCCGACGATCGCGGCCGCGGGTGCCGGGGCCGGTTCGCCGATCCTGGCCCACCGGTACATCAGCACAGCGGCCAACCGTTGCGTTTCGGCGTCACCCAGGTCATCTGCCAGCGTCATGACGGCGCCGGGTACGGCCAGGCGCCGCAACGACTCCGCCACATCTGACCAGCGCTCGTCGGCGAGCACCGTCGACCAGTTCACGGTGAGGTCTTCGGCCAGCCCGGCCACGACCCGGGCCAGTTCGACGGGCGCAGGCAACCCGGTCATCGCGACCTCCGCAACGTGCGGTCGAGATAGCGTCGCTGGAGCTCGGACTGCATCGCGGATGCCGTGGCGGCCGGCAGTCGCGCCAGAGCCCGGCGGGGGCCTCGCACGCCGGGGAGCGGTGGCGGACCGGGCTGATCGACTGCGATGAATGTCTCGCCGGCCGCAGGTGTTTCGGCGACCACCTCAGGGGTTGGAGAGAACTCGGTGGCACCGTCGCCACCCTCGACTCCGTCGATGACGAGATCCACCGGTTCGGCCGGTGCGGCGGCGGCACGTGGGGCCGTGCTGGCGGGTTCGGCTCGGGCCGAGACGGGGCATGGTGCCAGATCCTGGGCGGGTGGCGGCTCGAGCCTGGGCGTCGGCCGGGGCGTGGGCAGCTGCGGTGCAGTGGACGCGCGCGGTGGCAGCAGGGTGGCGGCCGTCGGGGGCGCCGGTGGTGCGGGTTCGACGGGTACGGCGACCACGACCGGGGCGGGCGGCGGTGTCGCAGGCGCGATCGCCGGCTCGGTCGGCAGTCGCGGGACCGGCGGTCCGGGAGCCATCGGTGCGCGGACTTCGGTTGTCGCCCCGGCAATTCGAAGCTCGGGTGCGGGACCGCGGTGGTGTGTTGCGGTGGCCCGCGCGGTGTCGGGACCGGCGGGCGGCGGGGCGGGGAGATGGCAGATTCGACGGGGCCCGCCGAGACCGCCGGGCCCCGGGCCGGCGGTACGGGTGGCGGTGCGGTTGCCTGCGCGCTGTTCGGAGCGCGGGCCGGCGCGGGTATCGGCAGTTCGGCACGCTCCACCCACTCGACCTCCGGTGCGGCCAACGGCGCGACCACCTCGGGTGCCGTGCGTGTTGCCATCCATCCCGAGCTCGATTGCCGGGCAACCGGATCCGAGCCTCGCGAGCCGGTCGGCGGAAGCGGCGGCAGGACGGCAGGCGGCAGCCGGTAGCAGGTAGCCGGCCTGGCGGCCGCGGGGTGCAGCATGCGGTCCAGCTCGCGCAGAAAGGCTGCGACGCGGTACAGGTCGGCGGGGGCTGCGGGCTGGCCGCCGTCATGCGTGCTCATTGGCGTGCGTACCTCAACCAGTCGGTGAAAACCTCGTTGGCATAACTGAATTCTCTCGACCGGTCGACTCCGGCCGGCCCTGACGGCGCCGCCCCGAACAGCTCGGGCGGCAGCATGCGCCCGGTCGCGAGGCTCATCGCATCGAATCCCGTGAAGTCCCGCCGCAGCGTCACCGGGCCTGTCAGCGCAACGTCGACAGTGTTGCGGCGCAATGTCACAACGGCGACGTCGGCCTCTGGCCCGCACCGGAAGGGCGGTGTGTCGTCGCCGCTCGGCGCGACCGTGGAGAGCCGTCCTGCCGCGGCGAGATCCATCGCATCGAGCATCGAGCCCGTGGTCCGGACGACGGTGTCGACCTCGACGACGCCCTGCACGACCGTGGCGGGTCCACCGCCCTCGGGTTGCGCCGTCCCGCGCAGCAGCAGCGTCTCGCCCGCGCGCACCGCGCGGGGGACCGGATCCTCGGGGTCGGTCCGGTCCCACATCGCCGCGGGGAGGTCGGTGAGCACGAGCGTCGTCGCCCGCGCAGGCACGGTGCCGAGCCACGGCACGTGCTGCAACGGGCCGCCCGCCGGATCGGGAACCGGGGCCGACTCGGCCTCCACGGTGGCTCGGCCGAACACGGCGCACAGCCGTGACCACAGGGCCAGCGTCTCGGCGACCAATCCGTCGGCGGCCGGTCCCTGTGCCGATTCGCCGGTGCGCAACTCGTCGGGCGTGAGCCCGGCGGCGCTCGCCTCGATGTCCGATCCACCGGGGATCAATCCGGCCAGGCCTGCGCCTGCCGCGACCGAAACCCGAACGGGTACGACGTCGAGCGTCACGCGACCGTGCGCCGCACCAACCCCCAGGATCGTGACCGCGGCCGCCCGGTCACCGCCGATCACGCCGACTTGCCCGGGTTCGATGTCATCGACGGTGGGCAGCAACGAATCCGGCTCGCCGGTGACCACCTGGGTCGCGGACACCGCAACCGTCGGCCCGACGGTGAGGCCCAGCGCCAGCAGCCCGGTGTCACCACCGTCGATCAGTGCCCGCAGGCTCGTGTGAAACGGCGCCCGGAAACGCGCCAGCAGCGGAGCCAGGACCAGATCGCGACGCGTCGTGAACCATCTCACCCTTTGCGGCCAGGTCCACGCGAACGCGGCTTCCATGGTGCGCAGCATCCGCAGGCTGCCGTCGGGGTACTGCAGTCGGCCTGCGACCGCCTTGTCGAGCTCGGCGCGCAGTGGCCCTGCCTCCACGGGAACGCTGAGCAACCGGGATGCCGACGCCGTGAGACCGAGTGCGCGGGCCCGGGTGAGCACCGCGTCCTGCCGGGCCGTCGAGGTCGGTGCCGCGGCCAGCGCGGTGATGGCCGCGACCAGGGCCTGTTGCGCGGCGGGCGTGCCGCGCAACGCCGCGGCGAGTGCGTTGACGTCGTCGGGCAGGGCCGCGTCGTCGGTGCCCTCGTCATCGAGGATCTCGGCCGCATCGGCAAGGGCATCGGCATCGGCGTCGGCGCCTGCTCCGAGGTTGCCCTGCGCCGCACGGGTCGCGATCAAGGCGGCCAGGGCACCTGCCGCGGCCGCCGCGGGAATCGTTGCGGCGCGCAGGCTTTCGACGAGGGCTGTCGCTTGTGCTGCGAGCAGGGCCGCCCGGCCCGCGGCCGACGGCGGGTCCAACGAGATCTTCGTCGCGTCGGTCACGGCAGCGCGCCGCGCGGCTGCCAGCTCACCCCAGCTGCGGACGTGTTCGGTGTCGGGCTCGGTTCCCATCGTGGCCAGGACGCGGCGGGTCACCGAGAACAATCCGGCGAGTTCGCCGTCGGCGCCTTGGATGTCGACCAGGCGATCGGTCGGCCCGACGATCGTGGCCGCCGCGGTGCCCGACTGGGGACTGTAGGACGGCATCGCCCCGAGCGTCACCACACCCGCGCGGGGATCGACCCGGACCGGCACGGCGCGCGCGGCCATTAGGCGGACCATCGTGAGGTCACCGTCGATCGGTTCGTTGGCGACGTTGACGGTGCTCACCGGTCCGGCCGCGAGCTCGAGGTCGTCAAGACCGGGCAGGCGCGCGGTCCGGTCGGCGGGCGACCACGGGTCCGCGACCGGCTCACTGGTCCCGGACCGGTCCACTTTGGCCGTCGGCAGGCCGGCCACCACCGGCGCACCGAGCGACCTGGTCTCGGTCGGTTGCCTGGCACGCTCGATGACCGCCGCGACCGTCAGCAGCGCCTGCACCTGGCGGCGCGCCGTGGCATCGGAATCCGCGGCACCCGAGATGCGGTCGACGAAGGTCTCGACCTGTTGCCACATGGCACTCCACAGGTCCACCTCCTGGCGCAGCCGGCGGGCGTACTTCATGGGCCGGGTTCCGAACCTGGTGCGGCCGGGCCTTTCTGGCGCGGCCCCATCGACATGGCGAGCGACCGGGCGCCTCGGCGTTGCGCCCTCCGGGTCGCCTCGACGTGGGCCAGCAGCAGCGGGTCGATCGGCCTGCCGGTCCCGCGGGCGCCGTCGACGGCGGCTGCGAGGCCCACGCGATCGGAACGGGTCGCCTCGTCGGCCTCGTCCTCACTCAGGCCGAGCGCGTCCAGCAGGTCACGGCGCTCCTGGTCGAGATCGGCCAGCCCCTCGGTCAGCAGCGCCTTGATGCCCTGGCTGCCGGTGCCGTTTTCGGCGCCGTGCCAGGCGGTACTCAGGGCCGCCGATGCGTCGGCGACCGCGACCTTGCTGCCCTCGACCAGCGAGCCGACGTCGGTGCGCAATCCGGCGAACGCCTGGTCCATCGACCCGCCCTGACCCAACAGCGCCCAAACCGTCAGGGCGGCAACGGGATCGATCTCGCTGCCGCCGGCCAGCGCACATGCCCCGATGATCGCATTGGCTCCGGTCAGCTCACCGGTCTCCGGATCGGTGCCCGGTCGGTTCTCGGCCGACAGGAAGGCTTCGACGAGCCCTCCGACGCCTTCGTTGGTCGCGACCGACAACACATGGAGCCCAGTCGCCGACAACGCCTTCAGCAGGTCGATCACCTGCTGGACCAGTTCGACCATGTCCTGCAGGATCTTGATCTTGTCCTGGACCGCGGCGATCAGCGCCTTGATCAGCGCCACGATGCTGTCACCGTTGATCAGCAGGGCCTTGAGCGCCTCGGGGATCTTCTCCAGCTCGCGCAGGGGATAGTCCGGCGGCCCGATGTCGCGCAGTTGCCACGAGTGCCAGTCGGGGGCGATCGAGCGGGACCGCAGCCGCGACCGGTCCGGGTCGTCGGGCCATTCGGGGAACGTGTCGAGGAAATCTTCGACAGCTTTCTCGAATTTCGACGTGTCCAGCAGCATCTTGAACAGCGAGCCGAACCGGGCCAGGTCCGGCAGCTGCGGTGCGGTCGCGACGATGAAGACCGCGGTCACGGGCGCACCGTCGGAGAAGATCGGGCGTTGCTCGTCGCCCGGGTCGTCGAACGACTGCCGGAACCGGGCGGCCCACGCCCCGAAGCCGTCGGCCGGGGCGACCGGAACACGCTTGGTGCCGCCTGCCAGCCACGGCGGCAGGTCGCCCTCGGGCATGCCCAGGTTCACGAGCGCGGCCTGATTGGTCACCAGGCCGGGACCGTCGGCATAGACGTAGGCGCCCGAGGCCAGGAAGTCGGAGACGATGTCCTTGAGGATCTCGTAGGCGGCGAGGATCAACGCGCGGAACGGATCGGTGATGTCGATCAGCAACGCGCTGATGGCGTCGAGGATGCCCGAGATGACCGACAGCACAGTGGAAACGGCCTGTACCGGCGGGCTGACCACCGAGATGAACTCGTCGACTCCCGGGATGTCGCCGAGCGTGAGGTTGCGCCAGCGCAGACCGCCGGCGTCGATGTCGGCGAGGCTCAACGCGAGCTGCGTCAGCAGCTCGTCGGCGCAGCCCGGGCAGTGCTCGCGCAGCAGCGCGAGCAACTGGGCGTCGGGATCACCGGTGTGCGTCGCCACGCCGTTGCTCCGCGAGACGGCGATGCAGTTCGACCAGCGGTGCGACGCGGGCGGATTCCTGCGCCGCGGCAAGCACACTCGCCTGTCGCAGGAGTGCCTTGACCCGCTCCAGCCGGTCGATGTACGAACTGGCATCGATAGGTTGCCAACGGTTTTGGCTTTCGGTCATGTCGCTCACCCCACCGGGAATCGTTTGACGAACGCGAAATACGACAGGTCCATGGCCGGCGTCATCGCCAACCACGCATCCAGCGCCGGGCCGTACGCGGCGACCGTCAGCGGATTCACGGTTTTGAGGATCTGGACGAGCAGTGCCAGGTGGACGGCCAACCCGTCGCCCAGCACGGCGGGGGAGATCGCCGTCATTCCGCCAAGCTGGAGGATGCCGAGCATGGTGTTGATGCTGACGTTGCCGAGCAGGCCGTCGATCGAAACCGCCTTGAGCGACAGGTCGGCCACGCCCGCCGCGATCTTGACCGGACCCGCCGACGACAGGTTGATACCGCCACCCGCCGACATGCCGTACCCGCCGACTGCGGTCTCGGTGACGGCACCGGAAACCGAGCGGGTCACGCTGCCGGACACCTTTTCGGTGAGTGGCCCACCGACGCTGACCGACGTACCTGCCTCGTCGACCCGTCGCGTATAGGCCGTGCGCCCGACCTTCTCGGTGAGATTGCCGCGATAGGTCAGGGTGACGTCGCCGCCGACCTCGCGGCGGTGCGGGCCGTCGACCTTCTCCCTCGATCCGCCCGCGATCACCGAGTCGTCGCCGCCGTCGATCTGCACCGAGCGGGCGCCCTTGTTGAGCACGCGCTCATTGCTCATGATGCGGTCCATCCCCTCCGGCGACAGGATGATCCGGTTGCCGCGGCTGTCGTGGATCTCCAGCCGCTCCGACTCGGGACGGTCGTCCATCACGACGTGGTGGCCGGTGGACGACTTCCAGATCCGGACGCGCGGTGCCGGGGTCTCGCGCGGGTATGCGTGCTGAGGTGTCTCGGGCCACCGCTCACCCGCACCGGTGGCCGCAGGGCGCGGCGCCCCGGTCGGTGCGGTGCTGTCCGGTTGACCCAGCTCGTCGGTCAGGGGCGCGCCCCACCACTGGCCGGTCCAGATGGGCCGGTGCAGATCGCCCTCCTCGAACTCGATCCAGACGCCGGAACCCACGTCGGGCACGGTGTAGAACCCTTGATCCGGTCCGGCGTACGGCGTGCAGGGGAGGGCCCATCCCGTGGGGGTCTGATCGCCGAGCAGGCGCGGCACGATCGCGCGAATCCGTCCGCGACCGTCCGGGTCGTCGACGTCGTGCACGTAGCCCCGGTACTTGCCGTAGTAGGTGCTGTCGAGCTTGTCGACCAACTGCGAGAGCACATCCTCGATCACGTGATCCCCCCTTCGGGCTCTTCTGTGACGGGCCGGACCCCCGAGACATCACCAAGGGCCAGAACGATTTCGGCGATGGCCGAGCCGGGCCGGGCCAACCGGATCGCGTCGTCCTCGATGTCGGTCAGGGTGCCGACGTAGACGTGTCCGAGCGTGGTGAACACCAGCAACCGGGTCTCGGGCGGGAAGGCCTCGAGCTGACTCCGCAGGGTCATGGCGCCAGCCCCCGCAGGACCGCGTCGACGACCACGCGGCGGGCACCGAGTTCTGTGGCCTCGCCCCGGACCCGCTCTTCACGAAGTCGTCTGCGGGCGGCCTGCACCAGCTCGGCCAGCGTCTCCTGGCGTTCGGGCGGCGGGAACCACGGCAAGCGGATCTGGACGGCTTCGCTCACGACGAGCGCCGTGTCGATCCGGCCGAGGCTGCGCCGCAGCGCGGGCTCGGGCGCGACGGCCACCGGGACGACTGCCCGGATCAGGTGTGCGGCCGAGACCGCGACCGGGGTCGGCTGATTCATCGGATTCCCCTCCGTTCACAGGTTGTTCTCGACCGAATGAGCGGCGTCGTGCACGTGGATGCCCGCCGTCGTCACGTTGCCGACCATGGCCACGCGGCTGCCGCCGATGACGACGATCGACTTGCGCCGTGGATCGGGCGCAGGCAGCGGACGCGGCGGGATCACCAGATCCGGCCGGATCGGCGTGAACGTGCGGTTGCGCAGCAACAGCGACATCATGTCCTCTACCGGGTTCGCGGCCAGCACGCGTTCGCTGACCGTCGGTCCGCCCGCGTCGTCGATACCCGTGATCTCGGCGAGACCCGAGGCCAGCGCCGAGGTCTGGTCGCCGCCGGCCCGCAGCAGATGCCCCTGTACGAACGCGCGCGCCTGGTGTGCGGGCATCCCCGAGCTGGCCGCCAGGCCGAACAGTTTGGCCGGTGCGCTGAGCCGGCTGCTCGACAGGATCGCGTTGCTGGTCAACACCGCGCGTTCGACGCGAGGATCCGGCTGGTCGGCCGCCTCGGCGGCGGCAGGGCCTGCCAGCGTGATCCGGTCGGCGATGCGGCGTAGGGAAAGGCCGGTGTCCCGCCCCGCGGTCAGCACGCTCGCGATGTCCGGGTTGACCACGAGATCCGTTGCCCGCGTGAACAACCCGAAGCTGGTCTCGGCTTCCTCTGCCACCGCGGTGAACGCCGACGTGCGCTTGGCGTCGATGGCCGTCCGGACCGCCTCGGGGTCGAGCCGCAGGGTCAGCGAAGCCCGTCCGCCGACCGGCACGGTCAGGTGCAGATCGCCGAGATCCGGTCCGAGCGGCCGGATGTCGAGTGGTACGGGCGGCGCGGGCGGAGCCGGCGGCTCCTGACCGGCTGCGGTGTTGCCCGTGACGCTCACGAGCGATTCGCGCACCCGCAGCACCGCGACGTTGACCTCGCGCTGGCTTTCCATCCGGTTGCCGCCGACCACGGTGGTGTCGACGCCGCGCAGGTACAGCGCCCCTGTGGTGCCGAGGGATTCGAGGTCGTTGTCGACGACCGTTGCCGACAGGAGTACCGCACCGTCGTGCAACACCGCCAGAGCGGGACCCATCGACACCACGTCGTTGCCGACGGCCTGCACCGACCTGCGGACCGGCGGCGGCAGCACGATCAGCGGCGGTCGGGGTAGCCGCAGCCAGTCCAGCAGCGGGCCGGTCGTCACCGCGGGCAGCACATCGACCGTCGTGGCCGACAGCCAGCCGTCGGCCGCGGACTGCGCGAGTGTGGTTGCGGGAACCGCACGTACGCCTGCGTTCAGCACCGCGAACACCGGGCGCTGTGCGCGCGTGGTGAACTGCAGGCCACCCACGCCGACAGCAGCCGGTTCGCCCACCGCGGCGGTGTGCGCCGCGGTGGTGACCGTCTTAGTCAGGCCCGCCGACAACACGTCGTCGAGGCCCGTCAGGATCCCCAGCGGAGGACGTGGGAAGGGCAACCTGGTGACCGGCTCGGCGATGAGTGCCGGGGTGGCGACCAGACGGCGCACCAGGTCCGCCGCGACCGGTCCGGAGATCACCGCCAGGCCGTAACCGCCGGAACTGCCACCCGCGTGCCGCACCTGGTTGCCGCGCAGCGTGACGTCGCCGTCCCAGTTCAGCAGCACCTCGTGCACCGGTGCGTCGGAACGGGTGTTGCCGTTGTCGCGCAACAGGTTGTCGGCAAGCAGCAGGGCGCCGCTGCCGGTCGCGGACACGACCGCCTGTCCGTATGCGGCTGCGGCGTTGTTCAGCGCGCCGCAGCAGCCCGTGGCGGTGTTGGCGACGACGGCGGCGGTCGCGCTGGGTAGCGCGACATCGACCGCGCCGAGAGTTGCGGCCTCGACGGTGTTGCCCGTCACGGTGAGCATGAGAGCTTCGGAGTCACCCGTCGGTGCCAGCGCGTGCCCGTCGGATCCGCGCACCGTGATCCCTACGCGGCAGTCCGCGACCGCATTGCCGGACAGCTCCAGACGCCGTGCGGCACCGGCGACGAGCGCGCCGTCGGCGGTCTCGACGTCGACCGCCAGCGGTTCGGCGGGGCGCGGGCGCACCGGCGGGATGGGCAGCAATGTGTCCAGGCCACTGTGCAGCCCGGCGAGCGTGGCCGCGAGATCGGCCGCGCTGCTGAGCTGTGCCGCAAGGGATGTCGAGAGCGCTTCGCCGCGCGATGCGGTCCAGCCGCTCACGGCGCTGACCCGCGCGTCGTCGGACAGTGTCGGGTCGAGTGCGCGCGCCAGGACGCCCGAAAGCACATGCACAGCGCGGATCTCCGCGGTGGCGTCCGGGCGCTGCGCCGCGCGGTAGGCGACGGTCTCGACCTTCGTCGCCAGGGCGCCGAGCGCGGCCGCCCTGGCCGACGTGCTGCCCATGACCGCGCTGTCGACGGTCTCGGTGACGTCGCCGAGCAGATCCGCGGCCTCGGCGGGCCCGATTCCCGCGTCGCCCACCGCGGCGCGGAGCCGATTGTCCAGCAGCGCACCGGCTTCCGTACGTATCTCGACCGGCTGGCCGGTATCGCGCAGGGTCAGAACCAACTGGCCCAGCGCGGCGATGGGCTCGGACAGGTCGGTGGCGTGGTCGCCGTCGGCAGGTGCTGCGCCGACCGGCGTGGTCGAGGCCGGGGTCGTGCTCGCGACGGGCAGGCCCTGCATACCGGCGAGTTCGCGCAGCAGCGTCCTGGCCCGGGCCTGGTGCTCGGCGCGATGCTCCACATCCGACAGCGCGTCGCCGAGCGCTGCGCGGGCCGCCCGTGCGGTGCTGCGGGCCTGCGGATCCGTCCCGACCAGGTGGCCGAGCTGGTCGGCGGCCTGTTCGATCAGCGCAAGATTGCGCGACGCGCTCGACTCCGGATCGACCTCGAGAGCTGCCACCCGCCGTTCGATCTGGTCGGCGGTCACCGCGATGAGCGAACTCTTGAACGTCTGGTGCTGGGCGTCGAGGTCCGCTTCCGCCACGTCGTGGGTGACCTGCTCACCCCGGGCGAACGCCTGTACCTCCTGCAGGGTGCTGGTCAGCCGCGCGACGTCGATCGCGGTGGGCCGCCCACCCGCGGCGCGCAGCCGTGCGATGTCGGTGTTGACCCGTTCTGCGAGAGGCGAACTGACCGACCTGAGCACTTCACTCAGCCCCACTCCGCCGTGTGCGAGCCGCGCTACGGCCTGCTCGTTGAGCTCGGTGGCGTCTGGCACTTCGAGCGCTGCCAGCGACAGTTGCACGATGCCCTCGGCCGTGGCCCGGTCGGTGCTGCTGAGTGCGGCCCCGGTCGCGGACTGTTCGAGCCGGACCTTGCTGCCGCGCGCTTCGGCCAGGGTGCCGAGGGTCGTGGCGAGCGTTGCCATGGCTTTGGCCTGCTGCGTGCTGGTACCGCCGCCGGACAGCACGGCCCGGGCCTGTTCCTCGGCGTCCAGGCCGAGGCCTTCGAGCCCGGCCACCAGTTCGGGCGCGCCCGCCAGGACGTCGGCGGCCGCGGCCCGGACCGCCGTCGCGCGGGACTGTGGTTCGCCGACGAGTGCGGTGTCGAAGCGTGCGGCGGCGTCCCAGGCCTGTGTCACCGCAGGATCGGGGGCGGTCAGCGCCGCGACGCGCGACAGCGTGGCCCGCACGTGATGTGCGGCGAGCGTGTGGGCGTCGGTGCCCTGGGCCTCGAGCATCTCGGTGAGCCCGCCTTGCAGTTCCACGGCAAGCCGCCGGCTTTCCGGGCCGCCGGCTTCGAGGGCGCCGGCAAGCGATTCGATGGGCGCATAGATGCCGCGCCCGATGCGTTGGCGGTCGCGCGCGTTTCCGGCGGCGTACTCCATGACCTGGCGGCGCAGCGCCACCGCGGGCCCGAACACGTCGAGCACGCGGGCCGGTCCGAGCGGACGGATCAGGTCCGGCAGGATGTCGAGCACCGGCGGCCGGACCGGGTCGACGGTGACCGGCGGCCGGATGACCGTCACCGGGGCCCGCACGCCGCGGATCCGATTGCCCGTGACCGTGAGGTCGCGGGTGCCGACCGCGGCAACGGCCGCAGTGCGAATATCGGTGCCGGGGCGGACGAATCCCGCCGGATACGCCGTGCGGCCCACCTCGGTGATGTCGTTGCCACGCACGACGCTGTTCTCGGCGAGGCTCAGCACGATCCCGCCGCGCAGCGTGGCCCGCTCCAGCCAGCGCAACACCGCGTCGAGCGCCGCCGCAGCGCCTGCGCCCTGCCCGAGCAGGGTGTCGAGCACGTCGCGCGGCGAGGCGTTCGCCGGAAGTTGTGCGCCAGACAGCGCCTGAACCTCGGCCACCACAGCCGGACCCCAGCTCAGGTACTCCCTGGCCACGTCGCTGAGCGTGTTGTCCTCGACCCGGGCGCCGCCGACCGGGCCCGACGATGCCCACACCCGCACGCCGGCATCGCCCAACGCGCGCAACGTGTTCCGCTGGACATACACGTCCAGGTGAGGTGTCGAGCCGCCGATCAGAACTCCGCAGGCCTGGGCCCCGCCGCCGTCGACGCGGTTGCCGGCGACCACCACATCGTGCACCGGCCTGCCCACCGCGGCGCCGTCGTCGGCACCGGTGCCGATCAACACCCCGGTCTGCACCGACAGCGCCGGGGCAGGCCTGCCGTCAAGGGTTATCCAGTTGTCCCGCACCCGGTTTGCGGATCCGGTGACCCGGATCGCCGCACGCACCCCGGCTCCGGCCGGAGTCTCGCCGCCGAGTCGCACCTCGTTGGCGTCCACCTCGACGCCGTCGCCGCCGACCGCGATCCCCGTCGCGGTCGCTGCGACGATGTTGTCGCGCACCACTGTCCGATCGATCGCTTCGGCGTCGCGGGCCTCGGCCGCGTCCTCGATCGCGATGCCCGTCGCGAAGCCGTCCACGCGGTTGCCCGAGACGACGACGCCGTCGACGACGCCGTCGGCCACCCGGACGCCGTGGCTGGCGGCGCCGCTCGCACCGATCACGCAGTCGCGCACGCTGATCCCGTGCAGGAACAGGCCCGACCGGGGCCACAGCGCGACCGCTGCCGGCGTGAACGAACGGGCATACGGTGCCGCGACGACGCCCGACGGCGCGTGCATGCGGCAACTGTCGACGACCAGATCCGCGCAGCTGCCCGACACCAGCACCGCGGCCGCGACGGTGCCCGCGGCCTGCCCCTGCTCACGGGACGTGAGTGTCAGATCGGCCAGCCGGACCCGGTCGGAGTCGGTGACGGTGACCACGCCGTGCGGCAGCCGCCGTAACACGTCGAGTTCGGCCGGCGCGACGTCCTCCAGGGGCCGGCCGGGTTCGGCGCGCTGCAGGCGACGTAGTTGCGCCAGGGTGGCGACGACCGAGCCGGCCGCACGCGCTTCGAGGGGGCCGGCCGCACGCAACCGGTCGGCCAGGCTCGCCACGAGGTCGGGTACGGTCGGCACCGACGACACGAGATCGGCGAGCACGATCGGGCGCACCGCGAGCAACGGCGGGACCGGCACGATCGGTCCGAACGGTCGCGGTATCACCGGTCGGGCGGCCTCCGATCCGATAGGGGTTTCCAGCTCGGGTGTTTCGGCCAGATCGAGCAACTCGACCGAGATCTCGCCGTCGGCGCCGCAGCCGTCGATGTGGAACGCGCCGCCCGCGCCGGTCACCTGCAACCGGCTGGCCGCACCGTCACCGAGGATGCGCACCTTGCTGCGATTGAGCAGCAGCACAGGGTGTTCCAGACGGTACTGGCCGGCGCGCACATAGACCGCGCCGCCCGCGGCGCCGATCCTGTCGAGCGCGGCCTGCAATGCCTCGTCGCCCGTGACGCCCTCGGCGAGATTCTGGTCGATGTCACCGAACGTCCGCAGGCCGTCGCCGACGACGACCGTGAAGGCACCCGGTGCGAGCTTGCGCGCGCCCAGCTCGATCAGGCGGTCGCGTACCTCGTGCAAGGGCAGGAACCGGATCCGCAGGTCGGTGAACTCACGTCCGGCCGGGGTCCACGTGACGCGTCCCAACGCGACCCGCTCGTGGCGCGGACCGGCGATCGGCGCCGCGGTCAACTGCTGCACCACGCCTTCGGCGACGGCGTCGGGACCGGCCACCCGGCACGTGAACGTCCAGTGCTCGAGCACCCGGAAATCATTGCCGGACAGGGCGAAATCGATGCCGTCGGCAAGGTTGTAACGGACCTCGGTGATGAGGTGGTCGACACCGTCCCAACGGCGCACCGCTGCGGCGTCGGTCCGCAGGAATGCGCGGGACAATCCGCCGCCGAGCACTAGCGGCACCGGGTCTGTCGTCGAGGTCCAACCCGCAGGTTCGAACTCGAGCTCCCCGGTGGCGGAGTTCACGGTTCGCAACGCGCGTACTTGGGCCCGGTGTCCGGGCCGGTCCGGGTCGAGCCGGCTGCGCCGATCCTCCACCACCACAAGGCCGCCCGCGGCGAACGACCGGGCGTCCTCGGGCGCGACGAACACCGATTCGGCGCCTGCCGCGGCGTCGATGACCAGCGGGGCGATGCGCGCCGCGTTGTCGCGGGACCAGCCGATGACGCCGGGCTGGGTGAGGGTGGGCGCGGCCAGGATCTCGACGCGAACCTGGATGTTCTCCGAGCCGCGATATCCGACACCGGTGGTGACGTTGGTCGAGAACAGGCACCGGTCCCGGCACGGGTCGCGTTCTTCGGGCGGGAACCGGTCGGGGAACGCGCCCGCGGGCACATTGGTGGTCAGGCGGCCGTCGCCGGTGGGGCCGGGCAGCGTCTCGGCACCGTCCGGGCCCACCGGCAGCACCCTGATCTGGGTGACCTTGCGGGTCCGGAACGCCGTTTCCTCGCCGCCGAGCGCGGGTTCGATGACGCTGGGCTCGGCGAAACCGCGCACGACCTCTTCGAAGATGTCGGCGTACACCAGATGATGGCCCGTCGATCCGTCGGGCGCGGGTGTCGGCCGGACCAGGGGCTCCGGGTCGGGCAGGTCGGGCTGTAGCGAATACCGCCAGTCGTGTTCGAGGAAGGTGCGCATGCCGTGCACGAAGAGCCGGCCCGCGCCGGGTATCGTGCCGTCCCCGCCCCGGATGACGAGATCGCCCTCACCGAGTCCGGTGTCGACCACGAGCAGTGCATCGATGTCGACGGTCGCGCGGGGCGGCAGGCCGCGCAGGCCCCAGCCGGTCAGCACACAGGTCTCGTCGGGCCCTGCGCCGCGTCGTAGCGGCGCCAGCGCGCCGATCGGGATGCTCACCCTGGTCCAGGGTGGGCTCGCCTGGACGGCCTCCGGCGCGTCCGGCGCGGGGACCGCTCCGGCATCGTGTTCGGCACCGTCCGCGTCGAATACCACCGCTCGGACGTCGACGATCTCGTCGTCGGTCGGCGGCCGGTCGAAACGCACCTGCATGACGATCGACGCGGCCGCGTACGTGGCGCCGGACGGGTGCAGCGGCACCGGTAGCCGCAGCAGGTCGACTCCGGGCCTGCGCCGGGTGACCGCGGTGTGTCCGCGGGTCCGCAGCACATGCGGAAGGGTGTCGGGGTCGCGGCGCACCAGCCCGAGTTGAGGGGTGATGACGCGCTCGTCGTCGGCAGCCAATCCGACTGCAGCCCAACCGTCGAGCGTGAGCACCGGATCGAGCAGGTGGGTGTCGGTGATCCGGAAACCGTCGTCGGGGGAGCCCTCGGCCAGATCACCGGACCGGCGCCGCGCGTCGGCACGCGTGATGTCGACCTGGAGGTTCGCCTCGGAATCGAGCCGGACCTGGCCCATCTGTTCGCGGACACCGGTGTAGCGGTCCCGCTCGTCGTACAGGTTGCGCGAGGTGTAGGCCTTCACGGGAGCCTCCGGATGCGGACAAGGTCGGCCACGGTGTGGTCGACGTGGAACGGGGCGAGGGCCAGCGGCAGGAATTCCTCGGTACGCAGATCGAGTTCGGCTGCCCGGTCGGCGAATTCGTGATGAGCCCCGGGCGTGCCTGCGTGCTCGGCAGCACGGAGCACGCCGGGATTGTTGACGTCCAGCCGCAGATAGTCGGGATCGGTGGGGCGGTGCGACGAGAACGAGACGGACGCGGTGACGCCGCGGTAGCTCAACGGGCGGCGCCCTTCTCCCGGCGCAACGCAGTAGCGCAGCCAGCCGAGGTCGGGTCGGTCGCACATCACCGAACCGCGGAACGCACTCGAGCTGGCCCGCAGCACACCGGTCACGGTACGGCCGTGAACAGTGCAGTGCCGCAATCGGACTCCGGCGCCGGGCGCCGCGATGGCCACCGCGTCGGCGGTGCCCGCATCGAATGTGCAGCCGACGGCGACCACGTCGGTCCACGGCGGCACCTCGAGCACGCCGAGTTCGCATCCGACCAGCCGCAGCGCAACCCGTGGCCGGGGCAGCGAATAGCGGACCAGGTCCGGTGCGTGACCGGCGCCTGCGACGCGGATCGCGATCTCGCCCGGCGCTGCCACCGTGCACCAACGCACGTCCAGCCGGCCGGCGCTGACCGCGAGTTCGACCGCCCCGGCGAACGCGAGCCCGCTTAACAGCCAGCTGGGGCCCGCGTCGGGATCGTCGTCGCCGAACGGTCGAAGCTGTTCGTGCAGGGCCAGCGACACCCCGGCGTCGGCTTCGAGGTAGGGGCGTGTCCCGCTGTCGGCGGCGGTGATACCGACCACGGCACGCTGATCGGCGACCAGCACTTCGGCGGGCAGCCGCGGCGAGCCGAGAACTGCGATCCCGGTCGGGCTTTCGCCGCTGCGCGCCGCGACCGCGTCGCCGAGTCCCGCGTACCACGTGGTGTCGTGCGGCGCGGTGAGACCGGCCCGGGTCGGGGAGACCCACGCCGTTGGCGCGGGGTGTTCGATCGTGAGATCGGCGTCCGGATCGTCCCACGGCGCCGGGACAGCACCGTCGGCAGGCGCGAACCCCGCCCCGATCGCCGCGGAGCGCCCGACCCGGATGGTCGCCGTGACAGGGCCGTCCGCTATCTCGGCGCGGATCAGGATGCGGCCGAGACGCGGATCGACGCCCACCGCATCGGGCAGCCGCAGTGTCACCGGTTGGTCCCACGGCCCCAGGGAGACCTGACGCAGCCGCAGTGGCTGCCACGCCAGCCGGCCGGGGATGCCGATCCGCGCGGCAGGCGCGTCCCGGTGGGCCGGGGGTGCGGCGCGTCCCGCACCGAGGCGCAGATTGTCGACGACGGGCAGGCCGGGCGGCAGCCAGCGTCGGGTCGAACCGTCGTCGGACAACGTCAGCGCAATCGCCTCGCCCGGTGCGGGATCGAGGGCAGGCAGGAAAGCCAGCATCCCCGTGCCGCCCACCGTGACGACGACCTCGGACGGTGGCAACGGCGACGGTCCGGCGACGACGAGGGTTTCGCCGAGGAACTGGGCTTCCCCCTCGGCGGGTGGATTCGGCGCACCGGCCTCGACCGCGTCGGGTTCGGCGCGCCAGCCCCGTGCGGCGTCGGACCGCAACCGCACGGGGTGCACAGAATCGATCCAGGCCAGCACCTCGATTCCCGCGCCGGATGCCGCGGGCTCGGCCCGCGCCACCGCGATGCCCGGAACACCTTCCGGCACCGGCAGATCCGGTAGGCGCTCCCAGCCGGGCCGGGCGCGCGTCAGGTCGAGCCGGTGCACTGTGGCAGCGAGTTCGCCGCGTGTGCTCGCGCCACCCACGAGGACGATCCCCGCGGGGGTGACCACCAGGTTGCCGCCCACCCGCGGAGCGCGCCGCCGGACCGCGTGACTGCGCCATGCGCCGACATCCGGTGCGATGGACCAGGTGTCGTCGAGTATGCGTCCCGAGTGCTCGCCGCCGTGCAGCACCAACCGGTCGCCGTCGAGGACGGCGCTGGGTGCCACCCGGTCGGTTGGACGTTGCGCCGACGCGCCGTCCAACCGCTCGATCGTGGCGGCGCCGGCCAACCCGCTGATCCGCCAGAGCCCGAGCCCCGGTGTCTCTGCCGCGTCGTTGCGCACCGGCGCGACCAGCAGGACCGTGTCGTCGTGGCCCGTGAGGGTGAGCGCCGGACCGTCGACGGGCGGATCGACGTCGGGCTGATCGGCGTCGGGCAGGCCGGACAGATCCAGCTCGGCCGATGACCAGCGCGATGCGATGTCACCTGGAACCCATTGGGCGACAGCACATCCTGTCGCAGTGCGCTCGAGCCGGACGAGGGTCGGGCCGACCAGCACGAGGTTCGAGAGTACCGGGCCGGTCCGTGGGCCGGTGGTCAGGGCTGTCCAGGTTCCGTCGGCGCCGCGGCGATGCCCCTGATCGGCACCGGTGACCCGCGCGATACGTAACACGACTCCGGCGCCTGCCCGGTCGATCCCAGCCGCCTCAGTGACCGCGACCGGGTCGCGGTCGCGCCTACGCGCCCGCGTGGACAGCAGCAGCGGGCTGTTCCCGCCCGGTGCGGGCACGTCGGGCAGCACCGCCGTGGGCACGGGGCCGTCGGCCTCCAGCGCGTAGCTCCGCAGATCCCACTCTTCGCCTTCGGACGGGCGGGACGCGTCGGCGAATCGCAGCGTCGGTGCCGGCCCCACCGGCGCGAACGCGAGCGACCCGCCCGCGGCGCCGACATCCGCCGGCCCCACGAGCCGCACGCCGTCGACGAAGACGCTCAACGTGTCGGCGGCTTCGAGTCCTTCGGCGTCGTGCGCCAGCGCGGTCGGTGTGAGGACTCCGGCGCGGTACGTAGGTGTGGGAGTCGTGGCCGCAGGCTCGTGCGCCGCGGTCAGGCGGGCCAGTTCATCGGGCGCACGGACCGGGAACCGCCCGATCACCGGCAGGTCGCGGCCACGTGGATCCAACGGGTAACCGCGCAGTTCGATGGACGGGTCGCTGCGATGCGCCACGACGAGCGGTGTACCGAGCTCGAGACCGTCGAGTTCGGTGGTCACCATGCGGTCGGTGCGAATCACCGCGCGGTCGGGACGCGCCCAGCCGGTGAGATCGACTGTGCGCGGTGAGGCGGCATAGCGGCCCGCGTCCACGGCGCCCACGCGTCGCAGGGTCTGCTCGACGTCTTCGCCGGGCCTGCGCACCAATTCGGGACCGGGCTCGGGATCGCGGGCCGAACGGTTGCCGCGGGCCCGGCGCGTCAGCGGATCGGCGAGCGGGACCGGATCCCACACCACCGCGGTGCGGCCCCGCCAGGTCTGCAACCGCGCCAGATCCTGCGTGAGCACCAGTGACCGGTAGGCCTCGTCGACCTCGGCCGGCCAGCCGCTGGTGCCCGTCAGTACTTCCTCGAGGGTTGCGAGCGTGCCTTTGCGCTTGCGCCAGTGCAGGGTTCGGGCGACGACCGCGCGGTGCCGATCTGCATCACCGCCGGTGAGCCGCGCCCCGACCAGATCGGCCAGGAGGCGCAACGCCGGCGCGGACGCGCGCTCGACGAACCTGTCGTCGAGCAGTGTCGCGGCCGCCTGGTCGAGTGCGTCGAGCTGCTCGGCGACGATCTCCAGCAGGGTCAGCAGCGGCCGTCCGGGCACAGAATCGTTGCGGGACAGGTAGATCTCGGGCACCAGCCGGGCCAGTGCCGCTGCGGCGGGGGACAGCTCTGCGGGTTGTTGCGGCGCCGGTCGGGCTTCGCGCCCGTCGCCGGGCACGAATTGCAGCGTGGGTACGGTCATGACTGCACCTCCCACGCCAGGACCAGCCCGTCGTCGGCTCCCGCCCACGCGGCGACGGCATCGCGAGGCACCTCGACGCGGTCCTGCGCGAGACCAGGTGTCGTCGGGCGGTCAGCCCGGTCGAGCTCGTCCAGATGGGCCGATACGACATCGGGCATGCCGTCGAGCGCACCGTAGACGTCCGACGCATGGACGTCATCGCCCAGTTCGGCGCGCTCGGGAGCCAAGAGCCCCGGATCCTCACCCGGAGCGGCGGTTGCGGCGCCCAGCCGACGCCGAACGGCGGCCAGGACGGCCAACGGGTCGGTGCCCGCAGTCAACAGCAGCCGCAGCCGCGCCCGGATCAGCACCTGCCGGTGGGGCAGCACGCGGATCACGACACCGGGTGCGGTGCGGGCAGTGAGAAACGTTCGGACCCGGGCTAGTTCGTCGTCGTCGAGAATGTGCCCGGCCGCCCCCGCCGCGACCACGGTGACGTGGTCGCGGTGCCTCAGCGCGTCGCGGAACACCCGGGCTCGGCGTACCCCGGACACGGTTTCGGCGAGTGAAGCCAGGTCGGCGATCGAGATCGCGCGGTCGAGCGCATGAATGCCGCCGTTGGCGCGGGCGCGGGACAACTCGGCGGGTTCGGCGTCCGCTCCTCCGGTCATGGGCAGCGGATTGAACGTGCTGACCAAACCGGGGTGGGCGGCCGCGATGGTGGTGACGGCGCGGGCCGCACGGTTGCCTGCGACACCGAGCCCGGTGCGGTACCGCAGGCGCACGGTGGCACCGTCGGGAGTCGCCGGTCCGAGTCGCACGTGGCTTTGTCCCGCGGTGTCGACCTCGACGGCGAACGCCGCGTCCGATGCGCTCGCGTGACGCAGGTCGGCCTGCCGGTTCCAGTCGCGTCCCGCGACGGCGACGGCGACCTGTGGCAACCGACCGTCGGGCACCTCGGGGGAGACCGACTGCAGCCAGCACAACGGGCCACCTGCGGGCCGTAGCACCGGTCCGTCGCCGCGGTGCCAGGTCACGGAGTCCTCGGTGGTGACGCCGTGGCTGACCGGAATCACATTGCCGAGCATGACGGTTCGGTCGAGCACGTACCGGCGGCGCAGCGGCGGGGTGAACGTGACCTTGGTGACGGGCTCTCGTAGTCCTGCGGGCGTCTCGTCGCGCACGCGGAGCACCTGGACCGCCTCGAGATGGCGGCGTGGAATTCCTGGCTCGGTCGGATCCTCGGCGAACACCAGCCAGTCTCCGGGCGTGAACAGCGCCGTCTGAGTCGTCGGCGCGCCACCGGAAGGTGCCGCAGTAGGCAGCAGGTACACGGCATCGGTGCCGGGCAACGCCACGCCGCGCGCCGCAACCTGCGCCGAGAACTGCGTGTCGAGCACCGTGAGCGCCCGGGTGCCGCGCAGGCGGACGACCTGGTCCCTGGCCTCCTGCAGGATGCCGCCGACGAGGGCATCGAGAAACCCCATGAGCTGGTCGAGGCGCGCGGAGTACGACGCGTCGTCCTCGCCGTCGCAGCGCGCCAGCGCGCGCTCAAGCCCGGCCAGCGCCGTTGGTCTGCGCAGCGTCATCTGGCGCAGCTGAACCGCGAGCAGCTCCTGGGATTCCGACAGCGGGCCAAGGCCGTCGGGTACCGCCAGGCCGAGTTCGGTTGTCTCGCAAAGCTTGGCGCACAACGCGTCGTAGCTCTCGCCGCAGATGTCAGGCGCGCCCGCGGCACGCAGCTGGGTCAGCACGTCGGCGACCTGCTGAGCTTTCTGCCGGGCTCGCGCGGCGTTGCGGGCCGCGAGCGTGGTCAGCCGTCCGGCCTCGAACCTGCCGCTGAGCACATCGGCGAACGACTGCAGCCCCGGCACAACGACTTCCGGGAGATCCTGGAGCTGTTCGACGGCGGCCGAGATCGCTCCGGCGGTGGGTGGCGGCGGGGCCGCTGCGGGCAGGAACGGGCGCAGCTCGTTGAGCTCGGCGCGCACGGTGACTGCCCGGGTGGTCTCATACGTCGCGGCGGGCAAGTCGCCCGCGGCAGGCGCACTGACCCGGAAGCCCGGCGGTAGAACAGCGGTCACGCCGTCTTTCACCTGCAGGTACTGCAGCCCCTGCGCGGCGGTGCCGGGATTCGGGTGATACCCCACGAGAGCGAGCAGCCGCCACACCGACGCCGGCAACCGCGCGTTGGTGAGCGAACCCTCGTCGGCCCAGGCTTCCTGGTAGGTCCAAAGCACATGCAGCGCAAGGGCGGTTGCGTCGAGAAGCCCGCGGCCGTGGTCCGGGGTGCCCGTCGTGCGGGTCGGATCCCATGCCGGGCTAAGGAGGTGGGCGCGGGCCGCGACGGTCATCTGCTCGAGCAACTCGGCGTGCGGGCGGCCGGTGTGTCCGGTGGGAAGGCGTCGGGTGGGACGGGTCGGTGTTGTCATGGCTGCGCCTCGCATACCGTGACGGTGAGCAGTCCGGACGGGAATGCCGCGCCGTACGGGTGCCTCAGGATCGCCACCTCGTCGGGATCCACGGCCAGCCTGCCGGTGCGCGCGTGTTCGGCGGCATCGGGCTGCAGCCTGCGCAGGTGACGTATCCGCACGGCCTGCACACCGGGCACGGCCAGCACCCGGCGATGGATGGCGTCGACATGGACATCACCGCCGAGCCCACCGACATCGGGGTCGAAGAGCCCGTCGGGTCCGCCGAGAGCGTGCTGGACGGCGAATTCGGCGGTGTCGAGTGCCCATTCGTCGACATCGACCACGACGTCGACGTCGAGTGGCACGAACCGGGGCGGCACCAACTCGACGTCGAATCCCAGCAGCCGGACCTCCTCCAGCCGGGCACGCGCCGCGGCCCAGCGACGCAGTCGTTCGGCCTCGCCCTGCTCGCCCGCCTCGGCCAGGCCGTCCTCGTCGCGCAGCAGCAAGGTCGTGGTGATGACGGGGGCCAACGGCCCGCCGCGCACCACAGCACGCGACGCGGCCACCTCGGGAAGTTCCGACACGAGCCGCTCGTAGTCGGCGGGGACCACCGCCGACAGCGCGTCGCGGACACCGAGCGGTGCCCGGTAGCGCATGGTCTCCAGATCTTCGGGATCGCGTCCGCCGACCCCGGGAACCGGGTTGGTGACCGTCAGCAGTCGCCGCAACAGGTCGTAGCGATCCGTGCCGCCGTCGCCCAGCAGCGCTTCGGTGTCCTCGCCGGGACCGAGGGCGAGCAGCCGGGTCAGGGCGCCGACGCCGACGTTGCCGACCGTGCCGAGCCCGACCCGCACCGCGAGATCGACCGTGATCGGCCTGGCGGGCAGGGCGTTTCGGGCAAACCGTACGACCGGGGTATCGCCAGGACCGGTCCGCAGCGCAAAGACCTGATCGCCCGCGGATGCGAGATCGTCGACGCGGGTCCACGGTTCGTGTTCGACCGCGAGCTCGATGCGCGGTTCTCCGATGCGCGGCAGCCCGCCCGGAAACGGCCAGCCAGCGGCGTGCACGCTGACCCGGTCGATCGGCACCGGAACCTCACGCAGGGCCGATCCGTCGACCTCGATACGGAGCCGTTCGCGCCACGGCGCCAGCACGTCGTCCTGCTCCAGCACTGCGATGCCCGGGTTCTGTGCTGCCGCACCCGTCAGCGGAAGGCCGTGGTGTGCGGGCACGACGTTGCCGAAGACCCGGCACCGGTCCCGCTCGTAGCGCGTGGGTGATCCCCGCCGCGGATCCCACAGCACGCGGGTCGTATCGGTGCCGGGCTGCACCTGGGTGACCCGCACGACGTGGCCGGGCACGTCGGGATCCAGCCGCGTCGGATCCAGCGGATCGACGCCTGCGATGACGAGCCAGCGTCCCGGTTCGATCGGCAGGGCGCCCGCCAGCACGGCGCTGGTGTCTCCGATCTCGATCGCCGTGGACACGCCCGGCTCAAGGTTCGTCTCGTCGGCGAGCTGCAGGGTGTCGAGTTCGCGCACGATGGTCAGATCGGATTCTGTGCCGAACACCACGACCCGGTCGGCGGCGTCCGGATTCAGCACCAGCGTGTCGGCCGCGATCACCACGGGACCGGCGGTATCAGCGAGAATGTCGTTGGGCGCCAACGCGTCCAGCGTCGCGGCGTCGGGATCGGACAGTTTGAACCGCAGCATCGTCGATGCCGACAACCCGGGGTCGGGAACGTAGTCGACCAGCCGGACATGGTCTTCCACGGAGCGCCGTTCGAGCGCGGTCGCCACGGTGCCCTCCGACAGTGCGAGCTCCTGCCGGTAGGCGATGCGGTCGAGTCGCTCCGCGAACAGCTCGAGCAGCATCTGGGTCTGGTCGGCGGGCCCCGTCGGCGTCCAACCCGGCATCGTCAGGCGGGCACGGGCGGTCATCAGGGCCAGCAGGCTGCGGGCGTCGCGGGCCCGGTAGTCCACCACCGGGCCCGGTGCCTGCGGCGCAGGCGCCGGTTCGGTCGGCGGCGGTGCGGGATCCCGCAGGGCGCAGCGGGTGTCGACGTCGGGTGCCAGTGCGCCGACCCAGGCCGCGGCATCGTCGTCGTCGCCGGGTACCGGTTGGGCGCGGCCGTGCAATGCGCCGTCGACCCGCAGATCGTGCGCCGCGTCGGGCACGACGTCACCTGCGAGCAGTTCCGCCGGAACGCCGCCGGGCCCGGGATCGTGGTAGGGCAGCGGTGTGGGCTCAGGCTCCCACGGTGGCAAGCCCGCCGTGGCGATGACGACGAGCGCATCGACGAGTTCGGCCTCGGGTCCGAGGACAACTCCCGGACCGCTCTGCACACCGGTGACCAGAGTGTCGGCGGCGGTCAGAGCGCACGGTCCGAACGTCCATCCGAACCCGACGCGGTGAATCGTGCTCTGCGCCAGCAGCACACGCTCACCCTCGACGTGGCCTGCGCGGGCCGCGGTCCATATCAGCAGCCCGCGCAATTCGATGTTGCGCAGGTCGGCCGTCACCTGCACCGCGGTTCCGCTGATCCGTTCGACGACGCACTGGGTGACTTCGACGGGCCCGGGGTCGCTCGTCTGCAGCCACGGGGCATCCTCGGGTACGGGCGCGCAGATGTGGAGGCCCGCGACGGCTTCCGCGTGGCCGGGATCTCCCGTCGCGGGCCAGTCCGGCAGCCCGGCGCCTGCGGCAAGTGCGGCTCCGGCGTCGGCGAGCCAGGTCCGCCAGGATTCCGCAGGTTCGGCGACTGTGCCCGGATCGGTGCCCGAAACCTGTGCGACTGCGAGGTCGGTCAGCCGGATCGCCGCGCGTTCGGGCGCCGCGAGCACCCGGAGCCCCACCGCACCCCCTGCGGTGGCGCGCACTGCATTGATCCTTCCGCCCGACCAGTCGGCCTCGCGGCCCGCGACGATCACCGCGCCGCAGGCCCGGGCGCCGTCGACGGTGTCGACGGTCAGCCCGCGCACGGCCACGTCCCCCGCGCACGCTGTGACGACCCCCGTCGCGTCCTGCGTGCCGCCGACGTGTGCGACGCGCACGTCGAGCAGGCTGAGCTCACCCGCCGCGGCGGCGTCGACCCCGACAGCGGTAGTTCCTTCCACCGCATCGACATTCAGATCGGTGAGCTCGCATCGCCCTGCCGCCCGGACCCGCAGCGCGGTGGCGGTGCCGGCACTGCGCACCCGCAGGGTGAGGCCGTCGACCCGAACGTCGGCACCGGTCAGATCCAGACCGGTCGCGGGTGCGGCGACCGGCGCCGCCGATCCGACGGTCAGCGTCGCGGTACCGCGCAGCGTCAAGCTGCGACCCGGCGCGCCTGCTGAGATCCCGTCGCCGAGGTCGAACTCGCCGGGCCCGAGCACCCAGGTTTCGGCCGAACCCGCAGGCGCCGCGGCCAGACCGGCCTGGGCCTGCGTGAAAGCCGTTGCCAGGTCGGCGGTGTCGAGGACGCGGGTGGTCATGGCGACACCTGCAGCGGTTGAGCGATGGTCAGTGCGGACTCCTCGCCCGTGCCCTTCACGGTGTAGAGGATGTCGACGAGGACGGTGGACTCCTCGACGGTGACCCGCACGGCGTCGAGGGTGACCAGGTCGCTGAGATGGTCGCGGATCGACGTAGTGATCAGATACTCGGCGGTGGCGAGCGCGAGTGGGCCGGTGCCGTCGAACACCAACCGCTGGATGCCGCAGCCGAAGTTGGGCCGGTTCACCCGCTCGCCGGGAATCGTCAACAGCAGCTGCTCGAGTGCCTCGCGAATGGCCCGGCTGCGCGGCGACAGTGCCGCGGCGCCGAGCTCGGTCACCCGGAACGGAAAACTCATGGCCTGGTCCATCACGCTGCTCCGCTCAATGCGTTCCGGACCACCGTGACATCGGCCTCGTAGCGGCGGATGCGTTGTTCGCGTTCGGGTTCGGCCGGGTCGACACCCCAGCGATGCCGCACGGCCTGCACGTACCAGCGCCCGTCGAGCAGGTGCCCGGCCCCCGAGACCGTGACGGGCCGCCGCGATCGGACGATGGCGGGATAGCGGTCGCTCTGCACCGTGCCGGTCCCGGTGACGAACCAGTCTGCGACCCGCAGGCTCGCGCGGGCGAGGTTGCCGAGGTCGACCCTCGAGCAGGGCACGTTGCCCGACGCGATGTCGAGAGTGGCAGGCAGGCTTCCGGCACTGGTGCGACCGGTTGCCACGGTGGTGGCAGTCGCCGCACCCGCCTTGACCGGTTGGATCGTGCTCAGCCGCTCCGCGACCACGTCGGCCCGCGAATGCGTGCCCATCCGCATGAGGTCGGTGCCCTGTAGGTCGACGTACTGGAGCGCCCGGCTGCGCTCGTCGATGTGCCAGCTGCGTACCCGGGTGGGTTGGTGACTGTCGAAGCGGGCCCGGAACGTCTGCAGCGTCGGCGTGAGCCGGGGGAACAGCGCGAGTTCGGGCTGCGGTTCGATGCCCACCCGTGGCGAGTGGAAATGGCCGACGACGTCGTGGCCGGGGTGGGTACCTGCGTGCACGTCGCCTGCCGGTTCGATATACCACTCGAATCCGTTGCGCCGGGCGAGCATTCGAAGGAACTCGGCGTCGGTGCCGCGTTGCACGAGGCCGGGCAGGTCGGCATCGTGGCTGACACCGCTGTCCTCGATGGTGTCGCCGGGTGTGCAGGCGAAGCCGTACTTGCCGAAGATCTCGGCAGCGATCTGGGCGTCGGTCTGTCCGTCCCAGGTCCGGGTGACGGTCTCGAGGTGCATCAGACACGACGCGTCCAGACACGTCAGCACGAGGTACGAGTCGGGCACCCGGCCGCGGCCGATCACGGGCTCGACAGCCGTCACGTAGCCGTCGAAAACTGTTGCCGTGATCGCGGTCTCGTCGGCACCCGCCTCGAAGCCGAACGCTACCGTGACGCGGCTGAGCAGCCGGAAAGCCGGAACGCCGCGCTCGGCCGCGAACGGCCCGTACTCGAGGGCGTCCCAGTCGCCGGGTTTCGAGCTGCCACCGACCGGGGTGAGATCCAACATGATCCGAGCCGAGGACGCCTCGTCGGAACGTTCCTCGACGTCGAGGGCCAGCACCGAGCCGGCCCGCAGCGCCACGGCCACCCCGTCGAGCCACACCTGCAGGTGCGGCGGACGCGCGGTCACGACGACGCCCCTGGGATGTCTATCGAGCGGCCGGGCTCAACCAGCTGGTCCGGCGGAACCGCCGGATTGGCATCGGCGATCCGCCAATACTGGTGCGGGTCACCGAGATAGCTTGCCGCGAGATTGTCGAGCCGGTCGGTGACGGAGGCTGTGTGCTGGCGCACCGCCGGTGGCCGGTTTCTCATCCTGGGCACCAGGAGTTCGACCTCCTGGCTCACCCGGTAGGTCTCGGCGTTGGCGTGGCGCGACGACGGATCGGTGGTCATTGCGGATTCAGCGCCTTCCAGATCGCGTCGACGACGGAGGCCGACGAGGCCTGCTGCGCGGCGGCACTACGACGTTCGGTGAGTCGCGAGAAGGCGGTGCCGATCATCGCGCTGTAGCGACTCTCGATCGGTTCGAGGACGGTGAACTTGAGTTCCACCTCCGCCCGCAGCGGTACCAGGCTCGGCAGGAACTTCTGCTCGGTGATCGTCAGGTTCGTCAGGACCACCGGGAAGATCCGCGCCGATCCCAGGATCAGCAGTAGTTCGTCCGGCCGGATCGGTTGAATGACCTCTTTGGCCTTGTCCTGCTTCTTGGGGTCGTCGGCCACGTTGCCCTCGCGCCCCTGCGAGACGAGCTCGAGGAAGGCCAGCTGCGGCAACACACCTTGTTCGGTGCCGTGCGGCCGCCCGGCGAGGACGGCTTCGGTGGCGTCGAAGACGATCTTGAAACCGATCGTCTCCGACTCGGCGAGCAGCGCCGACGAGCCCATCGTGGCCGTACCCCGGACCTCGGGATTCGGCGGAATCTTCGCCTCCTGCCGTTTGACCCGCGGATCCCACTGGCCGGCTCTCGTTCGGGTGACCGTTTCTGGGTTGAACTGGAACTGCAGAGCCAGCTGGCCCGAGGTCGAGCTCCCGACGATCGTTGCCGCGTCGTCGGTGACCGATACCGTGGCCGCCAATGACTTTGCGTCGCGGTCGATCCGCAGCAGGGCGCCGCGCTCGAGGGTCGATTCGAGTGCATCCAGCCGGGGTTCGAGGTTGAGTCCCATCAGGACACCGCCGGCGGATCGATCGCGGTGTCTGTGACCTCACGGCGCAGGGCTTTGTTGTTGCAGTCGATCAGAGTGACCATGACATCGCCGAGGAACTCTGCGAGTTTGCCTGGGTCGCTGGGCTGTTGGCGCAGCATCCACCGCAGTTCGTACTCGAGCTGGCGCCTGCTCAGGCCCGTACCCGGCTTCTCGTGCATCACGCACCTGCTCTCGTCAACGGCCGGCCTTCGAGTTGGTCGCACAACAGCTCCAGGTACGCGAACCGACGGGGTCGCGGCAACGCGAGGATGTCGGATTCGGGCCAGCCGTAATGGAAAGCCAGGCAGTGCACCTCTGCGAGCAGGCGGTGTTCGCCGGTGGCCAGGGTACGGGTCAGCAGGTCGACGGCGTCGAGCTCGAGCTCTATCCAGCACCCGCACCGAGGACACGCACAGACGAAGGCGAGGTCGGCGCACGAATCCAGGCCGGAGAGTGCCATGGCGATCTGCTGGTGACTGGTCGGGGCGAGCCTGTGCCAGCCTGCGGCGCCTATCGGCTGCCCCGCTCTGCTGACCAGCCGCCCCCAGAGCTCGTCGTCCGCGCCGGCGGCAGCCCGGTCGTCGGCGCCGGTCGGCGGCCGGACCTCGACATCGCCGTCGGCGGTCGAGACCGCGATGCTCAGTGCCTGGGCTGTGCGGGTTTCGCCGAGCAGTTCGTGTGTGCGCAACGTGAGGTCGGCCAGTGCGCCGCAGCCCGCGGCGGGGCACTCGACGATGAGGAGGATGGCGTCACCGTGCAGCAGTGTGCGGATGGCCAGCGCAAGGCGGGCCCGGTCGCCGCGGGTCAGTGCCGCCGTCAACGACGGTGTCACATCGTGGAATTCACCGATCCGTGCGACGCAGCCGGCCAGCAGTTCATCGGCGTCGTCCGGACCAGGTGCGTCGGCGCGCCGCCCGGCCAGGCCGAGTTCGACATGCCCGGTCGGCGGGCGCAGCCGCACCCGCCGATGCCGCGCGCCCGTCGAGTCGACGAGCCCGCGTGCGAGCGCGACATCGTGGTACATCGTTGCCTCAGACCGGAATCCGTTCGAAGCCCTGGTGGGTGAGTTCCAAGGTTTCGATGATCGTGTCGTTACCGTCGCCGACGAGGTCGGACATCGCCGTGTACTTCGAGGGCCAGGCCCGGTGCAGAACGTATTTGCGCACCACCGTGATGTTGTCGATGTCGAGCACGCGGATCTCGACCTCGCGGCGGAAGTTGGGCTCGGCCGCCCGTGGTTCGGCCTGGGCGTCCTGGTCCATCAACTGCCGGGCCCAGGCCTCGAACGTCTCGTCGTTGGTGAGCCCGGATTCGAACACCACGGGCTTGTACTCGACCCGGCCGGGCAGCATCTCCTCGACCGTGGTGCGGTTGTTGCCTGCCCGGAACTTGACCGTGTTGACACTCACTTCGAGCATCGACATCTTGCGGCAGGCGGCAACCTCGTCGCCGTCGATGACGATGCGGAAGTTGAAGTTGCGGAATGGGTCGTTGCGTTCGGCTTCCTGAAATCTCGTGGCCACGGTGGCGCTCCTTCGTCGGGTGATGGTGGGTTAATCCGGGGTGTCGAACAGGTCAGGAGGCGGATCCCGCCGCCAGCCGTGGTGGGTGAGTTCGACGGAGAGCAGGGCGACTTCGTCGGCCATCGCATCCAGCCGCGGGATGGCCTGGTATTTGCTGACCCACGCGTTGAAGATCACGTAGCGCAGCCGGGGCACCAGGTCTCCGGCGTTGGTGAACACTCCGAGGAGCACGTTGCGTTTGACCGGCTGTGCCGGGTCCACCGTTCCGGTGCGCAGGAACCGCACCCCCGCTTCGGCCCAGTCCTGCAGGCTGGTGTCTGTCGAGATGCCTTGTTCGAGCAGGATCGGCTCCCACACCGCGCGGTGCGGATTGGCGTACCGGTGCAACGAGTTTCCGCCTTCCCAGGTCTCGCTGGCCGCCACGGTCAGGGTGAGCCCGGAGACCCGGCGCACACCCGCCACGAAGCCCATCGGGGCCGCACCGATGTCCGCCGCCCCGACGCGTCCGGCGTTGGTGCCGGGCAGTGTGGTCCGGGTGGCCTCCAGTTGCTCGGGCGTGGGATCTCCTGGGGGATCCAGCAATTGGATGCGGAACTGATAGGTCAGCAGCGGGTTGTACGGAGTCGCCGTGACCACGGGATCAGCCATGTCAGACCGCCAGCAAGCTCTTCTGACTGATCTCGATCACCACGAATTCAGCCGGTTTGAGCGGAGCCCACGCCACCTGGGCGGTCACGATGCCCTGGTCGACGAGTTCCTGCGGGTTGGTCTCGCGGTCGCACTTGACCACGAACGCTTCGTCGGGGGTGGCGCCCTGGAATGCGCGCTGCCGGAACAGCCCGAGCATGAAGGCGTTGATGTTGATGCGGATCCGGTCCCAGAGTTCCTGGTCGTTGGGTTCGAACACGGCCCAGTACAGCCCGCGTTTGATCGAGGCCTTGAGGAACAGTCCCATGCGCCGGACGTTGATGTAGCGCCACTCCGGGTCGGCCGCGAGCGTGCGGGCACCCCAGTTGACGATCCCGATGCCGGGGAACTGGCGGATGCAGTTGACCCCGATCGGGTTCAGCAGATCCTGGTCGGCATCGATGAGCCGGTGCTGGACGTCCACCGCGCCGTTGACGATCGAGTCGATACCGGCCGGCGCCTTCCACACCCCGCGGGTGACATCGGTGCGCGCGAAGATGCCCGCCATGTGCCCGGAGGGCGGAACCATCCGGCGCGGGTTGCGGCCGATGCCGACGGGGTCGGTGACCTCGACCCAGGGATAGAACAGCGCTGCGTTCTCCGACACGGTGGGCAGCCCCTCGACCGCTTGGCGCACCTCGTCGGCCGTCACCTGGAAATCCGGATCGATGCTGCCGACGCCGTCGGCGATGAAGAACACGTCGTTGCGTTCACAGAACGTCATCGCCGGTGCCAGGTAGTCCGCGGTCGTCCGCCCCGGCAGGCACAGGATGTTGACGTTCACGGAGTCGAGCGCGTGCAGCCCGGTGCGCCCGTCGGCGGTGACGGTGCCGGCGAACCGGTCGGGCAGCACGGCGCCAGAGCCGTCGTCGCCGCCGAGCAACCGCACCGGTGAATCCTCGGTGAGCGCCGGACGCAGGTCCGGGTTGGCGGCGCTGTTGCGCTCCAGGCCCGTGGCCCGCACGACGGGGAAGAGCCGCGACAGCACGCGGGGGACACCCGGGCGCAGCTGCTCGGCCACTCTCACTTGGACGTTCGCGAGCGAACCCACCGCGGCGCCCCCGGTACCGCCGGAGGTCACCGGAGCCTGCCACGGGGCTGCACCGCCGGTAGCGGCCAGGGCCAGGGTCACTCCTTCAGGGGCACCGTCAGCGGTGACGACCAGGAATCGGCCGGCTCCGTCGGCGACCACACCATGTGGGTTGGTTGCGGGGAGCTCCGCGTTGATCCGGTCGGCGAGGGCCTGGGGGCTCAGCGTCGTGTCGGCGGTGGTGTCGACGACGATGTCGGTCGCGCCTGCGGAGTCCGTGACCGTCAGCGTGACGCCGGTCAGCGGGTCGACGTCGAATTGATCACTGCCGTCGGGTGTCTCGGCGGCGAGGACAGTGCCGAGCGCCACGGCCGGGGTGACGCGCACCCGCGCGTTCGCGACGTCGACGGTGAACGTGTCGCCGAGCGCAGTGGCGAGGAGATCCTGCAACTGGTCGGGCGTGAGGAGCCCGACAGCGCCGGTCACGGTCCCGCCGGCGGCTTCGATCGCCTCGCTGCTGAACTCGACCGCAACACTGGACTGGTTGGGCGTCGTGCTCGACAGGTCGTCCCACGCGAAGGTGAGTCGGGCCTGTTCGGGAACGGAGTAGTTCCCGTCGGCACCGGGGCGGGCCTCGAGCACCGGCGCGCGACCGGGAATGGGCGGTGTGCTCCGTTCCTCTGCGTCGACGAACTCGATCTGGAAAAGGTCGTCGGCACGCACGTACTGCGACGTCTCGTTGACCACCCGCACCGCGTAGTCCTCGGATTCGGGGTCCATCCGGACCCCGTCGTAGGTCTCGATCGTGCGGGACCGGCCGGCCTCCACCCATTCCAGCCGCAGCCGGAAGGTCTCCCCGGCAAAGGAAGTCGAGTTCTCGATGTGGATCCGCACATGGTCGGCCCAGGCACCCTGCCCTTTGGCGGTGAACCGCAGCACGTTGTGCCGGACGCCCCAGGCGTCGTCGGCCCTGGCCTGAAGTGCCGGTGACACAGCCGGATCGGCGGCGTTGCCGGGCAGGACGCGCACCACGTAGGCGCGCCGCCCGCCGGCCGCGAAGAACGCGTCCACGGCCTGGGCCAGGAAGCCTGCTTCACCGCGGCTGTGGCCGCCGAACTTGCGGGTGAAGTCCCCGAATCCGTTGACGAACACCGCGCGGTCGGGAATGCCACGCTGTGCCTGCCCGACGAATGCCGCTGTCGACGTGCCGACGCCCTGGATGGGGCGGACACCTCCGGGGATCTCTTCGACGTAGACGCCGGGTGTCAAGCGTTCAGCCATGGGATGCCTCCGTGGGTTGCAGTGCCGGTTCGGTTTCGGGTGTGGTCTTGGCCGACCTGGGCGGGTTGGTGGTGAAAACTGCCGTGGTGCCCGGTGTTTCACCGGCTGGGCGGCCGGAGAACACCGGTTCGCCCGGTGCGCCGAGTTCGGCGGCGAGCCGCGCGAAATCTCGGACCTGCAGGTCGACGCTCTCGACGAGCGGGGAGCTGATGCCGGCCTCGAGCTCGTCGAGGACCGTGGATACGCGGTACTCCGCGCTCATGCGGTACAGCTGGTTCATCAGGTCGTCGCTGCGGCGCAGCGCACGTTGGGAGAAGAACTCGCTGCGCCGGTAGGCGATGCTGTCGGTGCGCGGGAAGGCGGCCTGCACGGGACGGTCCAGCAGAACCCGATCGCCCTGCACGCCGAGCACTGTGGCGGCGACACCGTCGCCGACCGCGGTGACGCCGTCGGTCGAGCGCGCGAGCACGAACGGATCACCGGGCGACCATGCGGCCGCTGGTGCGGCGGCCGGCCGAAGCCTCGGATCGGGCGGTCCGACCGGTGCCCCGTGCAGATGTACGTGCTGGACGGCCAAGTTCGATTGGTTCTGCGGTGCGCCTGGGGGAGGTCCCAGGACCAGGCGCATGCCAGGCCCACCGACCGGACGGCCGGCGGGGGATACGCCGCCGTCGCCCACCTGTTCGCCGTCGACCGAGATCCGCAGCGCACCGCGACGGGAATCGAGCGCGACGTGGATCTGCATGCCCGCGGCGAGTGCGGCCGTGCTGACCGTGGCGGAGACGGGAGTGAAATCTCCCGCGCCCGCGCGCATCGCCGAGGCACGAAGCTCCGCACCGGCAGCGACGAAACCGACATCGAGCCGCAAGGCGGTCCGGCCTTGACCGATCGCACCGCCGGCTCCTGGACCGAGCACCGTCAGCACCCGCACGGTCGCGCCGACGGCGCCGGCAGACACGCTCAACCCGATTGTCGCGGAGTATCCGTTGGCGCTCGGGGTGTCAGGCGCCCAGGCCACCGGAATCGGCGGCAGTTCAAAGAAATCCAGCTCGGCGCGTTGCGCGGCGGTGAGGGCCAGCGCACCGTCGGTCACCTGGGCGCCCGCG
Organism: Mycolicibacterium mageritense; assembly: GCF_010727475.1. NCBI lineage: Bacteria > Bacillati > Actinomycetota > Actinomycetes > Mycobacteriales > Mycobacteriaceae > Mycobacterium > Mycolicibacterium mageritense. The sequence goes on from NZ_AP022567.1 coordinate 5,632,780, forward strand.
CCGACGAGCCGCGCGGCGCGGCCGGTCTTCCGGTCGGTGACGGCATCGTCGATCACGTCGAGCAGGGCGATGGTCGTGCAGGCCGCAGGTTCGGCGGGGGACAGCAGGCGGACGGACGTGTCGGTCGGTGACACGTCCTCGGCGAGGATCGCCGGGCGGACCAGGAGTTGGCCGCGTGTTGCGGTCGAGCGGGTCCACGCGTCGAGCACCGATGCCAGTTCCGACTGGCTGCCGCTCCACAGATCGACCCGGACGTCGACGGCGACCGCGGTCGGGGTCGGCCTGCGGTGCCGGATGAGCCGGCCCGGGGCGCGCACGGTGGTGGTCGCGGCGAACCCCAGTGCGGCGGCGACCGTCCCCGCCGGTTCGGCGAGTTCGACCGATGACGGCTGCCGCTGCATCAGATCGGGCCCGACGACGACGCCCCGCCGGCCGGATGCCACCACGAAGCGGCGCCGCGCGACATCCCAGCGGGCGGTGACGAGCGCCAACTCGGCCAGCCGTTCCTGGTCGGTCACGGCTGCCCCGTTCTGGGTGAACGTCCCTGAACGCAAAGCCGTTTCGAGTACCGAGGCGGCCTGCAGGCCGACCCCCTCTGCGGCGGCAGACTCCCCGGACAGGGCACCGAAGTTCACGGCGGCGGTGACGATCGTGTCGCCGTCGAGCCGCAACACGAGCTGACCGGGCGCGGGAATCGGGTCGGCCGCGGTGCGCTCGGCGCCCGCGAGATAGCCGGGTGCCTGCACGGGCAGGTAGACCGAGCGGGGTGGGTCGCGGTCGGGCTCGAGTTCGATGTTGAGCGGGCCGACCACCGACGCGTACGGCAGGGCGGGCGGCCGGTATGCGGCGTCGGCCATTCCGTGGCCTGCGCGTAGCGGCGGGCCTTCTACGCGGATGCCTGCCCTGGCACGCCACAGCAGGCCCTCCACCAGCTCGCGAGACCCCATCCCTGCGCCCCCTGTTGTGCTGCGAGGTGCGCGTGCACCCTGCACTCGAAATGGTGTCCGGGGGTCGATCAGATTGCCATCGAACAATGGCAACTGTGCGCGATCGGGCATCACATCGGCACTTAGGGGCATGAAATCCCAGGTCAGCAGCTCTGGGCAAAGATTATTCACTCGTGTAGCATTTTCCTTCATGACTGCAGGAACAGTCCGCGAGCGAGCTGCCCATCTCGGGCCCGAACGCAGGCGGCCCCAGGTGCTGGACGCTGCATTGGCGGTCGTGATGGCCGACGGCGTCGCCGCGGTCACCATCGGCGCGGTCGCCAAGCAGCTCAAAGTGACCCGCCCGGTGGTGTACTCGTGCTTTGCCGACCGCGTCGAACTCATCCGGGCGTTGCTCGAACGCGAACTGGGTCTGCTGCTTCGCGACGCCATCGACGCGTTGCCGTACGGCAAACCGGACGCCGACGAGGCGGTGTTCGTCGAAGGCTTTCAGGCCCTGCTGCGCACCGTCGCGCGCAGGCCGTACTCGTGGCGGTTGGTCATGAGTGCCGACCCCGATCCCGCTGTGGCCGAACACTTCCGCAACGGACGCGCGGTGCTGGTCGACAAGGTCTCACGGCGGCTCGCGCCCACGCTCGACCGATGGGGCACCGCCGACGCCGACAAGAAGCTGCCCGTGCTGGTCGAGCAGTTCATGGCCGCGTGTGAAGCCGCCGTGCGGACTCTGCTGCGTGACGACGGAAAAGACTGGACCCCAGACACATTGGGTGCGTTCGTCGGATCAGCCACCTATCGGGCGTTTCGAACCGCTTGACCCCACGAGGAGGAGTACATGTCCGATCTCCAGCCGATGGCTGACTACGGGTTCTTCGGGCCCGGTTCGGTGACCTGGAAGGTGTGGGGCCACGCGACCACCCCGATCATCGGCTTGCAACGCGCCGTGGTGGTCGAGGAACTCGACCCGCCGCTGATCGCGGCGGTCGACACCACCGGTGCGAACTACGACCGGCCGCGCACCCGCTACGACCGGACCGTGCGCTACTTCGCGATGGTCGCCTTCGCCGACACCGAATCGGTGCTCAAGGCGGCCGACGTGCTGGTGAAGGTTCACTCCAAAGCCATTGGCACCGAACCCCTGAGCGGCAACAGATACGACGCGAACGATCCCAGGTCGCAGCTGTGGATCCTGCTCACCGGCTGGCACTCGGTGCTCAAGGCCTACGAGCTGTACGGCGGCGGCAAGCTCAGCCCGCAGGAGGAAGCCCGCTACTGGCAGGACTGCGCACGGGCTGCCGAGTTCCAGACCTGCGACCCCGCCGACGTCCCGCGCACCCGCGAAGGCATCAACGACTACTTCGAACAGATGCGGCCCCACCTGGCCGTCAGCGAAGCGGCGCGGGCCATGATGGATCACCTGCTCAACGCCAAAGTGGTGTTGCCGCCCGTGCCGCGCCTCGCGCAACCGGCCGTCGAGATCCTCAACTGGTTCCTGCGTGCCGGAACCATCGCCACCATGCCCCGGTGGATGCGCCGGCTCAGCGGATTCGATCAGCCCCGCGTGGTCGACCTGGCCGTGCGGCCTGTGCTCAAGCTCGGCTTCGGCGTGGTCGACCGCGTGCCGCGGCTGAAACTGCTGGTGGCCAAGATCATTGCACCCTCGGTGGTGCCGGTCGCCGGTCCCTACATCATGGGCATCCCGCCGCGCTCGGCAGAAGTGCTCAGTCCCGAAGAAGGGCGCAAACGGTACGGCTTCGTCAAACCCGCCGATGCGCACCGGGAGTTGCGTGCCCGCCAGCACGAGCGTGTGTTCGGGCAGGGGCAGCTGCCGAGCGACGAGGGCCTCATCGAATCTCAGTCCTACCTGGGGAGTTTGGCGTGACCGCACGATCCGATGTCCTGTTCGACCCGAACCGGACCGAGTTCGACCAGTTCGATCCCCGGACGCGGGAGATCTTCCGGGCCACCATCGACTTCTTCGAGTCGCACGGCAAGCGGTGGCTCAAGCAGCAGGACCGGGACCGGGTCTGGTACAGCGACTTTCTCGACCTGGTCAAGCGGGAGGGTATCTTCGCCACGTTCCTGACGCCCGCGTCCGAGGCGGGCGGCGATCCCGACAAGCGCTGGGACACCGCACGCAATGCCATGTACAGCCAGATCCTCGGGTTCTACGGCATGCAGTACTGGTACGTCTGGCAGGTCACCATCCTCGGTCTCGGACCGATCTGGCAGTCGGCGAACGAGGCGGCCCGCAAAAAGGCTGCCGCCCTGCTTGATTCGGGGGAGATCTTCGCGTTCGGATTGTCCGAGCAGGCGCACGGCGCCGACGTCTACTCGACTGACATGGTGCTGGAACCCGGCCCCGACGGTTCGTACACCGCGACCGGTGGCAAGTACTACATCGGCAACGGGAACCTCGCCGGCATGGTCTCGGTGTTCGGCAGGCGCTCCGACAAGCCGATCATCGACAGTTCGGACCTCGACCGGCGCCGTCCCGAGCAGGACTTCGAGGGGTACCTGTTCTTCGCGGCCGACAGCCGGCATCCGAACTACCACCTGCGCCGCAACGTCGTCGACGGCCAGATGTACGTCGCCGCGTTCGATCTGGAGAGCTACCCGGTCAGCGCCGACGACATCCTGCACGAGGGCAAGGCCGCGTTCAACGCCGCGATCAACACCGTCAACATCGGCAAGTTCAACCTCGGCTTCGGCGCGATCGGCGCGTGCGAACACGCGATGTACGAGGCCGTCACGCACGCGGAGAACCGGGTGTTGTTCGGGCAGCGGGTCACCGAATTCCCGCAGATCCGCCGGATGCTCGCCGACGGCTATGCGCGCCTGGTCGGCATGAAGCTCTACAGCGAGCGGGCCGTCGACTACATGCGCAGCGCGAGCCCCAACGACCGGCGCTACCTGCTGTTCAACGCGATCGAGAAGATGAACGTCACGCGCGAGGGCGAGAAGATCGTCACGCTCCTGGCCGACACCATCGCCGCGCGCGCATTCGAATCCGACATGTACTTCACCATGGCACTTCTCGGTGTCACGGGGCTGCCGCGCCTGGAGGGCACGGTGCACGTCAACATGGCACTGTCGCTGAAGTTCATGCAGAACTACATGTTCGGTGCCTCGGACGCCGCGTTGGCAGCCCTGGCCCAACTGCCCGTCGGCCGGGCTCCCGGTCCGGTGCTCAGCGCGCTCGCAGGCGGCCTGCGTGCTGCCGGGGGAGTGCTCGCGGATTCCCCGCTGGCGCAACGTATCCCACCGCTCAAGCCGCTGTTGGCCGAGGTGCCCGAGATACCCACGCGCCGAGACGCACGTAACGACGACTTCCTGTTCCACCAGGGCCCCAGCAGCGGCCTGGCCAAGATCAGGTTCGGGGACTGGCAGTCGGTGCTGCGCCGGTCCGCGTCGACGCCGAACGTCGCGATCTTCCTCGCCCAGGCCCAGGCATTGCAGACGCTGCTGGCGGTCGCGACGCCGACGGCCGAGCAGCAGCGCAACGTCGACTTCCTGTTCGCGATCGGTGAGATGTTCACGCTCGTCCCGTACGCGCAGCTGATCCTCGAGCAGGCCGGCATCGAGGATGCCGACACCGACATCCTCGACCAGCTGTTCGAGGTGCTCGTCACCGACATGTCCACGCACGCGACCGAACTGCACTGCCATCCCGACGCCACCGCCGCGCAGAAGCAGCGCGCGCTCGACATCATCCGCCAACCGGTGGCCGATGCCGGGCGCAGGGACCGCGTCGTCGGCAAGGTGCGCGACCTGGCCGGCCGGTACGAGATGAAGCCGTGACGATGGTGTCCCGGCGCGTCGAGTGGACACCCACGAGGCATCTGCGACGGTAGGGGTGTGGACGCAGTACTCGACGAGTTCGATCAGTACCTCGAACTCGAACGCGGGTACTCGGCGCACACCCGCCGCGCCTACCGTGGTGACCTCACGGCGCTGTTCGAGTTCGTCGCCCGTCGCGTCGGGACGGCCGAGCCCACCAAACTGACCCTCCCGCTGCTGCGCTCGTGGCTCGCCGAACAGGCCGCTGCAGGCGCGGCCCGCACCACATTGGCGCGCCGCACGTCGTCGGTGAAGACCTTCACCGCGTGGGCGGCCCGGCGCGGTGTGCTGGCTGGCGATCCGGCGAGCCGGCTGCAGGTGCCCAAGGCGCATCGCACGCTGCCGGCCGTGCTGCGGCAGGACCAGGCCCTCGAAGCCCTCGACGCCGCGAACAACGGTGCGCAGGAGGGCGATCCACTCGCCCTGCGCGATCGTCTGATCGTCGAGCTGTTGTACGCCACCGGGATCCGGGTCAGTGAGCTGTGCGGTCTTGACATCGACGACGTGGACCGGTCGCGGCGGGTGCTGCGTGTGCTCGGCAAGGGCAACAAGCAACGCACCGTGCCGTTCGGTGAGCCGGCCCAGGTCGCGTTGACCTCATGGCTGGCCGACGGGCGGCCCGCACTGGTCACGCCGGCGTCCGGCCCTGCGCTGCTGCTGGGGGCCCGCGGCAAGCGTCTCGACCCGCGCCAGGCGCGCACCGTGGTGCACCAGACCGTGTCGGCCGTCAACGGGGCACCTGACATCGGCCCGCACGGCCTGCGCCACAGCGCGGCCACGCACCTGCTGGAAGGCGGGGCGGACCTGCGCGTCGTGCAGGAACTGCTCGGCCACACCACGCTCGCCACCACGCAGCTCTACACGCATGTCACCGTCGCGCGGTTGCGTGCGGTGCACGACCAAGCGCACCCGCGGGCCTGATACGTCGAGCGTCGGGGAGGGGCGACAACGCGTGAGCAGATCAACCGTCGAGTTGCCCTCCGGGACGGTTTCCTACCTGACCTGGACGGCTGACCGCGCGGCGCCGGCGGTCGTGTTGCTGCACGGCGGCGGGGTGGACAGCGCGTCGTTGTCGTGGGGCGAGATCGGCCCGCGACTCGCGCAAGCCGGTTACCGCGTCATCGCGCCGGACCATCCCGGCTACGGACGCAGCGCGCCCGCGCGGCTGCCGGTCACACAGGAGCGGCTGGTCGCCTATGTGGGGGAGCTGGTCGACGCCCTCGGCTTGGAGCGCTACACGATCGGTGGGCTGTCGCTCGGTGGCGGCATGACGATCGGCCATGTGCTGGCCCGGCCCGACCGGGTGAGCAGCGCGATTCTGCTGGGCAGCTACGGCGTCATGCCTCGGCTTTCGGACGGACCGTTCTCCGGTGTGCGCCAACTGGTCACCTGGGCCGCACTGCGCACCGGCCTGCTGGGCGCGACGACCAAGTGGGTGGGCGGCAACCGCCGCGCGATGGCCCGCAGCATGCACGCGTTGATCACAGACCCGAAGCAACTCACCGACGATCTGATCGACGAGGTGATGGCCGCCGCGGGCAAACCCGGTGGATTCGAGGCGTTCGGACAGTGGCAGCGCGACCAGGTCAAGTGGAACCGGCTGCGCACCGATTACACCGCGCGGCTGGGGTCGGTGGCGTGCCCCGTGCTCATCGTGCACGGCGATCGCGATCCGGGCGTCCCGGTGGCACGGGCCCGCGCGGCCGCGGCGCTGATACCTGACGCGGATCTGAAAGTGATTGCCGGAGCTGGGCATTGGGTGCAGCGGGACCGGCCGGGGGCGGTCCTGGACGCGATGACCGAGTTCCTGGCCGCTACCGCAACAGCTTGATCACCTCGGCCAGGTGGGCAAGCGCCGATTCGCGGCCCGGCCACGCGTCAAAGACGGTCCAGTAACTGATGCCGAACTTGCGCTGCCGGCCCGCGAGCTCCTCGGCCATCCGCTCGTAGCTGCCGAGCAGCACGAACGGGGATTCCAGCAGGAGGTCGGCCGAGGCGCCGAGGGGTCCGGCTAGCTCGGCGGCGGCCGCGGACGGATCCTCTGTGTGCACCACGAACTGCAGCAGCGCGTTGAGCTCGATGGCGTCGAAGCGGTCGCCCGCGGCGTTGCGGACCACGCTGATGCGGTCCAACAGGCCGGTGGCGTCGAAATGGGTCAGCTTGACCTCGGTGGCGTCGTGGTTGTGGCTGAACCCTGCCAGCCCCGCGATGTCGGCGACCCGCCCCGCCAATTGCAAAACCCGCGTGCCGTTGCCGCCGATCAGCAGCGGAACGTCGACGCCCGGCGGCGCGACGAGTTCGCCCGCGGCGGCGCGCACACAGTAGTGGGCACCGTCGACGTCGACGGGCTCACCGGCCAGCAGTGGGCGGATCACGTCGACCGACTCGATCAGCCGGTCCACGCGCGTGGCGCCAGGATCGAATTTCAGTCCGGCCGCGTCATATTCGGACTTCATGTGGCCCGCGCCCAGACCCAGCTCGAACCGGCCACCGGAAAGCGCTGCCAGGCTTGAGGTCTCCCGCGCGGTGTCGACCGGGTGGCGCAGATCGTTGTTGAGCACCAGGGTGCCCGTGTGCAGGCGCGACGTCGCCGCGCACGCGGCGGCGGCGCCGCTGAACGGGGCCAGCGAGGCGGCCAGATGGTCGGGAATGGTCAGCACGTCGAAGCCGGAATTCTCGACGGTGAGCGCGAATTCGGCGAACTCCGTGCCGCGCGGCAGCGCGGTGTGCAGTCCGAATCGCATCGGTCGGCTGCGATGAACTTCTGTGGTCATCTGTCCGAGGGTAGGTCGGTCAGCGGGCGATCACCACGAGATTCCAGACCACGAGCACGGCGAGAACGGCCATCTGCGGCCAGGGTTTCCACGGGTCGGCCTGGATAGCATATGACATCTCCTTGAGCGGAGAGGTTTGCGGTGGCGCGGACTTGGCTGCGGGCACCGGCTCGTGAAATCGGTGGAAGTACAGCTGGATCAGCGTCGCGCCGATCCACAGTCCACCCAGGAAGCTCACGGCTTCCACCCCACGGCACAGCAGCAGCACCGACAGCGCGACGACGAAGGCCAGCGCTACCCAATCCGACGTGGATGTCGCCGAGGGCTTGTCTCCATAGCTCCTGTCGAGTGCCTCTCGCCGTTTTCGGTACGGCAACGCGAAGAACGCGAACTTGATGAGGATGTGAACGCCCAGCAGGGCGATGACAACCGTCGTGATGGTGTCGAGCATGAGCCCAGAGTGCGACGCCGGCGGCGGGAACGAAGGGTTTTGTACGCCGCGCGGGGTGTCGTTCAGCCTGCCAGCGGCTTGAGCCGAATCTGGGTCTCGGCCAAGAGTCCGAGCGGATTGACGTAGTCGGCCCGCGACGCCGGACCCCACATCGCACCCCAGTGCAGGCATGCCGCCACCGGGCAGCCGGGGTGCCCGGCCACGAGCACACCCAGCGTCGTCCCGGCCGACACGACCTGTCCGGGCCGCACGACCGCGCGCACCGGTTCGTAGCTCGTGCGCAGCCCCCCGGGATGCGCGATCGAGACCACCTCACGCCCGGCGAGAACGCCGGCGAACACGACGGTGCCCGGTGCCGCGGCGTAGACGGGTTGCTCCGCGGTCGCCGCCAGGTCGACGCCACGGTGCCCGCGGTTCCAATTTGGCGAGGGCGCGTCGAACCCTCTGGTCACCGTGGGCCGGGGCGATACGGGCCAGCGCAGCCGCGCACTGTCCGCGTGTGCGGGTGCCGACCATACGAGGAGTAGGGCGGTGATCAGGAGCGCTCGTGCGAGCTTCACGCATCCAGTGAACAGCCGCCGTTGGCGGCTCCGCTAGGGACAATTGGGCACCTGGGGATAACCGGCCACGGCTCAGGCATAGAGCGCGTCCCGTACGTGCAGTGTGTCGCAGTACTCGCGGATCGAGGTGATCCGCGAGTGCTTGACCGTGAAGAAGAACGCGTATTCGTTGTCGTACACGCGACCTTCGACGCTCGTTCCGACGGCATGCCATTCGATGGCCACCACGTCGCCGTCGGAGACTGTGCGGGTCAGCTTGAGCTTGAGTGACCCGGGGCGGTAGAGGCCCAATCCCCGGCGAAGGAAGTCGTTGAGTATCGCCTCGCGGCCGACGTAGTGCCCGGCGACGGGAAGGTCGCCGTGCAGGTGCCAGGTCGCGTCCGGCGCCAGCAGGGACGACAGTGTCGCCGTGTCACCGGCTTCGATTGCGGTGACGAACTGCCGAATCACACTCTCGTTCAACGGATTACTCACTACGTGCCTCCTGATCGCGCTCATGTGCGGATGCCTTGACATCGAGGGATGACCCATCATAGCCTGTGTTCAGTATGTCGTACTAGTAGACGAAGAAATGAACGGAGTTTCAGGTGCGACCTCGTCTTGAAGTTCTGGATGTGTCAAAGCGCTATCCGGGTGTGCGGGCGTTGAACGGACTTCACTTGGCGTTGCAGCCAGGCGAGGTGCGCGCGCTGCTCGGCAAGAACGGCGCGGGCAAGTCGACTCTGGTTCGGATCCTGTCGGGCGCCGAACGCCCCGACGAGGGCACGGTCCGGATCGACGGCGTACGCGTGGCCATCACCTCGCCGGCCCGGGCCCGGGAACTCGGGATCGCCACCGTGCACCAAGAACTCAGCCTCATCCCCGAACTGAGTGTCGCCGAGAACCTCCTGCTCGGCCGTTGGCGCGCGGTGGCCGGTGTCGGTCCGCTGTTGTCGCCGGCAGCGATGGTTGCGCACGCGCACGAGCAGTTGGCCGCGGTCGGCCTCGTGATCGATCCGCGGGCCAAGGTCAAGTCGCTCAGCATCGCCACACAGCAGAGTGTCGAGATCGCGCGGGCGGTGTCGTTGGGCAGCCGGGTGCTGATCCTCGACGAACCGACCAGTTCGCTGCCGGCCGCAGAAGTCGAGATCCTCCTCAAACTGATTCGGCGGTTGGCCCAGTCCGGCATATCGGTGATCTACGTGTCACACCGCATGGACGAGATCCCACTCATAGCCGATTCGGTCACGGTGATGCGGGACGGGCAGCTCGTCGAGACGCGGTCCATCGGTGCGGCGGGCACCGGCGACATCGTGCGCATGATGACGGGCGGCGCTGGGCACGCGCGCCGCCCCGCCGCCACGAAACGATCGGAGGAGGTCGTTCTCGCCGTCCACGGCTTGCGATCCGGAGACCGGGTCGACGGCGTCGACCTCGTGCTCCATCAAGGTGAAGTGCTCGGCATCGCAGGCTTGTTGGGGGCGGGCCGTACTGAGATCCTTCGCTGCCTGTTCGGCCTCGACCCCGTCACCGGTGGTCGAATGGCCCTTGGCGGGCGGCCCTACGCCCCCCGATCGCCACAGGACGCGATCAGGGCCGGTGTCGGGTTCACGCCTGAGGACAGAAAACGCGATGGCGTTGTCCTCGGCATGTCGGTCTCCGGCAACCTGGTGCTTGCGGTGTTGCGCCGGTTGGCGCGGCGCGGATGGCTTTCGCGCAGGGCCGAAAGGGAACTCGCAGCTTCCAGTAGTAAGCGGCTTGCGGTCAAAACGCCCTCACCGCACGTGGCCGTCGGCACGTTGTCGGGCGGCAATCAGCAGAAGGTCATTCTCGGCAAGTGGCTCAATGCGCGGGCCCGGGTGCTGTTACTCGACGAGCCCACGCGCGGAATCGATGTTGAGGCCAAAGATCAGATATATCAACTGATTCGAGAGCTGGCAGCAGACGGCGTAAGCGCCGTCTTCGTGTCGTCGGAGACCGAGGAACTGTTCCAGGTCTGCGATCGAATCGTGGTGCTGCGCGGCGGTCGCGTGATCGCCGAGCGCGTGGTCGACGAGTCCACGCCATCGGAAGTGTTGGCACTGGCAATGGAAGGCAGTCAATGACAGCGGTATTCAGTGGTCGGGTCGTCCCGCCGGCAGACAGCGATCCAGGCGCGCCGTCGCGGGCGCGGTCGATGGTCGCGGTGGCGTGGCATTCCGGTAGGCAGCATCTCGCGCTGCTCGGCGTCCTCGCAGTGGCCGTCGTCGTGCTCTCGGCGACGGCGCCCAATTTCCTCACCGCGGGCAACCTCCTCGATGTCGCCCGGCAACTGTCGTTCACCGGAATCATCGCGTTCGGTATGACTTTGGTGATCGTCGCCGGCGAGATCGACATCAGCATCGGCTCTGCAATCGCCTTCGGTTCTGCGCTGTTGGGTGTGCTCGCGGTGCATCATGGGCTGCCACCATGGCTGGCGGCGGCTGCGGTATGCGTCAGTGGTGCCGTGATCGGCGCCGCGGCGGGCGCGGCCCGGGCGTGGCTGAACGTGCCGTCCTTCATCGTGACGCTGGCGTTGTTCTCCGCGCTCAGCGGCGCGGCTTTGATGTTGACCAACGCCGTCCCGCTGCCGATCATCGATGCGGGGTTCGCCCAATGGGGCAACGGTGCGCTGTTGGGCGTGCCGATTCCGGCATTGGTGATGGTCTCGGCGTTCGCACTGTTCTGGTTGCTGGCCAACCGAACAGCCTTCGGTCGTGGCGTGTACGCCATCGGCGGTAACCCGGAGGCCGCGAGATTGTCCGGGATTCCGGTTGCGCGCATCCGCACCGTGCTGTTCGGCCTGACCGGTTTGCTCGCCGCGGTCTCGGCGGTGCTGCAAACCTCGCAACTGGGGGCAGGCAATCCGACCATCGGACGCGGGGTCGAATTCGCGGTCATCACGGCGGTGATAGTCGGCGGTGCCAACCTCTACGGGGGCCGCGGGTCGATGGTCGGCACCCTGATCGGTGTTGTGTTCATCGGTGTGCTCAACAACGGCATGGTGCTGCTCGGGGTCAACAGCTACGCCCAGTATGTGGCGAACGGGCTCATCGTCCTGCTTGCGGTACTCGTCAGCACCGTGCGCCCGCGAGTGCGGAAATAGGAGGTCTCGGCATGCGCATCTTCATCACCGGCGCGACCGGATTCCTCGGCGGGACATTGGCCACCCGATTGTCGGCGACTCACCATGTGCGCGGGCTCGTTCGATCCACCGCCGACGCCGCATCCCTTGCTGCGGCTGGTATCGAACCCGTGCTCGGAAATCTCGACGAGGCAGGGCTGCTTGCCGGCGAATCGCGCGCCGCCGATGCGGTGATCAACGCCGCCGACAGTGACCATGCCGGTGCCGTCGACGCAATCCTCGACGCTCTCGACGGCAGCGGTAAGCCCTTCCTCCACACGAGCGGCTCCAGCATTGTCGGGTCGGCATCCGGCGGAGAGCCTCAAGACGACGTCTACTCCGAGGATGACGTCTATGGCGACGCCACGTGGGCGCCGGCTTCCGACAAACAAGCCAGGGTCTCCATCGACCGGCGCGTGCTGGCGGCGAAGGACCGCGACATTCGTTCGGTTGTCTTGTGCAACTCGATGGTCTATGGAACCGGCGAGGGGGTCCGCGCCGACAGCGTGCAGATCCCTCGGCTGGTAGAGACGGCTCGACGAACCGGCGTGGTGCGGCACATCGGACGAGGCCTGAACCGGTGGTCCAACGTATCCCTCGACGATGCCTGCAGTCTTTACCTGCTTGCGTTGGACAAGGCGCCCGCCGGTTCGTTCTACTTCGTGGAGAACGGTGAAGAGAGTTTCCGGGCCATCACGGAGGCGATTGCAGCCGCGCTGAGGTTGGCGCCGCCGCAGGAGATGTCCGTATCCGATGCGGTCGCAGAATGGGGTTTTGAGCCTGCGGTCTACGCGCTGGGTTCCAACAGCCGGGTGCGCGGCCGCGCGGCGCGGGGCGGGCTCGGTTGGCGGCCCCGTCAGTCTTCTGTCACCAGCTGGATTCGCGAGAACGTGCGCCCCTGACCGGATTGGGCGGCCCGGCCTCGTATCCTGACGGCGTGGGCATGGAGTCGGGCGCTTCACCGCGCGTGCCGGCTGTTGGCCGGGCTTTTCACGTGATGTCTGACATCGCCGTGCACGGTCCGGCCACGCTGTCCGAACTTTCGCGCAGGCTGTCCCTTCCGAAGAGCAGCCTGCTCGGGATCTGCCAAGCCCTCGTCGACCAACGACTGCTCACGGCGACAGACGGCAACTACGGGCTGGGGCTGGCGATAGTCGAGCTCGCGGCGGCATACGGCCGACAGCCCGTGCGGATGTCGCGCGTCGGCGTCTGCGTGCAGAACCTTGACAACCCGTTCTTCGTCGCGGAGATCGCGGCGGTTCGGGCGGCGGCCGCGGCTCAGGCCGTGGAGGTCGACATCCGCGATGCCAGACAGAGTCTGCGGCGACAGGCCGAACAGATCGACGACCTGGTGGCGGATGGCGTGCAGGCGCTCTTGCTCGACAGCGTGGATTCCGTCGGCATCGGCCCCGCAGTCGCGCGCAGTAAGGACTCTGGAGTACCGGTCGTCGCGCTGAACGTGGGAGCTGAGGGCGCCGATGCGACGGTGACGACCGACAATGTCGCGGCCGGTGCGATGGTCGGCCGGTATCTCGCCGCAGCCATCGGAGGACGGGGTCGGGTTGCGATCGTCGACGGCACGTTCGTGACCGCTACCGCCGATCGGGTCGCGGGATTCGTCTCGGCGTTGCGCGAGTACCCCGACATCGAGATCGTCACTCGGCAACGCGGTGACCATTCGGAGGCCTCAGGCCGCAAGTTGGCTCGTCGCATCCTCGCTGAACATGGCCCAATCGATGGGTTCTTCGGAATCAACGACCCCACTGCCCTCGGTGTGTTGAAAGCGGTCGAAGAGGCCGGCCTGCCGATCCCCATTGTCAGCGTCGACGGATCCCAGCGTGCTGCGGCTGTTTTGGCGCGCGGCGAGGGGCTGATCGCAACTGCGGCACAGGATCCGGCCGAGATGGCACGCGTCGGACTGTCGGTGGCAGCCGATATCCACACCGGCCTGGCCCCTGCTTCTCGGCTTCGGCTGCTGCCGCCGCGGCTGATCACGCCCGACGCCGCCGACTACGTTCCCTGGGACGCAGAATGACGCGTCCCGGTTCACCCGCCGTCCACCGCGCCGCTCGAATTCTGGCCGAGCTGGCGGCGAACCCACACGGGCTCACGGTCCCCGAGCTCGCGCGCCGCCTTGGCACGGCCAAGAGTTCGGTGTCCGACCTGGTGTCGACGTTGCTCGAAGAGGGAGCGGTCACGCGCGACGAGCAGGCAACAGTACGGTTGGGTGCGCGAATCCCCGAGATCGCAAGGGGCTTTGTCGGAGGATCTCGCTTGATCGACGAATTCCGTGGCGCGTGCTCGCGTGTCACGGAGTTGAACGGCGCGGCGATAGTCCTGGCGGTGCTCGTCGGCGGCGACATCGCACACGTGGCCGTGCGTGAGGGCGACAGGCCGTTGCCTCTCACCCTGACTCCGGGAATGCGCCTGCCGGCGTGGTCGACGGCGACGGGAATCGCCCTGTTGAGTCATCTGCCGGACGCTGTGGTCGACCGGATGTTCCAGCACGAGCCGGCCGTGTCGCCGAGCGGTCTGACTTTCGACGCCGACCGACTTCGGTTGGCGCTCAAGGTGTGTCGAAGCCGCGGGTGGGCATCGAACGACGGTGTCGAGGAAATGGCGCTCGCAGGCACGGCGGCCGCGATCAATGTCGGCGGACGAACCCCGGCGGCCGTCGGAATCGTGCGTGCCCTGGGAGATGCGACGCACGAGAAGGACTCCGCCGCAATCCTGCGCCTTGCCGGCGAACTCGCTTCTCGCGCTTGATCAGCCGCCCTTCGGGGTCTTGACGCGTGTGACGCACGGCGCATAGTGTGTTCTGTATCTCGTTTATAGGATCGAAGTATTGAACACGCAGTGCTGAATCCGGCCGCGCGTGATCATGCCGGAAGGACATGTACATCAATGAGGTTCGCAAGAATTGCGGCCGCGGCGGCCGTGGTGGTCGTCGCCGGTGGGTGCCATGCCACCAACAGTGGAGCGGACGGTACGTACACCGTCGGAGTGACGACGTTGTTTCCAACCGGCACGTTCTCGGAGTTTGTCGACCGACTGAACGAAATCGGCCCCGCGCAGGGGATTTCGTTCGACATCGCCGATATCAACAACGACGTGGGCAAGGAACACGAGGTGCTCAGTGCCTTCGCCACCAAAGGTGTGGACCTGGTCGCGACCAGCGTGGCCAGTGCAACCGGCTCGGCCGCGGCGATCCGCAGACTCGACAACGCCGACGTGCCCGTCGTCTGCTACAACACCTGCCTGGCGCCACCACTGGACGAACAACTCACCGAGGCATTCGTCACCAATGACCAGAAGGGGCTCGGCACGAGCACCGGGCGTGCGGTTGCGGCTCATCTCGAAGGTCGCCACAAGCCTGCGAAAGTCGCGTACCTGACCTGCGAGACCTATGACGTGTGCAAGGCCCGTCGTGCGGGGTTGGACGAGGCGCTTTCGGGCCTGGATGTGCAGACCGTGAGCGCCCAGGAAGGCTATGTCGTCGACGCCGCGACCCCCGTCGCAACCGCAATGCTCGCTGCCCATCCCGATATCGACGTGTTGATCGCGGAGAACGAGGACGGAATCGTGGCCGCCGCCAAAGCCGTTGAAGCGCGCGGACTTCAAGGCAGGGTCGCGGTGTTCGGCATCGGCATGAACCCCACTGTCGCGCAGTTGTTGCTCGCCGAACCGGCTGTCGTCGAGCACACCACCGGCCAGGACGCCGCCGCGTGGGCCGACGAAGTGGTCGCGGTCGCCATCGCAACGCGCGACGGCACAGGCGCCGGCGACTATCTGCACTTCACCCCGTCGCCCGAATTCAGCCGCGACAACCTCGCGGCCGTCAAGCAATACCTGGCCGCACACCAGTGATCGGAAATGAGGCATGCTCATGCGCAAGTTCATCAACAAGCCCGGCGACGTCGCGATGGAAACCCTTGAGGGTTATCTGGCTGTCACCAGCGGCCGAACATCGCGTGTCCCTGGCACTCTCGGCCTGATTCGACGTGAGCTCACCGACCGCGTCGTGGTGCTCGTCGGCGGCGGGAGCGGCCATGAACCGGTGTGGCTGGAGTATGTCGGTGAAGGCCTGGCCGACGCCGTGTGCCAAGGGGATGTCTTCGCCGCACCCGACCCCATGTCGATCGCGACCGTGGCTGCCGCGGCACACCGTGGCCACGGGGTGTTGTTCCTCTACGGTAACTACGCCGGCGACAGGCTCAACTTCGACCTCGCCGCAGAGGAACTCGCCGCCGACGGCATCGTGACACGCACCGTGCGAGTCGCCGACGACGTCGCAGCGGCGCCATTCGATCGCCGGGATGACCGGCGCGGTATCGCCGGTGGTTACTTCGCCACTCGAATCGCCGCGGCCGCGGCTGCGCGGGGAGACCATCTCGATGCGGTCGCCGACATCACCCAACGAGCCGTCGACCGCACGCGCAGTATCGGTGTCGCGGGTGCCGGCGGCACAATCCCGGGCTCAGACGAGCCGACACTCGTCGTGCCGGATGGCCGACTCGAGATCGGGATGGGCATGCACGGTGAGAAAGGGGTGTGGGCGGGGGATTTCCTCAGTGCTGACGCGACGACCGACAAGATGCTGGAGCTGCTGCTCACGGACCGCCCGCTGGACGGCAACCATCCAGTCGCAGTCCTCGTCAACGGCCTGGGTGCCACGACCAGGGCGGAGTTGCTGATCGTGAGCCGTCGGCTGCTGAACTGCCTCGCCGAACAGGCGATCGAAGTGGTTGACACCCACATCGGCGAGTACGCCACGAGTCAAGAGATGCACGGGTTTTCGATATCGCTGTTCGAACTGGATGACGAACTCACGCAGCTGTACCACGGTTCGGTCGAGGCCACGTTCGCGGGAGGGTTGGCGTGACGCACCCGTGGGTCGAAACGGTCGACGTCATCGGCATGCTGACTGCGGTGTGCGACCGGATGATCGCCAGTGAAGAACTGCTGGCGCGGGCCGATCGGGAGGTCGGTGACGGCGACCACGGGCAAGGTATGGCCCGCGGTTTTCGCGCGGCGCGTGATTACCTACACCGGGCGACGGCGGCCTCCACGCCGCACCAGATTCTCGTCGGGGTCGGGACGACACTGATCGGATCGATGGGCGGAGCGTCCGGCGTGGTGTTCGGAACCTTTTTCCGCGGCGCCCGCACGTCGGCGTTCACGGGGCCGCTGACAGTTGCCGCGCTCACCGGCCACCTCGACGCCGCCGTAGCCGAGATCCAGCGCCGCGGAGGCGCACGCGCGGGCGACAAGACGATGCTGGACGCGGTGCTGCCGGCTGTCGAGGCATTGCGCGCCCAACCCGCGGAAATACCTGTGGCACAAGCACTGTGCGCTGCGGCCGAGGCGGCTCAAGCCGGCGCAGAAGCGACAAAGGCGATGACGGCGAGACACGGGAAGTCGGCGACGCTCGGGCCCCGTTCGCTGGGGCACCCCGATCCCGGCGCCATCTCTGTCGCACTGATTTTCCGCGAGATGGCCGACTGGCTGACTCGCCAACACCTCTCACCCTCAACCCCCTGAAAGGACGTCAGATGACCACACCCCTTACGGCTGACGAACTGCGGCGGCGCAACGCCACCCGGAAGATCTTCCAGATCGCCCTTGTCACACGAGATCTCGAGCGAAGCATGAAATCATGGGTGGACAACCTCGGTATCGGCCCGTGGACCGTGCTCACCTTCACCGAAGAGTCGGTGCGCCACCTCAAGGTGGACGCGCAACCGGTGACCGTGCCGTTCAAGTTTCTCATCGCGATCGCCACGGTGGGCGACATCGACTTCGAGTTGATCCAGCCCGTGTACGGCCCCACGATCTATGAGGAGTTCCTGCAACGCCGCGGCGAAGGATTGCACCACATCAAGGAGAAGATTGCCGAGAACGACCTCGACCAGGTGATCGCCGACTACGCCGCGAAGGGAATCGGCGTGCTGCAGACCGGCTGGTTCGACGTGGACGTGCACTACTACATGGACACCGAGCCCAAACTCGACTTCATCTTCGAATTGGGGAACTGCCCGCGACTCGAACTCCCGGTGGGCTCGTACTCGACCTACCCGGCGGAATGAGGCAGGCCGACATGCATGCCCGAATGGAGAGGCTGTTCGCCGCGGACGGGCGGCTGCTGGATGTCGCGATCGACCATGGTGCGGTCAACGAACCTGCGCTGCTGGGCGGGATTGCCGATGCTCGGGCGGCGCTGGCGACGTTGCGCGCCGCGGCGCCGGATGCCATCCAGTTGACCCCGGGGCTCGCGCGGCTGTTGTCCGGGCATCGCGGTCCCGGCGATCCGAGGCTCGTGCTACGCACCGATGTGTCGAACGTCTACGGCGCTGCGGTGCCACGTACGCCCTCATGCGAGTTGCTGCCCCAGGCCGTGGAGACCGCGGTACGTCTCGACGCCGCGTGCGTGGTGGTCAACCTGCTGCTACTGCCGAATCAGCCGGAGCTGCACGGCCAGTGCGTCCGCAACATCGGGGTGTTGCGCGCAGAATGCGAGCGCGTCGCGATGCCGCTCATGGTCGAACCACTCGTCATGGCACCCAACGACGTCGCAGGCGGCTATCAGGTCGACGGTGATCTGAGGCGCATCACCGCACTTGTGCGGCAGGCAGCGGAGCTCGGAGCGGATGTGATCAAGGCCGATCCGTGCGATGCGCCTGCCGAGTTTCATCAGGTGGTGACCGCGGCATCGGGTGTGCCCGTCCTCGTTCGCGGTGGCGGGCGAGCCACCGACACCGAGATCCTGCAGCGCACATTTGAGGTCATGAGACAGGGAGCTTGCGGAATCGTGTACGGCAGAAACATCTTTCAGCATCCAAATCCCGCCGCAATGGTGGCCGCGCTGATGGCTGTGGTGCACGACGATGTGGACGCGTCGGCCGCTGCCGACCTGCTGCGGAGCCGAAGCGCGGCGTGAGGATCGTCGGTGCGGTCCTGGAGGACGATCGGGCGGGTCGGCCGGCTGGGGCGATGGCACAGCTGGCCGTCTGCGAGCTGGACCTGGAGGATCCGCGAAGCGGAGAGATCCGCGTTGCGATCGACGCCGCAGGCGTGTGTCATTCGGATTTGTCGGTGGTCGACGGGAACAGGCCACGGCCATTGCCGATGTTGCTCGGGCACGAGGGCACGGGCCTGGTCGACATGGTCGGCTCGGACGTCGACGACATCCGCCCTGGGCAGCGCGTGGTGATGACGTTCCTCCCGCGATGCGGACAGTGCGCGGGCTGCGGCAGCGGCGGACGGGTGCCGTGCGAGCAGGGGACCGCCGCCAACTCAGCGGGCGAGCTCATGGGTGGCGGCACCCGGCTGTCGCGATTCGGCAGGCCGATCCGGCATCACCTCGGTGTTTCGGCGTTCGCGACCCATGCGGTCGTGGACCGAAGGTCTGTCGTGCCCGTCGACGACGACATTCCGCCGGCTGTCGCGGCACTGCTGGGATGCGCGGTCCTGACCGGTGGCGGCGCCGTGCTGAACAGCGGTCGGCCGCAATCGGGGGAGTCCGTCGTCGTTGTCGGCCTCGGTGGTGTCGGAATGGCGGCGACGATCACGGCGCTGGCGCTCGGACACGAGGTCATCGCTGTCGACAACCTGGAAGCCAAGCTCGAGCTGGCGCGCGATCTCGGCGCGGCCCAGGCGGTCAGCCCGGCGCGTGCCTTGGCATCGGGCATCCGGGCACCGGTCGTGATCGAGGCGGCCGGACACCCCCGCGCCTTCGAGACCGCCTTCGCCATGACCGCGCCAGGAGGGCGCATGGTGACCGTGGGCCTACCGGCCCCGTCAGCGATCGCGACGGTGTCACCGCTTCTCATCACCGCCGAAGCGCGAACGATCGCCGGCAGTTACCTGGGTTCGGCCGTCCCGAATCGGGACATCCCCGAATTCGTGCGGCTCTGGCGCGATGGTCTCCTGCCCGTCGAACGGCTGGTGACCTCGGAAATCGGCCTCGACCAGATCAACGATGCGATGGGCGACCTGGCCGGCGGCCGGACCGTCCGCCAGATTGTGCGCACGGGCTGACCGCGGGCGGCGTGGAAAAAGCACACCCCATCAGCGTGTAAACTTCTATCCGCAGCTCGTCCAAGCGGGCTGACTTCGCGTGTCTGCGCCACGACTGCCACCACGGAGTCGTAATCGGATGCCGACGGTCCTGACCTGGGATTTCCTCAGGGAGGGTTCGGCAACCGGCGGGCACCAGGGTCCGGCCTCACCCGAAGCCGGACGACAACCGACATAAAGGAACCATGGACTCATGGCTGTTGTAACCATGAAACAGCTGCTGGACAGCGGCACCCACTTCGGGCACCAGACCCGGCGCTGGAACCCCAAGATGAAGCGGTTCATCTTCACCGACCGCAACGGCATCTACATCATCGATCTGCAGCAGACGCTGACCTACATCGACAAGGCGTACGAGTTCGTCAAGGAGACCGTCGCCCACGGTGGCAGCGTGCTGTTCGTCGGCACCAAGAAGCAGGCGCAGGAGTCCATCGCCGAAGAGGCGACCCGCGTCGGCATGCCCTACGTGAACCAGCGCTGGCTGGGCGGCATGCTCACCAACTTCTCCACCGTGCACAAGCGCCTGCAGCGCCTCAAGGAGCTCGAGGCCATGGAGCAGACCGGTGGCTTCGAGGGCCGCACCAAGAAGGAAATCCTCATGCTCACGCGTGAGAAGAACAAGCTTGAGCGCAGCCTCGGCGGTATTCGTGACATGCAGAAGGTGCCCTCGGCCATCTGGGTCGTGGACACCAACAAGGAGCACATCGCCGTCGGCGAGGCCCGCAAGCTGGGCATCCCGGTCATCGCGATCCTCGACACCAACTGCGACCCCGACGTCGTCGACTACCCGATCCCGGGCAACGACGATGCGATCCGTTCGGCCGCGCTGCTGACCAAGGTCGTCGCGTCTGCCGTCGCCGAGGGCCTGCAGGCCCGCGCCGGCCAGGGTGGGGCCAAGCAGGACGCCGAGGGTGCCGAGCCGCTCGCCGAGTGGGAGCAGGAACTGCTCGCCGGCGCGACCGCAGGCACCGGTGAGGGCGACGCGGCCCAAGCCGACACCACCACTGACGCATCGTAGGAAAGGCTGAACATTGGCGAACTACACCGCCGCCGACGTCAAGCGACTTCGGGAGCTCACGGGCGCCGGCATGCTCGACTCGAAGAATGCGCTGGTCGAGGCTGACGGCGACTTCGACAAGGCTGTCGAGCTGCTCCGCATCAAGGGTGCCAAGGACGTGGGCAAGCGCGCCGAGCGCGCCACGGCCGAGGGCCTGGTCGCCGCCAAGGGCGGTGCGCTGATCGAGCTGAACTCGGAGACCGACTTCGTCGCGAAGAACGCCGAGTTCCAGGCGTTGGCCGACCAGATCGTCGAGGCCGCCGCGGCCTCGAAGGCCACCGACGTGGAAGCCCTCAAGGCCGCCAAGGCCGGTGACACCACGGTCGAGCAGGCCATCGCGGACCTGTCGGCCAAGATCGGTGAGAAGCTCGAGCTGCGCCGGGTCGCCTACTTCGACGGCACGGTCGAGACCTACCTGCACAAGCGTGCCGCGGACCTGCCGCCTGCGGTGGGTGTGTTGGTCGAGTACACCGGTGGCGATCAGAGCGCTGCGCACGCCGTGGCGCTGCAGATCGCCGCGCTCAAGGCCCGCTACCTCAGCCGTGAGGACGTCCCCGAGGACATCGTCGCCAACGAGCGGCGCATCGCCGAGGAGACTGCCCGCAACGAGGGCAAGCCCGAGCAGGCCCTGGCCAAGATCGTCGAAGGTCGTGTGACCGGCTTCTACAAGGACGTCGTGCTGCTGGATCAGCCGTCGGTGTCCGACAGCAAGAAGACCGTCAAGGCCCTGCTCGACGAGGCCGGCGTGACCGTGACCCGCTTCGTGCGGTTCGAGGTCGGCCAGCAGTAGCAGACCCTGCAAAGCCCCGCGCATTTCCGGTTGGCCCGGAGGCGCGGGGTTTTGTGCATTCCGGGGTGAGGGCGGCAAGGACGCCGCGCATCTATTGCACATGTGTCTGTTAACGTCGGGACATGAGTCATATCAGCGCCTTCGGCGACGATGCCCTTGGCGAGCATGACGCAGTCGGACTGGTCGAGGAGATGCGGGCCGGGCGGGTGTCGTCGGCCGATCTCATCGAGGCGGCCGTCGCCCGCACCGAGGCCGTCAACCCCACGCTCAACGGGCTTGCGTACGAAGCCTTCGATCGCGCCCACGCGCGTGGCGCCGCCCCGAGCCCGTACGGCGGGTTCTTCGACGGTGTGCCGACGTTCGTCAAGGACAACGTCGCCGTCGAAGGCATGCCCACCATGCAGGGCACCGACGCGTGGGAGCCACGGCCGCAACGGGCCAACGGCGACTTCGCGCGCGCCTTCTTCGCCACCGGTCTGGTGGCGCTGGGCAAGACGCGACTGTCCGAGTTCGGTTTCAGTGCATCGTGTGAGCATCCGCGGCTGGGGCCGGTCCGCAATCCCTGGAATCCCGACTACACCGCCGGAGCGTCGTCGTCGGGGTCCGGTGCGTTTGTCGCGGCCGGGGTCGTGCCCATCGCGCATGCCAACGACGGTGGCGGTTCGATCCGGATTCCCGCGTCCTGCAACGGCTTGGTGGGGCTCAAGCCGTCGCGCGGGCGGCTGCCGCAGGACAGGGAACTGCGCATGATGCCGGTGCGGATCGTCTCCGACGGCGTCGTGACCCGGTCGGTGCGCGACACCGCGGCGTTCTACCGCGAGATGGAGCGGGTCTACCGCAATCCCAAGCTGCCGCCGATCGGCGACGTCAGCCGGCCGGGCAAGCAGCGGCTGCGCATCGCCGTGTGCACGCAGTCGATCACGCGCGACGCGGATCCCGAGATGCGTGAGCTGACCCTCAAGACGGCCTCGCTTCTTGAGGAACTAGGTCATCGGGTCACCCCGATCGGCAACCCGGTGCCCGCCCGCTTCAAGGACGACTTCCTGTTGTACTGGGCGTTTTTGGCGTACGCACTGGTGCGTGGCGGGCAACGGAACTTCGGCCCGAGCTTCGACCGGGACCGGCTCGATCACCTGACCCTGGGCCTCGAGCGCCATGCGGGCCGCAATCTGTACCGGCTGCCGGTCTCCATCGCGCGGCTGGCGCGGACCCGCCGCATCACCGAGCGGCTGGCCAACAGCTACGACGTGGTTCTCATGCCGACCTTGGCCGAGCCAACCCTGCGCATCGGCGAACTGGACCCGATGGCGGACTACCAGGACATCATCGACCGGCTCATCGACTGGGTGGCCTTCACGCCGCTGCAGAACGCCACCGGTGATCCGGCCATCTCGCTGCCGCTGGCCCAGACTGCCGAGGGCCTGCCGGTCGGCATGATGTTCTCGGCCACCGTGGGCCGCGAAGCGCGGCTGCTGGAGCTGGCCTACGAACTGGAGGAAGCGCGCCCGTGGCGTCGCATCCAGGATCCGGTTCCGGCGAACAGACGCAAAGGTGCCCAGAAGCGCCCGAAATAGGGTGCTTTCGTGTTTGTTCGGCAGAGACGGTACCGGGTAGCGACATGACGCCGTAACGCGGGCGGGAGGCATTTAACCCGCTCGACACCGCGGGCTGCTGCCCGTGAAACACGGCGCTCGCAGCATCTGTGCTGTGGAATCCACTGCTTCGTTGGCGACGAGCCGTCGGGCACCGGAGATCGAAGCGACGACCGGAAGCACCTTCGGCTGTCTGATCCGGTTCGCGTTGGCGAACATTCGCCGGCGACCGGAGCGGTTCGTGTTGTCGGTGCTGGGAATTGCCCTCGCGATCGCGTGTGTGACCGTCGTCCGGACGATCTCGTCGAGTTTCGCGATCACAGGGGCCGAGTCGGTCACCGATGTCCTCGGGGACGCACAGTTGTGGGCGGTGCCCGCAGCGGGCGTCCACTATGACAACGATGCCCGCGCACTCGTGGCGGACGGCCCGGCTCCGCTGATCACGTTGCCCGACGGGTGGCGGGCGACACGCACGTACTCCGGTGTCACCCGGGTCGGCGACACCCCCGTGTCGGTACGGGGAAACGATGAAACACCCTCGGAGCAAGCGGTTTTGGGTGATCCGCTGGCGCAGCGGCTGGGCGTCTCGCCCGGCGACGTGATCGACGTCGGCGGCCGGGCCCTGACCGTCGGCGTCGCGGGCAGCGGTGAGTCGATGACGGTGTCGTCGGCACTGGCCCGGTCTCTGGTCGGTGACAACGGATGGTGGACCATCTACGCGCCGGCCGGTGAGGAGAAGAACCGTGGTCTGGCACGGACATTCGGCGGTGCCGTGGGCCTACCGGTCACGGCTGACCCGTCGATGCAACCGGACCGCACCGGGTCCGGTCTGATCTACGACACTGTGGGCGGATCCGGCCCCTTGACGTTCGAGCAGAAGTTCTCGGCGTTGTTCTCCGGAAAGGTGACCGGCTCGACGCTGGGGCTGATCTCGATCATCGGACTCGTGCTCGGTTTCGTCATCGCGGTGTCGTCCTTCCTGGCTGCCGTGGCCGAACGCAAACGCGAATTCGGCATCATGAGCAGCATCGGCCTGGCAGACGAGGTGCTGTACTTCTTTCTCGTCGAGTCGGCCCTCGTCTTCGTCGCGGCCTACCTGGTCGGGATTCTCGGCGCGGGTGTGGCTGTGGCCCTGGTGATTCCCGGTATCGCGACGCCGACGGCATGGGCCCAGGCCGCGGGTATGGTCGCGGCCTTTCTGCCCGCGATGGCGATCGTCGGTGCGCTGGTTCCGGTGCACCGCTTGTTGCAGCAGCGGCCGGTCGACCTGCTGGGGGCGCGATGATCACGAAAGGCCTCGGATACGGCTGGCTGTCGGCGCGCCGCCGCATCAGGGACATGGTGCTGCCCGTGGTCACCACCGCCACGGGTGCGTTCCTGGTCGTCCTGGTCTTCGGTATGTCGCCCGGCATCCGTGCCCAGTCAGCGGCACTGGGCCACGCCGACGAGATCGAACGCGCGGTGGTGCTCATCGCGGTGACCGTGCTGCTCGTCGGTGTCGTCGAAGTGGCGGTCGCGACAACCCGGACCGTGGCACACCGCACGCGCGAACTCGGTGTGCTCGGCGCCAACGGAATCCCGCGTGGCCCCGTGGTGGCTGCATTGCTCGTTGAGCCCGTCGTGGCGGCCGTGCTCGGAGCCCTGTTGGGTGCACTCCTTGGCGCGGCCACCGCAATCGTCGTCACGCTGGCCGGTTTCGCGCCCACCGGTGTCTCCCCGGCAGGGTTGGCGGTCGGGGCAGTACTGGCCGTCGTGGTCAGCATTGTGGCCGCCCTCGCCACGAGCGTCGTCCCCACCTGGAATGCCGCATCACGACCACCCATCCGATCCCTGACCGCGTGAGGCTGAACAGACAATGACCGCACTGGACGACGCGGCGACAGCCGCCCCCGCCGACACCGAAATCGGCAAGAAGCCCGTCATCGAGATCAGTGATGTCTGGAAGTTGCACAAGCTCGGCGACGAGGTGGTCAAAGCCCTCGTGGCCGCCGAACTCCAGGTGATGCCAGGGGAGTTCGTGTGTTTGATGGGGCCGAGCGGCAGCGGCAAGTCCACGTTGCTCAACATCATCGGCGGGCTGGACCGTCCGACCAAGGGCGCGGTGAAGATCACCGGTCGCGATACCGCACAACTCACCGAGAGCCAGTTCGCCGCGTTACGTCACGACACCATCGGATTCATCTTCCAGAGCTACAACCTGATTCCGTTCCTGTCGGCCGTGGAGAACGTGGAACTGCCGCTGATGTTCGAACCGTATGACCGAAAGTCTTTGCGTAAAAGGGCAACCGAGCTACTGGAGCTGGTAGGTCTCGGTCACCGCGTTCATCATCAGCCCACGAAGATGTCCGGAGGGGAACAGCAGCGCACCGCGATCGCACGGTCGCTGATCAGCAGCCCGACCCTCGTCCTCGCCGACGAGCCGACGGCCAACCTCGACCACCGTACCGGGGAGACGGTGGTGCGTATGCTGCGCGACCTGTGCTCGACACTGGGTGTCACGGTCGTCGCGAGCACCCACGATCCCACGGTGGCCGACGAAGCGACCCGTGTCGTCCGGATGAAAGACGGACAGATCATCAACTGATTCAACGGCATTGGGAGAACACTGATGACCCAGGAACTGGAGGCCGCGCACGTGAGGAGCACCGAATCTGCGCTGCCGCCGTCAGAGCGTGACAAGCTGATGACGACAGAGCTTGTTCCCGAACAGATCTTGCCCAAGGTGATGAGCACCTTCGGCTTGACCGCGGCGTATGTGTTCATCATCTGTTGGATCACCGGCTCGTCGGTGATGGCAACAGGCGGCTGGACCGCGATCCCCATGTGGGTGCTGGGCATCCTCACGTTCCTGGTCCCCGCCGGCATGGCCGTGGTGGAACTCGGCAACCTGTGGCCCGGGCAGGGCGGTGTCTACATCTGGGCCACCCGGACGATGGGTGAGACCTGGGGCTTCATCGGCGGCTACCTGTCGTGGGTGCCGGTGATCCTCAATGCCGCGTCATCGCCCGCGGTGGTCCTGTCATTCCTGTTGTTGGCCTTCCACGCCGAGCTCGGCGTGATGACCAGCGTCATCCTGCAACTGGTGATCCTGTGGACGGTCGTCGGCCTGGCATTGGCGAAGCTCGCCGCCAACCAACGGATCATGAACGTCGTCTTCGTGGTGTTCGGCATTCTCGCGCTGACGATCTTCATCTCGGGAGTGCTCTTCGCGGTGAAGAACGGTTCGGCGACGCCGTTCAGTTGGTCCGATGCGACGATTCCCAACTTCGCGGTGTCGGGCTTCCTGTATGGCACCGTGCTGCTCTACCTGCTCGGCGTGGAGACGCCGTACAACATGGGTGCGGAGTTCCTCTCGGTGCGCAAGAGCGGCCCCCGCATGATCCTGTGGGGTTCGACGGCGCTGGTCGCCATCTACCTGATGACGACACTGGGCACGATGATGGCATTGCCGACCGCGGAGATCGACGCCGTGACGGGTGTCATCGGCATGCTCGACGTCGCGGGATTCCCCGGGCTGATGGAGATCTGCGCAGTCGTTCTCGCCTTGATCATCGTCGTCGCGTTGATGACGTATCAGGTGGCCTACTCGCGGTTGATCTTCGTCTCGGGGCTGGAGCGACACCTGCCGCGCATCTTCACCCATCTCAACCCGCGCACCCGTAATCCGGTGTCGGCCATCCTGATCCAGGGCGTCATCTCGTCGCTGCTGATCGTCGGCCTGTACTCACAGAGCAGCCTGGTCAACACGACGATCTTCCTGCAGGGTGGCCTGTCGACCGTGTGGCTGCTTTCCGGCTTCTTCTTCCTGATCCCGGTCGTGATCGCCCGCAAGAAGTACGCGGATCGCTATGAGAACGAGACGTTCTGGCGCATCCCCGGCGGCATGGTCGGCGTCTGGATCACCGTGATCGTCGGCACCCTCGGCACGATCGGCGGCGTCTACTACTCGTTCGCGAAATCATGGCTCGCCAGTGCCGGGGTCGGGGATGGCGAGTGGATGACGTGGGTGGGCAGCATCAGCGTCGGCATGTTCGCACTCGGGCTGGTGGTCTACATCTTCGGCCGCCGCTCGGCGCACAAGGTCTCGCAGGAGGATGCCCTGGCCCATCTCGCGGTGTTCGACCTGACCGCCGACGGCGCGACCGCAACCAAGGAGGCCTAGCCCATGACCATGGACAGCACGTTGGCACCGACCGAATCCACCGAAGGCGCCACCCGGTATCCGCTCGACCCGCTGACCGGCGCCGAGATCGAGGCGGCAGCTGCGGTGATCACCGAATCCGACTACGCCACAGCGACGTTGAAGTTCGTGATGATCCAGCTGGCCGAACCCGCCAAGACGGCCACGCTCACATTCCGTGGCGTCGCCGACGTGCCACGTCGCGCGTTCGTCACGGCCTACGATGCGGCGGCCAAGCTCATCTATGAGGCCGTCGTCGACCTCGACGCGCGGGTGATCGACTCGTGGACCCCGATACCCGGCCGCTTCCCCTCCTACCTCGTGGAGCACATGACCGGGGTCGAGGAGAAGGTACGCGAAGATCCGCGCTGGCAGGAGGCGATGCGCAAACGCGGCGTGACCGATTTCAGCCTCGCGATGATCGACCCTTGGCCGGCAGGCTATTACGGCGCGCAGGACCATTACGACAACTCGGCGCTGATCTGCCGTCCGCTGACGTTCATGCGGGCCGCGCCTTCGGAGAACGGCTATGCACGCCCGGTCGAGGGGCTGATCGTCACGTTCGACCTCGACGCGATGGCGGTTGTCGACGTCGAGGATCACGGTGCTGTTCCGCTGCCCACGAAGGGCGGCAACTACGCCGAGAAGTTCATGTTCGACGCCGACAACCGGCCCGCGTTCACACAGTTCCGCGATGACGTCAAACCCATCGAGATCACCCAGCCCGACGGGCCCAGCTTCACGGTCGACGGCTGGAACGTCACGTGGCAGAAGTGGTCGCTGCGCGTCGGGTTCAACCCGCGCGAAGGCCTGGTGCTGCACGAGCTGACCTACACCGACCGCGGCACTGTGCGACCCGTCATGTATCGGGCGGCGTTGTCGGAAATGGTAGTGCCGTACGGTGATTCGTCGCCGACGCACTGGAACAAGAACGTCTTCGACATGGGCGAGGTCGGCATGGGCTTCTCGGCCAACCCGCTGACCCTTGGCTGCGACTGTCTCGGTGAGATCTTCTACTTCGACGGCACGGTCAACGACTCCAGCGGCAACGCCGTCACCATCCCCAACGCCATCTGCATGCACGAGGAGGACTACGGGATCTCCTGGAAGCACACTGATTTCCGCACCGACGAGGTCGAGGTCCGGCGCTCCCGGCGGCTCGTCATCTCGATGATCTGCACCGTCGGCAACTACGAGTACGGCTTCTTCTGGTACCTGTACAACGACGCGTCGATCGAGATGGAGGTCAAGCTCACCGGGGTGCTCACCACCGGGGCGATCGCCGACGGCGAGACGCCGCGCTGGGGCAAGATGGTGGCGCCCGGGATGTACGGGCCGAATCATCAGCACTTCTTCAACTTCCGGATGGACATGAGCGTCGACGGCCCCGGAAACAGCGTGTACGAGGTCGACTCGATCCCCGAACCCGACCCGGAACTCAATCCGCACCACAACGCGTGGATCACGCGTGACACCCTGGTGGCGTCGGAGGCCGAGGGGGCGCGCGACTGGGAGCACTCGACCGGCCGGTACTGGAAGGTCGTCAACCCGTCCAAGCTCAACGAGTTCGGCGCGCCCGTCGCCTACAAGTTGATGCCCAAGGACATCGTGCCCGTCATGGTGCAGGAGGGTTCGGTCATCTACGACCGGGCCAGGTTCGTGCAGCACAACCTGTGGGTGACCAGGTATGAGCCCAACGAGCTCTACGCCGCGGGCGACTACATGTACCAGTGCGCCGAGGCTCAGGGGCTACCGCAATACGTGGCCGACGACGCGCCGCTGGAGGACACCGACGTCGTGCTGTGGTACACCGTCGGTGCCCACCACGTGGTGTGCCCCGAGGACTGGCCGGTGATGCCGTGCCACTACACCGGGTTCAAGCTCAAGCCGGTGGGATTCTTCGACGGCAACCCGGCCCTGGACCTGCCGCCGTCGCCGCCCGCTGCCTGCCACCACCACTGAACCTGCGGTCACGGTGGTTTCCGCGCATATATGTGACTGCTCGCGCGGGGACCGGGCCTTATGCTCTTTATCGAGCAGAGGGTTACGGCGGCATCGCCGTCCTCTTATGATGACCGGCGAGTGTCGCCGAACAGGGGGATGTGCATGGGTCCGGGGTCGGATGACCAGCCAGGCGAGGACTATCAGCCAGGTCAGAACGTGCAACCCGGTGAGGAGCACCGGCCCGCGCCGCAGCAGGGTTCGATCCGCTGGCAGGAACCCGGTGTCACGCAGCCTCGCCCACCCACCGTCGCCGAGGCGCGCGCACGCGACAAGGCGCAGAAGGCGCGCGAGGCCGCCGAGGAGTGGGCGAGACTTCAGGAGGAGAAGCGCGAGCAGCGCGCCGCCACCGGCCGCAAGGTCTTGATGGGCTCGGTCGCGGTGGTCGGTGTGGTCGGCGCGGTGGCACTCGGCTACCACCTGCTGCACAAGGACGAGATCGCCGCGACGTGTGTCAAAGACGGCACCAACGAGGTGGTGCCGGACAGCTACTGCTCGAGCGGCTACAGCAGTTCGGGCGGCACGTTCATCTATGCGGGCTCGCCGTACCGCTACTACTACGGTGGCAGCAGCGGCGGGGTCGGCACCGTGGCCCGGGGCGGAACCATCGAACAGCCCAAGGGCACGACGGCCAAGACCAAATCGGGGACGTCGATCTCGCGCGGCGGGTTCGGATCGTCGTCGAGCTACGGCGGAAGTTCGGGCAGCTGAATGCGCCGCCAACGTAGTTCCCCGCGCGCCGGCTGGGAACAGATAGTCGCTGACCAGGGCATGTGCTACGGGACTCCGGCGCGGGACGCGGCAGGCGCCGACCGGCCGTACTGGGACGAGTCGGTGCACTACGTGTTCGACATGGACGAGGTGCTGTCGATCGAGGCCTCGGTCGAAGTGCTGCATTCGATGTGCCTCGAAGCGGTCGAGCAGGTGGTGCTCACCGAGCGCTACCGCGATTTCGGATTGCCCGAGTGGAGCTGGGAACACATCGAAAAGTCCTGGCGCCGAAGTGATCCCCACCTCTACGGCCGCTTCGACCTGAGGTATGACGGGCGCAGGCCACCGGTTCTGCTCGAGTACAACGCCGACACCCCGACCACGCTGCTGGAAGCGGCGATCCTGCAGTGGTACTGGAAGACCGACGTGTTCCCGGCGGACGACCAGTGGAATTCGCTGCACGAGAAGTTGGTCGCCCGGTGGGGCGAGATCCGGGACCGGCTGCCGGGTTCGGAGGTGCATTTCACCTGGTCGGGCGCGGAGTCGACCGGCGAGGACAACGTGACCGTGGCCTACCTTCAGGAATGCGCCGCGGAGGCCGGGCTGAACACCGTGGGCCTGGCGATCGAGGACATCGGTTTCGACATCGACCTGAACCGGTTCGTCGACCTGGAGGAAGCACCGATGTCCTCGGTGTTCAAGCTCTATCCGTGGGAGTGGGTGCTCGACGACGAGTTCGGCCGCCACGCCGTCGAGAGCCTTCCGGCCACCATGTGGGTCGAGCCGCTGTGGAAGACGCTGCTGAGCAACAAGGCGATCCTGGCGGTGCTGTGGGAGATGTACCCCGGTCACCCGAACCTGTTGCCTGCCTATGTCGATGACCCGCATGAGCTCACCGAGTATGTGCGCAAGCCCAAGCTGGGCCGCGAAGGTGCCAACATCACGATCGTCGGCGCCGGGCACGAGACCGAGACCGGCGGCGTGTACGGGGAAGAGGGCTACGTCTACCAGCTGCTCGACCCGCTGCCGCAGTTCGACGACATGCGCCCGGCACTCGGCGCGTGGATCGTCGGCGACGAGTCGGCGGGCCTCGGCATCCGCGAGACCTCCGGCTTGGTGACCGACAACGGCGCCGCTTTTGTGCCACACCGCATTCCGCTGTGATTCCGAAAGGTTCGAACCCTATGACCACGACGTTGGTTGCGCTCGACAAGGACTTCTGGTCGCTGCTCGGGCACGGTGTGTCCGCGATCGTGCTGTACACGATCGTCGGTGTGGCGCTGATGGTGCTCGGTTTCTTCGTGATCGACTGGACCACTCCAGGGCCGCTGCGCACGCTCGTGCAGGCCGGCCGGCCCAACGCCTGCGCCGTGACCGCATCGGGGGTGCTGTCGATGGCGGTCATCGTCGTGCTCGCGATCTACGCGTCGTCGGGAGACCTCATCCAAGGGCTCGTCACCACGGTGGTGTTCGGGCTTTTGGGCATTGCCGCGCAAGCCTTTTCGGTGGTGCTCATCGGCGCGATCAAAGGCATCGGGATCGGGCCGATGCTGGCCTCGGAACGGTTCACGCCCGATGTGCTGGTGGTGACGGCGTCGTACCTGGCGTTCGGGCTGATCGTCGCGGCCGCGATCCTCTAGTTTTCCTTCCGCGAGCAGACACTCAGGTACCCGGAACGATCGCGTACCGGGTACCTATGTGTCTGCTCGCGGGGCAAAGGTGCGGCAGACGTCGGCGGCGGCGCGCTCCAGTGAGACGGCGCCGTCACGCAACGCCTGTGCGATCGGGGTACCGGGCTGGGTGATCGCCACCAACCGGTCCACTCCGTTGGCCAGCAGCACGTCGGCGTCGGGGGCCACCCGGCCCGCGAAGATCACCACGCGAGCGCCTGCGCGGCGCGCGGCCTGCGTCACGCCGAACGGGGTCTTGCCGAGCATGGTCTGCGCGTCGACACTGCCCTCACCGGTGAACACCCAGTCGGCTCCGGCCACGGCCTGGTCGAGTCCGACGGTCTCGGCGATCACCTCGACACCGGGATGGCATTCTGCGCCAAGGAAATCCAGCAGGGCGAAGCCGAGGCCGCCGGCAGCGCCCGCACCCGGGAGCTCGGGGCGCGCCCGCCCCAGCGTCGCCTCGGTGACCGCGACGAACCGGGTCAATGCCGTTTCGAGAGTCTGCACGTCGGCGGGGGTCGCACCCTTCTGCGGGCCGAAAACCGCGCTGGCGCCGCCCTTTCCGAGCAGGGGTGCCGTGACGTCGGAAGCGATCCTGATCCGGACGTCGGCCAGCCGCGGGTCGAGGCCGCTGAGGTCGATGCGTTCCAGCCGCGCGAGTGCGGCGCCCCCGGGCGGCAGCGCGGCCCCCTCGGAATCTGTCAGCTTGGCGCCGAGCGCCGCGAGCATGCCCGCCCCGGCGTCGTTGGTGGCCGAGCCGCCGAGCCCGATCAGCAGCTCGGTGGCACCGTGGTCGAGCGCTGAGGCGATGAGCTGACCCACGCCGAATGTGCTGGCCCGCAGCACATCCCGGTCTTCGGGTGCCACCAGTTCCAATCCGGAGGCGGTGGCCATCTCGACCACGGCCAGCCCGCGCTCGGCGACGTAGCCGTAGTTCGCGCGGATCGGCCGGTCCAACGGGTCGGCGACGTCGACCGTGACGTGGGTGCCGTCGAGCGCGTCGACGACCGCGTCGACGGTGCCTTCACCGCCGTCGGCCATGGGCACGCCGACACATTCGGCATCGGGCAGCACCGCGAGCACACCCGCGCGCATCGCTGCCACGGCCTGTGAGGCGGTCATCGACTCTTTGAACGAGTCGGGTGCGAGAACGATTTTCATCCGGTGCTATCGGACAGGGGTAAGCGCCGGCTTCCCGGCGAGTACCGCGGCGGCATTGTCGATAGCGAGGATACCCATTGCGTCGCGGGTCGCTTCACCCGCGCTCGCGATGTGCGGGGTGAGTACCAGATTCGGGGCATCCAGCAGTCGCGGGTCCACATCGGGTTCGTTTTCGAAGACGTCGAGTGCGGCGCCGCGGAGCGCCCCGGCATGCAGCGCGGTGATCAGCGCGGATTCGTCGACCACGCCGCCGCGCGCAGTGTTGATCAGATAAGCGGTCGGCTTCATCTTCGCCAGGGCCGCCGCGTCGATCAGGTGCCGGGTCTGCGGGGTGAGCGGCGTGAGCACGCTCAGCACGTCGGATTCCGCAAGCAGGGTGTCGGCGTCGACGAACTGCACGCCGTCCTCAGCGGTGCCGGGCGTTCGACTCCGTGCGGTGGCCAACACGGTCATGTCGAAGGCTCGGGCGCGGCGGGCGACGGCCTGGCCGATCCTGCCGTAACCGAGGATGCCCAGCGTCGCTCCTGCGCTGATGTCCAGCCCGACCAGCATGCGCGGCCCCCACACCCACGGTTCGCCAGTCCGCAGGAACCGGTCACCGTCGACCACCCGCCGGGTTGCCGCCAGGATCAGGGCGAACGTGTGGTCGGCGGTCGCGCGGTCCAGAACCCCGGGCGTGTTGGTCACGGTGACCCCGGCCGCGGTCGCGGCTGCGACGTCGATGTTGTCGTAGCCGACCGCGACGTTGGCGACGACCTTCAGACCGTCACCTGCCGCGGCGAGCAGGGCGTCGTCGACGCGCTCGGTCAGCGTGACGATCGCCGCGCCCGCGCCGCGGATGCCGGCCTGAAGTTCGGCACGCGACGGCGGGGCCTCTGAGCCGACGCGTACCGGCACACCGAGTGATTCGAGGTGGGCCATGGCCCGGTCGGTGAGCAGGCGGGACAGGTAGATCGGTGCGGTCAACAGACGGTCCTTGTCAATGCGTCGTCGAGCGTGCTCGGCGGTGCGACTCCGGTGACCTGCGACCATGTCGCGCGGTATTGCTGCAGGCGCCGCTCGATGGTCGCGTGCCACTCGGGCCGAGGCTGCACCAGCCGTGCTCGTGGTGGATCGACGATCGTACCGTCGAGCACCTCGCAGCACATGGCCGCAGCGCCCAGCGCAGGCAGATGGCTCTCGTCGATCACGAGGATGTCCCTGCCGAGGACATCGGCGAGCAGCTGGGGCAGTCGGGGTTCGTCCCCGAAAGCGCCACTGACGTAAAGGCTTCGCTGATCCGCACCCACGCACGACTCGATGATCATGCGGTCGGCGAACAGCACGCCTTCGACGACACCCCGGGCCGCCGCGATCCGGGTCGTGTCCGGCCGCAGGCCCAGCAGCGCGGTGCGGGGTTCGGCGAACCACAGCGGTCCGCGCTCGGGGCGGGTGTGGGGAATGTACACCGGGGTGTCGTCGGCGGGCCCGGCATCGTATGCGGCGTCGACGAGTTCGGCGACAGCCGAGTCGTCGCGTCCGAAGCCCAGTTGAGCCGCGCCGTCGGCCAGCGCGTCACCGCCGTTGATCACGCCGTTGATGAGCCATTGCCCGGTCCTCACATCGGTCCGCTGTAGCGCCAACGCCCTCGGATCGGGCTCGGCCAGCGCATTGGACACCACGTGGGTGGTTCCCATGATGAACAGTGGTCGGCCGCCTGGCGCGGTGCCGAGGGCGTACGCTGCCGCAGGTGTGTCACCGGAACCCACCAGCACCGGGATGCCGTGGGGGAGGCCGAGGACATCCGCGGTGGTGGGGCACAGCGGTCCCAGCACGCTCAACGACGGCAACACCGGCGGCAGTTGGTGGGCTGGGATGCCGAACCTGACCAACGCCTCAGCGAGCCACTGGCACCTGCCGTCGGTGCCGGACATCAGTGCGGTGTACGACGCCTGGGTCGGATCGATGGCCCGTCGTCCCGTCAGCCATTGCCCCAGCCAGGTGCCGGCCAGGCCGAAAGTCGTTGCTGTGCCGAGCGCTTCGGGTTCGACCTGCTGGAACAGCCGATAGGCCGCGCCCATCGCGGTGGCCGGCATGAGGTGGTTTCCGGTCAGTCTGCGCTCATCCGCACTCAGCGTCGCGATCAATTCGGCAGTCGGCCCGGCCAGACCGGGGTGGTCCCAGGTCACGCCGGCGGCCAAGGGCCGGCCTGCTGCGTCAAGCAGCAGCGCCGTCGGGCAGTGGGTGTCGAGGCCGATCCCGGCGACGCCTGCGGCGTACGACCCGAGCTGCGCGACCGCCGCGGTGATGCTGCTGCGCCAGGCGGTGGGGTCGGCCCGGCCAGGGCCGACCCCGCGAGCTGACGGATGGCACACCCGGGACCGCGCGAGAACCCTTCCGTCCGTGTCGATCACGACGGCTTTGGTGGCCGAGGTGCCGACGTCGATTCCTAGGTATGCCACGGCTGTCGTCAGTCCAGCAGCTTGGCAGCGACCTCGGGGGTGTCCCCGCCGTGGATGACGGCCTTGAGGGCCGCGACCATCTTGGCCGGATCCTCGGCCTGCCAGATGTTGCGGCCCGCGGTCATGCCGTGACCACCGGCCTCGACGACGGACGCGGCCTGCTTGAGCACGTCGAGCGGGCTGGGTGCCGGTGCGCCGCCTGCCGCGACGACGATGGCCGGGGTGCCCTCGACCACCTTCGCGAACTCGGCCGTGGAGCCCGTGTACCAGGTCTTGACGATGTCGGTGCCCAGTTCGGCCGCGGCGCGCGACGCGTACAGCACCGACTCCGTGGAACCCTTGCGGTCGCCCCACATCTCACCGGACGGGTAGGCGTGGCAGACGACGGGCAGCCCCCAGCTGTGGGCCTCCTCCACGACGGAGGTGAGCATCTCGAACATCGCGACCTGATTCGACGAGCCGGCCGAGATGCCGACGGCGACGGCGTCGGCGCCCAACCGGATCGCGTCGTGGACCGTGCCGATGGTGGCGTCGTAGGTGGGGTGGAACTCGACCGAGAACATCGAGGCCTTCAGGATCCACGGCAGCGGGTTGGGCCGTCCGCCGAAAAGCGGACCGGCCAGACCCTTGGTGATGGTGACGGCGTCCGGGTTGCCTGCGGCGATGCTGTCGAACGTGGTTCCGATGGTGGCCAGCCGGGGTGCGACACCTCGCGGCACGGCCTGGTCGAGCGCAACGGTGACGGTGCGGCCGTCGGCTTCGAACAGCCGGCGCAGCCGCAGCTCGCGTCCCAGCGCCGGGGTGGTCCCGGACCGGTTGATATCGAAGGCGGGCGTGAAAGTGCTTGTCATTGTCGGGTTTTCTCCTTCTTTGGTGAGGTCTGCGCTCAGGCCCACGGATCGACGCCGACGCGCATGTCTGCGCCGGAGCCGGCCAGGCTGATGGCCTCGACTGCCTGGTCGAGCGGAAGTTGGGTGCCGATCAGTTCGGCGACGGGCAGTTGACCGGAGGCCACCATGGGCGCCACCGCGTGGAAGCCGTCGAGCCGGCACGACGACGCGCCGACAATGGTCCATTCGTTGTAGTGCACGTCGTTGGCCGATACCGCGAGGTCGGCGTCGGCGCCGAACCCGGCGAACACCGATACGCGGGCGCCGGGCGCCAGGTTGGCCAAATATGGCGTGAGGGCGTCGATCCGGCCGATGGCCATCACCAGGACATCGATGCCGCCGTCGGTGAAATCGTCCAGGGCCGCGGCCGTGTCCGGTCCGGGTTCGAGCACCAGGTCGGCGCCGAACCGCTTCGCCATCTCACGGCGCCCGGCGATCGGATCGACGGCGGCGACCTTCTCCACCCCCAGGCTCTTGGCCAGGCCCGTGTGGATCAAACCGAGTGGCCCGCACCCGACGATCAGTGCGGTCTGTGCCTTGGACATCCCGGCGAGTTTCTGGCCGTTGTATGCGCACGCGACGGGTTCGATGATGGCGGCCTGCGTGGCCGGAACGCCGGGCACGGGAACCAGATTCTGCCGCGCCACCGCGGGCACGTGCACGTACTGTGACAGGCCGCCGGTCAGCTGATAGCCGAATGCCTTGCGGTTGCGGCAGATGTTCTCGTGCCCGCGCAGGCATGCCGCGCACCGCCCACACGTGACCAGTGGATACACCGCGACTTGGTCGCCCATGCCGATGCCGTCGGGCAGGGGACCGTTGGCGTCGACGACGGTGCCGGCGAATTCGTGTCCGAGCACGCTCGGGAACGTGACGTTCTTCTGCTTGCGGCCCTCGTAGATGCGGACGTCGGTACCGCACAGCAGCGCTGCGTCGACACGCAGCAGGACGTCGCCCGGCTGCAACACCGGCATGGCGGCCGATTCGATCCGAATGTCATTGGGACGGTAGAGGACTGCTTGCCGGAAGCGCTGTTCTCCGGTCGTGGTCGTGCTGCCGCGGGGCTGCGACATGGCGGTTGTCACGGCTGGTTGCCTTTCTGGTCGGCGGTGTCGGTCACGGCGCGCAGCGGATGCGCGATGTCGATGTGCGCGCCGACGTGACGTAGGCGGTCGAGGTGGATGGGATCGGCGTCTTCGTCGGTGACGAGCCGCCATTGCGCGGGCAGGGCGGACCAGTAACTGAACTGGTCGGTGCCGAGCTTGCGGTGGTCGGCGACGACGACGGTCTGCCTGGCCCGCTGCATCATCAACGTCTTGAGTCGGCTCTGTTCCAAAGTGCGTGATGCGACACCGTATTCGGGATGTACGGCGTCCGCCCCGACGAAGGCGTAGTCCGCGACGACCGAGCGCAGCATGCCTTCGGCCTCGGCGCCGCTGATGGTTTCGTTGACCCGGCGCAGGCGGCCGCCCAGCACGACCACCGACACGTCTTCTTTGCGCATCAGGATGTTGATGGCGCCGATGCCGTTGGTGAACACCGTGATGTCCTCGGCTTCGAGGTACCGGGCCACGAACTCGGTGGTGGTGCCCGCATCGACGATGACCAGCGCACCGTCGGCTACCAGCTCGGCGGCGAGCCGGCCGATGGCGTCCTTCTCGCGGGTGAACTCGAGGTGACGCTGATGAATGCTCTGTTCGGTCGGGGAGGTCAGCGCGACGCCACCGTAGGTGCGGGTGATGTGGCGGTCCTGATGCAGCCGGCTCAGGTCGCGGCGCACCGTCGCGAACGAGACTCCGAAACGGTCGGCGATCTCCTCGACGCTCAACGAGCCCGACTCGACCGTCTGGAGGAGGTGCAGGATCTGTTCGCGCCTGCGCGCACCGCGGACGTCGCGGCGTCGCGCCACGGTGTCCCGGGCGTCGTCCGCGCCTTCGGGGTCGTCGGCATCTGTGGGCTGAGTCACGCCAGTAAAGCTACATGCGCGATGTGCGCAAGTCAACGCTATATGAGCGATACGCGCATATTAGAGGCGAAGCGAGCGGATATATGCGTGTAATGCGCGCGAAATGCGCGCAGGAACGATCCCTTGACAAATTAGATGATTGGTTCAATCATGTGAGACCGAGAAGATGATTGTGTCGTGCACCACAGTCGCGCACTTTCTGAGACTCCCGCCCCACCTCGGTGCGCGAAACGATCAAAGTTTGAGTCTGGAGGTCAACAATGACCAGCATGCCGGCAGTGACGCCCGGGAGGCCGGGCAGCTCCGATACGGCAGATCCGGCGCCGCCGGGACGCAGTCGCGCGTCGAAGGTGCGCTGGGCCGTCGCGGTGTTCTGCGCACTGGGATTGGCGATCAACTACATCGACCGATCCGCGGTCTCGGTGAGCCTGCCGTTCATGACGGAGGACTTCCACCTCACGCCGACCGAGAAGGGGCTCATCCTGAGCGCGTTCTCGTGGAGTTATGCGCTCATGCAGATCCCGGCGGGCCGGCTCATCGACCGGTTCGGTGAACGCGTCATGTTCGGCGCCTCGGTGCTGGTGTGGTCGTTGTTCACCGGAGCAACCGGAGCCGTGAACAGTTTCGGTGCACTGTTGGGCCTGCGGCTCGGGTTGGGTGTGGGGGAGGCCGGTGCCTACCCGGCCGCGGCCAAGACGGTGTCGAACTGGTTCCCGCTGCGGTTGCGCAGCCGTGCCACATCCGTGTACGACAGCGGCGCCCGCATCGGCAGCGCCGCCGCGACGCCGTTGATCGCGCTGATCATCGGGCTGTGGGGGTGGCGGGCAGCCTTCCTGTTCGCGGGTGCGCTCGGCGTGCTGTGGGCCATCGGATGGTGGGCCTGGTACCGGCGCCCGGAGTTCATGTCCGCGGTCAACGAAGCCGAGTTGGCGATCATCCACGAAAGCCACAAGGAGCAGGCCGCCAGCAACGTCGATCCCGATGCCAAGCCCATGCGGATCGCAGACCTGTTCCGGCGGCGCACGGTGTGGGGCATGATGATCGGCTTCTTCTGCCTGAACTTCATGATCACGTTCTTCCTCACGTGGTTCCCCTCCTACCTGGTGGAAGAGCGCGGATTCAATCTGCTCAAACTCGGTGTCTTCGGCATGATCCCGCCGCTGGCGGCCATCGTGGGCAGCTGGGTCGGCGGGCTCACCGGTGATTACCTGCTGGCGCGGGGCTGGTCGCTGAACCGGGTGCGCAAGACCTGCCTGGTGGGCGGCATGCTGGTGTGCTCGGTGATCGCGCTGGCCGCCGTGGCCCCGCAGGCCTGGCAGGCGTTGGTGCTGATGTCGATCTCGTATGCGGCGTCGGCGTTCACCATCGTCACGATCTGGTGCCTGCCCGCCGACGTGGTCGATGCCAGCACGGTCGGCAGCCTGGGCGCGACGCAGAACTTCTTCTCCAACATCGGCAGCGCGCTGAGCCCGATCGTCATCGGTGCGCTCTACGGTGCGACCGGAACGTTCGAGGTGCCGCTGGTGCTGACGGGTCTGGTCGTGGTGGCCGGGGCGCTGTGCTTCGGCCTGCTCATCAAGCGAGTGGAGCCCATCCGCTAGCTCAGTGACGCGAAATCCCCCTTCCCACAATGGGACTGGGGGATTTTGCATGTCGGCAGGTCAGTGCGGGTGGAAATCGGGGAGTTCCGCCACGGGCGTCGCAGGCCCGTCCACGGCGTGAGCGAGCAGGCGTTTGAGCTCGCGGCGCTGCTCGCCGGTCAGCCGGGCCAGCGCGAGCTCGTCGGCGGTGTGGACCACGGCCTCGGCCCGTTTGAGCAGCGCGGCGCCCTCGGACGTCAACTCGGCGGGCAGGGCGCGTCCGGAGCTGACCGTGGCCGGCCGGCACACGATGCCCCGTTCCTGCAGGCCGCGGACCACGTTGTTCATCGCCTGCGGCGAGACGTTGATGTGCCGCGCGAGTTCGGCGTTGGACTGGCCGGGGGCCGTCGAGAGAATCCGGAGGCACACGAATTCGGGCAAGGTGAGGCCGAGTGGCTGCAGGTGTTCGGTCACCTTCGGTTGCAGCACCGCCGCCACGCGGTACATCAGGAAGCCCAGTGGCTGATCCTCGAGGATTTGCCCGCTGTCAGAGTTCATATCAATCATATTGACACATATCAACTGCGTTGATATACCGGACTCATGACTCAACCACAGGAATTGTTCGAATCGGCATATCGCGGCGAGGCCCCCGAGTTCGCGGGAGTTCGTCCACCCTGGAGCATCGGCGAGCCGCAACCTGAGATCGCAGCGCTCATCGAGGCGGGCAAGTTCCACGGTGACGTGCTCGACGCGGGCTGCGGCGAGGCCGCGACGGCGCTCTATCTCGCGGAGCGGGGGTTCACGACGGTCGGCCTCGATCAGTCCGCCACCGCCATCAACCTGGCCCGCGCCGAGGCAGCCAAGCGGGGCCTGACCAACGCGACCTTCGACGTCGCCGACATCAGCGCGTTCACGGGCTACGACGGCCGGTTCGGCACCATCGTCGACAGCACCCTTTTCCACTCGATGCCGGTCGAACTCCGGGAGGGCTACCAGCAGTCCATCGTCCGGGCCGCCGCGCCGGGCGCGTCGTACTTCGTGCTGGTCTTCGACAAGGGCACCATGGGCGACACCGGCCCGGCCAACCCGGTCACC
Organism: Mycolicibacterium mageritense; assembly: GCF_010727475.1. Classification (NCBI taxonomy): domain Bacteria; kingdom Bacillati; phylum Actinomycetota; class Actinomycetes; order Mycobacteriales; family Mycobacteriaceae; genus Mycobacterium; species Mycolicibacterium mageritense. Next base: position 5,673,686 of record NZ_AP022567.1, read on the forward strand.
GAGGAGGAGTTGCGCGAGGTCGTCGGCCGGTACTGGGTGATCGACGACGTCAGCCCGGCCCGCATCCACGCGAACGTGCCGCCGGAATTCGCCAACTTCGCCGACTTCGCGGGCGGCGACATCCGCGACGAGGGCGGCATCCGCAAGTCTGTGGCCGCCTGGTTGTTGCAGGCCCACCTGGGCTGACCGTCGCCGGCCGGCGACACTCGGTCCGCCACTTCGCGCACCCGGGCATTGCCTGACGCCTTCCATAGGGCAGGATGGAGATGCCGTCCTGGGCGCTCGCCCGGATGGCTCTCTAGTGCAAGGAGTGCCGAGGAACCGATGGCGGACCCGAATGTCGCCGGCCAGGCCGCAGCACCTATTCGACCGCTCTATTCCCGCGTTCTGCTGAAGCTCGGCGGCGAGATGTTCGGCGGCGGCCAAGTCGGCCTCGACCCCGACGTCGTCGCGCAGGTCGCGCGCCAGATCGCCGAAGTCGTCCGCAGCGGAGCCCAGGTCGCCGTCGTGATCGGTGGCGGCAACTTCTTCCGAGGCGCGCAGCTGCAGCAGCGCGGCATGGAGCGCACCCGGTCCGACTACATGGGCATGCTGGGCACGGTCATGAACAGCCTTGCCCTGCAAGACTTCCTGCAGAAGGAAGGCATCGACACGCGCGTGCAGACGGCCATCACCATGGGCCAGGTCGCCGAGCCCTACATTCCGCTGCGCGCCGTGCGGCACCTGGAGAAGGGCCGCGTCGTGATCTTCGGGGCAGGCATGGGCCTGCCCTACTTCTCCACTGACACCACCGCGGCGCAGCGCGCCCTGGAGATCGGGGCCGAGGTCGTGTTGATGGCCAAAGCCGTCGACGGGGTCTTCACCGACGATCCGCGCACCAATCCCGACGCCGAACTCATCACCGCGATCAGCCACCGCGAGGTCATCGACCGCGGTCTCAAGGTCGCCGATGCGACGGCCTTCAGCCTCTGCATGGACAACAGGATGCCGATTCTCGTGTTCAACCTCCTCACCGACGGCAATATCGCTCGAGCGGTCGCGGGTGAGAAGATCGGAACACTGGTCACCACCTGACGGTGCGACAGGGACGGGAGATAAAGACGTGATCGACGAGACTCTCTTCGACGCCGAGGAGAAGATGGAGAAGGCCGTCACGGTGGCCCGCGACGATTTGGCGTCGATTCGTACGGGCCGGGCCAACCCCGGCATGTTCTCCCGGATCAACATCGACTACTACGGCGCGATGACGCCGATCACGCAGCTGTCGAGCATCAACGTGCCCGAGGCGCGGCTCGTCGTCATCAAGCCCTACGAGACGTCGCAGCTCAAGCCGATCGAGGACGCCATCCGCAACTCCGACCTCGGCGTCAATCCGAGCAACGACGGCAGCGTCATCCGCATCTCCATCCCGCAGCTCACCGAGGAGCGCCGCCGCGACCTGGTCAAACAGGCCAAGTCCAAGGGCGAGGACGCCAAGGTGTCGGTGCGCAACATCCGCCGCAAGGCCATGGAAGAGCTCGGCCGCATCAAGAAGGACGGCGAGGCCGGCGAGGACGAGGTGGCGCGCGCCGAGAAGGATCTCGACAAGTCGACGCACACCTACACCGCTCAGATCGACGATCTGGTCAAGCACAAAGAAGGCGAACTGCTGGAGGTCTAGTGGCCGATCAGCAAGCGGGTTCCGTGGCAAACACACCGGCGTCAGAGCCGAAGAAACAGTCGCGCGCCGGGCGCAACCTGCCCGCTGCGATCGCCGTCGGCGTGGCGCTCGGCGGCTCGGTCATCGCCATCTTGCTGTTCGCCCCGCATGTCTGGGTCGCGGTGGTCGCCGCGGCCATGGCCGTGGCCACCCACGAGGTGGTGCGTCGGCTGCGCGAAGGCGGGTACTCGGTGCCCGTCGTGCCGTTGCTCATCGGCGGCCAGGCCATGGTGTGGTTGACCTGGCCCTTCGGCGCCGCAGGTGCGTTGGGCGGCTTCGGTGGCACGGTCGTGCTGTGCCTGATCTGGCGGTTGTTGAGCGGCGGTCTGGCGGCCGCTCCCGCCAACTACACGCGCGACGTGTCGGTGACGATCTTCCTGGCCGCCTGGATCCCGCTGTTCGGCGCGTTCGGCGCGCTGCTGATCTATCCCGACGACGGTGCCGGGCGGGTGTTCTGCCTCATGCTCGGCGTGGTCGCCTCCGATATCGGCGGATACACCGCGGGTGTGCTGTTCGGCAAACACCCCATGGTCCCCGCGATCAGCCCGAAGAAATCGTGGGAGGGCCTGAGCGGCTCGCTGGTGCTGGGCATCGTCGTGTCGATGCTGTCGGTGCAGTTCCTGCTCGACAAGCCCGCGTGGGTCGGCGTACCGCTCGGCATCATGCTCGTCATCACCGGAACCCTCGGTGATCTGGTCGAGTCCCAGGTCAAGCGAGACCTCGGGATCAAGGACATGGGCACGTTGCTGCCGGGCCACGGCGGTCTGATGGATCGCATCGACTCGGTGCTGCCGTCAGCCGTCGCCACCTGGATCGTGCTGACGCTGTTGGCCTGACACGTTCAGCCAGCACGCCGCCGCGCCGACCGCCAACCCGGCGACGATCCCGATATCGGGCCGCTGGCCCAGCATGACCCACGACATCAGGCCCGCGACCGCGGGGATGACGCTGAACAGCATCGCGACCGCCGCGGCACCGTGATCGTTGACTGCCCGAACGTAGAGCGTCATGCCCAGCAGCGCGTTCGACACGATGACCGCGCCGACCGCCGCGGCGGCCTTCCACGGATCCGACACCGTGAACGGCAGAGCCGCGGCGAGCATGGCCGCGGGCAGCACGCACACCGCGTTCTGCAGGGCCGCGGTGGCCCGGAAGTCGACACCCGAGCAGAACCTCTGCTGGTACACGCCGCCCGCCGCCACCGAGAGCAGTGAGAGCAGCAGCAACAGCACGACGGGGTCGATACCGCCGACCATGGCGAGCCGGCCCGCGCAGGCCAGCAGCACCGCGACCACGCCCAACCCGAGCGCGCCGACCCGCATCGGGGTGAGCCCTTCGCCGAGAAAGGCCGCGGCCAGCAGAGCGGTGATGACCGGGTTCATCGAGATGATGACCGCGCCGAGGACCGCGGGCGCGCCGTGCAGCAGAGCCAGGTACAGGCAGCCGAACAGCATGCCCTGCGCCAGCAATCCGCTGACCAGTACGTGCACCAGCGTTCGGCCTGTGGGCCAGCTCACGCGCGCGAGCATCGCCCAGCCGCTCAGGATCGCGCCAGCCACCCCGAACCGGAAGACCAGCACCGCCATGGGCGACATTGCCGAAACCGCAAGGGCGCCAATCGGATAGCCGAGGGCGTAGAAAAAGGTCAGGGTCGATGCGGTCCGAAAGGGCATCGGCGTGGTCGCGCTGGGCCCGGAAGGCAAAGCCATAACGCCATGTTGCTGACGGGCCGGTGCGTTCGTCCAATCAATTACGGCCACGTTGAGATGAGATACTGACAGGACACCATGCCCGGATCCCTGCCCCTCGTTTTCGACGCACCGCGACGCGCCATGCCGCCGCGGCATCTCGCCGACCTCGACGAAGCCGGCCGCGCGGCCGCGGTCACCGAGCTGGGGCTGCCCGCGTTCCGGGCAAAGCAGCTGGCCAACCAGTACTACGGTCGGCTCATCGCCGACCCGCAACAGATGACCGACCTGCCCGCCGCCGTGCGCGATCAGGTGGCCGAGGCGTTGTTCCCGGCCTTGATCGAACCCGTCAAACAGATCCAGTGCGATGCCGGTGAGACGCGCAAGACGCTGTGGCGTGCGGTGGACGGTACGACGTTCGAATCGGTGCTGATGCGGTATCCGCAGCGCAACACCGTGTGTATCTCGTCACAGGCCGGGTGCGGCATGGCCTGCCCGTTCTGTGCGACCGGCCAGGGTGGGCTCAAGCGCAACCTGTCGACCGCCGAGATCCTCGAGCAGGTACGGGCCGCGTCGTCGGCGATGCGTCAGGAACATGACGGCCGGTTGTCGAACATCGTGTTCATGGGCATGGGGGAGCCGCTGGCCAACTACAACCGCGTGCTGGCCGCGGTGCGGCGCATCATTGCACCGCCTCCGCACGGCTTCGGGATCAGCGCGCGTGCGGTCACGGTGTCGACAGTGGGGCTCGCGCCGGCCATCCGGAAGCTGGCCGACGAGCGGTTGGGTGTCACGCTCGCGCTGTCCCTGCACACGCCCGACGACGAGTTGCGCGACACGCTCGTTCCGGTCAACAACCGCTGGAAGGTCGACGAAGTTCTCGACGCCGCGCGCTACTACGCCGACGTCACCGGCCGCCGGGTTTCTGTCGAGTATGCGCTGATCCGCGATGTGAACGATCAGCCTTGGCGCGCAGACCTTCTCGGCAAGAAGTTGCACGGCAAGCTGGGTCCGCTCGTGCACGTCAATCTCATCCCGCTCAACCCGACGCCGGGCAGCAAGTGGGACGCCAGTCCCAAACCGGTAGAGCGCGAATTCGTCAAGCGGGTCCGGGAGCGGGGCGTGTCGTGCACGGTCCGCGACACCCGCGGGCGCGAGATCGCCGCGGCGTGTGGGCAATTGGCCGCCGAGGGCTGAGTTTCCGCGCCGAGACTACTGTTTGTGTTGGGAAATCGGCGTTTCCGCACCAACAAGCGTCGTCTCGGCGCATGGCTCACTCCGTTGGGCGGAATTGCCGAGCAGTCGCTCAGGCCGGGTTCAGTCGGACTGTCTGATGCCGACCGCGTGGCGCAGCTGCGCGAGGAACTGGTCGCCGTCGTCGCTGCGGACGATGTAGTGCGACACCGCGACGCGGATCGCCGTGGCGGCCTTGACCGCCGCGTTGGGCCCGGACAGCAGCTTCTGCAGCCGCGCGCGCATGATCGGGATGACATGGTCGAGCTGGGCGATCACCACTTCGGGTTCGATGTCGACCAGCCGCACCCCTGAATACGACTGTTGATACTCGACGATGAAACGCAAAGCAGCGTCGAGTTTTTCCGTGCCACGCAATCCCACGGTGGCCTGGCCGATGCCGTTGTCGAACATCTCGCGTTCGTAGTTGCCGAAAGCGTCGAGCAGTTCCTGCTTGTCGGCGAACCAGCGGTACAGCGTCGGCCGGGACACCCCCGCCTGCAACGCCACCTCGGACAGACTCAGCTTGGTCTGCCCACTGCGGGCGAGCACCTCGGCCGTCGCCACCAGAATTCGGTGGCGGGTCGAGGTGTCCTCGATCTGCGCGTCCCGCGGAGCGGGCACTGGTTCGTTCACGTCCAAGCCTCGGTCGATTGTGGTTCACCAAATGGTAGGGCCATCACAGCAACTTCTGGAGTATTGCCACAGTCTCCAGGTCGGCCAGCGCCGCGACGCCGCGCCGCGCACCTTCGGCCGCGATGTCGTCGGCCTGCATGCCGCCCAGGCCCGCGGTGATCACGGCCGCGGTGTACGCATACAGCGCGCCCATGCGGTAGCGCTCCCACAGCTCGTCCCCATCCAGGTCCGGCCCGCCCGCCGCGCGCAAGGCGCGGCGGTATTCGTCGAGCAGGTCGTGCTCGGCGGCCCGGCGGTCAGCGGTCGTCATGCTGGTGATCAGCGTGTAGGCGAGTTCGCGGCCCGGGTGTCCGCGCCGGACCGCCTGCCAGTCGAGCAGTCCGGCCTTCCCGTCCCGGAAGTACACGTTGCCCGGATGTGCGTCACCGTGCATGACGGTGTGTGGCGGCTGATCGAGCAGGTGCGCGACGCGGCGGTAGTTGTCGTCGATGAACCGGCCGTGGTGAACGGGGATGTCGGTGCGTTCGGCGAGTCGGCGGGTCGAGAGTTTGAGCAGCGGCCCGGTCAGCAGCGACGTGTCGTCCTCCGACGCCGAATACAACCAGCCGAGCGGTCCGGTGCCGCTGTGGGCGGGCAGCCGGCCCCAGAAGGTGGCGTGCAGGCGGGCGAGGAGTTCGACGACGAGCGCGGCCCGGTCGCGGTCGAGGGGATGCAGGGTGTCGGGAAACTCGCACGGCCCGGCAGCAAGGTCTTCCAGCACCAGCACGAACCGGCCGGTGACCGGGTCGAACGCGGTGCCGTGGCACCGGGGTACGCCGGGCAGCGCGCCGGAGAGGGTTTCGTAGAACCGCACCTCGGTGTGCGCCAGCCTGCCGAGGTCACCCATCAGCCGGGTCGCCGTCGTTGCGGCGGGCATCTTGACGAACACCGCCGCGTCGGTTGCGATACGCTGCACGTCCTGGCCCACGTGCACCGCCAAACGCAGGGCGGCAGTGCCGCGGCGGGTCACCGGGAGCATCCGTCGAGTTTACAAATATACGAAGAAATGTAAATACGCTGGTGGGCTATCACGATCGTGCGGAGTTGATCGACACCAGCAGCGCATCGAGTTGGGCACGCGTGATCCGGCCTGCCGAGAATCCCGCGAGCCGTCCCAGCGGAATCGACGCGATCATCTTCAGCAGATCGGTGCCCAGCGCCGACTCGCCGGTCCCGCCGGGAACGGCTTCGCTCAGCGCCGCGACGGCCAGCGGCGCCGCCACCGGATCGGTGAGAATCTCGCCGAGAGTCGACTCGGCCGTGAACGGCTGCACCGGTTCATCGCCCTCCAGTTTCACGGTGGCGGACAGTCGCAGATCCCGGCTCGACGCACCGACCCATACGGTGTACTCACCGGCTTCCACCGCCCACCGATGCGCGGCGACGTCCCAGTACGCCAGATCGCTTCTGCGGACCGGGATTTCGACAGTGGTCTGCTCGCCGGGGGCCAGCGTCACCCCGGCGAACCCCGCCAGTGTGCGCGGCGGCCGGGCAACCCGCGACGAGGGCAACCCGGTGTAGGCCTGGACCACCTCGCGCCCGGCCCGTGCGCCGCTGTTCTCGACCGTCACTCGCACGGTCACGCCGTCGCGTCCTTCGGCGACCCGCAGGTCCGAATAGGCGAATGTGGTGTAGGACAGGCCGTGGCCGAACGGGAACGCGACCGCGATGTCGCGGGCGTCGTAGCCTCGGTAACCGACGAAAACCCGTTCGCCGTAGACGGTATGACCCCGCTCCGACGGAAAGTTGAGGTAGCTGGGGCTGTCCTGCAGGCGCAGCGGCACGGTTTCGGCCAGCCGCCCGGACGGGTTCACCGCTCCGAACAGCACGTCGGCGATCGCGCCGCCGCCTGCCTGCCCGAGCAGCGCTCCGTCGAGGATGGCAGGCGCGAGAGTCGCGACCTCGTCGAGTCGCACCACGCCGCCGTGCGCGAGTACCACCACGGTGCGGGGCTGCACGTCGACGACCGCCCGCAGCAGGTCCAATTGCTCTGCGGGCAGGTCGATGTCGTCACGGTCGTAACCTTCGGATTCCGCTTCCGCCGACAGGCCGAGGAACACGATCGCGGTGTCGGCAGACCGGGCGGCGTCGACCGCGCTCGCGACATCGGGGGAGTAGGTCACCTCGTGACCTGCCGCGTGGCTTCGGATCTCGTCGAGCGGGATGTCGACCCGGGTCGGGTTCACGTGCGAGCTGCCGCCGCCCTGGTAGCGCGGAGCTTGTGCGAACGGGCCGATGACGGCGAGTGTCGACGGCGAGAGCGGCAAGACCTCGCCGTCGTTCTTGAGCAGCACGACGGCTTGTGCGGCTGCCTCGCGGGCCAGCCGGTGATGCGCGTCGGCGTCGAAAGGCGTGCGAGTGCCGGCATTTTCCGTTGCGCGGGCGGCCAGTCGGGCGACCCGGCCCGCGGCCCGCGTGACGACGGATTCGTCCAGCGCGCCCTCCTGCACGGCCGATACGACGTCGGCGTCGGTGATACCGCCCGTCGCGGGCATCTCCAGGTCGAGGCCGGCCGCGACCGCGGCGACCCGGTCGCGCACCGCGCCCCAATCGCTGACCACCACACCGTCGAAACCCCACTCGCCGCGCAGCACCTCGGTCAGCAGCCAGGCGTTCTCTGCGGCGTACGTGCCGTTGATGCGGTTGTACGAACACATCACCGTCCACGGTGCGGCGTCGCGCACCACGCGTTCGAACGCCCGCAGGTAGATCTCGCGCAGCGTCCGCTCGTCGACATCGGAGCTGGCCCGCATCCGGTCGTGCTCGGCGTTGTTGACCGCGAAATGCTTCAGCGACGCGCCGACACCCCGGCTCTGCACGCCGCGCACCCACGCCGCGCCGAGTGCCCCGGACAACAACGGATCCTCGGAGTAGTACTCGAAATTGCGCCCGCACCGCGGATCTCGTTTGATGTTGACGCCCGGCCCGAGCAACACGTGCACGCCCAACGACCGGCACTCGTCACCCAGGGCCACGCCGATCCGCTCGACCAGCTCCGGATCCCAGGTCTGGCTGAGCCCGACTGCGGGCGGGAAACACGTCGCCGGTTCGCTGCTGGCGACGCCGAGATGGTCTGTGGCACTGCCGGATTGCTTGCGCACCCCGTGTGGGCCGTCAGTCAGCATGATCGCCGGAACGCCGTCGACGGCCTTGGTCGTCCAAAAAGTCGCGCCGCTGCCCAGGGCGGCGCGTTGCGGCAGGCTCAGTTCGGCGATGCGTGTGTCGTAGGGGGTCACCTTTCCCGAGGGTAGCCGTGCGCGGCGGGTGTGCGGTTTCCCGGGGCTACGTCCCGCGGGGCTCTGCCTTTACAAATTTTCAGTGAACTGTCACGCTGAGTTCTGGTGTGACATTGCCGTCGCAGCCCGCAGGAGGGAACCCACGTGACAGTTGCCAGTACGCCGCAGGCACGCGAATACAGCCCGTTCGACATCACGTCGCACGAGTTCTGGAGTCAACCGTTCGACGTGCGCGACGAGACTTTCGCACAGCTGCGCGCGACGGACGGCCTGACCTGGCACCGGCCGCTGCCGACGCTGTTCGACATCTCCGAGCCCGGGTTCTGGGCGCTGACCCGGCGCGCCGACCTCCAGTTCGCGAGCCAGCATCCCGAGCTGTTCACCTCGACCCTCGGAGTGGCGCTCGACCCGATGCCCGCCGATGTGCAGCGCTTCGCATCGTTCTTCCTCACGATGGACCCACCCGAGCACACCACCTATCGCAAGCTGATCAGTTCGGCGTTTACGCCGCGCAACGTGCGCAGGATCGAGGAGCAGATCCATGCCAACGCCGTGGCGGTGGTCGACGACCTCGTCGGTGCGGGCGACATCGACTTCGTACACGACTGCGCGGCCCGGCTGCCGATGGTCACCATCCTCGACATGCTCGGCGTGCCGAGCGCCGATCAGCCTGCACTCGCGAGGGCCGCCGAAAAGCTGTTCAGCATGAGCGACGACGAGTATTCGAGCATCGAAGAACGCGCGGCCGACACCATCAACGAGATCATGCTCCTGTCCGGTACCGGGGTGGAGCTGGCCAAGTTCCGCCGCGCCAATCCCGGTGACGACCTCATGACGAGCATCGTCGATGCCGAGGTGGACGGGCACCGGCTGACCGACGACGAGATCGGGGCGTTCCTGATCCTGCTCGCCTCCGCGGGTAATGACACCACCAAGCAGACCACCACGCACGCGATGCTGGCGTTGGCCGCGAATCCGGAGCAAAAGGATTGGCTCATGGCGGATTTCGAAAACCGTATCGGGCTGGCCGTCGAGGAGTTCGTCCGGTGGTCGACGCCGGTGCTGCAGTTCGCCCGGTTCGCCACCGAGGACGTCGAGGTCGCGGGCCAGCGGATCAACGCGGGCGACAAGGTGGGGTTGTTCTACTGCTCGGCCAACCGTGACGAGTCGGTGTTCACCGAACCGCAGCGATTCGATCTGAGCCGTTCGCCGAACCCGCACGTGGGGTTCGGCGCGGGCGGTCCGCACTTCTGCCTCGGCAACCAACTGGCCAAGACCGAACTGCGAAACCTGTTCCGTGAGTTACTGACCCGGCTCAAGACCGTCGAGTTCGGCGAGCCCGAGCTGCTCTACAGCAGCTTCGTGCACGGCATCAAGCGCGTGCCCGCGTTTGTGCGGTAGCGGCCTCCCCGCGGAACTGCATTCCCGGTCGCTAAGACCGAGCGTCAGCGACCGGGAATGCAGTTCCGCGGAGAAGGTGGGCGGCGTGGGCGCACCAAAACCGACTGCTGGATCGCGCCCACGGCGCCGGTCTGGTCGAACAGGGTTCCCACCGTGGTGCCGATGCCGTCCGGGCCGTAGCTGGTGTCGGCCCGGATGCCGATCCAGTCGCCGTCGGGCACGCGATGCACGTGCACCACGAGATCGGTGTTGAGGAACGTCCATTCGCGGATGTCGATCTTGGAGCCGATGCCGTTGGCGTCATCGGCGACGGTGAACAGGCGCTGCAACGGCGTCATCGCTTCACCCTTGACCAGGTCGACCATGGGCTTGAGCCACGACTCGCCCGGCCCGGGCGCCTGCGGCACCGTGAGCCACCGCCAGTCGATGCTGTGCACGTAGTTGGGCTCCCAGTTCTTGGCCATGTCGCGACTGCGGGCCCGCTCCAACGGCGGCAGCGGCGGCGCGGCCGCGTGCCGCAACGGCGCGGTGTCCAGCGTCAGCATGCGCCAGCCGCTCGCGCGGGCCACGACTCGCGGTGCGCGGTCCGGTCCCGGCGCGAGCATCTCGGCGCTCACCAACTCGATCTGCTTGCCCGGCCGGTCCAGCTGGGCGCGCACCCACAGATCCCCCTCGGACGGCACGGCGCCCATCAGATCGACCGCGACGCGGCTCAACCGGGTGTCGCTGCGTGGCTCACAGAGCTCGAGCGCGCGGACCAGCAACGCCGAGACGGGGGCCGCGTGCTGAATGGCTGCCGACCAGGTGCCGCGCACCAGGTCCGTTGCGCGAAATCTCGCGCCGTGCCGATCGGTGTCGATCAGCTCGTAGTAGGAGTCCGACATGGCCGCCCGTCAGTGGTGATGGACGTGGTCACCGGGTGCGGCCACATCCACCATGAGCGCCTCGATGCGAGACGACTTGGTCCCCACGAGCCGCTGCGGATACGCATCGGCCGTGGTGACCAGGAACAGGGTGCGGCCTTCCGGGCCGCCGAGCGCGCACGCGATCGCAGTGCGGTCACCGACGTCGACCCGGTCGGTCACGGCTCCACCATCCACGATGCGCTGGAAGCGATGCGCGAGCGTCAGCGCGGTCCAGACCCCGCCCTCGGCATCGATCGCGATACCGTCGGGCGGGCCGTCGAGCCCTTCGGCGAACACCCGACGGTCGGACAGATCGCCGTCGGCGCCGACGGCGAACGCGCTGAGGCGACGCCCGGTCGATTCGGCGACGATCAGCGCCGTGCCGTCCGGTGTGATGGCCATGCCGTTGGGGAAGTCGAGGTGTTCGGCGACCACGCGCGCGGTGCCGTCGGGATCGATCCGCACGATCACCCCGCCCGAGCGAGCCTGCGAGCCCACGTAGGCGCGGCCGTGCCCGTCGATCACCAGGTCGCCGAGCGCCGCGGGCACCAGTGCACTCACGTCGGCCAGCACATCCACGGTGTCACCGTCGTAGCGCAGCACCTGGCGGCGTTCCGTCGAGACGATCAGCAGCGTGCCGTCGGGCCGAAAACCCAAGCCGGAGGGGGCATGTCCCGGCACGCTCAGCGTCGTAATGGCGCCGCCGAGGGTCACGGTGTGCACGGCCTCGCCGAGCATGTCCGAGAACCACAGCAGCCCTTCGAACCAGCGTGGCCCCTCACCGAAACAGAATCCGTTGGCCAGTTCGGTTGTCCGCACCAGTTCGGCCCCGACCGTCATGTCCACGCGCCTTTACAAATCACGCCTCAAGTGTCACGCTCGCAGGGTGTCACTGTCAACCACCGGGACGCCCTAGATGAAGAAGTTCTACGGCCACACGCTGCTGTATCTGCACGAGACCATCGATCTGGGCTCCGGTCGCGTAGACCGATTCACGGAAACCTTCGACGAGATCTACCAGCCGATGATGGCCGACCTCGGCGCGCGGTTGTTCGCGTTGTGGGAAACCACGCCGTACAACGGGCACTGGCCGCAGGTGACCGTCATGTGGGAGATCGACGCGTTCGCCGACTACGCGCGGATCGGCAGGGCGCAGGCCGCGGGCGGCAGCCATGAAAAGCCCGCTCTGCAATGGGCGGCATACCTCTCCGAGAGCGGTGCCAGCGGTGAAGGCCGGATCATGTACGCGGGCAAGTACAACAAGACGCTGACGCAGCTGCGGCAGGAGAACTTCCGCGCGGGTCTGGTGATCCAGGAGATCATGCAGACCAAGCCGGGCCGGCAGGACGACTACATCCGTGAGTTGGAACGGCTGTACGTGCCGTGGTCGGAATCGACCGGTAAGCGCTGGCTCGGGTCGTACATCACCACGTTCCGGTTCAACGAGGTCATCCACTACTGGGCGCTCGACGACGACTGGGACTGCTTCGAAAACCACTACCCGTCGTGGAAGGACAGCCCGCCCGCGGAAATCGTCACCTGGATGAGCGTCGCCCCCGCGCTGCGCGACGGTTGGGAGGATTCGATCCTCGCGGCGCTGCCCTCTTCGCCGTTGCAGTAGGTCCGCGATGAAACAGCCAGTCCTGCAGGACTTCACCTATGATCCGTTCGACCCGGACGTGATGGCAGATCCGCTGCCGTACTACCGCATCCTGCGCGACCGACACCCGGTCTATCACATCGACAAATGGGACACCTATGCGCTGTCCCGGTTCGACGACATCTGGAACGTACTCGGGGTCAACGACGGAACGTTCGTGGCGTCGGAGGGCACGCTGCCGGCCGCGAATGTCCTCGCTCGTCGTAACGACGGCCCGGTGCCCGATCCGCCGCTGCACCCCATGCCGTTTCACGCCAATTTCGATTCGCCGATCTACGAGAACGTCCGCCGGTGCACGTCGGCGCAGTTTCGCCCCCGGTCCGTGACCAGACTGGCGGACCGGATCCGCACGCTGGCCAACGAACGCCTCGACGAGTTGCTGCCGCGAGGCCGATTCGACCTGACGCAGGATTACGGGGGCATCGTGGCAGCGACGATGGTGTGCGAATTCGTCGGGCTCCCAGCCGCTCTGGCTCCCGAGGTGCTCGCGACCGTGAACGCGGGAAGTCTCGCGCAGCCCGGCGAAGGTGTGGAGGTCGGCAACGCCCGCCCAGGGTACCTGTCATATCTCACCCCGATCGTCGAACGCAGGCGGGCCGAAGGTGCCGACGGCAGCGTGCCGATCGCCGACAGCCTGATCTCATACCGGCTGCCCGACGGTTCGGCGTTCGGCGACATGGAAGCCGCCGTGCAGATGCTGGGGGTGTTCATCGGCGGCACCGAGACGGTCCCGAAGATCACCGCGACCGGGCTCTGGCAACTGCTCCGCCATCCAGACCAGTTGGCCGCGGTACGTTCCGATCTCGAAGGCAACGTGCCGACCGCCCGGGAAGAGATCATCCGGCACAGCGCGCCCGCGCAGTGGTTCGCCCGAACGGTGCGGCGGCCCTTCACCATTCACGGCACCACCATCAACCCCGGGCAACGCGTCATCACGCTGTTGGCGTCGGCGGCCCGTGACGAGCGGGAGTACGACAACCCTGACGATTTCATCTGGAACCGGCCGATCGAGCGGCTGCTGTCGTTCGGCCGCGGGCAGCACTTCTGCCTCGGCGTGCACGTGGCGCGGCTGGAGATCACGATCATGATCCAGGAGTGGCTCAAGCGCGTGCCGGACTACCATGTCGACGAAACCGCCGCGTCCCGGCCGCCGTCGAGCTTTCAATGGGGCTGGAACAACCTTCCCGTGGAGGTGTGACGTGTGGTGTTACCGCCTGGTCGCGCCGTTCACGTTCGAACGCACCGACGTCGCGGAGCCCTCGCCGGAGTCACTGTGCGACGGGCAGGTGCTCCTGAAGTTCGAGGCCGCCGGGATCTGCGGCAGCGATCTGCCCGGATTCCGTGGTGCTCAAGGAAAACTCCCCGGCGACACCGGGTCTCGCGCCGCCGAGATGAACGGCTTCCCGATCCACGAGATCGCCGGCGAGGTGCTCGCGAGTCGCCATCCCGGTCACCTGCCGGGAGCCCGCGTGGTGGGTTGGGCCTCGGGCTTCGACGGTCTGATGGCCCGCGTGGTCGCAGACGGGAACGGCCTGGCTCCCTACGACTCGCAGCTGTCCCCGCAGTCAGCCGTCGGCCTGCAGCCGCTCGCGTGCGTGCTGTACGCCGTCGAGCAGCTCCCTGGACTTGCCGGGCGTCACGTCGCGGTGCTCGGGCAGGGCTCGATCGGCCTGCTGTTCTCCTATGTGGCAAAGGCTCTCGGTGCCGCCAAGATCACCGGCGTCGACCCGGTGGACCGCGCTCAGATCGGCCCGCGGTTCGGCGTCGACGACGTGGTCCGGGCTACCAGCGACCGGTGGGTTCGGCACCTCGACCCCCGCGACAAACCCGACGTCGTGATCGAGGCCGTCGGGCATCAGGTCGCAACCCTCAACCACGCGCTGGAGGCCGCGGCATTCGGCGGCACGGTCTTCTACTTCGGCGTGCCGGACGACGACAGCTATCCGATCAGCATGCGCACCATGCTGCGCAAGAACCTGACGCTGAAATCCGGCGTGACACTGGACCGCCGGCGGATGCTGCACAGTGCCGACGAGTTCGCCCGCGCGCATCCCGACCTCCTGCCTGCCTACATCACGCACACCTTCGGAATCGACGATGTGCAGGCCGCGTTCGAGTTGGCGTGCCTGCCGACGCCGGGCCGGGTCAAGATCGCGATCACCGCATGAACCCCAGCAGGCTGCAGGCAGTACTCGGCCGGCGCGAGCCGATGTGGGGCGGCTGGGTGGTGGGCCCGACCATGCTCGGACCCGAGGAGTTCGCGGCGGCGGGATACGACTATGTCGGATTCGACGTCCAGCACGGCTATCTCGACGACGCCGACGTGGCGCTGTTGTTGCGCCGGGTCGAGCATGTGCCGATCGCGACCGTGGTTCGGCTGCCGTCGGCTGATCCGGCACCGATCGGCCGGGTGCTCGACGCCGGCGCCGACGCCGTGATCATCGCGATGGTGGAATCGGCCGAGCACGCCGCACAAGCGGTCGCTGCCACCAGGTACGCGCCCGGCGGGGTTCGCAGCTTCGGCCCGTTACGCGCGAGCCTGGGACTCGACACCACGGCGCTCGAGGCCCGCGTGTCGGTCTTCGTGATGATCGAGACCGCACGTGGACTCGGCGCCGTCGACGACATCTGCGCGGTTCCGGGATTGACCGGGGTGTACGTCGGACCTGCCGATCTGGCCATCTCGATGGGATTTCGGCCTGCCGACGCCTGGACGCAGCCTGACGTCGGCGGGGCCATGGCGGCGATTCAATCCACTGCCACATCAGCGGGCCTCGTCACCGGGATTCACGCCGGTACCGGAAAACTCGGAAAGGCAGCGGCCGCACAGGGTTACCGCATGATCACGCTGACCTCCGAATCTCAGGCGTTGCGCCGTGGCGCGGCCGGGCATCTGCACGACGCGACCGGCCAGGCCGAGGACCGACAAGGGGGATACCACTGACCAAACCCACCGACCACGTGGCACTGGTGACCGGTGCGGCACGCGGCCAGGGCGCGGCAATCGTGCGCCGGCTGGTGGCCGACGGCTTCCGGGTGGCCGCCGCGGATCTGCTGGTCGACGAGTTACGGTCGAGCACAGCAGAATACGACGACGCCGTGATCGCCGTCGCGCTAGATGTCACGTCCCCCGATCAATGGCAAGCCGCCGTGGCGACGACGGTGGAGAGGTTCGGGTCGCTACGCACCCTGGTCAACAACGCCGGCGTGCTGCACCGGGCTCCGATCGCCGTCGAGACGCCGGACGGTTTCGAAAACAGTTGGCGCGTCAACTGCCTCGGCCCGTTCCTCGGAATCCGCGCGGCCCTCGAATCGCTGCGCCGCGTCGACGGCGCCGCCATCGTCAACACGTGCAGCACCGGTGCCATCCGGGCGTTTCCCGACCACGCCGCGTACGGGTCGGCCAAGTGGGCGCTGCGAGGTCTCACGCAGGTCGCCGCGGCCGAGCTGGGCCCGGCGGGGATCCGGGTCAACGCGGTGTTTCCCGGCCCGGTCGAGACGCCGATGCTCGACCCCGCCACCCAGCGCCGGCTCGCGGCCAGGGCCGTGACCGGGCGGCTCGGGAAGGCCACCGAGATCGCCGATGCGGTCGCGTTCCTGGTGTCCGACCACGCGTCGTTCATCACGGGATCCGAACTGGTCGTCGACGGCGGGCAATGCCTGCAGATCGGATGAGCATGCCCACGTCCATCGGGATCATCGGCGCCGGCCCGGGCGGGCTCGCGCTGGGAATCTTCTTGAAGAAAGCCGGTTTCGCCGACTTCACCATTTTCGACCGCGAGGACGGCGTCGGCGGAACGTGGCGGATCAACACCTATCCGGGTTTGGCGTGCGACGTGAAATCACATCTGTATTCGTACTCGTTCGATCTCAACGCCGAATGGTCGCGACTGTGGTCGGGGCAGCCGGAGATCCTGGCGTACTTCGAGCGCTGCGCACGGCGACACCAACTGGCCCCGCATCTCAAGCTCAACACCGAGGTGGTTGCCGCGCAGTGGGATTCCGATCACTGGTGCCTGAAGACCAAGGCGGGCGAGGAATACCGGTTCGATGTGGTGGTTTCGGCGGTGGGGTTGTTCACCCGGCCCGTGCTGCCCAACCTGGTCGAGGAGGAGCCGTTCACCGGCACTGTGATGCATTCCGCGCGGTGGGACCATTCGGTCGATTTCGACGGTGCGCGGGTGGCCGTGCTCGGCACCGGGTCGACCGCATCACAGGTCGTACCCGAATTGGCCAGGGTGGCCGGGCACGTGTACTCGGTGCAGCGCTCGCCGACGTGGATCCTGCCGAAACCGGACCGCGCGTACACCGAGCGGGAGCGCTGGCTCTTCGCCCATGTGCCACTGGCCAAGAAGATCTACCGGGCCAGGCTGTGGCTGCGCAGCGAGGCGAACATCGCCGTCATCGAGAACGGCAGCGAAAAGACGCAGCACTTCCGGGCGATCGCCATGAGGCTGCTCGAATCAACGGTCACCGATCCGGAATTGCGCAACCGCCTGACGCCGGATCATCCGTTGGGTTGCAAGCGGTTGGTGTTCTCGTCGGACTTCATCCCGACGCTGACCCGCCCCAACGTCGAGGTGGTCTCCAGCCCGGCGCGGGCGTTGCGGGCCCGGTCGTTGGTGACCGACGACGGGCGCGAACTCGATGTGGACGTGGTGGTGTGCGCGACGGGTTACGCCGCAGCCGACTATCTGGGCGAGATCGACGTGGTGGGGGAGGACGGAATCTCGTTGCGCGACACCTGGAATGACGGCGCATACGCCTATCTGGGGATGGCGGTGCCGGGCTTTCCGAACTTCTTCATGCTCTACGGGCCGAACACCAATGTGGGGTCCAACAGCGTCATCTTCATCCTGGAAGCGCAGGCCCGGTACATCGTGCGGGCGCTGAAGCACCTGCGCCGCAAAAAGAAGTCGTACGTGGCGGTGCGGCCCGATGTGATGGCCGCGTTCCTCAGCGACATCGACAGGTGGATGCAGGGCACGGTGTGGCTCACGCGCTGCAGCAGTTACTTTCGGGCGCCGAACGGCCGGGTCGTCACGCAATGGCCACGCAGCGCACGGGCATTCTGGACGATGACACGCCGTTTCCGGCCCCGCGCCTACGTTTTCGACCCGCCCGCGGTACGCGCAGGCGCACCGGCGGGCGCCACGTCCGGTCGCAGCGACGGTTAGCCGGATGGGTTGGCTCGATCGGCTCGATCCCGCGTTGCGGCACCTTGCCGAGGCGCGGACGGATCTCTCGCCCGCTGCACTGGGCGCAGTACGCGCGGGCCTGAACCGGCGGCGCCGGAACGCGGCGCGGATTCTCGACACCCCGGGTGTCGACATCTCCGGCGGCAGCGTCTCGCTCGGCCGGCGCACCGTCGCGATACGCCTCTTCCGCGGCGGTCCCGCACCGGCACCCGCGGTCGTCTACTGCCATTCCGGCGCGTTCGTCCTCGGCAACCTCGACACCGATCAGCTGCAGTGTGTGGAACTGGCCCGGCAAGGCGGGTGCGTCGTGATCGCGATGGACTACCGGTTGGCCCCGGAGCACCCCTTTCCCGCCGCGCTCGACGACGCGTTGCTGGTGCTGAGGTGGGTGGCTACCCGCTCGGACGAACTCGGAGTCGACCCGACGCGCATCGCGGTGGCAGGCAGCAGCGCAGGCGGGGCGTTGGCGGCCTTGATGGCCCAGCGGTCGGCCTCCGGGCAGGCACCACGAGTGGTGCTCCAGCTGTTGCACCAGCCGGTGCTCGACGACCGGCCGACCGTTTCCAAGCACCGGTTCGCCGACACGCCCGGCATCGACGGCCCGGCGGTCACGGCCATGTGGCAGCACTATGTCGCGGGCCGCGAGGTGCCCGAAGCCGTCCCGGCGCGCGCGGCCGATCTCACCGCAGTGGCACCGGCCGTGATCACGTGCTCGGAGCTGGATCCGCTGCGCGACGAGGCCCTGGATTACGCCCGCCGCCTCCTGGCGGCCGACGTGCCCACCGAGCTTCATGTTTTCCCGGGCACGTGCCACGGATTCGATTCGCTGCTGCCCGAGTGGGAGATCAGCCGACAGCTGTTTGCCCTGCAAGGAGCCGCGTTGCGGCGCGCCCTGTATTGACGTGTGCGTTAGCTGAGCTGCTCGGGGGCGCGCGAGGCCACCGATATGGGCGATAATGCCAATCTGCGTTACGGAGATCGCGCGACGGTCACCGTGCGGCGCGGTGTGACGGGGACGTCCGGCCGGTAGCCCTTCGGGCCGGTCAGATGCAGGTCAGCGATTGAGAGGTAGTTATGTCGGCCGACAACGACCGGCTCACGTACGCCAGAGACCCTAAGCACGCGAAAGACCCCGACTACGGTGAGCTCGACGTTCTGTTGAGCGGCTCGGTCCCGGCGATGTCCAACGGTCAGAGTCGACACGGGAACGCTCCGCCGGCGGTGTTGCCGTCCAGGTTCCCCAGGCCGGCGCCCCCGGCCGGCGAAGCCGAGATCACGGCGAAGATCCCGCCTGTCCCGGCCGACCCGCCTCGTCCGCCCGTCGGCGTGCCGGCCGAGAACTGGATACTGCAGACGCCCGTGCCGCCCCATGGCGCACCGGTTGCCGTGCCCCGCGCGATCGACAACTTCGCCCACGTCGGGGTGCGCTCCGCGGTCAAGATGCACTCGCGGCGAGGGTGGCGGCGGCTGCTGTACCGCACCACCCGCATCAACGTGGGTCTGTCGCGCGACGAACTGTACGAGCTCGACCTGTTCGCGCGCGTGCGCCGCAACGCCAGGGAGTCGTACCAGATCGGCGTCTTCGGGCTCAAAGGCGGCGTCGGCAAGACAGCGGTGACCGTGGCCCTCGGATCCGTGCTGAGCCAGGTGCGGGGCGACCGGATCCTGGCCATCGACGCCGACCCCGCGGGCGGCAACCTCGCCGACCGTGTCGGCAGGCAATCCGCGGCCACCGTTGCGGATCTGCTGGCGGCAAAGGACCTTTCGCGCTACACCGACGTTCGGGCCTTCACGAGCATGAACGAGTCGAAGCTCGAGGTGCTCGCCGGAGCCGAGTACAGCAGCTCACCCCGCGCGTTCGACGACACGGATTGGATCGCCTCCACGGGCATCGTGTCGCAGCACTACAACGTGGTGCTCGCCGATTGCGCGGCCGACATGTTCACCCCTGCGGCCCGCGGTGTGCTGGAGACGGTGTGCAGTGGCGTCATCGTGGCGAACGCGACGATCGACGGGGCCCGCCAAGCCGCGGTGACCCTCGACTGGTTGCGGCAGAACGGGCGGCACGATCTGTTGAGCCGGTCATGTGTCGTGGTCAACCACGTCGGGTCGGCCAAGCCCAACGTCGACATCGGTGACCTGGTGCATCAGTTCCAGAAGCATGTCGCGCCCGGGCGCGTGTTCGTGCTGCCGTGGGACAAGCACATCGCCGCGGGTACCGACATCCACCTCGACCTGCTGCGCCCGAAGTTCCGGCGGCGCGTTCTCGAGCTCGCCGCGGCGCTGTCCGAAGACTTCGAGACCCCGTTGGTCAACTGACCGATACGTGCTCCAACTCGCGTGCCACCGCGGCGTGGTACTTGTCGATGTTGGCCGGGTTGACCACCCGGAACAGCGCGTCCGGCAGCGGTGCGTCTCTGTACGCCTCGATCGTCATGGTCCGACGGAACAGCGTGACCTCGGCACCCGGTCGCGTGAACCGGTATTCCACGGTGATCCGGCCGGGCAGACCACCGTTGCCGTCCGCGTCATGTCCGAGGTTGCCCACCGAACTGAACACCCACACGCGCGGCCGCGTCGCAATGGCCAACTGCCATGTGTAGACGTGCGAACCGTCGGGCCCGGCCTCGGTCCAGGTGTCACCCACCTGCAGCGGCAGCCGGCCGGGCAGGTCGCCTACCCGGCCGCTGCCCGGGTAGGTCTTGGTCCAGTTGGCCGGATTGGTGACGAAATCGTAGACAGTCTCGGCGGATTGGCTGAACGCCGTCTCCGAGCTGGTGGTCACGATGCCCAATGGTGGTCACCTTTCTGATCGTCACAGGAGCCGGGCAACTCCGCGTGCACGTGCACCCGGGTGGCGTCGAAACTCAGAAATCCCTTGATGGGCAAGGATTCCGGCGGGGGTTCGGGGTAGCTCCAAGCGATGTCCTCGACCACGGTATCGCCGATGACGGCCGACCAGTAGGTCGCGGTGCCCTTGTAGTTGCAGTACGTGGTGGTCGCGCTGCGCCGCAACAGGTCGGTGCGCACGGCCGTGGGCTCGACGTAGAGCCGTGGCTCGAGCGCGGTCTCGAACACGATCACGGTGTCATCGGTGTCCGCCAGCACGGTGTCGGCGACCCACACGCGCAGACCGCGTCGTGTCGGCCGGCAGTCGACGCGGTGATAGGGATTGGGCGGGTAGTGCACCAGCCGGCGGCCCTCCTCGACCCATGCGTCGACCGCGTCCCACGGCACCGAGACATAACCCTCGGCCTCGGATACCGGCTCACACGGCAGACCGTCGACCTCGTCGCGGGGAAACGCATAGCTCAATGGATGTCCCGGCCGGTGCACCAACAGCGCACGTTCGGTGTCCAGCTTTCGGGTGTTTCCGACGAATGCCTCGATCCGGCGGGGGTGCGGCTCGACATATACGACGACACCGTCGATCGGCGGAGTGAACCAACCGGCCGGTCGTGGACCGAGCGGCCCGCTACCCGCCACGAGAGTCATTGCGGCTCCTCCTCTTTGGCGGCACGACTCGGCGATGACCCGAGTGCCCGCACCGGCGTGTGCGGACACCGTCGCGCCACAATAGGAGCTTTACAGATTGATGGATAAATGTCACGCTGTTGAGTGATACGCGCCATACCGGAGGGTGACGAGATGACGGTGACCAGATCGAGGCTCGACCGCCTGCCCGTCCGATCTGCCGAATCAACGCCCCGTGAATTGGATTGGACCCGTATGTCTCCTCAGCCTGCCCCCAGCACCGTGTCCTTCGTCCGGCCGCGCTCCGAGGCGGTGCTGTGCTACGAACTGAACGTCGTGGCGTCCACCACTGCGGCCGTGGTATCCGGACTCGGGGGTTGGCTCTTCGACCGGCGCATGGCCGGCTGGGGCGTCGGTGTCGCGTTGACCGATCGGGGCGACGACCGCGCGTTGCGGATTCTCGGCGCGAAAGTCGTTGAGCTGAGCGGCGTATGGGGATCCGGGCCCGGTGACGCCGAACGCGTGGCGTTGACCGTCGTCGCGACGGACCGGTTCGAATCCGATGGGGCCGTGCGGAGTCGGGGGCTCGACGCGCTGCACGCAGGCTCCGGGGGCATCGCGTTCTGGGGCCTGGCATGTCCCCGGTCGTTGAGCAGTCAGTTGTACCCGACGCGATACCGTCCGAGCACGGCCGCCCGGGCATTCAAGGCCCATGCCCTTGCCGCAGCGGGATTGCCGATGGCCGGGGCGGACGTGCCGGAGACGGTGTTCCGGTGCGGAACGGCAGCCGGTGCGCTGGACAGCGACCTGGTGCCGGTGTGGTGACACAGCCGAGCGTCTGATCCGCCCGGCGGGGTGCTGAATGTCGCTGTCTACCGGATCCAGCCGCGACGGCGCAGCCACCAGTCGCGTACCACGAGTGCCACGATGATGGCCGCGAAAGCGATCAGCGTCCAATCCTCGACGTGGCCGACGTGGTTGCCGCGCATCATGATCAGCAGGAAGGCCGCCGACAACAGGCCGCCGATGTGGATGACCTTGATGTTCTCCTTGGACCAACCCCAGGCAGCGGACGGCACGTCCTCGACGTCGACGCCGTTGTTGCGGTCCACCTCGGTGCTTGCCACGGGTTGCTCCTCGTAATCAGGCTGGCTTCGGGCTGCCCACATTCTGACATACGACATTGCGTCGTATGCAGCCGTCTCGGGTCAGGCGAGCCGGCCGTACCGGCGCAGCGCTTCGAGCCGTTCGGTCGCATGGTCGACGATGGGTTCGGGGTAGTGCTCGGGACGCGGCAGGCCCGGATCGTGCACGTCGTCGACATCGGCCAGCTCCGGAACCCACCGCCGCACGTAGTCGCCCTCCGGATCGAATTTCGCGCCCTGCAGCGTCGGATTGAACACGCGAAAGTACGGCGCGGCGTCTGTGCCGCAGCCTGCCGCCCACTGCCAACCGTGCTGGTTGTTGGCCACGTCTGCGTCCACCAGCTGGTCCAGGAACCAGCGCGCGCCCCACTGCCAGGGCAGGTGCAGATCCTTCACCAGAAACGACGCCGCGATCATCCGCACCCTGTTGTGCATGAATCCGGTCTGGGCGAGCTGGCGCATGCCCGCGTCCACGATCGGGAACCCGGTCCGGCCCGCCTTCCAGGCGTCGAACAACGTGCGTGCCTCGGCGTCGTCGTCGACTTCGATGGCGTCGAAGTCGCGGTTCCAGTTGTGCCAGGCGCTGTCCGGCCAGTGCTGCAGCACCGCGGCATAGAAGTCGCGGAAGGCGAGCTGCCGTAGATACGCGTCGGCCCCGGCACCTCCCTGTAGGTCGAGCACCATGGTCCGGGGGTGGATGGCACCGAACTTCAGGTGTGCGGACATGTGGCTGGTGGTGTCCCGGTCGGGCCGGTCGCGGTCGTCGGCGTACGCGGGCAGCGATGTCTCGACGAAACGCCGCCACTGTGCGTGTGCCGCCTGTTCTCCGGCGGCGATGCCGACATCCGGAGCGTGCGGTATTTCGATGTGGCCGAGGGACTTCGACGGCGCGATCCACGAGGCCGACCGGGCGCTGGTGCCTGCGGGCGCGCGCCAGCCGTGTTGGCACCAGGCCCGGAAATAGGGCGTGAAGACCTGGTACGGCGTGCCGTCGTTCTTGGTGACCCGGCCCGGTGACACCAGATACGGAGATCCCGTGGCGCACAAAGGCACGCCGCCGAGCGCGGCCCGCACGGCGTCGTCGCGTCGGCGCCCGAACGGCGTGTGGTCGTGCGAGACGTGCACCGACGCCGCGCCGACGGCTTCGGCCACGGCGGGTATCTGCTGCTCGGGCCTTCCCTCGACCACCAGCAGGTTGCCGCCGAGGTTGTCCCGCAAGGTGTGCAACGCCCGGTGGAGGTAGTGCAACCGGCGGGCGCCCGACGCGGCGAGCCGCGGATCGAGCACGTAGCAGGCCAGCACGTCGCCGTCGTGCTGCGCGGCGTCCAGCAGGGCGGGGTGGTCCGCCAATCGCAGATCTCGCCGAAACCACAGCACCGTGGGCATGCCGGCCATGTTACTGCCGCGCATCAAACTGACGCTTGCGATGACGTCATAATGATGTCATCATGACACCATGGACTTGCAGCCGTATGTAGACGCCGTCCGCCACGAACTCGGAGTGGCCGCCGCCGCGGGCGGCGCCGAGGCGGAGGCGCTGGCCCAGCGGCTCACCGCGCCGCTGGAATCGGCTTTGCGCCTGACGCTGCTGGAAGCCCTGTCGGAGGCGGCCGAGCAGATCACTCGGGACATCGCCCCCGGATCCGTCCACGTCCGTCTCAACGGCCGCGACCCCGAGTTCACGGTCGAACCCGCCGAGGCCGATGTGCCCGTGGCGCCGGTTGTGGATCCGGTGGAGGACGACGGTGGCGGCACCTGGCGTGTATCGCTACGGCTCCCCGAGAGCCTGCGCCCTGGTGTCGAAGGGGCGGCGCGCCGCGAGGGCGTGTCCGTGAACGCCTGGCTCGTGCGCGCGGCCGCCGCGGCGCTCGGCGGCGCCGGGCGCCAAAGCCGTACCGGTGACAAGACCTTCAGCGGCTGGGTCCGCTGAACCGAACGACAGGAGATGATCGATGACCACATTTCACACACCCGAACCCATTACGGCCGTCGTCGAGGTCGTGGCCGGCGCGGTGCGCCTGACCGCCACCGACCGTGACGACACGGTCGTCGACGTCAGGCCGCGCGACCCCGAGCGCGCCTCCGACGTACGCGCGGCCGAGCAGACCCGCGTCGACTACCACAACGGCACCCTCGTCGTGACCGCAGGCAGGAAGGTTCTGTCGTTGGGCCGCGGGGGAGCGGTACGCGTCGACATCGCCCTGCCGACGGGTTCGCGGCTCGATCTCTCGTCGGCATCGGCCGACGTCGACGCCGACGGTGTCTACTCGGATTGCCGCTTCGCGTCGGCAAGTGGTTCGGTCCGCGTGGCGACGGTCACCGGGAATCTCAAGGCGGACACCGCATCCGGTGATATCGCGGCCGGAGATGTCGCGGGGAACGCGCGGATCGCCACGGCATCCGGCGACGCCGCGATCGATAGGATCGAGGGGGACGTGAAGTTCCAGGCCGCCAGCGGCAACCTCACCATCGGCACCTTGCGCGGGCACGTCAAACACCAGGCCGCGTCGGGTTCGGTCACGGTCGCCGCCGCCGTCACCGGCGCCTTGCACGCGCAGACCGGAAGCGGCGAAGTCGAAGTCGGCGTTCCGGAAGGCACCGCGGCGCGACTGGAGCTCAAGACCCATTCCGGCACGGTCGACAACGGATTGCAGTCCTCGGACGGCCCGGCCGTCGGTGACGAGACCTTCGTCGTGCACGCCCGCACCGGCTCGGGGGACATCTCGATCCGCCGCGCCATCGGACCGGTGGTCACGGGGCCGACGGCCTAGTCAACGCTGTGCCGAGGATCGCAGCCACATGGTGACTGCGATCCTCGGCGTAAGCGGCACACGACCGACGGCTTAGGCCGGGTCGAACCGGAACACCGTCAAACGCCCTGCCAGTGCCTCGAATTCGTCGGGTGTGCCGTCGACGACCAGGCCGCTGCGCTTGGCGAAGCCGACGCCGACGGGCACCTTGACCGCGAACGCGCGCAAAACCGGGCGCGACTCGTCGGGTGTGAGTTCGACGATCTTCACGGGGCGGGACCGCCGGCCTCGCGTCAGCGTCCCGGCCCCGGCGGCGCGGGCATTGGCCGCCCAGTCCGAGCCGGGATACCCCGCGACCGTGTAGAGGCCGCCGTCGTGATCGAACGGCGTCATGGGCGTGCTGCGGGGCACCCCGGATTTCCGCCCCGGCACCGTGAGCACCATGGCGGGCCCGGTCGGGACGCCCAGGCGCTGCACGGCCATCATCACCTTGTTCATCGGCTTGAGCCAGCGGGGTGGGCGAGGCTCGGTCTGCTGTCCTGACATGTCTTGTCCTCCTCAGTCTTTCGTGAAGTGACCGCGGTGCTCGGCAGCCCAGTCGGCGAACGACGTGGCGGGCCTGCCGAGAATCTTGTCGACCTCGTGGGTCACCAGCGCGGGCCGGTCGACGGTGTCGGCCAGCAGGCCCATGTACGCGTCGGCGAACTCCGCGCCGAAGCCCAGGTCGACGAATCGTTGCCGCACGACATCGGTGGGCACCTCGCGGTAGTGCAGCGGCCGGCCCAACACCCGCCCGAGCGTGGCGACCAGTTCGGTGTTGGTCAGTGCCTGCGGCCCGGTCAGTGGGATGCGCTGTCCCACAAGGTCGTCCGTCAGCAACGCGACCGCCGCCACGGCGGAGATGTCGGCATCGGCGATCACCGCGGTCGACGCATTCGCATACGGACCGCTCACCACATCACCTGCCCGGATCTGGGCCGACCACATGCCGGCGAAGTTGGAGGCGAAGACCGTGGGCCGCAGGCTCACCCACTCCAGGCCGGAAGCCACGGCCAGCTGCTCGACTTCGCGGTTGCGGTCCCCGCGCACGCGTGACGGTTGCCGGGAATCGTCGTCATCGGCGTTGATCGCCGACAGTGCGACAAGGCGTCCAACCCCCGCGGCGCGGGCCAGTTCGACCGTCGCGGCCAGCTCCTGGCCCAGTGCCCGTGAGTTGAGGAAGACCGCCGAGGCGCCCGCGACGCCGTCGGCCGCGGATCGGACCGGCTCGACGCCGGGCGGAAACCCCGCGGTCTCGGGAGTGCGGGTGACCGCGCGCACGCGGGCTCCGGCGCGGACGAGTTCGGTGATGAGCGGGCGGCCGACATTTCCGGTGGCGCCCGTGACGAGAATTGTGTTCATGCGATCAAGGACGGGGAGGGCGTCCGAAAAGTTACCGGTGCGCGTCGGTAACTTTCCCGGCGCCGGATTCGTCGTAACCACATGAACGGCATCGAGACAGCCTGGCGAGACCACCACCCGTACCTGGTGAATCTCGCCTACCAGATGCTCGGCGACATCGGTGACGCCGAGGACATCGCGCAGGAGGCGTTCCTGCGGCTGTCCCGCACCGACTCCGAGCGAATCGACGACATCCGGGCCTGGCTCACCGTGGTGGCGGGCCGGCTGTGCCTGGACAGCCTGCGGTCCGCGCGGAGCCGGTTGGAACGCCCCGACGGCTCGGCCGCGGTGGACACCACCGCGGCCGTCGGCTCCGACCCGGCCGATCG
Organism: Mycolicibacterium mageritense; assembly: GCF_010727475.1. NCBI lineage: Bacteria > Bacillati > Actinomycetota > Actinomycetes > Mycobacteriales > Mycobacteriaceae > Mycobacterium > Mycolicibacterium mageritense. The sequence continues at coordinate 5,700,519 of NZ_AP022567.1, forward strand.
CGTGACGCTCGACGACCAGGTCGCCGCGGCGGTGCTGACCGTGCTGACCCGGCTCAGCCCGGGTGAACGCGTCGCGTTCGTGCTGCACGACATCTTCCGCATCCCGTTCGACGACATCGCCGAAACCGTGGGGCGACCCGTCGGGACATGCCGTCAACTGGCGCGCAGGGCCCGGACGAAGGTGGCCGCGGCGGCGCCTCGGCTCAATGAGGTCAGTCCCGGCGAGCACCGCAAGGTCACCGACGCGTTCATCACCGCGTGCGCCAACGGGGATCTGCAAGCCCTCGCGGCGGTGCTCGATCCGAGCGTGTGGGGCGTCGGCACCGTGCTCACCGATTCGGCCCTGCGTCAGGTCCACCACGGCCGCCACGACGTCGCGACCAACCTGCTGCGCTACCTCGGCCCGGGGGCGACCGTGGTGTGCGCGGCCGAGCCCGTGCTGCTGGCCTTCGACCGGCGCAGGCTGTTCGCGGTCGTCGTGCTGACCATTCGGGACGGGCTGGTCGTCAAGATCGAAGCGACCGCCGACCCGACGGCCCGGGCACATTAGGGAAGGCCGGTCGGTGCGCGGCACAATGGAGCGGTGAGCGATACCCCGCGACAGCGCGTGCTGATCCTCGGTAGCACGGGTTCGATCGGCACCCAGGCGTTGGAGGTGATCGCCGCCAATCCCGATCGCTTCGAGGTGGTCGGCCTGGCTGCCGGCGGCGGCAATCCCGACCTGCTGGCCGCTCAACGGGCCCAAACCGGCGTCAGCGCGATCGCGGTCGCCGACCCGGCAGCCGCCGAGCGGGTCGGAGACGTCAGGTATGCCGGGCCGGACGCGGTCACTCGGCTGGTCGAGGACACCGAGGCCGACGTGGTTCTCAACGCCCTGGTCGGGGCGCTCGGCCTGCAACCCACCCTGGCCGCGCTGGCCTCGGGAGCCCGGCTGGCGCTGGCCAACAAGGAGTCGCTGGTGGCCGGCGGGCCGCTGGTCCTCAAGGCCGCGGCACCGGGTCAGATCGTGCCGGTCGACTCCGAACACTCGGCGATGGCGCAGTGCCTACGCGGCGGCACGGCCGACGAGGTCGACAAGATCGTGCTCACTGCGTCGGGTGGGCCGTTCTTGGGTTGGTCGTCCGACGACCTGCAGTCGGTCACCCCGGAGCAGGCCGGTAAGCATCCGACCTGGTCGATGGGCCCGATGAACACGCTGAACTCGGCGACCCTGGTCAACAAGGGACTCGAGCTCATCGAAACCCACCTGTTGTTCGGGATCGACTACGACCGCATCGAGGTCGTCGTGCATCCGCAGTCGATCGTGCATTCGATGGCCACGTTCACCGACGGCTCGACCCTGGCCCAGGCCAGCCCGCCCGACATGAAGCTGCCGATCGCGCTCGCACTGGGCTGGCCCGCCCGAGTTCCGGGCGCCGCCGCGGCATGCGACTTCACCACCGCCTCGACCTGGGAATTTCTCCCGCTGGACAACGAGGTGTTCCCCGCGGTGGACCTCGCGCGCCATGCCGGTAAGCGCGGCGGTTGCCTGACCGCGGTCTACAACGCGGCAAACGAAGAGGCCGCCGAGGCCTTCCTGGACGGCCGCATCGGTTTCCCGGCGATCGTGGAAACGGTCGGTGACGTGTTGCACGCTGCAGACCGGTGGGCCGCCGAACCCGCTACCGTGGAAGACGTACTCGACGCGCAGCGCTGGGCCAGGGAACAGGCCCAGCACATCGTCGAGCAGAAGACCACTAAAAAAGGGCTCGTTTCTAGATGATGTTCGCAATCGGCATCGTGCTGTTCGCGCTGGCCATCCTGGTATCAGTGGCGCTGCACGAATGCGGTCACATGTGGGTGGCGCGTGCCACGGGCATGAAGGTGCGCCGCTACTTCGTCGGCTTCGGTCCCACCCTGTGGTCGACGCGACGGCCCAACCGGCTCGGGGAGACCGAGTACGGCATCAAGGCCATCCCGCTCGGCGGCTTCTGCGACATCGCGGGCATGACCTCGGTCGATGAGATCGCGGCCGAGGACCGTCCCTACGCGATGTACCGGCAGAAGGTGTGGAAGCGCGTCGCGGTGCTGTTCGCCGGCCCCGCGATGAACTTCATCATCGGCCTGGTGCTCATCTACGGCATCGCGGTGACGTGGGGCTTGCCCAACATCAACCAGCCGACCACCGCCATTGTTGGTGAGACCGGTTGCGTTGCACCACAACTCAGCCTCGACAAGATGGGTGACTGCACGGGCCCGGGCCCGGCCGCACTTGCCGGCATCCAGGCAGGCGACGAGATCGTGAAGGTCGGCGACACCAAGGTCTCCGACTTCTCGTCGATGGCGGCCGCCATCCGCAAGCTCGACGGCCCGGTGCCCATCGAGCTCAAACGCGATGGCCGCACCATCAACGTCGTCGTCGACGTGGCCCAGACGCAGCGGTTCACCAGCACCGAGGCCAAGGAACCCACCACCGTCGGTGCGATCGGGGTGAGCGCGCCTGCCGTCGAACCGCCCGCGCAATACAACGTGCTCACCGCGGTGCCCGCGACCTTCACGTTCACCGGTGACCTCGCGGTCCAGCTCGGCAAGTCGCTCGCGAAGATCCCGACCAAGATCGGTGCCCTGGTGGAGGCCATCGGCGGCGGCGAACGCGACAAGGAAACCCCGATCAGCGTCGTGGGTGCCAGCATCATCGGCGGCGAGACGGTCGAGGCCGGGCTGTGGGTGGCGTTCTGGTTCTTCCTGGCCCAGCTGAACTTCGTGCTGGGCGCGGTGAACCTGGTGCCGCTGCTGCCGTTCGACGGCGGCCATATCGCCGTGGCCACCTACGAGAAGGTCCGAAATATGATTCGGGCGGCCCGCGGCAAAGTGGCCGCCGGGCCGGTCAACTACCTCAAACTTATGCCCGCCACGTATGTGGTGTTGGTGGTCGTGGTCGGTTACATGCTGCTGACCGTGACCGCAGACCTGGTCAACCCGCTCAGCATCTTCCAATAGGAGAACTCCGTGACGTCCATCGGTCTGGGTATGCCTGCGCCCCCCGCGCCTACGCTGGCGCCCCGGCGCAAGACCCGTCAGCTCATGGTCGGCGGCGTGGGTATCGGCAGTGAACACCCGATCGCCGTGCAGTCGATGTGCACGACCAAAACGCACGACGTCAACTCGACGCTGCAGCAGATCGCCGAGTTGACGGCGTCGGGCTGCGACATCGTCCGGGTGGCGTGCCCGCGCCAGGAGGACGCCGACGCACTGCCGGAGATCGCGCGGCACAGCCAGATCCCGGTGATCGCCGACATCCATTTCCAGCCCAAGTACATCTTCGCTGCGATCGACGCCGGATGCGCCGCGGTGCGCGTCAACCCGGGCAACATCAAGGAGTTCGACGGCCGGGTCAAGGAAGTCGCCAAGGCCGCGGGCGCCGCGGGCATCCCGATCCGCATCGGGGTCAACGCCGGCTCCCTGGACAAGCGGTTCATGGAGAAGTACGGCAAGGCCACGCCCGAGGCCCTGGTCGAGTCGGCGCTGTGGGAGGCCTCGTTGTTCGAGGAACACGGCTTCGGCGACATCAAGATCAGCGTCAAGCACAGCGACCCCGTCATCATGGTGGCGGCCTACGAGCAGCTCGCCGCGCAGTGTGACTATCCGCTGCACCTCGGCGTCACCGAGGCAGGCCCGGCATTCCAGGGCACCATCAAGTCCGCCGTGGCGTTCGGTGCGCTGCTGTCCAAGGGCATCGGAGACACCATCCGGGTGTCGCTGTCGGCGCCGCCGGCCGAGGAGGTCAAGGTCGGCAACCAGATCCTGGAGTCGCTGAACCTGCGGCCGCGCGGTTTGGAGATCGTGTCGTGCCCGTCGTGCGGGCGCGCGCAGGTCGACGTCTACACCCTGGCCAACGCGGTGACGGCCGGTCTCGACGGGCTCGACGTGCCGCTGCGGGTCGCGGTCATGGGCTGTGTGGTCAACGGGCCCGGTGAGGCGCGCGAAGCCGACCTCGGGGTGGCATCCGGAAACGGCAAGGGCCAGATCTTCGTCAAGGGCGAGGTCATCAAGACCGTGCCCGAGGCGCAGATCGTCGAAACGTTGATCGAAGAGGCCATGCGGCTCGCCGAACAACAGGGACCAAGTGATGCGAGCGGTTCGCCGGTGGTGACCGTAAGCTGAACATGGCCCTGTGAGCGGGGTCACCACCCTTCGGGTCAGCAGAGAGAGTCTGGATGTCGGCTCCACCACTATTCCGTCTCGTCGACGAGCGACGGGTCTCCGTGGTGCGCGACGCCACCTCGGTGCTGCGAGTGCTCGACGAGGATCCCGTCGGGTCGTGCATGGTGTCCTCCCGGGTCGCCGACCACGGCGTCGATCCCGCCGCGATCGGTGGGGAACTCTGGACACGCCGCGGTGTCGGTGAGTCCCTGTGCTACGCCGGTCCCAACCTGATCCCGCTGCGCGGTGACCTCGACGATCTGAAAGCGTTCTCCGACAAGGCCATGAGCACCGCACGGCGCTGCTCGTCGCTGGTCGGCCACGCGGGTCTGGTCATGCCGATGTGGCAGCGGCTTGAGACGGTGTGGGGCCCGGCCCGTGACGTGCGTGAGCAGCAACCGTTGATGGTCTTGAACTCGATGCCGCAGTGCGCCGTCGACCCCGCGGTGCGGCCCGTGCGCATAGAGGAACTCGACACTTATCTGGTGGCGGCCATCGACATGTTCATCGGCGAGGTCGGCGTCGACCCCCGGCTGGGCGACGGTGGCCGCGGGTACCGTCGCCGCATCGCGGGATTGATCGCCGCGGGACGGGCCTGGGCCCGGTTCGAACGCGGTGAGGTCGTGTTCAAGGCCGAGGTGGGTTCGCAGTCGCCGGCCGTCGGCCAGATCCAAGGGGTCTGGGTGCACCCGGACTGGCGCGGCCACGGGCTGGGCACGGCGGGCACTGCCGCGCTGGCGGCCGCGGTCGTCGGCGGTGGCCGCATGGCCAGCCTCTACGTCAACGACTACAACACCGTCGCGCGGGCGACCTACGACCGCATCGGCTTCGAACAGATCGGTACGTTCGCGACGATCCTGCTGGATTAGACCCGGCGCACGAGCTCCAGTAGCTCGTCGACCGACCACTGGTCGTCGGCGTGCTCACCGTACTTCGCGGCGACGACGGTTCCGCCGGCGTCGATCAGGAAGTCGGCGGGCAGTCCGAGGCGGCCGCCGTGCGGTCTGGCGGCCGGCGCGCGGAACCGTCCGGTGGCGGTCGCCGCGACACCTCGCACGATCGTCGGCCAGGCCCGCGGGTCGAGCAGCGCGCGGGGTGTCGACTCGACCCCGAATTCCTTGTAGTACCGCCTGTTCGGGTCTGCGATCGTCGCGAACGGCAGGTCGGACGTATGCGTGCGGAGTTCGTCGGCGGGGGAGTGGAAGAACGCCACCTCCCGGATACCTGCGGCGCTGATCTCGTCGTGCCGGGCCGCGAACGATCGCAGATGCAGATTGCAGATCGGGCACCCGGCGAACCGGCGGAACTGCAGGTGCACCAGGCGGTGCTCGTCCGGAACCGGGATATGTTCGCCTGTGACGCTGACGAATTCGTAGCGAGGGATCGTGGTGATGCTGGGCCGGGGCATGGCTACTCCTAGTTAGCGTGCGATGTACGCTTACGGGCGACGCTATAGCGATACGCTGTACGCTGTCAATCGCCATGCCGCGACCACGTTCACTGCGCCCGGAGCAGATCGCCACCGCCGCACTCGCCGTCATCGACGCAGACGGTCTTGCCGCGTTGTCGATGCGCGCAGTGGCGCGCGAGCTGGGCATGGGCACCATGTCGCTGTACCGATACGTCGCCGACCGGGACGAGCTCGAGGTGATGGTGGTGGATCTCGTTCTGGCCGAAGTGGATCTGGATGTGCCGCGCGCATCGCCGTCGCGCCGGGTGACCGTGCTCGCCGAGCGCGTGCGGGACGCCGCGGCCGGCCATCCGTCGGTCGTGCCGCTCGTGCTGACCCATCGCCATCGCTCGCCGGCGTCGCTGCGGTGGGGGGAGGCGGTCCTGGCCGCGCTCACCGACTGGGGCTACACCGGCAAGCGGCGCGTGTACGCGTTCCGTGCGGTGCTGGCCTATGTCCTGGGCGCACTTCAGGTGGAGAATTTCGGCGCGCTGACCGGCCCGGGTACCGAGGTGCTCGCCCAGCTTCCCGCCGCACAGTTTCCGCTGCTGTCGCAGACCGCTGCACAGGCGGCCGGCATCTGCCCGCAGGAAGAGTTCCGCCGCGGCCTCGACATCCTGGTGCGTGGCCTGGATCCCGCGTCATCCCGGTGAAGCCAGCCGGTCGGCGAGGAACGCAATGAAGTCGGCGATCCGGCCTGCGCTTCGCCCGTCGTCGAGATCGGGGTTGTAGATCACGACGCTGGCGCCCAGGCAGCCGGACACGCTCAGGCACGATGCGGCGAACTCTTCGAGTTGTGTCCAGGTCAGCCCGCCCGGCTGCGGGTAGTCGACTGCGGGCAGCGAAGCGGTGTCGAGCACGTCGAGGTCGACGTGGAGCCACCAGCCGGCGTCAGCGGCCGCGGCGCCGGCGGTCACCAACTCGGCGATTTCGGACGCTGTCGAGGCGGCGAGCGTGGCGCAACTGCGGTAGGTCGCGACCCGGTCGTGCACACTCGGCTGACCGGCCTCGGCGAGCTCGGCATGATCGCGAGGTCCAAGGACGGCGACATGCTCTGGCCGCAGGCATGGCAGACTGGCGTCGAGTGCCGACGGTCCGCTGAAAAGTCCAAGGGCCAGCCCGATTTCGCAATCAGAGGCCTCCCCTGTGGGCGTTAGGTGCGGATCCCATGCGTCTTCGTGGCCGTCGAGGAAGACCAGGCCTGCTCCGCCGTCGGCGGCCGCGGCGATGAGCGGAGCCAGCAGGACGGGGCAATCGCCCGCGACGACGATGGGCGTGGCTCGGTTCTGCCATGCCGAACGCACGGCGGCGGCGCCGGCGGCCACCATCTCGACCAGCGCGTGCTCGTTCACAAGTCCGGACGCGCCTCGTGTGGTGGTCATGCCGGTCACCGGAATCCAGCTGGACCGGACCGGCGACGCGAGCCGGTGCTCGACACCTGCGGCGTGGATGGCCGCAGGCATCCGCGCGACACCGGTGGGTATCCCGGCGGCGTTGAACGGCACGTAGATCAGTTCGGTTGCGGCCATGTCGCTGCCGCCACGATAGCCCTCGGCCGGGGCTGTCCGGCCCGGTGAGGGAAGCGACACCATCGGTGGCCCCGCAGGTTTCGGCACAGTCTCGATTCGGTCTCGGTGCGCCTCCGACGAAACCCGCCCGCAGCTTCTTACCATCAGCCACAATGGCAACTCAAACATCATCAGTAACACGGACCGTCGGCCTGTTCAGCGTGGCGGCGGTCATCGGGGCGGTGGCGCTGAGTGCATGTACACCGAGGCCCGACGGGCCCGAACCGGCGGCGGAGAAGTTCTTCGCGGCCCTGGCCACCGGGGACACCTCGGCCGCCGCACAGCTGTCGGACCGCCCGGACGACGCCAAGACCGCGCTGAGCGAAGCGTGGAACGGTTTGCAGGCCACGCGGCTCGACGCACAGATCCTGGGCTCGAAGTACTCGCAGGACACCGGCAGCGTGGCCTACCGCTACACGTGGCACCTGCCCAAGAACCGCACCTGGACCTACGACGGCCAGCTGAACATGGTCCGCGACGAGGGTCGCTGGGAAGTGCGCTGGAGCGCGACCGGACTGCACCCGCGACTCGGCGAACATCAGACCTTCGCGCTGCGGGCCGACGCACCGCGCCGGGCCTCGGTCAACGAACGCGGTGGCACCGACGTACTGGTGCCCGGCCAGATCTACCACTACGCCCTCGACGCCAGGGCGGCCGGTGCGGCTCTGATGCCGACCGCCCGCGCCGTCGCCGACGCCCTGCGCCCGTTCATCCCGGCAATCGATCCGCAACTGCTGGCCGAGCAGGCCAGCTCGTCGGCCCAGCCGATGAGCCTGCTCACGCTGCAGCAGGCCGACCACGACCGCGTCGCCCCGGCCATCGCCGGCCTGGCCGGTGTCGTCGTCACGCCGCAGGCCGAAATGCTGCCCACTGACCCGACTTTCGCGCCCGCGATCGTCAACGAGGTCAAGAAGGCCGTCGGTGACGACCTCGAGGGCGAGGCAGGCTGGCGCGTCGTCACCGTCAACCAGAACGGCGTCGACGTCGACGTGCTCAACGAGGTCGCGGGTCAGCCCGCACCGTCGGTGACCATCAGCCTCGACCGGGCCGTGCAGAACGCCGCGCAGAACGCCGTCAACACCACGGGCAAGAAGGCCATGATCGTGGCGATCAAGCCGTCGACGGGCGAGATCCTGGCTGTCGCGCAGAACGCGGCCGCCGACGCCGACGGACCACTGGCCACCATGGGGCAGTTCCCGCCCGGCTCGACGTTCAAGATCGTCACGGCGGGCGCGGCGATCGAGCGCGACATGGCCACGCCGAACAGCCTGCTGGGTTGCCCCGGCACGCTGGAGATCGGGCACCGGATCGTGACCAACTACGACGCGTTCGACCTCGGGACCGTGCCGATGTCGCGGGCGTTCGCCAACTCGTGCAACACCACGTTCGCCGAGCTCGCCAGCAAGATGCCGCCGCGCGGTCTCACGCAGGCCGCCGCACAGTACGGCATCGGCACCGATTACCAGGTCGAGGGAATTCCCACGGTGACCGGTTCGGTGCCGCCCACGGTAAGCCTCGCCGAGCGCACCGAGGACGGTTTCGGGCAGGGCAAGGTACTGGTCAGCCCGTTCGGCATGGCACTGGTGGCGTCGACCGTCGCTGCCGGGAAAACCCCTGTGCCGCAACTCATCGAGGGTCATCAGACCATGGTTGACGGTGCGGGTGCACCCATCAGCCCCAAGATGCTCGACGGTCTGCGGCCCATGATGCGCCTGGTGGTGACCAACGGCACGGCCAAGGATCTCAACGGGTTCGGCGACGTCCGGGGCAAGACCGGTGAGGCGGAGTTCGACGGGGGATCGCATTCCTGGTTCGCCGGCTACCGCGGCGATCTGGCGTTCGCGGCGCTCATCGTCGGCGGTGGCAGCTCGGAATACGCGGTCCGGATGTGCAAGACCATGTTCGACGGATTGCCGCCCGACTACCTGGCCTAGGTTTGAACGGCCCACCCCACTGGCGGAGCGTCCGGCCGGCGCGCAGCGTAATTTGGAATGGCCATGACGGAACTCAACGGGGATCTGCCGGAACTGCGGATATCGGATGCCGATCGCAATGGCACATTGCGGCGGCTGCACAATGCCGTCGCCCTTGGCCTGATCGACATCGACGAGTTCGAGGAGCGGTCGGCGCGGGTGTCGCGCGCGCGGCTGCGCGCCGATCTGGACGTGCTGGTGGGTGATCTGCCCGGCCCGGGTGCCATCGTCACCTCGGCGGCCGACCGGGTCGAACTGCGCGGCGTGCTCGGATCGCTCAAGCGCCACGGCGAATGGGTCGTGCCGACGCGGCTGGCGCTCGTGCGGCGCATGGGCTCGGTCGATCTCGACCTGACCCGGGCCCGGTTCGCCGGTCCGATGGTGATCGTGGAACTCGACCTGAAGTTCGGCGGATTGGACCTGCGACTGCCCGACGGCGCGAGTGCCTCCATCGACGACGTCGAGGTCATCGTCGGCAGCGCCGAGGACCACCGCAGGGACGCCCCCGCCGAAGGCACGCCACACGTGATCCTCACCGGACGGGTGGTGTGCGGCTCGGTCAGCATCCGCGGGCCGCGCAAGTCGTGGTTCGGTCGCTCTCCGAAGGCCTAGCGCGAATCCAGGACGGCGAAGCTCAACGTCGCGCGCGCCGCGAGCCGGTCGCGGCCGGCGTCCACCACATCGACAGACGTGACGATCAACCGGCGGCCCGCGCGCACGATGGTCGCCACGGCGCGGGCCGGACCCGCCACGATGGGTGCCAGGTAGTGGATGTTCATGTCGGCCGTCGTGACATCCTGGCCCGGCCCCACGTGCCGGCCGGCGAGTCGCCCGGCGGCGATGTCGACCAGTGTCGCCACCAGGCCGCCCTGCAGCGCGCCACGGGTGTTGGTCAGATCGGGCCGGTTGTCCATCTCGACGATCAGCTCGTCGTCGGTGTCCAGCACGTCCCGAAACCCCATCTGGCCGAGCAGGTGGCCGGGCGTGGTCTGCATCGGCCTCGACATCGGTCCCGACTCGCTCAGCATGGCTGACAAGTTAGCATCATTCTCGTCATCAGAGAATTGCGTTCTCGTAGCTATCCTTGCAGCCATGCCTGTTCGTACCGCTCTTCGCCCTGGTGTGCTGTCGCCGACCCTGTCGGTGCCCAAGTCGATTCCCCGGCCGGAGTACGCGTGGCAGCCCACAGTGCAGGAGGGCAGCGAACCCTGGGTGCAGACCCCGGAGGTCATCGAGAAGATGCGTGTGGCAGGCCAGATCGCGGCCGCCGCGCTGGCCGAGGCGGGCAAGGCCGTCGCGCCCGGCGTGACCACCGACGAGCTCGACCGCATCGCGCACGAGTACATGATCGACCACGGCGCGTATCCATCCACGTTGGGCTACAAAGGTTTTCCCAAGTCCTGCTGCACCTCGCTGAACGAGGTCATCTGCCACGGCATCCCGGACTCCACGGTGGTGGAGGACGGTGACATCGTGAACATCGACGTCACGGCCTACATCGACGGTGTGCACGGCGACACCAACGCGACGTTCCTGGCCGGCGACGTGTCCGAGGAACACCGCCTGCTCGTCGAGCGCACACACGAGGCGACCATGCGGGCCATCAAGGCCGTCAAACCCGGCCGCGCGCTGTCGGTGGTCGGCCGCGTCATCGAGTCGTACGCAAACCGGTTCGGCTACAACGTGGTTCGCGACTTCACCGGTCACGGCATCGGCACCACGTTCCACAACGGCCTGGTGGTGCTGCACTACGACCAGCCCGCCGTGGAGACCGTGCTCGAACCCGGGATGACGTTCACGATCGAGCCGATGATCAACCTGGGCTCGCTCGACTACGAGATCTGGGACGACGACTGGACCGTGGTCACCAAGGACAAGAAATGGACCGCGCAGTTCGAGCACACCCTGGTGGTCACCGAGGACGGCGCCGACATCCTGACCCTGCCGTGACCCGCCCCGCGCGCGGAAAATGAGCGGGGCGCTGCTGGTCGCGGGCACCACGTCCGACGCGGGCAAGTCGATGGTGGTGGCCGGATTGTGCCGGCTGCTGACCCGCAAAGGACTCTCGGTCGCGCCGTTCAAGGCGCAGAACATGTCGAACAACTCGGCGGTCACCGTCGAGGGCGGCGAGATCGGACGCGCGCAGGCCATGCAGGCACGTGCGGCAGGCCTGGCGCCGAGCGTCCGGTTCAACCCGATCCTGCTCAAGCCGGGCGGCGACCGGACGTCGCAACTGGTGATCCGCGGCCAGGTGGCCGGATCCATGGCAGCGGGCGACTACTTCACGCACCGGGACCGGCTCGCGACGGTGGTCGCCGAGGAATTGGCCTCGCTGAGATCGGAATTCGACGCCGTGATCTGTGAGGGAGCCGGGTCGCCGGCAGAGATCAACCTGCGGGCAACCGATCTGGCGAACATGGGCTTGGCGCGGTCGGCACGGCTACCGGTCGTGGTGGTCGGCGACATCGACCGCGGTGGGCTCCTGGCCCACCTGCACGGCACCGTGGCGGTGCTCGAACCGGCCGACCAGGCACTGATCGCCGGATTCGTGGTCAACAAGTTCCGCGGCGATCCGGCCCTGCTCGAACCCGGGCTGCGGCACCTGCAGGATCTCACCGGCAGGCCCACCTACGGTGTGATCCCGTTCGACGACGAAATCTGGCTGGACACCGAAGATTCGGTGTCGCTACGGCCCGGGGGAGTCGTGGGTACCCCACAGCCGCCACGCGGCCGCGAGACCCTCACCGTCGCGGCTATCCGGCTGCCCCGGATATCGAATTCGACCGATGTCGAGGCGCTGGCGTGCGAACCGGGTGTGCTGGTGCGCTGGGTCACCGACGCCGCCGACATCGCCGACGCTGATGTCGTGGTCATCCCCGGCAGCAAGGCCACGGTGACGGACCTGGCATGGTTGCGAGGCCGGGGGCTGGCCGACGCCATCGCGGCTCACGCCGCGCGGGGGCGTGCCGTGCTCGGCGTGTGCGGCGGGTTCCAGATGCTGTGCCGACGCATCGAAGACGACGTCGAATCGCGATCCGGCGGAGTCGACGGCCTCGGCCTGCTCGACGCCGACATCGTGTTCGACCCGCAGAAAACGTTGCGGCACTGGGAAACTCCGCTGCGAGGTTACGAGATTCACCATGGTCAGGTGGTTCGCTCCGCCGAGCAGGACTGGCGCGGCGTCGGCATCCGGCGCGCCGCGGTGTTCGGCACGCACTGGCACGGGCTGCTCGACAACGACGAGCTGCGGCGCGGCTGGCTCGCCGAGGCCGCGCACGCCGCCGGGCGTACCGGATTCGTCGTCGCCGACGACGTCGACGTGACCGCGCGCCGAGATGCGCAACTCGACGTGATGGCGGATCTGCTTGCCGCGCACCTCGACGTCGGCGCGATGCTCGACCTGCTGGAACACGGTGCGCCGGCACGGCCGACGATGCGGACGACGCTGGCCTGACCGTGCTCACGTGTGCATGCGTGCACCCTTGAGCACCTTGTCCACCACATTGCGCCCGGCATGGACCGCGAGCCCGACCAGATCGAGGTCGTCACGGCCCACCGCTCGGACGGCGGCCGTGTTGTCACCGTCGTTGCCCGTGGAGAACAAGTCGGCGGTGAAGATCGACACCGCCAGCCCGCGGCCGATCGCGCGCGTATGTGCGGCGCGCAGCGTCTCTTTCGAGCCCTCGAAGACCATCACGGGTTGGCCGAACATTGCGAGGTAAGTCGTACCGTCCGCGTCGGCATAAGGTTCCCCGACGGTGTCCGGATGGGCCGCCGCGATGCCGCTCGCCAAGAATGCGCACACGTTCAACCGCTGCCAGCTCTGCAGGTCGTCGCGTAACAGGACCGCGATCTTCGTATCGAAACGTACTGGGGTTTCCTGGGATTGCACATCGCCAATACTGCGTGGCGCGCGGCAGGGCCGTCTTGTACGTTTTTGATGTGGCCCCGGCCGCCGAGACAACCGCGTGGCGCCCGCACGTGCGAGGGATCAGAGAAGTCTTCCACGCGCGGTATCTGACACACGCCTACCCGCAGCACACCCACGACGCGTGGACCTTGCTCATCGTCGATTCCGGCACCATCGGCTACGAACTCGGCGGCCACGAGCGCGGATCCACCGGCGCGGTCGTCACACTGCTGCCGCCACACGTGCCGCACAACGGCCGCAGCGTCCGGCCCGGCGGCTTCCGCAAGCGTGTGCTGTACATTGAGCCGGCCATGCTGACCGGGATCGGAGCGGCCGTCGACCACCCGAGCCTCGACGACAACCTGCTGCGCGACCGCATCGCCGCGCTGCACGACGCGCTCGCTCCCGGCGACGAATTCGAAGCGCAAAGCCGGCTGGCGTTCGTCATCGAGCGCATCCAGGCGCACCTCGCGGGTGCGGTCGAGCCGCCCGAGCGGACGGGCAACCGGCGGCTGGCACATCAACTGCGCGATCTGATCGACAGTCGGCTGGAAACCGGGCTGACGCTCGACGACGCCGGCGCCATGCTGCACGCCGACCCGACCCACCTGGTGCGCACCTTCAGCCGGGAGTTCGGGCTGCCACCCCACCGGTATCTGGTGGGGCGACGCATCGACCTGGCTCGCCGTTTGCTGCTGGACGGGATGCGGCCGGCCGACGTTGCCACGACCGTCGGATTCCACGACCAGTCGCATCTCAACCGACACTTCAAACGGATGCTCGCCACGACGCCCGCGCGGTATGCCGGCGACGCTCACGTCGCACCCGCGACGAATCTCGGTAGCCTGAGGTCATGATCAGCCGGCGCACGAGCGCGTTCGGGCCTGTGCTCGTGGTTCTGGTTGCCGCGCTCACCGGGTTGACCGGATGCGCCGACGTGGTCGCGGGCAATGCGGTGTGGCCGGGCGCCACGCTCGAGAAGGTCGTGCTCGGCGCGGCCGACTTTCCTCAAGGCGTGCAGTACGACCGCGTCATCGAAGAACCCGGGAAACCCGACGGTGCCGGCGCACCGCCGGCCATGCTGTCCTCGCCCGCGGGGTGTTCCGACGGGCTCACCCGGGTGATCGCCGAGACGGCCGAACGCGGCCCCGGCAGTGCGGCCAAGTTCGTCGCGGCCTACGACGGCGCCCGCATGGTCATGACAGTGCTCACCTCGCCGCTGGCCCTCGACCGGCTGGCCGCCACCGCCGATCGATGCGCCGAGTTCCGGACGTTCTTCGATCCGTCCGATGAAGGCATTCCCATCACCACCACGCGCCTGCCGTCAGAGCGCCCCGACACCTTGGTGTACCAGCAGACCATGAAGTTGAACGGCCAGGACAACAGCGTCTTCTTCGCGTTCGAGAATGTCGGCAACTGGTCGGTGTTCGGTATCGCCTTCCCCACCCAGAACCCGTCGATCACTGTCAAAGGCACCCTGCCGCAGACATTTCTGGACACCTTCGACAAGCAGGTCGACCGGATTGCCGCGCGCTGACGTCCGCGTCAAAGACGGATTGATTCCGGCCCGCACAACCAGCGCGGACGGTAGGTTGACCGAATGCAATCCACCGTGGTGACGATCGACGGTTTCGCTGTGCCCGTCGACGTGGCCGGACCTGAGAACGGCTCAGTGGTGGTTCTGCTCAGCGCCGGTCACCACGGTCCGGCGGCCTACGAGGCGGTCTGCCAACGCCTGCACACCGCGTCGCTGCGAACCGTCGTCATCGCGACCGATCCACGGCTGACGGCCAAATCTGTGGTGGGCATCCTCGACTCGATCAACGTCAAATGGGCGCTGCTGGTCGGTGACCGACAGGGCGGTGAACTGGCCTGGGAGCTCGCGGCCACCCGCCTGGACCGCTTCATCGGTCTCGTCGTCGTCGACCGCGGCCATCCCCGCGTCGCCGACGTCACCGGAGTGGTCCGGTCCGAAGACTGCCCGCCGGTCGAGATGAACACCACGGCACTGGTCAGCACCCCGGCGGCCCGCGCGGTGGCCAAGGCCAGCCAGCGCTTCGTCTACGGCGACTTCCGGCTCGTCGAAATGCTGGGGCGGCGCAACGCCCAGGACTCGACCGCTCAACTCGCCGCCGAGATCGTGCTGCGCACCAGCAACTGGTAACCCGGCCTGCCTTCGCGCAAGCGCTCAGTCAGCCGCCGCTGGGTTGATGCTCGGCGGCCTGCCTTCGCGCAAGCGCTCAGTCAGCCGCCTCGGAAGGCTTCCAGGCTTGCGGCAACCCCGGCTGCTGCGGGAACAGGAAATCGACGAACGCGGCCGCCGTGGGCTGCGGTTCGTGATTGGCCAGGCCGGGACGCTCGTTGGCCTCGATGAACACGTACTGGCTGCCGGTGATGTCGGGCACCAGCAGGTCGATGCCCGTCACGGGGATGCCGATGGCCTCGGCCGCGGTCACCGCGACCCGGCACAGTTCGGCGTTGACGTCGGCCGTGACGTCGTGGATGGTGCCGCCCTGATGCAGGTTCGCGGTGCGGCGCACCCGCAGATGTTCGCCTTCCGGCAGCACATCGTCGAGCGACCAGCCGGCCTCGGTGACCGTGGCGATCGTGATGTCGTCCATCGGGATCCGGGATTCGCCGCCCGTCGCGGCGGCCCGGCGCCGGCTCTGGGTTTCGATCAACTCCCGGATGGTGTGTTTGCCGGTCCCGCTGATCTCGGCCGGCCTGCGGATCGCGGCCGCCACCACCTTGCCGTCGATCACCACCAGCCGCAGGTCGTCACCGGTCGCCCGTTGCTCGATCAGCACCTCGGGGTGCTGCTCGCGCGCCCGGGCCAGCGCGAGGTCGAGTTCCTCGGGACCGTCAACGCCCACCGTGATGCCCTTGCCCTGCTCGCCGCGGGTCGGCTTCACCACCACGTCGCCGACCTCGGCCAGGAACGCGTGGTCCTCTTCGTCGAAGGTCGCCAGCCGGCCTCGCGGCACCGTGATGCCCGCCTCGGACACGATGCGCCGGGTCTGGCGCTTGTCGTCGCAGCGGCTCATCGCCACCGCGGACGTGAACTCCGACAGCGACTCTCGCGTCACCACGATGCGCCCGCCGTGCGAGAGGCGCATCTCGCCCGCGCCGGCGTCGAGCACCTCGACCCAGATGCCGCGGCGCATCGCCTCGTCGGCGATGATGCGGGCGTACGGGTTGAGATCGTCGACGGTCTCGGGGGCGTGGGTGAACAGCGGTTCGTTGATGGCGTTCTTGCGCTTGACGGCCAGCACGGGAACCCGTTGGAAGCCCAGCTTTTCGTAAAGGGCGATCGCCGCGGAGTTGTCGTGGGCGACCGACAGATCCATATAGGCGCGGCCCCGGTCGCGGAAGATGCCGGCCAGGGTGCGGGTCAGCGCGTCGCCCACCCCCGGCAGCCCGGCCGACGGATCGACCGCGAGACTCCACAGGCTCGACCCGTCCTCGGGGTCGGAGAACAACCGCTTGTGGTCGATGCCCGTGACGGTGCCCACGACGCTGCCGTCGTCGTCGCGGACCGCGACCAGATACACCACCGCGGGCGTGAGTGTGTGGTTGTGCCAGATGACGTCGACGGGTGCGGGCACCATGCCGCACCGGACGTAGACCCGGTTCATCGCGTCGGCGTCGTTGAGCGTCTGCAGTGTCCGCACCGAGAAGCCGATCGGTTCGGACGGTTCGAACTCGTCGGTGAACCGCAGCCGGTAGGTGTGGCTGGGGTCGATGAACAGTTCGGCGGGGGAGCGCGCGATCAGTACGTGCGATTCACGGGCGTAGATGCAGATGTCGCGCCGGCCTGGGCCTTCCTGGGCCAGCACCTCGGCCAGCTTCTCCGGCTCGGCGAAGGTCTGGCCGAAAATCAGCCGCCCCCAACCGAGTTCGAGGACCACGTCGTCGGCCATCGCGTCGACCAGATGCTGCGGTGACGCGTCGTGGAGACCGAGGGTGATGGCCTCGGTGTGGTCCTGGCCGGCGGGCGCGCCGGGGTCGGTCGTGGTCACGCCGCCGACCCCGTCACGCCGTGCCGCTGCAGCCACAGCTCCAGCAGCGCGATCTGCCACAACTCGTTGCCGCGCAGCGGCGTCAGCCTTCCGTTCGGGTCGGCGAGCAGCCGGTCCACTTCCTCGGGCCGGAACAGTCCGCGTTCCTTGGCCTCCGGTGCATAGAGCGCGTCGCGAACCATGTCGAGGTAGGGCCCTTCCAGGTGGGTGAGCGCCGGGACCGGGAAATAGCCCTTGGGCCGGTCGATGACCGCCGCCGGAATCACCCGCCGCGCCGCCTCTTTGAGCACGCCCTTGCCGCCGTGGGCGGTCTTGAGTTCGGGTGGGCAGGTCGCCGCGAGCTCCACGAGTTCGTGGTCGAGGAACGGGACGCGGCCCTCCAGACCCCACGCCATGGTCATATTGTCTACGCGCTTGACCGGATCGTCGACCAGCATGACCGTGGTGTCCAGCCGCAGCGCCCGGTCCACACCCGTGGCCGCGCCGGGCGCGGCGAAGTGGTCGGTGACGAACGCGCCGCTCGGATCTCCCTCGGCCCAGAACGCGTCGTTGATGATGCCGCCGACCGCGGCGCTGTCCCGGTCGAAGAACGCACGGCGGTAACTGGCGACCGCACCGTCGAGCGTCGCGGCGCCGGGCTCGGCCATCGGGGGATACCAGTGGTAGCCCGCGAACACCTCATCTGCGCCCTGCCCGGACTGCACCACCTTGACGTGCTTGGCGACCTCTTGGCTCAGCAGATAGAACGCCACGCAGTCATGGCTGACCATGGGCTCGCTCATCGCGGCGATCGCGCCGTCGAGGGCCGGAAGCATGCGGTCGGTGCCGATCCGGATCTGGTGATGGTCGGTGTCGAAGTGCTTGGCGATGATGTCGGAGTACTTGAACTCGTCGCCGGCCACCCCGCCGACCGACTCGAAGCCGATCGAGAACGTCGCAAGGCCGTGCTGGCCGGCTTCGGCGAGCAGCCCGACGATCAGACTCGAATCCACGCCGCCCGACAACAGGCAGCCGACCGGGACGTCGGCGACCAGCCTGCGCTCGACCGCGAGCCGCAACTGCGTCAGGACCGCGTCTTCCCAGTCGCGTTCGGACCAGTCGGCGCGGTCGGCGCGCCGGCTGAAGTCCGGTGACCAGTACACCGTGGTGTGCCGGCTGCCGTCGGGCTCGATCGCGACGATCGACGCCGGCGGCACCTTCTTGACACCACGCAGGATGGTCAACGGTGGCGGCACCACGGAGTGGAACGTCAGGTAGTGGTGCAGCGCCACGGGGTCGATGCGGGTGTCGACCCCGCCCCCCGCGAGCAGCGCAGGCAGCGACGACGCGAACCGGATGCGGTGCGCGTCCTCGGTGAGGTACAGCGGTTTGATGCCGAGCCGGTCACGCCCCAGCAGCACGCGCCCGGTGTCCCGCTCGGCGATCGCGAACGCGAACATCCCCAAGAGGTGGTCGACGAAGCGGTCACCCCAGTGGTGGTACGCCTTGAGCAGCACCTCGGTGTCGCTGTGCGAGAAGAAGCGGTAGCCGTACCCGGACAACTCCCGGCGTAGCTCTTGGTAGTTGTAGATACAGCCGTTCCAGCAAACGGTCAGCCCCAGTTCGGAGTCGACCATCGGCTGCGCGCCGGCTTCGGTCAGGTCAATGATTCTCAGTCTGCGGTGGCCCAGGGCGACCCGGCCTTGCGACCACACTCCGGCCGCGTCCGGACCCCTGGGCGCCATCGCCTCTGCCATGGCCGACACCGCTGAAATATCCGGCGTACGGCCATCGAGACGCACCTCCCCGGTGGCTCCACACATCAATTCGACCCTACAAGGATCTGGCTCCGGTGTCTCACCCGCGGTGGGTCGGGATGCAATCGTGGCCGCCTCCGGAGCCTGTCGGTGGGTGGCCCTATCCTCCTCACATGGGGCCTGGATTCGGCTTCGGCATAGCCCGCGACGAGCTGATTCGTGACTTCGGTGCGCAATCGACCGTGCGCGGTGAGCGCTATGCCGCCGAGGGTCGGGTCCGTGACATCGAGTTCGACGATGACGAGCGCGTGCTGCGCGGACGGTGTGTGGGTTCGCATGGTCAGGTGTACGTCCTTGAGGTCGGCTTGTCGCAGGGGAATCGGGTTGCCGCCGAATGGGCGCTGTGTTCATGCCCGGTCGGGTCTTTCTGCAAACATGCGGTCGCCTTGCTGTTGGCGGCGGCGCCTTCCGACGCGGCCCACCCACCCCTCGAGCGGTGGCGGTACCTGCTCGACAAGGTGCTCGACGAGCTGGCCGCACCGGAGGACGGTGGCAAACCGATCGGGCTGCAGTTCTCGGTGGTGGCGCCGACGCGGTACCGGCCCGGCACGCTGCTCACGCTGCGGCCACTGACCCTCGGGAAACGCGGCACGTGGATCACGCGCGCGCTCACCTGGCGGCGGCTCATCGACCACGCGCCCGCTGCCGAGTTCGACCCCGACCAGTACCGCGCCGTGCGCGCGCTGGCGCTGGCACTCGACCAGCACCATCCGCCGTACAGCCACGACGCGGTCGTGCTCAACGGCATGCCGGCCGACCTGTGGCCGCGGCTGGTCGAGGTGCTCGACGCGGGCGTGACAGTGCTGGCCGACGCCGCGAGCGGCATCCGGGCCGTCGAACTCATCAAGAACGTCCACCTGAGGTTGGACTTCAATGCAGAGGACACCGGTGGCGCTGTCATGTCGGTGGCCCTGATCGTCGACGGGCAGCAGCAGGATTCCGACGGGGTCGGGCTCATCGGCATGCCGGCGCCCCACGGAATGTTCCAAGTCGTCGACTCGGTGCTGCGGCTCGGTGCGTTCGATCCGATGCCGGGGCCCACCATGGCCGCGCTGCTGGGCCACCACGAGCAGGTGCACATCCCGGCTGACATGGCGCGCGAAGTCGCGGTCGACATCCTGCCCCGCCTGGCCAACCGGGTCGACATGGAGGTCGAGGACGGCCTGTTCGTCCCGCCGACCATCACGGGCCCGGCACCGGTGCTCACGGTCAAGGTGGTCGACGGCGGTGCGCGGGCGTTCTGGAGCACCCGGTACCAGGTCAACGATCAGCACCACGATTTCGACCCGGCGTCGCACGCGGGGCTGATCGGTTACCGCGACGCCGCCGCCGAAGACGCGCTCTGGCAGCGCGTGACCCCGGCGCTGCAGGCCGTCGCCGGGGCCGCGCAGGACTGGAAGCGCCAGGCGACCCAGCATGTCAACCGCCGGATATCGTCGACCCTGGACGCCGCGGCCATCCACGAGTTCCGGGCCATCGTCAACGCGGCGACCGCCCGGGATGCGGTCGCCGCAGCGTCACGGGCCACGCTGCTGGGCGCGGTGAATCTGACCCTCGTCGAATCGGCGGTGCTGATCGGCCAAACCCTGCCGCGGCTGGACTGTTTCGACGAGCTGGTCGTCGATTCCGATGAGCGCCACCGTCCGGCCGCCGCGGACCCGCTGCTGTCGTTCTCCGGTGACACGTCGCTACCGGGTGACTGGTTCAGCTTGAACATCACCGTGAGCGTAGACGGCGAGACGGTGGCGCTTGCCGAGGTCATCCGCGAATTGTCCGCCGGGGCAACACATATGATGCTGCCCTCCGGCGTGTACTTCCGGTTGGACACTCCCGAGCTGGTGCGGTTGCGGGCCCTGCTCGACGAGGCGCGTGCACTCGGGGAGATCGACGGCGAGCGGGTCAACGCCGCGTCGCTCAACACCACGCTGTGGGACGAGCTGCTGGAGCTCGGGGTAGTGGACGCGCAACTGGCCCGCTGGCGCGCGCACCTGGCCCGGCTTGCCGCCGCCCGGCCGCCGGTCCCGGTGGACCCACCGGCCGGCCTCGACGCGGATCTGCGCGATTACCAGCGCGACGGCCTGGACTGGTTGTCGTTCCTGTGGGACAACCAGCTCGGCGGGATCCTCGCCGACGACATGGGTTTGGGCAAGACCGTGCAGACCCTGGCGCTGATCGCCCGCGCGGTGACGGCGGGGGCGGGCAAGTTCCTGGTGGTGGCGCCGACCAGCGTGGCGCGCAACTGGCTGGCCGAATGCCGCAAGTTCACCCCGGATCTGTCCGCGGTAGTGGTGACCTCCACCGATGCGCGTGGCCCCGTGCGACTGGCCGAACAGGTCGCGGGCGCCGACATCGTCGTAACCTCGTACACCCTGCTCCGGATGGACGTCGCGGCCTACAGTCAAATCCAATGGGCCGGAATGGTTCTCGACGAAGCCCAGTTCGTCAAGAACCACCACAGCAAGACACATCAGAGTGCCCGGTTGCTCGACGTGCCGTTCAAGTTGGCGATCACCGGGACTCCCATGGAGAACAACCTGATGGAGTTGTGGTCGCTGCTGTCGATCACCGTGCCCGGCTTGTTCCCGTCGCCCAAGGTGTTCGACACCTACTTCCGCAAGCCGATCGAATCGGGAGAAGCCGACGACCGGCTTCCGGTGTTGCGCAGGCGCATCAAGCCGGTGTTGCTGCGCCGCACGAAAAGCCAGGTGCTCACCGAGCTTCCGGCGAAGAGCGAGCAGGTGCTCACCATCGGCTTGAGCGCCAAACACCGAAAGATCTACGACACCCGCCTGGCCCGGGAGCGGCAGAAGGTGCTGGGCCTGCTGGGGGACTGGGAGAAGAACCGGTTCGAGGTCTTCCGGTCGCTGACGCTGCTGCGGCAGCTGAGCCTGCACCCCGGTCTCGTCGACGATTCGGCGCGTGCGGTCGGCTCGGCCAAGATCGACTTCCTGGGCGAACAACTCGAACAGCTCGTCGCCGAGGGGCACAGCGCGCTGGTGTTCAGTCAGTTCACCGGATTCCTCGGTCTGGTGCGGGCGCATCTCGACGCGGCAGGCATCGGCTACAGCTACCTCGACGGCTCCGTCGATTCCGAGGGCAGGGCCAGGGCCATCGAGGACTTCGGCGACGGCACCAAGCAGGTTTTCCTGATCAGCCTCAAGGCGGGCGGGTTCGGCCTCAACCTCACCGCGGCCGATTACTGCTTCCTGTGCGATCCGTGGTGGAGCCCGGCCGCCGAGGCGCAGGCCGTCGACCGGGCCCACCGCATCGGGCAGACCCGGCCGGTCAGCGTCTACCGCTTGGTCGCCGACAACACCATCGAGGAGAAGGTGGTGGCCTTGCAGGACCGCAAGCGGGCCCTGTTCGCCGCGGTGGTCGATGACGGCGATCTGTTCGGTTCGACCATCACCGCCTCCGACATCCGCGAACTCCTCGGCTGATCACACGGTCGTGGCGTCCACCTGCTTGATGGGTCCGGTGAACCAATGCTTCACCGACACATGCCAGTAGATGAACAGCAGCACCAGTACGCCGCCGACGAGCAGCGGGGTGTAGTTCACGAACTTCCACTCGAAGCTCGGATCCCACGGCATGCCGCCAAGCGAGGTCGGGAACATCGCGATGATCGACGTGACGATGATCTCGACGATCGCGACGGGCGCCATCCACTTGTACTTGCTGCCCAGATTCCACCGGCCCTGCTCGAAGGAGTCGCCGGCCTTCCAGCGGTAGTAGATCGGCACCGCGAAGCACAGGTACAGGCCCACCACGCCGATGGACACCACCGCGAAGAACGCGACAGGCACGGGCGCACCGTTGATCTCGACCGGCACGAGCGCGGGCAGCGTGATGATCGCGGCGATGGTCGCCGTGATCATCACGCCGTTGGCGGGCACCTTGGTGGAGTTGACCTTCGACCAGAGTTGATGGCCCGGGACCGCGCGGTCGCGGCTGAAGGCGAACAACATGCGTGATGCGCTGGTCTGGCAGGCCGTCGTGCAGAAGAACTGGCCGGCCGTGGAGATCAGCAGCACGATGGCGACCCACTTGGAGCTCATGGCCTGGGCGAAGATCACGGCGACCGCGCCGCCGCCTTTCGACACGCCGTCGGCGTCCTGCACCGCGAACAGGAACGACAGCAGCAGGATCCAGCCCCCGATCGCCGAGTAGAAGATCGACTGCCAGATGCCCTTGGCCGCCGCGTCGGCGGCGCTCTTGGTCTCCTCGGACAAGTGCGCCGACGCGTCGTACCCGGTGATCGTGTACTGCGTCAGGATCGCCGAGATCGGCAGCACGAAAAGCAGGAATCCCCAACCCTTTTCGCCGCCGAAGATGCCGCTGTTGTTGATCGTCTGGGCGAACACGTCCGAGAAGCTGGCGTGCTGCTCGGGCACGAAGATCAGGATCAGGATCACCGCGGCCGCGCCTGCGACGTGCCACCATACCGACACGTTGTTGATGACCGCCAGCAGATGGCTCGAGAAGATGTTGATGACGGCCGAGATCACCAGGATCACCACGAAGAGCCCGAACGTGCGCGTGAGGCTGTAGCCGGCGAGCCAGGTTTCGCTGAACGTGCCGAGGGTGAGATCCAGGAACGTCGCGCAGCCGTAGGACACCGACGCCAGGATGGCGATCAGGCCGATCAGGTTGAGCCACCCGGTGTAGAAACCGGCTTTCGGGCCGCCGAGTTTGGAAGCCCACCAATAGATTCCGCCCGACGTGGGGTACGCCGAGACCAGCTCGGACAGACACAGGCCGATGATGAGGATGAACACCGAGACGATCGGCCATCCCCACGCGATCGCGGCCGGGCCACCGTTGTTCCAGCCCAATCCGAACGACGTGAAGCAGCCGGCCAGGATCGAGATGATCGAGAACGAGATGGCGAAGTTGGAGAATCCGGACCAGGAGCGCTGCAGCTCCTGGGTGTAGCCGAGCTTGGCGAGATGTTTCTCGTCTTCACTGAGTTGCTCATGGCCTTCGGGCATGGCGGTCTCCTCTTGGAGCGGAAGGAACGGAGATTCAACTACATAGGCACAATAAGTGGTTATTGGTTGATTGTCCTACCTTTGAGCGTGATAATCGTGGAGATTCGCGGTGCGGTCCTCGCATCGTGGTCATCGCAATGGTCGGCTCCGAGCCATCGTCGGCCAGTTGGTCCCCCTCGACGGAGAGGCGCGCAATGAGCCCCAACCCCGGCATGCTGGCCCTTGAGGAGTTACAGCGAATGGTCGCCGACGGCGACATCGACACCGTGATCGTCGCGTTCTGCGACATGCAGGGCCGGCTCACGGGTAAGCGGGTCTCTGCGCGGTTGTTCGTCGAGGAGGTCGCCGCCCACGGCGCGGAGTGTTGCAACTACCTGCTCGCCGTCGACGTCGACATGAACACCGTCAACGGCTATGCGATGTCGAGCTGGGACACCGGCTACGGCGACATGGTGATGACGCCGGACTTCAGCACGCTGCGGCTGATCCCCTGGCTGCCGGGCTCGGCCCTGGTGATGGCGGACCTGTCCTGGGTCGGCGGCGGCCCGGTCGAACAGGCCCCGCGCAGCATCCTCAACCGGCAGATCGCACGATTGACCGATCGGGGCCTGGTGCCCTACGTCGGAACCGAGCTGGAGTTCATGGTGTTCGACGACACCTATCGTCAGGCGTGGGCGGCCGGGTACAAGAACCTCACCCCGGCCACCGACTACAACGTGGACTACGCGATGCACGCGTCGACGCGCATGGAGCCGCTGCTGCGCGACATCCGCCGCGGCATGGAGGGCGCCGGCATGTACTGCGAGGGCGTCAAGGGCGAATGCAACCTCGGGCAGCAGGAGATCGCGTTCCGGTACGACCATGCCCGCGTCACGTGTGACAACCACACGATCTACCGCAACGGCGCCAAGGAGATCGCCGACCAGCACGGCAAGAGCCTGACGTTCATGGCGAAATTCGATGAACGCGAAGGCAACAGCTGTCACATCCACATCTCGTTGCGTGGGGCCGACGGCGGTGCGGTGTTCGCCGACGACAAGGACGACCTCGGGATGTCGCCGATGTTCCGCAGCTTCATCGCCGGTCAGCTCGCCACGATGCGCGAACTCACGCTGTTCTACGCACCGAACATCAACTCCTACAAGCGGTTCGTCGACGGCAGCTTCGCGCCAACGGCCGTCGCGTGGGGCCTCGACAACCGCACGTGTGCGCTGCGGGTCGTCGGCCACGGGCACGGCATGCGCATGGAGAACCGCGCGCCGGGCGGTGACGTCAACCAGTACCTGGCCGTTTCGGCGTTGATCGCAGGCGGCCTGTACGGTATCGAGCGGGAGCTTGAACTTCCGGATGCGTTGTCGGGCAACGCATATGCCAGCAACGCCGAACGGCTGCCGACGACGCTGGCCGAGGCCGCGGCGCTGTTCGAGAAATCGGAGGTGGCGCGGGAGGCGTTCGGCGACGAGGTCGTCGAGCACTACCTCAACAACGCCCGCGTGGAATTGGCGGCGTTCAACGCCGCCGTGACGGATTGGGAAAGGGTGCGTGGCTTTGAGCGGCTCTAGTTCTGCTCGCGATGAGAAGGTGCACCCCGTCATCGGGATGACGACCTACCTGCAGCAGGCGCAGACAGGCGTGTGGGATGTGCGGGCCAGCTTTCTGCCGCAGATCTATTTCACGGGCGTGAACCTCGCCGGCGGCATCGCGCTGCTGCTGCCGCCCCAACCGGTCGACGACGCCATCGCCGACCGGGTGCTCGACCGGGTCGACGGCCTGGTGATCACCGGCGGACCCGACGTGGACCCGGCCCGCTACGGCCAGGAGCCGCACCCGAGCACCAACAAGCCCGATCGTGAACGCGACGACTGGGAGTTCGCGCTGCTTGCCGGTGCCCTGCGGCGCGGCATCCCCGTGCTGGGAGTGTGCCGGGGTGCGCAGGTGCTCAACACCGCGCTGGGCGGAACTCTGCACCAACACCTTCCCGACGTGATCGGCCACACCCATCATCAGAAGGGCAACGCGGTCTTCGGAACATCGGCCGTGCGCACCGTGCCAGGCACCAAGTTGGCTGGCCTGATCGGTGAGACGTCCGACGCGCAGTGCTACCACCACCAGGCCATCGACCGCATCGGTGACGGTTTGGTGGTCAGTGCGCGCGACACCGACGGCGTCATCGAGGCGGTCGAACTTCCGGGGGACGACTTCGTGCTCGGCGTGCAGTGGCATCCCGAGGAACGCCTCGACGACATCCGGCTGTTCACCGGTTTGGTGGCGGCAGCCAGAAGCTATGCGACAGAAAGGGTCTCATGACAGCCAGCCAGGTCATCAACCCGGCGACCGAGGAGGTGCTGACCACCGTCGAGTTGCTGGGCGAGCATGCCGTCGACGACGCGGTGGCGCGGGCGAAGTCGGCGCAGCGCGCATGGGCGCGCCGCGCGCCTGCGGAACGCGCAGCCGCGTTGCGTGCGTTCGCGGCGGCCGTCGACGCGCATGTCGGTGAACTTGCCGCACTCGAAGTGGCCAACTCGGGGCATCCGATCGGCCAGTCCGAATGGGAGGCAAGCCATGTCCGCGATGTGCTGAACTTCTACTCAGCGGCGCCGGAGCGGTTGTCGGGCAAGCAGATTCCGGTCGCGGGCGGGCTCGACGTGACATTCAACGAGCCGCTGGGTGTCGTGGGGATCATCACGCCGTGGAACTTCCCGATGACCATCGCGGCCTGGGGATTCGCGCCGGCGCTCGCCGCGGGCAACGCGGTGGTGCTCAAACCCGCCGAATGGACCCCGTTGACCTCGATCCGGCTCGGTGAACTCGCCGTGGAATCGGGCCTGGATCCGGACCTCTTCCAGGTGCTGCCTGGCAAGGGCTCGGTGGTCGGGGAGCGTTTCGTCAGTCACCCCGATGTGCGCAAGGTCGTGTTCACGGGCTCGACCGAGGTGGGCACGCGCGTCATGGCCGGCGCCGCGGCCCAGGTCAAACGGGTAACCCTGGAACTGGGCGGCAAGAGCGCGAACATCATCTTCGACGACTGCGATCTGGAGCGGGCCGCGGCGACCGCGCCGTACGGGGTGTTCGACAACGCGGGCCAGGATTGCTGTGCGCGCAGCCGAATTCTGGTGCAGCGCAACGTGTACGACCGCTTCATGGAACTGCTGGAACCCGCCGTGCAGGGGGTCGCGGTCGGTGATCCCGCGATCCGCGGGACGGAGATGGGGCCGCTGGTGTCGAGGCCGCACTGGGAGTCGGTGTCGTCGTACGTGCCCGACGACGCCCCCGTGGCATTCCGCGGCTCGGCACCGGACGGGCCCGGTTTCTGGTTCCCGCCAACGGTGCTCACGCCGCAGCGCACCGACCGTACGGTGACCGACGAGATCTTCGGGCCGGTCGTCACGGTGCTGCCGTTCGACGACGAGGCCGACGCGATCGAACTGGCCAACGACACCCCGTACGGACTGTCGGGTTCCATCTGGACCGACAACCTGTCGCGCGCGGTGCGGGTGTCCCGGGCCGTGGAGGCGGGCAACCTGAGCGTCAACTCGCACTCGTCGGTGCGCTACAACACCCCGTTCGGCGGCTTCAAGCAGTCCGGGCTGGGCCGTGAGCTCGGACCCGACGCGCCGCTGTCTTTCACCGAAACAAAGAACGTCTTCTTCGCAGTAGAAGATCCAGCAGAGGAGCTGTAAATGGACCTGACGCAAAGACTGGCGGGCAGGGTCGCCGTCATCACCGGCGGTGCCAGCGGCATCGGCCTTGCCACCGGCAGGCGACTGCACGCAGAGGGCGCCACGATCGTGGTCGGCGACATCGACCCCACAACGGGTAAGGCCGCGGCCGACGAACTCGGCGGTCTGTTCGTGCCCGTCGACGTCTCCGATCAGGATGCCGTCGACAACCTCTTCGACACCGCCGCGTCGACGTTCGGTTCGGTCGACATCGCGTTCAACAACGCGGGCATCTCGCCGCCGGATGACGACCTGATCGAGAACACCGAACTGCCGGCCTGGCAGAAGGTGCAGGACATCAACCTCAAGAGTGTGTATCTGTCGTGCCGGGCTGCGCTGCGCCACATGGTGCCCGCGGGCAAGGGCTCGATCATCAACACCGCGTCGTTCGTCGCGGTGATGGGTTCGGCGACGTCGCAGATCTCCTACACCGCCTCCAAGGGCGGCGTGCTGGCGATGTCGCGTGAGCTGGGCGTCCAATACGCCCGGCAGGGCATCCGGGTCAATGCGCTGTGCCCCGGACCGGTGAACACGCCGCTCCTGCAGGAACTGTTCGCCAAGGATCCCGAACGGGCCGCGCGCCGCCTGGTGCACGTTCCGCTCGGCCGGTTCGCCGAGCCCGAGGAGCTCGCGGCCGCGGTCGCGTTCCTGGCCAGTGACGACGCGTCGTTCATCACCGGTTCGACGTTCCTGGTCGACGGAGGGATCAGCTCCGCCTACGTCACGCCACTCTGACACGCTGTCCTCATGACGGCCGAACCGGATCCGCAGTCGAGCACCGCCGCCGAGGCGGCGGCCGATGCCTTGTTGCGTCCGGTTCGGCTGGGCAACGCATTCGAGGACACCGTGGGCCGGCTCTTGGAGACCATCCGCCTCGGCGTGCTCGCGCCCGGTGAGTCGCTGCCCCCCGAGCGTGAGCTCGCGACCCGGCTCGGGGTCAGCCGCGACACGGTCCGCGAAGCCATCAAGTCGCTGGCCGACGCCGGCTACCTGGTGTCCAAACGGGGGCGCTACGGCGGCACGTTCCTCGCCGACGAGTTACCGACACTGGCGCCGACCAGCCAGCGGTTCACGCGTGAAGAGATCGACGATGCGTTGCGGCTGCGGGAGATCCTCGAAGTCGGGGCGGCCCGGATGGCTGCGGGGCGCACGCTCAGCGCGGCCGAGCGCGACGGGCTCTACTCGCGGCTGGCCGATGTGCGCGGTGCCGACCCCGACGACTATCGCCGGCTCGACTCCCGGCTGCACCTGGCGATCGCCGAGGCGGCGGGCTGCCCGTCACTGGTGCCGCTCGTCGCGGAGAACCGGATGCGGCTCAACGCGTTGCTCGATCAGATCCCATTGCTGCCGCGCAACATCGCGCACTCCGACGAACAACACGAGACGATCGTCATCGCCATCCTCGCCGGTGACGCCGACGGCGCCGCGGCCGCGATGCTGACCCACGTCGGAGGCTCGGCGGCCCTGCTGCACGGCTTCCTGGATTAAATTGGGGACGTGGTCCAACCGGGCAATCAGGCGCAGGTCGAGCAGGCGTCGTCGGCTCTGGCCGACGTGGACGCGGCCGGCTGGGCCCGGCGGTTCGACCTGCTCTCGGATGCCCACCGTTTGGAGATCCTGCTCGGCCTGCACCGCGCGCCCGGCATCTGCGTCAGCGACCTCGCCGCCGCGTTGGGCAGGTCGGAAAATGCTGTCTCGCAAGCCCTCCGGGTATTGCGCGATCAGGGTTGGGTGACGTCGACCCGCGTGGGCCGGATGGTGAGCTACCGCCTGGAAGACGAGGTCGTGCACGATCTGCTGCATTGGATCGGAGCCAGGCACGGCTGAAGCCCGCGCTCATCTGTTTATCTAGACAGGTGAAAAGATGAGGCTTAGGCTCGGCCGATGAGCATCGGCGCGCCGACCGAGAGCACCGCACCTGCCCGCTTCGATCGCGCCGACTGGATGTCGATCGCCACCGTCGGTGGCATCGTGGCCGCGTTGCACGTGGTCGGCTGGGGCGTGCTGGTGTTCGGGGTGGCGCCACAGCACATCACGCTCGGTTCGGCCGGCGTATTCGGTGTCGGCCTCGGCGTCACCGCGTACCTGCTCGGCGTGCGGCACGCGTTCGACGCCGACCACATCGCCGTCATCGACAACACGACCCGCAAGCTGGTCGGCGAAGGCACCCGGTCCCTGTCCGCCGGGTTCTGGTTCTCGCTGGGGCATTCGAGTGTGGTCTTCGGGCTCGCACTGTTGCTGGCGTTGGGAGTCCGGGCCCTGGTGGGGCCCGTGCAGGACGAGAACTCGGTGACGCTGCAGACCCTGGGTCTGATCGGCTCGCTGGTGGCCGGGACGTTCCTCATCCTGATCGGTCTGACGAATCTGGTTGCCGCGGTGGGCATCGCCAAGGTGTTCCGGGCCATGCGCACGGGCGAATTCGACGAAGCCGAGTTGGAACGCCAGCTGCAGCAGCGCGGCTTCCTGGCCAGGCTGCTGGGCCGCGTGATGCGCCGGGTCAGCAAGCCGTGGCACCTGTACCCCGTCGGCTTCCTCATGGGCCTGGGGTTCGACACCGCGACCCAGGTCGCGCTGTTGGTGCTGGCGGCCGGCACGGCGGCGTTCACACTGCCGTGGTACGCGATCCTGGTGTTGCCGGTGCTCTTCGCCGCGGGCATGAGCCTGTTCGACAGCCTCGACGGCATCTTCATGGCACGTGCCTACGGCTGGGCCTTCCTCCAGCCCATCCGCAAGGTCTACTACAACCTGACCGTCACGGTGCTCTCGGTCGTCGTCGCACTGGTGATCGGGGTCGTGGTGCTGGCAGGCCTGCTCGTCGAGCGGCTCGGCATCACGTCGGGCCCGCTCGCGGTCATCGGTTCGGCCGATCTCGAATTCGTCGGATTCGCGATCGTCGGCCTGTTCGTCGTGAGCTGGCTAGTGGCCCTGGGGATCTGGCGCTTCGGCCGGATCGAGGAACGCTGGAGCGCCCAGGCCTGACGGCATCAGCCCGCGGTCAACCCCAGCAACGCGTTCTCGATCACCTCGGGCAATGCCGGGTGAATCCAGTACTGCCCGCGGGCGATCTCCTCGGCGGTCTGCCCGAAGCTCATGGCCTGGATCAGCGGCTGGACGATCGTCGACGCCTGATAGCCCATGATGTGAGCACCCAGGATCCGGCCCGTCGCCCGGTCGCCGATGAGCTTGGCGATCCCGGTCGTGTCCTCCATCGCCCAGCCGTAGGCGGTGTCGCCGTAGTCCTGGACCTTGGTCACGATGTCGTAGCCGGCCTCGCGGGCCTCGGCCTCGGTCAGCCCCACGGTGGCGATCTGCGGTTCGGTGAACACCGCCGACGGCACGAACCGGTGATCGCTGCGCACCAGGTTCTCGGTGTCGTCCCAGTCCCGCAGCAGGTTCTCCCTGACCACGCGGGATTCGTGGTTGGCGACATGCTTGAGCTGATAGTCCGACGACACGTCGCCCAGCGCGAAAATGCCCGGCGCCGTGGTGCGTTGGAAGTCGTCGACGATCACGCGACCGTCCTCGTCGACCTCGACGCCGGCGAGTTCGGCGTCGAGCAGATCACCGTTGGGAATCCGGCCGGTGGCCACGAGCAGCATGTCGGCGGGCAGGGTTTCGCCGTCGTCGAGCTCGAGCACGATGCGGTCGCCCTCCTGATGCGAGCCGACGACGTTCTCGTGCGTCCGCAGATCCCACTTCTCGGCGGCCAGCGCGCTGAACCGGTGGCAGATGGTCTCGTCGCAGTGGGTGAGCAGACCCGAGCCGCGCACCACGATGGTGACCCGCACACCCAACGCCGAGAACACGTGCGCGAACTCGGCCGACACGAACCCGCCGCCGACGATCACGAGATGCTCGGGCAGCTCGGGAATGCGCATGATGTCGTCACTGGTGTAGTAGGTGACCCCGCAGCCCACGATGGCCGGCGGGATGAACGTGCGCGATCCGGCGGCGATCACCACCTGATCGCTGCTGAACTCCTCGCCGGCCTCGGTGCGCAGCGTGTAGCGGCCGTCGGCGGTCTTGGGGCCGAACCGGGTGTGGCTCGCGTACACCGTGATGTCCGGGTTGGACCGCCGGTAGTCCTCGCCACCTGCCGCGATCGGATCGATCCGGCCGAACACCCGCTCGACGATGTCAGGCCAGCGCACCTTGTCGATGTGGGAGTCGATGCCGTAGCGGGCGCTGTCGCGGATGGTGTGGGCGACCTCGGCGGCGTAGACGAACATCTTGGTGGGGATGCAGCCGACGTTGAGGCACGTGCCGCCGAACGTGCCCTGCTCGCAGATGGCCACCTTCTTGCCTGCGTAGCGGTCGTCGAGGATGCTGTTGCCCGAGCCGGTGCCGATGATTGTCAGGTCGTAGTGCTCCACGCGCCGTCCCTATCCGGAAGATGGTGTGTTCGAGGGGGATTGCAGTTGCAGGTAGTGGTCCAGCCACTGTTCGAGCTCGCGGTAGGCAGCTGCCCGCGGATCGGCCAGAGACAAGAACACGTCGTGTTTGGCGTCGACGATGGGACAGATCGTGCTCCGGTTCCCGACGCAGCCCGACCACCTCGCGATCTGCGTGACGTCGAGCACCGCGTCGCCGCGCTGGATCACCGCGGGGTCTGGTGTTTCCGCGACGCTGTGATCGGACCGCAGGATCAGGTTCGGCACCCCGACGTCGAGGCCGCGGTGCAGACGCGCCTGCCCCCGCCGGATCGCGTTGATCCAGCCGAACGTCACCGGGAACCCGCCCAGCGGCTTCCAGTCGAGGTTGTAGTCGAACTCGCCGCCGTAGTCGCGGTGCAGGCTTGTGCCGTAGCCGCCTTCGGTGGGTTTGCGGACCACGGTGAGCTTGCGCAGCCGGGCCAACGCGATCAGGGCCGCCGACGTCGGGGCGGTGCGCAGGATCGCCGGCCCGTGCAGGTCGAAGAACGGGCTGTTGAGGATGAGCCCACGCACGTTGTGGGCCGTGAGCGCGTCGCGTTGGCGCAGCCGGTCGGTGAACAACGTGACGATCAATCCGCCGGCCGAGTGGCCGTACAGGCAGACCTTGGCGTTGCCCGTGTCGGCCGCGACGATCTCGAGGGCCCGCAGCAGTTCGGTGTCGTAGTGCGACAGGTCGGTGGTGAAATGCGGCGTCTGACCGTCGCGTCGGGAGCGTCCGCACTTGTGCAGGTCGATCGCGTAGAACGCGAACCCGCGCTCGGCGAACTTCTCGGCGAGTTCGGTGTGGAAGAAGTAGTCGGTATAGCCGTGCAACGCGAGGACCGCGTGCTCGTATCGGGCGGCATCCGACCGGCGGACGAGGGTCGCGACGAGATCGCCCTCGCCGTGCGGATCCGGGCCGAGCGTGATGGTGTGCTGCCAGAAGCCGGGCAGTACATCCGGCTCCCAGTCGGGCTCCCGTGACGTCACGGTTTCACCCTACTGGCGTGGAGTTCTGCACGGCCGCAATGCGGATCCGAATCCGGCCGGGTCGGCCCGGCACTGGTGACGAACAGCACGCGATAGGCCTGGCAACTGGGAATCGGGCTCACGATAACCTGAGCATCAAGGAACAGCCGTCCGCGGTGACGGGCAAGCGCGATATGAAGGACGAGCGATCAGGTGTCTGAGGCAAAGGTAGCTGGGACCACGAAGACTGACGTCGTTCTGGTGGGCGCCGGAATCATGAGCGCCACCCTGGGCGCGCTCATTCGGCTGCTCGAGCCGAACTGGTCCATCACACTCATCGAGCGACTGGACGGCGCCGCGGCCGAGAGCAGCGACCCGTGGAACAACGCAGGTACGGGGCACTCGGCGCTGTGTGAGCTGAACTACACCCCCGAGAACAGCGATGGCACGATCGACATCGCCAAGGCCGTCAACGTCAACGAACAGTTCCAGGTCTCGCGGCAGTTCTGGGCGTACGCGGCCGAGAACGGCGTGCTGCCCGACGTCCGCAGCTTCCTCAACCCCATTCCGCACGTCAGCTTCGTGCACGGCGCGGAAAATGTCGCCTACCTCAAGCGCCGCTACGAGGCGCTGGTCGGCAATCCCCTGTTCGCGTCAATGGAGTTCATCGACGACAAGGACGAGTTCACCCGCCGGTTGCCGTTCATGGCCAAGGGCCGTGACTTCTCCGATCCGGTCGCGCTCAACTGGACGCAGGCCGGCACCGACGTCGACTTCGGCTCACTGTCGCGCCAGCTGATCGGGTACACCGCCCAACGCGGCATGGACACGCTGTTCGGGCACGAGGTGCGCAATCTGCGCAAGGAGTCCGACGGCAGTTGGACGCTCAAGGTGACCAACCGGCGCACGGGCGGCAAGCGCAAGATCAACGCGAAGTTCGTGTTCGTCGGCGCCGGCGGGGGCGCGCTGCCGCTGCTGCAGAAATCGGGCATCCCCGAGGCCAAGGGCTTCGGTGGTTTCCCGGTCGGGGGTGCGTTCCTGCGCACCGACAACCAGGCGCTGACCGCGGCTCATCAGGCCAAGGTGTACGGGCTGCCGCCGCTCGGCGCGCCGCCGATGTCGGTGCCGCACCTGGACACCCGCATCATCAACGGGAAGTCCTGGCTGCTGTTCGGCCCGTTCGCCGGCTGGACCCCCAAGTTCCTCAAGCAGGGCAAGTTCACCGACCTGCCGCTCTCGGTCAAGCCCGACAACCTGATGTCGATGGTCGGCGTCGGCCTCACCGAGTTCGGCCTGGTCAACTACCTCATCGGCCAGCTGCTGCTCAGCGAGGCCGCCCGCGTCGACACTCTGCGTGAATTCGCGCCCAGCGCAGTCGATTCCGATTGGGAGCTGGACATCGCCGGTCAGCGCGTACAGGTGATCCGGCGCAAGGGTGCCGGCGGCGTGCTGGAGTTCGGCACCACGGTGCTCTCCGCGGCCGACGGCAGCATCGCCGGGTTGCTCGGCGCCTCGCCGGGCGCCTCGACCGCCGTGCCCGCGATGCTCGACGTGCTGGAGCGGTGCTTCGCCGACCGGTACCAGGGGTGGCTGCCCAAGCTCAAGGAGATGGTGCCGTCGCTCGGCACCAAGCTGTCGAACGAGCCCAAGCTGTTCGAGGAAGTGTGGTCGTGGGGCACCCGGGCCCTTGACCTCGACACCCCGGTCACTGCGTGAGGGTGGTCTGGGCATGACGGTCGCACTGCGTCGGAGCTGGGCCAAGGATCTCGACGCGGCGACGCTCTATGAGCTGCTCAAGCTGCGGGTCGAGGTGTTCGTCGTCGAACAGGCCTGCCCGTATCCCGAGCTCGACGGCCGTGACCTGCTCGCCGAGACCCGGCACTTCTGGCTGGAAGGCCCGGACGGTCAGGTGATCTCCACGCTGCGGCTCATGGAAGAACATCCGGGCGGCGAGAAGGCCTTCCGCATCGGGCGGGTCTGCACCAACCGCAGCGAACGCGGGCGCGGCCACACCACGCGACTGCTGCAGGCCGCGCTGGCCGAGGTCGGCGACTATCCGTGCCACATCAATTCCCAGACGTATCTGGAGGACATGTACGCCCAGCACGGCTTCGTCCGCGACGGTGACGAGTTTCTCGACGACGGCATCCCGCACGTGCCGATGGTGCGGCCGGGGAGTCCCTCGTGACGGTCGAGTACCCGTTCAGCGCGCTTGTCGGGCAGGACCGGCTACGGCTGGCCCTGGTGTTGTGCGCGGTACGCCCCGAGATCGGCGGGGTGCTGATCCGCGGCGAGAAGGGCACCGCGAAATCGACGGCGGTGCGGGGCCTGGCCGCGGTGCTGCGCGAGGTGGACGACGAGGCCCGGCTCGTGGAGCTGCCCATCGGGGCCACCGAGGACCGCGTCGTCGGCTCACTGGACCTGCAGAAGGTGTTGCGCGACGGCGAACACGCGTTCTCGCCCGGCCTGCTGGCCCGCGCGCACGGCGGCGTGCTGTACGTCGACGAGGTCAACCTCCTGCACGATCATCTGGTCGACGTGCTGCTCGACGCGGCCGCGATGGGCCGGGTGCACGTGGAACGCGACGGCATATCGCATTCGCACGAGGCCAGGTTCGTCCTGATCGGCACCATGAATCCCGAAGAGGGCGAGCTGCGTCCGCAATTGCTGGACCGGTTCGGCCTGACCGTGGACGTCGCGGCATCGCGTGACGTCGACGTGCGGGTCGAGGTGATCCGGTCGCGCATGGACTACGAAGCCGACCCGGAGGGATTCGGCGGTCGCTACGCCGAGGCCGATGCCGAGGTCTCCCGGCGGATAGCCGCGGCGCGTGCGCTTGTCGGCTCGGTCATCTTGCCGGACAACGAGTTACGGCGTATCGCGGCGCTGTGCGCAGCGTTCGATGTGGACGGTATGCGGGCGGACCTCGTGGTGGCACGTACCGCGGTGGCGCACGCGGCGTGGCGTGGAGCCGCGACCGGGGCGAGCGGAGCGACGGGAAGTATCACCGTCGACGAAGAGGACATCCGCGTCGCGGCCGAACTCGCGCTGCCGCACCGCAGGCGGCGTGATCCGTTCGACGATCCGGGGCTGGACCCCGAGCGGCTCGACCAGGCCATGCAGCAGGCGGGGGAGTCCGCCGAACACGACGAGCCGGAGCCGGATCCCGATCCACCCGGTGGCGGTGACGGTGGTGGGCTGTCCACGGAAGGGCAAGCCGCGCCGGGCAATTCGCAGTCGTCGGCACCTCGGCAGAGTGCGCCGCCTGCGGCGGTGTTCCGCACCAAGGCCCTGGTGGTGCCGGGAATCGGTGAGGGCGCGCCGGGTCGACGGTCGCGGGCCCGCAACCGCACGGGCACGCCCATCGGGGCAACCGCCGAACCCGGTGCCGGGCACGGCTTGCACGTCTTCGGCACCCTGCTGGCCACGGCGGGCCGGCAGCGGGATGCCGGCCGCCCGCGCCCACAACCCGACGACGTCCGGCGCGCGATCCGCGAGGGTCGCGAAGGCAACCTGGTGATCTTCGTCGTCGACGCGTCGGGTTCGATGGCGGCCCGCGACCGCATGTCGGCGGTCGCGGGCGCGACGCTGTCGCTGTTGCGTGACGCCTATCAGCGTCGGGACAAGGTCGCGGTGATCACGTTCCGAGCCGACGACGCCCGGGTGCTGCTGCCACCGACATCGTCGGTGCACATCGCCGGCCGGCGGCTGGCCCGCTTCGACACCGGCGGCAAGACCCCACTGGCCCAAGGACTCCTGACGGCCCGTGACGTGGTCGTGCGTGAGAAGGCACGTGACCGCGCGCGGCGGCCGCTTTTGGTGGTGTTGACCGACGGCCGTGCCACCGGGGGCCCCGATCCGCTCGGCCGGACCAGGACTGCCGCGGCCCGGCTGGTGGCCGAGGGGACTGCGGCCGTCGTCGTGGATTGTGAAACATCCTTCGTGCGACTGGGTTTGGCCGGACAGCTGGGTGAGCAACTCGGTGCGCCGGTGGTGCGGCTCGAGCAGCTGCACGCCGACGGGCTCACCAGGCTGGTCAAGACCCAGGCCGACGCCGCGTAGAGAGGACCGCCATGCCACAAGGGCAGCCGCTCACCGTCCCCGACGACGGGCTGACCACCAAAGCCCGGCGCAACGCGCCACTGCTGGCGGTGCACACCGGTGCGGGCAAGGGAAAGTCGACCGCCGCGTTCGGCATGGCGCTGCGGGCGTGGAATCAGGGATTCCGTGTCGCGGTGTTCCAGTTCGTCAAGAGCGCCAAGTGGAAGGTCGGCGAGGAGGCCGTGTTCCGCGAGTTGGGCCGCCTGCACGACGAACACGGTGCCGGCGGTTCCGTCGAGTGGCACAAGATGGGCTCGGGGTGGTCGTGGACCCGCAAGCACGGCAGCGATGTCGATCATGCCGCGGCCGCAGCCGACGGCTGGGCGGAGATCAAGCGCAGGCTGGCCGACGAGCGCCACGACTTCTATGTGCTCGACGAGTTCACCTACCCGCTGAAGTGGGGTTGGGTCGACGTCGACGACGTGGTGGCGACGCTGACCGCGCGCCCCGGCACCCAACATGTGGTGATCACGGGCCGGGATGCGCCGCAACGCCTCGTCGACGCCGCCGACCTGGTGACGGAGATGACCAAGATCAAGCACCCTATGGACGTGGGCCGCAAGGGTCAGAAGGGCATCGAGTGGTGACCCTTTCCCGCGCGCACCTTTCTCCCGCGAGCAGACACATCGGTACCCCTGAACGGCGGTTTCCGGGTACCTGCGTTGGGGGCACCTCCCGCTTGCGGGGGACTGCTCGCCGAGAGACTGCTCGCGGGAAGACGTGACTTCCACGACCACGCCGGCGGTGGTGATCGCCGCACCGGCGTCGGGCAGCGGGAAGACCACTGTCGCAACGGGTCTCATCGGTGCCCTGCGCACCGCCGGTCACACGGTCGCGCCGTTCAAGGTGGGGCCGGATTTCATCGACCCCGGCTACCACGCGCTCGCGGCGGGCCGCCCCGGCCGCAACCTCGACCCGGTGCTGGTGGGGGAGAATCTGATCGGCCCGCTGTACCGGCACGGCACGGCAGACGCCGACATCGCGGTGGTCGAAGGCGTCATGGGCCTGTTCGACGGCCGTATCGACGACCAGATGACGGGCACACCCCGCGGGTCGGCCGCGCAGGTTGCTGGCCTGCTCGGCGCGCCGGTGGTCCTGGTGGTCGACGCGCGGGGCCAGAGTCACAGTGTGGCCGCGCTGCTGCACGGGTTCGCGACGTTCGACCCGGCCGTGCACATCGCCGGGGTGATCCTCAACCGGGTCGGCTCCGCGCGGCACGAGACCGTGCTGCGCCAGGGCTGCGAACACGCCGGCGTCCGGGTGCTCGGCGCGATCCCGAGGGCTGACGAATTATCCGTTCCCTCACGGCATCTCGGGCTCGTGACCGCCGTCGAGCACGGCAGGCAGGCCCGTGCCGCGGTCGCCGCGATGACCACGCTGGTGGCTCGCCACGTCGACCTCGCGGCCGTCGCGGCCGTGGCCGGTGCACAGGTCGGCGCTCCCGCGTGGAGCCCCGCCACCGAACCGGTGCCGGGCGAGGTGACCGTGGCGTTGGCAGCGGGCAAGGCCTTCAGCTTCGGCTACACCGAACACGGCGAACTGCTGCGAGCCGCGGGTGCCCGCGTCGCCGAGTTCGACCCGTTGGCCGATCCGTTGCCGCCGGGCACCGACGCCCTGGTGCTGCCCGGCGGCTTCCCCGAGCAGTTCACCGCCGAGCTTTCCGCCAACACCGTTGTGCGGCGCCAGATCAGAGAACTGGCGCACCGCGGCGCCCCGGTGCACGCGGAGTGCGCCGGGCTGACGTATCTGGTCGACGATCTCGACGGCGTGCCGATGTGCGGCGCGCTCGCGGGCTCGGCGCGGTTCACCGAACGGCTCACACTGGGCTACCGCGACGCCGTCGCGGTCGTCGACTCGTCGCTGCATGCCGCGGGTGAACGCGTCACCGGCCACGAATTCCACCGCACCGCAGTGACGTTCACCGACGGGCACCCTCCGGCATGGGCGTTCGCGGGGCCGGGTGGTCGGGGCGTGCGGGACGGTGCGGTGCACCGCGGTGTGCACGCCGGCTATCTGCACACCCACCCCGCCGCGCACCCTCGGGCCATCACCCGGTTCGTCGCGGCTGCGGCACGCACTAAGCTCGGCGGGTGAGCTCAGAGAACGCCTACCTCGTCGGCCTGCGGCTGTCCGGCAGAAAGGTTGTCGTCGTCGGCGGTGGAACCGTCGCGCAACGGCGACTGCCATTGCTGATCGCCAACGGCGCCGATGTGCACGTCATCGCGCGGAGTGCCACCCCGGCGGTGGAGGCGCTCGCTCAGGAGAAGCCCGGCATCACGCTGCACCTGCGGGACTACCGCGCCGGAGATCTCGACGGCGCCTGGTACGCGATCGCGGCCACCGATGATCCCGAGGTCAACGCCGCCATCGTGGCCGAAGCCGACGAGCGGCACATCTTCTGCGTGCGCGCCGACATCGCGCGCGAAGGTTCGGCGGTGACACCCGCGACCTTCGACCGGGCCGGGTTGTCGGTGGGTGTGCTCGCCGGTGGTGACCATCGTCGGTCCGCGGCGATCCGTTCGGCGATCCACGAGGCGCTGCAGAGCGGACTGTTGACCGAAGAGTCGACCGGCGACGAACCCGCCGCCGGGGTGGCACTCGTCGGCGGCGGACCCGGGGATCCGGAACTGATCACGGTGCGGGGCCGCCGGCTGCTGGCCCGCGCCGACGTCGTCGTCGCCGACCGGCTGGCACCGCAGGATCTGCTCGCCGAGCTCGGCCCGCACGTCGAGGTGATCGACGCCGCAAAAATCCCGTACGGCCGGGCCATGGCCCAGGACGCCATCAACCAGGTCCTGATCGACCGGGCCCGCGCCGGCAAATTCGTGGTGCGCCTCAAAGGAGGCGATCCGTTCGTGTTCGCGCGGGGCTACGAAGAGGTACTGGCGTGCGCCGAGGCGGGCGTTCCCGTCACGGTTGTGCCGGGTGTGACAAGTGCCATAGCAGTTCCTGCGCTGGCCGGTGTTCCGGTCACTCACCGGGGCATGACGCACGAGTTTGTGGTGGTCAGCGGCCATGTTGCGCCGGGGCACCCCGAATCGTTAGTGAATTGGGACGCACTGGCCGCGATGACCGGCACGATCGTGCTGCTGATGGCCGTCGAGCGCATCGAGCTGTTCGCCAAGGTGCTGCGGGAAGGGG
Organism: Mycolicibacterium mageritense; assembly: GCF_010727475.1. Classification (NCBI taxonomy): domain Bacteria; kingdom Bacillati; phylum Actinomycetota; class Actinomycetes; order Mycobacteriales; family Mycobacteriaceae; genus Mycobacterium; species Mycolicibacterium mageritense. The sequence goes on from NZ_AP022567.1 coordinate 5,740,750, forward strand.
GCCGACCTGCGGATACGCCGGTGCTGGTGGTGCAGCACGGCACCACGATGGCTCAGCGAACGTTGCGTGCCACGCTCGGGGATGCGCCGGAGCGGATTCGCGAGGAGGGGATTCGACCTCCCGCGATCATCGTGATCGGTCCGGTGGCGACCTTCGCCGGTTAAAGGATTCTTAAGATTACTGTAAGGTAGCCCGGTATGACGGCTCTCAATGACGCAGAGCGCGCAGCAATCAACCGAGGCGCAGAGGACAACGCAGAGCGGGGGCTTCCGGTGCAAGGTGCGGCCCGGCGAGGCGAGGGGCTCGCGGCGCGGCTGCCCTCCTGGTTCCCGTCCTGGGGCTTCCTTTCGGCGGTCATCGCCATCGGCGGTATGCAGCTGCTCGCCACCATGGACAGCACCGTCGCGATCGTCGCGCTGCCGCGCATCCAGGACGAGCTCGGCCTGTCCGATGCCGGCCGCAGCTGGGTCATCACGGCCTATGTCCTGACGTTCGGCGGTCTCATGCTGCTCGGCGGTCGGCTGGGTGACACCATCGGCCGCAAGCGCACCTTCATCGTCGGCGTCGCCCTGTTCACCATCGCCTCGATCCTGTGCGGCATCGCCTGGAACGAGGCCACCATGGTCACCGCCCGGCTGCTGCAGGGCGTCGGTGCGGCCATCGCCTCGCCGACCGGGCTCGCGCTGGTCGCGACGACATTCCCGAAGGGGCCCGCGCGCAACCTCGCCACCGCGGTGTTCGGCGCCATGACCGCCATCGGCTCGGTCATGGGTCTCGTGGTCGGCGGCGCGTTGACCGAGGTGTCGTGGCGGCTGGCCTTCCTGGTCAACGTGCCGATCGGCATCGTGATGCTCTACCTGGCCCGCACGGCCCTGCGCGAGACCAACCGCGAGCGCATGAAGCTCGACGCCGCGGGCGCGATGCTCGCGACCCTGGCCTGCACGGCCGCGGTGTTCGCTTTCACCCAGGGCCCCGAGAGCGGCTGGCTGTCGCCCATCACGCTGGGCTCCGGTGCGGCGGCTGCCGTGTTCGGTATCGCGTTTCTCATCGCCGAGCGCAACGCGGAGAACCCGGTGGTGCCGTTCGATCTGTTCCACGAGCGCAACCGCGTCGCGACGTTCGCGGCCATCTTCCTGGCAGGCGGCGTGCTGTTCACGCTGACCGTGCTGATCGGCCTGTACGTGCAGGACATCCTCGGCTACAGCGCATTGCGCGCGGGTGTGGGCTTCATCCCGTTCGTGATCGGCATGGGCATCGGGCTCGGTGCGTCGTCCCAGATCGTGCGGTTCTTCCAGCCCCGCCTCGTCGTGATCGCGGGCGGCATCCTGGTTCTCGGATCGATGATCTACGGTTCGACGCTGCACCAGGGCATCCCGTACTTCCCCAACCTCGTGGTGCCGATCACCATCGGCGGTATCGGCATCGGCATGATCGTGGTGCCGCTGACGCTGGCCGCGATCGCGGGCGTCGGCTTCGACCGCATCGGCCCGGCCTCGGCCATCGCGCTCATGCTGCAGAACCTGGGCGGTCCGCTGGTGCTGGCCATCATCCAGGCCGTCATCACCTCGCGCACGCTGTACCTGGGAGGCATCACCGGCCCGGTCAAGGAGATGAACCCGGCGCAGCTGGCCGCGCTCGACGCGGGCTACACCTACGGCCTGCTGTGGGTCGCGGCGGTTGCGGTCCTGGTCGGCGGTGCGGCGCTGTTCATCGGCTACTCGTCCGAACAGGTGGCACACGCGCAGGAAGTCAAGGACGCGATCGATGCCGGAGAGCTCGAAGTCGACTGAGCCGTGAGCCCTCTGACGCGCCGGCAGCTCTCCGACACCGTCGGCGCACTCGGCTGGCGCCTGGTGCTCGGCGCGATCTACACCGAGGTGCTCGCGCCGTCGATGTCCGATGCTGTGGCAGCTGCGTCGCACGCGGTCGCGGCCGCGGGCCGCGACGCGGCGCGCCACCTCGCCATCGACATCCGCGCCGACCGCGCCGTGCTGCGGCTGCGGTCGGCCGATTCGGCCACTGCCACCGAGCGTGATCTGGAGCTTGCGCAGGCGCTCTCGCAGGCGCTGGCCGCGCGTGGATTCGAGCTGACCACAGGCGGGGCCGTGCAGGCCGTGGAGATCGCGATCGACGCGCTCGACATCGCCGCGGTGCGGCCGTTCTGGAAGGCCATCACCGACTACGAGGACGAACCCGGCCCGTCGGACCTCAATGCGGGCCTGGTCGACCCCTTCGGCCGTGGGCCCGCGATCTGGTTTCAGCAAATGGATTCGCCACGGCCGCAACGCAATCGGATCCACCTCGACATCGACGTCCCGCATGACGTGGCCACCGCGAGGATCGAGGCGGCGCTCGCCGCGGGCGGCACCCTGCTCAGCGACGACGCCGCGCCGGCGTTCTGGGTGCTGGCCGACGCCGAGGGCAACGAGGCGTGCATCTGTACCTGGCAGGGCCGCGACTGAGCGCATCGCTAAGGTTGTCGGCTGTGATCACCCGAATGTCAGAGCTGTTCCTGCGCACCCTGCGCGACGACCCCGCCGACGCCGAGGTGCCCAGCCACAAGCTGCTGATCCGGGCCGGCTACGTCCGCCCGGTCGGCCCAGGCATCTACAGCTGGCTGCCACTGGGCCTTCGGGTGCTGCGCCGGATCGAGAAGATCGTCCGCGACGAGATGAACGCCATCGGCGGTCAGGAGATCCTGTTGCCCGCGCTGCTGCCGCGTGGGCCTTATGAGACCACCAATCGGTGGACCGAGTACGGCGACACCCTGTTCCGGCTGCAGGACCGGCGCGGCAACGACTATCTGCTCGGGCCGACGCACGAGGAGATCTTCACACTCACGGTCAAGGGGGAGTACTCCTCCTACAAGGATTTTCCGGCCATCCTGTACCAGATCCAGACCAAATACCGCGACGAGGCACGACCGCGTGCCGGCATCCTGCGTGGTCGCGAGTTCGTCATGAAGGACTCGTATTCGTTCGACATCGACGACGACGGCCTCAAGAACGCCTACCACGCGCACCGTGAGGCCTATCAGCGCATCTTTGCGCGCCTGGGGGTGCGCTACGTGATCGTGTCGGCCGTATCCGGCGCGATGGGCGGCAGCGCTTCCGAGGAATTCCTCGCCGAGAGTGAGGTGGGAGAGGACACGTTCGTCCGCTGCCTGGACTCCGGCTACGCGGCCAACGTCGAGGCGGTGATCACGCGGGCACCGGCGCCGCTGCCGATCGATGGGCAGCCCGAGGCGGTCGTCCACGACACGCCAAACACCCCGACCATCGCGACCCTCGTGGAGTGGGCCAATTCCACTGGCCTGCCGCAGTTCTCGGACCGCGCGGTGACCGCGGCCGACACGCTCAAGAACATCCTGGTCAAGACCCGCGAACCCGGTGGCGAGTGGGAACTGCTCGGCATCGGTGTGCCCGGCGATCGTGAGGTCGACGAGAAGCGCCTCGGCGCCGCGCTCGAACCGGCCGAGTTCGCGCTGCTCGACGAGGCCGACTTCGCCAAGAACCCCTTCCTGGTCAAGGGCTACGTAGGCCCGAAGGCGTTGCTGGAGAACGGGGTTCGCTATCTCGTCGACCCGCGGATCGTGGACGGCACGGCCTGGATCACGGGCGCCGACGCGCCCAACAAGCACGTCGTTGGCCTGGTCATGGGCCGCGATTTCACCGCCGACGGCACCATCGAGGCGGCCGAGGTCCGCGACGGCGACCCGTCGCCGGATGGCGCGGGTGTGTTGACCTCGGCGCGCGGCATCGAGATCGGCCACATCTTCCAGCTGGGCCGCAAGTACGCCGACGCGTTCACCGCCGATGTGCTCGGCGAGGACGGCAAGCCGGTCCGGTTGACGATGGGCTCCTACGGTGTCGGGGTGTCGCGACTGGTCGCGGTGATCGCCGAACAGCAGCACGACGAGCTCGGCCTGCGCTGGCCGGCGTCGGTGGCGCCGTTCGACGTGCACGTCGTGGTGGCCAACAAGGACGACGCGGCCCGCACCGGCGCCACCGAGCTGGTGGCAGGCCTGGACCGGCTCGGCCACGAAGTGCTGTTCGACGACCGCAAGGCCTCACCCGGCGTGAAGTTCAAGGACGCCGAGCTGCTGGGCATGCCCTGGATCGTCGTGGTCGGGCGCGGCTTCTCCGACGGTGTGGTCGAGCTGCGCAATCGGCTCACCGGCGAAAAACAGGAGATCCCGGTGGACGGCGCGGTCGAGGCGATCTCGGCGGCCCTCACCACCTAGCGCGAACAGTCACGTAGGTACCCGGAAACGCGCATTTTCGGGTACCGAAGTGTCTGCTCGGCGTTATTCGGAGCCGCCCGGGAACGCGACGGTGACTGGCCAGACGTCGAGCATCTGGCTCCACCTGGCCGCGGTGACCGCGGCTTCGGTCAGGGCGGTCACGGCGAAGGTGCGCAGCTCGCTCGTGGTCGCCTGTTCGAGTACCGCGCGCCAGGCGACGGCCGCATCCTGCTCCATGCGCACCGCGAGGTTGGCGGCATCGGTGGGATCGGTCACCTGGGCCGGCAGCTGGTAGCCGGCCGCGGGCAGCGGCGGGGTCACCGAGCGTTGGTCGAGCATCGCGATCGCGGCTTCGCGGCGGGCCCGGTGTTCGGCCATCGCTGCCGCCACCAGGGCGTTGTCCTCGGCGGTGGCATGTGCGGAGACCAGGCCGTAGCCGTAGATGATGCCGTGCTCGGTGGCCACGGCGTCGAACAGGGCGCCGTCCTCGGCCGTGGTGGGCCGTGCCGGTTCGGGTGAGGTCATTGCGCACCGCCCAACGCGACGGTCTGCGCCGCGGTGCACGACGCCGCGATCGAACCGAGCAGCCCGGCGCGGTAGCCGGACAGCCGGGCGGCCAGGTCGGCTGCGCTGTGCGCCGACTGTTGCAGCGCGTTGCCGACGTCCTTGACGGTCGGTGCCTGCGCCGGGGCCGTGGTGTTCGACGGTGCCGTCGAAGTCGTCGTCGCGGCCCACGCCTCGGCCTTGTCACCCGCGATCCGCGCCAGCTCGTCCGAGAGCGCCTGGGCATGCGCCGAACGCTCGGAGGCCACCGCGGTCAACGCGCGCAGCTGCTTCGACGTGGGCGGTAGGGCCGCGGCGGCGTCGCTGGCCATGGACGCGTCGGCACGGGCTCGCTCCAGTTGTGCGGTCAGATCGGTGTATTCGGGCGGTGGTGGCGCTGTCCCGCATGCTGCGGTGGCGCCCAGCAGGGCCAGGGCCGCAGCCGAGAACAACGCACGCCGCCGGCTCATGGTCGGTAGGGCGCGCGGCACGTGGAACATCCTGCCATTGCTCCGAACCCGTCCTGCCGGGCGTCAACCGCCTCAGGGGGCGAGCCTGGACATTCGCTGCGCCAAATCCGGATTGCCGCTTGCCGGGGCGGGCCTGGCGTATCGTGGAGAGTCGATTCCAGGGGGCATCGCCTCTGAATCGTGTCCGGACAACTCAAGATGAGGAGCTCGCCGTGGCACCGGATCCGAAGTTGCGGTCTGCGGATTTACCGTCGCAGAAGCAGGTGATCGAACTGCTGGACGGCGAGTTCACGCGCGCCGGTTATGAAATCGACGATGTCGTCATCGACGCTGCCGCTCGGCCGCCGCGCGTCACCGTGGTAGCGGACGGCGATCAGGGGCTCGACCTGGATTCGCTTGCGGAACTGTCGCGGACGGCATCCGAATTGCTCGATCAACTCGACCGCGGCGACACGCCGTACGTGCTCGAGGTCACGTCGCGCGGTGTCGATCGACCGTTGACCGAGGCCAAGCACTTCCGGCGGAACCGCGCCCGCAAGGCAGAACTGACGTTGGCCGACGGTTCGACGCTCACCGGCAGGCTGGGGGAGACCGACGCCGAGTCGGTACAGGTGGTGGTCAGGTCCGCCCGGGATTTCGAGGTCCGCCGGGTCGCCCTCGCCGACATTGTCAAAGCCGTTGTCCAAGTGGAGTTTTCGCCGCCCAACCGGCGTGAACTGGAACTGGCCGGAGAATCTGGGAAGGGGGCCCACCGATGAACATCGACATGGCGGCGCTGCATGCCATCGAGGCGGACAAGGGCATCACGGTTGACGTGGTCATCGAGACCATCAAGTCGGCGCTGCTGACGGCCTACCGGCACACCGACGGTCACGAACCCGATGCCTACATCGACATCGATCGCAAGACGGGTGTCGTCAAGGTCATCGCGCGGCAGACCGACGCCGACGGCAACGTCGTGCACGAGTGGGACGACACGCCCGAGGGTTTCGGCCGGATCGCCGCGACCACCGCCAGACAGGTCATCCTGCAGCGGTTGCGCGACGCGGAGAACGAGAAGACCTACGGCGAGTTCTCGGCGCACGAGGGCGACATCGTGGCAGGCGTGATCCAGCGTGACGCGCGCGCCAATGCCCGCGGCCTGGTCGTGGTGCGCATCGGCAGTGAGACCAAGGGCTCGGAAGGTGTGATCCCGAGCGCCGAGCAGGTGCCCGGCGAACGCTATGAACACGGCGACCGCCTGCGCTGCTACGTCGTCGGCGTCACCCGCGGAGCCCGCGAGCCGCTGATCACCCTGTCGCGTACGCACCCGAACCTGGTGCGCAAGCTGTTCTCGCTCGAAGTGCCCGAGATCGCCGACGGGTCGGTGGAGATCGTCGCGGTGGCCCGCGAGGCCGGCCACCGGTCCAAGATCGCCGTCACGTCGCGGGTGCCCGGGCTGAACGCGAAAGGCGCCTGCATCGGGCCCATGGGTCAGCGGGTGCGCAACGTGATGAGCGAGCTGTCGGGCGAGAAGATCGACATCATCGACTACGACGAGGATCCGGCCCGGTTCGTCGCCAACGCGCTGTCACCGGCCAAGGTCGTGTCGGTATCGGTGATCGACGAGGCCGCGCGCGCGGCCCGCGTGGTGGTGCCTGACTTCCAGCTGTCTCTGGCAATCGGCAAGGAAGGGCAAAACGCCAGGTTGGCGGCCCGCTTGACCGGTTGGCGCATCGATATCCGCAGCGATGCCGCGGCCCAGTCGGACTCCGAGGCGCCGCACGGGGCGGTCCGCGACTGACGTCTCGATCGACACGTCGACCGGCGGTTCGGAGCACACCCCGCGGGGCGGTAGACTCAGCCGTGATCCAGCGCGAGACTTCGGCTTCGGCGCCTCCACCCAGCCCCGGCGATTCGGTCGGGCCGGTACGGACATGCGTCGGCTGCCGGAAACGAGAGTCAGCCGCTGAATTGCTTCGTGTAGTCGCCGTGAGCGACGGGAACGGACAGCACGTCGTTTCCGTTGACCCAGCGGCAAGGCTTCCCGGGCGTGGTGCTTGGTTGCACCGCGACCGGCAGTGCCTACAGGTGGCAATCCGGCGGCGGGCATTCGCCCGAGCGCTGCGCATCGCCGGTTCGCCGGACACGTCCGCGGTGGTCGAGTACATCGAGACCTTCGAGAACGAAGAGAACGAAGAAGTGCCCGATCACGTCGGTAAAGAGAACAGGTAGCGAAGAACATGAGCACACCGTGAAGTCCCGATGACCATGCGTCATAGCTAACCCGAGGCACGGCGCCTACCACCGCTGTTGCCTCCAGATGAGGAGAAGTAGTGGCAGGTAAGGCCCGTGTACACGAGTTGGCCAAGGAACTCGGTGTCACAAGCAAGGAGCTGCTCGCCAAGCTCAAGGAGCAGGGCGAGTTCGTCAAATCGGCGTCTTCCACGGTGGAAGCGCCCGTCGCGCGGCGGCTGCGCGAAACGTTCGGCACGCAGTCTGCGGCCAAGTCCGACAACAAGCCCGCAGCGCGTCCCGCGCCTCGAACCGATGCAAAGCCCGGTGGCGGTGCCACGCCGGCGGCTCCGCGGCCGTCCGCGACCCCCGGCCCGGTGACCCCGGCCGCGTCGGCGCCCTCGCCGGCGGCTGCCCGGCCGGCTCCGGCCAAGCCCGCAGCGCCCGCACCAGCCGCGTCCCAGGCCAAGCCTGCGGCCCCGAAGCCGGCTGCTCCGCAGGCTCCGGCCGCCCCGAGTGCCCCGGCGGCGTCCGCGGCGCCGAGTGCCCCCGCGGCGACACCGGCACCGCGCCCGACCCCGGGGGCCACCCCCGGTCCCCGGCCCGGCCCGTCCAACGCACCGAAGCCCGCGCCCCGTACGCCGCGGGTCGGCAACAACCCGTTCTCCACTCAGCAGCCTGCTGAGCGGCCCATCCCGCGTCCCCAGCCGCGTCCGGGTGCACCCCGGCCCGGCGGTGGCCCACGTCCGTCACCCGGCAACATGCCCCCGCGTCCGGCGGGTGCAGGCGCGCCGGGTCGCGGTGGCCCCCGCCCCGGTCCGCGTCCCGGCGGTGGCCCCCGTCCCGGTGGACAGGGCGGTCGTCCCGGTGGCGGCGGTGGCGGTAACTACCGCGGCGGCGGTGCCGGTGGCGGTGGCGGTGCTGCGGCCGGTGGTGGCGGTGGCTTCCGCGGCCGCCCGGGCGGTGGCGGCGGTGGCCGTCCCGGCCAGCGCGGCGGCGCGGCAGGTGCCTTCGGTCGTCCCGGCGGCGCTCCCAAGCGCGGTCGCAAGAGCAAGCGGCAGAAGCGGCAGGAATACGACTCGATGCAGGCGCCGGTCGTCGGCGGCGTGCGGTTGCCGCACGGCAACGGTGAGACCATTCGGCTGGCCCGCGGCGCATCGCTGTCCGACTTCGCCGACAAGATCAACGCCAACCCGGCCTCGCTGGTGCAGGCGCTGTTCAACCTCGGTGAGATGGTCACCGCGACGCAGTCGGTCGGCGACGAGACGCTCGAGCTGCTCGGCAGCGAGATGAACTACGTCGTGCAGGTCGTGTCCCCGGAGGACGAGGACCGCGAGCTGCTCGAATCCTTCGACCTCACCTACGGCGAGGACGAAGGCGGCGAAGAGGATCTGCAGGTCCGTCCACCCGTTGTCACCGTCATGGGCCACGTCGACCACGGCAAGACCCGACTGCTCGACACGATCCGTAAGGCCAACGTCCGGGAGGGCGAGGCCGGCGGCATCACGCAGCACATCGGCGCCTACCAGGTGGAGGTGGACCTCGACGGCAACGTCCGGCCCATCACCTTCATCGACACCCCGGGTCACGAGGCGTTCACCGCCATGCGTGCCCGCGGTGCCAAGGCCACCGACATCGCGATCCTGGTGGTCGCGGCCGACGACGGCGTCATGCCGCAGACGGTCGAGGCGATCAACCACGCGCAGGCCGCTGACGTGCCGATCGTGGTCGCGGTCAACAAGATCGACAAGGAAGGCGCGGACCCGCAGAAGATCCGGGCTCAGCTCACCGAGTACAACCTGGTGGCCGAGGACTACGGCGGCGACACCATGTTCGTCGACATCTCGGCACGGCAGGGCACCAACATCGACCAGCTGCTCGAAGCGGTGCTGCTGACCGCCGATGCCGCCCTGGATCTGCGGGCCAATCCCGACATGGAAGCCCAGGGCGTGGCCATCGAGGCGCACCTGGACCGCGGCCGTGGTCCCGTTGCCACCGTGCTCATCCAGCGCGGCACCCTGCGGGTCGGCGACTCGATCGTCGCCGGCGACGCCTACGGGCGTGTCCGCCGCATGGTCGACGAGCACGGCGAGGACGTCGAAGAGGCGCTGCCATCGCGGCCGGTGCAGGTCGTGGGCTTCACGTCGGTGCCGGGCGCAGGCGACAACCTGCTGGTCGTCGACGAGGACCGCATCGCCCGCCAGATCGCCGACCGGCGCAACGCGCGCAAGCGCAACGCGTTGGCCGCCCGTTCGCGCAAGCGGATCAGCCTGGAAGATCTCGATTCGGCGCTGAAGGAAACCAGCCAGCTGAACCTGATCCTCAAGGGCGACAACTCGGGTACCGTCGAGGCCCTCGAGGAGGCCCTGATGGGCATCCAGGTCGACGACGAGGTGGAGCTGCGCGTCATCGACCGCGGCGTCGGTGGGGTCACCGAGACCAACGTCAACCTGGCATCGGCGTCGGACGCGATCATCATCGGGTTCAACGTCCGCGCCGAGGGCAAGGCGACCGAGCTGGCCAACCGCGAGGGTGTGGAGATCCGCTACTACTCGGTGATCTACCAGGCCATCGACGACATCGAGAGCGCGCTCAAGGGCATGCTCAAGCCTGTCTACGAGGAGAAGGAGCTCGGCCGCGCCGAGATCCGGGCGATCTTCCGGTCGTCGAAGGTCGGCAACATCGCCGGCTGCCTCGTGCAGTCCGGGATCATGCGGCGCAACGCCAAGGCCCGGTTGCTGCGGGACAACGTCGTGGTCGCCGAGAACCTCACGGTGTCGTCGCTCAAGCGTGAGAAGGACGATGCCACCGAGGTCCGCGAGGGTTACGAGTGCGGTCTCACGCTGACCTACTCGGACATCAAGGAAGGCGACATCATCGAGACGTACGAGCTGGTCGAGAAGGCGCGTACGTAAGTGGCCGACGAACGCTTGCGTGAGGAGCATTGTGGTTGACCCTGCACGCGCGAAACGACTCGCCAAGCGGATCTCCACGATCGTCGCCTCGGCCATCGAGTACGAGATCAAGGATCCGCGCCTGGCGGGTGTGACCATCACCGACGCGAAGGTGTCCGGTGACCTTCACGACGCCACGCTGTACTACACGGTGATGGGGCCGACGCTGGACGACGAGCCGGATTACGCCGGTGCGGCGGCAGCGTTGGAGAAGGCCAAGGGCGTGCTGCGGACCAAGGTGGGCGCCGGGACCGGGGTGCGATTCACCCCGACCCTGGCGTTCGTCCGCGACACCGTGCCCGATGCGGCGCACCGCATGGAGGAGCTGCTGGCCGCCGCCCGGGCTGCCGACGCCGATTTGGCCCGAGTTCGGGAGGGTGCCACACACGCCGGTGACGCCGACCCGTACCGTGTGAGCGGGGCGGAGGACACGAACGGGCCTGTCGACGGGGCAGACACAGAGGACGACGGTGACTACCGAACTCGTGACGACCGATTCGATGGCTGACATCGCTGCTCCTGGCGTGCGAGTCGACGCTCACCGAGCCGTCGATCTGCTCTCGGCGGCATCGAGCGTCAGCGTGGTGTGCCACGTCTACCCCGACGCCGACACCATCGGTGCGGGCTTGGCGCTCGCCCAGGTTCTCGAGGGCGCAGGCAAGAGCGTCGAAGTGGCGTTCGCCGCGCCGGAGAAGCTGCCGGAGTCCTTGCAGTCCCTGCCCGGCGGGCACCTGCTGGTCTCGCCCGACGTGATGCGTGACGACGCGGATCTCGTTGTCACGGTGGACATTCCAAGCGTCAACCGGCTCGGCGCGCTTCGAGGGCTCGCCGAGGACGGCCGCGCAGTCCTGGTCATCGACCATCACGCATCCAACCGGCTCTTCGGGTCGGCGAACTACGTCGATCCGTCGGCCGATTCCACCACGATGCTGGTGGCCGAGATCCTCGACGCGTGGGACAAGCCGATCGACCGTCAGGTCGCGCACTGCCTGTATGCGGGTCTGACCACCGACACCGGATCGTTTCGGTGGGCCAGTGCACGGGCACACCGGCTGGCGGCCCGGCTCGTCGAATTGGGCGTGGACAACGCCTCCATCAGCCGGACCCTGCTCGACACCCATCCGTTCGCGTGGCTGCCGATGCTGTCGCGGGTGCTGTCCTCGGCAGAGCTGTGCCCCGAGGCCGTCGACGGCCGCGGCCTGGTGTACGTCGTCGTATCCCACTCCGAGTGGTCCGGCGCCCGGCCCGAAGAGGTCGAGAGCATCGTCGACATCGTCCGCACCACCCAGCAGGCCGAGGTCGCCGCGGTGTTCAAGGAGATCGAGCCGCAGCACTGGTCGGTGTCGATGCGGGCGAAGTCCATCGACCTGTCGAAGGTCGCGATGTCGTTCGGCGGCGGTGGGCACCGGCTGGCCGCAGGCTATTCCGCGACGGGTCCGGCCCGGGACGTGGTGAAGGCGTTGCAGGCCGCTCTTGGCTGAGTTCGGCCTCGACGCGGAAGGCGACCGGCCCGTCGCGCCCGTGACGAGTCGGCGCATCGCCGCGTTGGCGCTTCCCGCGCTGGGAGTGCTGGCCGCCGAGCCCGTCTACCTGTTATTCGACATCGCGATCGTCGGCCGGCTGGGTGCGCTCAGCCTCGCCGGCCTGGCGATCGGCGGTTTGGTGCTCAGCCTCGTCAGTTCGCAGCTGACCTTCTTGTCCTACGGAACCACGGCGCGCTCGGCGCGGTTCTACGGTGCCGGGGACCGGACCGCGGCGGTCGGCGAAGGCGTCCAGGCCACCTGGCTGGCAGTGCTGCTCGGTGTGCTGATCCTCGCGGTCGTGCAGGCTGTTGCGGTGCCGCTGCTGTCGGTGATCTCCGGCGGCGGCGAGATCGCCGAGGCGGCGTTGCCGTGGCTGCGGATCGCGATCCTGGGAGCGCCCGCGATCCTCATCTCGTTGGCCGGCAACGGCTGGATGCGCGGTGTGCAGGACACCGTGCGTCCGCTGCGCTACGTCGTGACCGGATTCGCGGTCTCGGCGGTGCTATGTCCGCTGCTGGTGTACGGCTGGCTGGGAATGCCGCGGCTGGAGCTGGCGGGCTCCGCGGTGGCCAACCTGGTGGGGCAGTGGGTCGCGGCGGCGATGTTCATCTGGGCGCTGTTGTCGGAAAAGGTTCCGCTGGGTCTGCACCCGTCGGTGCTGCGGGCCCAGCTGGTGATGGGCCGGGATCTGCTGCTGCGCACCATGGCGTTTCAGGCGTGCTTCGTCTCGGCCGGTGCGGTGGCGGCCCGCTTCGGCGCGGCCGCGGTCGCGGCGCATCAGGTCGTGCTGCAGCTGTGGAGCTTCCTCGCGCTGGTGCTCGACTCGCTGGCCATCGCGGCGCAGTCACTCGTCGGTGCCGCGTTGGGCGCGGGCGAACTGGGCCACGCCAAGGTCGTGGCCTGGCGCGTGACGGTGTTCTCGACTGTGGCCGCGGTCGTGCTGGCGGCGGTGTTCGCGGTCGGGGCCGACGTCATGCCCGCGTTGTTCACCGATGACCGTTCGGTGCTCGACGAGATCGGCGTGCCATGGTGGTTCCTGGTGGCTCAATTGCCGATCGCCGGAATCGTTTTCGCGCTCGACGGGGTACTGCTCGGCGCAGGCGACGCGAAGTTCATGCGCAACGCGACACTGGTCAGCGCGTTGGTCGGGTTCCTGCCGTTGATCTGGTTGTCGCTGATCTACGGCTGGGGGCTGCTCGGCATCTGGTCGGGCTTGAGCACGTTCATGGTGCTGCGGTTGGTCTTCGTCGGCTGGCGCGCGTTCTCCGGGCGCTGGCTCGTAGCCGGCACCGGCTGACCCAGCCGCGCGAGCGTGCGAGTCTGCTGCCCGACACGCCGGTCGGCACCAGCATTTTGCGCACCTTCGGCGGTGTTCAGTGGCGAGTACCGCCGACCACCCACACGGCCCGCTTGCCGCTGCCGCGCCGGGCCACGGTCACGTCGTCGAAACCCGCGTGGCGACACAGCTCCGCGAAGGACTCGGCCTGCTCCTCGGTCCAGCCGTGGCTGGCCAATCCGGTGGCGTCGGCCGCCACCTGCCGCTCGACCGCGAGCAACCGTCCGCCCGGCTCCAGCACGCGGCGCGCCTCGCCGACGGCCACACCGACGTCTTGCCAGTGGTGCACGGTGGCCAGCGCCCACACCACGGTCGCCGATCCGTCGGCAACCGGGAGGGCTTCGGCAGTGCCTTCGCGCCACGTGACGGCGAGCCTGCGCGGGGTCACCATGCGCGCGACCCTGAGCATGGTCGATGCCGGATCGACACCGGTGACCCGGGCGCCCCTGCGGGCGGCCACGCGGGCCGCGGTGCCGGGGCCGCATCCGACATCGACGACATGGTCTGCGGACGACACCTCCGCGATGTCGGCCGCCATCCTGGCCTTCGCCCGCCCCACCACGAGGAAGAGCAGCCCGCACAGCACACCACCGATCCCCGCGAATCCGGGGTGGTCGGCGTGGTGATTGACCGCACGTACGGAGCCCATGGGTAGACCTTGCCGGTTCAACTTGGGTTGAAGTCAAATATCGGCATGGATGTGATCTCGATCGGCGAGGCCGCCGCGCGGCTACAGATGAGGCCCTCGGCGTTGCGGTACTACGACGAGCGCGGGTTGGTGTCGCCGCGGCTGCGCCGGGCGGGCAAGCGGATGTACGGGCCCGAGGAGCTGCGCCGGCTCGCGTTGCTCAAGATATTCCACCGGTTGGGCCTGCCGCTGGAGACTGCGGCTGCGGTGCTCGACGCGCCGGGCGATCAGTGGCGCGAGACGGTGCGCAAGCAGATCGCCGAGCTCGATCGGGTGATCGCGCAAGCACAAGGGGCGCAACAGTTTCTGACCCACTCCCTGAATTGTCCGGCCGATCACCCCGCCCGCGAGTGCGCGACGATGATGGGCGCGCTGGACCGGCTCGTCGACGGGATGAGCGTCGAGGAACTCGGCGCCGAACAGGGATCCGGTTGGCCGGCCGACTGAGTGACGATGCCCGCGTGAGGGTGCGCAAACTGTTGGCTGACAACGGTGTGCCGGGCGACAAACACGCACGCTCGCGGTGTGAGGTGGGCGGGTTGACTCAGTCGGCCGCGCTGGAACTGCCCAGCAGATCGCGCACGCGGTTGGCCACGCGGATGAACTCCGGGCGTTCCATGGTCTCGGCGTAATCCCGTTCGGCAGGCAGCTCGACGTCGAGTGTCTCGACGATCCGGCCCGGCCGGGGGCTCATCACCACCACCCGGTTGGCCAGGTACACCGCTTCGGCGACCGAGTGCGTGACCAGCACCACCGTGGTGCCGGTGTCGCGCCAGATCCGGTGCAGTTCGACGTTCATCTTCTCGCGGGTCAGCGCGTCGAGCGCCCCGAACGGCTCGTCCATCAGGAGCACACCGGGCTCGTGCAGCAGTGCACGGCACAGTGAAACCCGTTGCTGCATACCGCCGGACAGCTCGTGCGGCAGCGCATTCTCGAATCCCGCCAACCCCGTCATCTCGATGAGCTGGTCGCACCGGCGGGCCGCGGCGGCCTTCGGCATGCCGCGCATCTCGGCCTGCAACAGGATGTTCTTGCGTACCGAACGCCATTCGAGCAGCGCAGCCCGTTGGAACACATAGCCGATCTCCCGCTGCGGCCCTTTCACGTGTCGTCCGCGAAGCCGCACGGAGCCCGAGGTCGAGTCGGTCAGACCCGCGACCACCTTCAGCAGCGTCGACTTTCCGCAGCCGGAAGGGCCTGCGATCGAGACGAACTCACCGTCGGCCACGCGCAGGTCGATGTCGTCGAGGGCCGTGACAGTGGCTCGTTTGGAGGTGAACCTGACCGTGAGGTTCTCGATGGCGATGGCTTCAGCGGCTTCGGTCGTCACCGTCGTTCCCGGGGCAGTGATCGTGGCAGTGGTCATGTCAGTCAGGCTCCTGCTATTGCTGAGGCTTCGGGGCGAACGACGAGTCCCAATACTCCGCAGGGTCTTTCGCGGTTTTGAGCAATCCGGCGTCGGTCAGCGTGGTGATCGTGGTGGTCCAGTCCTCGTTGGAGTTGGTGCCCGGCGGCTGGTTGGCGGTCGCGGGCGTGCTCAGCAGCGGGATGGTCTGCTTCCACTGGTCCAGCAGCACCTCCCGGGGCGGCATCTGCGGATCCTTTCCTGCCATGGCCTGCACGGCGGCCTCGGGATTCGCGGCGGCAGCGGTGAATGCCTCACTCGTCGCATCGACCATCGACCGCACGAGATCCGGGTCGTCGCTGATGGTTTGGGTGTTGGCGATCAGACCGTTGCTGTAGAAGTTCAGCCCCGCGTCAGAGTACTTCAGGTACCGCACCTCCCGGCCGCTCTTGTTGGCGATGGTCGGGCCCTGGTCGTGGGCGAACCCGATCAATCCGTCGACGCGCCCGGACAGCATCGCCGACATCTTGCCCGCGGCGTCGAGGCTCTGCTGGGTGACCTGGTCGGCGGGTACGCCCACCTTGTCCAGATAGATGGGGAACGTCGTGGTGGGGGCATCGCCTGCCGAGACCGCGATGGTGCGGCCCGCGAGATCTTTGGGCTCGTCGATGCCCGAGTCGGCGAACACCTGTACGGCCGACGGCGTGGTCTGCAGGAACACACCGGTGCTCTTGACCTTGACACCTTTGTCGATGTTGGTCAGCACGGCCGGGGTGTCGGCCCAACCGAAGTCGGTCTGTTGCGAGCCGACGGCCTGCACGGTCTTGGTCGAACCCTGGCCCGCGTCGATGGTCAGGTCGATGCCGTGTTTGGCGAAGATGCCCTCCTGCACACCGTAATAGAACGGCGCGTGCTCGCCGTACGGATACCAGTTGAGCATCAGGGTCGCCGGGGTGGCCGAACCGTCTGCGGCGGGGGACTTTTCAGAATTGCTGCCGCCACAGGCGGACAGGGTGAGAGCCGCGGCAGCGGCAAGCGCAACGGTGGTGCGGCGCAGAGATGAGGTCATGGCTCTAGTTTCCTGGGTGGTTGCGGATCAGGCGGAGGTGGCGGACTTGGCGGTACGGCGCGAGGAATGCCATGGGATGAGCAGCTTCTCGGCGATCTCGATGATCGCGAAGAGCGCGATGCCAAGCACCGACATGATGATGAGGGCCGCGAACAGCATTGCGGTGTCGATGTTTCCGTTGGCCTGAAGGATCACGTAGCCCAGGCCTTCGTTGGCGCCGACGAACTCGCCCACGACCGCGCCGGTGACCGCCAGGGTGGCGGCGACCTTGAGGCCGGACATCAACTGCGGCAGAGAAGCCGGAAACCGGATCTTGAGGAAGGTCTTGAACCGGCTCGCGCCCATGGTCGAGGTCAGTTCGAGGATCTCGGGGTCCACCGAACGCAGACCGGCCAGACCCGAGATCACGATGGGGAAGAACGCCATCAGCACGGCCACCAGGATCTTCGGCGACGGACCGAAACCCAGCCACACGATGAACAGCGGCGCGATCGCGATCTTCGGGATGACCTGTGCGAACAGGATCAGCGGGTAGACGGTCTTCTCGAGGCTCGCCGAGTAGATCATGATCACCGCAACGAATTCGCCGATGATCGCGGCGATGACGAACCCGATCACGGTCTCCCAGGTGGTCACCCAGGTGTTCTGCGCCAGATAGGCCGCGTTCTCCTGAGCGGTGCGCCAGGTGTCGGCGGGCGAGGGGAGGATGTAGGGCGCGACGAGTTGGGCCTCGGTGACGGCCCACCAGGCGGCCAGCAGTGCCGCGACGAGCACCAGTGGCCGCCACAGGGCCGAGGCCGTGCGTCGCGCCGAAACGGCAGGGGAGAAGATTCGGCGCTGGGGTGCCGGGCCGGAGTCCGGAGACCCGGAGGGGCGCACCCCGGCCGAAGCGGTTACCGCCATGGATGAGTCCTAAGGTCGCAGTATTCGCGGGAGTGGAACCCGATCTGGGAATGCGCTTTCCGAAGCGGTTCGACCATAACGTGACCCAGCGCACACTGTCAACGGCGCCCCGCTAGGGCAGCCGGGTGCTGTCGCGCAGAATGACCCGTCCGGGAACGCGTTCACGCAGGTCATCGCACTCCGTGTCAGTGCGCAACGCCAACTCGACTGCGCGCGCGCCGATCTCTTCGAGGGGCAGGGCCACGGTCGTCAGGCTCGGGATGTGGTCGCGCAGTGTGGGGATGTCGTCGAAGCCCGCGATGCCGATGTCTTCGGGCACCGACAGACCGAGTTCGCGCCACGCGGCGACGGCTCCTATGGCCATCACGTCGGTGACCGCGAACACGCACACCGGCTCGGCCTGAGCACCCGGGCTGAGCTGCAGTGCCCCCGCGAGCCGGCGCGCCGCCGAATGGCCGCCGTCGCGGGTGAATTCGCCCGAGACCTCGACGAGCGGGGTGAGACCGCGCCTCCCGAGCGCCTCGACGAATCCATTGCGTCGGTCGACTCCGGTGCGGATGCTGCCCGGGCCGCCGATGACCGCGAACTGCGTATGCCCGGCGGCCATCAGGGCATCGGCCAAATCGCCTGCAGCCACGTGATTCTCGGGTTCGACGGCACCTCCGAAGGCCAGTGGCTGGCCGATCACCACGACCCTGCCGCCGTTGACCCGGTAGCG
Organism: Mycolicibacterium mageritense; assembly: GCF_010727475.1. Taxonomy (NCBI): domain Bacteria; kingdom Bacillati; phylum Actinomycetota; class Actinomycetes; order Mycobacteriales; family Mycobacteriaceae; genus Mycobacterium; species Mycolicibacterium mageritense. Next base: position 5,758,756 of record NZ_AP022567.1, read on the forward strand.
GTCGAACTCTGCCTCGAGTTCTCGGTCGAGATCGCCACTCTGGCGCGAGCCGGCCAGCACGATGGCGTCGGCGCGGTGCGCGATGAACGTCGAGACCGATTCGCGCTCGATGTCGAAGTCGCGGTCGGTACTGGCCAGCAGCACCTGCTTGCGTGCGGTCCGCGCCGCGGTCTGCACACCGCGCGCGATCGAGGAGAAGTACGGGTCGGCGATGTCGTGCACGATCAAGCCGAGCAGTCCTGTCGCGGCCCGCGCGAGGGCCTGTGCCTGCGCGTTCGGCACATAGCCGAGTTCCCTTGCGGCCGTGCGGACGCGGTCGGCGACACCCTCGCCGGGTACCCGGCTCGACCCGTTGATCACCCGTGACGCGGTGGCGAGTGAAACGCCTGCTCGCGCGGCCACATCCTGCAATCTCACCGCTGCCATGTGCGCTCCCGACGTCGTTGGGGTTGACCGGATCGTCGTCATGAGCTTACCTTGGAAAGCGCATTCCGAAGTGCTGACATCGCCGAACGCCCTCTCGAAGGCGTTCGTCGGTGCAGGTCAGTCAATCGACCGCGCTTGCCGGCCGTCGCCGGCCCATCACAGAAGGCTTCCCTGGAATGAGTACATCCTCGGGCACCGCCCGCCGCACCGTGCGCATCGCGATGAACGGTGTCACCGGACGCATGGGCTACCGCCAACACCTCGTCCGGTCCATCCTGCCGCTCCGCGATGCGGGCCTCGTCCTGGCGGACGGCACGCGGGTGGCCGTCGAGCCGATCCTCGTCGGGCGCAGCGCGGACAAGCTCGCCGACATGGCGGCCGAGCACGGCATCGAGCACTGGACCACAGACCTCGCCGCCGTCATCGCCGACCCGAGCGTCGACGTGTATTTCGACGCGCAGGTGACCTCACGCCGGGTCGAGGCGCTGACCGCGGCGATCAAGGCGGGCAAGCACGTCTACACCGAGAAGCCCACCGCGGAAACCCTCACCGAGGCAGTCGAACTCGCGCGGATGGCAGAGAACGCCGGCATCACCGCCGGAGTCGTGCACGACAAGCTGTATCTACCCGGCCTGGTCAAACTGCGTCGACTGGTCGACGAGGGCTTCTTCGGCCGCATCCTGTCCATGCGCGGCGAGTTCGGTTACTGGGTGTTCGAGGGCGACGGCCAGCCCGCCCAGCGGCCGAGTTGGAACTACCGGGCTGAAGACGGTGGCGGGATCACCGTCGACATGTTCTGTCACTGGAACTACGTGATGGAAGGAATCCTCGGCAAGGTCGAGGCCGTGACCGCCAAGGCGGTGACACACATCCCCACCCGGTGGGACGAAGCGCACGAGCCCTATGCGGCGACCGCTGACGACTCCGCCTACGGCATCTTCGAACTGGCGGGAGGCATCGTCGCTCAGATCAATTCGTCATGGGCGGTCCGGGTCTACCGTGACGAGCTGGTCGAGTTCCAGGTAGACGGTACGCACGGCTCCGCGGTCGCCGGGCTTCGCCGGTGCGTCGCCCAACACCGTTCGCATACACCGAAACCCGTGTGGAACCCCGATCTGCCCGTCACGGAGCCGTTCCGCGACCAGTGGCTGGAGGTGCCGGCCAACGCTGATCTGGACAACGGGTTCAAGTTGCAGTGGGAGGAATACCTGCGTGACATGCTGGCCGGCCGTCCGCACCGATACGGGCTGCTCTCGGCGGCGCGGGGTGTCCAGTTGGCCGCACTGGGTTTGCAGAGTTCGGCGGAAGGCCGCCGCATCGAGGTTCCGGAGATCGTGCTGTGACCCTGATCCAGACCGGTACCACGGTGTCGTTGCCCATCGACGGGCAATTGCGGACCTTCGAGCTCGGGGAGCCCGGCTCCTGGCACCGGCCGGAACATCCCATCACGTCGCGGATCGCTTATGCCGCCGCGCATGTCGTTCCGCGGCCACTGGCCGACAACACCCCGGGCGCGCCGGCCGACCTGGACTGGGACGCCACGCTGGCGTACCGCCGCGAGCTGTGGTCGTACGGTCTCGGCGTGGCCGATGCGATGGACACCGCGCAGCGCGGCATGGGAATGGACTGGGCCGCCACCCGTGAGCTGATCCGGCGCAGCGGTCGGGAGGCCGCTGCCGCGCACGGTCGGCTGGCTTGCGGAGCGGGGACCGATCAGCTTGCACTCGACGATGTTTCATCGGGTGCGGCTGGTCTGAGGACGATCGCCGACGCCTACCGCGAGCAGGTGGAGGTGGTGCGCGAGGCCGGTGCACAGGTGATCCTGATGGCATCGCGGGCGCTGGCCAGGGCCGCGCAGTCCCCAAGCGACTACCTGACGGTCTACGACGCGGTCCTGTCGGACGTCGATCAGCCCGTCATCCTGCACTGGCTCGGGGAGATGTTCGATCCCGCGCTCCGCGGCTACTGGGGGAGCGCCGAAACCGAAACCGCGACACAGGTTTTCCTGGAGCTGATCGGCGCCAATGCCGCCAAGATCGATGGCGTCAAGGTCTCGCTGCTCGATGCCGATCACGAGGTGGCGTTGCGGCGTGCCCTGCCCGCCGGGGTCCGGCTGTACACGGGCGACGACTTCAACTACCCGGAGCTGATCGTCGGTGACGAGCACGGCCACTCCGACGCCCTGCTCGGCATTTTCGCGGCGATCTACCCGGCCGCATCGGCGGCCCTGCAGGAACTCGATGCCGGCGATGCCGACAACGCACGAGCGATCCTGGAGTCCACGCGTGCGCTCGGCCGGCACATCTTCACCGCACCCACCTATTACTACAAGACCGGGATCGCGTTCCTGTCCTGGCTCAACGGCCGGCAACCCGGATTCGGGATGGTCGGCGGATTGGCCGGCGGCCGTTCGGTTCCGCACCTTTCAGAACTGTTCGTGCTTGCCGACCGGGCCGGACTGCTGACCGATCCGGCGCTGGCCGCACACCGGATGCGGATGTTTCTTGAGCTGAACGGAGTGCGGCCATGAGCACCGCGGATTACGACCGGTTGTCGCTGAACACCATGACCACCAAGGGTTTCACGCTTCGCGAGGCTGTCGAGGCGGCCGCCGGTGCCGGTCTCGGGGCGATCGGCCTATGGCGCGACCGGGTCGCCGAGGCGGGCCTGGACACCGCGGCAAAGCTGGTGCGCGAGCACGGATTGCGGGTCTCCAGTCTGTGCCGCGGTGGATTCCTCACGGGAGCCGACGCGACCGCGGCGTTCGACGACAACCGGCGCGCGATCGAAGAGGCGGCCACTCTGGGGACGGCCGAACTGGTGTTGGTGGTGGGCGGTCTCGTCGACCGTGATCTTCCGGAGGCACGCAGGCGGGTGGCCGACCGGCTCGACGAGCTGGTGCCGTACGCCGTCGAGCACGACGTCCGTCTCGCGCTCGAACCACTGCACCCGGTCTTCTGCGCGGACCGCGCGGTGATCTCGACGCTCGCTCAGGCACTCGCACTGGCGGCCCCCTACCCGGCGTCGGCCGTCGGCGTCGTCGTCGACACGTTCCACGTGTGGTGGGATCCGGACCTCGCGGCGGGTATCGCGGAAGCCGGGGCGCAACAGCGCATCAGCGCATACCAGGTGTGCGACTGGCTGGTGCCGATGGCCGCCGACCCCTTGGTGTCGCGCGGCATGATGGGGGACGGCGTGATCGACTTCGCGGCGATCACGGCGCTGGTGCGCGATGCCGCGTACGACGGCGACGTCGAGGTCGAGATCTTCAACGAAAAGATCTGGGCGACAGCCGGACACGCCGTGATCGAGACCATGAAGCAGCGCTATCGCGATCTGGTGGCGCCCGCGCTCACGGCAGGCTGATCAACAGCACTCCGGCCAGCACCACACCGGCGGCCACGGCTCGACGGGCACCGAGCCGCTCGCCGAGGAACACCGCTCCGATCAGCGCGCCGAACACGATGCTGGTCTCACGCAGTGCAGCGATAGGTGCGAGCGCGCCGGTGGTCTGTGCCGCGAGCACGATCGTGTACGCCGCGAGTGAGATGGCCCCGCCGGCCAGGCCCGGCACCGCGCACTCGCGCACGGCGCCGGCGAGCCGTGGCCCGCGGCGAACGGCAGCGATGATGGCCAGCGGCGGGCCCTGCAGCAGAAACATCCAGCCCGCGTAGGCGAGCAATGGTGAATGGGCAACGCCGACACCGTCGACCACCGTGTAGCCCGCGATGGTGACGCCGGTCAGCAGCGCGGCTGTCAGCGCGGGAACGTCTTTGCGCCGCGGCAAGCCACCGGCCAGGACCAGGCCGATCAGCCCGGCCGAGATGGTCAGCACGCCGATCAGTTCGGCCACCGGTAGCTCGCGGCCGAGGAAGACCCCGGCGATCACCGCGACCAGCCACGGCGAGGTGCCGCGCGCGAGCGGGTACATCTGGCTGAACTCGCCGAGCTGATAACTCGCCAGCAACAGCAGGTTGTACACAACGTGGGCGGCCGCCGACGCGACGATGTACGGCCAGGCCCCGGCAGGCGGCAACCCGCCGATCCCGATCATCACCGCGCCACCCACCGCGTCGACCAGACCGATGAGCGCAAAACCCACCAGCCGGTCAGGGATGGCGTGGGCCAGTGAATTCCACACGGCGTGCATGAGTGCGGACAGCAGGACCGCGAGCATGATCGGAACGGACAACGAGAGGCTCCTCGGGTCGGCCCCGTGATAGGGGCGTGGGCGATGGAGCCTCCAGGCTTTTGCCCCGTCAGCTGTGGACGTCTGTCCAGGCGCCGCTCGGTCCAGTCCCGAACCGTCCTGATTGTCGATCCATGGCGGACGGCCGGCGGAACCCTAGGCGCGATCGATGTCCAACTTACCTGTGAGCTCAGTGCGCCTGGGCAGGGCCCCTCAGTGAGACGAACACGTCGTCGAGCACGCGTGGCCTTCCGGCACGTTCGGCGGTGTTGCGGGACGCGGGGTTGTGTCGATCGATGGTGCCGATCAACATTCGGGCCCGATCGGTGGCAACACCTACAGCCCAAGCGGTTTGGGCCGACGCCGCGTAGCCGTTGCCGTTGTGCCCGGCATCGATCACCTCTTCGTTGATCTCGTCGCCGGTGATCCAGCCGATCGCGCCCGGTGCGATGGCAAGAACCCCGACGCTGACATCACGTGCGCGGATGGCGCGCAGCAGTCCGTCGTCATGCCAACGCCTCAGGTCGGCCGAGTCGGCCGCAGAGATGTTGCGCGCCAACGCAGGTTGATGCCCGGCGACGTGTGCGTACCGGCGCTCCACGAGGTCGATGGCCTCATCGGCACTGTTGAAGCGGTCGAGTCGAACACGCCCGTCGGGTGGTGCCATGTCCCGATACCGAGCGACATGGATGCTGACGTCGAGCAACACGCCCGGCCCGGTCAGGCGGCCGGGACGGGTTCGCAGGCGCAGGTATGGCGGTCTGAACGCAGCCCACTCCGCGGCGACGCAGTCGCCCAGTGCGGCAACGTCATCGAAGCTGTGTGCGGCGACTTCCACGAAAGGCCGTGTCACGTCGCGACTGTAGAACCGGATCCCTCCGATGAGATCACCGCGGGAACTACGAATCCGGCGATGTGAGTAATCGGCCGGTTCGATGCCGGGCAGCGTGATGTGGTCGGAGAATGTCCGGCCGAACGCGAGGTTGCCGACCCGGTCGGTTTGTTCGGCAAACCACTCGTCGACCAGGGCGTCGCCGTGGTCGCCGTAGAGTGCGGCCGCGACGTCGATCTGGTCTGACAGCGAGGGCCATCGGGTACCGAGACGCATCTGAGCCAGCATCGTCCGGGAAGGCCCTCGCGTCCACGGATTTTTGGACGCCGAGTCGCGACGCTGTTCAGCGCACCTGCGCGCGGCCGCGCTCGAACACCGACGCGCGGCTGGCCGCGATGTCGTCGCCGGTCGCACCGGCCATCCAGGCCCGCGCGGACTCGGCCTCGATCCACAGCCCGGCGTTGGTCTGGGACGCATCGATGCGGTGATACGAGTGCAGCAGGGCACGCACCGCCGCCTGGTTGTTGCCGACGATCGAGGCCGCCACAGCGCGGGCCGCCGTCAACAGTTCGTCGTGCGGCACGACCTCGGTGACCAGCCCGGCGCGCAGGGCATCGGTGGCCGAGAGGTAGTCGCCCGTGAGGCTCATCCGGCGCGCGAGGCCCACACCGACCTTCTGCGGCAGCCGGACCGAGAGGCCCCACGTCGGCAGCAGGCCCACCCGGGCGTGGGTGTCGGCGAACCTCGCGTGTTCGGAGGCGATCAGGATGTCGCAGTTGAGCGCCAATTCGAGGCCACCGGTCACCGCTGCGCCGTTGATCGCGCCGATGACGGGCTTGGTCATGGCGGGCCACTTGGGTGAGATGTCGGGCAACTCGGTGGTGTCACCGAGTTCCTTGAGATCGAGCCCGGCGCAGAACACCGGATCGGCGCCCGTGAGGATCACGACGTCGACGTCGTCGTCGGCCTGCGCGGCGTGCAGCGCAGCGTAGAACGCCGTTCGCAACTCGGCCGACAGCGCATTACGGGATTGCGGCCGGTTGAGTGTGAGGGTGCGAATCCGATCGGTGGTTTCGGTAAGCAGGACGGCGGCGTCGGTCATGGCATGAACCTATCGCGGGGCACCTATCGTGGGGACATGTGCCGCAACATCACCGAGCTGCGGGGGCTTGAGCCCGCCGCAACCGACGAGGAGATCGAAGCCGCTGCCAGGCAATATGTCCGCAAGGTCAGTGGTATCACCCGCCCGACCGGAGCCAATGTGGACGCTTTCGAGACCGCGGTCGCCGAGGTGACCGCGACCACGACGCGTCTGCTGACCGGGTTGGCCCCGCGCCGTCAACCGCCGAAAACCGTTCCGCCGCTGCGCCGTCCCGAGGTTCGTGCGCGGCTTGCGGCGAAGTGAGCACGACCGCGCTGACTCAACCCGCGCTCAAGGAATGGAGCGCGGCCGTGCATGCGCTGCTCGACGGCAGGCAAACCATCCTGCTGCGCAAAGGCGGCATCCACGAGAAGCGGTTCGCCGTGAACAGCGGACAGTTCCTGCTGTTCCCGACGGTTGCGCACAGCCACGCCGAGCGGGTTCGCCCCGAACACCGTGACCTGCTCGTCCCGGCGGCGGCCGACAGCACCGAGGACGCGCTGATCATCCGGGCCGGCGCGAAAGTGGTTGACACCATTGAGGTCAACCATCCGGAGGCCATCGATGCTCTCGAGTCCATGCACATCTGGACGCGGGAGTCGGTGCAGGCCGACCGGTTGGATTTCCGGCCACGGCATCGGCTTGCCGTGCTGGTGGTGCAGGTCAGTGCGCTGGCGGAGCCGGTCCGCCTGGACCGCACGCCCGACTACGCCGGATGCAAGAGTTGGGTACAGCTGCCCGTGCAGGCCGATTGGCGGCCACCGGTGCACGGCGACGCCGCGCTGCGCGACGTCGCCGCCCGGGTTCGGAGCTCAGTCGGCTGACGGCGGGCGTGACCCGGCCGGCAGCACGAGTCGCGAAAGCCCACCGTGGCCGTGATGAACGGTGTGGGTCGCACGGACCATGCGTGAACCGGAGACGACCGGCTCGGCGGTACCGAGATTGCGCGCGAAACGGGGATGAGAGCCGCCCGAGATCATCAGCCGAATCCGCGAACCTGCCCTGAAGCGGTGTGCGACCGCGTCCAATTCCAGGCGCACCGGCCCGGTGTGGTTGTTGAGCCGGCGGAACGCGTCGGAGACGTTGCGGGAGCGCCCCTTCGCGTCCACCTCGCTGACTCGCACGAAGATGTCGTGGTACGGGTTGTCGCAACTGTGCGCCAACTCCACGACCGGGTTGCCGGTCACGAAGAGATCGGCGGGCAGCGGGTCACCTGTGAACGTCAGCACGTCGCTGCGCTCGGCGAGCCGGCTGTCGTTGCGGTAACCACCCTCACGAGCCAGCAGCCGGCCGCCGATGGTCGGGGTGGGATTGGCGGGGTGGTAGGTGAACGTCGACGGCGGCGCGGTCTCGGCGGGTGCGACGCCGGCCAGCCGTCCCGTCGGCTGTAGAAACAACTCGTGATCGGTCTGCCGCGGCGGCCAGTCGGGCAGGTCGACCCAGCCGTGGTTGGTGACGTGGATGCGCACGGGGCTGCGGTCCACCGCGGGCTTCCCGGCAAGATGCGTGCCCAGCCAGTCCAGCGATTCCCGCAGCACCGTCGGTGCGCCCTTGGTCATTACCTGGGTGTGGGTCCAGGATCCGACGGTCAGTGCGACCGGGACATCCCGCCGCCGCAGGTGCTGATACTGCGCGAGCGTCTGCTCCAGAAACAGATCCTGCCAGCCGCCGACCAGCAGGACGGGCACCGACGTGCGGTCGAGCGCCTCGGGGCATCGCAGCGCGTCCCAGAACGGATCCTCCGCGTCGGGATGGTCCAGCCACGTCTCGTACCAGGGCGCACCGGCGCCGAGCAGGGTCCGGCCGGCCTGTCCCGCGGGCAATCGGTCGGTGGCCCTGGCGACCGCACGCGGGGCGCGCCATTCCCGCAGAATCGTGCGCGCGAGCCCCGGGTCTTCCTGGTGGGCGACCATGTTGCTCCAGCCGAGGAAGTCGTTGAGGGTGAACGAGCCGGTGCCCCACGCGGAGGCCTGGAAATCGTGCGGCCCGACGGTGATCACCGCGGCCTTGAGTTCCGGCGGCGGATCCGACAGCAGCGCCCATTGGGTGAACCCGAGGTAGGACAGACCGATCGTGCCGAAGCTGCCGGTGAACCACGGTTGCCCGCGCAGCCATGCCACGGTGTCGGCGCCGTCGGCCTTCTCGTGGACCATGGGCGTGAACTCGCCGCCGGATCCGAACGTGCCACGCACGCTCTGCAGCACGACGTGGTAGCCGCGGGCGGCGTACACCTGTGCGAACAGCGCCGAAAACGGGAACCGGCGCCCGTACGGGCCGCGCACCAGCAGCGTTCCTGCGGGCGTTTCGGTGTGTGGCGCGTAGTGGTCGGCGATCAGGTCGACCCCGTCGCGCATCGGGACACGCAGGCGCTGGTGCACGGTGAAGGTGGTGGTGTGGGGTGGCAGCCCCAGCAGCCGACTGACGGTCCGGCGGGCGGCCGCCGGGGCAGTGGTAGTCACGGTCACCACACCGAGCCTACTTAAGCCTGCTAATCAGTTGGTTCAGAACTTGTAGTACGGCGCCAGTTCGTGGGCCCGCTGCATGTTGGTCTGCAGGCAGTCGGGGTTGGGCTCGGAGTAGATCGGCGAATAGAACAGCGACTGCTGGATCACGCCGTAGCTGGTCTTGAACGCCACCATGCAGGTGATCCACCACCGGTCGTTCCAATCGGTGGGCTTCATGATCCAGTACTGCGCGGCACGGTGACCGTCGATGTCCAGCTCGAGGGCGTCGGCGGGAATCGTCGCCTCGTAGGTCCGCCACACGAACGCCTCGACGGCCATCTGGTAGTTGCCGGCGTCGTACTTGCACCGCAGGCTGTCTTCCGGGGTGGGCGGCGTGAAGGCCAGGCCGATCCGCTGGACCACGTCCAGCGGGATGTCGCGGCACGGATCGAACGGTGAGGGGTCCGTGGTTTCGATCACCGGCCACTTGATGGTCGTCGACACGTTGGTCATCGGCAGATCGGTGGCTTCCAGACGCAGGACTCCGGAGCCGGAACCGGCCGTCGGTGTCGTCTGCCAGACCACGATCACTGCTGCGACCAGCGCGCACAACGCCGACAACAGGCGCAGCCTGGCGGCCATGAAACCCCCTTGCGGTTCGGTGAGAACTCATCCCCGGCTTGCCGGGAGTGTAGCGGTCCGCGGCGGCCGACTCGACCATAAACGAGAACCTGTTCTAGTTGGCGGGCGGTTCGCGACCGGGCGCGCCGCTAGGCTGGTCGGTTGTGGTGATGGACCAGGAGTCGAGAGATCGACAGCCGATTCTGTGGGCGATCAGCGATCTGCACACCGGACACACCGGAAACAAGCCGGTCACCGAGTCGCTGTATCCGGCTTCACCCGACGATTGGCTGATCGTCGCGGGCGACGTCGGTGAACGCACCGACGAGATCCGGTGGGCGCTCGACCTGTTGCGCAAGCGCTTCGCGAAGGTCATCTGGGTGCCGGGCAACCACGAGCTGTGGACCACCAACAAGGATCCGATGCAGATCTTCGGGCGGGCCCGCTACGACTACCTGGTCGACATGTGCGACCAGATGGGGATCATCACCCCCGAGCATCCGTATCCGGTGTGGACCGAACAGGGCGGCCCGGCCACGATCGTGCCGATGTTCCTGCTCTACGACTACACGTTCCTGCCGGCCGGTGCGGCGACCAAGGCCGAGGGCCTGGCCATCGCGCGCGACAAGAATGTCGTCGGGACGGACGAGTTCCTGCTGTCGTGCGAGCCGTACGCGACACGTGACGCGTGGTGTCGCGACCGGGTGAGCCAGACCCGCAAGCGCCTCGAAGACCTCGACTGGATCACGCCGACGGTCTTGGTGAACCATTTCCCGCTGGTCCGGGAACCCTGCGAGGCGATGTTCTACCCCGAGTTCTCGCTGTGGTGCGGGACGACGGCGACCAAGGACTGGCACACGCGCTACAACGCGATCTGTTCGGTGTACGGGCATCTGCACATTCCGCGCACCACCTGGTATGACGACGTGCGCTTCGAAGAGGTTTCGGTCGGTTATCCCCGGGAATGGCGGCGGCGCAAGCCGTACCGGTGGCTGCGGCAGATCCTGCCCGATCCGAAGTACGCACCCGGCTACCTCAACGAGTTCGGCGGACATTTCGAGATCACGGCCGAGATGCGCACGCACGCCAAGCAGATGCAGGACCGGATCAGCCAGAGGCGCGGGTGATGAGCGCTTGCGCGAAGAGCAGAGCAATATGACGGGCACGCTGCTGGCCCAGGTGCTGCCCGACTCGGTCGCCTCGGCCGAACTGTATGACGATCCGCCGGGATTGGCCCCGCTGCCCGAGGAAGAGCCGCTGGTCGCGCGCGCAGTCGCCAAGCGCCGCAACGAGTTCGTCACGGTGCGCTACTGCGCGCGGCAGGCGCTGGGGGAGTTGGGCATCGGCCCGGTCCCGATCCTCAAGGGCGACAAGGGCGAACCGTGTTGGCCCGACGGTGTGGTCGGCAGCCTGACCCACTGCAAGGGCTTCCGCGGCGCGGTGGTCGGCCGGGCGGGCGAGGTGCGATCGGTCGGGATCGACGCCGAGCCACACGATGTGCTGCCTGACGGCGTGCTCGACGCGATCACCGTGCCCGCCGAGCGTATCGAGCTCGGCGGGATGCCCGACGGCCTGCACTGGGATCGAATCCTCTTCTGCGCCAAGGAGGCAACGTACAAGGCGTGGTACCCGCTGACGCATCGGTGGCTCGGGTTCGAGGACGCGCACATCACCTTCGGCGTGGACGCATCGGGCGTCACAGGTGGGTTTCGGTCGCGGATTCTCATCGACCCCGCGGCCGAGCACGGTCCACCGTTGACCGCGCTCGAGGGACGCTGGTCGGTGCGGGACGGTGTCACGTTGACGGCGATCGTCCTGTGAGCGGCCCCGAAGCCGGCCTGGTCATCGTCGACAAGCCGGCGAGCATGACGAGCCACGATGTCGTGGGCCGGTGCCGACGGTTGTTCGGTACGCGCAAGGTCGGCCACGCCGGCACGTTGGATCCGATGGCGACCGGCGTGCTGGTGGTCGGGATCGAGCGCGCCACCAAGATCCTCGGGCTGCTCACCGCGACCGACAAGTCCTACGCCGCCACCATTCGGCTCGGCCAGACCACCACCACCGAGGATGCCGAAGGTGAAGTGGTGCAATCTTTTTCAGCCTCGCACGTGACGGGGGAGCAGATCGCCGAAGCGGTCGCGGCGTTGCGCGGCGACATTCACCAGGTGCCTTCTGCGGTGAGCGCGATCAAGGTCGACGGCCAGCGGGCCTACAAGCTGGCCCGGGAAGGGCAGACCGTCGAACTGGCGGCCCGGCCCGTGCGCATCGACCGGTTCGACGTCCTCGCCGTGCGACATGTCGACGAGTTCGTCGACGTGGACGTCGAGGTGGACTGTTCCTCCGGCACATACATTCGGGCGCTGGCCCGCGACGTCGGTGCCGCGCTCGGTGTGGGCGGACATCTGACCGCGTTGCGGCGCACCAAGGTTGGTCGCTACGGCCTCGACGAGGCGCGCACCCTCGACGAGCTTGCCGACCAGGCGCGGCTGAGCTACACGCTCGACGAGGCCTGCCTGGTCGGCTTCCCGCGTCGCGACCTGACCGCGGCGGAGGCCGAGGACACCAGGCATGGCCGGCCGCTCAAACCAGCCGGGATTGACGGCGTCTACGCCGCGACCGCACCCAGCGGACAGGTGATCGCTCTTCTGCAGGATGGCTCGTCGCGCACCAAGAACGTCGTGGTGTTGCGTCCGGCAACGTTGTAGGAGGCGACGATCCCGACGAGGGCTGTATCGCCACCGGTCAACTTAGATACCAGTTTGATGGTTTCATGCCCGGTGTGCATGGCCTGACGACGTAAGATGCAGCGGTGACCGCACGAGTGGACGGGCCGGCCAAGCGGCGCACGCAGGCCGAACGCAGCGCCGCCATGCGAACGCGCTTGCTCGACGCCACCGTGGAATGCCTCGTCACCTACGGCTATGCGGGCACGACCACGCAGCGAGTGGCCGAGGTTGCCGGTGTCACGCGTGGAGCGCAAGTCCACCACTTCCGGTCCAAGGAAGATCTCGTGGTGGCTGCGATCGAGCACCTTGCCGAGCAGCGCGCTCAAGCCGCCGTCCGTGACCTCGGCCGCGTGGCCGCGAGCCCGGACCCGGCCTCGATGGTGCTGGACTATCTGTGGGAGTCCCATCAGGGTCCGGTATTCGTTGCAACGCTTGAACTCTGGGTGGCGGCGCGCACCGATGAGGTGCTGGCCGCGCAGATCGAGCGGGTCGAGCCGATCGTCACCGGCGCGTTGGTCGGAGCGCTCGCGCAACTGGTCCCGGATCGGGCGGCGCAGAAGGAACTGCGCGACCTGGCGTACACGGCAATGGATGCACTGCGGGGGATTCTGCTGTCGAGCTTTGCAGATCGCGATCCCAAGCGGGCCAGAAAGCGGTGGGACAGGGTGTGTGTGCACCTCGGCCGCATGCTCTCCGACACCTTGAACGCCGAGATCTCGTCGTAAGCCGTGCCGCGTAGCGGCCTGGTCTCGGAAATTCGTCTCGACGCGGGCGGAAGTCGTGGCCTTCTTGTAAAGATACAAACAGGTTGGTATGTTTCTCTCGAGCAGAGGAAAAGAGGGTTCATGCCCAACAAGGTCTATGTCATCGGCGTCGGGATGACGAAGTTCGAGAAGCCCGGCCGCCGGGTCAATGACGACGGGTCACCGTGGGACTATCCGGACATGGCCCGTGAGTCGGGGTCAAAGGCATTGGCAGACACGGGAATCGACTATCGCGAAGTCCAGGAGGCCTACGTCGGCTACGTCTACGGCGAGTCGACATCGGGCCAGCGGGCTGTCTACGAGCTTGGCATGACCGGCATCCCGGTGGTCAATGTCAACAACAACTGCTCGACCGGATCGACCGCGCTGTACCTCGCGGCGCGGGCCGTCCGCGCTGGGCTGGCGGACTGTGCGCTGGCGCTCGGGTTCGAGAAGATGCAACCGGGTTCACTCGGGTCGACGTATGACGACCGCGAGCAGCCGATGGCCAGGCACTTCCTGGCGCTGGCCGAGATCTCCGAAGTGCTGTTCCCGCCGGCGCCCTGGATGTTCGGCGCGGCCGGTCGCGAGCACATGAGGCAATACGGTTCTATTCCAGAGCATTTCGCGAAGATCGGCTGCAAGAACCACAAGCATTCGGTGAACAATCCGTACGCGCAGTTCCAGGATGAGTACACGCTCGACGACATCCTCGGCTCGCGGATGATCTACGACCCGCTGACCAAGCTGCAGTGCTCACCGACCTCCGACGGGTCCGGCGCGGCGATCCTGGCGAGCGAGGACTTCGTCGACAAGCATGGGCTGGCCGGGCAAGCCGTGGAGATCGTCGGCCAGGCCATGACCACCGACTTCGAGAACAGCTTCGACGGCACCTGCAAGGCGCTCATCGGTCACCACATGAATGTCGCTGCTGCCCAACAGGTTTACGATCAGTCCGGTCTCGGCCCCGAGGACTTCCAGGTCATCGAGCTGCATGACTGCTTCAGTGCCAACGAACTGCTGCTGTACGAAGCGCTGGGTCTGTGCGCTGAGGGTGAAGCGCCGAAGCTCGTCGACAACGGCGACACGACCTATGGCGGGCGCTGGGTGGTCAACCCGTCGGGCGGGCTGATCTCCAAAGGGCATCCGCTGGGTGCCACCGGCCTGGCCCAGTGCGCCGAACTCACCTGGCAGTTGCGGGGCGCCGCCGACAAGCGACAGGTGGACAACGTCACCGCTGCGCTTCAGCACAACATCGGCCTGGGCGGCGCCGCCGTGGTGACCGCCTACCAGCGCGCCGAGCGCTAGGACTTCCCTGCCGAGCACACGTGCGGGCGCCCGCGTTTCGCGGCTTTTGGGGTACCGGCGCGTCTGCTCGGCGAATAAAACAAGCACAAGGAGAAACGACAGTGGGACATATCGAAGCAACGCGTTACCTGACCGCCGGCCCTGATGCGCTGTGGGCGACTGTCGCGGACCCGCAGACGTGGGACAAATGGTTCACGGTCCACGACAGGTGGCTGGAGGAGCCGCCGGCCACGTTGACCGAAGGGGCCCGGCTCACCGCCAAGATCGTGATGCTGGGCATGGCGAACAAGATCGAATGGACCATCGAATCTGTCGACGCTCCACACAGTCTCGTGCTCAGCGGCACCGGAATGGCCGGAGTCAAGGCGAGGTTCGCGTTCACCATCGAGCCCGCCGGCACCGGATCCCGTTTCACGGTCACCGGCGACTTCGAAGGGGCCCTCGTGAAGGGCGCGCTTGCCAAGGCCGTGGAGAAGGACGGTGTCAAGCAGCTCGACAAGAGCCTGGACGCGCTCGACGCGCTGGCATCGGCGTCGGCATGACCACGACGAACAACGCCACCGGAGAGGAATTGCGCTTCGACGACAGCGGGTTGAACACCTGGACCGACGAGGAACGGTTCGAGGTCACCCGGAAACGACTCGCCGAATACGCCGCGGCCACCAACGATCCGATCCCCGCCCATTGCTCTGGTGACGTCGCCTCGCCGGTCTTTGCGATCGTTCCGGTCTTCGAGGCGTTGCTGGTGCCCGCGGTTGACGTGCTGCCGGTGGAACTGATTCCCCGGGTGGTACACGGCGAACAGGACTTCCACTTTCATCGGCCGATCCGGCCGGGCGACAAGCTGGTGTCGCGCGGCAAGATGATCGGCTACGAAGGACTCGAGAACGGCACCCGCGCGGCGATCTATCTCGAATGCCGCACCGAGGACGGCGAACTGGTCAACGAGCAGTACGTCACGACGTTCGTGCGCGGCTTCGATGCCGGCAAGGCCATGGGGGAGTTGAGCCCCGGGCACCGCTTCGACGCGGCACTGCGTGCGCACGACCCGGTCGCCACCGTCGTCCAGCACGTCGACGACGATCAGACCTTTCGGTACAGCCCCGCCGCGGGTGACCCCATGCCCATCCACCTCGACGAGGAGGTGGCGCGTGACGCGGGTCTGCCCGGGATCATCGCTCATGGACTGTGCACCATGGCGTTCACGTCGTGGGCTCTGCTCACCGAGGTGGGCGGATCAGATGTCAGCCGGCTCAAGCGGTTCGCGGTGCGTTTCTCCAAGATGGTGCTTCCGGGTGACGACCTCGAAACCCGCATCTGGCGGAAAGAGACAACTGGCGGTGCCACGACATACGCGTTCGAAACCGCCAGGGGATCCGACCTCGTCATCACCGACGGCCTGGCCGAAATCGTAGAGGAGACATAGCTGATGGGTGCACTGGAAGGCCGCGTCGCGATCATCACCGGCGCAGGGCGCGGGATCGGCCGTGAACACGCGCTGCTGTTCGCGGCCGAAGGCGCCAACGTGGTCGTCAACGATCTCGGCGGCAGCAACGCCGGTGAGGGCGCCGACGCCGGGCCGGCCCACGAGGTGGTGGCCGCGATCAAGGCGGCCGGCGGCAAAGCAGTGGCCAACACCGAGAACGTCGCCACCTGGGATGGTGCGAAAACCCTGGTCCAGCAGGCGATCGACGAATTCGGCCGACTCGATGTCGTGGTAAACAACGCCGGAATCCTGCGAGACGGTTTCATCCCGACGATGGCCGAATCCGACTGGGACGCCGTGATCGCCGTCCATCTCAAAGGCCATTTCGCGGTGCTGCGCCACGCGGCCGAATACTGGAAAGCGCAGTCGAAGGCAGGTGACCAACCCATCGCTTCGGTGATCAACACCGCTTCGGGTTCCGGTACCACGATTCCCAACGCGGGTCAGGCCAACTACGGTTCGGCGAAGGCCGCGATCGCGGCGCTGACGCTCGTGGCTGCCGACGAGTTGGACCGCTACGGCGTGCGGGTCAACGCCATCGCGCCGATTGCGCGGACCCGGCTGACCCTCGCCACCCCCGGTATGGGCGCACTGATGGCCGAACCCGAGGACGAGGGCGAGGTCGACCTGTTCAGCCCCGTCAACATCTCACCCCTGGTGGCCTACCTCGCAACCGAGAAGTGCACGATCACCGGTCGGGTGTATGCCGTTCAGGGCGGGGCGATCTCGCAGCTCGCCGGGTGGCATGACGTCGAGACCATCGAGACCGACGGGCTGTGGCAGATCGACGACATCGCCGAAAGGTTGCCATCGTGATCGAGTGGTCCGACACCGACGTCATCATGCGCGACACGGTGCGCGAGTTCATCGACCAGGAGATCCGGCCCCACCTCGATGGTCTGGAATCTGGCGAGCTGTCACCGTATCCGTTCGCCCGCAAACTGTTCAGTGAGTTCGGTCTCGACGTCATGGCTGCCGAGGCCGTCAAGACCATGCTGGACAAGCAACGTGAACGTGGTCCGGGGGACACGGCGCACAAGACCCGTGGAATCGGGGGTTTCGGTGAGCAGGCGTCGATGGCCGCTGTCATGGTCTCCGAGCTGGCTGGGGTCAGCATCGGGCTCCTGAGCACGATCGGGGTGAGTCTCGGGCTCGGTGCCGCGACGATCATGAGCCGCGGCACGCCGGCGCAGAAGGAGCGCTGGCTGCCTGAGCTGGTGACGCTGGACAAGATCGCGGCATGGGCCATCACCGAGCCCGATGCCGGCTCGGACGCGTTCGGCGGCATGAAAACCTACGTCAAGCGGGACGGTGCCGACTACATCCTGAACGGGCAGAAGACGTTCATCACCAACGGCCCCTACGCCGATGTGCTGATCGTCTACGCAAAGCTCGACAGCGGCGACGCAGCAGTCGACAGGCGTGATCGTCCGGTACTCACCTTCGTCCTGGACTCCGGCATGCCCGGGCTGACGCAGGGCAAGGCGTTCAAGAAGATGGGCATGATGTCCTCGCCGACCGGCGAACTGTTCTTCGACAACGTGCGTCTCACCCCGGATCGGCTACTGGGTGAGACCGAGGAACACGGTGGCGGAGATGGACGCGACAGTGCGCGTGCGAATTTCGCGGCGGAGCGGGTCGGTGTGGCATTGATGGCGCTCGGGATCATCAACGAATGTCATCGGCTGTGCCTGGACTATGCGAAGACGCGCACGCTGTGGGGCAAGAAGATCGCCGAGTTCCAGCTGATCCAACTGAAGCTGGCCAGGATGGAGATCGCGCGGATCAACGTGCAGAACATGGTCTTCCAGACGCTGGAGAAGCTTCAGGCAGGGAAGATGCCCACGCTCGCGGAGGCCTCGGCGATCAAGCTCTACTCGTCAGAGGCCGCGACCGAGGTGGCGATGGAGGCGGTCCAACTGTTTGGCGGCAACGGTTATATGGCCGAGTACCGCGTCGAACAGCTCGCCAGGGACGCCAAGTCGCTGATGATCTACGCGGGCAGCAATGAGGTGCAGGTGACCCACATCGCGAAGGGGCTGCTCGCGGGATGATCGCCGAGACCCGGGCCGGCTACGGAGGTGTCGGGACACGGGTGCTGTCGGTGGCCGGCGACGGAACTCCCGTCGTCCTTTTCCACGGCTATGCCGACAGCGCCGATACCTGGCGAGGGGTACTGGCTCGACTCGATGAAATGGGACGCACGGCGTTCGCGGTCGATCTGCCCGGTTTCGGCCAGGCAGATCGCCGCGGCCCAGGTCCGATGCTGCCCCAGTTCGATGCGTTTGCCGACGCGATCCTCGCCGAGCACGGACCTGCGATTCTGGTCGGTAACTCACTCGGCGCGGCGACCGCTGTCCGCGCTGCCACCCGCAATCCCGATCGGGTCACCGCACTGGTGGCGCTCGATGATCCGCTCAACGCACGGCACTGGTTGGCGAGACTTGCCAGATCGCGAGAACTTCCCGTTCGATTCTGGAAAGGGCTTGGACGCGTTCCTGTTCCGGCACGAGCATGGCAGTGGGTCGGGAGCCAGAGCTTGCGCCGGGTGCTGTACGGCTCGCCGAGCGCTGCTGATCCGGCAGTGATGGCTCACTGGCTCGGAACCTTCGAGAGTACGGCGTCGGTGGCCACCCTTGGCCGCTACGCGTTCCAGTACGCGCACGAGACCACGGGTGGGCACCGTGACGTCCGGGTCACCTGCCCGACCGTCGTCGTTCACGGTGCCCGTGACCGCATCATCCCTGTGCAAGCGAGTCATGTTCTGCACCAGCAGATTCCAGGAAGCGAGCTTGTCGTGCTACCGCGAGCAGGTCACTGCCCCCAGCTCGACGACCCCGACGCCGTCACCCGACTCGTCATCGGGATCGGGGCGAGTCGGCGATGACCGTCCTCCGCACACTGCGCGACGTCGTGGCGGCGATCGTCTCGGGTGGCGAGAACGTCTTCCCGCTGGAAGTCAAGAACGTGCTCGGTGTCGATGACGGCGACTTCGGAAAACGCCTGCGGGCCTTCATGGTTCGCCGGCGCGGAGCCGTGCTGGACGCCGACGCGGTACGAGCTCACGTGCGGTCCGGGCTGGCTCGGCACAAGGTGCCCAGGGACGTGATCTTCCTCGACTCGCTGCCGCGCAACGAGACCGGGAAGGTTCTCAAAGGTGTGTTGCGGAAGGAGTTTCGATGAAGTCGCACTCGTATCGCGGTGGCCAGGTGGTGGCGATCACCGGCGGAGCCAGAGGGATCGGCAGGGCGACGGGCGCGGCATTTCTGCGCGCAGGTGCGCGGGTCGCGCTCGGCGACGTCGATACCACGCTGGTCGAGAAGACTGCGGCCGAGCTTGCCGAAGTGACCGGCGGTGTGGTGTGCGGGCTGCCGCTCGACGTCACCGACCGGACATCGTTCGCGCGGTTCCTCGATACGACCGAGGATCGGCTCGGCCCACTGGACGTGCTGGTGAACAACGCGGGCATCATGCCGACCGGCTGCTTCACCGACGAGACCGACGACATGACCGACCGCATGGTCGCCATCAACCTGTGTGGCGTCCTCTCCGGTTCGAAACTCGCCGCGACGCGAATGGCGGACCGCGGCGGGCATATTGTCAACGTCGCATCGCTCGCGGGCGTGAGCGCATTCCCGGGCTTGGCCACCTACTGCGCGACCAAGCACGCGGTCGTCGGGTTCTCCGAAACGTTGCATCTCGAGCTCGCCGCGAACGGCATCGGTGTCACGGCGGTGTTGCCCGGCGTGGTGCACACCGAACTCTCCGCAGGCCACGGTGCTCCGAAGTGGATCCGTCCGATCGCGGAGGTGGAACCCGAAGAGGTCGCGACCGCAATCGTCGACGCTGTCGGCGGCCGGCGGGCGAAGGTCTCAGTGCCCCGCGCCCTCGGAACGATGATCAAGATCGCGTCGGGCCTGCCCGACGGCGTGCGACACCGCATCTCGCACGCCGCCCATTTCGACACCGCGTTCACCGACGTCGATCCGGCAGTGCGGGAGGCGTATCACCGCAGACTTCGGCGCTGACCGCGACTAACGTGCTGCCCCCACGAACGGGATGGACGCGGGGCTGGCACCTGGGGTGCCGCCGTCGAACAGCCCACGCTTGCGCAGGATCGGCACCACGCCCTCGCCGAACCAGAACAGCTCCTCCAGGTGCGGATAGCCCGAGAAGATGAACTCGTCGATACCGATCTCGGCGTACTCCGCGATGCGGTCGGCGACCTCGGTGTGGCTGCCCACCAACGCGGTTCCCGCGCCGCCGCGCACCAGCCCGACACCGGCCCACAGGTTGGGTGCGATCTCCAAACTGCGTGCGTCACTCCAGGTTCCGTTGACGCGATTGGCTTCGTGCAACGCCAGCATGCGGCGTTGGCCCTCGGACTGGCTGCGGGCCAGCCCGGCCTGCGCGGTGCGGACCGTGTCCTCGTCGAGCGCCGCGACCAGCCGGTCGGCCTGCGCCCAGGCCTCCTCGGACGTGTCGCGGGAGATGGTGTGCAGCCGGATGCCGAACCGTAGCTTGCGGCCCTGCTCCTCGCCGAGTGCGCGGATCCACTCGATCTTCTCGCGCACCGCTACGGGCGGCTCGCCCCAGGTGAGGTAGACGTCGGCGTGACGGGCCGCGACCGGACCCGCCGCCGCGGAGCTACCGCCGAAGTACAACGGCGGCACCGGGTTCGGCGGCACCGCCAACGCCGCGTCCTCGACATTGATGTAGTCACCCCGGTGGGTGACGGTCTCGCCGTCCCACAGCCGCCGCACCACGTCGAGGAATTCGTCGGCGCGCCGGTACCGCTCGTCCTTCTCGAGATGGTCGCCGAAGGATCGTTGCTCGTGGGCTTCGCCGCCGACCACCACGTTGAGCAGGATCCGGCCCGGCGCGTGGCGGGCGAACGTGGCGGCCATCTGCGCCGACAGTGTCGGGCTCACCAGCCCGGGGCGGAACGCGACGAGGAACGCCAGCGACGTCGTCTCGCGGGCCAGCAGGGCCGCGGTGATGAACGCGTCCTCGCACCACGCACCGGTCGGGATGAGCGCTCCCGTGAAGCCGAACCGTTCGGCGGCCCGCACAATCGACGCGAGGTAGTCGATCGACGCTTCGCGATCACCGCCGGCCGCGCCTGCGGGCGTTCCGTGTCCGCCCCCGACGATCAGGCGGCTGTCGCCGTACGTGGGCAGAAACCAGTGCAATGAGACAGTCACGAGCAGTTCATTCTGGTCTTCGACGGGCCGCGTCGCACGAGTAAAAATCGCGGTGATCCCGAAATGACGGCGAGCGGACGCGGACTCGCACAAACCGAGCCGCCGGCTGGTCACCGGATGGTCAGGCGACGACCCAGATCGCCTCGGCCGCCGGGCTGCCCAGGTCGACCGTGATCTCCGCTTCCGTCTCGCCCGGCGTGGCGGGTTTCTCGACGGCCACCGAGATCATGCCCGCGAAGTCCCGGCGGGCCAGCACACGCAAGCGAGAGTCCAGGCTGATACCGACGCTGTCGAAGTACCGCAGCATCTCCGGGTCGGCATCGGAGATCCGGGCCACGGTGCCGGCGTCACCGTCCTGGCAGACCGACAGCTGCCGGGCCGGCGGGGTCGGCACCTTGCCGTCGGCAGCCGGAATCGGATCGCCGTGGGGGTCGCGCGTCGGGAATCCGAGCTTGGCGTCGATGCGGTCGAGCATCCGATCGCTCACCGCATGCTCGAGGATCTCGGCCTCGTCGTGCACCTCGTCCCAGCCGTAGCCGAGCTCCTGCACCAGGAAGGTCTCCATCAGCCGGTGTCGGCGCACCATGGCCAGCGCCGCGCTGCGCCCGGCGTCGGTGAGCGTCACCGCGCCGTACTTCTCGTGGTCCACGAGGCCCTGGTCGGCCAGCTTGCGGATGGACTCCGAGGCGGTCGAAGCCGACACACCCAGCCGCTCGGCCAGCAGTTTTGTGCTGACCTTCTCCAGCGACCACTCCTGGGCTGTCCATATGACTTTCAGGTAGTCCTGGGCAACCGTCGAGAGGTCGCGATGATTACCGTCGGGACTCACAGTAGGAAAGTTTAGGCAATCGTCACTTCATCCGGGGATCTAGAGCAGACCCCGGCGTGGCCGGGCCGTAGGCTTGGCGCTGTGCAACGCTGGCGTGGGCAGGACGAGATCCCCACGGACTGGGGCAGGTGTGTTGTCACCATCGGGGTGTTCGACGGTGTTCACCGCGGACACGCCGAGTTGATCAGCCATGCGGTCAAGGCGGGCAGATCCCGCGGCGTACCGGTCGTGCTGATGACATTCGACCCGCATCCGATGGAAGTGGTGTTCCCGGGCAGCCATCCGGCGCAGCTGACCACGCTGACCCGGCGCGCCGAACTCGTCGAGGAACTCGGCGTCGACGTCTTCCTCGTCATGCCGTTCACCTCCGACTTCATGAAGCTCACGCCCGACCGCTACATCCACGAGCTGCTGGTGGAACACCTGCACGTGGTCGAGGTGGTCGTGGGCGAGAACTTCACGTTCGGCAAGAAGGCCGCCGGAAACGTCGACATGCTGCGCAAGGCCGGTGAGCGGTTCGGCTTCGCGGTCGAGAGCATGTCGCTGGTGACCGAGTCCCTCGACGCCGAGCACCGCGACGAGCGCGTGACGTTCTCGTCCACCTACATCCGGTCGTGCGTCGACGCCGGTGACGTGGTGGCCGCGGCCGACGCGCTGGGCCGGCCGCATCGAGTCGAGGGCGTGGTGGTCCGCGGCGACGGCCGCGGCAGGGTGCTGGGCTTTCCGACCGCCAACGTCGCGCCCCCGATGTACTCGGCGATCCCGGCCGACGGGGTCTACGCGGCATGGTTCACGGTGTTGGGACACGGGCCGGTGATGGGCACCGTCATTCCGGGGGAGCGCTATCAGGCCGCGGTGTCGGTCGGCACCAACCCGACCTTCTCGGGCCGCACCCGCACCGTGGAGGCCTTCGTCCTCGACACCGAGGCCGACCTCTACGGCCAGCACGTCGCGGTCGATTTCGTGTCCCGCATCCGCGGTCAGGAGAAGTTCGACTCGGTCCAGGATCTGGTGGTGGCCATGGAGGCCGATACCGACCGGGCCCGCGCGATTCTGGCTGCGCAGTAGAAGGCTGCTAGACTTCCCGGCGATCCGGCACATGCTGCAGGCCGCGGTGGCTGTGTCGAGAATATGTTCGCGGACCGATTTGATGGAGTTGTCTTCGTGGCGCTTACTGCCGAGCAGAAAAAAGAAATCCTGGGTTCCTACGGTCTGCACGAGACCGACACCGGTTCGCCCGAGGCGCAGGTCGCCCTGCTGACCAAGCGGATCTCGGACCTGACCGAGCACCTCAAGGTGCACAAGCACGATCACCACTCGCGCCGCGGCCTGCTGTTGCTGGTCGGCCGTCGTCGCCGGCTGCTGAAGTACGTCGCGCAGGTCGACGTCGAGCGCTACCGCTCGTTGATCGAGCGTCTCGGACTGCGTCGCTGACCCGAACTCAGTGGCATTCCGGCCCGCGGCCGCCCTCATCGGGGCGGCCGCGTTCTTCGCTACGGCGGTATTGACGGGGTGTGCGTCCGCGGCCTCGGCGGACATGCAGGTGGGGGATTGTTTACGGATCGGCGGCACGCTGGAGCATCCGGAGGCCACCGAGGCGCCGTGCGGCAGCAGGGCATCCAACTACAAGGTGGTCTCGACGGTCACCGACAGTGATCAGTGCCCATTGGACGTGGACTCCTATTACACGCTGACCACACCGCTGCGCGACGAGTCCGAAACCATCTGTATGGACATCGACTGGACCGTCGACGGATGTATGAGCATCGACCCGGAATACGATCGGGATCCGTTACGGGTCGACTGTGGCGACTCCGGTGCGCCGAACCGCCAGCGCGTCACCCAGATCCTGACCGGCGTGGCGAATGTCGACCAGTGCGCCAGCGGCGTGGGGTACGCATACGATCAACGCCAGTTCACCGTGTGTGTCGAGGACGTGTCCTAGCTGGGCACGGATGGCGATTCGGCGGTTGCTGCCGTGTAACATGAGGGCGTTCGCCGGCTGTTTCCGCCGTGCGAACCCTGGGTGCGGTACCCGCAGAACCGCGGGCACCGCTCCTGCGAGTCACAGCAGGGCCCGCCTGATCGGGCGGTCTTCGGTAGTGGCTGCCGGGAACCCCGTACGGGACATGTCCGGCCGCTTCGATCGACGGCCGTAGCCGCATCAGGGTCAGTGGCGTATCTGACCGTGACGACGCGAAACAGCTGAATCGATTCGAAAGAGGCAACCGGACTAAATGTCTGTAGTTGAACTTGAAGACGGTGTGTTCGAGTCCACCGCTGTCATCGACAACGGGAGCTTCGGCACCCGCACCATCCGCTTCGAGACGGGCCGTCTGGCCCAGCAGGCCGCCGGTTCCGCCGTCGCCTATCTCGACGACGAGACCATGCTGCTGAGCGCGACCACCGCCAGCAAGAACCCCAAGGACCACTTCGACTTCTTCCCGTTGACGGTCGATGTCGAGGAGCGCATGTACGCCGCGGGCCGCATCCCCGGCTCGTTCTTCCGTCGCGAGGGCCGTCCCTCCACCGAGGCGATCCTGACCTGCCGCCTGATCGACCGGCCACTGCGCCCGTCGTTCGTCGACGGCCTGCGCAACGAGATCCAGGTTGTCGTCACGGTCCTGAGCCTGGACCCCAAGGATCTCTACGACGTGCTTGCCATCAACGCCGCATCCGCGTCGACCCAACTGGCCGGTCTGCCGTTCTCCGGCCCGGTCGGTGGCACCCGCGTCGCGCTGATCGACGGCCAGTGGGTCGCCTTCCCGACCGTCGAGCAGCTGGAGCGCGCGGTGTTCGACATGGTCGTCGCGGGCCGCGTCCTCGAAGACGGTGACGTCGCGATCATGATGGTCGAGGCTGAGGCCACCGAAAACGTCATCGAGCTGGTCTCCGGAGGAGCCCAGGCGCCGACCGAGGCCGTCGTGGCCGAGGGACTGGAGGCGGCCAAGCCGTTCATCAAGGCGCTGTGCACCGCCCAGCAGGAGCTGGCCGAGCGCGCCGCCAAGCCGACGGGCGAATACCCGGTGTTCCCCGACTACGAGGAAGACGTGTATTCGGCGGTCGCCGCGGTGGCCACCGATGCGTTGTCGGAGGCGCTGACCATCGCGGGCAAGACCGAGCGCAACGACCGCACCGACGAGATCAAGGTCGAGGTGCTGGAGCGGTTGGCCGAGACCTACGCCGGCCGCGAGAAGGAGATCGGCGCCGCGTTCCGCTCGCTGACCAAGAAGCTGGTCCGCCAGCGGATCCTGACCGACCACTTCCGCATCGACGGCCGTGGCATCACCGACATCCGCGCCCTGAGCGCCGAGGTGGCCGTGGTGCCCCGCGCGCACGGCAGCGCTCTGTTCGAGCGTGGCGAGACCCAGATCCTGGGTGTCACCACGCTGGACATGATCAAGATGGCCCAGCAGATCGACTCGCTGGGACCGGAGACCACCAAGCGCTACATGCACCACTACAACTTCCCGCCGTATTCGACCGGTGAGACCGGTCGTGTCGGCTCGCCCAAGCGTCGCGAGATCGGCCACGGCGCGCTGGCCGAGCGGGCCCTGGTGCCGGTGCTGCCCAGCGTCGAGGAGTTCCCGTACGCCATCCGTCAGGTGTCCGAAGCCCTTGGCTCCAACGGCTCGACGTCGATGGGCTCGGTGTGTGCGTCGACGCTGGCGCTGCTGAACGCCGGTGTGCCGCTCAAGGCGCCGGTGGCCGGCATCGCGATGGGTCTGGTCTCGGATCAGGTCGAGGGTGAAGCCCGGTACGTCGCGCTTACCGACATCCTGGGTGCCGAGGACGCGTTCGGCGACATGGACTTCAAGGTCGCGGGCACCAAGGACTTCGTCACCGCGCTGCAGCTGGACACCAAGCTGGACGGCATCCCGTCCAAGGTGTTGGCGGGGGCGCTGAGCCAGGCCAAGGACGCACGGCTGACCATCCTCGAGGTGATGGCCGAGGCCATCGACACCCCCGACGAGATGAGCCCGTACGCGCCGCGCATCACCACCATCAAGGTTCCGGTGGACAAGATTGGCGAGGTGATCGGGCCCAAGGGCAAGATGATCAACTCGATCACCGAGGAGACCGGCGCCCAGATCTCGATCGAGGACGACGGCACGGTGTTCGTCGGTGCCGCCGACGGGCTGTCCGCCCAGTCCGCGATCGACAAGATCAACGCGATCGCCAACCCGCAGCTGCCCAAGATCGGCGAGCGCTTCCTCGGCACGGTCGTCAAGACCACCGACTTCGGTGCGTTCGTGTCGCTGCTGCCGGGCCGTGACGGCCTGGTCCACATCTCCAAGCTGGGCCGCGGCAAGCGCATCGCCAAGGTCGAGGACGTGGTGAAGGTCGGCGACAAACTCCGCGTCGAGATCGCCGACATCGACAACCGCGGCAAGATCTCGCTGGTCCTCGTGGATGAAGAGCAGGCAGAGCAGGCCGCAGCTCCCGAGTCGGGTGAGGGCGCTGCCGCGTCCGCCGATGTTGCGCCCGCCGAAGCCTGATATCGGGGCCGCACTGGACACGTCGCACGTCCGCCGGACAACTCTGCCCGGCGGACTGCGCGTCGTCACGGAGTACATCCCGTCAGTGCATTCCGCATCGGTGGGGATCTGGGTCGGTGTCGGTTCCCGCGATGAGGGCCGGACAGTGGCCGGGGCCGCGCATTTCCTCGAGCACCTGCTGTTCAAGTCGACACCGACCCGCAGTGCCGTCGAGATCGCACAGGCGGTGGACGCCGTCGGCGGTGAGCTCAACGCGTTCACCGCACGCGAGCACACCTGCTACTACGCACACGTGCTCGACAGTGACCTCGCGCTGGCGGTGGACCTGGTGGCCGACGTGGTGCTGCGTGGCTGCTGCGCGGCCGAAGATGTCGAGGTCGAACGCGACGTGGTGCTCGAAGAGATCGCCATGCGCGACGACGACCCCGAGGACACCCTCGGTGACGTGTTCCTGTCCGCGATGTTCGGTGACCACCCGGTGGGGCGTCCCGTGATCGGCAGTGTCGAGTCCATCTCGGAAATGACGCGGGCTCAGCTGCATTCGTTTCACATGCGGCGCTACACACCCGAACGCATGGTGCTCGCGGTCGCGGGCAACGTCGACCACGACGAGGTTGTCGCGTTGGCGCGGCAGAACTTTCGGGGCCGGCTGGTCCGCGGCCGGAAAGCCGCCGCACCGCGCAAGGGTGCAAGCCGGCTGTCCGGTCGCCCTACGCTGCAGTTGATCGATCGCGACGGTGAGCAGACCCACCTGTCGCTGGGAGTGCGCACACCCGGTCGGCACTGGCAGCACCGCTGGGCATTGTCGGTGCTCAACACCGCTCTCGGCGGTGGACTGAGTTCCCGGTTGTTCCAACAGATCCGGGAGACCCGGGGCCTGGCGTACTCGGTGTACTCGACGGTGGACACGTTCGCCGACAGCGGGGCGTTCTCGGTTTACGCCGGATGTCAGCCCGAGCGGTTCGACGAGGTGGTCCGGGTGACCACCGATGTGCTGGAAACCGTTGCGCGGGAAGGCATCACCGAAGAGGAGTGCCGGATCGCAAAGGGCTCGTTGCGCGGTGGGCTGGTGCTCGGGCTCGAGGATTCGAGTTCGCGCATGCACCGGATGGGCCGCAGCGAGCTCAACTATGGTGAGCACCGCACCATCGAACACACGCTCGCCCAGATCGACGCCGTCACACTCGACGAGGTCAACGCGGTCGCGCGCCAGTTGCTCACCCGAGACTACGGCGCCGCTGTGCTGGGCCCGCATTCATCGAAAAAGTCTCTGCCGCAACGGCTCCGGGCAATCGCCGGATAGCACGCTAGGCTGGGCCCCGTGACGGAACTTTCACGGCGAGGCGTATTGATCGGTTCCCTGGCGGCGATCGTGGCGGCGGGGATGAGCAACCAGACGGCGTCGGCCGCCCCGCTCGACGGCCAGATCAGCGCGCTCGAACAGCGTGACAACGCACTGATCGGGATCTTCGCGACCAACCTGGACAACGGCCGCACGGTGACCAATCGGGCCGACGACCTGTTCGCGATGTGCTCGACGTTCAAGGGCTACGCCGCGGGTCGGATACTGCAGCAGGTCGGGCGTGGTCAACTGTCGCTCGACAAGCGGGTTTTCGTCGATCCGGGTGCGGTCGTGGCCAACTCGCCGGTGACCGGGCCGCGGGCCGGCAGCGAGATGAGCCTCGGTGAGCTGTGTCAGGCCGCGCTGCAGCAGAGCGACAACACCGCGGCGAATCTGCTGCTGAGGACCATGGACGGGCCGGCCGGGATCACGGCGTTCGCACGCAGCATCGGTGACGACCGCACGCGGCTGGACCGCTGGGAGACCGAACTGAATTCGGCGATCCCGGGTGACCCCCGCGACACCAGCACACCGGCGGCGCTGGCAGCCGGTTATCGCAGACTTCTGGTCGAGGACGCGCTGAGCCCTGCGCAACGCGGCCAACTCGAGGAGTGGATGCGGGGCAATCAGACCTCGAGCCTGCGGGCCGGCCTGCCGGCCGGCTGGACCACCGCCGACAAGACCGGCAGCGGTGACTACGGCAGCACCAACGACGTTGGCGTGGCGTACGGTCCTGACGGTCAGCGGCTCGTGCTGGCGGTGATGACGCGGTCGCAGGCCGACGACCCGAAGGCCGACAACCTGCGACCGCTCATCGGTGAGTTGGCGGCGCTGCTGGTGCCGTCGTTGCTCTGACCTGCTCGACTACTCGCCGTCGTGGTGCTCTGTGTGAGTGCCTTCGACAGTCGCGTTCTCGGCGCCGAGATCCTCGGCGTTCTGGATCGCGATCTGCCGTGCGTTGGACGGTGCCTGCGACAGCGGAACCCGCACGGTCAGGATGCCGCGCTCGTAGCTCGCGGTGATCAGCTCCTCGTCGGCCTCGGCGGGCAGGGTCACGGTGCGCAGGAACGAGCCGTAAGAGAATTCGGAGCGCGAGTTGACCTCCGAGCGCTCGGTGCGCTCGGCCTTCACGGTCAGCTGGCCGTCGGCCACGGTGATGTGGACGTCGTTGGCCGGGTCGATGCCGGGGATCTCGGCGCGCAGCTCGTAGTGGTCGTCGGTGACCTCGTCCTCGATGCGCATGAGGTTGCGCTCGAAGATCGGCCGGAGGCTGGCGAACGGGGTGATCCCGGCGAAGAACTCGGAGAGCTCCGGCAGGAACGGACGGGGCTGGTGCGCGACGGGCAGGTTAACCACAGGTGACTCCTCGGATCCTGGTAAAAGACTTGTGACGCTTGCTCTTTCGATCCAAGCATCGTCGCGGAGCCGACGGCCGAATGTGTGGTGAACAGCGGGAGTACGCGCGGCTGCTAGGCCGGCCGCAGGGAGTCGTCGCGGTGCAGGACGAAGAAATACGGTCGACGGGATCCCCGCAGGTCCATCGCGCCGATCACGGCGTCGTCGGTCAACCGGCGAAACACGTCGTTGATCGGCAGCTGGTCGTAGATCATCGTCGCGGTGTCGACACCGCGGTACCGGGTGGTGCGCAGTCTGGCCTTGGGGGATCGGGTCTGCAGCACGGGCCGCAGGGCCGCGATCGGCCCGGCCACCGAGCGGTTCTTCAACAGCGGCACTTTGGACGAGATCCCCAGGCCACCGAACGCGAGTGCGGGATTGAGGGCCCACAGGGCGTTTCCGTCGCTGGTGGGGAACAGCAGCGGATGCACGGTCTCGGCGTCGGTGAACTGCTTGCCCCACCAGCCGCTCGCCTCGAGCAGCCCGTCCATGGGGTGTTGCGTCGGCAACTCGGCACCATGCCAGGTACCGATCATGAACTCCGGCTCGACGGCTTCGGCCGCGTCGAACACGGCGAGGGCCGCGGCGGTCGTGGTCGGGATCGTGGGAAACAACTCGTGCAGCATGGCCGTCACCCTACTTGACACGTGTCAAGAATGGCCAGGCGCGAAAACTGATCGCCCGGCCGGAGTTGTTCCGGCCGGGCGATTCGGTGGGGTGATTACGCCAGGAACTGTGCGGGATCGGTGAACGGCAGGTCCAGATCCTTGGCGACCTGTTCGGACAGCAGGCCACCGTCATGGGTCGACAGGCCCTTCGCGAGCGCGGGGTCCGCCGCGCACGCGGCCTGCCAACCCTTGTCGGCCAGCTTGAGCACGTACGGCATGGTGGCGTTGGTCAGCGCGAAGGTCGAGGTCCGCGGCACCGCGCCCGGCATGTTCGCGACGCAGTAGAACACGGTGTCGTGCACGTTGAACGTCGGATCGTCGTGCGTCGTGGGCCGGGAATCCTCGAAGCAGCCACCCTGGTCGATCGCGATGTCGACCAGTACGGCGCCGGACTTCATATGCGCCACAGTCGAATTGGTGACCAGCTTGGGCGCCTTCGCGCCTGGGACCAGCACCGCGCCGATCACCAGGTCAGCGCGCTTGACGGCCTCCTCGAGTTCGAGGCTCGACGAGTACCGCGTCTCGATGCTGCCGTTGTTCTCGTTGTCGATCTTGCGCAGCGTGTTGATGTTGAGGTCGAACACCGTGACGTGGGCGCCCATGCCTTTGGCGATCCGGGCGGCGTTGTAGCCGGCGACACCGCCACCGACGACGACGACCTCTGCGGGCGCGACGCCGGGCACGCCTCCCATGAGCACGCCGCGGCCACCGTGGCTACGCATCAGGTGATAGGCGCCGACCTGTGCGGAGAGCCGGCCGGCGACCTCGCTCATCGGGGCCAGCAGCGGCAACGCACCGTCCGCGGTCTGCACGGTCTCGTAGGCGATCGAGGTGGTACCCGAGGCGAGCAGCGCGTCGGTGCACGGCTTCGAGGCCGCGAGGTGCAGGTAGGTGAACAGGGTCTGGCCCTTGCGCATGCGCGAGTACTCGGCCTCGATCGGCTCTTTGACCTTGAGCAGCAACTCGGCGTCGGCCCACACCTGGTCGGCGGTCGCGACGATCTCCGCGCCGGCGGCCTTGAAGTCGTTGTCCGAGATGGCCGAACCGTCACCGGCTCCGGCCTGGATGATCACGTCGTGGCCACGACGGGTCAGCTCGGCCACACCCGCGGGGGTGATCGCCACGCGGTACTCGTTGTTCTTGATCTCGGTCGGGATACCGACGAGCATGGTCGCTCCTTCAGGGTTGGAATGCTGCAAATAAGTGTGAAGAAACTTCGGCTACCAGGCAATATCCCTGATGAAGATTCGATACGATTGTGCGGTGATGGAAGAATCGACGAAATCTGCGGCGAGTTCGGCCCGCGGGTCGAAGGATGTTCGGCCCTCGGACCTCGACGAGGTCGACCGGCGCATTCTGTTGGCCCTGCATGCCGATGCGCGCATCTCCAACAGTGCCCTGGCCGACGCGGTCGGGATCGCCGCGTCGACGTGTCACGGGCGGGTGCGCCGGCTGCAGGAGATCGGCGTGATTCGCGGTTTCTACACCGACATCGACCCTGCGGCAGTCGGTCTCGGCCTACAGGCGATGATCTCGGTGAGCCTGCAATCCAACGCCCGCGGCAAGATTCGCAGCTTCATCGCACAGATCCGGAAACGGCCGCAGGTGATGGACGTCTACTTCCTGGCCGGCGGCGACGATTTCATCCTGCACGTCGCTGCGCGCGACACCGACGATCTGCGCAAGTTCGTGGTGGAGAACCTCAACGCCGATGCCGACGTCGCAGGCACCCAGACCTCGCTGATCTTCGAACACCTGCGGGGCGCGTCACCCCTGTGAGCGCAGAACCAGGCCGTATCCGTCGTCGCGCGTGAGGCGCAACTGGTCGGCATCGACCGCAGCAGTCACGTGGCCGGTGAGTACCCGCAGCACGGCTTGTTCGATCTCGCCGATCTCGCCGGCACAGGCCATCTTGGTCACCGCGAGCGGCCCGAAGTCCACGGCGTCACCGCTCCCGGAGACCTCGGCGTGGCCGTTGAACCGGTTGCACCCGGTCGTCCCCGTGACCGTGCCGTCGGGCGCGATCGTGAGACTGGGTTTGGCCTGCTCGATGGCCACCGACGTGGTGACCGCCTGGTCGGATACCAGGCTGTGCACCTGCCACGTGGTGCCGGTGAGCGGGCGGTCGGGATTCAGCACCTTGCGGTCCTGCAAGGTCACCGTGGCGGCGTCGGTGCGCAGCGTGAGAGTGTCGCCGTCCAGCGTCCAGGATGGGCGTGCATCGAAGAACTTCGACATCCATGCATCGGCGTCACCCGCCGGCGGCGGGCAGGCCATCATCGTCATCGCCAATTGCGCGGCGATGTGGCCGTCGGCAAGGTCGGCCGTTCCCGCTCCCCGGTTGCAGCCCGCGAACGTGCTGATCCGATCCCCGTCGAACCCCACCGTCAGCGGCCCGCCGCCCGGGATCTGATCGCCGTCGACCGCGACCGAGACGAACGTGCGACCGTCCACCGTCTGCGGATCCGCTGAAGCGCTCTCGGTACCGGAACAACCCGCCAGAACCAATGCGATGACGATCGGTAACACGCGCATCACCACACGGTAGTTTGAACATGTGCTGCACGGGAGGGCGGCCGAGCTCGGTGCCATCCGCGCATGTCTGGCGCACGCACGAACCGGTCGCAGTTCGGTGCTGTTGGTCGTCGGAGAGGCCGGCAGTGGGAAGACCGCATTGCTCGACCGTGCTGTGGAGGATGCGGGTGACTTCCGGATCCTGCGCTGCACCGGTGTCGAATCAGAGGCCGAATTGCCGTTCGCGGCATTGCACCTGTTGCTGCACAACGACCTTGACCAAATCGGTAAGCTCCCGGCGCCCCAGGCGGCCGCGGTGCGCGCGGCCTTCGGTCTTGCCGAGGCGCCGGGCGTCGACCGCCTGCTGGCCGGCCTGGCGACCCTGGGCCTGCTGTCCGAGATCGCGACCGACACTCCGTTGCTGTGCCTGGTCGACGACGCCCAGTGGGTGGACCGGGCATCGCTGGACGCGCTGCTGTTCGCCGGTCGCAGGTTCGGCGCAGAAGGAGTGGTGTTGCTGATCGCGAGCCGTGAGGATCTCACCGCCGCAGACCTGCCCGCCGTACGGCTCGGCGGCCTGTGTCAGTCGGCGGCAGTCGCGCTCCTGGCCGAGCGGGCCGCAGCCCTGACCCCTGACCAGCGTGACCGCGTGCTGATGCAGTCGCAACGAAACCCACTGGCGCTCATCGAATTCGCCGCGGCGCAGCAGTCTGGAGGACTCGGTGCGGTAACGGATGCCGCACATCGGGTGATCGATGCGTTCGAGGTGCAGGTACGACGCCTACCCGCGGCCACTCGGCGCCTGCTGTTGGTGATGGCGGCCGACGACACCGGCGAGCTGGGTGTCCTTCTCGCGGCCTCGGCAAGTCTGGACCTCGGGCCGGCCGACTTCCGTCCGGCAGAAAACGCCGGATTGATCCAGCTGAGCGTGGAATCCGCGGTATTCCGTCATCCGCTGATCCGGTCCGCGGTCTATCGCGCAGCGTCGATCACCGACCGCGGCCGGGCACATCGCGCACTGGCCACGGCTCTGTCGGCCGATGGGTACGCGGATCGCCGGGCATGGCACTTGGCCTCGGCGGCAGTCGGATTCGACGCTGCAGCTGCCGACGCGCTGGAAGCGGCTGCGGTGCGGGCCGAGCGTCGTGGCGGGTACGCGGCCGCGACTGCAGGCTACGAACGTGCCGCCCGGCTCACCGCCGATCCTGATATTCGGGGTCGTCGGCTGGCGGCAGGCGCGGCGTGTGCGCGTGATTCTGCTCAACTCGACCGCGCTGCCTCGATGGCCACTGACGCGGACCGACTGACCACTGATCCGCGCAACCGCGCGCGCCTCGCGTGGGTGCGTGCCCGCGTCGAGTTCGAGCGCGGTACTCCGAGGCGGGCTTCCGAACTGATGCTCGACGGCGCCGGTCTTCTGACGGGCATCGATGACGAGCGCGCCGCGCAGATGCTGGTCGAGTCGGGACGCATGGCCTACTTCGCCGATGCCGCACCGAGTTTGGGCCGCTTGATAGAAGCCATCGACGGAATAGACCTGCCACGCAACCATCCCCTGAGAGCCTTCCTGGCGGCGACGTCGATCGTGGCCAAGCTGCAGGCGGGGTGGCCCGGCCGAGAGGTGCCGCCGCTGCCGCCCGTGGTGCACGCGATCGCGGCGGACTCGCTCGGTGCCACGGTCGGCAACCTTCCCGCGCACAGTGCGTTTCTCAACCTTGTGATCGGGGATGCCGACGAAGCGATGGCGCAGGCCGGGCGCATGCTGGCCGAGGCCCGTGAACGCGGCCTGATCGGCGGGCTTCCGCACATTCTGCTGACGGCGGCGCAGGCTGCCTTGCTCGCTGGGAGGTTGTCGGACGCGCTGCATGCCGCCGAGGAGGGGATCCGGATATCGGAGGACACCGGTCAGCAGCATTCCGCGGTGAACTTACGGGCGGTGTTGGCCCGGGTCACCGCGATGACCGGGGACGCCGACCGCTGCCGCGCCCTCGCCGAGGAGACAATCGCGTCAGGTGTGCAACGACATTCGCTGAGCTCGGGTTTGGCGCAGTTGGCGCTCGCGACGCTCGACCTCGGTTCGGCACGATACGCAAGCGCGCTGGACCGGTTGGCAGCAGTGCCCGAGCCCCTGCAGCGGCACCCGGGTTTCGTGAATCTCGCCGCGCCGGAATGGGCCGAAGCGGCCAGCCGTTCCGAGCAGCCGGAGCGGGCCGCGGACGCAATGCGCAATTTCGAGGCGTGGGCCGAGTATCGCGACAATCCGGTTGTCTACGCCGGCTGGAACCGCTGCCGGGCGCTGCTGGCCGCTGATGACCGGGCGGAAGACCACTTCACAGCGTCACTGCGGCTGTACCGCACCATCAACCGGCCACTGGGGCTCGCCCGCACACAGTTGCTGTACGGCGAATGGCTGCGGCGCATGAGACGCCGGTCGGAATCGCGGGCGCCGTTGCGGCGCGCATTGCATGTCTTCGAACAGGCCGCCGCGCGGTCTTGGGCGGAGCGCGCGCGTGCTGAGCTGCGGGCTACCGGCGAGCGTGTGTCGAGTGGAGCTGAGTATGGTGGCGCAGTAGACCGGCTTACCGCCCAGGAGCTGCAGGTGGTTCGGCTCGCGGCGGCCGGGCTCAGCAATCGCGACATCGGCGCGCAGCTGTTCATCAGCCCGCGAACCGCCGGATACCACCTGTACAAGGCGTTCCCGAAGCTCGGCGTGGCAGATCGGCGCGAGTTGGGCGGCCTCGATCTGCACTAGAGCGCCGAATACAGTCACGCGACAGATTCGGAGACGCCGCTGCTCGCGGCACGGTCGGTGGCATGAAATTCGGAGTCGATATCCCCACCTGCCTGGCCGGGATGGCTTACCCGGTGCCGTTCGCCGGAGCCGACGAGGTCGTGCGGATCGCGGTTGAGGCCGAACAACTCGGGTATGACGAAGTGGCGGGCAACGACCACCTCAGTACGCAGCAGTTCGTCCGGCAGGCCTGGCAGGCGCCGCCCGACTATTACGAACCCCTGATCATGCTGGCGACGATCGCGGCCCGGACATCGGTGGTGCGGCTGGGCACCGGCATCCTCGTGCTGCCGATGCGCGACCCGGTGCTGCTGGCCAAGCAGGTAGCCACCCTCGACCAGATCAGTGGCGGCCGGGTGAATCTCGCCGTGGCAGCAGGAGGCTACCGCGACGAATTTGAAAGCGTCGTGCCCGACCTCGCCGATGCGTCGAGATCCGATCTGATGGCCGAGGGCATCGACGCCTTGCGTGTGCTGTTTGAGCAGCCACGGTCGACATTTGAGGGAAAGTACCGGCGATTCGTCGACGTCGAGTCCTATCCGAAGCCCGTGCAGAGCCCGTTACCGATCTTCTCGGGCGGCAACGCCACAGGTGCTCTGCGGCGGGCAGGGGAGCGGTGCGACGGATGGTTGCCTGCCAAGATCGGCCCCGCCGAGATCGGCGAAGGGCGCGAACGGATCGCGCAGTATGCGCGGGCCGCGGGCCGCGATCCGGCGGCGATCACCATCGGCCTGCAAACAGTGGTGTGCATCGCCGACACCGCCGAACAGGCGCGCGAGAAGTTCGAGCGATCGACGTTCGAACTGTTTCGCGGGTCGTTGTCGAACACCATGATGAAGGGTGTCGACCTCGACAAGTACCTGTCCGACAACCTCATCGGCACCCCCGAGGAGGTGTGTGCCAAGGCGGCGGCGTTCGACGCGGCTGGGTTGGACGGGTTCTACGCAACCCTGTTCGTCGCCGACACGGTCGATGAGATGCTCGGCCAGATGCGGCGTTTCGCGCAGCATGTGATTCCGGAGTTCCGGGACCGGCATGCTGAGGCGACAAATTCACGTTGAGCGACAGTCGGTTTCGTCGTCGTCGTCATCTTCGGTGAGGTAGTGCTGAGGGCGGTGGTGGTAGTTGATCCGGGCTTGCCCCCAGTCGAGTAGCGGTGGTGGCGTCCATTGGTAGCGGCCGGTGGGGCCCTTCGTGGTGGTCCAGCCGTAGGCGGTGACCAAGCCGTTATCCGGCCCGCAGGCCAGGGTGAGGTCGTCGATGTTGGTTTCCCCGCCGTGTTGCCAGTCCTGGTGGCCGTGATGGGCCTGGCACCGGTAGCCGCACGCGGTGCACCCGGGCCGGGTGCAGCCCCGATCCCGGGCGAACAGCATCAACCGCTGCCCGACCGAAGCGACCCGTTTGGTGCGGCCCAAATGCAGCGC
Organism: Mycolicibacterium mageritense; assembly: GCF_010727475.1. Classification (NCBI taxonomy): domain Bacteria; kingdom Bacillati; phylum Actinomycetota; class Actinomycetes; order Mycobacteriales; family Mycobacteriaceae; genus Mycobacterium; species Mycolicibacterium mageritense. The sequence continues at coordinate 5,795,338 of NZ_AP022567.1, forward strand.
GATGTTGGTGTGCTGGTCGAACACCGCCAGGTAGTGCCAGGCGTGGGCGGCCAACCGGATCAGATCCGGTATCGGCAGCCGGGTACCGCCCGCGGTGACAGCCACTCCCGCTCCGGCTTCCAACTCTTGCAGCGTGGTGGTGACCACGATCGAGGCGGGCAACCCGTTGTGCTGACCCAGATCCCCGGTCTTCAACGCGGTGCGCGTGATCGCCAACAACGCATCATGGGTGCGCTGGCCGGGGGTGCGGGTATCGGCGTCGATCTGGTCCTGCGACGGCGTCCCAGACACACACGGTGCCTCGTCGTCCGGATTGCACATCCCCGGCGCCCCGTATTTCTCCAGCCCCGGTTCCAGATGCGCCCGCAATTCCGGGGTGATGATCCCATACAGCCGCGACATCCCCTCGGAATCCTGCGGCCCCAGGTACAGCCCGCGACGCTGCGCGCGGCGCTGCTCGACGGGCACCGGCCCGTCCTGATCCAACAAGTACAACGCTTCATCCACGGTGTGTTGCAGCGCTTCGGGGGTGTCCTGGGCCGCTGCGGCGGTCAGCTTCTGCTCGAACTCCACCAGGCGGGCCTCCTCGACCCACCCCGGGCACTTGGTGAAGAACCCGTGCAGAATCGCCACATGATCGGGGGTGAGCCAGCCACCGGCCTGCGCCGCAGCGATCACCGCCCGCCGCGCCGGCAGCACCTCCCCGGTCACCGCGAACCGCGGCCCCAGATGATGGGCGTCGCGCAACCGGCGGCGGGCCTCCTTGCCGGAGATCCGCAGCCGGATCCGCAACGCCTCCGGCCACGACTTGGCGCCGATCTTCTTCGGCGTGGTCTGCTCTCCCAACACCGCAATCGCGGTCTGCTCCACCGTCGGCAACCCGTTGTAGGCGTCCTGCACACCCGCACACACCGCGAGCAGATCTGCCTCCGACAACACCTGCCACGGCAGCTCCCGCAGGCCGGCCACCGCCGCGTGCAACGCGGCAAGCTTGGCAGCCACCTCCGGATTCATGCTTCGAACATTAGTTCGAACATCTGACACTTTTCGTCGATGTGGGGCGCATGAGGCCACAGTGGCCAGAGTTTTTGCAGCGCCATCGGCCGGGGTCGAAAATCCCGGGCAGTAGGCTGCCACCCATGCGAGTTGGTGTTCTTGGTGCACGGGGCAAGGTCGGCGCGACCATGGTCCAGGCGGTTGAATCGGCGGACGATCTGACCTTCACCGTCGGTGTCGATGCCGGTGACGAGCTCAGTACGTTGACCGGATCCGATACCGAAGTGGTCATCGACTTCACTCATCCGGATGTCGTCATGGACAACCTGAAGTTCCTGATCGACAACGGCATTCACGCCGTCGTCGGTACCACGGGCTTCACCGACGAGCGCATCGCACAAGTGCAGGCCTGGCTCAAGGGCAAGCCGGAGGTCGGCGTGCTCATCGCGCCGAACTTCGCCATCGGTGCCGTGCTGAGCATGCACTTCGCCAAACAAGCAGCGCGCTTCTTCGAGTCGGTCGAGGTCATCGAGCTGCACCACCCACACAAGGCCGACGCCCCGTCGGGCACCGCGGCGCGGACCGCCAGACTCATCGCTGACGCGCGAAAAGGCCTGCCGCCCAACCCCGATGCCACCAGCACCGGTCTGGAGGGCGCGCGCGGTGCCGATGTGGACGGCATCCCGGTGCACTCCATCCGGCTCGCGGGCCTGGTCGCCCACCAAGAGGTGCTGCTGGGTACCCAGGGCGAGACGCTCACCATCCGGCACGACAGCCTGGACCGGACGTCGTTCGTCCCGGGAGTGCTGTTGGCGGTGCGCAAGATCCGCGAGCACTTCGGGCTCACCATCGGCATTGAGCCGTTGCTCGACCTGTCGTGAGCGAGAGCGCGCGGTCGCTGCGCATCCAGTTGCTGATCGGCTTCATGTGTCTGGCGCTGATCGTGTACTTCCTCATGTTGGGCCGCACCGCGATCATCCTCATCGGCTCGGGGGACGCCGCGCCGGTCGGACTCGGAGTGGCGTTGTTGGTCTTTCCGTTGATCGGTGCGTGGGCGATGGTCGCCACCCTGCGTGCCGGCCTGGCTCACCAGCGGTTGGCCCGGCTGGCGCGCGAGCAGGGAATGGAACTCGACGTCAGCGATCTGCCGCGGCGTCCGTCGGGCCGCATCGAGCGTGAGGCGGCCGACGCACTGTTCATGACGGTCAAGGGCGAGCTCGAAGAAGACCCCGACAACTGGGTGCGGTGGTACCGGCTGGCCCGCGCCTACGACTATGCCGGCGACCGCAGCCGCGCCCGCGAAACGATGCGCACCGCGGTTCGGATGCAAGAAGGCCGTTGACCGTGACAGTGTGGGGGAACCGATGCCACGACTGCTGATCGTCCACCACACGCCGTCGCCGTATACGCAGGCGATGTTCGAAGCAGTGCTTGCGGGCGCGACGGATCCCGAGATCGAGGGCGTCGAGGTGGTCCGTAGGCCCGCGCTCAAGGTCGCGCCGAGCGACATGCTGGAGGCCGACGGATACCTGCTCGGCTCACCGGCCAATCTCGGATACATCAGCGGCGCACTCAAACACGCATTCGACGTGTGCTACTACCCATGCCTCGATACGACGCGCGGGCGGCCCTACGGGTTGTACCTGCACGGCAACGAGGGCACCGAAGGCGCGGAGCGCGCCGTCGACACCATCACGACCGGCCTGGGCTGGGCCAAGGTCGCAGAGTACGTCGTGGTGTCGGGTAAACCGGGCAAATCCGAGTTGCAGGCGTGCTGGGAACTCGGCGCGACAGTTGCCGCACAGCTCATGAATTGACGCCCGTTACGGGTATTTTCGACGAGACCGCAGCCGTGTTGTAGCGAGACGATGTGACGGAGGATCAGGTATGCCGGGGATTGCCGAACTAGCTCTCGGTGCCGCACCGATCGCCGGAGGCGCCATGCTCGGGGTGATCGCAGGCAATTTGAAACCGCCGGACGTGCGTGGGCTCATCGCCAAGGACATGGACCTGCTGGAACGGCTGCCGGCTGAGGACGTCGAATTGAAGGCGAGGCTCAAGGCCAGCATCGACCAGCGCATCAGCGAGCTCATCACGGCGGGGGACCGCAGTCGTGAGATTCGCGAGGCCGCAATGTCCTATCGCGGCAACTGGCGAGACATCGTCGTATTCATCTGCGCGGTGCTGTTCACCATCGTCTGGTGGAACGTGAGCCACAGCAGGGCCAATTGGCTCACGATGTTCATCGCGATGATCATCGTGTCAGTCGCCGCGGGCATCTACGCGGGCCGCGGGGTACTCCGCGCGATCAGGACGTTCCTGCACCGAGACGACGATCAATAGTGGAAGGTGTCGGACGGCGCGGGCACGTGATCCGGATCGTCGCCGAACTCGGATTCGTGGATGCCGTAGGCCTTTGCCAGATCGAGGATTTTGTTGGCGCGGGCGATACGGGGTAGGTCTGAGCCGTTGCGGATCTCGCCGCCGTCCCGCTGGAATTCGGCGAAAAACTCCTTGGCCCAGCTGATTTCCTCCTGAGAGGGCGACAGGCCCTCGTTCACCGTGGGGCACTGGTCCGGCGTCAGGCAGATCTTGCCGGTCATGCCGAACTCCGCCGAGACAGCGGTGGCCTCGGACAGTTTCAGTGCGCTCGACCCGACGGTGGGTCCGTCGATGGCGCTGGGCAGATGGGCGGCCTTGGCGGCGATAGTGAACCGGGACCGGGCGTAGGCCAACGTGGCCGGGTTGTCGCCGAAGCCGGTGTCACGGCGGAAGTCGCCGATCCCGAACGCCAGCCGGAAGGTGCCTTTGGCGGCCGCGATCTCGGTGATGCGTTCGAGGCCGCGGGCCGTTTCCACCAGCGCGACGATCGGGATGTTCGGCAGGCGTTTGGCGGTTTCGGTGACATGGTCGACCGACTCGACCATGGCCAGCATGATCCCGCCGACCGAGGTCTTGCCGAGCATCTCCAGATCCTCGGCCCACCACGGGGTGCCGAAGCCGTTTACCCGGACCCAGTCGGTGTTGCCCTCGCCCAGCCAGCGGATCACGTTGTCGCGTGCCGCGGTCTTGTCCTTCGGGGCGACAGCGTCCTCGATGTCGAGGATCACGATGTCGGCGCGCGACCGCGCGGCCGGCGCGAAGCGCTCGTACTGCGCGCCGTTGACCAGCAGCCAACTCCGCGCGAGTACCGGGTCGATGCGGAACCCGGACTCGTCGGGATCGGGCTGGAAGGTGCTGGTCTGGTCGTACACGCCGTCAATCGTCGCTTACCGCCGCACCGGCGGACGCGGCGGGGCTCAGCCGAGCCGCGCTCCGAAGAAACTCTCCATGGCGTCCCAATGCTGCCGCGCCGCGGCCTCGTCATACGGTGCGTTGTCGGGAACCGCGAAACCGTGTGCGGCAGCATAGATTTCGATGGTGTGCTCGACGCCTGCGGCCGTCAACGCCTTCTCCAGGGTTTCGGCCTGTTCGGGCGTGAACGAGGCGTCACCCTCCGCGCCGCCCACATACACCGCGGCCTGAATCTTGTCGGCCAGCAGATGCGGGCTGCCGGGATCGTCGGACGCGAGCCCACCACCGTGGAACGACATCGCCGCCGCGACCCGCTCGGGCACGCGGCCCGCGACCACGAGCGACGTCCGGCCGCCCATGCAGTAGCCGGTCGTGCCGAACTTGCCGTCGACGACCTCGGGCCGAGCCTGCAGATAGTCGAAGAACGCCGTGGCATCGGCCGCCATGACGTCGGGCGTCACCTTCTGCATCATCGAGAACAGCCGCGCACGTTCGGACTGGTCGCCGAACACGGTCGCCATGTCGAACGGGGCCCAGCCGGCGTCGCGGTAGTAGATGTCGGGAACCAGCACTGCGTAGCCTTCGTCGGCGAGCTGGGCCGCCATCTGGTCGAACGTCGCCCGCGGTCCACCGGCATCCGGGTACATGACCACGCCCGGCCACGGTCCGTGGCCGTCCGGAACCGCGAGGGTCACTGCACACGTTCCGTCGGCGGTGGTGATGGAGTCCTTGATGATGGGCATGGGTTCTGTTCTACTCCTGGAAGCTGAGCGCCGACGCGCCGCGGCCCCGTTGCGGGGGTCGTCGTCCCGCACCGCGATCCGACGTAAGCTGGCCCAGTGCCGATCAAAACGCCCTACGAGGATTTGCTACGGCTCGTGATGGCGCAGGGGACGCCCAAATCGGACCGCACGGGCACCGGTACCCGCAGCCTGTTCGGGCATCAGATGCGCTACGACCTCGCGGACGGTTTCCCGTTGCTCACCACCAAGAAGGTGCACACCAAGTCGGTGATCTACGAGCTGCTGTGGTTCCTGCGCGGTGATTCCAACGTGGGCTGGCTGCACGAGCACGGTGTCACCATATGGGACGAATGGGCCAGCGAGACAGGCGATCTGGGGCCGATATACGGAGTGCAGTGGCGGTCGTGGCCGACCCCGTCGGGTGAGCACGTCGACCAGATCAGCAACGCTCTGGAACTGCTCAAACGAGATCCCGACTCGAGGCGCAACATCGTCTCGGCGTGGAACGTCGGCGAGATTCCGCAGATGGCGCTGCCGCCCTGCCATGCGTTCTTCCAGTTCTACGTGGCCGACGGCAAGCTGTCCTGCCAGCTCTACCAGCGCAGCGCCGACCTGTTCCTCGGGGTGCCGTTCAACATCGCCAGCTACGCGTTGCTGACCCACATGATGGCCGCACAGGCCGGGCTCGGGGTCGGTGAGTTCGTCTGGACCGGTGGGGACTGCCACATCTACGACAACCACGTCGAGCAAGTGGCGCTGCAACTCGCCCGTGAACCCAGGCCCTATCCGGAACTCGTTCTGGCACCCCGTGATTCGATATTCGACTACACCTACGAGGACATCGTCATCAAGAATTACGACCCGCATCCCGCGATCAAGGCGCCCGTCGCCGTATGAGCGACCGTGAAAGTGTGATCGAGACTTCCGAGCAGAGCCGCACCCGGCTTCGGCGGCTGGCATTGATCTGGGCGCAGTCGACGTCGGGCGTCATCGGGCGCGACAACACCATCCCGTGGCGGTTGCCGGAGGACCAGGCCCGGTTCAAGGAGCTCACCCTCGGACAGACCGTGGTGATGGGCAGGCTCACGTGGGAGTCTTTGCCGGCCAAGGTGCGGCCGTTGCCGGGCCGGCGCAACGTCGTGGTCACCCGCAACCCCGGATACGTGGCGGACGGGGCCGAAGTCGTCACGGAACTGGGTGACGTGTTCCGCGGCTGGGTGATCGGCGGTGCGCAGATCTATCGGCAGGCGCTCCCGTTCGCCGACCGCTGCGAGGTGACCGAGATCGACGTCGATCTGCCGGCTGCTGCCGGTGATGCGATGGCGCCGGTTCTGGACGAGTCCTGGACCGGCACCAGCGGAGAATGGCTGACCAGCAGCTCGGGCTTGCGGTATCGGTTCTGCACCTACACGCGGCAGCTGTAGCCGGCCAGTCGGCGCACCTCCGCGTCGGAGTCGCCGGTCGCCGCGTCGCTGATCCGTTGGCGCAATACCTCCAGTTCGTCTGGGTCCACGTCGTCAGGGCCCATGGGGCCGATCAGCTCGCCGACGACGATCACCGCGTGGCGCCGGATCACCGGTTCGGGATGGTCGAGCCCGAGCCGCGCGCCCGGAATGTCGGCCGCGTCGGGGGTGCAGTATCCGCGCCCCGGTTTGAGCTCCTCGGTCACGGCCGCGGCGATCGACGGGTCGGCGAGACCGGCGGCCAGCAGCGAGTAATCCAACGGAGCCCAGCCGCGGCCCTGATCGCGGAACGACGTGTACGGCGCGGCAACCGCAGCGGCCCGGCTCGACGCGGGAAGGTCGCGGCGCGCCAACACCTCCGGTCCCGCACCGAGGCGTCCCAGTGCCGTGGCCACCCAGTCGTGGGCGTTGGCGCGCAGCGGTAGGGCAGCCCACAAGGCGTCCATCACGTCGGGCGTCGCGATGGCCAGGTCGGCGAGGAGTTTGGCGCCCGCCCACGCCGTGTCGGGGTGTGCCAGTGCCGCAATCCCGACCGGCACGGCGGCCGCGCCGGCGTCGAGGAGGAGTTCGATTGCGCGTTCACGGCCGAGTGCTTGCGGTGGTCCGGCGACGAGGCCTGCCGGCGTGGCGAGCGCCTGTACGCGCTGCTCGACCGGCATAGCCGCGACAGCGCGCTCAGCGTCGGCCGCGGCCGCGTAATCGGGAAAATGGAGGCGTAATTCCTCCGGCGTGACCGACCGCACCAGAAGCTCACCGGGCTCGTCGTCGACGAAGACGACGACGTCGGGCGGCAAGGTGCCGTCGGCCACGAGCGCGGCCCGGGTCCGCGCCGCGATGGTCAGGATGGCCTCGGCGAATCGGCCCCACGCCTGTTCCCACTGCGCGCGTGGCAGCCCCGTCACAGCCGCACTGAGCCGCTCGCCCCACCGCGCGTCGGTTTCGGCCCACTCATAATCCTGGTGCTCCCAATCCGGTGGGCTGAATCGGCAGTCGGCGTCCTCGACCGATTCTTCGGTCGCGAACGCGAGATTGGGCAGATAAATCACCCCGGTGGTCTCCGCATAGAACCCACTGAATGCCACTGCGTAGGGGCGTTCGCCGAGTACGTCGACCATGGCACGTACGGCGTCGGAGGCGGCCGCCGTCAACTCACCGACGAACCCGTCCCAATCGAATTCCACGGCGTCCAGTATCGCCGGAACCGGACTTGTCGGTGGCGTAGGGAACGATGGCGGGGTGGCCACTCTGACTACCGCACAGGCCCGCCGCATCGCCGTCGCTGCGCAGGGGTTTCATGAACCGAAACCCCGTGGCGCGGTCACGCGCGCGCATCTGCGCCGGTTGATCTCCCGGATCCAGGTACTGCAATTGGACTCGGTGTCCGTCGCGGTGCGCGCCCACTATGCACCGGTTTTCAGCCGGCTCGGCCCGTATGACCGGGAGATCGTGGATCGCGCGGCGTGGTCGCATTCGGCGCGCTCGCCGCGACTGCTGGTCGAATACTGGGCGCACGAGGCCGCGCTGATGGCCGTCGACGACTGGCCGTTGCTGCGGTGGCGGATGCGTGAGTACACCCACGGCCGCTGGGGCACCGATATCGTGCGGAAGAACGCCAAACTCGCCGAAGACGTGGTCGCCGCCGTCGCCGAGCTGGGTCCGTCCACAGCGGGACAGATCGAGGCCCACCTGGAAGCCGAACCCCGCGGGCGCAAGGGGCCGTGGTGGGGCCGGAGCGACACCAAGTGGGTCGCAGAGGCGTTGTTCGCGTCGGGAGTTTTCACGACCGCGACGCGGGTGGGGTTCGCGCGGCACTACGACCTCACCGAGAACGTGCTGCCGCCCGATGTGATCGCCCGGGAGGTGGGCGAGGATGATGCGATCCGCGAACTGACACTGCGCGCGGCGACAGCGCTGGGTGTCGGCACCGAAGCCGACATCCGGGACTACTTCCGGCTGGGGGCCAAGCAGGTCAAACCGGCCATCGCCAAGCTGGTCGCCGACGGGGAGCTGGAGCCTGTCGAGATCGAGGGTGTTCCCGCGTATCTGCGGGCCGGCCAGATCCTGCCCCGCCGTGATCGCGGCACCGCGCTGCTGTGCCCGTTCGATCCGCTGATCTTCTTCCGGCCCCGCGTCGAGCGACTGTTCGGCTTCCACTACCGCATCGAGATCTACACGCCCGCGCCCAAGCGCCAGTTCGGTTACTACGTCTGGCCGTTCCTGCTCGACGGCGAGTTGGTGGGTCGGGTGGACCTCAAGCGGACGGACACTGCCCTGCATGTGGTCGGTGCCTTCACCGAAGACGGTCAAGACCGCATCCGAGTCGCAGGTGCGCTGGCGGGGGAGCTGCGGTCGATGGCGTCATGGCTCGGGGTCGACGACGTGACCGCGGGGGAGCGCGGCGATCTGGTGACGCCGCTGCGCCGCAGCCTCACCGGGTAGCGATGACCGTTCCGGTCTGGGCGTCGACCTCGTACTCGACCTCCGAGCCGTCGGCCCGGACGAACTGAACTTTCCAGACCACGGTGTTCGCCGCGTTCGTGTCGATCTCCATTTCATCGAACGCGGCGTCACCCGCCTGCTCGCCGGCGGTCGTGAGGGCTCGCACCGCATCGGTCTGAATACCCTGAAGCTTGGCGATGTCGTCGTCGGGCGTGCTCTTCTGTTGCTGCGACACCACGCGGTTGCCGCTCGAATCGACCAGGATCTTGAACTCATTCGCATCCGACGCCACCTTGACGTCGAATACCTGTTCAGTGCCGCGGGAGTCGATCTCGAGGTCAAAAGGGCGCCCGTTGGGCACGGCGCCCGCTGCGGTGCGCAATGCGGCCTGGGCCGCAGCGACCGGGGCGGTGTCACTGCGGCCGGTTGTGGGCGCAGCGGGCGTCGTCTGCGTGGCTGCGGGCGACGTCGCTGTGGGCGACGGGGTTGCCTGCGATTCTGTGGAACTGTCGGCGCCGCAGCCGACGGTCACTGCCGCCAAGAAACTACCGATTACCGCTGCCAGCCGCACCACCACGACGCTTCCTCCCGACGATGTTCGTGCTTCGACTACCCGGACTTGCCGTCGGCAAAACGATCGGTGTCCGAAACACCCCCTGGCCGGACCATAATCGAATGATGGCGAGTAGGGGCATCGTTGCGGCATTCGCGGTTCTGTCGGTCATGGTCTTCGGCGGAACCGGAACTGCCGCCGCCGATACCGGAACCAGCAACGGCGCGACGTACACCGTGGCAACGAAGTCCGTCGACCCGGGCGACGGCTGGACAGTCGACGTAGGCCAGTTGTCCGGTGGAGACCAGGCCGTGGCCTCGGCGTTCAACGCGGCGAGCGTGGCGTCGGGGAGAACCATGGGCGGCATGCTCGACCGCGACGAGGTCATCCGGGACGACGCAACCTTCGAGGCCAAACCCGAAGTGAGCTTTCGCCCGACCGCCATCTCGCAGGTGCTGACCGGTGTGTACTTCCATCAGGGCGCGGCACATCCGCTGGACTACGTCACCACCGTCGTCATCGACAGCCGCTCCGCGCGGCCAATCACGCTCGACGACCTCTTCGCCGACAAGCAGGCCGGGTTGAACAGGCTTTCCGAGCAGACGAAGCTGCTGTTTCCGGGTCTCACGGGTGAGCCGTCACCGATGTCCGACCGGCCCGGCAACGCGCCCGTCGAGGAGAACTTCCACAACTGGATCCCGACCGCGGACGGACTGGAAATCCATTTTGAGGATTACCAATTCGCCCATGGTCTGCCGGTGATCACGGTGCCGTGGTCGAAGCTCACCGATGTGCTCGCCCCTGACATGCAGGTGCTGGCGCGGTAGCCGGGCTATTCCTCCGCGAGCTCCGGTACACCACGGCCCCGGATCATGTTGGTGGCGAACACGATTGCCCCGATCGCGAGCCACACGATGCCCCCGATCTTGGCCAGCGCGTCGGCGTTGACCAGCACGTACGCGATGATCAGGAAGCCGATTGCCGGGACCACCAGGTGCAGCAGATAGTTCTTCGACTTCTTGCGCACCAGGTAGTACCAGGCCACCGAGATGTGCAGCAGGCAGAACCCGAAGAGCGCGCCGAAGTTCACCAGTGACGAGATCAGGCCAATCTGGCCCACGAAGAACAGCACCAACACCAGGCTGAGCGCACTGACCACCAGGATCGCCGCGATGGGCACCTTGCGTGAACTGATCGTCGACAGGAACGACGGCAGTTGGCGGTCACGGCTCATCGAGTACAACAGGCGGCTGGTCGCGGCCTGCGCGGCCATGGCGTTCGCGAAGCCCACCGCCAGCACGTTGACGACGAAGAACGCGTTCATCCACCCCGTGCTCGACGCGGCCTGCACCAAGAGGAAGAAGGCGTTGCCCATCTCGTCGTCACTGAACGATTCGCGACCGCCGGCCAGCAGGCTGGCCAGCCACGTCTGGGTGATGAACAGGAACGCCACCACGAACAGTGCGATGATCATCGCCCGCCCGGCAGGGTTCTTCTTGCCGGTCGACTCCTCGGCCAGCGTCGAGATGCCGTCGAAGCCAAGGAAACTCAGCACCGCGATCGACAGTGCGGCGGCGATCAGCGGCGCGCTGACGAGCTCAGAATTCCAGATCGGTGTGGTGCTCCACACGACGTCGGGCAGCGTCTGCCCGTTGATGGCGCGCACCGCGATGACCACGAACAGCACGACGAACACCAGCTCGACGGCCAGGAACATGCGGTTGACGATCTTGAGGGATCCGACGCCGAGCAGGTTGATGACCGTGTTGACGACGACGAACACGATTGCCCAGACCCAGCGCGGCGTTCCGGGGAACAGTCCGACCATCGATTCGGCCGCGAAGACGTAGAGCAGCGTGGGGATCAGCAGGTAGTCCAGCAGGATCGCCCAGCCCGCGAAGAAGCCGAGGCCGGGGTGGATGCCGCGACCCACATACGCGAAGACCGATCCTGCCAGCGGAAACGACTTGGCCATCTGCGAATAGGCCAGGGCGGTGAACACCATGGCGATCAGGCCGATGAGATAGACCAGCGGCACCATGCCCGACGCGCTGTTGTAGACGGTGCCGAAGATCGTCCACGGTGCGATCGGCACCATGAACACCAGCCCGTAGACGATCAGGTCGACTGTCGATACGGAGCGGTCGAGTTCCTGTTTGTAGCCGAATGATTCGAGGCTGCGCTGTCCTTCACCGGTGGTGAGGTGGCTCGCGGTAGTGGCCATGGAGATCCTGTCGGGTCGAGGGATGGTGGGTGTCAGACCCGGGCGGCGGCGGCCAGATCGTGCTCGTGCAGGAATGCCGCGATGACGGCGCGGAACTCCTCGGGTTTCTCCAAATGTGTGCAATGACTGCTGTCCGGAAATACGTGACTGCGGACATCGGCGATGTGGTCCACGTACGGCTGCCATGTCGCGGGTGTCGCCTCGTCGAATTCGCCTGCCACCACGAGAACCGGCGCAGTGATCGCCGGCAGCCGCTCGATGATGCTCCAATCACGCAACGTGCCGATCACGTGAAACTCGTTGGGGCCGTTCATCGTGTGGTAGACCGTCGGTTCGGCGATCATCTGGGCCTCGCTGTCGGCGAAGTCCTTGGGCATGGGTGTCACCCGGCACACGTGGCGGCGGTAGAACTCGAGCGTGGCCTCGATATACGCCGGATCGTCGACGGTGCCATCGGCTTCGTGCCGGAGCATCGCGGCGAGCATCTCGGGTGGCAACTGCTCCCGGAGTTCGGCAGCGCCTTGCAGCCAGAGTTGCATCGAGGCGGGCGAATTGCAGATCGACAGCGACTCCAAGCCGTCCGGTTGCCGGACGGCGATCTCGGCACCCAGCATGCCGCCCCACGACTGGCCGAGCACGTGATAGCGCTCGATCCCGAGTGCCGCACGTACCGTGTGGAACTCGTCGACGAACAGCTCGGGCGTCCAGAAGTCCGCGGGTGCATCGGGTAGGTGCGTGCTGTTCCCGCAACCGAGTTGGTCGTAGTGGATAACGGTGCGGCCGGTCTCGTCGGCCAGCGCGGCGATGTTGGCGACGTAGTTGTGCGCCATTCCCGGGCCGCCGTGCAGGACGAACAGGGGCAGGGCGTCGGGGCGGGCGGTTTCCGGTGTGGTGACCTGAACCCAGGTCTGGTGCTCGCGGAAGGGCACCGTGCGGGTCGAACGTGGCATGGTGGTCAGCATGAGACATTAATGGTCTCGCGGCAAGACCATTAATGGTGTTTTAACAATTGCTGTCGATACTGTGGGTGCGGACGCGAGAGGGGAGCGGTGATGACGCAGCCCGCCGGTGCCGGGGTACCCGGGTTGCTGGAGTGTGAGCTCGAATCGCCGTCGCGCATCGACGAGATCACCGATCGGCTGGTCACGGCCATCGCGCTCGGCGAATACCTTCCCGGTGCGCGGTTGCCTGCCGAACGAGAACTCGCGGCAGCCCTTCGGGTGGGCCGAATGACGGTGCGGGCGGCGCTTGCGCGGCTGGTCGACCGCGGGCTGGTGGAAACCCGGCGCGGCCGCGGCGGCGGATCGTACGTTCTGCAGCAGTGGCCTGAATCGTCGACCGAGGCGGTCGGGCGCACGCTGACCATCCGGCTCGACGAACTGCGCGACCGGTGCGATGCGATCTGCCGTCTGCACGGTGCCATCTGCCGGGCCGCGGCCGAATCGCGGTCCGACGACGACGTCGCGGCACTGCGGGAGTGTTTGGCGGCGTACCGATCCGCCGAGAGCGGGCTGGCCGCTCAGCAGGCCGACAGCGCGCTGCACCTCGCGATCATCGATGCCGCGCACAACCGCGTCCTCAAGCAGGTTTTGCTCGAGCTGGAGGCGTCGGTGAGTATCGGTGCGCCCGCGCACCTTTGGGGCGAACCGGCGACGATGCGGCAGATGGAGCTGCGGGCCCTGTATGAGCACGAACAGCTGATCGACGCGATCGCCGCCGGCCGCGGCGACGACGCCGACGCGATCGCCCGCGCCCACGTCGCCATCGACTTCGAACTCATCTCGGCGGCGATGCGCCGCGCGGGCGTGCTCACCGACTGAGTTGCGGCTGGTTCAATTCAACGGAATGTCGTTGTTGCCCTTTGACTCCTGATACCGGTCGGACAGCGTCGCATACCGGGCACGGATCCGCTGATCCTGCTCGCGCATCTCCGGCTCGATCAGGTCGGGAATCGAGTAGGCGGTCCAGAACGCATTGCGTTGGCGATAGCCGCCGGGCTCCAACCCGAACACCTCGTCGAGGATCTTCAGGTCGTGGGGGATTGCGAAGCCGTCGCGCGAGTCCTGGTGGCTGAAGAAGTAGTAGAAGTTGTCGAAGCCGGCCCACGTGATGGCCGACATGCACATGGTGCAGGGCTCATGGGTGGACAGGAACAGCAGGTCGGCGGTGGACGGCCGGCCGGGCAGTTCGTAGAACAGTTTGAGCGTGTGAACCTCACCGTGCCAGAGCGGGTTTTCGATCTCGTTGTTGGTTCCGGCGAGCACCAGCGACAGGTCGGACTTCCGTAGGATCGCCGCGCCGAACACCTTGTTGCCATCCCCGACGCCTCGCTCGGTGATCGGCAGGATGTCATGCTCGATCACGTCGAGCAGGCGGCTGGCGAGATTCGGTGGCATGGCCAACCATAGAACGGTTGCGCCCTCAGATCATGCTGAGTGTCTCGAGGTGGATCTCGGTGGTCCCGAACTCGTCGGCCGGCGTGGTGCGCCGGCACCACAGGCCTTCCTGGCGCTTCTCGGTCTGCACGATGCGGCCGTCGACGTTGAACGTGATCTCCAACTCGACCGGCTGCCCCGCGTCGTCCAGGCCCTGATGCTCCCAGATGATCGTGCGCCGGTCGCTGTTCGGGCCACTGTCGAAGATCAGTTCCCAGTCCCGTTCGTTGGCGCGCTCACGCACCAGATCCATGACGTGATAGCTCATTTCGTTCTTCCTGGCTCGGTAGGCTGCTGCGTTGTCCAATGCTTGCGCATCCGCCGCCGGGCGTCTGTCCACCGATCGGACGGCAATGGGACGACGTATCGTTCGGCCGATCGGGGGATACCAGGTTGTTCTCATTTTCTGTAAGCGAGTCGCTGCTAGTTCTCACACTGAACTAGGCGGCTCGAATCTTCGAGACGATTCGCTCCGCCACATTCGACGCGCCCGCGACGTCATGTCCCGTCCCGCAAACTTCTGCGCCCAGAACCACATTTTCCACCCGGCGGACGTCGACGCCGCATAGCCCGGACCCGCCAGCCATAGTAAAGCTCCAATGCAACTGCGTCGCAGATGATTCGATGGATCCAACTGCGCTTTTAGCCTCAGGAGTGGCACGGCACTCATACAGTTTCGCCGTTAGCTGGTCGAAGATGTCGTCTGCAGTCGGCGCCTGCGGGTACAGTGCGATCGTCTGTGTGACTCTCGGTTGTATCTCGGTCGAAGATTCGACCGTTCGATATCCCAGATACGGACCCCCAATGACCGCCGCGTCACGAGGTCCGGCGACCATCTGTGCACATGGATAAGCACGATCGCCGCCCCGTTTCTGGGGCGTGCCCTCAATCATCGGTTCACCAGAAGCATCCAGGCCAGTCGCCGAGCGAATCTCCTCGCTACTCAGAAAAAAGCCTGAAAGTTCAGTTGCCGCAATAGCAGGTGTTGATTCGAATGAAGTACCAGGGTCTTTCGGCACGGCGTCCGAGCATCCGGAGATCGTCAGTATCACAGAGATAGCGCTGACAATCGCGGAGGACGGTCTCATATCCGGATCCTAGTGCAGCTTCTCAGCGTCAATGTGCCTCCTGGATATTCAGGCCGCCGGTTCTTGCACCAGGGTCGTGACCCCTGACAATCGGCAGCCCTGGTGTCGAAAGCGGCGCGCGCTTTCACGAGCTGTGTGCTTGCTCGAACTCGGCAGCGCCGGAGATGGCAACCGCGACGGCGCCGGCCACGGCCGCGATGAAGGCCAGGATCACCAACCAGCCGTACCCTGGGCGCGACACGTCGCCGAGCACCACCACGCCGATGACTCCCGGCACCACGGTTTCGCCGACCACCAGTGCCGCGGCGACGCCGTTCACCGAACCGACCTGCAGCGCGACGGTGAACAGGTAGAAGCCGCCGAGCCCGGCGACCACGATCGCCCACAGCGCCGGATCGGCAAGCAACACACGCACATTGAACGGCTCGAGGCCGTCGACCAGGCGCACCGCGACCGCCATCGCGCCGTAGAGCACCCCGGCGATCAGGCCAGCAGGTACCGCGGCGCTTCTTCCGAGCATCCGCACCGATCCCGCGCCCAGGCCCAGGATGACCGCCGATACGGCCAGGACGCCCCAGTGCATGACCGCGCCCGGATCGCGGTCGCCGAGGCGTCCGGCGGTCGCGCCCAGGATGCACAGTGCCACAAGGACTGTGGCAATGGCGATCCAGTCGCGTCGATGCAACCGGAGGTGCAGCACGAACATGCTCAGCACGGCCGTGACGACGAGGTTCGCGCTGATGATCGTCTGCGACAGGAACAACGGGATCAACCGCGCCGAGACCAGGCTGCCCACGAAACCGAAAAGGTCGAGTGCCATTCCGGCGATGAAGATGGGCGCGAGCATCGCCGTGATGGTCGACCGTAGGGTGGGCCCGTTCTCGGCGACATCACCGCCCGCCGCGACGGAATTCCGCGCAGCGTTGGACTGCAGGACCGACGCCGTGCCGTAGCCGACGCACGCCAGCAGCGCCGCTACGACGCCGAGCAGGGACATCAGGTGATTGTAGGAGGCGTGACACCCACTGCCAGTGCAGTGAACGCCGCGTCGATCATGGCGACGAGATCCGCGTCCTCGGCCCGGGCCCACGCGGTGATCGCCGGGGCCACCGCACCCAGCGCGGCTGACGCCTGTACGACGCACGTCAGATCGGGGGTGGTCAGGCCGGCCCGCCGCGCGAGCGCCCGCGCGAACAGGTCGCGGGATTGGTCCTGGGCGATGATGTTTCGTGACCGCAGCGCCTCGTTGTCGAGGATCAGCCGGATCCGCTGGAGCAGTGCGTCCCGGTCGGCACCGAGGATCCGCTCAAGCCCTTGTCGCATGGCGTGATGCAGTGCGGTCAGCGCGGGTTCGTCGGCGGGGCGCGCGATGATCAACTCTTCCAGCATCGGGTCGTACTCGTCGTACTCGACGACGGACTCCTTGCGCGGAAAGTACCGGAAGAACGTCATGTGCGATACGCCGGCCGCGGCAGCGATCTCTTCCACCGTCGTTGCGTCGTAGCCTTTTTCGGCAAACAGACGCAGGGCGTGGTCTTGGATCGACTGCCGGGTGGCGGCCTTCTTGGCCGCGCGCCAGTCGGTACTCATGCCGCAGGCACCGCCACCCGGCCCAGCGCGGAGTCGAGCCAGGCACGCAACGCGGTGGGGTCGGAGCCTTTCCACGCGACGTGGCCGTCGGGGCGAATCAGCAGGCCGGGTCGGGTGCCGCTCAGGGCCGTCACCGCGCCGAGCCGATCGGCTGCGACCGCGGCGAGGGACTGCGGGCCGATGAACGCCCACTGCGGCCCGAGCACGTCGTAGAGCCGTGCCGCAGTGCCTGCCACGGTGACGCATGTGCGGTCGGGGATCCGGTCACCGGGTTGGATTCCGGGGGCCCAGCGACGTCCGCCCCACGGTCCGCTGCGATACGAAACCTCAAGCTGTGAACCCTTTTCCGTGATCCGGCGCTGGATCAGGCGGCGGTTCAGCAGGGGTATGGCGATGTGGTCGCGGACGGCTCGCGCCACCCGGTTCTGCCCGACGACGATCTGGGTCAGGCCGCTGGTGGTCTGGAGCACGTCCTTGGCAATTGGTCGCCGCTCGGCTTCGTAGGTGTCGAGCACCCGCTCATCGGCGTGGCCCGACACCACGAGTGCGAGTTTGAACGCCAGATTCTCGGCGTCGCCGATGCCGGTGTTCATGCCCTGGCCGCCGAGCGGGCTGTGGATGTGCGCGGCGTCGCCGGCCAGCAGCACGCGTCCGCGCCGATAGCTGTCGGCCAGCCTGCGTTGAATGCGGAACGTCGACGTCCACACCGTGGAACGCACGGTGCCGCCGGCTTCGGCGGCCAACGCGGCGCCGAGGTGGCCGACGATGTCGTCCGGGCTCGCGTCGTCGGGCATGCCTGGGGGAGCGGGCGCCATGAGGCGCCACAGGTCGATCCCGGGCAGCGGGAACGCCGCGAGCAGCTTGTCGGCGCGTGCCCACGAAGTGGCGCCTTCACGCGTGCGATCCAGGTCTGCGTGCACGTCGGCGAGCAGGAACCGCTCGACGATCGGAACGCCGGGAAACCCGATGCCGACGGCCTTACGGACCGCGCTGTGCGCGCCGTCGGCGCCGACCACCCAGCCCGCACGCACCTCCTCGTCGCCGGCGATCAGGGTGATCCCGTCTGCGTATGCGGCGAGCCCGGTGACCGGCTTGTCCCACTCGACGGACCCGCCCAGCGTCGTCAACCGGTCCCGCAACGCGCCCTCGATCTCGGCTTGCGAGATCAGCAGCGCCGCCGGCCCGCGAAGGCGAGTGGGTTGCCCGACGGGAAAGCTCGCGAGTGCTTTCCCGTCGACGTTGACGTCGACGCGGCGCACGGGAAGCCCACGTTCGGGCAGATCGCCCAGTGCGCCCAGCCGGTCGAGCACCTCGACTCCACGTGGTTGCAGACCGAGCGCACGCGATGTCACGGCAGGCCCGTGGGCTTTGTCGAGTACCCGTACGGAGATCCCCGCGGCCCGCAAGCCGCAGGCGAGCGCCAATCCCGTCGGTCCGGCTCCCACGATCGCGACGTCTGTCATCACGCTGCCCTTCTGGTGTTAGTAACTAACATGTTAGGGGCTAACGGCATGACTGGCAACGGATGGTAGAAATGCAGAGTTATGAAGGTAGAATTCTACCGTGAGTCTGAACATCAAGAGTGAGCGCGCTGTAGCGCTCGTGCGAACCCTCGCGGCGCGCACGGGGATGAGCCAGACCTCGGCGGTCGAAGACGCGGCGGCCCGCCGCCTCGCTGAACTGGATCGTGCTGACTCGGATCGCGCCGGGCGCAGGCGGTCCGCCGCTGACGCGGTGTTGAGCGAACTGGGGCGCATGCTCACCGACGACGACAGGGCGGCGATCCGGTACGCGGAATCAGACCTCTATGACGACCTCGGTCTGCCGCGGTGATCGTCGACACCTCGGCGATCGTGTCGATCGTGCTCGCCGAGGCCGGTTCGGATGAGTTGAAAGACGCATTGGCGCGGTCCGAGCACACCCGGATGTCGGCTGCGACCTATGTCGAGCTGTGTGCAGTGCTGCATCGGCGAGGAAAGCCGGAAATCACCCGCCTGGTCGACCGATTGCTCGGCGCATACGGCATCGAGATCGAGCCGTTCGACGCAGACCAGGCTCGGGTGGCCGCTCAGGCCTATCGCGATTACGGGCGTGGCAGTGGACATCCGGCCCGCCTCAATCTCGGCGATACCTACAGCTACGCACTCGCCAGCTTCGCCGGCGAACCGTTGCTCTACCGTGGCGTCGGCTTCGGCCGTACGGACATTCCCGCGGCGGGCTGACCGGCCGACAGTAGGGTGGGCGCGTGGCCGAGATCGCCCCGCTGCGCGTGCAACTGATCGCCAAGACCGAATTCGTGGCGCCGCCGGACGTGCCGTGGGAGACGGACGCCGACGGTGGACAGGCGCTCACGGAGTTCGCCGGACGGGCCTGCTACCAGAGCTGGTCGAAACCCAATCCGAAGACGGCGACCAACGCGGGCTACATCGGCCACATCATCGACGTCGGGCATTTCTCAGTGCTCGAACACGCGTCGGTGTCGTTCTACATCACCGGGATCTCCCGATCCTGCACGCACGAACTGATCCGGCACCGGCACTTCTCCTACTCGCAGCTGTCCCAGCGTTACGTGCCGGAGAACGACGCCGAGGTCGTGGTGCCGCCCGGGATGGACGACGACCCGGAACTCGTCGAGATGTTCGTCGCCGCGGCCGACGCCAGCCGCGCGACGTATGTCGAGTTGCTGGCCCGGCTTGAGGCGAAGTTCGCGGATCAGCCCAACGCGGTGCTGCGCCGCAAGCAGGCCCGCCAGGCGGCCAGGGCCGTGCTGCCCAACGGCACCGAGACCCGCATAGTCGTCACCGGCAACTATCGCGCCTGGCGGCATTTCATCGCGATGCGCGCCAGCGAGCACGCCGACGTCGAGATCCGGCAATTGGCCATCGCATGCCTGCGCCGGCTGGTGGAGGTGGCCCCCGCGGTGTTCGACGATTTCGACATCTCGACACTGGCCGACGGGACCGAAGTGGCGACGTCGCCGTTGGCGACGGAGGCCTGACGAGGCTCGCCTGAGTGGCCTGCGGGTATCGCGGCGGAAGCCGGAACCCGAGCAGGTAATCTTGTTGCCCGTGAGCATCAGCGGAATCGACGTCACCACCCAGTTGGGCACCGTGCTGACCGCCATGGTGACGCCGTTCAAGCCCGACGGCTCACTCGACCTCGACACCGCGGTACGGCTGGCCGGTCACCTGGTCGATTCCGGCTGCGACGGGTTGGTGCTGTCCGGCACCACCGGTGAGTCGCCGACCACCACCGACGACGAGAAACTCGCCCTGCTGCGCGCGGTGGTCGGCGCGGTCGGTGACCGGGCGCGCATCATCGCCGGCGCAGGCAGCTACGACACCGCACACAGCGTGCACCTTGCCAAGGCGTCCGCCGAAGCCGGCGCCCACGGCCTGCTGGTCGTCACGCCGTACTATTCGCGGCCGCCGCAGGCCGGTCTGATCGCGCATTTCACGAAGGTCGCCGACGCCACGGACCTGCCCGTGCTGCTCTACGACATTCCGCCGCGCTCGTCGATTCCGATCGCGTGGGACACCATCCGCACGCTCGCCGAGCACCCCAACATCGTCGGGGTCAAGGACGCCAAGGGCGATCTGCACGGCGGCGGGCAGATCATTGCCGAAACGGGACTCGCGTACTACTCGGGTGACGACGCCCTGAACCTGCCGTGGCTGGCGATGGGTGCCGTCGGCATCGTGAGCGTCTGGGGCCACCTGGCCGCGGGCCAGCTGCGCGACATGGTGTCCGCGTTCCACTCCGGCGACGTCGCGACGGCCCGCAAGATCAACGTTGCGCTCGGCCCGCTCGCCGCGGCCCAGGCTCGGCTGGGTGGTGTGACCATGTCGAAGGCCGGTCTGAAACTACAGGGCCACGATGCCGGTGATCCACGGTTGCCGCAGATTCCGGCGTCCCCTGACGAGATCGAGGCGCTGGCCGCTGACATGCGCGCCGCCACGGTGCTCAGGTAGGGAGGCTGGTGAGCACCGACCTCGCACCGCCCGCGCCGCTGGCTCCCGGCGGCCTGCGGGTCACCGCGCTCGGCGGCATCAGCGAAATCGGCCGCAACATGACGGTTTTCGAGCATCTCGGCCGATTGCTGATCGTCGACTGCGGGGTGCTCTTCCCCGGGCACGACGAGCCGGGGGTGGATCTGATCCTGCCGGACCTGCGGCACATCGAGCACCGGCTGGACGACGTCGAGGCGCTTGTCGTCACCCACGCTCACGAGGACCACATCGGGGCCATCCCGTTCCTGCTCAAGCTCAGGCCCGATATTCCGGTGGTCGGTTCGAAGTTCACCATCGCGCTGGTCCGCGAGAAGTGTCGTGAGCACCGCATCAAGCCCGTTTTCGTCGAGGTCGCCGAGCGGCAGAGCAGCACGCACGGCGTCTTCGAATGCGAGTACTTCGCCGTCAACCACTCGATCCCTGGGTGTTTGGCCGTGGCCATCCACACCGGTGCGGGCACGGTGTTGCACACGGGCGACATCAAGCTCGACCAGATGCCCCTGGACGGTCGGCCGACGGATCTGCCCGGCATGTCGCGGCTCGGCGATGCCGGTGTGGACCTGTTCCTGTGCGATTCGACCAACTCCGAGCATCCGGGCGTGAGCCCGTCGGAAAGCGAAGTGGGCCCGACGCTGCACCGCCTGATCCGGGGCGCCGAAGGCCGGGTGATCGTCGCGTGCTTCGCGTCCAACGTCGATCGGGTGCAACAGATCATCGACGCCGCGGTGGCGCTCGGGCGGCGCGTGTCGTTCGTCGGACGTTCCATGGTGCGCAACCTGGGCATCGCGCGGGAGCTCGGGTATCTGCGCGTCGACGATTCCGACATCCTCGACATCGGGGCGGCCGAGATGATGCCGGCTGACAAGGTCGTGCTGATCACCACGGGAACCCAGGGCGAGCCCATGGCCGCGCTGTCGCGGATGTCACGCGGTGAGCACCGCAGCATCACCTTGACCGATGGCGACCTGATCATCCTGTCGTCCTCGCTGATCCCGGGCAATGAGGAGGCCGTCTATGGTGTCATCGACGCACTGGCCAAGATCGGTGCCCGCGTCGTCACCAATGCGCAAGCGCGCGTGCATGTTTCGGGTCACGCCTACTCGGGTGAGCTGCTGTTCCTCTACAACGGAGTGCGGCCCCGCAATGTGATGCCGGTCCACGGCACCTGGCGGCATCTGCGGGCCAATGCCGCGCTGGCCGCCCGCACCGGGGTGCCGCCGGAGAACATCGTGCTCGCCGAGAACGGTGTCAGCGTTGACCTGGTGGCAGGCAAGGCCTCGATCTCCGGGGCCGTCGCGGTGGGCAAGATGTTCGTCGACGGCTTGATCACCGGCGACGTCGGAGATGCGACACTGGGTGAAAGGCTCATCCTGTCTTCGGGTTTCGTCGCCGTCACCGTGGTCGTACACCGTGGCACCGGCAGGCCTGCCGGCCCGGCCCACCTGCAGGCTCGCGGTTTCTCCGAGGATCCCAAGGCGCTGGAGCCGGTCGCGCAGAAGGTCGAGCGCGAACTGGAAAGCCTTGCCGCCGACAACGTCACGGACCCGACCCGGATTGCCCAGGCGGTGCGCCGCACGGTCGGCAAGTGGGTGGGCGAAACCTACCGGCGGCAGCCGATGATCGTGCCCACCGTCATCGAGATCTAACTCGCGAACAGCAGGATTCCGCCGACCAGCAGGGCGACGACCTTGACCCCCTCCAGGGCGACGTACACGTAATGCACGCGCGAGCGGGTTGTCGCCGCGGCGCCGGCGGTTGCGGACAGCACGGCGTCGGAGCGTTGAGTCAGCTTGGGGCGCACCGCAAGCAACTGTGCGGCCAACGCCGCGACGGCAACGGCGAACGCCGTGATGGTCGCAGCCGGTGGGCGGTGCGCCGCGAGGGTGACGATGATGACGGCCGCGAACGCGGTCTCGGCGGCGTTGAGCGCGCGGAACACCAGGCGGCCGATGCCCAGTCCGATCTGGAGCGTCACGCCGGGGGCCCGGAATTTCAGCGGGGCCTCCAGGAACGAGATGGCCAGCACCATACCGAGCCAGCAGAATGTGACCGCGACCGCGACCGCGGCTGCGGCAGTCATGAAACTTCTCCTTTCACAAGTTGTTTCGGTGCCAGGTGGGCAACGCACAGATCGGGCTCGGCGAAGGCCTCGAGCCGTGTCACGGTCAGCGGCGCCCGCCAGCTTTCCAGCGCTCCGCGCATGAGCCCGAGGTGGATCGGGCACACCACCGCCGGGCGCTTCTCGGCCAGGTCGAGAAATGGGCAGTGCCGCAACGGCATTTGATCGCCCACGGGCTGTTCGGGGGCGAAACCGAGGTCATCGAGCAGGCCCACCAGCGCGTGCACCGCGGAATCGGCTGTGGTCGGAGGCACCGTGCGGCCCCAGCTGCGGCCGAGCGCGAGGGCCTTGGCGCCGGGATCGTCCTCGTCGGCCAAACCCTGGGTCAGGATCTCGGCGAGCATCCGGTATTGCGTGGGCCCACCGGGATCCATTCGGCGCACCGCGCGGAACAGCTGCGGAGGCCGGCCCGGGCCGTGGTGGCCGGGCTCCACACGTTCGACCTGACCGGTGCCGGCCAGGGCTTCGAGGTGGAACCGGACGGTGTTGGGGTGCACGTCGAGAATCTCGGCGACCTGGATGATCGTCATGGGTGCAGGAGCTCGCCTGAGAGTGTCCAGGACATCGGTGCGACGGCTCATCCCCGATCCCTCCTGGTTTTGACAATCTCGATTTGTATAAACTGTAGCGCATGCCTGACCTGGAGCTCGACGTGCGAGCCTTGCCCAAACCGGACAAGCACCCGGCGGCCTTCGCGGCGTATCAGAGCCTGGCGGTCGGTGGTGCATTCGTTCTCGTGAACGATCACGATCCGAAGCATCTGCGCGACGAGTTCGAGGTGGAGCACCCGGGCAGCTACGGCTGGGAGTATGTCGAGTCCGGGCCGCGGGTCTGGCGGATCCGGATCAGCAAGCGCGCGAGCACCCCGCTGCCGCGGGTGCTCACCAACACCGCGGCCGCAGATCACGGTGTCGCGGACGTCACCGGCGCGGTGTGGAAACTGCAGATGCGCGACAGGGGACTCGATTCCAACATCATCGCGCTGGCGCCGGAGACCGGCATCGACGCGCATGCCGGGCCGGATCTCGACGTGCTCATCCACGTGCTCGACGGATCAGGCCGGCTCACCACCGAATTGGGATCATTCGAGCTGACTCCGGGGGATGTGGTGTGGTTGCCGCGGCGGTCGCATCGCCAGTTCAGCGCAGGCCCGCACGGCCTGCGATACCTGACCGTGCACCGCCGCCGTCAGGCGCTGGTCCTGCAAACCGCTGCGCCCCGGGTGGTCTGACGACCTACCGTCGCTCCGCGTACGCCGTCCACTCGATCTGTGAGGCGGTCAGATTGCGGCCGGCCGGAGTGATGTATCGCTCGGTGAAGAACTCGGGGCCGGCCTGCTCGAGCAGATGCCAACCGAACCGGCCGACGTACCCATCGACCTCGCCGGGCTCGAGCCCGAACTTCCAGATCTGGCTGCGCACGCGGAACTTGCGGTACAGCGACTCGGCGCCGTAGCGGTTGGTTCCGTCGATGAAATCGCTTCGGACATAGGTGAACACCAAGCGGCTGCCCGTGGCCGCACGGGACAGCATCGCGAACGTCGACCCGACGGCCTCGGCGGTCAGGTACTGGGTCACGCCTTCCCAGACATAGAACGTCCGCGCGTCGGCCCGGTGCCCACTCTTCGCGAGTTCGGCTGCGACATCGTCGCTTTCGAAGTCCACCGGCACCAGGTGCACTGACGCGGGTTGCCGGCCCAAGGCCCGGCGCACCACGGCGCGCTTGCGTTCGATGTTGACCGGCAGATCCACCTCGTACACCGGGATTTCGCTGCGACGGGCCAGCCGGTAACCTCGCGTGTCCAGGCCCGCGCCGAGAATCACCACGGCGTCGATGCCGGGCAGGGCGGCATCGAGCCGCTCGTCGATGAATCGCTTGCGGCAGGCTAGATTCGCCCACAGGCCGGGGCCGGACCGTTCGGTCGCGTCGACCATCAACCGGCGCACGGCGGCCCATCGGGTGGCCGCTGTCACCGCCCGCAGCCCGGCCGGCAGGAACGCCTGCGCCAGATCGTCGTCGACCAGCCGGTGTGCGGGCGGCTCGTGTTGCTCCACAGCGGCGAGGACCATCGGGCCGAATGCCGTCTGGGCGGCCGGGTTCCGCTGTTTCATCGTTTGTTCACGAATCCGGCGTCGACCGGCAGCGTCACCCCGGTGACGTAGCGCGCCTGGTCGGACACCAGCCACGCGACGGCGTTGGCGATGTCCTCGACCTGCAGCACCTGGACGGGCAGCGCATTGCCCATGTCGACCGGCGCATCGGATTCCTCGGCGACCCGTTCGAGCCAGCCGCGGATGAACTCGTTGTTGATCATCGGGGTGTCGACGCCCGTCGGATGGATCGAGTTCACGCGGATGCTGTGCGGCGCCAGATGGTTGGCGTAGGCGCGCATCAACCCGACCACTCCGTGCTTGGCCGCGGTGTAGCCGAGCGACCCGCGGTCGCCACCGCCGATGCCGATCAGCCCTGCCGCCGAGCTGATCAACACGATCGACCCGCCCTCGCCCTGCTCGACCATGGTCGGCATCGCGACCTCGACGGTGTGGTGCACGCCGGTCAGGTTGACGTCGACGACATCGCGCCAGCCGTCGGCACCCGAGAGCATCGGTGCGATGCCGGCATTGGCCACCACGATGTCGAGGCGGCCGAGTTCGGCCACTCCGGCGTTCAACGCCGTGCCTAGCGCCGCCTCGTCGCGCACGTCGGCCTGCTGCGCCACGATGCGGGCGCCCGTGTCCTCGACCAGCTTGACCGTGGCCGCCAGATCATCGGGTGTGGCCATGGGGTAGGGGACCGACGCGATCTGGTCACACAGGTCGACGGCGATGATGTCGGCTCCGTCGGCCGCGAGCCGCACGGCCTCGGCCCGCCCCTGGCCGCGGGCCGCGCCGGTGATGAACGCGACCTTCCCGGCCAGGGGTCCGTCGGCGCTCATCAGGGCCGCAACTGGCCCTTGGCGGGGTCGCCCGCGACGACGGGCTGCAGCATCTTGATGTCGGGTGCGCCGTCGAGCAGCTCACCGACCGTGCCGAACAGGGTGCCGACGGCAGGTGCGGTGCTGTGCGCTTTGAGCGCCTCGGCGTCGGCCCATTGCTCGACGAACACGAACGTGCCGTCGGCCTCGTGCAGCGAGTACAGCTCGCAGCCGGGCTCGTTGTGCACGGCCTCGATGGCTTGCGTGCACGCGGCACGCACCGCGTCGACGGACTCGGGCTTGGCCTTCATGGTGGCGACGACGACAACCGGCATGGGCGGTGGACTCCTCACTGAGCGGAACGTTGCGACCGGAATTGGACGCGTGTCCACCCTACTCAGCCGAGGTGTCTCCGCCGTTGTCCCGGCGACCCGCCCTAAGCAGCGGATTGACGGCGAATCGATGGCCAATCGAAACCTGTTTGTGACAGGTGTGGCAGATGTTGAAAGTGAGGTGTTTGCGACTAGGCTTGCGGGCATGGCCAACAAGACCGCCGCCCGATCCGGAGCCCGTCCGAGCAGGTCAAAGACCAGCTCGCGGGGCGGATCTCGGCGTCAGCCGCCGGCTCGCCCCGCGGCGCCACGTCGCAAGCCTGCCCGTCGGTCGCAGGGCTCTCCGGTGGCCGTCGCCGGGCAGAAACTCGGCCAGGGCGCCCGTGCCGGGTGGTTGATGCTGGCGAAGGGAGCGGGTTCGACCGCGCGTTCCGTCGGGCGCGCCCGCGACATCGAACCGGGACATCGTCGCGACGGCCTGGCCCTGGCGCTACTCGGCCTCGCGGTCGTCGTCGCGGCAAGCTCGTGGTTCGACGCGGCCCGGCCGGTAGGGCAGTGGATCGACACCGCCATCCGGACCGTCATCGGCGGTCCGGTCGTGCTGGTGCCCATCGTGCTGGCGGTCGTCGCCGTGGTGCTGATGCGTACCGGGCCCGATCCCGAGTCGCGTCCGCGGATGATCCTCGGCTCGGTGATGATCGTGCTGCCCGCTCTGGGGCTGTGGCATCTGTGGTCGGGATCGCCTGCCGATCCGACCGCGCGCCAACACGCCGCCGGATTCGTCGGCTTCGCGATCGGTGGGCCACTGGCTGACGGGCTGACGGCGTGGATCGCGGCACCGCTGCTGTTCATGGGTGTGCTGTTCGGCCTGTTGCTGGTCACCGGGACCACCATCCGCGAGGTGCCGTCGACGCTGCGGTCGATGTTCAGCACGGGCGCGTTCCGCGACGACGACGATGACTACGAGTATGACGACGTCGACGGCCACGAGTCCGACGACTTCTCGGACGGCTACTACGACGACGCGTCGTCCTATGCGGAGGACCAAGCCAAGACCTGGCCCACGGCCGCGATCGAGGCGCCCAAGCCCGCGGGCACGCCGATGGACAACTACCCGCTCGACGAAACTGCCGAGGCGCCAACGGTTCCCGAGCCCGCCGTCAAACCGCGTCGCAAGAAGGCCCCGGAACCCAAGCCGAAGAAGCCCGACGACACCCTGGTGATCGACCGGGTGGTCGAGGGCCCCTACACGCTGCCGTCGCTGGACCTGCTGATCGCCGGTGACCCGCCGAAGCTCCGCACGGCGGCCAACGACCAGATGACCGACGCCATCACATCGGTGCTGGAACAGTTCAAGGTCGATGCCGCG
The DNA here is from genome assembly GCF_010727475.1 of Mycolicibacterium mageritense. Taxonomy (NCBI): domain Bacteria; kingdom Bacillati; phylum Actinomycetota; class Actinomycetes; order Mycobacteriales; family Mycobacteriaceae; genus Mycobacterium; species Mycolicibacterium mageritense. Next base: position 5,822,907 of record NZ_AP022567.1, read on the forward strand.
GTCACCGGCTGCACGCGCGGCCCGACCGTCACGCGCTACGAGGTCGAGCTCGGCCCTGGCGTCAAGGTCGAGAAAATCACTGCGCTGCACCGCAATATCGCCTACGCGGTGGCGACCGAGAGCGTCCGCATGCTGGCCCCGATCCCCGGAAAGTCCGCCGTGGGCATCGAGGTGCCCAACACCGACCGCGAGATGGTGCGGCTGTCCGACGTGCTCACGGCGCCGACGACACGGCGGGACCACCACCCGCTCGTGATCGGCCTGGGCAAGGACATCGAGGGCGACTTCGTGTCGGCCAACCTCGCCAAGATGCCGCACCTGCTCGTGGCCGGTTCCACCGGCTCCGGCAAGTCCAGCTTCGTCAACTCGATGCTGGTCTCGTTGCTGGCCCGGGCCACGCCCGAAGAGGTCAGGATGATCCTGATCGACCCCAAGATGGTGGAACTCACGCCCTACGAAGGCATTCCGCACCTGATCACACCGATCATCACCGAGCCCAAGAAGGCCGCCGCGGCCCTGGCCTGGCTGGTCGAGGAGATGGAACAGCGCTACCAGGACATGAAGGCGTCCCGGGTGCGCCACATCGACGTGTTCAACGAGAAGGTGCGCTCAGGCGAGATCACGGCACCGCTCGGCAGCGAACGCGTCTACAAGCCGTACCCCTACATCCTCGCGATCGTCGACGAGCTCGCCGACCTGATGATGACCGCGCCGCGAGACGTCGAAGACGCGATCGTGCGCATCACCCAGAAGGCCCGCGCCGCAGGCATTCACCTGGTGCTGGCCACACAGCGGCCGTCGGTGGACGTCGTGACCGGTCTGATCAAGACCAACGTGCCGTCGCGGCTCGCGTTCGCGACGTCGTCGTTGACCGACTCGCGCGTCATCCTGGATCAGCCGGGAGCCGAGAAGCTCATCGGCATGGGCGACGGCCTGTTCCTGCCGATGGGCGCCAACAAGCCGCTGCGTATGCAGGGCGCGTTCATCACCGACGAGGAGATCCACGCAGTCGTCGAGGCCACCAAGGCCCAGGCCGAGCCCGAGTTCGTCGAAGGCGTCACCGCGGTCAAGGCCGGCGAGCGCAAGGACGTCGACCCCGACATCGGCGACGATCTGGATGTGTTCCTGCAGGCGGTCGAACTGGTGGTGTCGTCACAGTTCGGCTCGACCTCGATGCTGCAACGCAAGCTGCGGGTCGGCTTCGCGAAAGCCGGTCGGCTCATGGACCTGATGGAGACCCGCAACATCGTCGGGCCGTCCGAGGGGTCCAAGGCCCGCGAGGTGCTCGTCAAACCCGACGAGCTGGCAGGCACGCTCGCGCTGATCCGGGGCGGGGCGGACGCCAACGGTGCCGACACCGAGGACGATCCGGAGGAGTTCTAGTAGCGGCTCAACACTTTTCGTACTGCTCGGACAGCGAGAGCTCGAGCGGCAAGCGGTGATGATCGTCTCGGTGCCGGAAGCAGCCGCCCACGATCAACTCCACCGGGCCGTCAGGGGTGCGCAGCGACAGCTGCGTGGGATGGCCGAACCGCGGCAACAATGGCGGGACACCGGTCGCGATGCGCGCGACACTCTCGTCCGAGTCGGCGCTCTCGGGCACCTCGATCTCGACCTCGGTCAGCGCCTGCCGCCCGTCGGTGAGTGGTGCCGTGAAGGCGTTTGCCTCGTCGTACCGACCCACGACGGCGCTGATGTCCGACCACAGGGCACGGTCGGCGTCGCTCGGCGGATTCGGCGTCGACGCGTAATCGTGGGATCGGCCGACATCGCCCACCGCGAGATGGATCTCCCACGTCGCTCGGGCCAGCCCGGGATCGCTGCGCTGCAGCCCGACCGCCCTGGCCGCCGGAGTCCACGGGTCGAGCGTGACGGTGATCTGGCGGCTGTCTCCGGCTTCGCCCCACAGCGGCTGCGTCAGATCCACGAGCCGGGCCACGCCCGAGCGTGCGGCGCGCAGCCAGACCGCCGCGCTGTCGCCGACCTGTTCGGCCGTGGGATCGAACCGCACCGACCTCTTGCCGAATGCAAAAGAGGCGGTCGAATACTCTTCGGTTCCGGGGTACTTCGGCGGCGGATCGGGACTGGAGAACACCAGCGACAACTGTGCGCTATCGTCATCGAGATCCGCCCGTCGGCTCTGATCGATGAACGTCCGGCCGATCTGCACCACTTGTGACTCGGTGACGTCCGGCATCAGATTGACGGTGAGTCTGAAAGACTCGCCGCTGCTGATGTTCGAGGTGTAGCTCAGGGCGGTGCTGGAAACTCCGGGCAGGCCTCCGATCTGCCGGTCGACGGATTCTGCTTCCCGCCGGTTGTCGCACGAGGCGGTGCACAACGCGGCTGCGGTGAGGACCGCGCCGAGCAGCGCTCGCTTCACAGCGTCAACAGCATTCGGGTGTTGCCGAGCGTGTTGGGTTTGACGTAGGACAGGTCGAGGAATTCGGCGACACCGGTGTCGTAGGACCGGCACATCTCCTCGTACACCTCGGCCGTCACCGGCGTGCCGTCGATCTCCTCGAAACCGTGCCCGCTGAAGAATTCCACCTCGAAGGTCAACACGAAGATGCGTTGCAGATGCAGTTCGCGGGCGACGTTGAGCAACTGCTCGACCAGGATGTGCCCGACGCCGGTGCCGCGCACCTTCGGATGGACCGCGACCGTGCGGACTTCGCCGAGATCGGCCCAGAGCACGTGCAACGCACCGCAGCCGACCAGTTCGCCGTCGAGTTCGACCACCCAGAATTCCTGGACCGCCTCGTACAGCGTCACCAGGTTTTTCTCGAGCAGGATCTTGCCCGCATAGATGTCGACGAGGCTCTTGATGGCCGGTACATCGGAGGTACGTGCGCGGCGCACCACGGGCCGCGCAGGCGCCGGGACGCTCGCTGCTGTCACACGTGGAAGAGTATCGGTTTGCCCAACCTATATTCTGTTGCGGTGCCGGGGCAGCCTTCTACCGATCCGGTGGTGCCGCGCGCCCGGGTGGCGAACCTCGCCAATGTGCTCACCGGGGTGCGCTTCATCTTGGTGCCGGTGTTCCTGGCGTTTCTGTTCGTCGGCGACGGCCATGAAATCGTCTGGCGGGTATCTGCTTTCGCGGTGTTCGCGGTCGCGGTGATCACCGACCGGTTCGACGGTGCGTTGGCGCGCAGCTACGGCATGGTGACCGAGTTCGGCACGTTGGCCGACCCGATCGCCGACAAGGCGCTGATCGGCTCGGCGCTGATCGGGTTGTCGATGCTGGGAGATCTGCCGTGGTGGATCACGGTGGTGATCCTGGTCCGTGAGCTCGGCATCACGTTGCTGCGTCTGGCGGTGCTGCGTCACGGTGTCATCCCCGCCAGTCGCGGCGGCAAGCTCAAGACCCTCGTCCAGGCGGTCGCGATCGGGCTGTTCGTGCTGCCGCTGCACGCCTGGCCGGCAATCTGGCTCACGGTGGCGTGGGTGATCATGTGGGCCGCCGTGGTGCTCACCGTGCTCACCGGTGCCGACTACGTCATCTCGGCGATCAGGGACTCGCGTGGACGACCCGCTCATCACTGACGACGCCCGGGCGCTCGTGGCCGACCTGACCGTGCACGGCCAGAGTGTGGCCACCGCCGAATCGTTGACCGCGGGCCTGCTCGCCGCCACCCTGGCGGGCGTGCCGGGTGCCAGCGCCGTGCTGCACGGCGGCCTGATCACCTACACCGAGGACACCAAGATCTGGCTCGCCGGAGTCGCACCTCAGGTGCTCGACGCGGTCGGCCCGGTCGCCGCACCGACCGCCCGTGCGCTCGCCGTGGGCGCCCGGCAGCGGTGCGCGGCGACGTGGGGCGTGAGCTTGACGGGCGTGGCGGGGCCCGAACCGCACGGCGGCCACCCCGTGGGCACGGTGTTTCTGGGCCTGGCCGGCCCCGTGGACACCGAAGTGGTCGAGTTGGCGCTGTCCGGTTCACGCTGGGAGATCCGCGTCGCAGCGGTGAACGAGGCGATCGCACGTCTGCGGCTGCTCGTCGAGCAGCAGTAATTGGCGCCGGCGGGAACCTCACGGAGGATTGCCGCGTTTGGCAGATAGCGACCCGCGATGAGCCACACCGAAGGAGGGCACCATGACGGCATTGCTGCGCGAGGTGATCGGCGACGTGCTGCGCAACGCCCGTACGGACCAGGGCCGGACCCTGCGTGAGGTTTCCGATTCGGCCAGGGTGAGTCTCGGGTACCTGTCCGAAGTGGAGCGGGGCCGCAAGGAGGCGTCGAGCGAACTGCTCAACGCGATCTGCGACGCCCTCGACGTCCCGCTGTCGCGCGTGCTCAGCGACGCCGGCGAGAGCATGGCGCGTCGCGAGGCCGCGGCCGACGTCAACGTCGCGCACATCGATGCCGCGACCAAGGTGGTCATTCCGCAAGTCGTCTCGATGGCCGTCGCCTGAGCGGTGTTGCCTGATCGGGCCCGGACCGGGCAGAAACCCCGGTGACACCCCTTGGGTGCTGTGGTCGCCTGCCCACAACCGATAAGTTGGCACAAGAGCAGTTGAGATAACCCGAATAGACGGCCCGAAGACACTAAGGCCCGAACCGACAAGGCGGAACGAACTCATGGCCAATCCGTTCGTCAAGGCGTGGAAGTACCTCATGGCGCTGTTCAGCTCCAAGGTGGACGAGTACGCCGACCCGAAGGTGCAGATTCAGCAAGCCATCGAAGACGCGCAGCGCCAGCATCAGGCCCTGACCCAGCAGGCCGCCCAGGTGATCGGTAACCAGCGGCAGCTGGAGATGCGGTTGAACCGTCAGCTCGCCGACATCGAGAAGCTGCAGGTCAACGTGCGGCAGGCGCTCACCCTCGCCGACCAGGCCACGGCAGCGGGCGACGCCGCGAAGGCCACCGAATACAACAACGCCGCCGAAGCGTTCGCCGCGCAGCTGGTGACCGCCGAGCAGAGCGTCGAGGATCTCAAGGGTCTGCACGACCAGGCGCTGCAGGCCGCCGGGCAGGCCAAGAAGGCCGTCGAGCAGAACGCGATGATGCTGCAGCAGAAGATCGCCGAGCGCACCAAACTGCTGTCGCAGCTCGAGCAGGCCAAGATGCAGGAGCAGGTCAGCGCATCGCTGCAGTCGATGAGCGAGGTCGCCGCGCCCGGCAACACCCCGAGCCTCGACGAGGTTCGCGACAAGATCGAGCGGCGCTACGCCAACGCGATCGGGCAGGCCGAGCTGGCCCAGAACTCGGTGCAGGGCCGCATGATGGAGATCCAGCAGGCCAGTGTTCAGATGGCCGGTCACTCGCGGCTTGAGCAGATCCGCGCCTCGATGCGTGGGGATGCGCTGCCCAGCGGCGGCGGCACCGCGACGCCTGCGACCCCTGCCGCCAACCCCACCCAGGCCACCCCAGAAAACCCCCTCGGCCAATAGCGTTTCGGAAGTGTGAACATGGCTACCAAGACCGGTCGAGGCGAAGCCTGGCAGTCGCTGCTGCAGCGTGGCGTGCAGCGGGGGATAGACACCGCAGCCGACCTCTCGGGTGCGCTCTCCGAAAAGCTCAGCGCCGCCGCCGATCCGCGCGCCAAGCTGTTGCGCAAGCGGCGGTGGGCACTGCGGCTGGGGCTGTTCTTCACCCTCGCGACGGGCTTCTGGGTCGTGGTGACAGCGGTCTTGGCGTCATGGAGCATCCCGGTCTGGGTGCTGATCATCACCGGGGCGATCGCGGCGGGGGCGGCGTTCCCGGCCACGCTGCTGTGGCTGCGCTACCGCTGGCTGCGGGCCGCGCCGCTGCCCGCCGAACGCCCCGTGTCGGGACGCCGGTTGCCGCCGTGGAGCTCGGCGGCCCGCCAGCCCATGTCGGCCCTGCTGGCCTCCGAGCGGGGCATGTTCTCCCTGCTCGGCGTGATGGAGCGGGGACAGATACTGCCGCCCGACCAGTTGCGGGAGTTGACCGCGGTGGCCAACCAGACCGCGCGCACCATGGCGGCGACCGCCAACGAGGTGGTGTCGATGGAGCGGGCGATCGCCAATGCCCCGCAGTCGCGGCCGCATCTGGTGCCGACCATCAACGCCTTCACCGCGCAGCTGGGCCAGGGTGTGCGGCAGTACAACGAAATGGTCACTGCCGCAGCGCAGCTCGTATCCGCCGCGAACAGCGGTCCGATGTCCACCGCGCCGCTCGCGCAGCAGCGCTACCGCAACGAGCTCACGGACGCCACCGACCGGCTGATCGGCTGGGCCCAGGCGTTCGACGAGCTCGGCCGGCTGCGCCGGGCCTGAGGCTCACACCGCGCTGCTGCTGGGCGGCCCCGATCGGGGGCCGTACTTCTCGATGTAGGCCTGGTGGATGTGGGCGTCCTTCTCGCGCTTGAGCTTGTCCACCAGGTTCGGATCCAGACCGTGCACTCGCAGCATGTGCTTGCGCCAGATCTTGTTCAGCGCATGCGAGAAGTAGATGAACGGGATGAGGATCGGGATCGTCATGCTCAGCCGCACGTCCCATGACGTGGGGACGAACAGGAACGGCGCCAGGATCAGCACGGCAGGCACCAGAACCCGCAGCATCATGCGGCGGGTGGCGCCCTTGCCGGTCAGATCCTCGCGGACCCAGTCGAGCATCGAATCCGGCAGCCGTCGGCCCAGGCAGTAGCCGACCAGCTGGAACGGGTTGGGTTTGCTGCGTCCGGTGGTGGCCATCGGGCTCTACAGCTTCGCTCGGACGGACGGGACCACGACGCCGACCAGGCCCCGCACGGTCGCCTTGAACATGTCGAAGAAGTCGAAGTAGTCCCGCCACAGGGTGATTCGGCCGTCGTGCACCTCGAACACCCCGCACACCCAGAACTGCAGCCGCAACGGGCCAACGGTCAGCGCGTCGGTCCGTTCCGTCAGCACCGAGGCGCCGTCGGCGGCGATCCGGTGAATCTTCACCTCGAAGCCCATCCGGCCCTCCATCGACCGGAACAGCTTCATCGCGCGATTGCGGCCGTAGATGGTCGGCAGCCCGACGTTCTGGTACACGAGGCTCTGTGCCAGCGAGTTCTCGGCGATCTGGAAATCCTGGTCCTGCAGTGCGCCGAGGAAGCTCTCGACCGTGCCGGTCGGGCTCTGCACCGCCGCCGATATTTGGTCAGCCATGCCCGAAGCCTAATGCGCAACAGGTGTGGCAGGGTAAGCCGGTGCGCGTAGCTGTGGTCGCAGGCCCCGATCCCGGACATGCTTTCCCGGCCATCGCGCTGTGCCTGAAACTCCTCGCGGCAGGTGATGCCCCGACCCTGTTCACCGGGGTCGAATGGCTCGACACCGCGCGGGACGCGGGGATCGACGCAGAAGAACTGGCGGGGCTGGATCCCACCGACGACGATGACGACGCCGACGCCGGGGAGAAGATTCACCGGCGCGCGGCGCGCATGGCCGTCCTCAATACCCCGCGGTTCGCCGAATTGGGTCTTGACCTGGTGGTTTCCGACGTCATCACGGCGTGCGGCGGGTTGGCCGCCGAGCTGCTCGGGCTGCCCTGGATCGAACTCGACCCGCACCCGCTCTACCTGCCGTCCAAGGGGTTGCCGCCGATCGGCAGCGGACTGGCACCGGGAGTCGGGCTCCGAGGCCGGCTGCGCGACACCGTGATGCGGGCGCTGACCGCGCGGTCGTGGCAGGAGGGCCTGCGCCAACGTGGCGCGGCGCGGGTGTCGATCGGGCTGCCCGCGGCCGACCCGGGACCGGTGCGCCGGTTGATCGCGACGCTGCCCGCACTGGAGGTGCCGCGCCCGGACTGGCCGGCCGAGGCCGTCTTGGTGGGACCGCTGCATTTCGAGCCGACCGCGGCGACGCTGGCGATTCCGCCCGGAACCGGGCCGGTCGTGATGGTGGCTCCGTCCACGGCCACCACCGGGACACAGGGCATGGCCGAATTGGTGCTCGACACGTTGCGTCCGGGCGACACGCTGCCCGAGGGGACACGCGTGGTCGTCTCGCGGCTCGGTGGAGCCGACCTCGACGTGCCGCCCTGGGCGACCGTGGGCCTCGGGCGCCAGGACGAACTGCTCGCGCATGCCGATCTGGCGATCTGTGGCGGCGGCCACGGAATGGTGGCCAAGGCGCTGCTCGCCGGTGTGCCCATGGTCGTCGTGCCCGGCGGGGGAGACCAGTGGGAGATCGCCAATCGTGTTGTACGCCAGGGCAGTGCGCGGTTGGTACGGCCCCTGACCGCGGATTCGTTGGCCGCCGCCGTCGGCACGGTGCTCGGTTCGCCGGGCTACCGCGAGGCCGCGCGGCGCGCCGGAGCGTCGGCCGCGGAGGTCGCGGATCCGGTACAGGTGTGCCACGACGCGCTCACCCTGGCTGGGTAGGTTGGTGGGCGTGCGGTTGACGGAATTCCACGAACTCCTGGACGGTCAGTTCGGCGCGATGCGGGGACGCTCGCTGCTCGTCGACCACGTGCTGACCGCTCTCGGCGGCCGGACCGGCGCCCAGGCCATCGAGGACGGCGTCGATCCGCGCGACGTGTGGCGGGCGTTGTGCGCGGACTTCGATGTCCCGCGCGATCAATGGTGACGCGCATCTTTTAGTGGATCGCTTCTAGGGGTATACCGGAGTTATGCGCCTGGGTGAGCACCCGCAACGGACACCGTTCTACGGTGTGCTGCTGGTCATCGGCGCTGTTCTGCTGTGCTGGCTGGTCGCCTCGACCTTGGGTGGCTGGCACGCGGCTGTCGGGTACTTCGTGGCGATCGGCGTCGGGGCGTTCGGGTTCGTCATGACGCTGCGGGATCTGGACGACTTCCCGCATTGGCGTAAGTGAGCGCGGCAGCTCTCACCGGGTATTTCCCCATCACCCGCGCCGTCTGCGGCGTGTCTCCTTGAATCGAACAGGTGTTCGTCTAGGCTGGGCAATGTTCGACGGCTAGATGCTGGTCAAGGCGACTTGTCGGTGGCTGCCTCTAGCGTCACGGCCAACTGATCGAAAACCGATCACCGAACATCACGAGGACGGAGACACTCATGGCGCCCCAGGCCCCCGATCGCGAAAAAGCCCTCGAGCTGGCGATGGCCCAGATCGACAAGAACTTCGGCAAAGGCTCGGTGATGCGCCTCGGCGAGGAAGTGCGTCAGCCGATCTCGGTCATTCCCACCGGATCCATCTCGCTCGACGTCGCACTCGGCATCGGCGGTCTGCCCCGCGGTCGTGTCGTCGAGATCTACGGCCCGGAATCCTCGGGTAAGACCACCGTCGCGCTGCACGCGGTGGCCAACGCCCAGGCCGCCGGCGGCATCGCGGCATTCATCGACGCCGAGCACGCGCTGGATCCCGAATACGCCAAGAAGCTCGGCGTGGACACCGATTCCCTGCTGGTGAGCCAGCCGGACACCGGTGAGCAGGCGCTGGAGATCGCCGACATGCTGGTGCGCTCGGGTGCCCTCGACATCCTGGTGATCGACTCGGTGGCCGCTCTGGTGCCGCGCGCCGAGATCGAGGGTGAGATGGGTGACAGCCACGTGGGTCTGCAGGCCCGTCTGATGAGCCAGGCGCTGCGGAAGATGACCGGTGCGCTGAACAACTCGGGCACCACCGCGATCTTCATCAACCAGCTCCGCGAGAAGATCGGTGTGATGTTCGGCTCACCCGAAACCACCACGGGTGGTAAGGCTTTGAAGTTCTACGCCTCGGTCCGCCTGGATGTCCGCCGCATCGAGACCCTCAAGGACGGTACCGACGCGGTCGGTAACCGCACCCGGGTCAAGGTCGTCAAGAACAAGGTTTCGCCGCCGTTCAAGCAGGCCGAGTTCGACATCCTCTACGGCCAGGGCATCAGCCGTGAGGGGTCGCTCATCGACATGGGTGTCGAGCACGGCTTCATCCGCAAGTCCGGATCCTGGTTCACCTACGAAGGTGAGCAGCTGGGTCAGGGCAAGGAGAACGCCCGTAAGTTCCTGCTGGAGAACGTCGATGTGGCCAACGAGATCGAGAAGAAGATCAAGGAGAAGCTCGGCATCGGTGCCGACGTGACCGCCGCGGCTGATGAAGCACTCCCGGCCCCAGTTGACTTCTGAGCCGGCTGACCAGCGCGGGGAGCAGGCGCAGGATCCTCGTAAACGCGAGGAACAGGCACGCGACGTGTGCCTGCGCCTGCTCACCGTGCGGGCACGGACCAGGGCCGAGCTGGAGGGCCAGCTGGCCAAGCGCGGCTATCCCGACGACGTCGGCGCGACAGTGCTCGATCGGCTGGCGCAGGTCGGGCTCATCGACGATGAGGACTTCGCCGAACAGTGGGTGCGCAGCCGTCACGCCAACGCGGGAAAGGGCAAGCGCGCCTTGGCCGTCGAGTTGCGCAAGAAGGGCGTCGACAACGACGTGATCGATGCGGCGCTCGCCGACCTGGATCCGGCTGCCGAACGGCAGCGTGCCGAGCAGTTGGTCCGCGACAAGCTGCGCCGTGAACGCCTCGCCGACGACGACGACCTCAAGGTGAGGCGCAGGCTGGTCGGCATGCTCGCCCGCCGCGGCTACAGCCAGTCGATGGCCTTCGACGTCGTCAGTGTCGAGTTGGCCAGCGAACGGGAGCGCCGCCGAGTCTGAGACCGGGCGGCCGGTCCCCGTCCGGTGGCGTCAGATCGAGCCGCCGGCACCCGCGCCGAACGATCCCTGGGTGATCGGCTGGATGTGCATGGGCTCGGGGCCGCGCCTGGCCCGGCGCATGCGTCCTTCCAGCCAGATGGCGAATCGGGACAGCGCGAAGTTGACACTGATCATCAAGATGGCGATCACGATCAGCGCGGGGATGTAGTTGCCGTAGGCAGAGCCGACCTGGGTGCCTTGGCGCACCATCTCCAGGAAGGTGATCTGGTACCCGATCGCGGTGTCCTTCAGGACGACCACCATCTGTGAGATCAGCACCGGCAGCATCGACGTGACGGCCTGGGGAAGCAGGATCAGCCGCATGGTCTGGCCCCAGCGCAGGCCGAGCGAGGACGCGGCCTCCGACTGTCCGCGGGGCAGCGCGTTGACGCCGGCCCGGACGATCTCGGCGATGACGGCGCCGTTGTACAGCGTCAGGCCTGTGATGACGCCCGCCAACGCCAGGTGCTTGGACAGGAACATGTCGTACTGCGCGTACAGAAAGTAGGCGAAGATCATCATGATCAGCACCGGCACCGCGCGGAAGAACTCGACCACGACCGCCGAGGGCAACCGGATCAGGGGATGCGTGGACAACCGCCCCACCCCCAGCAGAAACCCCAGCACGACCGCCAGCACGATCGACACGGCCGCGGCCGTCAGAGTGCCCTGAATACCGGGCAGGATGTAGGTCTTCCACAGGTTGGGCGTCAGGAACGGTTCCCACTTCGCGGCGGTGAGCTGGCCCTTGGACTCCAGCTTGGAGTACACCACCCAGACCACCAGCGCCGTGAGGACCAGTGTGACGGCCGTGACGACGCGGTTGCGCAGCAGCGCGCGCGGGCCGGGGGCGTCGAACAGAACCGATGTCCCGGTCACCTGGCCACCGCCAACCGCTTGCCGAGCCAGCTGAAGAACAACCCCATCGGCAGCGTCAGGATGACGAACCCGACCATGAAGATGGCGCCGATGTAGATCAGTGCTGCCTCGTTCTCGATCATCGTCTTCATCAACAATGCGGCCTCCGCGACGCCGATCGCCGACGCAATGGTCGTGTTTTTCGTCAACGCGATCAGCACCGACCCGAGCGGATTGATCACCGAGCGAAATGCCTGCGGCAGCAGAATCATTCGCAGGTTCTGACCGAACGTGAAACCCAACGACCGCGCCGCCTCGGCCTGGCCCAGTGGCACGGTGTTGACCCCCGAGCGCACCGTCTCGCACACGAACGCGGCGGTGTAGACGATGAACCCGAGCACGGCCAGCCGGAAATTGCTGTCTTCGATCGACGTCAGCGACGTCGAATCGACCAGCGTGATGCCCAGCGTCTGGGACAGCCCGAACGAGCAGAACAGGATGATCAGCGTCAAGGGCGTGTTGCGCACCACGTTGACGTAGAGGGTGCCGATCCAGTTGAGCATCGGCACCGGCGACAGCCGCATCGCAGCCAACAGTGTGCCCAGGATCAGTGCCCCGACAGCCGAATACACCGTCAACTGGATGGTGGTCCAGAACGCCTCGAGGATCTGGCTCTGGTACTTGCTGAACAGGTCCACGTCGGCCGGCGACCGCTTACTTGTCGACCGAAGGCGGCGTCGGCACGGTGATGCCTGCCGGTCCGAGGTTCTTCTCGAACGCGGCCTTCCACGCGCCGTCCTTCTCCATCTTGGTGATCGCGTCGTTGATCTTGGTGCGCAGCTCGGTGTCGCCCTTCTTCAGGCCGATGCCGTAGCGCTCTTCCGAGAACGTTCCGCCCACCACCTTGAAGGTGCCGGGGCTCTGCGCGGCGTAGCCGGCGAGGATCACCTCATCGGTGGTCACCGCGTCGATCGCGCCGTTCTTCAACGCTTCGACGCATGCCGAGTAGGTGTCGTACTGCTGCAGCTGGACACCCGGGTACTTGTCCTTGATGCGCTGCGCGGGTGTGGAACCCGACACCGAGCACAGCTTCTTGTTGTTCTGCAAAGACTCCGCGCCGGTGATGTCGGTGTTGTCGGCCTTGACCAACAGGCTCTGCCCGGTGATCAGGTACGGCCCGGCGAAGTCGACCTTCTCCTTGCGGGCGTCGGTGATCGAGTAGGTCGCGACGATGTATTTGACCTGGTCGTTCTGGATCAGGGTCTCGCGCTGGCCGGACGGGGATTCCTTCCACTCGATCTGGTCCTCGTTGTAACCGAGTTCCTTGGCGACGTACTTCGCCACGTCGACGTCGAATCCGCTCATGGTGCCGTCGGGGTTCTTCAGACCCAGTCCGGGCTGGTCGTACTTGGTGCCGATGACGATCTTGTTGCCTTCGTCGCCACCACCGCCGCAGGCGGTCGCGGTGAGCGGAAGTGCGACCGCGAGTGCGACGGCACCGATCAGCTTGAACGACACAGTGGGCATGGTTCTGGTTCCTTTCACCTTCAGCATTAGTGATGGAGAATCTTGCCGAGAAAATCCTTGGCCCGGTCGGACTTCGGATTGTCGAAAAACTCGCTGGGTTCGGCGTCTTCGACGATCGCGCCGTCGGCCATGAACACCACGCGATGCGAGGCGCGGCGGGCGAAACCCATCTCGTGGGTGACCACGATCATCGTCATACCCTCACCCGCCAACGAGGTCATCACCGCGAGCACCTCGTTGATCATCTCGGGATCGAGCGCACTGGTCGGCTCGTCGAACAGCATGACCTTGGGGTTCATCGCGAGTGACCGGGCGATCGCGACCCGCTGCTGCTGCCCGCCGGACAGCTGGGCGGGGTACTTGTCGGCCTGGTTGGCCACGCCGACCCGCTCCAGCAGCGCCATCGCCTTGTCGCGCGCCTCGGCCTTGGACTTGCGGCGCACCTTGACGGGCGCGAGCGTGACATTCTCCAGAATTGTCTTGTGCGCGAACAGGTTGAACGACTGGAACACCATGCCGACGTCTGAGCGCAGCTGGGCCAGCTTGCGGCCCTCGGCAGGCATGAGCTGACCGTCGACGGTGATGGTGCCGGAGTCGATGGTCTCCAGTCGGTTGATCGTGCGGCACAGCGTCGACTTGCCCGAACCCGACGGTCCCAGCACCACCACGACTTGGCCGCGGGCCACCTCGAGGTTGATGTCCTTGAGCACATGCAGGGATCCGAAGTGCTTGTTGACTGCCTGGAGTGAAATCATCGGCACGTCGGACGGCACCGGATTGTTGACCTGCGGCTGCGCGCCGGGGCTTCCCATGGCAGGTGACCTTACCCAGGGAATGCGCAGCTTGCCTGCATCTTGTGAATCCGCGCGGTTAACGTTGTCGTCGCCTCCGTACCATTGGGGCCGTGACTTCGACGGTGACCCGGGATGCGGCGGCAGAGCGCGCTGCTGATTCCTCGTCGGGCCCACGCACATACCAGGTCCGCACCTACGGCTGCCAGATGAACGTCCACGATTCGGAGCGGTTGTCAGGGCTGCTGGAATCCGCTGGTTATGAGCGTGCCGCCGACGGGGCCGACGCCGACATCGTGGTGTTCAACACCTGTGCGGTGCGTGAGAACGCGGACAACAAGCTCTACGGCAATCTCAGCCACCTGGCTCCCCGCAAGCAGTCGGACCCCAACATGCAGATCGCGGTGGGCGGATGCCTGGCGCAGAAGGACCGCGATACGGTGCTGAAGAAGGCGCCGTGGGTCGACGTGGTGTTCGGCACCCACAACATCGGCTCGTTGCCGACGCTGCTGGAGCGGGCCCGGCACAATCGCGAAGCCCAGGTCGAGATCGTCAACGCACTGCAGGAATTCCCGTCGACGCTGCCGGCGGCGCGCGAGTCCGCTTACGCCGCATGGGTTTCCATCTCGGTGGGCTGTAACAACACGTGTACGTTCTGCATCGTGCCCTCGCTGCGCGGCAAAGAGGTCGACCGCAGGCCCGGTGACATCCTGGCCGAGGTGCAGGCCCTGGTCGACCAGGGTGTGCTCGAGGTCACGCTGCTGGGGCAGAACGTGAATGCCTACGGCGTGTCGTTTTCGGACGAGCGCTTGCGCGAGGATCCGACAACTCCGCCGGAGTTGCCGCGTGACCGCGGCGCGTTCGCGAAGCTGCTGCGCGCGTGCGGCGGCATCGACGGGCTCGAACGTGTCCGGTTCACCTCACCACATCCGGCCGAGTTCACCGAAGACGTGATCGAGGCCATGGCCGAAACCCCGAATGTGTGCCCGACACTGCACATGCCGTTGCAATCGGGTTCCGACCGCATCCTCAAGGCGATGCGGCGGTCGTACCGGGCGGAACGGTATCTCGGCATCATCGACAAGGTGCGTGCCGCGATTCCGCACGCCGCGATCACCACCGACCTGATCGTCGGCTTCCCGGGCGAGACCGAAGAAGACTTCCAGGCCACCCTTGACGTGGTCGAACGGTCGCGATTCGCGAGCGCGTTCACCTTCCAGTACTCGATCCGCCCCGGCACCCCGGCCGCCGACATGCCCGACCAGTTGCCGAAAGCCGTTGTGACCGAGCGCTATCAGCGGCTGATCGAACTGCAGGAACGAATCTCGCTGCAGGAGAACCAGGCTCAGGTCGGCCGGGAGGTCGAGCTGCTCGTCGCCACCGGCGAGGGCCGCAAGGACGCCAGCACGGCCCGGATGTCGGGCCGGGCCCGCGACGGCCGGCTCGTGCATTTCGCGCCTGGGACCGGCGACATCCGCCCCGGCGACATCGTCGTCACCACCGTCACCGGCGCCGCGCCGCACCACTTGATCGCCGACGCCCCGATCGCGGCGCACCGGCGCACGCGGGCCGGGGACGCGCACGCGGCGGGACAGCGGCCGCGCACCGGCGTCGGCCTGGGAATGCCACGGATCGGTGTGCCTGCACCCGCACCCGCGGCGGGAGGATGTGGCAGTTGAGCAACGAGGGTGACTTCGATCAGTTCAAAGGTGACCTCGACGCCGTCGAACGCAAGATCGCCCGCGAGTTCGACCCCGGCCCGCGGGCCTTGGTGGTGGCGATCCTCGTCTTCGTCGTCCTGATCTCGTTCGTGCTGCCGCACACCGGGTCCAGCAAGGGTTTCGACGTGCTGGTCGGTGACGCCACCGCGATCGCCGACGGGATCTCGCTGCCGTCACGCGTGTTCACCTGGCTGGCCCTGGTGTTCTCGGTGGGGTTCTCGACGTTGGCGCTGCTGACCCGGCGCTGGGCGTTGGCCTGGATCGCGCTGGCCGGATCGGCTGTCGCGAGCGCGCTCGGCATGTTGGCGGTGTGGTCGCGCCAGACCGCGGTCGGCCATCCGGGGCCGGGGATCGGGCTCATCATCGCGTGGATCGCGGTGGTCGTGCTGACCTTCCACTGGGCCCGCGTGGTGTGGTCGCGCACCGCGGTTCAGCTGGCCGCCGAGGAGGAGCGCAGGCAGGCCGCCGCCAAGCGCGCGCAGCGCGGCCTGCTCGACGACGTCGCCGACAATGGCGGTGTCACCGGCAACGACGACTCGGACGACACCGACCCCGGCGGCGACAAGCCGGATCGGCCCTAGCGGCGCTTCTCCAGCGACTCGGCCGCCGCGTCGGCCCACTGGCGCCACTGCTCGGCGCTGGCCCGCGCGGCCTCGGCGTCTTTCGTGCGGCCCGCGGCCTCGGCCTTCTCGGCCTGCCGCTCGTACTGCTCGACTCGGGCCCGGAACTGGTCGGCGCGGGCCTTGGCCTCCGGGTCGACCCCACCCGTGGGAGCGTCGCGGATCTTCTTCTCCACGGCGCGCAGGCGCCGTTCCAGATCAGCGCTGCGCTCACGCGGTACCTTGCCGATCGCGTCCCACTTGTCGCCGATGGTCCGCAGCGCCGCGCGGGCGGCGTCGAGGTCGCTGGTGTCGATCTTCTCGGCCTCGGCGAGCAGGGCTTCCTTCGCGGCGGCGTTCGCCTTGAATTCGGCGTCCCGTTCGGCGTTGGCGGCGTTGCGTGCCGAGAAGAACGTGTCCTGCGCGGCCTTGAACCGCTGCCACAACGCGTCGTCGACGTCCTTGGACGCCCGGCCCGCGGCCTTCCACTCGGCCAGCAGATCCCGGAAGGCGGCCCCGGTAGCGCCCCAGTCGGTCGAGCCGACGAGTTCCTCGGCGCGCTGACACAGCGCCTCCTTGGCCTGGCGGGCCCCGACCCGGCCGCGGTCGAGCTCGGCGAAATGCGAACCGCGACGGCGGTTGAAGGTCTCCCTGGCCGCCGAATAACGCTTCCACAGCGCGTCGTCGGTCTTACGGTCCAGGCCCGTGATGGTGCGCCACTCGTCGAGGATTTCCCGCAGGCGGTCACCTGCGGCCTTCCACTGCGTGGCGTTGGCGGCCAGATCCTCGGCTTCGGCGGCGAGTGCCTCCTTGCGGGCGGTCTGCGCGGCGCGCTGTTCGTCGCGGTGCGCCCGCTCGGTCTGCGCGGCCGCGTCGGCCTGCTCCAGGATCGCCGACAACCGCGCCTCGAGCGCGTCGACATCGCCGAGAACCGCTGCGGTGGGCAGGCTTTCGGCCAGCGACGCGGCAGCCGACTTGATCTTGCGCGCGTCTCCGGTGCCGGAGGTGAGCCGACGTTCGAGCAGCGCCACCTCGGTGTGCAGATCGTCGAAGCGCCTGCCGAAGTGCGCGTATGCCGACTCGGTGTCACCGGCCTGCCAGGAGCCGATCACGCGCTCGCCGGATCCGGTGATGAGCCACACCGTGCCGTCGTCGTCCACGCGGCCGAACCGGTGCGGATCGCTCGTGGGTGCGACGGGAACAACCGGGGCGGTCTTGCTGGGGTGGGGCACCGGGCGAGGTCGCCCGGGTCGAGGGGTGGGTTTGGGGGCAGCTCCGCCTGGACCGCTGGTTGTCATATCCACTCCTCCGTACTCCGCGCAGTTGCCCACGCACCTGCCGCGCAACGCGGCGCCCGATTGCTGTTTCCGATCGCTATTCAAGCAGGTCGTGTTGTGTCCTGCCCATGCCTTTAGGCTCAATGGCTCCACAAACTCTGGAGGACGCCGGTGGCCAAGGCTGATTTCGCCGCGCTACTCGCGCTGGGAGCAGCACTGTTCATCGCGATCGGCGACGTCATCCACCTGCGCTCGGCACACGGGGTCAGCGATGCGCCCGCGGGCCAATTCGGCCTGTTCACCCGGCTCTTGCGGGATCCGCGATGGTGGTCGGGCAGCCTGGTCGCGGCCGTCGGATTCGCGCTGCAGGCCGCCGCACTCGGGCTGGGCTCGGTGTTGCTGGTACAGGCCCTGCTGGTGACGTCGCTGCTGTTCGCGCTGCCGATCAACGCGTGGCTCAACCATCGGCGAGTGACCCGGTGGCAGTGGCTGTGGGCCGCGCTGCTCGCCGCTTCGGTCGCGGTGATCGTCACCGTGGGCAACCCGACGGCGGGCCACGCCCGTGGTGCGTGGGAGACCTGGGCGGTCGTGATCGTCGTGCTCGGCTCGGTGCTCGCGCTGTGCCTGCTCGGCGCCCGGCTCGGATCCGGACCGGTCAGCGCGGTGCTGCTGGCCGTGGTGTCCGGTGTGCTGTGGGGCGTGTTCGCGGTGCTGACCAAAGGCGTGGTGGACCGGCTGGACCACGGGGTCTGGGCGCTGCTCGCGGCACCCGAGCTGTACGTGTGGGCCGCTGTCGCAGTGGCAGGCACGGCGGTGCAACAGTCGTCGTTCCGCGCAGGTGCGCTCACCGCGTCGTTGCCGACCATGACGGTCACCGAACCCGTGGTGGCATCGGCACTGGGCATCGCCGTGCTCGGCGAGACGCTGCGACCCGGGGACACGGGCTGGTTGGTGCTGATCGTCGCGATCGGCGCGATGGTGCTGGCCACCGCGGCATTGGCCCGCGGGGAGGCCGCCAGCGAACAGTCGGTGGCCGGCGAGCACTAGTTTGGACGCGTGCTGAGTGCCATCGCGATCATCCCGTCGGCACCCGTCCTGGTTCCGCAACTGGCCGGTGCGGCCGCCGCAGAGGTCGCCGACCTGCGCGCGGCGGTGATCGACGCCGCGAAGACACTGCCCAGGCGCTGGGTCGCGGTCGGTGTCGGCGCGTGCGATCGCGTGGTGGGACCGGAGTCGAGCGGGACGTTCGCCGGGTACGGCGTCGACGTGCCGGTGACGTTGGGCCCGGCGGGCGGCGCCCCCACCGAACTGCCACTGTGCGCGCTCATCGCGGGCTGGGTGCGCGCACTGGCCGGTGCCGACGTCCGCGCCGAGGTCCGTGCGTACGCCGAATCCCACTCGGCTGACAGCGCGCTCGACCACGGCCGACGCCTGCGATCCGAGATCGACGAATCCGCCGACGCCGTCGGTGTTCTCGTCGTCGCCGACGGTGCCAACACGCTCACACCGCCCGCGCCGGGCGGTTACGACCCGGAGTCGGTGGCCGTGCAGCGCGAGCTCGACGACGCGTTGGCTGCGGGCGATGCGGCCGTCCTGACCCGCTTGCCGGCCGCTGTCCTCGGCCGCGTCGCGTATCAGGTGCTGGCCGGCCTGTGCGAACCCGCGCCGCGATCGGCGCGCGAGCTCTACCGGGGCGCGCCGTACGGCGTCGGATACTTCGTGGGGGTGTGGACGCCATGAGACCGCTGGCCGTGATCGGACCGACCGGTACCGGCAAATCCGCGCTGGCGCTGGAGCTCGCCGAACAACTCGGTGGCGAAATCGTGAATGCCGACGCGATGCAGCTCTACCGCGGCATGGACATCGGCACCGCCAAGCTTGCGCCTGCCGAGCGCCGCGGCATCCCGCATCACCAACTCGACGTGCTCGACGTCACCGAGACCGCGACCGTGGCCCGCTACCAGGAAGCCGCGGCAGCCGACGTCGAGGCCATCGCGGCGCGTGGCGCGGTGCCCGTCATCGTCGGCGGATCCATGCTCTACATCCAGTCGCTGCTCGACGAATGGGCGTTCCCGGCCACCGATCCGGTGGTGCGCGCCCGCTGGGAGAATCGGCTCGCCCAGGTCGGCGTCGCAGCGCTGCACGCCGAGCTGACCCGGGTCGATCCCGCGGCGGGGGCGTCGATCCTGCCCACCGACGGCAGGCGCATCGTGCGGGCGCTGGAGGTCGTCGAGCTGACGGGGCAGCCGTTCGCGGCGTCGGCGCCGACCATCGGAGCGCCGCGTTGGGACACCGCGATCATCGGATTGGATTGGGACACAGCGATTCTCGATGAGCGTCTGGCGTTGCGCACCGAGAAGATGTTCGCCGACGGGCTGGTGGGCGAGGTGCGATCGTTGATCGACCGGGGCCTGCGCGACGGGGTCACCGCGGCGCGGGCCCTGGGCTATGCGCAGGTGCTCGCCGACCTCGACGCGGGGGGAGACGGCTCGGCCGCACAGGAGCCGACGTTCATCGGTACGCGCCGCTACGTGCGGCGGCAGCGGTCCTGGTTCCGCCGCGACCACCGGGTGGTGTGGCTGGACGGCGCCGCCGACGGATTGGTGGCCGAAGCCCTGCGCGTGTGGCGGCACGTATCCTGAACAGGTGATCTTCGCCAAGGGGCACGGCACCCAGAACGACTTCGTGGTGCTGCCCGACCTCGATGCCCAGCTGTCGCTGGCGCCGGCCGCGGTGGCCGCGCTGTGCGACCGGCGCCGGGGTCTGGGCGCCGACGGCGTGCTGCGCGTGACGACGGCAGGCGCCGCGCTGGCCGCCGGTGTGTTCGATCGCATCCCCGACGGCGTGGCCGCCGGCGACTGGTACATGGACTACCGCAACGCCGACGGCTCGATCGCGCAGATGTGCGGCAACGGTGTCCGGGTGTTCGCGCACTATCTGCGGGCCTCGGGGCTGGAATCGGCCGACGAGTTCGTGGTCGGCTCGCTGGCGGGGCCACGGCCGGTGGTGCTGCATCGCGCCGATGCCACCGAGGCCGAGGTGACTGTCGAGATGGGCAAGGCCAACCGGTTCGGCACCGGATCGGCAACCGTCGGCGGCCGCACCTTCACGGGGCTGGCCGTCGACGTCGGGAACCCGCACCTGGCGTGTGTCGGGGTGACCGCGGACGAGTTGGCGGCCCTCGATGTCGGGGCGCCCGTGTCATTCGACACCCAGCTGTTTCCCGGCGGGGTCAACATCGAGATCTTGACCGCGCCGGTCGACGGCGCGGTGGCCATGCGCGTGCACGAACGCGGCGTGGGCGAAACCCGGTCATGTGGAACCGGAACCGTCGCGGCCACGGTCGCGGCGCTGGCACATCAGGGCGCCGACACCGGCACCCTGCAGGTGCGGATACCCGGCGGCGAGGTGACGGTGACCGTCACCGAATCCACCAGCTATCTGCGTGGGCCATCGGTTCTGCTGGCCCGCGGTGAACTGTCCGAGGAGTGGTGGACCGCTGTACACGCGTAATTGGGATGCACAACCGGAGCTGACCGTGTCAACCTGTATTCACATATGACGTATCCAGAAACACCCAGCACCGGTGAGCTGGCCCTTGAGGACCGCGCATCGTTGCGCCGCGTCGCCGGACTCTCCACCGAACTTGCCGACGTCACCGAGGTCGAATACCGCCAGCTCCGCCTGGAACGGGTCGTGCTGGTCGGTGTGTGGACCGACGGCAGCGCGGCCGACGCCGACGCCAGCCTCGCCGAACTCGCGGCCCTGGCCGAGACCGCGGGCTCCGAAGTGCTCGAAGGTTTGATCCAACGCCGCGACAAGCCGGACCCGTCCACCTACATCGGCTCGGGCAAGGCCGCCGAACTGCGGGAAGTGGTGCTGGCCACCGGGGCCGACACCGTGATCTGCGACGGCGAGCTGTCGCCGGCTCAGCTCAACGCGCTGGAGAAGGCCGTCAAGGTCAAGGTCATCGACCGCACGGCGCTGATCCTCGACATCTTTGCCCAGCACGCCACGAGCCGCGAAGGCAAGGCCCAGGTGTCGCTGGCCCAGATGGAGTACATGCTGCCCAGGCTGCGCGGCTGGGGTGAATCGATGTCCCGGCAGGCCGGCGGCCGGGCCGGCGGCGCGGGTGGCGGTGTGGGCACCCGTGGTCCCGGCGAGACCAAGATCGAGACCGACCGTCGGCGGATCCGCGAGCGGATGGCCAAGCTGCGCCGCGAGATCCGCGACATGAAGAAGATCCGCGACACGCAGCGCAGCCGGCGCCTCTCGGCCGACGTGGCCTCGGTGGCCATCGTCGGATACACCAACGCCGGCAAGTCGAGCCTGCTCAATGCCTTGACCGGGGCGGGCGTGCTCGTCGAGAACGCGTTGTTCGCGACGCTCGAACCCACCACGCGCCGTGGCGAATTCGACGACGGCAGGCCGTTCGTACTGACCGACACCGTGGGCTTCGTGCGGCACCTGCCCACGCAGCTGGTCGAGGCGTTCCGGTCCACGCTCGAGGAAGTGGTCGATGCCGATCTGCTGGTGCACGTGGTCGACGGCTCAGACGCCAACCCGCTCGCGCAGATCAGCGCGGTGCGGCAGGTGATCAGCGATGTGATCGCCGAGCACGACGGGCGTCGAGCGCCGGAACTGTTGGTGGTCAACAAGATCGACGCGACCGGTGATCTCGCGCTGGCCCAGTTGCGGCGCGCGCTGCCCGACGCGGTGTTCGTCTCAGCGCACACGGGTGACGGCCTGGAGCGGCTGCGGCAGCGGATGGGGGAGTTGGTCGAGCCGACCGACACCATGGTCGACGTGACCATTCCCTACGACCGCGGCGACCTGGTGGCCAAAGTCCACGCCGACGGTCGTGTCGACGCGACCGAGCACACGGCCGACGGCACCAGGATCAAGGCCCGCGTGCCGGTGGCCCTGGCGGCCAGTCTCGGGGAGTACACCACCTTCTGAGTGCTCGGCGGTCAGGCCGCGGGCTTGGACTCCGGCTTGTCCGCGGTGGTGTCCTTTGCCGAGGTGTCGGCCTTGTCCTGACCGAGGGCCTTACGGACCGTGGTGCCGAGCGACTTGGCGAAGTCGCGCACCGGGTGGCCCTTGATGCCAAGGGCTTTCCGCAGCGACGGCCGCTGCTGTTCGGTGCCGTTCTCGTCGGGCAGCGTCAGCCCGTCCTTCGGCTTGGCGATCGCGCTGAGCCGCAGGACCGGCTTGCGGTCGGGCTTGGCCACAACCGTGTCCTGCTCGTGGGCGGCGACGGTCTGCGTCGTCGGAACCTTTGCGGTGTCCGCGGATTCGGTCGGGTCGCTCCAGCCGGGCAGTGGATCCAGCCCGGGGTTGCGGGCCGCGTCGATGCCCTCGGGGATGTCGTTGACGAGGTCGGTCGCCAATTTCACCGGGTCGACCTTCGGGACCAGCTGGAACGGTGTCGGAGCGCCGTAATCGCGACGGTCGTAACCGGTTTCGATCAGGGTCTGCATGGCGGGCGAGACTAGGTCGACGACGGGTACCACGACTGCCGACGTTCCGGTCGCCGCACCGATGTCGATCAGCGGCTGCATGATCGGCAGGTACTTGGCCGGCAGTGTGAGGTAGCGCGTGTCGCCGTGCACCTGGCAGTGGGTCTCTTCGGTGCAGCTTGCCCTGGCGTTGTCGACGGCGGCCTGTACCTGCTCGGGCGTGTAGCCGTAGGGCGTCGCGGTCGGCTCGTCGCTGCCCTTCGGGGCCAGGTAGGTGCCGTGCACGTATTCGAATCCTGCGACCGCGTTGGCCAGCGCGAGCGGGTTGAGCACCCAGGACGGCGCGTCGGCCACGCCGTCGTACTGCAACGCGATGTCGTCGGTGTTGATCGTGCCTTCCGGTGCGGTGTCGGTCCGTGTCGGATTGCCGAAGGTCGCGTCGAGGATGGGGACTGTGCCCAGGAGCGCGAGCCGTTCGAAGAGCCCACCGTTCGGCCGGTTGGGGTCACCGATCAGGACGAACGAGATGTTGTCGGGAATGGTGCCGTCGTTGTCGTCGGCAAGCTGGTTCTTGACGATGCCGGCGACGGTGGCGCCCTGTGAATAGCCGAATATGACAACGGATTCGCCTTCGGGCACCGCGCCGAGTTTGTCGTTGAGGCTCGCCACGCCGCTTGCCACCGAGACGTTCCACTTCGCGCCTTCGAGGCCACCCCATCCCGCGAACGGGAACGGCCAGAACTGCGCGATGTACGGAACGCCGACGCACGTGACGTCAGAGCACGTGCTGCCCGGGGCGACGTAATACTGGACGGCGTGGTCCTCGTAGTTCTGGGACAGGGCAGGATTCGGGGTACCCGTGCCGGGAACCACCAGGACCGTTGAGCTGAGCACCACCTCGGCCGTGAGCGTGGCGGTGACCCCGATCGCGGCGGAGCCGGACACCGCGACCGCGGCGACCAGCAGGGACCGGGCAGCGCAACGGGCTGAGATTCGCATCGGCCTGCATCTCCTTCTGCTGACGGCGGCGTCAGCAGAAGGATCTTTGCACTCTCACGCAACGGTCACATGCAAATCGAGCGAACTCTCGTGCCGGCTCAGCGCGCGACGATGCGCGGCGGCTCGTGGGCTCGTACGGGCGGCAGCGGGCGAGCGAACTTCTCCACCTGCACCAGGACGTGCGCACCCGTGCAGCCCCGCGCGAGCGACGATGTGCCTGCGTCGTCGGTGAGTACGTTCGGATTGCCGTGCACGCACAGCGAATCGGGGTCGGCCGGATCGGCCGGGTCGTACCAGGCGCCCGTCGACAGCTGCACCACGTCCTGGCGCAGCCGGTCGTCCACCACGACGCCGGCCAGGCACGCACCGCGGTCGTTGAACACCCGGACCACGTCACCGTCGACCAGGCCCCGCGCGGCCGCATCGACCGGGTGCATCCGGATCGGTTCCCGCCCTTGGATTTTGGAGCCCTGGCTGGTGGCTCCGCCGTCGAGCTGGCTGTGCAGCCGGGTCGCGGGCTGGTTGGCGACCAGGTGCAGCGGGTATCGGGTGGCGCGCGGCCCGCCCAGCCATTCGGTGGGCTCGTACCACGCGGGATGTCCCGCGCAGTCGTCGTATCCGAACGCGTCGATGTCGGCCGAGAAGATCTCGATGACACCGCTGGGGGTGCCGAGCCGGTGTGTGCGGGGATCGGCGCGGAAGTCCCCCAGCAGGGTCAAACCGGGCTCGGTCGGCAGCTCCAGCTGACCCGCCGCCCAGAACTCCTCGAACGGCGGAACATCGAAATCCAGTCCGGCGGCCCACTTCTCGTACATGTGCACGAGCCATTCCCGCGCAGTGCGGCCTTCGGTGAACTGGTCGCCGAACCCGAGTGCGGTTGCCAGCGCCGAGAACGTCGTGTAATCGTCGCGGGAGTTCTCATACGGTTGCGCGAGCGCCCGCATGGCGACCAGTAACGGATCGTTGCGGGATCCCGAGTAGTCCTCCCGCTCGAACGACGTGGTCGACGGCACCACGATGTCGGCGTGTTTGGCCATCGCGGTCCAGTACGGATCGTGCACGACGATGGTGTCCACCCGCGCCAACGCGCGGCGCAGCCGCGGAATGTTCTGGTGATGGTGAAACGGGTTGCCCCCGGCCCAGTACACGCATTTGATGTCCGGATAGGTCAGGCTCAGCCCGTTGTACTCGAACGGTTCGCCGGGGTTGAGCAGCATGTCGGTGATCGCGGCCACCGGGATGAAGGTCTGCACGGGGTTGAGGCCCTGCGGCAGCGCGGGCAACCGGCAGCGCAGCGGCGGCAGACCCGGCTCGTTCATCGAGCCGTAGCCGTGACCGAAACCGCCTCCGGGCAGGCCGATCTGACCGAGCATCGCCGCAAGCGTCAGGCCCATCCACGGGGCCTGCTCGCCGTGGCGGATCCGTTGCAGCGACCAGCTGACGGTGACCAGGGTCCGCGATCCGGCCATTCGGCGGGCCAGCGTGACGAGGTCGTCGGCCTCCAGACCGCTGATCCGGGCGGCCCACTGTGGGGTTTTCGCGACACCGTCGTCATGGCCCAGCAGATAGCGTTCAAAGCGGTCATAACCCGTGCAGTACTTCTGCAGGAACGCCCGGTCGGCCAGGCCTTCGGTGGCCAGCACATAGGCCAGGCCCAGCATGACCGCGACGTCGGTCCCCGGGATCGGCGCGTGCCACTCGCAGTCGCCCTCGACGTCGTCGCGCAGTGGGCTGAACGACACGATCCGCCCGCCGCGGTCACGCAGGCTGCGCAACGCCGAGCGGGCCGGATGCCCGGTCGTCCCACCGTGATTGATGCCGGTGTTCTTCAGCGCGATGCCGCCGAAGCACACCAGTAGATCGGTGTGTTCGACGATGACGTTCCAGTCGGTCGAGCGCTTGAACAGGTCGTCGTGGGTACCGACGACGCGGGGCATGATCACGCCGGTCGCGCCCAGGCTGTAGGAGTGCCGCGAGAAGGTATAGCCGCCTAGCATTTTCAAGAACCGGTGAACCTGGCTCTGGGCGTGGTGGAACCGGCCGGCGCTGGCCCAGCCGTATGAGCCGCCGTAGATCGCCTCGTTGCCGTAGGTGTCGACGATGCGCCGCAGTTCACCGGCCAGCAGTTCGGTGAGTTCGTCCCACGACACCTCGATGAACTCGTCGGCGCCGCGGGCATCGCTCGGGCCGGGGCCGTCGCGCAGCCAGCCGCGACGTACCGCGGGCGCCGCGATGCGCGACCGGTGCCGGATCGCTCCCGGCAGGTTGCCCAGCAGGGGCGAGGGATCGGCGTCGCCCGCGATCGGCGTGACGGTGGAGATGTCTCCGGCGGCAACCTCGGCGGTGAACGCCCCCCAGTGCGCGAGGCTGGTCGGGGAATGAGCCATGCCCGGATTCTACGGCGCGTTGCCTCGACCAATCTGGGCCCAACCATCCGGTTGGTATAGGTTGGCCACCGAGTCCGTAACCCAGTACCGGAGGTTCCACCATGAGCGGTGTCGTGAAGTACCAGCGCACTCTGTTCGAGCCGGAGCACGAATTGTTCCGCGAGTCCTACCGGGCGTTCTTGGAACGCCACGTCGCGCCGTACCACGAGCAGTGGGAGAAGGACAAGATCGTCGACCGCGGCGTCTGGTTGGAGGCCGGCAAGCAGGGCTTTCTCGGTATGGCGGTGCCCGAGGAGTACGGCGGTGGCGGCAACCCGGACTTCCGCTACAACACCATCGTGTGCGAGGAGACCGTCGCAGGCCGCTACAGCGGCATCGGCTTCAGCCTGCACAACGACGTCGTGGCCCCCTATCTCCTGCGGCTCGCCAACGAAGAGCAGAAGCAGCGCTGGCTGCCCAAGTTCTGTACCGGCGAATTGATCACCGCGATCGCAATGACCGAGCCCGGTACCGGAAGCGACCTGCAGGGCATCAAGACCCGCGCGGTGCGCGACGGCGACCACTACGTGCTCAACGGGTCCAAGACCTTCATCACCAACGGCATCAACTCCGATCTGGTGATCGTGGTGGCCCAGACCGACCCGGACAAGGGTGCGCTGGGCTTTTCGCTGCTCGTCGTCGAACGCGGCATGGAGGGCTTCGAGCGCGGCAGGCATCTCGACAAGATCGGCCTGGACGCCCAGGACACCGCGGAGCTGTCGTTCACCGACGTCAAGATTCCGGTCGAGAACCTGCTCGGGGAGGAAGGGCAGGGCTTCGTCTACCTCATGCAGAACCTGCCGCAGGAACGCATCTCGATCGCCATCATGGCCGCCGCGGCGATGGAGACGGTGTTGGAGCAGACGGTCCAGTACACCAAGGAGCGCAAGGCGTTCGGCAAGCCGATCGGCAGCTTCCAGAACAGCCGGTTCCTGCTCGCCGAACTCGCCACCGAGGCCACCGTGGTGCGGATGATGGTCGACGAGTTCATCCGGCTGCACCTGACCGAGGAGCTCACGGTCGAGCAGGCCGCGATGGCCAAGTGGTACTCCACCGAGAAGCAGGTCAGCCTGATCGACCGGTGCCTGCAACTGCACGGCGGGTACGGCTACATGCGGGAGTACCCGGTAGCCAGGGCCTATCTGGATGCGCGCGTGCAGACCATTTACGGTGGAACGACCGAGATCATGAAAGAGATCATCGGGCGAAGCCTGGGCGTCTAGACGGGACGATTTCCCTGAAATTTCCCCAGATCACCGGGTTGAGGGCCCACGAAGCAGATTATTCGTGGGTTTTTTGGTCAGGATCGGCCACGTTCCTTGGTTATCGTCGCCTGCTGAAGCAGAGTTGTCGGGCGGGATACTTTTGCGGGAACTTTGCCGAACAGCGGGGAGGGTGCATGACTACGCCGGCAATGAGGCTGAACACGGCCGCTTGGCGGATCATTGTCGGCCTGTTTGCGGTCGCCGTGGTCGCCCTGCTGGCGCCACCGTCGGCGTCGGCGTCACCGGAATCCGACGCCGACGCCGCGATCACCGCAGCGTGGGACGCCAGCGGCGGCGACGGCGGCCCTTTGGGCCCGCGTGAAGGTGGCGTCTATGCCGCGGGTGCCGGATTCGCCCAGAATCTGGCCAACGGCAAGATCTTCTTCACCCCCGACACCGGCGCGCACTACGTCCAGGGCGCGATCCTGGAGAAGTACGAATCGCTCGGAGGGCCTGACGGCGACCTCGGTTTCCCGACCATCGACGAAGGCGCCGGACGCGCACCGGACAGCCGGAACTCGACCTTCAGCGCGTCGGACAAGCCCGTGATCTTCTGGACGCCCGCCACGGGCGCCCGCGTCGTGCGTGGCGCGATCAACGCGGCGTGGGACAAGCTCGGCGGGTCGGCCGGCGTCCTTGGCGTGCCCACCGAGGACGAGGCGTACCGCGGCGACACGCTGTCGCAGAAGTTCACCGGCGGCGAGCTGACGTGGGATCGCAAGACCAACACCTTCACCACGACCCCGCCCGAGCTGGCCGACCAGCTCGCGGGCCTGGCCGTCCCGAACGACCCGGCGTCCGCGATCGCGGCCGCGCGACGCGCCGCAGGCGGTGACATGGGGCCGCTCGGGGCCAAGGACGGTGACATCTACCCGGTGGGCAACACCGACGGCGTTGCGCAGAACTTCGCTCGCGGCAAGATCTTCTACACGCCCGAAACCGGCGCCAACGCGATCACCGACCAGGTGCTGGAGAAGTACGAGAGTGTCGGCGGGCCCGAGGGGGACATGGGCTTCCCGACCAGCAGCGAGACCGAAGGCGGCCTGGGGCCCAACAGCCGGATCGCGACGTTCGCGGCCCCGGACAAGCCGGTGATCTTCTGGACACCGGACTTCGGCGCCGTGATCGTGCGCGGCGCGATGAACGCCGCGTGGGAGAAGCTCGGCGGCGCCAAGGGGGAGCTCGGTGCGCCGAAGGGCGACCAGACCGAGAACGGCAGCGTGGTCACCCAGCAGTTCAACGGCGGGTCGATCTCGTGGGACCGCTCGGACAACACGTTCACGACCGAGCCGCCGAAACTGGCCTCCGAGCTGTCCGGCCTGGAGATCCCCGGGCTGGAACAGGCGCCACAGCAGGGGAATCCGCCCGCGGCCAACACCGACAAGGACAAGCCGTTCTCGTGGCACTGGAGCTGGTGGTGGCTGCTCGCACTGATCCCGGTGTTGGTCGTCGCCGGCCTGATCGTGGGCGCTGCGGTGTGGCATCGCCGCCGCGGCCGCGGTGACGACGATTTCGACCACGATCGGTTCGACGACGACGAATACGACGACGACGGCGGCCATTACGGCGATGCGCGGTATCACGAAACGGACGGTTACGACGACGATCCGTATGCGCAGCCCCGATACGACGCGTCCCGTTACGGCGATGACGACCGGTCCGACGACCGGCCGAACCCCTACGAGCAGGCCGATCCGTTCCACGGTGACGAACCCACCACGGCCCACTTCACGGGCCAGTACCGCGAGCCGTCGGCGCAGTCGTCGCCGTCGCCGTTCGACGGCCCGACCGACATCGCCATGCCGGTGAGTCAGTGGGCCGCGCCCGGCGGCTTCAGTACGGCCGTCGACGAGGACGACGACGAGCAGCCCGAAGAAGCCGTCGAACTGTTCGGCGGCCACGAGGACGATCACGACGACGACTTCGACGAAGACGATTTCGAAGCCGACTACGAGAGCCTCGACCATGACGCGCACGACGAGGCGGTGCCGACCGGATCCGACGAGCGCGACGACCGTGACTACGACGACGGTCGGCACGACGACGCACTCGGCGCGGAGCCGGCGCACGACGACGAAGCGCAGTTCGAGAACTCCGACGACGTCGACACCGCGCCCACGCCGATCGTGACTCCTGCCGCGGTCGCGGCGGCCACGCCGTCTCGCGGCGACATCCACGCCGAGACGCCGAGCGGCAGGCATGCGGCGATCGAACTCGACGAGCCGGTCACCGCGACCGCGCTTCACATGCCACTCGACGATCCGCAGCGGGCCCCGCAGGGATATCCCATCAAGGCCGACACGAAGACCGGGATGTACTGGTCGCCGGACAGCCGCCAGTACGACGACGCGGTGGCCGAGATCTGGTTCGCCAGTGAGGAGTTCGCGCGGACGAACGGCTTCGTCCGCGCCGACTGAGCGCGCGGTCGGCGGTCAGATCTTGCGGATGACCGTGACCACTTTGCCCAGCACCGCGGCGTCATTGCCGGGGATGGGGTCGAACGCGGGGTTGTGCGGCATGAGCCACACCTGACCGCGGGTGCGCTTGAAGGTCTTGACGGTCGCCTCGCCGTCGATCATGGCCGCCACGATGTCACCGTTGTCGGCGACGTTCTGCTGGCGGACCACGACCCAGTCGCCATCGCAGATGGCCGCGTCGACCATCGACTCGCCGACGACCTTGAGCAGGAACAGCGAGCCTTCCCCGACGAGTTCGCGTGGGAGCGGGAAGACGTCCTCGACGGCTTCCTCGGCGAGGATCGGACCGCCTGCGGCGATCCGGCCCAGCACGGGCACGAACGTGGGCTCGGGCAGTGCGTCGGAGCCGGCCACGTCGGTGGTCACGGTCGCGGCGGCCGCCGGATCGTCGGCGGCCCTGACGTCGACCGCGCGCGGCCGGTTGGGGTCACGCCGTAGATAGCCCTTGCGCTCCAGGGTGCGCAGCTGATGGGCGACCGACGACGTCGACGTCAGGCCCACCGCATCGCCGATCTCCCGGATGCTTGGCGGATAGCCGCGACTGGTGACCGAGGCCCGGATCACCTCGAGGATGGTCCGTTGGCGCTCGGTGAGACCGGTGTCCTGGCGCTGCCGGCCAGTGGTGTCCGTGTCGCTGCTGTCGTCGCTCATGGCGCCGAATCTAGTCCCTGAAAGCTCGATGATCAAACATGTGTTCGAGGTGTGTCGCGGGCGGCGCTACTTGTCGGTGGCCCGTCCTACGCTGTGCAACAGTTCGATCACACGTTCTATTCATCGAACATGTGATCGACTATATTTCGAACACAGGAGCGAATACGCCGGACCGAAAGGCAGTCAGATGGCCATCCTCGACATCCCCGCCGACAGCCGCTTCCGCGCTGTCAAGACCACCCCGCACGCCGCGCACCAGCGCGCAGCGGCCCACATGCCTGCGCCGGTGCGTCGCCGCCGCCCGGTGCCCGGGCGCCCCGCGGGTGCCGCGTTGCGGTACCGCGGCACCGGCGTGCTGATGTCGCGCGCGTCGCATCGCCGCCGGCCGATCACGCCGGTCACCACGGTGCTGTTGGCGCTGGTCGCGGCCGCCATCACGGTGTGGCTGGGGCTGGTGGCGCAGCTGGGTGGAGTCGTCGGTACTCCCGCGCCCGCCCTTGGCGAACTGGCTGTGGTGCAGGTCCAGTCGGGGGAGACGCTGCAGCACGTAGCCCGACGCGTGGCACCCGACGCCCCCGTGGCCGACGTGGTTCAGCAGATCCGCGACCTCAACCAGCTCGATTCGTCGGCCATCGACGCCGGTCAGACCCTGATCGCCCCGGTCGGCTGAGACCGGTGCCGTGAGCGTCGAATCGTCCAGGTGCGCAATGCCACTCGCGAGTGGTCTGGCCGCCTATGCGTCATGGGGACCGGACGTGAGTCCGCCGATCCCGGCGCGGGTACGCTCAAGGGCGCTCGAACTAGTTGTCCTGCGGCGTGACGAAGGAGCGGTGATGCACTGTCCGTTCTGCCGTCATCCCGATTCGCGGGTGGTCGACTCCAGGGAGACCGACGAAGGGCAAGCGATCAGGCGGCGTCGATCGTGCCCGGAGTGTGGCCGCCGGTTCACCACGGTCGAAACCGCGGTGCTCGCAGTCGTCAAACGCAGCGGCGTGACCGAGCCGTTCAGCCGTGAGAAGGTTATCCGCGGCGTGCGCAGGGCCTGTCAGGGCAGGCAGGTCGACGATGATGCCCTCAACCTCCTGGCGCAGCAGGTCGAAGACGCGGTGCGGGGATTGGGTTCGCCCGAGATTCCCAGTCACGAGGTCGGCCTGGCGATTCTGGGGCCACTGCGCGAACTGGACGAAGTCGCTTACCTCCGATTCGCGTCGGTGTACCGGTCCTTTTCGTCGGCCGAAGATTTCGAACGCGAGATCGCGACGCTGCGGGCGCACCGCAGCTAACCCTCAATCGAGTTGCACGGTGCCGTCGTGGATGGCGCGGCCAGCGACGCGCACCCATCCCTCAGGGCTCCAACGGGTGTAGATTTCTGACCCTTTCCCTTGGATGATCGTCAGATCCCGGCTGAGGTAGTCGGTCATCCGGACGGCCGCCGCACCGGTCGCCTCGTCCTCGGGAATGCCGAGATGCGCGGCGAACGCACGGGACCGCAGCACTCCGCCCTCGGCGTCCACCCATGCCCAGAGATAGTGCTCGGTGTCGTCGTCGTAGTCGTCGGGATCGGCGGCCAGCACTTCGTCCACGGTGGCGAGGTCGTGGATCGCAAAGCCAGGTGCCCATTCCGATCGCGCGTTGACGGCGGCCAGCTCCCCGTCGTACTCGACCTGCACGATTCCGGCAGGCACCTGCAGGGTCTTTATCGGGCGTCCGGAGTCGCGCAGCCACCACGAGGCTCCGACGGTCGGATGTCCGGCGAACGGCAATTCGGCGGCCGGGGTGAAGATGCGGGCCCGCGCGGAGTTGCCGCCGGGTTCCGGCAGGTCGACGAAAATCGTTTCGCTGTAACCCAATTCGGTGGCGATTCGCTGTCGGTCGCCCGGATCGACCGTGCTGTTGTCGACCACGCCCAGCGGATTGCCGAAGCGCCCGTCGGAATCGGTGAACACGCGCAACACTGTCACGTCGATGGCCATAGCCCGATGCTACTGGTTCCGCCCCACGGTCAAAGGGCCACGACGGCGGTCAGGTCGCGCTGCGCTCGTCGGCGCCCATCGCGTCGAGCACCGCGACCTGGGTGTCCACCGGACCGGTGAGGGTCGATTCGCTGATGCCGGTGCGCAGGAGTTTGCGCAGCAACTCCTGGTCGTAGACCGCGGGTTGCGTGGAGTCGATGAACCGTTCGACCACCTCGACGAACCGGTCGGGATCGTCGTGGAACGGAAAATGCCCGGACCCCTCGAAGATCTCAAGTCGGGCACCGGGCATCGCTGCGTGTGCCATCCGGGCGTGGCTGACGGGGATCACCGAATCACAGTCGCCCCAAACCAGTTGCACCGGAACGGATTCTGTCAAGTAACAGCGGTCAAGCATGGTGACCACCTGGCCGCGCCAGTCCACCACGGCCCGAAGCGTGCGGGCGAAGGCCGACGACGCGGTGGGTTCGGGCAGATCGGCGAGGATGCGCAGCATGTCGGGGATGTCGCGCCCGGTGCCCGTGGAGCCGAAGAACATTCCGGCGGCCCGCCCGACGATCTGTAGTGCGGGCAGCATGAGTGGCAAGCGGAGCAGGGCCAGCGCCTCGCTGCCCATCGGCAGCGACGCGATGCGCAGTGCGATGTTGACGTCCTTCGTGACGCCGCCGGCGCCGACGAGAATCAGCCGGTCCACCAATTGCGGGAACTGGTAGGCGAACTGCATCGCGACGCCGCCGCCCAGGGAATGCCCGATCACCGTGACATGCTCGATGTCGAGAACGCTGAGCAGGTCGCGCATGCCGTTGGCGTAGGCGGCGACGGAGTAGTCGGCCCGCGGCTTGTCCGAGCGGCCGTGGCCCAGCAGGTCGGGCGCGATCACGGTGAACCGCTGTGCCAGCGCGTTTTGCACGGTGTGCCACGTCGTGGAGTTGTCGCCGATGCCGTGGATCAACAGGATCGCGGGTCCGGAACCCGCCACCCGGTAGGCGCGG
Organism: Mycolicibacterium mageritense; assembly: GCF_010727475.1. NCBI lineage: Bacteria > Bacillati > Actinomycetota > Actinomycetes > Mycobacteriales > Mycobacteriaceae > Mycobacterium > Mycolicibacterium mageritense. The sequence goes on from NZ_AP022567.1 coordinate 5,856,507, forward strand.
CGATAACCGTGGATGGTGCGGAACTCCAGCGTTGGTGTGGCGTCCCGCACGGTGCGCAGATTGGGCTTGCGTTCGGTCATGGTCGCCAACCTCGCTGTCGTCCCGGCGTCGGGCGCTTACGGATAGGTGTCGCCGTCGCTTCCGTTCCCGTCCTTGTACTTGTCGTCCTTGAACTTCTCGCCGGTCTGCTGGGCCAGGAACCGCTCGAACTCGGCGCCCAGCTCATCGCCGCTGGGCAGTTCGTCGTCCCGTGCCAGCAGAGACCGATTCTCTTGTGCGGCAACGAACGCATCGTACTGGCGCTCGAGCGCGGTCACCACTTGGGCCACCTCGCTACTGGCCTCGACCTGCTCGTTGATCTTGCTGTAGACCTCGGCCCCTGCTTCGGACAGCGCGGCGAGCGGCAGTTGCAGCGAACCGGTCCTGGCCACCTCGGCCAGCAGCGCCTCGGCGGCCGGGGGATAGGCCGTCTGGGCCAGGTAGTGCGGGACGTGCACGGTGAAGCCGACGACCTCGTGGCCGTGCTGGGCCATCCGGAACTCCAGAAGGTTCGACACACTGGCGGGCACCTGCACTTCGCCGACCCACGGCGTGTGATCGGAGATGAGCTCCTTGTCGTTGGCGTGCGCGGTCAACGTGACCGGCCGGGTGTGCGGCACGGCCATCGGGATGGTGCCGAGGCCGATGATGCGGCGGACGCCGAGTTGTTCTGCGAGCAGCCGGACCGCGGTGATGAATCGCTCCCAGCGCAGGTCGGGTTCAAGACCGGCGAGCAACAGAAACGGAGTTCCGACGCTGTCGTGCAGCGCATAGAGGTTGAGTTCCGGATCCTCGTATGCGGTGAAGTGGTCGGTCTTGAACGTCATGAGCGGGCGTCGCGACCGGTAGTCGAGCAGTTCGTCGATGGCGAACGACGCCACGAGCTCGGTGTCCAGGGTGTTCTTGAGGTGCTCGGCGGCGAGCCGGATCGCGTGTCCCGCGTCGGAGAAGCCCTCCAACGCATGGATCAGCACCGGGCCGCGGCCATCGGACGACGACAGCTGCGGCGCGGGAAATTCGAGCTCGTACATACCGCTCTGGTCGGGCTGGTAGTGCTGCTCGGGGTTCTCGCTGCTATCGGCCATTCACTCAGTCTCCTCGCCATGCAGGCAGTCCGGCGGATCGCTCCTGCGCCGCGTGCCTTACTTCCTAGTGTCTCGCATTCACCCGCGGTGGGCTGGTTGCGCCCCGCATGTTCGTTCGAACGTAGTGCCACCCGGCCTGCATTCCTGCCAAGAGCGCGCAGGTGGGGCAAGATCGATGGGATGCGATCCAGGTTGGCCCGGGTGGGCGTGGTGTGTGCGAGCGTGCTCGCACTCTCGGCCTGCGGTCGCGCGGCATCGCCGCAAGCCACGAGTGCCACGGTTGCTGTACCCACCACGACCGTGCAGGTAACCCCGCAGGCCAACACGGTCGCGTCCGCGGGAGCGGTCGACCCGGACCCGCGGGTCGGCGCGGTGTTCCTCGGCGGGGATTCGTGGCACACCTGCAGCGCTGCGGTGCTCGACACTCCCGGCGGGGATCTGATCCTCACCGCGGCGCACTGCCTGACCGACGGCGTCGACACCACGTTCGTCCCGGGTTTCCACGACGATGCCGACAACCCGTGGCACGTTCGCGCGGTCTATCTGGATCCGCGATGGCTCACCGATCAGGATCCTCAGGCGGATTTCGCGATCGCACGGGTGAGCCGCGACGACGGGGTCACGGTGCAGTCCGACGCGGGTGGCGGGCTGCTGCTGGGCGCCGCGCCGCCGGCGGGCACGGCCGTGACGGTCACCGGCTACCCGATGGGTGAGGGTGGCGGACCGCTCGGTTGTCGCGGCGTGACCGGCACGGAACAGGGTTTCCCGTCGTTGCCGTGCGCCGGGCTCACCAACGGGTTCAGCGGGGCACCGTGGACCGTCGGGTCGACCGTGACGGGTCTGGTCGGCGGGCTCGACGGCGGCGGATGCGACGACGACGTGTCGTTCTCGCCCCGCTTCGACACCGCGATCGCCGCCGTGTTGGCCCGCGCGGAAGCCGGCGGCGACGGCGATGCGGCGCCCGCGGCGTTCGGCGACGACTGCTAGCTAGACCCGGAACTGGTTGAGCGCACGCAGTTTGTTCATCACGTCGAGTGCGGCGACCTTGTAGGCCTCGGAGAAAGTCGGGTAGTTGAACACCGCGTCGACGAGGTATTCGACGGTGCCGCCACAACCCATCACGGCCTGGCCGATGTGCACCATCTCGGTGGCACTCGTGCCGAAGATGTGCACGCCGAGGATCTTGAGATCCTCGGTCGAGACCAGCAGCTTGAGCATTCCGTAGGAGTCGCCGGCGATCTGACCGCGGGCCAGCTCCCGATACCGCGACACCCCGACTTCGTAGGGGATCGAGTTCTTGGTCAGATCCACTTCGGTCGCGCCGACGTAGGACACCTCGGGAATCGAGTAGATGCCGATCGGCTGCAGGTCGGTGATGTCCTTGGCGGGTTCACCGAACGCGTGATACGCGGCCAGCCGGCCTTGGTCCATCGACGTGGCGGCCAGCGCCGGGAAACCGATGACGTCGCCGACGGCGTAGATGTGGTCGACCTTGGTCTGGAAGTTGTCGTCGACGAAGATCCGGCCGCGGTTGTCGACCTCCAACCCGGCGTTCTCGACGTCGAGGTGCTCCGTCTGGCCCTGTCGGCCCGCCGAGTACATCACGGTCTCGGCGGGAATCTGCTTGCCGCTGGCCAGCGTCGTGACCGTGCCGGCCGACCCGACGTCGACGGCGGTCACCTCCTCACCGAACCGGAAGGTGACGGCCAGGTCGCGCAGGTGGAACTTGAGCGCTTCGACGATCTCGGGGTCGCAGAAATCGAGCATCGAGTCGCGCTTCTCGACCACGGTGACCTTGGTGCCGAGCGCGGCGAACATCGAGGCGTACTCGATGCCGATGACGCCGGCGCCGACCACGACCATCGACGTGGGAAGCGATTTGAGGTCGAGGATGCCGTCGGAGTCCAGCACCCGGTCTTCGTCGAACTCGACACCGGTGGGCCTGGCGGGCTTGGTGCCGGTGGCGATCACGATGTATTCGCCGCTGACAGTGGTCCGTTCACCGCGCGTCGGCTCTTCGACCAGCACGGTGTGGGCGTCGACGAATCTGCCGTGTCCGCTGATCAGGTCGATGCGGTTGCGCATCAGTTGATTGCGCACCACGTCCTGTTCCCGCCCGATCACATGCTGTGTGCGGGCCAGCAGGTCGGCCGGCGTGATCTTCTCCTTGACGCGGTAGCTGGCGCCGTACAGCTCGCGCTGGCTCATCCCGGTCAGATAGACGACGGCTTCCCGCAGCGTCTTGGAGGGAATGGTGCCGGTGTTGACGCAGACGCCGCCGAGCATCCGTCCCCGCTCCACCACGGCAACGGTCTTGCCGAGCTTCGCCGCCGCGATCGCGGCCTTCTGTCCGCCCGGACCTGAACCGATGACGACGAGGTCATACTCCAGCATCGAACCCATGGGTGAGTGTTTACGCCGGTTGCTCCGATCTCGCACGCGGACCACGCCAAACAACGTGTTAACAAATCCGCGGGCGGGTTATCCCCAGGTTGGAATTCATCCACAGGCCGACGCGTACAGGGTGCCACGGCGCGCGCCGGTGACGGTGCCCGTTGCCACGGTCAACCCATGACCACAGCACCCGACACCCCCGAATCTCCGCTCGACAATCCCGGTTCGCTGATCGCCGCGCTACCCGCGGTGCTCGGGTTCGTCCCCGAGCAATCGCTGGTTGTCGTGACCACCGATCACGGACAGCTGGGATGCGTCATGCGCATGGATCTTTCCGACGACATGGACGAACCGGTCGCGCACCTGGCCGAGGTCGCCGCGGCGGCCGAACCGCACGGCGTGGTCGCCGTCATCGTGGACGAGAACGGCGCCGACTGTCTGCAATGCGGCGACGCCCACCGGCACCTGGCCGACACCCTGGCGTACGAGCTCGCCGCTCACGGTGTCGAGCTGTTGGCCGTGCACGTCGTCGACCGCGTCGAGGTGGGTGGCCGCTGGCACTGCGTCGACTGGTGCGGTCGGGGCGGTGTGATCGAGGATCCGCTGTCGACGCCGATGGCTGCGGCAGCAGTGCTTGACGGCCGCAGGCTGTACCGGCGCCGCGCGGAGCTCGTGCAGACCGTCGAAGCCGACCCGGCCCGCGGGGATCGGCTGCGTGCGGTGATCGCAGGCATGCTGCCGGGCCCGCGCAGGCGCGCCCAGATCCGCGCGGAGGTCGAATCGGCCATCGCCGCCGCCGACGAGCTGTCGCAGGGCATCGTGCTGTCCGACGCCAGGATGGCGCGGTTGGCCGTGGCGTTGGGGCATCCGCACGTGCGCGACACCCTGTATGCACTCGCGGTCGGGGACAACGCCGGTGCTGCCGAGGCGTTGTGGGCCGAGTTGGCTCGTGCGCTTCCCGAACCGTGGCGGGCCGACGCGCTGGTGCTGCTGGCGTTTTCGGCGTATGTCCGCGGCGACGGCCCATTGGCCGGGGTGTCGCTGGACGCGGCGCTGCGGTGCAGCCCCGAGCACCGCATGGCGGGCATGCTCGACACGGCCCTGCAAACGGGCATGCGGCCCGAGCAGATCCGTGAACTGGCGCTCAGCGGCTACCGTCAGGCCGACCGGCTCGGCGTGCGGCTACCGGCGCGACGGACGTTCAGCGGCGGCACCTCGCGGACCGAGGCGTAGGTATGAGTGACCCGTCAGACCTTCTCGACCTTGACGGCATGCGCCATCTGATGCGGCAGCTCGACCTGTTCGTGGCCGGGGATCAGGATCATCACGCCGCCGTGGTCGTTGGCCTCGACGGTGACCCTGGCATTGGGCACCACCCCGGCGTCCTTGAGCCTGCCGATCAGCTCGGTGTCGCCCTGGACGTGCTCGGTCAACTGACGGACCACCACCGCGACGGGCAGCCCGACGGGCAATTCGGTGAGCCGCACGAGGCTGGCCGTGTCCGAACCGAAGCTGCCTGGACCGACGCCGAGTTCGGACAGCCCAGGGATGGGGTTGCCGAACGGGGACGTGGTGGGGTTGTTGAGCACCTGCACAAGCCGGCGCTCGACGTCTTCACTCATCACGTGTTCCCAGCGGCACGCCTCGGCGTGGACGTCCTCCCATGGCAGTCCGATGACATCGACGAGCAGCCGCTCGGCCAACCGGTGCTTGCGCATCACGGCGATGGCGAGCGCGCGGCCCTTGTCGGTCAGTTCCAGGTGCCGGTCGCCTGCCACGTGCAGCAGGCCGTCGCGTTCCATGCGCGACACGGTCTGGCTCACGGTGGGGCCGCTCTGGTCGAGCCGTTCGGCTATGCGTGCACGCAGCGGCACCACGCCCTCTTCCTCGAGGTCGTAGATGGTCCGCAGGTACATCTCGGTGGTATCGACAAGATCGTTCATTCGCGCCTTCCCAGCCCCATACGTCACCGCACAGTCTACCGTTTTCGCCGGTTGAACTGCGGTGCAACATCGCGCCGATCGTCAACGAGCACGAACAGGGTAGTCGGGGCCCCAGCCAGGCCAGAAATGCCCTGTGCCCGCCGGTACAACCGGCGGGCACAGGGCAGGATCGAGCTAGCTGGCGTAGGAGCGGAGCCGGTCGGCCCGTTCGCCGTTGCGCAGCTTGGCCATGACCTCGCGCTCGATCTGGCGGACCCGTTCGCGGGACAGGCCGAACAGCTTGCCGATCTGGTCGAGGGTGCGGGGCTGGCCGTCGTCGAGGCCGAACCGGAGGCGGATCACCTGCTGCTCGCGCTCGTCGAGGGTTGCCAGCACGTGCCGGATGTCGGTGTGCAGCAGTTCCGAGATGACGGCGTTCTCGGCCGACATGGCTTCGGAGTCCTCGATGAAGTCGCCCAGCGGAGCCTCTTCGTCGGTGCCGACCGGCATGTCCAAACTCACCGGATCCCGGCTGTGCTCGAGCAGATCGTTGATCTTCTCGACGGGGATGCCCGACTCTTCGGCGAGTTCCTCGTCGGTGGCCTCGCGGCCCAGGTTCTGGTGCATCTCGCGCTTGATGCGGGCCAGCTTGTTGACCTGCTCGACGAGATGGACGGGCAGCCGGATGGTGCGGCTCTGGTCGGCCATGCCGCGCGTGATGGCCTGACGGATCCACCAGGTGGCGTACGTCGAGAACTTGAAGCCCTTGGTGTAGTCGAACTTCTCCATCGCGCGGATCAAACCCAGGTTCCCCTCCTGGATCAGGTCCAGCAGCGGCATCCCGCGGCCCGTGTACCGCTTCGCCAGCGACACCACGAGGCGCAGGTTGGCCTCCAGCAGGTGGCGGCGGGCCGCCTCGCCGTCCCGGACCACGATCGCGAGGTCGCGTTTGCGGCTCTCGCCGAGACGCTTCTTGGTGTCCAGCAGGTGCTGCGCGTAAAGACCGGCCTCGATGCGCTTGGCGAGCTCGACCTCATCGGCGGCGTTGAGCAACGCTGTTTTGCCGATGCCGTTCAGATACACGCGCACGAGGTCGGCGGCCGGGCTCTGGGCGTCCAGATCGCTGTCGACGCGGCTTGTGGTGGCATTTGCCATGACGGCCTCCTGATCGGCTCGAACTGTCATGACGTACAACGCGTCATGCCACCAAAGAGTTCCCGCCGCGCATCGGATTCATGCGTGTTGACCAGCAGTTTTTCGCCGACGACCTGAGATTATCCTGAGAATAGCTAAAGAAGCGGCTCAGCTGGGAACGCGGACGCTTCAGTCGGCCGAGTCGGGTTGCGGTGGGGCGGCCGAATCCCGGCGTTGGCCGGCGTCGCCCGCACTCGGTTGCGTGCCGGAGAGGCTGGCCCACTCGGCCGGGGAGATCACCGGATGATGGCGTTCGCCGGCTTGGTAGCGCCTGGGTTCGTCGGCGCGCCGCGGCGGGCGGTCGTTGGCGATCAACACGGCCATCCACGGCAGCGGCACCGAGACCAGGATGATGGCCAGCGAGATGAGCCCGTTCTGCCAGATGTTGTATGCGACCGCCGCCAGGATGAGCGCGGGGATGCGGAACGCCATCAGCGTCAGGTACTTGCGGACCCGTTGACGGTGCTGTTCTTCGTAAGCCGGTGCGGCGCGAGTGATGAGGATGGGACGACCCTCACCGTCGAAATCGTCGTCGAAACTCAGCTCGTGGCTTTGTTTCATACCTCCACTGTTTCACATCCGGTCGGCGCAGGGACAGTTGGATTTCCCCGGCGGGAGTGTCCGGGCACAATGGAGGTCGCGGACGTGAGGAGCACAATAGAGATATGCAAACCCAGACCATCGAGCGCACTGACGCCGACGAGCGCGTCGACGACGGGACCGACGACGACGCCCCGAAGTTCTTCCACTATGTCAAGAAAGACAAGATCGCCGAGAGCGCGGTCATGGGAACGCACGTGGTCGCGCTGTGTGGCGAGGTGTTTCCGGTGACCAAATCACCCAAGCCGGGTTCGCCGGTGTGCGCCGACTGCAAGCGCATCTACGAAACCCTCAAGAAGTAGTCGGTTCGTCTGCCGCGGCCGCCGGCTGACCCTTGCCGTTGAGCGCCTTCTCCTCCAGCCAGCCGCGCAGCCGCCGGGCGTGAGTGTCGGACGCGGGCCATTCTTCCTGGATGGCCGCGTTCAGCTCGGCGCCCAGCATGATCGCGAATCCGAGGAAGAAGGCGAACAGCAGGAACGCGATCGGCGTCGCGAGCGCCCCGTAGGTGTAGCCGGTGCTGGTGATCCAGCCCAGATAGAGCCGCAGCCCGAAGGTCGCGACCAGGAACACCACGGTGGCCAGCACCGACCCCAGCAGCAGCCGGTGTGTCGGCAGAGGTTTGGGCAGCGAGACCCGGTAGAGCAGCGTCACCCCGACGATCACGGCGATGACCAGTGCCGGGTAGTAGCCGTAGTGCAGCACGTTGTCCCAGCTGTCGGGGATGTGCTCGCCGATGGTCCGGGGGCCGAGCGCAATGAACGGCGCCGCGGCGATCGCGCTGACCAGCATGATCACATACAGCCCCAGTGCATAGAACCGTTGCCGAACCGGATGGCGCAGCGGCGTCTGGTCGTGGGCCTCCACGATCGAGTCGACGAACGCCGACACGGCCGACGATCCTGCCCACAGTGAGATCACGAAGCCCACCGAGACCACCTCGCCGCGGGCACCTTTGACGATGTCGCGGATCGTGGGCTCGATGATCTCGTTGACCACGTTCGGTGAGAAGAAGCTGTTCGCCGCTGTGATCAGCTGATCCTGGATCGCCGGCAGGGTGTCGGGGCCGAACAACGGCGCGATGTAGGCCAGGCTGCCCAGCATCCCGAGCAGGAGCGGCGGCAGTGACAGCGCACACCAGAACGCCGCCTGGGCCGATTCGGAAAAGATCGAATCGTCCCAACTCTTCGACAACGTGCGTCGACCGATATGCCGGATGTGGTGGCGTGAGGGTGGTACTGGAAGCGGCTGGCCAGTCATGACCAGACCAGCATTACTGACGAAACGCGCTCCTGCCCAGGCGGGTGGTGTTTGGCTGCTGTTATGCCTGGACCGGGCTGACTTCGATCACCGCGGCCAGCTCGACGAGCTTGGCCTCGTGCTCGTTCGCATGGTGCTGGCAGAAGAGCAGCTCGGCGCCCGAGGGCAGCTTGGCGCGCACCCGTGCGGCCGCACCGCAACGATCGCAGCGATCGGCTCTGGTTAGCTCCGGGCTTGTCAGAGTTGCGTTCATGGCTCCTCCGTCTCCTGCTCTGCGCGACCTGGCAAAGTCGCCGGGTTCGCGTATCTCTACTGTGTCAGACGTTTTCGGTTCCGGCCTTGTTCCCTAGGGGTTTACCGGTGTGTCGTGTCTCACTTCGCCGGTGAGTTGCTCACGGGGCAAGCTGGCGGTATGTCCGCGTCGTCACCCGTGTTGGTTCACCTGTGCAGTGCCGAGGACTGGGCCCGCGCCCAGGCGACGGGCGAGCTTCGGCCCGAGTCGCTGCGCGCCCAGGGCTTCGTGCACCTCTCAGCCCCCTACCAGGTGCACCTGCCGGCCAACCGGCTCTACGGCGGGCGCCATGACCTGGTGCTGTTGCACGTCGACCCGGCGAAGTTGTCGGATCCACTGCGCTGGGAACCCGGTGTCCCAACGGATCCGGACGCGATGTTGTTCCCGCACCTCTACGGGCCGCTGCCGGTGAGTGCCGTGATCGACACCACGGCCTATGTGCCGGACGACGACGGCCGATTCGCCCCGCTGGTCGCGACGTAGGCGTCGGCTTCGATCTCCACGAGCAACTCGGGTGCGATCAGCGCCGACACCTCGACCATCGACGTCACCGGACGGATGTCGCCGAACACCTCGGCGTGGACGGCGCCGACCTCGCGCCACCGGGAGATGTCGGTCACGAACATCCGGGTGCGGACGACATCGGCCAGCGTCGCCCCGGCATCCTGCAGGGCGCGTTCGATGCGCGCGAGTGCGTCACGAGTCTGGGTGGTGAGGTCGTCACCCGACCCGGTGGTTCCGGCCACCGCGATGTGGTCACCCACGCGCACGGCGCGCGAGTATCCGACGACGTCTTCGAACTCGGATTCGGATGCGATGTTCCGGCGCTGCGACACGCCGTCATCGTAGAGCGCAGCCAGGCCGGCCCGACGGCGCATGACATGCTCGTCGGGTGTCCGGGGCAGCCCAGAATCGGCAGGGCGCGGCCACGCGGCTGCGCCTGGTGAAGGCGGCCGAGCGGCTGTTCGCCACGCACGGCGTCGACGCCGTTTCGGTGCGGGCGGTCAACGCGGCGGCGGGTCTGGGCGTCGCGTCCGTGCACTACCACTTCGGGTCGAAGGACGAGCTGCTGCGCGCGGTCCTGATGGACGTCGGCGCACCGGTGCGCGACGAGATCTCGGCCAACGTGGCGGCGCTGGCGGCCCAACCCCGCGTGCCGAGTTCCGAGGCGCTGGTCCGTGCGGTCACCGAGCCGTACCTCAAACTGCTGCTGCGCCATCGGGTCCGGGGTATGCGCTGGATCAAGATCATCGCGCAGATCTCGCAGGAGGACCACCCGGTGCTGTTGGCTGCCGAACAACGTCTGCCCGACGAGTTGTTCGCGCAGGTGCAGCGAGTGTTTCCCGATTCCGATCCGGTCCGGCTGGAATTGCGATGGGCCATCTCGATCATGAACTTCATCCAGGCGCTGAGCCGGGCCGACGAATGGAGCCGCTCCGGTTCGCGCCTGGCTGAACCGGAGCTGCGGGCGTTCTACGAAGACCTCGTGAGTTTCGTCGTCGGCGGGGTCGACCGACTGCTCGGTTCCTGACAGGAGCCGTCCGCGGGGCGGTTCGCGCACTGCCAAATTTATGGATCACTTGATCCAATCATCTGCTCCAGATACGGTGCCTTCATGTGGACTCCCGCCTCGATCAAGTTCGGCGCGTTCCTGGCGCCCTACCACCCGCTCACCGCCGACCCCGCGCTCCAGCTGCGCCGTGACATCGACCTGATGGAGCACCTGGACCACCTGGGTTTCGACGAGGCCTGGATGGGGGAGCACCACTCCACCGGAGCCGAGATCGTCCCGGCGCCAGACGTGTTCATCGCTGCGGCGGCCGAACGCACCCGACGCATCCGGTTCGGCACCGGCGTGCTGTCGCTGCCCTATCACCACCCGCTCGTCACGGCCGACCGCATCACGCAACTCGACCTGCAGACCCGGGGCCGGCTGATCGTCGGCACCGGTCCGGGAAAGATCCCGCTCGACGCGCACATGATGGGCATCGACCCGATCGACCAGCGCCGGATGCAGGGCGAGGCGCTCGAGGCGGTGCTGCGACTGCTGCGCGGCGAGGTCGTCACCATGCAGACCGACTGGTTCACGCTGCGTGACGCCCGGGCACAGCTGCCCACCTACGATCCGGCGGGCATCGAGGTCGCGACCGCGTCGACGATTTCGCCCAACGGTTCGGTGCTCGCGGGCACGCACGGGCTGTCGTTGCTGTCGCTCGCGGCGAGTTCGCCGAGCGGATTCGAGGTGCTCGACCGCAACTGGGGTGTGTACGAAAAGGTTTCGGCCGAACACGGACACCGCGCCGACCGGTCGATGTGGCGCGTGGTCAATCCGATGTTCCTCGCCGAGACGCGGGCCGACGCCGAGCGGGCGGTCAGCCGCCGGATCCACGCGATCGCCGAATACGTCAACCGGCAGCAGGGCATCGAACCGGACTGGGCGCAAACACCCGGCGGCATCATCGAGCAGTGGCGCACCGACACTCTCGGTGAGTTCGGCCAGGTCGTCATCGGCACGCCCGAGGACGCGATCGCCCAGATCGAGCGGCTCATCGAAAAGACCGGCGGATTCGGCACGCTGCTGATCCTGCACGTGGACATGGCCAACTGGGAGGACACGGTGCGCAGTTACGAGCTGTTCGCATCAGAAGTCATCCCGTACTTCAAGAACCGCAACGCGGGCCGCCGGGCCAGCCTGCAGTTCGCCGAGGACCACCGCGACCATCTCATCGGCGGGCTGGTCGGCGCGATCACCAAGGCCCACAACGACTACTACGGCCAACCGGTGGGGGCGTGATGCGCGCAGCGGAATACCTCGACGGCCGGTTCACCGTCACCGACGTCGCCGAGCCGCCCGCGACCGGCGCGGGCCAGCTGCGCATCGAGGTCGCCGCGTGCGGCATCTGCGGTAGCGACCTGAGCATGTCGAAGGATCCGTGCCGGTTCGTGTCGGTTGCGGCCGGCGCGGGATTCCCGCTCGCGGTGTTCGACCACACCCGGCCGGTCGTTCTCGGTCACGAGTACGCCGGCACCGTGGTCGAATGTGGCTCCGGGGTCACTGATTTCGCGGTAGGCGACCGGGTCGCCGGAATCGGGGTAGCGACCGAGGAGGCCACCGGGATCCCGACGATCATCGGCTACTCCAACGCATACCACGGTGCGTTCGGGGAATTCATCGTCGTCGACGCGTTCTGGGTGCGCAAGGTGCCCGACGGCCTGTCGCTGGAGCACGCGACCCTCGCCGAACCGCTGCACGTCGGTGAGATGCACGTGCAGCAGTCCGGGCTCACCGCGGCCGACACCGCACTCGTCATCGGTTGCGGTTCCATCGGATTGGGTACAGTCCTGGCGGCCAAGGCGCACGGTGCGCACACCGTCATCGCGGTGGAACCGTCGCCCAAGCGGCGTGAATTGGCCGCCAAGATGGGCGCCGACATCGTCGTCGACCCGGCCGAACAGGATCCGGTCGCGCTGTGGAACACGATGGGGGCCGAGGGGCGGATCGGCGGCGGAATCCTGATCGCCTACGAATGCAGCGGCCGGGTCGGCACGCTCAATTCGCTGACCCACACGCTGCCGTTCGGATCCCGGATCCAGGTCGTGGCATCACCGTTCGGGGAGGAGACGATCATCCCGGTGGTGGCGCAGTTCCGCCAGATCGCCATCAACTTCGGCCACGGCCCATATCACGAGGCCTACGAAACCGTGCTGCGGCGCCTCGCCGACGGCGAGATCGACGCCGAGGCCATCATCACCGGCCGGGTCGGATTGGACGGTCTGACAGCCGCATTCGAGGCGCTGCGCAATCCAGAGGAGCACGTCAAGATCCTGGTGCTGCCGGGGGCGTGAGGGCGATCGCGATGCGCGGAGCTGACCGGGTTCAGTTGGCCGATACCGGCGTCACCGGGATCCGGCCCGCACTCGCGCCACCGTCGACGGTCAGATCGGCGCCCGTGATGTACGACGAGGCATCCGAGGCCAGGAAGGCCACGACGTCGGCGACCTCTTCGGGCGTGCCGACCCGCGTCAGCGGAGCGCCCGGATGCCCGCCGGGGCCGCGGTGGACGTCGAGGTGGGCGATCATCGGTGTGTCGATCATGCCGGGATAGACGGTGTTGACGCGAATGCCGAACGGTCCCAGCTCGATTGCCGCGACCTTCGACATGCCGCGCAGCCCCCACTTGGAGGCGCCGTACGCGGTGTAACCCGCGAGCCCCTGCATGCCGGCCTGCGACGAGATGTTGACGATCGAGCCGCCACCGGTGCCCTTCATGGATTCGGCGACCGCCTTGATGCCGAGGAACGCGCCCACGAGATTGACCCGGAGCATGCGCTCGAACCCGTCGACGGTCTGTTCGCCGAGTGGCACCACGCTGCAGATCGCGGCATTGTTCACCAGCACGTCGATCCGGCCGAATTCGGCGATCGCGGTGTCCACGACCGACCGCCAGTGGTTCTCGTCGCCGACGTCGTGCCGGACGAAACGGGCCGCCGGACCGATCGATTCGGCCACGCGCTGTCCCTCCTCGACGAGGAGGTCGGTCAGCACCACCCGGGCGCCCAGCGCGGCGAACAACCGTGCCTCGGCTTCACCCTGCCCCCGTGCGGCGCCCGTCACGATCGCGACCTTGCCGGACAGGTCCATAAGCTTCGCGTCAGCCATGTCTACTTCTCGTTCTGGTCGATGCCGGTGAGCAGGATCTCCGACACGCGGCGGGGGAACTCGGTCACCTTGGCCATGGCCACGATCTGGCGTGGCATCACGACGTGGCGTTTGTTGCGTTCGATCGCGTCGGCGATCGCCAGCGCGACCTCTTCGTGCTCCAGCGCGGCCGACGGCAGCATGCGCAGGCGTTCGAACCGCTCGATGGTCTTGCGGGCGGGAGGGTATGCGCGGATGTGGTCGATCATGTCGGTTTTCACCTCACCGAGCTGTACGAGCGTGGTACCCACGGGCGTACCGCGCAGCTCGGCGCGGATGCCTGCCGTGAAGTGGCTCAGCCCGGCCTTCGACGTGGCGTACAGCGTGACGCCGGGGCCCTGTGCGATCGCGCCGTACGACGACACGTTGACGATGTGGCCGCGGCCGCGGGCCACGAGCCTGGGCATGGCCTGGCGGCACAGCTCCATGGGGGCGGCGAGGTTGACCTGCAAAAGGTTTCGCACGTCGGCAGCACTCGCATCGGGGAAGCGGCCCACACGATCGATGCCTGCGTTGTTGACCACGACGTCGACCGGCCCGTCTGCCTCGACGCGATCCAGCAGGGCTTCCACAGCGGCCGGGTCGGTCAGGTCGGTGGGGTAGGCCTTGCCGTCGATCTCCTTGGCCAGCAGGTTGAGCGACTCGGCGTCACGCGCCACCAGTGCCACGTCGGCGCCGCGGCGTGCGAGCACCTCGGCGATGCTCTTGCCCAATCCACGGCTCGCGCCGGTGACCAGCGCGCGCGTGTTCCTCAGCTCCATGGGATGCCTTTCAGTTCGAATCAGGTCTGGTTGTTCAGTTCTCGGCGAGGGCGCCGCGGACGACCGCGCACACGTCCTCGTTGGCTGCGGCGGCGGCAGGCAGATGGTCGGCGAGATTGAAGAAGCCATGGAATCCGCGCTCGTAGCGCCGGACGCTCACCTGGGCACCTCCCGCCGCCAGCAACCGGGCGTACTCCTCGCCCTCCTCGCACAGCGGATCCATCCCCCCGGTCAGGACATGGGCGTCCGGAAGTCCGGTGAGGTCGCCGAGGATGGGCGAGGCCAGCACACTGGCGCGGTCGCCGCCGGCCCCGAGGTACTGCTCGGTGAACCACTGCATGTGCGCGGCGGTGAGCACACCGCTGCTGGTGTGCGGGCTCGACAGCGACGCCTTACGGCGTTGGTCGACAACGGGATAGATCAGTACCTGGAATGCGATGGCCGGGCCGCCACGGTCGCGCGCCATCATGGCGATCACCGCGGTCAGGTTGCCACCCGCGCTGTCGCCCGCCACCACGAGCCGGCCGGGATCGCCGCCGAGTTCGGCCGCGTGCGCGGCGACCCATTCGGTGGCGGCCCAGGCATCGTCGACCGCGGCCGGGAACGGGTGCTCGGGTGCCAGCCGGTAGTCGACCGAAACCACCACCGCGCCAATCCCGTTGGCAAGCCGTCGGCAACACGAGTCATGTGAGTCGAGGTCGCACAGCACGAACCCGCCGCCGTGGAAGTACACCACGACCGGCAGCGCGTCGCCCGCATCGAGCGGATGGTAGATCCGTACCGGTATCTCGCCGGCCGGGCCCGCGACGGTCCGGTCTTCGACGTTGGCGACGGGCACGGGGACCGCAGGCCGACGGCTCGCTTTGAGCCGGGCCCTGACCTCGGCCGCGGCGGCGATGGGATCCATGCCACCTTCGGCGATCGGCGCGAACGCGTCGCCCATGCGATCGGCGACCTCGCGTTTCATGGTGTCTTCGCGGGTGCTCGAGTCGCTCACTTGACACTCAACTCGCCGCGCAGCACCTTGCCGGTGGCGTTCCGGGGCAATCTGGTGAGGAACTCGACATCCCGCGGCACCTTGTACCGGGCCAGGTTCGCGCGGACGTAGTCCTTGATCTCGTCGGCGCTGACCGTCGAACCGTCGACACGCACCACGTACGCCTTGAGCCGCTGACCGAAGTCGGCGTCGCTGACCCCGATCACCGCCACCTCGTCGACGTCGGCGTGCCCGTTGATCAAGTTCTCGACCTCCAGCGGGTAGACATTCTCACCGCCGCAGATCACCATGTCGTCATCGCGGCCGTCGATGTAGAGCCGCCCGGTGGAGTCGAAATGGCCGACGTCGCCGCTGCTTTGCAGGCCGCCGATGCATTCCTTGGTGCGGCCGTCGGTGTATCCGCCGAAGCTCACGTCGCTGCCGGCGAAGATCCGGCCGATGACGCCCGGCTCGGTGATCTCGATGCCGGCCGAATCATACAGCCGCACTGCGCAGCCCACGGGGGCCCTGCCCGCGGTGCGGGGGTCGTGGCGCAGATCTTCGGGCATGGCCACGGTCATGACCGCAAGTTCGGTCGAGCCGTACAAGTTGTACAGCACGGGGCCGAACTCCTCGAGCGTTCGTTCTACCAGGTCGGGTGGTATGGCCGAGCCGGACCCGAAGATGATCTTGAGTGACGTGGTGTCGTAGCGGTCCCGAACCTCCTTGGGCAGCGCCAGGATCCGTTGCAGCATCGTGGGTACCACGACCAGCACGTCGCACTTGTTGTCCTGCACGGCACGCAGTGTGGCTTCGGGGTCGAACCGGCGGCGCAGCACCAATCGGTTGCCCAGCGCCAAGGAGAGCACGGCCTGTCCCAACCCGGTGCCGTGGAACATCGGTGCGGCCAGCATGCAGGTCTGGTCGCGGCGCCGCGGCACGCGGTCGAGCAGCTGTGCGGAGAACAACGGTGAGGTCTTGCCGCGCGGCGCGCCCTTGGGGGTGCCGGTGGTGCCGCTGGTCAGCAAGGTCATGCCGCCGGGCTTCGCCGGAGCGGCCACCGGTGCCGGCGAAGTCGCGCGGATCAGCTGCTCCAGCGAGCGTTCGATGTCACCGCCCCCAGGGGCGTCGGTCCACGCTACGAATCGACGGACGTCGGGGGCGATCCCACTCACCAGGTCGGTGAACTCCTCGTCGTGCACGAGCACACCGACCTTTTCGCGGTTCGCGACGTCGGCGAGCTGAGGCTTGGCGAATCCCGTGTTCATCAGCAGCAGCTGGGCACCGACCTTGCCTGAGGCCGCGAGCACGGTCAGCAGCCCGCGGTGGTCACGGCACAGCGCGGCGATCACCGATCCCGAGCCGATTCCGCGCGAGTTCCAGGCCCGGGCAAGCGAGTTGACCCGGCCGTTGAGTTCGGCGAACGACACGTCGCCCAGCTCGTCGGTGATCGCGATGGCGTTGGGTGTGCGGGCGGCGGCGCTTTCGATGACCGCTGCGAAGCCGCCGAATTGGCGAACGAGCTTGGCTTGCCGAATGCCGTCCGCGGCACCCGTCGACAGCCCGGATTCGCGCAGCACGGCGAGGCTGCGGGCGATGACCCGGAACCGGTGGACCTTGGCTGTGAGAGCGGCGCTCCCGGGAAAAGCTCGCGTCATGGCGCAAACCGTACGGGTGGGTGCAGCGCTTACGGATCGCCAAGTCTCGCTGGCCGGGACAGCTTGTCTACTGCGACACAGAAGTGGGGAAGAGTGATCGCAACCACAGTGGCTGCTGTCGCCGGCGGCCGGATCAGCGAGGTGAGTATGCGACGTTTGAAGGGCGAGGACAACAGCTTCCTCGCGTGGGAGAGCGCGGTGCAGCCGCAGCACACGATCAAGGCCGTGGTGCTCGACCCGGGCAAGGCCGCCGAGCCGTTGACCTTCGACCGGGTCAAGCGTGCGGCACAGGGCTGGGTCGACCGCATCGAACCCATGCAGTGGCAGCTGCTGTCACCGCGGGTGGGCGCCGGCCGGCCGTGGTGGGTGTCGCGGCCGCAGATCGACATCGACCACCACGTGCAGCGCACCACCGTGCCGGCCCCGGGCGGGGACGCGGAGTTGGCCGCCACGATCGGTGAGATCTTCGAGGTCGGGCTCGACCGCGACCGGCCGGCGTGGCAGCTGTGGTACGTCGAAGGCCTCGCCGACGGAAAGATCGCGCTGGTGCTGAAGATCCACCACGCGGTGGCAGACGGCACCGCGTCGTTGCGGCTCCTGGAAACCCTGTACAGCACGGATCCGGACGCGCCGTTGCCGCAGCCGCGCCGGCTGCCGATGCCGAACGAGCGGCGCCCCGCACCCGCGGTGTGGTGGCCGCTGGTGCTGCGGCACCAGATCGCCGCGCTGGCCCGCTTCCCGAGCATCGTCGCACGCACGGCCAAGGTCACCGGGGTCATCCGGCGCCGCCAGAAGTCCGGAAAGCCCGGCTACGCAGAGGCTTTCACCGCGCCGCCGATGCCGTTCAACGAGCCTTTCTCCGCCGGCCGCAGATTCGCCTACCGGCGCTGCGATGTCACCGAGATCAAGCGCGTGGCAAAGACCTTCGGTGTCTCGGTCAACGACGTCTTCCTGACCGTATGCGGTGGCGCGCTGCGCGACTACCTGGATGAACGTGGGCAACTCAGTGACGAGAGCCTGACGGCCGTCGTGCCCGTTTCGATGCGACCGGCCGGCACCGGCGATCTGTGGGGCAACCAGGTGGCCCGGTGGAACGTCGAACTCGCCACGCACGTCGCCGACCCGGTCGAGCGGTTGGGCGCCATCGCGACCGCGACCGGCGTCGCACGCGAGGTGCAGGCTGAACGAGACGCGTGGTTACAGCACGACTGGATGGAGTACTGGCCGCTGTTCTGGCTGTACTCGCGGGTTTTGCCGATCCTCGGCGCGAAGGTCAAGCGCCGCCCGATGTTCAGCCTGATCGCCTCCAACATGCGAGGCCCGCAGCGGCCGCTGTACTTCGGCGGGGCGCCGATCGAGCAACTCATCTCGTCGGGGCCCGTGGTGTTCCCGATGGGGCTGAACTTCACGGGATGGAGCTATCGGGACGAGATGGCCATCTGCGTGCTGACCTGCGGCGACCACGTGCCTGATCCGTACGCGATCGCCGACCGCTTTCCCGGGGTGCTGGCCCAGCTGTCCGCGCGGGCCGATTCAGTCGCCGACACCCTGCAGCAGGCGGATCGTCAACCGGTATCCGGCTAGGACGTCGAGCCAGCCGCGGCTCACGGGGTCGGCACCGTCGAGCGCGTGGCGGTTGCCGCTGCTGAGAAGCCGGTCGGCGGCGGTGCGCGTCCGGGTGACAGCCTGTTGTTGCGCACGCGCCGCGGCCACGTGCGGTTCGTGCAGCGACGCGTCGAGTTGCAGCCGGGCCGCGTCGATCGCCGACGCGGCCCGCGCCACCGTCACGGCTGACGACGTGCGTTCGGTGGCATCCTCGCTGCCGAACGAGGTGGCCAGGCGATTGCGGACCTGCTCGACGTGTGCGCGCCAGATGCCGTGCGCCGCGCCGACCACCGCGGCGGCCGCACCAGCTCCGGCGATGGCCGTGAATGTGCCGCCGCGGCAAGGGTTCTCGTCGAACACCTGCTCGGGCTCCACGATCGCATCGGAGACGGTCGCATCGCTGATGCCTGCGGCACGCAGACCGCGCAGGTCAGGGCGCCGCAGCTCGACCCCGTCACGCGGGACCAGCACGAGCCGGGCGGTGCCGTCGAATTCGGCGCTCAGCAGCAGCCAGTCCGCGACCTCGGCGCCGGTGACCGAATCCCATCGGCCGGTCAGGTGCAGCAGTCCGCGGCGCGTGGTCAGGTGTCCGCGCCCCACACCGACGGTGACCAGGGCAGCCGGATCGGCGCCCCACACCTGCTCGGCCGCAGTCGCGCCCAGGCCGTCCACCTGATGCGCCGCCGCGTTGACCATCGCGGCCAGCCAACCCGCCGAGCCGTCGGTGGCCGCGAGATCGGCCACCGCCGAGACGAACTCGCGCGTGTCGACCGCCCGGCCGCCGAACCGTACCGGTTGCAGCAGCCGCGTGGCAGCCGAATCATGCAGGACGGCAAGCGATTCAGCCGTCAGGCCGGGCTGGTCGGCCATATCACCTCCTGAGGGGGCCGAGGAATGGTATCCACGATGGTGACACACCGGACGGGCGGAAGAGGCGGACTGATGACGCAGACTGTGCTGAGCGCGGTCCGGCGGTTGCTGCCGCGGATCGCCGAGGCCGCAGCCACCGTCGACCGCGACGGAGCTGTCGACCCGGCTGTCATCGAGAGCCTGCACACCGCCGGTCTCTTCGGGATGCTGCGGCCAAAGGAATTCGGCGGGCTGGAAGCCGACCCGGTCGAATATCTGACGGTGATCCGGGAGCTCTCAGCGGCCTGCACGTCCACGGGCTGGCTGGCCGGCTGGTTGGGTGTCAACACCTGGCACCTTTCGCTGTTCGACGCCCGCGCGCAGCACGACGTCTGGAGTTCCGATCCGCAGCCCCTGGTGTGTGAGTCGTACGCGCCGACGGGCCGATTGGAGCGTGCGGGGGACGGGTTCCGGTTGTCCGGGCGTTGGAGTCGGTGCACCGGTATCCGGCACGCCTCGTGGCTCATGGCCGCGGCGGTGCTGGTCGGTGAGGACGGCGCCGCACAGGACTTCCTGGTCGCGCTCGTGCCGAGCGACGACTACCGCGTGGACGCCACCTGGAACAGCGTGGGGCTGCGCGGAATCGGCGCCGACGACGTCGTGGTCTCGGGAGCCATGGTGCCCCGATACCGCACGTTCGGCTGGGTCAGCGGTGACCAGATCAGCACCCTCGCCCCGCTCTACCGGTTGCCGCAGCCGACCATGTACATCCACACCGGAACCGTTCCGCTGCTCGGCGCTGCCGACTGCGTGCGGGCGGCGCTGGACCCGGGCCGCGGCGATGCGCTGGGCGCGGTGGGCATGGCAGGCGCGGACATCGACCTTTCGGTACGCCAGATCGAACGCAACCTCGGCGATCTCATGGCGTGTGCGCGTGCCGCAGGCAGTCCGGACACCGAGCTGGTGCTGCGGTCGCGGCGCGACCAGGTGCTCGCGGCCGAACGCGCGGTCGAAGCGATCGAAACTTTCGTGGCACACTCGGCCGGCCACGATGCGGGCAACGCGGTCGTCGAGCGGGTCTGGCGGGACGTTCAGACCGCGCGCACGCATGTTGCCAGCAACGTGGAACAGGTGCTGGAACTGGTCGGCAGGCATGCCTTCGGCATGGAGGTCGACGACATCCTGTGGTGAGCCGTCACACCCAGGCGTCGGACGTGATGGTGCGCAGCACCCGCGACAGCAGGTCGTCGGTGTCCTGCGCACGCGTCGTGGGTTCCGCGCTCGCGTCCCGGTTCGCGCCGAGCTGACCGGAGATGTGCCGTGCGGCGCGAACGACGAACGGTGCCGTCCGCTGTAGCCGGTGCAGCGGCACCGCCCCGCTCAACGACAGGCCGGCGATCTCACCGTTGTCGGACCGCAGCGGCGCGGCCACACTCGTCAGACCGATCGCGAGTTCCTCGTTGTCGTAGGCGAGGCCCTGGCGCGAACGGATCCGCGCCAATTCCCGGTGCAGCGTCGGGAGATCCCCGATGGTTGCACGCGTGCAGCGGGTCAGGCGTGGCCCGACGATCGAATCCACGTCCTCGGCCGGAAGTTGAGCAAGCATCGATTTGCCCAGTGCGCTGGCATGGGCAGGGGTGTGCCCGGCGACGCGGGTCGGGACGACGGCGCTGTTGCGTCCGGCCACTTTGTCCAGGTAGACGACGTCGCCGCCGAACAACACCCCGAGATGGACCACCAGTCCCGTGTCGGCGTGCAGCCGGGACAGGGTCTGCGACGCGACGGCGCGCAGTTGGGAGTGGTCGACCATGCGGGTAACGGGCAGGGGAGACGCGGCCAGCGCGTAGCCGTCGCGGCGGTGTTGCAACAGGCCGGCACTGTGCAACTGCTTGAGGATCCGGTGGGTCGAGGACCGCGGTAGATCGGTGCGGCTCGCGATCTGGTCGAGTCGCAGGTGCTTGCCCGGCTCGTCGAATGCGTTCAGGATCAAGGCCACCCGGTCCACCATCGACACCGCGCTGTCCCGCTGGCCGGTCTTGTCGGTCGAACGCGTCACGTACGCTCCTTGATTACTCGAATCACCACGATCCCACTCACCGAGACCCTGCCGCAACGGTTTGGCCAAGTGTCCGACGATGGTCCACAGCACGCGATGCGGGCGACGAAGGAGCTGTGGATGCGCGGTGTGGAAATGACCAGGGACGTTCTCGACGGCATCGACGAACACGCCGATCGCTTGCAGGCGCTCGGCCCCGTCAACGAGGCGCTCGGTCGCCTCGACCTGCGCACCGCCGAGGTGCTTCGGCAATCCGGCGTGATGCACATGCTGCAGCCCGAGGAGTTCGGCGGGATCGAGACCCATCCGGGGGACTTCGCCGAAGCCGTGCTGGAGATCGCGCGCCTGGACGGTTCGGCCGGTTGGATCGCGGCGACGGCCGGCGTCCCGCCGTGGGTGCTGGCGGCCGCGGACCGGCGCCTGCGCGACGAGGTCTGGGAGGCTGCGCCCGACACCTGGATCACGTCGGCCTATCGCCCCGACGGTGTGCTGCTGCCCGTCGACGGCGGTTACCGGCTGTCCGGTGAGTGGCGTTTCGTGGCGGGCATCGACCAGTGCTGGTGGGCAGTGCTCGGCGCGCGCGTGGTCGACGGCGGAAGCGGCTCGCCGCAGGCCGTCGACCGGGTGCTCGTGTTCGTGCCGCAGCCGGATGTGCAGATCGTCGACGACTCGTGGGATGCCGTCGGATTGGCGGGGACCGGCAGCAAGACCGTTGCCGTCGATGACGCGTTCGTCCCCGCGCACCGCGTGCTCGACCACGGCTGGGTCGCCGACGGGTCCGCGGCCCAGCTTGCGGGCCTGCGCAACCCCATCTACCACATCCCGTTCGGCACCGTGATGCCGTTGGGGCTCACGGCCGCAGTGGTCGGAATGGCCGACGGGGCACTGTCGCACCACATCGCGTCCGCCGGCGCCGATCCCGTCGCGGAGCACGCGGCGGCGGAGATCCGCGCCTCGCGACTGGCCCTGCTCGACACCGTGACCGCATGCTTCCATCTCGTGCTGGACGGTCCGATCGACGCCGCGGTGCGTGACCGGGCGCGCCGCGACCAGGTGGCCGCGGCCCGCCGGGCCGTGACCGCCGTCGACGAGATCGTCTGCCGGTCGGCTGTCGATGCGTTGCGTCGCGGAAATCCGCTGCAGCGGTTCTGGCGCGACGCGCACGTCGGGCTCGCGGCGGTCGTCGCCGCGGCCGACGCCGATCACTGACGGGCGCGCCACTTACGCGTGCGTGCCGCCGTCGATCCGGATCTCGGTGCCACTGATGAACGCGCCGTCGTCGGACACCAGCATGGCGACCACGCCGGCCACCGCGGACGGGTCGCCCATCGCGGCGGTCCCGGATGTCAGCGTGGTCGGCACGACGGGCGACAGCTTGGCGAACAGCGACCAGTCGGCGTCGGCGGGAATGAATCCCGGTGTGGCATCGGTGATTCCGGACTTGATACTGCCGGGGGCCACGCATACCGCGCGGAGGCCCTGCTTGCCGTACTCGAGTGCCAGCGCGTGGGTCATGGCCTGGATCCCACCCTTGCTCGCGGCATAGGCCGCCATGTACGGGTGCGCGAACGCCGCCGACGTCGAGCTGAAGTTCACGATCACGCTCTGCGGGTTGGCCAGCAGTGCCGGCAGCGTCTCGCGGATCACCAGGAACGTTCCGGTCAGGTTGACGCCGATGATCTGGTTCCACGCCTGCAGGCTCATCTCGTGCGTGTGCACGGCCCGCAGCATGCCTGCGGCGTTGACCACCGCGTCGAGGCCACCAAGCGTTTCCGCGGCGGTCCGTGATCCGGCGGCGACCGAGGCCTCGTCGCCGATGTCCATGACCAGGGTGGTCAACCGCGCGCCGGTGCCGGCGTCCTGGGCCTGCCCGCGCGTCTTCTCCAGGCCCTCGGGGGAGATGTCGGCGCCGACGACGGCGGCGCCCTCGTCGAGCAGCCGCAATGCGGTTGCCTGACCGATCCCGGAGGCCGCGCCGGTCACCAGGATGCGGCGGTTGTCGAGTCGATTCATGTCACTGCCCCATCACGTATTTGACAGTAGGCCCGGCAGTCCAGCCGCCGTCAACCGCGATCTCGGCGCCCGTGACGTACGTCGAGGCGCCGGACAGCAGATAGCCCACCGCGCCGGAGATCTCGTCGGCCTCGCCGACGCGGCCCATCGGGGTGTTCGGGTAGTTGCCTTCTCCCTGAGTGATACCGATCTGTGCGGTCATCGGCGTGTAGGTCATACCCGGATGCACCGAGTTGACCCGGATGCGGTCGGGTGCCAGTTCGACGGCGGCGATCTTGCTCAGGCCGCGAACTGCCCATTTGGAGGCGCCGTACCCGGCGGTCAGGGCCAGGCCCATGAGGCCGGCGGCCGACGAGATGTTGACGATGGAGCCGCCGCCCGCGGCGCGCATGGGCGCGATGACGGCCTGCAGGCCGTTGAACACGCCCACCAGGTTGACCTCGAGCACTGTCCGGAAATGGTCGAGCGGCTCGTGCTCGACGAACTGACCGGTCGAGATCCCCGCGTTGTTGACCAGGCCGTTGAGGGTGCCGAACTCGGTGAGGGTCAGTGCGACGGCGGCATTCCACTGCGCCGGATCGGTGACGTCGAGGTGCGCGAAACGGGCATCGGAGCCGAGTTCGGTTGCCAGCGCGGCGCCTTCGTCATCAAGCACATCGGCGATCACCACCTTGCCGCCGCCCGCGACGATGTGCTGCGCGAATGCCGCACCGAGCCCTCTGGCACCGCCGGTCACGATCGCCACCACGTCCGACAGATTCGGATTCGTCTGCATCTCAAAAACTTCCCTTCATCTCTTGTTCGTAAGCGGGGCCGCCGGTCAGCCGGCGGCGGTCAGCAAGCGGTCCAGTTCGGCCTTTGCACCGTCGAGCAGTTCCCAGGGGTCGTCGACCAGGTTCGGATCGGCCTGTACGCCGACGTCCACGCATTCGCCGTAGCTGAACACGGTCACGTTGATGCCCATCCCCACGGTCAGCGGACCGACCGGGACGATGTGTTCGATGCGGGCGCCGGCCATGAAGAGCTGCAGCGGCGGACCCGGGACATTCGACACGATCAGGTTGCTGCCCAGCGGCAGCTTGTCTTCCAGCTTGGCGGCCCGGAATCCCTTGAACAGCAGGCTGAGCAGCAGCGGCGGGGCGAAGTCGGTCAAGCCGACCGACTGCTGCGACTGCAGATCCTCGGCCAGGGCCTTGGCGCTGTTCATGCCGGTGTGGATTGCCGAGAGCCGCTCGACCGGATCTTCGACGTCGGTGCACAGCGACGCGACCATGGCGTGTACGAAGTTGCCGAGCTCGTCGTCGCCCGCGTCACGTGTCGACATCGGCACGGTGGCCAGGACCGGACGCTCCGGAAGCGCGTCGCGCTTGGCCAGATAACGGCGCAGGGCGCCGGCGACCACGCACAGGATGACATCGTTGACCTTGACGTCGCAGCTGTTCTTGACGTGCTTGATCTCGGCAAGCGGCAGCGATGCGTAGGCGAAGGTGCGGTGTGAACTCAGCGCGCCGTTGAAGCTGGTCTTCGGTGCGCTCATGGGCCGCGGGGGCGGGTCGTCGCGACGGAGATGGCAGATCGTCGTGACCGCGTGCCGAACGGTCTGACCCAGATACCGGACGACCTTCGGTGGGGATGTGGCCGCCGCCAGCGCGCCCCTGGCGAACAACTCGACGTTCGAATGCCGCGACTGCTCACCGTCTTCCGGCAGGTCGATGACAGGCTCGTCGGCGTCGGGAATCACGTCGCACAGCACCGAGGACAGTCCGGCACCGGACACGCCGTCGACCATCGAGTGGTGGGTCTTGGCGATGTAGGCGACCCGGCCGCCTTGTAAACCCTCCACATACCAGCTTTCCCACAGTGGCTGGTTGCGGTCGAGTTGACGCGCGAGAATCTCGCCGACCGCGTCGGCGAGTTCGCGGGCGCCGCCCGGAGACGGCAGGGCGGCGCGGTGGATGTGGTAGTCGAGCTTGAACGCGGGATCGTCGACCCACACGGGCCGGTCGAGCTGCAGTGGCACCTGCTGAATCCGGCGGCGGAATTGCGGAAGGTAGGGCAACCGCCGGTTCAGATGGTCCTTGAGATGCTCATAGTCGAATCCCGGAGCGTCGCTGGGGTCGAGAATCATCAATCCCAGCGTGTGCTGGGGCCATTCGGTGCCCTCCATGGACAGGAACATCGCATCCATTCCGGACAAGCGCTTCACCGACGACTCCGTTCGAGACTCAACCTCAGAGCCTGAAACGTAGCCATAACCAGGCCAAACGCGATGGTCGATTCCCGGTCAGCGGGACATCCGTCGACGCGCGGCCACGGCGGTCCAGTTGTGCCGGTGAGTGGGACAACGCCTGGTTGCAGTGCGTGGCGGTTCGTAACGTCACGATCGAATCTGACGCGAAAGGCACCCACAGTGACAGCCCAACCAGCCCCGTCCGGTATCGCCCAAACCCCCGACGAGGTGGACGTCGCGGTGGTGGGAGCGGGCTTCGCAGGCTTGTATGCGCTGTACCGCCTTCGGCGTCAAGGGCTTTCGGTGCGGGTGTTCGAGGCCGCCGACGGCGTCGGCGGGGTGTGGTACTGGAATCGGTACCCAGGAGCGCGCTGCGATGTCGAGAGTGTGGACTACTCCTACTCGTTCGACGCCGATCTCCAACAGGAGTGGAACTGGACCGAGAAGTACGCCACCCAGCCGGAGATCCTGGCCTACCTCAACCATGTCGCGGACCGGTTCGACCTGCGCCGTGGCATCTCGTTCGGTACGCGGGTGACCGACTTGGTGCTCGACGAGAAGACGTTTCGTTGGGACGTCCGCACCGACCGCGGTGATGCGGTCTCCGCGCGCTTCTGCATCCTTGCCGTCGGCCCGTTGTCGAATGCGAACATCCCGGCGATCGAGGGACTCGACTCATTCGCGGGCGAGGTTTACCACACGGCTCACTGGCCGCATGAGGGTGTCGATTTCACCGGCAAGCGGGTCGGCGTGATCGGTACCGGATCCTCGGGTATCCAGGCCATCCCGTGCATCGCAAGGGAAGCCGAACAGCTCTACGTCTTCCAACGCACCCCGAATTACAGCGTCCCGGCAGGCAACGTGCCGCTCGATGACGAGACGCGAGCGGCGCAGAAGGCCGGCTACGCCGAGCGGCGCAGGCTCTCGATGCTCAGCGGCGGCGGCTCACCGCATAGGCCCCACCCCAAGTCGGCCCTGGAGGTTTCCGCGGACGAACTGCGGGAGGCGTACGAGCGGCGCTGGGAACTCGGCGGCGTGCTGTTCTCCAAGACGTTCCCCGATCAGCTGCTCACCATCGAGGCCAACGACACCGCGCGGCTGTTCTGGGAGCAGAAGGTGCGCGCGGTGATCGACGATCCGGCGGTTGCCGACGTGCTGATCCCCAAGGACCATCCGATCGGCGCGAAGCGAATCTGCACCGACGACAACTACTTCCAGACCTTCAACCGGGACAACGTCGCGTTGGTGAACCTGCGCGCGACGCCGATCGAGCGCATCGACGCGGCAGGGGTCCACACCACCGACGCGCATTACGACCTGGATGCTCTGGTCTTGGCCACCGGTTTCGATGCGATGACGGGATCGGTCCAGAAGCTCAACGTGGTCGGCCGCGACGGCCTGACCCTCAACGAGGCATGGGCCGAAGGGCCTGTGACCTACCTGGGCCTCGGAATCCCGGGCTTTCCGAACCTTTTCAACATCGCCGGACCGGGTAGCCCGTCGGTGCTGGCCAACATGGTGCTGCACTCGGAGTTGCACATCGATTGGGTGGCCGACGCGATCGCCCACCTCGACGCACGGGACGCCGTGGCGTTGGAGGCACGCGCGGACGCCGCCGCCGACTGGGTTCAGGAGTGCGGCAATCGCGCGGCCGGAACACTGATGCCCCAGGCGAATTCGTGGTATCTCGGGGCCAATATCCCGGGCAAGCCGCGGGTGTTCATGCCGTTCGTCGGAGGCTTCGGGGTGTACCGCGAGATCATCACTGACGTCGCGGCCGCCGGGTACAAGGGCTTCGACATCCACGACGATCTGACCGTGTAGCGGATCCCCGCGAATCAACGCGCGGGACGCAACGCGGTGGCGATGTCGGTGCCGGCCTGCCACCGGGCTTCGCCAGCCAGTGCCAGCCCCGACATGGTCATGAAGCCGTGGATGGCCCCCGGGTAGCATCGGTGCACTACGGGAACGCCTGCGGCAGAGAGTGACTCGGCGTAGCGGCCTCCTTCGGAGCGGAGTGGGTCGAGCCCCGCGGTCACCACGACGGCCGGTGGCAGGCCCGACAGATCGGCGTGCAGGGGCGAGGCGTAGGGATGCGTGCGCTCGGCCGGATCCGGCACGTACTGGTCCCAGTACCACTGCATCGCGGCCGCGGTGTTGTAGAAGCCAGTGCCGAACCTGCGATAGGACTCCGTGGTGAAATCGGCGGCGATCACCGGATAAAGCAGTGCCTGACACGCGATGTCGGGGCCGCCGCGGTCGCGGGCGAGCAGCGCCGTCACCGCGGCGAGGTTGCCGCCTGCGCTGTCCCCCGCGATCACGATCCGCGACGCGTCGCCGCCGAGCTCTTCGGCCTGTCCGGCGGTCCAGGACAGCGCGACGTAGACATCCTCGGCGGCCGTCGGCCAGCGCGACTCGGGGGCCAGCCGGTAATCGACCGACACCACGACCGCCCCGACGTCGTTGGCCAGTGACCGGCACAAGTCGTCGTGGGTGTCCAGATCGCAGAACACGAACCCGCCACCGTGAGCGAACACCAGCAGCGGTGGCGGTGCCGGACAACTCGCTGCGGGCCAGTAGATCCGGACTGGAATCCCGCCGGGGACGACGTCTTGGCGCACTGCGCCGATCGGTTGCGGTTCGGCGGGCGCGCGGTACCGGGCCCGCACGGCGGCCCTGGCCTCGGAGCCCGTCATCGTCTCCACCGCGGGAAACCCCGCGTTGAGGGCGGGCAGCAGCGCCGCGATCTCCGGATCGATGCTGACATCCATCACTCTGGCCGGCCGTACACCGCGACCACCACCGTGCGGTCCAGACTGTTCTCCGACCAGACGCCCATCACGGAGTTCGCGCAGTCGCGCATGATCGCCAGGTAAGCGGGATTGCCGAACCACTGGTTCATCAACTCGATCCCGCTCATCGCCAGGGCGGGGTTGATCCCGACGGTCTCGGTCACCGGGCCGGCGAAACCAGCTGCGGCGGCCCGGGTCTGGGGCGTCGACCCGTCGGAGCCGACATCGCCGTCCAGCTGCCGGTTATTGAGTACATCGTTGGTGTGCCACTGCGCGGCGAGGCGCAACCGGGTATCGACCTTGAAGTCATCGGTACAGCCGGCCTGACGCCTGATCGTGAAAACGTTCGACACCACACTGTTGTTGAACCGCGTGTTGTCGGCATGGGCGACGGGAGCGGCCGTGCTCAGCGCCACGCAGACCACCGTCGCGGTACCGAGTCGGCGCGCCCGAGTTCGGATCATGATGATTTTCTCCGTTTATCCCACCGGCGCCCGGTAGCCGACAGCCGAGTTGCGCAAGTGCCAGATCGCTGCCGGACACAGTTCGTTGACCGCCTGGTTGATCAGGTACGAGGCCTGATGCTCGTCACCGGTGCCGAAGTCGGCCTTCACCTCACCGATCACCTGGCCGTACGGCAGGCCCGAGGTGACCTTGTCGCAGATGCCGTGTCCATAGGCCAGCGCCTGGTCGGCACCGGCGAAGTTGTAGCCAGGCCGCACAGTCACATTGACCAGATAGGCGACGGCGTCGGCATGCGCTGCCGCGGGCACCGCGAGCCCTGACCCGGCCAGCGCGGCAGTGCTCAGCGCCAAGGTCGCGAGCCGTCGGCACCCGTCGAAAGCCGTTCTCACTCTCGGCTACCGCCTCTCATGCGGTGACATCCTGCGATCTTCACCACCCAAGCACATACCCGAACACCTCGCGATCCCGCTGTCCCGCGCAGCGGGATACACCGTCGCAGCTCAGTCGCCGCGCATGGGGTGAAGCGGGTGAGGTTCAGGGAGCGGGGTGAGAGCTCGCGCCGTCAAACAGTCTTCGCGTTGTCAATGAAGTTCTGGGATCGGCGATGTCGACGACACCGCGGCGGCGGCGTTCGAACGCAAGTTACGCACGGGTAGCTCTCCGCTCGCGAAAGTCGGGTAGTCCACTACTCGATTCCCACCGACGATCGCGGCCATATGATCGGCTCGAAACGAGGCGTCGGGACCATGAGCGGGGACGGCCAGCGAACATGAATTTCTATCCGGCAGATGATGACCGTCGTTCGGGCCGATCGATGGGCGGCCATGACTGATTGCGTTGTCCTGCGGGAAAAGCTACGGATCCCCGAGGTTTCGGGGCTGGCGCGGCCGCGTCTCGAACAGCCGCTGCTGGCCGGTCCGCAAACCATCGTCGACATGGTGGTCGCGCCGGCCGGGTGCGGCAAGACCACGCTGCTGTCGCGAGTGGCCGCGGCATCGGCGGTGCCCGTGGGCTGGTACCGGGTCACGGCGGACGATTCGACGGAGCATCGGCTGGTCGCGCATCTGGCCACGGCGCTGTCAGCGGTGGCCGATACCGCCGCCGTCGGCTCGCTGGCCGAGTTGGTGGAGACGCTCGACGTGCCGGGCGGTTCGGGCGGCATGCTGATCCTCGACGACGTACACGAAATCGCCGACACACCTGCCGAGCGGGCTTTGGAGCGGTTCATCTCGCTGCGGCCGCGCCGCCTGCAGCTGATCTGCGGGTCGCGCCGGCTTCCCGACATCAACGTGCCGCGGATCCGGGTTTCGGGTTCGATCCGCGAGACCGGCAGTGACGATCTGCGCTTCCGCTCGTGGGAGGTCGAGGAACTGTTCGCCTCGGTCTACCGCGAGCCGCTGCGCCCCGAGGCCGCGGCCGCGCTCACCCGCAGGACCGGTGGCTGGGCAGCGGGACTGCAGCTGTTCCACCTCGCGACGGTGGGCCGCTCCGCGGCAGAACGCCATCAGGCCGTCGCGGCGCTCGGTGGCCGGTCCAAGCTCGTGCGGTCCTATCTCACCCGTAATGTGCTGGCCGAGCTGCCCGCGCAGCGGCGGGCATTCCTGTTGCGGACCTGCGCGCTGGGCCGGTTGTCGGGTGAGGCGTGCGATGCACTGCTGGGCATCAACGGCAGCCATCGCATTCTCGAGGAGCTCGAAACCGCGCAACTGTTCACGTTCACCGATGACGGCGGCGTGTATTTCCGTTATCACGAAGTGCTGCAGGCGCATCTGGAGTTGGCACTGGTGGAGGAGTACGGCCCGGCCGAGGCCAAGGCGTGGTACCTCAAGAGTGCGCGCGTGCTGGAGGCGCTCGGCGAACAGCAGCAGGCCGCGCGCGCGTTCGCCAAGGCCGGCGATTGGGCATCGGTGTCGCGCCTGGTGCAGGATGCGGGCGGCGTACGCATCGACGCGACCGTGGTGGACGACGCGCACCTGCTGCCGGCCAGCACATGGCAGCACGATCCGTGGCTGGCCCTGGCCCATGCCCGGCGGCTGGTACGCGAAGGTGCGCTCGTGCGTGCCGCGGAGGCGTATCGCAATGCCCAAAAGCTCTATGACGACCCGAACTATCAGCAGATCTGCCGATTCGAGGCGCGCGTGGTCTCGACCTGGCTACCGCCGGGCGGACGGCAGATGACGGCAGCCGTCGCGCACTGGAGCAATGCGCTGCGAGATGCGCTGCACCGGGTACCCGATCTCACCGCGCGAGTGCCCGCCGACGATCTCCGCGGCCGGTTGGTCCAGGGTCTCGCCGCCGTGGCCGCAGGCGAGCTCCGCCGGGCCCGCGACGTTTTGGGACTGATCGGCGAAGACGAACCGGCCGACCCGCTGGCGAGAGTGGTGGCGGGCCTGGCCCTGGCCGCGGTGGATCTGATCGACGGCCGCGCCACCGATCCGGCGGCGCGGTTCAGCACCGTCGCCATCGACGCGGACAACGAAGGCCTGCCGTGGGTTTCGCGGCTCTGCCACGGTCTGGAGCAGATCGCGCTCGTCGTCGCGGCCGATGCCGTGTGGCGTCTGGACGGCTGCGCGCACCTCGTCGATGCCGCCGAGCAGATGGGGGATCAGTGGGGCGCAGGGCTGCTGCGCTGGGTCATCGGTGTCGTCAAACAGCGGGTGGGGCAGGACGGAAAAGCCGAATTAACCGCGGCCGAAACGGTATTCGCGGACCTCGGCGCTCCGGTGCTGCAGCTGTGGTGTCGGCTCGCGGCCACCCGGCCCGGGGACAGCGCGTATCCGAAGCTGGTCGAAACGTGCCGCACCCTGCACGCGCGCGGGGCTCAGGCCTTCGCGCTGGGCAGGCTGGGTGCAGACGGCGCAGCCGAACTGGCGCGGCAGTGTGGCATTCCGCTCGCGGCGACCACCTACCGCACGCCGGACGAACCGCGCAGCGCGTTCGCGGCGGCGAGCCAGGTGGTGGAGGCCAGCCTGCCGCCGGTGGCGATCACATGCTTCGGTGGTTACCGCATCGCGATCGATGGGGAGGTCGCGGAACTTTCGACGCTGCGCCCGCAGGCCCGGTCGGTGCTGCAGATCCTGTCGATGGCACCGGGCCGCGATCACCATCGTGAAACCCTTGAGGACATCTTGTGGCCGGGCGTCGACCACTCCGTGGCGTGTCACCGTCTGCAAGTGGCGGTTTCGAGTGTGCGGACGATGTTCGGTGACACGGGAATGTCGATCCGCCGCAGCGGAGAATCGTACCGGCTGTGCCTGCCCGAGCGGGCAACCGTCGACGTGCGCGATTTCACCGACGCACTGGCGCGGGCGGCCGCCGCATCGGCACGGGGAGATCTGCGGGGCCGGGTCGCCGCGCGGCAGGAAGCCCTCAATCTGTACACCGGCGATCTGCTGCCCGAGATCACCGGACAGCCCACGATCGACAGTGAACGTGAACGGCTGCGCCTCGCGGCGGCGGGCGCGGCGGCAGGGCTCGCGTCGGACTACCGCACGCTCGGTGAGTTCGAACAGGCGCTGATCGTCGCGCAGCGGTCCGTTCAGCTTGACCCGTACCAGGACTCGGCGTGGCTCGTGCTCGCCGACCTGCACGAGACGCTCGGCGACGAGAGCTCGGCCGAGTACGTCCGCCGCGAACATGCGCGCATGCAGGCCGATCTAGAGTTCTCCACCCTCTGAGGTCTTCGGCCGGTTCAGATCCTCGAGTCGCAGCATCTGAGTCTTGGCGTCGTCAGGTGGCTCGGCCGCCGGTGTCGCGGCCGGTATCTCAGGCTCGGGCGCCGTGGTGGTCGGCGGTGTGGCCAGTGGCGGAGGCGGTTCGGTGATGGCCGCGGCGACCGTGACCAGTTCCACGCGATGGGGAATGTGCGCGGGTTTGATCGCGTCGACGAAGGCGTACAGGCTGCGTTCGTCCACTCCACTGGCGGCGTCGTCGCCGTCCCCGTCACCGCCGGGACCGCTGACGGTCACCCGCACCACGAGACTGGGCACGGGCTGGCCTGCGGGGCGCGAATCAGGAGTCAATGACCATGTCGCGGAACCCGATTCGATGACCTCGGTGGGCCGATGGTAGGCCGCGACGACGGCATCGTGGATGCTCTGCGCGGTGCCTTGCGATGCGAGCGCAGCGGTGCCCGCCATGATCAGCTCGCGCTTGTGAGCCGGGTCGCGCCCGCCGACGGTCAGACCGATCCACCCGGCCAGCCAGTCGAGCATGTCGGCGGGTGTGGTGCGTGGGTCCAGGTAGGCAGGCAGGCAGTCCAGGGTCGTGAAGACCGGTGCCAGCACCTCGTCGAACGCGTCGCAGAGCTGTTCGGCCAACGGGTCACCCCAGTACACCGACGGCATCGTCGCGACGAACGGCCGTGGCGAACACAGGCCGGGGATTCCGGTTCTCATCGGTCAGCCACCCGGACGCTGTGCCGGCCGAACGAATACGCGAGTTCGTTGCGGGCCAGGGGGATCACGTCGGCCGGCTCGTTGGAACGTCGACCGGTCGCCGGGTCGACCCCGAACAGTTGAACGGTGACCTTCCTGGCCATGTCGACGCCGGGGATGTGCGCCAGCGCGGCCGTCACCTCGTGCACCTGGACGGCGCGGCCGATGGGCCAGCCGGCGCCGTCCGGACCGCCCGTCAGTGGGTGCAGGAGGCTGTTGAGTGCCCGCTGCACATCGGTCTTCACATGCTCGCGCGAGTATTCCGGCAGTACCGACAGCGTGACGACGACGGTGACTCCCCGATAGCTCGGCCGTTCGACGATCAGCCGGGTGCCGACCAGACGCCGCTGATTGAGGTGGTTCTTGATCCGCTGGATGGTCTCGGGCTCCGGATCGAGATCCTCGCGGCGCACCAGGTTCATGGCGTCGCTGGCCACGTGCGGCACGATCAGCACGCGTACCACACCGGCTTCGCGCTCGTCGGCCGCGGTCAAGCAGTGTGCCCGCGCCACTTCCGGCGCCACCTCAAGCGTGAGCTGTTCGAAATCGCGTGCCGTGACGGCTTTGCCGCGGGTCCGCAGCAACATAGGACCGCGCGCCTTCACCTCCTCGACGGTCTCGGCTTCCGCGCCGCCCACCGCGGCCCGCCGGTTCTCCACCCGCGACACGTACGGCACACTCGTCTTGAGCACCCGGATCTGTCCGACGCCGACGTTGCCTTTCCGGCCGCCGCCCGTGCGGTAGGCGGCCATCTGCAACGTGGCGGACTTGCGGGGGATCCGTCCGTACTGGCGTACAGTGCCGTCGGATTCGCGCACCATGGGCCCGAACACCACGTCACCGAACACCGGGTCGATGTGGAACGCCTGACTCGAATGATCTTGTTCTCCGAAGTGATCCACCGGGCGCCATTCGGTGGTCTCGCCGTCGGCGGTGACGGTGAGCACGCTTCCGGTCCACGGCAGCACCGGCCGGTGTTGCAGCACGAAGCGCTGCCCCGCAGTCCCGTCGGAGGTACCGATCGGCTCGTCGCGGATCACCCTGGCATTGATGATGCGTGCGGTGCCGCCGACCGTGCACGCGGAAATGGATGTGATGAACGGTGATTCGCTGTAGGTCGACTGCCCGGGCGCGGGTTCGACGAGCCGGCAGCGCAGCCAGCCGCGGGCTTCGCCACCGACTCGCGGTGGTGAGTCGAGCACGTGACCGCGGGGGACGTGCAGGATCACGTCCCCGGGCTTGTTGAACGCCTTCGTCTCGTCGGAACCCAGCTCGCACGGCACCCAGTCGGGCCCGCCGGTCCAGGCCTCCCAGACATACGGCGGGTTGGTTGGATCGACGCCGACACCCGACACCCGGCAGTCCACCCGCAGAAGCACCGCGCAGTTCGGCACAGCCTTGTCCAGGCCGATCAGCAGCACATCGCCGGGCTCTGGCCGGTCGGAGAAACACCGGAACTCCACGCCGCCCACTTCATTGCGCTGCGACACGGCCTCGCCCTGGGTGGTCGCGGTGGCCACCCGACCGCCTTCCAGCGAACACGGGATGATCTCGAGTTTCTCGGTGGTGGAGAACACGATCGGCTCGTCGAGGTCGGTGCGGTCGGTGCTCACCTCGGTCTCCGCGCGCACCGTGATGGCCTGGGCCTGTGGCGCGGACAACCAGAACGTGGCCTCGCCCTGCGCGGCTCCGGGCGGCCGCAGTTCCAGTCCGAGCAGTTCGAGAAACTTGATGTAGTTGCGGTCGGGTACCCGGTTGAGCCGGTAGATGAGCTGGTCGACCATCATCGCGAACGTCTCGATCAGCGTGATACCCGGATCGGAGATGTTGTGATCGGACCATTCGGGGCAGCGGCGATGCACCAGGCGGCGGGCGTCATCCACCAGGCTCTGAAACGTCCTGTCGTCGAGATTGGGTGCGGGCAACATGGTTTCAGGCCCCATTCGTCAGATACATCGGGGGAAGCTCGGCCGACGGCGGGGCGTCCGCTTCTTCGGGGATCACATAGAACGGGAACACCAGGTTGCGCTCGTCGTTGTACCCCCGCACGCGGTAGCCGACATCGATGTGGGCCGTACCGAGGTCACCCCGGTCGAACACCACCTTCACGTCCTCGACGTCGATGCGGGGCTCCCACCGTTCCAGGGCCCGGCGCACATCGTTGGCGATCGCCGCCAACGTCGCATCGTTCATCGGTGAGAACAGGTGATCCTGGATGCGGCAGCCGAATTCGGGCCGCATGGGCCGCTCGCCCGGGGCGGTCCTGATGATGATCTCGATGGCCTGCTCGATGTCGCGCACCTGGGTGGCCAGGCCGATCGCGTTGGTCGGGTCGACCTGCAGCGGGAAATTCCAGCCCGCCCCGATGAAGTCGTGCGCCATTGCTCAGCCTCCGATCAGCACGGTGGGACAGCCGGGGGGAAGGATCGGGGCACCGCAGGCCGTCATGTCGCCGACCCGGGCGGCAGGCATACCGCCGATCAGCACCGTCGGGCATCCCGGCGGAATGATCGCGTTCGGCGGGTGCGGAACGACGCCGGGGAACGCGCATGCGTGCGGGGTTCCGACGGTGGCCGCCGGGCTGCCGCCGATCAGCACCGTCGGAACGCCGGGAGGGCCGATCGTGCCGGGGTGAGCCGTCAGATCTCCGACACGCGCTGCGGGTGGCATGCTGCGACCTCTCTCAGTTGATCTTGACCGGGGTGCCGGTGATGACGTTGGGACCGCCGGCCTTGAACTCGCCCGCAGCTTTCGCCGCGACCTTGACCGTGGTGCCCTTGAGCGACAACGCCACCTGGGTCTCGACGTCCACGGGGCCGGACCCGCCCGCGACCGCGACGCCGTTGGTCGCCGTCAGCGAGATCTTCTTGCCCTTGAGATCGAGATTGGCCGGGCCGGCGTCGATGACGATTCCCTTGCGTCCTTCGATGAGGACCGTCCCGTCACTGTGCACGACGACGCGTGTGCCGACGGCATCCAGCGTGAGCTTGAGCTTGCCGTCCCCGGTTTCGGCAGTGATGCCCTCGGTCCGGCCGTTCTCGTCGAGCAGGTCGATGCGGTGGCCGTTGCGCGAGATGACCGAACGCCGGTTGACCGCACCGGAGCCGGAGTCGATCAGCTTGGTGCCCTTGGTGTTTGCGGTGTCGATTCCGTTGTGTAGACCGCCGAGGACATATGGCCGCAGCGGATCCTGTTGTTCGAACGCCACCAGCACCTCGTCGCCGACCTCGGGTACCACCATGGCGCCGCGGTCTTTTCCGGCTCCCGGTTGCACGGTGCGGGCCCAGTCGCTGACGTAGTCGTCCGACAGCCACGGGAACGTCAGCTTCACCCGGCCCTGGTTCGTCGGATCGTTGGCATCGCTGACCTGGGCGACGACAACGCCTGCCGTGCCGGAGGTCCGGCCGCCGCCCGCCGTAAGACCGTACAGGCTGCGCTCCTGTCTGCCGGTGACGGAGAACGCGGTCGTGTAGCCACCGTTGGCCGGATCGTAGCGATGCCGGGCCGCGGTCAGCGTGTACTTGCCGTCGAACGGGACACCGGCGTTCTCGATCGTGACACCGACGTTGGCGCGCAGTTTCGGGTTGCCGCGGGCGACCGCGTCGATCTCGGCGAACGAGCTGCCGATCTCCTCGGCCAGGGCAGCCGAGGCGGTGTCGGCCTCGGACTGGGTCCGGTAGGCGACGTCGGACGCGACATAGCGCGGATCGCCGAACGGCTTGGCCATGTCGGCCGGCTTCATCGTCGGCAGCTCAACGCTTTTCGTTCCGGCGGGGACGGTACTGACGATCTTGCGCTTCTGCGCGACGTCCCAACCGCGCACCTCGATCTCACTGACCTGTTCGGCCGCGGTGATCACCGACCGGAACCGCAGCAGGTCGATGCCGAGCCGTAGCACCAGGGGATCGGTGCCCTTCGCGTCGTCGGACGGGGCCTTGCTGGCGACCTCACGCGGACGGAAGTTGAGCTTGTTGTCCTTCACGGTGAGCTCGTAGCCGATGCGCCGCGCCATGCCGTCGAGGAACTCCCAGTCGGTCTGGCCGAACTGACCGAGGTGATCGAAAACCGTCTTGCTGGGCGTGATCTGGTCGGTGGGGATCTTGGCGCGCTGCGAGATCTGCGTGACCGCGTCGGATGCGGTGGTCTGGGTGTAGGACTTGGTGTGCCGGCCCCGGAACAGCCGGTGCGCCGGGTCGTAACCCCGCACGATCGTGAACGAACCGGGGCCGCCGATCTCGGCTTCCAGCGAGGTCACCTCGGCCTCGATGAGCTTCTCCGGCACGTCGGTCTGTGTGCTGCCGACGGTGATCTTGACCTTGCTGCCGATCTTGACCTTCGCCTTCTCGATCACGATCCGGTTCGGGTCGCGGAAGCGCAGCATGAACGCATCGGGCAGGCGCAGGCTCGAGTCGACGTAGGCCGAGACCAGCAGCGGGCCGATGTCGTCGGGTAGCGGGCTGCCGTCGACGTCGATGACAAAGCTTGCGGAAGTGGCCATTACGTCACCCCGCCGTCGCGAGCGCGTCGATCCTGGGCAGTTTGAGCCGGGTGCCGTTCGGGACGCGCATCGGGTCGTCGATGTCGTTGTAGGCGGCCAGGGGCCGCCACAGCTGCGGATCTCCGTACTCGCGGTAGGCGATCAGGGCGAGGGAATCACCCGTCACCATCGTGTGGACGTCGTCAGCCCACAGCGCACCCGACGTCGGGTTCTGCTTGGGGTCGGGCGTGACGTCGATCTCCTCCAGATTGACGGTGCACGTTGCCCTGATCGGAATGCCGTTGGCGGCGAACCGCGTGTACTTGGCCTGCACCTGGCTGATGTAGGCGGCGAAACTCTTGACCTGGCCCCAGTTGAACACGACCAGGAACGGCATCGGCGCCTCGCCCTTCTGCACCTCCTTGCACGGCACGCAGCAACTGAACAGTTTGTCCACGGATGCCACCACGTCGACGCCGTCCTTCGCGGCGGCATCGAAGTACAGTTCCAGGCTCAGCTTGCACGGCTCGGCACCGGAATACTCCGGCGGTCCGGCCTTCTTCTCCTTGGTGGGTTTGCGTTCCCACTTGGCGGACTTGGTGATCGACACTTCCTTGGGATTGAACTGGAAGGTGATCTTGTCCTTGAGGGAACCGAGTTCGGGCTTGCCACCCTTGACGTGCTTGGGTTCCCACATCTCCAGGAATGCGTACTGCGGCTGTGCCCAGGTGTCCGGCGCGGCGTCGCCCTTCTTCTCGGGTGGCGGCGCTTTGAGGGCGATCGACTTGTCAGCCATTGGGGGTGCCTTTTTCCGGAGTGAAACCGTGGTGTGCGATCTCCAGGGTCTCGGTGAAGACCTTGGGGGAGTCCAGGTTCAGGCTCGGCCCTGTCCACCGGACCGGTACCACGCCCTGCAGCTGCCAGGTCATCACCGGGTTTCCGGCGGCATCCATGGCCTTGATCTCGCCCGTGGTCGGTTTGAGGCCGTTGAGCGCCTTGACGATCCACTTCGTGAGTTTCTCGCTGTCGGGCCCGATCGGCCTGGTCAGCTTGATGTTGCTGTACTTCATCCGGGTCGGCAGCTGCCAGACCAGGCCGTTGTTGCCGCCCTCTTCGCGCTGCTCCATGACCACCTCAAGGCCGAATCCTTCGCAGCTGCTGAACTTTCCGACGTCGGTCTTGTCGAACTTGACGGCAAAGCAGACTCCGACGAAGACCTCGTCCTTGTCTTCCGGCGGCAGCTTCGGCGGGCTCATCGTCTTCCCCTATCGGCCTAGATCCATGAGCATTCCCGCACGTTCGCGGTCGAGCCACAGCTCGGCGCGTAGCCGTGCGACCAGCGGGTCGTAGAGCTTGTTGAGCAGTTCGTCGACATTGGTTCCGCCCGGCGCCGCTGCTCCCGCGGCAGCGGCGGCAGCAGGGGCAGCGGCGACGGCCGCGGCGGATTCCGGTGGGGGTGGCGGCGCGGCTTCGGCTGCAGGCGCAGGCGCGGTGTCGTCGGTGTCGCGCTGAATGTGCGCGGTGTCGAACGTGATGGTGTTGGTGTCGGCGTCGTAGTGGTGGCTGGGCTCGTCGAACGCGTAACCGCCGGCGGGCCCGGCGAGTTCGGGCGCATGGCCGTGCGGTGAACCGGTTTCGGTGTGCCGGACCTGAGCCGCTGCCGGCGGCGGCGTGGATGGCGAACCGGCCGCGGAGAACATCCGCTGCAGCCCTACCGGCCGCGGGCTGCTGCCAACGGCCGCTGTGTGTTCGACGCCGAGCGGGTGCGCACCTGTGTCGGTCCGGACCGGTGGCAGGACCACCAGCCTGCGGTTGTGCACGGCCCGTTGGACGACCGGGTGCACGGGCACGACCGGGTGCACCGGCGTGGCAGGACTGGGTGCGGCTGGGGAATCGACCACGGGGAGCGTGAGGCGCTGCCCGATCACAGGCTCGGCGGCTGTGCGCTGGACGTGCTGCCCTTCGGCGTGAACCGCGCTGGGTTCCGCGAGGGCGCCGGTGTGTGCGATCGTGGCGGCGGGGCCCGTCACCCCCGGTTCTGCCTCACGCTGCGCCGCGAAGGTGACCGACCGGGTCAGTTGGGCTGCGGGCCCGTGCTTTTCGGAACTCGCGGCGATCGGTGCCGGTACGTGGATCGGCGTCGAGGTGTCGAGCCGTTGGACTGGCACCGGGGCGCGAGAAGGCGCGGGGGCAGACGGCGATGCCTCGGTGCGCTGCACGCCGGGGGCAGAGTTGGTGGTTGTCGTGGTGTTCGGCCGGGCAGCGGACACCGGGAAGGGCTGCGATGTCGTCGGCGGCACAAGGGGTTCGACGCGAACGGTCGGAATCGACTCCGCCTTGGTGACCCTGTGGACATCGACGTCGACAGGTAGTGGTGCCGATGGCGATACCGCCCGTTGTATCGGAACGACGGGAGCGTCGTCGACGCGCGGCGACGGCGGTGAGGTTGTGGGAGCGGGTGTCGGCGATGACGGGGGAGCCGGTGTGGCGATCGTTTCGGGTGCGGATGGCTCACCTGGCAGACTGTCGGCCGCGACGTCGGGTAGCTCCGGTTCGGCAGGGGACGGCGCGACGAATTCCGGCGCGCCGGGCTCGCTCGTGGCGGCCGGCGCCGCGGTGGCGGTGTCGGTGGTTGGTGTGCTCGGCGCCGGTGGGTTCGGAGCCGCGGTGTCGACCGTGCGCAGGATCGGTAGTGGCGACGTGGTGGTGGTGCGTTGCACCGGTGCGAGCCGGCGAAACTCGGGAACCTTGCGTGGCTCGGGTGGCGTCGATCGGGACGAAACTGCCTGTACCACAGGAAGACTTGCCGTGGGTACGGTGTCGGCGCCGGAACGCTGCAGGGTCGGTGCGCCGGCGGGGCCGGACAAGGTGACCGGGCTGAGCGGCGCGGTATCCGCGCCGGCAGTCGACGGTCGATCGGTGGGTGTGTGGGTGTCGGAGAACACGACCGTTTCGACCGGTGCGACGCCCAGCGGCCGGCGCTCGTCGACGTCGGACGCCTGCACCATTTCACGCGGGGGTTCGATCTCAGGATCCTCGACGGGAAACACCTGGGGCACCGGCGAATCCTGCTCGGTGAGGCGTTGCACCGGTGCGCTCACGCCGACGTGGGCACGTTGCACGGACGGCAGCCGCGGGGCCCAGCTGCGGGTCCGTTCCGCGGGCGCGGCCGGGGGTGCGGCGGGAACGTCGGGATGCGCCGGAACGGCATCGAGAACGGGTAGGCCGGTGTGGTCAGCAGTCAGAAGCGATACGGGCCGGGTGAATCCGGGGTTCTGCGACGTGGTGAGCGAATCGGTGAATCCCTCGAACTGTGCGGTTGGTTCGATGTCTCCGACCGTGCGTTGGACAGGTGCCAGGCGTTGCCAGGCCGGCTGCCCACCACTCACCGGCGCGGACTGCGTCGCGGGTTCGACCGGTGCGGTCTGCCGTGCGGAGCGTCCCCATGGCCACCATTTCGGCATCGCTCATCTCCATCGGTTCAGCGCTGTGCGGCGAGATCTCGGGTCAACCGGACGAACCGGCGGCGGTCGGCGTGTTCGAGGTCGAGCACGGCGTCGAGTTGCCAGTGCAGGTGATACGCGAGATAGCTGACCTCTTGGTAGAGGACGTCGGGTCCGCACGTCACGATTCCCCCAGGCGGCTCCCGGCAACGTCGACCGCGAAGTCGTTGTTGCAGTGCGGGCACGTGACGCGGGCGTGTGTGTGACCGTCCTGGTTCACCCGCCGGTAGAGATCCTGCAGGAACGCGAGGTCCGATGCGAACAGGTTCTCGATGATTCCGCCGTGGATGTCCTCGATGTCGCCGATGCGGAGCACCACTCGGCTGATCAGCACCACCGCAAGGTAATTCGGGCTCTCGCGGACCCGGTCGTCGCGTTGCGACACCAGCTCGTCGCGGGCCGTGGCCAACCGCATGACGCCGTGGCGGTGCACGGTGCCCGCCGGGTCGACGTAGCCGCGCGGCAGCACGAACGGAAACTCGGTGCGCAGCTGGACATCGTCGGAAGGCGTCTGCCCCGGCGCGTCGGCCAGGGCAGAACTCCCGTGAACGTTTCCTCTGCGCATCAGGCGGGTTCACACTTCTCGTAGGTCAGCACCAGTTTCTCGGTCATCACACTGGTGTCACCGGCCTTCATGGAGCTGAGCTCGAGGCTCTTGGGCCAGGCCGCGGTGAGGTTGTAGCGCTTGACTTCCTCGCCCTCGTAGTCGAACACGATGATGGAGCCGCCCTTGCGGGCATCTTTCATCTTGCCCAGCTGTGAGTCCTTGACCCACTTCTCGAAGCCGTTGTCCTTGGTCAACGGACGGGTCAACGTGCACTCGCCGGCCTTCCAGCGGCCCGGCAACTTCTTGACGTTGTACTTGCCGTCCTTGGCCATGTTCGACTTGTACTCGATGACGTCCTGCTCCATCTTGAGCCCTGTCACCTCGGTGATGGCCTTGATCTGAATGCCGTCGAATTCCAGACCGAAAGAGTGGCCTACCGAGCTGTCGTCGTCCTGCAGTGCCATGGTTGTCGTCTCCTAGTGTCGGGTTGCTGTCGGCTTATTCGGCGACCAGGCTGGTGCCGCCGGAATACTGGGACAGACGGAAGATCACGAACTCGGCGGGTTTGACCGGGGCGACGCCGATTTCGCACACCACTTCGCCGGCGTCGATTCCTTCGGCAGGGTTGGTCTCACTGTCGCACTTGACGTAGAAGGCCTCGTCGGGCGTCAGGCCGAACAGCGCGCCTCTGCGCCATTCGTTGACCAGGAAGGCGCCGATGGTGCGGCGCAGCTTGGCCCACAGCGAGTAGTCGTTGGGTTCGAACACCACCCAGTCGGTGCTCGTGAGGATCGACTCTTCCAGGTAGTTGAACAGGCGGCGAATGTTGATGTAGCGCCAGGCCGGGTCAGACGACAGGGTGCGGGCACCCCAGACGCGGATGCCCCGGCCGGGGAAGGCCCTGATGCAGTTGATGCCGGCCGGGTTGAGCAGATCGTGCTCGCGGCGCGTGATCGTTGTCTCCACATCGATGGCGCCGCGCACGATTTCGTTGGCCGGAGCCTTGTGCACGCCACGCGTGTCGTCGTTGCGGCCCCAGATGCCCGCCACGAAACCCGAAGGCGGCAGGTACTTTCCGCCTCCCGTGGTGATCCACGGCCAGTACAGCGCCGCGTACTTGGAGTCGTAGCGCGCCTTGTCCACGCGCCATTCCTTGATCTGCTGGGCATTGAAACCCGGTGGGGGATCGAGGATCGCCATCCGGTCGCCCATCAGCTCGCAGTGCGCGATCATCGCCGTCTGCACCGACTGCACGGTGTCCAGGTCGATCGCGCCGCGCTGGTAGGCCGTGAGCAGATCCGGCATGCACACCATGGTGATCTCGTCGATGGTCTCCAAACCCGCGACGCCACTGCGCTCGTCGACATTGCCGACATAGTCGTCGCTGCTGAGCCGCTCTGGTGCGCTGGTCACCGCGACCTCGGCGGGTGCACTGAGAGCCACCTGCATGCCGGCTTGCAGTTCTTCGGTCGCCTTGCCGGAGATCTGCTCGAGTTTGACCGTCTGAGACGCTGCGTTCACGACCGTCGCGACGTTGTTCTTACCGCGTGCGGTGGACACGTTGGGGTACTCCTCGACGGTGGTGCCGTCGCGTTGCACCACCAGCTTGACACCGCTGGGTTGTTCTTCGCCTTCGTTGTGGTGCGGGGTGATCTCGACGCGTATCCGGTCGGGCGGCGTGCTCGGGTCGAGGGCCAGCACCCGGTAGTTGGCGAGGACGCCTTGCGGGGCGGCCTGCAGCTGCGGTTGCGTTCCGGCCGAGCCGTTCTCGCCTTCACCGTCACCGATGCGCACGACGTAGGAGTTGCCTCCGCCGTTCTGGAAGTAGGCCGCGACCGATTCGGCGAGGCACGCACCGTCGATCGCGCCACCGAACGTC
The DNA here is from genome assembly GCF_010727475.1 of Mycolicibacterium mageritense. Taxonomy (NCBI): domain Bacteria; kingdom Bacillati; phylum Actinomycetota; class Actinomycetes; order Mycobacteriales; family Mycobacteriaceae; genus Mycobacterium; species Mycolicibacterium mageritense. Next base: position 5,900,236 of record NZ_AP022567.1, read on the forward strand.
TTGCGGTACTCGGTCCAGTTGCTGATCAGTGTCGGCTTGTTGAACGGTCCCCTTTCCGCAAGGCCGATGAATGCCGCCACGGCGGTTCCCACACCTTCGATAGGCCTTGAGCCGGAGTCGGTTTCCTCTACATAGACACCCGGCGACAGATACGTCGGCATTGCGCCTCCTTGTGAGCTGGATGGGCTGGCCACGATCATGCTGCGGCGCCTGGGGTGGTGGGAGGCGCGCGTGGACTACCGCGTGGGCACGGGTTTGTGCACTTTGAGGCAGCCACCGGTGAGCCGCCCGATCGGGCAACCTCCGCTGCCCGCGCAGGCACGCTTCTGCACCTTCCCTGGAACCCGTATGCGTCGGATCGTTGACGGCGTAGGCGAGGGAAGCGAGGCATCGATGCGAACCCACGATAGCGACCATGGCCGTGAATCAGAATTGCGCCCCAAGGCTTCTCGGCTGGAAGAGCCGGAGTCGGCGTTGGCGATGAAAGCGGCGTTGTCCGGCCGGCTCGACGTGGCGGGTCCAGCGGGCCTGGCCGGCCTGCAGCGCACCGCGGGCAACGCCGGCACGTCGGCCCTGATGGACGAGGACCGCTCGCCGGTCCACGATGTGGTGGCCTCCGGTGGGTCGCCGTTGCCTGCCGACCTCCGCACCGACATGGAGGGGCGGTTCGGCCACGACTTCGGTGATGTCCGGGTACACAACGACGCGGCCGCGCATCGGTCCGCGACGTCGGTGAACGCGCAGGCCTACACCGTGGGGTCCAACATCGTATTCCAAAGCGGCAAGTACGATCCCGCGTCCGATGCGGGCAAGCACATGATCGCTCACGAGCTGACCCACGTCGTACAACAGCGCAGCGGGCCGGTCGACGGCACCGACGCCGGTGGCGGGGTCAAGATCAGCGACCCGTCGGACCGGTTCGAACGCGAAGCCGTCGCCAACGCCGACCACGTCATGGCGGCCCCGGCCCCGGTATCGGCACCCGCGGCGGGGGTGCAACGGATCGCCGACACCGCTGCGGTGCAACGGGAAGAGGCGCCGGAAGAGGAAGAGACGGCCCAGACGTTCGTGCAGCGCCAGGACGAAGAGGCCGAGGAAGAATCGGCCTGAGCAGAATCGGCGCAGGGAGATGACGGAGCCGGCTCGGGCCGCGCGGTCGGTCACCGATGCGCTGGCGGAGGGCCGCCGGCAGACGACGCGTGCCCGGCCGCCCGCAGGCCCTGCCGGGTTGGCGGCGCTGCAGCGGGCCGCCGGGAACGCCGCCGTCAACGCCCTGCTCATGGGCAAGCTGCGGGCACCGGGCAAGAGCGAGATCGACTCGGCTCTGGGCGAGATGCGGCGCGACGAACCGGCGATCGACATCGTCGAGAAGGGGCTGAAAGCCGCCAAGGCGGTGGGTGTCCCGGTCGAACTGGAGGGCCCCAAGCCGCCGCCGTCGGCGCTCGCCGTGACGATGACCGGCTTCGGGCCCGGTGCGGTCGCCCCGAAAAAGCCCGTACCGCCAACCAAGCCCGTGCCGCCCAAGAGTCCGCTCGGCAAAGCAGCTGCCAAGCCCGCGAAGCGGGCGGGTGCCGGCGGTGCAAAGCCGCCCGGCGGGGCAGCGGCGCGCGGTGGGGGTGGGGCGCCCGGGCCCAAGGCGCTGACCGCCGATCAGCTGCTGCAGCCGCCGGTTCCGCCGCAGACGGTCAAACCCGGCCAGGATCCGGCGTTCACCGCCGTGACTGCCGGGGTGAAGGCCGTCGCCAAGGACAAGCGGGCGCACCCGCCGGCAGCGTCGAAAGCCAAAGAGGCCCAAGACGCCGCACTGGCGCCGACCGACGACATCGCCGGGCAGGCCAAGGCCGCCAAGGTCGACACGATGGACGCCCAGCAGGCAGGCACGTTCGACAAGAAGGCGTTCATCGCCGCGGTCAAGGCGGCGATCGAGGCCAAGTCGCCCAAGACGCTCAAGGAAGCCGACACCTATGCCAAGGACGGGAAGGCCGGCGAGGTCAAGGGCGACGTCAAGGGTTTGGTGACCCAGGGCAAAGACGGGCAGACCGCCGACATCAAGACAGCCACCGGTGCCGCACCGGACACGTCCAAGGCCGTGGCCAAACCGGTCACCCCGATGGGCCCCGAACAGCAGGGCCCCGCGCCTGCGATCCCCGCCGCCGGTGCGGTGCCCAAACCCGCACCGCCCGAACAACTCAACCTCGAAGCCGGCAAGCAGCAGGCCAACCAGGAGATGGCCGACGCGCAGGTCGACGAGAAGCAACTCGCCGAGTCCAACGAGCCCGAGTTCCAGCAGGCGCTCGCCGACAAGAAAGAGGCTGCGGCGCACGCCGACACCGCGCCAGGCGAGTTCCGCAAGCAAGAAGCCGACACCATTGCGCAATCCAAGACCGAGGCGGCCGCGGAGACCAAGGCCGGGGTGGCAGGCATGCAGGGTTCCAAGGCCGCGGCGCTGGCCAAGCTCGTCGCGGCCAAAGGGGCCACCAAATCCAAGGATGAGGCCAAACGTGCCGAGGTGACAGCCAAGGTCCAGTCGATCTTCGCCGCCACCGAAGCCGACGTGAAGAAGCTGCTCGACGGCATCGACCCGAAGGTCGAGAAGGCGTTCGACGAGGGTGAGGCCGCGGCCCGCAAGACGTTCGAAACCTACGTCGCGGCCAAGATGGCCGCCTACAAGAAGGACCGGTACAGCGGCTGGCTCGGTGGATTGCGTTGGGCCAAGGACAAATTGTTCGGCATGCCCGACAAGGTCAACCAGTTCTACGAGGCCGGCCGCGAGCTCTACCTCAAGCAGATGGACACCGTCATCTCCCGGGTGGCCGACATCGTCGGCAACGACCTGACCGCTGCCAAGAAACGCATCGCGGCCGGCAAAGCCGAGATCGCCGGCTACGTCAAGAGTCTGCCGACCAACCTGCAGAAGGTCGGGGCCGAGGCGTCGAAAGACATCAACGACAAGTTCGAGCAACTTGAGGACGACGTCAACTCCAAGCAAGAGGCCGTGGTCGACACCCTCGCCTCCAAGTACGTCGAAGCGCGCAAGGGCCTCGACGAGCGCATCGAGGAGCTCCAGGCCGAGAACAAGGGTTTGGTGGACAAGGCGATCGGCGCGATCAAGGCCGTCATCAACACGATCCGCAAGCTCGCGTCGATGCTGATGGACACCCTGGCCAGGGTCGCGCATGTGGTCGGTGACATCATCAAGCACCCGGTTCGGTTCCTCGGCAACCTGATCGAGGGCGTCAAGGGCGGCATCATGCGGTTCAAGGACAACATCCTTGAGCACCTGCGCAAGGGCCTGATGACGTGGCTGTTCGGTCAGCTCGCCGAAGGCGGCATCGAGCTGCCTGACAAGTTCGACATCCAGGGCATCGTCAAGCTACTGGCGTCGTTGTTCGGCTTGACGTGGACCAACATTCGCAACCGGCTGGTCAAACAGATCGGTGAGCCGGCGATGGCCGCGATCGAAAAGGGTGTGGAGATCTTCCGGACCATCGCGACCGCGGGCGTGGCCGGGTTGTGGCAGATGCTGGTGGACAAGCTCGGTGACATCAAGGAGATGATCCTCGAACAGGTCAAGGACTTCGTGATCACCCGGATCATCACGGCGGGCATCACCTGGCTGATCGGCCTGTTGAACCCGGCCGCGGCGTTCATCAAGGCCTGCAAGCTGATCTACGACATCATCATGTTCTTCGTCGACAACGCCGAGCGGATCCTCAAGTTCGTCAACACCGTGATCGACTCCGCCGTCGACATCGTCAAGGGCAACGTCGGTGGGGTCATGGCGAAGATCGAAGATGTGCTCGGGCAGATGGTGCCGATCCTGATCGGCTTCCTGGCCAGTGTCATCGGCATCGGTGGCATCGGCGAGAAGATCCGTGCGATCATCGCCAAGCTGCAGAAGCCCGTCATCAAGGCCATCGACTTCGTCATCAAGACCGGGCTCAAGCTCGCCGGCCCGATCATCCGCGGGCTCAAGGGGATTGGCAGCAAGGTCAAAGCCAAAGTGGCCGCGGGCAAGGCGTGGGTCAAGGGAAAGATCCACGGCGGTGACGACAGCCCGGCGGGCAAGCAGAAGCGGCTCGACGCGGGAATGCGAGCCGGTGTCGCACTGATGAATCGCTATGCCGGCAGAAAGGTGGCAGGGGCGTTGCTGACTCCTGGCCTGGCGGCGATTCGCATGCGCTACGGGATGACCGAACTGGTACCCCGGCAACAGGGCAACCGGTGGGTTCTGCACGGTGCAGTCAACCCGACCGCGGATACGAGCACAGAGGCACTTCCGCCGACGGCGGCGGAGGGCGGCCTTACCGCGCCCGAGGGAAAGGTCACAGGCGCGGTAGCGCTTTACCGCGGAATCCACTACGACCTGCAGATGACCGAGGACGAGTACAAAGCGGCCCGCACAAAGAAACTTTCCGAGCATGCCGACTTCAGTGCGGCGACGCGTGAGCTGGCAGGGAGTAAGAAGCCGGACGGTTCTGACGTACCCGAAGAACGATTGATCGAGGCCGCGAAGCTCGTCCAGATCTCCCTCGCCGCGGAGCGCAAACCCGAGGATTTCAAACCGCCATGGCCCCTCTCAGCCGGAGCACGGTCGAAGTTCGCCAGTCGATTCAACGGTCTGTTGCATCTCTTCATCGAAGATATCGCGAAGTTCCGCGATGCGTTGGCAGACAAAGATCCGCAACGTGCACTGAACCTCGGGTTCACCAAGATCCCGTTCATCTCGACCTCGCGGGAACCGCGTCCAGCGGTGAAATACGCTCTGGGCCTGATAGCCGGTGAGCATCAACGAACCAAGTCTGAACATTTCGTCGGCAAGGTCTATATCTACCTGTTCAAGGTGGCGGACCTGGCCCGCCAGCATGCAGTCGACCCGGCCAAGCTTGCCAAGGAAGGGAAGATCGGGTTGAACTTCATGCGGAAGTTCGAGGGCGAGGTGACCTTCATGGGTTCGATCCCCCGCGAGAACCTCGTGGATCACCTCGGGGTTTACGCCGACGGCAATGTCGAGCAGTATGCAAAAGGGGCTAAAGAAAAGGCCCAAAAGAAGGCAGCGCCGGATGGATTGGTGGAATGAGTGGCGTAGGAGCGGCACAGTACATTGCCCGCGTCCGGCGCGAGATCGACTCCTTGACCGTCCCTGTCGGCCCGCCGCGTCGAACGGTGACCTCGGATCTGGAGTACACCCTGAGAACGACGCGACACGGCATTGCCTGGGTCGACGATTCGGTGTCGGACGGCAGCTACTCGCTCACAGAGGGGATCAGCGCCGCATGCGAACGATCATGCGAGATCACATCGTTTCTGTATGCCTGCGGCGCGCCGCACAAACAGTGGCGGCACTGGGCCGCGCTGTCGGCGTTCGGCCTATTGCTGACGGCAGGCGAAGTCGCCACGGACCGCGATGATTTGGCCCGGGCGATCCAGTATGGAGTGCTCGCAGGTGAATGGCAGCTGGTAGCTGCATTGTCGGACGTGGAACCGCCCCGTTTTGAGCGGTACGCCGAGCATGTCGTGTGGACGCTGGCGGTCGGGCGCACCAGCATCGAGTCGCCTCCCACGATCGAGGACACGGCAGATGTGTGGTGGAGTTTCGGAAACGCAGTGATCGAACGACACTCCAGGGCGGCCGTCCTTGCCCTCGACACCATCGCCGACGTTCATATGGTCACTGTCGGCGCCGGATGGACGCGGTTCTTGCCGTGGACCCATCCGCTGTTTGATCTTGAGGCCGGAGCCGGCGCTGCGATTGCCCGTATCCGAGGCCTCGTAACCGAGAAGGACTTTCCCGAATCGATTCGGCATTACCTGGAACCGGGTTTGGCCCACGGTGAGCCGACGCGGCTCTATCCGGGCGAATGGCCCCAGCCTTCGGTGATTGCGCCCAGCCCGTCGTGAGGGGAACTGGTCGATGTTGACCGTTGCACTTCGAAGTCGCGCCCAAGCCAACCGGTGGCCGGCAGGCGTCGTGATTCACGACGTCACATCCCGCGGTCCCGAGCCGTGGGTGAAGTTCAGTCCGTTTTATCCCCATGGCGGGATCCCTGTGCCGTTCACACCAGGTCGCACAGCGATGTCGGTGGAAGGTATCTGGCAGGCCCTCAAGGTCTTCGCCGACGACGATGTTGACGAATCCAAGCTTGATGTCACAACGATGCGGGGCCTGAAGCGCACAGAACGGCGGTATGGCCGAACTCGGCGGCTAAGTCCCCTGGGGTGGTGGGAATTCGGGGACGGGGCTGAGGTGGGCGGAGATGTTCAGGCCGTGTCGGTGCCGGTGTTGGGGTGGGCCATCGCGTAGTGGTCAGTGAGTTACGTACCAAAGTGACTCACCGAAGGAAACCGCGCGATGACCCTTGACCATTCTGCCCTGCTCGCTCAGCTCGATGCACTGAAGTCCGCTGACTCGGGTGCGGTGTTCGCCGAGTTGATCCGTTCCGGGTTGCAGCAGCTCATCGAGGCCGAGGCCACCGCGGCGATCGGCGCGGGCCGTTACGAACGCAGCGACGGCCGCACGGTGCACCGCAACGGGCACCGCCCAAGACCGTCTCCACGACCGCCGGGGACATCGAGGTGCAGATCCCAAGCTACGGGCGGGATCGTTCTTCCCGTCGCTGCTGGAACCCCGCCGGCGTATCGACAAGGCGCTGCACGCGGTCATCATGGAGGCCTACGTGCACGGGGTGTCCACCCGCAGCGTCGATGACCTGGTGACGGCGATGGGCGTGCAGACCGGGGTGTCCAAGTCGGAGGTGTCGCGGATCTGCGCCGGCCTGGACCGCGAGATCACAGCGTTTCGGGAACGCTCGCTGACCCACACCAGCTTCCCCTACGTGTTCTGCGATGCCACCTTCTGCAAGGTCCGCGTGGGGGCGCACGTGGTCTCCCAGGCCCTGGTGGTCGCGACCGGCGTGTCGATCGACGGCACCCGTGAGGTGCTGGGCACCGCGGTCGGTGACAGCGAGTCGTTCGAGTTCTGGCGCGAGTTCCTCGCCTCGCTTAAGGCGCGCGGCCTATCGGGGGTGCACCTGGTCATCTCCGATGCGCACGCTGGGTTGAAAGTCGCTGTGGCACAGCAGTTCACGAACTCATCGTGGCAGCGGTGCCGGGTGCATTTCATGCGGAACCTGCATACCGCGGTATCGGCCAAACACGCCCCGGCGGTTACCGCGGCGGTCAAGACCATCTTCGCTCACACCGAACCCGACGAGGTCGCCGCGCAGTGGGACCGGGTCGCCGACACCCTGGCCGCGTCGTTCCCGAAGGTGGCCGCGATGATGGGCGAGGCCAAGACCGACGTGTTGGCGTTCACTGCGTTCCCGAAGGCGCATTGGCAGAAGATCTGGTCGAATAATCCGATAGAGCGTCTGAATAAAGAGATCAAGCGTCGGGCCGATGTCGTGGAGATCTTCCCCAATCCGGCGGCGTTCCTTCGCCTGGCCACCGCGGTGGTCATCGAATCCCACGACGAGTGGCAGGTCACCCGCCGCTACCTCTCCGATGTCTCCATGGACGAACTACGCGCCGTGATCGCCGCCAAACACGCCGCGGCAGCACTTGCCAAACAACACCAAATCGCCTAGCGTTCACCATGACTCGTTGATCACAACGCGTGAACCACGCCAGATCCGAAGTCCACCACTCCCCGGGACGCTATCCCGAACTCTCGGTCATCGGTGCGGACTCAACGACAGCGGCGAGTTACTCAGTTATGTTGAGGCTAGGCGAAAGATCTACCTCCCGTCTTATCGATGGGTACTCGACCATTGCATCGGCCGGCTCGTTGACAAGCTCCGGGCAGAGGCCAAGCGACATCCGGTCGTGCTGCTTGACTACACGACCAACGGCAATGTTGAGGACACACACCGGCCGTTATCTCATGCCGCGCTTGTTGTTCGCTACCTCGAAAACGACTGGCCTGGGGAGCGGTGAGCTGCCCCTGCAACCTGCCATGGGCAAACGACCGCTAAAGGCTGCAACACCCAACTGAGCACTCTCGACGCGCGACGCTTTCTCGAAACCTGATACCACCCGCGGTGCCAGGTTTCGAGAGATAGCTACGCTTCCGCTCTCCGACACGCCGAGAGCCGACACGCCAACGCGGCGCACCCGAAATCAAGCCTCTGCTGTCGGCGTCGTCTGAAAAATGACCCTGTGTCGTCGGGTGAGTTCTAAGGCTTGCCGCAACACTCCTGCTGTTTGAAGGGGTGTGGAGATGACGCGACGAGGCCGCAAGCGACGGCTGGTGTTGGAAGATGAGTACTGGAAGCTGATCCTCGACGGGGTGCCGACGGTGGAGGCCTGCCGGCAAATCGGGATCGGCCGCAAGACGGGGTATCGTTGGCGCGCCGAAGCGGGCGGCCTGCCGCGGGCCCAGAGTGCCGATCGCTGAACGACTGTGCTTACCGACGATCAAGTCGCCTTCCCAGTCACCGACCCGTGTGCGGGTCTCTACGATCGGCGGCCGGCGATGAATCAACATCGCCGGAGCCACAAACCGCGGAGTGCGCTCCGTGGCCTTTCGGCGCCGCTTGCGCAGCGGTCGGCGGGACCAGGGTTCGGAGATGGCATGCCACGATGTCCTCGCTGAGCACTTCGAGGACGGAGTATTTCTTCGCCGATCCGGGCAGCCCGTGGCAGCGCGGTACCAACGAGAACACCAATGGTCTTCTGCGCCAGTTCTTTCGGAAGGGCAAAGATCTATCGGTCTACTTGCCCGAGGATCTGGCGTGTGCCGAGGACCTCCTCAACAGCCGTCCGCGGAAGATTCTCGGGTGGCGCACACCTAACCTGGTCTTCGCGACCGGGCTACCCTGATTCGGTCCGGGTGTTGCGAGGACCCTACGAATTCACCTTAGAACTCACGCGTCGAGAAGGGGTCAATTTTCGACCGTCGTTGACATCTGCGATCTTTGCTCATCAACTGAACCGTCCTGGGGTGCTGTGGATTCCGAACATTGGGCCGTAGTGAACGGCTCGAAGGGTGTCTCAGCGAGCAATCCGATACATTTTGCGGCGCAGGAGTTGTACCCGCGTTGTCGTGCTCTGGCCGCACGAAAGGTCTGCTATCTGCCGTCGGCGAAATGGTCAGAACGGGTTCCCAGAACCGCCATCGCATCATCTAAAATCATTCGAAAGTTTGTTCGACAAATCGCGGTTTTGGGTGTAACGTGGAGCACAAGTTCGAAGAGAGGTTCTCCTACCCGGGAAGGGTGTGTGAGGGCTTCGCCCGCGCCGCGTTACTGCTTGGCTCGATGGGTTCTGGGGATGCTCGGGACTGTCGGCGCCGTTTGTTTGTCGTGCCGCACGCTGATGTGTGCGACTGTTGTTGAAAGCCTGGGTATCTGTGATGGACGCTCGGTATCTGGACACGGTCATCAATGAGCTGATTGATGAGCTCACGCCGTCGCCTGAACCTGAGGATGATGTGGATCGTCGGTTGTGTCATTTGTTGGATGGTCCGCGTCGGGTGGTGGATGACGGGCCGTTGTTGGCGGTGTTGGCCGCTGCGGTGACTGCCCGGAATCTGTTCGATTATGTGATCGCGCAGGCGGTCGCCGCCGCCGAGCGTGCCGGGATCCCGACACGCAAGCGTCTACATTCGGGGGCGCAGTTGTTGACCGATCTCGGGGTGTCCCCCGCCGCGGCGTACCAAGCCGCCCGAGTCGGGCGGGCCGCGCACACCCTGCCCACGCTCACCGCTCAACAACGCCTCGGGGCACTCGGTATCGACTTCGTCGACGCGGTCGGTAAAGGTGTCAAGCACATCAACCGCCGGGGCGAACTATCCGATCAGGAACGGGCGCAGGTGGTGCGCACGTTGATGATCCAGACCACGCCCACAGGGGTGGGCAAGAAGGCCCGCGAGATCGCGATCGCCCACACCGCCGCCCAACCATCCCCGGATGAGCAGGGGGTGCCGGTCGCGGAAAACACCGACCTCAACGAGATGACCCTGCACCAGAACGACGAAGGACGAGTCAACGCCACCCTGGATCTGGATGCACTCACCGGGGAAGAACTGTTCGCCGCACTGGACCCGTTGTGCCGGCCGGTCCCACTGCCCGACGGATCCCCCGATCCCCGCTCGACGCAGCAGCGTCGCGCCGATGCGTTCGGGCAGCTGGTGCGCACCTATCTGTCCGGTTCCGGGCGTCCCAGCTCCGGTGGGGTTCTGCCGCACGTCACCCTGATCCGGCCCGCGACCGCCACGACGGTGGCCGCAGGCGGAGGGATGTTCGGTGAGGAACGCGGTGTGGATATGCTCGGGTTCACCGGGCCGATCAGCACCGTCACCGCCGACCTCATTGCGTGTGACAGCACCACGGGAACCGTGCTCATCGACCACAACGGTGCACCGCTGGATGTGGGGCGCAGTGAGCGGTTGTTCCCGCCGCACATCCGTAAAGCGTTGGCGATACGCGACCGTGGATGCGCGTTTCCGGGCTGCGGCAGACCCGTGTCCTGGTGCGACGCGCACCATATAAACCCTTGGGGTGCAGGGGGAGTCACCTGTGTCGACAACGGCGTGCTGTTCTGCCGGTGTCACCACACCATGATTCACCACAGTGACTGGCAGGTCTATCTCGGCGCTGATCGCCACCCGTGGTTCATCCCGCCGTATGACCGGTCCGGGCCCGAACCGCCACACCTGCGCTCGCACGCACGACGCACCCTGACCTTGATGCCCGCCGCCGCATAACCACCAAACCTGTCACGCACCTTGACAACTCCACAGTGAAGCGCCGCGCACACGTGGCGGGTACCGGCGGAACCGAACCGCCGGACCCGCCACGGCAAACCACCGCAGGGCTCTACGCAGAGACGCACTCACCGAACGGGTTTGGCCGATCCACGTAGGTGAGATGCCCCAGTCGGCCGTCCACCGCCGGCAGAGGAACCAAAACCCGCGCTACGCCTCGGCAATCTTGCTGAGGAACTGAACAGTCCTGGGGTGTCGCGGATTTCCGAAGAGCTCCTCGGGTGTGCCCTGCTCGGCGATGACTCCGTCGGCCATGAACACCACCCGGTCGGCGGTGCGGCGGGCGAATCCCATCTCGTGGGTCACCACCACCATCGTCATCCCGTCGGCGGCCAGGCTGCGCATCACATTGGTGACCTCGCCGACCAGTTCGGGGTCGAGCGCGGAGGTCGCCTCGTCGAAGAAGATGATGCGCGGGTTGACGGCCAGCGCCCGCGCGATCGCCACGCGCTGTTGCTGCCCGCCGGACAGTTGGCTCGGAAAGTGGTGTGCCCGTTCGTCCATGCCGACCCGGGCCAGCACCTCCATGCCCTTGGCGTTGGCCTGTTCCTTCGACATCTTGTACACCTTGCGTAGGGCAAGGGTGACGTTGCCGATCGCGTCGAGATGGGGAAACAGATTGAACTGCTGGAAGACCATACCGACGTGGCCGCGGATCTCCGGGGCGCGTTTGGGGTCGTGCATGGGCACACCGCCGACCACCACCTCGCCGGTGGTCGCGGTTTCCAGGCCGCTCATGATGCGCAGCAGCGTGCTCTTGCCTGAACCGGACGCGCCGATGAGCACGACGACTTCGCCGTCGCCGACGTCGAGGCTGATGTCCCGCAGCACTTCGAGATCACCGAAACTCTTCGTCACACCAGACAACTGGATGTCGCGGCCGATACCGCTCTCGGTCAAGGTTGTCATGCTAGATGGCCTTTCGTTGGGTACGGGTGACCCACACCGACAGCGGGTAGCACACGACGAAGTACAGGCCGGCGACGGTCAGGTAGATCGACACCGGGTCACTGGTGCGGTCGACGATCGACTGGCCGACCTTCATCATCTCGGCGAGACCGATGATGGACGCGATCGACGTGTCCTTGATCAGCGAGATGTACTGGCCCACCATGGGCGGCAGCACGATCTTGACCGTCTGCGGCAGCACAACCCAGCGGAACGCCTGCGCGGGCTTGAGGCCGAGGATCTGTGCGGCCTCGTGCTGGCCAACCGGCACGGCTTCGATGCCGGACCGGATGATCTCGGCGACGAACGCGCTGTGGTAGACGCTGAGCCCTGCGGCGGCGGCGATGAACAGGTTCACGCTGTAGCCGAGATATAGTGCGGCCCCGAAATATACGAAGAGCAGGGTGATCGGGATCGGCGAGCCACGGAAGATCTCGACGTAGATGCGCGCCAGCGCGGGGAGCACCGGAACGCGTGAGGTACGCACCGCGGCCACGGCGAGGCCCAGCAAGGTGGAACCCGCGATCGACACCGCGGCCAGCGCCAACGTGACCACGAAGCCGGACCACAGGAACGGCAGGCTCTGCCAGATCAGGCCGAGATTCATGAGCGGATTCCCATCAGCCGCCGGGTCGTCGCGCGTTGCTTGCGCCTGGTGCCGGCCGCCGGTGCCTTGAACGCGAACCGTTCGATCAGCGACGCGGCCGCCGACAGGCCGTAGCTCAACACCAGATACAGCGCCACCGCGATGCCGAACACCTGCACGAACAGCAGTGTGCGGGCGTTGACCACCGTTGCGACGCCGGTGATCTCGGGCACCGCGATGGTCGACAGCAGGGATGTTCCCAACAGCACCTGGATGAGGTTGTTCACCAGCGAGGGATACACGTTGCGTAGTGCCTGCGGCGCAACCACATTCAACAGCACGGTCGAAGTTTTCAAACCGAGGATCTGCGCGGCCTCCAACTGTCCCTTGCCGACCGATGACATCCCGGCTCGCAGCACTTCTGTCAGGTACGCGCCGACGTTGACGCCCAGCGCGATGGTGCCCGCAGTGACCGCCGACAGCCGGATCCCGAAGCTCGGCATCGCGAAATAGACGATGAATATCTGCAGCAGCACCGGGGTGTTTCGGATCGCCTCCACGTAGCAGGTCGCCACACCCCGCAGGATCATCGACGCGGAGTTACGGGCCAGCGCCGCCACCGAGGCGATCACGAACGCCAGCAGGAACCCGACCAGGGTGATCTGCAGGGCCAGCACCGCGGCGTGCAGATAGTCCGGCCAGTAGGCCAGCACCGTCCGCCATTGGTATTCGAGCATTGTTCTCAGACCACCGTTCTCAGAACGCCGGCTGCAGTGGGAAACGCGGATCGGCGCCGAACCACTTGCGGTACAGCTCGAGATTCTTCCCCGAGGTGTTGAGCTCGAACAGGAACAGGTTGAGGTAGTCGACCCACACCTGGTCGCCCTGCTTCACGCCGAAAGCGTTGTATTCCAACGGGACGAGCTTGCTGGTCACCACCTCCAGGCCTGGGTTGAGCTTGGCCTGGTACTGCAGGAAGTTGGAGTCCTCGACCATCGCGTCGGCCTGGCCCTGCTTGACCGCGAGCACCGCGGCCTGCGAGCTGTCGAACTCTGCCACCTTGACGTCGATGCCGCGCTCGCGCAGTACGTCGGCGTTCGTGCTGCCCTTGACGACCGCGATGGTGTGGCCCTTCATGTCTTCGAGCGTCTTGACGCCGCTTCCGGTCCGCACCAGCAGGCCCTCGGTGGCCACCACATACGGATTGGTGAACGAGATCTCCTTGGCCCGCTCCAGCGTCCGGGTGAAGTTGCAGAACACGACGTCGACCTTGTTGGTCTGCAGGTTGGGGATGCGGTTGGACGAGGTGGTGTCGACGACCTCGAGTTCGACGCCCATCTCCTTGGCGAGTTCGTTGGCGATGTCGACGTCATAGCCGTCGGGCTTGCCGTCGGCATTGGTGAATCCGAACGGCGTGAAGGACAGGCAGGACGCCACTTTCAAGGTTCCTGCGGCCAGTACATGTTTGAGCGTCGAGTCGGCGGCCACGGCGCCGCCGCCTGCGGGCATCGGGGTACAAGCCGCTGCCGCGGGGATGATCGCCGCGGCGACGCATAACGCGACGACCTTGCGAAGTGAACGCGAGAGCTTCATGGATGTCTTTCTTTATGGTGTGCGAGGGGTGGGGAAGCGAGGGTGTTCAGGGGTTCCGGTCACCTCCTCGGTGGCCGAGCTGGGCCGAAATGCGCTGTGCACCTTCGACGACGAGGTCGGTGTACTTCTGCCGGTTGGCAGCGACGGCTTCGGCGGGGCCGGACACGCTGACTGCGCAGGCCACCGCGCCGGTGTGGTTGAACACCGGGGCCGCGACGCACCGGATCCCGTCTTCGTTCTCCAGGTCGTCATAGGCGTAGCCCCGTTCGCGCACGACCGCAAGGTGATCCCGCAACCGCTGCGCATCGGTGATGGTCGCCGGAGTCTTTGCGGGCATGCCCAGCGCGACGACGTTGCGCACCTCTTCCTCGCCGAGGAACGCCAGCATCGCCTTGCCGCTGGCGGTCGAGTAGGCGGTGCCGGTGTCGCCGATGCGCGACGCCATCTGGATGGGAGAGTTGCCGGTGACCTTGTCGACGTAGGTCACCCGGCCCTCGCTGTACACGAGCAGGTGTGCGGTTTGCCCTGTGGCGTCGGCCAATTCGCGGAGTACGGGCTGTGCCGCGGTTCGGATGTCGAGGTCGGCGAGGTACGCGCCTGCCAGCCCGAGGATGCCCATCCCCATGCGGTAGGTGCCGTCTGTGTCTTGGCGCACCAACTGCGCCTCCACGAGCGGCGCCAGCAGTCGCAGCACGGTGCTCTTCGTCGATTCGATGCCTGCGGCCAGTTCGCCGAGGTTGGCGCCCTGGTCGCGGCCTGCCGTGGCCGCGATCAGGTCGAGCAGGGTCAGTGCCCGGCGCAGTGATGAAGAGTTGTTGCGCATACCATCCGTTCTGCATTGCAAAATACGATTCTGTAATGCAAAATCGTAAGTCACGGTGGCACGTGTGCGCCAGAGCACAGACGAAAGTTTTTTGGTATGCGCTCACAGCGCGCACTGGACAGCCGGTCGCGCGGGGAGTCCACTGGAGCGATGAGGCGACGTCTGCGGGCCCCGGCGGCGAGCCGGTCGATGTTCACCCGGTCGGCGGTGAGGGAGCCGGCCACCCGGACCCCGGTCGCACTGCCTTTGCCGTACGGACTGCTCGCGCGGATGCCGGCGGGAACCCGAGCGCGGCTGGTGGCCGACCTGCAACGCACCGTCGGCAACGCCGCCGCGTGTGACCTGATAACCGAGCCGCACCGACCGTCTGTCACCGTGCACGGCGGCGGCCCCAGCGTCTCGCTGCACGGTGACACCACCGCGGCCTACGACGGCGGGAAATCGCAGTGGTCACCCAAGTCGATGAAGCGCGCGAAGGGTTGCACCGAGTGCCCCGACGACGATCCGTGTCTGCATGCCGTCGGCACGTTCAACGTCACCTACCACGCGGACGTCACCATTCGCATGCCCGATATGCCGGACGGTCTGACAGAGTGCCAGCAGCGCCGGGTACGGGCGTTCCTGCGGGACGTGCTGGGTCCACATGAGCGCGAACATTCCCGGCGCTTCCATACCTACGACGGCACCACGACACACCGCATCGACTTCACCGGCTGCGGAACCAGTGCACTGCAGGAGCATCTGCAGGCCATCCACGACAACGAGGAAGAGAAGCGGCACACCGCTGCCGACGCGTTGTCGGCCGCAATCGATCCGTTCAACAAGCCGATCGATCTCGACTGCCAGGACTGAATGCGCTGCTAGCGGCGCGGGCAGATGAACAGGCCGGGGGTGAGGCAGTCGGTCAGCCGGTCAGGTGGCCGAGCCAGCACCGCGATGGCCCTGGCGGCTCGGGACATGGGTGCTCCCGCGGACGGATGACCGGTGGGTGCGAAGTGCACGACCGGGCCGGGGCCCGTGGATTCGACGCACATGTTGCCGGACGACAGGTCGTAGCCCGGCGGGCATGTGCAGACCGGCCCGAAACCACCCGGCGTGCCTGCGGTGCACGATGCGCTGACCGGCGGCTTCTTCTGCAGGATGACCGGTGGGCAGGTTTGACCGTTGGGGACGGTGGTGCCGTTCGGGCATTGCACCGGTGGGCAGGTCTGTCCGTTGGGCACCGAGCTCCCGTCGGCGCACTGCACCGGCGGGCAGGTCTGTCCGTTGGGCACCGAGCTGCCGTCCGCGCAACTGACGGGCGGGCAGGTCTGGCCGTTCGGAACCGAGCTGCCGTCAGCGCATTTCACCGGCGGGCAGGTCTGCCCGTTGGGCACGGACGTGCCGTCGGGGCACGGCACCACGGGACACGTGTCGTCGCCGTACACGGTGGTCCCGTCGGGGCATGGGGTTCCGGTCGGGCAGGTGCCGTCACTCTTGCGGGTCTGGCCGTCCGGGCACGGCTGGGCCTTGCAGGTGCCGTCGGGGTTGCGGGTCTCGCCCGTGGCGCAGGGCTTCACGCACTGCTCGCCCTCTTTGACTGTGCCAGACGGGCATTCGCAGTTGCCGTCGGGATTGCGAGTCTGGCCCTCCGGGCACGGCGTGACGCACCGGTCGCCGTCCTTCACGGTTCCCGACGGGCATTGGCAGGTACCGCTGCTGTCGGGGGACTGTCCCTCGGGACAGGTCTTGCCTGCGGTCGGCGGGGTGGTCACCGGACCGGTTGCGGGGCAGGCCGCGCCGGCGGGAACGCTTGTGCCGTCCGGGCATTGCGTGACGTTTGGCCCGGTGACCGGGGGCGGGCACACCTGGTCGGCAGGCACGGTGCTGCCATCGGGGCATTGCTTCGGCGGCGGAGGCGGATTCGGGACGCACGGGCCGTCGGGCGCAGGCTGGTGTGACTGTCCGGGCGGGCACACCTTGGTCCGGAACTCGTTCTCCGGGAAGAAGTTGATCTCTTCGACCCGCCATCCCTGCGGACCCTTCTTGGCCACGACGCGGTCGATGCGCATGGTGGTGCTGTCGAGTTCCTCACCGTCGGCGGCCTTCACGGTCTGGGTGACGACGACCGCACGCTGTACGGTGTCGGGCTTGTCCTCGGGGTGCTCACCCGCGACCAGCAGCGCTTTGGCCGTGACTTCGGCCTTTTCGGCCTTCCAGCCCTGCCACCACACGCTGTTACCGCGTTCGAGCGTGTTGTCCTTGCCGTTCTGCAACTGGGAACCGAAGTAGGGCAACGCCCGGATGTAGGCGTCGCGCGGCGACGCATCCCGTGCCGGGAACCACGTGAACATCGTTTCGAGACCCTTGACGATGGCGTCCTGCGCCTCGGCCGGTGCGGGTTCGTCAGAGTCGGAGCCACTCGGCGCCGCGGGCGGGTTTCCGCCGCAGCCGGCGACGAACGCCACGAAGGCGGCCATGAGCACGACAAAGACGTTGAGGACGCGTCGTTGTCGGCGATGCCGCCGTTTCGGGTGCCGCCCCATGCCGTCTCCTCGGACCAGGTGTCGTGCGAGCGGGTTTCCTTCATTGTTCGATTCGGGCTCAAATGATGCGACGGCCGATCGTGCGGTCGTGGTCGGCCGGTCGGGCAGTCCTGCGGGGCCGAAGGGGCATATCGGTTCGGCAGCCCGTGACGAACGATCCGCCCGCGCGTGACACTTCACCTGTGGGCGCACGACCGGCGCCCCCGAACTTGTTGACATGACGAAAGATCGACCATGACGGCCGTGCTCAGGGTTCCCAGGCGGGTATTGCTGATCGCGCTGTGCGTGAGCGTCGTGGCAGTCCTGGTCACCCCGGCGAACCCGGCGTGGGCCGCGGGCGTCTGCGCCACGAGCGGAAAACCGGTGGCCGACGGCACCTATACCAAGACATCGGGTTTCGGGCCGCGGGGCAACTCGACCCACCAGGGCATCGACCTGGCGGGCAAGGAGAACACCGACATCTTCGCGGCCATGGACGGCACGGTGGTGGCGGCCGGGCCGGCCAGCGGGTTCGGGCAGTGGATCGTCATCGACTCGCAGACCCGCACAGGTCTGGTCTCGACGGTGTACGGCCACATGTTCCCCGACGGTGTCCTGGTGCGGCAGGGTGCCGCGGTGCGCGAGGGCGATCACATCGCCGAGATGGGCAACAACGGCCAATCCACCGGGACTCACCTGCATTTCGAGTATTGGGAGGGTGGCCGGCTCAACCACGGGCAGGCCGTCGACCCGTCGTTCATCCTCGACAGGACGCCGACACCGGCCAATCCGTCCGCGGCGCAGCAGGCCTCGGCCGCGGCGGACTGCCAGACGGGCGTGCTCAAGCCCGGACTCGTGCCACCCGAGTTCCTCCCGTGGCTGCTCAAGGCCGGCGCGATGTGCCAGGGCATCACCGCGCCGGTGCTCGCCGCACAACTGGAGGCGGAGAACGGTTTCCGGCACGGACCCAGCGCTCCGGTGTCGTCGACCGGAGCGCAAGGGCCGGCCCAGTTCATGCCCGGCACCTGGAAGACCTGGGGCAAGGACTACGACGGCAGCGGCCCGCCGCCGGACGTGAACAGCATCCCCGACGCGGTGATGTCCCAGGGCGCCCTGATGTGTGAGAACTACCGGCTGTGTTCCGCAGGCATCAGCAGCGGTGCGCTCACCGGCGACCCGGTGGCGCTTGCGCTGGCGTCCTACAACGCGGGCTTCGGCGCGGTGCAGAACGCGGGCGGTATGCCGTCGGGCGGTGACTACACCACCCAGACCCAGCCGTACGTGTACAAGATCATGCAGCGCGCCAAGGCTTTCGAGGCATCACCGGGGCTGGGCGGCATGCCGCCGCAGACTGTGCCGGTCACCGGTAAGCCGACCAGTGTCGTCGACGCGGCCGAGCAGTACAAGGGCCGCAAGTGGGTGTGGGGCGGCGGCGGTGTGGACGGCCCGACCAACGACGGTTTCGACAGCTCCGGGTTGACGTACTACGCGATCATCCGCGGTACGAGCGGCAAGAAGGTGTTGCCCCGCACGGCCGACGAACAGTGGAACGTGGGCAACGAGATCCCACTCGCCCAGGTGCAGCCCGGCGATCTGATCTTCAGCGGCTGGGACCGGCACAACCGCCCGTCCCATGTCGGCATCGCGATCGGCAACGGTCAGATGATCCATGCCGACCCCATGCGCGGCGTGGTGGTGGCCGACTACTACCCGGAGTCCAAGGCGCGGCGGGTGACATGAGAACGCTTGTTGCCCTGCTGGTCTGTGTCGCGGTCGTGGTGATCGGACCGATCACCGGGTGTGCGTCGGATCCGCTGCCGGTGGCCAGCACCAGGGACGTCGATCTGGGAGATCCCGACGAGGTCATCGCCAACGCGTTGACGACGATGTTCACCTGGCGCCCGACCCAGGATGCGTCACCCGATGCCGCCTACCAGCGGGCCGCCGTGTACCTGTCCGGAGACCTGGCGAAGCAGGGCAAGCAGATGCCTGCGCCCGGGCCGGGATCGCAGTGGGATCAGTGGCGTTCCGACGGCGCCGCCATCACGGCAAAGGTGTATTTCCTCGCCGACGAGACACCGCCCAACTCCGATGACGTCGCGCATCGCGTCGTCGTGGTCGTGCAGTCGGCCGCCACTGACGATCACCGCTTGATCGACGAGATCCGGCACACCGTATGGGTGACCGCGAACAAGTCGGACAACAGCTGGCGCGTCACCGATATCAAGTTCTGAGGAAGGTGTCACATGCTGTTCGGCGGTGGACGGATCCTGGTGGCAGCTGTCGGGGCGGTCGTCCTGGTGGTCGTGGCAATCTATGTCGTGCGGTCGGTGGGTTTGCCGTCGCCCAAATCTCACCAAGTGACCTCGGTGCCCACCGCCCAGACGGGTACCAGCGCGAGCGACGCCGCCAATCCGTCAGACGGTGGGATGCCGTCCGGACAGGGCGGAGACGGTGGCGACGGGTCGTCGTCCGGCGACGGCTCGGGCGGTTCCGGCGGTTCGACCGACGGATCGAGCACCGACGAATCGACGACAGACGAGTCGAAGACCGAAGAACCGTTCACCGCGACCACCGAGAAGGTCAGCGGGTTTCTGGGAACCGTTCTCGCCGACGTCGAGTTGCCTCAGGTCACCGGTGGAAACCCCGACGTAGCAGGGGTTTTCAACGACGAGATGAAGTCTGCCCTCAACACCCAGGCGGATTCCATCACCGGCGGCAAGCTGGAAGGCCGGCCGGGCAGCGGGGTCCGGATCGGTGAGCGTGTGCTCAGCGGCGTGTTGCGGACCTCGGCGGTCGACGTCACCAAGGCCACGTCGCGGGCGTTGGTGAGCACGGTCGTGATCGACGCCGAAAGCGGCAGTGTCATCACGCTGTCCTCGTTGTTCAACGACCTCACCGAAGGCCTGCAGCAGCTGGCCAAGGAGGCGAAGACCCTGGGCCCGAGCAGCTCAGCGGCCGAGAGCTTCGATACCACCAAGGTGCAGCCGACCGAGGAGATGTTCACCCACTGGTCTGCCGAAACAGACGGGATGCGCGTCTTTTTCGAGCAGGGCACGGTGGCGCCTAACGCGGCGGGAATCGTCGAGGTGACCGTCCCATGGGACAACCTCACCGATGTCATGAAATCGGGTGTGGCGCAGATCGTGTCGAGCTGACGGTGCTCACGAGGTGCCGCGTTTGACGCAGAACCCGCCGATGATCCCGATGACGGCCCCGGCCACCACGAGCGGGACGCCGTACGCGGGCGCATTCGAATGCAGTGTGCTCATCGCGAAAACGATGTAGAGCACCATGAGCGCGCCGGCGCAGAAGCCCGCCATGATGGTGTATTTACCACTGCTGCTGAGGATCCCGAGCAGCATGATGCCCGCCAACACCAGCAGGAGCGCCCGCACCGTGGGTTGGCTGACCGTCATCCACATGTCCTCACGGGCCAGCGCCTGACTGTCGATCAGGTCGACGACTTGGGTCAGATAGCTGATGCCGTAGCTCGGGCCGCCGAGGAACCACGGGCGGATCGCCCCGAACACCACGAGCAGCCCGCCCAGCAACGTGGCGATCAGCCGGATCAGCGGCAGGAACTCCGACATCGACTGCGTGAACTTGCCTTGTTCCTCGACCGCGCCCGCACCGTCGTCGGCCCGGACCGTGATCTCGCGGTCGAGAGTCTTGCCTGCGCCGGGCAGACTGCTCCACATCCGAAGGGCCGCGACGGCGACGCCTCCGGCAGGCACGTCGAGCCGGGGCGGACTGAACGTGAAACGCACTGCGCCCTCCGGGTCCGTGCCCGACAGCCATGCGCTCAAAGGCAGTGCGCCGCGGCTGTTGTCGAGGGTCACCCGCAGCCGGCCGCGGCGGCGGTTGCGCACCACGACGTGTTCGGGTTCCAGGCGCAGCTGCGCCGTCGTCATCGGTGAGGCGCTCGCGGTCTGAACCAGCGACCCGGTTGCCTCGCTCTCGTCGTTGCCGTCGTTGCACACCACGGTGATCGGGCGTTCGACCTCTGCGCCGGAATTCGGCAGCGGGGCCTGCAGGCTGACCTGAATGCGGGCTTGTTCACCGGCCCGCACGTACAACTGCGGTTGCGAGAAGCCGAAGCGCACCACGCCTTCCGGGTCGCGCCCGGAGAACACCAGTCGACGGTCCCTGCTGCCGCGGCGATTGTCGACCAGCACCGCGACCTCGGCCGAGGTGGCATCCCGCAGCCGCGTCACGGTGCGTTCCAGACGAAGCCGCACCGGGCTGTCCGACGGCGCCTGGGAGCGTTCCTGCATGACGTTGACGAGCGTTTCGATGGGCCCCTGATCGCTGGCCGCCGTGACTTTCAGCGTGCGCGGCACCTGCTGGCCGTATTCCAGTGGGGGAGCGTCGAATCGAACGTCGACATACGTCGAGCGCCGGGGCGGCACCTCGACGGTCTGGGGTTGGAACCGAAACCGGACAGCGCCTTCGGGGTCACTGCCGGACAGATGGTACCGCTGTGGGTAGTTGCTGCCGGAGTTGTCCAACCGCACCCGGAACCGGCCGCTGGTCTGGTCCCGCAGGCGCAGCATCTGCGGTTCGGCCGTCACCGTCACGGGCCCGCCGATGCGGGGCACCGTGACCACGAGTTCGGCGTCGGCGCGTTTGGCGGGATCCTCGACCGAGCAGATCTGGACGTGCAGGCGGAAGCGTTGCACGTAGACGTCGAACCCCGGCCGGATGCTGAACGACACTGTCGTGGTGCTTTCCTCGTCGGTCAACAACCTGATCTCGGGATGCTGGATCTGCAGCCATTCGGGGCCCCGGGGAGCGGTGATCGTGTACCCGTCGACGATCGCGGACCGGTTGCGAATGCAGACGTCGACGGTCCCGCCGCTGACGGGGTCCAATTCCACCTCGGGATGCTCGATGGTCACCGTGGGCGCGGACGCCGGTCGGCCCGCGGGCCGACCAGGGCGGTTGACCGGCGGCGGGGTTGTGACCCGAGGCCGGCCGACGGTCACGGCGGGGAACTTCTGGCTGTGGGTTTCCCGCACGACGGGCACGGATGCGGTCAACGGAGCTTTGTCGAGGGATCCGTCCCCGGTGTCCCAGCCGAGGTAGAAATCGCACTTGGTGCAGAACTGCGCGTTGGCGGCATTCTCGGCACCGCACTGTTCGCAAAGATGCTCTGTCATCTTCGGATCTCCTGACACTGGCCGTCGGTATCGGGTGTGGGCAGCAGCCGGCCGAGTTTGCGGTACTCCTGTTGGATCGCCGCGGTGACATGCTCGTTGTCGATCTCGGCACCGGTGCCCGCGGCCAGGTAGGCCGCGGTGATCGCAGCCGAGCGAATGTTGCCTCCCGACAACGGGAAAGCCCGGGCAACGGCGCCCAGGTCGAGTTCTCCGCGCGTGGGCACCGGTGGGGCCAGGCAGCGCCGCCATAGTGCGAGCCGGGCGGTCTCGTCGGGCACCGGGAAGTCCACCACCATGTCGAGGCGACGGGTGAACGCGTCGTCGAGGTTGGCCCGCAGATTGGTCGCCAGCACGGCCAGGCCGTCGAACGTCTCCATCCGCTGCAGCAGGTATGCGCTCTCGATGTTGGCGTACCGGTCGTGCGCATCGCGCACTTCGCTGCGCTTGCCGAAGATCGCGTCGGCCTCGTCGAACAGCAGCACCGCGCTGACCCGGGCGGCCTCGGTGAAGATCCGCTCCAGGTTCTTCTCGGTCTCGCCGATGTACTTGTCCACCACCGTCGCGAGATTGACGGTGTAGAGGTCGAGTCCGAGATCGGCCGCAATCACCTCGGCGGCCATGGTCTTTCCCGTGCCCGAATCACCGGCGAACAGCGCGGTCACCCCCGTGCCACGCCCACCACCCGGGCGCATCCGCCAGTCCGACAGCACCAGTTCGCGTTTGCGGGCCCGGGTGGTCAAGTCGCGCAACTGATTGAGTGCCTTGTCGGGCAGGACGAGGTCCGGCCACGAGACCGCGGGCTCGATGCGCCTCGCCAACTGCTCGAGGCCCGCGGCGTTCTGGGCCCGGGCGCCGCGGCGCAGATCGGTGTCGGCGGGCGAGCCGCCCGCCGACCGGGCGAGAGATTCGGCCGCGGCGATCGCCGCGGTGATCTGGCGGGGCCCGAACACGTACTGCGCCGCGATGTCCTCGACATCGATACCGTCGGCGAGGGATCCGAGTTCACGCTGCCACACCTCGATGCGTTCACCGACACTGAGCCGTGCGGCGTCGGCGACCAGCGGCACGCGGTCCGACCACGTGGGGTTCCACGCCGAAATCCCGGTGAGCGCAACCGGGACCGGCAGGTGTGACAGCCGGTGGACGACAGCGGCGGTGTCGGCTCCGAGTGCGTCGACCGGCGAGACCACCAGGCCGGCGTTGCACAGCAGCGCTTCCCGGCCGAGCATCGCGACCGTGCTCGCAAGGTCGGAAGATGTTGCCAACCGTGTTGCGTCACAACACAGTACGTTGTAGCCGGCGGTGCTGAAAGCGTCACCGGCGATGGCGGCGCCGGCGTCGCTGACCGACTCCCGCACATAGCAGAACCGCTCGCCGGCCTTGAACGCCTGGGCGAGCTCACGGGACTGTGGGCAGTGATGGCGACGTGGCTCGACGAGCAGCTCTGCCAGGGCGGCGTCGGGGCGGTCGTCACCCAAGAGGTAGGCGGTCACCCGGTCGGGAACCCGTAATGCCCTGGTGAGGAAGGGACGTTCGGTGTCGTCGATCGTCACGAGCGCGTTGTCCACCAGGGCCGAACCCGGGGCCAGCATCGCGCGCGCGGACGCGTCCAGCGGGGACAGGTCGGCCAGCTCCAACGCGAGCCCGACCGTAGCGCGCCGTCGGGTCACATCGTCGTTGAGGTAGCCGTAGAGCCGTTCGAACCGCGCGTCCAGGTCCGGCAGCTGGCAGGCGACGAGCAGCTCGACCTCGTGGGCGCACAGGCCCGCAGCCCGGGCCAGTGCGCGCAGGCGCAGCTCGGTGCCCTCGGACTCCGCGAGGTCCGCACGATCCTCGAACTCCCACCGGGCCTGCCGGGGCGGGTCGGGCGCGGGCGGGGTGGGGGACAGCAGCGCGTCGACCACGTCGTCGCTCAGGTACAGGCCCCGGAACGGATCGTCGGGGGCCGGGTCGTGGCTGCGCCGGTGCGCGACGAGCGTGCGGATGCGCTCCTCTACGAGCATCGCCCGGCCGAGTAGGTAACGGGTGCTGTCCAGGGGCGTCTCCATCCGCGGCGTCCTACTGCTTGCGCTGGCGCTTGCGGACACGCAGCGAGCCGGAGCTCTCCTGGCCGAATGCGGGGTCGCCGACCGTGCGCCGGCGCACGGTCTCGCGGGGCACCGCGCCGTCGAGGCCCGACGTCTGCAGCACGGGCGGCTTCGCCACCGGCGGCCCGGCCGGGAACGAGCGGCCGGTGTCGGTCGGCGCCGTCACCACGACGTCGAGCGACGGCTTGAGCTCGCCGCCCAGCGCGGTCCACACGTCGGCGAACGAGCGGTCCTCAGGCGGCGGCAGGGCAACCGTGACAGGGACCGGGAGGCCCAGTGCCGCAATGGAACCTGTCAGCACATCAGCCGGAAGGGCCTCGTAGCGCAGGAAACAGCCCATCAACGCGGCCAGCAACCGGTGCTCGTCCTCTGGGCGCTGAGTCCAGGCCGCCACCAGATAGGAGAGCTTGAAATACCGCGGCGGCAGGTGCCTGGCCCGCACCCGGTTGCCCTCGTATTCGTTGAGCAGGCCGCGCTCTCGGCGGCGAAGATCCTCGCGGATGTCGTACAGGTACACGCCGACGGTCGGCGCGTTGCGTCGGCTCGCCCAATCCTTGGTGGGCGCGTCGAACTCGACGTCGACCTCGCCTGCGTCGACGGCCTCGCGCTCGATGAGGGTGCGTAGTGCGTGGTCTACTTCAGGTATCACTGGCCCATCGTTCCGTGCGGTTGTGTTGTGGGGTACGAGCGTGAGTCCCGATGTGAAGGCACGGGATTGTGCCCGAACGGGCGACGGTCGGGCTCGTCGAGGCCCGCGCTCAGATGAGCCCTTCGCGCACCGCGTAGGCCACGGCATGGGACCGGTTGCGCAGCTGCAGCCGGGTCGTCACGTCGTGCAGCACGTTCTTGACGGTGCGCTGGCTGTAGCACAGCTGCCGGGCGATCTCGTTGGTGTCGTGGCCGTCGGCGATCAACCGCAAAACCTGGATCTCGCGTTCCGACAGCCCGGTGAAGGTCAGGCCGCGCGGTGAAAGTACCTGGCGCTGAAGCCGTCCGACCTGCCCCAGCAGATGGCCGAGCAGATCGGCGGGGATGAAGCCGTCACCCGCGGCCACCTTCTGGATCGTGCGGACCAGCAGATCCGGGGTGGCTTCGCCGCGACGCAGCAGCCCGCTGACGCCGACCTCGGCGGCGTTGACGACGGTGGTCTCGTCGATCGAGCTCATCACCAGGATGGTGTGCCCGACACCGGCCTTCTTGAGCGAGCGCAGGATCCGGATGGTCTCGTCGTCGAGCGTGTCGGCCACCGCGATGCCGACGTCGACACCGGCCAACTCGCCGGCTTCGACGACGTCGATCTCCGGGCGCATCCGGAGCTGGCTGACCACACCCGCCTGCAGGATCGGGTCGTCGGCATAAACGTAGGTGGACACTCGCGTCTGCATGGCATTCCCCTTCGGGCGACCGGTTAGTTGCCGACGAGTATCCGGACGGGCATCAACGCCGGCTCAACGCCGATCGCGGGATTTCTCAACAAACGCTCAACGGAACGGTCTATCGAGCAGGCCTGATGAAGATCTCGACGACAGCCGAATCGGGGCCGGGCGGCCGGTCGCAGCGGGCCGTGACGACGGCATCCTCGGTGGTGAACCACACATCGTGGACCTGACGGTGGCCGGAGCTGGCGGGGGTCTGGTAACCACCGAGGCGAGTGACGAGCTCGGACAGCGCGACGGGTTGGCTCAACCGCAGCACGATGTCGTCGATGCGGTCGTCGCCATCGCGATCGAGAATCTGGATCAGGTAGACGCCGGGGGCCGGTTGGGTGCCCAGGAAGCTCGTGCCGTCGTCGGCCGTGCCGACGTCCGCGCCCAGCACTTGCGCCGTCCGGGCGACCTCCGAGCCGCCGATGAGCTTGACGGCTTCGGTCACCAGGTCGAGCGGATTCGAGTGCTTCACGGCGTTGACCTGCCCGCCTTCTGGAGCGCGCGCTCGGCGGCCTGGGCCTGCCGCTCCTCGGGGAGGTCGAGGTAGGCCGCGAGCTTGACCTGATAGTCCTGGTCGGCCTTGGACAGATTGGTCTTGGCGGCGTTCCAGTCCAACTGTCGTGCGTCGAGTTCCAGATACGCGTCTTTGCGCGCGGTACTCGGCGGCTGTGACTTCTGAGCCTGCCATGCCGACTCGGCGGCCCGCAATTCGTTCTCGGCAGTGGTCAGCGCGGCCTCCGCGGCCTGTTTCCTGGCCGCTGCGGCGTGGAAACGATCCAGTACGCCTTCACGGTCGACAACCTTGGAATGCGAAATGCTGGTGTATATCTCACGATACGGTGCGGCCTCGGCAGACATCACCGGCAAGGGTCTGATTTTCGCCTCTTGCACTGCGAGGCTTGCGATCTTGGGATCCATGCCGAGCTTCGAGGCGATGGTCGCCGTCGGGACGTTGTCGGTGGCCATCATGCGTGCCACATGCCACCACTGGTCCGCATGGGTTCCTTCGTGAAAGTTCGCGTACTTGAGGAATTCCGCGTGACTGGGCGTCATATCCTGAGCCAGTGTCTCCCAGGAGAATTCGATGCGCCACGTCTTCATGTTGAAGTGGCCGCCCGCGCCTGCGCCGAGTTGGCTGGAAAAGCCGACGCCCACGGCCGGGACGCCGGAGGGTCCGATGGCTCCGTTCACGGTGGAGGCCAATTGTGCACACCGTTGGTCGACGAGTTTGACGGCCTGCGGATCAGTGGGCAGCTTACCGGCAGCTCCTGTGCCCCAGGTGGTTTCGCCCGCCTTCATCTTGTTCAGGTAGTCCTTCATCGCGGCGGGTTCCAGGTGCTGCATGCCCTCCATTCCGGCGGGTAGCGCGCCGTGGTGCGCGAGTGCGCGGCGCATCTCGTCCGGTGCCAGGGCCGGAGGCGGCGATACTTCCATGTACCGCTTGAGGGCTGCCGGATCCTCGATCGTGATTCCGGTCAGCTTGGCTGCTTCGTCCGGTTTGGCACCGACCGATCGCGCCAGGGTGGCGCGGGCCAGTTCGACGTCTTTTGCGTCCAGCTCGGGTAGCGGTGGCAGTGAAGCAGGTGCGGTGGCCGCACGCGGCGCCGGTAGGGGACCGGTCGGCTTGAGGCCCGCCGCACCGACGTCGACGCCCGCCGCTTTCGCGAGTTGGTGTTCCCCCACGGCAGCGGTCATCTCCGCAACAACACCGTTCTGCCAGGTGTTGATCTTCTTCAGGGACGGCGAATTCGACGGCAGCGCAGCGTGAATGGTGGCATACCCGCCGGCCTCTCGGACCGTCATCGCCTCACCGACCTTGCCGATGCTGGCGGCGACTTGTGCTTCGCGTTCGATGCTGGTCATCGCCATCAGGTCGGAGACACCGCTCGCGGTCGCACTCGCGGTCTTCAACTCTGCCGGCACCTTGCCTTCCTCGATGGCCTTCGCGGCGCCGCCCATCGACATGCCGAGGTTGACCGACTCGATCGCCAGCGCCGCAGTGGCCTCGCTGAGCTTCTTCTGGGCCTTGTCGGGATCCAGCATCGCCTGGTCGGGCGTCGCGGCAGCCTCTGCAACGGTCTTCTGGTCCAGCGCCTCACCGAGCCGCGCCGCCGCGACACCGAATGTCATGACCGAGCCCAGGAATTCGGCAGGTGGGAAGAAGAAGCCGATCAACTGCAGTGCCGTTCCGGCGACGTCGATGACTTCTTTGACGTCGACCTGTGAACCCGTCTGGACGCGGATGGTCTCCAGCTCGTGGGCCAGCATGGTGTTGCGCGCCTTGATGCGCGCGAAGTCCGCCTTGACGTTGTCGTACAGCCGCGGCATCGACACCAGGAACTTCAGGTCACCGGCGAGGGTCCGAGCCTTGACCTCGCGGATGGCTTTCACGACGGCATCGAGCTTCTTCTGCATCTCGGCCCGAACCTGCTCGTCCGTACCGGTGCGGAGTAGTCCGGCGTTTGCGGTGTTGTCCGGGCTGATGGCCTTGTAGGCCTCCCAACCGAGCTTGACCCCGGGGATGGCCCAGGCGACGTTGCTGTCGAGTGCTCGCTTGATATCGGTGCCGAGACCGGTGTCCGGTTCGCGTTTGCTCACCAGTTGTGCGACGACGGCGTTCTTGGCGAAGATGTCGTTCTTGCGCGCGGCGATGTCCTTCTGCCGGCCCTCGAGATCCGTTCGCCACTCTCGCAAAGTCTTGGTGACGCCTTCGGCAGTCCATTTCGTCTGCGACGTCCGGCTGATCGACTGAGCCCAATCCCGGTCGGACATCAGCTTTTCCAGGGCGATTTCCTGATCTTGGACCTTGGCGAGATCGGCGGCGACCTCACGGGCGTTGTCGATCATCTTCTTCGCGTTGGCCGACACGCCGGAACTCGCGGTGTTCGCATCACCGGCGTTGGTGGGCTTGAAGTCTTCGACCAGTTTGAGCGTCGCCGTCTCGTTCGCGTTGAGCATCGCCATGCCTCTCGCGACGAGGTATTGGCGGATGAACGCTTCCTGTTGGTCAGGCGCGATCTCGACGGCACCTTGACCGGCGGCCGCGGCATCACCCTCCTTCACTCCCGGTGGTGGGACACCCGCCATGGCGGCCAGCTCTGCCGGCGACGCGGTACCGGGCATGGATTTGGCGGGATCGTTGTGCAGCCGCACCAGATCCTCGGCCTTGAGCAGACCGGTGTCTGGTTGGTATCGCGTCACCGCGGGGTCGAAGACGAAGCCGTCGTTGCCGACTGCCG
The DNA here is from genome assembly GCF_010727475.1 of Mycolicibacterium mageritense. Lineage (NCBI taxonomy): Bacteria > Bacillati > Actinomycetota > Actinomycetes > Mycobacteriales > Mycobacteriaceae > Mycobacterium > Mycolicibacterium mageritense. Next base: position 5,929,370 of record NZ_AP022567.1, read on the forward strand.
TGAGAATGCCCTGCGCCGACGTGTATGCGTACACCTTCTGCCGAAGGAAGTCGGGATTCGGGACGAATGTCACGACGAAATAGAACCGGCCACGTTTCACGACACCTGCGCCACACCCGCCCGCCCGTGCCACGGCGAACGCCACGGCCTCCGGTTGGCTGTCGAACCCTTTGCGCTGGCCGTCATTCTTGTTACGGACGGCAGTGGCGGCGATCTGCAGCGGTGCGATGTTGGGCTTCTCGTCGGGGTGCCCGGCATCGTGCAACGGGTCTGAAAGTCGCACGGTGCCACCGGATCCCGACGGCACTGTGGCGAGCTCGGCGGCTTCCAGCTTGAGGGTCTCGTCGTCTGGTTCTTCGCGCTGCACCGCACGGAGACGCTGCACCGCTTGGCGCCGTCCGACGACCCAGTTGACCACCGCCTGGTTGCCGGCCTGACGCTGCATGCCCAGAAGCTTCCCCGCCGCAGCGGACACCGCACTGGGCTTCGCACGCTGCGCGGGACCGGTAGGCAGATCCGCACCGTTCGTGGATCGCCGGCGATGGGTCGGCACAGTCCGACGCTAGGTCGGCGGAGCCGGTACGACTACGTGCGCCGGGGTGCCCTGACGGGCCGGTTTTCCTGCACCTTCGGCTTGCGGCTCTAGTCCAGGTAGTCCCGCAGCACCTGCGACCGGCTGGGGTGGCGCAGCTTGCTCATGGTCTTGGACTCGATCTGGCGGATGCGCTCGCGCGTCACGCCGTAGACCTGGCCGATCTCGTCGAGCGTGCGGGGCTGGCCGTCGGTCAGGCCGAAGCGCAACCGCACCACACCCGCCTCGCGCTCCGACAGCGTCTCCAGCACCGACTGCAGCTGGTCCTGCAGCAGCGTGAAGGACACCGCGTCGACGGCCACGACCGCCTCGGAGTCCTCGATGAAGTCACCGAGCTGGCTGTCACCCTCGTCGCCGATGGTCTGGTCCAGCGAGATGGGCTCACGCGCGTACTGCTGGATCTCCAGCACCTTCTCCGGCGTGATGTCCATCTCTTTGGCGAGCTCTTCGGGCGTGGGCTCGCGGCCCAGATCCTGCAGCAGCTCGCGCTGGATGCGGCCCAGCTTGTTGATCACCTCGACCATGTGCACCGGGATGCGGATGGTGCGGGCTTGGTCGGCCATGGCGCGGGTGATGGCCTGGCGGATCCACCAGGTGGCGTACGTGGAGAACTTGTAGCCCTTGGTGTAGTCGAACTTCTCGACTGCGCGGATCAGACCCAGGTTGCCTTCCTGGATCAGGTCGAGGAACGCCATGCCGCGGCCGGTGTAGCGCTTGGCCAGCGACACCACCAGACGCAGGTTCGCCTCCAGCAGATGGTTTTTCGCGCGGTCGCCGTCCCGGCAGATCCACTGCATGTCGCGGCGCAGCTGAACCGGCAGCTTCTCGCCCTTCTCGGCGAACTCCGCCATCTTCTGGGTGGCGAACAGGCCGGCCTCGATGCGCTTGGCGAGCTCGACTTCCTCTTCTGCGTTGAGGAGCGCGACCTTGCCGATCTGCTTGAGGTAGGCACGCACCGAGTCGGCCGACGCGGTGAGCTCGGCGTCCTTGCGGGCCTGCCGCAGCGCCTCGGATTCTTCCTCGTCCCAGACGAAGTCGCCCGATGCCTTGTCCTTCTCGGAGGGCTCCGCGATGTCGTCGTCTTCTGCTGCTCCCGCAGCCTTGGCCGGCTTCGCGGCCGCGTCGGGAGTGCCTTCGCCCTCGGCGACGGTCTCCTCGTCTTCCTCTTCGCCCTCTTCGTCGTCGGCGTCGTCGACCGCGTCATCGTCGCTGTCGAGCTCCTCGAGGTCGAGGTCCGCGTCGTCGACGTCGAGGTCGTCGCCGGGCTCGGCGTCGAGTTCGTCGGTGGTCTCGAGGTCGTCGGCGCCGAGATCCTCGGGTTTGGTCCCGGGGGCCTTGGCCGCCCGCTTGGCCGGAGCTTTCTTGGCGGGGGCCTTGGCCGGCTTCGCACCCGCGGTTTTCGCGGCCGTTGCCTTGGCTGCCCGCTTGGCCGGAGCCTTCTTGGCGGGGGTCTTGGTAGCGGTGCGCTTCACCGGCTCGTCGGTTGCCGGGCTTGCCTTTGTCGCTGCCACGTCACCCTTTCGGTCTTGCGTTCATCCGGTGGGCATGGGCATACACCACCGAAAGCGTCGGCTATCGAATGTTGGCGTTGTTATCGGCTGGGGATACTTGCCGCTATTTCGGTAGGCGGCCGCCGAAGACCATTGTAACGACAGTGTGTGCTTTCTCTGTGCCGAGCGGCAAATCCGACGCGTCGACCTGCCGTGTCGGCCCGGAAAAACAGAGAAGCTACTGCGCGGTAGCTTTGACGTCGGCGGCCATCGCGGCCCCGACGATGCCCGCGGTGTTCTGCAGTGCCGCGGCCACCACGGGGGTGCGATTCTCCAGCAGGGGCAGCCACTTGTCGGCCTTGCGGCTGATGCCGCCGCCCGCGATGAAGAGGTCCGGCCAGATCGCGTTCTCGATCGTCACGAGCACCTTGGTGACCTCCTTGGTCCACCGCTCGTAGCTCCATTCCTTGCGTTCCTTGACCGACGAGGCGGCGCGGTGTTCGGCCTCCTTGCCGCCGACCTCGAGATGGCCAAACTCGGTGTTGGGCAACAGCACCCCGTTCTGGATCACCGCCGACCCGATTCCGGTGCCGAAGGTCAGCAGCACGATGACACCCGTGTTGTCCCGCCCCGCGCCGAACCGTTCCTCGGCCAGGCCCGCGGCGTCGGCGTCGTTGAGCACCGTCACCGACTGACCGTCGAGTTCGGCGCCGATGACCTCGGCCGCGTTCACCCCGATCCAGCCGTGATCGACGTTGGCCGCGGTGCGCACGATGCCGTTGGTCACCACGCCCGGATAGGTCACCCCGAGCGGGCCGGTCCAGCCGAATTCCCGGACCACCGCGGCGACGGTTTTGGCGACGGCCTCGGGTGTGGACGGCTGCGGCGTGTCGAGCTTGAAGCGCTCGCCGATGAGCTGGCCCGTGCCGAGGTCGACGATTCCGCCCTTGACCCCACTGCCGCCCACGTCGACGCCGAAGCCGCGACGCTGGCCGCCGCTGTCGCCGGCGGAATCGGTGTTCGGCGTGTCGATTGCGGTCATCGGGCGCTCCTTTGCGGGGCAGGGTATGTCGCGACCTCACCCTAGTAGTTCACGAACGCTTGTGCCGGTGGTCTCACATCCCGGCGAGCGACTTTTCGGCGCGAACGTGTTGCGATGGTCGCGTGACGGAAAACAGCACAGATCTGGTCGGCCTGCGCACAGTGGCAGAGCAGTTGGCGACCGAAGCCGCCGAATTCGTCCGGGCCCGTCGCGTCGAGGTGTTCGGCGGCGGCGGTGCCGAGGCCCGCGAGGGGAACGACGGGGGCGCGGTCCGATCCAAGAGCACGCCCACCGATCCGGTCACGGTCGTGGACACCGAGACCGAACGGTGGCTGCGCGAGCGGCTGGCCGTGCTGCGGCCGGGGGAGCATGTGCTCGGCGAGGAGGAAGGCGGCCGCCGCGACGGGCGGGACGGGTTGAGCTGGGTGATCGATCCGATCGACGGCACGGTCAACTTCGTCTACGGCATCGCGGCGTACGCGGTGTCGGTGGCCGTCCAGCAGGACGGTGAGTCGGTCGCGGGCGCGGTCGCCAATGTGCCGGCGGGCGTGGTCTACTCCGCGGCCCGAGGGCACGGCGCGCACGCGCTCCAGGACGGGGTGAGCACGCCGTTGCGGTGCAACGCCGTCGACGACCTCGGCATGGCCTTGCTCGGCACCGGTTTCTCCTATGTTCCCGAGCGGCGGCAACAACAAGCCCAGATCCTGGCCCGGATCCTGCCCGAGGTCCGCGATGTGCGCCGGATCGGTTCGTGCGCACTCGACCTGTGCATGGTCGCGGCAGGCCAGCTCGACGCGTACTACGAGGACGGCGTGCATGTGTGGGACTGGGCCGCGGGTGCGTTGATCGCGGCCGAGGCGGGTGCGCGGCTGTGGCTGCCGGCCACCGGCGGTCCCGGGCGGATCGCGGCAGCGGCGCCGGGCATCGCGACCGCGCTCACCGGCGCGCTAGCAGGCGCCGGTATGGATCTTTGACAGCAGCGCCGAGTCCGCGGGCTGGGTGGCGTCGGGACGCAGGCTGGCCAGCACGGCGTTGATGTCGTCGCTGCTGGCGAGCTCGCTGAACTCCGTGCCGAGCGCCAGATCGACTGTGGCATCCGGTCTTTCGTCCTGGAAGAGCTCGGTGCACGGCGCCACGAGCCACACCGCGGCCGCGGCCGTGCGCCCCGTTGGGCCGAACCGGATCTGGCCCTGGCACTCCAGACGGGTGGTCGAGTAGATCGGGTCGTTGCTCGCTTCCGGCTGGGCGAAGCCGAGATCGCGCAGTGCGCCGGCCACCTCGCCGGCCTGGCCGCCCTGTCCGCTCGCGTTGAGCACGCGGATCTTGGTCTCGGCCAACGGGGCAGGGGTGATGTCGGTCATCGCCGAACGGGCGACCTGCTCGCCGAGCACCGGCGTTGCCGGGTCGGTGGGTGCGGGCGGCGCGTTGCACACCGTGGCCTCGTGCACGTCGGCCGGCCGGTTGAGCGCGACGACCCACACCGTCAGCGTCACCACCGCGAGTGCGACGAAGAGCACAATGCCCGGAACAAAGTTGCGCCGACGGAACGGGCGACCGTGTCGGTCGAAGGCGGTGCCATCGGTGATTTGCGCGACCACCCCTGCACTCTAAAGGCAAGGTCGTCCATTGCCGCGCCAGAGCTCAGAGAACAGTGTGATGTAAATCACACTGAAACGTGTGGCAATCCGGGCACGAATCATTTGGGGAATGCGTTCGACGCTGGTACAAAGCTCAGCTGCAAGGACAAGGGAGGGGACACAGACGATGGCTACCGACTACGACGCTCCGCGGCGCACCGAGACTGACGACGTTTCCGAGGATTCGCTCGAGGAGCTCAAGGCCCGGCGCAACGAGGCACAGTCCGCCGTGGTTGATGTCGACGAATCTGAATCCGCCGAGTCATTCGAGCTGCCGGGCGCGGATCTGTCGGGTGAAGAACTGTCAGTGCGAGTGGTCCCGAAGCAGGCGGACGAGTTCACCTGTTCGAGCTGCTTCCTGGTTCATCACCGCAGCCGTCTCGCCAGTGAGAAGAACGGCGTGATGATCTGCACCGATTGCGCCGCCTGAGCCTCAGGCGTCAGCCGCCGAGCGCGGCCAGCACGCGGTCCGGGTGACGGGTACTGACCAACCAGTACGGGGTGGGGTCATCCGGATCGTCGAGCACCACCAGCACCATGGGGCCGATCCAGGCCCGGTGCACCACATATGCGGCAGGGTCTAGTTGCCTGCCGAGCGCGGCGGACTTCGCCGAACGCGGCACCTCCGCGGTGCGCGATATGACACTGACCGGCAGGTGGGCCGAACCCACCCAAACTTCGGTCTCGCGGTCGGGCTGATCGACCACCTGAATCTCGGTCTTGCTGAACCACAGCAGCACTGCCACGGCCACCGGTATCAGCACGGCGTGCGGCACCCAGGCGGGTATCGCCGGGACACCCATGTTGACCTGCACGGCGATCAGGATCGCCAGGCCCACCGCGGGCAGGGTCCACCACCAGGGCACCCACAACCGCTCGTGATACCGCACGGTTCGGGTGGTTGCGCGCGTGTCTGACACGCGGCTCAGAGTAATCTGTGACGTCGTGTCCAACTCCCTGGCGGTCGTCCGATTGGACCGCGAACTACCGATGCCCGCTCGGGCCCACGAAGGTGACGCCGGCGTCGACCTCTACAGCGCACAGGACGTGGAACTGGCACCCGGTCAACGGGCGCTCGTTCCCACCGGTGTGGCGGTCGCGATTCCCCACGGCATGGTGGGTCTGGTGCATCCCCGCTCGGGTTTGGCTGCGCGCGTTGGTCTTTCGATCGTCAACAGCCCGGGCACGATCGATGCCGGCTACCGCGGTGAGATCAAGGTGTCACTGATCAACCTCGATCCCCACACGCCGATAGTGGTCAACCGCGGTGACCGGATTGCCCAGCTGCTGGTGCAGCGGGTAGAACTTCCCGAATTGGTCGAGGTCACCTCGTTCGACGAGGCCGGCCTGGCCGACACTTCCCGTGGCGACGGCGGCCACGGCTCCTCCGGCGGACATGCGAGTTTGTGATGGCATTCGGAAAACGCAGCAAGAAGGACGACAGCGCGGACAAGGGCAGCAGCACGCTGCGCGCGTCCGAGGAGTCGGCACCGGCCGACGACATCGACGCGGACGAGCCGCTGGAAGGCCCGTTCGACATCGACGACTTCGACGACGCGAGCGTCGCCGCGCAGGGCCGCCTCGACCTCGGTTCGGTGCTCATCCCGATGCCCGACGGGGGTCAGGTGCAGGTCGAGCTCAACGAGGCGGGTGCGCCGAGCGCGGTGTGGGTGGTGACGCCCAACGGCCGGTTCACGATCGCCGCGTACGCCGCGCCGAAGAGCCCGGGCCTGTGGCGCGAGGTGGCGACCGAACTCGCCGACTCGTTGCGCAAGGACGCCGAGTCGGTCAGCATCCAGGACGGCCCGTGGGGGCGTGAGGTGGTCGGCACCGGCAATGGCGGCGTGGTGCGGTTCATCGGCGCCGACGGCTATCGCTGGATGGTGCGCTGTGTGGTCAACGGCTCCGCGGAGACCATCGACGCGCTCGCCGAAGAGGCCCGGGCGTCATTGGCCGACTGTGTCGTCCGGCGCGGCGACACGCCGCTGCCGGTCCGAACCCCGCTGCAGGTGCAGTTGCCCGAACCCATGGCGGCGCAACTGCGCGCGGCAGCACAGGCCGCCGCCGAACAGGCCCAGCAGCAGGCGCCTCCTCAGGAGCAGCAGCAGCAGCCCGCGCCGGTTGCGCGCCGCAGTGCGCAGGGCTCGGCGATGCAGCAGCTGCGCACCATCACGGGCGGGTGATTCGTCGGCCCGGGACGGTCTCAGGCCTCCTGGAGCGCCGCGACGCACGCCGCGCCGAGGACACCGGTGTCGACACCCATGCGCTCGAGCGTGACCGCGCGTAGCGCCGCCCGCGGGACTGCCGAGACCCACTCATAACCGACCTCGGCCGGGTGGACCGGGTCGTCGGTGGCCACCGCGACCCCCATCGGCACCGCCAGTCGCTCCAGTTCGGCGCAACTGGGCGCCCGGCAGGCCGAGGCTTCGTCCATCGCATCCGGCAGGGCGGGCCATTGCCCCACCCACGACCGGGCCAGCTCGTCGGCCAGCCATGCGGGGCTCGACGCGCGCATCTGGGCCACCGCGGCGGCCAGCCCGTCGCGGCGCAGCAGTTCGGCGGACTGGCGCGCCAGCAATGCCGCGGGCGCATGCTGTGGCGAACCCGTCCAGGGCGGCAGTGCGGCCAGTACCGCGACCGCGCGGTTGGGGTGTGCCAAAGCCCACAATGTGGCCACGACCGCGCCGATCGAGACCCCGCCGACAGCGATCGGGCCGCCGCGCGCGGCATCGTCGAGGGCCTCGCGGTAGCCGTCGAGCAACCGGCCCGGGGTGGGCGCCGGCGTCACAACCACCGCGCCGACCTGGTGTAACGCGGCGGAAAACGCCCGGTAGACATAGTCGTCGTCGGATCCGGTGCCGGCCAGCAGGACCGTGGTGACACCACGCAGATGCACGCTCATCTGATGATCGTGCCCGCCCCGTCAAATCAGCGGCACGCCGAGTGGAACCCCACGTGGCATTCGTGTCGTAAGAGGTCTACCGTGGCGTTGGTTGGGCGGATCCAAGGTGGATCCGCGAGAGGTCAGGAGAGGCCATGGCTACGGCCGAAGGGTATCTGCGCCGGCTCACACGACGCCTGACAGAAGACCCAGAGCAACTCGACGTCGAAGAGCTCAGCGAGGAAGCCGCCAACACCGGCGCGCAGAAGGCGATCGACTGCCAGCGCGGCCAGGAGGTGACGATGGTCGGAACCCTGCGCAGTGTCGAATGCAATGGCAAGGGCTGTTCCGGCGGCGTCAAGGCCGAACTGTTCGACGGCACCGACACCGTGATGTTGGTGTGGTTGGGTCAGCGTCGCATTCCGGGTATCGAGTCGGGCCGCACCCTGCGGGTGCACGGACGGATCGGCAAACTGGACAACGGCGGTAAAGCGATTTACAACCCGCACTACGAAATTCAGAAGTGAGCCAGGCCGACAACAGCCCGCCCGAGGAGTCCGAGAGCGAGCCGGCGCTGCCGGCCACCCCGTCACATGGCGGCGCCAGGGCGGTGCTGGACCAGATGGGCGGGGTCAGCGGCCTCATCTACTCATCACTGCCCGTCGTGGTCTTCGTGCCGGTGTCGACTCTGTTCGGGCTCATGCCCGCGATCGGCGCGGCACTCGGCGTGGCCACCCTCATCCTGATCTGGCGCCTGGTCCGCCGTGAATCACTGCAGCCGGCGATCTCCGGCTTCTTCGCCGTGGGCGTCAGCGCGTTGATCGCGTATCTGGTGGGGGAGTCGAAAGGCTATTTCCTGCTGGGTATCTGGAGCTCGCTGCTGTACGCCGTGTTGTTCGGCGTCTCGGTGCTGATCCGCCGGCCCGTCGTCGGCTATATCTGGGGCTGGGTCAACTCGCACGACCGGGACTGGCGCGAGGTGCGCAGGGCCGTGACGGCTTTCGACATCGCGACCATCACCTGGGTGCTGGTGTTCGGGTCGCGGTTCCTGGTCCAGCAGTACCTGTACGACGCCGACGAGACCGGTTGGCTTGGCGTGGCGCGCATCGCGATGGGCTGGCCGCTCACCGCCGTCGCCGCGCTGGTGACCTATCTGGCGATCCGGACCGCTCAGCGCGCGCTACATGAGCACGACGCTGCCGAGCCCGCCGGAGAAGCCCGGAGCTAGGGCCGCGCCCCGGTCAGCGGGCGGAGGGGCGGAGCAGCAGTTCGCGCAGCTCGTCCTCGACTTCGGTGACGGCCACGAACAGCAGCTCATCGCCACCCTCAAGGGGCTCGTCGGATTCCGGCACTATCACCCGGGCGCCGCGCAGAATCGTCACCAGGGACGCGTCACGGGGCAGTTCGAGGCGTTTGACGGGCTTGCCGCCCCATGGCGTGTCGTCAGGCAGCGTGATCTCGACCAGGTTGGCCTGACCCTTGCGGAACTCCATCAGCCGCACGAGGTCTCCCACCGCGACGGCCTCCTCGACCAGTGAGGCGAGCATGCGGGGCGTCGACACCGCGACGTCGACACCCCAGTTCTCGTCGAACAGCCACTCGTTGCGCGGATCGTTGACCCGGGCGACCACGCGCGGCACCGCGAATTCGGTCTTGGCCAGCAGGCTGACCACCACATTGACCTTGTCGTCGCCCGTGGCGGCGATGACGACGTCGAAGTCCTCCAGGTGGACGGATTCCAGCATCGTGAGCTCGCACGCGTCGCCGAGACGCCAGTGCGCGGCGGGAATGGCGTCGACGTCGATGTGGTCGGGGCTGCGCTCGAGCAGCGTCACCTCGTGGTCGCTTTCCAGCAGTTCGCGCGCGATGGAACGGCCGACCGCGCCGGCACCGGCGATGGCGACTTTCATTCCGACTCCAGATCCTCGCTGGGCGGCAGTGCCGCGATGGCCAGGGCTTCGGCGATGTGGCCGGACACTGCGGCGATGTACACCTGGTCGCCGGCCTGGATGACGGTTTTCGCGTCGGGCAGGTGACCGCCGCCGAACCTGATCATGAAAGCCACCCGGCCTCCGGTCGCGGCTTCCAGGTCGGTCACCAGGTGCCCGGCCCAGTCCTCGTGCAGGGGCAGTTCGGCGACACCGACGTTGCCTGAGGGATCCCGCCATTTGGTGGTCTCCGCTTCCCGGGTCAGCACGTTGAGCAGCCGGTCGGTGGTCCACGGCACCGTCGCGACCGTCGGGATGCCAAGCCGCTCGTAGACGGCGGCACGTTTGGCGTCGTAGATGCGTGCGACGACGCGTTCGACACCGAACGTCTCGCGGGCCACGCGGGCCGAGATGATGTTGGAGTTGTCGCCCGAGGACACGGCCGCGAACGCGCCGGCCTCCTCGATGCCCGCCCGCAGTAGCACATCGCGGTCGAAGCCCATGCCGAGCACACGTTCACCCGGGAATTCCGGGGACAACCGGTGAAATGCCGTGCTGTCCCGATCGATCACCGCGACGTCGTGGCCGATGCGGGCCAGGCTGTCTGCGAGGGAGGCGCCCACACGGCCACATCCCATGACGACTACACGCACCCGACGCGTCCTTTCCGATGGCAGAAAGATGAAGCTATCTCAACCCGTGCACTGACGAACGCTACAGCTTTCGTACGGCCACCGGGGTTCGGGCTTACCCTTGGCACTCGTGTCCAAGCTTTCGACGGCGACGCGCCGGTTGGTCCTGGGGCGACCGTTCCGCAGTGACAAGCTCTCCCACACCCTGCTGCCCAAGCGGATCGCGCTGCCGGTCTTCGCCTCCGACGCGCTGTCCTCGGTCGCGTATGCGCCCGAGGAGATCTTCTTGGTGCTCTCGGTCGCCGGGCTCACCGCCTACTCGATGACGCCGTGGATCGGCCTGGCGGTCGCCGGGGTCATGCTCATCGTGATCGCCAGCTACCGGCAGAACGTGCACGCCTACCCTTCCGGTGGCGGCGACTACGAGGTGGTGACGACGAATCTGGGGCCGACGGCCGGTCTCACGGTGGCCAGCGCGCTCATGGTCGACTACGTGCTGACCGTCGCGGTGTCTATGTCGTCGGCGATGTCCAACATCGGCTCGGCGGTCCCGTTCGTCAACGACCACAAGGTGCTCTTCGCCGTGGTGGCGATCCTCTTGCTGGCCTCCATGAACCTGCGCGGGATCCGGGAGTCCGGCACGGCCTTCGCCATCCCCACCTACGCGTTCATGATCGGCATGTACATCATGCTGGGCTGGGGCCTTTTCCAGATCTACGTGCTGGGAAATCCGCTGCGGGCCGAATCGGCGGGTTTCGAGATGCATTCCGAGCACGGCGAGGTGCTCGGCTTCGCGTTGGTGTTCCTGGTGGCGCGGGCCTTCTCGTCGGGATCGGCCGCCCTGACCGGTGTCGAGGCCATCAGCAACGGTGTGCCGGCATTCCGGAAACCGAAGTCGCGCAACGCGGCCACCACGCTGCTGCTGCTGGGTGTGATCTCGGTGACGCTGTTCATGGGAATCATCATGTTGGCCAAGGCGACCGGCGTGCAGATGGCCGAGCGGCCCCACGAACAGCTGGTCGGCGCGCCACCGGACTACCACCAGAAGACGCTCATCGCCCAGCTGGCCGATGCAGTGTTCCACGATTTCCCGGTCGGGCTCTATCTCATCGCGGGCGTGACCGCACTGATCCTGGTGCTCGCGGCCAACACCGCGTTCAACGGGTTCCCGGTACTCGGCTCGATCCTGGCGCAGGACCGGTACCTGCCGCGGCAGCTGCACACGCGTGGCGACCGGCTGGCGTTCTCCAACGGCATCCTGTTCCTGGCCTTCGCCGCGATCGCGTTCGTCGTCGCGTTCCGCGCCGAGGTGACGGCCCTGATCCAGCTCTACATCGTCGGCGTGTTCGTGTCGTTCACGCTCAGCCAGATCGGCATGGTGCGGCACTGGACGCGGTTGTTGCGCACCGAGACCGATGCGGCGGCGCGGCGGCACATGATGCGTTCGCGGATCATCAACGCGGTCGGACTGACCGCGACCGGAACCGTGCTCGTGATCGTCGTCGTGACGAAGTTCCTGGCCGGCGCGTGGATCGCGATCCTGGCCATGAGCGCGCTGTTCGGGATCATGAAACTGATCCACAAGCACTACGACACCGTGGCGCGTGAGCTGGAGGCCCAGGACGACAGCGAGAAGGGCGACATCGTGCTGCCGAGCCGCAACCACGCGGTGGTGCTGGTGTCCAAACTGCACCTGCCGACCAAGCGGGCACTGGCCTACGCGCGTGCGACGCGCCCCGATGTGCTGGAGGCCATCACGGTCAGCGTCGACGACGCCGAGACTCGCGCTCTGGTGCACCAGTGGGAAGACAGCGAGATCAGCGTGCCGCTCAAGGTGATCGCCTCGCCCTACCGTGAAATCACGCGTCCCGTCCTGGATTACGTCAAACGCGTGACCAAGGAATCGCCGCGGACGGTGGTCACGGTGTTCATCCCGGAGTACGTGGTGGGCCACTGGTGGGAACAGGTGCTGCACAACCAGAGCGCGTTGCGGCTCAAGGGCAGGCTGCTGTTCATGCCGAACGTGATGGTGACATCGGTGCCATGGCAGCTCAGTTCGTCGGAGCGGCTCAAGGCGCTGCAGCCACAGTCGGCGCCGGGTGACGCCCGCCGGGGCTTCCTCGAATGACCGAACTGATCCTGACCGCGGGCGCGGCCGCCAACGGCGGCAGTTGCGTGGCCCGCCACGAGGGCCGCGTGGTGTTCGTGCGCTATGCGCTGCCCGGCGAGACGGTGCGCGCACGCGTGCTCGACGAACGCGGATCGTATTGGCACGCAGAGGCTGTCGAAATCTTGGAGCCGTCAAGCGGTCGTATCGATTCGCTGTGCCCGATTGCGGGGGTGAACGGCGCGGGTTGCTGCGACCTGGCGTTCGCCGAGCCGGATGCCGCGCGGGAAATCAAGGGCGCGGTGGTGGGCAATCAGCTGTCCCGGCTCGGGGGATTCGACTGGGCCGGGGTGGCCGAGCCGGTGGGCTCTGCCGGGGCCACCGGCTGGCGCACCAGGGTGCGGCTGGACACCACCGGTGCCGGACAGCCTGGATTTCATCGTTATCACAGCGCCGAACTGGTCACCGATCTGAACTGCGCGCAGCTGCCTGCCGGGCTGCTCGACGAGCTGGTCGGAACCCATTGGCCCGCGGGCGTGCAACTGCATGTGGCGCTGGACTCCGAAGGCAGCAGGCACGTCGTGCAGTCCGGCCCCAAGGACGGCCGCAAGAACCCGACCCGGGTGGTGTCGGGCGACTACGAGGCCGTGCAGCGCATCGGTGAGCGGGTCTGGCGGGTTCCGGTGACGGCGTTCTGGCAGGCCCACCGGGACGCGGCCGCGCTCTACAGTGAATTGGTCGCGGGCTGGGCGCAATTGGGCGCAGGCCAGACGGCGTGGGATCTGTACGGCGGCGCCGGGGTGTTCGCGGCGGCGCTGGCCGAGTCGGTGGGGGACAGCGGGCACGTGGTCACCGTGGACACGTCGCGGGGAGCGTCTCGCGCGGCTCGCACCGCGCTGGCCGACCTGTCGAGCGTCTCTGTGGTGACGGATTCGGTGCGGCGTGCGCTGTCCCACCAGAGTGCACGGGCCGATGTCGCGGTGCTGGATCCGCCGCGCACCGGCGCGGGCCGCGAGGTGATCGACCAGCTCGCCGCGGCCGAGGTGCCGAGGATCATCCACATCGGTTGTGAGGCAGCCTCGTTCGCCCGGGACGTCGGCCTGTATGTGCGGCACGGTTACGCCGTGGAGGAGCTGCGGGTGTTCGACTCGTTCCCGCTCACCCACCACGTGGAGTGCGTTGCGGTACTGACACGCTGACACCTGAATTTTCTCGGGCGTGGTCGGGGCCACGTCGGCGCTACCGCCGACGCCTCGGCACCGGGCTGTAGGGTGCCGGGTCGATGTCGGGGCGACGGCCTTCGATCAGATCGGCGAGCAGCTGGGCGGACCCACACGCCATGGTCCATCCGACGTGACCGTGTCCGGTGTTGTAGTACAGGTTGTCGTGCCGGCCGAGGCCGATCAGGGGCGGTCCGTCGGGGGTCATCGGGCGAAGCCCCGTGCGGTATCGCGCACTGTCCCAGTCGATCGCGCCCGGAAACAGCTCGTCGCCTGCGGCAACGATGCCCGCGAAGTCCGCAGCGCTGAAACCACGGTCGTAGCCCACGAATTCGGCGGTGGCCGACATGCGGATGTCACCCCCGAAGCGCGACCACGCCACCAGGGACCGTTCGTCGATCCCGCCCGTGCGCGGGGCGGTGTCGAGATCCTTGACAGCCGCCGTCAGGGTGTACCCCTTGGCCGGGTACACGGGGATGCGCAGGCCCATCGTGCGCGTGAGCAGTGGGCTGGCGGCACCCGCGGCAAGGACGATCGCGTCGGCGTGGATGTCGGCGCCCGTGGTGCAGACATCGGTCACCGTGGCGCCGTCGGTCGCGAAGCCGGTGACCGTGGTGCCGAGGTGGAACCGCACACCGCGGCGCCGGCACGCTTCGGCGAGGGCGGTGGCGAACAGGTGAGGATCCCCGGTGGCGTCCGACGTGTCGTGGATCGCGCCGGCGAACGTGACGCGGCTGTGCCGCAGCGCGGGCTCGACGGCCGCGATTTCGTCGCGCCCCAGCACCCGCTGGTGGCGGCCGTGCTCGCGCAGCAGAGTGGAATTGCGCTCGGCCACAGCCAGTTCGGCCTCTTCGCGGTACAGGTAGAGGACACCGCGGTCGGTGTGCCAGAACTGCAGCCCTTCCCGATGCGCCAACTCGCCGAGCAGTTGCTGGCTGTAGCGGGCCAGCCGCAACTTGGCCAGTGTGTTCGCTCGGGACCGCGACGGCGTGCATTCCCGCAGGAACCGTAGGCCCCATCGGATGAGATCGGCGTCGGCGCGGGGGCGCACCCGGATCGAGGTGTCGGCGCCGGCCAACGAACGTAACAACATTCGCGGCGCGGTGGGCGAGGCCCAGGCGTACGAGTGACCCGGTGCGATCAGGCCCGCGGTGCTTGCCGAGGTGTCAGTGGCCACCTCGGACCGCCGGTCGTAGACCTCGACCTCGTGGCCCCGGTCTGCCAGCGTGTATGCGGTTGCCACGCCGACCACACCGGCTCCTATGACGGCGATCCTCACGGGGTGCTCCTCGCGTCGCTGGTGTCGGAGTCGTTGTCGCGCACCACCTCTTGGAGGTAGAACCGCCAGCCGAGGAAGCCGACCCACAGGGTGACGGCGATGACGAGTGCGGGCACGCCATAGAACAACAGGTTGACGATCACGCGGGTTCTCCTTGCGGTACGAGGGGTGCCTGGCGTTGCCGCGGATAACGGTGCGCGGTGGCTGCCGCGACGGTGGTGTAGACCACGAGGTTGGCCAGCACGCCGGGGATGAGCCCGTCGTCGAGGCCGAAGGGGCCGTGCAGGCCCCACTGCCAGACGCCGGTGACGAGTGCGCCCGCGGCGATGGCCGACAGGGCGGCGGGGGTGGAGCGGACACCGAACAACACCGCGCCGAACAGCGGGATGATGATCGTCGGTGCCCACAGTGCGTAGCTGTAGAGCAGTGCGTCGACGATCGACGGCACGCTCAGCGCGAAAACCGTTGCGGCAGCGCCTGCTACGACGCTCGTGGTGCGCTCGAGCGTGAGTCGGCGTTTCGGGGCCACCGCGGCGGCCCGGATCGGTTGGTACAGATCTTTGGTCAACACCACGGCGGTGGAGTTGAGATAGGAACTTGCGGTGGACATCACGACTGCGAGCAGGGCGGCTATCACGAGTCCGAGGATCCCGATCGGCATGAGGTTCATCACGACGGTCGGCAGAGCCTCGTCGGTCTTGATGTCGGGATAGAGCACGAGCGCCACCAAACCGATTGAGGCGGAGGTGAAATAGAAGCAGAACGAGAAGAACCCGGCCATCGTGTAGCCGATCCGGGCATGGCGTGAGTCGGGCGTCGAGAAGGTCCGCTGCGCGTACGGCGGGACCAGGGTTTCGCCGAGCAGCAGGGCCACGAACAGCGTCAGGAACTTCAGCGGGGTGTAGTCGCCGAGCAGGCTGAGGTGGTCGGCGGGCACCTGGTCGAGCAACGCACCAGGGCCGCCGACGGCGTGCAGGCCGATGAGCAGTGCGACGGGCAGGAACACGCCGAGGAACACGAACTGGAGCAGGTCGGTCTGGATCACCGCCCACGCGCCTCCGAAGGACGAGTAGAGCACCACGATGCCCATTCCGATGATCACGGCGGGTACGGTCGGCACATCCAGGGTGGCGTTGACGACCGTCCCGATCGCCAGTGCCTGGGCGCCGAGGATGCCTGAGCACAGCGCAAGCGACAGCACTCCCGTGATCACGCGAGCCGATTTGCCGTAGTGCTCGGCCATGACGTCACCGAGAGTGTGGGCGCCGCGATAGTGCTTGAGTCGCGGGGCGATGAACAGGCCGACCAGAACGGTCTGAACACCGAACGCGCAGAACGCGAACATGTAGACGTAGCCGTCGCGCATCGTGGCCCCGGCAACGCCGATGGACGCGCCGCCGCCGAGGAATGCCGCGGCGAGGCTGCCGAAGAACACGGGCCACACGATGCGGTTGCCCGCGACGGCGAAGTCGTCGGGGTTCTTGATCCGTTTCATGGTTTGTAGGCCGATGACGATCAGCAGTACGAAATACCCTGCGAGCAGGGCCCAGTCGAGAGGTGTCATGCGTGCTCCTTGTCGAGGATCGCCCAATCGTAGGAGCGGAACGTGATCGACGTCACTGGGCAGAAGATCTAGAATTCGGGCGAAAAGTCGGCAGGAATTAGGCAATTTGCCTAATCAAGGTAGGGATTCATGCTTGGGCAGGCGCTGGCGCAGCAGATCGCCGAGGAGATCACCGATGTGATCGGACACAACGTGCTGATCACCGATGAGTCCGGGATCGTGGTCGGCAGCGGCGACCAATCGCGGGTCGGACAGTTCCACGAGGCTTCGGTCGAGGTGATCCGCAGCCGGCGCACCATCGCGCACAGCAGCGACGACGCGCGTCACCTCGTCGGTACGCTGCCCGGCGTCACCGTTCCGCTCATCATCGACGACGACGTGGTCGGCACGGTCGGGCTGTCCGGATCCCCGGACCAGGTCGAGCAGTTCGGCCTCGTGGTGAAGCGGCAGACCGAGATCCTCATGCAGGAGGCGGCCCGGATCGGAACGCGGATGACGCGGGAACGCGCTGTTGCCGAGCTGCTGAGGGAGGTCTGTGAATGGCACCATTCGCGCGTCCCGAAAGCCCAACTGCTGCGCCGAGCCCGCACGATGGGCTACGACCTGACCCAGCCGCGCCGCATAGTGTTGGTCCACTGGGAGGAATCGGACACCGGCCCGGATGAGCCGGATCCGGCCCAGATGATCCGCGACGTCGAGACCGTGTTCCATGCCGAGGGCGATCTGGTGGCGGCGCTCTCGCGAACGGTGATCGCCGTGGCCACGCCAGACGACGAGAAGTCCCGGCCGGTGGGGCAGCGCTGCGCCGAGTTGATGTCCGATCAGGTTGCCACCCAAGGATTCCGGATCGCGATCGGATCTCGCGCCTCGGGGGTTGCCGAACTCAACGTGTCGGCCAGGGACGCTTTCGATGCGCTTCAACTGGGACCGGCGGTGCATCCGGATCTGCGGGTGCACCGCATCGAACAGGTGCGGTTGCACCAGGCACTCTCGGTGGTGCCGATCGACTCCCGCAGACGTCTCGCGGACGGGCTCTTGGGACCGTTGCTCGCCGATCGCGAGTGGCCGGTGCTGCGCGAGACGTTGATCGCGTGGGGCGACAGCGCGTTCAACATCACCAAGGCGGCCGCCGCGCTACACGTGCACCGCAACACGCTGATCTACCGACTCGACAAGATCGCCCGGATGCTCGGGCGCCCGCTCGACGAATCCGGGTTGGCCGTGGCGGTGTACGTCACGTGTGTGCTCGACAGGCTCGGTAGGGGGCCCGAGCACCGATGACCCGAGTGCGCCGATCATTCCGGCGGGTTCGGACCGACGCTCGGCGTCGGGTACTGCGCGTAGGTGGTCTGGTTGCCACCCGCGGCGCGGGACTGCTCCATCGCGCTGATCGCGAGGTCGACCACCGCATCGATGACCTGCTCGGTGGGCAGCGCCGTCAACGGGCGCAGCGGGCCGCACGCGGTGCCGATGCTGGCGGTCAGTCGCATGGGCGTGGTGCTGATCGCGATGCGGATCCGGTTCACCAGCGGTGACGGATCATTGGTCTTGAACACATCGGCGATCAGGAATTCGCTGTCGGACACGTGTGCGAGTGGCACCCGGTGACGTACGGTCTCCCGCAACGCCTGCCCGACCGCGACCCGGGCGTGGATCGTGCTGTGCGAGCCGTCCATGTCGCTCAGCAACGACATGTCGTCGATCCCGACCGCGATGATCACCAGGAACTGGTCGTCGTGACGGCTGTGCGACCCCAGCATGGTGGCGGCATGGATGTTGAACGCGTCGCGGTTGAGCAGGCCCGTGAGCGGGTCGATCTCGTTCGGGTGCTGGAGATTGTCGTGGTCGAGCAGGCCGATCGCCATTCGGCACAGCGCCGACGTGGTCACGATCACGAGCATGGCCACGACGGCGCCGCAGAGGCCCAGCCAGAAGTCGATGAGCGCGACGCGGACCGCGAGGTAGGTGACGACGATGCCGGAGGTCAGCCAGGTCAGCGCCAGCACGCGGCGGCTGTGCAGGAATGCGGCGTAGGTCGTGACGAGGCTGAGGGCGGCCGAACCGAGCAGTCCGACCGCAGGGTTGGTTATCAGCACGCAGATCGCCCCGATGCCGACGGTGCCGATCGAGACCACCAACCAGGACTGCTTGCGGCTGGGCCACTGGCGGCGGCGCCACCACAACGCCATGAGGAGGCCGCATGCGCTGACGGCGATACCGACGTACCGGAAGACCCCCGGCGGACCGGACGGCGTGAAGGCCAGCAGCAGCGGCACTGCGGCCAGGCACGTGATCATCGCCGTCACGAGCCGGCGCATGCGGGCCTGCTGGCCCTGTGCCGCGAGCAGGGCGGTGCGCGCGTAGTAGTGATCGTAAGGACTCAATGCGCACTCCGGAAAATTTGCTTGCGTACTACACGCTACAAAATCATGCCGCCGATGGGTTGTCGCCCACTTTCGCAAGGGTCGACCGATTTCGTAGGGCCGGGGTCTCGAGGCTGCCTGGGCTAGCCGACCGACGCCGCGATTTCGTCGGGTTTTGGCTGGTCAGCCAGCAGTCGTTGGATCGGCTTGATGGCGACATCGACACTCGCGATCCGCATCGCGAGTTCCCGCAGAACCGCGAGTGCCCGGCTGCGCCGGAAGACCAGTCTGGCGAGCCCGCGCGAGTTGTCCTGCGCGGCCTCCACGCGGGGACGTTGGGTGCGCTCGTAGGCCGAGAGGACATCGGCGAGGTTCTCGCGGTGCGCGTGCCTCAGCAGTCGGCACAGCACCCAGGCCGACTCCATCGCCATGCCCGCGCCGATTCCGGCGGTGGGCAGGAATCCGGCTGCCGCGTCGCCCAGGAGCACGGTGCGTGACGTCGTCCACGCGGCGCTGCGGCAATCGGTCAACGACCAGTAGTACGGGTCGGGATCGTCGGCGACGGCAGACAGGGCGGCTTCGATCGGCGGATCCACCACCGTGAGCGTGCGCCGGAACTGTTCGACGAAGGCCGCAGCACCGGCGGCGGTGTCGGCCCGCGGGCCGCCGAGGAACACCCCGACCGCGCCGGCCACCGGGTACAGCCCTGCGAAACGTCCCACACCCCAGAGTTCCTCACCGCGCTGCGCGGGGACGGCGTGCGCGGGTGCCCACACGACCCACCCGCCCCACTGCGTGTCGACCACTTCGACGGGGCGCGCCGACGGTATCAGTTCCCTTGTGCTGGAGTTGATTCCGTCGGCGATGAGCACGAGGTCGAAGTCCAGTTCCCGGACGTGGTCGCGTTCGGACATGCGTATCCGGACCCCCTCGGCGGTCTCTGTGACGGCCCCGACGGTGGTACCGAGCGTCACGGCGCAGCCGCCGGACGTGAGAACTTCGATGAGGGCGCCACGGGAAATTCCTCGATAGTCGCCGTAGCGCTGGAGGATTCGCGTCATCGAGTCGACGCGGAGCAGGCGGCCGGTGTGTCCGCGCATGGCGTAGTCGTGGAACGGCACGCTGGCCGCCCGGTAGGCCTCGCGTACCCCGAGCTCGTCGAGCGCGCCGTCCGCCATGGGCATCAGGGCCAGCATGTAGCCGGGGTGCTTTCCGTCCTCGGCGCGTTCGATGAGCACGGGACGGTGGCCGGCCCGCCGCAGCAACTGGGCCGCGGTGATTCCGGCGATGCCTGCGCCGACCACGAGAATTCTGAGGTTGTCAGAGGCGGCCTGCTGGTATTGATCGGCGATTGTCGTGGGAATGAACATCGGCTTTCCTTCCACCTGCTGTGACTCGACGCTACCATTGTCTGTACCAGGTGGTCCACACTGCTATGCTGAGCGAATGCACGAGGGCCGGCTCAACCGGATGCCGGCGGCGCGCCGCAGGCGTTTGATGGAGGTCGCCGCCGATGAGTTCGCCTCCAGCGGTTATGTGAACGCGTCGCTGAACAGGATCATCGCGACCTGCGGTATGAGCAAGAGTTCGTTTTACTACGTGATCGACTCAAAGGGCGAGCTCTTTGATTTCGTCATGCGCGAGCTGATTCGCGATGTCTCCGACAAATTCGATATACCCGCACCACGTGAATTCGACGGTGACGATTTCTGGCAGCGCGTGGAGGCATTCTTTGCCGAGCTCACTGCGGTGTCGGCTCGTGAGGCGTCGGCGCTGACGCTCGGCCGGATGTTCTACGCGGGCGCACCCGACGATGAAGCCGGTGCCGCAGCCGAGTTGATCAACGCGGTCCGGGGCTGGGTCGAGGAATTGCTGCGCGTCGGCCGCCGGTGCGGTGCGGTGCGAGACGATCTGCCCGAAGCGCTGCAATACGAGGTGGCGGTGCGGCTGCTGCAGGTGTTCGACGAGTGGACGGTGGCCCACTACGAGGAGTTGACGGCCGGGGATCGTGAGCAGTTGGCGGTGGCCCAGTTCGCCACCGTCAAGCGGGTACTGGCGGCTGTCTAAGGTTCTGGCAGGTAAATACTTTCACTAATCTCTGAAACTTCAGTATAGTGTGATTCCTCGCGCTGCACGGCGTCGAGCCGGTGCACGTCCGAACGGGGAGGGCGCACGATATGAGCCAGCCGGTCACTGACGAGGTGATCTGTGTCCGCGGGCTGACGTACACGTACCCGGGTGCCACGGAACCTGCGGTGCGCGGTATGGATTTCACCGTCTGCCAGGGCGAGGTCTTCGGGTTTCTGGGGCCCAGCGGTGCGGGCAAGTCAACCACCCAGAAACTGCTCATCGGACTGCTGCGCGGCCACGGCGGCCAGGCCACGGTGTGGGGCCGCGATCCGCTCGACTGGGGCCATGACTACTACGAGCGCATCGGTGTCTCGTTCGAACTGCCCAATCACTACCAGAAGCTGACCGGCCTGGAGAACCTGCAGTTCTTCGCGTCGCTGTACGGCGTGCCGACCGCCGACCCGATGCAACTGCTGGAGGCGGTCGGTCTGGCCGACGACGTCCGTACCAGGGTCGGCCGGTACTCGAAGGGCATGCAGATGCGGTTGACCTTCGCCCGCTCGATGCTGAACAACCCGGAGTTGCTGTTCCTCGACGAGCCGACGTCGGGGCTCGATCCGGTCAATGCGCGCAAGGTTCGCGACATCGTGCTCGGTCTCAAAGCCCAGGGGCGCACTGTCTTTCTCACCACGCACAACATGGCCACCGCCAACGAACTGTGCGATCGGGTGGCGTTCGTCGTCGACGGGCGCATCGTGGCGATGGACACCCCGGCCGAGCTCAAGATTGCGCGCAGCAGGCGGTCGGTCCGGGTCGAATTCCGCGGTGCCGACGGCGCATTGGAGTCCGCCGAGTTCGCTCTCGACGGCCTCGCCGACGACCCCGCGTTTCATGCGGTGTTGCGCGAGCGGCAGGTCGAGACGATCCACAGCCTGGAGGCCAGCCTCGACGACGTGTTCGTCGAGGTCACCGGAAGGCAGCTGCTGTGAGGCGCTTTCGCAGCGCAGTGCGGCTCGAGCTGCTGTTGCAGATCCGCCAGCGGTTCCTGCACGCCGCGGTGTTCTCCGGATTGATCTGGCTGGCCGTGTTGCTGCCGATGCCGGCGGCGCTGCGTCCGGTGGCCGAGCCGTACGTGCTGCTGGGGGACACCTCGATCATCGGCTTCTTCTTCGTCGCAGGCACGGTGTTCTTCGAGAAGCAGGAACGCACTCTCGGTGCCGTGATCTCGACGCCTTTGCGATTTCACGAGTATCTGTCGGCCAAACTAGCTGTGCTGCTCGGGGTTTCGCTGTTCGTCGCGGTCACGGTGACGGCGTGCGTGCACGGCGCCACCCACCTTTCGGTCGTGCTGGTGGTCGGTGTGGTGCTCGCGACACTGCTGATGCTGCTCGTCGGGTTCACCAGCTCGCTGCCGTTCGCCTCGGTCAGCGACTGGTTCCTGGCGGCCACCGTCCCGCTCGCGGTGATGTGCCTGCCCATCCTGCTCTACTCGGGAATCTGGCCGAATCCCGTGCTGTATCTGATCCCCACCCACGGGCCGCTGCTGTTGTTCGGCGCGGCGTTCGACCAGGTGGACCTCGCCCCGTGGCAGCTCGGCTATGCGATCGGCTACCCGGTGCTGTGCATCGCCGGACTGGTCTTGGCCGCGCGAGTGCTCTTCGACCGTTGCATCGTCTCGAAATCAGGTGGTGGGTGATGTCGGTTTCCGGCGGTACGACAGTCAGGGCGCTGCTTGCCTTCGGCCGCAACGACCTTCGCGGGACGTACCGCGACCCGCTGTTGGTCATGATCATCGTCGCGCCGGTGATCTGGACCACGGGTGTCGCGGTCCTGACACCGCGGGTGACCGACATGTTGGCCCGGCGCAACGGTTTCGACCTGGTTCCGTACTACCCGCTGATCCTCACGGCCTTCCTGTTGCTCACCAGCATCATCATCGCCGGCGCGCTGGCCGCGTTCCTGGTGCTCGACGAGGTCGACGCGGGAACGCTCACGGCCCTGCGGGTGACCCCGGTGCCGCTTGCGGCCTTCTTCGGCTACCGCGCCGCGACGGTGATGGTCGTGACCACCGTCTACGTCGTCGTCACGCTGTCGCTGAGCGGCATCTTGCAGCCCGGTCTCATCCCGGCGCTCATCCCGATCAGCCTGCTGGCGGGGATGTCGGCCGTGGTCACGCTGTTGTTGATCTTGGCCATGGCCGGCAACAAGATTCAGGGGCTTGCCGCGGTGCGCGGGCTGGGCATGCTGATCGCTGGCCTGCCGTGCGTGCCGTGGTTCATCGACACCGGCTGGGGTCTGCTGTTCGGCGTGCTGCCCCCGTTCTGGGCGGCCAAGGCCTTCTGGGTGGCCTGCGCACACGGTGTGTGGTGGCCGTATGTGCTCGCCGGTGTGGCATACAACGGCGCCGTCGCATGGCCACTGTTCCGGCGGTTTCTGGCGAAGAACTCCGCAGCCGGACGGTAAGTTTGGCAGTGGGTGTGCCGGGAAGCCTGGTCGGCGCCGTCGAACGCTGTCCCGGGAGCACTCATGAGCAATCGCCACGACCGAATCCGCCGTCGTCTGCTGAGCCGCGGATCCTGGTCAGAAGCCAGCCGTTTCGCCGAGATCCTGCGCAAGGAGACGGTCGGCGGTGCGCTTTTGCTCGCGGCCGCGGGCGCCGCGCTGGTGTGGGCGAACTCGCCGTGGTCGGCGGCCTATCACAGCATGTCGGCGTTCGTCGTCGGTCCCGAATCGTTGCACCTGAACCTGAGCATCGCGGCCTGGGCAGCCGACGGCCTGCTGGCGATCTTCTTCTTCGTGGTCGGGGTCGAGCTCAAGCGCGAGTTCGTCGCGGGTGACCTTCGCGATCCGGCGCGGGCCGCCCTGCCCATCGCTGCCGCGGTCGGCGGCATGATCGTCCCGGCCGCGATCTTCATCGGGATCAATCTGTACACGGGGCATCCCGAGAACCTCGACGGCTGGGCCGTGCCCATCGCGACCGACATCGCCTTCGCGCTGGCCGTGCTGGCGGTGTTGTCGAGTCACCTGCCCTCGGCGCTGCGCATCTTCCTGCTCACGTTGGCCGTCGTGGACGATCTGTTGGCGATCATCGTCATCGCGGGCTTCTTCACCGATCACCTGTCACCGGGACCGTTGGCCGCCGCGCTGATCCCCATCGCGCTGTTCGGCGTCGCCGTGCACCGCGGCATGCGGCAGTGGTGGATCCTGCTTCCGCTCGCCGTGGTGGCGTGGGCGCTGGTCCATGCCAGCGGCGTGCACGCCACCGTCGCGGGCGTGCTGCTGGGCTTCACCGTGCCCGTGCTGGGCGCCAACGCCGCTGCCGAGTCGTTCGAACACCGGCTGCGACCCGTGTCCGCAGGTTTCGCGGTACCGGTGTTCGCGTTCTTCGCGGCCGGGGTGACCGTCGGCGGCTGGACGGGGTTCGCCGATGCGCTGAGCCACCCGGTCACATTGGGCGTCATCTGCGGGCTGGTGCTCGGCAAACCCATCGGCGTGCTGGGCACCACTTATCTGCTGGCCCGATTCACGCGTGCGAGCCTCGACGAGGATCTGGCCTGGCGCGACGTGCTCGGCGTGGCGCTGCTCGCCGGGATCGGCTTCACGGTTTCGCTGCTGATCGGTGAGCTCGCCTTCGGCTACGGCACGGTGGCAGGCGCAGACGTCAAGATCGCGGTGCTCACGGGGTCGGTTGTCGCAGGTCTGCTGGCTTCGGCGGTACTGGTCAGTCGCAATGCCGCCTACCGCCGCATCCACGTGCTGGAAACCACCGACGCCGACCACGACGGTGTGCCCGACATCTATCAGCCTCGACAGGACTGAGCCCGGTGTGCGTGCGTACACTGGCGGAATGCTTGAACAGGTCCGCGGTCCCGCAGATCTGCAGCACCTGTCACAGTCTCAGCTAAGTGATTTGGCCCAGGAAATCCGTCAGTTCCTGATCCACAAGGTCGCTGCAACCGGTGGGCATCTAGGCCCGAATCTGGGTGTCGTCGAACTCACCCTGGCGCTGCACAGGGTCTTCGATTCACCGCACGATCCGATCATCTTCGACACGGGGCATCAGGCCTACGTGCACAAGATGCTGACCGGACGCTGCCCGGATTTCGACACGCTGCGGTGCAAGGACGGGTTGTCGGGATATCCGTCGCGCGCCGAGAGTGAGCACGACTGGGTCGAGTCCAGCCACGCGAGCGCGGCGCTGTCCTACGCCGACGGGCTGGCCAAGGCCTTCGAGCTCAACGGACATCGCAACCGGCACGTGGTGGCCGTCGTCGGCGACGGCGCACTGACCGGTGGCATGTGCTGGGAAGCGCTCAACAACATCGCCGCCGCGGGGCGGCCCGTGGTCATCGTCGTCAACGACAACGGCCGCAGCTACGCACCCACCATCGGCGGCTTCGCCGATCATCTCGCCGGTCTGCGGCTGCAGCCGGCGTACGAACGGCTGCTGGAGGAGGGGCGCAAGGCGGTCCGGGGCCTGCCCGTCGTCGGCGAGTTCTGCTACCAGTGCATGCACAGCATCAAGGCAGGCATCAAGGACGCCGTCGCTCCGCAGGTGATGTTCACCGACCTCGGCCTCAAATACGTCGGGCCCATCGACGGCCACGACGAGCACGCCGTCGAGAACGCCCTGCGGCACGCGCGCGGATTCAACGCGCCGGTGATCGTCCACGTGGTCACCCGCAAGGGCATGGGCTATCCGCCCGCCGAGAACGACGAAGCCGATCAGATGCACGCCTGCGGCATCATCGATCCCGAGACCGGGCTGCCCACCAAGGAGTCCGGCCTCGGCTGGACGTCGGTGTTCTCCGATGAGCTGATCAAGTCCGCGGCCAAGCGCCGCGATGTCGTCGCCATCACCGCGGCCATGCCGGGGCCGACGGGCCTTAGCGCGTTCCGCGAGCGCTACCCGGACCGGTTCTTCGACGTGGGTATCGCCGAGCAGCACGCGATGACCTCGGCGGCCGGGCTTGCGATGGGCGGCCTGCACCCCGTGGTGGCGATCTACTCGACATTCCTCAACCGGGCCTTCGACCAGCTGCTGATGGACGTCGCGCTGCACAAGCTGCCCGTCACGCTGGTGCTCGACCGCTCGGGCGTCACCGGTCCGGACGGCGCGAGCCACAACGGCATGTGGGATCTGTCGATCCTCGGGGTGGTGCCGGGTATGCGGGTGGCCGCCCCGCGCGACGAGTCGCGGCTGCGCGAGGAGCTCCGCGAGGCGCTCGCGGTCGGCGACGGGCCGACCGCCATCCGGTTCCCGAAAGGCGATGTCGGCGAAGACATTCCGGCCGTCGACCGGCGCGGAGGAGTCGACGTGCTGGCCGTCCCGGCGGCCGAGCTGACCGACGACGTGCTGCTGGTGGCCGTGGGGTCGTTCGCCAAGATGGCGCTCGCGGTGGCTGATCGGCTGCGCAATCAGGGCATCGGCGTCACGGTGGTGGACCCGCGCTGGGTGCTCCCGGTTCCCGCCGAACTCGGCGAGCTCGCCCGCGGGCACAAGCTGGTGGTCACGGTCGAGGACAACGGCGTGCAGGGCGGTGTCGGTTCGTCGGTGTCGGCCGCGTTGCGCCGCGCCGAGATCGATGTGCCATGCCGCGATGTCGGGGTGCCGCAGGAATTCCTGGCCCACGCGTCCCGCGGCGAGGTGCTCGCCGAGGTCGGCCTGACCGAGCAGCACATCGCGCGGCAGATCACCGGCTGGGTCGCCGCGATCGGGAACCACGTGAGCGAGCACCAGGTGAGCCACCAGGTCGACTAGTTCACCCATGGACGTCGAACTGGAGAGCTGGAAGGCCGCCGGTCAGTACTTCGATTACCTGGGCTTCCCGATCTTCTACCGGAAGTCCGGCAGCGGGCCGAACCTGCTGCTGATCCACGGCTATCCGTTCAATTCGTGGGACTGGTCGCTGATCTGGCCGTCGTTGACGCAACGGTTCACGGTCATCGCGCCGGACATGATCGGGATGGGATTCTCGGCCAAGCCGGTCGCCTACGGGTACGCCGTGAGCGATCACGCCGACATGCACGAGGCACTGCTGGAGCACCTCGGCGTGCAGTCCGCGCACATCCTGGCCCATGACGTCGGGGACTCCGTAGGCCAGGAGTTGCTGGCGCGCCACGAGACCGGCGACCGGTCCTACGGCGCCCTGCGGATCGACTCGATCACGTGGCTCAACGGCGGGCTGTTCAACGAGGCCTATACGCCCCGGCTGATGCAGAAGGTGATGTCGCGAACACCGTTGGGCGACATCATGAGTCCGCTGCAGGGCAGCTCGCTGTCGCGACGGCTGCTGGAACCGACGATCAACGAGATGTTCGGGGCCAACACCAAGCCGTCGCCGCAGTTGATGGCGAGGTTCCACCAGATCCTGGAGTACAACGACGGCAAACGGGTGCTGCACAAGGTGGGACGGTTCGTCAACGACCGCTACGTGCACCGCAACCGCTGGGTCCGTGCCATGCGCGAGACTGCGGTGCCCATGCGGCTGATCGACGGACCGTCGGATCCCAACTCGGGCCGGCACATGGCGCAGCGCTATCTGGAGGTCATCCCGAACCCGGATGTGGTGATGCTCGACGACGACATCGCGCACTGGCCGCAGATCGAGGCGCCCGATGCGGTGCTGACGCACTTCCTGGCGCACGTCGACCGGGTGGGCTGACAGGTCGCCGCCCCCGGGACGGCCAGTGATGTGGATCACATTCTGCTGCGTACTGTCACATTCCGCGTGCGGGCGGGGTCTCAAGGGCTGGAGCCGCGAGTGAACAGGAGACCCACATGACCGCCCAGCACCCGCACGGCGAACATGCCGAGCGGTTCACCTTGTTGCGCCCGTTGCTGTTCACGATCGCCTACGAAATCCTCGGCACCGCAACCGAAGCCGACGACGTACTGCAGGACAGTTATCTGCGCTGGGCCACCGTGGACCTTGCCACGGTGCGCGATACCAAGGCGTATCTGGCGCAGCTGGTGACCCGCCAGGCGCTCACGGCGCTGCGGGCCGGCGCGCGCCGGCGTGAGGACTACGTCGGTCCGTGGTTGCCCGAACCGCTGTTGCTCGACGATCGCGACGCCTCGGCGGACGTGGTGCTCGCCGAGTCGGTGTCGATGGCGATGCTGGTGCTGCTCGAGACGCTCACGCCCGACGAGCGGGCGGTGTTCGTGCTGCGCGAGGTGTTCGGCTTCGGTTACGACGAGATCGCGGCGGCGGTCGACAAATCCGCCGTCGCGGTGCGACAGATGGCCCATCGCGCCCGCGGGCACGTGCAGGCGCGGCGCAAACGGTTCGAACCCGCCGACGATGCGCAGACCGCCGAGATCACCGAGCAGTTCCTGGCCGCGGCGTCCACCGGCGACGTCGAAGGCCTGTTGTCGGTGCTGGCGCCGGACGTGACGTTCACGACCGACCACGGCGGTAAGGCGACCGCGGTGCTCCGCCCGGTCACCGGCGCAAAGAAGGTGGCCAACCTGCTGATGGGCTTCTTCCGGGCCCGCGAGCGGATGCCGGAGCTCCGCTTCGAGACGGCCATCTACAACAGCGCCCCGGCGTTCGTCGTCTATCTCGGCGATCATCCCGAGGCGGTGTTCCTGCTCGAGACCACCGACGGCAGGATCACCAACTTCTACGCAATGCGCAATCCGGACAAACTGACCGCCATCGCGGTGACCCGAAGCCTCAGCCGGTGACTACTCGTCGGGTGCGCCGCGCAGCGCCTCGGTGAGCACCGGCACTGCCAGCTCCCGCTGCCAGGGCCGGGCGCCCGCCTCGGCCAGGAACTCCTCGATGGCCGTGGCGACATCGCTCACCGGCTGCCAGTCCCAGCACAGCCGCCGCACCAGCTCCGGGGTGAGCAGGTTCTCCGTAGGTACCGAAACCCGTTGCGACAGTTCGACCAGAGCGCCCTTGGCGGCCTCAAGCCGAGCCGCGGCCTCGGGCTTGCGCCGCGCCCAGCGCGCCGCGGGCGGCGGCCCGTTCAGCGGCTCGGCCGACTCCGGCGGATCGGGGTTGTCCCGCGCCCGCTTCAGCGCGTCCAGCCACACCTGCGCACTGCGCCGTTGCTTGGACCCGCCGAAGATCGGCAGCGCGGTCAGTTCCTCGACCGTTTTCGGATCGACGGACGCGGCGTTGACGATTGCGGCGTCCGGCAGGATGCGGCCCGGCGCGATGTCGCGGCTACGTGCGATGTTGTCCCTCGTGGTCCACAGTTCGCGGACCGCGGCAAGGGCCCGGGGGTTGCGGACCTTGTGGATTCCGGACGTCCTGCGCCAGCGATCCCGCCGTGTCGGTTGCGCGACGTACGTGCGCAGATATTCGAATTCCTGTGCGGCCCAGTCGGTCTTACCCTGCTCTTCGAGCACCGCGGCGATCGCGTCGCGCAGTTCGAGCAGCACCTCGACATCCAGCGCGGCGTAGTTGAGCCAGTCGTGGGGGAGCGGTCGCTTGGACCAGTCGGCGGCGCCGTGGCCCTTCATCAACTGCAGGCCCAGCAGCCGCTGCACCATGGCGGCCAGGTTGACACGCTCGAATCCGGCCAGCCTGCCTGCCAATTCGGTGTCGTAGAGCTTCGTCGGCCGCAATCCGATCTCGGCCAGGCACGGCAGATCCTGGTCGGCCGCGTGCAGCACCCACTCGTCGGTGGCGAGTGCCTCGGCCACCGGGGCCATCGCGTCGATCGGCGAGCCGCCGTGGTTGACGGGGTCGATCAACGCGGTGCCCGACCCGCTGCGCCGGATCTGCACGAGATAGGCCCGGTTCGAGTAGCGGAAACCTGACGCGCGCTCGGCGTCGATCGCGAACGGCCCGGTGCCGGCGGCCAGAAGTGTTGCCGCAGAGGATATTTCCTCCGAGCTCACGCACACCTCGGGTACCCCGTCCGCCGGTGTCAGGAGCGGGGTCGCCTCCACGTCGGGAAGGTCGGTATGTTCTGGGTCTCCGTCGGTCATCTCACGCGCGACTGCGGGACGACAGGTCGGTGACGCCGGCCGGTGGCAAACCGGCCGCGTGCTCGAGGACTTCGCAGAACGCCTCGACATGGGGGCCGAGGTCGAGATTGGTGGCCGTCCACGACGCGCGCAACTCGAGTTGATGGGCCCGCGGGGGCCCGGAGATGTCGCCGTAGCGCACCGACGTGGTTGCGGTGACCGTTCCGCCCAGCGCGGTGACGTGCTCGGCGCGGGTCTCCAGGGCATCCACCAGCCAGCTCCACGCCACCTCCGGCAGCAGCGGGTCGACGGCTTCGGTGGGGTCAAGGTCGGCCTGGATGTAGGCGACCAACCGCATCGTGCCGTCCCAGGCCTCGGCGCCGTCGGGATCGTGCAGCAGGATCAGCCGACCGAATGCGTCGCCCTCGGACCGCTCGGGCACGATCGCGGTCTCGGGATGACGGACTTCGGCGCCCAGCGCGTAGCTGTAGGGCGCCAGCCGCTGCGGCGGACGGATCGGGCCCAGCTCAATTTCCGGGCGCACGGTGGTGGCGTTCATCGCCTCCACCGCCGTCCGGAACTGGGCCGGTTCGGCAGACGTCACATCACCTGACGCTAGCCCTATCCAGCCACGACCGGGAGCAGGCGCGCCGAACTGATGGCCGCGGGGCAGCGTGGCGCTCCCGCAGCGGTGTCCGTGGCACGATAGGAGCCGATGAATACCCGCCGTGAGCTGCCCGAGTCGCCGTATCTGGCCGCCGCCGGCGGCCGCACCCCGCACCGTGTCCCGGTGTGGTTCATGCGGCAGGCCGGCCGTTCCCTGCCCGAGTACCGGGCCCTGCGCGCGCAACACCGGATGTTGCCTGCGTGCTTCCAGCCGGACCTGGTCTGCGAGATCACGCTGCAGCCCGTGCGCCGCCACGGCGTGGACGCGGCCATCCTGTTCTCCGACATCGTCGTGCCGCTCAAAGCCGCGGGCATCGAATTGGACATCGTGCCTGATGTGGGCCCGGTGATCGACCATCCGATTCGCACCATCGGCGATGTCGAGGCCATGAAACCGCTTGATCCCGCGCAGGTTTCACCCATCGCCCAGGCCGTGGCGATGTTGGTGTCCGAGCTGGGTGACGTGCCGCTCATCGGCTTCGCGGGCGCCCCGTTCACGCTGGCCTCCTACCTGGTCGAAGGCGGTCCGAGCCGCCAGCACGAGCGCACCAAGGCGATGATGCTGGGCGAGCCTGCCACCTGGCACGCGCTGATGACCGCGCTCGCCGATCTCACCATCACGTTCCTGCAGGCCCAGGTCGACGCGGGGGTCGACGCGCTGCAGGTGTTCGATTCGTGGGCCGGAACCCTTTCGCTGGCCGATTACCGCAGCTATGTGCTTCCGCACAGCAGCCGCGTGTTCGCCACCATGGCCGCCGCGGGCGTGCCGATGACCCATTTCGGGGTCGGCACCGCCGAGCTGCTCGGCGCCATGTCGGAAGCCGGGGCCTCGGTGGTCGGTGTCGACTGGCGCACGGCGTTGCCCGACGCGGCGACCAGGGTGCGCCCCGGCACGGCGCTGCAGGGCAATCTCGACCCGGTCGTGCTGCTGGCCGGGTGGCCCGTGACCGAACAGGCGGTTCGCCGCGTGGTGGAGGACGGCCGGCGCGCGGTGGCCGCCGGCGCGGCGGGCCACATCTTCAACCTGGGCCATGGCGTGTTGCCCTCGACCGACCCCGGCATCATCACCGAGGCGGTGACGTTGGTGCACTCGCTGTGAGTGCGGCGTTCTGCGTCGTCGGCGGCGGCATCTCGGGCCTGGTTGCGGCGTACCGGCTGAGGATGGCGGTGGGACCGCACGCCGACATCACCTTGCTGGACCCGGCCGACCGGCTCGGCGGGATCCTGCGCACCGAGCGGGTGGGCGGACAGCCGCTCGACGTCGGTGCCGAGGCGTTCGTGGCCCGGCGGCCCGAAGTCCCGGCTCTGCTGGCCGAGCTGGGCCTGGCCGGACGGCGCATCGAGACCACGGGCGTGCGTCCGCTCATCTACAGCGGCGCGCGGCTGCACCCGATGCCGCAGGGCACGCTGCAGGGCATCCCCGCGCAGGCGTCGTCGCTGCTCGGCCTCGTCGACGACGCCACGGTCGCGCGCATCTTCGACGAGCGGGCCCGGCCGTTCAGTTGGCGCCCCGGCGCCGATCCGAGTGTCGCCGAGCTGGTCGGCGACCGGTTCGGCATCCAGGTCGTGCAGCGGTCGGTCGATCCGTTGCTCGCCGGCGTCTACGCCGGATCCGCCGCGACCATCGGGCTGCGGTCGGCTGCCCCGACACTGGCGGCCGCACTCGACCGCGGCGCCCGCAACCTCACCGATGCGGTCCGGGCAGCGCTGCCCCCACCGGCGCCGGGTTCGGTGTTCGGCGCGCTCGACGGCGGTTACGCGGTGCTGCTCGACGAACTGCACCGCCGCGCCGGCGTCAACTGGGTTCAGGTGGCCGCCGAGCGTGTCGACCGCAGCGGCCGCGGCTGGGAGGTGCTCGACGACGAGGGCACGCGCTGGCCGGCGGACGCGGTGGTGCTGGCCGT
Source organism: Mycolicibacterium mageritense (assembly GCF_010727475.1). NCBI lineage: Bacteria > Bacillati > Actinomycetota > Actinomycetes > Mycobacteriales > Mycobacteriaceae > Mycobacterium > Mycolicibacterium mageritense. The sequence goes on from NZ_AP022567.1 coordinate 5,961,671, forward strand.
TCCCGCGCCCCGGCTGCCGAAACTCGTCGAGCACGTCGCCCCGCGCACCGCGGCCGCCGCCCGTCGCATCCCGGTCGCGTCGGCGGCCGTGGTGGCGCTCGCGCTGCCCGGCGGCACACCTCTTCCGCAACAGTCGGGCGTCCTGGTGGCTTCGGGTGAACCGCGAAACCTGTTGAACGCCAAGGCGGTAACCCTGTCATCGCGGAAATGGGGGCGACGTGGCAACGTCGAGCTGGTGCGGTTGTCGTTCGGCCGATTCGGTGACGATCTGGCTCGCCAGACCGGCGATGACGACCTGCTGGCGTGGGCGGGCCGCGATCTGCACACGCTGTTCGGCGTCACGGTCGACCCCGTCGACTGCCACGTGCAGCGGTGGATCGACGCCATGCCGCAGTACGGGCCCGGGCACGCCGAACTGGTCGCGGAACTGCGGGCCGGGCTGCCGCCGACGCTCGCCGTGGCGGGCGGCTATCTCGACGGCATCGGGGTGCCGGCATGCGTGGGTGCGGCCGGACGCGCGGCCGCGGCAGTGCTGAATCCCGGTCGCCCACACTGAGGTGGCACGATAGGCGCATGGCCAAGCTCGACTTCGACGCACTCAACTCCACCATCCGCTACCTGATGTTCTCGGTGTTCTCGGTGAGCCCCGGCGAACTGGGGGACGAGCGCGCCGACGTGATCGACGAGGCCGCGACGTTCCTCAAGCAGCAGGAGGAGCGCGGAGTCGTGGTCCGCGGTCTCTACGACGTCGCGGGCCTGCGTGCCGACGCCGACTTCATGATCTGGACGCACGCCGAGACCATCGAGGCACTGCAGGCCACGTACTCCGACTTCCGGCGCACCACCGCGCTGGGCCGGGCGAGCGACCCGGTGTGGAGCAGCGTGGCGCTGCACCGGCCCGCGGAGTTCAACAAGAGCCACATCCCGGCGTTCCTGGCCGGTGAGGAGCCCGGCAACTACATCTGTGTCTACCCGTTCGTCCGGTCGTACGAGTGGTACCTGCTGCCCGACGAGGAGCGCCGCCGCATGCTCTCCGAGCACGGCATGGCCGCGCGCGGGTACAAGGATGTGCGGGCCAACACCGTGCCGGCGTTCGCGCTCGGCGACTACGAGTGGATCCTCGCGTTCGAGGCGCCCGAGCTGCACCGCATCGTCGACCTCATGCGCGACCTGCGCGCGACCGACGCGCGCAGGCACACCCGTGAGGAGACCCCGTTCTTCACCGGTCCGCGCGTCAGCATCGAGAACCTCGTCGCCAAGCTGCCGTAGCGCTTTCCCCCCGAGCAGACGTGCAGGTACCCCGAATCGCGCGTTTTGGGGTACCTACACGTCTGCTCGGCATGGGGTTGACCAGGGAATTTAGTTAGCGGGTCTACCCTCGCGGACATGACTGCTCCGCAAGAATCCGATCGCTTCGAAGAGATGTACCGCGACGAGCGGACGGCACACGGATTGCCTGCCGCCACACCGTGGGACATCGGTGGCCCGCAACCCGTCGTGCAGCAGCTCGTCGCGCTCGGCGCCGTCAAGGGCGAAGTCCTCGACCCCGGCACCGGACCCGGCCACCATGCCATCCACTACGCGTCAAAAGGGTTGTCGGCCACCGGGATCGACGCATCGCCCGCAGCCATCGAACGTGCGACGCAGAATGCGCGGAAGGCCGGAGTGACGGTCGACTTCCAGGTGGCCGACGCGACCAGGCTGGACGGGCTGGAGGACCGGTTCGACACCGTGGTCGACACCGCGTTCTACCACGTCTTCACTGATGAGCCCGAGCTGCAGAAGTCGTACGTACGGGCCCTGCACCGCGCGACCAAACCCGGTGCGCGGCTGTACATGTACGAGTTCGGCGCGCACAACGTCAACGGGTTCAAGATGCCGCGATCGCTCAGCGCCGACGACTTCCGCCAGGTGCTTCCCGACGCCGGGTGGGAGATCACCTATCTCGGCACGACCACCTACCAGGGCAACATCAGTGTCGAGGTGTTCGAGATGATGGCCGCGCGCAACCCCGACATGGCCGAGGACATGGGTCCGCTGCTCGAGCGGCTGCGCGTGATCGAACCGTGGCTGGTCGACGGCCGGGTGCACATGCCGTTCTGGGAGGTGCACGCCACCCGTGTCGACTGACGCCCGGCATCAGGCGGTCTTGGGCACCAGCTTCAGCGATATGGAGTTGATGCAGTACCGCTGGTCGGTTGGGGTGGGGTAGCCCTCACCTTCGAACACGTGGCCCAGGTGGCTGTGGCAGTTGGCGCACAGCACCTCGACGCGGCGCATGCCCAGCGAGTTGTCGGACCGCAGGATCACCGCGTCGGAGTTGGCCGGGTCGAAGAAGGACGGCCAGCCGCAGTGTGATTCGAACTTCTCGGTGCTGCGGAACAATTCGGCGCCGCAGGCCCGGCACTCGTACACGCCTTCGGTCTTGGTGTCGGTGTACTCACCGGTGAAGGGCCGTTCGGTGCCGGCCCGCCGCAGTACCGCGAATTCCTCGGGGGTCAGCTTCTCGCGCCACTGGTCATCGGTCAGTTGCAGCTTGGGACCGTCGGTCGTCATGTCTCCAAATTACGTGCCGGCGCACGGTGGGCGCCAGGCTTGATCCCGGCAAGGTTGCATCCGCCACGGGCCCGGAACGGCTCGGCCAGTTGGTCCAGGTAGCCGGTGGGATAGTGCGGTTTGGCCGCCATTCCCAGGTCGTCGCTGCTGAACCTGCGTCGCGGGTCATACGAGTAGGTGCGATACAGGTGGTCCCAGATCAGGGTGAACAGCCCGAAGTTCACGTCGCCGATGCCGGCCCACTTGAGGTGGTGGAAACGGTGGCCTTCGTTGAGCGCAAGCACCGATCGCAGCGGGCCGACGTGATAGTCGACGTTGGCGTGCTGCAACAGCAGCTGGACCGCGACGCAGACCGACAGCGCCGCAGCCACCTCGACCGGTATGCCGAGAACGATCAGCGGCAGCACGCCGCCGGCCATCTCGATGGTCTGGTGTAGCGGATGCTTCATGAGGCCGTTGAAGCCGTAGAACCGGCGGACGCTGTGGTGAACGGCATGCAGGCGCCAGAGCCAGCCGACCTTGTGGCTGGCCAAATGGATGGTGGTGATGCCGAAATCAGCTACCAATACTGCGATCAACAGCTGGATCACGAACGGCAGGGATTCAGGCCACCAACTCGGAAACGGCGTCACCGCGGCGAGCAGCGGGATGACCGCCACACTCGAAAGCACGAGGGTTTCATTGACGAGTGCATGGGCGGTGTCGCGTCCGGCATCGTCCAGTGGGGTGTTCCAGTCGGTCCGGTAGGGCAACACCCGTTCGGCGGCGAACGAACAGCCGACGGCGATTGCGATGAGTACCACCAGCCATAGTTTCGAGGCGCCGTGGGCTGCCAGATACGCGGCCAGACCGTTGATCCCGAGCAGCATGAACGGTATGTAGCCGTAACGGACGGCGTTTCGTATTGCGATAGTCACCGCAATACCGTCGCGCACGGTGGTGCGCATGCACTTGTACGGATCGATCGTCTTTCCCGGGTACCTCGCTACGCCCACACCAGGTCTCGGCTCGCGGCACTCGGAGAAAGGCCGAACATCTCGTGGCAGACGCGGTTGGCGTGTGCGCTGTCGGTGAACCCCGCCGCGTGGGCGGCATCGGTGAGGGACGCGCCGTCCCGCACGGCTTCCACCGCACAGCGCAGTCGGGCCCACCGCACATACGTCGGGAACGACTGCCCCACTTGTTCGTTGAACAGCCGCCCGAGCCGGCTCGGGGACAGTGCCACGCGCTCGGCGATGTCGGTGAGGCGGACCGGGGCGGGCAGTACGTAGGGGATCAGTTCGACGGCCGCGAGCACGCTCGGGTGCCACGTGTCCGCAGTCGGCCGGGTGTATCCGGCCGGTGGTGCCGCCAACAGCTCGTCGAGCAGCCGGGCAGGCGGCAGCGGGGTTGTCCAGCAGGGCAGTTCGTCGCCTGCCGCCACCCAGTCGGCGACGTCGTCGCTGCCGGCCCCGGTTCTGCTGAACGCGCTCGGGTCGAGAAAGATCAGCACACCCGTGGTGGGGGCGAGGATGCGGATGGCATGGTCATGTCCCGACGGGATGATCGCGGCCGACGTGACGGCGCGGCGCCCGCGCGCGTCGGTCAGTTCGAACGAACCGGTCCATGCCCGCACCGCCTGGGTGGCCACGTGGTGATGTGGTTGTGCGTCGGACAGCGTGCCGGTGTAACACAGTGCGCCTGCGACGACCGCCAGTGCGCCCGACCACGGGGCGCTGCGATTCTCGGTCACCCGCACAACCTCTCATACGACCGATCTGTACAAGCCGGGCTCGCCGCCGACCGGCGATGTCCCAGATCGAGCGCGCGGTCCACCGGCTCGACCGATCCCCGTTCCGGCTGATCGATCCCGACGAACTCGTCGATGTGTGCAGGCAGTACGGACTGGCGGTGCAGACCCGGACCCGGCTGGCCGGCCAGGTCATGCAGTTCAGCTCACGCTGACGCGGTTTCGCGTGGGCGGCTCAGCCACACCGGATCGATGCCGTCGGCGAGCCGGTCCTCGGACTTGGCCTCGAGATAGCGGAAGTACAGCACGCAGAACACCACCACGAGCATGAGCGACCAACCGTAGGTGATCTTCATGTACTCCAGGAACCGCCCCGTGGTGGGCCAGTGCCCGAGCAGCCAGCGGTCCATGGTCATGAACCCGTAGATCGCCAACCAGGCCGGCCAGTTGCGGATCACCGAGTTGGGCAGCACCACCGTCATCAGAAACGGGAACAGCATCATCGAGTAGTAACCCTGGCCGAGCGACAGCACCAGGAACGACGCGATCAGCAGCACGCCCGACGACGTCAGCATCCAGAACAGCGGGTCGCGCACCCGGTAGTACCGGTACAGCAGCCACAGGCTGGCGACGGCCAACGCCAGGAACACGATGCGCAGCAACAGGATCAGCCACATCGGCAGGCCGTAGTAGATGCCGTTGCCCAGGATCGAGCTGTTGAAGTAGTCCCGCGTGGAGAAGATGTAGGGCACGGTGTTGCGGATGAAGCCCATCGGGTCGGCGACCAGGAACCAGCCGACCCCGTTGAACGCCAGCGGCACGCCGAAGGCGGTGATGAACGTGTAGTACTGCCGGTTGAGCAGCGGCAGCAGCAACAGCGGCGCCAGTGACGGTTTGATCACCAGCGTCAGGCCGATCGCCACGCCTGCGAGCAGTTCGTTGCGGGCACCGCCGGCCAGGGCCCACCGGAAGAACAGCACACCGCACAGCAGGATGCAGCCGTTGATGTTGGTGAACACCAGGGTGTTGGTCACCGATTCGGTGCAGAACATCGCCAGCAGCAACGCGGGCATGGCCACCGAGGCGAACGAGAACTTGAACAGCCGTACCAGGAAATAGGCCGCCAGGATGATCGCGACGGTGTTGAAGAAGATGAACCAGTACCGCGACGCGTCGACCGGCAGGTAGCCGAACGGCGCGAGCAGCAGGGTGCCGCCCGGCGAGTACAGGTAGTGCGGGTCGACGTAGTCGAAGTGCTCGTTGTAGATGTCGAGGCCGAGCTTGAAGTTGATGACCGCGCGGTACACCGGCCCGAAGTCGTCGGTGATGTAGCCGTTGGTGGCCAGTACGTAGCTGCGGTGAATGACCGACAAGATCGCGACCGGCCACAGCACCGACCGCAGCACCGTGGCGGTGCTGGGCGCAGAGGTGCGTGGACGGAATGCGTTCATGAGAGCACTACTGAGGGATCCTGCTGCCGCCACCAGCGAACCGTACACCGACGCGACTGTGGCACCGCGTCAGGCAGGACAGAACGTGTCGGTCTCCGGCGGCTTGCCGCTGTCGATGTAGGAGGTCATGGGCGGCAACGCGCACGGCGTGTAGATGCTGGCGCCGTGGCCGATGCCCTGCCACATGACCCGCCGGTTGGCCGCGCCGGCGTTGATGATGGTCGCGGCGACCGCGCCGGTGCCCTCGTTGCCCACGATCGGATCGTTCTGCACGCCGAGCAGCAGCACCGGAACCTTGAGATCCTTGGGATCCTCGGGGGCCTTGCCGCTGGGCCAGTTGAGGCATTTGACCAGGTCGAGCGCACCGACGGCGCCGAACTGGGGATAGAGCTTGCCCCACTCCACCACGAGCTGGCGGACCCGGTCGGGGGTCGGCCGGTTCAACGCGTCACTGCAGCTGTTGACGAACTGGCCGTCGGTCTGGCGCAGCGAGTCCGCCTGGGTGATCAGGGTGTTGATCGGCGTGGCATCGCCGGACCGGGCTGCGGCGAGCGCGGCCGCCAGGTCGTTGGTCGCGCCGATGCGGTCGCCGCGCGGGAAGCCCAGGGCGGTGACGATCGCATTGGTCAACGTCGCGACCGACGCGCCACCGGGGCCGCGGCCGGCCCGGGCGTCGGACAGCAGCGAATCGACGGCTCCCTTCGGGTCGGGTGCCAGCGGGCAGTTGATGGCGATGCACTGCGCGGCGAACGCGTCCAGCGAGGCCTGCTGACCCTTGATGCGCTGTTCGGCGGCGGCCTCGGCGCCGATCGCCAGGGGTAGTGGGGAATCGAGGATCAGCCGCGAGACCTTGTTCGGATGCGAACCGGCGTACGCCAGCGCCACCTGGGCGCCGTTCCCGACGCCGAGGAGTGCCAGCGCGGGGACGTCCCATGTGCTGCGCAGGCGCTCGAGATCCTCGGCGGCGTGCGCGTTGTCATAGGCCGAATCGCCGGGCGCGATGGTGTCGGTGCAGCTCGTCGTGGCGGTCATGGTGACGGCGCCGAGATTGGCGACCGGATCGTCGCCGGCCTGGAACTGCGCTTGTTCCAGCATTTCCTGGCGGTCGTAGATGTCGCGGCAGTCCAGGGCGTCCGACAGGCCGATGCCGCGGCGGTCGACCGCGACGACCGGATGTGTCTTGAGGATGTCGGTGCCGGACCGGGACAGCCATTCGGGCAGCTGTACCGACGACGGCAGGTCCGAGCCGGTGGTCATCACGAGCGGACCGGCGTCGGCGGGGGTCTGCGGGGACCGGGCCCGCACCACGCCGATGTTGAGTGTTCCGTTGGCGCCGTCGATGGGGTCGAGGTCGGCGTCGTAGGTCGCGCAGTCCAGGGTGATGCCCGGCACGGGTGTCACCGAGGCTTCGCCGAACAGCCGTGCCGTGCAGTCCGACCAGGACAGGTCGTTCTTGGGCGCTTCGATGGGCGGGGGACCGGCAGGCGCCGCGGACGTGGTCTCGGGCTGGCCCTGCGGACGTGCGCCCGAATCGGTGGCGTACTTGGGGTCTGCGGCGAAGATGGGTGCGCACGCGGTGACGAGTGCCAGTGACATCACAGGCACGACAGTCCACGCTCTGAGAGCCCTCACCGGCTGACGACGCATGCAGACCACAGTAGCGACAGCGTCACGACTGGCCGCGAACGTAACGTGTGTACAGGTAGCCCTCGTGGTCGGTGAGCAGATGCGCCGGCCGCATCTGGGCGTGCACCTGGCCGGGTCCGGTCGCGATGCGGCGCGCGACGCCGCCGATGAGCATCGGTGCGACCGTAAGGCACAACTCATCGAGCAGGTTGTCTTCGATCAGCGTGCTCAGCAGCTGCGGGCCGCCCTCGGTGAGAACCCGAAACATCTTGCGTTCAGCCAGGATTCGCAGCGCAACCGCGGGCTCGACCCGGCTCGGGTCGGAGCCTGAGGCGTCGATCACCTCTGCGACGGCGCCCAGCCGGTGCCGCGCGTCGGCGACCGTGTTGGTGCACGTCAGGATCAGCGGGGCCACCTCGGTGCGGGTGAAGAACTTGGCGTCGTGGTCGAGGTTGGCCGACGCGGTGATCACGGCGATCGGCGGCACCTCGGCCTGGCCGCGCCGTTGCCGCGCCTGCCGTTGCGCGATGGAGAACTGGGCGCCCGAATAGTTCTCGATGCGGACCGTGGCCGCGCCCATCAGGATCACATCGGCGGCCTCGCGCATGAGGTGGAACAGGGCGCGGTCGCCCGGTCCGGCCAGCCCGCCGGACTTGCCGTCGGACGTGGCGCCGCCGTCGAGGCTCGCGATCATGTTGCCGCGGACCCAGCAGCGCTGCAGGTTCTCGGGGTAGGCGTAGAGCTCGCGCATGCGGCTGTCGTCGGCGGTGTCGACCGGTCCCAACACTGTGAGCTGTGTCCCAGCGGAGTCATCGGGCATAAAGAAAATTTGAGCACGTCGCTACGCTGCCTGCATGAACGGGTCCAGCGGAGTCGCCCATCTCGCCGATCGTCATCCCACGGTCACGCCGGAGCGGTTGGTTGCCCAGTTGATCCCACCTCCGACGTTTGCCGACGTCAGCTTCGACAGTTACCGGCCCGATCCGGCCGAGCCGTCGCAGGCTGCCGCGGTGCAGTCGTGCCGGCAGTTCTGCGAGCAGGCCGCGACCCGGCGCGCGGGCAAGAAGAAGTTGTTCGGCAAGCGCGAGGTGCTGCCCGGGGTGGGGCTGTATCTCGACGGCGGGTTCGGCGTCGGCAAGACCCACCTGCTCGCGTCGACGTATTACACGCTCTCCGAAAGCGATTATCCGACCGCCTTCGCGACGTTCGGTGAGCTGACCCAGTTGGCCGGGGTGTTCGGTTACAACGAGTGCATCGACCTGCTGGCCGACTACGTCGTGGTGTGTATCGACGAGTTCGAGCTCGACGATCCGGGCAACACCACGCTGATCTCGCGCCTGCTCTCGGCGCTCGTCGAGCGCGGCGTGTCGATCGCGGCGACCTCCAACACGCTGCCCGAACAACTCGGCGAGGGCCGGTTCGCCGCGCAGGACTTCCTGCGGGAGATCAACACGCTCGCGCAGATCTTCACCACGGTGCGGATCGAGGGGCCCGATTACCGGCACCGTGATCTGCCGCCCGCTCCCGAGCCGCTGTCCGACGAGGAGGTCGCGCAGCGCGCCGAGGGCGTCAGCGGCGCGACGCTCGACGGGTTCGACGAACTGTGCGCGCACCTGGCCACCATGCATCCGTCGCGCTACCACGCCCTGATCGAGGGTGTCACCGAGGTTTTCATCACGGGCGTGCACCCGATCGACGACCAGAGCGTCGCGCTGCGGTTGGTGGCGCTGACCGACCGGCTCTACGACGCAGGCATCCCGGTGCTGGCCTCGGGTACCAAGCTGGACACGATCTTCAGTGCTGAGATGCTCGCCGGTGGGTTCCGCAAGAAGTACCTGCGCGCGACGTCGCGGCTGCTGGCCCTGACCGCGGCCGCCCAAACCTCGCTCGGCGAGCAGACCTGACCTATGGCGTGGCTTCTGCCCGGACCATCACGTAGTCGTGTTCGATTCCGGCGCCGAGCTGAAATGTCTTGGTGCCGTTGACGACGAAGCCGTGCTTGCGGTAAAAGCGTTGCGCGCGTTGGTTTTGTTGGTTGACGCCGAGCCACACCGCGCGGAAACCCAGTTCGTCGGCCTTTTGGAGTGCGGCACTCATCAGCGCGGCCGCCGCGCCCGCGCCGTGCTGATCGGGCAGCACGTAGATCTTCGACAGTTCGATCGCGGGGCGCACCGTCACGGCGCGCTGCACGTCGTCGATGTCCGGTACACCGTGAATCAGCATGGCATAACCGGCGATTCGAGTGGCGGCGTCCCGGGCCACCAGCACCAGCCGCCGAGGATCGGTCAGGTACTCACCGAAGCGTTGCTCGGAGAGGTTCTCGGCGATGAACGCCGCGACGTTGTCCGGTGCCGCCGACTGGGGACAGGCGAGGGGAAAGGTCGCGGCCGCGACGGCGGCCAGCTCGGGTAGGTCGGCGGGCCGGGCGAGCTGGACGGTTGTCGTCGGCTCCTCGCGCAAGCGCTCGTCGGTCATGCGCCTCAGGGTAGCGGTGCACCCGGCTGCCACAGGTTCCACTGCGCCAGGTGCTTGCCGGTCTGCGGGTTGAGCAACACGACGTTGGTGACCAGCGCGCGGTAGACGTCCCAGTACACGTCACCGTTGACGGTTGCCCCGGGCGGTGCGTTGCGCAGCGCGTTCTCCAGCGCATTGGGTGCGTCGGTGTGCTTGGACGCGTACGCGTCGGCGTACGGGGTCACGCCGCTGAACGTGAACGCCAACGCCATCGCGTACGGGTTGGGCGCGGAGATCGTCGTGACGGTCACGGGGGCGCGCCACGGGCTGCCCTGCGCGCGCCAGCGCGGCGAGCCGTTCCAGCCCCAGCCCGGTGGGACTTCGCTGGCCAGCACGTCGTGCACGGTGACGTCGGCGACGATGCCGTTGAAGTCGACCCGCAGCGTCTGCCCGATCTGCCCGATCGGCGTCCCCTCGGCCGAGGCCGCCGGTGGGACCACGAAGGCGGCGACCGCAACCAGGACCGAGAGCATGAGCGCAAACCGGCGAAGCATGCCAGGCATGATCGCACAGACTGAAACGTGTTACAGCAGGATCGTGGTCAGGACACCCACGGCCCGACGCCGCCGACCTTGTCGATGCGGATGCGGGTGAGCCAGCCGGGCGGCGCGTCCTGCGGCGGGAACGGCACATCCGGAGCTGCCAGGATCTGCGCCAGATCCTTGAGCAGTTCGGGCGCGCCGCCCTCGACGACGCGCGCGGTTCCGGTGATCGCCAGGTACGGGCGCATCACCTGACCGACACGGCCGGGGTCGAGGATCGTCAGCGCCACCCGGGGATCGCGACGGACGTTGCGCACCTTCTTGTGCTCGGCGAGGTGCGCCGTGACGAGCTCGTCGCCGTCCGGAGTGGACTGCAGCGCCACCCAGACCAGCGTGACCTGGGGGCTTCCGTCCGGGTTGAGCGTGACGAGGGTGGCGTCCGCACCTGCGCCGATGAGTTCGCGCGCGGCATCGTTGAGTTTCACGTCTGGTTCTACCGTGCCGCCGGGTTATTCATTCCCGGTCTTCTTCATGAACGGTTCGAGCGCTTTGGCGAGATCGGCCTCGAACCGGTCCCGGTCTGCGCCGAGCCGCTGCAGCGGGCCGTCGCTCGGTTCGGCTTCGAACAGGGCCAGCAGGATGTGTTCGGTGCCGATGTAGTTGTGGCCCAGCCGAAGTGCCTGCCGGAAGGTCAATTCGAGGGCCTTCTTGGCGCCGCTGTTGAAGGGGATGAGGGCGGGTACTTCGCCTGCGGCCGGGGGCAGCGTCACGGCCTTGCGCACGGTTTCGGCGTCGATGCCCTGGGCCGCGAGGAGCTTGGCAGCCAAACCGTCGGGTTCGGAGAACAGCGCGAGCAGCAGGTGTTCGGGTGTGATCTCGTTGTTGCCTGCGGCGTGGGCGGTGTTCTGCGCGACCACCACGACGTTGCGGGCGCGGGGCGTGAAACGGCCGAACCCGGCGTTGGGGTCGAGCGCCGACGGGTCGAAATCGGGCACCTTGGGCACGAAGCGTTTCTGCGCGGCCTGCTTGGTGACGCCCATGCACTTGCCGATGTCGGTCCACGACGCGCCCGACCGGCGGGCCTGATCGACGAAATGCCCGATGAGGTGATCGGAGATCTCGCCGAGGGCGTCGGCGGCGATCACGGCGTCGGTGAGTTGTTCGAGTGGCTCGGAGTGCACCTTCTTGATCGCGCTGATGAGGTCGTCGAGCCGGATTGGCGTGGTGATCTGTGCGGGTTCGGTCATGCCGTCAACTCTAGGTTGACGATTCTCGATCGTCAACCTTTGGTTGACGCATTGGGTGTGGCGGCATTGGGTGTGGCGGCGATCAGGCAAGATAATCGCCGATGAACTTCGAAGAGCGCGTGATCCAGCTGCTCCGGCCGGTGCTCCGGCCCGTGATGCGCGTGCTTTCGCTGCGCACGATCGTCATCGTGGCCGCGCTGTCGGTGGTGATCCTCGTGCTGACGCTGGGCACGTGGGTGTGGATCGGCGTGACCCATGACCAGTACAGCCAGCTCGACCGCAGGCTCGACTCGCTGAGCAGCCTGGGCGATGTCAGCACGCTGCTCAACAACACCAGGCAGGCCGATGCCGACAGGTCGCTGCCCGACAACGGCGGGCTCGTGCGCACGGCCCGCATCGGCGGTGTCACGGTGTCGGTACCTAGTGACGTGGTGTTGCCTGCCCTGGAAAACGGCTACGACAACACGACGATCGACGGTGTCGAGTACCGGGTGCGGACCTTCACGGCGGGCCCGGCCACCATCGCCCTCGGCGCGCCGCTGGCCGAGACCCAGCGCCACATCGACGAACTGCACCTGCGGGTCGTGCTGATCTGCGCCGGCGTGATCGGCGGCACCGTGGTGGTGGGCTGGGTGATCTCGCTGGTCATGATCAACCCGTTCCGGCTGCTGGCGCAGCAGGCGCGGGCCATCAACGCCCAGTCCAACCCCGAGGAAGTGCAGGTGCGCGGCGTGCGCGAGGCGGTCGAGATCGCCGAGGCCGTCGAAGGCATGCTCAACCGCATCGGCGACGAGCAGGAGCGCACCAAGGCGGCGCTGGAATCGGCGAGGGATTTCGCCGCGGTGGCCTCGCACGAATTGCGCACCCCGCTCACCGCGATGCGCACCAATCTCGAGGTGCTGTCCACGCTCGACATGACCGCCGAGCAGCGCCAGGAGGTGATCAGCGACGTGATGCGGACCCAGAGCCGCATCGAGGCCACGCTGACCGCGCTGGAACGCCTGGCGCAGGGCGAGCTCACCACGGTCGAGGATTTCGTGCCCGTCGACGTCACCGAGCTGCTCGACCGCGCCGCGCACGACGCACTGCACACCTATCCGGGGCTGCGGGCAACTCTCATGCCGTCACCGACGGTGCTCATGCTGGGGATGCCCGCGGGGTTGAGGCTCGTGATCGACAACGCGATCGCCAACGCCGTCAAGCACGGCGGTGCGACCGAGATCAGGCTCAGCGCGGTGAGTTCCGCCAATGACGTGGAGATCGTCGTCGACGACAACGGCAGCGGGGTGCCCGAGGCCGAGCGCGCCGAGGTGTTCGAGCGGTTCGCGCGCGGATCGACGGCCTCGCGTTCGGGGTCCGGCCTTGGCTTGGCCTTGGTCGCCCAACAAGCCGAATTGCACGGTGGCACTGCGTCATTGGAGTCCAGCCCGATGGGCGGCGCCCGGCTGCTGCTGCGGCTGCCGATCATGCGGTCCCGCCTGGACGAGACCGGCTTCTGAGTTCAGGGGTGTGCCGGCTCGCCGGTCACCTGATGATCGGCGTGGTTGAGACCCTCCTGCACGACGCGGCTGAGGTGGCCGTCGCGCAGCCGGTAGAAGACCCGCCGACCGTCCTTGCGGGTCTCGACCATGCGCGCGAAGCGCAGTTTGGCCAGGTGCTGACTGATCGATGTGCGTGACGCGCCGGTGGCCTCGGCGAGCGCCGTGACATCGGCCTCCCCCTGGGCCAGTAGCCACAGCAGGTGCAGGCGCGTGCGGTCGGCGAGCATGCGGAAGGTTTCACTGGCCACGTCGAGGCGTTCCTGGTCGGGTGCCGCGTCATGGATCAGGCTGACCGGCCGCGGCGAGGATGGCCTCCCGGGTCGTGGTGCCATGGCAATCCCTCCCGCGCCGCCGCCACACGGCGTTTGCCGCCAGTGTCGCGAGTGTAGCCAGTACTGCCAGTGACAGGGCGGCAACGACCTGGCCGAGTGCGGCGCCCACCCAGCCGGCGATCGGATACGTCAGCAGGAATGCCGCGTGCGACAGCGAGAACTGGGCCGTGAACACCATGCTGCGGTTGCCCTCCGTCGAATGCCGCCGCAGCAGGCGGGCTGACGGCGTGTTGATCATCGAGGCACCCGCACCGATGACCGTCCACAGCGTGCACAACGCGATCCAGCCGGCGGCGCCTGCCGGGGTGACGACAAGGAAAATAGTTGTGGCGCTGAGCCCGCCGGTGCAAACAGCGCCTCCGGTGAGCATCACCGCACGATCGGAGATCAGCCGGAGCAGGCGGGGCAACGCCAGTGCTGCGAGCATCGAACCGCCGCCGAAACACGCCAGGGTCAACGCCAGACCGCGGTCGTCGCCGTCGAGCAGGGTGCGGACGTAGATCACGGTGTTGACCACCACGAGGGCCGTCGCCGACGCCACGACCACGTTGAGGGCCAGCAGGGCCCGCAGTTCGGTCGATGTCCACATGATGTGGGCACCGCCGAGGGCCCGGTCGCGGAACCGCGTTCGATGCCCGTTTGGGGCTGCTGCCGCGGGCAGTCGGGTCAGCGAGATCGCGGTCGCCGAGGAGAGGAATCCCGCGACGGTCCCGACGAACAGCGCGGGATAGCTCACCACCGTCAGCAGCGCGGCGGCCAACATCGGGCTGACGAGGGATTCCAAGTCGTAGGCGAGCCGGGACAGCGACAGTGCTGCCGTGTAGGTGTCCTCGTCGGTCAAGACCGACGCGATGACGGCCTGGTATGCGGGCGTGAAGGTCGCGGACGCGGCCTGCAGCAGGAACACCAGAACGTAGATCTGCCAAACGGATTCGACGAACGGGAGGGCCAGCGCGATGGTCGCGCGTACTGCGTCGGTCGCAATCAGCAGTGTGCGGGGCCGCAACCGTGTGGTGGCGGCGGCCATCACCGGCGACACGCCGACGTAGGCCACCATCTTGATGGCCAACGCGGTCCCCAGCACCGCCCCGGCGCTGCCGCCCGCCAGGTGATAGGCCAGCAGGCCGAGGGCCACCGTGAGCAGGCCCGTGCCCAGCAGCGCCACGATCTGAGCCGTGAACAACCGGCGGAACGTCTGGTTGCGCAGGGCTCGGGTGGTCGTCACGCCACCAGTATGTCAATAAGTGCGCAATTGCGCACATATAGGATCTGGCGTCAGCCGGTCGCGGCGGCGACGTAGTCGGCACCACCGACGTACACCGTGTCGGTCGACCGCGTCGGATCGAGCGCGGCGGTGACGATGGCCCGCGCGAACTCCTCGATGGTGGGTAGCTCGCCATGAATCGTCCTGGCGGACACCGCCTCTGGATCACGCCGGGCCAGCAGGCGCACGATGATGGTGCCGTCGATCATGTCGCCCGAGACCACGACGAACGAGATGCCGAGCTCGTCGAACCGGGGTTGCATGGCCCGCAGGGCATCCTCGCCCGCACGCTTGCTCGCCGCGATGGGCAGGTAATCCTGGGGCACGGGTTGTTGTCCGTGGAAGTGCGCCTGGTGGCTCGTGACGAACACGATCCGGCCACCACGCGAGAGCAGTGGCAGCGCGAGTTCGACCAGGCGCACCTGCGCATCGCGATTGATGCGCATCGGGTAGTCGGCGTCGGCGCCGCGTTCCAGGCCGCCGGAAGCGTTGAGCACCAACACATCCAACCGGCCGAAACTGTCCCGGAGCTGGTCGATCAGGCCGGCCGTCGCGACGGGATCGCTGAGGTCGGCCCCGGCGACTGAGCCCTGGCCGCCTGCTGCCGTGATGGCATCGACGATGGCGTTGGCGCGTTTGACCTTCTCGCGGTAGTTGACGACGACGTGGACGCCGGCCGCGCCGAGCTGGGCGGCCACCTCGGCGCCGATCCCGCGTGATGCGCCGGTCACCAGTGCTACCTGCATGACTGTGCCTCCATGCTTCTGATTTAGAATCACTATGATAGTTCTAAATGAGAAGTGCAAGCGGACCCGAGTTCATCCGCCGCGGCGAAGCCCCGGCGAACGCGCCCATGTTGGCGGCCATGGAACTGCTCGGCCAGCGCTGGGTGCTGCGGGTCGTCTGGGAGCTCGAGCCGGGCTCGCTGGGCTTTCTCGAACTGCGCCGCCGCATGGGAAACTGCTCGTCGAGCATGTTGTCCGAGCGGCTGCAGCAGCTCACCGCTGCGGGTCTGGTGATCAAGAACGACGCCGGCGCATGGGAACTCACGCCTGCCGGGATCGCACTCGGCCGGGCGCTGTCCGACGTGTGGGATTGGTCGGAATCCTGGAAAAGTCAGCAGTCCTGATTCGGTAGCCGCGCCAGCAACTCGTCGAGGAATCCGCCGGCCTCCGCGCCTGCGCGTTCGACGTCACGCTCGGCGATGGCGTCGACCAGTCCGTCGTGGGGGAACATGGCGCCCTGCGGTGTCGAGCTGGAGGTCGCGACGCTGGCCATGACCACCTCGGTGAGCCCGCGGTAGAGCTCGATCAGCACGCTGTTGTGTGAGGCCAGGACCACTGCCAGGTGGAATTCGGTGTCTGCGCGGGCGAACTCGGTGGGATCGGCGAGGCCGCGCGTGTCGAGGAAGCTGCGCAGCGTGGCCACGTCCTCGTCGGTGCGAGCCGTGGCGGCCAGCCGGGCGCCCTCGACTTCGAGGCACCGCCGGACCTGGAGCACCTCACGCAGTTCCGAACCGCACAGCCTGCGCAGCGCGCCGGAGACCTCGCTGGTGGCCCGGACGTAGGTGCCGTCGCCCTGCCGGACTTCGAGGATCCCGCTGTGCGCGAGGGCGCGGACAGCTTCGCGCACGGTGTTGCGGCCGACGCCGAGGGCCTCCACCAGTTCGGGCTCGGTGGGGATGCGGGTGTTGACCGGCCATTCGCCGGCGGTGACGGAGGCGCGGAGCTGCGCGATGACCTGGTCGACCAGGCCGGTGCGCCGCGTTGTGGCGAGCGGCACTCAAAAATCCTTTCATCCAATCATGGGATGTATGGCATCATAACCGAGTGAGTCGGACCCTGCGCAGTGAATCTCTGAACAACTACGAGCACGATCTGGAACTCGAGCTCGACGGTGCGGTAGAGGTCCGACCTGGCGCGATGGCCGCAGGCGGTGCCCTGTTGATCATTGCGGTGATCTTGACCGCGTTGAACCTGCGGCCCGCCATCACGAGCATCGGCCCGGTCCTGGGGGAGATGCGCGAGTCACTCGGTGCCTCGGCGATCTGGGCAGGCGCGCTGACCACGCTGCCCGGGCTGTGCTTCGCGGCGGCGGGTCTGGCCGCGCCGTGGCTGGCCCGGCGGATCGGGCTGGGCCGGGCCATCGCACTCGCGCTCGCGGTCCTCAGCATCGGCCTTGTGGTCCGGGTGCTCGACGGTCAGTACGTCGTGATCGGCGGCACGCTCGTGGCCACCGCGGGCATAGCGCTGGTCAACGTGCTCATCCCGGTGGTGATCAAGGGCTCGTTCCCCGCTCAGATCGGCCTGATGACCGGCATCTACACCGCCGCGTTGCAGGGCGGCGGCGCGCTCGGATCCGCGGTCACCCCGCCGCTGGAGCCACTGCTGGGCGGCTGGCGCGGCGCGCTGGGTGCGTGGGCCTTGGTGGCCGTGGTCGCGCTGGTGTTCTGGGCGGTCGGCGCACGCGGCATCGGTCAGGCCCGCGCGGAGGAGTCGAGCGCGTCGGGGACGGCCGGCCGGTCCCTGCTGCGCAGCCCACTGGCGTGGACCGTGACGTTGTTCTTCGGCTGCCAGGCGTTCCTGGCCTACGTCGTCATGGGCTGGCTGCCCGAGGTGTTCATCGACAGCGGCGTGAGCAAGACCAACGCCGGGCTGCTGCTGGGTCTCGTGTCGATTCTCGCGGTGCCGATCAGCCTGTTCGTCGCGCCGATGGCGGCCCGCCAGAAGCATCAGAGTGGCTGGATCGTGGCCCTGGGGCTGGTCGGGATCGTCGGCATGATCGGCCTACTGGTCGATCCGGGTGCCGCACCGCTGTTGTGGAGCGTGTTCGTGGGCCTCGGTATGAGCGTGTTCTCGTTGGCGCTCACGGTGATCGCGCTGCGCGCCCGCAACGCCGAGGACACCGCACGGCTGTCCGGGATGGCGCAGGGCTTCGGCTATCTGCTGGCCGGTGTCGGCCCGTTCCTGTTCGGCCTGTTGCACGACGTGACCGGCGGCTGGACCGCGCCGTGGGCCATGGCGCTCGTGGTCTATGTGGTGCAGATGGTGGCGGGCGCCTTCGCGGGCCGCAGCCGTTACGTCTGACTCACAAGCCAGAGTTGTGGCGCCACAACATTGTGACGCCTACCGGTGAGTGCCCGCGACCAGCAGCATTGGTGACGTGACCACTTACGTTGCACCGCGCCCGTTCCACACGGCGTTGCTGAACGAACTCGACGGCGCCACATCGGTTTTCCGGCACATCACGCCGAACTGGTTTGCCTCGGTGATGGGCACGGGCATCGTGGCCACCGCGGCCGCCACGCTGCCGGTGCATGCGCCGGTTCTGCGGGAATTCGCCACGGCGGTCTGGGTTCTCGCCGGGCTGGTGCTCGTGGTCCTGACGGCGGCCTTTGCCACGCACTGGATCCGGCACCGGGATCAGGCGAAAGCCTATGCGGCGCACCAGGTGATGGGCCAGTTCTACGGAGCGCCCGCCATGGCACTGCTGACCGTCGGCGCCGGAGCCCTGTTGCTCGGGCCAGCCCTGATCGGCGAGTCGGCGGCGCTGGCGCTCGATGTCGTGCTCTGGACGGCCGGCACACTGCTGGGCCTGGTCGTCAGCGTGTGGCTGCCGTTCGCGATGATCACCCGCACCGACCGCGACGACATCGCCGCGGTTCCGGCGTGGATGATGCCCGTGGTCTCGCCCATGGTGTCCGCATCGACCGGCGCACTGCTGCTGTCCCACGTCGGCGCAGGCCAGGCCGGGATGACGCTGCTGGTGGCCTGTTACGCGATGTTCGGTCTGAGTCTGCTGGCCGGCCTCATCACCATCACCATGGTGTACTCGCGGCTCATGCACGGCGGATTCAGCGAGGTGCAGGCCATCCCCACGGTGTGGATCGCCCTCGGCGTCGTCGGTCAGTCGATCACCGCCGCCAATCTGCTTGCCGCGCATGCCGGCTCGGTGCTCACCGATGCCGCGACGGTATCGGCGCTGCACGCCTTCGGCGTCGTGTACGGCATGGTGATGGGCGGTTTCGGCGCGTTCGTGTTCTGCCTGGCGGCGGCGCTGACCGTGCACGGCGCCCGGCGCGGGCTGTCGTTCACGCTGACCTGGTGGAGCTTCACGTTCCCGGTCGGCACGTGCGTGACGGGCGCGTCGGCGCTCGGGGCGGCGACCGGTGTGACGGTGATCTCGTGGCTGGCCGTGGCACTGTACGTGTTGCTGCTGGGTGCGTGGGTGACCGTGGCCACCAACACGTTTCGCGGCGTGCTGTCGGGGCGGCTGCTGCGCCGTTAACGCGCAGCGGCGATGTGACCCAGCAGGTCGCGTACGGCGCCGGCCGGTGGTGTGCGTCCGCTCAGCCAGATCGCGCGAAGCTGGCGCCGCAGATCCAGGCCCGCGATCTTCACCTCGCGCAGCCTGCCCAGGGTGAGGTCGTCGGTGACCGCGAGTCGGCTCATCACCGCAGGGCCCGCGCCTGCCAGTACGGCGGCCCGCATTGCCGCGGCCGACGACAGCTCGATCGCCGGCGCGGCCTGCGCGACCCCATCACCGAGCGCGTCGCGCAGCGCCGTGCTGAGCGCATCCCTGGTGCCGGAACCGATTTCGCGTGACACCAGCGGTGTCTCGTTGAGCTCGGCCGGGCTGACCGGAGCCGACCGGCGCGCCCAGCTGTGGTCCGGCGTCACGACCGTCACGAGCTCGTCGTGCGCGATCACCCTGCTGTGCAGCCCTTTCGGCACACCGGGGGATTCGATGAAGCCCAGTTCGGCCGAGCCGTCGCGGACCGCGGCGATCACCTGGTCGCTGTTGGCGGCCGTCAGGATCACCTCCGGTGCGGGCGCACCCCGCCGCTGGGCCTCGGCCTGCAGGGATACCAGCCAGCGCGGCATGAGCTGTTCGGCGATCGTGAGGCTGGCCGTGACCGTGATGCGCTTGTGGCTTTCGGTGCGCATGGCGGTCAGCCCGGCGTCGACGCGTCGGGCGACATCGAGCAACTGGTCGGCCCACTCCGCGACCACCACACCCGCCGGGGTGAGCCGAGACCCGCGGGTACTGCGCTGCACCAGACGCACTCCGGTCTGGGATTCGAGCGAGGCCAGCCGTGACGACACGGCCTGCTGGGTCAGGCCCAGCTCGCGGCCTGCCGCGCCGAGGCTGCCAGTTCGCGCGATCGCGAGCAGCACCTCGAACGCCGCCAACTCGGGCATCCGGGGACTCAGCGGCATGGACGGGATCGTAACCCTGGTCACACGGCAGTTTGCCTCACCCGGGCGGTCGTGTAGCCTGGCCGTCGTGAACATCGGTGTGCGTGCCAGCTATTGGCGCTTTATCAAGGCTCCGGGCGGAGCCGATAACGCGCAGCGGTAACGCACGCATCCACCCGGAGCCCAGGCAGTGACCAGCAGGTCGCTGCCTTTCGTCATTCAAGGGCGCCGGATGTGCACAGGTGCCCACCACCAGGAAGGCACCTCGACGATGAATCTGGCGCAGATCGCCACTCCCGCCACCACCTCGGACCGGCGGATCCGAAGTTTCACCGCGATTCCCAGTCCGCACGACGTGCTCAGCGAGTTCCCGCTGGGTGCGCGCCGGTCGGAGCGGGTGGCACGGGACCGCGACGAGATCGCCGACATCCTGGCCGGGCGCGACGACCGGCTGCTGGTCGTGGTCGGGCCGTGCTCGGTGCATGACCCGGCTGCCGCGCTGGAATACGCCAGCCGCCTGGTGAAGGTGGCCGACGAGCTGCGCGACCGGCTCAAGATCGTGATGCGCGTGTACTTCGAGAAGCCGCGCACCACGGTCGGCTGGAAGGGCCTGATCAACGACCCCGACATGGACGGGACGTTCGATGTCGCGCGTGGTCTGCGGGTCGCCCGCCAGTTGCTGCTGGACGTCATCGACATCGGCCTGCCGGTCGGCTGCGAGTTCCTCGAACCGACCAGCCCGCAGTACATCGCCGACGCCGTGGCGTGGGGTGCGATCGGCGCCCGCACCACCGAATCCCAGGTACACCGGCAGCTGGCGTCGGGCCTTTCGATGCCAGTCGGATTCAAGAACGGGACCGACGGCAACATCCAGGTCGCCGTAGACGGTGTGAAAGCCGCTGCCGCACAGCATGTCTTCTTCGGCATGGACGACATGGGCCGTGGCGCCGTGGTCAGCACCGAGGGCAACGAGGACTGCCACGTCATTCTGCGCGGTGGCACCGACGGACCCAACTACGACGCGGACTCGGTGTCCGCCGCGGCGGCCAAGCTGACCGCGGCGGGGCTGCCCGGCAGTGTCGTGATCGATTGCAGCCACGCCAATTCCGGCAAGGACCACGTTCGGCAGGCGGCCGTGGCCGGCGAGGTCGCGCAACTGGTCCGCGACGGGCTGCCGATCAGCGGCGTCATGCTGGAGAGCTTCCTCGTCGGTGGGGCGCAGGCGCCCGAAGCGCGCCCGCTGACCTACGGCCAGTCGGTCACCGACAAGTGCATGGATTGGGGCACAACCGATCTGGTGCTGCGCGAGCTCGCGACACGGGGTTAGTCGGCCGGCCCGTCCCAACTGCCCGGCATCATCGGCAGCGTGGGCCCTTCGCCGAATGAGTCGCCGGTCAGCGTCGCCAGCCCGGCCGGGCCGGTGACTGTGGCCTTCGAGGCGGTTCCGGTGAAGCCGATGTCGCCTGCGCCGTGGTCGGATGCCATGGCCGTCATCGTGCGCTCGCCGGGCGGTGGCGGCGTGGAGTCGGTGCCGTCCATGGTCATGAACTCGTAGCGGTAGCCGCGGTCGGCGGCGCCCGCGCCGCGGCGTCTGCGCGATTTCGATTTGTTCCGGCTCGATGCCGCGGCGGCGGCCGCCGCGGCGGCGGGGGCGCTGGCCGACGAGGACGCCTGCGAGACCGCGCTCGTGCGCATCGACGGGCCGAAGCCGAACCCGGGACCGTCACCGCGCACTGCGTATGCCGCGCCTTCGGCTCCCGCAGGGGGCGGCGGCGTGGTGGCGGTGGTGGCCGGTGCGGTACCCGTCGGCGCGGGCGCTGATGTCACCGTGGTGCCCGCCGCGGTGGTCGGACTCCCGCTCATCGCGACCGCATTCGGTTGCTCGGCGGATGGGCGGACGGCCTGTGCGCCCGGATTGTCGAGCGGGACGTCGTAGTTCTGCGTGATTCCCACGAGCCCAAGCAGACCCAGTGCCCCGAAGCCTGCGCCGGCACCCATGGCTGCCGCGTACAGCGGCGTCCCCATCAAGGCGAATGTCGCCGCGTAAGCGCCGACGAAGAACAGGTTCTGGTAGGTGGTGAACAACAGCGACGGGTCGGCGATGATGTCGGCGACGATCTTGGGAATGGTCTCGGGATGCAGCAACAGATCACGCAGCGCCACGTACATGCCCTGGAAGTGTTCCGAGCGCTCGCCGAGCCATTTCTCGATCGGATCCTCGAATGTCAACGCGGTGCCCGATTCTGTGGCCAGCAGTTGCGCCTTGGCCTGCATCAGCGTCGCCGATGCCGCACCGGTCTCGCCGACGCCTGCCGCCAACACGAGTGGGGCCGGCGCCGTCGTCGGTGACGAGGCCAGCGCCACTTCGGAGCTGGCCTGGTACACCGTCATGGTGGTCGCGGCCTGAATCCACATGCGGATGTAGTCGGCCTCGGCGACCGCGATGGGAATGGTGTTGATGCCGAAGAAATTGGTTGCCACCAGCACACCCAGTGTCGTCCGGTTCGCGGTGATCTCGGCCAGTGTCGGCATCGCGGCCAGGGCCGCGGAGTAGGACGCGGCGGCCGTCTCCATCTGCGTGGCCACTCCCGCGCTGTTGGCGCTGGCCTCGGCCAGCCACGCCAGGTAGGGGGAATGTGCGGCGAGGTACCGGTCGGCGCTGGGGCCCTCCCACGCTCCGGTGCGCACCGCACCGAGCAGTGTGGTGAGTTCCGTTGCGGCCGAGGAATATTCGGTGCTCAGCGAGCTCCATGCACCCGCCGCCGCGAGCATCGGCCCGACACCGGGGCCGGTGCTGATCAGCGCCGAGTGCACTTCGGGCGGCAGTGCCATCCAGACGGGCGTGGTCATCGCCGCCGCCGGGAGTTAGCTGGGATTGCCAGGTGAGTGATTGTTCGCGTAGTCATCGACGTGTGTCCGGGAAGCAGAATGCCCAGCGGTAACCCGGCGTCTCCTCTCGATACATTCGTGACAGAAGCGTTAAATATGGTTAGCATAACCTAACTTAGGAAAATTGGCGGCGCCGTCGTTTTTGCGTTGTCCGGCATAGTGGTTCAGTGGTGCACGCTGGGTAAACGCGTTCTCCGATGGTGCCGCCCACCGCCGCGCGGCGCAGTGAGTGGCCGGGTAGAGCTCCATGCTGTTTCGAGACAGATTGTCAACACGATGCCGACAATCTGTCAGGAACCTAGCATCACAAGATCAGTTCTGGGGGGCTACGTGGGTGCTCGACGCGCATCTCGGAAACGTTGCTGCTCAGCGTGAGTTGCTGATCCGGTCCGCCAGTATGGCGGTCCACTCGGCGAGATAGCGGTCGTCGGGCGCCTCGGCGGCCTCGGCGTGGAAGAACATCGCCGTCGCGCGCTTGCCGAGCAGGGCGTTGATGCCGAGGGTCGCGATGGTGCGGCTCTCGGCCGAATCCATGGTGGGTGCCCAGCCGTGGATCCAGTCGTCGAGTTCGGTGTAGAGGCCGTCGATCAGCGCCGCGTAGGCATCGTTGAGCCGCGCCGCGCGGTCGGTCGGGGTGCGGGCAGCGATCTGCAACAGTTGGCTTTCGTCGTCGATCACGTTGAGCAGATACCGCCCGAGCAGGGTCAGTTCGGTGCGCAGGTCGCCGAGCCCGGCGAACATCGCACGGATGTCGTGCATGGCGCGGCGGCGGTCCAGCTGTCGGTCGATGCCCGCTTCCAGCAGCGATTCCTTGGATTTGAAGTGGTGGTACAGCGCGCCGGAGCCGGCCGCGAGTCCTGCGGCGGCTTCGATCTGCGCGACGCTCGTGGCCCGGTAGCCCTGCTCGCTGAAGAGTCGCATCGCCTCGGTGACCAGCCGATCCCGGGTCGTCGTCTCCGTCATTGACCGCTCCAAAGTGTTCACTTAGCATCAACAAGTAGATACTTTAGCAGCGTGGAGGGGGCGCCATGGCGGATCGACCGGTACCTCGGGGTCGGGTGCGTCGCACGATGCCGCTCGCAGGCTTCACTGCGCGGGCGGCCGGCGGACGCGTAGTCGCGGCGCTCCGCAAGCAGGCCGGCGACGCCGATGCCGTCGACCGGTTCCATGAGCGCACCGCCGAGCGCTACGCCGAACTGCTCGGGCACTCCAAAGGGGTGCTGATGAAAGCCGGTCAGATGGTGTCGATGGTCGACGCGACCGCTGTCGGGTTCGGCGAGCTTTCGCCGTACCAGCGGGCGCTCACGCGGCTGCAGGGCGACGCGCCGCCCATGGACGCCCGACTGGCGCGCGAGGTGGTCGAGGCCGAACTCGGTTGCACCATCGGCGAGGTGTTCACCGGGTTCTCCGACGAACCGATGGCCGCGGCCTCCATCGGCCAGGTGCATCGCGCCACGCTGGCCGATGGTCGCGATGTCGTCGTCAAGGTGCAGTATCCCGGTGTGGCCGAGGCGATTCGGGACGACCTCGCCAACACCGAACTGCTGACGACCTTTGTGCGGTTCATGAATTCGACGGTGCCGGGGTCGATGCCGGATCTGCGCCGGGCCAGCCAGGAGCTCACCGAACGGATCTCCGAGGAACTCGATTACCGGCACGAGGCCGCCAACATCACCGCGTTCGCCGAGCTCTACCGCGACCATCCGTTCATCCGGATTCCCGACGTGGTGCCGGAGGGATCCGCCGACCGGGTGCTGACCATGACATACCTGGACGGTTTGGGCTGGTCCGACGCGCTGACCGCCGACCAGGATCTGAAAAACTGTTGGGCCGAGGTCATTTCGCGGATGCTGACCGGTTCCTACCGGCACGCCAACCTGTTTCACGCCGACCCGCATCCCGGCAATTACCGATTCGGCCCGGACGGTACCGTCGGTTTCGTCGACTTCGGCTGTGTCAAGGTGTTTTCGGAGCTTCGGCGCTGGCAGGTCGTGCGGACCGCACGGGCCGTCGTGGAGGGGCGCAAGGACGACCTGTTCGATGTGATGGCCGAATCGGGGTTTTTCCCCGACGGTTCCACCCTGTCACCCGATGACGTCCACGAGTGGTACTCGACCCTGATGTACGAGCTGTTGAGGCCGCAACCGGTGACCTACAGCCAGGAAGCCGCCGAACGAACCGTCCGGTCGATGATCGACGTGCGGGCGACCGATCATCCCGTGCGGCGGATGTCGGTGCCGCCGGATTTCGTGTTCCTGTCGCGGCTGAACCTGTCGATGAACGCGATCTTCACCGCATTGGGAGCCACCTTCCACGCACGCGCGTCGCTCGACGACATGGACGGCGTCATCGGACCCGTCTCGGATCTGGGTAAGCAACACGTCGCGTGGGTTCGCCGCCGCGGCTTGCCGTTCGGAATGGATCGCCGATGACCCGCAGTGACGTCGAGGTGCCGCGCTTGCCGTGGGATGCGGCCGATCCCTATCCGTTCTACGAGGAACGTCGGCGCGGCGGGGATGTGGTGTGGGACGACACAGCGCAGGGCTGGCTCGTGCTCGGCTACGAGGCGGCCCGCCAGGTGCTCGGCGGCGCCGAATGGACCAGCGACCCGATGGCCAACCCCATCGCGCTGGCCGGCCTCGATCCCATCAGCCTGCAGTTCTCCGGGCGGTCCATGTTGGTCTCCGATGGTCCGACACATCAGCGTCTGCGCGGCTCGGTCCGTGACGTGTTCACCCGGACCTTCGTCACGGGTCTGGCCGAGGGCGTGGAAGCGATCGCGTCGGCGGTCATCGATGCGCCCGAGCCTGACACCGAATTCGATTTCATGTCCCACATCGCGCTGCCGATCCCGGTGTGCGTGATCGCCGAATGGCTCGGTCTCGACGCTGACACCACCGAACTGCTGGCGGAACGCTCACCCGCGATCATCCGGATGCTGGGCACCCTTGCCGACACCGAGGAGACGCGGGCCGGTACGGCCGCGGCCGCCGAACTGATGGGGGAGTTCCTGCCGCTGGCGGCCGACCGCAGGCGTAATCCCCGCGACGACCTGCTGAGCTTCATCGCGGGCGATCCCGAGCTGGAGTTGGAAGACGTCGTGATCACGGCGATTCTGATCGCCGTCGCCGGGCATGAGACCACCGCGAACCTGTTGGGCGCCGGATTGATTCGGCTTCTTCAGGCGCGACCCGACGGGAGTCGCCTGGCCGACTGCATCGATCCCGCCGACCCGGCGGTGGTGACCGAACTGCTGCGGCTGGACAGCCCCGTGCAAGCGGCGCTGCGGACTGCGACGCGTGACACCCGAGTGGGCGAGGTGGACGTCGCGGCCGGGTCGACGGCACTCGTGGTGCTCGCCGCGGCCAACCGCGACCCCGCGGTGTTCTGCGACCCCAGCGCGTTCCGGCTCGATCGGACCGGGCCCGCGCCACTGACCTTCGGTTACGGTGCGCATCACTGCCTGGGAGCCAGCCTGGCCCGCCTCGAGATCACCAGTGCACTTCCGAGGATCCTCGCGCGCAAGCCCCAACTCGCAGGCGCGCCGGTGTGGCGCGACGCCCCCGCCATCCGGGGTGCCCTCACCGTGCCCGTGGTCTTCAGGGCGCGACGATGAGCTCGAGCTGAATATTGTCGGGGTCGCGGAACACCACGGTCGAGTAGACGATGGGGTCCGTTTCGTCGACCACGCCGGTGTGGTCGATGCCGAGCGAGTCAAGCCACACCGTCCAGGCCACGAGGTCGTCGCGGCTGGCCACCGAAAACGACACGTGGTCGAGTCCGGTGCGGGCTTCGTCGAATGGCTCGCCGCGATTGCCGGTGTTGGTGTGGAGACCGAAGATCAGCCCGGAGCGGGGCTCGGGCAACAGCACGCTGTAGCCGGTCTCTTCCCGGCCGTAGTGCGGGATCTTCACGTCGAGGCGCTCGGTGCGGAACACCCGCTGATACCAGGCGACGCTGGCTTCGAGATCGGTGACGGTCAACGAGAGATGGTGAACCCCGCTGAAGCCCACGTCGGGTGTATCACTCACAGCGCCTCCCGGTGTATAAGGAAGATCGAAGTGCATAGTAGCGGTAGCGCATGCCTGCATGGTTCTCGCGAACGCCTTTTCCGTTCACGATGATTGAGGATGCCGATGAGCGAGCAATGTCAGGTTGACGAGTTGCGCACCCTGTTCCTGTTCGAGCACCTCGGGGACGCGCAACTCGAAACGCTGTGCGCCGAGGGCCGTGTCGAGACTCTTCCGCCCGGGCCGCTGTTCAGTGAGGGCGATCCGGCGACGTGCTTCTACGTATTGATCGACGGCGAACTGGTGATGTCGGGCCGCACCGCGGGCGTCGATGTGCAGACGCATCGCACCACCCAGCGCGGCGCGTACTGCGGGGCGTGGTCGGCGTACGTGCCGAACGCGGAACAGACCTACACAGTCTCGGTACGGCTCGTTCGCCCGTCCCGGTTCTTCGTGCTCGATGCCGAGAAGTTCGCGCGGTTCATGCAAAACGAGTTCCCGATGGCGGTGCATCTGCTGGCCGGCCACACGCTCGGCAGCCTGCGCCAGCAACAGATCCTCGGCCAGCGGGCCCGGCTGTTGGGCCTGGGCACCATCACCGCGGGCCTGACACATCAGCTCAACAACCCGGCCGCGGCGATCAGCCGTGCCGTCAGCGGCTTGTGGGACAGCGGCGCCAAGCTGCAGCGCAAGTTGGCCATGTTCACCGACGGCGGTTTCACCGCCGAGTCGGTGCGGGCATTGGTGACCATCCAGGATGACGCGACCAAGCACGTCCGCACATCCCCGGGACACGAGCTCAGCGCGCTCGAATCGGCTGATCGCGAGGAACAACTCAGCGACTGGTTCGACGATCATGGCATCACTCATGGTTGGGATTACGCGCCGACGTTCGTGGACGCCGGCCTCGGCGTCGACTGGCTCGATCGCGTGGCGCAGTCGGTGGGGGCCAGGCAGCTGGTCGGGGCTGTCGAATGGCTCAAACACACCATCGACACCCAACTGCACACCCGTGAGATTGCCGAGGCCAGCCGGCGCATCTCGGCGCTACTGGCCGACGCCAAGCAGTACTCGCAGATGGATCGCGGTGACTACCGGTATGTCGACCTCCACGAACTCCTGCGCAGCACGCTCATGGTGTTCAACACCAGTGTCGGTGCCGACGGGCCCATCGGCCTGGTCACCGAATGGGATCCGGAGCTCCCCGAAATATTGTGTTACGCAGGTGATCTCAATCAGGTGTGGACCAACATCATCGAGAACGCGGTCGAGGCCATGGCCGGCCACGGCACGCTGACCATCCGGACCGGCTACGAGTGCGAGAACATGATCCGCGTCGAGATCATCGACGATGGTCCTGGTATCGATGACGACATCATCGATCGCATCTTCACCCCGTTCTTCTCGACCAAGCCCGTCGGCGAGGGCACGGGGCTAGGCCTGGACCTGGCGTGGCGGATCGTGGAGAAGCACGCGGGCTCCGTGTCGGTGCAATCCAAGCCCGGCGACACGCGGTTCATCGTGTGCCTGCCGTTGGAGGCGCCCGGACCCGAGAACGCGGCCGCCGAGGTGCCCGTGGTCCGGCCGACGAGCGCATGATCGACGCGGCCCGAGCCTGGGCTTCCACCGAGGACGAGGCGGACACGTTGGAGGTGGGAGCGGCACCGCGAGTCGACAGCTTCGCGGCGTTCGCCCGGGTGTTCCGCGATGACGAAGGGGCCGCGTGGTGGGTTCCCGCGATCGCCTGGCCCTTCCTGACCGGTTGCGCGGCCGTGGCGGGATACGCGCTCGTGTCAGCCGGCCTGCCGTGGCAGCAGGGAGCTGCCGCACCGTTCATCTACGCGCTGTGGTTTGTCGTCGGACTTCCCGGGGCGATCGGCTGGATCTGGTACACGCTGAGCATCGTTCACGATCTGCGCGCCCGGCCGCGCGAACGCGACGAGAGCTACGCCGCGTGGCAACGGTCCGGCGTGCTGGCCCGCAGTTGCCCGACGGGGCGCAGTTACCGCCACGACCGTGACGAAAACCCGACGCACGTGCACCTCCTGATCCGGCCGGACACCAATCCGCAGGTCGCCCATCGGTTGCGAGCGAGTGTCCGAAAGTGGCTCGGCGACATGGCCGATGACGCGGCGTATGAGGTGTTCAAAGGCCGCCATGTCATCCCCACCGAAGACATCTTTGGGTCCGACGCCGCGGGCGGGTATCTCACCGACAAGGCGACGTGGAACAACTGGGTGTTGCTCCTGCCGCCGCGGCGCCCCGATGAGGCGTGGACCCTGTACGGGATGAGCGATGAAACGGCCCGCGAGCTCAGCCGTCGGTGACCACGGCAGCGGCCCGCAAATCTGTGGCGTCGCCGCGTCACGAGCTGTTACGTTGCGGCCGTGGACCTCTTCACGCAGTCATGGTCGGCGTTACGGGCCGCGGTGGCCGATCTCCGCGACGAGGACTTCGCCCAGCCGTCCGGCTGCACCGGCTGGCTGGTGCGAGATCTGGTGTGCCACTTCATCATCGACGCGCAGGACGTGCTGATCACCCTCGTGACTCCCACCACGGCTCAGCCCACCCACAACGCGGTCACGTACTGGGAGATCTCGGAGACTCCGCCCACGGGTGACGATCCGCTCGATGCGCTGACCGTCCGGCTGGCCGCGGCCTACCAAGACCCGGCGCTGCTCAAGTTCCACCTCGACGATGTCGGCGCGGCGGCGGGGCGAGCCGCCGCACTCGCCGACCGCGGCGTGCCGGTGGTGACGCGAGATGTGGTCCTCACCGCGGGTGATTATCTCGACGCATACGTGTGGGAGTGGACGCTGCACCACCTCGATCTGATCGCACACCTGCCACATGTGGCGGGGCCGCCCGCCGAGGGGCTGCGACGGGCCCGCGAGATGTTGGAGGCGATCGCCGGTGGCGTGTTCCCGGCGTCCTTCACGGACACTGACGCGCTATCGATCGGGACGGGACGCCGGGTACCTACCGATGTCGAAAAAGCTGAACTGGGGGAGCTGGCGGGCAGAGTGCCGTTCGTCGTCGGATGACGTGTGTCAGGCCTTGTTTCCCGTCAACGCCAGGCTGCCGCCGAGGCCCACCATCATGACCCCGCCGGCCGCGCGCACCGATTCCAACCGCTTGTCGGACGACGCGAACCATTCGCGCGCTGCACCGGCGAGTACCGCCCAGATGCTGTCGCAAACGAAGGCGATGACGGTGAAGGCCAAGCCCAGCACCATCATTTGGGTCGCGACGTTGCCGGCGTGGAAGTCGACGAACTGCGGCAGCGCGGCGACGAAGAACACGATGGTCTTCGGGTTGGTGGCCCCGACGATGAAACCCTGCCGCAGCGTGACCCATCCGGATGGCGGCCGTTGCTCGGTCGCATTCGTGCCGCCGGAATGGTCACGACGGTGCCGGATCGCCTGGATTCCCAGATAGATGAGATAACTCGCGCCGACGATCTTCACGATGGTGAAGAGCAAGATCGACTGTGCCACGATCGACCCGACCCCGAACGCGACAGCTGTCATCGGCAGCAGCGAGCCGAGTTCGTTTCCCAACACGCTGAGCAGCCCGCTGCGCCTGCCGCGCGCCAACGATCGCCCGATCACGAACAGCACGCTCGGACCCGGGATGGCGATCAGGATCAACGACGCGAATGAAAAGGTGAGTAAGGCTTCCCAGGACGGCATAACGCCGAATTCTAAGGGATCTGACCTGCAAAAACTCTGGTGCGCGATACTGGGATTGAACCAGTGACCTCTTCCGTGTCAGGGAAGCGCTCTCCCGCTGAGCTAATCGCGCCGGTTGAAACTCTTGGAGGTGGAGACGGGAATCGAACCCGTGTGCACGGCTTTGCAGGCCGTTGCCTCACCACTCGGCCACTCCACCGCTGGGGTTGATGCCACTGCACCTTCGAGCGGATGACGGGATTCGAACCCGCGACCCTCACCTTGGCAAGGTGATGCGCTACCAACTGCGCTACATCCGCGCGCCACGGGCGAGATCGTCGCCCGTCGCGAAGCAGAACATTAGTGCACTGAGGCGCGCAGACACAAATCCCCATTACGGGAGGGGAACGGGCGCCCTAAATCAGTGTTTCAGAACAGGTGGTACGCCTCGCGGGAAATCGCAAATCCGTGGCCGGTCACGGTGTCCCGGCAGGAGATTCCCGAACCGGTGCTCTCGCAGCGCAGCACACCCGCGGTGATCGAGTCGCCGTACGCGAGTTCCCCGCCTCCGCCGAGTGCGGTGTCACCCGCGCACACGAACTCGGCGGTGCCTCCGGTGGCCAGGGTGATGCCGTGCCCGTAGGCGAGCTGGCAGTCGGCGGGCCGCTTCGGTGGAGCCCAGTCGCGCTCTGAGATGTCGCACCGCGCGGTGTCTGCGTCGAGGTAGCAACCGATGTTGCCCGACGGCGAGGTGAACGGTGTGAGTTTGTTCACGCGGTGATCTGCCAGCACCGTGACTGCATCGGCGCTCGGTACGGGCGCGGCGGGCATCGGTGCGGCGGCCATCTGACCCGCGCTGTGGCAGCCTGCCGAGAGCAGTCCAGCAACGATCGCGCCGCCGGCTACGAACCAACGGATGCCCTGGTAAACCATGACGGGTGAATTTACGTCAGCGGTGATGTGCGTGTTTGGCAAATGGTTGAACACGCAAGCGACGATGGCGATTCTGGTTGCGTCGGGAACCCGTGCTAGTCTTCCTCCTCGTCCCCGGTCTCGTAGCTCAGTGGGAGAGCGTCCGCCTCACACGCGGAAGGTCGCTGGTTCGAACCCAGCCGGGACCACCACCTGTTTGCGCAGGTCAACGGCACTTTTTGCTGATTCGCATCGCCCGTTGGGCTATCCACGGGCGATTTCTCTCACGGATGCGGGTTTGCTGGCGTTGCCCGCACCGATCCGCCTTGGCGGGGAGATCCGTGCCCGACTCAATTCGGCTCACCGAATGCCATTGGTGGTATTTAGAGGTCAATACGGCTACCATAGACGCAACAACGGAGTACCGGGACGCGCTCGGCGGCGTACGGCGAATACGGACGACAAATCTGACCTTCCGAAAGGTATGTTCCGTGTCTCGCACCCAACCATCCCACGGTTCCGTTTCTCGCTATTTGTCGACTAAAGAAGCCTGCGAATACCTTGGTGTTTCCAAAAACACGCTTCGCAAGTATTACGAAGACGGCAGGATCAAAGTTCATCGGGCCGGTGAGCGACTACTGAAATTCGATCCCGCCGACTTGGACAAATTTCTGGACGGCAAGTACACGAAAAACCCGAAAATCGGCGGCAAGCGATGAGCTACGACCGGCGAATGAGCGACTACGAACGTCGCGACGTGCCGGGTTATCCTGGCTGGCAGGCAGATTCGGACGGCGAAGTGTGGTTTGACGGCCAGCACATGCCGATGAAACCGGACCTTCACCCTTCCCAATATGTGAGTTTCACCCCTTCCAATTCCGCGATTTTCACCCTGCCGACTCGGCGGCGAGTCAATCGGTCAAAATTGGTTTGTCTCGCGTTTCACGGAGAATGCCCGCCAGACAAAACGCTGGTCGCGCATTGGAATGATGTCAAACACGACGACCGACCCGAAAATCTACGTTGGGCGACGCGCAGCGAGAACGCACAAGACAGAATGCGAAACGCACGAGCCCGCGCGCAAGCGGCGCGACAACTGTTCGAAATCGGCATTCCGCTAGACGCGATTCCAGGAATCATGTGGAAACACTTCGGCGGACTGTGCTCTATAGCTGATTTCGAACGCGAAATCGGTTACGACGAAGTACGTCGGTTTTTGGATAGGAAGAAACGCGCGCATGATCGCGAATCAGCGTTGCCCATCTAGCCAGCCCGACACCGTTTCGGCGATTTCGTGCGGCATGTCAGCGTCCCCGGCGACTGTTTGTCACAGCCGGTGACGTACACGATCAACGTTCGCGGCTAGCCGGGACGAGTCGGCGTGACCGGGCGGTTTTGGCCGTTTCGGGGATTGCGCCACGGGCGCACGGCCTGCCCGCCACGGATCGGGCCGGGTTGCAGCGGATACGGCGTTTCTGGCGGGCTGTACGGATTCACCGGCGAATGCGGCGCGGTGTCGAGCGCAGAACCGCCCGCGCTTCGGAACGCGCCGCCTTGGCGTTGAACGGTCGCGCTGACATCACCGAAGTTGGGAACGCCGACGCGCGCAAACTCGACAGCTTGGCGTGATCGGCGCGAGCGCGGGCGACGTGCGTGCGTTCGATCCGGCGTCGCGGCCCACCCGTCGCCACATGAACGCGGTTGCGCGCCAGAAGCGCGTTTCGGTGCGCTGCCATCGCGCCGCGCGCCGGGTACTGCGAGCGCGACGCACCCACGACGGCGGCAACCGCTACGGCAGCCGTGGTCACCTTCGCGGCCTTGGCGGCGCGCTGACGGCGCAAAGCGGCGCGTTTGGCCGCATGTGCCGCCTTATCGGTTTGGGCGGTCTGCGGTGCGGCTGGCGCGCCGGGAACCGACGCAAAGCGACCGTGAGAGTCGCGAACGTATCGGCGTCGGCGGGCCATCAGTTGATCCTGTCGTTTGGTGGTTTCAGCGCAGAACTTCAATCGGCGCGGCACGGAACACGGTCACGGTCGGCGCGTCGGCGAATTCGAGCGTGACGCGTGAACCGGGGAGATCCG
Source organism: Mycolicibacterium mageritense (assembly GCF_010727475.1). Lineage (NCBI taxonomy): Bacteria > Bacillati > Actinomycetota > Actinomycetes > Mycobacteriales > Mycobacteriaceae > Mycobacterium > Mycolicibacterium mageritense. Next base: position 5,995,174 of record NZ_AP022567.1, read on the forward strand.
ACCACGGCGTCAGCGGCGCATTCGGATGCTCCGCAGTCGGCCCCGGCGCGACGCTGGTAACGGTGCCGTGGCGGGTTTGGTCGCCGGTCACGATGCGGTCAGCGCTGACGTACTGCCAGAGCCGACCGTCTGATTCCGGTTCGGCAAATTGACCCTTGCGGTTGCGCTTGTAGGTGCGTCGTTTCGCCATCGTCAGCGCTTCTTGGTGAATCGGCCAGACTTGCCGCGCGGTCGGCGCTTGCCTTTGCCCTTTTTCGCCATGTCGTCGTTCCTCCCAGATCGTCGGTTCGTGGGGCCGATGTCAGTCGGCCAGGCGGGGCCGAGGTCGGCCAGCGTGCGGACGCGCCGAGGAGACTTCGACCGGTGGCGGGGCCGAGTTGCGCCGATGGTCGCGATTGACCAGGGGCGCTACGTCGTCCCGATTGCGCGCCGGTCCCGGCCCGTACTCGGATGCGCCGAAACGGTCACCGTGCGCCTTGGCGTCGTGCATCGCGTCGGTGAGTTCTTGCGTCATGTTGGCGCGTGCATTGTCGAAAACCATTGCGGTTACCTACTTTCGCCGATTCGCAGACCGCGACCGTTGCGCCGGATCGCCGGTTACAGGGCGATGCTCGGCGGGGTGTAAGTGGTTCCGCTGCCGATCTGGATCGCGACCGCTGCGCCGCGTTGGCGCACGCCGACGCCGAACGACCGAATGTATTGGCTGTCCTGAATCGGGTAACCGGTACTGCCGGGAGCTGCCAGCAAGCCGCGATACGACGAAACCGGATGCTCACGAACGCCGATCACGTTGTTCTGACTGTTCGGCCCACCAGTCGCCACAACGGCGATGTAGCCAGCGGGGATGAACTCGGTTTGGACCAACCACGCGGGTCCGTAGGAACCAAGGCATTCGATGCCGTGGAACTCGCCCGAAATCGCTTCACCGACGATGTTGTCGGGAGTCAGGTAAGCCGGAGCTTTCTTCGACGGGATGAACGAGTGCTTCGCAATCGGCCCACCACTGCGCGATTCCTCCCCTTGCCGGAACGTCTGGATATTCTCGCTTTCGAGCTGCGACGCCAGGATGAGGATCTGCGAACCCGCTTCCCGACCGTAGCCCTTGGCACGGATCGTCCTCACGGCGTCTTCGATATCGCCGGAATCAACCTGTGTCGCATCGGACTTCCAGTAATGCGTGGTGGTTGCTGGGTCGAACTCGTTGCCGAGGTACGGCGGCACGAACTGACCATCGGCGTTCCACAGACCCCGGCACGTATAGCCCTCGTTGTTCGTCTTCGACGACGGGTCGAACAGTCGCTTCAGGATTGTGCCCGTGACCAGACGATTGTCCGAATGCATGATTCCGTTGATGGACGCGTAGACCTGTTCGGCGGTCATCGCACGAAGTGCGCGCCACGTGAACGATGACCGCAGTCCGTAGTCCCCGAAGTCGTATCCGAGGATCAACGCTTCTGCGGGCAAACCGGCAGCGTTGGTCACGCCGTATTCCGTCAACTGTTCGAAGCTCGGAGACGAAATATTCTGTGGCACAGCCTCACCAGGAACGGTTGTGCGGAACGACAACAGATCGGAAATGCCGGTGCGGTGAGCGTTCCACGTGTCGAACGCTTCGACCAGATCGGCCCAAATCGTGTTCAGGTCAACGCCGTCAGCGGTGTGCGTCGCCAGCGCATCGCCTGCCGGGATGATGCCCATCTGGCCCGACTGTTCGCCGCCGAAAATCGGCGAAACGGGAATGCCGTCAATCATCGGGAAATCGGCGAAATCGAGAATCGCGGTCATTATCAGAACCTCACATTTTCAGGCGCGTTTATCGCGCGTGGTGCTCCGATTTTACTCGGCGGAATGGCGCGAACGGGGCCGCACATAGACGCCACGCCGACAATTAACACGCCACGCGCGCCATTCGTGACATAGCGCCCGCAATGCACTATCCTTGACACCACAACGGAGCACCTGGGCGCGTTCGGCGGCGCAAGGCAAATACAGCCATCACATCTGATCAGTAGTGAAAGGTGCCCGTTTCTCATGTCTCAGGATCGCGTGCGGCTCGATGTGGTGGGCGACATGCTCACCACAGCGCAGGCCGCGAAACTCCTTGGTGTAAGCCAGAATTCGATACGCCGCTACGCCCGTGACGGGTTGATCCCGGCGCATAAGGTCGGCAAGCGACTGCTTCGATTTCGTCGCGAGGACTTGATTCGTGTCATTTCGAAATCGGACAAATCCGCATGAGTCGTGAAATCGAAAGACGCCGAAAGTCTGTAATTGTCGAACCGATCAAACTGTCTGTTTATGACTTGCTATTTTCGTTGGTCACGCGGTCTGGCGTGGAAATCGCGCTAAGCGCCGGTGAAGTGAAAATAGGCGGAAAGGATAAATCATGACAATTGACTTTGGCAGACGAGTCATAGGTCCGCGCGTCGCAGCGTTCCGCAACGACCGATCCCGCTGGAACCTGGCGAACCTGTTCGCCGGTGAGCGTCGCCGTTTGACCGAACTCGACCGCGAGATCGACCGGCGCGCTTACGCATTCGCGCCCGCCGACCGCAACCTACAGGAACGCGCACGACGCGCGATGACACAAGCCGCAGAAATCGCACTGACGGGAAGCTACGCGAAATGAACCATGACAACAGACGACCGATCAGCGCAGCGACGCGCGCCGACCTCACCGCTCGGTTCTCCGCGTTGGACGAAAGGCGAGATCCGTTCGGGCGCGACGATCCAGCGCTAGACGCCGAAGTCGAACAGATCTTCGCTGGCCTGTTGCACGCCGATGGTTTGGCCGCACAGCACTACGAACGGAAATCGCCGGGGTTTCTAGCCGCGTATCAAGCGGTTTCGTTCCTGCCCGAGCTGGCGCGGATCGCAGAAACCGCCGCCGAAGCTGACCGGCTGTTGTGCGACGACGAGTTCAGCGGGCCGTTCGTCATTCTGACAACGCGGCCAGGAGATCGGTTCGTTCTGGACGATGCCAACGTGCTTGACGCGGCAATCTCGATGGCCGATCAGTACGGCGCGGTCTGCGATCTGCAATGCAGCTATGGCGGTAGTGGCTACTGCATCGAAGATATGCAGTTTTCCCAAAGGCATAAGTTGGACGGTTCCGCCTATATGGACAAGCACGGGCGGATGATCAATCGACCATTTACGTTTCCGTTCGCACATGGCGAATATCTCGTTTTGTCGAGAATCTGCATCGACTGTTGGATCGATTTCGTCAAGCGCTACGAAATCGCTGATGTGAGAATTCAGAATCCTTGGGAAACGCTCGGATGACCGAAGCGCATCACACCCTTCACGGGTCAGTGTCGATGCTCGAAATACGCTCTCCCACAGTGCATTCAGGCCGGATACGAACGAACCCCGACCGGGGAAACGAGGAAAGCCGGTCGGGGTTCGATCACGGTGTTCGGTCACCGCAGAACAAGCACTTTCGAGAATACCGCGTCGGTCCCTGAATTTCACAGCCCCGTAGGTAAATTGAGGCAAAGAATTGGCGGGCCGATCATTCCCACAAGATCGGCCCGCCGCAGCCACCCCGCAACCACCCCGCAACAAAGGTAACTGATGACCATTACACCACAGGTCAATGACAAACGCGGCAATCAAACGTGCGTTTTGCGATTTCCCCCGATTGGTCGAATTGATCCGCGCGACATCATCGCGACCGGCTCGATTCCACTCGACGCCGACGATCTCGCGTTCGACTTCGAGACGGCGCAACGCTGGGCGACGCGTCGCGCGGACCTGGCCGCAACGCTGGCCGCTCTGCCGATCTTCGGCGGCAGCATGCCCGCCGACGACCAGGCTGACGCCGTGACCACGATCCCCGACGTGGCCGGACAGGACACGCCAACCGCCGCACTGGCCTACGCGAACGCGGGTATGTACCTGATACCGACCAGCGCCGATGACATCAAGAACCCCGGCTCGATTCTCGGCAAAGGCTGGCAGGACAAGACAAGTCGAAACCGAGCGCAGATCCGGAGGTGGTTTTCCGACTATCCCGGCGCGGGCATCGCGTGGGACGTTGGCCGATCCGGCGCAATCGCTTTCGATCTCGATTGCGACGACAAGCCCGCTGACATGAGCGACGCCGTTTGGACGGCGCTGCAAACCGGCGCGATTCATACAACCCGCCAAGGCGGTTCGGCGCGGGCACACTACGTTTTCGCGTGCAAGCCAGACGAGTACGGCAACGGCGCGGGCGCGTTTGGGCGATGGGGCGAAGTCCGATGCAGCAACGGCGTGATCGTTCTCGCGCCGACACCGCACCCCGACGCCGACACGAAAGGCGGTTCCTACCGCTGGCGCAAGTGCGGCGAGTTGCCGCCGTTGCCCGATGTGCTGCGCGGCCTGTTGTCCAGCGCTGCGCAAAACGACGATCCCAAAACGCCGGCCGAACTGACCAAGTTTCTCGGTGCGCACGTTCGCGACGATCAGCCGCGCGGACTACAAGGCCACCTGACGAGTTTCGCCGCAGCGGTCGAACGCGGAGAGTCCCGCCACGATTCGATGACCAAAATCATGGCGTGGGCTTTCCGCGAATCGTTGATTGGGCGATTCGGTGCCCAAACCGCTTATGACGCGCTCAAACTCGCGTTCTACCGTGCCAAACCGGAGACCAGAGGAACCGGCGAGTTCGACCGGATCGCTCGGTGGGCGGCAGCGCAAGCCGAAATCGCCGATCCCAACGAAACGCGCCAGCGTGTCAGCCGCGACACCTACGCCGATCCGTTCGAATCGATCCGTTCGGATCTGGCCGCTTTCTGGTCGTCGTCGCCGCAACTGTCGGACTTGCGCCAGTTCGCGCAAGCGCGGCTGGTCGGCCCGATGTCTATGTTGGGCAACTCGCTGGCGCGTGTCGTTGCGTCGATTCCGCCGAACGTCGTCTTGCCGCCCATCGTCGGCGGCGTCGCCAGTCTCAATCTGTTCGTCGCGCTGGTCGGCAAAAGCGGTGAAAGCAAGTCGGCGTCCATGCGCGCCAGCGCCGATTGGTTGCGGATCGAACCGAACTACCAACCGTCCAAACCCGGCAGCGGCGAAGGGCTGGCGAAATGCTTCGCCTACAAGTCGAAACTCGCGGGCGGTAGCGGATGGGTACAAGTCGGCAAGCAATGGTCAGTGCTGGCGCAGATCCCCGAAGTGGACACATTGGCCGCGACCGGCAACCGCAGCGGTTCGACCATCATGAGCACCCTTCGCGAAGGCTGGTCGGGCGAACGTCTCGGTCAGGACTACGCGGGCGATGACAAGCGGATCATTCTGCAAGACAACCGATACCGGCTGTGTTTGAGTCTCGGCGTTCAGCCGTTGCGAGCCGCGCCGATCTTCGATGATGCGGACGGCGGCACGCCGCAGCGGTTCGTGTGGTTTTCGGCGGTCGATCACGACTTGCCCGATGTCGAACCCGCCGCGCCGCCAGTGCTTGATTTGGGCCGTTGGGAAGACGGCACTTCGAGCACTTCCGGCACCAACTCGGCGGCGTTGGTCGATCCCGATATCGACCGTAACGCCAATCTTGCGGTTCCCGCCGATCCGGCAGAGTTCGACATTCTGACGGTCCCCGCCATTGCCGAGCGCGAGATCAAAGACGTTCAGCGCGCGATCCGGCGCGGTCTGGGCGGCGTCGATCCGCTCGACGGGCATCGGTTGCTTGTTCAGTTGAAAGTGGCTGCCGCACTCATGGCGCTGGAAGGCCGACGCCACGAGATCACCGAATCCGATTGGCAGCGTGCCGCCGTCGTGATGGCAATGTCAAACATCACGCGCAAAGCGGTGCGCGATGAACTGGCGTCGAAGTCGCGAGAGCTGAACCTGGCGCGTGGTCGCGCCGAAGGCGAACGCGAGATCATCAAGTCCGACGTGATCGCCGAAGACCGGCAACGGGTGTTCCGGATGGCCGAACGTCTTCGGGACAAGCTCAAGACCGACGACGGACAAACGTTGTCGAAGTTGCGTAAGAATCTTGCGGCAGGAAATGCCAACAGAGACATTTTCGACAAAGCCGTTGTGTTCGCTGCCGACAACGGGATGGTTCGACGCGAAGATTTCACCGCGACCAACGGCCAAGAAAGCACGCGGATATGGTTGGCGTAACGGCGCACAGCAAACACCAGTGGTCGGTGCCCTCGTTGTGCGTCGGAAGGGTGGAAGGGTGGAAGGGTTCCACCCTTCGCGCGAAAAACTGGCTCCGACCGATTTCTAAAACCCCAGGTCACATAGATTCATTCATCGCCTATATAGAGCATTGGGACGGGGTTTCACACGGCAAGGGTGGAAGGTTCCACCCTTCCACCCTTCGCGGCCAGACCGGTGCAGATGTGGCGCGGAGCAAGCAAACAATGACAGGCGCAGAAAGGGACACGCAATGGAGCTGATCACGACGGAAATCGAACCAATGGTCGAAACTGAACCGGCACGGTTCCGGAGATCACCAAGCACGCTGAAAGCGCCAAAAGCGCCGAAAGGGATGAAACCGTGTTCGGCGGACGGTTGCGCATACCCACCGGAGCGCGTTGGTCTGTGTGCTCAACATCGGCGAACGCTGCGACTGACGGCGAAGATCTCCGACGCGGTGCGCGAGTTTCTGAATTCTGCCGAAATCCTTGCGGAGGGCGGAAACGGATTGATCGAAAACAGACTGATCGAAGATCAGGTGATAGAAGCGGGCGAATGCTTGGCGCAGGGATTGGGATTGCTCGCAAGCACACAGTTTGACGATCCATTGTTTTGGAATCCTTCGGCGATCCACATCGAAGATCGAAATTGGCGCGAGAAACTGCCCGAAAGATGGCGGGTTGAGTTTGTGTGGCGGATTGCCGAAACCGACGACATCGGCGAACTTGACGAAACCGGAACCGACAACATCGGCGAAATCGAAAATGATGAGATTGGAGTAATGGCGCTATGAGCAGCAAGGCGTACAAGGCGAACGCGAAAAACAAGGCGAGTTCGAAGGCGATGCGCGCGGGCACCTATGGAGCGGGCAACCCATCGGGAGCGACCAAACCGCAGGTCGGGAAACCGACGAAAGTCGCGCCGGTCAAATGCAGTGCGCGAAGCTCCCGCACCGGCATGCCGTGCCAGAAATGGCCGGTGGCGGGCGCAACCGTTTGCCGCACGCATGGCGGATCTGCCCCGCAGGTCCAAAAAGCCGCGCGTAGACGGCTAGAGCAAGCCGCTGACGTGCTCGTTCAGCGTTTGCTAGGCATCGCACTGGACGGCACCGCACCCGAAAAGGTCGCGCTGTCGGCAGTGCTGGCCGCGCTCGACCGCGCCGGTTTCAGCGTGAAATCCACTGTCGGCCTTGAGGTTTCGGCGAAACCGTGGGAACAGGTGATGGATTCGGCGTTTATGCCGCTGGAAACCACGTCGCGCGACGCGTACCGAGCGGCCCGAGACGGACACCCACCCGCCCTGGCGGAATCCCCCGCGCTCGACGGCGCTGCCGCTGCCGACGCCGATTCCGACGCCGATTCCGACGATGACAGCGTGATCGACGCCGAGATCTTGACCGAACACGAATACGCCGCGAGAGTCGCCACACGCCGTGTTAATCGAATCGACCACACGGAGACACCAGACGACGACGAACGCGGCGCAGGTGCCCGCACAGCAGGCGAATCGGGGCCATCTGGCGGGTTCGGTGCCATCGATCCGCTGACGGGCGAACCGCTGACCGACCCATCACGGATGGATCAGGCGATGACCACCGTGGAGGCGAACGAGATCGTTGCCGAGATCAACCGGCGCAACGCCGAGCGCATGCAGCGTGAGCGTGCCGACACGGGCCGTGCCGTCGTTCACCCGGTACGCCGAGCGCTGCCGCGCGGTCGTTCGTGACGTGTCGCAGAAGTAAAGAATTGCGACGCATGCGTGAGGGTTGCGAGCGTGCAGGTTTCAAATCGGTCTCTCGCAGTGATAGCCAACGGATAGCCCAACGTGACCGTTTGGACGGTGCAAAATCGCGTCTACCTGCGCAGATTGGCCGATTTCCCGGCTGGTACGTAGCCAGCGGAACGCCGAGGTATTCATTTTGCGTTATCGGCGAATTCGGATTCGAGCTCGTCTATTTTGCGTTGATACCACTTATGAGTCCGGATCGGCTCGTCGTGGAGATTCAGCAAGACGATCGCGACAAAAATGACGCCGCCGCCGATCAGCATCAGGATGCCGATCATGTACGAAAGAATGGGAGTGTCGAAAATGTATGACAACCCAAGGCAGACGTACGAACCGACCAGGCACAGGGCGGCCAGTACGTGAACTCGCTTGTCCCACTTGTATTTTGGCATAGTGGCCAGGTCGATGGCTCTAAGTTCGCGCAGCATGATTATTTCTAGTGTGTGATTTGGAACGATCGAATCAGGTATTTTTGTGTATATCTCGGTGAGATTCTTTAGACGCTCAACCCGACGATTAATCGTATTTTTGAGTGCGAAGAAACCGGCAACAATTGCGGCGAATAGCGGAACTGCTGCAATGCAGATCTGTAGCCAGGTAGGTGCGTCTTTCATGCCGTGCATTGTTGCGTAGCGCGGTGCGGTTGCGAAGTTAGAAACGCCGACAACTATGCCGATTCGTCGGTTTCGGCGGGTTCGTCGGTCTGGCCGTCGTCGGCAATCCGCGCGTCGGCAACTTCGGCCAGCTTCGGCGTTTCGACCAACGCCGAGAGTGCTTCGGCGACCTCAACCGCACGGCCCGACACTTGGCCCTGATAGCGCAGGCTGGCCGTTTGGGTGCTGTGCCCAAGGCGGGCCATCGTTTCGGGCAGGTTCGCCACGCGTGCGGTCTGGTGACCGGCGAAATGGCGCATGTCGTGAAGGCGCATGCCGGTCACACCCGCCGACGCGCACGCTTCGCGGAACGCATCGCGCACCACACGATCCGAAATGTGGCATCCGCCGCGTACCGGCGCGAACAACTGCGCATCGGGGCCGGGGCCGACGAACTCGGCCAAATGGCGTGCGATGTCATCGCGGATATGTGGCGGAACGACGACGTTGCGGCCCTTGCCCGATTTCGGCGTGCTGACGTTGCACCGTGGATTGCCGGTGGCCGCTGCCTGCTTTTCGGTCAAGTGAGTGACACCGCGCGTAAGGGCGATCAGCTCGCAGTTGACACCGATGTCTTTGCGTCGCAGTTCGATCACTTCGCCGAATCGCAGACCGCACCACGCCGAGATCAGTACCAGCGCGCGAAACTTCGCTTCGATCTTGTCAGCGATGGCAGCCATTTCGGCGATGCTTGGCACGACGGACTCATGGTTGCGTTTGGTCGAAGTCGCGCCGTTGATCATCGCCGGGTTTCGGTCCAACAGTTCATCTTTGACCGCTGTGTCACAAATCGCGTGCAACAGTTGGTAGGCGTGTGCGCGCATTGTGGGTTTGTCGGTCAGCGTGCGCGCGTGCCAGTCGCGAATCAGCGCCGGTTTCAGATTCGACACGACGACGTTCCCGAGCTTCGGCGCGATGTGCTTTTCGAGCAAGTTCGTGTAGTGCGCAATCGTCTTCGGCTTAAGGTTGCGCTGTTCGATCCATCGTTTTCCGTACTGTTCCAGCGTTTCGCGGTTTACCTCAACCGCCAGGCCGACACGTTCGGCGGGGGAGAGCCATTGCAGTTGTGGACCGTTCCCGCCAACCGGCGCAAGCGCCGAAATCGCGTTCTGGATCGCACGGCGTTCCTGTGTCAACCATTCTTCGGCGTCGATCTTGAGTTCGAACGTCGTCGGCGCGAAGTGCCGAACGTTGTCAGGGCCGATGTATGACGCTTGAAAGCGTCCCGACGAACGTTTGCGAATCCAGCCCCAACCACGATGGCCTGTTCTGCCCGACATGTGTTTCTCCTCGTTGTCCGGTTTCGACGATTCCGCATCCGTGCCGATGAATCGATTTCGTCGGTTCCAGCCGGTTAGGCTAGTGACCAGCAGGTTTGCTAGATCGGGCTATCCGTGGGCTGTGCCTGTCAAGTCTACTCCCATGTGATCCGCGCTGACCGACAATGACCCGAAATGAACGAATCATGTTGCGGTGCAATCGGTACCGTGCCAGAACAGATTAGGTCAGTACGGGTCAGCGTGGGTCATAACGCCTGGTTCGAACCCAGCCGGGACCACCACGGAAGGCCCCTCGTGCGAGGGGCTTCTCTATTTGGGCGGCAACAGCAGTCGGTCCTCCGGCGGATGTGCCGCCCGATGACGGTAGAGCCTTGTTGAAGATCTCTCTGCCGACGACGAATTCGCCATTCGCCATCGAAGTAGTCACGCAGTATTCGGACGTGTGTGCCTGCGGGAACCTCAATCACCCATCACAAGGTCGAGGTGGGTGTTGATCACGGCTTCGGTCTCGTGCAGGCAATGCCGCAGTGCGGCGGCCTGGGCCGCAGCCTCGTCGCCGTCCACGATGGCCGCGAGGATCGCGGCGTGGTCGGCTTCGGCCTGCTCGAATTCGAAGAGCTGACCGGCCGGGTCCGACGCCCACAGCAGCGGCGCCAGCTCGCCCTGCACCTGCACGGTGACGGTGGTGAGGCGGTTGGACTGGGCGGCGACTGCCAGTCCGATGTGGAAGCGGCTGTCGGCCTTACGGCGGTCCTGTGGGCTCGTCGCGGACCGGAAATCGTCGGCCAGGTTCTGGAGCCGGGTCTGATCGGCGTGATCGGAGCGGGCCGCGGCGAGCCGCGCCGCCGCGGCCCCGATGCTGCCCGACAGGTCGCCGAGGTCGCGTAGATCCTCGGTGCTGCGCTCGCGCAGCCGGCGCCGTCGCTCCTTCTCGGTGACCACGCCGGCGTCGCACACCACACTGCCGCCGCCGCGGCCGCGTTTGGTCTGGATGAAGCCGCGGTCACGCAGGGATGCCAGTGCGGCACGCAACGTGAGCACCGCCACGCCGAACTGCGCTGCGAGTTCCCGCTCTGCGGGCAGCATTTCGCCGTAGCCGATCAGGCCCACCGCGATGGCGGTCTCGAGTTGGTGGGCGATCTGGTCGGCCCGGTCGGGTCCGTTTGCTTCATTGGTGCGCAGATGCGCGACAAGCGAGAACGAACTGCCGTGCGGACTGGCGGTCTGCGTCATGACAGCCCCACAACCCGCCACGGCAGCCGCTGTGGATCCTGCGAGCGCACCGGTACGGAGTGCTCGACACGTTCCGAATCGGCAAGTCGCAGCCGCGATCCCGTGACGTGGCGAGCACTGTTGGACACCACGACGCGTTCGTTGGCGGCCAGCAGCACCACCTCATGACGACGTGTCCGTAATGTGCGGAGCAACAGTGCTTCCAGGCCCGGGATCGACAGGTCGGCGCCGATGACCGCTGTACCGCCGGAAGCCGCCTTCAGTGGAATGCCCAAAGTGATTGTGCAGACGTCGATCCCGCCCACGTCGATGTAGGGCCCGGTGGTGACCGCGTGCCCCGCGGCGATCGGCGCGGTGAACCAGTCGTGAGATTGGTAGTCGTAGAAGCCGACCGACTCGGGGTTGAGAATGTGTTTGACGAAGTACGAGTTGCCGTCGGCGTCGTGTCGCCAACATTCCAGCCAGCGCGTCGTGTCGCTCAGGGTGTCGGAACCGAACGCCATGTCGAAGCCCTCGAGCAGGGGTTCGTCGGCGGCGAGCAGTTCATGCAGCAGCGGTCTGACGGCTGCCAGCGCGGCCCGGTCGGGTGTCCGATGGCGCTCGGCGAACTCTTCGAGGATGTCGCTCACCCGGCGATGCACGATCTCGACGAGCCCGAAGAGCTCGTCCATGCGGCTACCGACCGTTTCCGCGACGCGATCCAGCAGCGCGGGCAGATCGTCTTCTGCTACATCCATGGTCGACACTCACCGTCCTCGTAGCCGCAGGCTAGCACCAGCGACCCCGCCGGAACGGCGCCCGGCGGGGTGTGGCTGAGGGGGTCGGCGTCAATCCCACGGTCCGGCGGCAGGTGTCGGGGCCGGCACGTGTGGGGCGGGTCCGTGATGGCCGTGATGATGCTCCTCGTATTCGAGTTCCAGCTCGTCGGCCGACTGCACACCGTCGGGCAGGTTGATGGTGCTGCGCGGACCTGTGTAGGTGTGCTTGACCCGGACCTGCCACGCGAGCCACAGCGCGAGCAGGGTGCCGCCGACGACCAGCGGCGTGTAATTGACGTACTTCCATTCGAAGCTCTCGCCCCACGGCACGCCGCCCGAGGACGTGGGCAGCATCGCGATGACGGTGGTGATCCCGATCTCGACGAACGCAATCACGCACAGCCACTTGTACTTCCGGCCCAGATTCCAGCTGCCTGCCTTGAATGCCGAACCTTTGCGCCAGCGCTGGTAGATCGGAATGGCGAACGCGAGGTAGAGCCCCACGACGCCGATCGAGACCACGGCGTTGAAGGCCACCGGCACGGGAGCGCCGTTGACGTCGACTTCGACCAGCGCGGGCAGGGTCAGGACGATGGCGAGCACGGCGACCAGGGCAACGCTGTACAGCGGCACGCCCTTGGAATTCAGCCTGGTCCAGAACCGGGCACCGGGCACCGCGCCATCGCGGCTGAACGCGAACAGCATGCGGGTGGTGGAGGTCATGCAGGCCATGGCGCAGAAGCATTGGCCGACAGTGGAAACCACGAGCACGATGCTGATCCAGGGGGCGCCGAGCGCCTGGTTCAGCACGGTCACCACGGACCCGCCGCCCGCGCTGACCGCGTCGGCGTCCTGGACCGCGAACAGGAAGCTCAGCAGCAGGATCCAGCCGCCGATCGCCGAGAACAGGATGGCCTGCCAGATGCCCTTGGCCGCCGATCCCGCGGCGCCGACGGTTTCCTCCGACATGTGGCACGACGCGTCGTACCCGGTCACGGTGAACTGGGGCAGGATCACCGACAGCGGCAGCACGAGAAGCAGGAAGCCGATGCCGGAAGTACTGCCGCCGAACATTCCGGTGTTGTTGATGCGCTGGGTGAACACCTCGGACACGCTGGCGTGGTGGTCCGGGACGATGATCAGGATCGCGATGATGGCCGCGACACCGACGACGTGCCACCACACCGAGATGCTGTTGAAAATGGCGAGCAGGTGGCTGGAGAAGATCGACAGCAGGGTGACGATGACGAGCACTCCGATGAAGATCAGGAACACGCGGGTCAGCGAGTAGCCCGCGGCCCACGTCTCGCTGAAGGCCGACAGCGTGATGTCGATGAAACTGGCTGCGCCGTAGGACACTGCGGCCACGATGGCCAGCAGGCCGAGAAAGTCGAGCCAGCCGGTGAAGTAACTGGAGCGCAGTGAGCCGAGTTTGGCGGCCCAGAAGTACATTCCGCCGGACGTGGGCATCGCCGAGACCAGCTCACCCATGCACAGCCCGACCACCAGGATCAGCGCGCTGACGATGGGCCAGCCCCAGCTGATGGCCATCGGGCCGCCGTTGTTCCAGCCGATGAAGAAGCTGATGAACGGGCCGCTGAGAATCGAGATGACGGAGAAGGAGATGGCGAAGTTGTGAAAGCCTGACCACGACCGTTCGAGCTCGGCTTTGTAGCCGAGCTCGGCGAGCATTTCGTCGTCGGAGTTCGGATGTGTGGTGGACACAGGTGGTATTCCTTGGTTTTCGACGAGGGGGGGAGTCGGTCAGCCGACGAGTTGGCGCAGGCTGTCGTTGAGGAAGACGCCGTTGGGATCGAATTCGCGGCGCACGGCGACGAACTTGTCGTACTCGGGATACTGCTTCTCGATGCGTTCGCGGGTCAGGAAATGGAGCTTGCCCCAATGCTGGCGGGCATCGAAGTCTTCCAGCAGCGCGTCGACGTCGCGCAGGTAGGGCCAGTAGTCGGTGCCCGGATGTCCCGACACCGACAGCACATTGGTGGCACGCTTGTAGAACGGCGACAGGTAGCCGTCTTCGGGCCCGACCCAACGAACTTCGATGGGGTACAGCTCGTTCGGGTACTTGGTCAGGATCAGTTGCTGCAGCGCCTCGATCGCTTCGAGGCTGTGTTCGGCTGGGACGTAGTACTCCAACTCGTGGAACGGCAGCGTCATGCCGCCCATGTCGTAGATCCGGTAGGACCGATCGATCCGCGCGCCCGGCGTGGTGCTGATGCCGTCGGGCTCGGTGATCTCCACCTCGCGGTAGATCTTCTGGTAGGCCCGGTTGGTCATGGGAAGGCCTTCGGGGCATGGCAATTCGTAGAGGGCCGGGGATTCCTCGGTCTGGCACCACAGGAACGAGTAGTGCCGCAGGTTGGCGACGTTGTCGGCGAGGTTTGCCTTGATCTCGTCCCAGTGCGGGTAGCTGACCTCTTCTGCGAGGTGGTAGCGCGGCGAGGCTTCCAGCTCGACTTCGGTCATGATGCCCAGCGTGCCGATGGCCACCTGCGCGGCCCGCAGCTTGTCCATGTCATCTTCGCCGACTTCGACGATCTCGCCGTGGCCGTTGACTATTCGCGCCCACCGCAGCCGGCCCGAGAAGCTGGTCTGGTGAATGCCGGAGCCGTGCGTCGCGGTCGCGAGTGCACCGGAGATCGACTGCTGGATGATGTCGCCCTGGTTGGTCAGGGACAGGCCGCGGTCCCACAGCGGATCGCCGATGTCCTTGAGCCTGGTGCCGCCGCGCAACCGGACCCGGTTGCGAGCGACGTCGACTCCGGTCAAACCGGTCAGCGCGTCGGTGTTGATCAGCATGCCGCCGGTCGTGACGATCGGGGTGAACGAATGGCCGGCCCCGACGGCCCGTACCGAGAGGTTCTGTTTGATCGCGAACCGGACGGCGTCGACAACCTCTTGCTCGTCGCGCGGTGCGACCGTGAAAGCCGGTGTGCAGGTTTGGTTTCCGCCCCAATTGGTCCACGGCTCATACGTGCTGTAGCTGATCGGCGGGACGGCGTAGTTGTGTGTGGGCATGGTGTGTGGACCTTCCGAATCAGCGGCCGTGGTTGTGCATGACGTGTTTGGTGCGGGAATAGTCGTCGAGCGCGTAGATGGACAGGTCGCGGCCGTATCCCGAGCCCTTGAATCCACCCCAGGGGGCTTCGGTGGCCAACACCAGATGCGAGTTGACCCACACGGTGCCCGCGTCGAGCCGGGCGGCGATGTCGTGACTGCGGCGCGCATTCTCGGTGAAGACGGAGGCCGACAGTCCGTAAGAGGTGGCGTTGGCCCGGGTGACGGCTTCGTCCTCGTCGGCGAAGGTCTCGACGGTCACCACCGGCCCGAAGATCTCTTCGCGGGCTGTCTCCGCGTCGCTGTCGAGGCCGACGAGCACGGTGGGTGCGATGAAGAAGCCGGGGCCTTCGAGGGCCGAACCGCCCACTGCTGCACGGACTCCGGCTTCCCTGGCCCGGTCGAGGTAACCGCGGACCCGGTCGAAGTGGGGGCGCGATACCAGCGGGCCGATCTCGACGTCGTCGCCGGCACCGGGCTCTCCGATCGTGAGCGAGCCGACTTCTTTGACCAAATGCTCGACGAACGCGTCGGCGACCGATTCGTGAACCAGCACGCGGCATCCGGCGCCGCACTCCTGGCCCGAGTTCCAGTAGCCGGCCGCGCGGATCGACGATGCCGCCGCGGGCAGGTCGGCGTCGTCGAAGATGACGACGGGCGCCTTGCCGCCGAGCTCGAGGTGAACGCGCTTGAGGGACTGCGCGGCTGCCCGGGCCACCGCCCGTCCGCTGTTGACCGATCCGGTGAGCGCGATCATGTCGATGTCGGGGTGCTCGGCCAGTGCCGCCCCGACCACCGGGCCGGTGCCGGTCACGATGTTGAGCACGCCGGCGGGCAGCAGGTCGGCGACCAGCTCGGCGAATTTCAGGGAGGTCAGCGGGGTCATCTCGGATGGCTTGAGCACCAGGGTGTTTCCGGCGGCCAGGATCGGGGCGATCTTCCACGCGGCCATCAGCAGCGGGTAGTTCCACGGCGTGACCACGCCGACGACGCCCAGCGGTTCGCGGACGATCACCGACAGGTGGTCGGCGGCGTAGTTGCCCGCGGCCTGTGACGTGGTGGCGCGGGTGGCGCCCGCGAAGAAGCGGAACGTGTCGATGGTGCTGGCCACGTCGTCGCGCGACACCGCGAACGGCTTGCCGGTGTTGGCCGATTCCAGGTTGACCAGCAGGTCGTGGTTCTCGGTGACGCGGTCGGCGATCTGCAGCAGGATCAGTGAGCGCTCCTTGGGGGTCAGCTTCGCCCACGCCGGCTGAGCCGTCCTGGCCGCCGTCACGGCGACGTCGACATCGTTGACGGTGCCTTCGGCGATCTGCGCCAGCACGGTTTCGCGGCACGGGTCGACCACGTCGATGGTGGCGTCCGCACTGCTCGGCCGGAACGCCCCGTCGATGAAGTGCCCGGCCGGGGGCAGGTCGCTCGGAGCGATCAACGCGGCCGGCTCGGCGGTGCGGCGGACGGTCACGGGCGGGGTGTCGTTGAGGACGGTCATCTGTCTGCCTTCGGTGAGCGATTGATTCATTTCTAAAGCTTTAATTGTGAATCTTTACGCTGTGGCGTGGCTCACGTCAAGAGGTGGAGGGCCCTTTAACCGGCTCGAAACACGCAGCCGCTTCGCCGGGGCTTGTCGGCGAGATTCGGTAGGGTGCTCCGACGTGACTCAGAGCCTTCCTCCGGCCGACCCTGCTCCACGCGTCGGCGCCGTGAAATCGGTTACCGCCCGCATCGCCGAAGAACTCAGCGTCGGCGAACGTCAGGTGGCCGCGGCCGTCGCACTGCTCGACGAGGGCGCGACCGTTCCGTTCATCGCGCGTTACCGCAAGGAAGTCACCGGCAGCCTCGACGACAGCCAGCTACGCACACTGGAGGAGCGCCTCACGTATCTGCGGGAGCTCGATCAGCGCCGCGACGCCGTGATCGCGTCCATCGAGGAACAGGGCAAGCTGACCGACGAGCTGCGCAATGCGCTGCTGGCCGCCGACACCAAGGCCCGCGTCGAAGACATCTACCTGCCCTACAAGCCCAAGCGGCGCACCAAGGCCCAGATCGCCAAGGAGGCCGGTCTTGAGCCGCTGGCCGACCGGCTGCTGGCCGACCCGACCCTGGTGCCCGACGAGGTGGCGAGCGAGTTTCTCAACGAAAACGTCGCCGACGCGGCCGCGGCGCTCGACGGTGCGCGGCACATCCTCATCGAGCGGGTCTCCGAGGACGCCGAACTGGTTGGAGCGACGCGCGAGAAGTTCTGGGCCGACGGTGCACTGCGCACCGCGCCGTGGTCCGAGGAAGCCGCGAAAAGCGCTGCCGCGCAGAAGTTCCGCGACTACTTCGAATTCTCCGAGCCACTCGAGAAGATGCCGTCGCACCGCGTGCTCGCGGTCCTGCGCGGCGAGAAGGAGCAGGCGCTGGCGTTGACGTTCGACGGTGGTGATGACGAGGCCTACCAGGCGATGATCGCCCAGACCCTCGGCGTCGACCTGACCGCGTCGACACCGGCGACGCCGTGGCTGGCCGGTACGGTCCGGCTGGCGTGGCGCACCAAACTCATGATCTCCGCGTCGGTGGACGCCCGGATCCGGTTGCGACAGCGCGCGGAAGAGGACGCTGTGGCGGTGTTCGCCACCAACCTCAAAGACCTGCTGCTGGCGGCTCCGGCGGGCACCCGCACGACGCTCGGCCTGGATCCGGGTTTCCGCACCGGCGTCAAGGTTGCCGTCGTCGACGCCACCGGCAAGGTCGTCGACACCTGCGCGATCTACCCGCACCAGCCGCAGAAGCAGTGGGATCAGGCCAAGGCGACGCTGGCCGCGCTCGTCGCGCGCCACGGCGTCGAGCTGATCGCGGTCGGCAATGGCACCGCGTCGCGCGAAACCGATGCGCTGGCAGCCGAACTCATTGCCGACATCCGCGCGGCCGGCGCCCCGGCACCCACCAAAGCGATGGTCAGTGAGGCCGGCGCGTCGGTGTACTCGGCGTCGGCCTATGCCGCGCAGGAGTTGCCCGAGCTCGACGTGACCCTGCGCGGGGCCGTCTCGATCGCCCGGCGCCTGCAGGATCCGCTGGCCGAGTTGGTCAAGATCGATCCGAAGTCGATCGGCGTCGGCCAGTACCAGCACGACGTGACGCCCGGCTCGCTGGCCCGCAGCCTCGACGCCGTCGTCGAGGACGCCGTGAACGCGGTCGGGGTGGATCTGAACACCGCGTCGGTGCCGCTGCTGGCCCGGGTGTCCGGGGTGACGGAATCGCTGGCCGCCGCGATCGTCGCGCACCGCGAGAAGTCCGGTGCGTTCCGCAGCCGCAGCGCGCTGCTGGAGGTTCCGCGGCTGGGCCCCAAGGCATTCGAGCAGTGCGCGGGCTTCCTGCGCATCCGCGACGGCGAGGATCCGCTGGACGCGTCGGGGGTACACCCCGAGGCCTACCCGGTGGTGCGGCGCATCCTGGACCGGTCCGGGGTCACCCTCGCGGAGCTGATCGGCAACGAGCGTTCACTGCGTGCACTCAAGCCCGCCGACTTCGCCGACGACCGCTTCGGCATCCCGACGGTCACCGACATCCTCGCCGAGCTGGAGAAGCCGGGGCGTGACCCGCGCCCGGCGTTCACGACCGCGACGTTCGCGTCGGGTGTCGAGAAGGTGGCCGACCTGAAAGTCGGCATGGTGCTCGAAGGCGTCGTCACGAACGTCGCCGCGTTCGGCGCGTTCGTCGACGTCGGTGTGCACCAGGATGGCCTCGTGCACGTTTCGGCCATGGCCGACCGGTTCGTGTCCGACCCGCACGAGGTGGTCAAGTCCGGCCAGGTGGTGCGGGTCAAGGTCGTCGACGTCGACGTCGACCGCCAGCGCATCGGGTTGAGCTTGCGGCTCAAGGACGAGCCGCAGCAGAAGGGCAAGCGTCCTGAGCGCAGCGATCGCGGCGGCAACCAGGGACGCGGCGGGGACCGGCGAAACCAGAACCGCGGCAAGGGCTCTGGCCGTCGGGAGTCGAATCAGCCGATGGGCTCGATGGCCGAGGCGTTGCGCAACGCTGGATTCGGGCGCTAACCGCTCACGTCGCGTTCGGTGTCGTGCGTGCGCCACGACCGGTAGCCGCGGTGTGCGGCGAACGCACCGATGACGGCTGTCACGCACCACACGGCGATCGCCGTGTACGCCAGCGGCGCCGACAGGTCGCCGATCGACGCGCCGAGAGCGGTGTATACGAACGCGCGCGGCACCGAACCGATGAACGCGCCGACCGCCATCTGCCACAACGGGACTCCGAATGCGCCGAAGGCGTAGGACGCCAGCGCATCGGAGATACCCGGAACGAAACGTTGCCCGACGACGGCCCACAAGCCGCCGCGCTCGATCTGGCGGTCCAGCCGGTCGGCGCGTTGCGCGCCCAGCAGCGCCCATGCGCTGTGCCGACCGGCCCGCCGACCGACCAGGCTCGCGACGGTCGCGGTACCGACCGTCGAGCCCAGGGTGACGAACGTGCCCAGCACCGGCCCGAACAGCACGCCGCTGCCCGCCGCCAGGATCGGGCCCGGCACGAACACCGCGCCCAGCACGGCCGACACCACGACGTACGCCAACGGCGCCGCCGGGCCGGTTGCGGCGACCGCGGCCCGGATTTCGTCGATCTCGACCACCCGGGACACCAGGACGAACAGCGCGAGCAGGAATCCGACGAACAGCGCGAGCCGAATGATGTGGCGGCGCCGGGAAACGGGAAGGTCCGGTTCGGTCATGTTGGCGTCGATTCTCCCGTAGCGCGTGGGAGATCGCTTCACCGCCAGTCGCGGAACGCCGTGAGCAGCCGGTCGCGGAATGCGGGATCCAGGTTGTCGTCGGGGATCCGGCCGAGGGTCTCGACGGTGACCCGCAGTTGCTGGACGTAGTTCTCGCAGCCGTCGCATTCCAGCAGATGGGTGTCGAACCGCGCCCTGGTCTCCAGATCGAGGGTGCCTTCGAGGTAGGCCGTGACCAGCTCGACGAGTTCGTTGCAGTTCATCGCCATCACGCCTTCTCCTTCAGATAGTCCTCGAGCGCCTGCCGTACAGCCGCCCGTCCCCGGTGCAGCAGCACGCGTTGATTGGCGGCGCTGATCTCGAGCAGGTCGCAGACCTCCGCGGATTCGAGGCCCAGCACATCCCGCATCATGACCACCTCGCGTTGCCGCGGGGGCAGCTTGTCGAGTTCCCGACGGGCCACAGTCATCAGTTCCTCACCGAGAACCGAGCCTTCCGGGGTGTCCGGAAACGGGACGGGCGCCTCGTGTTCCTTCCAGTGTCCGGGCCATCGGTCGCCGGCTTCCCGGAACCGTGCCGGGTCGACGGTGCCACCGCTGGCCGCGAGTACCTGCAGGTCCGCGTGCCGTCGCTCTTTCACGCCGCGCGCCTTGGCGATGTTGACCATGATCGTGAAAAGCCAGGTGCGCAAAGCGGATCGGCCCTCGAACCGGTCGATGCCGCGCAACACGGCGATCCAGGTTTCCTGGACGACCTCCTCGGCGAGCTCATGGGTCGACACATAACCCCGTGCCACGCGCAGCATGGTCGGCGTGTGGAGATCGACGAGCGCAGTGAAGGCCGACTCATCGCCCGCGCGGAGGGCGGCGATGAGACCGGTTTCGCCTTCCACCGCGCTGCTCGCCACGGTGGGATCGTAACGACTCAACGGTGTTCGGCATGCCCCGTCGACAGTGCATCCAGCAAGGTCCACACCGATATCCCGAGCAGGGCGACGTCCTTGATGAGGAACTGACCGGTCGTCGACAGCATCGGGAAGCCGCCGGCCGCGGCCTCGCTGACACCGGGCGTGGTGAACATGAAGCTGATGGTCGCGACGAACAGCCCGGTCGCCAGCACGCTGCCGAGCGCCGACACCCGCGGCAACCACGGTTTGACGGCCAGCAGTGCCGCGGTCGCGAGTTCGAGGACGCCGAGCAGCGCTGAGAACGTCGTCACCGAGAAGATGTCGTACATCCAGCTCATCAGGGGGCTGTTCGCGACGAGTGATTCGATCCCGTGGGCTTCGTACGAGGTGAACTTCATGGCCCCGATCCAGGCGATCACCACCACCAGGCCGTAGCGCGGCAGCAGCGTGCCTGCGGTGGTGAGGGCTGACGGGGTGCGCCCGGCGGTTGGGCTGAGTGGACGGTGAATGACGCTCATGGTCGGTCCCTTCGAGTTCGGATGGTTACCGAACTCAGTGCCCGCCGGACCGCCGAGCGTTACACGCGGGCCGGCACATTCAGGCCGAGGTGGTCGCGCAGCGTCGTGCCCTCGTAGTCGGCGCGGAACACCCCGCGCTCCTGCAGCAGCGGAACCACCTGCGCCACGAACGGGTCGAGCCCGCCCGGCGTGACGTGGGGGACCAGGATGAACCCGTCGCTGGCATCGGATTGCACGAGGTGGTTGATCGACTCGGCGATGGTGGTGGCCGAGCCGATGAAGCTCTGCCTGCCCGTCACCTCGACGATGAGCTCGCGGGTGGTCAGCTTCTCGGCCTCGGCCTTGGCGCGCCATTCGTTGGCGACCGCGATGGGGTCGCGGTGCATGCGCACACTGGCCCGGCCACGCGAGATGGTGTTCTCGCCGACGACGGGATCGACGGTGGGCAGCGGCCCGTCCGGGTCGTGGTCGGACAGGTCGCGGTTCCACAGTTGTTCGAGGAACTTGATCGCGGTGGCCGGCGAGACCTGCGCCAGCCGGACCTCGTGCGCGATGTCGGCGGCCTCGGCGTCGGTGTCGCCGAGGACGAATGTCGCGGCGGGCAGGATCAGCAACTGATCGTGGCGCCGCCCGTACTTCGTGAGCCGGCCCTTGACGTCGGCATAGAACGCCTGCCCCTCGGTGAGCGTTCCGTGGCGCGAGAAGATCGCGTCGGCGGCGCGCGCGGCGAACTCCCGGCCGCGGTCGGAGTCGCCGGCCTGGAAGATCACCGGTCGGCCCTGCGGGCTGCGCGGCACGTTGAAGCGCCCGCTGATGTCGAAATGGTCGTCCGCGTAGGCGAATGCGCCTGCGTCCGGATCGGAGAGGAACACCCCGCTGTCCTTGTCGGCGACGATCTCGTCGCCCGTCCAGGAATCGAACAGGGTGTGCGCGGCGGCCAGGAAGCTCTCGGCCCGCTCGTAGCGCTGGTCTTCGGCCAGGAACCCGCCGCGCCGGAAGTTCTCTCCGGTGAAGGCATCCCACGACGTTACGACGTTCCAGGCCGCGCGGCCTTCGGACAGGTGATCGAGCGACGCGAACTGCCGTGCCACCTCATAGGGTTCGTTGAACGTCGAGTTGATGGTCCCGGTCAGGCCGAGTCGTTCGGTCACGGCGGCCAGCGCCGCGAGCACCGTGAACGTGTCGGGCCGGCCGACGACATCGAGATCATAGATCTGTCCGTTCTGCTCGCGCAGGCGCAGGCCCTCCGCGAGGAACAGGAAGTCGAACTTGCCGCGCTCGGCGGTTTCGGCGAAGTGTACGAACGAGCTGAAGTCGATGTGGCTGCCCGATGCCGGATCACTCCACACCGTGGTGTTGTTGACGCCCGGGAAATGGGCGGCCAGATGAATCTGTTTGATGGGCTTGGTCATTGCGGTTCCTAGCTGGTGGCGTAGCGGTTCGCGGGACGGGGCAGGCCGAGCAGCCCGCGCAGCGTACCGCCTTCGTAGGCAGTGCGAAATGCGTTGCGGCGTTGCAGTTCGGGGACCAGACCATCGGCGATCTGGCGCAGATCGTGCGGCAAAACCGCTGGGCGCAGCCGGAATCCCGCCGCGCCTGCCGCGTGCCAGTCCTGCAGCAGGTCGGCCAGTTGCGCGGGAGTGCCCACGAATACCTCGGCATCGCTGCGGTATTCGTGTCCGAGCCGGTCGTCGAGGTGCTCCTTGCGGGCCTTGGCTGCGCTGACCGTGCCGTCGAGAAAGACCACGACGTCGGCGAACACCTGCACCGGCGCGGCGATCTCGGCGATGATCGACGACGTCTCGGTCGCGCTGTGCGGCGTGACGAAGCCGATGTCGGTGCTGTCGGCGATCAGGCGATAGGCCGGCGCGCCATGGCCGAGCGCGGTGACGATCGGCTGGCCCTGCGGCGGCCGCGGCGTGATCGACGGCCCCTTGACCGAGAACCACTTGCCGGCGAAGTCGATGTAGTGCAACTTTTCCCGGTCGATGAATCGCCCGGTGGCCACATCGCGGATCTCGGCGTCGTCCTCCCAGCTGTCCCACAGCCGGCGCAGCACCTCGACGTAGTCGGCGGCCTCGGCCATCAAGTCGTCCGCGCCCTCGGCGATCTCGCGGCGACCGAAGTGGGCGGCGGCGTCGCGTCGGCCGGTGACCTGGACGCGGATCCCCGCCCGTCCCGAACTGACGTAGTCCAGGGTGGCGATGGCCTTCGACAGATGAAACGGCTCGGTGTGGGTGGCGACCGCGGTCGGCACCAGCCCGATGTGGTGCGTTCGGGGGGCCACCCTGGCGGCGATCAACACCGCGTCGAGACGTCCGCGAACCCGGTCGGTGCGGTCATCGGGACGGAACGGGTGGTCGGACTGCAGCGTGAGCCCGTCTTCGAACGTGACGAAGTCCAAAAGGCCCCGCTCGGCCTCGAGTACCAGGTCGGTCCAGTACCGCGGCGTCAGCAGCTCGGTGGGGCGGGCCTCGGGCTCGCGCCATGCGGCCGGGTGCCAGCCCGTCCCGTCCAGCGCGACCGCCAGGTGCAGGTGGTCATTCGAGGAATCTGACACAGCGATCAGCCCTTCCGTACGTGGTTTCACCGACAACGTGTGCCACGACGTACTCATTCCAGCGCCACACCCGCGCCGCGTCCAGTGCCCGGCCCTGGGCAGGGCGTTCAAGAGATCAGCGCACGGTGATTCAGTCCGGTGACACCTGCCGAGAGGCGGCGGCGATCACGCCGTCCAGAACGTCGCGCGAGGTCGCCAGCTCGCGGATAGCCCGGTCGAGCCGCGCCCGTTCGGCGGTGAGTTCGGTGACCAGCCGCGGCGTGGCATCCGGCGCGGGCCCGCCGTCGCTGTCGCGCATACACGGCAGGAGGGAGGCGATGGTGCGGCTGTTCAGCCCGGCCGCGTAGAGCTCCTGGATGTGGACCACGCGATCGACCGCGCGTTCGGTGTAGTGCCGCTGGCCACTCGCCGTCCGGTCCGACGCCAGCAGGCCCTGCTGCTCGTAGTACCGCAGTGAGCGCTCGCTGACCCCGGTGCGACGCGCCAGTTCCCCAATCCGCATACGCCCGTTATACCGCCGCGGGTTGCCCCTGACACCGGTGTCAGCTCGTACGGTGCCGCCATGACACTCCCGTTCACCTACCAACCCATCATCGAACGCCCGCCGTTGTCCTGGCCTGGTGGCGCCCGCGTGGCGGTGTACATCGGCCTGAACGTCGAACACTTCCTGGTCGACCGGCCCTCGACCAGCATCTGGCCGGGAACTGCGGACCTGGTGCCGGATGCGCTCAACTACGGTTGGCGCGATTACGGTGCCCGCGTGGGGATCTGGCGGACCATCGAGAGCCTGGACCGGTACGGGGTGCGGCCCAGCGTGCTGCTCAACTCCCAGGTGATCGACCACCACCCCCAGATCGTGGCCGCGGGGCTGGAACGTGACTGGGTGTGGCTCGCGCACGGGCAGACCAACTCGATCCTGCACGCCGGCCTGACCGTCGAACAGGAGCGCAAGGTGCTCGCCGAGATCACCGAGCGCATCGGCGATGCCACCGGGCGGCGGCCCCGCGGCTGGATGGGCCCGGGTCTCACCGAGACCGGTAACACGCCGGAACTGTTGGCCGAGCTGGGCTTCGAGTACCTACTCGACTGGACCAACGACGATCAGCCATATCCGCTGACCGTCCCCGGCATGCTCAGCGTGCCCTACTCGGTGGAGCTCAACGATCTGTTGCTCTTCGGAAAGGGTTTCACCGGAGCGGAATTCGTGCAGATAGTGAAGGACCAGTACGAGCAACTGCACGCCGACTCGGCGACCGGCGGCCGGGTGCTGGCATTGGCGTTGCATCCGTTCGTGATCGGGCAGCCGTTCCGGCACAAGTACTTCGACGAGGCGCTGCGGTTTCTCACGAGTCAGCCCGATGTGTGGGTGACCACAAGTGACGAGATCGCCGCGCACTACCGCACGTTGCGGTAGTGGTTCGCCTGTGGGTTGTGCAACAAGATTATTCGAAAGTTTGTTCGACAAGTCGTGGTTGAGGGTGTAACGTAGGGCACAAGTTCGAAGAGAGGTTCTCCCGCCCGGGAAGGGTGTGTGAGGGCTTCGCCCGCGCCACGTTACTGCTGGCTCGATGGGTTCTGGGGATGCTCGGGACTGTCGGCGCCGTTTGTTTGTCGAACCGCACTGTGTGCGACTTTTGTTGAAAGCCTGGGTATCTGTGATGGACGCTCGGTATCTGGACACCGTCATCAATGAGCTGATTGATGAGCTCACCCCGTCGCCTGAACCTGAGGATGGCGCGGATCGTCGGTTGTGTCATTTGTTGGATGGTCCGCGTCGGGTGGTGGATGACGGGCCGTTGTTGGCGGTGCTGGCCGCCGCGGTGACGTTGGGCAACCTGTGTGACTATGTGATCGCCCAGGCGGTCGGGGCTGCTGAGCGTGCCGGGGTTCCGACGCGTAGGCGGTTGCGGTCGGGGGCGCAGGTGTTGACTGCGTTGGGGGTGGCTCCCGCGGCGGCGTATCGGGCCGCTCGGGTGGGTCGGGCTGCGTACGCTCTGCCGGCGTTGACCGGGCAGCAGCGTCTCGGGGCTCTCGGGATTGAGCTCGTGGATGCGGTCGGTAAGGGTGTCACCCACATCGACGGCCGGGGCGAACTATCCGATCAGGAGCGGGCGCAGGTGGTGCGCACGTTGATGCTTCAGACCACACCGGCGGGGGTGGGTAAGAAGGCCCGCGAGATCGCGATCGCCCACACCGCGGCCCAAGGCGAGGGGGCAGAGCCGGGGGTGGCGGTCGCGGAAAACGCTGACCTCAACGAGATGACCTTGCACCAGAACGAGGACGGACGGGTCAACGCCACCTTGGATCTGGATGCGCTGACCGGGGAAGAACTGTTCGCCGCACTGGATCCGCTGTGCCGGCCGGTGCCGCTGCCCGACGGGTCACCGGATCCCCGCTCGACGGAGCATCGTCGCGCAGATGCGTTCGGGCAACTGGTGCGCAGCTATCTGTCCGGTTCCGGGCGTCCCGCCTCTGGTGGGGTTCTGCCGCACGTCACCCTGATCCGGCCCGCGACCGCCGCGACGGTGGCCGCAGGCGGAGGGATGTTCGGTGAGGAACGCGGTGTGGATATGCTCGGGTTCACCGGGCCGATCAGCGGTGTCACCGCCGAGCTGGTCGCGTGTGACAGCACCACGGGGACCGTGTTGGTTGATCCCGACGGTGCACCGCTGGATGTGGGGCGCAGTGAGCGGTTGTTCCCGCCGCACATCCGTAAAGCGTTAGCGATCCGTGATCAGGGATGCGCGTTTCCGGGCTGCGGCAGACCCGTGTCCTGGTGCGATGCCCACCACATAAAACCTTGGGGCACAGGGGGAGTCACCTGTGTCGACAACGGCGTGCTGTTCTGCCGGTGTCACCACACGATGATTCACCACAGTGACTGGCAGGTCTATCTCGGCGCTGATCGTCACCCGTGGTTCATCCCGCCGTATGACCGGGCTGGGCCCGAGCCGCCGCACCTGCGCTCGCATGCCCGACGCACCCTGACCTCGATGCCCACCGCCGCATAACCACCAACCCACTAACGCACCTTGACAACTCCACAGCGAAAAGCCGCCGCACACGTGGCGGGTATCGGCGGACACCGAGCCGCCGGACCTGCCACGGTCGAAAAGCCCCGATGTTCTAGGGGAAAGCTGTAGCGGCATAGCGTTGATCGCGAGTGCGGCACAATACCGGTGTCGGTCGCCGATGATCACGACGCGACGCCGAGCGGTTCGGAGGGCGCCTCGGGAAGCGCCTGGTCCGCGATCGCGCGCAAGGTGCGCAGGATCAGTGCGATGTTCGGGTCGCGCTGCCGGCCGGCGCGGACGACGGCGCTGATGGTGCGCCCGCCGAGATCCAGCCCACCGACGATGAGCCCCTCGAGGGCTGCCGGAACCGAGAGCCGCGGCACGATCGCCGAGGCGACCTCGGTGGCCGCCAGATCGCAGATGTTCTGCGCACCGATCAACCGGTGCTTGACCTGAGGTGTGAATCCGGCACTTTCACCGGCTCGCATGACGGCGGCCCCGAGGCCCGAATTCTGCGGGCCGGTCACCCAGGGACCGTCGGCCAGGGCGGCCAGCCCCTGCTTGCGGATCCTCAGATGGGAATGGGTGGGTGCGAGCAGCACGAGCGGTTCGAACAGCAGAGGCACGGTGTTGAGGCCGCCCGGCGAATCTTGCCCGATGAAGTCGTAATGGCAGGTGATCGCGATGTCGATCTCGCCCTGGCGGAGCAGCCGGATGGACGCCGAACTGGTCTCCTGCTGGACCTGTACCCGCAACTCAGGTGCATCGGTGCTGAGCCGCTGCATCAAAGGCACGGCCAGAGTGGGGATTCCCATGTTGAACGTGGCGATCGCGACTTGTCCGGACACCCGGTCGGTGGTCTCGGCGACGGCGCTCATGGCCTCGTCGACCGCGACCAGTACGCGGCGCACGTGCTCGGCGAGAACCTGACCACTGCGGGTCAAGCCCAGCGTGCGGCCCTCCCGCCGGAACAGGATTGCGCCCACTTCTTCTTCGAGCACGCGAAGTTGTTGGGAAACAGCAGAACTGGTGATGCTCCGGCGTTCGGCCACGGCGGTCACCGAACCGAGGTCGGCCAGATCGGACAGCAGCATCATGCGACGCAGATCCAGCATCAGACACCTCCCGCACTGGCTGCCAACCGGGGACGGACGATGTAGTGCATGGTGGACCTCATCAGCTCGGAGTCAAGGGTCGTCGCGCTCGAAGCAGGTTCAGCGACAACAGTTCGTGATGAGGTCCATCGATGTCACAAGTCGAAATCATGGCAGAAGGACGACGGCGCGCGCAGTGACAGCGCGCGCACCGTCGCCCCTCGGATGCCCCTGAACTGGCGTTATGAGTTGATACCCGCAGGAATCACCGCGGTTGTAATTCCAGCGTCATCCAGGCGGCGTTAAGCGGTTCTGAACGGTTCCGGTAGCCAGAGATGATTGTTCGTAGCGGTCTCCGGCCTGACGCTGACCATGCCATCACGCGTCGTCAAAGGAGTCAGCCCATGACCGAACTCACCGAACGTACCGACACCGGTCTCGATGTCGTGCCGCTCGCCGGTTACATCGGCGCCGAGGTACGCGGCGTCGACCTGAGCAGTGAGTTGGACGCAGGCGTTGTCGAGGAGATCCGTAACGCGCTGCACACCCACAAGGTGATCTTCTTCCGCGATCAGGAGATCGGTCACGCCGAGCAGATCGCGTTCGCCCGCCGGTTCGGCAAGGTGACGCCGGCCCACCCGCACGAGGAGGAACCGCCGGAGGGGTTTCCCGAGATCCTGCCGATCGACAGCAGGCGCTACGAGCGGAACCTCGGCCGCAAGCGCACGTCCTACGACAACAGCTGGCACACCGACGTCACAGCGCTGGTCAACCCGCCCGCGGCATCGATCCTTCGAGCGCACCTCCTGCCGCCCTACGGCGGGGACACCGCATGGACCAATCTCGTTGCGGCCTACGAGAACCTGCCGAAGGAACTCCGTGAGTTCGCCGACAAGCTCGATATCAAGCATCAGTTCAACACCAGGGCGGTCGAAGGCAGTCAGCGCGACCGCAAGGTGCGCGAGGCGAATCTGGTGGCCTATCACCCCGCGGTCCGGGTGCACCCGGTGACCGGCGAGCGGGCGTTGTTCGTGAGCCCCGGGTTCACCCGGGGTGCCCGCGAGATCCGCGGCTACACACCGTCGCAGAGCGAGGCGATCCTGAAGTTGTTGTGGGAGGAGGCGACGCGCACCGAGTACACCGTCCGATTCCGGTGGGCCCCGGGTAGTGTCGCGTTCTGGGACAACCGGGCGACCTCACACCTGGCCATCGCCGATGCCGGTCACCTCGATTACGACCGGGTGCTCTACCGCGTCACGCTCGAAGGTGACGTGCCCAAGGGCGTCGACGGTCGCGAGTCCGAACTGGTCTCGGGCGAACCCTTCTACGGCTCCTGACAAGAAGAAACGGATCACCGATGACAGCAACACCAACCCGCCGGCTGGGGATCGACGGCCCCGAGGTTTCGGCAATCGGACTGGGCTTCATGAGCTTTCGTACGGGAGCAGGCCTGGATGACGAGAAGCAGGCCAAGGACATCGTCGATGCCGCGATCGACCTCGGTATCACGCTGTTCGACACCGCCGACATCTACGGCCCGGAGTTCAGCGAGACTCTGCTCGGCAAGGCCATCGAGGGGCGGCGGGACGCCCTGACCATTGCGACCAAGTTCGGTAACCGGCTCGACCGCGACAGCAACCCGGACGGCCGCGCGCTCGACGGGCGCCCGGAATACGTGCGCAGCGCGATCGAGGGTTCCCTTCGGCGCCTGGGCGTCGACCACGTCGACCTGTACTACCAGCACCGGGTCGATCCGCAGGTGCCGATCGAAGATACGGTCGGGGCGTTGAAAGAGCTTGTGGAGGCCGGAAAGATCCGCCATGTCGGGCTGTCCGAGCCTGGTCCGCAAACACTGCGGCGCGCGCACGCGGTACATCCGATCGCGGCGGTCCAGAACGAATGGTCGTTGTTCACCAGGGACATCGAGAACGACACGGTCCCCGTGGCACGCGAGCTCGGCATTGGAATCGTGCCGTATTCACCGTTGGGCCGGGGCTGGCTGACCGGACGCGTGCGGACGGCCGCCGACGTGACCGGTGTGCAGGCCCGGCATCCGCGGTTCGGTGCCGATGTCTTCGACCGCAACCTGGCCCTTGCGGACAACGTGGCCGAGATCGCCACGGAGATCGGCGTCAAGCCCAGCCAGGTGGCGCTGGCCTGGGTGTTGTCCCGGGGTCAGGACGTGGTGCCTATCCCGGGCACACGGCACGTCGAGTACCTGCGGGAGAACATCGGTGCGCTCGATGTGGCGCTCACCGATGAGCACCTGCGGCGGCTCGAGACGATCGCGGAGCAGGTTGCCGGCCACCGGTCGATCCGGCCCGAACACCTTGGTGTCGAAGCTCCGGTCGGGGCGGCGTCGTGACGGTCATCGCGCGATACGGCGACGCCGAGGCAACCCTGGGGATCCACAACGAGACTCTCGCCGTGCAGCTTGCGCACCGTTCGGTGCGCAAGTTCACGCCGGAGCCCGTGACCGACGAGCAGCTTTCGGCGATCGTCGCGGCCGCCCAGTCGGCCGCGACGTCGTCGAACCTGCAGCCGTGGAGTGTGATCGCGGTCCGCGATCGGCAACACAAGGCCCGGTTGGCCGAACTGGCGAACAGGCAGCAGTTCATCGACGAGGCACCGTTGTTCCTGGTGTGGATCGCCGATCTGGGCCGGGCCCGGCGCATCGCCGCGCAGACGAGTGCTCCGCTGGACGGTGCGGACTATCTGGAAACCGCCATCATCGGGTTCGTCGACACGGCACTGGCCGCGCAGAACGCTGTGGTCGCGGCTGAATCACAAGGCCTGGGGACTGTTTTCGTAGGGGCTGTCCGCAATCATCCCGAAGAGGTGGCGGCCGAACTGGGCTTGCCGCCGCATACGGTGGCCACGTTCGGGCTGGCGGTGGGACACCCAGATCCGACCGAGAACGCCGGGATCAAGCCGAGGCTGCCGCGGGACGCGGTGCTGCACCGCGAACGCTATGACGCGCAGACCGCCGACGCGTACATTCCGGGGTACGACGAGCGGCTTGCCGCGTACAACTCCCGATATGGCCTGCCGGGCAACTGGAGTCAGCGCGTGCTCGCGAGGCTGGCAGGCCCGCAGTCGCTGTCGGGCCGGCATCGGTTGCGCGAGCAGCTCGAGCGGTTGGGCCTGCCGTCGCGCTGACGCGCCACCCGCCGAAAGTGCAGAAGATGGCGAGATTTCCGAGAAATCTCGCCATCTCCTTCACTTTGGGCGAATGACAGCTCAGTAGAAGCCGCTGTCTGGCAGTGCGGCTCCGTTGACCGCGACGTCTCCGAGCACCCTGGCCTTGTAGACAGTCGGGTTGTGCGAGAACAGGGTCCGCAGGTTGCGCCAGTGCCGGTCCAGATGCGTGGAGGCGCGGACCGACGAGGCGCCGCCGACGTCGAAGATCCGCGACGCCGCGCGCAGCGCCGGATCTTCGATGGCGACCTTGACCCGGGCGGCCGCGATCGAGGCCCGGGTCTCCAGACCGGCGTCGACACCGCTGACCCGGGCGGCGTCCAACGCGGACGCCAGTTCGGTGGCCGCCCGCAGCACCACGGCTTCCGCAGCGTAGGCGACCGCGTCGATCTCGCCGACAACCGCGAGCAGCTGGGGATCGCCGGACGGCGTCTCGGCCGTCGCGAACGTGTAGGTGCGGTGCCGGTCGCGCACCAGGGCAGCGGCTTCGCCGGCAGCGGTGCGCAGGATTCCGGCGGCGATCGCGTGCAGGTACAGCTGGACCAGGGCACCGCGGGCCCGGTCGACGCCGATTCTCGTGCCCAGCGCGAGCACCTCGTCGTCGGCCACCTCCACATCGGTGAAAATCGTGGTGCCGCTTCCGGTGTGGCGCTGGCCGACCCCGTCCCAATCGTCGGCGTGAGACACCCCGTGGCGATCCGCCGGCACCACGGCCGCGAGCGGTTCTCCGTTCTCGTTCTCCGCGGTCACCCGCAGATAGTCCGAGAACTGCGCGCCCGTGCTGTAGAACTTCCGTCCGGTCAGTCGCAGCCCGTCGGCCGCGCGCACCAATTTGGTGTCGTAGCTCTGTCCGCCCACGCGTTTGGTGCTCTGCTCCGAACTCACGCCGCCGATCAGGCGCCCTTCGGCGACCACCGCGAGCCACCGCTGCTTTGCGGGGGTCACCGGAACGCGCTGCAGTTCTTCGGCATTGGCGAAGTGCACGCGCAGGATGTGGGCCAGGTCCGGATCGGCGGCCGCGAGCGCGATCAGGAATTCGAAGAACTCGACGGCGCTGTAGCCGCCACCGCCCAGTTCAGTGGCCAACCGCACTGCGCCGAGCCGATGTTCGCGGACGAGCTGTAAGCCCAGGTTCGGCGGCTCGTGCCCGCCCTCGTCGAGCCGGCGGCGGTAATCCGTCGCGATCGCGTCGAGCACGTCCTGCAGGTCCGCTCCGCGGGGCGCGGCGATCTGCACGTCTTCAACAGTCATCGGTCGGTCGATCCTTTCTGCGGGCCAGCGGTCGCTGACTCGTCGATCCAGGTGTCGTAGAACCACGGCACCGAGTTGGCCGCGTTGGCGAAGCCCCGCACTCGGGGCGCCACCGCGAAGATCTGGGTGTCCTCCAACAACGGGATGGAGTAGGCGTTGTCGATGACGTAGTTGTTGTATTCCTCAAGCACTTTCAAACGCTGCGCCGGATCGGTCGCGCTGATCTGGGCGTGCAGCAGCCGGTCGATGTTCGGGTCGGCGCCGTCGAGCGCGTAGAGATCGCCGCCCTTGCTGTCGTAGTTCTGCCACAGCCGGACCGGGTCGGCGGTCGGCCAGCCGTTGCGGCGCAAGCCCACCGAGTCCTCGATACTGGCCGTCGGGTAGTTGGCGAAGTCGGTCTGGCGGATCACCAGTCGGATTCCGATGCGCCGGAGTTGGCGCTGGATCAGCTCGTACATGGGTTTGGCGGTGTGGTCGTAGACGTCGACGTAGATCTTCACCGCGAGTTCGTGGCCGTCCTTGATGCGGTAGCCGTCGCCGTTGAGGTGAGTCCACCCGGATGCCTCGAGCCGGCGGACCGCCTCGTCCGGGTCGTAGCGCACCGCGTCGCTGCGATCCGTGTAGCCGGGGAAGTTCTTGGTGACGATGTTCTGGGCGGGTTTCCAGTTGTCGGTGTAGAGGGTGTGCAGGATCTCGTTGCGGTCGATCCCGAATCCGATCGCCTTGCGGACGTTGATGTCTTTCATGAACGGAGCGGTCTGTCGGACGTCGAGCACGTTGGCCAGCCCGGGCGTCCGCAGCCCACGCACATCGAAACCTTCACGCGCGAGCAGACGTTCGTCGGGCGGCTGAGAGTAGCGGATCGCGTCGGCCTGCCCGGCGCGCAGAGCCCCGACCCGCACGCTGTCCTCGGTCACCGGGATGACGGTGATGCTGTCCAGATACGCCTCACCCTGATGCGGTGCGGTCGCCGGAGCCCAGTCGTAGCCGCGGCGCTTGGCGAGCACGACCTTCTTGTCCGGAATCTCGGAGACCGCGACGAACGGCCCGGAGCCGATCAGGTTGGTGACGACGGACTGCTTCTCCTTGCTCGCGTCGATCGTGGCGTCGGCGACCAGGCCCGAGGTGTTCAGCGACAGCACGGCGATGAACGGCGCGTAGGGTTCGGTCAGGGTGACGCGCACGGTGCGCCGCGGATTGTCGGCGGTGATCGAGTCGACCTTGGGGAAGTAGGTGTTGCG
Source organism: Mycolicibacterium mageritense (assembly GCF_010727475.1). Taxonomy (NCBI): domain Bacteria; kingdom Bacillati; phylum Actinomycetota; class Actinomycetes; order Mycobacteriales; family Mycobacteriaceae; genus Mycobacterium; species Mycolicibacterium mageritense. The sequence goes on from NZ_AP022567.1 coordinate 6,028,596, forward strand.
GGTTATGCCTTTGGCCTTGTCCCCGTTGGCTTCCCAGTCGAGGTTGCGCCGCACCGATTCGGCGTCGAGCGGTTGACCGTTGCTGTACGTGACGCCGTCGCGGATGGTGAATTCGTAGACGCGCTTCGAGCTGTCCACGGTCCAGCGCTCGGCGATCCACGGGACGAATTCGAAGGTCTTCGGATCCTGGTAGACGAGCCGGTCCAGCAGCTGGTCTTTGAGGAGGCTGTTCTGCCAGTAGCCGACCTGGATCTGCAGCGACGCGGGCGCTTCGGCGTCCAGATAGGTCAGGTCGCCGCCGCGATGACGGCTCGCGTCGTGCTGTTCCGGTGAACCGCAGCCGGCCAGGCCTGCCGTGAGCACCACCGCTGCCACGAGGGCCGCCGCCCGGCGCTGCACGCTCATGCCGCGCGGGCCGGTGCGCCGGGGATGGCGTCGAGCAGACGCCGGGTGTACGCAGCCGTCGGCGCAGTGAAAACGTCCACGGTCGGTCCGGTTTCCACCAGCCGCCCGTGTTCGAGCACGCTGACGTTGTCGGCGACCTGGCGGACCAGGCTGAGGTCGTGGGAGATGAACAGGTAGGTCAACGTCAGCTCGCGCTGCAGTTCGACCAGGAGCTCGACCACCTGCGCCTGCACGGTGACATCGAGTGCCGAGGTCGGTTCGTCGAGCACCAGGATGGGCGGATGCAGCACGAGAGCCCGCGCGAGAACGACCCGCTGCCGCTGTCCGCCCGATATCTCGCGCGGTTTGCGGTCGGCCAGACTGCCCGGAAGACCGACGCGGTCAAGCGCTTCGGCGACATCATGTCGTCTTTGCGCGCGTGACCCGATCCGGTTGATCCGCAACGGTTCGGCGATGGCGTCACCGATCGTGAACCGGGGATCCAGTGCCGCAAGCGGGTTCTGGTGGACCAACTGCAACGTCCGCGCCTGCGCGCGTTGCCGCGCCGGGTCGAACGGTGTGCGCGGGCCGCGACCGACACCGTCGACGACCACCTCGCCGGCATCGAAATCGGTCAGGCCTGCCAGCACCCGGGCCACCGTGGTCTTGCCGGAACCCGATTCACCGACGAGCGCATGGATCGATCCGGTACCGACGTCGAACGTCACCCGGTCCAGTGCCCGGGTCTCGCCGTACTGCTTCACCAGGTCACGGATCTCGAGGATCGGTTCGGCAGCGGGCTGCGGTGAATCCCACGACCGGGCGTACTTGTCCGGGGACAGGGCGGGCGCGTCGGCGATGAGCTGGCGGGTATAGGTGTCCTGCGGTGCCACCAAGACGTTTGCGGTCGAACCGGTCTCGCGCACCACGCCGTCGCGCAGCACGACCACCTGGTCGCTGTGCTGTTCGGCGAGGGCCAGATCGTGTGTGATGAACAGGACACCCAGCTGTCGTTCGCGCCGCAGCTCGTCGAGCAGTTCGAGAATGCGCTGCTGCACGGTGACATCGAGCGCCGACGTGGGTTCGTCGGCGATCAGCAATCGGGGCTCGCCGGCGACGGCGATCGCGATGAGCACCCGTTGCAGCTGGCCGCCCGAGAGTTGGTGCGGGTAGCTGCGGGCCCGCTTGCGCGGTTCGGGGATGCCGACACGGTCGAGCAGCTCGACGGCGCGTGCGTGGGCATCGCGGCGGTCCGCGATCCTGTGCACGACGAGCACTTCGGCGATCTGGTCGCCGATGCGCTTCATCGGATCCAGCGAGCCGAGCGGATCCTGCGGGACGAAACCGATGGTGGCACCGCGCAGCTCACGCCACTGGCGTTGCGGCAAGCCTGTCACCACTCGGTCGGCGACGTGGATCTCGCCTGCGGCCACCCGCCCGTTGTCGGGAAGCAGGCCTTGCGCGGCGCGCGCGATGGTCGACTTGCCCGAACCGGACTGCCCGACCAGCGCGACGACCTCACCGGCATTCACACCGAACGTGACGTCCCGCACCACCGAGCGTGTCCCGTAGTCGATGGTCAGCCCGGAGACTGTAAGCAACGCAGAAGAACTCATGTCAGCCGACCTTCTTTCTGATGATCTGGGCGAGGCGGGACAGGCTCATCACGGTCAGCACGATCGCGACGGACGGGAAGAACACCAAGCCCGGGGCGGAATTGATGTAGTTGCGCCCCTCCGAGATGAGCAATCCCCACTCCGGCTCCGGAGGTTGCGCCCCGTAGCCCAGGAAGCTCAACGAGGCGATGGCCAGTATCGCGGTGCCGAACTGCAGGGCAGCCAACGACAACACCGCCGAGTAGGAGTTGGGCAGCACATGGCGGAACAGCAGTGTCAGGTGACCGGCCCCGAGATGCTCGCTGGCCTCGACGAACGGCAGGTTGCGCGTGGCCAGTACCTCGGAACGGGCCAGCCGGGCGAACACCGCGATCGACGACACGCCGACCGCGATCGCCGCGTTCACCGTGCCGAAGCCGAGCGCCACGATGATCGTGATGGACAGCAGCAGGGTGGGAATCGACAGCAGCACATCGACGATCCGGCTGATGATGCTGTCGGTGGCGCGCCCGAAGTACGCGGCGAACAGACCCAGCGCGGTGCCGACGACCAGACCGATCACCACGGCGATGAACGACCCTGCGATGGTGGCCGCTGTGCCGGCAACGACCCGGCTCAGCAGGTCACGCCCGATGTAGTCGGTGCCGAACGGATGGGCGAGGCTCGGGCCCGCCAGCGGCAGCGCGGGATTCTCCTGCAGCGGATCGTAGGGGGCGATCACATCCGGCGCTGCGATCATCGCCGCGACGAGTACCAGGAATGCCAGCGGCACGGCATCCCACGCGCTGATCCCGCGCAGCCGGCCGATCCGGGGGATCTGCACCGAGGACGGCAGTACGCCCGTCGTGCTCATGCGCTCACCGCCGCGGCCCGGGGCGCCGACCGTTCGATCCGGGGGTCGATCAGCGGATAGAGCAGATCCACAGCGAGATTGACGATCACAAAGGTGGCCGAGACCGTGATCACGACCGCCTGGATGATCGGGGTGTCCTGGTTGCGCACCGCGGTCTCCGTGAGATAGCCGATGCCGGTGCGGTTGAAGATGGTTTCGGTGATGACGGAGCCGGCGAGCAGTTCGCCGACGGTGATCGCGACGATGGTCACGGTGGGGATGGATCCGTTCTTGAGGAGGTGGCCGAAAATTATCCGCTGGTCGCCAAGGCCTTTGGCGCGTAACACCTCGACGTAGGGTTGCCCGGCGGCGTTGCTCAACCCCTGGATCAACACTTGCGCGATCGGTGCGGCAACGGGCAGTGCGAGCGGCAACGCTGCCAGCACAGTCGATCGAAGACCCTCGTCACGCACTGCCGACACCCAGCCAAGCTGGAACGAGAAAAGCTGTAGTGCAACAAGACCCGTGACGAACACCGGGATGGACAGGAATGCCGGCGGCAGCGCCCGAGCGGCTTCCCGCACAGTCGGCCACGGTGCGAACACCGCGGCCAGCGCGATCGCGAAACCCAGCAGTGCGGCCAGGACGAACGCCACGCCGGCAAGGGCCAGCGTGGAGGGCAGTGCGTGGGCCAGCAGACGCGACACCGACTGGCCGCTGTTGAGCGAGAATCCGAGATCGCCTGTGAACAGCCGCTGTACCGAGACGCCGAACTGCACGACTGCCGGGTCGCTGAGGCGGTAGTAGTCCCGCAACACCTGGGCGTCCTGGTCGGAGATGGGGTTCTCGGGATTGGAGATCTGCTGCTCGATCGGATCGCCCGGCAGTACGTTGAGCACGAAAAATACTGCGGTGTAGGCCAGTACGATCACCACCGCTGACTGGGCGATACGCCGCAGCGTGAAACTCAACACGACTGCGAAGCTATTGCCCACTCGGGCGGACGACGAGAATTCGCACCTTTAGGAACTTTAAGCCGACAGTTCACTTGTACTTAAGCGTTACCGGCACCGGCATTTGGACTTCGGCTGATCGCAATAATTGTCTGATCCGGCGGTCGACGTAGCGTCGAATTCATGGCTGTCACATTGTCGGTCGGGGTGGAGGTGATCGGTGACGGGCTCACCGGGATTCCGGCACGGGGTATCGCAGATCTGGCCCGGCGGCTCGAAAGAGCGGGGGTGGCCTACTGGGTGATCGGCGCCGAGCGGGGCGAGGCCGGTGAGGAGCCCGCGACAAGCCTCGATGCGTCGCTCATCGCCACGATCGCGGCCCGGCACAGCTCCACCCTGGGCCTGGTCGTGGCCGCGGCCGGGCACCGAGACCACCCCTACAACCTGGCGCGCCGGCTGGTATCGGTCGACCACGCCGCACAGGGCCGGGTCGGCTGGCTCGCCCTCGACTTCGATCATCGCATCGCGCTCAATGCCGCGACCGACACCTGGACCGGCGCTGAACTCGACCCGGTGCACACCGCACACGCCATCACCGCGGTACGGACGCTGTGGCGCACGTGGCCGCTCGATTCGGTGGTGGGTGACCTGACCACCGGGGTCTTCGCCGACACGGCCCGCATCCGCCGAGCCGACGTGCATGAGGGTTACGCCATCTCGGGACCGCTGAACGTGCCCGGTTCGGTGCAGGGCGATCTTCCGGTGTGGCAGCAGGTGCCGCCGGGCACACCCGCACCGGGCGCGGACCTGGTGATTGTCGAGGACGGCGATCCCATCCCGGCAGACAGTGCCGCGGTGGTGCGACTGCGTGCGGCCGAGGGAATCGGTGCCGCACTCGACAGGATCGCCCGGTCCGGCGCGGCCTCCGGTGTGGTGTTGCGGCTGAAACCTTCTGCGCTGCAGGACGTGCTGGAGAAGGTCCTGCCCGATGCGCGCCGCCTCGGGGTCGTGGCGAGCCCCGGCGCGGGAACGCTGCGCGACCGGCTGGGCCTGCCGGTGCCGGCCTACCCGGACCTGTCCGATCACCCCGTTGTCTTCGATACTGCCCCGACCCCGGGAGGGCGACTGTGACCGAGCGTCAATTGATCCTCAACGTCAATGTGCTCAACGTCGGCATCCATACCGGTTCCTGGCAACGGAGCACAGAACCGCCCACGTCGTTCACCGATCCGGGCTACTACGCGCGTATGGGGCGGATCGCCGAACGGGGCAGGCTCGACGCGCTGTTCCTCGCCGACGGCCCGGCCCTGCGTGAGCATCCGGCGCTGCGGCCTTCGCAGGCGCTGGAACCCAGCGTCATCCTGGCGTCGGTCGCGGCCGAGACTGAGCACCTCGGCCTGATCGGGACGCTGTCCTCGACCTTCAACGACCCGGTCGAACTGGCTCACCGGATGCTGGCGCTCGACGAGCTCTCGGGTGGCCGGTCGGCCTGGAACGTCGTCACGACGTATTCACTGCCCGCGGGTGGCAATTTCGGCCTGGCCGATTACCCGGACCGCTCGACGCGTTACCGGCGCGCCGCCGAGTTCGTGGATGTGGTGCGGGCCCTGTGGCGCGACGCGGCCGACGCCAGCGGGCGCGGCATCGACCATCACGGCGAGTTCTTCACGGTCGTCGGGTCGCTGCCGCAGGGCCCGTCGCCGCAGGGCTATCCGCTGCTGGTGCAGGCGGGCGGGTCACCGCAGGGTAGGGAGCTGGCCGGGCGCATCGCCGACGCGGTCTTCAGCGCCGAGCTCGATCTCGGTGCGGGCATCGACCACTACCGGTACGTCAAGGATGTCGCCGTGGCCCACGGCCGCCGCCGGGGCGACGTCAAGATCCTGCCCGGGTTGATCACCACGATCGGCAGCGACCGGGCCGAAGCCGAGCGGCGCTACGAGGAGCAGAACGCCCTGCTGCCGACCGGCCACGATCTGGAACGGTTGTCGCAGGTGCTCGGCGAGGATCTGTCGGGGCTTCCGCTCGACGCGCCGGTGCCCGCGCGGCTGCTCGGCGAGGTCGCCGATCCGGCGAAATTCGGTGCATCGCTGGGCTTCCGGGAATCCATCGTCAGGCTCATCGAAACCGGACGGCTCACGCTGCGGCAGGCGGTGCGCGAGTTCAGCGGGGCCGGACACCGCGTGATCGTCGGGTCACCGGTGGACGTGGCCGACACGATCGAACACTGGTTCCTGGCCGGCGCGGCCGACGGGTTCAACCTCATGCCCGACGTGTTCCCCGACGGCCTGGAGGTCTTCGTCGACGAGGTGGTGCCGCTGCTGCAGGAACGCGGGATTTTCCGCACCCAGTACGCCGAATCGACACTGCGGGAGCGGTTCACGGGGCTGCCGTACCCGGTCGGTGCGTTGAGCCTGGTGCCCCGGCGCCTGGCGTAACAGCCGCGGGTACCTTGTTAGCGTGGACACCCCGGTAGCCGTCGTCACAGGAGCCAGCCGTGGCGCGGGGCGCGGAATCGCCGCGGCCCTGCTCTCCGACGGCTGGCGCGTCTACGGAACCGGCCGCACCGTGACCGACCTGGGGGAGCGCGGCATCGCGGTGCAACTCGACCATTCCGACGACGCGGCAGTCGGGGCGCTGTTCGAGCGGGTCGGCACCGAGGCCGGTCGGCTCGATCTGCTGGTCAACAACGCCGCCGCGATCCACGACGACCTGGTCAACCCGAAGCCGTTCTGGGAGAAGCCCATCGAGCTGGCCGATGTGCTCGACGTCGGCTTGCGGTCGGCGTACGTCGCATCGTGGTACGCCGCTCCGCTGCTGGTGGCGGGCGGGAAGGGGTTGATCGCGTTCACGTCGTCGCCCGGCTCGGTGTGCTACCTGCACGGCCCGGCGTACGGGGCCCAGAAGGCCGGTGTGGACAAGCTGGCCGCCGACATGGCGGTCGATTTCCGCGGCACCGGCGTCGCCACGGTGTCGATCTGGATGGGGATTCTGTTGACCGACAAGCTGCGGGCCGCGTTCGCTGGGCAACCCGATGCCTTGGCCAAGACCGCCGATCACGCCGAAACCCCGGAATTCACCGGGCATCTGATCAACGCGCTCTATCGCGACCCACAGCTCGCGGAGCTGTCCGGGCACACGGTGATCGGTGCCGAGCTCGCGGCGCGCTACGGCATCACCGATGCGGAGGGCCGGGTTCCGCCCTCGCACCGCGAGATGCTCGGAGCACCGCGCGAGCCCAGTGCGGTCGTGGTGCGCTGAGAGCTCCCACCGGCGTGTTGCCGATGCGAATTCTGCGTCGCTGACGCCGCCGAGAAACAGCACGTGACCTGCGACACAGTCGCAGCGTGTGGCGTTCGCTGCCGGATCGGCTCGCCGAAATGTGCCCGACTTCGCGGTGTCGCGCGCGGACAATGCCCCTATGCGCGAGAAAGGATTACTTCGACTCATGGCCATTGCCGGTGTAGTGGGCCTGGCGGCGTGCGGTAGCGCAACCGACACCGGCGACGAGCCGGTAGGGGCGCCGTCGATCACCGACGAGGCGTTCGGCCAGGTGGGCGGAACCCCGGTGACCCGCTACACGCTCGACAACGGGCGCGGCATGCGGGTACGAATCCTCAACTACGGCGGAATCATTCAGTCGATCGACGTGCCCGACCGCGACGGGACGGCCGGCAACGTAGTGCTCGGCTTCCCGGACCTGGACGGCTATCTCAACAACACCGGCGACGCCAAGACCTACTTCGGTGCGATCATCGGCCGCTACGGCAATCGAATCGCCAAGGGCGCCTTCTCGCTCAATGGTGCCAGACACCAGATACCCGTCAACAACAACGGCAACAGCCTGCACGGCGGCACGGCCGGCTTCGACTCGAAGGTATGGCGGGCAACGCCCGCGAACGCGAGCGACAGCGTCGGCCTCAAACTCGAATACGTCAGCCCCGCAGGTGAAATGGGCTATCCCGGAGCGCTGACCACGACCGTCACCTACACCGTGGATCGGGAAAACCAGCTGCGCATCGACTATCACGCGACCACCGATGCACCCACCGTCGTCAACCTGACCAACCACAGCTACTTCAACCTGGCCGGCGAGGATGCGCTGAACATCTACGACCAGAAGCTCACCATCAACGCCGACAGCTACACGCCGACCGATTCCACCCAGATCCCGACCGGTCAGATCACGCCCGTGAAAGACACCCCGTTCGACTTCACGTCCCCGACTCCGATCGGGGCCCGCATCACCGCAAACGACCCGCAGCTGCTGCTCGCCCACGGTTACGACCACAACTGGGTGATCAACCGCGGCAACGAAACCGGCCTGGTGCAGGCGGCCAAGGCCGAGGATCCACAGACCGGTCGTACCCTGACCGTGTCCACCACCGAACCCGGCGTGCAGGTCTACACATCCAACTTCCTCGAAGGGGCGTTCACCGGCACGAGCGGCCACAGTTACCGGCAAGGTGCGGGGTTCACGATGGAAACCCAGCACTTCCCGGACTCACCGAACCAGCCGAGTTTCCCGTCCACGACCCTCAACCCGGGGCAAAGCTACGATTCGACAACTGTTTTCGCCTTCGGCGTAGCCGTGTCGTGACTTACACGGTGACCGGGCCGACACCCCAGATGTCGTCGCAGTACTCGGTGATCGCCCGGTCGGAGGAGAACTTGCCGCTGCGCGCGGTGTTCCGGATCGACATCCGGGTCCACGCCGGGATGTCCTGCCACGCCACGCTCACCCGGTCCTGGCAGGCGACATAGGACTGGTAATCCGCCAGCACCAGGAACGGGTCGTCGTGGCGCAGGTTGTCGGCCAGGGGACGGAACACCTCGGTGTCACCGTGTGAGAAGGCGCCCGAGGCAATGAGATCCAGCACCGTCGCGAGTTCGGCGTCGGTGTAATCAGACGGGCGGTAGCCGCCGCGCTTGATCTCCTCGACCTCGTCGACGGTCAGGCCGAACAGGAAGAAGTTCTCGGCGCCTGCCTCGGTACGCATCTCGACATTGGCGCCGTCGAGGGTTCCGATGGTCAGTGCGCCGTTCATCATGAACTTCATGTTGCCGGTGCCCGACGCTTCCTTGCCCGCGGTCGAGATCTGCTCGGACAGGTCGGCAGCCGGGTAGATCAGATGCGCGTTCTGCACGTTGAAGTTCGGCACGAACGCCACCTTGAGGAACCGGTTGACATCGGGATCGTTGTTCACCGTCTCGCCGACGGCGTTGATCAGCTTGATGATTCGCTTCGCCAGGAAATAGCCGGGTGCGGCCTTCCCGCCGAAGATGAAGGCCCGCGGCGGGATCTCAAGGCCGGGATTCTGCTTGAGCCGGTGGTACAACGTGGCGATGTGCAGCACGTTGAGGTGCTGGCGCTTGTACTCGTGGATGCGCTTGACCTGAATGTCGAAGAGCCAGTCGGGATTCAGGTCCACGCCTGCCGAAGCCAGGATGTACTCGGCGAGCCTGGCCTTGTTGGCCCGCTTGACCGCACGCCAACGGTCCCCGAACGCGGGATCGTCGACGAACGACTCCAGGCCGCGCAACCTGACCGGATCCGACAGCCAGCCCTCGCCGATGGTGTCGTCGAGCAGTTCGCGCAAGCCCGGGTTGGCCAGCGCCAGGAACCGCCGCGGCGTCACACCGTTGGTCTTGTTGGAGAAGCGCTCCGGCCACATCTCGTAGAAGTCCTTGAGCACACTGGATTTCAGCAGCTCGGAGTGCAGCGCGGCGACGCCGTTGACGGCATGGCTGCCGACGGTGGCCAGGTGCGCCATCCGCACGCTCTTGCCGTTGTCCTCGCCGATCAGCGACATGCGCCGCAACCGGTCGGGGTCGCCGGGGAATTTCTCGGCCACCTCGTCGAGGAAACGTCGGTTGATCTCGTAGATGATCTCCAGATGCCGCGGCAAGGATTCGCCGAACATCGCCAGCGGCCAGGTCTCCAACGCCTCCGGGAGCAGGGTGTGGTTGGTGTACCCGAACGTCGCCACGGTGATGTCCCAGGCTTCGTCCCAGCCCAGTTGGCGCTCGTCGACCAGCAACCGCATCAGCTCGGCCACTCCGATGGACGGGTGAGTGTCGTTGAGCTGCAACGCGAACCGCTCGGGCAGCTCATGCACGGACACGTCGGCCAGGTCATCCATGATGTGCAGCACATGCTGCAGCGAGCACGACACGAAGAAGTACTGCTGGAGCAGGCGCAGGCGCTTGCCGACCTCGGGCTCGTCGTTGGGGTAGAGCACCTTGGTCACTGTCTCGGAGTTGACCTCGTCCTCGACGGCCTTGTAGTAGTCGCCGGTGTTGAACGCGTCCAACGCGAACGACTTGACGGCCCGGGCGCTCCACAGCGTCAGCACGTTGCACGTCTTCACGCCGTAGCCCTGGATCGGGGTGTCGTAGGCGACGCCTTTGAGCACCCGGCCTGGAACCCACCGGACCCGGTCGTGGCCGGCGTCATCGGTGTAGTGCTCGGCGTAGCCGCCCCAGTTGACCAGATAGCTCACATCGGGTTTGGCGATCTCCCAGGGGTTTCCGTTGTCGAGCCAGTTGTCGGTCTTCTCGACCTGCCAGCCGTCATGGATCTCCTGGTCGAAGATGCCGAATTCGTATCGGATGCCGTAGCCGATCGCGGGCCGCTCCAGCGTCGCAAGCGAATCGAGGTAGCACGCGGCGAGCCTGCCGAGGCCGCCATTGCCCAGCCCCGGTTCCTCTTCACAGGCCAGTACCTGGTCGAGATCCTGGCCCAACTCGGCCAGTGCGGCCCGGGCGGCCGACTCGATCTGCAGGTTCAGCAGATTGGCGCCCAGCTGCGGCCCCATCAGGAATTCGGCGGACAGGTAGCACGTGACCTTGCGGCCCAGGTCCAGGGACGTCTGCGTGGACGCCACGCGGTTGTTCTGCATCCGGTCGCGCACCGCAAGGGCGAGGGCCCGGTAGTAGTGCTCGGGCCGCAACGCCGCCGCGGGGCGCCCGATCGAGTAGCGCAGATGGTCCACGATGCCCCGGCGCAGCGCGTCGGCGGACAGTCCCGTGCGGCTGTGTTCGTGGGCGGGGGCGGGGCTGGCGGCGGCCGGGGCGACATCGGTCATGACGCGAAGCATGACAGGGTTGCGTGCACGCTTGGCGGGAGATTGGCGTCAGACAGGTGAACGACGGCTATATCGCCCTCAGATATCTGCCGGTCACGACGCGTTGCACGAGTCGGGTCGCCGGTCCGCCCAGCCGGCTCCACCACGTCGCGGGCCGGGAGAACGCGACCACCTCGGCGTGCACCGCGTCTGTTGCCGGGTCGTAACGGACCGAGAACAACTCTTCGCCCGATTCCGGATGACCGGGCAGCGTGCCGTACGCGAAGCCGCGACGGTCGGATTCCGCGTCGGACTCGCCGAGCACGTACACCACCCGGCACGGCACCCAGATCGGTCCGAGCCGGGCCAGCAGATCCGTGCCGACCGCGGCCGTTTCCGTCGTGGCCTGAATCCGCAGACCCGCGCCGCGCTGCATACCCCACCGCATGACGGCGTCGCCCGCGCGCTCGAACCGGTCCCGGCCGCTGCCGATGATCGCGGTGACGCGGGTGTGGTGATAACCGTCCGGAAGCTGTCCGGCAGTTGCCCCCACGTCCGGATAGGTCAACGGCAGCCCCGCGAGATCGTCGAGTTTCACCCTGCCAGCCTGTCATCGCCGGCTTAGAGTTCAAGGGACTCGGGTAATACCGTTGCCGGGTGGCCACGGACAGCAAGCATCCCGGCGGCGGGTTCAACCCGCCGGTTCCCACCGATCGCGGTGGGCCCGACTACGGCCGGTTCGTCGAGGCGGTGCGTGCGCTGCAGGACCACGCGAGGGCAGCCGATGCACCTGACGACGTGATCTCCGAGGCCGCCGACCTGATCGAGAAGGTCTCTGCGCTGCTGGCGCCGTACGACGCCGACGAGTGGAATTCGCCGTCGGGTCGGCGCATGGACCTGCCCAACCGTGGCAACGTCCTCGCGGTGCCGGTACACCTGGAAGTGACGGCCGCGGGCCGGATTGCCGGGACAGCGATCTTCCGGCGCTTCCACCTCGGTCGCAATGGTGCGGTGCACGGCGGCGCGTTGGCCTTGCTGTTCGATTCGTTGCTGGGCTTCACTGCGGCGAAACTGACCGGCAGCCCGTACCAGCGGACGGGCTATCTGCACGTCGACTACCGCAAGATCGCATTGATCGAGAAGGAACTACAGGTGGAAGCCGGGATAGACCGCATAGAGGGGCGCAAGATCTTCGTCACCGGGCGCCTGTGCGACGGGGACGACGTGCTCACCGAGGGCGAGGCACTGTTCGTCCGGCTCAAGCCGGGGCAGCCGTGAACCTCTCCGCCGCCAAGCGCGGCTGGGCCCGGTGGCGCGACGGGCTCCGGGAACGGCCGTTCGCGAATCTGGTGTACCGCGCCGTCGTCGGCGGCGTCGGCACGGTCATCCTGTTGGTCGGCATCGTGACGATCCCGTACCCGGGGCCCGGCTGGGCCATCGTGTTCCTCGGTCTGGCCATCCTGGCCAGCGAATTCGAATTCGCCAAGCACGCCCTGCGCTACATCCGGACGAGGTACGACAAGGTCATGGCCTGGTTCGACCGGCAGCACATCGCGGTGAAAGGCCTCAGCGCGGCGTTCACCGGCGCTGTCGTGGTGGCGACGCTGTGGTTGCTCGGAGCGGTCGGTTGGAGCGCCGACCTGGTGGGCCTGGAGCAGCCCTGGTTGGACAGCCCCATCGGCCTGGGGTCCTGAGCAATAACACCGATGGCGGCCACAGATAGCATGGTCGCGATCGTGTTCACCCCCGCACCGTAGGAGATTCCTCGATGAGCGCCGCCGTTAGCTCCGTCCCCGTCGCCCCGATCCGGGTCGCGGCCGGGACCACCGCCGGCGCCGCCGTCCGGGAGGCGGGACTGCCGGGCCGCGGTGAGCCCGGCGCCATCGTGGTGGTGCGCGACGCCGACGGCCGGTTGCGGGATCTGTCCTGGGCACCCGAGGTCGACGCTGAGGTGACCCCGGTGGCCGCCGACACCGAGGACGGCCGCAGCGTCATCCGGCACTCGGCCGCCCATGTGCTGGCCCAGGCCGTGCAGGAGCTCTTCCCGCAGGCCAAGCTCGGCATCGGGCCGCCGATCACCGACGGCTTCTACTACGACTTCGACGTCACCGAGCCGTTCACGCCCGAGGATCTCGAAAAGCTCGAGAAGCGCATGAAGCAGATCGTCAAAGACGGGCAGCTGTTCTCGCGCCGGGTCTACGCCTCGAAGGACGAGGCCCGCGAAGAGCTCGCCAACGAGCCGTACAAGCTCGAGCTGGTCGACGACAAGTCCGGCGCCGACGATCCCGAGGTCATGGAGGTGGGCGGTGACGAGCTGACCGCCTACGACAACCTCAACGCGCGCACCAAGGAGCGCATCTGGGGTGACCTGTGCCGTGGTCCGCACATCCCGACCACCAAGTACATTCCGGCGTTCAAGCTGACGCGCAGCTCGGCCGCGTACTGGCGCGGCAACCAGAACAACGCGAGCCTGCAGCGCATCTACGGCACGGCCTGGGAGTCGCAGGAGGCGCTGGACCGCCATCTCGAGCTCATCGAGGAGGCGCAGCGTCGCGACCACCGCAAGCTGGGCGTCGAGCTCGACCTGTTCAGCTTCCCCGACGAATTGGGTTCGGGCTTGCCGGTGTTCCACCCCAAGGGCGGTGTGGTGCGCCGCGAACTCGAGGACTATTCGCGGCGCAAGCACCTCGAGGCGGGCTACGAGTTCGTCAACACCCCACACATCACCAAGGAAAACCTGTACATCACGTCGGGCCACCTGGAGTGGTACGCCGACGGCATGTTCCCGCCCATGCACATCGACGCCGAGTACGACGCCGACGGCGAGGTGCGCAAGCCCGGGCAGGACTACTACCTCAAGCCCATGAATTGCCCCATGCACCACCTGATCTTCCGGTCGCGGGGCCGGTCGTATCGCGAATTGCCGTTGCGGCTCTTCGAATTCGGCTCGGTGTACCGCTACGAGAAGTCCGGCGTGGTGCACGGGCTCACCCGGGTGCGCGGCATGACGCAGGACGACGCGCACATCTACACCACGCGCGAGCAGATGCGCGGCGAGCTGACGTCGCTGCTGCAGTTCGTGCTGGACCTGCTGTCCGACTACGGGCTGGACGACTACTACCTGGAGCTGTCCACCAAGGATCCGGAGAAGTACGTCGGCTCCGACGAGATCTGGGAGGAGGCCACCGACACGCTGCGCGAGGTCGCCGAGGCCTCGGGCCTGGACCTGGTGCCCGATCCGGGCGGCGCGGCGTTCTACGGGCCGAAGATCTCGGTGCAGGTCAAGGACGCGCTGGGCCGCAGCTGGCAGATGTCCACCATCCAGCTGGACTTCAACATGCCCGACCGGTTCGAGCTCGAGTACACCGCCGCCGACGGCAGCCGCCAGCGCCCGGTGCTGATCCACCGAGCGCTGTTCGGGTCGATCGAGCGGTTCTTCGGGGTGCTCACCGAGCATTACGCGGGCGCGTTCCCGGCCTGGCTTGCGCCGGTGCAGGTGGCGGGCATCCCGGTGGCCGACGCGCACATCCCGTATCTGGAAGAGGTTGCCGCCCAACTGAAGTCGCACGGCGTTCGGGTCGAGGTCGACACCAGCGACGACCGGATGGCGAAGAAGATCGTCAACCACACCAACCAGAAGGTGCCGTTCATGCTGCTGGCGGGGGACAAGGATGTTGACGCGGGCGCGGTGAGCTTCCGGTTCGGTGACCGCACGCAGATCAACGGGGTGCCCCGTGACGAAGCCGTCGCGGCCATCGTGGATTGGATCGCGCGCCGCGACAACGCTGCCCCCACTGCCGAACTGGTGAAGGTGGGCGCCGGGAAGTGACCGACTCTGCCGACGACCGGACCATCGTCGACCACGGTGTGGGCGAGCCCGACCACCTGCAGCGGTTGTGGACGCCACACCGGATGAGCTACATCGCCGAGACGCCCGTGTTCAAGGGCGGCTCGGCGGGGTCGTCCGAACCGTTCACCGACATCCCGGAGATGTCCGACGAGGACGGTCTGATGGTCGCGCGCGGCAATCAGGTCTACGCGGTACTCAACCTGTACCCGTACAACCCCGGGCATCTCATGGTGGTGCCGTACCGGCGGGTGTCCGAGCTGGAGGATCTCACCGCGGCTGAGAGCGCCGAGCTGATGTCGTTCACACAGCAGGCGATTCGCGTCATCAAGGCGGTGTCGCGGCCGCACGGTTTCAACGTCGGCCTGAACCTCGGCACGTCGGCGGGCGGCTCGCTGGCCGAGCATCTGCACATGCACGTGGTGCCACGGTGGGGCGGTGACGCGAACTTCATCACGATCATCGGTGGCGCCAAGGTGATTCCGCAGCTGCTCCGGGAGACCCGCGAGCTTTTGGCCACCGAGTGGGCACGGCAGAGCGAGCGCAGCGAGGCCCCATGAGCAACCTGTTCCTGATGAGCCGGGCCGCCTACGTGAAGTTGTCCCGGCCCGTGGCCAAGGCGGCGTTGCGGGCCGGACTGACGCCCGACATCGTCACCATCGTCGGCACAGCGGGCACCGTGGTCTCGGCGCTCACGCTGTTCCCGGTCGGGCAGCTGTGGTGGGGCGCTTTCGCGGTCTGGATGTTCGTTCTCGCGGACATGCTCGACGGGGCGATGGCCAGGGAACGCGGCGGTGGCACCCGGTTCGGCGCCGTGCTCGACGCGACGTGCGACCGGATCGCCGACGGTGCGGTGTTCGCCGGGTTGCTGTGGTGGGCCGTGTTCGGCATGCACAGCGCGACGCTCGCGGTCGCGCTGCTGATCTGCCTGGTCACGTCACAGGTCATCTCGTACATCAAGGCCCGCGCAGAGGCCAGCGGGCTGCGCGGTGACGGCGGCATCATCGAACGCCCGGAGCGACTGGTGATCGTGCTGGTGGGTGCGGGCCTTTCCGGGGTGCCGTTCCTGCACGTGCCGTGGTTGCTGCACGTTGCGGCGTGGGTGCTCGCGGTGGCCAGCGTGGTCACCGTGGCCCAGCGGTTGCATTCGGTCCGGGTCTCGCCTGGCGCGATGGACCCACTGGAGAAATCGGAGTCCAGCGAGCCGTGACGATCCTCGACCGCATTCCGTTCAGCGCGCATGCGACCGACCTCGGGTATGCGACCGGTTGGCGTCTGGTGCGGGCGATGCCGGAATTCTTGGCGCGCAACGTGTTCGACGCGGGCGCCTGGTACGCGTCGGTCAACGGCGGCCCCGAGCAACTTCGCAAGAATCTGGCCCGCGTGCTCGGCGTCGCGCCTGCCGAGGTACCGGGCAGCCTCATGCGGGCCTCGCTGGAGTCCTATGCCCGGTACTGGCGCGAGGCGTTCCGGTTGCCGTCGATGGACCTGCCCGCCGTCGCGCGCCGCCTCGACGAGGTGTTCGTCGGCGCGGACAAGCTGCACGCGGCCCACCAGGCCGGCCGGGGCGGTGTGCTCGCGCTCCCGCACAGTGGAAACTGGGATATGGCAGGCGTGTGGCTGGCGCAGGAATTCGGCACCTTTGCGACGGTCGCCGAACGGCTCAAGCCCGAGTCGCTGTTCCGCCGGTTCATCGAATACCGGGAAAGCCTCGGTTTCGAGGTCTTTCCGCTCTCGGGCGGCGAGCGGCCGCCGTTCGAATTGCTCTCCGAGCGGCTGCGGGACAACAAGTTCGTGTGCCTCATGGCCGAGCGGGATCTGACCCGCAACGGCGTCGAGGTCGACTTCTTCGGTGAGCCCACCCGCATGCCCGCGGGGTCCGCGAAGCTGGCCATCGAGACCGGCGCGCCGCTGCATCCGGTGCACGTCCACTACGACGGTGACGACTGCGTGGTCGAGGTCTTCGATGCGCTCGACACGTCGTCGGGTGACGTTCGGGTGATCACCCAGCTGTTGGCGGATCGGTTCGCCGCGAACATCGCGGCCCATCCGGCCGACTGGCACATGCTGCAGCCGCAATGGCTTGCCGATCTGTCCGACGAACGCCGCGCCCGACTGGGCCCCTGATGAGCGCTCGCGCGAAGAAGCGACGGACCTGACATGCGCATCGGGATGGTGTGCCCGTACTCGTTCGACGTGCCCGGCGGCGTGCAGGCCCACGTGCTGCAACTGGCCGAGGTGATGCACGACGCCGGACACGAGGTCAGCGTGCTGGCACCGTCGTCGCCACATGTCAAACTGCCCGACTACGTGGTGTCCGGGGGCAAGGCGGTGCCGATCCCGTACAACGGCTCGGTCGCGCGCCTGCGCTTCGGCCCGGCCACCCATCGCATGGTCAAGCAGTGGCTCGTCAAGGGAGACTTCGACGTGCTGCACCTGCACGAGCCCAACGCCCCGAGCCTGTCGATGCTCGCGCTCAACATCGCCGAGGGCCCGATCGTGGCGACCTTCCACACCTCGACCACCAAGTCGTTGACGCTGTCGGTGTTCCAGGGAATCCTGCGGCCGATGCACGAGAAGATCGTGGGCCGGATCGCGGTGTCCGACCTGGCGCGGCGCTGGCAGATGGAAGCGCTCGGCTCCGACGCCGTGGAGATCCCCAACGGAGTGGACGTGGCGTCGTTCGCGCAGGCCCCGCTGTTGGAAGGCTATCCGCGGCCCGGTCGGTCGGTGCTGTTCCTTGGCCGCTTCGACGAATCGCGCAAGGGGATGACCGTGCTGCTGGGGGCGTTGCCGAAGCTCGTCGAGCGGTTCGGCGACATCGAGGTTCTCATCGTGGGCCGCGGCGACGAGGACGAGCTGCGGGAGCAGGCCGGCGAACTGGCCGGCCATCTGCGGTTCCTCGGTCAGGTCGACGATGCCACCAAGGCTGCCGCGATGCGCAGCGCCGACGTGTACTGCGCGCCGAACCTCGGTGGGGAGAGCTTCGGCATCGTGCTGGTCGAGGCGATGGCGGCCGGCACCGCGGTGGTCGCGAGCGACCTGGACGCGTTCCGGCGTGTGCTCGACAACGGCAGGGTCGGCCGGCTGGTGCCGGTCGACGACGCCGAGGCACTCGCCGACGGTCTCATCGACCTGCTGGCCGACGATGCGCTGCGGGCGCGTTACGTCGCGGCGGCTGACGAGTACGTGTGGCGTTTCGACTGGTCGGTGGTCGCGGGCGAGATCATGCGGGTGTACGAGACGGTCGCGGGGTCGGGCACGAAGGTGCGGGTGGGTGGTTCGGCGGGCAAAAGCGCAGCGACCGGGGGTTGTGAATGACCGGTGAGATCGTGATCGGCCTGCTGATCCTGCTGGTCGTCGCGCTGCTACTGCTCGGGATGTGGGCTTTCCAGACCGCCAACCGGCTGGACCGCCTCCACGTCCGGTACGACCTGTCGTGGCAGGCGCTCGACGGTGCGCTGGCACGCCGGGCGGTGGTGGCCCGCGCGGTCGCGGTCGACGCGTACGGCGTCGGGCCCCAGGCCAAGCGGTTGGCCGCGCTGGCCGACGCGGCCGAGCGGGCTCCGCGGTCCGCGCGCGAGGCCGCCGAGAACGATCTGTCCGCGGCGCTGGCCGCGGTCGACCCCGGGTCGTTGCCGGTGGCTCTGGTGGCCGAGCTCGCCGACGCCGAGGCCAGGGTGCTGTTGGCGCGCCGGTTCCACAACGACGCCGTCCGCGACACCCTGGCGTTGCGTGAACGTCCCGCGGTGCGCACCTTGCGGCTCGGTGGAACCGCAGCGCTGCCAACGTACTTCGAGATCGCCGAGCGTGCCGAGTCGCCGGCGTCGGCCGCGGCGAGCGGTGCCGAGCGCAGCCCGGTGAGCCGCCGGATCTCGGCGCGGGTTGTGCTGCTCGACGAGTCGGGCGCGGTTTTGCTGCTGTGCGGTAGTGATCCGGCCGTCGAGGCCGCGGGCCGACCCGCGCCGCGGTGGTGGTTCACCGTCGGCGGCGCGGTCCAGGACGGCGAAGACCTGCCCGCCGCGGCGGCGCGCGAGCTGTTCGAAGAGACCGGGCTGCGGATCGATCCGCAAGATTTGGTCGGCCCGGTCTGGCGCCGGGACGCCGTCATCGACTTCAATGCTTCGGTGATCCGCAGCGAGGAGTTCTTCTTCATTCATCGCACCAGCCGGTTCGAACCCGCCACCACGGGTCGCACCGCACTGGAGCGGCACTACATCCATGGGCACCGTTGGTGCGATGCGACAATGATCGGCGAGCTGGTCGCCGGCGGAGAAACCGTGTATCCGCTGCAGCTGGGCGATCTGCTGGAGACAGCCACAGACCTGGTCGACGCGCAGGAACCGGTGCACCGAGAACCGCAAGCCATCCGCTGAATGCGGATTCAATGGATTTGCCGGGCCCATTAGACTGAATCAGTAGCAATTTGGAGGAGATAGCAGTGGAAACCGCGGCGCAGAACGGTTCAAGCAACCAGACCGGTACCGCGCGCGTGAAGCGCGGGATGGCTGAGATGCTCAAGGGCGGCGTGATCATGGACGTGGTCACGCCTGAGCAGGCCCGCATCGCCGAAGGGGCGGGTGCGGTGGCGGTGATGGCCCTGGAGCGGGTTCCTGCCGACATCCGCGCCCAGGGCGGGGTGTCGCGCATGAGCGATCCCGACATGATCGAGGGCATCATCGATGCGGTGACCATCCCGGTGATGGCCAAGGCCCGAATCGGGCATTTCGTCGAGGCGCAGATCCTGCAGAGCCTGGGCGTGGACTACATCGACGAGTCGGAGGTGCTGACCCCGGCCGACTACACCAACCACATCGACAAGTGGCGCTTCACGGTGCCGTTCGTGTGCGGCGCGACCAACCTGGGGGAGGCGCTGCGCCGGATCACCGAAGGCGCGGCGATGATCCGTTCCAAGGGTGAGGCCGGCACCGGCGACGTCTCCAATGCGACCACCCACATGCGCAAGATCGGTGGCGAGATCCGCCGGTTGACCTCGATGAGCGAGGACGAGCTCTACGTGGCGGCCAAGGAACTGCAGGCCCCGTATGACCTGGTGGTGGAGGTGGCGCGGGCCGGAAAGCTGCCCGTCACGCTGTTCACCGCCGGTGGTATCGCGACGCCCGCCGACGCGGCGATGATGATGCAGCTCGGCGCCGAGGGCGTGTTCGTCGGATCCGGGATCTTCAAGTCGGGCAACCCGGCCGAGCGGGCCGCGGCGATCGTCAAGGCCACCACGTTCTACGACGACGCCGACGTGCTGGCCAAGGTGTCCCGCGGCCTCGGCGAAGCCATGGTCGGCATCAACGTCGAGGAGATCGCCCAGCCGCATCGGCTCGCCGAGCGCGGCTGGTGATGAGCCGTTTGCGCGAAGAACAAAGTTGATTGCATGGCGATTGAAGAGATCCTTGATCTGGAACAGCTCGAGGTCAACATCTATCGCGGTGGCGTGTTCAGCCCGGAATCGGGTTTCCTGCAGCGCACGTTCGGCGGTCACGTAGCGGGCCAGTCCCTGGTTTCGGCCGTGCGCACGGTCGATCCGCACTTCCAGGTGCACTCGCTGCACGGGTACTTCCTGCGGCCGGGCGACGCCCGCGCGCCGTCGGTGTACCTCGTGGAACGCATCCGTGACGGCGGCTCGTTCTGTACTCGTCGCGTCAGCGCCATCCAGCACGGCGAGACGATCTTCACGATGTCGGCGTCGTTCCAGACCGACCAGACCGGCATCGAACATCAGGACGCGATGCCCGAGGCGCCGGGGCCCGACGACCTGCCCGGATTTCGGTCCGGGGGAGCGTTCGACGATGCGGGGTTCGCCCAGTTCGCCGAGTGGGACGTGCGGATCGTGCCGCGCGACCAGGTCAACAAGCTGCCCGGCAAGGCCTCCCAGCAGCAGGTGTGGTTCCGGCATCGTGACCCCCTGCCCGACGACCACGTGCTGCACATCTGCGCGCTGGCCTACATGAGCGACCTCACGCTGCTCGGCTCGGCCCAGGTCAACCACCTGGATGTGCGCAAGCACCTGATGGTGGCGTCGCTGGATCACGCGATGTGGTTCATGCGGCCGTTCCGGGCCGACGAATGGCTGCTCTACGACCAGTCCTCACCGTCGGCGTGCGGCGGCCGGTCGCTGACCCAGGGCAAGATCTTCAATCGGTACGGCGAGATGGTGGCGGCCGTAATGCAGGAGGGGTTGACCCGCTACCAGCGGAACTTCACTCCGCCAGAGGGCTCGTGAGTCCCCACGTCGGGGTGCTCGCCCTGCAGGGCGACACCCGTGAGCATCTGGCTGCCCTGCGTGAGGCCGGGGCCGAGGCGTCGACCGTCCGCAGGCTGTCCGAGCTCGAGGCCGTCGACGCGCTGGTGATCCCGGGCGGCGAATCCACCGCGATGAGCCACCTGCTGCGGGAGTTCGACATGCTCGAACCGCTGCGGGCCCGTATCGCCGACGGCCTGCCGTGCTACGGATCATGCGCGGGGATGATCCTGCTGGCCACCGAGATCGCCGACGCGGGCGTCCCCGGGCGCGCCGCCCTGCCGCTCGCCGGCATCGATATGACGGTGCGCCGCAACGCTTTCGGTCGCCAAGTGGATTCGTTCGAGGGCGACATCGACTTCGAGGGCCTCGACACCCCGGTGCACGCGGTGTTCATCCGGGCGCCCTGGGTCGAACGGGTCGGACCCGACGTGCAGGTACTGGCCCGCGCGGCCGACCACATCGTGGCGGTGCGGCACGGCTCGACCATCGCGACATCGTTCCACCCGGAGATGACCGGCGACCGCCGCATTCACAAGCTGTTCGTGGAATCCCTGTAGCACCGCATCACAGCAAAGCTGCGGCGGCCACATAGCTCGGTCATAGCCAGTGCCGACTTAATGGTCGTGTGACGACGACGCTTGACGACGCCTCCGCCGAGCCTGTGCAGGACATCCGGCCCGCGCGGATCACGCGGGAACGTGTCGCGCTGCCTGCCCTGCTGGTCGCCACCGCGGTGGCCTACCTGTGGCACATCACCGTCAACGGCATGGGCAACCAGTTCTACGCGGCCGCGGTGCAGGCCGGCTCGACGAACTGGGAGGCGCTGCTGTTCGGTTCGCTGGATCCCAACAACTTCATCACGGTCGACAAACCGCCCGTGTCGCAGTGGGTGATGGGGCTTTCGGGGCAGCTGTTCGGATTCAGCAGCGCCAGCATGCTGGTCCCCGAGGCACTCATGGCGGTGGCCTCGGTCGGGGTGCTGTATGCGACCGTGCGGTGGATCAGCGGGCCGAACGCCGCACTGCTGGCCGGTGCGGCTTTGGCGCTGACGCCCGTGGCGGCGTTGATGTTCCGGTTCAACAACCCCGACGCCGTGATGGTGCTGCTGATGACGGCCGCCGCGTACTGCACAGTGCGGGCACTCGACCGGGCCGGCGCCCGCTGGCTTGCGCTGGCCGGTGTCGCGCTGGGCTTCGCGTTCCTGGCCAAGATGCTGGAAGGCCTCATGGTGATGCCCGCGATCGGGCTCGCGTACCTGGCCGCCGCGCCCGTCCCGGTGCGGCGCCGGGTGCTGCACATGCTGGGCTCGCTCGCGGCGTTCGTGGTGTCGGCCGGCTGGTTCGTGCTGCTCACGCTCGTCTGGCCGGCCTCGTCGCGGCCATACCTGGCCGGCTCGACCGACAACAACTTCATGAACCTCGTGCTCGGCTACAACGGATTCGGCCGGGTGCTCGGCCACAACGACTACGGCTTCGATCGCGGCGATCAGACCCGGGGGCTGCCGCGGCTCTTCACGGGCGAGTTCGGTTTCGAGATCGGCTGGCTGCTGCCCGCCGCGTTGCTGGCCGTGGTGCTCGTGCTGATCTCGCGGGGCCAGGCAGCGCGCACCGACATCGTGCGGGCAGGCGCCATCCTCTTCGGCACCTGGATGGTGCTCGACGGTTTGGTGCTGAGCTTCATGAAGTCGATGGTGCATCCGTACTACTGCCTGTCGCTGGCGCCGGCCGTGGCGGCGATGTTCGCGCTCGGGGTCACCGAGATGTGGCGTATACGCGACGGACGGCTCGGTCAGTTCGGCTTGGCGGCAATGCTTCTCGTCACCGGCGCGTGGAGCTGGTGGATCCTGGGCCGCAGCGCGTCGTGGTTGCCGCCGCTGCGGTGGACGGTGCTCGTGGTCGCCGTCCCGGCCACCGCGCTGCTGCTGTGGGCACTGCGGGCGGGTCGGCGGGGGATCGCGGTGGCGGCGCTGGCCGTCGCATTGGCCGGCGGCCTCGGCGGCACGACCGCGTACACGGTCGCCACGCTCGGACAGCCACACACCGGGGGCGGCCCCAGCGCCGGACCGCGTGCGCCGGACGGCGGGCACGGCCACGGCTGGTTCACCGACAACCCCGACCTCGACACGATGCTGCGGGCTACCACCACCAGATGGTCCGCGGCCGTCAACCGGTCGTCGGCCGCGGCCGGTCTCGAATTGGCCACCGGCACACCGGTGATGGCGATCGGCGGGTTCACGGGCAGTGACCCGGTGCCGACTCTCGCGCAGTTCCAGAACTACGTCGCGGACCGGCAGATCGCCTACTACGTGCTGCCCGAGCCCAAGGACAAGGACCACGGCGGCTTCTTCGGCCGCAGTGTCCACACCGAGATCACCGACTGGGTCAAGGCCAACTTCACCGCCACCAAGGTGGGCTCCGACCTGGTCTACGATTTGGCGACGCCGACGTAGAAGACCTGCGCCACCCGGTGTTTCGTCAGCGGCCCGGCGGCCGGGCCCACCATCACCGACCATTCGCCGCGGCTTCTCATGATGCCGTCTGATGTTCGGCCGTCGCCGTTCGGCGGTGCCCACACCGCGTCGGTGGTACCGCACCAGTAGTAGCCGACCCAGTCTGGTTGCTCGACCGGGCTGGCCCACGCGCCGCCGATGCGGGCCCGGCATCTGGTGCCGTCGTCGAGGATCAAGGCAAAGGGCCGGTAGGGGCGCTCCGCCGGTTTCCGGGGTGTGGTGAGACCGTCGGCGGGCAGCAGATCGACGACCCTGGCGAACGGGTCGCGCACACACAACACGTGCCTGCTGTCCGCCGCGGGCCAGCACGCATCCCCGGATTCCGCCGTCGCGCCGCATGACCGCACCGAGGAGTCCACGTCATAGGGCGACGCCGCGCCGAATGTGCAGTCGATCGGGGTGGTGGTGCTGTGGTCGGCGGCCTGTTGCCAGCCGTTCTGAACGTTTCCCTGCATGTCGATGGGGCGCAGGACGATCACCTGCGGACCACGATCGCGGGTGAGGTACGTGATCACGACGGCGCCGCCGATGACAGCCGCGATCGCCGTGACCGCACCGAGCGCCCACCACAGCCCGCGGCGCGGTGGCCGCGACGGATCCGGCATGCGCGTACCGTAGCGCCGCACGCACGATCCAAGCCAGCGCACAGCGCCTCGACCGTCCACGTAAACTGGACAGCCGGAGTTTCACCAGAAAGAGGGCGTACCTGCATGAGCGGCCATTCCAAGTGGGCCACCACCAAGCACAAGAAGGCCGTCATCGATGCCAAGCGCGGCAAGATGTTCGCCAAGTTGATCAAGAACATCGAGGTTGCGGCCCGCGTCGGCGGCGGTGACCCGGCAGGCAACCCGACACTCTACGACGCCATCCAGAAGGCCAAGAAGAGCTCGGTGCCCAACGACAACATCGAGCGGGCCCGCAAGCGTGGTGGCGGCGAAGAGGCCGGCGGTGCCGACTGGCAGAACATCACGTACGAGGGCTACGGCCCCAACGGTGTCGCGGTGCTCATCGAATGCCTGACCGACAACCGCAACCGCGCCGCGGGTGAAGTCCGGGTTGCGATGACCCGTAACGGCGGCAACATGGCCGACCCGGGCTCGGTCTCCTACCTGTTTTCCCGCAAGGGCGTGGTGACGCTGGAGAAGAACGGTCTGACCGAGGACGACGTGCTGATGGCCGTGCTGGAAGCCGGCGCCGAGGAGGTCAACGACCTCGACGACTCGTTCGAGATCATCTGTGAGCCGACCGACCTGGTGGCGGTGCGAACCGCGCTGCAGGACGCGGGCATCGACTACGACTCCGCGGAGGCCAGCTTCCAGCCCTCGGTCACAGTGCCCGTGGATCTCGAAGGCGCTCGCAAGGTGCTCAAGCTCGTCGATGCGCTGGAGGACAGCGACGACGTCCAGGACGTCTACACCAACATCGACATTCCGGACGACGTCGCGGCCGCACTCGACGAGGAGTAGTGGCAAGCGTCCTCGACCCGGACGGCGCCAAATGGACCGTGCGCCGGCGCTGGCTGCCGTGGCGTCCGCGCCGAAAAATGCCCGATGACTGGGATTTGGGCGACGCGTCCTTCGACGGGGACGACATCTTCAGCATCGTCATGAACATCTTGTTGCTGGTGCTGCTCATCCCGGTGTTGATTCTGGCGCTGCTGGTGGCCGCGGAATTCCTGTTGCTGCTGATCCTGCTGCCGCTGTGGGTGCTGGCGCGCTCGCTGTTCGGGACACCGTGGATCATCGTGGTGCGTCGCGACCGCAAGATCGTCGCGGAAGAGGCCGTGCGGGGCTGGGGCGCGTCCGGTGCCCGGATCGATCAGCTCAAGGCGGTCATTGCGGCGGGTGAAGCGCCGCGTCAATCGGCGTCTCACCCGTGATGAGCTCGAAGGTACGGCCGGCGGTTTCTGGCTCGTGCAGGACCGCCAGCAACACGCGGGCGACATCGGCGCGGGGGATGGTGCCGCGACCCGTCGACTCCGCGACGGTCACGTTCCCGGTCCCCGGTTCGTCGGTGAGCCCGCCGGGACGCACGATCGTGGTGCGCAGCCCGGCGCGGGCCCGCACATTGGCGTCGGCCTCGGACTTGGCCCGCATATAGGCCCGGAACACGTCGTCGTAGGAATCGTCGAGGGACCGGTCGTCGGCCGAGATCGCCGAAACCATGACGTAGCGGTCGACGCCGGCGGCCTCGGCCGCGTCGGCCAGCAGGATCGCGGCGTCGCGGTCCACGGTCTGTTTGCGGGCGGCGCCGCTGCCCGGCCCTGCGCCCGCGGCGAACACCACTGCGTCGGCGCCGCGCAGCGCGGCGGCGACCTCGTCGACCGACGCCTGTTCCAGATCGAGCACGACGGCCTCGGCGCCCGCGGCCTCGAGATCGGCGACCTGCTCCGGATTGCGGATAAGACCCACCGCCGAGTCGCCGCGCTCGGCGAGCAACTGCTCCAGGATGAGGGCGATCTTGCCGTGGCCGCCGGCGATGACAACGCGCATTGAGTCGACGTTACCCGCTTGTCAGAAACGCACCGATCTCGCGCGCCGTCCGCTCGGGCTGGTCGAGCATGAGCAGGACGTACGCGTCGTCGACGTGCCGCAACTGCGCGTTCGGTAGCACGTCGGCCAGCCGTCGGCCGTGCTCGGCGGGCATCACCGGATTGTCGGTCCACAACACCAGCGCGGGCCCGGTGAACTCCGCAAGGGCATTGGTGGCCTCGATGAGCTCGGCCTTGTCGAACTTGGTGCGGCAATAGCCGATGAGGTCGCGGCGAATCCGCTTGTCGGCCAGGCCCGCATCCGTCCAGGCCTCGACAATGTGCTGGGGCACCGGCTTTTTCGCCATCTGCCCGAACATCAACCACTGGCGGCGCAGCCAGCCGATCCGCAGCAGGCGCATGGTGAGCGCCACCGTTGCGGTGGTGCGGCTGGCCAGCCAGGTGACCTTTCCCGGGAAGCCCGGCGGGAAGTTGTCGAACGCCTCTGACGGGCACACGACCAACCGCGCGACGCGTTTGTCGCGCCCGGCGTGGGTGAGGAACAGCGGACCGCCCCAGTCGGTGACGACGAGCGTGACGTCGGTCAGCTCCAGCGCATCGAGGAAATCCGCGACGATCCCGACCATCCCGTCCATCGTCAGGTCGGTGTCGGAGCGCATCGGGATGCGGTGTCCGCCCAGCGGCAGGACCGGCAGCAGATAGCGAAACCCCGCGGGCAGGTGCGGCAGCGCCAGCTCCCACTGGGTGTCGTTGAACAGCAACCCGTGCAGCAGCACGACGGGTGGCCCGGCCGGGTCACCGACCTCGCCGTACTCGATGGTTCCCGCACCGACTTCGACTCGCTTCATGGTTGGCCCCTCGATTAGAACAATGATTCTAGAATGTATGCTCTAGTCTGTCCTCGGGAGGTGCGGATGGCAAGGTCCACGCGTGAGGCGATCCTGACCGCCACGGCCGAGCTCATGCGGCAGAAGGGCTATGCCGCGGTCGGGATGAAGGACATCGTCGCGGCCTCGGGCGCCCCGATCGGCTCGCTGTACCACCACTTCCGCGGTGGCAAGGTGCAGATCGCGCGCGAGGCGCTCGTGAACGCCGGGGTGGCCTACGGGTTGCTCCTCCCGACGCTCATGAGCGATTACCGCGATCTGGGCGAGGCGATCGAGGGCGTGTTCGCGCAGGCGGCCGAGGACATGACGACGGCGGGCTTCGCCAACATGTGCCCGGTCGGGACCGTGGCGGCCGAGACCGCCGACACCGTCGAGGAACTCCGAGTGACCGCGGCTGGGGTCTTCAGCAGCTGGCTCGACGGCGGTGCGGCGTACTTCGAAGGGCGTGGCTTGCCGGCCGAGTTGGCGCGCGAGGTGACGGTCGCGATCATCGGGGCGCTGGAGGGGGCGTTCATCCTTGCGCGCACCTTGCGTGACGTCGAACCCCTGCTGGTGGCCGGGCGGACGCTGGGCCGGCCGTACCGGGGTGTGTCCCTGCGGGATCCTGCCGCCGTCGCGCGCTAACCTATCGAACAGATGTTCTGGCGAAGGGGTTTGCGTGCGGGTGATGGGAGTCGATCCCGGTTTGACGCGCTGCGGCCTGTCGGTGATCGAGAGCGGTCGCGGCAGGCAGGTCATTGCGCTCGACGTCGACGTGGTGCGCACGTCCGCCGACCAGCCGCTGCAGAAGCGCCTGCTCGCCATCAGTGACAGCGTGGAGCACTGGATGGACACCCACCGGCCCGACGTCATCGCGATCGAGCGCGTGTTCGCCAACGCCAACGCCAACACCGCGATGGGTACCGCCCAGGCAGGTGGGGTGATCGCCATGCAGGCCGCCAAGCGCGACATCGAGGTCCACTTCCACACGCCGTCCGAGGTCAAGGCCGCGGTCACCGGCAACGGTCGTGCCGACAAAGCGCAGGTCACCGCGATGGTGACGAAAATCCTTGCGCTGCAACAGAAGCCGACACCCGCCGACGCTGCCGATGCACTGGCGCTCGCCATCTGTCACTGTTGGCGAGCGCCGATGATCGCCCGGATGGCCGCTGCCGAGACGCTGGCGGCCGAGCAGCGGCGCAAGTATCAGGCACGGTTGAAGGCGGTGCGCGGATGATCGCGTCGGTACGTGGTGAGGTCATCGACATCGCGCTGGATCACGCCGTGATCGAAGCGGCCGGGGTCGGCTACAAAGTCATGGCCACGCCGTCGACGCTCGCGACATTGCGCCGCGGCGACGATACACGGTTGATCACGGCGATGATTGTGCGCGAGGACTCGATGACGCTGTACGGCTTCGCCGACGGCGAGGCGCGGGATCTGTTCCTGACGCTGCTCGGGGTTTCCGGCGTCGGGCCGAAGATCGCGCTGGCCACCCTCGCCGTGTACGACGCCCAGGCGCTGCGCCAGGCACTGGCCGACGGCGACGTCACGGCGCTGACCCGCGTGCCCGGCATCGGCAAACGCGGCGCTGAGCGCATGGTGCTGGAACTGCGCGACAAGATCGGGCCCGTCACGCCGAGCGCGGCCACCGGCTTCACGGGCCACGCCGTGCGGGCCCCGGTGGTGGAAGCCCTTATCGGCCTTGGCTTTGCGGCCAAACAGGCCGAAGAGGCCACCGACAAGGTGCTGGCCAACGATCCCGAAGCCACCACGTCGGATGCGCTGCGGGCCGCGTTGTCGATGCTTGGTAAGAAATAGGCATGGGCCGCTTCGACGACACTCCTGACGAGCCCGACGAGCGCGAGATGTCGCCGGCGCTGACAGTCGGCGAGGGCGATATCGACGCGAGCCTGCGGCCGCGTTCGCTCGGTGAGTTCATCGGTCAGCCGCGGGTGCGCGAGCAGCTGCAGCTGGTGATCGAGGGTGCCAAGAATCGCGGCGGAACACCGGACCACATCCTGCTGTCCGGGCCGCCCGGGCTGGGCAAGACATCATTGGCGATGATCATCGCGGCAGAGCTGGGCACGTCGTTGCGGGTCACGTCCGGCCCCGCCCTGGAGCGGGCCGGCGACCTCGCCGCGATGCTGTCCAATCTGGTCGAGCACGACGTGCTGTTCATCGACGAGATCCACCGCATCGCGCGTCCGGCCGAGGAGATGCTCTACCTGGCGATGGAGGATTTCCGGGTCGACGTCGTCGTCGGGAAAGGCCCTGGCGCCACGTCGATTCCGCTCGAAGTGGCGCCGTTCACGCTCGTCGGCGCGACCACCCGGTCAGGTGCGCTCACCGGGCCGCTGCGGGACCGGTTCGGGTTCACCGCACACATGGACTTCTACGAGCCCGCCGAGCTGGAACGGGTGCTAGCCCGCTCGGCGGGCATTCTGGGCATCGAGTTGGGCGCCGAGGCGGGAGCCGAGATCGCCCGGCGGTCCCGCGGCACACCGCGTATCGCCAACCGGCTGTTGCG
The DNA here is from genome assembly GCF_010727475.1 of Mycolicibacterium mageritense. Lineage (NCBI taxonomy): Bacteria > Bacillati > Actinomycetota > Actinomycetes > Mycobacteriales > Mycobacteriaceae > Mycobacterium > Mycolicibacterium mageritense. Next base: position 6,057,944 of record NZ_AP022567.1, read on the forward strand.
CCGTGTCCGCGACTACGCCGAGGTGCGCGCGGACGGGGTCATCACACGTGACATCGCGAAGGCCGCTCTCGAGGTGTACGACGTCGACGAGCTCGGCCTCGACCGGCTCGACCGCGCGGTGCTCTCGGCGCTGACCCGCAGCTTCAACGGCGGGCCGGTCGGCGTGTCGACACTGGCGGTGGCGGTCGGGGAGGAGGCCACGACCGTCGAAGAGGTCTGCGAGCCGTTTCTGGTGCGCGCCGGCATGATCGCCCGGACCCCCCGCGGACGGGTCGCCACGCCGCAGGCCTGGACGCACCTGGGCATGCGGCCTCCGGTTACCGGGCTGGGCCAGGCCGGGCTGTTTGAATAGTCCTCATGCTCATCGCCGGTTTGGTGTTCGCCGCCCTGGCGGCTGTCCTGCACGTCTACATCTTCACGATGGAATCGTTGACCTGGACGTCGCCGCGCACGCGCGCCACGTTCGGCATCGGTGCCGAAGAGGCTGAGGCGACCAAGGAGCTGGCCTTCAACCAGGGCTTCTACAACCTCTTCCTCGCGGTGGTGGCCGCTGCCGGCATTGTGGCGGTTGCGTTGGGCCACAACGCTGTCGGGGTGGCGCTGATCTTCGCCGGGGTGGGATCGATGCTTGCCGCGGCAGCAGTGCTGTTGCTCTCGTCGCCCGACAAGGCGCGCGCCGCGATCACCCAGGGCGTGTTCCCGCTGATCGCCCTCGTGCTCGTGATCGCCGCGCTGACGGTCTAGGCCGCGCGTCTGTTCACCACGACGTGGACGTCGCGAGTGAGAACCCGTGGGTGGCCGGGTGCGGGCGGGGCGGTGGATCGGTAGGTGGCGCCCGTCGGGGTGACGACGATGGTGGTGTGCTGGCCGTTGTGGTCGGTGCCGGCGAAGGTCTGCCAGCCGGGAGTCTCTTTGACCTGGTTGCAATGTGCGCACATCCCTTGCCCGTTGCCCGCGGCGGTCGGACCGCCGCGGTGATGGGGCCTGACGTGGTCGCTGTGGCGGATGGGCGCGTTGCAGTAAGGGGTGCGGCAGGTTTGGTCGCGGGCGGCGATGAACCGGGCGAGACCTTTCGGGAACCGTCGGGACCGGGATTCCATTGCCACCAGCACACCGGTCTCCGGCCTCGCGTACAGGCGTCGCAGCGTCGCGCGTGACTCGTCGTCGAGGGCCGCACGGCGCACCATCTCTCGTGCCACCGAAGCGGGCACGGGACCATGGCCTTGCAGCACCGCCGGAGCGGAATCCGCACCGAGCAGCGTGCGGTCGGACAAGATCAGCGACACCGCCACCGGTGCCGGTGTGCGCATGGGATCGCGTCCGGTGACCCTCGCGACGAGCGTGTCGGCCATGGCCTGGCCGCGATTTCGGCCGTCGGTGCATGTGTCGGCGCTCTGCTGGAGAGCGTCGAAGGTCTGAATCCCTTCCGCTGCAGGCAAGTACGCCGTGAGATGCACCATGGCGTTCGGTGCGGGACGCAGCGTGACGGTGCGATCCATCGGTGCCTGGTCAGCGCGGTCGGCGGCCCCTTGGGGGTCGAGGCGATAGGAGATGGTCTTGGCTTCGTCGCGGATGCGGGTGTCGCCCATCCCGGCGAGAGTGCCGTGGTCCCCGCACAATTCGACGTCCAAGCGGCGCCGGTCGGCGGCCGAGAGGTGCGCGGCTTCGCGCACGATGATGGCCGCGCGCTGTTCGGACAGCGCCCCGCACTCCAGCGCGGCCAGGGTGTTAGGCATGTCGTACACCAGCACTTTGGCCATCGCGAGATGGGCGCGGCCCTGGTCGGGCGAGTCGTGGCGGGCCAAGCCGATCTCGGAGCCGAGGCCGCGCCCCTGCCGGGCGGCGGGCACACCTATGGCGGCGTCGGCGGCGCGGCGCTTGGCGTCCATCAATGCCGCGCAGCGGGCCTGGCCCGCCGCGGCGGCTGACTTGGCGCGTTCCAGTTCCTCCATGCGCCGATGCAGCGCCACCTCGTCAGCATCAGCGCTGACCTGCGACAACTCTGCCAGTTCGAACATATGAGCGATGGTACTCCGGCGGTCTGACACGTTGCCGGAAAACTGATTGGCCGCGGTCCTGGGTAAGGACCGCGGCCGCTCAGGGGTTTCCTCCCTCGTGAGGAAGTTCGGTTACAGCAGGCCCAGCAGTTCCAGGTCGCTGATGTACTTGACGATGACCTCCCGCGTGACGTGCGGGATGTCCTTGTCGGGCCCGATCTTGGCTTCCTGCACCGCCGCGCGGAACACGTCTGTCGGTGCCATCGCGCCGTTCACCGGCATGCCGGGCTGCTGGTAGTTGTGCAGCAGTGGCAGCAGCGAGGCCTGACGTTGCTTGTCGGGCAATGCCCGCAGCGTGGTCTCGAAGCGGGACAACCACTCGTGGTAGTCGGCGATGCGCTGGATCGGGTAGCCCGCCTCGATGAGCCAGTCGACGAACTCGTCCATACCGATGCCGTCGTCGTGCGGGTTCATCACGTGGTACGTCTCGAAGCCGTCCTGGACATGGGCGCCCAAGGTGGAGATGGCCTCGGCGATGAACTCGACGGGCAGACCGTCGTAGTGGGCCCGCTGCCGTTTGCCGTCGGCGTCGAGCTGGTTGAACGAGCCGGGGGCGACACCGGTGGCGACGAGGCTGAACATCATGCGGGTGAACATGTCCGGCAGGTTCAGCTGTCCGGCATAGGTGGTGTCGGCCAGGATCATGTCGCAGCGGAACACCGTCACCGGCAGGCCCGCCAGGTCATGTGCCTCACGCAGCAGCACCTCGCCGGCCCACTTGCTGTTGCCGTAGCCGTTGGCGTACGAGTCGTCGACGCGACGAACTGGACTCATAGCTCGAATGTCCTCGGACTCCACGAACTTTCCGGGCTCGATTCCGCCCCCGACGCCGATCGTCGAGACGTAGGCGAACGGCTTGATCCGCGTGGTGAGCGCGACGCGGATGAGTTCGGCGGTGCCGAGTGCGTTGGGGCCGAACAGCTCGCTGTAGGGCAGCACGTGGTTCACCAGGGCGGCCGGATCGACGATGAAATCGACCGTGTCGGCCAGCCGTTGCCAGGTCTCGCGGTCCAGGCCCAGGTCGGCCTCGCCCTTGTCGCCCGCGAGCACTTCGAGGTGGTCGGCGGCCAGCTCACGGTAGTGCGCAAGCAGTTTCGGGTCACCACTGTCGAAGGTCTTGTCTAGCCGCGCCCGGGCTTCCTCGTCGGACTTGGCGCGAACCAGGCAGATCACCTTGCCGTCCACCAGATCCATGCGCTCCAGCCACTCCAGGGCAAGGTAGCGGCCCAGGAATCCCGTTGCGCCCGTGAGCAATACGGTCCGGATCTCGCTGGCCGGGCCCGGCAGGTCCGGTGCGGCCGCCAGGGTCGCGGCATCGATGAACTTGTCGAGGGTCAGGTCGGCCGCGCGCACCTCGGTGGCGTTGCGTCCGTGCACCGAAGCATAGGTCGGCCGCAGGTTGGCGCCGGACCGCTGCGCCTCGATGTGCTCGGCGATGGTCCGAAGATCCGATGCCGGGCTGACGATCACCGACACCGGCACGTCGACGTCGAAGATCTCCTGCAGCAGGTTCCCGAACGTCAACGCCGACAACGAGTCTCCACCCAGGTCGGTGAAGTGTGCATCGGGCGCGACGTCAGAGCTGGCGGCCCCGAGCAGCGCGGTGGCGGCACGGCTCACGGTTTCCAGCACGGGGGCTTGCGCGCCCGTGGTCCGCAGCGCCTGGAGTTCGTTGGCCTGGCCTTCGGCCAGTTCGGTGTACAGCTGCTCTAGTTCGGCGCCGTAGCGTTCCTTCAGCTTGGGCCAGGCCAGCTTGCGGATACCCGTCAGCAGCCCGTTCTCCAGCGTGAAAGGCGTTGTCTCGATGATGAAATCGCGGGGGATCTCGTAGGATTGCAGGTCCGCGACGCGGGCAGCATCCTTGAGCGATTCGGCGATCTCCGCCTTCGTCGCATCCGGATCGGTGGGCACGACCACGGCCAGCAGATAGGGCCGAGCGCTGTTGCCGTAGATGTAGATCTGGCGCACGAGAGACGCGTTGTTGAACGCGGCTTCCAGCTTGGACACCGTGACGAACTCGCCCTGCGACAGCTTGAGCACGTTGTTGCGCCGGTCGACGTAGGCGACGTGGTCGGGTCCGAGCTCGGCGACGATGTCACCGGTCTTGTAGAAGCCGTCCTCGTCGAACATCGCGGCGGTGACCTCGGGACGCTTGTAGTACCCGGGGAACAGCTGCTCCGAGCGGATCAGCAGTTCGCCGCGCGGGTGCGGCACGTCGGTCAGGTGGTAGCCCAGTTCGGGCACGTCGACGAGCTTGTATTCGAGCACCGGCGGACGGCTGATCTTGCCGTCGACGAACACCGCGCCGGCCTCTGTCGAGCCGTAGCCTTCCAGCAGGTGCATGTCGAGCAGCTTCTCCACCCAAGCCTTGAGTTCGGGGGAGATCGGCGCCGAACCCGTCAGAGCCGTCACGTAGCGCCCGCCGAGCAGGTTCTGCCGCATGTCTTCCAACACGTCAGCTTCGTTGGCGCCGTGGGTCATGCGGCTCTGGTACTCCTGGAACAACATGTCCCAGATGCGCGGCACGAAGTTCAGCTGGGTGGGGCGCGTCAGCGCCAGATCCTCCAGGAACGTCGAGAGGTCGGCACGCGCCGCGAAGTTCACCGTGCCGCCGCTGGCCAGCGCGCCGTACAGAATGCCACGGCCCATCACGTGGCTCATCGGCATGAAGCTCAGCGCGATCGACGGGACCACACCCTGGCTCTCGTCCCAGTGGGCGTTGGCGGCGGGCCGCCAGATGTTGGCGACCTTGCTCTCGGGGTACATGGCGCCCTTCGGAGCTCCCGTGCTGCCCGACGTGTAGATCAACAAGGCAAGCGGATCCCCGTCTGTTTCTGACCCGTCGGCCACCACGCCCTCGACGTTCGGCATGACGGCGCCACGGCCGAGCACGTGGGCGAAGTTCTCGACCTCGACACGTCCGGCGAGGCGCTGCTGCGCGGTCTCGAAAGCCTCCCGCTGGTCGTCGACCTCGGGACGGTAGTCGAAGACCGTAAGCCGCGCTGCGGTCGAATTCAGGGCCAGGTCCACGGCGTCATCGAGGTAGTCGATGCTCGACGCGATGAGTACGGGTTCGGTCTCGGCCACGATGGGCTCCAGTGCTGCGGCCGGAGCGCTGGTCTGCAGCGGCACCGAAACCGCGCCGAGCTGGGTCAGTGCCGTATCGATCGTGGTGTAGTCGACGCTCGTGAACCCGAGGATCGCGACGCGGTCACCGGCGTGCACCGGGTTGTCGTGCCACGCGTTGGTGACGGCCTGGATGCGCTCCCACAGCTGACCGTGGGTGATGGTTTCGAAGCGCGGCTGCAACTGCGCGGTGGTGCGCCCGGTCGCCGGGTCGGTGACGAACTCGACGGCACGCTGACCCAGTGCGGGCCGGTCGCCGTAGCCCGTCAGGACGGTCTTGACCACTGCGGGCAGGCGGAGTCCGGGCTGGAGGACAGCCTCGTTGACGGCCTGGCTGGGGCGCGCATTGGCGAACTCTTCATCGGTTGCATATAAGTCTGCGAGGCGCTGTTCGGAGCGCTCTTCGCGTGTTTCATTCGACATAATCGGTCCCCTGAGCAAATCAAATCTTGTTCCGGCGCTCAATCGCGCCTACTAGATACTACGTTAGTGAAACTAAATATATTCTCCTGGTCGCGTGCGATATGCGTCACTTGGGCCTTCCGAAACGAGAACGGCCACGGCTCCGGGGGAGCCGTGGCCGCATCTCGGTTGCGATCAGAGCAGTCCGAGCTGCTCAAGGTTGGTGATGTATTGGACGATGACCTCCCGCGTGACGTGCGGGATGTCTTTGTCGGGGCCGATCTTGGCTTCCTGCACCGCCGCGCGGAACACGTCGGTCGGTGCCATCGCGCCGTTGAGCGGGACCGCGGGCTGCTGGTAGTTGTGCAGCAGCGGCAGCAGTGAGGCCTGGCGTTGCCGGTCGGGCAGGGCTCGCAGAGTGCTCTCGAAGCGCTGCACCCACTCGCGATAGTCGGCGATGCGCTGGATCGGATAGCCGGCCTCGACGAGCCAGTCGACGAACTCGTCCATACCGATGCCGTCGTCGTACGGGTTCATCACGTGGTACGTCTCGAAGCTGTCGACCGATTGCGCCCCCAGCGTCGAAATCGCCTCGGCGATGAACTCCACCGGCAGGCCGTCGTAGTGGGCCCGCTGCCGCTTGCCGTCGGCACCGAGCTGGTAGAACGAACCCGGTGCGATACCGCTTGCGACGAGGCTGAACATCATGCGGGTGAACATGTCCGGCAGGTTGAGCTGACCCGAGTACGTCGTGTCGGCCAGGATCATGTCGCAGCGGAACACCGCGACGGGGAGCCCGCAGAGATCGTTGGCCTCGCGCAGGAGCACCTCACCGGCCCACTTGCTGTTGCCGTACCCGTTGGCATACGAGTCGTCGATGCGGCGAATCGGGCTGATGGCTCGAATGTCCCCGGATTCGACGAACGTGCCCGGCGAAACCTGGTCGCCCACACCGATTGTCGACACGTAGGTGTAAGGCTTGATCTTGGTGGTCAACGCTATCCGCAGCAGTTCGGCGGTGCCGAGTGCGTTGGGCCCGAACAGCTCGCCGTAGGGCAGCACGTGGTTCACCAGGGCGGCCGGGTCGACGATCAGGTCGACGGTGTCGGCCAGGCGCTGCCAGGTCTCGCGGTCCAGGCCCAGGTCGGCCTCGCCCTTGTCGCCCGCGAGCACTTCGAGGTGGTCGGCGGCCAGTTCCCGATAGTGCGCAAGCAGTTTCGGGTCACCACTGTCGAACGTGGCGTCGAGCCGGGCCCGCGCATCGGCGTCCGACTTGGCGCGCACGAGCGTGATCACCTTGCCGTCGACGAGATCCATGCGCTCCAGCCACTCCAGAGCCAGATACCGCCCCAGGAATCCGGTGGCGCCCGTCAGCAGAACCGTGCGAACCTCGGAGCCGGCCTTGGGCAACGACGGTGCGGCGGCCAGGGTTTCGGCGTCGATGAACTTGTCGAGGGTCAGATCGGCCGCACTGACCTCGGCGGCGTGCCGGCCGTGTACCGACGCGAACGTCGGCCGCTTCGACCCGTGTCGGGCCGACTCGATGTGTGCGGCGATGGCCGCCAGGTCGTTGGCCGGGCTCACGATGACGCCCACGGGCACCTCGACGTCGAAGATCTCCTGCAACAGATTGCCGAACGTTAACGCCGACAACGAATCTCCGCCCAGATCGGTGAAGTGTGCGTCGGGCTGCACGTCGCCCGCCGACGCGCCGAGCAGTGCGCCCGCGGCGCGGCTCACGGTCTCGAGCACCGGTGCGTCGGCGCCGTTGGCGCGCAGCGCCCGCAGTTCGTTGGCCTGGACGTCGGCGAGCTCGGCGTAGAGCTGTTCGAGGCGATCGCCGTAGTGCGCCTTGAGCTTCGGCCAGGCCAGTTTGCGGATCCCGGTCAGCAAGCCGTTCTCGAGCGTGAAAGGCGTTGTCTCCACCAGGAAGTCCCGCGGGATCTCGTACGACTGCAGGTCGGCCGCCTTGGCCACGTCTTGCAGTGACTCGGCGATCAAGGCCTTGAGCTCGGACGGTTCGTGGCGGTCGAGGGCGTCCTCGGTGGGGACGACCACGGCCAGCAGGTAAGGCCGGGCGCTGTTGCCGTAGATGTAGATCTGGCGCACCAGCGGGCTGTTGCCGAACACCGCCTCAAGTTTGGCGACCGTGACGAACTCGCCCTGAGCGAGTTTGAGCACGTTGTTGCGGCGGTCGACGTACTTCAGGTGATCGGGCGCCACTTCGGCGACGATGTCCCCGGTCTTGTAGAAGCCGTCCTCGTCGAACACCCCGGCGGTGACTTCGGGGCGCTTGTAGTAACCCGGGAACATGTTGTCGGTCTTGACCAGCAACTCGCCCCGCGGGTGCGGCTTGTCGGTGCCGAAGTAGCCGAGGTCGGGAACATCGACCAGCTTGTAGTCGATCACCGGCGGGCGCTGGATCTGGTCGTCGAACAACACCATGCCGGCCTCGGTGGATCCGTAGCCCTCGAGCAGGTGGATGTCGAGCGATTGCTCCACCCACGCCTTGAGCTCGGCGGAGATCGGTGCGGAGCCGGTCATCGCCGAGATGTACCGCCCGCCGAGGAGGTGATCGCGGACGTCGGCGATCACCGCGGCCTCGACGTCGGCGCGGTCGGCCGCGCCGTCGGCGGCCTGGCGGTCCACCCGGCTCTGGAACTCGCCGTAGATCATTTCCCACACGCGCGGAACGAAGTTGAGCTCGGTCGGCCGGGCCAGCGCGAGATCCTCCAGGAGCGTTGACAGGTCGCTGCGGGCGGCGAAGTATGCGGTGCCGCCCGCGGCGAGCGAGGCATAGAGGATGCCGCGGCCCATCACATGGCTCATCGGCATGAAGCTGAGATTGATCGACGCGGCCGTCGGGCCGAACCAGGCTTTGCTGTTGCGGCGCCAGAACTTGGCGACCGCGCTCTGCTGATACATCGCCCCCTTGGGGGCGCCGGTGCTGCCGGACGTGTAGATCAGCAAAGCCAGCGGGTCGGACTCGTCGACCTGCGGCGCGGGCGCCTGCGGCAGTTCGCGGCCCTGCTCGACGAGTTCGGCCAGTGTGACGAGCGGTACAACCAGGCCCGCGGCGTCCAATCGCTCGCGAGCCGCGACCAGGGCATCGCGATGGTCGTCGACCTCGGGGTGGTGGTCGAACACCACCAGCTGGGCCGGGGCATGCGCGGTGAGCGCGAGTTCGACGGCGTCGGGCAGATGGTCGACGCTCGCGGCGATGACCCGGGGCTGGGTCTCGACCACGATCGGGGCCAGCGCGGCAGGCGACGAGCTGGTCTGCAGGGGCACGGAGACGGCGCCGAGCTGGCCGAGCGCGGTGTCGAGCGCGGTGTAGTCGGCGCTGGTGAAGCCGAGGATGGCCACGCGGTCGCCTGCCGTCACGCCGGCTTCGTGCCACGCGGCGGCGGTGGCGCGCACCCGATCCCACAGCTGGCCGTACGTGATGGTGTCGAAACGGGGCAGCAGCCGCGCCATGGTCCTGCCGGTCGCGGGGTCGGCGACGAACTCGACGGCACGCTCACCGAGCGCGGGCCGATCGGAATAGCCCTGCAGAACGGTCTGGACGATCTGCGGCAGCGGCAGTCCGGGTTCGTCGACCGCGGCGGTCACGGCCTCGTCGGGTATGGCGGCGGCGAACTGCGGGTCGGTGGCGGACAGTTCCGTGATGCGGCGCGCAAGCCGCTCTTCGCGCGTTTCGGTCGACATAGACGTTCCCCTTGGAGATAGCTAAGCAATCAGTGGCGCGACGCTGCGCCCAAAGCGGTACTACGTTAGTAAAACTAAACTTATTTCCCGTTTTCCCGCCGTGGGGCTGTCAATGTCCTGTGAATCGCGCGGAAACCCCGCAAGCCTCGCAAAGCGGCTGTAGTGCAATGTGATTCGCGTCGCATTCGGCTCGCTCACCGAATGGCGGGGATCGCCGCGTTCGGGGGTGTGCGCCCCGGCCAGAACCTCGACTGCGGTACATCGCGCACAGCGCTGTGATCAAGGCGCATCGGTTCAGCCTACGAGCGGCCGCTCGGTTACCCGGAGACCCAACTGGGTACCCAGTGCACCGACAAAGGAGGCAGCATGTCCGAATTCGATACCCGAGGTGGTCGACTGCGGATGCGGCGCAGCCGCGGCGCGGCCAGTGGGATTCTGCTGGTACTGCTGGGGGCATGGGGTGCGCTGGTCCCGTTCATCGGGCCGTACCTCGACTTCGCGATCACCCCGGACCAGCCGTGGGTGTGGACAGACGCGCGCGGCTGGCTGGAAGTGCTGCCGGGCGCCGCGACCGTGCTCGGCGGGTTGTTGTTGATCGGCTCAGGCAACCGCGCCACCGCGATGCTGGGTGGCTGGCTCGCCGTGGTGGGCGGGGCCTGGTTCGTGGTCGGCAGGGCCGTGGCCGGGACGCTCACGATCGGTGACCCGGGCGTGCCGATCGCCGTCACCGACGCCAAGCGGGTCGCGATCGAACTCGTCTACTTCTCGGGCCTCGGCGCCCTCATCGTGCTGCTGGCGGCGATCGCGCTGGGCCGTTTGTCGGTGCGCAGCGTGCGCGACATGGAGTTCGCCCAGGTCGCACCGCCGCCGGCGCCGGTCGCCGAGCCCGCGGTCACCGAACCGGTTCCTGCCCGGCATAGAGGGTGGGGCGGCCTGTTCGGCCGTCGCCACACCCCGGCGCACTAGAGATCCCGCAGGATCAGCTCCAGCACGTCGAGCCCCTCGATGAGCAGCTCGTCGGTGATGGCCAGCGGAGGCAGGAAGCGCAGCACGTTGCCGTAGGTGCCGCACGACAGCACGATCACCCCGGCAGCGTGCGCTCCTGCGCACAGGGCCTTCGTCAGGTCGGCGTCCGGATCGGTGGTGCCCGGTTTCACGAGCTCCATCGCGATCATCGCGCCGCGACCGCGGACGTCGCCGATCCGGTCGTCCTCGGCCTGCAATCGGCCCAGCCGGTCCTTCATGATGTGCTCGATCTGCTGGGCGCGGGCCACCAGGCCGTCGGCCTCGATGGTTTCGATGGTGGCCAGGGCCGAGGCGCACGACAGCGGATTGCCGCCGTAGGTGCCGCCGAGGCCAGACACGTGCGGTGAGTCCATGATCTCGGCGCGGCCCGTGACCGCCGAGAGCGGCAGGCCGTCGGCGATGCCCTTCGCGGTGACGATCAGATCGGGGTCTATGCCCTCGTGTTCACACGCGAACATCGCGCCGGTGCGAGCGAAACCGGTCTGCACCTCGTCGGCGATGAACACCACGTCGTTCGCGCGGCACCACTCCAGCAATGCGGGCAGGAATCCGTCGGCCGGGACGATGAACCCGCCTTCGCCCTGGATCGGTTCGATGATGACCGCGGCCAGATTGTCGGCGCCGATCTGCTTGTCGATCACATTGATGGCGCGCTTGGCGGCCAGTTCGCCGTCGGTGGCCATTTCCTTACCGAACTCGGCGTCGCGGAACGGATAGGACAGGGGAGCGCGGTAGATCTCGGGGGCGAACGGGCCGAAGCCGTGCTTGTACGGCATGACCTTGGCGGTCAGGGCCATGGTCAGGTTGGTGCGGCCGTGGTAGGCGTGGTCGAACGCCACGACAGCGGGTTTGTGGGTATACGAGCGGGCGATCTTGATCGCGTTCTCGACGGCCTCGGAGCCGGAGTTGAAGAGTGCCGACCGCTTCTCGCCGGCAACCGGCGTCAGGCGGTTGAGCTGTTCGCAGACCGCGACGTACCCCTCGTACGGCGTCACCATGAAGCACGTGTGCGTGAATTCGCCGACCTGGGTGCGGACCGCGTCGACGACGCGCGGCGACGAGTTGCCGATGGTCGTGACGGCAATGCCCGAGCCGAGGTCGATCAAGCGGTTGCCGTCGACATCCTCGACGATTCCGCCGCCGGCTTTCGCGGCGTACACCGGCATGGTGGTTCCGACGCCACGGGCCACGGCCGCCGATTTCCGCTCGATCAGGGCCGCGGACTTCGGGCCAGGGATGACGGTCGCGAGATGACGGCTCTGCTCGGGGTGACTCAACACTGACTCCTGGGAACGGACGTGGGTGCACAGATGAACGCAGCACCGAGCGTAGTCGCCCCGTCCGGACCGGGATTCGGTTTTGGCAGCGTCGGCCCGACGCCCGCTCAGCGCCAAATTTAGCCCCGCTAACTGCTGCGTTGGGTGACCGGGCCCTCGGCCGCAGGCTGCCGCAATGGCAGACTGGGGGTACCTACGCGGCGCCGATGGCCTGTTCGGTCTGGATGGCGCGACGACACGACTCGATACGAAAGACAGCTGCTGCCATGGACTTGGTCATCTTCCTGCCCCTACTGATCATCATGGGCGCGTTCATGTTCTTCGCGTCCCGCCGGCAGCGGAAGGCCATGCAGGCCACCATTGACCTGCACAACTCGCTGCAGATCGGCGACCGGATCCACACCACCTCGGGCCTGCAGGGCACCATCACGGGCATCACCGACGACAACATCGACCTGGAGATCGCTCCGGGCGTCGTCACCACCTGGATGAAGCTGGCCGTGCGGGACCGCATCGAGGCCGACACCGACGACACCGATGACGACACGCCGTCGACGACGGCCACCGAGCTGACCGAGAGCACCGGAATCACCGATTCCGAGGGCCTCAAGAAAGACTGACGGCCGATCACTCAGCTGATTACCAAGGACAAGCACGTACCCTTTGCGGTGCTGACGAACTGATCTCGAGGAGACCCGAACAACGTGGCATCGTCTTCGGCGCCGGTGCACCCTGCCCGCTACCTGACGCTCTTCCTGGTGCTGCTTGTCGGCGTCTACCTGCTGGTGTTCCTGACCGGCGACAAGCAGCCCGACCCGAAACTCGGCATCGACCTGCAGGGCGGTACCCGGGTCACGCTGACCGCACGCACCCCGGACGGCTCCGCGCCCACCCGCGAAGCGCTCAACCAGGCCCAGCAGATCATCAGTGCCCGCGTCGACGGGCTCGGCGTCTCGGGCTCTGAGGTCGTCATCGACGGCAACAACCTGGTGATCACCGTGCCCGGGAACGACGGCAGCGAGGCCCGCAACCTCGGGCAGACCGCTCGGCTGTACATCCGGCCCGTCATCCACGCGATGGCCGCCAAGCCGCGCGCGGAGAACGGCCAGCAGCAGCCGCCCGCCGCGCCGCCGGGAGCTCCGCCTGCCGGACTGCCGGGCGGCCTTCCCGGCGAGCTGGGACTGCCGGGCGGCGCGCCCGGCGAGGCGCCGGCGGCGCCACCCGCCGAGGCGCCTGCGGTGCCGCCGGCCGAGCAGCCGGCTCCGCAGCCCCGGCCGTTCCCGCAGGATCCGGCTCCCACGCCCGGCGAGCCGACGCCGGCTCCCGCGCCGGCACCGGCGCCCGCGCCTGCCAAACCGGGTGATCCGAAAGCCGATCTGGCGCAACGGATTGCCGACGAGAAGCAGTTGCGGCAGAGCACCGACCAGACCGTGCAGATCCTCGCGCTGCAGTTCCAGGCCACGCGCTGTGGTGAGGATGACGTGCTCGCGGGCAACGACGATCCGAACCTGCCATTGGTGACGTGTTCGACCGACGGCCAGACCGTCTACCTGCTCAACAAGTCGATCATGAGCGGCGAAGAGATCAAGAACGCCACGTCGGGCCTGGATTCCCAGCAGGGCCAGTACGTCGTCGACGTCGAGTTCAAGAGTGGCGGCGCCACCACGTGGGCGGACTTCACGGCCGCCAACGTCGGCACCCAGACCGCGTTCACCCTGGACTCCCGGGTGGTCAGCGCGCCGGAGATCCGCGAGGCCATCCCGGGCGGGAACACCCAGATCACCGGCCAGTTCACCGCCGACTCGGCCAAAGAACTGGCCAACGTCCTGAAGTACGGGTCACTGCCGCTGTCCTTCGAATCCTCTGAGGCGGAAACGGTTTCGGCCACCCTGGGGCTGTCGTCACTGCGGGCCGGCCTGATCGCCGGTGCCATCGGACTGGCTGCGGTGCTGATCTACTCGCTGCTGTACTACCGCGTGCTCGGACTGCTCGTGGCGCTGTCACTGGTCGCGTCGGGCGCAGCCGTCTTCGCGATCCTCGTGCTGCTGGGCAGATACATCGGCTACACGCTCGACCTGGCCGGCATCGCGGGTCTGATCATCGGTATAGGCACGACAGCCGACTCGTTCGTGGTGTTCTTCGAACGCATCAAGGACGAGATCCGCGAGGGCCGGAGTTTCCGGTCCGCGGTACCGCGCGGTTGGGCGCGGGCCCGCAAGACCATCGTGTCCGGTAACGCGGTCACCTTCCTGGCCGCCGCGGTGCTCTATTTCCTGGCCGTCGGCCAGGTCAAGGGCTTCGCGTTCACCCTCGGCCTGACCACGATCCTCGACCTCGTCGTGGTGTTCCTGGTGACCTGGCCGCTGGTGTACCTGGCATCGAAGTCTCCGACCATGGCCAAACCGGCACTCAACGGACTTGGTGCGGTGCAGCAGATCGCGCGGGAACGGCGCGAAGCTGCACATGCGACGGCGGGACGGGGATAGGCGAATGGCCGCGAAACACTCAAACGACATCGAATCCACCGCGGAGGAGGCCGAGAGCATCGAGAAGAGCACCGATACGGTCGCTTCGGCGCAGGCCCCGCGTCATGGCTTCTTCGTCAGGCTCTACACCGGTACCGGCGCCTTCGAGGTGGTCGGCCGCCGCAAGCTCTGGTACACCGTCAGCGGACTGATGGTCGCCATCGCGATCGTCAGCATGGTGGTGCGCGGATTCACCTTCGGCATCGACTTCGAGGGCGGCACCAAGGTGTCGTTGCCCGCGGCAGGCGCCGACGGTGTGGTGAGCACGCAGCAGGTCGAAGACGTCTTCAGCAAGACGCTCGGCCGCAGCCCGGAATCGGTGGTCCAGGTCGGCAACGGCGCTTCTGCCACGGTCCAGATCCGCTCGGAAACGCTGACCAACGACGACACCGAGAAGCTGCGGACGGCGCTGTTCGACGCGTTCCATCCCAAAGGCAGTGACGGCCAGCCGAGCAAGCAGGCCATCAGTGATTCCGCGGTCTCCGAGACCTGGGGTGGCCAGATCACCCAGAAGGCGCTGATCGCGCTGGTGGTGTTCCTCGTGCTGGCGGCCATCTACATCACCGTGCGCTACGAGCGCTACATGGCCATCTCGGCGTTGCTGACGCTCGTGTTCGACCTCGTGGTCACGGCGGGCATCTACTCACTGGTCGGTTTCGAGGTCACGCCCGCGACCGTCATCGGCCTGCTGACCATCCTGGGCTTCTCGCTCTACGACACGGTCATCGTGTTCGACAAGGTCGAGGAGAACACTCACGGGTTCGAACACACGACGCGGCGCACGTTCGCCGAGCAGGCCAACCTCGCCGTCAACCAGACGTTCATGCGGTCGATCAACACGAGCCTCATCTCGGTGCTGCCGATCGTCGCGCTGATCGTGGTGGCGGTCTGGCTGCTCGGGGTCGGCACTCTGATGGACCTCGCGCTCGTGCAGCTCGTCGGCGTGATCGTCGGCACCTATTCGTCGATCTACTTCGCGACCCCGCTGCTGGTATCGCTGCGTGAGCGCACCGACCTGGTGCGCAGGCACACCAAGCGCGTGCTCAACCGCCGCAATCCGGCCGCAGGCAAGTCGTCCAAGAAGACGGCGGCAAAGCAGGCTGCCGACAAGCCTGACAAGGCCGACGAGGACTCCGTGGACACCGAGGAAGCCGAAACCGTTTCGGCCGCGGTGTCCAGCCGGCCCGCTCCCGAGAAGCCGGCACCGGGTGCTCGGCCGTCGCGTCCGTCGGCCTCGAAGACCGGTCGGCCGTCGGGCAAGCGGAACACCCGGCGGTAAGTCTGATGCCTCAACGGGGGGCCACAGCCCGGATCAAGGCCGCGGCGACCGTCGCGACGCTGTCGCTGCTGGCCGGGATCGGGCTTTCCGGCTGCATGGGCGGCTCGGCCGATGAGATCGACTATGCCGTCGACGGCACGCTCAGCACCTACAACACCAACACGGTGGCCGGTGCGGCGTCGGCGGGGCCGCAGGCGTTCGCGCGGACGCTGACCGGCTTCACCTACCACGGGCCGGACGGCCAGATCGTCGCCGACCACGATTTCGGGGCGGTGTCGGTCGTCGGGCGCGCCCCGCTCGTGCTCGACTACGTGATCAACGACAGCGCGGTGTACTCCGACGGCAAGCCCGTCACGTGCGACGATCTGGTGCTCACCTGGGCCTCCCAGTCCGGTCGGTATCCCGCGTTCGACGCAGCCAGCCAGGCCGGCTACCGCGACATCGCCACCGTGGACTGTGCACCCGGGCAGAAGAAGGCCAGGGTTTCGTTCGTCCAGGACCGGGCGTTCATCGATTACGGCCAGTTGTTCTCGGCGACCTCGCTCATGCCCTCGCACGTCATCGCCGACGAACTGGGCCTCGGCGACGCCGGGGTCACCAACGCACTGCAGACCGGTGACGCACCCACGGTGGACCGCATCGCGCAGGCCTGGAACACCGTCTGGGATCTCAAACCGGACCTGGATCTCAAGCGCTTTCCATCGTCGGGGCCGTATCGGCTCGATTCGGTGTCGGACGGCGGCGTCGTCGTCCTGGTCGCCAACGAGCAGTGGTGGGGTGGCAAGCCGATCACGGGCAAGGTCGCGGTGTGGCCGCGCGGCGCCGACATCCAGGAGCGGGTGAACGAGGGCTCGTTCGACGTCGTCGACATCGCGAGCGGATCCTCGGGGCTGCTCAACCTGCCCGACGACTACGTCAGCACCGAAGCCCCGTCGGCCGGCGTCGAGCAGCTGATCTTCGCGCCCGGCGGACCGCTGGCCGCGACACCCAACCGGCGCGCCGTGGCGCTGTGCACGCCGCGGGACGTGATCGCGCGCAACGCCGAGATGCCGATCGTCAACTCGCGGTTGAGCCCGGCCGGCGACGATGCCTACAGCGCCGCCGAGGGAGCCGCCGAAGCAGGCCAGTTCGTGGCGGCCAACCCCGACGCCGCGCGTGCCGCGCTCAACAACCAGCCACTGACGGTCCGGATCGGCTACCAGACCCCGAACGCCCGGCTGGCCGCGACGGTCGGCGCGATCGCGAAAGCGTGTGCGCCCGCGGGCATCACCGTGCAGGATGCCGGTTCTGAATCGGCCGGGCCGCTCGCACTGCGCAACAACGAGTTCGACGCGCTGCTGGCCAGCACGGGAGGCGCCGCGGGCAGTGGCTCGTCGGGCTCGTCGGCCATCGACGCCTATGCGCTGCACGTCGGCAACGGCAACAACCTGTCTCGCTACGACAACGAACGTGTCGACGGCATCATCGACGCGCTCGCGGTGACCTCCGATCCGAAGGAGGTGGCGCGACTGGTGGGCGAAGGCGCGCCGATCCTGTGGGGCGACATGCCGACGCTGCCGTTGTACCGGCAACAGCGCACAGTGCTCACGTCGACCAAGATGTACGCCGTGAGCAGCAATCCGACGCGATGGGGAGCCGGCTGGAACATGGACCGCTGGAAGTTGTCGAAGTGAGCGACGTCTCCGCGCTGGTCGCGTCGCTGACCCGGGAAGTGCCGGACTTTCCGGACCCTGGCATCCAGTTCAAGGATCTGACACCGCTGCTGGCCGACGCCCACGGGCTCAACGCCGTCACCGATGCGCTCGCGGCCAGTGCCGACGGTGCGGACCTGGTGGCCGGTCTCGACGCACGCGGGTTCCTGCTCGGTGCCGCGGTCGCCACGCGGCTCGGCACCGGTGTGCTGGCGGTGCGCAAGGGAGGCAAGCTGCCGCCGCCGGTGCACAGCGTGAGCTACCAGCTCGAGTACGGCACCGCGACGCTGGAGATCCCGGCCGACGGGATTGACATCGCCGGCCGCAACGTTGTGATCATCGACGATGTGCTCGCCACCGGCGGGACGCTGGCCGCCGCGGCGCGGCTGCTGCGGGCCGGTGGTGCCACCGTCACCCGCGCGGCGGTCGTGCTCGAATTGACGGCCCTGGGCGGGCGGAATGCGGTCGCACCGCTGCCGGTTGACAGCCTGCACACCGTGTGAGGGATATCCTCGAAATCTGGCGATGAACGGGAGGTGACACGTGGCTGAGGATTCAGGCACAAGCCAGGTCGTGCAGTCGCTCCCGGCCGCCAAGACCGAGGCGGCGGCCCCCGCCGCGCCGAAACCCGCCGAGACCCAGGCGCTCGACACCACCAAGAGCAGTGCGTCGCGCCGTGTCCGGGCGCGCCTGGCCCGCCGGATGACCGTCCAGCGCAGCACGGTCAACCCCGTGCTGGAACCGTTGGTGGCCGTCCACCGCGAGATCTACCCGAAGGCCGACCTGCAGTTGCTGCAGCGGGCCTACGAGGTTGCCGACCAGCGCCACGCCGACCAGCTCCGCAAATCCGGTGATCCCTACATCACGCATCCGCTCGCGGTCGCCAACATCCTGGCCGAGCTCGGCATGGACACCACGACGCTCGTCGCGGCGCTGCTGCACGACACTGTCGAGGACACCGGCTACACGCTCGAGGCGCTGACCGCGGAGTTCGGCAGCGAGGTCGGCCACCTGGTCGACGGTGTCACCAAACTCGACAAGGTGGTGCTCGGCAGCGCGGCCGAGGGCGAGACCATCCGCAAGATGATCATCGCGATGGCCCGCGATCCCCGGGTTCTGGTGATCAAGGTCGCCGACCGGCTGCACAACATGCGCACCATGCGGTTCCTGCCGCCCGAGAAGCAGGCGCGCAAGGCCCGCGAGACGCTGGAAGTCATTGCGCCCCTTGCTCACCGGCTCGGTATGGCGACCGTGAAGTGGGAGCTGGAGGATCTGTCGTTCGCGATCCTGCACCCCAAGAAGTACGAGGAGATCGTGCGGCTGGTGGCCGACCGTGCGCCGTCACGCGACACCTACCTGGCCAAGGTGCGGGCCGAGGTCGGGGTGGCGCTGTCGGCCATGAAGATCAACGCCGTGGTCGAGGGCAGGCCCAAGCACTACTGGTCGATCTACCAGAAGATGATCGTCAAAGGCCGCGATTTCGACGACATCCACGACCTGGTCGGCGTCCGGATCCTGTGCGACGAGATCCGCGACTGTTACGCCGCGGTGGGCGTGGTGCATTCGCTGTGGCAGCCCATGGCGGGCCGCTTCAAGGACTACATCGCCCAGCCGCGCTACGGCGTCTACCAGTCGTTGCACACCACCGTGGTGGGGCCCGAGGGCAAGCCGCTGGAGGTGCAGATCCGGACGCGTGACATGCACCGCACCGCCGAGTACGGCATCGCCGCGCACTGGCGGTACAAGGAAGCCAGGGGACGCAACGGCGTCCTGCATCCGCACGCCTCGGCCGAGATCGACGACATGGCCTGGATGCGGCAGCTGCTCGACTGGCAGCGGGAAGCCGCGGACCCCGGTGAGTTCCTCGAGTCGTTGCGTTACGACCTTGCGGTGCAAGAGATCTTCGTGTTCACGCCCAAGGGGGATGTGATCACGCTGCCGACGGGATCCACGCCGGTCGACTTCGCCTATGCCGTGCACACCGAGGTCGGGCACCGCTGCATCGGCGCGCGGGTCAACGGCCGCCTGGTGGCGCTGGAACGCAAACTCGAAAACGGGGAAGTCGTCGAGGTGTTCACCTCGAAGGCGCCCAACGCGGGCCCGTCACGGGACTGGCAGACCTTCGTGGTCTCGCCGCGCGCCAAGGCCAAGATCCGGCAGTGGTTCGCCAAGGAACGCCGCGAAGAGGCCCTGGAGACGGGCAAGGACGCCATCGCCAGGGAAGTGCGTCGCGGTGGACTTCCGTTGCAGCGCTTGATGAATGGCGAGACCATGGGCGCGCTGGCCCGAGAGCTGCGCTACACCGACGTCTCGGCGCTCTACACCGCGGTCGGTGAGGGGCACGTGTCGGCGCGCCATGTGGTGCAGCGCCTGCTCGCGCAGTTCGGCGGGGACGACGCGGCCGAGGACGAACTCGCCGAGCGGTCCACGCCCGCCACCATGCCAGTGCGGCAGCGCAGCACCGACGACACCGGTGTCGCGGTCCCGGGCGCCCCGGGCACACTGACCAAACTGGCCAAGTGCTGCACCCCGGTGCCGGGCGACACCATCATGGGGTTTGTGACCCGCGGCGGCGGGGTCAGCGTGCACCGCACCGACTGCACCAACGCGGCGTCGCTGCAACAGCAGGCCGAGCGCATCATCGAGGTCCAGTGGGCGCCGTCGCCGTCGTCGGTGTTCCTGGTGGCCATTCAGGTCGAGGCGCTCGACCGGCACCGGCTGCTGTCCGACGTGACGCGCGTGCTGGCCGACGAGAAGGTCAACATCCTGTCGGCCTCGGTCACGACCTCCAACGATCGAGTGGCCATCAGCCGCTTCACGTTTGAGATGGGCGACCCCAAGCACCTCGGGCATCTGCTCAGCGTCGTGCGCAATGTGGAGGGCGTCTACGACGTGTACCGCGTCACCAGCGCGGCCTGATCCAGCAGGTCGGCATCGGCGCCCGCGGGCGCGGAGATGAGCAGCCCGATCGGCACGGGTATTCCGCTTACCCTGAGCGGCACCGATATTCCACACGTACCGAGGTAGCTGAGCACCATCGTGGTGCGCAACGTGGCGGCATTGGCAGCGTCGTAGCGTGCCTCGGAGGCCAGCAGCGTGTCGATGCGGGGCGGTTCATGGCGCACGGTGGGGCACAGCAGCAGCGCACCGGCCAACTCGGCGCGGAACTGCCGCCGCAGCCCGGGCATGCCGGCGCGTACGGGTGCGGCGTCGATGTGGGCGTTGCGCTGCAGGCGACGGCGCGTGGCCGGTTCGATGTGGGGTGACGAGACGAGGTGGCCGTAGCGGTCGTGGGCTTCGGCACCGACGATCGTGCCGTGACGGTCGAGCAGGCGTTGCGCCGCAGCCAAACTCGCGATGCGTTGCACTGATACCGAAAATCCCTGGCCACGGAGCAGTTCCACGGCAGCCTCGAACGCGCCGCGGACTCCGGGGGTACAGTCGTCGATCCATTCGCCGGCAGGCACGACGAAGCGCGGCGGATCGCTCGCACCGTCGGTTCCCGCGGTGCCGGCGAGCAACCGGTCCAGCGCGCGGATCGGGGCGACGGTGCGCGCGAGGATCCCGACACAGTCCAGCGTGGGAGACAGCGGCGTGAAATCGTTGGGGCCGTATCGGTTCGGGCTGGCGCGGAATCCGACGCATCCGCAGAACGCGGCGGGGATCCGTACCGAGCCCGACGTGTCGGTGCCGATCGCGACGGGTGCGATGCCGGAGGTGACGGCCACGGCGGAACCGGCCGACGAGCCGCCGGGCACGAGCGCGGGATCCAGCGGGTTGGCGGGCGTGCCGAAGTGCGCGTTGATGCCGAGGCCCGAGAACGCGAACTCGCTGAGATTGGCCTTGCCGAGGGTGACCAGCCCAAGACGCCCGGCGCGCCGGACCAGGGGACTGTCCGATGCCGCGGCCGGACGGGCCGCGTGTGACGCCGACCCGCACGTGGTGACGGTGCCGGCAACGTCGAAGAGATCCTTCCACACGATCGGCACCCCATCGAGCTCGCTGCGGGGCCGCCCGGTGCGGCGACGGGCGTCGCTCAGTTCGGCCTCGTGCACGGCCCGCTCGGCGGTGGTGGTGATCAACGCGGCCCGGGCCGCAGGTGCGGCGGCCCGGGTCAGCGATTGCTCGCACCGTTCGGAAGCGCTGGTGGGGCTCGTCATGCGTCGACGTCGTCGCTGACCAGAGCGGGGGACCGGCCCGGGGCCGAGGTGTCCGACAGCGCGCGGCCGCGAGTCTCCTCACCGAGGAGCACCGTGATCGCGAGTCCGATGACGTTGACCGCGGCCAACAGCCACATCACGCCCCCGAGTCCGGTGCCGGTCAGCACGAGCGGCAGAACGAACGTGCTGATAGCCGATCCCACCCTGCTGATGGCCACGACGGTACCGGTCGCGCTGGCGCGCACCGCGGTGGGGAAAAGCTCGTTGGGATAGATGATCTCGATGAAGTTGCAGGCTCCCGACGTGATCGCGTAGAGGGCCAGCAGGGCGAACAAGACCGGAGCCGGCGCGTGGGGATTGGCGGCCATCACGATGAACGCACCGCTCATGATGGCAAATGTCCACAGCAGCAACGGTTTGCGTCCGATCTTGTCGACCAGCAGGAGCCCGGGCACCCCGCCCACCAGGAACAGCACGCTGATGACCAACTCCGCGACGTACACGTTGTGTGCGCCGACACCCATCTCGGCGAGGATGTCCGGACCGAACGTGTACACCGCGAACAACGGGATGACGTGCGCGGTGAAGAACACTCCGACGAAAACCACTCGTCGGAGATAGACGCCACGAAACAGTTCCGAGTACGACGTGGCGCGCGGCTCGGCGGGAATCAGAGACGTGTCGGCCTGCGGACCCCAGACCTGCCGGCAGACCCGCTGCGCGTCGGCCTCGCGGCCCTTGCTCAGCAGCCACCGCGGAGATTCCGGCGTTCCCGCCCGCATCAGCAGGGTGATGACGCCGAACACCGCGGGGCTGGCCAGCATCAACCGCCAGGCGTCAGGACCCAACGCCGACAGGGCCCAGCCCACCGCGGCCGCCGCGGCCGCACCCGCAGCCCACACCACGAACAGCGAACCGAGCAGCCTGCCGCGGTAGCGGCTCGGGATGAATTCGGCCAGAAGGGAACTGGCGATCGGATAGTCGGCGCCGATCGCCACCCCGAGCAGGAAACGCAGCAGCACCAGCTGCCACGCGTCGGTCACGAACGCCGAGGCGACGGACACCGCGACCAGCATGGAAAGGTCGGCGACATACATGATCTTGCGGCCCACGCGGTCGGTGACGTATCCGAAGACCAATCCGCCGACGAAGATACCGATCAGTGCCGCGGCACCGATCAAGCCGACGTCGACGGAGTCGAGACTCAGCCGGTCCTTCATGGAGACGAACGCGATGCCGATGATGGTCAGTGCGAACCCGTCGAGGAACGGTCCGCCCGCCGAAAACACCGTGAGCCGCTTGTGGAATGCGGTCAGCGGTCCGTCGTCGATCAACTGCGACATCACATCTCCTGCCGGGTGAGGGGTTGCAGACGGGCGAAATGTGCGGCGGTACGCGCGAGCGGATCGAGCCGGCTCATTTCCACCCGGCCGTCGGCGTCCAGCACGCCGTGGTCGAGGTGGAACGCGACCACCTCGCCGATCACCAGCCGGTCACTGCCGGGCTGAATGGTGGTGTGCAGGCGGCATTCCAGGCTTATGGGACATTCGGCGATGCGGGGTGGGCGGACGTGCCGGCAGGGTATCGCGGTGACCCTTGCCAACTCGAACTCGTCGACTGACGCGTCGAACTGTTCGCTGGTCAACTCGACGGCCGGTGCCATGGCGGCCGGTGCGATGTTGACCACGAACTCTCCGGTGGCTTCGATGTTGGCGGCGCTGTCCTTGAGGTGACCGCTGCACAGGTACTCGAGGCTCAACAGCACCAGAGGCGGTTCTGAGGAGACCACCGTGAAGAAGCTGAACGGCGCCAGGTTGGGGACGCCGTCCGGGCTGATGGTCGACGTCCAGGCGATGGGACGCGGCACCACTGCGGCTTTCAGCAGCCCGAAGGCTTTGCGTGCGGTGAGTTCTCCGGCGTCGATGACCGTGAATTGCATGACCGGGAACACTAGGGCCGCGGGGATACCCGCGATATGGAGAAATATCTACCGAATCGGGGCGCATGGTGGATGAACAACCATTGGCGTGCGTCGGGGCCGTCGCTTGAATGGCGAGTCATGGAGTTCACGAACACGACGAGACGAACAGCGGTGCCTGCAGGCACCGGCCGCGCGGTGATGCTGCGGCACGGCGACCGGATCCGGGTGGTGGACGTCGAAGGGGGCCAGGTGGGCGACGTATTCGCCTTTGCAGCAGGGGATTTCAGCGAGTACCTGAGCGCGTCACACACTCGTACGACAACCGGCCGGCTGTTCCCCGCGGTGGGCGAGCAGTTCGTCACCAACCGGCGCAGGCCCATCCTGACCCTGGCCGCCGATACCTCACCGGGCATCCACGACATGCTGATCTCGGCATGCGACGCCGAGCGCTATCGCGCGCTCGGTGTCTCTGACCATCGCTCGTGCGCGGAAAACCTGCGAAACGCCGTGGAAGAGCTCGGCGCCGGCGTGAACGATGTCCCGCAGCCCGTGAATGTGTTCATGAACATCCCGGTCACCGATGGCGGTGTGCTGTCATGGTTGCCCGCGGTGAGCCGAGCCGGTGACGCCATAGAGTTCGAGGCGGTCATGGATTGCGTGGTGGTGGTGTCGGCGTGCCCGATGGATCTCAACGGCATCAACGGACACCGGCCCACCTCACTGGCCCTCGAGCTGGCGCCGCTCACGGAGCGGGTCGCGTGATGGCGCCCCATCCCGCGCTGACCGCGGTGCGCCTCGGAGGCCTCGAGCTGGCGAACCGGCTTGCCGTGGCGCCGATGAGCCGGGTCTCGGCCGCGCCGGACGGCACCGCGACCGACGCGATGGCCGACTACTACGCCGAATTCGCGCGTGGCGGCTTCGGATTGGTGATCACCGAAGGTACCTACCCCGACACCGCGCACAGCCAGGGGTATCTCAACCAACCCGGGCTTGCCACCGATGCGCACGTGGCGGGCTGGCAGCGGGTGGTCGACGCCGTGCACGGCGAGGGCGCGCCGATCGTCGCGCAGCTCATGCATGCCGGGGCGCTGTCACAGGGCAACTCCTTTGGTGTGGGCACGATCGCGCCGTCGGCAGTGCGTCCCCGCGGGACGATGCTCGAGGAATACGGCGGGTCGGGCCCCTGGCCGGTGCCGCGGGCGATGGATCACGACGACATCGACGCCGTCGTCGCGGGATTCGCCACGGCGGCCGAGCGGGCGCGCACGGCAGGCTTCGACGGTGTCGAGATCCACGCTGCCAACGGCTATCTGCTCGATCAGTTCCTCACCACGTACACCAATGAGCGCACCGACGCGTTCGGCGGGTCGGTGGCAGCTCGAATCAGGCTGACCGCGCAGGTGACAGCGGCCGTCCGCGCGCGAGTGGGCGCAGACTTCCTGGTCGGCGTGCGCCTGTCGCAGACCAAGGTCAACGACTTCGGCTACCGGTGGCCCGGTGGTGCGGCCGACGCGGAGGTGATCTTCGCCGCGGTCGCCGAGGCCGGCGTCGACTATCTGCACATCGCGAGCGAAGGCCGCGACTTCATCGACACCGCGCGATTCCCGGACGGGCGGACCATCACGGCAGTGGCACGGCAGGTGACGGGCCTGCCGGTGATGGCCAACGGTGGCATGCACGATCACACTCAGGCCGCCGACGTGCTCGAGGGCGGCCATGCCGACCTGCTGTCGCTGGGCCGCGGGGCGCTCGCGAATCCCGATCTACCGCACCGCCTTTCGTCCGGAGCGGTACTGGATCGGTTCGACCATGCGATGTTGTCGCCCATGGCGACGATCGCCAATGCTCACGCGTGGTCGGCCGCCCGATGACCGCACCGTGGCATGGTGAGGCCTGTGCGGTCGCGACATTGACGTTCGACGTCGACGCCGAGACACCGATCCTCGCCGAGGCGAGCCGGTACGCGGCGCACATGATGGCGATGTCGCATCAGTCCTACGGGCCCGAGGTCGGCGTGCCACGCATTCTCGACCTGCTCGACGACTTGTCGGTTCCTGCCACGTTTTTCATGCCGGGCTGGGTCGCCGAACACCGCCCGGGGCTTGCCGCGTCGATCGTCGAACGCGGACATGAGGTGGCCCATCATTCCTACAGTCACCGGTCGCCAGTCAGCATGACCGCCGCCGAGGAGCGCGCCGACTTCGAACGCGCCCTCGCGGTGTTCGCCGCGCAGGACATCGACATCGCCGGCCACCGAGCCGCATTGTGGGGCGCCAGTTGGCAGACGCCCAGGCTCATCGCCGAGCACGGCCTGCAATACGACTCGTCGTTGATGGGTGACGATCGTCCGTATCGGATCGCGACCGAGGCCGGGCCGATCGTGGAGCTGCCCGTGCACTGGTCCCTCGACGACTGGGAGCAGTATGCTTACCTGCCCGATCCGCACATCGGCTCGGTGATCGAATCCCCGGTCAAGGTTGCCGAGATGTGGCGAGCCGAGTTGGACGGCATGCGGCACTATCGCTGCCTGTTCAATCTGTGTGTGCATCCGTTCCTTTCGGGCCGGCCCGGCCGGATCCTGGCCCTGCGGGGATTCATCGAGTACGCCCTGGAGTGCGGTGACGTGCGGTTCGCGCGCTGCCGAGACGTCGCCGAGGCCGTGCGCGCCGATCCGGCGATCGAGCCGCGCACGCTCACCCCGCCGTCCGTCGACGCCTACTGACCGAGTGAGTCGGCCTCCAGCGCGAGGAACAGGTCGACGCGGTCCTCGAGCCGCGTGACATCGCGACCGGTCAGTTCGTTGATCCGGCCGATGCGGTTGCGCAGCGTGTTGACGTGGACATACAGGGCCGCAGCGGTTTTGGCCCAGTGCCCGTCGTTGCCGAGAAACGTCCGCAGGGTGCGTTCCAGTTCTGCGGCGTTCTGTTCGTCGTATACCCGCAGTGGGCCGAGGATGTCGTCGGCGAACCGCCGTAGCACCGAGCGGTCGTGCAAGCCCAGCAGCATGCGATGCGTACCGACGTCGGCGTAGGTGCCTGCCCGGGATTCGGTCGAACGGCGCCACATGACGTGGCAGACCTCCCTGGCTCGGATCAACGGTTCCCGCAGTGCGGTGGCGTCGACGGCCAGGTCGCCGATCCCGACCACGGTGCGGTCGGTGGGGAAGCGGGTCGTGAGAGTCTCGACCAACTCCTCCCCGAGGGGGACCAGCGCCGCGGCATCGTCGTGCCAGCCGAACACCACGACGGTGTCCTGGCTGCCGGGCACCACGACCGCGGGGATCCCGCGATGACTGAAGAAGGCCTCGATCTCGTCGGTCGAGCCGGGTGGCCGCAGCTCGTCGGCGCCGACCACGACCGTGTACACCGCAAGTGGTGCTGACGGGTCGATTCCGAAGGCGCGCAGCCGTTCCGAGACCTCGCGGGCCCGCGCTGCCCCGGACAGCACCATCTCGAGCAGCTCGCTGGAGAAGCGGGATTCGATGGCCTGCAGTGCCTGCTGGCGCGTGACTTCCAGGCTCAGATAACGGGCCGCCTGATCGAGTGCGTCACGTTCGGCCGGCCGCAGTTCGGTCAACGGCCGCAGGCAGAACAGGCCCGCGTCGATGTCGCCCATCGCGCCTTCGACGAGGTACACCGCGGCCGGGCCGACTTCGGGTATGTCCACTTCCAGTGGAGGTGGATGCCGGTTGAGTGCGTCGGCGGCGGTGTGGATCTGAGCGTCGTCTGCGACGATGCCTGCGAGCCGGCGGCCCAACCGGTCCACCACGAGCAGCGGCAGGTCGTGGTCGCGGCGCAACACGTCGAGAATGCCCTGCGCACCACCGCCTCGCGAGATCGAACTGGCCAGCGCATTGCCCCGCCGCACCAGCCTGGACAGGGCGGATTGCCTGGCCTCGGTCTGCACCCGCGCGGCGGCCTGTGTGATCGCGGTGAACGGCACCGCAATGGACACTGTCGCGAGCGGCAACCCGGCCGCGGCGCAGGCCTCGACCAGATCTGTTGGCGCCGAAGGCGTCTGGTCGGTGAGGCCGAAGATCAGGCCGGACGCCCGGGCGCGCTGCAGCGCGTCGACGAACGCGGCTGCGGTGACCGCGGCGTGCCAGAGCCCATTGGTCAACACCAGCTCGGTGGCTCGGATATACGGCGAGGGGTCGGGGAGTTCGGTGTTGTGCAGCCACAACACCTCCTGGTCGACCGCCCCGGGCCGGCCGGCGACCAGCAGCGTCAATTCGAGTTGCGGATCGTCGATCAGCGCACTGAGGCTCAACATCGGTGTACGGACGTCCAATCAGGTTGGGTTGATCATGGATGTTTATACACTCGTTCGCGGGGGTTGGCAGTGTTTCGATGGGCGGAATCCGAGCAAAGGAGCCCTCGATGTCGACTCGACCGACCGAATCGTTGACCACGTCCGAACCACCTCCGTCGCCTGCTGGAGTGCCGTTCGACGCGCACGGCATCGAGCCGGTCTCAGCCGAAGGCCGTGATTGCTCACCATGGGAACTGTTCTGGATCTGGTGCGGCGCCAATATCGCGCCGATCAACTGGGTGCTCGGTGCGCTGGGGATAACCCTGGGTCTCAGCCTGGTGGAGACCCTCGTGGTCGTCGTGGTCGGCAACGTGATCGGTTGTGCGGTCTTCGGTGCGTTCAACGTGATCGGGCACCGCACGGCCGTCAACCAGATGGTGCTGGGCCGGGCTCCGTTCGGATTGTCGGGCGCAGTGGTTCCCGGGCTCGTCCAGTTCCTGCTGACGATGGGCTGGGTGGGCGTCAACACCTGGGTCGTGCTCGACCTCGTGCTGGCGGTCTTGGCCGAATTCGGCGTAACGGGTGGACTGTGGTTGGAAGTCGTTGTGGCAGCAGGGATCATGGCTGTCCAACTCGGGCTGGCGCTCTACGGCTTCTATGCCATTCGCAGCTTCGAAAAGTACACGGTTCCCGCCACAGCGCTGGTGATGGCGATCATGACGGTGCTGGCCCTGGTGTCCACCGACGTGCACTGGTCGCTTGCCGGTGAGGCGATGACCTCAGGGGAGAAGTTCACGGCCGTCACGCAGTTGCTCACCGCGATCGGTGTCGGTTGGGGGCTGACGTGGATTCCTTACGCATCCGACTACAGCCGTTTCGTCCGCGTGACCGCGTCCGCCCGGTCGGTGTTCTGGTCGTCGTCGCTCGGCATGTACGTGCCGACCGTCTGGCTGGCGGCCCTGGGTGCTTGCCTGGCCAGTGCGGGCAGCGGCAGTGATCCGTCGGCGCTTGTGGTCAGCACGTTCGGCGTGATGGCGGTGCCCGTCCTGCTCCTGCTGGTGCACGGCCCGATCGCGACCAACATCCTCAACCTGTACTCGTGCTCGCTGGCTGCGCTGTCGATCGGGGTGCGGGCCGCACGGTGGAAGGTCACGCTGGGCGCCGGTGTGGTGGCGGCGATGGTGCTCGCGGTGTTCATCGAGGCCGACAGTTTCGCGCACGCCTTCGACAACTGGATGGTGTCCATCCTGGTGTGGATCAGCCCATGGGCAGCAGTCATGCTGGTTGACTACACATTGATCCGGCGCGGGGCTCTCGACGTCGGCGGCCTGTACCTGCCGGCGAGCGAATCCCCTTACGCCCGATGGAACAAGGCCGGGTTGATCAGCCTGGCGGCGGGTATCGCGGCCGGCTGGGCGTGGCAGTACGGGCTTGTGCCCGCGATGCAGGGGCCCGTCGCGATCGCGCTCGGCAACATCGACTTCTCGTGGCTTTCGGGCAGTGTGGTGGCCGGTGGGCTGTACTGGACCCTGAGCCGCCGCGCGACCTGACCGATTTTCCTCGCCGAGCAGGGAATCTTGAGTCAGCCCCGCTCCAGGACGGCCCGCAGGAACGTCCGCGTGCGTTCGTTTTCGGGATCGGAGAACAGTTTGTCCGGCGGCGCTTCCTCGACGATGTTGCCGCTGTCGAACATCATCACGCGGTCGGAAACCTCACGCGCGAAGTCCATTTCGTGGGTCACACACAGGAACGTGATGTCGGTGCTGCTGGCGATGTCCTTGAGCAGCGCGAGCACACCGGCGATCAGTTCGGGATCCAGCGCCGAGGTCACCTCGTCGAGGAGCAGCACTTCGGGTTCCATCGCCAGCGCGCGGGCGATCGCGACGCGCTGTTGCTGACCACCGGAGAGCTCGGAAGGATGGGCGTCGGCCTTCTCGGACATGCCGACCAGGTCGAGGAGCCGCCGGGCCCGGGCCTCGGCCTCGTCCTTCGGCAGGCCCAGCGAATGCACGGGGGCTTCGGTGATGTTCTGCAGCACATCCATGTTGGGGAAGAGGTTGAACTGCTGGAACACCATCCCGATGCGCTGCCGGATCTGCCGTTGGTATTTGTCGTCCGCGGGCACTTCGCGTCCGTTGCGGGTCATGTGGCTCAGACATTGTCCACCTACGTTGATATGTCCGTCGCTGACCTGTTCCAGCGTCATCAGCAGCCGCAGAATCGTGGTCTTGCCCGATCCGCTCGGACCGATCAGGCTCACGAATTCGCCTGTACCCACCGAGAAGTCGAGCCCGTCGAGCACCACGTGGTCGCCGAACCGCTTGACCACGTGGTCGAACCGGATCATCTCAGGTGTTGTAGCGGACACGTCGCTCCATCCATCGCACGAGTAGGGACGCCGAATAGCTCAACACCAGGAACAGCACCCCGGCGATCGTGATCGGTTCGACATATCGGAACGCCCGCGAGCCGACTTGATTGGCCGCACCGACGATGTCGAGCACCCCGATGGTGAGCAGCAGCGGCGTTTCCTTGAGCATCGAGATCGTGTAGTTGCCGAGTGCCGGCAGCACACGTGGAACGGCCTGGGGGAGGATCACCGCGGTCCACGTGCGGCGTACCGGCAGGTTCAACGCGACCGCGGCCTCCCACTGCCCGGCCGGCACCGCCTCGATTCCGGCCCGGTAGACCTCGGCGGTGTACGCCGAATAGTGCACGCCGATGGCGATGACCCCGGTGATCAGTGGGTCGAACTTCAGGCCGACGCTGGGCAGCACGAAGAACAGGAAGAAGATCTGCACCAGCAGTGGTGTGCTGCGGATGAATTCGATGAACGCCCAGGTCGCGGTGCGCACCACGGCGACGGGCGATCGGCGCAGCAGCGCCAGGGCCAGCCCGAGCGCATAGGCCACGATCGAGCCGAACACCGTGGCGCCGAGCGTGATTCGCAAGCCGTCGAGGACGATCTTCGGAAAGATCTCGGCGGCGAAGTGCCAGTCCCAGATCACGGGGCGCCCCGCAGACCGGCCAGCGCCCGCCTGGGCGCGGGCCGCCGTCCGACCCGCGCCGCCGTGCGTCGTTCGAGGCCGCGCATCGCATAGGTGATGACGATCGCCAGCGCGAGGTAGAACAGCAACACCAGCGTCCAGATGAGTGCGGCCTGCGAGATGTGGTTGTTGATCAGTACCTCTCGCGCCTGGTACGTCATCTCGTGAACGGTGATGACGGTCAGCAGCGAGCTGCCCTTCAACAGCTGGATGAACAGGTTGTTGAACGGCGGCACCATCTCGGGCAGCGCCTGCGGCAGGATGACGCGCCGCATGCGTTGTGCGCGCGTGAAGTTCAGGGCGACGCAACCTTCATACTGTGCGCGCGGTACGGATTGGATGGCGCCGCGCACGATCTCGGCGCCGTAAGCCCCGTGGTTGAGACCGAGCACGAGGATGCCCGCGGCCAGCGGCACGATCTGATAACCCACCAGGATCGGCAGCACGAAGTAGATCCACAGTAGCTGGACCATTTCCGATGTGCCGCGCCAGATCTCCACATAGCAGCGGGCCACCGCGCGCACCGGGGTGGACCTGGACACCATGGCCAGCCCGGCCGCGAAGGACAGCACCGTCGCGATCACGATGCCGCCAACGGTCGCCTCGACCGTCAGGAGCAGTCCGTCGGCGATGGTACCGACGAACAACCCGATGTTGTCGAACATGGAGTGACCCTCAGGCGGCCGCGCAGAGCTTCTCGGTGGTCACGTCGTCGGGCACCAGGTTGTCCTCGGTGAACCCGAAGGGTTTGACGATCCGCAACCATTCACCGTTGTCCTGGAGCTTCTTCAGCTCGGTGTTGAACGATTCGACGAGATCGTCGTCGCCGGGGCGGAACACGAAGCCGCCTGCCTGAATCCGCTTCTCGCCGTTGACTTCCGGTACGAATCCCGGCGTCACCTCAAGCGGCGCACCCGGATTGTCGGCGAGCATGCGGCGCAGTGAAATATCGGTCAGCGCACCGCAGTACGCACGCTGGTCGCGCAGCGCCTGGAACATCTCGGGCTGGCCGCGATAGGGCTGGATGTTGCCCGCGGGGATGCCCAGCTCCTGCGCGACGGCCTCTTCCACGGTGCCCGACAGCACCGCAAGGGCGACGCCGCGGGCCTTGACGTCTTCGAACGTGTTGATCCGCTGCGGATTGCCTTTGGGCACCAGCAGCGCGGTGGGGGTGACGTAGTCGACGGCCGAGAACTGCGCGTTCTTACACCGGTCGGGCAGGATCGCCATGCCTGCCGCCACCATGTCGTATTGGCTGGCGTTGAGCGCGGGGATGAGCTGGCTGAACTCCACCTGGGTAGCCTCGACGCGGTCGATCCCCATGGATTTGAAGACGGCCTTGGCGACCTCGGGCGCTTCGCCGGTGACCTGGCCGTTCTGGGTGAATCCGTAGGGCACTTCACCGGCGATGCCGATCTTGACGACGCCTGCATCCTTGATCCGGGCAAGCGTGCCGCCGGCGCCGGATTTCGGCACCTCCGTACATGCTGCGAGCAGTCCCGTCGTCGCCAGGGCCGCTGCGCCTGCGACCCCGCCTGCCCGCAGAAAATCTCGTCGTGTCCAGATCATCGTCAATCCTTTTGCATCCACACGTTCACGTCAGTACCGACCACAGTTCGGTTTGAACGTATGCGGATTGAGCGGCGACGTCAAAACCCTGGCGGCTGGATGGCGCTTTCGGATGCATCGGGCTTGCGGCGCAAGAGGTACACCGCGGCCGCCACGACGAGCATGGCCAGGACGGCTCCCGCGACGATGACGACCACCCGGGCGACGATGAAAGACGTTGGAGCCGAGATGGTTTGAGGATCGGACGAATCGAGGCTCAACGGCAACGGCAGCGCGCCGGAACTCAGCACGCTCGCGAGTTCGTGTGCGGAGTCGGCGGTGAACTGCCCGGTGATCTGGGTGCGACCACCGGGGATCGACTCCCTGATCCACGTGCGGGCACCGGCATCGTCGAACTCCATGTCGACGACATACTGACCCATCTGTTTGTCCAACCCTGACGTCGCGCCCGCGATGTCCGCGCCGCTCAGGATCGACTTGTTGAGCAGGTACACGGTTTGGCCGTCGGCCGAGCATGTCACGAGCGGCAGGTTCGGGTCGTCGTGTCCGGCCAGCACGTCATCCTCGCCGCAGCGGGTGGCCTGGAACTGCAGCGCCAGGATCTGCACGGTTTGGTCGGTGGTCTGCCGCAGTTGCTTCTCGTCGGCGATCCGCTGTGGTTCGGTGGCTTTCGGCTGGGTCGGTGGCGGCGGTGTGCCGGCCTTGCTCGGCATCGCGTGGATGACCGGACGGATGTAGAGCTGCCCGGGCTTCAGTATTTCGCGCACGGCTTCGGCGTCGACGTTGCGGTTCGCCACGGTGGCGACGATGGTGCCGTTCTCGGCGACGGCCTTGGTGTGGGTGAGGCCGAGGCCGGCCAACCTGCCTTCGAGCACGGGCAGAGTTTCCGCGACGGCGTCGGGCGACGGCGCCGAGCCGTCGGGTGTCTGCGCCGTGAACGTCAGGCGGGTGCCTTGGCGCTCACCCCAGATGTCCTTGGTGAGGAAAACCGCCAGGAGGTAGCCGACCAGCATCAGCGCGAGCAGACAGACCACGACGATCTTGACGGCTGTGGATCTCTGATCGGGCATCGTCAGTCCAGCCGTGCCGAGGTGATCGTCACGGGCGTCGCGGGCTTACCGTCGGCGCCGCCACCTTCGACGCCGTCCGCGGCGATCTTGTCGAGCGTCGCGAGGCCGGTCTGGTCGACCGTGCCGAACACGGTGTACGTCGGCGGCAGCAGTGAATCCTGGTACACCATGAAGAACTGGCTGCCGTTGGTGTCGGAACCGGCGTTGGCCATGGCGAGGGTTCCGCGTGGGTAGACGACGGGATTGCTCAGTGCCTGCTCGTCCAATTGGTTGACGGGATACTCGTCGGCGAACGAGTAACCCGGTCCGCCGGTGCCGGTGCCCGCCGGATCCCCGCACTGCAGCATCGACAGGCTTCCGGTCGTGAGTCGATGACACGGAGTGCCGTCGAAGTAGCCCTGCTGGGCGAGGCTCGCGAAGTTGTTGACCGTGCACGGCGCCCGGCCGTTGGCCAGTTGCAGGCCGATGTTGCCGCGATCGGTGCTGACGCTGGCGCTGACAGTCGCCGGATCGGTCGGCACCTGTCCGGTGCGCGGCGGGGCGGCCGGTCGGGCCGCGGTCTCATGGGTCGCGGGGTACTGGCAGTTGGCGCCGAGATCGGCAGGCGGACGGAACGCGGGCAACGCGCCGCCGGACGTCGGTGGATTTGGCAGAGTGGGTGCCGCGGTGGCGGTGGATGTCTCCGATTTGGGGAACATCGCGTCGTCGAGCTCTTCGATGGTGTACCGCACCGCGATCACGGAGAACACCAGCGCGACGATGACCGCGATGATCGTCACCACCGTCAACACGTATCCGATGATCAGTCCGGCCATCGCCAAGCCGCGGCCCTGCTCGCCGCTGCGCTTGATCTGTGACAGCGACATGTGGCCGAACACGATGCCCAGCGGGGCGAACAGGAACGCGCACACCACCGACGCGATGGCCAGGCTGTTGGTGCGCGGCGACACCGGCGGCGGATACCCGGGCTGATCCAGGTATCCGCCGGGCGGCGGTGGGAGTGTCACGTCAGTCGAGCGCGACCGACTTGATCTCCACCGGCGTCGCCGGGGCGCCGTCCGTGCCGCCACCTGCGACGCCGCCCGCGGCGATCTTGTCCAGTGTGGCGAGACCCGTTTCGTCGATCGTGCCGAACTTGGTGTAGTTCGGGGGAAGTTGCGAATCCTTGTACACCAGGAAGAACTGGCTGCCGTTGGTGCCGGGGCCGGCATTGGCCATGGCCAGCGTCCCGCGCGGGTAGGAGATGGGCTGCTGCGATTCGGGGCTGCCGGGCGGGAAGTCGGTCGCCGGGTACTCGTCGGCGAACTGATAGCCCGGGCCGCCCGTGCCCTTGCCGGTCGGATCGCCGCATTGCAGCACCGAAAGGCCGCCGGTGGTCAGCCGGTGGCACGGCGTGTCGTTGAAGTAGTTCTGGCTGGCCAGGCTCGCGAAGCTGTTCACGGTGCACGGCGCCTTGGCGTTGTCGAGCTGCAGGCCGATGTTGCCCTGCGTGGTCACCATGCTGACGCTGACCGTGGCGGGGTCGGTGGGCACCTTGCCGGTGCGGGGTGGGTTGACCTGCTTGCTGGCCTTCTCCTGCGCGGCCGGGTACTGGCAGTTCTCGCCGACGCCGGTGGGAGCGGGGCCGCCGGGCGTCGTGGTGGCCGCCGATGCGGTGGTGCTGCCGGAATCGCGATTGACGACCACCAGGGTCACCACGGCAGCGATCGCGGCGACGGCGACCACGGCCGTGCCGGTGATGGCGAAAATGCGCTGTTTACGGGCCTTGGCGGCACGGCGTTCCAGCTGGCGTTCCAGCTTTCGCTTGGCCGCGGCCCGGCGTTGTTCATTGGTCGGCACCGGCGTAGTCCTCTCCGTCGGGTGCAGGGCAATAGGGCATTCCAATTGGCTCCGAGTGTGCCAGGCGATGCTGAACACAGGCCTGCCGACCCGCGGGAACCGCAGATGGGAGACTTGCGGTGTGTGGATCACCGGTTTCCCGGCCGGGATGCTGGCATGCAACTGCTACGTCCTGGCAGAGCGGCCCGGAGCCGACGCGATCGTCGTCGACCCCGGGCAGCGGGCCATGGGCCCGTTGCGTCGCATCCTCGACGAGAACCGCCTGACTCCGGCCGCGGTACTGCTGACCCACGGCCACATCGACCACATCTGGTCGGCGCAGAAGGTGGCAGACACCTACGGTTGCCCGGCCTACATCCATCCCGAGGACCGGTTCATGCTCACCGACCCGATCAAAGGGTTCGGTCCGCGGCTGGCGCAGCTCGCGGTCGGTGTGCTGTTCTCCGAGCCCAAGCAACTCGTCGAGCTGGATCGGGACGGGGCCTTGGTCGACCTCGGTGGCATCGGCGTCACGGTCGACCACACGCCGGGGCACACCAGGGGTTCGGTGGTTTTCCGGGTGTCCGGTGGGCACGACGACGTCGTCTTCACCGGCGATACGCTGTTCCGGTCCTCGGTCGGGCGCACCGATCTGCCGGGTGGCAGCGGACGTGACCTACTCGGTTCGATCGTGACAAAACTGTTGGTGCTCGACGACGAGACCGTGGTACTACCGGGACACGGTCCACGCTCGACGATCGGGCACGAACGCCGTACCAACCCGTTTCTCGAAGGTTTGACTCTGTGACATCTGCATTCCAGGCGCCCAAGGGCGTGCCCGATTACCTGCCACCGGATTCGGCGCAGTTCGTCGCCGTCCGCGACGGCCTGCTGAGCTCGGCCCGGCGCGCCGGCTACGGCGACATCGAGTTGCCGATCTTCGAGGACACCGCGCTGTTCGCGCGCGGCGTCGGCGAGTCCACCGATGTGGTGTCCAAGGAGATGTACACGTTCGCCGACCGCGGCGAGCGCTCGGTGACCTTGCGGCCCGAGGGCACCGCGGGCGTGATCCGCGCCGTCATCCAGCACCGCCTCGATCGCGGTGCGCTGCCCGTCAAGCTCTGCTACTCGGGCCCGTTCTTCCGCTACGAGCGGCCGCAGGCCGGGCGCTACCGGCAGTTGCAGCAGGTCGGGGTCGAGGCCATCGGCGTCGACGATCCCGCGCTGGATGCCGAGGTGATCGCGATCGCCGATTCCGGTTTCCGGGCGCTCGGACTCGACGGCTTCCGGTTGGAGATCACGTCACTGGGCGACGACACATGCCGCCCGGCGTATCGCGAGCTGTTGCAGGAGTTCCTGTTCAAGCTCGACCTCGACGAGGAAACCAAGCGGCGCGCCGAGATCAACCCGCTGCGCGTGCTCGACGACAAGCGCCCCGAGGTGCGGGAGATGACCGCGGACGCGCCGCTCATGCTCGACCACCTGTCCGACAGCGCCAAGCAGCATTTCGACACGGTGCAGGCCTACCTCGAGGCGCTCGGTGTGCCGTATGTGATCAATCCACGCATGGTGCGCGGTCTCGACTACTACACCAAGACGACGTTCGAGTTCGTGCACGACGGCCTCGGCGCGCAGTCCGGGATCGGCGGCGGTGGCCGCTACGACGGATTGATGCGCCAGCTCGGCGGTCAGGACGTCTCGGGCATCGGCTTCGGGCTGGGCGTCGACCGGACCCTGCTGGCGCTGCAGGCCGAGGGCAAGACGGTCGGCCGGTCAAGCGCGGTCGACGTCTTCGGGGTGCCGCTCGGCGATGCCGCCAAGTTGGAACTGGCGAAGCTCGCCGCGCAGTTGCGTGGCCGCGGCGTCCGGGTCGACCTCGCCTACGGCGACCGCGGGCTCAAGGGTGCGATGAAAGCGGCCGACCGGTCGGGCGCCAGGTATGCGCTCGTGGCAGGCGACCGCGACATCGAGGCGGGCACCGTGGGCCTCAAGGATCTCGGCACCGGCGATCAGGTCGACGTGGCCGCCGACTCCGTTGTGGCCGAGGTGATTTCCCGGCTGGCGTAGCACCGCGAGCGCGCTCGTCGTTACAGTGGTCCATGCCGCTGATCGCGCTCGAAGAGCACTACGCGTGGGATCCCGCCAGCGCGGGCAATGTCGTGGGCACGTGGCTGCGCACCAACAACCCGGCGGCATACGAGCGGCTGTATGACCGGTCGGGGCTGCGCCTGGAGCAGATGGATGCCGCCGGGATCGACTTCCAGATCCTGTCGTTGTTCGACCCTGGCGTCCAGGACGAGTCGGACGTCGCGTGCGCCGTCGACCTGGCGCGGCGCGCCAACGACGACCTCGCCGAGACCGTGCGGTCGAAACCCGACCGGTTCGGCGGCTTCGCGACGCTGGCGACCCAGGATCCGGCCGCCGCGGCGGCCGAATTCGAGCGTGCCGTCACCGAATTGGGACTCGTCGGCGGGTTGATCAACGGTCACTGCCAGGGCCGTTATCTCGACGATCCTGACTATCAGGGCCTTTTCGAATGCGCGCAGGAGCTGGGTGCGCCCGTCTACCTGCACCCGACGACACCGCATCCCGCTGTCATGGACGCCTGGTTCGCGCCGTACGTGGGCGCGGGCCTGCACCTGGCATCCTGGGGCTTCGCCGCGGAGACCGGAACGCATGTGCTGCGGCTGATCTACTCGGGGCTGTTCGACAAGTTCCCTGGGCTGCAGATGATCATCGGCCACCTCGGCGAGATGCTGCCATTCGCGGCCTACCGGATCGACCGGTACTACGGACTCGGTGGCGACGCCGACGCCGGTGCACGCTTGAGCCGGCCACCCTCGGACTATCTGCGCGACAACTTCCACATCACGACTAGCGGCAACTTCTGTCCTGCTGCCTTCCGGTGCACGCTCGACGTCATGGGTTCCGACCGGGTGATGTTCTCGGTCGACTATCCGATGGACGACAACCAGGCCGGTGCACGGTTCCTCGCGGACTATCCGATGGACGACCCCACGCGGCGAAAAGTCAGCTCGGAAAACGCGATCCGATTGTTCGGCAGCCGCCTGCCCGCGCACCTCGGGGCCTAGAGGGCGAACACCTGGCCATCCCGGGCCACCGTGACCTTGCCGGTGTAGTTCTTGCCGACCGCGTCGAGCCATTGTGAGTCGGGCAGGTCGGTCGGCGAATAGTGGCTCAGAACAACGTGTTTGGCGTTGGCGGCGGCAGCGACCTCGCCGACCTGTTCGGCCGACGTGTGCGAGCTCTTCAGGTAGTTGGGCGGAAACCTGTTGTGGTAGTACGCGTCATCGAGGCTGAACTGTGCTTCGTGCACCAGGATGTCGGTGTCCTTGGCAAGCGCGATCAGATTGTCGGACTTGGTCGTATCGCCCGAGAACGTCACGGACTTCCCTGACCCTTTGAGGTCGAAGCGGAAGCCGAAGGCCGGGTAGACGTCATAGTGGGACACCAAGGTGGCCGTGACGGTGACGTTGTCGTCGGCGATCACGGGGAACGGGGCGGTCTTGGGTGATCTGTCGCGGTAGTCCGACCCCGGCGGCACCGCGATCTCGACGACCTCGATCAGACCCTCGATGTCGTCGACGCCCATGTCACGGATGAAAATGTTGCTGGTGTAGGCGTAGGCCTGCAGCAGGGCCCTGGTGGTGGCGGCCAGACCGGGCGACGGGTTGGCGGGTTCGATGGTCGCGGGGTCGGGGTTGCCGACCTGGCTCGGCGGCAGTCCGCCGGCCGGGCCGGGACCGTAGACGGTCACCGGCGCCTTGCCCGGTGCGGCCGTGTAGCCGCCGGAGAGGAAGAAGCTGTAGTAGTCGACGATGTGATCGGTGTGCAGGTGCGTGATGAACATGCTCTTGAGGTCGTCGAACCGGAAGCCCGCATTCGTGAAGGCGTTCAGTGACCCCAACCCGCAATCGATTTGATAGACGTCGTCGCCGATCTTGAGCGCCGACGAGATCCCGGTCTTGTGCGGGACCGGTGGCGGGCCGGCCTGGACGCCCAAGGTCACCAGGGCGTTGTCGGGCATCGTGGGGGTTGCCGTCGGCTGTTCGGCCGCACTGCAGGCCGAGGCGCCGAGCACCGCACCGCCGAGGACCGCCGACATCGAGGCCGCCAGCATGGATCGCCGGGAGATCGAAGCGGGCTCGGGGGAGTCGTGACCACCACAGGCGCATTCCACGTCCGTAGGTTAGCGGTGGCGGGTTTGCTGACGCTCGACTTTGCGCGAACGTGCGTGGCTGCGGTCAAGCTCACCGAACGTGCACGGCCGCCGTGAGTATCGCGTCGAGGTCTCCGATGCCACCGTTGAACGGATTGCCCCGCTTGAGGATCCGGTCCCCGTTCGGCGTGGCCGCAACGAGCTGGGGTGAGCTCGAGCCCAGCTGCATGCGGCGCTGGAACTGCACGTGCGCGAGCGGCGCCACCACCACGCCCTCTGCGTCGGTGAACACGCCGCGGGCCCGATCGAAAACGGCCACCGGCCGGTAGTTGCCCAGCGGACGGCCACGTTTGGCCCTGATCCGCCGCACCACCGCCAACGTCGCGGCGGCGAATACCAGGCCGACGGCGAGGAAAACCGCGCTCACGACGAGCGGTATGTCCGACGCGGCCCCGGTGGCTCTCATCCCGAACGTGACGGCGCCGAAGCCGCCGAACGCCGCCGCGAACACCCCGAACACGAATGCCGTTGTCGCCAGGGGGCCGGTCGCCCGGTCGATGACGAGGACGAGTGGGCCCTGTTCGGCCACCACGGTGCCGCCGGTTTCGGCGAGAATCCGGGGCGGCGCGGCGTGGGTCATGGTCGAAGTGTGCCTGTCAGGCCGCGCGAACGTGCGCGAAATGTCGACGCTGCGACTCAGATGGCCATGGCGGCGCGGACGTCGGCTTCGGATGCGGAGCCGCCCGTGCCGCTCGAGGTGATGCGCCCGGACTCCAGGATGTAGTAGCGCTGCGCGGATTCCAGCGCGAACCCGATGTGCTGCTCCACCAACAACACCCCGAGGTCACCCCGTGCGGTCAGCGCCGTGATCGCCGCTTCGATCTCGGCGACCACCGACGGCTGGATGCCTTCGGTGGGTTCGTCGAGGATGAGGCACTTCGGCGTCGTGATCAACGCGCGGGCGATCGCCAACTGCTGGCGCTGACCGCCCGACAGCAAGCCGGCCCGGCGGGGCAGCAGATCCTTGAGTGCGGGGAACAAATCGAGTTGTGCATCGATCAGGGCCTTGCCGTTCTTCCGGCCGTCGGCGATCACCTGCAGGTTCTCGGCCGTGGTCAGCTGACCGAACGACTGCTGCCCCTGCGGGACGTACGCCAGCCCGCGGGCCACCCGCGCGCTCGGCCGCAGCTTGGTGATGTCCTCGCCGTCGAAGAGCACCTTGCCCGCACTGCATTTCAGCAGGCCCACCGCGGCCCGCAGCAGCGTGGTCTTGCCTGCACCGTTGTGGCCCATCACGGCGGCGACCCCGTCCGACGGCACCGCGATGCTTGCACCGTGGATGACATCGGAGCGGCCGTAGCCGGTGTGAACGTCGACGAGTTCGAGCATCAGGAGATTCCTTCCACGCCCGCTGCGGCGCTGCCCAGATACACCTCTTGCACTTTGGGGTTCGCCTGGACCTCGGCCACCGAACCCTCGGCGATCACGCGACCCCGCGCCAGCACCGTGACCGAGGTCGCGAACGCCCGCATGAAGTCCATGTCGTGCTCGACCACCACGACCGTGCGGGCTCCGCCGATGCGGCGCAAAAGGTTTCCGGTTTCCTCGCGTTCTTCGTGGCTCATGCCCGCGACGGGCTCGTCGAGCAGCAGGACGTCGGCGTTCTGTACCAGCAGCATGCCGATCTCCAGCCATTGCTTCTGGCCGTGGGCCAGCACGCCGGCCGGTTTGTCGGCCAGGTCGGCGAGCCCGGTGGTCTCCAGGGCTTCCTCGATCGACGGCAGGACGCTGCGCCTGCGTCGCAGCAATGTCCACGCCGAACGGCCGGCACCCGCGGCGATGTCGAGGTTCTGCAGCACGGTCAGCTGTTCGAAAACGCTTGCGGTCTGGAATGTTCGGCCGACGCCGAGCCGCGCGATCCGGTGCACCTTCTTGCCCAGAAGCTCGACGCCCGTCTTGCTCACCGAGCCGGCGGCGGGCACCAACCCGGTGATGGCGTCGATGACCGTGGTCTTGCCCGCCCCGTTCGGGCCGATGAGGAAGCGCAGGTCGCCTTGGAACAGCGTGAGGTCGACCCCGTCGACGGCCTTGAAGCCGTCGAAATCGACGGTGAGCCCCCGTACTTCGAGGTACTCGGCGGCCATACCCGCGTTGCCGCCCGCCACCGGTTCGAGGTCTGTCACGACGTGGCTCCCACCTTCTCGGGGTCGATCTCGGGTTCGGCTTCGGTCTCGGCCGGTTCCGGCGTTCGGGCGCGGCGGCGCCGCCGCGTGAAGAGCACGCCGAGCCCGGCCAGGCCGGCCGGGAAGAATCCGACGACGATGATGAACAACAGGCCCTGGGCGTAGGTCCACTCCGACGGGAAACGTTCGGAGAACAGGGTTTGCGCCCAGGCCACGCCGATCGCTCCGAGTACCGGCCCGAGCAACGTCGTGCGGCCGCCGATCGCGACGCCGATCAGGAACGCGATCGACGGCACGATGCCGACCTGCGACGGCGCGATGAAGCCGACGATCGGCGCGAACAACGCGCCGGCGATACTCGCGAAGAGTGCGGCCAAGGTGTATGCGACCACCTTGATGTTGGCCGGGTCGTAGCCCAGGAACCGCACCCGTTCCTCGCCGTCACGCACCGCCACGAGCAGTTCGCCGTAGCGGCTGTGCATGAGTTGGCGGACCACGACCACCACGATCAGCAGCGTGGCCGCGGCGATGAAGTACAGCATCCGTTTGTTGACCGGGTCGTTGAGCGTGAAGCCGAAGAACGTGCGGAAGTTGGTCAACCCGTTGCTGCCGCCGATGCTGGTCTGGCCGACCAGCAGAATGGCCAGCGCCGCGGCCAGGGCCTGCGACAGGATTGCGAAATATGCCCCCTTGACGCGGCGTTTGA
The DNA here is from genome assembly GCF_010727475.1 of Mycolicibacterium mageritense. NCBI lineage: Bacteria > Bacillati > Actinomycetota > Actinomycetes > Mycobacteriales > Mycobacteriaceae > Mycobacterium > Mycolicibacterium mageritense. The sequence continues at coordinate 6,099,940 of NZ_AP022567.1, forward strand.
ACACGCCGAGCCCCAGCAGTGCGGCGATGCCCGCGGGTATCACCACGATTGCGAGAAGCGTGAACGCGGGGGAGGCGAAGGGCGCCCAGTAACCGGGCAGCGCCTTCGCGCCGGCGATCTGCATGAAATCGGGCACGTCGTTGCCCCGCAGCTGGGCATCGGCGATCTTGAGGTGCATGCCCATCATGTAGCCGCCGAGGCCGAAGAACACGCCCTGGCCGAGCACGAGCATTCCGCCTCGGCCCCAGGCCAATCCGATGCCCACCGCGACGATCGCGAAGCACAGGAACTTGCCGAGCAGGCTCAGCCGGAAATCCGACAACACGGCCGGGGCCACCGCGAACAGCAGGACGGCCGCGATGCCGAAACCGGCCCACGCCTGCCACCGTCCGAGAACGGTCATACGAGACTCCTTGTCCGTACGGTGAACAACCCCTGCGGGCGCACCTGCAGGAAGACGACGATGATCACGAACACGATCACCTTGGCCAGCGATGCCGTGGTGCTGTACTCGATGAACGAGTTCAGGAAGCCAAGGGCGAACGCCGCGATCACGGTGCCCTTGATCTGGCCGAGCCCGCCAACCACCACGACGAGGAACGCGTCGATGAGGAAGCTCTGGCCGATGGTCGGGCTCGTCGATCCGATCAAGGTCAGGGCGACGCCCGCCACTGCCGCGAGACCCGAACCGATGAAGAACGTCGTGATATCGGTTTTGCGGGACGAGATTCCGCTGGTCTCCGCGAGTTCCCGGTTGGCGACTACGGCGCGGATCCGGCGCCCCATCGGGCTGGTCTTGAGCGCGGTGGCCAGCACCGCCACGCATGCGATGGCCAGCACCAGGATGAAGATGCGCGTCTTGGGCACCACGGCACCGAAGATCTCGACGCCGCCGGACAACCAGGCCGGCGCCACCACGTTCACCGCGGGTGCGCCGAAGATGTCGCGCGCCACCTGCTGCAGGATCAACCCGACGCCGAATGTCACCAGCAGCGTGTCCAACGGCCGGTCGTACATGCGCTGGATCAGGGTGACCTCCAGCAGCGCGCCCATGGCGCCGCCGACGACGAACCCGACGACCAGTGAGATCAGCAGCGAGGCACCGGCATTGGAGATGACCTGCTGCACCACGTAGGCCGTGTAGCAGCCGGCCATGATGAACTCGCCGTGCGCCATGTTGATGACACCCATCTGACCGAACGTCAGGGACAGGCCGAGTGCGGCGAGCAACAGGATCGAGCCGAGGCTCAATCCCGTTGCCAGCTGGCCGATCAGGATATCCATATCAGCTGGACAGCCCGGCGGCCCACGGGTAGGACTTCAGGTACGGGTCCGGCTCGATCGGGCCCTTCGATTCCCAGATGGTGTAGATCAAGCCGTCGGGACGGATCTCACCGATGCGCGCCGTCTTGGTGATGTGGTGGTTCTCGCCGTCGATGGTCACCGTGCCTTCCGGCGCGTCGAACGTCACCCCGCCTGCGTTGTCCTGAATTGCCTTGACGTCGAACGACTTCGCCTTCTCGACGGTATTCTTCCAGAGGTAGACCGAGACATAGGCGGCCTCCATCGGGTCCGACGTCGGCTTGTTCTGGCCGTAGGCCTTCTTGTACGCCGCGACGAACTTCTTGTTCACGGGCGTGTCGATGGTCTGGTAGTAGTTCCACGCGGTGAGCTGCCCGGTGATGTTCTGGACGCCGATGCCGCCCACTTCTTCCTCGGCGATCGACACCGACACCACCGGCATGTCCTGTGGGGTCAGGCCGACGTTGCGGTACTCGCGGAAGAACGCGACGTTGGAGTCGCCGTTGAGGGTGTTGAACACCGCGTCGGCGTTGGCGCTGCGGACCTTGTTGACGATCGTCGAGAAGTCGGTCGAGCCGAGCGGGGTGAGATCCTCGCCCTTGATCTCGATGCCGTTGGCGCCCGCATAGGCCCGGATGATGCGGTTGGCGGTCTGGGGGAACACGTAGTCACTGCCGACGAGGTAGAGCGACTTGACGCCCTTCTCTTTCAGATAGTCCAGGGCAGGCACGATCTGCTGATTGGTGGTGGCCCCGGTGTAGAAGATGTTCTTGCTGGATTCCAGGCCCTCGTACTGCACCGGGTAGTACAGCAGCGAGTTGGCGCTCTCGAAGACCGGCAGCATGGCCTTGCGGCTCGATGAGGTCCAACCGCCGAAGACCGCCGCGACACAGTCGCTGCTGATCAGTTTCTCGGCCTTCTCCGCGAACACCGTAGGCTCTGACGCGCCGTCTTCGCCGATCAGCTGGATTTGCTTGCCGAGCACCCCGCCGCCCGCGTTGATCTCGTCGACCGCGAGTTTGATCGAGTCCCGGACAGTGACCTCGGAAATGGCCATCGTGCCCGACAACGAGTTCAGTGAGCCCACCTTGATGGTCGGGGCCGAGGTGTCCACACATGATTTCGCATTTGCTGCGTCCGTTTCGCTCGCGCGGCTGCCGCAACCCGCCAACAACAGACCGGCAATGGCGATCACGCTGCCCGCGGCCAACGCCGAGCTGCGGAACCTGGCACGTGATCGATGAGCGCTCGCGCGAAGAGCGTGTTCCGGAACTGGCATGGACGACCTTTCCCTTTGCTTGCAGCGCTTCTCGGCCGAATACGCCTCGGCGGCCGCGCGGCAGGTTCAAACACACTGTGCTGGTGTCGAATCGGGACGTTAGAGCGCCGGTGTTACTGAGAAATGTCTGTGTGTGACGAACAAATTAACCTCTAGCTAGGCCACGTTGGTTTGCCGTTGGGGCGAGCCCGCGGTACCCATTCGTCGCACCTGTAACAACGCGGTAGCCTGCGTCGATATGACGAACATGCGAAAAGCGACAACCACGGTCGGTGCGGCGCTGGTTCTGGCGGCCGCGGGTTTGGCGGTCTCCAACGCAACGTCGTATGCGGAACCGGAGGGCCAAGGCCACCAGGTCAAGTACACGCTCACCTCGGGCGCTCCCTACGATTTCGACCTCTACTATCTGGCGACACAGCCGCCCAGCAAGGACGTGTACAACGCCGATCCGTACAAGTACCTGCAGAAGGCCGAAGTCAACGTCGGACCGGACGCGCCCTGGGTGTTCGAGACCACGCTCGCCGATCCGCAGTGGGCCATCTTCACCGTGAGCAGCACGACCCACGGCGGGCGCGCGCAGCCCAACGCGCACTGCGAGATCTCGGTCGACGGCCAGATCGTCAACCAGAACGATCACCCGTACAGCCCGCGGTGCCAGCTCGGCCAGTGGTAGACGGAGGCATGACCTGCCCCATTCCCACCATCTGAGAGCCGCTTGACTCGGCGTTCGAACTGTTGTTCGATGTTCATGTGCGTCTCGGGCGGTTCCGCTGCCGGCCCGCCGCACGTTGACTGGGCAAGCGCCCCCGGCGCGCGCCGGTGCCGTACCCGAAACCGCGGCATCGGCGCACCCAGTCGCACATTCGCACCGCCGTGACGCGGCTGCGGGCGTACCTTTGATCTGCACGTTCATGCCGTGCGGCCGCAGTCGAAGGAGCCCGCGATGGCCGTCGATGAAGACAAACTCAACGCATTTCTGGGTAGGGCAGTCGGCGACCTCGGTGCCGCGATGAGCGCCATCCTTGTGCTGATCGGCGACGAACTCGGACTGTACGCGGCGCTCGCGCGGGAACGGCTGACCTCGGCAGCACTGGCCGAACGGACCGGGACCGACGAGCGCTACGTCCGGGAGTGGCTGGCCAACCAGGCCGCGGGCGGTTACGTCGACTACGACGCCGGCACCGACACCTACCACCTCAACGACGAGCAGGCGCTGTGCCTGGCCAATCCCGACGGTCCGGTGGACCTGCCCGGCGGCTATTCGGTGGTCGAGGATCTGTTCCACATCAAGGACCGGGCCGTGCAGAACTTCCGTACCGGAGGCGGTATGGAGTGGGGTGAACACCACCCCTGCCTCTTCCGCGGCACGGAACGGTTCTTCCGCGCGGGTTACAACGCCCACCTGCTGTCGTCCTGGTTGCCTGCGCTCGACGGTGCGGTGGGCAAGCTCGAGGCCGGGGCCAAGGTCGCCGACGTCGGATGCGGCCATGGCGTCACCACAATCCTCATGGCGCAGGCATTCCCGCAGTCACAGTTCGTCGGCATCGACTATCACGACGCGTCGGTCGAGACCGCACGGGACCATGCGGCACAGGCCGGTGTGGCCAACGCGCGCTTCGAGGTGGCTGACGCGACGACGTACCAGGGCAACGACTACGACCTGATCGCGTTCTTCGACTGCCTGCACGACATGGCGGATCCGGCGGGCGCGGCCCGCCACGCCCGTCAGGCGCTCAAGCCTGACGGGCACTGCCTGCTGGTGGAACCGTTCGCGGAGGACAGCCTCGCCGAGAACCTCAACCCGGTCGGCAGGGTGTTCTACGGCGCGTCCTCACTGATCTGTGTGCCCGTATCCCTCGCGCAACGCGGGCCGGCGCTCGGGGCGCAGGCAGGCGAGCGCCGGCTGGCCGAGGTGATGGTGGGCGACGGCGGCTTCACGCGGTTCCGCCGTGCCGCACAGACGCCGTTCAACCTGGTGTTCGAGGCCCGGCCCTGAGCTATGCGTCACGAACCGCCGCGGCGATGACGGCGGCCAGCTGGGCGGGTGCGCCGACGTGCGCCAGGTGACCCTGTTCCGGCAGCTCGACCAGCCGCGCCTGGGGCAGCGCGGCGGCGAACGGCGCGAACGCCGTGCCGTAGGGCGCCGAGTTCGCGTTGAGCGCACCGAGCACGAGGGTCACCGGTATCGCAAGGTCGTGGAAGCGGTCGAAGGACGGCCGGTGGGCGTTGATGGCCGCCAGTTCGCGGTCGAGTGGTCGGGCGAGCGGACGCAGCACCGACCACGCCGGGTCACGGCGGAGCGCTGCCACATAGTCCGCGGAGAAGCCGGACACGGCCGTGTTGACCAATTCGACTGCCCGGTCCAGGTTTCCGGCCGCGAGAGCGGTGCGGATCGGTTCGACGGCCTCCGGTGCGAACGGCGCTCCGACCGGCTCATACGCGGTGAGCGAGCGGATCTGATCGCTGCCGAGTGCGGTTTCCAAGGCGATGAGCGCACCGTAGCTCCACCCCACGAGATGGACCTCGCCGAATGACCCGATCACGTGGCGCAGATCGTCGACCTCGTCGGCCACCGAATAGTCGGCGCCGAGCGGGGCACTGCCTGCGCGGCCGCGACGATTGAGGGTCACCACCGGATTCGGCAGATCGATGCCGTCGACCACCGGGCGCCAGGTCGAGGCGTCGGCCATGACACCAGGCACCACCAGTATCGGTGTGCCGCGGCCCGGCCGGACCTCGGCCGTCAGCGCGGCGCCCGCGTGATCGACGGTGATGTGGTGGACCTCAGCGAGGGTGAAAGTCATTGCGGTACAGATCCGATCGTGAGAAGGGTGGGCGAGTCACGGTGGTAGAAATCGTGGCCCTTGTCGTCGATGACGATGAATGCGGGGAAGTCTTTGACGCGGATCCGCAGGACCGCTTCCATGCCCAGCTCGCCGTATTCGAGCGGTTCGACCGACGTGATGCAGTCGTGGGCGAGGCGCGCCGCGGGCCCGCCGATCGATCCCAGATAGAAGCCGCCGTGCGTGTGGCAGGACCGCCGAACCACGTCCGACCGGTTGCCTTTGGCGAGCATCACCAATGAGCCGCCGGCTGCCTGGAATTGCTCGACGTAGGAGTCCATGCGCCCGGCTGTGGTCGGGCCGAACGAACCGGAGGCATAACCCTCCGGCGTCTTCGCCGGGCCCGCGTAGTACACGGGATAGCGGCGCAGGTAGTCGGGCAGTGGCTCGCCGGCGTCGAGCCGTTCGCGGATCTTCGCATGTGCCAGATCACGTGCCACCACCATCGTCCCGGTCAAGGACAGCCGGGTGCCGACCGGATGCGCGGACAGTTGTGCACGAGTGTGGTCCAGCGACTCGTCGAGGTCGATGGATACGACGTCGCCGGGGTTTTCGTCGGAGGCATCCGGGAGAAACCGTGCCGGGTTGGTCTCGAGCTGTTCGAGGTACACGCCGTCGCGGGTGATCTTGCCGAGGATGTGTCGGTCCGCGGCGCACGACACCGCGATGGCGATGGGTAGCGAGCCGCCATGGCGCGGCAGCCGTACCACCCGCACGTCATGGCAGAAGTACTTGCCGCCGAACTGTGCACCGATCCCGAGCTTCCGTGTCGCGGTCAGGATCTGCTGCTCGAAGTCGAGGTCGCGAAACCCGTTGCCGGCCGTCGTTCCTGAGGTGGGCAGGTTGTCGAGGTGGTGTGCGGACGCGAGTTTGGCGGTCTTGAGGGCGAATTCGGCGCTGGTACCGCCGATCACGACCGCCAGGTGATACGGCGGGCACGCCGAGGTGCCGATCTCGGCGGCCCTGGCGACCACGAAGTCCAGCAGCGCGGCCGGGTTGAGCAGCGCGGCCGTCTGCTGGAACAGAAAGCTCTTGTTGGCGCTGCCGCAGCCCTTGGCGATGAACAGGAAGCGATAGGCGTCGTCCCCGCCCGCGAGAATCTCGATCTGCGCGGGGAGATTGGTGCCGGTGTTGCGCTCGTCGAACATCGACAGCGGCGCCAGTTGCGAGTATCGCAGGTTCAGCGTCGTGTAGGCGCGGGCGATCCCGCGCGAAAGATGTTCGGCGTCACGCCCGTCGGTGAGAACGTGCCTGCCCCGTTCGGCGTGCACGATCGCCGTTCCGGTGTCCTGGCACATCGGCAGCACGCCGCCGGCGGCGACATTGGCGTTGCGGAGCAACTCGGTGGCGACGTAACGGTCGTTGGCCGAGGCGTCGGGATCGTCGAGGATCGCCGCGACCTGACGGAGGTGGCTGGTGCGCAACAGGTGTGACACGTCCCGGTAGGCCTCGAAGGCCAATTGGTCGAGGACGTCGGGGGCAACCTCCAGGAACTCCCTGCCCACGGCGGTCACGGTACGGATGTCGCCGGTCGCGAGCCGTCGGTAGTCCGCGGTGTCCGGCCCGACCGGCAGCAATGGGGTGTAGCCGATGCTCATCGCCGTTCGATTCGCTCGGCCAGATCGAAGAGCGACTGCTCGGCACCGCGCGTGGTGATCAGCTGCAGACCCACGGGCAGCCCCGAGACGGTGCCGGCCGGCACACTCAGCGCGGGATGTCCGGTGAGGTTCCACGGGCACGTCAGCGACAACAGCGCCGATCGTACTTCGACTGCCTGCCCACCGATTTCGTGCGCACGTTGGCCGATCGCGGTGGCGACGGTGGGGACGGTGGGCATCGCCACCACGTCGAACCGTTCGAACAGCCCGGCAATCGCGGACCGAAAAGCATCGCGTCTGCGGTCGGCGCGCACATACTGCCACGCCGCGGTGTCCCGGCCGCGCAGCAACCGTTCGACCACTTCCGCGTCGATGGTCTGTTCATTGCCCGAAAGGTCGTCCATGCGTTCGGCGTAGGCTTCGCAGGCCTGCAACACGCTCAGCACCGAGAACGCCTCACCTGCCGGGAAGGGGAGCCGCGCGGTGGCTTCGACGGCGATGCCCGCGGCATCCATGGCGTCGCGCGCGGTGATGGCAATCGCTGGATCGCACGGTCCGAACCCGGCCGGGTCGAGCCACGCCACGCGAGGCTCGGCCTGCGAACGGCCCGGCGTGTGACCGGACATGATCGCGTAGGCGTCTGCCACACCGCCCGCCGTGGCGGCGAAGACGCCCACGTGATCGAGTGACGCCGCGAGCGCGTGCACGCCCGCCGTGGGGATGTCGCCGTGGGCCGGCTTGAATCCGGTCACACCGCACAACGCGGCAGGAACCCGGACCGAGCCCGCGGTGTCGGTCCCGACCGCCACCGGCACCATGCCCGCCGCGGTCGCGACGGCGCTGCCGCCACTGGAACCCCCGCTGATCCTGTTGACATCCCAGGGGTTTCGGGAGGCGCCGTGTGCCGATCGGTCGCCGGTGGCGCCGTAGGCGAACTCGTGCAGGACGTTCTTGCCGACGATCACCGCGCCCGCGGCGCGCAGCCTGCTCACGCATTCGGCGTCGGTCTCGGGACGACGTGGATGCGCGAGTGATCCCGACGTGGTCACCTGCCCGGCGATGTCGATGAGATCCTTGACCGAAACGGGGATGCCGTGCAGCACACCGCGGTCGCGCCCCTCCGCGCGTTCCCGGTCGGCGGTGCGGGCCGCGGCCAGGGCGCCCTCGGTGTCGACGGTGGTGAATGCGTTGAGAATCGGGTCGAGTCGCGTGATGGCGGCGAGGCTGTGTTCGACGAGCTCGACGCTCGTCGTGCGGCCGGACCGCAGATCGGCTGCGAGCGACCGGATGTCGCGGCCGCGAAAGTACCCGGGCGACACCGCGGTGTCGACTGTGTCTGTCATGTCAGAATCCTGGGATGAGTTGCAGGGGAGGGACGATCAACGAGGTGGCAACCGCCATGGCGGCAACGTTGCCGATGAACGGATGAAAGTCGGCAGGCATGCGCGCTGAGATCGCCGCGGCCAGTGGCGGACCGACAACGGCGCCCAGGACGGCGCCGGCCAGTACCGAAGCCGGCGTGCCGCCGTAGGTGAGCACGCATGCGGGCGCGACCGATACGACGGGGACGAACGTCGGGTAGAACGGTCTGCGCGCCCAGCGCCGTCGCCATATCGTCACGGCGAGGATCGCGGTGATCGCCTGCGCGGCCAGGATCTGGGGCAGCAGGCCCGATCCGTAGGCAGGCGATGCCGGATCGAGCAGGTATGCGACGACCGCGCCTGCGATCAAGCCGATGCCTGCCCACTCGCTGCCGAAGAACTGGGCCTCGGAGAAGTCGGCCAGGCTGCGGCGCAAAACCCAAGTGGGACCGTGCTTTACAGGTACCTCCGGTGATGGTTCGGCAGGGCGCCGCAGCGGCTCGGGGAGCCACGGCAGGTGCCGGCAGAGCGTGAAGGCGATGACCGCCGCGATCGCCATGCCGCCGGTGACGCCGACCACCGGCGGCACGCCGAGCCTCGGGCAGACGACGCCGGCGCCCACGACCGACAGCGGAGGTGTCACGAGACCGCCGAGGACGCCGCCGGTCAGCACTGTCTTGACGTCCGGGCCGAACATCAGCACGACGGTGGGGGACACCGATACGAACGGCGCGAACAACGGCTGCCACGTACCGGAAGCCATGGTCCACCCCCACACGAGGTTGCTGATGGCCACGCCGAGCATGGCGCTCGCGAGCATCGGCACCCACAGGCCCGATCCGCAGGCCTGGGCGAATCCTTGACCGCTGCGCTTGTGGGTTTGTAGCCAGTGCGCGAGGGCTCCGCCCCCGAGCAGGCCGAGGCCTGCCAGCGCGCTGCTGTAGAAATTGGGTTCGCTTGCTGCTGAGGCGATTACGTTGAGCATGGGGGTGACCGCCCGCATGCTGTCGCTCCACACCAGAGCCGCGAGGAGGCAGACGGCGACGATGAGCGGCCACAACGGCAGGGCGGTGTTCGCGGTACGGGTCAACGGCGAGGTCGTCATGTCGTCGCCTTACCGGGGCAGCGCCGGGCCGCCGCGGTAGCCGAGGAGCTGGTCGTAGAGATCGGTGCGGCGGTCGCGGTGCAGATCGTTGAACTGGTTCCAGATCGGCGCGCCGCGTGAGGCGGTGATGTCGATGTCGGCATAGAGGATCGTGTCCTCGTCCGGTCCGGCGATGCGGTCGATCGGCCAGCCGTTGGTCCCGGCGATCAGCGAGTTTCCCATGAAGCCCGACGTCCGTTCGGTGCCGATGCGGTCGGCGGTGGCGATGAAGACGTTGTTGACGTGGGCGGCCGTCATCGTGAGGTACGCGGCCATGCAGGTGCCGCTCGCGTCGTACAGCGGCGGTGGCGTCCACACCCAGCCGGTCGGGATGCAGATGATGTCCGCACCCTGCTGTGCGACGATCCGGGCGGTCTCGGGGAACCAGATGTCCCAGCACACCAACAGCCCGATCCTGCCGATCCGGGTGGGGAACACCGGAAAACCGAGGTTGCCGGGCGAGAAGAACAGTTTCTCCTCGTTCCACAGGTGCGTCTTGCGGTACTTGCCGAGGTAGCCCTCCGGGCCGACCAGGACTGCGGTGTCGAAGAGTTCGACACCGTCGAGTTCGGGCAGGCATCCGACGATGTACACGTCGTGCGCGGCCGCGAAGTCGACCCAGCCGGCGACGGTCGCGCCCGACGGCACCTGCTCGGCGTGGGCGTAGGCCTCCTCGCGCGATTCGAAGGTGTAGCCCGTGGTCGCCAGCTCCGGGAGCACGATGAGGTTGGCGCCTTCAGTTACCGCCCTGTTCAGGCGCTCGTAGACCGCCTCGGAGTTGGCCTTGAGGTTGTCCACCCCGACCTGGGGGTTGAACTGCACGACGGCCACCCGTGCGGGGCTGTACCGGTGAGATTCAGCGGAGGCGTTCTGATCAGGCATTACACGTCCTTGTCCGAGGGTAGAAGGGGGTCGATGCGGGGAGCTCGACACGTCCGGCCCATTTTGCCCGAACGTTCGGGCCGAACGTTCGGGCTATACTGCTCCGAGTTGCGCATCACTGTCAAGAGGTGGTGGCACGGCAAACAGGAAGTCCGGAGTGGGCAAGTCGAAACAAGCAACGCTGCAGTCGATCGCCGACGACCTCGGCCTGCACGTCTCGACCGTCGCGCGCGTGCTCAACGGCATGCGGGAGGGGGAGCGCGCCGCGTCCGGTGCCACCGCGGAACGCATCCGCCGACGTGCGGCGGAGGTGAACTACCGGCCGAATCCACATGCGGCGAGCTTGCGCACCAAACGCACCAACCTGGTGGGCGTGCTGGTTCCCCGACTGAGCGACGTCGTGCTGGCCACGGTGTACGAGGGCATCGAATCCGCTGCGGCCCAGCGGGGTTTGACGGCGTTCGTGGCAAACACGCAAGACGAGCCGGCCGGCCAGCGTAAGCGCATCGAGATGATGCTCGACCGGCGGGTCGACGGGCTCATCCTCGGCGACGCGCGGGCCGACGACCACACGGTGCTGGAGGAGCTGACCCGGCGCGAGGTGCCGTTCGTGCTCGTGAACCGCAGTGTCGCAGGCTATCCCGCCGCGACGTGCGACAACTACCTGGGCGGCCGTCTGGCGGCCGAGCACCTCCTCGAGCTGGGCCACCGCCGGGTGGGTGTGATCGCGGGGCTCGCACATGCAAGCACCGGAATCGACCGGCCCGCAGGCTTTGTCGATCGCTTTCGCGAGGCCGGTATCGACGTGCCTGCGGAGAACATCGTGTACTCGGGGCTCGACAGCCACGGCGGGCACTGCGCCGCGGACCGCATGCTCGCCGCGGAGTCGCCGCCGACCGCCTTGTTCGCGGTGAACGACTTCGCCGCGATCGGCGCGGCGGGCTCGATTCGCAAGCACGGCTTGCGGGTGGGCGAGGACGTGTCGCTCATCGGCTTCAACAACATCGCCCTTACCGCGGAGATGCACGTTCCGCTGACGTCGATCGAATCGCATGCGTTCGACATGGGCCGCGATGCGGTCGAACTGTTGGCCGGCGTTCTCTCGGGCGCGCCGCCGCAGCAACGGCGGACGAAGCCCGTCCTGGTGGCGCGGGCGTCGACGTGCGAGGCGTCGCTGTCACGATTGACGTGATCAAGCCAGCCCCGATGAGTTTCGCCGCGGGTTCGCGTCTGTATTGGTGACCCGACCGCACGGCAGCGAGGAGCACACCATGACCGCCACCTACACCTTCGACGTTTTCATGAGCCTCGACGGCTACGGCGGTGTCAACGGCGGCGACTGGGGCGGCTACTGGGGTAAGCAGGGCCCGCAGCTGCTCGAGCACCGGCTGGCCCTGTTCGACGAGAAGCAACGGATGGTGTTCGGAGCCAACACGTATCGGCTGTTCGCCGAGATGATGGCAGCCAGCACCGACGAGTCCGAGGTGCGCGATCCGTGGGTCACCCGGATGCGGGACATGCCGGCGACGGTGGTCTCGACGACGCTGCGGGAACCCCTCGACTGGCCGGACGCGACCGTCGTGAGCGGTGATGCCGTCGACGTCGTGGCCCGGCTCAAGGCGGAGTCCGACGTGCCGTTGCGCTCGCACGGCAGCCTGTCGATGAACCGCGCGTTGATGGCGGCCGGTCTCGTCGATTACGTGCAGGTGACACTCTTTCCGGTCATCACCGGGCAGACCGGTGACGACCCGATCTTCCAGGGTGCGGCCGACTTCGACCTCGAGCTGATCGAGAACCGGACGCTCGACGGCCGCACTCAGGAGCTCATCTACCGGCCCAGCGTGCACGTGTCGGCGCGCTAGATTGACATCGCTGTCGAACAAGCGTTCGATGGCGGTATGCGGTGGGACGGTCAGGCTGTCGGCGTGGACGACGGCGCGTTACCCGGCCTGCAGCGCGTCGGTTTCGTTCGTAGCGTGCGGTCCCCGCAGTTCGAGGGCATCACGTTCCACGAGGTGCTCTGCAAATCGGCGCTCAACAAGGTGCCTGCCGCGTCCATGCTGCCGTTCCGGTACACGGTCAACGGCTACCGGGGGTGCAGTCACGCGTGCCGGTACTGCTTCGCGCGTCCCACCCACGAATACCTCGATCTGGATTGCGGCACGGATTTCGACACCCAGATCGTGGTGAAGACCAACGTGGCGGACGTGCTGCGCCGCGAACTGCGGCGCCGCTCGTGGACGCACGAGACGGTCGCGCTCGGCACCAACACCGATCCCTATCAACGCGCCGAGGGGCGGTATGCGTTGATGCCCGGAATCATTGGCGCACTGGCTGACTCGTACACGCCGTTCTCGATTCTGACCAAAGGCACGCTGCTGCGGCGCGATCTACCGCAGATCGAGGACGCGGCCCGGCGCGTGAACGTGAGTGTGGCGGTGTCGCTGGCCATCGGGGATCCGGACCTGCATCATGCGGTCGAACCGGGGACGCCGACGCCGCAGGCCCGGCTCGCGCTCATCGCCGCGATCCGCGAAGCGGGCCTGGACTGCCACGTCATGGTCGCGCCGGTGTTGCCGTATCTGACCGATTCCGTCGAGCATCTCGACGGGTTGCTGGCCCGCATCGCCGAGGCAGGGGCCACCAGTGTGACGGTGTTCGGTCTGCACCTGCGGGGGACGACGCGCGGCTGGTTCATGTCGTGGCTGCAACGCGAACATCCGGAGCTGCTGAGCAGCTATCAACGGCTGTACCGCCGCGGCGCGTACCTGCCCGCCGAATACCGCGACATGCTGCGCGACCGGGTCCGGCCGCTCGTGCGCAAGCACGGTTTGGCGGGAGCGCCACGAATGGCGGCAACCGCTCCGCCGCCGGTGGCGCCGACCCCGGTGCAGGCCACCCTGTTCTGATCGCGTCAGCTCTTGTTGCGCTTGACCTGATTGAACGGCACCCCGCGGTCCGCGGCGTACTCACGGGGAAAACCGAGCACCCGCTCGCCGATCACGTTGCGGGCGATCTCGTTGGTGCCGCCGCCGAGCGAGGCCTGCTGACGTGCCAGGAAACGCTCGCCGTACTTGAACAGGCCGTCGTCCTCGTCGACCACACCGGCGCTTTCGGCGAGCGCGAGCGCGGTGTCCATCTCGAACTGGATGGTCACGGCATGCGACACCCGGATGATCGAACCCGCCGCGGGCGGCAGCGAGCCGTCGAGCACGCCGTGGTAGACGTGATCGATCAGCTGCTCCTGCACAGCCCGGCGGACGAGCGCCCGCCCGGCCATCTCGCGGTGCCGCTCGGTGTCCCCGGCGACCGCGAGCAGCGCGGAGTAGTCGACCGGAAGATCGCTCGTCCCTTCGGCTCCGATGCCGCTGGAGAACTCCGACCCGCCGCCGACCGCCCGGCGTTCGTGGTACATCTGCCGGGACGCGACAGCCCACCCGCCGTTGACCTCGCCGACGACCGCGTCGTCACCCAGCTCGAGATTGTCGAAGAACTCCTCGCAGAACTCGTCGCTGCCGTCGACCTGCTTGATGCGGCGCATGGTGATGCCCGGGCTCTTGATCGGCACCAGGAACATGGTGAGGCCCTCGTGCTTGGGCACCTCCCAGTCGGTGCGGGCCAGCATCAGACCGTAGTCCGCGGCGAAGGCGCTGGTGCTCCAGGTCTTGGCGCCGTTGATGATCCACTTGTCGCCGACGCGGTCGGCACGGGTGATCACGCCGGCCAGATCCGAGCCGCCGCTCGGTTCGGACAGCAGCTGCACCAGGATTTCGTCACCGCGGATCGCCGCTGAAATACGTTGCCGCTTCTGCTCTTCGCTGCCGGTGTCCAGCAGCGTCGCCGCGCAGATCGTGAAGGTCGGCGTGTTGAGGATGATCGGCATCTCGTAGTTGCGCGCTTCGTTGTCGAAGGCCCGTTGGTATTCGATCGGCAGACCGAGGCCACCGTATTCACGGGGGAAACAGATGCCGGCGAACCCGCCTTCGTAGAGCTTGCGCTGCAGTTCCCTGGCCCGCTGCCACGGCGCTTCGGCGCCGCGATCGTTCTCGGGAGGATTGCGTGGGTCGATGGTCGGCATGTTGGCGGCCAGCCAGGTTCGCGCGCGCTGCGCGAACTCGTCGACGGTTTCGGTCGCGGCTGTCGGCGCCCCGATCGAGGATGTGTCGGTCATCAGGCTGGCTCCAATTCCGTGCTCAGTGCGTACACCCGCAGGTTGTGGTCCTCGGGGCTGCCGAACATCGAGCGGTTCAGCGTCGCGCGGCGCAGGAACAGGTGAAGGTCGTGCTCCCAGGTGACGCCGATGCCGCCGTGGAGCTGGATGCAGTCCTGCACCATGGCCGGAGCATGTTCGCCGACATAGGATTTCGCGACGCTGACGTTGAACGCGGCGTCGGGGGAGTGCTGGGCCACGGACTTGACCGCGGCGGCTGTGGTGGCGCGGCAGGTCTCGAACCAGATCTTGAGGTCGGCGAACCGATGCTTGAGCGCCTGGTACGAGGCCAGTGGCCGGCCGAACGAATGCCGGTCGAACGCCCATTGGATGGTGAACCCGAGGACGGTGTCGAGGAGCCCGACGACCTCCGCGCATTGCAGCACCGACGCGATCTGGCACTGCCGTTCGATGATTCTCTTCGTGTGGTCGGGCGAACCCACTGCCGCCTCGGCGGGGATCTGCACACCTTCGAAGGTGATCCGGGCGTGGCGCTTCACCAGATCGAGCGAGCGCTGCGGCTCCACGGTCACGCTCGGCGTGTCGATGGGCACCAGGAACTGGCGTGGCACACCGTCGCACGATGCCACCGCGAGAACCAGCGAGCTCTCCGTACCGGCCTCGACGCGGTCTTTGGCTCCGTCGAGCCGATACCCGGTCGCGGTCGGGGTTGCGGTCAGCCCGGGATCGAGTGGATCCCAGGCCTTTCCGGGTTCGTACACCGCCCACGACGCGACCGCCTCACCTGCGACCAGCGATTCGATTGCCGCCTCGTGGTTCTGCGGCGCTTCGACCAGGCCTGCGAGCACCACGCTCACGGGATGCAGCGGTCCGGGGGCGACGCTGCGGCCGGCTTGTTCGGCCAGTACCGCAAGGTCGGCGACACCGTCACCCGACGGACTGCCGCCGCCGAGATCCTCGGGTACCAGCAAGCCGGCCCACCCCAACTCGGCTGCGCGGCGCCACCAGGCGGGGTCGAACGCGACGCCGTCGGCGTGCAGTTGCCGCACCCGGCTCAGCGGTACTTCCTTGTCCAGGAATGCTTGCGCCGTCGAGGCGAACAGCATCTGTTCCGGGTTGGCGCTCATGTAGTCGGTTCAACCTCTTCGTGTGGGACCACCGGGTAATCGAGGATGCGGGACTGCATGTCCACCCCCTGGGAGAGCCGTATTCGTCATAATCGGTAATGACGTTACCACGCGGTGATCTGGGCGGACGAGGCGCGAGCTCACGCCGGTTTCGACAGTCCGCGCACGCGAGAATCGAACATGGCCGGCGGCCTGGCCATTGCGCCGTCTCTTTCGTCATGCTCAACTAGCGAGAATGGCGTTACCGTTTCTGCAGAAGCAATGGGCGGTCTGATGAGTGAGTGGTTCCTGTTCTTGCCGCAGGTGCGGATGGAGATCAGCGACATCGTCGTGCGTGCGCAGGTCGCCGAGTCCTGCGGATTCGACGGCATCGCCTTCATCGACCACCTCGAAGCGCCCGGTGCCACGCACCAAAAAATCTGGGAGGCAATGACCGTCGCGACCTGGGTGGCCGCCCAGACCGAACGGCTACGGATCGGGCACCTGGTGCTGTGCGATGCGTTCCGTCACCCGGCGGTGCTGGCCAAACAGGCGTTGACGCTGTCCGCGGCCTCCGACGGGCGGTTCGAACTGGGCCTGGGGTCGGGTTCCTGGCCGCAGGAGTTCGCGCGGTTCGGCATCGAGAACGCCGACGATGCCGCGGCCCGCACCGACAGGCTCGCACGTGACCTCGAGTTGTTGTGCGAGTACTGGGGCGACGGCGACGCTGCGCAACTGCCCCGTCCAGCTCACCGAATCCCGTTGATACTCGGCGGAACCGGCAAACGCACGATGGAACTGGTGCGCAAGTACGCCGATTGGTGGAACATCCCGTCGCACAGACTGGACCGCTTGCCGCGGCTGATGCCGGAAGTGGGCTCGGCCCGGGTCTCGCTGCAGCAGATGGTCGGCTTCGTCGGCCGGGGTGCCGACCGCGCGGCGATCACCGAGCGCAGCACCCGGTTGTTCGGACACCTCGGCAACGGTTTGGTGTGCGGTGAAGCCGCCGAACTCGTCGACCACTTCGCCGGGCTTGCCGCCCAAGGCGTCGAACGCTTCTACGTATGGTTCGCCGATTTCGCGGCGCCGCAGACCCTCGCCGAGTTCGCCGCCAATGTGATCAGAGAGGACCGTCCATGACCACCGAATCCGCGGAAGCCACCCAGTGGACCCTGCCGATGCTGCTCGATCTGTTCGACGCCGAACCTGACGGCGAGAACCGGTTCGCGGCGCAGACCGGGCTTGCCGGTGCCGACGAGCGTCAGGTGGTCGAAGGCACGCAGATCCTCGCGGCGGCGATCGTCGCCGCCGCAAAACGCTTCCCGGAAAAGTCGATCCGCTCGGCCCACGCGGTGTTCGCGCGGGCCATCGTGGTCGGACCGCCCGTAGAACTCGACGTCGACGTCGTCAGCGAAGGCCGGTCGACCGCGACCGCGGTGATCGCCGCGAGCCAGAACGGCAAGCGCTGCATCACCGTCACGGTGCTCGCCGACGTGCCGTCCGCGGACGTCATCCGCCATCACCTGCCGCGACCCGACGTCGCGGGCCCCGCCGATGCGAACGTGTCGCCGATGCCCATGGCCGGCCGTGAACTGCGCCTGGTCGACGTCGTCGACGTCAACAGCCCCGACGAGGTCGGCCCGCCGGAGCTCTACGCGTGGCTGCGCTACGACCCGATCCCTACCCGGGACGATCTGGCCAAGGCGCTCATCGCGTATTTCACCGGTCACCTCGGGATTTCGACCACCATGCGGGCCCACGAGGGCATCGGTACGGCACAAGCGCATCTCACGGTGTCGACCGCGCCGATGACCGTGACAGTCAGCTTCCACGAACCCGTCCGGTGGGACGGCTGGATCCTGTACAGCCACGAGAGCACTCAGGTCGGTGCGGGCATGTCGTATGTCCGCGGCGCGGTGCACACCGAGGAGGGTGACCTCATCGCGTCGTTCAGCCAGGACGCGCTGATCCGCCCGCTGCGCACGACCGACACGGGCATCTCGGCGCATTCGCGGCTGTAGTTTGTCCACCGAGGATCAGACCTTCAGATAGCCCTTGTCGGCCGGGACCTGGGCAGCGGTGACCAGAGCCGACGCATCGCCGGCCAGCCACACCACGATGTCGGAGATGTCGCTGGGCGCGATGAGCGAATCCGTCGGCAGGGCGCCGGGGGAGAAACTGTGGATGTAGTGCGGATGATCCTGCAGTAGCTGATACATCGACAGGTCGTTGCCCATCGGGGTGTCCGTGCCGTACGGGTGGATCGAGTTCACCCGAATGCCGAACTCGCCCAGTTCGACTGCCAGGGCATTGGTCAGCCCGACGACACCGAACTTGCTGGCACAGTAGTGACCGCAACCGGGCACGGCCTTGACACCGGCTGCCGAACTGATGGTGATGATCGAACCGCCGTTGCCTGCCTCGATCATCGGTGGCACCACAGCCTGCACGGTGTTGAACACTCCGGTCAGGTTGATGTCGAGGATGTCCTGCCACTGCTGCGCCGGAATCTCCCACAGCCGGCCCCAATTGAGCACACCGGCGTTGGCGACGACGATGTCGAGACGGCCGAACTGCTCGACGGCATCGGCGACCACGCGGCGCTGCCCGGCGGCGTCACGCACGTCCACCTCGGCGGCAAGGATCTTGCGGCCTTCCGCTTCCACAAGCGCGACGGTCTCAGCCAGATCCTCCTGCGTGGCGGCCGGATAACCGTTGTGGTCGGCGACGGGTGCGCACGCGTCGATCGCGACGATGTCGGCACCGGCGCGCGCCAACCGTACACAGTGCGAGCGGCCCTGCCCGCGGGCGGCGCCGGTGACGTAGGCGACCCGGCCGGCCAGCGGGGCTTCCGATGTGCTCATGCGGGCTGCTCCTCGCGTACCGACACGGAATGGGCATGGCCGCCGAAGGTGTAATCCGACAACGGCGAATGGCGGGCGAACCGCCGGGATCCGGTGATGGTCTGGGGCCGGTAGTAGGTGGTGTCGTGCTGGGAATTCACGAAGTACGTGTTGAGTCCCGCCGTGGCGGTGTAATAGAGGTGCGCGACCCTCCCGCGGCGCCGCATGCGCTGGTTCCACGCGTTGAACGCGTCTTGGCTGACCTCGACCACCCGCGCACCGCGGTGCCGGGCCTCGTCGATGATCCGTACCGCGTGTGCGGCCATGGTTTCGACGTAGTCGGGCCAGGCGAACCCGACGAACCCGACCGGCCCGACGATCTCCCACCGGTTGGGCAGCCGCGGATGTGCGGTGCCTGCGTAACTGCGCAGGCCGTGCGTCTGGTAATACCGCGCCAGGTCGAAACCGTTGGGCCCCAGCACGGTACCTGGCCGATACGTTTCCGGATCGGTCCACAGTTCATATCCCGTGGCCAACACCAGCAGGTCGGCCGGATGGTCGATGCCGTCGGCGGTGCGGACACCCGTCGCGGTGACGCGCTCGATGCGGGCGGTGATCAGGTGGGTGTTCGCGTTGTTCAGGGCCGGCAGGAACGCGCTGGAGATCACGGGGCGCTTGGCGAGGATGCCGTAGCGCGGCACGAGCTTCCGGCGCGTCCGCGCGTCTACGACCACGGCACGCAGCAATGCCCGGTACAGGAACCGGCACCAGATGTCGTAGAGCGGCATGATCCGCGTCAACACGCGGTCGGGGAACCGTGAGAACACGTGCACGATGGGCGCCACCATGAACACGTCCATGGCCAGCCGTCCCGCGGTGTTGACCGCCCGCAGAACGCCGGGCAGCCGCAGAACCCGCCGCAGCACCGGCCCGATGTCGAAGTCGATCTTGGGCAGCACCCACGCCGGAGTGCGCTGGTACACATCGAGGTTGGCCGCCCCATCCGACAGCGCGGCGGCGATCTGCACTCCTGACGATCCGGTCCCGATCACGGCGATCCGTTTGCCGCGCGTGTCGTATGAATCGTCCCACGCGTTGGGGCGCAGGACGGTTCCGGTGAAGTCCTCGATGCCGTCGATGTCGACGGTGTGCTTGGCGTTCACGTAGCCGCCGACCGAACTGACCAGGAACCGTGCCGTGATCGGGGATCTCCCGCGGATCTGCAGCCGCCAGAACGCGTTCGTGTCGTCCCATTTCTGCTGTGTCACTTCGGCATCGGCGAGCAGGTGGTCGTAGAGCCCCAGCTCGGTGGCCGTGTCCTGCAGATAGCGGTAGATCTCCGGTCCCGGCGCGAACAGCCGCGTCCAGTGCGGGTTGGGCGCGAACGACAACTGGTACCACAGTGTCGGGATGTCGACCGCGAGGCCGGGGTAATGGTTGTCGCGCCAGGTTCCGCCGAAGTCGTCGCCGCGTTCGATGATGACGAAGTCGTCGATGCCCTTCTGCCGCAACAGATGTGCGGTGGCTATCCCGCCGGGCCCGGCGCCGATGATGGCCACCTCGTAGTCGGGTCGCGTCATGGCCGCCCTCTCAGTCCGTCGACGATGTGATCGGTGACGAAGCGCCGCACCGCGCGCGGGCTGTCCGGATTGACTCCCATCGGCGGCATCAGTTCGAAGCTGAACAGGATGCGCACGATCCACTCGCCGGCCCGCGCCGGGTTGACGTCCGGCCCGATCTCGCCGCGGCCCTGGGCCGCCCGCACGAGCGGTTTCCAGAACGCGATCGAGCGGTCCAGGAGTTCCTCGCCCGCGTTGCGCAGCAACAGCACCAGGATGCTCTCGTTGACGCCGCGCGGACCGACCGAGTCGGAGTGCTGACGGTGTGCGCAGACCACCACCGCGGCCGCGGCCACTTGATCGGCCAGGCTGGCCTCACGCACGACCTGGGTGGTCATGGTCTCGATGAACCCCGAGGCCAACTCGTCGAGCGCGGTCCTGATCGCGTTGTCGCGGCTGCCCAGGGCATTGTGCACCGTGCCGCGGGATACGCCGGCGGCTTCGGCGACCGCGGTGAGCGTGAATTGCCGTGGGCCCAAACGTCTCAACGTGTCGATCGTGGCGGCCAGCAGCGCGGGGGACACTGTTCGGCCCGGCTCGCGCATTTGCACACATTATCGAGATGTGTTCAATGCGGTCAATGGCCTGGTGTCAGGCCACGTCGTGGGCGTGGTGGACGATGTCGTGCAGGTGGTAGACGGCAATCGAGGCCACAGTGAACTCGCTGCCGTTGCTTCGCAGTCCGCGCCGCGACCAGGCGTCGCCGGGCACCTGGTCGTAGGTGTCGGCCACCGTGGTCGCCGCGTCGAACAGTTCGGTCGCGACCACGGCCGGATCCTGTGACCCGTAGGCGTCGGCGACGGCGGTGGCGTCCTGATCCCAGTTGGGGAACTGCGGATCGGTCTCGGTGAGCATCAGGCGCACCCGGTGCTCGAAGATCCGGTGCACGTCACGGACGTGGCAGCCGTACTCCAGCGTCGACCACACGTCCGGGCGTGGCCGCACGCCGACGTCCGCGCGGTGCAGGCGCGGCACCCAGGCCGCGGCGTCCTCACGGATGCGCCCGGCCACCTCGGTGGGCCGCACCGCGGCCGGGTCGAATCCGCACTCCGGGCACGCGCGCGCGAGCACCCAGGTCCAGTCCTTGGTGTCAGGTTCGATCGCGCCGCTCATGCCGTCTCCAGCGCCGTGCGTAGTACATCCAACGGCAGGCCGCCCAGATCCAGTGCGCGGCTGTGGAATTCCCGCAGCGACACGCCGTGCCGCACGGTGTCGTCGCGAAGCTGCTGCCAGAATCGCTGGCCGACGGCATAGGACGGGGCCTGCCCGGGCCAGCCCAGGTACCGATCGAGTTCGAACCGCAGCGTTTCCTCGCCGGACGCCGAATGCGAGGTCAGGAAGTTCCACGCCCGCTCGGCGTCCCACACGTGGCCGTCGGGCGCGGTCATGCCGCAGTGCACACCGATGTCGATGATCACCCGGGCGGCCCGGAACCGCTGTGCGTCAAGCATTCCCATGCGGTTACCCGGATCGTCGAGCCAGCCCAGCTCGGCCATCAGCCGTTCGGCGTACAGCGCCCAGCCCTCGCCGTGGCCCGACACCCAGCAGCCCAGCCGGCGCCACCGGTTGAGCTGATCGGCCAGCAGCACCGCGCGGCCGACCTGGAGGTGGTGCCCGGGCACGCCCTCGTGGAAGACCGTGGTGGTCTCCTGCCACGTGTGGAATTCGTCGACGCCGGGCGGTACCGACCACCACATGCGGCCCGGACGGCTCCAGTCCTCGGCCGGGCCCGTGTAGTAGATGCCGCCGGTCTGGGTGGGCGCGATCCGGCATTCCAGCCGGCGCAGCGGTTCCGCGATGTCGAAATGGGTTCCGGCCAGCGATTCCACGGCGCGATCGGACAGCTCCTGCATCCACCCGCGCAACGCATCGGTCCCGGTCACGGTGTAGCGGGGCTCCTGATCGAGGCGGTGCAGCGTCTCCGCGACAGTGGCGCCCGGGTACAGCTGCTGCGCGATCGACTCCTGCTCGGCCACAACGGCTTCGAGTAGCTCGATGCCCCAGTGGTAGGTCTCGTCGAGATCGATCGCGGTGCCGAGAAACCACCTTGACAGCAGCTGATAGGTGTCCCGTCCGCACGCGTCGCCCGACTTGGCGTGCGGCGCGATGTCGTCGCGCAGCACGGTTCCCAACGCGCGGTAGGCGTCAGCGGCCGCAGACGCGCGCCGATGCAGTTCGTCGTGCAGCGTCGCGTTCGACGGCGCCGCGCCGGCGGCCATGTCGATGAACAGTTGCTGAACTTGTTCGGCCTGTTCGATGCCGCGGCTGACCTGGCGAACCGCCGGTGCATGTCCGGCGGTGACCGCGGCGCGCAACGCGTCGGCGTAACCCGCGACGCGGTCGGGCACCCTCGCCAGCCGCCGCGAGATCAGCGCCCAGTCCTTGTCGCTGTCGGTGGCCATCAGGTCGAAGACGTCGCGCATCGTCTGAAGCGGCGAGGCGATGACGTTGAGCTCGCCCAGATCCAACCCGGCCTCGTGCAGTTCGACCGTCATGCCCAGTCGTTCGCGCAGGGCCGCGATGGTCACCACATCGATGTCGTCGGCCGGTGCGGTGCCGTCGAGCTCGCGCAACGTCGCGCGGGCCGCGTCCGCACGCGCCGTCACCCCGTCCGGCGAGTAGTCGGTGATGTCGGCGTCGTACTCGTCGTCGGCGCTCTTGATGCCCAGTTCGGTTGCGGCGCAGGGATCCAGCCGCGCATAGGTGTCGAGATAGCGTTCGGCCACCGCGTCCACCGCGGTCTTGGCCCTACCCAAGGTTGTTGGTGGCGAACGTGTCGCACTTGTTCGGGTCGCCGGTCCGGTAGCCCTCGGTGAACCAATGCTGCCGCTGCTCGGAGGATCCGTGCGTCCACGCCTCGGGGTTCACCCGGCCGGTGGCCTGCTTCTGGATCCGGTCGTCACCCACTGACGACGCCGCGGACAGCGCATCGGCAATGTCCTTGTCGCTCAACGGCTCCAGGAACGGAACACCGGTGCTCTCCTGCTTGGTCACCGAGGCGTAGTGCGCCCACACCCCGGCGTAGCAGTCGGCCTGCAGCTCGGTACGGACACCGGCACCGGTCGCGCCTTCGGGATCCTGCTGTGCGCGGCCCAGCACGCCGAGCAGGTTCTGCACGTGGTGGCCGAACTCGTGGGCCACCACGTATTCCTGCGCCAACGGTCCGCCGCTGGAACCGAACTGGTCGACGAGCACCTGGAAGAAGTCGGTGTCGAAATACGCGGTCTCGTCCACCGGGCAGTAGAACGGCCCGACGTCACTGGTGGCCGGCCCGCACCCGGTCTGTACCTGGCCCGTGAACAGCCGCACGTGCGGCCGCTTGTAGCCCTTCAACAATTGCTGCCATACGCCGTCGACCGAATTGCCCGTCGCGATCACGCGGCACTGCACGATGTTGTTGGCGTCGGCACCGGTCTTGCACTGGCTCACGTCGAAGCCTTGCGCGTCGGCACCCTCGGTTCCGATTTGCTGCTGCTGCGGCATGATCGTGCCGGGGTCGATGCCCAGGAACATCGCGATCACGACGATCACCAGGCCGCCGAGCCCACCGCCGATCGCCAGGCCACGGCCGGGGCCACGCCCCCCACCACTGGTCGATGTGGTGCTGGTGTCGATCTGCATACCCTCGTTGAAGGTCATCGGATAGCTCCATCGCATTCGCCGGTAGGTCGTGTTCGACAGCATGTTTAGCTTGCCACACTACGATTCGACTCGTGTCCGTCGTCGCGGAACAAACGACCATCGCCCACACCTCGCTGGGGCGGCTACGCGGCACCGTCGAAGGCGGTGTCGGCGTATGGCGAGGTGTTGACTACGCCCAACAACCGATCGGTGACAAGCGCTTCCTGGCGCCCCAACCGCTGTGGCCGTGGACGGGGGTGCGCGATGCAATCGATCACGGCCCGTTGCCGCCGCAAGGCCGTTCGTTCGTCGGGGGCGGCCGGGACGATCCCAAGATCCGTGACGAGGCGTGCCTGACACTGACCGTGTGGTCGCCCGACACCAGCGGTTCGCTGCCGGTCATGGTCTGGATTCCCGGTGGCGCGTTCGTGTACGGCGCGGGTCAGCTGCAGCTGTACAACGGCTCGCGATTGGCCGCCAACGGCAATGTCGTCGTCGTCAACGTCACCTATCGCCTCGGCGTGTTCGGCGGATTCGAGCTGGGTGACCTCGGCGACGGCTTCGACGACAACCTGTGCCTGCGGGATCAGATCGCGGCGCTGCGCTGGGTACGCGACAACATCGACGCGTTCGGCGGGGATCCGGCGCGCGTGACGGTTTTCGGTGAATCAGCCGGGGCCACCTCGGTGCTGGCGCTGCTGGCCAGTCCCGCGGCCCGCGGTTTGTTTGCCCGCGCGATCGCGCAGAGTCCGGCCTTGCCGCTGATCGCCGACCGGGACACCCGGGCCCGGCAGGCGCGCCGGTTCCTCCATCAGCTCGGGGTCGGTGCGGAGGTGCTCAAGTCGCTGCCGCAGCGGCAGCTGCGGCGCGCCGCGGGCCGGCTCCAGCTGGAGAGCGCCGAACAGACACCGACGTTGGCCTATGGGCTGACCCACGGCGTCGAGCTGCTGCCGCAGCACCCCATCGATGCCGCGAGAGCCGGGGCGACCCTGCCGGTACCGCTGATCATCGGCACCAACAGCCACGAGGCGTCGATGTTCGCGTGGGGCAAGCCGCCGATGCTGCCGACCACACCCGAGGGGGTGGAGGGATATTTCCGCAGGCGTGCGCCGCAGGCGCGGGATCGGGTGCTGGCCGCCTACCCGGGCTTTCCGCGCCGGAACTCGCTGGTCGCGTTCGGGTCGGACGCCATGTTCGGGGCACCGACCTGGGCGTTCTCCGACGCCTACAGCGAGCACGCGCCCACCCACGTGTACCGGTTCGACCACACCACCTGGACCTTGAAGGTGCTCGGCCTCGGTGCCACGCACGGCAGTGAGATCGTGCACATCCAGCACAGCTACGGCTCGTATCTCGGCCGTAAACTGCACCCGCTCGGGCGCCGCGTGCAGCCGTCGGTCGGGCGGCGCATGCAACGCACCTGGCTGGATTTCGCGACCGCGGAAGTCGCGGACTGGCCGCACTACGACGTCGAGCAGCGGTTGACCCGCGTGATCCGGTCGGCGCGCGACGAAACCGTGTCCGATCCCGATGCGGTCAGACGGACGGCGTGGGAGGGCCTGTACTGAGCCCTGCCACGAACTTCTCGATCGCGGCCGCGGTCGTGCCGGGCGCCTCGCGCGGCACGAAATGGCCGACGCCGGCCAGCAGTTCGCGTCGATAGCCGGCCTCGAAATACCGAGCCTGGTTCTCGGTGGTCCGGCAGAGGTTGTCCATGTCGTCGAGCCCGTGCAGCACGAGCGTGGGCACCCGGATCGGTGGATGGGTGGCGAGCCGTTCCTCGAGCTGCTGGTATTCGGGAGCGCCCGGTTGTTCGCCCCACCGCTGCAGATAGGCGTGTGCGGTGATCAGCGGCCAATCCGCGTTGTCCCACGCCCGCGCGGTTCTGGCGAACTCGGTTTCGGTGAACTCCCAACCCGGTGACCATTTCCGCCACAGGTAGCGACATATCTCCCGGCGGTCCTCGTCGAAGGCCCGGCGTCCCCGGTCGGTCGCGACGAACCATTCGTACCAGTAGGCCTCGGCCAGGTCGTATGCCAGGGGAGCGGTCGGGCCGCTGCTGGCGTAACCGGCCGACATGGCGATCAAAGCGCGGACCACATCGGGACGCAGCGCCGCGGCCCCGTACCCGGCGCGGGCACCCCAATCGTGCCCGGCAACCACCACCGGACCGAGTTCGAGGGCTTCGACGAACCGCACCAGATCGTCGGACAGTGCTGCGGTCTGACCACTGCGCATGGTTTCAGCGGAGCGGAATCTGGTCTCGCCGTGGCCGCGAAGATGCGGCACCACCAGGCGGTACCGCGATTCGAGTGCGGGGATGACATCGCGCCAGCACCCCGCGTCGTCCGGCCAGCCGTGAACCAAAACGACCACCGGGCCGCCGGTTTCGCCGGCCTCCTCGTAGGCGATATCGAGATACTCGGTGCGGACCGTCTTCGTCATCGCTTGCTCTCTCGTGTGCGCGTGTCGTCGGTTGTCGCGCCTCCTTCATCGGGCGCGTTGGCCGTATACCCACGCGTGCGGGATGGCTACCCGGCGGTCGAGGTCGCGAAGCGTTGGTCGGTGTAGCGGCGCAGATTGTGCAGGAACCGCTGGAACAGCCAGCTCATCACGGGTTGTCCGAGCGTCATGCCGACGCGCCCGGACAGCCCGCTGGGCTTCATCGCCATGACCCAGGTGAGGTGGCAACCGTCGGCGGTCGGCACCACCCGGTAGTCCTCGGCGAAGGCGGAGATCGCGTTCGAGGTGCTGGTGTTGAATCGGAAAGCCATGTGGGAGAAGGGCTCCCAGGCCAGGAACTCCTCGTCGCCCACGATGTGGCCCCGCATGGTGACGGTGCGGGTGGTGCCGATGCCGCGCGGTTCGGGGCTGGTCCACTCCACGTCGGTGATCACGGTGGCCCAGTGCGGCCACGATGTCTCGTCGGCGAGCACATCGAAGAGTTGCTCAGGCGTGATAGCAAGGTCGACGGTGCTGACGAAGCGGAACGGTGCGTGGTCGATGAAGTCGAGGTCGACGCGCTCGCATTCGTAGATCCGGGCCATGACCAGACACCTTAGGGCGAATGTCTACTGGCGGATCAGCCCGGGCCGTCGCCTGCTGCGGCCAACAAGGGCACCACGACGTCGCTGATCGGCGTGTCAAGGCCGTGCCGCGCGGCCTTGCGGCGGATGACCTCGTTGCGGATGTCCCATTCGAGCGGACGGCCGGCTTCCCGATCGGTGAGCATCGACGTGGTCAGATCTTCGGGAGACTGCGCCAGCATGCCGACGATGTCATCCACCACGGCGTCGGGCAGCATCGCGCCGTCGGCCCGGGCGACCGCAAGGCACTCGGCCAGATACGTGCGGGCCAGCGCGGCGACGTCGTCGCGGCGGAACATGCCCGAGCGCCGGCCGGAGAGCACCATGAACCCGACCACGGCGTTCACCAGCAGCTTGTGCCAGGCCGCGCTCGTGAAGTCCGGGTCGAGTTCGACGGCGCCGTCGGCGAACAGCGCCGCCACGGTGCCGGCAGCGGGACTCTCGGGCAACACCAGCCGCAGTGGGTTGCGCAGCCGCACCCAGCCCTGCGGCGTCGTCTCGGCGGAGATCCAGATCGCGGCGGGCACCACAGTGGCGGTGGGGCAGTACCGACCGACGCGCTCGACCTGCTCGACGCCGTTCTGCAGCGCACACACCACGGTGTTGGCGTCGCAGAGGCGCTTGAGCCACTGTGCTGCCGCGGCGTTCTGGGTGTCCTTGACCGCCAGGAACACCACCTCGACCGGGCTGGATATCCCGGTCGGATCGGTGCGCACCGGCCCTGGCACGATCACCGGCGCGGCGCCGTCGGGCCTGACCTCGATCGACTCCCGCGGCGTGCGGCCGTAGACCGCGACCTGGTGTCCGGCGGTGTGCAGATGGGCCGCCACGGCCGAACCGATGGCGCCGGGACCGATGACGGCGATAGCGGAGTTCACGATCGCCAAGTTAATCGTTGTGGAGACCCCTCTACACTTGTCACTCGGTCCACACCTCTTCAACTAGGAGTTTTTGTGCTGCGCACTCATGCCGCCGGTTCGTTGCGGCCCGCCGATGCCGGTCAGACGGTGACCCTGGCGGGTTGGGTCGCGCGCCGCCGCGACCACGGTGGTGTGATCTTCATCGACCTGCGGGACGCGTCGGGTGTGTCGCAGGTCGTGTTCCGCGAAGGTGACGTGCTCGCCGCCGCGCACCGGTTGCGCGCCGAGTTCTGTGTCGCGGTCACCGGAGTCGTCGAGGTCCGGCCGGAGGGCAACGAGAACCCCGAGATCCCGACCGGGCAGATCGAGGTCAACGCGACCTCGCTGACCGTGTTGGGGGAGAGCGCACCGCTGCCGTTCCAGCTGGACGAGACCGCGGGTGAGGAAGCGCGCCTGAAGTACCGCTACCTCGACCTGCGCCGGGAGGGTCCGGGCAACGCGATTCGGTTGCGCTCCAAGGTCAATGCCGCCGCGCGTGGCGTGCTCGCCGAACACGACTTCGTGGAGATCGAGACGCCGACGATGACCCGGTCGACGCCCGAGGGGGCTCGCGACTTCCTGGTGCCCGCGCGGCTGCAACCCGGTTCGTTCTACGCCCTGCCGCAGAGCCCGCAGCTGTTCAAGCAGCTGCTCATGGTGGCGGGCATGGAGCGGTACTACCAGATCGCCCGCTGCTACCGCGACGAGGACTTCCGCGCCGACCGCCAGCCCGAGTTCACCCAGCTCGACATGGAGATGAGCTTCGTCGAGGCCGACGACGTGATCGCGATCTCCGAGGAAGTGTTGCGGGCCGTGTGGTCGACGATCGGCTACGACCTGCCGCTGCCGCTGCCGCGGATCAGCTATGCCGAGGCCATGCGCCGGTTCGGCTCCGATAAGCCCGATCTGCGGTTCGGCGTGGAACTCGTGGAATGCACCGAGTACTTCAAGGACACCACCTTCCGCGTGTTCCAGGCGCCGTACGTCGGCGCGGTCGTCATGCCGGGCGGGGCATCGCAGCCGCGCCGCACGCTCGACGGGTGGCAGGAGTTCGCCAAGCAGCGCGGCCACAAGGGCCTGGCCTACGTGCTCGTCGGCGAGGACGGCGCGCTGGGCGGCCCGGTGGCCAAGAACCTCACCGACGCCGAACGCGACGGCCTGACCGCACATGTCGGGGCGAACCCGGGTGACTGCATATTCTTCGCGGCCGGCCCGGCCAAGGGCGCGCGTGCGCTGCTCGGAGCCACCCGCATCGAGATCGCCAAGCGCCTCGACCTCATCGACCCCAACGCGTGGGCCTTCACGTGGGTGGTCGACTGGCCGCTGTTCGAGTCCACCGACGAGGCCACGGCCTCCGGCGACGTCGCGGTCGGATCGGGCGCATGGACCGCGGTGCACCACGCGTTCACCGCACCCAAGCCTGAGTCGGAGGCGACGTTCGACACCAACCCCGGCGCCGCGCTCGCCGACGCCTACGACATCGTCTGCAACGGCAACGAGATCGGTGGCGGGTCGATCCGTATCCACCGCCGCGACGTCCAGGAACGCGTGTTCGCGATGATGGGCATCGACCACGACGAGGCTCAGGACAAGTTCGGCTTCCTGCTGGACGCGTTCAGCTTCGGTGCGCCGCCCCACGGCGGCATCGCGTTCGGCTGGGACCGCATCACCGCGCTGCTGGCCGGCGTCGACTCGATCCGCGAGGTCATCGCGTTCCCCAAGTCGGGCGGCGGCGTCGACCCGCTGACCGACGCGCCCGCGCCGATCACCGAGCAGCAGCGCAAGGAATCGGGCATCGACTTCAAGCCCGAGAAGAAGGAAAAGCAGGAAAAGGCCGGCTGAATCCGGTCAGCGGATCGCCAGGTCACCGAGACTGTATGCAGGGACACCATCGGGCCGGATCGTGTCTCTCAGTACAGTTTCGGCGGCGGACACGGGAATAGACCGCGTGTCGGCGAGGCTTGTCCAGGCATGACCGAGATCGACAAAGAGAAGCTCTACACCGACACCGCGGCGCTCGATGAGTTCAACCGCAACGTGGTCGAGGAATTCCGCGCCAACGGCGGCAAGGTCGGCGGCCCGTTCGAAGGCGGCGATCTGCTGTTGCTGCACACGACCGGGGCCAAGTCGGGCAAGCCGCGACTCTCGCCGCTGGCGTACCTGACGGTCGACGGCAAGATGCTCATCGTCGGTTCGTACGCCGGCGCCCCGAAAGATCCGGCCTGGGTGCACAACCTGCGGGCCAACCCGAAGGTACGCATCGAGGTGGGTACCGAGACCTACGACGCGACGGCTCGCGAACTGCCCGACGACGAACGCGACGCGACGTACCCGAAAGTCGCCGAACTCGCACCGGTGTTCGCCGAATACCAGGCCAACACCACCCGGGCGATCCCGTTGTTCGAGCTCGTGCGGGCCTAGCACCGACGTTCGAGCTAGCCGAGCCGCTCGATAATCGTCGCGTTGGCCATGCCGCCGCCCTCGCACATGGTCTGCAGGGCGTAGCGGCCGCCGCGCTGGTGCAGAGCGTTGACCATCGTCGTCATGATGCGTGCGCCACTGGCGCCCAACGGGTGCCCGATCGCGATCGCGCCGCCGTTGACGTTCGTCCGGGCCAGGTCGGCCCCGGTGTCGGCGGCCCAGGCCAGCACCACGGGCGCGAACGCCTCGTTCACCTCGAACAGGTCGATGTCGGCGAGCGTCAAACCCGCACGCGCCAAGACCTTTTCGGTGGCCGGGATGACACCGGTCAGCATGTAGAGCGGATCCGAGCCGACGACGGTGGTGGTGTGAATGCGGGCCAGTGGCGTGAGTCCGAGCTTCTTGGCCGTCTCAGTGCTCGTGATCATGACGGCCGCGCTGCCGTCGGACAGCGGCGACGAGTTGCCGGGCGTGATCTCCCAGTTGATCTGCGGGAATCTCGCCGCGTACGCGTCGCTGTAGAACGCGGGTTTCAAACCGGCCAGGGTTTCGATCGAGGTTCCGGGCCGGATGATCTCGTCGGTGCTCAACCCGGCGATCGGTGCCAGCTCGGCCTCGAAGAGCCCGTCTTTGGTGGCCCGCGCGGCCTTTTCGTGGCTGGCCGCCGAGAACTCGTCGAGCTGGGTGCGTGACAGCTTCCATCGGGCCGCAATCAGTTCGGCGCTGATGCCCTGGGGCACAAGGCCGTCCGGATATCGCGCGGCCATGTCGAGCCCGAACGGGTCACTGCCGGGCAGTACCGACGAGCCCATGGGTACCCGCGACATCGACTCCACGCCGGCCGCGATGACGATGTCGTAGGCGCCGGCGAGGACGCCTTGGGCGGCGAAACTGATTGCCTGCTGCGAACTCCCGCACTGGCGGTCGACCGTTGTGCCGGGCACGGATTCGGGGAACCCCGCGCCGAGCAGTGCGTTGCGGGCGATGTTCACGGATTGATCGCCGACCTGCGTGACGGCGCCCGCGATGACATCGTCGATCTGCGCCGGATCTACGCCCGTGCGCAGCACGAGCTCGCGCAGGCTGTGCGCCAGCAGATCCGCGGGCAGCACGCCGTGCAGTGCGCCGCTGGCCTTGCCCTTGCCGACGGGGGTGCGGACGGCCCCCACGATCACTGCGTCCCGACCTGCGAATCCGGTCATCTGATCCTCCTGAACCTCACCGCTGAGTATTCTGATATGTACCCAGATATACCACCTGGGTATAGTTAGAACAACTCAGGGATGAGGTTGATTCCGTGGGAATGCTGCAGGGTGCGTTGGCCGACCGGGACTCGTGGTCGGCCGTGGGACACTGCCCGATCGAGAAGGCCATGGGGGTCGTCGGCACCAAGTCGGCGATGCTGATCATGCGCGAGGCCTACTACGGCACCACGCGATTCGAGGACTTCTGGCGCCGGGTGGGGGTGACCAAGGCTGCCGCGTCGACCCGGCTCAACGACCTCGTCGACGCGGGCCTGCTCGAGCGCAGGCCCTATCAGGAGCCGGGCCAGCGTAGCCGCGACGAGTATGTGCTGACCCAGGCCGGCGTCGATTTCATGCCGGTCGTATGGGCGATGTTCGAGTGGGGCCGCAATCACCTGCCCACGCACTCGCCGCTGCGCCTCGCGCACGCCGGCTGCGGAGCCCAGGCGACGGTCGAGATCCGTTGTGCGGAAGGGCATGTCGTGGCGCCCGACGAGTTGGTGGTCAGGGTTGACCGGCGAGGAACCTCTTCACCAGCGTCCGCGGCGCCTGAGTGAGCCATGATTCGGTGATCAGCTCGGTCAGCTCAGGCACGTCGATAGCGGCCAGCCGTACCAGCACCGCTGGATATCCGTCGAAGTGCGGTGTGGTGAAGTAGACCGCCGGATCATCGGCGATCAACGCCCACTTCACGCCTTCGTCGGGCACCCGCGCACCGAGTATGTCGCCGTCGGGGGCGTCATCGCCGAGCGCCGCGAGATCGGTCTTGCGCAGCGGCCGCTCCCACGCCACGAGCTTCTTGCGCACGCGCCACGTCCGGGGTTGGGTCTCGACGGTCTCGGGCATCGTCGCGGCGACCCGGGCGACGTCATCCCAGTCAGCCATGCCCGGAACGCTACTCTCGGGCCGTGCTGCACCTACGCGTCATCGCGCCGGCCGATCTGCGCGAGCCGATCCTCAACGTGTTGGACCGGGAGCCGGGAGTCACCCACATCGTCGTGCACGCCGACGCTGCCGTGGAGCCCGTCGGTGACGAGATCACCGCGGACGTGGCAAGGGAAGCCGCCGATGACGTGGTGGGCCGGCTGAAATCGCTCGACGTGCACCACCTGGGTGCCATCACGATGGAAGTGCTCGACACGGTGCTCTCCAGCGCGGCCTACCACGCCGAGGACGAGGCCGAGGGCGACGGCGCCGACGCGGTGATCTGGGACGAACTCGTGTCGCGGACCCGCGACGAATCCAGTCTGAGCGTCACGTTCCTGATGTTCCTGTGCATCGCGTGTCTGCTCGCGGCGGTCGGCGTGGTCACCGACTCCGCCGTCACGGTGGTGGGAGCCATGGTGGTCGGCCCGGAGTTCGGGCCGCTCGCCGCGCTGGCGGTGGCCCTCGTGCAACGCCGGCTGTTCCTCGCGCGTCGCGCCGCCATCGCGCTGCTGGTCGGTTTTCCGCTGGCGATGGCGGTCACCGGGGCCGCGACGCTGGCCTTCGAAGCGCTCGGGTGGGTGACGCTGACCAGTACGCGGCAACTCAATGAAGTCGACTTCATCTTCCAAGTGGGCCCGTTCTCGTTCGTGGTCGCACTGCTTGCCGGTGCGGCCGGAATGCTGTCGCTGGTCTCGGCGAAATCGGCCGCGCTGGTCGGCGTCTTCATCTCGGTCACGACGGTGCCCGCGGCGGGGTTCGCCGTCGTCGCGGCGACGGTCGGGGACTGGGACGTGGCGGCCAAGTCGGCGCTGCAACTCGGGGTGAACCTGGTCGGCATAACCCTGGCGGGTGTGCTGGTGCTGGCGCTCTACCGGCGGACGCGAACCGCTAGAGGTGGCTGATGCCCAACCCGATGAAAAACGCTCCGACCGCGGCGGCGATCACGGTGATCACCAACCGCTGGCGCGCCTTCATCGTGGCGTAGATCTGCTCGACGCGGATCCGGGTGGCCTCCGGCGCGATCCAGAAACTGATCAGCGGAACCAGGGCCGCGGCGAATCCCACGACGTTGAACACCACGAGTGCGACCATCTGTTGGCCGACCGCGGCGCCCGAGGTGAGTGCGGCCGCCATCGCGGCGAGGTAATAGGGAGTCGGCAGGCCGTTGCTCAGTCCGAGCAACGCGGCGGCCCACGCGGCTTCGCCGCGCAACGCCGACTTGATGCCGTCCGGCAACTTCGAGATCACCGGTAGCGAGTCCAGGCTCGGTGGCGCCGCCGGTTCGGCGGGGTCGTCGCCCCCGCCGACGGGCACCGGGGTGCGCTTCTTCCGCACCCGGCCGATCAAAGCGTCGAGCGCGCCCGTCGCCGACAGCACGGCTATCGCCACAGCGGCCACCCCGATGCCGATCTCGACGCCGGGAGACACCGCCCGACCGTCGCCGAGGGTCGTGTCGCGGAACACGAACACCACGGCTGCGCCCACCGCGACGTTGATGGTGAATGCCACGAGGAAGAACGGCGCCAGCAGGCGGATCGGGTGGGTCCGCGACAGCATGTACGCGACGACGCCGATGCGCAGCGGGTCGCACGCCGCCACGACGGCCATCACCAGCACCGTGCTCCACATGTCGGCGCCCACCCCCCTTCGGCCAGTTATCTCTGTAGCTGCATTGAACCAGCGCGGGCTGTGGGCAGCCCGTCCGGCCGCGCCGGGAGCCCGGAAATCCGGCGCGACCTCGCGTGCCCTGCGGACCACCGAACCTTGTGGTGGGATCTGCAGATGGGAATCAAAGTGGCGCTGGAGCACCGCACCAGCTACACGTTTGACCGGCTGGTCGACGTGCATCCGCATGTGGTGCGGCTGCGTCCGGCGCCGCATTCACGCACCCCGATCGAGGCCTATTCGCTGACCGTCGAGCCTGCCGACCACTTCGTCAACTGGCAGCAGGATGCGTTCGGAAACTTCTTGGCCCGCTTGGTTTTTCCGGAGCGCACCCGCAGCCTTACCATCACCGTGGGGCTGATCGCCGACCTCAAGGTGATCAACCCGTTCGACTTCTTCATCGAGGATTACGCCGAAGGGTTCCCGTTCGAATACCCCAAGGCCCTGCTCGAAGACCTCAAGCCCTATCTGCGTCCGGTGGACGAGGCCGGAGAGGATTCGGGGCCGGGAGAACTCGTACGCGCCTGGGTGAGCAACTTCACGGTGCCGCCGGGCACCCGCACGATCGATTTCCTGGTGGCGCTCAACCGTGCGGTCAATGCCGATGTCGGCTACAGCGTCCGGCTGGAACCCGGTGTGCAGACCCCCGATGTCACGCTGCGCACGGGGATCGGGTCGTGCCGGGACTCTGCGTGGCTGTTGGTCTCGATCCTGCGGCAGCTCGGGCTCGCGGCGCGGTTCGTCTCGGGATACCTCGTGCAGCTGACGTCCGACGTGGCCGCGCTCGACGGGCCGTCGGGACCGGTCGCGGATTTCACCGATCTGCACGCGTGGACCGAGGTGTACGTGCCGGGGGCGGGCTGGGTCGGGCTGGATCCGACGTCGGGGTTGTTCGCGGGCGAGGGCCACATCCCGTTGTCGGCCACCCCGCACCCGGCATCGGCGGCCCCCATCACCGGTGCGGTCGAGCCGTGCGAGTCGACCCTTGAGTTCTCCAACGTGGTGACGCGGGTGCACGAGGATCCGCGCGTGACGCTGCCCTACACCGACACCGCGTGGGCCGCGATCACGGCCCTGGGTGCCGCGGTGGACCAGCGGTTGGCCGACGGCGACGTGCGGCTCACCGTGGGGGGCGAGCCGACCTTCGTATCGATCGACAATCTCCTCGATCCGGAATGGACCACGGCCGCCGACGGGCCGCACAAGCGGCAGCGCGCCTCGGCGCTCGCGGCGCGGCTCAAGGAGAAGTGGGCACCCGGCGGCTTGGTGCAACGCAGCCAGGGCAAGTGGTATCCCGGAGAACCGTTGCCCCGCTGGCAGATCGCGCTGTACTGGCGGACCGACGGTCAGCCGCTGTGGAATTCCCCGGCGCTGCTGGGCGACCCGTGGCAGGGCGACCCACCCGCGCTGGCCGCCGACGTGGGCCGGCAGATCCTCGCGGCCGTGGCAGCCGATTTCGGCCTGCCCGCGAGCCAGGTGCGACCGGCCTACGAGGATGCCCTGAGCCGGCTGGCCCACGCCGTCCGCCTGCCCGACGGCGAGCCCGTGCCCACTGCCGACGATCTCGCCGAGGACAGCCCGGCCGCCAGAGCCGAGCTGCTTTCGAGGTTGGACGCTTCGGTCGACGAACCAGCGGCCTACGTGTTGCCGTTGCACCGCCGCGACGACGGCAGCGGGTGGGCCAGCGCGGACTGGAAGCTGCGCCGCGGCCGGATCGTGCTGCTGGACGGCGATTCACCGGCCGGGCTGCGCTTGCCGCTCAACTCGATCAGCTGGCAACCGCCGCGGCCCACATACGACGCCGACCCGTTGCATGGCGCTCCGCGGCGGCGCCCCGACGACGATGTCGCGACCGTCGAAGACGCCGACGACTCGCCAACCACCGCGCTGGTCGCCGAGATCCGCGCCGGCCATCTCTACCTGTATCTGCCGCCGACCGAGAACCTCGACGACTTCATCGACCTCGTCACGCGCTTGGAGTCCGCGGCGGCCAAGACCGCCGGCACGCCCGTCGTCATCGAGGGATACGGGCCGCCACCCGACCCCCGCATCACGTCGGTGACCATCACACCCGACCCCGGGGTGATCGAGGTCAACGTCGCACCGACCGCGAGCTTCGCCGAACAACGGGCCCAGCTGGAAACCCTGTACGACGAAGCCCGGCTGGCCCGTCTCTCGACCGAGTCGTTCGACGTGGACGGCACGCATGGAGGGACCGGTGGCGGCAACCACATCACGCTCGGCGGCATCACGCCGGCCGATTCGCCGCTGCTGCGCAGGCCGGATCTGCTGGTGTCACTGCTGACCTACTGGCAACGGCACCCTGCCCTGTCCTACCTGTTCGCCGGCCGCTTCGTCGGCACCACGTCGCAGGCTCCCCGCGTCGACGAAGGCCGCTCGGAGGCGCTCTACGAGCTCGAGATCGCCTTCGCCGAGATCGCCCGGTTGACCCGCGACGGGGCGGCGATGTCGTGGGTCACCGACCGCGCGCTGCGCCACCTGCTGACCGACATCACGGGCAACACCCACCGCGCCGAATTCTGCATCGACAAGCTCTACAGCCCCGACAGTGCGCGGGGCCGGCTGGGCCTGCTCGAACTGCGCGGTTTCGAGATGCCCCCGCACTTCCAGATGGCCATGGTGCAGTCGCTCTTGGTGCGCTCGCTGGTGGCATGGTTCTGGGACGAGCCGCTGCGCGCGCCGCTGATCCGGCACGGCGCCAACCTGCACGGCCGATACCTGTTGCCGCACTTCCTGATCCACGACATCGCCGACGTGGCGGCCGATCTGCGGGCACACGGCATCGATTTCGACACCAGCTGGCTCGACCCGTTCACCGAGTTCCGCTTTCCGCGGATCGGCACCGCGGTGTTCGACGGCGTCGAGATCGAACTGCGCGGCGCGATCGAGCCGTGGAACGTGCTGGGGGAGGAGTCCACCGGAACCGGCACGGCTCGGTACGTGGACTCGTCGGTGGAACGCCTGCAGATCCGGTTGATCGGGGCCGACCGGCAGCGCCACCTGGTGACGGCGAACGGTCACCCGGTCCCATTGCTGGCGACCGACAATCCCGACGTCCAGGTGGGCGGGGTGCGGTACCGGGCCTGGCAGCCGCCCAGCGCGTTGCACCCCACGATCACCGTGGACGGCCCGCTGCGGTTCGAACTGGTCGACGGCACCACGGGCCAGTCCAAGGGCGGCTGCACGTATCACGTGGCGCACCCGGGCGGACGGTCCTATGACACGCCTCCGGTCAACGCGGTCGAGGCCGAGTCACGGCGCGGCAGGCGGTTCGAGGCGACCGGATTCACGCCAGGCCCGATCGACCTGTCCGGCATCCGGGAGAAGCAGGCGCGGCAATCCACCGATGTGGGCGCGCCGGGCATTCTGGATCTGCGGCGGGTGCGTACCGTTCTGCAGTAATGATCCTTCGTATTGACGGCTCCGCGGAGCCCGTCGGTGGTGCTGCCGACGACGTCGACGGCGTGCTGGCGGGCTATCGCAGCACGCGCGCTCAGCAGGCGCTGTTCGATGTCCGCGACATCCGGTCCGGCAGCGGATACGACGAGTTCGTCGACGCCGCAGGCAACGTCCGGCCCGCGTGGCGAGAGTTGGCGGAATGTGTCGGCGAACGCGGCCGCGACGGTTTGGACCGGCTGCGCGCGGTGGTGCGCGGCCTGGTCGACAACGACGGGATCAGCTACATCCAGGTGGACCGGCACGGCGAAGCCGTGACCGACGGCGACGGCACCACGATGCCCGGTCCGTGGCACCTCGATGCGCTGCCGATGGTGATCTCGGCCGAGGACTGGGACACCCTCGAATCGGGCCTCGTCCAGCGGTCCCGGCTGCTCGACGCGGTGCTGACCGACCTCTACGGGCCACGGTGCGCAATCACCAGCGGCGTGCTGCCGCCGCAGCTCGTCTTTGCCCACCCCGGTTACGTGCGGGCGGCCCGGGGGATCACGGTGCCGGGGCGCCACCAGTTGTTCCTGCACGGTTGCGACGTGAGCCGCGGCACCGACGGCGCCTTTCTGGTCAACGCCGACTGGACGCAGGCGCCGTCGGGCGCCGGGTACGCGCTGGCCGACCGTCGCGTCGTCGCGCACGCCGTCCCCGAACTCTACGAACGCATCGGCCCGCGGCCGGCGTCCCCGTGGGCGCAGGCGCTGCGGTTGGCGCTGATCGGCGCCGCGCCCGAAGCGGCCGAGGAACCCGTCGTCGTGGTGCTCAGCCCGGGCATCCACTCCGAAACAGCGTTCGATCAGGCCTATCTGGCGAGTGTGCTGGGTTTCCCGCTGGTCGAGAGCACCGATCTGGTGGTGCGCGACGGCAAGCTGTGGATGCGCTCGCTCGGCACGCTCAAGCGCGTCGACGTGGTGCTGCGCCGCGTCGACGCCGAATACGCCGACCCCCTTGATCTTCGGCCGGATTCCCGGCTGGGCGTCGTCGGACTGGTCGAGGTGCTGCGGCGCGGCGCGGTGACCGTGGTCAACACCCTGGGCAGCGGCGTGCTGGAAAGTGCTGGGCTGCTGCGGTTTCTGCCCGAGCTCGCCGAACTGTTCCTCGACGAGGCCCCGCTGCTGCAGACCGCCCCGGTGTACTGGGGCGGCATCGACGTCGAACGTTCGCATCTGCTGACCAATTTGTCGTCGCTGGTGATCCGGTCGGTGTGCGGCGGAGAACCTGTGGTCGGGCCGACTTTGTCTGCGGCGCAACGCAACGCGATGGCCGCCCGCATCGAAGCCACCCCCTGGCAGTGGGTCGGCCAGGAGGTGCCGCAGTTCTCGACCGCGCCGAGCGACTACCGGTCCGGTGGGCTGTCGGCAGGCAGCGTCGGCATGCGGCTGTTCACCGTCGCCCAAAGCGGTGGCTATGCCCCGATGATCGGTGGCCTGGGCTACCTGATGGCGCCCGGCCACGCCGCCTACCGATTGAACACCGTTGCCGCAAAGGACGTCTGGGTGCGGACCTCGACCCGTGTGACGGCCGAACGCACGGCGCCGGTCGAGCCGGCCGCTCCGGTGATGACACCCAGCCCCACCCGCGCGGTCAGCTCACCGCGCGTGTTGTCGGACCTGTTCTGGATGGGCCGCTACGCCGAACGTGCCGAGGGCATGGCGCGACTGCTCACGGTCACGCGCGAGCGCTACCACGAATACCGTTACCGGCAGCAGTCGCAGGAAAGCCAGTGTGTTCCCGTGCTGCTGGCTGCCATCGGCGCCATCACCGGCACCGACACCGGATCCGGCGGTGACGATCACGAGACCATCGCCATCGCACCCACCACGCTGTGGTCGGTGACCGCGGACCGGCACCGGCCCGGTTCGCTGGCCCAATCCGTCGAACGCCTCGGCTTCGCGGCCCGCTCGGTACGTGACCAGATGTCCAACGACACCTGGATGGTGCTGGCCGGGGTCGAACGCGCCGTGCTGCGCGCGTCGGTGTCCCCACCCGACTCGCAGACCGCGGGGGAGGCGTATCTCGCTGCGGCACACAGTCAGACGCTGGCCGGGATGCTGGCGTTGTCGGGTGTCGCGGCCGAGTCGATGGTGCAGGACGTCGGGTGGACCATGATGGACATCGGCAAGCGCATCGAGCGCGGTCTCGGGCTGACCGCGCTGCTGCGGGCGACGCTCACCGCGGTGCGGGGCGCCGCTGCCGAACGCACGGTCACCGAGTCGGTGCTGGTGGCCTGCGAATCGTCGGTGATCTACCGGCGGCGCAATCCGGGACGGGTCAGCGTCGCCGCCGTGGCAGAGCTGGTGCTGTTCGATGCCGAGAATCCCAGGTCGCTGAGTTACCAACTGGACCGGCTCCGAGCCGGACTGAAAGCGCTGCCGGGCGCATCGGGTTCGTCGCGGCCGGAACGCATGGCCGACGAGATCGCCACCCGGCTGCGGCGCGTCGACCCCGCAGACCTCGAGGACGTCACCGACGGGGTGCGCATCGAACTGGACGATCTGCTGGAGCGCGTGCACAGCGGATTGCGTGAGCTTTCCGGTGCGATCACGGCCGCACAGCTGTCGCTGCCGGGCGGCATGCAACCGCTGTGGGGCCCTGACGAGCGGCGGTTGGTGCCGTGACCGGGCTCGACACGCGGCGCTACGCGATCACCCACCGCACCGTTTACCGGTACTCCGACGACGTGACCAGCTCCTACGGTCGTGGCTTTCTGACCCCGCGTGACCTGCCGTGGCAACGCTGTGTGAGCCACGAGTTGGTGATCGACCCCGAGGCCGCCGACAGCTCCACGAGCCGCGACGCCTACGGCAACGTCAGCTCGTACTTCCACGTCACCGAACGCCACCGCACATTGAGCATCACGAGCCGTTCGGTGGTCGAGGTCGACCCGCCGGCACCCGACCACTACAGCGGCGGTTCGGCGAAGGCGCCGTGGGAGATCGCGCGGCCCGTGGGCGTCGACGGCGCGCTGGCCACCGAGTTCACGCTGGATCTGCAACCTCAGGAGATCACCGACGCAGTGCGGGAGTACGCCGCACCCAGTTTCGTGCCGGGCCGGCCCTTGATCGAGGTGCTGCGCGACCTGACGTCGCGGATCTACACCGACTTCACCTACCGGTCCGGGTCGACCACGGTGTCCACGCGCGTGGCCGAGGTGCTGCAGGCCCGCGAAGGCGTGTGCCAGGATTTCGCGCGGCTCGCGATCGCCTGTCTGCGAGCCAACGGTCTTGCCGCCAGCTATGTTTCGGGCTACCTCGCGACCGATCCACCGCCCGGCAAGGAGCGCATGATCGGGGTCGACGCGACCCACGCCTGGGCGTCGGTGTGGACCCCGCAGAACGTCTGGCTGGGGCTGGACCCCACCAACGACCAGATGGTCGACGAGCGCTACATCGTGGCCGGGTTCGGCCGGGACTACGCCGACGTGCCGCCGCTGCGCGGCATCATCTACACCGACTCGGACAGTAGTGTGATCGAGGTGTCGGTCGACGTTGCTCCGGTTGACGCAACATTTCTACGCCGAGCAGACGCCTAGGTACCCGACACGCCGAGGTTTCGGGTACCCACGCGTCTGCTCGCGCAAAGGAGGGGGAGTGCTTCATGCGTGACTTCAACTGCCCGACGTGCGGGCAGCGGCTGGCGTTCGAGAACTCGCTGTGCCTGTCGTGCGGCAGTGCGCTGGGGTTCTCGCTCGACGACATGGCGCTGCTGGTCATCACCGAGGCCGACGAGAGCGGGCACGCCGGGGCGGTCGACGAGGACAAATATCAGCTGTGTGCGAACATGCATGTGGCCCAATGCAATTGGCTGGTCCGCATCGGCGGGGATCAGCTGTGTGCGTCGTGTGCCCTGACCCGGACCAGGCCGGCGGACACCGACACCTCGGCGCTGGCGGCCTTCGGTGAAGCCGAGATGGCCAAGAGGCGCCTGATCGCCGAACTGCACGAGCTCGGACTGCCGATCGTCAGCCGCAGCGAGGATCCGCAGTTCGGGCTCGCGTTCGACCTGCTGTCCAGCGAGTTCGAGCAGGTGATGACCGGTCACCAGAACGGGGTGATCACGATCGATCTCGCGGAAGGCGACGATGTGCACCGCGAGCAGTTGCGCATCGCGATGGACGAGCCTTACCGCACCTTGCTCGGCCACTTCCGACACGAGATCGGGCACTACTACTTCTACCGGCTGATCGCGCCGTCGGAGCCCTATTCCGAACAGTTCGCCGAACTGTTCGGTGATCCCGACGCCGACTACCAGGCCGCCCTGGACCGCCATTACGAAGAGGGCGCGCCGGACGGCTGGGAGGACACGTACGTCTCGTCCTACGCGACCATGCATCCAGCCGAGGACTGGGCCGAGACGTTCGCG
Source organism: Mycolicibacterium mageritense (assembly GCF_010727475.1). Classification (NCBI taxonomy): domain Bacteria; kingdom Bacillati; phylum Actinomycetota; class Actinomycetes; order Mycobacteriales; family Mycobacteriaceae; genus Mycobacterium; species Mycolicibacterium mageritense. Next base: position 6,141,781 of record NZ_AP022567.1, read on the forward strand.
CACTACCTGCACATCAGGGACACGCTCGACACGGCCGCGGCATTCGGGTTCGCCCCGGCTGGCGCGACGTTCGACCGAAAGGTGCTGGGCCCGAGTGGTTTCGACACCATCATCGAGATGTGGCTGCCGTTGTCGTGGGCGCTCAACATGGTCAACCGCTCGATGGGGCATGCTGACCTCTACCCGTTCGTACTGCCGCCGGCGGTCCTGGAGAAGATGCGCTTCGTGCACACCGTGATCGACGAGACCACCGCCGCGCGCTAGTCGAGGACGGCGTGGGCCAGCCGCGACAGCCCGCGCGTGATCTGCTCGACACTCAGGCCACGCGCACGCTGGTGGGCGAAGTTCTCCGCCGCCAGTGGTGCCAGCAACACGTCGACCAGTGAATCCGGTTCGGTCACAGCCGCATCCACCAACAGTGCGCGCACGTGTGCGGCCCAGAAGCCGTAGGCCCCGGTGGTGAACCGGGCGCCGCCGGTTTCGGCGCCGAGCGCGAGATCGGCGTGGGTGTCCAGCAGCTCGACCATGGCCGAATAGAAGGCGGCGAGCCGCTCGGCCGGCGCCGCACCCGGGCCAAGGGGTGGCTCGCCCGAGAGAAGCTGTTGTTGCAGAGCGCGCTCGTGCTCGTCGAGCAGAGCCAGGGCGATGGCCGCGGTGCTGGGATAACGCCGGTAGAGCGTGCCGCGCCCGACGCCTGCCGCGGTGGCGATGTGATCCATGGTGACCGTGCGTGGATCGCGGCTGGCGAACACCGTGGCCGCCGCGGCAAGGATCTTTGCGCGGTTGCGCGCCGCGTCGGCCCGTTCGGTGCCGGTGTGGTCGGTGGCCAGCAGCTGCGCCCCGATGTCCATACGAGCACTGTAGACCATCCCCGGAATAACTGGACGATTTGTCCGGTTAGGCTGGAGGTCCAACCGGACGCAATGTCCACTTACCCCCGGAGGTTGACGTGCCCACCCTGCTCCACATCGATTCGAGCGCCCGCAGTCGTTCCATCAGTCGCCAGGTCGGCGCCGAGTTCGCCAAGGCGTGGCGGGCCGCACGGCCCGACGGCCGCTACGTGTACCGAGACGTGACGACCGATCCCGTCCCGTTCATCGGCGAGGGCTGGACCCAGCTGTGCGACGCCGTGCTGGCTGCCGGCAGCACCGACCTCGACCGGCTCGCAGCCGTGGCGCGCACTCCCGAGCAGGCCGCCGCGTGGGCCGTCGTGCAACCGTTGCTGGACGAGTTGCGCTCGGCCGACATCGTGCTGATCGCCACCCCGATGTACAACTATTCGATACCGGCGGCGCTCAAGGCCTGGCTGGACCAGGTCACCTTCCCGCGAATGTCCTTGGCACCCAGACGCTTCGTGGTCGCGACTGCCCGCGGTGGCGCGTACTCACCCGGCTCGCCGAAAGCCGCATTCGACTACCAGGAACGGTTTCTGCGGGACTTCTTCGCGGGCCACTACGCCGTCACCGACACCGTGTTCATCAACGCCGAAATGGCCAACGCACGGCTGGATCCCGCGCTCGCCGAGTTCCGGGACATCCACGAGCACTCGCTGGCGCAGGCGCTGAATACCGCTCGTACCCTCGCCGTGGAATACGCGAAATGAGCTGGCTGATATTGGGTTTGGCGGGTCTGGTCGAAATCGCCTGGTCGCAGAGCATCAAGCCGACCGACGGATTCACGCGGCCGCTGCCCACCGTGATCTGCGTGGCTGTCGGGGCCCTCTCGGTGTACCTGCTGGCGCTGGCCATGCGCGGTCTTCCGGTCGGGACCGCGTATGCGGTCTTCACGGGCATCGGTGCGGTCGGGGCCATCGCGCTTGGCGTTGCGGTGCACAAGGATCCGCTCAGCGCGGGCCGAGCACTCGCCCTGTCGATGATCGTGGGAGGAATCGTGCTGGCCCGGTTCACGAATCCGGAGTGATCTCGGTGGCCGCCAGGTACGCCCGGCCGCGTGGGGCGAGCCGGTAGCCGACGTCGAGGCTGATGGTCAGCCCCAGACCCTTGAGTTGGCGCACCCGGCGCTTGAACCGGGGAACCTCGAGGCCGACGCGCGCTGCCAGATCGGGCGCGCGGACGGCCTCGTTGGCCGCGATCAGCTCCAGGTACCGACGCGTCCACGGTTCGGTGGCCGCGTCCCAGCGCGCCAGCCGGGTGGCGATCGCCGTGATGTCGGCGTCGGTGAGCCGGTCATCCGCGGCGAGTTCGGGCCGCTCGTCCGGTCCCAGATAGGACACCCCGATCAGGTACGTGTGGGCGGCAGGCCTGCGATCGAGCTGGGCCTGCGCCGTCGCCGCGTCCGGATACCCGGCCGCGCGGGCCTGCGCGGCGGTCACGCGGTAATCGCCCGGTTGTTCGGTGACCGACTCGACGCGGATCGTCCCGGCCTGCGTGCGCTGCGTGCCACCCGGCTTGGCCCGGGGCTTGTCCCAGCGGCGCAGCACCAACGTGACGGTTCCGGCGGCGATGCCGTCCGCAGTGGGCCGATCTAACAGCACGGTCACGATGGTATGTCGCAGCCGCGTGGTCGCCCTGGACGTTCCTAGGATCGCCCGCGTGACTGATCGCTACGGCTCGGACGTGTTGGCCCGAAACCCGCACACTCCGAAGATGACCCGTTCGAAAGACCAGGCAGCGGAGAAGGGTCTGGTGGTCGAGGACGCGCAGAGCGGCTACGTCGGCGCGGTGGTGCGCATCGAGGGCGGCCGCGTCGAACTCGAAGACCGCAAGGGCAAGGTCCGCGCCTTCCCGATGGGGCCGGGCTTCCTGATCGACGGCAAACCGGTCCGCCTCGTCGCACCCAAACGGAACGCGGCGCCGGCACGTACCGCGTCGGGGTCGGTGGCGGTGCCGGGCGCCAAGGCCAGGGTGGCCCTGGCCAGCCGCATCTACGTCGAGGGTCGCCACGATGCCGAACTGGTCGAACAGGTGTGGGGCGCCGACCTGCGGATCGAAGGCGTCGTCGTGGAGTACCTCGGCGGCGTCGACGACCTCGCCGGCATCGTCGAGGAGTTCGACCCGGGTCCGGGCCGTCGGTTGGGCGTGCTGGTCGACCACCTGGTGACGGGGTCGAAGGAAGCGCGCATCGCCGACGCGGTGCGCCGCGGGCCGGGTGGCGAGCACACGCTCGTGGTCGGCCACCCGTTCATCGACATCTGGCAGGCCGTCAAACCGGCCAGGCTGGGCATGGCGGAATGGCCGGCCATCCCACGCGGCACCGACTGGAAACACGGCATCTGCGCCGCGCTGGGCTGGCCGCACCGCGACCAGGCGGACATCGCGCGGGCCTGGCAGCGCATCCGCGGCCAGGTTCGCGACTGGAACGATCTGGAACCCGCGCTGATCGGCCGGGTCGAGGAGCTGATCGATTTCGTGACCGCGCCGGGCTGACCCGTCGTGCGGGCGTGGTAAGCAGAAGACGTGTCCGACAGTTTGTTCGACGTGCCCGGTGACCCGGCGCCGGGCGACCCCGGAGCCCTCGCCGCGCCCGGCACCGGCCCGCTGGCGGTGCGCATGCGCCCGGCGAGCCTGGACGAAGTGGTGGGCCAGCAGCATCTGCTCCAGGCCGGTTCGCCGCTGCGCCGGCTGGTCGAGGGGTCGGGCGCGGCGTCGGTGATCCTCTACGGACCGCCCGGGACCGGCAAGACCACGCTGGCCTCGCTCATCTCGCAGGCCACGGGACGCCGGTTCGAAGCGCTCTCGGCGCTTTCGGCCGGCGTCAAAGAGGTGCGCGCGGTGATCGACAACGCGCGCCGCTCAGCCATCCACGGCGGCCAGACCGTGCTGTTCATCGACGAGGTGCACCGCTTCTCCAAGACCCAGCAGGACGCGTTGCTCGCCGCGGTCGAGAACCGGGTGGTGCTGCTGGTGGCCGCGACCACCGAGAACCCGTCGTTCTCGGTGGTGGCGCCGCTGCTGTCGCGGTCGCTGATCCTGCAGTTGCAGCCGTTGACCGCGCAGGACATCGAAACCGTGCTGCGCCGCGCGATGACCGATCCGCGCGGGCTGGGCGGTGCGGTCGAGGTCACCGACGACGCCGTCGATCTCCTGGTGCAGCTGTCGGCGGGTGATGCGCGCCGCGCGCTGACAGCGTTGGAGGTCGCGGCCGAGCCGGGCGAACGAGTCACGGTCGAGACCATCGAGCAGTCGCTCGACAAGGCAGCAGTGCGCTACGACCGCGACGGCGACCAGCACTACGACGTCGTCAGCGCCTTCATCAAATCGATCCGCGGGTCGGACGTCGACGCGGCGCTGCACTACCTGGCCCGGATGCTGGTGGCGGGGGAGGATCCGCGGTTCGTCGCCCGCCGGCTCATGATCCTGGCCAGCGAGGACATCGGCATGGCCGACCCGACGGCGTTGCCGCTTGCGGTGGCCGCGGCCCAGACCGTGCAGTTGATCGGCATGCCCGAGGCGCAGCTGACGCTGGCCCACGCGACCGTGCACCTGGCCACCGCGCCGAAGTCCAACGCCGTGACGACCGCACTGGGCGCGGCCATGGGGGATATCCGGGCGGGCAAGGCCGGCCTGGTGCCGCCGCATCTGCGCGACGGTCACTACTCGGGTGCGCAGAAACTCGGCAACGCCGTGGGCTACCGGTACTCCCATGATCATCCGGATGGGGTTGTGGCCCAACAGTATCCACCGGACGAGCTGGTAGGTGTCGACTACTACCAGCCGACCGCTCGCGGCGTGGAGCGCGAGATCTCCACCCGGCTCGACAAGCTGCGGGCCATCATCCGGCGCAAGCGCTGACAACCCCTTGACACCCGCCGAACCGCCCTCTACCTTTGTAGTCAATCAATTGGTTGATCAACAGAAAGATTGACAATTGGGAAGTGATGACGATGCAGAAGCACGGCTGGACCGGGCTTTCCTCGCGCTCGCCGACCCGGTACGGCGGACGATCGTGGCTCGGCTGTCGCGTGGCTCCGCCACGGTCAACGAGTTGGCCGCACTGTTCGACATCACGAAACAGGCGGTGTCCAAACACATTCAGGTGCTCGAGCAGGCGGGCCTGGTCACCCGGACCCGCGATGCACAACGCCGGCCGGTGCATCTCGACGCCGCCGCGCTCGAGCGGCTGACCGCATGGATCGACCGGTACCGGCTCGACGCCGAACGCAACTACCGCCGACTCGACGATCTGCTGACCCGAATCGAACAGGAGGAGAAAAAATGACAAAGGCACTCAACCTCAACGTCCCGGTCGACACCCTCGCCATGGAGTTCACCAGGGAATTCGACGCGCCCGTCGCGGCACTGTTCCGCGCGCACGCCGAGCCCGACCTGGTCAAGCAGTGGCTGGGGCCGTACGGCCTGGAGATGACGATCGACCGCTGGGACTTCCACACCGGTGGCGGATACCGGTACGTGCACTCGCGCGACGGCGAGAACTACCGGTTCAACGGCGTGTTCCACACCGTGCGCCCGAACGAGTTCGTCATCCAGACTTTCGAATTCGAGGGTGCCCCGGACATGGTGAACATCGAGTTCATGTGGTTCGAGGATCTCGGTGGCGGGCGCAGCAGACTGCGCGGCCGCTCCATCTGCCCCAACACCGAAGCCCGCGACGCGCTGCTGTCGTCCGGCATGGAGGGTGGCATGACCGAAGGCTACGAGCGGCTGGACGCATTGCTGCCGAAGCTGTGACACGTCCGGCCCGGTTGGTCAAACCAACCGGGCCGGAGCGTGTTTGACGGGTTAGCGCAGCATCCCCGAACGCCTGCCACCCATCAGGCCTCTACCGCTGCGGCCCATGATCGCCGAGACCAGTGCCACACCGATCGCGGCCACGACGACCTGGACGAGCAGTTCGAGCCAGTCGATGCCGTTGGTCACCGTGGGTATGCCGAGGCCGCGCGCGATGGCACTGCCGATGAACGCTGACACGATTCCGACCAGGACTGTCACCAGGAATCCGATGGGTTGTCTGCCGGGGACAACCAGACGGCCGATGACGCCGACGACAATGCCGATCAGGATCGCGCTGATAATGCCGGTGATGGTCATTTCTCCTCCAGGGCTTGTGGACTGGAGGAGAAATACCCCGGGCCGTCACCACGCAAACGAGGTCGTAAATTCTCCTCAGACCATCTCGGGAACCCGCAGATGGGCCAGTGCCAATTCGAACTCGCCGACGTCGAGCTGATCGGCACCCAGGTCACGTAGCCGGGTGGTGCGCAGCGCGCGGGCCTGATCGCGGTTGCGATCCATCGCGTCGCGGTCGACGAACGTGGCCGACGACACCGCCCTGCCCGTCGCGCGGTCGATCATCAGGCTCGCGCTGCAGAACCCGTCCAGTTCTTCCATGTCGGGCAGCACCGAGGTCCGGTAGAACTCGATCGCGCGGTCGAACTGTTCTGGCCGGGCGCGCAGCCAGGTGGCGCGCACGCAGGCTCCGGGCGCCGAGTACTGCTCGCGGTGCACCACCGCGATCTCCCATTCGTCGAGCGTGGCGGTGCCCCCGAAGACCTCGACGGCGCGGTGGCGGACCGGCGCCAGCGCTGCGGCGCTGGCGTGCATCGCGTGTTCGGACCGCCATGCCGTGGTGGCGATGCACCGACCGGATTCCCGGTCCGCCAACAGGGACAACCCGACACACCCGTCCAGTGCATCGAGAGCGGGCATGACCTCGTCACGGATATGGGCGATACCGGCGTCGATGCAATCGGTGCGCGCGGTGATCGTGGTAGAGCGTGCGAACACGATCCACCCCCTCCTCGGTCGGGGCGGCGCCCCGGTGGCGCCACCGGTCATTCCCCACCTTCCTCCGCCCCGCGGTTGCTGGCAATGGGTCAGCCCGACGACTCGTAGGCTGGGCGGATGGACAGCGATGTGATCGACGTCGACACCTCCCGCCGCCGCATCGTCGACCTGACGGACCAGGTCCGGAGGTTCTGCGGCAACCACCGTGACGGGTTGTGCAACGTCTTCGTGCCACACGCCACCGCGGGCGTGGCGATCATCGAGACCGGTGCCGGCTCGGACGACGATCTGATCGATACCCTGGAACGGTTGTTGCCGCGCGATGACCGCTACCGGCACGCCCACGGGTCGTTCGGCCACGGTGCCGATCACGTGCTGCCCGCGCTGGTGTCACCGTCGGTGACCCTGCCGGTCCAGCACGGCCGGCCGCTGCTGGGCACCTGGCAGAGCGTGGTGCTGGTCGATCTCAACCGGGACAACCCGCACCGGTCGGTGCGGCTGAGTTTTGTCGGCGCCGCTGCCAGCGCTGTTCAGGGCGACCACGCTGACCGGTAATGTAAGGCGGTCGAATTATTCGCGGCGGACACGACGCGGCAAGCCGCCGCGACCATCTACGAACACGAGGACAGAAGCGACGTGCAGACACACGAGATCAGGAAACGCTTCCTCGATCACTTCGTGAAGGCGGGCCACACCGAGGTGCCGAGTGCTTCGGTGATCCTCGACGACCCCAATTTGCTGTTCGTCAACGCGGGCATGGTCCAGTTCGTGCCGTATTTCCTCGGTGCCCGCACGCCGCCGTGGGACCGCGCGACCAGTGTGCAGAAATGCATCCGTACGCCGGACATCGATGAGGTCGGCATCACGACGCGGCACAACACCTTCTTCCAGATGGCCGGCAACTTCTCGTTCGGCGACTACTTCAAGAAGGGCGCCATCGAGCTGGCCTGGACGCTGTTGACCAATCCGGTCGCCGACGGCGGCTACGGATTCGATCCGGAAAAGCTGTGGGCCACCGTCTATCTCGACGACGACGAGGCCATCGAATTGTGGCAGGAAGTGGCGGGGCTGCCGCTTGAGCGCATCCAGCGCCGCGGAATGGCCGACAACTACTGGTCGATGGGCATCCCCGGGCCGTGCGGACCGTGCTCGGAGATCTACTACGACCGCGGGCCCGAATACGGGATCGAGGGCGGGCCCGAGGCCAACGAGGACCGCTACATCGAGATCTGGAATCTCGTGTTCATGCAGAACGAGCGCGGCGAGGGCACCTCCAAGGACGATTTCGAGATCCTCGGGCCGTTGCCGCGCAAGAACATCGACACCGGTATGGGTGTCGAACGCATCGCGTGCCTGCTGCAGGGCGTCGACAACGTCTACGAGACCGACCTGGTGCGCCCGGTGATCGATCTGGTCGCCCGCATCGCCCCGCGCGGTTACGGCGTCGGCAACCATGACGACGACGTCCGCTACCGCATCATCGCCGACCACAGCCGCACCGCGGCCATCATCATCGGCGACGGCGTGAGCCCGGGCAACGAGGGCCGCGGCTACGTGCTGCGCCGGTTGCTGCGTCGCATCATCCGGGCGGCCAAACTCCTCGGTGTCGAGCAGCCCATCATGGGTGACCTGATGACCACGGTGCGCGACGAGATGGGGCCGTCCTACCCGGAGCTGGTCACCGACTTCGAGCGCATCAACCGCATCGCGGTCGCCGAGGAGACCGCGTTCAACCGCACCCTGGTGTCGGGCTCGAGGCTGTTCGACGACGCGGCCGCGGCCACCAAGCGCTCGGGTGCGACGGTGCTCTCCGGAGCCGATGCGTTCACCCTGCACGACACCTACGGCTTCCCGATCGACCTCACGCTCGAGATGGCCGCCGAAGCCGGCCTGTCCGTGGACGAGGCGGGCTTCCGCACCCTGATGGCAGAGCAGCGGCAACGCGCCAAGGCCGACGCGGCCGCCCGCAAGCAGGCGCACACCGACCTGTCGGCGTATCGCGAGCTGGTCGACACCGGCCCAACCGAGTTCACCGGATTCGACGAGCTGACTTCCGAGGCAAGGATTCTCGGGATCTTCGTGGACGGCAAGCGGGTTCCTGTGGTCGGGCACGAGGGCCTCGAGGCCGATCGCGTGGAGCTCATCCTCGACCGCACCCCGTTCTACGCCGAGTCCGGTGGCCAGATCGCCGACGAGGGCGTCATCAGCGGGACCGGTACCTCGGAGGCCGCGAGGGCCGCTGTCACCGATGTACAGAAGATCGCCAAAACCCTGTGGGCGCACCGGGTCAACGTGGAGTCCGGCGAGTTCGTCGAGGGCGACACCGTGGCCGCCGCCGTCGACCCCAAGTGGCGCCACGGTGCCACCCAGGGCCATTCGGGCACCCACATGGTGCATGCCGCGCTGCGACAGGTGTTGGGGCCCAACGCAGTTCAGGCCGGCTCGCTCAACCGGCCCGGCTACCTGCGCTTCGACTTCAACTGGCAGGGCGCGCTGACCGAGGACCAGCGGTCGCAGATCGAAGAAGTCACCAACGAGGCCGTCGAGGCCGACTTCGAGGTGCACACCTTCAACACCGAATTGGACAAGGCCAAGGCCATGGGCGCCATGGCACTGTTCGGTGAGAACTATCCCGACGAGGTCCGAGTCGTCGAGATCGGCGGACCGTTCTCGCTGGAACTGTGCGGTGGTACGCACGTGCACAATTCCGCCCAGATCGGGCCCGTCACGATTCTCGGTGAGTCGTCGGTCGGATCTGGCGTGCGCCGGGTCGAGGCTTACGTCGGGCTCGAATCGTTCCGGCACCTGGCCAAGGAACGGGCACTCATGGCGGGGCTCGCATCGACGCTCAAGGTGCCGTCCGAGGAGGTACCGGCCCGGGTGGCCAACCTGGTGGAGCGGCTCAAGGCAGCCGAGAAGGAACTCGACAAGGCCCGCCTCGCGAACGCGCGCGCCGCGGCGGCCAACGCTGCCGCCGGCGCCGAGGTCATCGGCAAGGTCCGCGTCGTGGCCCAGCGGATGGCGGCCGGCATGTCCGCCGGTGACCTGCGCAGCCTGGTGGGCGACATCCGCAGCAAGCTCGGCAGCGACCCCGCGGTGATCGCCCTGATCGCCGAAGGCGAGGGCGACTCGGTGCCGTTCGTGGTGGCCGTCAACCCGGCCGCGCAGGATCTCGGGCTGCGGGCCAACGACCTGGTGAAACAATTCGCCGCACCGGTGAACGGTCGCGGCGGCGGCAAGGCCGACATGGCGCAGGGTTCCGGTAAGGGGGCGGCGGGTATCGACGCGGCGTTGGCCGCGCTGCGCGCCGAGATCGGCCGGAGCTAGTCGCGTGCAGGGCACGGAACCGTCTTCCCCTCGCTTCGCCCGGCCGGACCGACCGGGCGAAGACGATCCGGGCCGGGGCCGCCGGATCGGCATCGACGTCGGCACGGTGCGGATCGGCGTCGCGAGCAGCGACCCGGACGGCATCCTGGCGACACCCGTCGAGACCGTGCCGCGCGACAAACGGGACAAGACCGGCAAGCATCTGCGCAGGCTCGTGAAGCTGGTCGGCGAGTACGACGCGGTCGAGGTCGTCGTGGGTCTGCCGCGCACCCTGGCGGACCGGGCCGGAACATCCGCCCAGGACGCGATCGAGCTGGCCGCATCACTGGCCGACCGGATCGCGCCGACACCCGTGCGGATGGCCGACGAACGGTTCACCACGGTGACCGCGCAGCGGTCGCTGCGCGAGGCCGGTGTCCGCGCGAAGGGACAGAAGGCGATGATCGACCAGGTCGCAGCGGTCGGCATCCTGCAAAGCTGGCTGGATCAACGGCGCACGGCTTTGGCCGCGCACGGAGAGGGCACTGATGGCTGACAAGTGGGGTGCCGATCGGGCGCGACCCGTCGCCGTGGGACCGCCGCGGCGCGGGATGAGCCGGGCCGAACGGATCCGCCAGGACCGGCGCGAACGCAAGCGCCGGATGGCCCGCGGCGCGTCGTTGGTGTTCCTCATCGCGGTCGTCATCGGCGCGGTGTTCCTGGGCTCCAAGCTGTGGCACGGCCTGTCGGGGTCGACCAACGACTACGCCGGCGACGGCGTGTCCGACGTGGTCATCCAGGTGCACGAGGGTGACTCCACCACCGCGATCGGCAAGACCCTGCACGAGCGCAAGGTGGTCGCCACGATCAAGGCCTTCGTCGACGCGGCACAGGGCAACGATGCGATCTCGGCGATACAGCCGGGCTTCTACAAGGTCCGTACCGAGATTCCCGCGTCGAATGCCGTTGCCCGCCTTGCCGACCCGCAGAACCGCGTGGGCAAGCTCACCATCCCGGAGGGACGCCAGCTCGACGACATCACCGACGTCAAGACCAGCGCGGTCACCGAGGGCGTGTTCAGCCTCATCTCCCAGGCATCGTGTGTCGACCTCGACGGCGCGAAGCGGTGCGTCCCGGTCAACGATCTGCGCAACGCCGCGGCCACCGCGGTGCCCGCGGCCCTTGCGGTCCCGGACTGGGCCACAGCCGAGGTGTCGGCGATGGGCAAGGACCACCGGCGGCTGGAAGGCCTGATCGCGCCGGGCACCTGGAACGTCGACCCGGCCAGCTCGGCGCAGGACATCCTGGCCACGCTCGTCGCGGGAAGCGCCAACCTCTACACCCAGAGCGGGTTGCTCACCACCGCGGCGTCGATGGACATGTCGCCGTACCAGATCCTCACGGTGGCCTCGCTCGTGCAGCGCGAGTCGAAACCGCAGGACTTCGCCAAAGTGGCGCGCGTGATCTACAACCGGCTGGCCGAGCACCGCAAACTGGAATTCGACTCCACCGTGAACTACTCGCTGGACCGGCAGGAAGTCGCGACCACCGACGCCGACCGCGCCAAGCCCACACCGTGGAACACCTATGCGAAGGAAGGCCTGCCGGAGACGCCGATCTGCTCACCCGGCACCGACGCGCTTGCCGCCGCGGAACGTCCGGCCGCGGGGGACTGGCTGTACTTCGTGACCATCGATCTGCAGGGCACGACGCTGTTCACCCGGGACTACAACCAACACCTCGCGAACATCGAGCTCGCGCAGCACAACGGTGTCCTCGACAGTGCCAGATAGGCGGCCCGCCGCCGTGCCCGATAGGCGGCCCGCCGCCGTGCCCGACAGGCGGCCCCGCAAAGCCGCGGTCCTCGGCTCGCCCATCGCCCATTCCCGGTCGCCGCAGCTGCATCTGGCGGCGTACCGCGCCCTCGGCCTCGACGGCTGGACCTACGACCGCATCGAGTGCACGGCCGAGCAGCTGCCGGGTCTGGTGAGTGGCCTCGGCCCCGAATGGGTCGGTTTGTCGGTCACCATGCCGGGCAAGTTCGCGGCGCTGCGGTTCGCCGCCGAGCGCACCGACCGCGCCGACCTGGTCGGCTCGGCCAACACCCTGGTGCGAGTGCCCGGAGGCTGGCGGGCCGACAACACCGACGTCGACGGCGTGGTCGGGGCACTGGATGCGGCAGGCGACGCGGCACTGGTGGTCGGCTCCGGCGGTACCGCCCCGGCGGCGGTGGTGGGCCTTGCCGAGCTCGGGGCGCAGCGCATCACGGTCGTCGCGCGGGACGCAGGCAAGGCGGACCGGCTCGTGGATCTGGCCACGCGGTGCGGCGCGCAGAGCTCCTGGTGCGACATCACCGGCCCAGGCCTCGCCGACGCGGTCGCCGACGCTGCCGTGGCGATCAGCACGATCCCGGCCGACGCCGCCGCGCCGTACGCGAGCGCCCTGGCGGGTGTGCCGCGGCTGCTCGACGCGATCTACGATCCGTGGCCGACCCCGCTGGCGTCGGCCGTGCACGCGGCAGGCGGTGAGGTGATCAGCGGGCTGCAGATGCTGCTGAACCAGGCGTTCACCCAGGTGGAGCAGTTCACCGGAATGCCCGCGCCCAAGGACGCCATGCGCGCCGCGTTGGGCTGAACCGATCACGGGGCGAAGGTGCCCCGATGGTACGAGCTGAACGCGTACTCCTTGGAACCGACCAAGCGCGCCAACGGAGTTCGCACGGTGTTGTCCGCGGCCACCATCGCCGCGATCGCCTCCAGGTCGTAGGCCGGGTGCCAGCCCAGGTCGCTGCGGGCCCGCGCGTTGTCGTAGACGCGGTCTATGCGAGTGGGAAAGCGCCAGCCGCGCTGTGCCCACACCTGGGCTGCCAGGGGTGCGCGCCGGGCGAAGACGGCGGCGGCGTCGACCCGCAACTGCGGCAAATCTTCGGGGGTGAACGGCGTGGTCGCCGCGATGACGTAGCGGCCGAACCCGATCCGACGTGCGGAGTTCGCCGCGAGCAGATGCGCATCGACGGTGTCCTCCAAGGAGACCCGGCGCGTCGCGTACTCGTCGGCCTTGACGTTGTCGTCGGCCCGCCCCTCGTGTGCGCCGGGCATGTCGTCGGTTTCCGGGAAGAACCGGGCGACCCGCAGCACCACGCAGGGCAGCCCGTGATTCCGGTGTGCGAGCTGACACAGATCCTCGGCCGCGGCCTTGGTCACGCCGTACATGTTCTTGGGTACCGGCGTCACCGACTCGTCGATCCATGCCGCTGGCTGCCCGGCGCCCGGCACCAGCGCATCGCCGAACACCGTTGTGGACGACGACATCACGAAAGCCCGGACACCCGCGGCCACGGCCGCGTCGAGCAGCGCAAGCGTGCCGCTGACATTGGTGTCGACGAAGGCCTGGCCCGGTACGAATGCCAGCTGCGGCTTGTGCAACGTCGCGGTGTGCAGCACGACGTCAACGCCGTCCATTGCGCCACCGACCGCCTCGGCGTCGGTCACCGAACCCACCACGTCCGTCCACGGCGAGGGGCGCAGGTCCAGGCCCACGACGTCTTCGTTGCGGGAACGCAGGGTGCGGACCAGCGCCTCACCGAGATGTCCTGAGCTGCCCGTGACCAGTGTGCGCACGACCTCGACGTTGCCATATCGGGCAAGGGATTTTCCGGATCGTAGGGTGGCGGCATGACCCGGTCCGATCGTGTGCCCCGCGTGGGCGTGGTGTTCCGCCCCGACTGCTCGCCCGAAACCCTGCCCCGCAGCGCCGCCGCCGCACAGCGCGCCGGCATCGACGAACTCTGGCTGTGGGAGGACTGTTTTCTGCAGGGCGGTATCGCCCAGGCGGCCATCGCGCTGTCCGGCACCGAGACGCTCACCGTCGGTATCGGCGTGCTTCCGGTGCCACTGCGCAACGTGGTGACCACAGCGATGGAGATCGCGACGCTGGCCGCGGTGTTCCCGGGCCGGATCAGGGTCGGGATCGGCCACGGTGTGCAGGACTGGATGCGCCAGGCCGGCGCCGCGGTCCCGTCCCCGCTCACGCTGCTGCGCGAATACCACGGTGCGCTAAGGGAATTGCTCGCAGGCGCGGCCGTCAGCACCGACGGGCGGTTCGTGCACCTCGACGCCGTCAAGCTGGATTGGGTGCCGCCCCAGCCGGTTCCGGTGTTGATCGGCGGCACCGGACCCAAGACTTTGCGGCTCGCGGGAGAGATCGCCGACGGTGTGATCATCGACAGCTTCAACACCGCGGACTCTGCGCGCTCGGCGCTCGGTCATGTCGCCGCCGGGCAGGCCGCCCGGGCCGGTGCCGACGGCTTCGCGACGGTCCAGTACCTGGCCTGCGTGCCCGGCGGCGACGGTCGCCGCCGCCTCGACGCCGAAGCCGAGAACCGCGGCTTGGCGGTCGGCGGTTACGGCGTGAGCGGCACGGTCGACGAGATCGCCGCCGCGGCGGCCGGCTATTCCGCGCAGACGCTCGTGTTCCAGCCCCTCGGGCCCGACGACGACTTCGCCGGGTTCGCCGACACCGTGGGCGAGGTGGCGGCGGTGCTCCGGACGCGTTGAACAAGCGTCGTGCCGCGCCCTCCAGGACGCTTAGCCTCGACTGATGGGAGTGGGGGCCGCTGCCGTCGTACTGGCGTGGCTTGCGGTGCTGTGCACCTATGACATCCGGCAGCGGCGCCTGCCCAACTGGCTCACGCTGCCCGGTGCGGTCGCCATCGGTGCGGTCGCCGCCGTGACCGGGCACGGTGTGGCCGCCGCGGCCGGGGCCGCCGCGCTGGCGGCGCTGTACCTGATCGTGCACTTGGCGTCGCCGCGCGCGATGGGCGGCGGTGACGTCAAACTGGCGCTCGGCGTCGGCGGATTGACGGGCGTGTTCGGCGCCGACGTGTGGGTGCTCGCGGCGCTCGGCGCGCCCGTGCTGACCGCGGTGCTGGCGCTCGGCGCGGCGATGCGCGGCCGGTTGACCGTGCCGCACGGTCCGTCGATGTGTATCGCGAGCGCGGTCGCTATCGGGTTGGTGGTGCTGTAGCGGCGCGCGAACGTCGGCCGGTGTGGAAGAAACCGCCGAAAACTCCCACACGGGCCCACGTTCGGCGGGAATGACCAGGCATTTCGGCAGCGAAAACCCGACATGGGAGAATGACACCCGTGTTGCGTTGGACCACAGCTGGTGAATCCCACGGCCGCGCCCTGGTGGCCATGCTCGAGGGGATGGTGGCCGGCGTGCCCATCACCTCCGACGAGATCGGGGCGCAGCTCAAGCGTCGCCGCCTCGGCTACGGCCGCGGCGCACGCATGAAGTTCGAGCAGGACCAGGTCACGATGCTGGCCGGAGTTCGCCACGGCGTCACGCTGGGCGGTCCGATCGCGATCGAGATCGGCAACACCGAATGGCCCAAGTGGGAGACCGTGATGGCTCCCGACCCGGTCGACCCGGCGGAGCTCGACGTGGCCCGCAACGCCCCGTTGACCCGGCCCCGGCCCGGACACGCCGACTACGCAGGCATGCTCAAGTACGGCTTCGACGATGCTCGCCCCGTGCTGGAACGTGCGAGCGCGCGGGAGACCGCCGCGCGGGTCGCCGCGGGCACCGTGGCCCGGGCGTTCCTGCGGGCCGCGCTCGGGGTCGAGGTCGTCTCGCACGTCATCTCCATCGGCGCGTCCAAGCCGTATGACGGCCCACCGCCGCAGTTCTCCGACCTTGCGGCCATCGACGACAGCCCGGTGCGGGCGTTCGACAAAGACGCGGAAGCGGCCATGATCGCCGAGATCGAGGCCGCCAAGAAGGACGGCGACACCCTCGGCGGCGTGGTCGAGGTGGTCGTCGAGGGTCTTCCCGTCGGGCTGGGCTCGTTCACCAGCGGTGACAACCGGCTCGACAGTCAGTTGGCCGCGGCCGTGATGGGCATCCAGGCCATCAAGGGCGTCGAGATCGGCGACGGTTTCGAGACCGCACGCCGGCGCGGCAGCGTCGCGCACGACGAGATGTACCCCGGCCCCGACGGCGTGCTGCGCTCGACCAACCGCGCCGGCGGCCTCGAAGGTGGCATGACCAACGGGCAGCCGCTGCGCGTGCGCGCCGCGATGAAGCCCATCTCGACGGTTCCGCGCGCACTGGCCACGGTCGACATGGCCACGGGCGACGAGGCCGTCGCGATTCACCAGCGTTCCGACGTGTGCGCGGTGCCCGCGGCCGGTGTGGTGGTCGAGACCATGGTGGCGCTCGTGGTCGCCCGGGCGGCCCTGGAGAAGTTCGGCGGGGATTCCCTCGGGGAGACCAGGGCCAACATCGACGCCTATCTGCGTGCTGTCGCCGAGCGCGAACCGGCGGCGCAGGCCTCGGGATAGCTCATGGCACCCAAGGCTGTACTGGTCGGTATGCCGGGTTCCGGCAAGTCCACCATCGGGCGGCGCCTGGCCAAGGCCCTGCAGGTGCCGCTGCTCGACACCGACGTCAAGATCGTCGAGACCACGGGCCGCACCATCGCCGACATCTTCACCGACGGTGAGCAGGAGTTCCGCCGGATCGAGGCCGATGTGGTGCGCGCGGCGCTTGCCGAACACGACGGCGTCGTCTCGCTCGGCGGCGGTGCCATCACCACACCCGCGGTCCGCGAGGCGTTGGCCGGCCACACCGTCATCTATCTCGAAATCAGTGCGGCAGAAGGTATTCGGCGTACCTCGGGCAGTACGCGCCCGCTGCTGGCGGGCGACGATCCCGCCGCGCGGTACCGCTCCCTGATGGCGCAGCGCGTGCCGCTGTACCGGCGGGTCGCGACCATGCGTGTCAACACAAACCGGCGAAACCCCGGCGCGGTGGTGCGCAACATCGTTGCCCGGCTTGAGAATCCGCAGCAGACCGCCAACGCGGCGGCCAAGCCGCGGCGGCGCCGTCGGCCACCGTGGCGACGAGGCCCGTCCACGGCGTCGGCGAAGCCGTCGGCCTCCGACGGCTGTTCGGATTCGGCCACCTCCTCGAGCCCCATACCCACCCCCGCGGCCCTGGCCGCTCGCAACGCGGAGCGACACAATGACTGAGCCGGTAACTGTCGAGGTGCTGGTCGACCGGCCCTATCCCGTGATCATCGGCACCGGGCTGCTCGGCGAACTAGGCCGGACTCTCGAGGGGCGGCACAAGGTGGCCATCCTGCACCAGCCGACGCTCGCCGAGACCGCCGAAGCCATCCGAACCCACCTCGCAGACAAGGGAATCGACGCGCATCGCATCGAGATACCGGACGCCGAAGCGGGTAAGGAGCTGCCGGTCGTCGGCTTCATCTGGGAAGTGCTGGGCCGCATCGGGATCGGCCGCAAGGACGCGATCGTGAGCCTCGGCGGGGGAGCGGCCACCGACGTCGCCGGTTTCGCCGCGGCCACCTGGCTGCGGGGCGTCGACATCGTGCATGTGCCCACCACGCTGCTCGGCATGGTCGACGCCGCGGTCGGTGGCAAGACCGGTATCAACACCGACGCAGGCAAGAACCTGGTCGGCTCGTTCCATCAGCCGGCCGCCGTCCTGGTCGACCTGGCGACGTTGGAAACCTTGCCGCGCAACGAGATCGTGGCGGGCATGGCCGAGATCGTGAAGGCCGGTTTCATCGCCGACCCGGTGATTCTCGACTTGATCGAAGCTGATCCGGAGGCCGCGCTGGATCCGACGGGCACGGTGTTGCCGGAACTGATCCGAAGGGCTGTCGCCGTCAAGGCCGAGGTGGTCGCCGCTGACGAGAAGGAATCGCAGCTGCGCGAGATCCTCAACTACGGTCACACCCTGGCGCACGCCATCGAGCGGCGCGAGCGGTACAAGTGGCGGCACGGCGCGGCGGTGTCGGTGGGGCTGGTGTTCGCCGCCGAACTGGGGCGGTTGGCCGGCCGGCTCGACGACGCGACCGCCGACCGCCATCGCTCGGTGTTGACGGCGCTGGGCTTGCCGATCAGCTATGACGGCGATGCGCTGCCGCAACTGCTGGAGTACATGGCCGGCGACAAGAAGAACCGGGCCGGGGTGCTGCGGTTCGTGGTGCTCGACGGACTGGGCAAGCCCGGCCGCCTGGAAGGCCCGGACCCGGCGCTGCTGGCGGCCGCCTACGCAGAAGTGGCGCGGGACTGACCGTCCCGCGCCACCCTGGTGTCGATCTGGCCTACTGCTGCGGTTTGTCGCGCTGCTCGGGGTAGTCGATGGGGCCGGTCTGGTCGTCCGCGGCGCCGTTGGCGCTGACCGCGGCGAACACGTCGGTGTCGGCGCGATCGTCCCCGGCGTGGTCGTGCTTCGGCGGGGGCGGGGCCTTACGGTCGATCAGCCAGCGGCCGAGGGTCACGCCCGCGACGGCGGCCACGAACACGACCAGTGCGGTGAACGCGGCGAAGGTGCTGATCTCGTTGAGCAGCGCCTCGACGTAGATGCTCTTGTAGAACTGGCCGATGATCCACGACACGGCGCCGCTGACGATGCCTGCGAACAATCCGGCCAGCAGCCAGGTCATCGCGAGATCGTCACGACGATCCGGGTCGGCGTTCTTGCGGGCGTCGGCGCGGCCGTCGACGAGACCCCACAAGAACACCGCGATCGCGAACAGAGCCACCAGCGTGCTGCTGAACAGAATGGCGTTCTGCGGCGACGCGTTGATCAGCACTCCCTGGAAGAGGCGCAGGATCACCATCGCCGTTGCAAACACCAGTCCGCGCAGTAACCACTTACTCATGAGGGCACAGCGTAGCGAGTAGCGTCACAGACCGTGACTATTTCCCAGCGCCGGGAGCGGCTGCGGCGTCGGCTGGCCACCATCGACCTCGACGCGATGTTGGTAACCGACCTGGTCAACGTACGTTATCTGGCCGGGTTCACGGGCTCGAATGCCGCATTGCTGATCCGTACCGGGGACGAAACGCCCGTGCTCGTCACCGACGGGCGCTACCGCACCCAGGCTGCACAGCAGGCGCCGGACGCCGAAGTGGTCATCGAACGCGCGTGTGCCCCGTGCCTGGCCCGGCGGGCCGCGTCCGACGGTATCCGCAGGCTCGGCTTCGAAAGCCATGTCGTGACGGTCGACGCGTTCACCGCGCTGACCAAGGCCGCGGGTGATGCCGTCGAACTGGTGCGCGCGCCGGGGACCGTCGAGGCGCTGCGCGAGGTCAAGGATGCGGGCGAGATCGCGCTGTTGCGGCTCGCGTGCGAGGCCGGTGACGCGGCGCTCGCGGATCTCGTCGAACGGGGCGGCTTGCGTCCGGGCCGCACCGAGAAAGACGTGCGCAACGACCTCGAAGCGCTCATGCTCGCGCACGGCGCCGACGGACCGTCGTTCGAGACCATCGTCGCGGCCGGACCCAACTCGGCCATACCGCATCACCGGCCGACCGACGCGGTGCTCGCCGCAGGCGACTTCGTCAAGATCGATTTCGGCGCCCTGGTGGCCGGCTACCACTCCGACATGACCCGCACCTTCGTGCTCGGGTCGGCCGCGCAGTGGCAACTCGACGTCTATGACCTGGTGGAATCGGCTCAGCGGGCCGGCCGCGACGCACTGGCGCCCGGCGTCGCGCTCAGCGCAGTCGACGCGGCATCACGCCAGGTCATCGCCGAAGCCGGGTTCGCCGAGAACTTCGGGCACGGCCTCGGACACGGGGTCGGCCTGCAGATCCACGAAGCGCCGGGAATCAATGCCACCGCCGCCGGTACACTGCTTGCTGGCTCTGCGGTAACCGTCGAGCCAGGTGTCTACTTGCCCGATCGCGGCGGTGTCCGCATCGAGGACACCCTGGTCGTCGGCGAGTCGGCGCCCGACCTGCTTACCCGGTTCCCCAAAGAACTGGTCATTGTCTAAAAGGAGTACTACCAACGATGGCATCGACTGCCGACTTCAAGAACGGTCTCGTCCTGCAGATCGACGGACAGCTGTGGCAGATCGTCGAATTCCAGCACGTCAAGCCTGGCAAGGGGCCGGCCTTCGTCCGGACGAAGCTCAAGAACGTGGTGTCCGGCAAGGTCGTCGACAAGACCTACAACGCGGGTGTGAAGGTCGAGACCGCGACGGTCGACCGGCGCGACGCGACCTACCTGTACCGCGACGGCGCGGACTTCGTGTTCATGGACTCCGAGGACTTCGAGCAGCACCCGCTGCCCGAGGCGCTGGTCGGGCGCCTCGCCGGGTTCCTGCTGGAGAGCATGCCCGTGCAGATCGCGTTCCACGACGGCACTCCGCTGTACCTGGAGCTTCCGGTGTCGGTCGAGTTGGAGGTCAGCCACACCGAGCCGGGCCTGCAGGGCGACCGGTCGAGCGCCGGCACCAAGCCCGCCACCATGGAGACCGGCGCCGAGATCCAGGTGCCGTTGTTCATCAACACCGGTGACAAGCTCAAGGTCGACACCCGCGACGGCAGCTACCTCGGCCGCGTGAATGCCTGATCGTCGTGGCGACCGTGGTCGCCATCAGGCCCGCAAACGCGCTGTGGACGTGCTGTTCGAGGCCGAGGCGCGGGGATTGACAGCCGAGGCGGTCGCCGACAGCCGTATCGCGCTGGCCGAGGACGACCCTGAGGTATCCGGGCTCAACCCGTACACGGTGACGGTGGCGCGTGGTGTGACCGAGCACGCCGCACATGTCGACGACCTGATCTCGGCGCATCTGCAGGGCTGGACCCTGGAGCGGTTGCCCGCCGTGGACCGCGCGATCCTGCGCGTGGCGGTGTGGGAGTTGCTGCACGCCGAGGATGTCCCGGAACCGGTCGCCGTCGACGAGGCCGTCGAGCTCGCCAAGGAGCTGTCCACCGACGAGTCGCCAGGGTTCGTCAACGGCGTACTGGGCCAGGTAATGCTGGTGACGCCGCAGATCCGGGCCGCGTCGCAGGCCGTTCGCGGGGCGGGCTCACCCGAGTCGTAGCCGCAGCATCACACGTGCTGGGCCCGGCCTGTTCGCCACACCTGGTTGGCCACGCCGGGAAACCGGGACTAACCCCGGTCCAACGGATTCCGGCGCCGCACGGCGTTCACCATGTGGTCGCGGGCTGACCGTCACGATCCGTCGATACGCTGCCGGGCCAGCCGGCGCGCCAGTTCGATCGGTGTGACCGATCGCTGCAGCTTGCTGCTCACCAGCGCTCCGTCGTACAGCAGTTGAATCTCGTCGGCCACACCCGAGGGATCGCTCAACCCGGCGGCCGCCAACAGCTCGGCAATGGTGGTGTGCAGCCAATCGCGGTGTGCACGTACCGGTTCGAGCACCACGCCGGGGAATTCGGTGGCCGCGTTGGCGTACAGGCAGCCACGGAAGTCCCTGGCGCGGGCCGCTTCGATCGCGAGGTCGAAGAAGGCCAGCACTTTCGCGGCCGCATCGTCCAACCCGGCCACGGCGTCGGACCAGCGGTTGCGATCACGGTGATCCAAATCGTTCAGGTAGGCGAGTACCAACGCCTCCTTGGAGCCGTAGCTGCTGTACATGCTGGCTTTCGCCACACCGGCCTCACGCAGGATGTGATCGATGCCCACCGAGCGGATGCCTTGGGCGGCAAAGAGTTTGGACGCGGTGCGGAGGAGTCGCTCGGACGGGCCCGGTGCGCCGCCCTGGCGGGTCGCGGCCTGGGCCCGTGGATGTGCGGTGGGACTCATGGGCGCAGCGTAGCCGACGGCACATCGATAGACAGACCTGTCTGTCTGTGCCAGTGTCACGGACGTGCCGAACTCAACAGATCCCACGCCTGAATCGACCCTCTACCTGTACGAGATCGCATTGGGTGCAGTCGAACCCACACCCGTCGACCAGCTCCTCAAACTCCTCGACGCAGCGATCCACCGGGCCGGTGGCGAGTTGGTCGAAGCCCAGGTGACGCGCGGCGGCCGACGAGTGTTCGCGGTCGCGGAATTCGCGACGGGCAATCCCGCGCGCCTCGAACCCGCCGAACTCGCCGGTGCCGAGATCACCGGACCCGATGCGGTGCGGCTCGTCGGCGCGGACCTCGCCGACGTCAAGGCCGTGCGGCCGTCGGCGGGATATCTGGTCGAGTGGGATCTGCCCGCCGATCTGGACATGGCGTCCTACCTCGCCCGCAAGAAGGCCAATGCGCCCAAATACGCAGATGTCCCGGAGGTCAGCTTCCTGCGTACCTATGTGCGCGAGGACATGGACAAGTGCCTGTGTCTGTACGATGCGGCGGACGAGGCCGCTGTGCGACGGGCCAGGCAAGCCGTCAGCACTCCCATCGACAGGTTGCACGGTTTGGAGAGTTTTCAGCCATGACGGCAGTGGTTGCCGCCGATATTCGGGCGGCGCTCGACGAGGTCGGCCGATCGGTCGCCGACCGGGCCGCGGCGCTCGACGCCGGGCGCACCGATGTGCGTCCCGACCTTGCCGCGCTGGGGCGGGCCGGCCTCTTCGAGCCAGGCTTCGGAGCAGACCTCACCGACATGGTGTACGTGATCGACGAGATCTCGACACACAGTCTCGCAGTGGGTTTTTCGGCGTGGGCGCACCGGATGGTTCTGCACTTCCTGCACCACGCCGAGCCGAGTGCCGACGAGGACGTCAGCGCCTTGATCCGCGGCGAACGCATCGGTGTCACCGCGATGGCGGCGGCGCTCAAGCACCTTGCCGGCCTCGCCCGACTGCCGGTCGTCGCCGACCCGCAACCTGACGGACTGGTGCTGACCGGGCCCATCCACTGGGCGTCCAACGTCTTCGACGATGCGCTCATCGTGGTGCCTGCGCGAACCGCCGCCGGTGACACCGTGGTCGCGGCGATCGACGCGGACGCGGCAGGCGTCACGATCAACCCGCCGCCGGAACTCATGGCATTGGGGGCCACCGCGTCGACGTCGCTGCGACTGGACGGCGTCCGTGCGCGACGCGTCCTGCACACCGACCTCGCGACGTTCGTGGCGCGGATCCGGCCGACATTCCTGCTCCTGCAAACGGCGTTCTGCGCGGGCATCGCCCGTGCGGCGCTCGCCGGCGCGGCCGACGCGCGCGGTGGCCTCAACACACAGTTCGAGGGCCACTTCGCGGATCTGTCAGATCGGGCCGGTCGATTACGGCGAACCCTCTACCGCGCGGCCGCCGACCCCACCGACTTCGTTGTCGGGGAACTGATCCGGCTGCGGCTCGACACCGCCACCCTGGCGGTCGAGGCCACCCGGCTGGAATCGACCATGGCAGGCGGTGCCGGATACGTGGTGGGCAGCGCGGTCAACCGGCGGTTGCGCGAGGCGTCGTTCCTGCCGATCCAGGCCCCGTCGGAAGGACAGCTGCGGTGGGAACTGACACGGTACGAATAACTGCCGGTGTCAAGCGCTTTGGCGATGCAACGGTATTGGCCGGCGTAGACCTGAGCATCAGCGCCGGGGAGTTCCTCGCGATCCTGGGTCGCAGCGGAAGCGGCAAGTCCACGCTGCTGCGGATCCTGGCCGGTCTGGAGACGCTCGACTCCGGGACCGTCAGCTGGATCGGCGGCGGTGCCCGACCTCAGACCGGCGTGGTGTTCCAGGAGCCGCTGCTGATGCCGTGGCTGACCGTCGCGGCCAATGTCGGCTATGCCCAACGCTTCGCGGCACACCGGGACAGCTTCGACCAGGACTACGCCCGTGAGCTGATGGCCCGGTTCGGACTCGACCGGCTCGCCGACCGGTACCCCGATCAACTCTCCGGCGGCCAGGCGCAACGGGTGGCGATCCTGCGGGCCATCGCGACCCGGCCCCGGCTGCTGCTCCTCGACGAGCCGTTCAGTGCGCTCGATCCGGCCACCCGCACCGACCTGCAGCGCTGGCTGGCCGGCCTGGCCGCCGAACTCGACATCACGGTCGTGCTGGTCACCCATGACGTCGACGAGGCGCTGCTGCTCGCACATCGCGTGCTGCTGCTGGGCGAGGACGGACTCATCCGGCGGCAGTGGCAACCGGATGACGGTCGCGCAGACGCGGACAGCTTGCGCCAAGATGTGCTCGACCACTACCGGATTCCCACCGAGGCGACCTGATGGGGACGGTGCTGTCGCGGCGCAGGCTATTGGGCGGCGCCGCGGGTCTGGCGGCTGCCGGTGGCGTCCTCGGGCTGGCGGACCTCGCGCAGGCCGCGCTGCGGCAGCCCGCCGGGAACACGGGTGGCCTGAGGGTGGGGTATCTGCCGATCACGGACGCGGCCCCGCTGCTCGTGGCGCATCACTCAGGCCTCTACGCGCCAGGCGCCGTGAGCTCTGAAAAGCCCGTGCTGTTCCGCAGCTGGGCGGCATTGGCCGAGGCGTTCATCACGGGTCACGTCGACGTCGTCCACCTGCTCATGCCGATGGCGGTTCAGTTGCGCTACACCCTCGGCGGTGGCGTGCGGGTACTGGGCTGGAACCACACCAACGGATCGTCGCTCACCGTGGCGCCGCACATCGGTGAGCTGTCAGACCTGGCCGGCTCACAGGTGGCCATCCCGTTCTGGTGGTCGATCCACAACATCGTGCTGCAGCAACTGCTACGGGCCCACGGGTTACGACCCGTGGTGCGGCGCAGCGCGTCTCGCGCGCAGCGCACGGTGGAGCTGATCGTCATGAGCCCTTCGGACATGGTGCCCGCTTTGGCTGATCGGTCCATCGGCGGCTACGTGGTCGCCGATCCGTTCAACGCCATGGCGCAGATCAAGAAGATCGGCCGGATCCACACGTTCCTCGGCGATGTATGGCGCGATCACGCGTGCTGCGTGCTGGTCACGCGTGACGACGTGATCGCACGGCGGCCGCAGGCCGTGCAGGCCCTCACCGACGGTGTCGTCACCGCGCAGCGGTGGATCGACGGCAACCGGGCCGCCGCGGCAGCGGATCTGGCAGGCGGACGCTATCTGCCCCAACCGGTGCCCGCGGTACAGCTTGCACTGACGTATCCGAACCCGCCCGGCCGGCTGACGCACCCCGATTGGCAGCCGCAGCGGCTCGGCTATCAGCCTTTCCCGTTCCCGAGCTTCACCCGCACGCTCGTCGAGGCCATGGGCGACACCGTCGTCGACGGAAACCGGCGGTTTCTCGACCGCATCGAGGCCGGCCGCGTGCACGCCGAACTCGTCGACGACGCATTCGTGCGCAGATCCCTTGCCGCGCAGGGCGGCCCGCAAGCCTTCGGGCTTCCTGCCGACCTCGCCCGAACCGAACAGGTGGAACCGCTATGACCACGGCCCCGGCAGCATCTCCCGCGCTCGATCGCCGCCCCGGCGGCTGGGCGCGGGCACTGCCACCGCTGAGCGCCGTCATCGCCGCGGTCGTGGTGTGGTGGGTGATCACCACGGTGATCAGCGCACCGCAATCGCTGCTGCGGCAGGCGGCGCCGCAACGTGTGCTGCCAGCTCTGGCCGACCTGCTCGGCCGCGGAGTGCTGTTGTCGGACACCGGGATCAGCCTGTGGCGTCTGCTCATCGGGCTGCTTGTCGCGGCCGTCGTCGGGATTCCGGTCGGATTGTCGATCGGCCTGAGTGCCACCGCGGAACGCGCCACCGCGCCCGTCGTGCAGTTCCTGCGGATGATCTCGCCGCTGTCCTGGGCGCCGATCGCGGTCGCGGTGTTCGGCATCGGCAACGAACCGGTGATCTTCCTGATCGCCGCGGCCGCGGTGTGGCCCGTCGTGATCAACACGGCCGCAGGCGTACATGCCATCGAGCCCGGTTATCTCGACGTGGCGCGCTCGTTTCACGCCACCCGCATCGAACTGCTGAAGGCCGTCGTGCTGCCCGCAGTGCGCGGACATGTGCTGACCGGGCTGCGCATCGCGCTCGGCATCGGCTGGGTGGTCCTGGTGCCCGCCGAGATGCTCGGGGTTCGCTCGGGACTCGGCTACCAGGTGCTCAACGCCCGCGATCAGCTGGCCTACGACCAAGTTGTCGCGGTCATCGTGGTGATCGGGAGTCTCGGGTACCTGCTGGACCTGGTGGCGCGGCGGGTGCTGGCCGTCCGCACGTAGCGAGCTGCGCGGTATTCGGCTCACCGCGATTGTAAATTCCTCGTGCGGCCGAGGTGGCGCAATGACGTCACACGACCCCGGTTTGACCAGGTCGACGCCTGCGAGGGGCGGCGCAATCAGTCGCCGTGCGCACACCCCGGTTTCGCGCAGGTGCAGGGCGCTGACGTGGGCTTTACGTTGACGGAATGTCGCAGCCCGAGCCGACACCCATCCGACGTCCGCGCGCCGATCAGGCCCGCCAGGTCGCCGACGTCCTGCGCCACCAGATTCACGACGGTACCTACGACGGTGGCCTGCCGAGCGAGGCCGAACTGGCCGCCGAGTTCTTCGTGTCCCGCAACACCGTCAGAGAAGCGCTCTCGGTGCTCAAGAACGAGGGGCTCATCGACCGCGGTACCAAGGTCGGAACCCATGTGGCGGCCCGCAAATTCGATCATGGCCTCGATGCCCTGGTGGGGCTGAAAGAGACCTTCAAGGACTACGGCGAGGTTCGCAACGAGGTCCGCGCGGTGCTCAAGCTCGCCGCGCCGCCTGCCGTCGCCCGCAAGCTGGCGCTGGATCCGGGCACCCAAGTGGTGTATGTCGAGCGCCTGCGGTACCTCGGTGATCTGCCGCTGTCGTTGGACCTGACGTATCTGGTTCCCGACATCGGCGAGCAGGTCATCGGCCACGATCTGGAAACCAACGACGTCTTCGCGCTCATCGAGCAGGTCAGCGGGCAGCGGCTCGGCGGCGCCACGTTCGCGCTCGAGGCGGTCTCGGCCGACCCACACTCGGCGGCGACCCTGCAGGTGCCCGACGGTTCGGCCCTGCTGATGGCCGAACGCCTCACGAGCCTCGACGACGGCAGGCCCGTCGACCTTGAGTACATCAGAATGCGCGGTGACCGGATCACCATGCGCGGCAACCTCGTTAGGGGCACTCCATGACCCTGGTCAACCAGCGCGCCGACGTTCCGGTGACGATCGACGAGTCCCTGTGCATCGAGGGCTGCACGCTGTGCGTCGACGTGTGCCCGATGGATTCGCTGGCCATCAACCCGGACAACGGCAAGGCCTACATGCACGTCGACGAGTGCTGGTACTGCGGGCCGTGCGCGGCCCGTTGCCCCACCGGAGCCGTCACCGTCAACATGCCGTATCTGATCCGTTAGAGGACCGACGTGAAAACAGCCCTGATCGCACTCACCGCAGGCATTACCCTCGCAACGGCCGGATGTTCGCTGGACTCGGCCACGCAATCCGCCGATACCGTCGATGTCGTCATCGGCTATCAGTCCAAGACCATCAACACCGTGACGGCCGGAACCCTGCTGCGCGCACAGGGTTACCTCGAACATCGACTGGCCGACATCACCAAGAACACGGGCACCAAATACAACGTGACGTGGCAGGACTACGACACCGGCGCGCCCATCACCGCGCAGATGGTCGCCGAGAAGATCGACATCGGGTCGATGGGTGACTACCCGATGCTGATCAACGGCTCCAAGACCCAGGCGAACGAACGGGCCAAGACCGAGATCGTCTCGGTCACCGGATACAACCCCAAGGGCGGGTTGAACATGGTTGTGGTGGCGCCGAACTCACCGGCGCGGACGCTGACCGACCTGGCGGGCCAGAAGGTCTCGGCCAGCGTCGGCTCGGCCGGTCACGGCATGCTGGTCCAGGCGCTCGGCAAGGCGGGCGTCGATCCCAAGACCGGCGTCGAGGTGCTCAACCAGCAGCCGCAGGTCGGCGCGTCATCCCTGGAATCCGGTCAGGTGCAGGCACTTTCGCAGTTCGTGGCATGGCCGGGGCTGTTGGTTCAGCAGGGCAAGGCCAAACTGCTCTACGACGGTGCCGAGCTGAACTATCCGACCCTGCACGGTGTCGTGGTGCGCCGCGCCTACGCGGCGGATCACCCGGAGGTGCTCGACGCGTTCCTGCAGGCCCAGCTCGACGCCACCGACTTCCTCAACACCAAGCCGCTGGAGGCCGCGCGGATCGTGGCCGAGGGCAGCGGGCTGCCGCAGGAGGTGGTCTACCTCTACAACGGGCCCGGTGGCACCTCGTTCGACCCGACGCTCAAACCGGCACTGGTGAACGCGCTCAAAGGCGATGTGCCATATCTCAAGTCGATCGACAACTTCGCCGACCTCGACATCGCGGGCTTCGTGCAGGACGGCCCGTTGCGAGAAGCTTTCGCGGCCCGCGGCCAGGACTACGACAAGGCGCTGAACACGGCCACCAATCCGTCGGCACTGAGCGGTCGGGATCCGGTCTGCAAGACCGCGGTCGACAACCCGGCCACTGCGAGCGAACTGTGGCTGCAGGGATCGGACACCACGTCCGCGGCGGCCAACCCGACCTGCCTGCTCAAGGCCATCCGGGAAGCCGAAGCGCGCGGTGCCACGGTGCGGGCCGCCTACGTTCCCGACGCCGAACTGGGCACCAGATGGTTCGCCGACAAGTCGGTGTGGGTTCGAGACGGCGCGAACCATCTGCCCTTCGGCACGGTGGCCGGGGCCCAGCGCTACACGACGGCGCATCCGGGCAGCGTGGTCGTCGACTACCAGCAGGCCCTGGCAGGTGCGGTGTGACCACCACTGACGCCGCGCCCGCCGCCGTCGTCGAGGCACCCGCGACCGCTGTCACGAGGCGGGAGTCCTCACCGTGGCCGCATCGACTTGTGCGGCTGGCCTCGGTCCTCGCCGCCGTCGGGCTGTGGCAACTGCTGACCGCCAACAACATCCGGCTCGGGCTTCGCTTCGACACGCTGCCCACCGTCACCGAGATCGCCGCGGCACTGGCCAACCGGCTCGGCACGCAGGAGTACTGGCTCGACCTGGGCCAGTCACTGATCCGGATTCTCACCGGATTCGGGCTGGCTGCCGTGATCGGCGTGGTGACCGGCATCCTGCTGGGCCGCTCCACGGTGTTCGCCGACGTGTTCGGGCCGCTGACCGAACTGGCCCGGCCCATCCCGGCCATCGCGATGGTGCCGGTCGCGATCCTGTTGTTCCCGACCGACGAGGCCGGAATCGTGTTCATCACGTTCCTGGCGGCCTACTTCCCGATCATGGTCAGCGTGCGCCACGCCGTGCGCGCCCTGCCGACCATCTGGGAGGACTCGGTGCGCACGCTGGGCGGCGGCAGGTTCGACGTCCTGCGCCGCGTCGTGCTGCCCGGCATCCTGCCCGGACTGTTCGGCGGACTGTCGGTGGGCATGGGCGTGGCCTGGATCTGCGTCATCTCGGCCGAGATGATCTCGGGCCGGCTCGGGGTGGGATACCGCACGTGGCAGGCCTACACGGTGCTGAACTATCCCGACGTGTTCGTCGGCATCATCACCATCGGCGTGCTCGGGTTCGGCACCGCGGCGGCCGTCGAACTGATCGGGCGCCGCGCCACCCGGTGGCTGCCCCGAGCCGAGGAGGCCGGACGATGACCACGACACTGGCCGGCGCCGGCATGCGGCTGGAACTCGACGCAATCACGTTGTCCTACACGGGCTCCCCGGTGATCGCCGACCTGAGCCTGGTGGTGGAGCCCGGCGAGATCCTGGTGCTGACCGGGCCGTCCGGGTGCGGCAAGTCGACCTTGCTGCGAGCGCTGACCGGGCTGTTGCGGCCCGACGCGGGCCGGGTGCTCGCCGACGGGGCCGTGGTCACCACGACCTCGCGGGACCGCGGCATGGTGTTCCAGGACAGTGCGCTGTTGCCTTGGCGCACAGTGCGTTCCAACATCGAGCTGGCATTGCAGCTGCGGGGGGAACCCAAATCGACGCGCCGCGACCGCGCCGAACGCTGGATCAGCGAGGTCGGGCTGACCGGATTCGGCGATTATCTCCCCAAGAGTCTGTCCGGCGGTATGCGGCAACGGGTCCAGCTGGCGCGCGGGCTGGCCGGCGCACCCCGCGCGGTCATGATGGACGAGCCGTTCGCGGCGTTGGACACTCAGACGCGCGCGGCCATGCAGCGGCTGCTGATCGACACCTGGCGCGCGCATCCCACCACGGTCGTGTTCGTCACCCACGACGTCGACGAGGCGTTGATACTCGGCGACCGCGTCGCCGTGCTGGGCCGGGCCGGCCGGCCGCTGCGCGCTGTCGTCGACGTGCCCGCGCCGCGCACCGATGTCCAACGTTCGGCGCTGCGCGCCGAAATCATTGCCGCACTGGAGCAATCATGACCGAAGCCTTTGAGATCCCCGACGTCTCCGACGCGGTCCGGCTGGACTGCGACGTCCTGGTGATCGGCGGCGGAACCGCGGGCACCATGGCCGCGTTGACGGCCGCTGAGCACGGGGCGCAGGTGCTGCTGCTGGAGAAGGCGCACGTCCGGCACTCGGGGGCGCTTGCGATGGGCATGGACGGGGTCAACAACGCCGTCATCCCCGGCAAGGCCGAACCCGAGGACTACGTCGCCGAGATCACCCGGGCCAACGACGGAATCGTCAATCAACGCACCATCTATCAGACCGCGACGCGGGGCTTCGCGATGGTGCAGCGCCTGGAGCGCTACGGCGTGAAGTTCGAGAAGGACGAGCACGGCGAGTACGCGGTGCGGCGGGTCCACCGGTCCGGGTCTTATGTGCTGCCGATGCCAGAGGGCAAGGACGTCAAGAAGGCGCTCTACCGCGTGCTGCGCCAGCGCTCGATGCGGGAGAAGATCCGCATCGAGAACCGGTTCATGCCGGTGCGGGTGCTCACCGACGACACGGGGCGGGCCGTGGGTGCGGCCGCGTTCAACACGCGCACGGGAGAATTCGTCACCGTCGGCGCCAAGGCCGTGATCCTGGCGACCGGTGCGTGTGGGCGGTTGGGCCTGCCCGCGTCGGGCTACCTGTACGGCACCTACGAGAACCCGACCAACGCGGGCGACGGGTATGCCATGGCCTATCACGCCGGCGCCGAACTCTCGGGGATCGAGTGTTTCCAGGTCAATCCGTTGATCAAGGACTACAACGGGCCGGCGTGTGCCTACGTGGCCAATCCGTTCGGCGGGTATCAGGTCAATGCGCTGGGGGAGCGGTTCGTCGACTCCGACTACTGGTCCGGTCAGATGATGGCCGAGGTCAAACAGGAGATCGAATCGGCGCGCGGCCCCATCTATCTCAAGGTCAGTCACCTGCCGGACGAGACCCTGACCGCGCTCGAGAACATCCTGCACACCACCGAGCGGCCCACGCGCGGCACCTTCCACGCCAATCGGGGCCACGACTACCGCAGCCACGACATCGAGATGCACATCTCCGAGATCGGGCTGTGCTCGGGGCATTCGGCGTCGGGGGTGTGGGTCGACGAGCACGCCCGCACCACGGTCGCGGGCCTGTATGCGGCCGGTGACCTGGCATGTGTGCCGCACAACTACATGATCGGGGCGTTCGTCTACGGCGATCTCGCCGGCGAGCACGCGGCCTCGACGCTCGCGGATCTGCCTGCGCCGGTGGACCTTCCGGCCGACCAGGTGCAGCAGGCGCACGAGCTGATCTACCGGCCACTGCGCCAGCCGGACGGCCCGCCGCAGCCACAGGTGGAGTTCAAGTTGCGCCGCTTCGTCAACGACTACGTGGCGCCGCCCAAAACCGCGACCAAGCTGTCGATCGCGGTGCAGACATTCGACCGGATGATCGCCGAGGTGCAGGGCATCGGTGCCAGGACTCCGCACGAGTTGATGCGGGCCGCGGAGGTGTCGTTCATCCGGGACTGTGCCGAGATGGCGGCCCGGTCATCGCTGACGCGCACAGAATCACGGTGGGGGCTCTATCACGACCGCGCCGACCTGCCAGAGCGCGACGACGAGAAGTGGCGCTATCACTTGAACCTCCGCAAGGCCGCCGACGGCACGATGGAGTTTCTCAAGCGCCCCGTCGAACCGTACTTCGTGCCGGTCCCGGACCTCGAACACCTGCCGTCCGAAGGCGACGCGATCGCGGTGGCCCAGCCGCACCTGCACGGCGGCCGCGCGCCCGCCGCCGAGCGCTCCCGGGTCCGCGCCGAGCCGTCCGGTCAGCCGCCGTCCCCGCGGATCGCCGCGGTGCTGGCGCTGGAGGAGCCGACGCTGGCGCAGCTCGACGGGTACCTGGCCGACCCTGATCCCGGCGTGCGGCGCACTGCGGTCGCGACGCTCGTCGAGCACCTTCCCGACGGCTATCAGGTGGCGCTGCAGCACGCGCTCGGCGACGACGACGTACGGGTGCGGCTCGAAACTGCCGACGCGGTGCGCGAACTCGTGGAGGTGCTGCCGGATCCGGGGGCATTCGCGTCCGGACTGGATTCACCGGACCCCGTGGTGCGGGCTGCCACGGTCTATCTGCTCAGTGCGCGGCGGGCCGGTGACGCGAGCGCCTACCGGGCGGCGCTGACCGACGCCGATCACCGGGTGCGCATCGAGGCGGTCCGCGCGCTCGTGTCCGTCGACGACACGGAGGGCGTGGCCGCCGCGACGCGCGACGAGAACCGCGAGGTGCGGATTGCCGCGGCCAATGGACTGGCCACGCTGCAATCCGGCGCCGACGCGGTGCGGGTGCTGCTGGTAGATCCGGACCCGTTGGTGCGGGCCGCCGCCCTGGCCTCGCTGGGTGCGGTCGGCTGCGACGACGCCGATGTGCCGAGCATCCAGCGGGCGCTGGGCGAATCGGCCTGGCAGATCCGGCAGGGCGCGGCGCGGGCACTGGCGGGTGCCCAGCCCGCGATCGCGGTGCCGACGCTGTCGCAGGCCCTGGCCGATCAGCATCTCGACGTGCGCAAGGCCGCGGTGTTGAGCCTGAGCCGATGGGCCGACACGGAGACCGCGGCGCGTGAGGCACTCGCCGGCGCCCTCGACGACGGCGACGCCGACGTCCGGGCCTACGCGCGTCAGGCGCTGTCCCGCGCGGGCTGATTCCAGCCAGGCGAAGATTTGTCGTTACCCTTCCTAATGAGTTGGCTGGGCTTAGTCTCGATGCGTGCGACTCGCCTGGCCGTTGACGGGCCGGCTGGAGGAGACGCGGCTCATCGACGCCGCGCTGAATTCTGACGATCTGTCCGGGGTCGTGATCGGTGGCGCCGCGGGTGTCGGCAAGAGCCGCATCGCCCGCGAGGCGCTCGCCACGATGGCCGAGGGCGGTTACGAGACCCGTTGGGCGGTGGGTACATCCGCGGCGCGCACGCTGCCGCTGGGCGCCTTCGCGAGCTGGGCCGGGGCCGAGGATGCCGACAGCCTCGCCCTGGTGGGCCGCGTGATCGACGCGCTGACCGCGTCGGACGGACGACGGGTCGTGGTCGGGGTCGACGACGCCCATCTGCTCGACGACCTGTCGAGCTTCGTGCTCAGCCAGATAGTGCAGCGGCAGGCCGCCAAGCTGGTGCTGACCACACGCGACGGGGCACCGCTGCCCACCGCCGTGCTCGAGGTCTACAACGGCGGCCAGTTCGAGCGGCTCGACCTGCAGCCGTTGTCGCGGGACGAATCCACCCGGCTGCTCGCCGCCGCCCTCGGTGGTCCGCTCGACCCCGACTCCGCGCGCAGGCTGTGGCAGCTCACCCGCGGCAATGTGCTCTATCTGCGCAACATCGTCGAGCAGGAGGTCGGGCGCGGCCGGCTGGCGTGCCAGCACGGATACTGGCGATGGACCGGTAACCCGACGGTGCCACCCGGGCTGGCCGAGCTGATCGAGGCTCGGATCGGGGCATTGCCCGACGCCGTCAGTGAGGTGGTCGACATCCTGGCGGTCGGGGAGCCGATCCACCTGCGGACGCTTGCCACCATCGCCGACACCGCGGCGGTCGAGGAGGCCGAAGTCCGGGGGCTGATCACGCTCGACTCGACCGACGGTGGGGTGGACGTGCGCGTCGCGCATCCGCTGTACGCCGAGGTGCGGCGAAATCGGGTGCCCGCGACGCGGTTACGACGGCTGCGCGGGCTGATCGCGAATGCGCTGGCCGTCTGCGACGATCGCGATGATCTGCGGGTCGTGGTCCGGCGGGCGACGCTGTCCCTCGACTCCGATCTCGCCCCTGACCCGCAACTGCTGATCCGTGCCGCGCAGGGCGCGGTGGCGCTGTCCGACCTTCCGCTGGTGGACCGCCTCGCGGCGGCCGCCATCCGCGCAGGCGGCGGCGCGGAGGCGAGTTTCATCCGGGCGCACGCCTTGTCCTGGCTGAGCCGCGGCGAGGAGTCCGACGCCGTCCTCGACGCCGTGCGCAGCGCCGAACTCACCGATGACGGCCGCGCCCGGCTCGCGTTCCTGCGCGCCTCGAACCGGCTCTGGTCACTGCGGGATCCGGACGGCGCGAAAGCGCTCGTCGATGTCGCGGCCGAGGGCGTGCCGGCCTCGGCGCGTGGCTGCATCGATTCCTACTATGCCGTGCACTGGGCTGCCGCCGGCAGGCCCGGCAGCTCCACCGCCGCATCTGACGCCCTCGATCTGGATGCGTTGCCCGCGATCGTCGGTGCGGTCACGGGCTGGGCGGTGGCGGTGGCGTCCGGCGACGCGGGCAGGACGGCGGCGGCCGTGGCCGGCGCCCGGGCCGGTTACCGCATCGCCGACCGGGCCTTCGACGCGGCGCACATGCGGTTCGTGATCGCCGACGCCCATCTGGGCGCACTGCTGGTGGCTGGGCTCATCGCCGAGGCACGTCAAGAAGCCGACGCATTGAGCCGCCGCGCGGCCGAATTGCCCGGTGCCGCACAGGCGTTCTCGGCGGCGCTGGCCGGACGGGCAGCGTTGGGCGCCGGGCACCTCGACGCCGCGGTCGAACTGCTCGACCCGGTGGTCGAGGGGTTGCGGGAAACGGGCGAGACCAACGGATTCGGGTATCGGTTCGCGCTGCCCCGCACTATGGCCCTGGCGATCCGTGGCGTCGCGACCGATGACAGCCTGGTGGACCTCGAACAGTGCCGCCATCCCAGCTGGCGTTACCTCGACTACGAATTCGCCTTGGCCCGGGCCTGGGTCGCAGCCACCCAGGGCGCGGTGTCGCAGGCGGTTGCGGCGGCATTGTCGGCGGCCGAAAACGCACGTGCCAATGGGCAATACGCGGCGGAAGTGCTCTGCCTGCAGACCGCAACCCAATTCGGCAACCACTCGGGTGCGGCCAGGCTGGCGGGCCTGCGCACGGTGGTCGACGGTCCACGCGTGGCGGCGGCCGCAGCGTTCTGCGCGGCGCTCGCGGCAGGGGACGGCGACCAACTCGCCGCGGTGTCAACGCAGTTCGAGGCCATGGGCGATCTCGTCGCGGCCGTCGACGCAGCCGCGCACGCCGCGATCGCCTATCGCCGCAAGGATCTGCGCGGGTCGGCACTCGGGTTGGCCGCCCGTGCCGAATCGTTGGCTCACCGCTGTGGTGAGGCGGCGACCCCGGCACTGCGGGCCGCTGTCGAAAGACTCCCGCTGACCGACCGGGAACGGGAGATCGTCACACTGCTCGGCGCCGGGCTGTCGAGCAAAGCGGTGGCTGATCGGCTGTGCCTGTCGGTGCGGACCGTGGAAGGCCACATCTATCGCGCCATGGCAAAGACGGGCGCAGGTAGCAGGGCCGAACTGGTGCGCCTGTTGCCGCACCGGCACGACTGATTCGAGTACCGGCATACCTACAGCACG
This sequence comes from Mycolicibacterium mageritense, assembly GCF_010727475.1. Classification (NCBI taxonomy): domain Bacteria; kingdom Bacillati; phylum Actinomycetota; class Actinomycetes; order Mycobacteriales; family Mycobacteriaceae; genus Mycobacterium; species Mycolicibacterium mageritense. The sequence goes on from NZ_AP022567.1 coordinate 6,177,269, forward strand.
CACTTCTGGCGGCCCCATGCTGGTGACATGCAGCGAGATCTTGATGCTCACGAGACCGCACTGCGGGTGCTGCCGTTGCCGTACTCACTGGCGTTACGGCTGCGCGCTGCGGGCGTCGCGGCCGACGTGGTGTGCGAATACCTGAGCATCGATGCATCGGCGTTGGACAACTTCTATCGCATCGCCGAGCAGAAACTCGCTGCGGCGCTGCAAGACTCGGACTGTGGCGGCTCGCGTTGAGGCCGCGGGTGACGGATCGCCGGTCAGATCTCCAGCGCCTGGTAGGTGCGGCGGACGAATCGTGGTTGTGCGACCTGCAGCCTGGCCAACGACGTGTTGCCGGACACGGCCGCCGCATCGACCGACATCTCCGGATGGTTCTGGATGAGGTAGAGCAGGATCAGCTCCGCCGACGGGTCGGCCTGCCACCAGGTGCCGTATGCGCCAGGCCAACTGAACGTGCCGAGGCCGCCAGGCCCGAACAGCTGCCGGGACTTGGCCGGGTCGGTGACGACGGACAGGTTGAGGCCGAAGCCGCGTCCCACCCAGAACGGCGCCCCCAGGAACGGGTACTGCTTCTGCTCGGCGGTCAGCCGGTCGGTGCGCATCAGCGTGACCGATTCCTGCGACAACACCCGCACTCCGTCGACGGTCCCGCCCGCCAACAACATGCGGGCGAACGCGAGGTAGTCGTCGGCCGTCGAGAACAACCCGGCCCCGCCGGTGCAGAACGGCGGGTCGACGATCGGCGGCGGACCCATCACGTCGTGGCGCAGCATGTTGTCGGCGTCGAGCTGATACATCGTGGCGGCGCGGCGCCGTCCCGCCGGGGTGACCGAGAAGCCCGTGTCGGACATGCCCAGCGGCGCGAAGATGCGTTCGGTCAGCACCTGCGACAACGGCTTGCCCTCGATCCGGGACAGCGCGATGCCCAGCACGTCGGTGCCATGGCTGTAGGTGAGCCGTGCGCCGGGCTGATGGGCCAGCGGCAGTTCGGCGAGCGCGGCGAGCCAGCGGTCCTGATCCTGACGCATCGGCAACCGGCCGTACTCGCGGCTGAGCGGACCCACGACCGAGAACACGTAGGCCAGCCCGCTGCGGTGCGTCATGAGGTCGTCGAACGTGATGGGCCGTCGCGCCGGCTCTGTGCGGTCGAGCGGTCCGGTGGGCTCGCGCAGCACCCGCATGTCGGCCAGCTCGGGAAGCCATTTCGTCACCGGCTCGTCCAGCGCGAGCTTGCCCTCTTCGCGCAGCGCCATCGCGGCGGCGATCGTCACGGGCTTGGACATGGACGCGATCCGGAAGATCGTGTCGCGCTGCATGGGCAGCTTGGCGTCGACGTCGCGGTGGCCCAGCTCGTTGACCTGCAGGACCTTGCCGGCCTGCCACACCAGCGTGACCGCACCGGCGAGCAACCCGGCGTCGATCGCCTCCCGGATGGAGGCTTGATTCCCGTCGAGGTTCACCCGCGCCAGCGTAGTCAGCGCCGCTGGGCCTGCAGCAGCCAGAAGGTTGCCTGCGACGCGTTGTGGGGAAGTGTGGCGACTTCGGTGGTGAGCGACGTGATGTCCCAACCCGCGTCGTCGAGCGTCGTGCGCAGCGTCTCCTCCGACACCGACGGCGCGGCCCACTCCGGGTCGGCCGCGAGGTTGGCATCGGAGAACGCGCCGAGCAAGAGCGTCGCGCCCGGCCGGGTCGCGCGGTGTACGGCCGCGGCGTAGCTGCGCTTCGCATCGTCGTCCAGGCAGTGATACATGCCGCTGTCGATCACGGTGTCGAACGCCGCGTCGTAGCCGTCGAGCCGCGTGGCGTCGGCGACCGCGAAGCGGATGTTCACGTTCGCGTCGGCCGCGCGGCGCTCGGCGGTGATCAGTGCGGTCGGGGAGATGTCGAGCCCGGTGACGGAGAATCCCTGCTGGGCCAGGTACACGGCGTTGTCGCCGAGCCCGCAGCCGATGTCGAGTACGTCACCGTGTACCAGGCCGGCTTCGGCCCACGCGACGACATTCTCTTTCGGGGCCTTGGTATCCCAGGGCGGGGTGGTGACCGCGGGGACGCCCTCGGCCGGGCTCTCGCCGCGGTACAGCGCGTCGAAGTCGAAGGGTGAATTGCTGGAGCCTGTCATTTTCGCCAGCGTACTTCGGCTCTGTTAAGCTGCCCGGCAGTTCGACGTCCTTTAACGATCCGTCCCGAGAGGCGGAGAAGGAGGTCAGAGTTTAGCGATGAACTCTTCAGGTACCGACCGGGAATTGCTGTCCGCGGCGGACGTCGGCCGCACCATTTCCCGGATCGCGCATCAGATCATCGAGAAGACCGCGCTGGATGATCCGGCCGAGCGGCCCCGCGTCGTCCTCCTCGGCATCCCCACCCGCGGTGTGACGTTGGCCACCAGGTTGGCGGACAAGATCAACGAATTTGCGGGCGTCACCCTTCCGCACGGTGCGTTGGACATCACGCTGTATCGCGACGACCTGAACTTCAAACCGCCGCGACCGTTGGCGGCCACCTCGATTCCCGCGGGCGGCATCGACGACGCGGTCGTCATCCTGGTCGACGACGTGCTCTATTCCGGGCGCTCCGTGCGCTCAGCCCTCGACGCCCTGCGCGACATCGGCAGGCCACGCATCGTGCAGCTCGCGGTCCTGGTCGACCGCGGGCATCGCGAACTGCCGGTACGCGCCGACTACGTGGGCAAGAACGTGCCGACCTCACGCAGCGAAAGCGTGCATGTGCTGTTCACCGAGCATGACGACCGTGACGGGGTGGTGATATCCAAATGACGACTCGCCATCTGCTGACGGCGGCGGACCTCACGCGCGACGAGGCGACCGCGATCCTCGACGACGCGGATCGGTTCCGCGAGGCCCTGCTTGGTCGTGAGGTCAAGAAGCTGCCCACGCTCCGTGGCCGCACCATCATCACGATGTTCTACGAGAACTCGACGCGCACCCGGGTTTCCTTCGAAGTGGCGGGCAAATGGATGAGCGCCGATGTGATCAACGTCAGCGCGTCGGGATCGTCGGTGGCCAAAGGGGAATCGTTGCGCGACACCGCGCTGACGCTGCGGGCGGCGGGCGCCGACGCCCTGATCATCCGTCATCCCGCGTCGGGTGCAGCACAGCAGCTGGCCGAATGGACCGCGGAGGACGGCGGCGGCGGACCCAATGTCATCAACGCGGGCGACGGCACGCACGAACATCCGACCCAGGCCCTGCTCGACGCGCTGACCATCCGCCAGCGCCTCGGTTCGATCGAGGGCAAGCGCGTCGTGATCGTCGGCGATGTGCTGCACAGCCGGGTGGCTCGGTCCAACGTGGAACTGCTCGCGACGCTCGGTGCGGAGGTGGTGCTGGTCGCGCCGCCGACACTGCTGCCGGTCGGGGTGGCCGACTGGCCGGTCACGGTGTCCTATGACCTCGATGCCGAACTGCCCGCGGCCGACGCGGTGCTCATGCTGCGGGTGCAGGCAGAACGGATGAACGGGGGGTTCTTCCCGTCCGCGCGCGAGTACTCGGTGCGTTACGGGCTCTCGGAGAAACGCCAGGCCATGCTGCCCGGGAATTCGGTGGTGCTGCATCCGGGGCCGATGCTGCGCGGCATGGAGATCGCCTTCCCGGTTGCCGACTCCTCGCAATCGGCTGTGCTGCAACAGGTTTCCAATGGTGTCCACGTGCGGATGGCGGTGCTGTTCCACCTGCTGGTTGGTGCCGGGTCCGAGGAAGTAGGAGTCAGCGCGTGACGCAACAGGTGCTCATCCGCGGGGTGCGACTGTACGGCGAGGGGGACGCGGTCGACGTCCGGGTCGCCGACGGTCAGATCGCCGAAATCGGTGCCGGGCTGGACATTCCCGACAAGGCCGACGTGATCGACGCGCGCGGCCAGATCCTGCTGCCGGGATTCGTGGATCTGCACACGCACCTGCGCGAACCGGGCCGCGAGTACGCCGAAGACATCGAGACCGGTTCTGTGGCGGCGGCACTGGGCGGGTACACCGCGGTGTTCGCGATGGCCAACACCGATCCCGTCGCCGACACCGCGGTGGTGACCGACCACGTCTGGAACCGCGGTCAGCAGGTCGGCCTGGTCGACGTGCACCCCGTCGGCGCGGTCACGGTGGGCCTGGAGGGCAAGCAGCTCACCGAGATGGGCCTCATGGCCTCCGGCGTGGGTCAGGTCCGGATGTTCTCCGACGACGGCCTGTGCGTGCACGATCCGCTGGTCATGCGGCGCGCGCTCGAATACGCCACGGGCCTTGGCGTGCTCATCGCCCAGCACGCCGAGGAACCGCGGCTGACTGTCGGGGCCGTCGCGCACGAAGGCCCCACCGCGGCCAAGCTGGGTCTGGCGGGCTGGCCCCGGTCGGCCGAAGAGTCGATCGTCGCGCGCGACGCGATCCTGGCCCGCGACGCAGGCGCGCGCGTCCACATCTGCCACGCGTCCACAAAGGGCACCGTCGAATTGCTGAAATGGGCCAAGGCGCAGGGTATTTCGATCACCGCCGAGGTGACCCCGCACCACCTGATGCTCGACGACAGCCGGCTGGCCAGCTACGACGGGCGCAACCGCGTCAATCCGCCGCTGCGTGAGGCCAGTGACGCCGAGGCGCTGCGGCAGGCCCTGGCCGACGGTGTCATCGACTGCGTGGCGACCGACCATGCCCCGCACGCCGAGCACGAGAAGTGCTGCGAATTCTCGGTTGCGCGCCCCGGCATGCTGGGCCTGCAGACCGCACTGTCGGTGGTGGCCGAGACCATGGTGCGGCCGGGGCTGTTGAGCTGGCGCGACGTCGCCAGGGTCATGAGCGAGGCGCCTGCCGCCATCGTCGGCCTGCCCGACCAGGGGCGGCCGCTGGAGGTCGGCGAGCCCGCCAACCTGACCGTCGTCGACCCGGACGCGAGCTGGACTGTCGAAGGCACCGAGCTGGCCAGCCGCTCCGACAACACCCCGTTCGAGGCGATGGTGCTGCCCGCCGTGGTGACGGCCACGCTGTTGCGCGGCAGGATCACGGCGCGGGAAGGGAAGTGTGAGCGGTGAACACCCCTACGCTGGTCGCGTCGTTGATCATGGCTGCGCTGCTGGCGCTGCTGATCGCGTTTCTGATCCGCCAGATGATGCGGGGCTGGCTGCACCGAGCCCAGCGCCAGGCCGAGCTGATCGGCACACTGCCGCCGCTGCCCGACACCGTGGGGCCTGCCATCGTCGCGGCCACCAAGGGCCTCTATGTGGGCAGCACGCTGGTACCGCACTGGAACGACAAGGTGGCCGCGGGTGACCTGGGCTTCCGGGCCAAGGCCGTGATGACCCGTTACCCAGAGGGAATCATGTTGCAGCGCAGCGGAGCGGGGCCCATCTGGATTCCCGACGAGTCGATCACCGCGGTGCGCACCGAGCGTGGCATCGCGGGTAAGGCACTCACACACGACGGCATTCTCGCGATCCGGTGGCGGCTGCCGTCGGGCGCCGAGATCGACACCGGTTTCCGGGCTGACGACCGCGCGGAGTATGACCGCTGGCTGGAGGAGAAGGCATGAAAGACCACGCCGTTCTGGTGCTCGAAGACGGTCGCGTCTTCACCGGCACCCCGTTCGGAGCCGTCGGGCAGACACTGGGCGAAGCGGTGTTCTCCACCGGCATGTCCGGCTACCAGGAGACCCTCACCGACCCGAGCTATCACGGCCAGATCGTGGTCGCGACCGCGCCGCAGATCGGTAACACGGGCTGGAACCGTGAGGACGGCGAGAGCCGGTCCGACAAGATCTGGGTGGCCGGCTACGCGGTGCGTGACCCGTCGCCACGGGCCTCCAACTGGCGCGCAACGGGCACCCTCGACGACGAACTGGCCGCGCAGGGCGTCGTCGGCATCGCGGGCATCGACACGCGCGCCGTGGTGCGTCACCTGCGCACCCGCGGATCCATGAAGGCCGGCGTGTTCAGCGGAGAAGCCCTGGCCGAGCCTGACGAACTGCTGGCCCGCGTGCGCAGCCAGCCCTCGATGCTCGGTGCCGATCTCGCGGGCGAGGTGAGTACCGACACGTCGTACGTCGTGGAACCCGAAGGCGCGCACCGCTTCACGGTCGCCGCGATCGACCTCGGCATCAAGACCAACACGCCGCGCAACTTCGCGCGCCGCGGGATCCGCAGCCACGTGTTGCCGTCCTCGGTGACGTTCGACCAAGTCGCCGACATCAAGCCGGACGGGGTGTTCCTGTCCAACGGTCCCGGCGACCCGGCGACCGCCGACCACATCGTCGGGGTGACCCGCGATGTCCTCAACGCGGGAATCCCGCTGTTCGGCATCTGCTTCGGCAACCAGATCCTGGGCCGTGCACTGGGCCGGTCCACCTACAAGATGGTCTTCGGTCACCGCGGCATCAACATCCCGGTCATCGACCACCACACCGGGCGGGTCGCGATCACGGCGCAGAACCACGGCTTCGCCCTCGAGGGAGAAGCAGGGGAGAGCTTCGACACGCCGTTCGGCCAGGCCGAGGTCAGCCACACCTGCGCCAACGACGGTGTGGTCGAAGGCATCCGGCTGACCAACGGCCGTGCCTTCTCGGTGCAATACCACCCCGAGGCCGCCGCAGGCCCACATGACGCCAACTACCTGTTCGACCAGTTCGTCGACCTGCTGGCGGGAGAGAAGTAAATGCCACGTCGCTCTGACCTCAACCATGTCCTGGTGATCGGCTCCGGGCCGATCGTGATCGGCCAGGCCTGCGAGTTCGACTATTCGGGCACCCAGGCCTGCCGCGTGCTGCGCGCCGAGGGGATCCAGGTCAGCCTGGTCAACTCCAACCCGGCCACGATCATGACCGACCCCGAGTACGCCGACAACACCTACGTCGAGCCGATCACGCCGGCCTTCGTCGAGAAGGTCATCGCGCAGCAGGCCGAGCGGGGCAACAAGATCGACGCGCTGCTGGCCACCCTGGGTGGCCAGACCGCGCTCAACACCGCGGTCGCCCTACACGAGAACGGCGTGCTCGAGCGCTACGGCGTCGAGCTCATCGGCGCCGACTTCGAGGCCATCCAGCGCGGCGAGGACCGGCAGCGGTTCAAGGACATCGTCGCCAAGGTGGGCGGTGAATCCGCCCGCAGCCGCGTATGTTTCACGATGGACGAAGTCCGCGAGACCGTGGCCGATCTCGGCCTGCCGGTCGTGGTGCGGCCGAGCTTCACCATGGGCGGCCTCGGGTCGGGCATGGCGTACTCCGCGGAGGACGTCGAGCGGATGGCCGGCGACGGGCTGGCCGCGTCACCCAGCGCCAACGTGCTGATCGAGGAATCCATCTACGGGTGGAAGGAATACGAGCTCGAGCTCATGCGCGACGGCCGCGACAACGTCGTGGTGGTCTGCTCGATCGAGAACGTCGACCCGATGGGTGTGCACACCGGTGACTCGGTGACCGTGGCGCCTGCGATGACGCTGACCGACCGCGAATACCAGATCATGCGCGACCTGGGCATCGCGATCCTGCGCGAGGTCGGCGTCGACACCGGCGGCTGCAACATCCAGTTCGCCGTCAACCCGAAAGACGGCAGGCTCATCGTGATCGAGATGAACCCGCGCGTCTCGCGGTCCAGCGCGCTGGCGTCGAAGGCGACCGGCTTCCCGATCGCCAAGATCGCCGCCAAGCTGGCCATCGGCTACACGCTCGACGAGATCCTCAACGACATCACCAAGGAAACCCCGGCCTGCTTCGAGCCGACGCTGGACTACGTCGTGGTCAAGGCGCCGCGGTTCGCGTTCGAGAAGTTCCCGGGTGCCGACACCACGCTGACCACCACGATGAAATCGGTCGGCGAGGCAATGTCGCTGGGCCGCAACTTCATCGAGGCGCTCGGCAAGGTCATGCGGTCGCTGGAGACGGGCCGGGCCGGGTTCTGGACCGCGCCGGACTCCGACGCCGACGTCGAGCAGCTGCTGACCAACCTGCGGACCCCGACCGACGGCAGGCTCTACGACATCGAGCAGGCGCTGCGGCTGGGCGCGAGCGTGGAACAGGTCGCCGACGCGTCCGGCGTCGACCCGTGGTTCGTCGACCAGATCGCCGGGCTCGTGACGCTGCGTGCCGAGCTGCGCGACGCACCCGTGCTCGACGAGAACCTGCTGCGCCGCGCCAAGCACAGCGGCTTGTCGGATCGCCAGATCGCCGCGCTGCGGCCGGAACTGGCCGGTGAGTCCGGCGTGCGCGCACTGCGCACCAGGCTCGGCATCCACCCGGTGTTCAAGACTGTCGACACGTGCGCTGCCGAGTTCGAGGCCCGCACGCCGTATCACTACAGCAGCTACGAATTGGATCCCGCGGCCGAATCCGAGGTCGCTCCGCAGGCCGAGAAACCCAAGGTGCTGATCCTCGGGTCGGGGCCGAACCGCATCGGTCAGGGCATCGAATTCGACTACAGCTGTGTACACGCGGCGACCACGTTGAGCGCGGCCGGCTTCGAGACCGTGATGGTCAACTGCAACCCCGAGACGGTGTCCACCGACTACGACACCGCCGACCGGCTGTACTTCGAACCGCTGACCTTCGAGGACGTCCTGGAGGTGTACCACGCCGAATCCGAGTCCGGCGCAGGTGGACCCGGCGTGGTGGGCGTCATCGTTCAGCTCGGCGGGCAGACCCCGCTCGGCTTGGCGCAGCGTCTCGAAGACGCCGGGGTGCCGATCGTGGGCACCAGCCCCAAGGCCATCGACCTGGCCGAGGACCGCGGCGCGTTCGGTGAGGTGCTGACCAACGCGGGGCTGCCAGCGCCCAGGTTCGGCACTGCCACGAGCTTCGACCAGGCCCGCCGGATCGCGGCGGACATCGGCTACCCCGTGCTGGTGCGGCCGTCCTACGTGCTGGGTGGTCGCGGCATGGAGATCGTGTACGACGAAGAAACCCTGCAGGGCTACATCACCCGCGCCACCCAGCTCTCGCCCGAGCATCCGGTGCTGGTCGACCGGTTCCTCGAGGACGCGATCGAGATCGACGTCGACGCGCTGTGCGACGGCACCGAGGTGTACCTCGGCGGCATCATGGAGCACATCGAGGAGGCCGGCATCCACTCCGGCGACTCGGCATGTGCGCTGCCGCCGGTCACGTTGGGCCGCAGCGACATCGAAGCCGTGCGCCGCGCCACCGAGGCCATCGCCCACGGCATCGGCGTGGTCGGCCTGCTCAACGTGCAATACGCACTCAAGGACGATGTGCTCTACGTGCTTGAGGCCAACCCGCGTGCGAGCCGCACGGTGCCGTTCGTCTCGAAGGCGACGGCCGTCCCGCTGGCCAAGGCCTGTGCCCGCGTGATGCTCGGCGCGACCATCGCCGAGCTGCGGGCCGAGGGCGTGCTGGCCGCAACCGGCGACGGCGGCACGATCGCCCGCAGCGCCCCCGTCGCGGTGAAGGAAGCCGTGTTGCCGTTCAACCGCTTCCGCCGGGTGGACGGTGCACAGGTCGACTCGCTGCTCGGCCCGGAGATGAAGTCGACGGGTGAGGTCATGGGCATCGACCACGACTTCGGCACCGCGTTCGCCAAGAGCCAGACCGCGGCCTACGGATCGTTGCCCGCCGAGGGGACCGTGTTCGTCTCGGTGGCCAACCGCGACAAGCGCTCGCTGGTCTTCCCGGTGAAACGGCTCGCCGATCTCGGGTTCCGGGTGCTGGCCACCGAGGGCACCGCGGAGATGCTGCGCCGCAACGGCATTCCGTGCGGCGAGGTTCGCAAGCACTATGAAGAGGCCAGTGGAACCGATCCTCGAGCGTCGGCGGTCGAGGTCATCAGGGCCGGCGAGGTCGACATGGTGATCAACACGCCGTACGGCAACTCCGGGCCACGCGTCGACGGCTACGAGATCCGCTCGGCCGCGGTGTCGATGAACATCCCGTGTGTCACCACGGTGCAGGGCGCCTCGGCGGCTGTGCAGGGTATCGAGGCAGGCATCCGCGGTGACATCGGCGTGATGAGCCTGCAGGAACTGCACAGCGCCCTGGAAACAGGTTAGTCATGGCCGGGTTCGGGGATCGGCTGGTCGAGGCGGTGGCGACGCGCGGGCCGTTGTGCCCCGGGATCGATCCCCACCCCGAGTTGTTGCGAGCCTGGGATCTCGACGTCGACGCGGATGGCCTGCGGCGGTTCTGCGACATCTGTGTCGAGGCGTTCGCCGACTTCGCGATCGTCAAACCCCAGGTGGCGTTCTTCGAGGCGTACGGCTCGGCCGGTTACGTGGTGCTCGAGGACACCATCGGGGCACTGCGCGACGCCGGTGTGCTGGTGCTCGCCGACGCCAAACGAGGCGACATCGGGTCGACCATGGCCGCCTATGCCGCGGCGTGGGCCGGCGACTCGCCGTTGGCGGCCGATGCCGTGACGGCCTCGCCATACCTCGGGTTCGGTTCGCTGCAGCCGCTGCTGGACACCGCTGCGGCCCACGGCCGCGGGGTGTTCGTCCTGGCCGCGACGTCCAATCCGGAAGGCGCCAGTGTGCAGCGCGCCCTCGCGGGGGAGCGGACCGTGGCGCAGTCGATCGTCGACGCCGTGGCCGAAGTCAACCTGGCGAGTGCGGCGGCGGGTTCGGTCGGTGTCGTCGTCGGCGCCACCGTGACCGACCCGCCCGACCTGCACGCCCTGGGCGGTCCGGTGCTGGTGCCCGGGGTAGGCGCGCAGGGCGGCCGTCCGGAGGCGCTCGGCGGCCTCGGCGGTGCCAAGCAACTGCTGCCCGCGGTCTCGCGTGAGGTGTTGCGTGCCGGACCCGATGTCGCGGCACTTCGCGCAGAAGCGGAGCGGTTCCGGGACGCGGTCGCCTACCTGGCCTGACGCCGGACCCGCCACAGGGTGATGCCGATGGTTGCGGCGATGAACACCGTAGGGATGGCGATCAGCAGTGCCGCGCCGGTGACATTGCCCCGGTCGCGTTCGCGGTAGATCACCTGCCGGTACTCGGTGTCGGCGGCCGCGGGCGCGAAGGCGTAATCGCCTGTGATGGCCACCGGATCGTCGATCTGGTTGCTCCACCGGGTCAGGAACGCGCCGTCGCCGACAAACGGTGCGAGCGCCGGCGACACCTGCGCCGGGGCCAGCGCACCCGCGAATCGGAGCGTCGGAGTGTTCCCGGCAACCGGGACGGCGCTGGGATCCATCCGATGGTCGGCGAGCACATAGAGGTCGATGCTCTGGGGCGTCGAGGCCGACCGGGACAGCCGCATGGGATACACCGCCCGCTCGGACGCGAACGTCAGCCGCAGAGGTTGCAGGGTGCCGGTGAGCCCGTCGTCAGGAGTGTCTGCTGCGAGCTGGACCGCGACGATCTCCCATCGGTCGGCCAGATAGGGCGCCAGGTTCTGGTCGAGGCCCGGAGGATGCGGAAAACCATGGCCGGCCAGCCAGCCGGCCAGGGCCGCGGGATCGTCGGCCGCGAGCCTGGTCACGTCGAACGGGCCGATGCGCTGCTGGTCTAGCACGCTGACCCCGCCGCCCGGCGCGGCGGCGTCGGTGACGGGGCCGGCGCCCATGGCGAGCCATTTGAAACTCGGCCACCACGAGTCGCGATATTCGATCCGGGGCGCGGTGAGCCGCGCGAGCTCGTCGAACGCCGCGCCGTCGCCCAGCGTGACCTCGGCGGCCGACGGCACCGGCATGATCCACGCGGCCTTATCCGAACTGCCGCGGACGCCGAACGACATCAGGATGTCCTCGGTCGTGCCGTTCCAGGCGATCAGCGCGCGTTCGTCGACCACGGCCGGCCCCGGCTGGTCGGGTATGTAGGCACCGCATCCGCACGCCCACGCGGGTGCCGCGACGTTGGTCGCCAACCCCGCGAGCACCAGCACGATCACGGCGACGAGCGGCCGAAGCATGGAGTACAGCTTAGGTTGCGCCGCACCGGCCGCAGCGCACCAAAATCGGGCCGCCATCTCGCGGCCCGATCTCCGGTGCGCTCCGGTGGGTGTTCAATGCTGTTGATTACCAAGAGCATTGATGGGAGATCGCAACTACAGCGGAATCCAGATGCCCAGGAACCAGAAGCCCCAACCGTTGAAGTCCGGATTGAAGATGGGCGTCACCCAGCTGCCGTTGTAGTTGAACGGCTGATGGTCGAACCGGCCCTGGTCGATGCCGCGCCACGCGAGATCCGGGGGTGGTGGGCCCCACTGCCCGGGCCCGCCCGGTCCACCCGGTCCACCCGGCCCGCCCGGTCCACCCGGCCCGCCCGGACCACCCGGCCTGTCGGGGCGTCCGAAGCCGCCTGGCCCGCCGTCGGGATGTCCCGGTCCACCGGGTCCGCCCGGACCCGCATCGGGGCGTCCGGGGCCTCCTGGGCCTCCTCCCGGGGCACCTGGGCCTCCGCCCGGACCGCCGGGGCCGCCCGGTCCGCCGGGGCCCTGGCAGTTTCCGAAACCGCACGGAGGTCCGGGTTCGGCATTCGCGAAGCCCACGCCCGCGGTCAGCGACGCGGCTCCGACGGCGACTGCGGCTACAGAGGCGCAGGTCAGACGCTTGATGTTCATTCCAGCTTCCCTTCGAGAGGGTCAATGTCACGGTTGGCTCCCGACCTGCAGCAGGCTATTTAGCTGAGCTGTGTATCGGCTATGCGGCGGTTATGCAGGGGTTAGGCGCCGTGTCGAGCACCCGCACAGCCGATGCGTGGCCGGCGCCTCAGCGGACTGTCCGCTGACGTTTGTGTCACCGTCCCGACACGCCCGACACGCCGTGACCAGCGAAAATTTTCTCGCCGGCCCGCTTCGGGCCGCCCGTGAGGCGCCGCACGGGAGTGCCCGGGTGTGTGGAGGCGTGTGAGAACCGTTGCGAAATGCATTGACATGCAGGGATATCCGCCGCGGCGGGGCGGCCGGGCCTCGATCGTGCCGGATTTCCGGCGGTCCGCGGTGGGCCGCCGGAGCCCACTACACGCTGGGCTTTTAGCGCCGTAACCAGGGGGTGGGGTTAGCTTTCGTCAGCCTGCGTGGGTACGGTCGTCGTCGCTGGCTGGTTTGCGTTCCAGCCGAACAAAACAAGTGATGGCCGAAGAGAAATCGCCAGGAGACGGAGGAACCCGTGGCCCTTCCCCAGTTGACCGACGAACAGCGCGCGGCAGCGTTGGAGAAGGCTGCTGCCGCACGTCGAGCGCGAGCCGAGCTCAAAGACCGGCTCAAGCGTGGCGGCACCAACCTCAAGCAGGTGCTCACCGACGCCGAGACCGATGAGGTCTTGGGCAAGATGAAGGTCTCCGCGTTGCTGGAGGCCCTGCCCAAGGTCGGCAAGGTCAAGGCACAGGAGATCATGACCGAGCTGGAGATCGCCCCGACCCGCCGCCTGCGCGGACTCGGTGATCGTCAGCGCAAGGCCCTGCTGGAAAAGTTCGACCAGTCCTAAGGCGCCCAGGTTGAGCGCCGGCCGAGGGGTCGGACACACGGCGCGTGTCGTGGTGTTGTCCGGCCCCTCTGCCGTCGGGAAGTCCACCGTGGTGAGGTGTCTGCGGGAGCGGCTTCCCGACCTGTATTTCTCCGTCTCGGTGACCACCAGGGCGCCGCGGCCGGGAGAGGTCGACGGCGTCGACTACACGTTCGTGACCGCCGAGCGGTTCCAGCAGCTCATCGACCGAGGCGAGCTGCTGGAGTGGGCGGAAATCCACGGTGGCCTGCACCGGTCGGGCACCCCGGCGCAGCCGGTGCGCGAGGCCACCAAGGCCGGGCACCCGGTGCTGATCGAGGTCGATCTGGCCGGCGCCAGAGCCGTCAAGAAGGCGATGCCCGAGGTGATCTCGGTCTTCCTGGCGCCGCCGAGCTGGGACGAGTTGGTCGCGCGGCTGTCCGGCCGCGGCACCGAATCGCCGGAGGTCATGACCCGCAGGCTTGAGACCGCACGGGTCGAAATGGCCGCGCAGGGAGACTTTGACCAGGTCGTGGTGAACCGCCAGTTGGATTCAGCATGCGCCGAATTGGTATCCTTGCTGGTGGGCAGTAACTGACTCCGGCTTCAGAGCCGATTTTGATCTGCTCGGGTCCGCGAGCCACCCGCCAGTAATCCAGAAGCATTCACGCATAACCGCCAGGAGACTTTTTCGTGAGCACCCCGCACGCCGATGCGCAGCTGGCCGCTGCGGACGACTTGGGCATCGAATCGTCCGCCGTCAGCGCCTACGACACGCCGCTGGGCATCACCAACCCGCCCATCGACGAGTTGCTGGACCGCGCGTCGAGCAAGTACGCGCTGGTGATCTACGCCGCCAAGCGCGCGCGCCAGATCAACGATTACTACAACCAGCTCGGTGACGGGATCCTCGAATACGTCGGCCCGCTGGTCGAGCCCGGCCTCCAGGAGAAGCCGCTGTCGATCGCGATGCGGGAGATCCACGAGGATCTCCTCGAGCACACCGAGGGCGAATAGCCAGGCCGGCCGGCTCGTGAGCGCGCGTAAGCGAATCGTCGTCGGTGTGGCCGGCGGCATTGCCGCCTACAAGGCGTGCACCGTGGTCCGCCAGCTCACCGAGGCCGGCCACAGTGTCCGCGTCGTTCCCACGGAATCCGCGCTGCAGTTCATCGGCGCCGCCACCTTCGAAGCACTGTCCGGCAACCCGGTCCACACCGGGGTGTTCACCGACGTGCACGAGGTGCCCCATGTCCGCATCGGGCAGGAGGCCGATCTCGTCGTCGTCGCACCGGCCACCGCCGACCTGCTGGCACGGGCCGTCGCCGGCCGCGCCGACGACCTGCTCACCGCGACGCTGCTGACCGCGCGATGTCCGGTGCTGTTCGCACCGGCCATGCACACCGAGATGTGGTTCCACCCGGCCACTGTCGACAACGTCGCCACTCTGCGGCGGCGCGGCGCGGTCGTGCTGGAGCCTGCCGCGGGCCGGCTGACCGGCTCGGACAGCGGCGCGGGCCGGCTTCCGGAAGCCGAAGAGATCACCACGCTGGCGCATCTGCTGCTCGATCGGGGCGACGCGCTGCCCTACGACCTGTCCGGCGTCAAGGTTCTGGTGACGGCGGGCGGCACTCGCGAACCCATCGATCCCGTGCGGTTCATCGGCAACCGCAGCTCGGGCAAGCAGGGCTACGCCATGGCCCGCGTGATGGCCCAGCGCGGCGCCGAGGTCACCCTCATTGCCGGCAACACCGCGGGCCTGATCGACCCGGCCGGCGTCGAGGTCGTGCACATCGGGTCGGCGTCACAACTGCGCGATGCGGTGTCCAAACATGCGCCCGCTGCCAATGTGCTCGTGATGGCGGCGGCCGTCGCCGATTTCCGTCCCGCCCACGTGGCCACCAGCAAGATCAAGAAGGGCGCGTCCGAACCCAGTTCGATCGATCTGGTCCGCAACGACGACGTGCTGGCCGGCGCGGTGCGTGCGCGCGCCGACGGGCAATTGCCAAATATGCGTGCGATCGTCGGTTTCGCGGCGGAGACCGGCGATGCGAACGGCGATGTGCTGTTCCACGCCAGGGCGAAGCTGCAGCGCAAAGGCTGTGACCTGCTCGTGGTGAACGCCGTGGGGGAGAACCGGGCCTTCGAGGTCGACCACAACGACGGATGGTTGCTGAGTTCCGACGGTGCCGAAGTTGCGCTGGAGCACGGATCGAAGACGCTGATGGCGACCCGTATCGTGGACTCGATCGCGGCTTTCCTGCGCAACCGCGACGCCTGAGCGGGCGTCCGAATTTTCGGTGCGGGTAAGCCTTGCGCAACGGCGTCCCAGACGCTTGGGTGCAAACTGGGCAGAGATATGATTCGCCTAACTAAGTTTTTCAGAGGTTGAACGGAAAGGATGCGGACCGTGAGCGAAGGTCGCCTGTTTACCAGTGAGTCGGTAACCGAAGGGCACCCCGACAAGATCTGTGACGCGATCAGCGACTCTGTGCTCGACGCGCTGCTGGAGCAGGATCCGAAGTCGCGGGTCGCGGTGGAGACGCTGGTCACCACCGGTCAGGTGCATGTCGCAGGCGAGGTCACCACCTCGGCCTACGCCGACATCCCCAAGATCGTGCGCGACCGCATCCTGGAGATCGGCTACGACTCGTCGACCAAGGGTTTCGACGGCGCGTCGTGCGGTGTCAACATCGCCATCGGTTCGCAGTCCCCGGACATCGCCCAGGGCGTCGACACCGCGCACGAGGCACGCGTCGAGGGCGCCGGTGATCCGCTCGACGCGCAGGGCGCGGGCGATCAGGGACTGATGTTCGGCTACGCCATCAGCGACACGCCCGAGCTCATGCCGCTGCCCATCGCGCTGGCCCACCGGCTGGCCCGGCGGCTGACCGAGGTCCGCAAGAGCGGCGTGCTCGACTACCTGCGCCCCGACGGCAAGACTCAGGTCACCATCCAGTACGACGGCAAGACCCCGGTCCGCCTCGACACCGTGGTGCTCTCGACCCAGCACGCCGAGGGCATCGATCTGGATGCCACGCTGACCCCGGACATCCGCGAGAAGGTCGTCAACACGGTCCTCAACGACCTCGGCCACGACTCGCTCGACACCTCCGACTACCGCCTGCTGGTCAACCCGACCGGCAAGTTCGTGCTCGGCGGGCCGATGGGCGACGCCGGTCTGACCGGTCGCAAGATCATCGTCGACACCTACGGCGGCTGGGCCCGTCACGGCGGCGGCGCGTTCTCCGGCAAGGATCCGTCAAAGGTGGACCGCTCGGCCGCGTACGCGATGCGCTGGGTGGCCAAGAACGTCGTCGCCGCGGGCCTGGCGGAGCGCGTCGAGGTGCAGGTCGCCTACGCGATCGGCAAGGCCGCCCCGGTCGGCCTGTTCGTCGAGACCTTCGGCACCGAGACCGTCGACCCGGCCCGCATCGAGAAGGCCATCAGCAGCGTGTTCGACCTGCGGCCCGGCGCGATCATCCGCGACCTGGACCTGCTGCGCCCGATCTACGCGCAGACCGCGGCCTACGGGCACTTCGGCCGCACAGATGTCGAACTGCCGTGGGAACAGCTGAACAAGGTCGACGACCTGAAGGCCTCGGTCTAACTTTCCCTGCGCGAGCAGACGCAAATGCCCCCGCACGCCCGGCGTGTCGGGGGCATTTGCGTCTGCTCGGCGGGTGGTCGATACCGCTGATCACACCTGCCGGTAGCGCTGGACGACGCCGCCCGCGAGTGCGCGTGCCCACTCAAGTCCGTCATCGGTGCCGAACAGCTCGCGCCGGCTGTTGCCGGCGCACAGGTAGGCGTCGACCCGGAAGGCGTCTTCGGCAGGATCGGGTGAACCAGCTACGGAGAACTCGTTTTCCAGCAGATCGAGCCACTCCCGCTTCAGGTTTCGCACCGCGTCGGCCACGGGCCCGGTGCGATGCCCGAACTCGACCGATGTCGCCGTCACGAAGCAGCCGCCGGGGAACACCTCGGCGCGCAGATACGCCGACCACGAATCGAGCAGGGCGTCGAGCCGCGCGGTCCCGGGCTGAGAGCTCAGTGCCGGACGGATGACGACGTCGATGTAGACCCGGCGCGCCTCGGCCACGGCGGCCAGCTGGATCGCCTCCCGGTTGCCGAAGACCGTGAGGATTCCGCTCTTGCTCACCCCGGTCGACGCGGACAAACCACCCACGGTGATTCCGTCCAGGCCGTGGGTGGTGGCGATGTCTGCGGCGGCACGCGCGACCAGCCGCCGGGTGGCGTCACCGCGCGCCCGCCGCCCGTCAGCTGCGGGTAAAGCGCTCATCGGTTCACAGTAGTCACACCGTGGACGTGGGCGGCCCGGTCGCGTACGGTCAGCGCGGACACTAAATGCGACCGATCGGTCGTATAGATTGGAGTAGTGATGGCCACCACCTTCAAAGCCCTACTGGAACGCCGGATCACCGTCGATGCGACGCCGTCGGTGGTGTGGGGCATCGTCCGGGACGTCCGACGCATGCCGGAGTGGAGCCCGCAGGTGGTGTCGGTGAAGATGCGCGACCCAGACGGCGACATCCGGCTCGGATCCGCGTTTACCAACCTCAACCGCCAAGACGAGCTTGAGTGGATCACGCACGGCGAGGTGGTGCGGTACGTGCCCGGAGAAGAGATCGCGTTCCGAATCGCCGAGAACTACACGATCTGGTCGTTCTCGATCAGCCCGTATGGCGACGACGGCACCGTGCTCACGCAACGGCGCGAGACCCCCGACGGGATATCGCAACTTTCCCTCGAACTGACCGAGTCGCACCTGGGTGGACAGCAGGCCTTCACCGAACTGTTGGAAGCCGGAATGGAACGGACCCTCAGCGCCGTCAAGGCATGCGCTGAGTCCTGAACGGTTACGAGGTGAACGCGTAGTCGTCCAGCGGGAAGCTGCGGCTGCGCCAGTACGCCTCGAGCGTGGTGGCGGGTCGCAGTGGCACGTCGCCGTTGCGGTCGAAGTAGTAACTGTTGGCCAGTGAGCAGCTGTCCTGCCAGAAGATCTGGCGGTGCCGCTTGCGCATCATCTCGGCGAAGTACCGGTCGTTGGCCTCCTGGCGTACCTCGACCCGCCGAGCGGCACGCCGGTCGGCCTGCGCGATGCACCGCACCAGGTGGTGGGTCTGCGCCTCGATCAGAGCGAAGTACGAGGATCCGACGTAGCCGTACGGGCCCATCACGGTGAAGTAGTTCGGGAATCCGGGGATGCTGACGCCTTCGTAGGCCTGCATCCGGTTCTGTTCCCAGAACGAGCTCAGCGTCTGCCCGCCGGGCCCGGTGATGTCGAACGTCATGGCGTCGACGTCCATCACCTTGAACCCTGTGGCCAGGATCAGCACGTCCACATCGCGAGTTTGGCCGTCGCGGGTGGCGACGCCCGATCCGGTGATCTTGTCGATGGGCTCGGTGACGAGTGTGACGTTGTCGCGGTTGAACGTCGACAGGTAGGTGTTGTGGAAACCGGGCCGTTTGCACCCGACGGCGTAGCGCGGCGTGAGCTTGTCGCGCACCGCCGGGTCACGGACCTCGCGGCGCAGGTACGCCCGCCCCACGGCGTCGGCCCGTTTGGCGAACGGGTTGATCGTGAAGTACTGCGCGGCCAGCGGAAAGGTGAACTCGACATATGCCTGGCTGATCAGGCGGTGCACGGTCCGCCCGGCCGGGATGCGCATGGCCCAGCGCGCCGCGGTGGGCAGGGGCACGTCGAACTTCGGGAAACACCAGATGGGTGTGCGCTGAAAAACGGTGAGCTGCTCGACAATCGGGGCGATCTCGGGAATCACCTGGACCGCCGTGGCGCCGGTGCCGATGATCGCCACCCGCTTGCCGGTCAGATCCTGGGTGTGATCCCAGCGTGCGGTGTGCATCGTCAGGCCCGCGAAGGAATCCACACCGTCGATGTCGGGCAGCTTCGGGATGGTGAGCACACCGCCGGCGTTGACCAGAAACCGCGTCGTGAGCACTTCGCCGGACGACAGTTCGACACGCCAGACGTCCGCACCGTCGTCGAACACCGCGCCGGAAACCTCGGTGTTGAACCGGATCCGGGACCGTAGATCGTATTTGTCGACGCACCGCTCGGCGTAGGCGCGCAGTTCGCGTCCTGGCGCGTACGTGCGTGACCAGTCGGGCGACTGTTCGAACGAGAACTGGTACGAGAACGACGGAATATCCACGGCGACACCGGGATAGCGATTCCAGTACCACGTGCCGCCGACTCCGTCACCGGCTTCCACGACGAGGTAGTCGCGCAGCCCGGCCTTGTCCAGGTTCACCGCCGTGCCGATACCGGAGAATCCGGCACCCACGATCAGGGTGTGGTAGTCGGGCATCAAGCCGCCTTCCTGCTGTGCGCGACGACGTGGACGCCGCGCTTGGGTCGGAGAGTCAACGTGGCTTCGAGTTCGACGGGATGGCCGGGCTGCAGGTCGAACCGGAACCGTTGGCTCATGATCGCGGCGATCAGCACCATCTCGATGAGCGCGAAGCTCTGCCCGATGCAGATGCGCCGCCCACCGCCGAACGGCAGGTACGCCGACCGGGGCCGGTCCGGAGCGGGGGTGAGGAACCGTGTCGGATCGAATGTTTCGGGCTCGGGCCACCAGCGCGGGTCGTGGTGGATGTGGTGGATGGGGATGATCACCGTGCTGCCGCGGCGGATGTGGTGTGAGCCGGCCGGACCGTCGACGACGTCGTCTGCGATGGTCTCGCGGGCGATGATCCACACCGCCGAGAAGTACCGTTGCGCCTCCTGCACACACGCGGTCGTCCACGGCAGCCGGGGCAGGTCATCGGCGTCCGGACGGCGACCGGCCAACACGTCGTCGATCTCGATGAACATGCGGTCGCGTGAGTCAGGATGCAGCGCAAGCAGATACCAGAACCACGACATCGCGTTGGCCGTCGTCTCGTGGCCGGCGAGCATGAAGGTCAGTGCCTCGTCGCGGATCCGCTTACGCGGCCAGCTGCCGTCGTCTGCGCGGAACAGCACGTTGAGCAGGTCGTTCGCATCGGTGGGGTGGGCCGCGCGGTCGTCGATCACGGCGTTGACCGCGTCGTCGAGCGCGAGCGCGATCTTCTGGCCCTCGCGCAACGGTGGCGGCAGCGGAATGCCTGCGAACGTGCACCACGTGATGGCGTCATACACCCGGGGCGGCAGCAGTCCCCACAGGCCGATGCGTTCGAGTCTCTCGGCCCGGCGCAGCCCGCGGGTCGCCAAGTCGTGCATGCTGTGCACGAGCGGCCCGAAATCCTGGCTGAACAGCGCGTTGGCCACGACTCGCAGCGTCGTCTCGACCATGGTCTCGTGCATGTCGAATTCCACGCCGTCACCACGTGCGGCCAGGTCGTCGATCATCTGCTCGATGGGTGCACGCATCAGGTCGACCAGCCCGTTGAGGTGACGGCGCGCGAAGGTCGGATTCAGCGCGGCCCGGTGCATCGCCCAGGAGTCGCCCTCGTCGGTGAGCAGGTTGATGCCTGCGGCGGCCCGGATGGGTTCGTAGTCGTCGGACTTCACATAGCGCAGCCGGCCGGCATGCAGGACGTGGTCGACGTAGTCAGGGTGCTCCAGCACGACGAAACGCCTTCCCCCGCAGCGGAACCGGGTGATGTCCCGACCTCGGCAGCGGCCGAGGAAAGACTCTCCCGCATCGAACCCGACCGTGATGGCCTCGCGGGTCATGTCCCACGTGTTCAGCCGCGCCGATGGTGCCGCCATAGATTTACGGTATTTCGGACAGCGGGCACAGGGAATGGGATTATCGGACACGGAGTTGGGAGTTTGGGACATGACGCCGACGGCATGGTCGCCCGATCTGCGGCGCCCGGTCTACACGACCCGGGTGTTGTGCGAGGTCGCCGAAGAGCGCGGCATTCCCACGGCCGAGATTCTCGCGGGCACCGGGATCGAGCCGGGGGATCTCCACAACCCCGACGCGCTCGTCACGGCGTCGGACGAGATCGTCGCCGTGCGCCGCGTGCTCGCCGCGGTGCCCGACGCCACGGGGCTCGGGATCGACGTCGGCAGCAGGTTCCGGCTCACCCATCTCGGCCTGTTCGGCTTCGCGGCGATGTCGTGCGCGACGTTCCGTGAGCTGTTCGGCATTTCGATGCGGTACTTCGCGCTGACGATGCTGAACATCGGCATCAAGCTGTTCGAAGGTGCGGACAGCTGCCTGCTGGAGTTCGAGGTCGATCACCTGCCCGCGGACGTCCAGGTCTTCTTCCTCGAGCGTGACGTGGCCGGAATTGTCATGACGACAAGAGAATTCGCGCTTCCGGTGATCACGCGGTACGCCGACCAGGTGCGCGTCGAGGCCAGCCTGGATCCCGATGCGGTCTCGGGACTCCTGGCGTTGCTGCCGGTGGTGGACCGGACGTTCGGGCGCACGTACAACCGGCTGCATTTCCCGCGGGCCATGTTCGACGAGCCGCTGCCCGCGGCTGACAGGCACACCCTGCAGATGTGCGTCGCGCAGTGCGAGGTCTTGATGCAGCGCCACGAGAGACGCCGCGGCATCACAGCCGTGGTGCGCAGCAAGCTTTTTCGTGACTCCGGTGCATTTCCGGCGTTGCCGGATGTGGCCGCCGAACTCGACATGCATCCACGGACTCTGCGCCGCAGGCTCGCCGAAGAGAACACGTCGTTTCGCGATCTGGTGAACGAGGCGCGGTCCGCGCTGGCGGTCGACCTGCTGTGCAACGTCGGGCTCACGGTCGAGGAGGTGTCGCGCCGCCTCGGCTACACCGAGACCTCGACATTCTGTCACGCGTTCAAGCGTTGGCACGGCATGCCGCCCAGCGCCTTCACGGGCAAGAGCCGAATGTGACGCCTTGGTGACGTGTGCGCATGAGCCGGCCGTTTGAACGGCGCAGCGCTACAGCTCGTTCCACACTGGGCAGAGTGCAGACGCGGAGAGGATGCGACCACGATGGGATCCGACGACGACGCACCCGCAGGCATCCGGGCGGCGCTGAGCCGCAGGGGAGCGCTGATCGGGCTCGCCGCGGTCGGCGGCGTCGCGGTTGCCGGCGTCGGCGGTCTGGCCGAGGCGGCGGCGTGGCTGCGGCCCGACGCGCTCACCCCGGACCGGTTCACCGACCGGTTCGAGCAGGTGGCCGGCCGCCACGACGGATTCCGCCGCAACCATGCCAAGGGCCTTGCCGCGACCGGAACATTCACCAGCACGGGTGCGGCCGCCGCGATCAGCAAGGCCGCGGTGTTCCGCGAGGGCACGGTGCCGGTCGTCGGCCGGTTCTCGCTGTCCGGTGGCCTGCCCGACCAACCCGACAAGCCCGACACCGTACGCGGGCTCGGGCTGATGTTCCTGCTGCCGGACGGTGAACAGTGGCGCACCGCGATGGTCAACATTCCGGTGTTCCCGGACCGCACACCGCAAGGCTTCTACGAGCGCCTGCTCGCGTCGCGCCCCCAACCCGACACCGGCAAGCCGGACCCGCAGGCCATGGCGGAGTTCCTGGCCCGGCACCCCGAGACGTCCGCCGCGATGAAGATCATCAAACAGAACCCACCGAGCCTGGGGTTCGCCGACAGCACGTTTCGCGGGCTCAACGCTTTTCGCGCCACCAACGACCAGGGCCACACCACCGCCATCCGCTGGGCGGCGGTTCCTGTGCAGGCCGCACGGCCGGTCTCGGGTACGGACCGCAACGCTCTGTTCGACGCGCTCATCGACACGGTGGCGCGCGGCCCCGTGAGCTGGAAACTCGTGATCACCGTCGCCGACCCGGCAGATCCCACGCACGACGCGACCATCGCCTGGCCACCCGATCGCCCCACGATCGAGGCGGGCACCGTCACGATCGAGGCAGTCCACACCGAAGCGCCGGGCAATGCCCGTGACATCAACTTCGACCCGCTGGTCCTGCCAGCCGGACTGGGGCCGTCGGACGATCCGCTGCCGCGGGCACGATCGGCGGTCTACGCGCGCTCGTTCAACCGCAGGGCCCGAGAACCCAAGTCGCCCAGCGCCGTCGTGGTCCCGGGCGGTGCGCAATGAAGGCAGCGTCCACGCGATTCACGGTGCTGTCGAGGCTGCTGCACTGGTCCTCGGCCGTCATGGTCATCGCCCAGTTCTTCATCGGCGTCACCATGATCGCCGCGCTGAGTTACTACCCGCTGCTGCTGGCGATCCACCGGCCGCTGGGCATCGCCATCCTGGTGTTCACGGCCGTGCGACTCGTCAACCGCCTCACCCACAAGCTGCCGCCGTTCCTGGCCACGATGGGTCCGGTCGAGCGCCGGGTGTCGAGCTACTCCGAGTACCTGCTGTACGCGCTGCTCCTGCTGCAGCCGCTGATCGGCTGGGCCATGCTGTCGGCCGCGCAGTCACCCGTCGTGCTGGTCGGGGCCATCCACCTCCCGGCGATCGCCCCGCACAACCTCACGCTCTACGCAGTGCTGCGCACGTGCCACAGTGTGGCCGCCTACCTGTTGTTCGCGGCCTTCACCGCCCACATCCTGGCGGTGCTGTTCCACACGCTCGTGCTGCGTGACGGCATCATCGACCGAATGGCGCTGTGGCCCAAACGAAGCCGGGCCGCCGAGCGCTCAGCTCCGTAGCGCGTCGCGCAGCGCCGCCAGGCCGCGGTCGAACGCCTCGGTCGCGGCGGGCACCACACCCGAGTACCCGAGGTAGCCGTGCACGAGCGTCTCGGCGTTGTGCAGTTCGACGGGGACACCAGCCGCGGTCAACAGCTCGGCGTACCGGGCGCCGTCGTCACGTAGCGGGTCATGGCCCGCGGTGGCGATGTACGCGGGCGGCAGGCCGGACAGATCCGTGGCACGCGCGGGCACCAGGGTGGCCGGGGGATCGGCGAGATCGACATGCCCCGCGTACCACTTCGAGAAGCCCTTGACCGCATCGAGGCCCAGGATCGGGGCTTCGGCGTTCTCCCGGAACGACGGCAGTGTGGTGTCCCACGTGGTGGCCGGGTACCAGAGCAGCTGAAACCGGATGTGCGGCCCGCCGGCGTCGCGCGCGAGCTGCGCCACGACCGCGGACAGATTGCCGCCGGCAGAGTCGCCCGCGACCGCCATCCGGTCGGCGTCGGCCCCGAGCTCGGCGGCGTGGCCGGCCACCCACTGCGTGGCCGCCCAGACGTCGTCGACGGCGGCCGGATACGGGTGCTCGGGCGCCAGCCGGTAGTCCACCGAGACCACGACGGCTCCCGCACCGACCGCGTGCCTGCGTGCCGTGCCGTCGTAGCTGTCCAGGTCGCCGACCGACCAGCCGCCGCCGTGGATGAACACCACGACGGGCAGGATCTCGCCGTCGGCGGCCGGGGGCCGATAGATCCGCACCGGGACCGGCCCGGCCGGTCCGTCGATCGTGCGGTTCTCGGCCACGACCTCGGGATGGATCTCGCGCCGCGGCAGTTCACTGAACTTCCGTCGAGCCTCGTCGACGCCGTCGGCGGTCGAGAGTTGGAAGGGAACGACCTGCAGTACCTTCTGCAGGATGGCATCGACAGCCGGTTTAGCAACAGACACCCCGTCACCGTACGCACACCGCGCGACGGTGCGGCTGTGGGTGGCCGCTGCGGTCGTCGCGGCCGGCTACGGGGTGTTCCTGATCGCCACCGCGACGCGGTTGCCCGCAGGCGCCGATCTGACGGGGCAATTCGCCCTGCAGCCCGCGGTCAAGGCGCTGGCCGCGGTGCTCCTGGCGGCGGCGGCCGTGCCGCACCCGATCGTGCGGGAACGGCGCTGGCTGGTCGGGGCCCTGGTGTGCTCGGCGGCCGGCGACTTCTTGCTGGCGATGCCGTGGTGGGAGCCGTCGTTCGTGCTGGGCCTGGCCGCGTTCCTGCTCGCCCACCTGTGCTTCCTGACGGCCCTGTGGCCGCTGGCCCGGCGGTCCGCACCGCGGCTGGTCGCGGTCGCGCTGACGGTCGTGGCGTGCGTGGCGCTCCTGACGTGGTTCTGGCCGCGACTCGTCGAGCAGGGGATGGTTGTGCCGGTGGTGGCCTACATCGCGGTGCTGGGGGCGATGGTGTGTACGGCCCTGCTGGCCCGGCTGCCGACGCCGTGGACCGCACTGGGCGCGGTGTGTTTCGCGGTGTCGGACGCCATGATCGGCATCAGCGAGTTCGTGCGCGGTGACCAGTTGCTTGCCGTCGAGATCTGGTGGGCGTACGCGACGTCGCTGCTGCTGATCACCGCGGGCCTGTTCTTCGGCCGCGCGTCGGGACCGTCTGCTACATCTGCCACGTGACCACCACTCGTCAGGCAGCCGAGCACGAGCCGATTGCGCGTGTGCTGCCGATGCTGTCGGTGCCGCATCTGGACCGCGAGTTCGACTATCTGGTGTCGGCCGAACAGTCCGACGATGCGCAGCCCGGGGTCCGGGTGCGGGTGCGTTTCCACGGTCGGCTCGTCGACGCCTATGTGCTGGAACGCCGTTCCGACACCGATCACGCCGGCAAGCTCGGCTGGCTCGATCGCGTGGTCTCGCCGCAACCCGTCCTCACGGCCGACGTGCGCAGGCTCGTGGATGCGGTGGCGGCGCGCTACGCGGGAACCCGCGCCGACGTGCTGCGCCTCGCGGTGCCGCCCCGGCACGCCACGGTCGAGAAGAAGCCGCCGGTTGAGCCGGAACCGTTGACCGCCGAGCCGATCGACACCTCCGGGTGGGCCCGCTACAACCGCGGCGAGCAGTTCGTGGCCGCCCTGGGCGAGCGCCGCGCGGCCCGCGCGGTGTGGCAGGCGCTGCCCGGCGAACACTGGGCGCAGCGCCTGGCCGAGGCCGCGGCCGTGACCGCGCATGCCGGTCAGGGCGTGCTCGCGGTCATGCCCGACCAACGTGACGTCGACGAGCTGTATCGGGCCGCGGTCGCCCACCTCCCGGCCGCGCGCGTGGTGGCGCTTTCGGCGGGACTGGGCCCCGCGGAACGGTACCGGCGCTGGCTCGCGGTGCTGCGTGGGCACGCCCGGGTCGTGATCGGTACGCGCAGTGCGGTATTCGCCCCGGTGTCCGATCTGGGCCTGCTGCTGGTGTGGGACGACGGCGACGACAACCTCGCCGAGCCCCGCGCACCCTATCCGCACGCCCGCGAGGTGGCGATGCTGCGGGCGCATCAATTGCGTTGCGCGGCAATGATCGGCGGCTACTCCCGCACGGCCGAGGCGCAGGCTCTGGTCCGGACCCGCTGGGCCCACGACCTGGTCGCCGCGCGGCCGACGGTGCGCGCGGCGGCACCACGCGTCGTCGCAGTGGAGGACAGCGGCTACGCGCAGGAGCGGGATCCGGCCGCGCACAGTGCCCGGCTGCCGTCGATGGCGTTGCACGCCGCGCGCTCGGCTCTGCAGGCCGAGCTCCCGGTGCTCATCCAGGTGCCCCGGCGGGGGTACGTACCCGCACTCGCCTGTGCGCGCTGCCGGGCCGTGACCCGGTGCAGGCACTGCACGGGTCCGCTGTCATTCCCGGACCGGGACTCCGCGGCACCCGAGTGCCGCTGGTGTGGGCGCGCCGAGCCGGCCCTGCGCTGTGCGCGCTGCGGATCGGACGCGGTCCGGGCCGTCGTGGTCGGCGCACGGCGCACGGCCGAGGAGTTGGGCCGGGCGTTTGCGGGCACCAGTGTGATCACCTCGGGCGGCGACGCCGTCGTCGATGCGGTGGATGGCGGCCCTGCCCTGGTCGTCGCAACGCCAGGTGCCGAACCGGCCGCCGAGGGCGGGTACGGCGCGGCGCTGCTGCTCGACTGCTGGGCGTTGTTGGGCCGCCAGGATCTGCGTGCCGCCGAGGACACCTTGCGACGCTGGATGGCCGCCGCGGCCCTGGTCCGCCCACGCAGTGCCGGCGGCGTGGTGGCCGTGGTGGCCGAATCGGTCATTCCCACAGTGCAGGCGCTGATCCGGTGGGATCCCGTCGGCCATGCCGACGCCGAACTCGACAGTCGCGGCGAGGTGGGCCTGCCACCCGCGGTGCACATGGCCGCGGTCGACGGCGCGCCCGGTGCCGTCGAGGCGCTGCTGGAAACGGCCCAATTACCGGAATCCGCCGAACAACTCGGACCGGTCGACCTGCCGCACGGGGCGCGCCGCCCGCCCGGCGTGGCGGCCGACGCCCCGGTGAACCGGATGCTGGTCCGGGTGCCGCGCGACGGCGGCCTCGCCCTCGCCGCTGCGTTGCGGCGGGCAACGGCCGTGTTGAGTGCCCGCCGCGACGAGGAGCCATCTCGAGTGCAGATCGACCCGTTGCACATAGGCTGAGCGGATCCCTCCGTCGGGGCAGAGCGGTGGCGAACTGGAGGCGGCGATGCTGCGAGTGCTCGTCTGGTCGTTCACCTTGGCGCTCATCCCGGTTGGGCTGCTGTGGCCCGTGGTGGCGACGGGCGGAACCGAGGCGGACGTAGTCGACGATCCGGTCGTGATCACCGAGTACCAGGCGGATTTCACGGTCGACTCGGCCGGGCAGCTCGCCGCCGTCGAGACCATCACGGCCGATTTCCCCAGCGGCCGCCACGGGTTGTTCCGCTACTGGGACGTGGCCAACCAGAACAATCCGCGGGTACGCCAGCAGCCTGAGATCGTGTCGATCGAACTCGACGGTGCACCCGCGCCATACCAGCTGCAGTGGGCCGGCGACAAGCGCTTCCGGGTCGCCAAGATCGGCGATCCGTACGAGACGCTGGACTACGGCAGCCACGTCTTCGAGATCCGTTACACGATCCCCGGCGTGCTGGATCCGGGCCGGATCGGCGCCGACAAGCAGTTCGCGGCGTCGACGGGCGAACCCGACTCCGTGTCCGCCTTCTACTGGAACGCCATTGCGCCGTCGTGGAACAACGCCATCGGCCGCGCGGACATCTCGATCACGCTGCCCGCCGCGGTCACCGGGGCCGAATGCAGCGTCGGGTTCGGCGTCGGCGAAGCGTGCGAGGATCTCACGGTCGCCGACAACACCGTCCGGCTCACCGCGACGGACCTGCCGCCGCGGACCCCGGTCAGCGTGCGCGCGGGCGTCGACATCGCGACGCCTGCGCAGGTCACCCTGCCGTGGCCATACACCTGGGACCGGATCCTCGGCCGATCGCTTGCCACCGTCATGTGGGTAGCGGGGTTGACCGTGCTCCTCGGGGCCATCGCATACCTGTGGTCGCGCAGCACGGTCGAACCGGCACCCGGTTTCCCGTTGCAGTACGCGCCGCCCGAGGGCCTCGGCCCGGTGCAGGCCGAGTACATCCGCACCGAGACGGTCCCCAAAAACGGGCTCACCGCGACGCTGTTCCATCTCGCCGAGCACAAACTCATCGAGCTCAAGCAGGTCAACGAGAAGCAGTGGAACGTCCGGGGTCTCGCCGCTCCCGGGGCGTGGGCCGACGTCGACCCGGTGGGTGTCGCGGTCGGATCTGCGCTGAAAGTCATGCAGCCCGGTGCGGTGTTCGAGGCCAAGCACACCGTGAAGTCGGGCCAGAGACTCAACAAGGCCAAGACCGATATGACTGCCGCCGTGCAGAAGTGGGCGTTCGACGGCGGCTTGCTGGTCAAACGCCGCAGAGAACTCTGGCTGAGGCCGGCCAACGCGTTCGCGTTCGTGGCCGCGATCAGTGCGTTCCTGTTGGTGTTCGGGATCTCGGCCACCATGTGGGGGCTGCCGTTCGCGGTCTACTTCGTGCTGTCGGCCGGCTCGTGGCGCGACGGCATCGGGACACGGCGTACCGCGGCCGGACGTGAATTATGGTCGCGCGTCGGCGGATTCCACCGGATTCTGGCCACCGACTCGGCCGAGACCAGGTTCGACTTCGCCGGGCGCAAAGACCTGTACACGGCCTACATCCCGTACGCGGTGGCGGCCGGCGCTGCCGCGGTGTGGGCCAAGAAATACCAGGACACAGTGGGTGCTGTTGCGCCCCAACCTGGTTGGTACGGCACATCGTCGGACGGCGGCTGGGGGCTGACCGGTGGGTCCGCAGGCGCGGACTTCGACAGTTTCGAATCGGCGCTGTCGTCGTCGATCAGCGCTTACACCGCATCGCAGTCGTCGTCTTCGTCCTCGTCGGGCGGCGGCTCCAGCGGTGGCGGCGGAGGCGGCGGCGGTGGCGGGGGAGGAGGCGGATCATGGTGAGACTGCTGTTGGTCGTGGTGCTGGTGCTGGCGGTGCTCGTGCTGATCGGGTTCGTGACGGGCTACAACAGGCTGCGGCGGGCCGATGTGGCGGTGTCGGAGGCGCTCAGCGGCGTCGACGTGGAACTCACGCGGCGGGCCGCACTGATCCCCGGACTGGTGCACACCGTGCAGTCGTTCGCGACGCACGAGAAGGCCATCCTGGACCGGGCCAGCGCGGCGCGGGCCGCCCTCGCCGCGGCGACGGGCGGACAATCGGTGGCCCGGCGCAGTGCGGCCGAGCACGATCTGGACACCGCCCTTGCCGGCGTGCTGGCCCTGGGATCGAGCTATCCGCAGCTCAGTTCCTCCAACAACTTCCTGAACCTGCAGGAGAACCTGGCCGAAACCGAGAACAAGCTGGCCTTCGCGCGGCAGTACTACAACGACGCCGTCGCGACCCTCAACCGTTTGGTGGGCACCATCCCGTGGATGTACGTCGCGGGATTGGCCGGGGTGTCCGAGCGCGAGTACTACCAGACGCCTCGCTGACCACGCGGTGGCACTTCCATAGACTGGCTCGGTGCGACTCGTCTTTGCCGGAACTCCGGAGCCCGCGCTCGCCTCGCTGCGCAGGCTCATCGAATCGCCGCGCCACGATGTGGTGGCGGTGCTGACCCGGCCCGACGCCGCCGCGGGGCGCCGCGGCAAACCCGCACCGTCACCGGTCGCCCAGCTGGCCCTCGACCAGGGCATCCCGGTGCTGCGCCCGGAGCGACCCAACAGCGACGAGTTCGTCGCCGAGCTCACCGAGCTGGCGCCCGAGTGCTGTGCCGTGGTCGCATACGGCGCGCTGCTCAGCGAGCGACTGCTGGCGGTGCCCCGACACGGCTGGGTCAACCTGCATTTCTCGCTGCTGCCGGCCTGGCGCGGTGCGGCGCCCGTGCAGGCCGCCATCGCGGCGGGCGACGAGGTCACGGGTGCGACCACGTTCCAGATCGAGCCCGCGCTGGATTCCGGCCCCGTGTACGGCGTGGTCACCGAAACCGTGCGGCCCTCCGACACCGCGGGTGATCTGCTTGAGCGGCTTGCGGTTTCGGGTGCCGCCCTGCTCGAGTCGACCATGGACGGCATCGCCGACGGGGCCCTGACCGCGGTGCCGCAACCTGCCGAAGGCATCACCGTCGCGCCCAAGATCACCGTGGAGTCCGCGCGGGTGCGATGGGAGCTGCCCGCGCATGTCGTCGACCGACGCATCCGAGCGGTCACACCCAACCCGGGCGCCTGGACCATGATCGGCGACCTGCGGGTCAAGGTCGGTCCCGTCACGGTCGACGACACGGCAGACCCGTTGCCGCCCGGCGTCATTCAGGCAGACCGCAAAGCCGTGCGGATCGGCACCGGCTCTCATCCGGTGCGGCTCGGCCTGGTGCAACCCCCGGGGAAGAAACCGATGAACGCCGCCGACTGGGCTCGCGGCGCCCGGCTCGACGAAGACGTGCGGGCCTCATGACCAGGCCGCCGCAGAACCGGAAACGTGCGCCCCGGCGCAAGCAGCTCGACCCGGCCCGCCGCGCGGCGTTCGACGTGCTGCGTGCGGTCTCCGAACGCGACTCGTATGCCAACCTGGCCCTGCCCGCGCTGCTGCGCGAACGCGGAATCGAGGGCAGGGACGCGGCTTTCGCGACCGAACTGACCTACGGAACGTGCCGCACCAGGGGCCTGCTGGACGCAGTCATCAGCAAGGCCGCGGGGCGTCCGACGGAACGCATCGACCCGGTGCTGCTCGACCTGCTGCGGTTGGGCGCATATCAGCTGCTGCGCACCAGGGTCGAGCCCCACGCCGCGGTGTCCACCACGGTCGAGCAGGCTGCCATCGAATTCGACTCCGCGCGTGCGGGTTTCGTCAACGGAGTGCTGCGGACCATCGCGGGCCGCGACGAGCAGTCGTGGATCGCCGAGCTGGCCCCGGCCCGTGACGCGGACCCGGTCGGCCACGCCGCGTTCAGCCACGCCCATCCCCGCTGGATCGCGCAGGCGTTCACCGATGCGCTGGGCGCCGACGCCGGACAACTCGAGCAGCTGCTGGCCAGCGACGACGAGCGGCCCGAGGTGCACCTGGCGGCCCGGCCCGCCGCGCTGACCGCCGAGGAACTGGCCGCGGCAACGGGCGGCACCGTGGGCCGCTACTCGCCCTACGCGGTGCACCTGCCCGGCGGCGACCCGGGCCAGATCGCCGCGGTGCGCGAAGGCCACGCCCAGGTGCAGGACGAGGGCAGTCAGCTGGTGGCGCGCGCGCTGACGCTGGCCGAGCTCGACGGACCCGACACCGGACGCTGGCTGGATCTGTGCGCGGGGCCCGGTGGCAAGACCGCGTTGCTGGCCTCGATCGGTGCCGCATCCGGTGCCCGCGTCGTCGCTGTCGAGCCGGGCGAGCGCCGCGCCGAACTGGTCGAGCAGAACACGCGGGGACTCGACGTCGAGGTCCACCGGGTCGACGGCCGCGAATCCGGCCTCGAGCCGGGCTTCGACCGGGTTCTGGTCGACGCGCCGTGTACGGGTCTCGGCGCGCTGCGCCGCCGCCCTGAGGCGCGGTGGCGGCGCCAGCCCGGAGACGTGCCCGCGCTGGTGAAGCTGCAGAAGGAGCTGCTGGCGGCCGCGATCAAGCTCACGCGCCCGGGCGGCGTCGTCCTCTATGCGACCTGCTCGCCGCACCTGGCCGAGACGGTCGGTGTGGTCGCCGATGCCATCCGCCGGCACCCGGTCACCGCGCTGGACACCCGGCCACTGTTCGCGCCCGCCGACGATATCGGCGCCGGGCCGCACGTTCAGCTGTGGCCGCACCGGCACGGCACGGATGCGATGTTCGCGGCGGCGCTGAAAGTCGGGAAAGTAGGGTGAGCGCCATGGCAGAACCCCTCATCGCGCCGTCCATCCTGTCCGCGGACTTCGCGCGCCTCGCCGACGAGATCGCCGCCGTGGCCGGATCGGACTGGTTGCACGTCGACGTGATGGACAACCACTTCGTGCCCAACCTCACGCTGGGCCTGCCGGTGGTGGAGTCGCTGCTCAAGGTCACCGACATCCCCATGGACTGCCACCTCATGATCGACGAGCCCGAGCGCTGGGCGCCCGGCTATGCCGAGGCCGGCGCCTACAACGTCACGTTCCACGCCGAGGCGACCGACAACCCGGTGGGTGTTGCCCGCGACATCCGTGCGGCGGGCGCCAAGGCCGGCCTTTCGGTCAAGCCCGGCACGCCACTCGAGCCGTACCTGGAGATCCTGCGCGAATTCGACACCCTGCTGGTGATGTCGGTCGAGCCGGGCTTCGGCGGCCAGAAGTTCATCCCCGAGGTGCTGGCCAAGGTGGGCACGGCCCGCCGGCTGGTCGATTCAGGCGAGCTGACGGTCGTCGTCGAGATCGACGGCGGCATCAACGCCGACACCATCGAAGCCGCCGCCGAGGCGGGCGTGGACTGCTTCGTGGCGGGCTCGGCCGTGTACAGCGCCGCCGACCCGGCCGCCGCCGTGAAGTCGCTGCGTCAGCAGGCTGCGACCGCGTCTCGGCACCTGTCGCTGTGACGGTTGCGCCCGAGGCCGCCATGCGGCTTGCGGTCGAGCAGGCCGATTCGGTCAAGGGTGCGACGTATCCCAACCCGCCGGTCGGCGCGGTCATCCTGGATCGCGACGGCCAGATCGCCGGTGTCGGGGCGACGCAGCCGGCCGGTGGCCCGCACGCCGAGGTGATGGCGCTGCGGCAGGCGGGGCCACGCGCGGCCGGCGGCACGGCCGTGGTCACCCTGGAACCGTGCAACCACCACGGGCGCACCCCGCCCTGTGTGGACGCCCTGCTCGACGCGGGTGTCGCTGCCGTGATCTATGCGGTCGCCGACCCCAATCCTGTTGCGGCGGGCGGTTCTTCACGCCTGGCGGAGGCGGGCGTGAAGGTGACCGCAGGCGTGTCGGCCGACGCGGTCACCCGAGGTCCGCTACGCGAGTGGCTGCACAAGCAACGCACTGGCCTGCCCCACGTCACGTGGAAGTATGCGACCAGCGTGGACGGCCGCAGCGCCGCCGCCGACGGCTCGAGCCAATGGATCACGAGCCCGGCCGCGCGCAGCGACGTGCACCGCATCCGGGCCGCAGCCGACGCGATCGTCGTCGGCACGGGGACGGTGTTCGCCGACGATCCCGCGCTCACCGCGCGGCTGGCGGACGGCACGCTGGCCGAGCGGCAACCGCTGCGCGTGGTGGTCGGGGAGCGCGACGTGTCGTCGGATGCCAAGGTGCTCAACGATGATTCGCGCACCATGATCATCCGCACGCACGATCCGCACGAGGTGCTCAGATCGCTGTCCGACCGCACCGACATCCTGCTGGAAGGTGGGCCGACCCTGGCCGGAGCCTTCCTGCGGGCCGGCGTGATCGACCGCATCGTCGCCTACGTGGCACCGATCCTGCTCGGTGGCCCCATCACCGCCGTCGACGACGTCGGTGTGCCCAACATCGCGCACGCGCAGCGCTGGCAGTTCGACGGTATCGACCCGATCGGACCCGACGTACGGCTGAGCCTCGTGCCCGCGGCACCCGGACGGGACGATTAGTCCGCCAGGCTGCGGTGTTCGATGAGGCCCCGCAGCCCGGTCGGGCCCAGCAGCTGCCGGAACGCCTGCACCGTATAGCCGATCACGGTGGCGTCGGTGTGCGCGCGGGCCGTGGCCGAGCGGGGCAGGCCGAACAACGGACCCATCTCCCCGAAATAGTCTCCGGCGGTCGAGATCCGCACGGTTTCCTCTCCACCGCTTGCCAATTCGCGGGAGATCGCGATCTCGCCGGCGGCCACCACGTAGATGAGATCACCCATGGAGCCCTGCGCGAACAACACGTCCCCGGCCCGCAACCGCACGGTTTCCGGGCCCTCGTGCGTCTCGGTCACATGCGGCACCAACTCGACCACCTGATCGGCGAGCGGCAGGATGCGGGTGTCGTGCGTCGCGACGACCACCACCCGGTCACCTTCGGCGAGTTCCCGGATGAGCCTCAGCACTTCCTCCACCTGGATGAAATCGAGATGCGCGGTCGGTTCGTCCGCGAGGATCAACGGCGGATCGAGGGCGATCGCCCGCGCCACCGCGACGCGCTGCTGTTGCCCGCCACTCAGATCGCCGGGCCGGTGACGCATCCGATGCTCCAGGCCCACTCGCGTCAAGAGTTGCTCGGCCCGCCTGCGGGCGTCCTGCCAGAACATGCCCGCCGCGTGCATCGGCACCATCACGTTCTCCAGCGCGGTGAGGCTGGGCACCAGATTGAACGCCTGGAACACGATGCCGACCGTGTCGCGGCGATAGGCCGACAGCTCGCGGCTGCCCAGCGCCGTGACGTCGATGTCGCCGAATTCGATGCGCCCGGCCGCAGGTTTCAGAATGCCGCCCAGACACGACAACAACGTGGTCTTGCCACATCCGCTGGGGCCCAACAGGATCGCCAACGAGCCCGCTTCGACGTCGAGATCGAGCCCGTCGATCGGCCGGACCGCGTATCCGCCGCTCGAATACTCGACGACGAGATCCTTGATCCGCAGATCGGCCATCGTCACGGCCCCCCGAACGCGACAGCGGGATCGACGCTCACGGCCCGGCGCAGGCCGGCGATGCTGGCCAGCAGGCCGATCAGCACGGCGACCAGGGGCAGCGCCGTGAACGCGACGGTCGGCACATCGCAGCGCATCGGAAACAACGGCCCGAGCAGAACCGACAGCACGCTGCCCAGCAGTGCCGCGAGCACCGCGACGAGAACGGCCTGCATCGCGAGGCCGGCCAGGATCGAGCGGGTGGCCACCCCGACGGCCTTGAACACCGCGAAGTCGCGCGTGCGTTCCAGCGCGGACAGGTAGACCACCGACCCGACGATCATCGCGGCCACCGCCCACAGCAACCCCGCCATGAGCGTCATCGCCTGGTTCGCGCCGCGCAACGGCCGCACCATGTCGTCGACCGCGCCGTTGCGGTCCACCACGCGGTAGCCGTCGGGTACCTGGGTTGGGTTGCCGCGCAGCCCGATCGAGGAGATCAGCGGCTGGCCGGAGAACAGCAGTTGCTGCGCGCCCGGCACCGTGAGATACACGTTGGCCTGGCCGGCGAGTGCGGTGGAATCGTCGACCAGGCCGACGATGTGGAGCCGGCTCGCGCCGATGTCGAGGTCGGAGCCGACGTTGCGCCCCATGGTCGTCGACACCGCGACGTCGTGGGGTGTCGCGGGGGACTGGCCACTGATCATCGCGGGCATCCCCGGGCCGTGCTCGGGCACGCCGAACACGTTGACGTTGCGTGGTGAGGATCCGTCCGGGATCGTCGAACTTCCGTATACCAGTGGCACTGCGGCGGTCACGCCGGGAAGGCGCTGGGCCCGTTGGACTTCCGGCATCGGCAGCGGTGCCGACCCCAGGAACGGGCCGGCCGCTCCGGCCTTGATCAGAAACGCGTCGAGGCCCAGTGCGTCGACGCTGCGCTGCGCCTCGACCCGAAAGCCGTTCGCCAGCCCGGTCAAAACCAGGGTCATCGCGAACACCAGGCCCGTGCCGACCACCGCGATGGCGAACCGGCGGCGCCGCCACTGCAGGTCGCGCAACGCCGCCATCAGCATGTCGACGCCTCCGCCATGGGCAGGAGATTACCGATCTGTCCCGCGGCAGGAGGTGAATCGCCCAGCCCGAATGAGGCCGCCGTCACGATCTTGAAACCGCATCGCGGGGCGGTGCCCCGGTACTCTGGTACCAGAAAGCGGAGTCGCCGAGGACTCGGACAGCAAACGCGCTGATCACCGAAGCACCTGGTGTCTGTGCGCGCGAGCAAAGGACAATACCGTGACCACCCTGCAGGATTGGCTCAGCATCTCCCCGGTATCGACGCGAACAGTCAAAACCCTGGTGTGTGCTCCGTTGCGCATCGTCCGGCCGGCCAGACGCCCGGCGCCCCCGCAGGGGCCGCCGTGCATCCGGCCGGGTGTCGAACGGTGCTGACGCCCAGCGGTTAAGGCAGGCGGTGCCGGCCAGGCTCGACGACGAATGCCCCCGGTGTGTGGTCGTCGTCGTCCGGTAGTTCCTCAGCGTGTTCGTGGCGCCCGCTGATCAGCAGTCCGAGCAGTGCGCCCACGACGCAGACGACTGCCGCGCTGAGGAAGATGTCGCCGTACATCATCACGTAGGCCTCGCGATAGCGGGCCGCCTGAGCGGCCAAGCGCTCGACCAGTGACATGTTGGCGTTGGCATGCGCGACGGCGAGCGTGGCCAGATGTTGATTGAACCGGTAGAAGCCCCACGCGCCCAAGGCTGCGATGCCGATCAGCATGCCGATCATGCGCGACACCACGACCGCGGCCGACGCGATGCCGTGTTCGGCCGACGGAACCGCCCGCAGCGCCGCCGACGTCAGCGGGCCGATCACGAGGCCAAGGCCGAGACCGACGATGGCCAGATCGGTGTCGAGCACGGGGAGCGTGAACAGGCCGAGGTTGTGCCGGTCGGCCAAGACGTTCACCGACCACTGCGAGACCAGGACGAAACCGCCCGCCGCGATCAGCAGGCCGCCGAACACCACGAGCCGGTCGCCGAGCTTGGTGGCCACCCAGCCGCCGATGAGGGCGCCGATCGGCAGTGCGATCAGGAACCGCAACAGTAGGAATGCCGAGTGGTTCTGGTCCTGGCCCAGCACGCCCTGCCCGAACAGTTCGACGTTGACCAGCGTGACCATCAACGCCGCGCCGGCGCACAGGGACGCGGCGAGGGCGGCCAGGAACGGGCGGAACCGGACACCTGCGGGATCGATCAGCCGGGTCTTGGCGACCTTCTCCCACGCGAAGAACGCCACGGTCGCCACGGCAGCGCCGATGAGCACCGGAACACCCCAGGATGGCAGCACCTGCTTGCCGTCGGGTTCCGGGTTGTAGAGCCCGACGACCGTGAGGCCCAGCGCGATCGCGAGCAGCACGCCGCCGATGACGTCGACCTTCTCGGGCGGCTGGTCCTTGTTCTTCGGCGGCAGGCTGAAGTGGATCATCACCATCGCGATCACGGCCAACGGCACGTTGACCCAGAAGACCGCCTGCCAGTGGTTGAACAGCCAGACCAGGGCGATGCCGTACATCGGGCCGAGCACCGCGCCCAATTCCTGGGCGGCGCCGACCCCGCCGAGCACTCCGGCGCGGTTACGGGCCGACCACAGATCGGCTGCCAGCGCCAGCGTCACGGGCAGCAGGGCACCACTGGCCGAGCCCTGGATGAGCCGGCCGATGACCAGCACGGTCAGGTCGGTGGACAACGCCGTGACGATCGAGCCGACGGCGAAACCGGCCAGCCCGACCTGGATCAGCATCTTGCGGCCGAACCGGTCCGACGCGCGCCCCAACAGCGGCATCGCGGCGATGTAGCCCAGCAGATAGCCCGTGATGATCGGGGTGACGCGCTGGATCTGATTGACCGCGATCCCGACGTCTCGCATGATGTCGACGATGATCGTGATCACGACATAGGTGTCGAGCGCGCCGAGCAGCACGGCGAGGCTGCCCGCGCTGATCGCGATCGTGCGGTTTCCGCGGGATGTCACTGCGGATGTGGTGCTCATCAGGCCGCGGGCTTGGCGACGGTGACCTGCTTGCCCCAATCCGAGAGCGTCATCGTGATGCTGTTGCCCTCACTGGGGGTGATCTGCGCCTGCACCAGGGCGTTGTCGCCGTCTTCCTTGATCCATGCGGCCGCGGGCATCGCCTCGGCGGCGTTGAGCTGCGGCGCGATCTTGTTGACCGCGTCGGCGCTGACCTTGCCGGTGACCTTCACGGCCTCGGCTCCGCCGACGTCCTCGCGGCCCTCGGCCTTGGCGTCGGTGAAGTTGTCGAGCAGGTTGGCCAGGCCGGTGTCGGGGTTCAGGATGGCCGAGATGTCGTAGATGTTCTTGGCGTTGCCGTAGTTCGACAGCGGATCGCCCGGCGTGAGCGCCGCCCACAGATCGCCGTCGGCAACCACGAACTTCACGTCGGAGGCCTGGGTGCCGAGGAACGTGATGTCGGCGGTGCCCTGGGCGGCGACCGCGGGCGCGTTGGTCAGGTCACCGTCGAGCTTCGAGACGGGCAGGCCCGCGATCTTGCCCTGCACCGTGAGCAGCAGGTGAACGCTCTGCTGAGTTTTCGTGGTGGCACTGGAATTCTTGAGCAGTGTCGCGCCGTCGGGCAGGGGTGCGCTGTTCTTCTCGGCCGACGAACATCCGGCGATCAGCGTGACGGCTGCGAAAATAATTGCGAGCAAGGACTGTACTGCGAAGCGTGGGCGCGTCTGCATGATTGCATCGTAGAGGCTCGCCTAAGCCGACAGTTTTCTGTGAGTGGCGGGTGACTGAATAGTCTGGTTGCCGTGTTCACCGGAATCGTTGAAGAGCTGGGTGTACTGGTCGACAAAGAAGAGCTGACCGACGCCGCAAGATTGACCATCCGCGGGCCCGTCGTCACTGCCGATGCCGGGCACGGCGATTCGATCGCGGTGAACGGCGTGTGTCTCACGGTCGTCGACGTGCTGCCCGACGGTGCGTTCACGGCCGATGTGATGGGTGAGACGCTCAACCGCTCCAGCCTGGGCGGCGTCGGTGTCGGCAGCCAGGTCAATCTGGAACGCGCCGCGGCGGTCAACAGCCGGCTGGGCGGCCACATCGTCCAGGGCCATGTCGACGGAACCGGTCACGTGATTTCGCGCACGCCGTCCGAGCACTGGGAAGTGGTGCGCATCGGCCTGCCCTCAGCGTTGGCCCGGTACGTCGTGGAGAAGGGCTCGATCACGGTCGACGGCGTGTCGCTGACCGTGTCGGCGGTCGGTGACGACTGGTTCGAGGTGTCGCTGATCCCCACCACGCGTGAGCTCACCACACTGGGCCGGGCCGCGGTGGGAACGACGGTCAATCTCGAGGTGGACATCATCGCGAAATATGTCGAGCGCCTGATGGGCAGTCCCGGTCAGTAAAGGCAGGCAATAACCACCGGGTTTCGGTGGTTCATACTGGAGTCGACTACGTGGTTCCACAGGTGGAACCTGGGGACAGGCAAGGTGGCAACTATGACCAGGCTCGATTCCGTCGAGAGGGCGATAGCCGACATCGCGGCGGGCAAGGCTGTTGTCGTCATTGACGACGAGGACCGCGAAAACGAGGGCGATCTCATCTTCGCGGCCGAAAAGGCCACACCCGAGCTGGTCGCGTTCATGGTGCGTTACACGTCGGGGTATCTGTGCGTGCCGCTCGACGGCGAGATCTGCGACCGGCTGGGCCTGTTGCCGATGTACGCGGTCAACCAGGACAAGCACGGTACCGCATAC
Organism: Mycolicibacterium mageritense; assembly: GCF_010727475.1. Classification (NCBI taxonomy): domain Bacteria; kingdom Bacillati; phylum Actinomycetota; class Actinomycetes; order Mycobacteriales; family Mycobacteriaceae; genus Mycobacterium; species Mycolicibacterium mageritense. The sequence continues at coordinate 6,217,062 of NZ_AP022567.1, forward strand.
ACCGTCACCGTCGACGCGAAAAAGGATGTGGGAACGGGCATCTCGGCATCCGATCGCGCGACCACCATGCGCGCCCTCGCCGATCCCGGTTCGATCGCCGACGACTTCACCAAGCCCGGTCACGTTGTTCCCCTGCGCGCCAAGGACGGTGGGGTGCTGCGCAGGCCCGGGCACACCGAGGCCGCGGTGGACCTGGCTCGGCTCGCCGGGTTGCAGCCCGCGGGCGCGATCTGCGAGATCGTCAGCCAGAAGGACGAAGGCGCCATGGCGCAGACCGATGAGCTGCGGGTCTTCGCCGACGACCATGACCTCGCGCTCATCTCGATCGCTGACCTGATCGAGTGGCGCCGCAAGCACGAGAAGCACATCGAACGCATCGCCGAGGCGCGGATCCCGACGCGGCACGGCGAATTCCGCGCGGTCGGCTACAAGAGCATCTACGAGGACGTCGAGCACGTCGCACTGGTGCGCGGCGAGATCGCCGGACCGCACAGCGACGGCGACGATGTCCTGGTGCGCGTGCACTCCGAGTGCCTCACGGGCGACGTGTTCGGATCCCGGCGGTGCGACTGCGGTCCGCAACTCGATGCCGCAATGGCCATGGTGGCCAAGGAAGGCCGTGGCGTGGTGCTCTACATGCGCGGGCACGAGGGCCGCGGTATCGGCCTGATGCACAAACTGCAGGCCTATCAGTTGCAGGATGCCGGCGAGGACACCGTCGACGCCAATCTCAAACTCGGCCTGCCCGCCGATGCGCGGGATTACGGCATCGGCGCCCAGATCCTGGTGGATCTCGGCATCCGGTCCATGCGCCTGCTCACCAACAATCCCGCCAAGCGCGTGGGTCTGGACGGTTACGGCCTGCACATCATCGAGCGGGTTCCGTTGCCCGTGCGCGCCAACGCCGAGAACATCCGCTACCTGATGACCAAGCGCGACCGCATGGGCCACGATCTGGCCGGGCTCGACGACTACGACGAAGCGGTGAACATGGACGATTACGACGAGGCCGCGTATCTGCTCGGCGATCGCAGGCCCGCGAGTGCGACCGATGCGGGAGAGGCGCACCAATGAGTGGAGGCGCAGGCGTTCCTGATCTGCCCCAACTCGACGCATCGGATCTCACACTCGGCATCGTCTGCAGCACCTGGCACAGCACGGTGTGTGACGCGCTGCTGGCGGGGGCACGCAAGGTGGCCGCTGACGCGGGCATCGCCGAGCCCACGGTGGTGCGCGTGCTCGGTGCGATCGAAATCCCGGTCGTGGCGCAGGCTTTGGCAGAGACCCATGATGCCGTGGTGGCGCTCGGCGTGGTGATCCGCGGCGAGACACCGCATTTCGACTATGTGTGTGACGCCGTCACGCAAGGGCTCACACGGGTGTCACTGGACGCGTCCACTCCGGTGGCCAACGGTGTGCTGACCACCAACACCGAGCAGCAAGCGCTGGCCCGGGCCGGGCTGCCCACCTCGAGCGAGGACAAGGGTGCGCAGGCCGCCGCGGCGGCGTTGTCCACGGCCCTGACGTTGCGCGACCTGCGCAGCCGGGTGTGACCGCGCGTATGGCCGAAAGAGCTTGGGACATCGAGATCCGGCCTTACCGCACCCCGATCTTCGCGTATGGCGCGGCGGCGATCATCGTGGCGCTGCACGTCACGGTCGGCGCGTTGTTGAAGATCAAGTCCACGGGCGTGGTGTTCCAGACGGCCGATCAGGTGGCCATCGCGCTGCTGGGGGTGATCATCGCGGGTGCGGTGCTGATGTTCGCCAGGCCGCGATTGCGGATCGGCGCCGCAGGCGTGTCGGTGCGAAATCTGTTCGGATACCGGCTGATTCCGTGGAGCGACGTCGTGGGGCTCTCGTTCCCGCGCGGTGCCCGCTGGGCCCGCGTCGACCTGCCCGACGACGAGTACATCCCGGTGATGGCGATTCAGGCGATCGACAAGGAGCGGGCCGTCGACGCGATGGACCGTGCGCGTCAGCTGCTCGACCGCTACCGTCGGGGCCTCAGCTGACAGTCAGCACCATCGCCAATTCCGGTTGGGATCCGGGTGTTTCGACGCCCGACACCGTGAACCCCATACTCTCGTAGACGCCGCGGGCCACGGTGTTGCCGGTGGCGACCCGGAGCCGCACGGTGTGGGCACTGCGCCGCCGGGCCCACTCGACGGCGGCGTCGATCAGCAGTCGGGCCAGCCCGAATCCGCGCGCGGCGGGGTCGAGCCACAGTGAGTAGAGGTAGACCGTGTCGCGGCTTTCCGGTTGGGCGGCGATCAGCCCGACCGGCCGCTCCCGCAGGAATGCCGCGAACTGGGCGTGCTCGCGCAGTCGGCGCCGCCACTGCGCGGCCGTGAACGCCGATTCCTGACGGTATTGCGGATCGCGGGGGCCCAGCGAATCGGCAAGGGCACGCAGTCGAATCGCGCAGAACAGTCGCCAGTCGGCCTCGGTGAGCCGTCTCACCTGTGCGGTGTCGGTCAAGCGGGGTCGCCCATCACCAATCCCTCGCGGCGCGGGTCGGCGCCCCCGGACCAGCCCTCGGGTGGGGTGCGCACAATCGCTGAAAGGCCGCTGGACTGGTCGGAGAGGTTGACGCGGTGACCGAGCTTCCGGAGGCCCTGGACGAGCGGATCGTGCGCGCCGTCGTCGGACGTGTCGATGACGGGATGCTCGCCGCCGACGTTGGTGTCGGGCGTGTTGGCCGCGCCGAAATCGACCATGGAGACGGCCTGCTGCGGATCCAGCCCCCAATCCACTATGCCGACAATCGTTTTGACCACGAACTGAATGATGACAGATCCGCCGGGGGAGCCGAGCACCGCGAATAGCGGGCCCCTTGCGCCGGGGGGCGCGCCTGCCGGCGCGTCGAAGAGGAGGGTGGGTGCCATGGTGCTGCGCGGCCGCTTGCCCGGTTCGACCCGGTTGGCCACGGGCGTGCCCTGCGGGCTGACCGGCTCCGCGGCGAAGTCGGTGAGCTGGTTGTTCAGCACAAAGCCGTCGACCATGTGGAACGAGCCGAAGGCTGACTCGACCGTGGTGGTCAGGGCGGCCGCGTTGCCGTAGCTGTCGACGATGCTGATGTGGCTGGTGCCGTGCTCCGGTAGATCAGGCGCGGTGACCGGTGGCCCGAACGCGCCGGGCTGCGCGGTGCCCATGGTGTGCTGTTCGGAGATCAACGCGGCGCGACCGGTCAGGTAGGCGCTGCCGAGCAGGGTATCGGGCGAGCCGCCGGGCAGCGGGACGAAGTCGGTGTCGGCGACATACCGGTCGCGGTCGGCGTAGGCGAGCCGTTCGGCCTCGGCGACGAGATGGACGCCCATGACGTCGGGCCGCCCGCCGTTGCGGTCGAGGTCGTCCGGTCGATGGTCGCTCATGACGAAATGCTCGAGCACGCCCAGCGTCGCGGCGACCGCGATGCCGCCGGAGGATGGTGGCGGCATGCCACAGACTTCCCGGCCGCGGTACGTGGTGCACAGTGGTTCGCGTTGCTTGACGGTGTATCCGGCGAGATCCTGTTCGGTCATCAGGCTCGGCGTACGGTCACCGGTGGTGTCGGCCGCCGCAGCCACGATCGCCTTGGCGATGTCACCGCTGTAGAACGCCTGGGCCCCGTCGGATGCGATGGCGCTCAACGTCTTCGAATAAGCCGGGTTGGTCACGCGGGTGCCCACCGCTTTGGGGCTGCCGTCCGGGTTCAGGAAGTAGGCCGCCGCGGCCGGGTCGACCTTGAGCTGCGGCGCGGCGTCGGCGATGGCCGAAGCCAGCCGCGGGCTGATGTCGAAGCCCCGGTCGGCCATCGAGACAGCCGGACCGAACAGCTCGTTCCAGGTTTTCTTGCCGAACTGCCGGTGCACGTCGTCGAGCAGTCGGACGATGCCGGGCACCCCGATCGAGCGGCCCGAAGCCCTGGCATCGGGCTTGGGCTTGTTGTGGTCGGTGTCGGAGATCCAGCGCAGGTAGTTCTCGGTGGCCGCGGCCGGGGCGGTCTCGCGACCGTCGTAGGCGCGCACGGCGCCGGCGGCCGCGTCGTAATACAGCAGGAAGCCGCCCCCGCCGATGCCCGAGGCTTGCGGCTCGACCAGTCCCAGCACGGCCTGCGCGGTCACCAGGGCGTCGGCGGCCGTGCCGCCGTCCCGCAGCACCCGGCACGCCGCTTCGGTGGCCAGTGGGTTGGCGGTGGCCACCGCGTACTTTCCGGTGTGCACCGCGGTCATGTCGCTGCGGTAGCCCGTCGCGACCTCGGGGTGGATCGACAGATCGCGGGTCGTCGTCGGTGCCGCCGCGGCGGGCGGTGCGGACGTCTTGGGTGACGGGGTGCCGTTGGACGCGATCTCGCACGCGCCCGGCGCCGTGGTGGCGCGCCGCTGTCCGTCGTCGCCGCATCCGGCAAGGATCAGCGCGACGCCACTGAGCAGGGCGATGACCGATCGCATGGACGTCCTCACCCGCACCCCTCCGACGGTAGCCGAGATCGGTCGGATCGCGGCAGTAACCTGGAAACCGTGCCCGATCCAGCGACGTATCGCCCGGCGCCCGGATCGATTCCGGTGGAGCCCGGCGTCTACCGCTTCCGCGACCCTCACGGCAGGGTCATCTACGTCGGTAAAGCCAAGAGTCTGCGCAGCAGGCTGACTTCGTACTTCGCCGACATCGCCGGCCTGGCGCCGCGCACCAGGCAGATGGTGACGACTGCGGGCAGCGTCGAGTGGACGGTGGTCGGCACCGAAGTCGAGGCGCTGCAGCTGGAGTACAACTGGATCAAGGAGTTCGATCCTCGGTTCAACATCCGGTATCGCGACGACAAGTCCTACCCGGTGCTGGCGGTCACCCTCAACGAGGAGTACCCGCGGCTCATGGTCTATCGCGGGCCACGCCGCAAGGGGGTGCGGTACTTCGGGCCGTACTCGCACGCGTGGGCCATCCGCGAGACGCTCGACCTGCTCACCCGGGTGTTTCCGGCGCGGACGTGTTCGGCGGGAGTATTCAAGCGGCACAGGCAGATCGACCGGCCGTGCCTGTTGGGCTACATCGACAAGTGCTCGGCGCCGTGCGTCGGTCGGGTCACCGCGGCCGAGCATCGCGAGATCGTGCTGGACTTCTGTGACTTCCTCGCAGGCAAGACCGACCGGCTGGTCCGCGACATGGAGCAGCAGATGGCCGCGGCCGCCGAGGAACTCGATTTCGAACGGGCGGCGCGGCTGCGGGACAACATCTCCGCGCTCAAACGAGCGCTCGAGAAGCAGGCCGTCGTGTTCGGTGACGGCACCGACGCCGACGTGGTGGCCTTCGCCGACGACGAGCTCGAGGCAGCGGTGCAGGTGTTCCACGTGCGTGGCGGGCGAGTCCGCGGCCAGCGTGGCTGGATCGTCGAAAAGTCGGGTGACCCAGAACAATCCGGCCAGGAACAGCTGGTCGAGCAGTTCCTCACCCAGTTCTACGGCGACCAGGCCGAGCTCGACGGGGCTGCCGACGAGGCGACCAATCCCGTGCCGCGCGAGGTGCTTGTCCCGGTGTTGCCGCCCAACGCCGACCAGCTGGCGACCTGGCTGAGCGGGCTGCGGGGTTCGCGGGTGAGCCTGCGGGTTCCGGTGCGCGGCGACAAGCGCGCGCTGGCCGAGACCGTCGGGCGCAACGCGCAGGAGGCACTCGCGCAGCACAAACTCAAGCGCGCCGGCGACTTTAACGCGAGATCGGAAGCCCTGCAGAGCATTCAGGACGGTCTGGGCCTGGCCGATGCCCCGCTGCGCATCGAATGCGTCGACATCAGCCACGTGCAGGGCACCGACGTGGTGGCCTCCCTGGTGGTGTTCGAGGACGGGCTGCCGCGTAAGTCCGACTACCGGCACTACGCCATCCGGGAGGCGGCCGGCGAAGGCCGGTCCGACGATGTGGCCTCGATCGCAGAGGTGACCCGGCGGAGATTTCTGCGACACGTCGCCGATGCGCAGCCGGACCCGGCGGCCGAGCAGCGTCCGCGACGGTTCGCCTATCCACCGAACCTGTTCGTGGTGGACGGTGGCGCACCCCAGGTCAACGCCGCTGCGACGGTGCTCGAGGAACTCGGGGTCGACGATGTCGCGGTGATCGGGTTGGCCAAACGCCTCGAGGAGGTGTGGGTGCCCGGTGAGCCCGATCCGGTGATCTTCCCGCGCAACAGTGAAGGGTTGTACCTGTTGCAGCGCGTGCGTGACGAGGCGCACCGGTTCGCCATCTCGTATCACCGCAGCAAGCGCTCGAAACGCATGACCGCTTCGGCGCTGGACTCGGTGCGCGGCTTGGGGGAGCACCGGCGCAAGGCGTTGGTCACCCACTTCGGATCGGTGGCACGGCTCAAGGAGGCGACGGTCGAGGAGATCACCGCGTTGCCCGGAATCGGGGTGGCGACTGCCAAGGCCGTGTTGCAGGCGCTGACCGGCGAGCCGCAGACCGAGCCCGGCACCGAGCCGCCGGCCGAACCGGGCGGTCAGGCGCCGGATTCGGAAGCGTCGGAATCGGTAATCAACGATGATCAACGCACGGGGTCGTGATGACAGGGTCGGGAGTGAGCGTTAGTGGACGTCAGGCGGTTGTGACATGACCGGACAATTGCATGACGACAACCCGGACCCGGATGCGCCGTCGGGCATCGACGTCGTCCTGGTGACCGGTTTGTCGGGCGCGGGCCGGGGGACCGCGGCCAAGGTGCTTGAGGATCTGGGCTGGTATGTCGCCGACAACCTGCCGCCGGAGCTGATCGCCCGGATGGTCGAGCTGGGCTTGGCCGCCGGTTCGCAGATCACCCAGCTCGCCGTGGTGATGGATGTGCGGTCGCGTGGCTTCACGGGCGACCTGGACTGGGTTCGCAACGAGCTCGCCGCGCGGGGTATCACGCCGCGCGTGCTGTTCCTCGAGGCGTCCGACGACATCCTGGTGCGCAGGTATGAGCAGAACCGCCGCAGCCACCCGCTGCAGGGCAATCAGACCCTGGCCGAGGGGATTGCCGCCGAACGCGCGATGCTGGCGCCGATCCGGGCCGTGGCCGATCTGGTCATCGACACCTCCACGCTGCCGGTGCCGGCCCTGCGCGGGAGCATCGAACGGGCCTTCGGCAACGAGACCGTGGCGCACACCAACGTCACAGTGGAGTCGTTCGGCTACAAGTACGGGCTGCCGATGGATGCCGACACGGTGATGGATGTGCGATTCCTGCCCAACCCGCACTGGGTCGACGAACTGCGCCCGCACACCGGCCAGCACCCTGGCGTGCGTGACTACGTGCTGGGGCAACCAGGTGCCGTCGATTTCGTCGACACCTACCATCGGCTGTTGGACGTCGTCATCGACGGATACCGCCGGGAGGGGAAGCGCTATATGACTGTCGCCATCGGCTGCACCGGTGGTAAGCATCGCAGTGTCGCGATCGCCGAGGCACTCGCCGAGCGGTTGCAGCACGGTGACGGACTGACGGTGCGGGTGCTGCACCGGGATCTGGGTCGCGAATGACGCCGGCACGCGAGGACGACAATTCACCCAAGCGCATCGTCGCCCTCGGCGGGGGGCACGGGCTCTATGCCACGCTGTCGGCGGCGCGCCGGCTCACGCCGCACGTGACCGCGGTGGTCACCGTCGCCGACGACGGCGGTTCGTCGGGGCGGCTGCGTGGCGAGCTCGACGTGGTGCCCCCGGGCGATCTGCGAATGGCGCTGGCGGCGTTGGCATCTGACAGTCCGCATGGCCGGCTGTGGGCGACCATCATTCAGCATCGGTTCAGCGGCAGCGGCGCGTTGGCCGGCCATCCCATCGGCAACTTGATGCTGGCAGGGCTCAACGAGGTGCTGGCCGATCCGGTGGCCGCGCTCGACGAACTCGGCCGGATCCTGGGTGTCAAGGGCCGGGTGCTGCCGATGTGCCCCATCGCGCTGCAGATCGAGGCCGACGTCGCAGGCCTGGAGTCCGACCCGAGGATGAGCCGCGTGATCCGCGGCCAGGTGGCCATCGCGACCACTCCCGGCAAGGTGCGGCGCGTGCGGTTGCTTCCCGCCAATCCGCCTGCCACGCGGCAGGCGGTCGAGGCGATCATGGCCGCGGACCTGGTGGTGCTCGGTCCCGGGTCGTGGTTCACCAGTGTGATCCCGCACGTCCTGGTGCCCGAACTCGCGGCGGCCCTCAAGCACACGCCCGCGCGACGTGCGCTGGTGCTCAACCTCGCGGCCGAACCCGGGGAGACCGCGGGCTTCTCGTCCGAGCGGCACATCCACGTGTTGGCCCAGCATGCGCCCGACTTCACGGTGCATGACATCATCGTGGACGCCAGCTGCGTGCCCAGCGACCGGGAACGTGAGCAGCTCATTCGTACCGCGAACATCCTGCAGGCTCAGGTCGAGTTTGCTGACGTGTCCCGACCTGGTACACCTTTACATGACCCGGCGAGGTTGGCCGCGGCCTTGGAAGGCGTCCGGTTGCGGGCCGCGGTACCCGGCCGCGCGGCGCAGGAGCCCACCGTTCCTACGCCCGCGGCCACGTCGGTTGACGTCGGGTATCAGGAGCCGACACCGAACAGATCGAGAGGGGACGATCCGTGGCGATGACAGCCGAGGTGAAAGACGAGCTGAGCCGGCTCGTGGTGAACTCGGTGAGCGCTCGCCGCGCCGAGGTGGCCTCGCTGCTGCGGTTTGCCGGCGGGTTGCACATCGTCGCGGGGCGCGTCGTGGTCGAGGCCGAGGTGGATCTCGGGATCATCGCGCGTCGCCTGCGCAAGGACATCTACGACCTCTATGGCTACAACGCGGTCGTCCACGTGCTGTCGGCCAGCGGCATCCGCAAGAACACGCGCTATGTGGTGCGGGTGGCCGCCGACGGGGAAGCGCTCGCACGCCAAACCGGTTTGCTGGACCTGCGTGGCCGCCCGGTGCGCGGCCTGCCCGCGCAGGTCGTGGGCGGCAGTGTGGGCGACGCCGAGGCGGCCTGGCGTGGCGCGTTCCTGGCCCACGGATCGCTGACCGAGCCCGGGCGCTCGTCGGCACTCGAAGTGAGCTGCCCCGGGCCTGAGGCGGCATTGGCGTTGGTGGGCGCCGCGCGGCGGTTGGGTGTCAGCGCGAAGGCCCGCGAGGTGCGGGGCAGTGACCGCGTTGTGGTGCGCGACGGTGAGGCCATCGGTGCGTTGCTGACCAGGATGGGCGCCCAGGACACCAGGTTGACCTGGGAGGAGCGCCGGATGCGCCGTGAGGTGCGCGCGACGGCCAACCGGTTGGCGAACTTCGACGACGCGAACCTGCGCCGGTCGGCGCGAGCCGCGGTGGCGGCGGCGGCCCGTGTGGAGCGGGCACTGGACATTCTCGGTGACGGTGTGCCCGACCATCTGGCGGCCGCAGGCAAGCTGCGGGTCGAACACCGGCAGGCTTCGTTGGAGGAGTTGGGCCGGCTGGCCGATCCGCCCATGACGAAAGATGCTGTGGCGGGCCGGATCAGGCGGCTGTTGTCCATGGCCGACCGCAAGGCGAAGCAGGACGGTATCCCCGACACCGAGTCGGCCGTGACGCCGGACCTGCTCGACGACGCGTGACCGTGCGGCGATGACCCTGCCCGTCGTCGCCGTCGACGGACGGGTCGTGTTCGTCGAGGACGGCGCGGCCGCGCCCGTCGGCGGCGGTATCGCGGCCGACGGGTTTTCCGTGGTTCACCTGTTTCGCCGCGGATGGCTGTGGTTCGGATACCTGCGCGACTCGCAGGGGGTCTGGTGGTTCGACGGCAAGCGGCGCGGAGCCACGTTGGTGACCGCCGACGCGGACGGTTTCCGGGTGGTCGACGACGACTACGGTCTGGATTCCGAGCACGTCTACCTCGAGGCAAGGCCGATTCCCGGCGCCGATCCGGCGAGTTTCGAGATGCTGGCCGACACACCCTATTTCGCCAGGGATCGAGCCCGCCTGTATGTCAAAGGCGGGCAGCACTTCTTCTGGTTCGACGAGGTCGACGCGGCGTCGCTCATCGCGAACGGCCAATACGTGACCGACCGCGATCATCTGTTCCACCACTCCGCTGGCCTGACCTATGCCAATCAGGACAAGGAAACCGCTACTGTCACACACCGTTCGGACAATGAGCACGACATGCTGTTGGTGGACTGGCTGCGCAAGCACCATTCCGGTACGGCCGGGTGGTGGCACGCGGACTATGACAGGGCGCCCACGGGCGCACGGCCACTGGCCCACGACTGGCATCGCACCGCGGACGCGGTGTTCTTCGCCGAGCGCACGGGGTTCGGTGGGGAAGCTCGGCTGACCTGGAACCTGGTTCGGGGCGCCGACCCGGCGACGTTCACGGTGTTGGACGAGGTGCACGGTCGCGATGCGAGCGGCGTGTTCTGCCGGTGGCGCCGCGTCCGCGCCGCGGAGCCCGAGTCGTTCCGCGTGCTCGGCGGGCGATTCGGTGTCGACGCTGACCGCGTGTACTTCAACGGGTACGCGGTCGCCGGAGCCGATCCGGGCACCTTCACGGCGATTCCGGCGGTCGTGGAGTTCGGCAAGGATCGGAAGCGGTTGTTCCGCAGGGACTTTACCCGGACCACCCAGCCGTTCGGACCTCCGGACGAGGTGCTGGTGGCGGTGGGCGGCGCCGACCCTGACACGTTCCAGGTGTTCGGTGATCGCGGCGTGTGGGCAGCCGATGCCACCACCGTCTACCTGCGTGGCGCACCGAAGCGCAAGCTCGACGCCGCGAGTTTTCGGTTTCTGGGGGAGACGCCCACCAACTGCTGGGCGTGCGACCGCAACGGCCTCTACCGCTCGAACGGATCACTTGTGGTCGCCGGGGTGGAGGGCGCCTCGTTCGTCAAACTCGACGACCACTGGGGCACCGACGGTGCCGTCGTCTTCTCGTTTGTCACCGGTGCCGTCCAGAAGGCGGCCGATGCCGCGACCTTCCGGGTCGTCGACCCGGACGGCGGCGCAGAGGACCGCGATGCCTGCTACCGGATCGAGAACGGCTCCGTGCGAAAGCGCAAGCGCACCAATTAGGTCGGCTCACACAGACAGCAACGCCCACCCCACTGCGAACGCGGTCAGCACCGAAACGGCGGTGAGCGGGATGCCGAACCGGACGAACGTCGCGTCGAATAGCCGCCGGGCCGCATCACCATCAGGTTCGATTGGTGGCTGAACGGGTTCAGGAACGTGAACGAGATGCACGTGCCCACGAGGATCAGCAGCAGCACCGGATCCAACCCGGTGGTGCCTGCGATGGTCAGGACGACCGGGGTCAGGATCGCCGCGGCAGCCGCGTTGGTGACGATGTTGGTCAACACCGTGGTCCCCACCGCGATGACGAGGACCACCAGGGCGGTGTTGTCGCCGGACAGGCTCAGGATGGCAGCCGAGATGTGGCTGCCCAGACCGCTGTTGACGACGATGGTGCCGAGGCCGATCGACCCCGCGATGATCGCGAGGATGTTCCAGTTGAGCGCCCGGACCGCCGATCGGGGCGTCAGCACGCGCGTGAGCACCATGAGCACCGCGCCGGCCACGGCGATGAGTTCGACCGGGGCCAGCCCGAACGATCCGGCTGTGACGACTCCGGCCAGAATTGCGAGGGCGATCCAGGTCTTACCGGTCTGCGGTGCCTTGTCGGTGGCCTGCTGCCACAACGCGACCAGCGGATTGTCGGCCAGTACTTCGACGGAGCCCGCCGTCACCAGGCACAGGGCGCCCGGATCGGCATGGGCGTCGCGCAGGCGCTTGCTGGTCTGCGCGGCGATCACGGTGATGTCCTCGTTCTCCTCCAGGTCACGCACTGTCGCATCTTCGTTGCCTGCGACCGCGACGAGGTAGAGCCGCTGCGGCGACAACCCGAATCGTGGGCTGCCCCAGAGCATGCGCACGCCCGCCTCGGTCGCGCGGTAGACCAGCACGTCGTCCTCCGCCAGCACGGAATCGGCGGCGATCGGCTTGCCCCAGCGCAAGATCTCCTGAAGCTGAAACTCGGCGGTGGCGCGGATGCCGAGTTCGGCTGCGGTGCGACCGACGGCATTGGCCTTCGCGGAGACGGGAATCTCGGTCTGCCAGGTGAGGTCACGCTCGGTGATCTCGGGGCCACCGCGCAACATGCGCGATGACGTCACCAGCAGCGCGATCCAGCCGGCGAGGGCAACCGGAACCGCGACCGGCACGAAGGAGAACATCGACATCTCGACTCTCGACGGTGCTGCGAGGGCCGCGATGAGGAGGTTGGAGCTCGTGCCGATCAGGGTCGCGGAGCCGGCCAGCGTGGTCGCGTGGGCGATCGGCAGAAGGACACCGCGAGCCGGTACGCCTGACTGTTGTTGCAGCTCCTTCGCGGCGGGGATGAGCATCGCCACGATCGGGGTGGTGTTGATGAGGGCCGAGACGAAGCCGACCGGGGGGATGAGGCGCAGCAATGCCTGGCTGGAGGTATGCACTCCGGACAGGAGCCGGTAGGTCACCCGGGACACGACGCCCGTGTGCAGGACACCTTTGGCGATCACCAGCATCGCCGCGATGGTGATCACGCCCGCGTTGCTCAGGCCACCGAAAAGCTCGCTGGGCGTGGCTATTCCGAGCAGACCCGCAGCCACCAGAGCGCAGATCAGGGCGAGGACAGCAGGAGCTCTACCGGTGGTCATCGCGACGAGCGTGGCGACGACGATGACCGCAGCGACGAGTGCCATGCACAGGATTCTCGACTACGGGCACCGGTTGGGCCGTGTTCACAGCCTTTTCATAACCAACATTATTCAGATAACGGTTACTATCTGAATGTGGGTGATGATGTGACTGAAGACGATAGAAAGCCCCAGCGGTTGACGCGCGCCGAGAACCGCGCCCGAACTCGCGCGCTGTTGTTGGACGCAGCGGCGCGCACATTCGCGCGCAAGGGCTACGCCGCGGCCTCGGTCGAGGAGATCGCGGCGACCGCCGGGTTCTCGGTCGGTGCGGTGTACTCGAACTTCTCGGGCAAGGAGCAACTGTTCTCCGAACTGATGGCCGACCGCGCGACCGGACGCATCGGTGAAGTGGTCGAGACGCTTTCCGGCGACCATACGGCCGGCGCCGCCGGCCCGCTGCGTGCCCTGGGCCGGATGCTCATCGAGATCGCCGACAAGGACATCGAGTTCGAGGCGATCCAATCGGAGTTCTGGTTGCATGCGGTGCGCAACCCCGAGGTGATGCAGATCCTGGTCGATCGTTCGGCGAAAACGCTCGCGTCGCTGCGCGAGATCCTGACCGAAGCGCTGGAGCGCAACAATGTCGACGCGAGCGTCTCGCCGGACGCGTTCGCAGTCGTGGTACTGGCCCTCTTCCAGGGCCTGATCCGGCAACGGCGCATCGACCCGGGGCGGGTGCCCGAAGAGCTGTTCGGGCAGGCGCTGGCCTGGCAGCTCGCGGGCATGCCCAAGGCAGCTTCGGGGAAGGCGTAGCCACGATGGACGACGCCTTGCGAATCGGGCTGTACGCCCTGCCTGCTTTCTTCCTGCTCATGGCCATCGAGTTCGTGTCCTATCGCTTCGACAAGGACGCCCCGGGCCCCTCCCGCGCCCGGGCGGGCATCTCGTGGCGGGACAGTGCCACGAGCCTGTCGATCTACGTGATCGGCCACCACGTCCGGCCGCTGGAGCGGTTCATCGAGCTGCCGATCGTCGCAGTCGCGGCTGCCTTTGCGCCACTGCATCTTTCACCATCGAACTGGTGGGTGTGGGTCATCGCGATCGTGTCGGCCGACTTGGCCTATTACGCCAAACATCGGATGTCACACCGGGTCCGGTTGTTCTGGGCCGCGCACAGCGTCCACCACTCGAGCCGGCATTTCAACCTATCCACGGCCGTGCGGCTGTCCTGGCTCATCCCGGGGTCGTTTCTCAGTTCGGTCGTGTACGTGCCGTTGGCGCTGATCGGTATCCCGGTCTGGTTGATCTTCCTCGCCCAGGCGATCGTGCTGCTGTATCAGTTCCCGATCCACACCGAACGCATCGACCGGTTGCCGCGCGTCATCGAGTACGTGTTCAACACGCCCTCGCACCACCGGGTGCATCACGGCGCCAACAATCCGTACCTGGACAAGAACTACGCGGGCATCTTCATCGTGTGGGACCGCATGTTCGGCAGCTTCGCGGCCGAGGACGAGCCGGTCCGTTACGGGCTGACCAAGAACATCGACACCTACAACCCCGTCAAGGTCAACTACCACGAGTTCGCCGCCATGGTCCGCGACGTCTGGCAGGCCACGACGTGGCGCGGCCGCATCGGATATCTGCTGCGGCCGCCGGGCTGGCGCGAGCACGATGGCGCCGCAACGGACGGCGCGCCCGAAACACCCGCGACAGTGCAAGCGTCGCACTAGGGTTCAGCCAATGGAGCGGCAGTTCTCGGCGACCATCGAGGCACCGCGTGACGAGGTGTTCGCCTGGCATGCGCGTCCCGGCGCGTTCGAGCGGTTGTCACCGCCGTGGCAGCCGATACGCATCGTCAGCGAAGCGGGATCGCTGGCCGACGGCCGGGCCCGGCTCGCGCTGCCGGGCGGGCTGCGCTGGGTGGCTCAGCATGATCCGCAATCCTATGACCCGCCAGGGCGTTTCGTGGATCGCGTCAGCAGTGACGGGATCGCGTCGCTACCCGTGCGCGCACTCGTGCCGTGGACTCACACGCACGAGTTCGAAGACGCAGGGGATGGCCGGACCCGAATGATCGATCGGGTGCACACGCCGGTGCCGGCACGCGCGTTGAGGCCGATGTTCGCCTACCGGCATCGCCAGTTGGCCGACGACCTCGCGGCACACCGAGAAGCTCGTGCGCGAGGCCTGCGGCCGATGACGGTCGCGATCACGGGCTCGTCCGGCCTCGTCGGTTCGGCATTGTCGGCGTTCCTCACCACCGGGGGACACCGCGTGATCAGGCTCGTGCGGAGGCCGGAAGCGAAACCCGAAGAGCGGCAGTGGGATCCGGATGATCCCGGTCCGGACCTGCTGGCCGGCGTAGATGCGCTCGTCCACTTGGCGGGTGCCTCGATCGCCGGCCGGTTCAGTCCCGCGCACAAGCGGGCAGTGCGCGAGAGCCGCGTCGGCCCGACGCGACGACTCGCCGAACTCGCCGCCCGCACCGACGGCGGCCCGTCGGTTCTTGTCTGTGCCTCCGCGATCGGGTTCTACGGCAACGACACCGGTGATCACGCCGTGACCGAGGTCGGTGACCAGGGGGACGGCTTCCTCGCCGACGTCGTGGCCGACTGGGAGGCCGCGAGTGCCCCGGCCATGGAGGCCGGGGTGCGGGTCGTGCAGGTGCGCACCGGCATCGTGCAGTCACCCCGCGGTGGCGTGCTGGGTGCGCAATATCCGCTGTTTGCGCTCGGCCTCGGCGGCCGGATCGGCGGCGGCGCGCAGTGGCTGTCATGGATCGGCATCGACGATCTCGTCGACGTTTACCACCGGGCACTATGGGACGGTGATCTGGCCGGTGCGGTCAATGCCGTTGCCCCCGAAGCGGTCCGCAACATCGAGTACACCCGTGTGCTCGGCCGGGTGTTGCGCAGGCCCACCGTGCTGCCGGTGCCCATGCTCGGGCCCCGGCTGCTGCTGGGCGCCGAAGGGGCCCGGGAACTGGCGTGCGCCAGCCAACGCGTGGCGCCGGCCAGGCTTGAGCGGGCCGGGCATCGCTTTCGCCAACCCACGTTGGAAGGCGCATTGCGGCACGTGCTCGGCCGCACACACGGCGGTTAGGACGCCGACTCGACGAGCCCCACGCACATCGCGGTCAGCAACCGCGTGAGCGTCGGGACGAACTCGAAGTCGAACTCGGGCGGGACGGCCGGTTCGGTGGCGTAGGCGTCGACCAGGTCGGCGGGCGGATGTACCACCTGCCAGAGGGTGCCGGCCAGCGCGGTGGCCGAGGACAACACGTCGGCCGCGCCCTGGCGCCCCAGCGCGGGCAGCGCGCGTTCGATTGCCTCGGCCAGTGAGATCACCGCCGGATAGGACTGGCGTTTGACCTTGATGACCTGCTCGGGTTGCACCTCGTGTTCGAGATGCAAAGGGAGATAAGCCAACAGGTCGCAGAACAGGGGATCGTCGGCGAGCCCGGCCACCAGGGCCTCGGCTACGCGCCGGGGCGACATCGGTCCCGGCCCGGCCAGGCTCGCACACACCGCCGCCGACCAGCGGCCCCACCCCTCGGCGGCCAGGTGCAGCAGGATGTCCTTGTGCGAGTCAAAGTATCGCCGCACTGCCGAATGATGAACTCCCGCACGGTCGGCGACCGCGGTGAGCGTTACGGCGGCGACGCCCGACTCCAGTGCCAGTGACCGCGCTGCCTCCATCAGTGCGGCCGCCCGTGCCCGCTTGGTCTCCGCGGTGCGGGCGCGCTTGAAGGTGAGCGGTTCCACGCGGCCGACCATAACCGAAGGTATGTGCGTTGTGGGCGGTCCGAACGGCGGTAGCCACCGTTACGCACATCGTGTGCGTTAGCATCTTTGGGCAGCCAACCCTAAGTTGAAGGGGAATCGACAATTCTCAGAGTCCTGAAGCGGGCGTGGATACCGCTGGTGATGGTGGGCGTCATCGGCATCGGCGGATTCGCTGTGGCGAAGGTCCGCGGCATCTTCGGCTCCCAGCAGCTACCCACCTATGCCGGCAGCATGTCCGACGACACCAAGAACGTGTCGGACCCCAAACGCGTCGTCTACGAGGTCTTCGGACCGCCCGGTGCGGTCGCCGACGTCAACTACGTCGACGACGACGGCGAACCGAATCAGGTCAACGGGGTCACCCTGCCGTGGGCGATCGAGATCGTCACCAATGCGCCGTCGATGACGGGAAACGTGCTGGCGCAGGGCACCGGCGATTTCATCGGCTGCCGCATCTCCTCCGACGGTGAAGTCAAAGACGAACGGACTGCGAACGACGTGACCGCCTACATCTACTGCTTTGCGAAGTCCGTATGAGCACCCACCCGCACCGCGACATCACGCAACCGACCTTCCTCGCGCGGTGGATCCGCCGGCTGTCGATCCCGATCATCCTGGGCTGGCTGGCCGTCGTCGCGGTGATGAACGTCACCGTGCCGCAGCTCGAACAGGTCGGCAAAGAGAACGCGGTGTCACTGAGCCCGCACAATGCGCCCTCGATGCAGGCCATGACCAACATGGGCCGGCTGTTCGGCGAATCCGACTCCGACAGCGTCGCGATGATCGTCCTCGAGGGCGACGGTGAACTCGGCGACGACGCACACGCGTACTACGACTCGTTGATGGACCGGCTGAAGGCCGATACCAAACACGTTCAGCACATTCAGGATTTCTGGGGCGACCCACTGACCGAGGCCTCGGCGCAGAGCACCGACGGCAAGGCCGTCTACGTGCAGCTCAACCTCGCGGGAAACATGGGTGAGGCCCTGGCCAACGAGTCGATCGACGCGGTGCGCGCGATCACCGACGAGCTACCCCCACCGCCGGGGATCAAGGTGTTCGTCACCGGGCCCGCCGCGCTGCAGGCCGACCTCAACCACGCCGGCGACGGCAGCATGGTCAAGATCACGGTGCTCACCTTCGCGGTGATCATCACGATGCTGCTGTTCTTCTACCGGTCGATCATCACGGTCGTGCTGCTGCTGGCGATGGTCGGCGTCCAACTCGCGGTGGCGCGCGGCGTCGTCGCGCTGCTCGCGCACCACCACATCATCGGCCTGTCGACCTTCGCGGTGAACATGCTGGTGTCGCTGTCGATCGCGGCGGGCACCGACTACGCGATATTCCTCATCGGCCGCTATCAGGAGGCCCGCACCAAAGGCCTCGACAAAGACGCCGCCTATTACGAGATGTTCCACGGCACAGCACATGTCGTGCTGGGCTCGGGTCTGACGATCGCGGGGGCCACGTACTGCCTCACCTTCACCCGGATGCCGTACTTCCAGACCCTCGGCGTGCCCAGCGCGGTCGGCATCGTCGCCGGCGTGCTCGTCGCCCTCACACTCGGGCCGGCGATCGTGACCATCGGCAGCCGGTTCGGCCTGTTCGAACCCAAGCGCGCCATGCGAATTCGCGCGTGGCGGCGGATCGGCACCGCGGTGGTCCGCTGGCCGGGGCCCATCCTCGCGGCGACGTTCGCGCTCGCGATGATCGGCCTTGCGGCGCTGCCCGGCTACCAGACCAGTTACGACGACCGCAAGTACATCCCGCAGAACATCCCCGCCAACGAGGGCTTCCAAGCCGCCGACCGACACTTCAGCCAGGCCAGGATGAACCCCGAGGTGCTGCTCATCGAGGCCGATCACGACCTGCGCAACTCGGCCGATTTCCTCGTCATCGACAAGGTAGCCAAGGCGGTCTTCCGGGTTCCCGGCATCGCGCGCGTGCAGACCATCACGCGGCCCGAGGGCACCCCCATCGAGCACACCTCGATCCCGTTCCTCATCAGCATGCAGGGCGTCGGCCAGATGCAGAACATGAAGCTCATGAAGGACCGCATGGCCGACATGAAGACGCAGGCCGACGAGATGGGGAAGACGGTCGCGACCATGAAGACCATGTACGGGTTGATGACCCAGCTCACCGGGGTCACACACGACATGGTCGGCCAGATGACCCAGCTGCAGGGCACCGTGCACGAAATGCGGGACAACATCGCCGATTTCGACGATTTCTTCCGCCCCATCCGCAATTACTTCTACTGGGAGCCGCACTGCTTCGACATCCCGGTGTGTCACTCGATGCGCTCGGTGTTCGACACCATCGACGGCATCGACGAGATGACCGACACGATGGACAAGATGATGGTCAACATGGGCCAGATGGACGCGCTGATGCCGCAGATGCTCGCGCAGTTCGGTCCGATGATCGAGACCATGGAAAGCATGCAGCAGATGATGCTGACCACGTACGCCACCATGTCGGGCTTCTACAACCAGATGGACGAGTTGAGCAAGGACTCGACCGCGATGGGCAAGGCCTTCGACACCGCCAAGAACGACGATTCGTTCTATCTGCCGCCCGAGGTTTTCGACAACCCCGACTTCAAGCGCGGCATGGAATCGTTCCTGTCGCCGGACGGCAAGTCGATCCGGATGATCATCTCGCACCGCGGCGAGTCCTCGACGCCCGAGGCGCTGGCCCGGGTCGAGCCCATCAAGGTCGCGGCGATCGAGGCCGTCAAGGCCACACCCCTTGAGGACGCCCGGATTTCGCTGGGCGGCACCGCCGCGACGTTCAAGGACATGGCCGACGGCTCGAAATACGACCTGCTGATCGCGGGCATCGCGTCGTTGTGCCTGATCTTCCTGATCATGCTGCTGATCACGCGTGCCCTGGTGGCCTCGATGGTGATCGTCGGCACGGTGCTGCTGTCGCTGGGCGCCTCCTTCGGCCTGTCGGTGCTGATCTGGCAGTACATCGTCGGGATCGACCTGCACTGGATGGTGCTCGCGATGTCGGTGATCGTGCTGCTGGCGGTCGGTTCGGATTACAACCTGCTGTTGGTGTCGCGGTTCAAGGAGGAGATACCCGGCGGGTTGAAGACCGGCATCATCCGCGCCATGGGCGGCACCGGGAGTGTGGTGACGGCCGCGGGCATGGTGTTCGCGCTGACCATGGCGGCGATGGTGGTCAGCGACCTGCGGGTACTGGGCCAGGTGGGCACCACGATCGGGCTGGGCCTGATGTTCGACACGCTCGTGGTGCGGTCGTTCATGATGCCCGCGACAGCGACGCTGCTCGGCCGGTGGTTCTGGTGGCCCATGAACGTGCTGCGCCTGCGGCAACATCAGCGGGCGGTCCCGTCGCGGCGCGAGCCGGTCGCGGTGGGCGCCTCATACGACGATCCGACGGCCGAGCTGCCGAAGCATCGTCAGTAGGGCGCGACCGGGCTACCGTGAGCCCATGAGCACCCTGCGGGCAGGTATCGCCGTGCCGGATCCGCCGTTCAACAGCATGCCGGCCGGGGGACTGGATCTCGACCTGATCGCCGCGATCGCCGAGAAGCTCGATCGCACACTGCAACTCGTCGAGTACCCGGGCGACGACTTCGAGGGGATCTTCGACGGCCTCTCCGCCGGTTCGTACGACTGCGTGATCGCGGGCACCACGGTGACCCCGGAGCGGCAGCGCAAGGCCGCGTTCGTGCCGCCGTACCTGATCTCGGGGCAGGGCCTCGCGGTCGACACCAACCGGTTGCCACACGTGCGGTCCGTCGACGATCTCGCCGGGCTGACCATCGGCGTGCAGCACGACAACACCAGCCGGCCGATCGCCGAGCGCCTTGTGGCCGAGGGCCGCGCCGGCCGGGTCCGGGTGTACGGCTACGGTGCCATCCGGGAGGCGCTGCACGACCTCAGCACGGGTGGCTGCGACGCCGTCATCAAGCTCGCCCCGGTGCTCACCGAACTCGTCAAGGCGCTGCCCGCGGGTGTCGACGTGGTGCAGCGCAAGCTCTCCATCGAGGAGATCGCGATCGCGGTGGCGCCGAGAGCCACCGCGTTGCTCGACGGGATCACCGCTGCCCAGGCCGATTTGGAGGCCGACGGCACACTGCAGCAGATTCGCCGGAAATGGCTCGGCAACCCGTTCACCGACCAGCATCTGGCCGGGCTTTGACCGCCCATCTGACCAGGCCGCACGCAGTGGCACCCACACCACTAGGCTGGCCATCGAGCAGTAACCGGCGACTTTCCCCTCAGACACTAAGGAGAAACACGTGACCATCCGGGTAGGCGTTAACGGCTTCGGCCGCATCGGGCGCAACTTCTACCGCGCCCTGGCAACTCAGAAGGCCGAGGGCAAGAACACCGACATCGAGATCGTGGCCGTCAACGACCTCACCGACAACGCCACCCTGGCCCACCTGCTGAAGTTCGACTCGATCCTGGGCCGCCTGCCCCAGGATGTCAGCCTGGAGGGTGACGACACCATCGTCATCGGCGACACCAAGATCAAGTCGCTCGAAGTCAAGGAAGGGCCCGCCGCCCTGCCGTGGGGTGACCTGGGTGTCGACGTCGTCGTCGAGTCGACCGGCATCTTCACCAACGCCGCCAAGGCCAAGGGCCACCTCGACGCGGGCGCCAAGAAGGTCATCATCTCCGCGCCAGCCACCGATGAGGACATCACCATCGTGCTGGGCGTCAACGAAGACAAGTACGACGGCAGCCAGAACATCATCTCGAACGCGTCGTGCACCACCAACTGCCTCGGCCCGCTGGCCAAGGTGCTCAACGACGAGTTCGGCATCGTCAAGGGCCTGATGACCACCATCCACGCCTACACGCAGGATCAGAATCTGCAGGACGGCCCGCACAAGGATCTGCGCCGTGCCCGCGCGGCCGCGCTCAACATCGTGCCGACGTCGACCGGTGCCGCCAAGGCCATCGGCCTGGTGCTGCCCGAGCTCAAGGGCAAGCTGGACGGCTACGCCCTGCGCGTGCCGATCCCCACGGGTTCGGTCACCGACCTGACCGCCGAGTTGACCAAGTCGGCCACGGTCGCCGAGATCAACGCCGCGTTCCAGGCCGCGGCCGAGGGCCCGCTCAAGGGCATCCTGAAGTACTACGACGCGCCGATCGTGTCGAGCGACATCGTGACCGACCCGCACAGCTCGCTGTTCGACTCGGGGCTGACCAAGGTCATCGACAACCAGGCCAAGGTCGTCTCCTGGTACGACAACGAGTGGGGCTACTCCAACCGCCTCGCCGATCTGGTCGCGCTCGTCGGCAAGTCGCTCTAGCCCTCATGGCTGTCGCGACCCTTTCTGACCTGTTAGCCGAGGGCGTGGAAGGTCGGGGCGTTTTGGTCCGCTCCGACCTCAACGTTCCCCTCGACGACGACGGCAACATCACTGACCCGGGCCGCATCATCGCGTCGGTCCCGACGCTGCAGGCGCTGGCCGAAGCCGGCGCCAAGGTTGTCGTGACCGCGCACCTCGGGCGCCCCAAGGGTGGGCCGGATCCCAAGTTCTCGCTGGCCCCGGTTGCCGCAGCGCTGGGGGAGAAGCTCGGCCGTCACGTGCAGCTCGCCGGTGACGTCGTCGGCACCGACGCGCTGGCGCGCGCCGAGGGCCTGACCGACGGCGACGTGTTGTTGCTGGAGAACGTCCGGTTCGACCCGCGCGAGACCAGCAAGGACGACGCCGAGCGGCTGGCCCTGGCCAAGGCGCTGGCCGGTCTGATCGAGGGGGCCGACGGTTCGCCGGGCGCCTTCGTCTCCGACGGCTTCGGCGTCGTGCACCGCAAGCAGGCGTCCGTGTACGACGTGGCGACCCTGCTGCCGCACTACGCGGGCACGCTGGTGGACGCCGAGGTCAAGGTGCTGGAGCAACTGACGAGCTCGACCGAGCGGCCCTACGCCGTGGTGCTCGGCGGCTCCAAGGTGTCCGACAAGCTCGCGGTCATCGAGAACCTCGCCACCAAGGCCGACAGCCTGATCATCGGCGGTGGCATGTGCTTCACCTTCCTTGCCGCGCAAGGAGTTTCGGTGGGAACCTCGCTTTTGCAGGAGGAGATGATCGACACCTGCAAGCGCCTGCTGGACACCTACGCCGACGTCATCCACCTGCCCGTCGACATCGTGGTGGCCGACAAGTTCGCCGCCGACGCGGAGCCGGAGACCGTGGCCTCGGACCGCATCCCGGACGGCAAGATGGGCCTCGACATCGGCCCCGAATCGGTCAAGCGGTTCACGGCGCTGCTGTCGAACGCCAAGACCGTGTTCTGGAACGGCCCGATGGGTGTCTTCGAGTTCCCAGCCTTCTCGGCGGGCACAAAGGGCGTCGCCGAAGCCATCATCGGTGCCACCGAAAAGGGTGCGTTCAGCGTGGTCGGCGGCGGCGATTCGGCGGCGGCCGTGCGCCAGCTCGGTTTGCCCGAGGACGGTTTTTCACACATTTCCACCGGCGGCGGAGCGTCGCTGGAATACCTTGAGGGCAAAACCCTGCCCGGTATCGAAATCCTGGAGTCCTGACATATGGCGCGTAAGCCGCTGATCGCCGGCAACTGGAAGATGAACCTCAACCACTTCGAGGCCATCGCGCTGGTGCAGAAGATCGCATTTGCCTTGCCGGACAAGTACTTCGACAAGGTCGACGTCACGGTCATCCCGCCGTTCACCGACCTGCGCAGTGTGCAGACGCTGGTCGACGGGGACAAGCTGCGGCTGACCTACGGCGCGCAGGATCTGTCGCAGCACGACTCCGGTGCCTTCACCGGTGACATCAGCGGCGCGTTCCTGGCGAAGCTGGGCTGCAGCTTCGTCGTCGTCGGGCACTCCGAGCGGCGCACGTACCACCACGAGGACGACGCGCTGGTGGCCGCCAAGGCCGCCGCCGCGTTCAAGCACGGCATCACACCCATCATCTGCATCGGCGAGCAGCTCGAGGTGCGCGAGGCCGGCAACCACGTCGAGTACAACGTGAACTCGCTGCGCGGATCACTGGCCGGGCTGAGCAAAGAGCAGATCGGCCAGGCCGTCATCGCCTACGAGCCGGTGTGGGCCATCGGCACGGGCCGGGTGGCCAGCGCGGCCGACGCGCAGGAGGTCTGCAAGGCCATCCGCGACGAGCTCGGCAACCTCTCGTCGCCCGAGCTGGCGGCCGGGGTCCGGGTGCTCTACGGCGGTTCGGTCAACGCCAAGAACGTCGGTGAAATCGTGGCGCAGGGCGACGTCGACGGTGCCCTCGTCGGCGGTGCGTCGCTCGACGGCGAGCAGTTCGCGACGTTGTCGGCCATCGCCGCCGGTGGGCCGCTGCCGTAACCCCGGGCGGAAAGCACGTGGTCTGACCAGGTAGTCTTGCGGCCATGGAATTGGCGCTGCAGATTACCCTGGTCGTGACCAGTGTGCTGGTCGTGCTCCTGGTCCTGCTGCACCGGGCCAAGGGCGGCGGTCTGTCCACCCTGTTCGGCGGCGGGGTTCAGTCCAGCCTGTCCGGCTCCACCGTGGTCGAGAAGAACCTCGACCGGCTCACGCTGTTCGTCACCGGCATCTGGCTGGTGTCGATCGTCGGCGTCGCGCTGCTGATCAAGTACAGCTAGCCGCCCACCCACCTCGCGAGCCGGCGGAGCTGCCGGCCGCCGTGCGGCACGCTCATGCGGCACCGATACTGAAGCAATGGTTGACAGGACCGACACCACGCTGGCGCCGATCGGCTCGGTGTATCGCACCCACGTCGGACGCGAAGCCACCGAACCGATGCGTGAGGACATCCGCCTGCTCGGTGCGATCCTCGGTGACACCATCCGCGTCCAGAACGGCGAGGACGTGTTCGATCTCGTCGAGCGCGCACGCGTGGAGTCCTTCCGGGTCCGCCGCTCCGAGATCGATCGAGCCGAACTGGCAGGCCTGTTCCGTGACGTCGATGTACACGAGGCCATTCCCGTCATCCGGGCGTTCACGCATTTCGCGCTGTTGGCCAACGTAGCCGAGGACATCCACCGGGAACGGCGTCGCGCGGTGCACGTCGCGGCCGGGGAGTCCCCGCAGGACAGCAGCCTGGCCGCCACGTACCGCAAGCTCGACGGCGCCGATCTCGAACCGCGTGCGGTCGCCGATGCGCTCGCGGGCGCGCTGGTGTCACCGGTCATCACCGCACACCCCACCGAAACCCGGCGCCGCACCGTATTCGACACCCAGCACCGCATCACCGAGCTGATGCGTCTGCGGATGCACGGGCAGACCCACACGCCGGACGGCCGGGACATCGAGACCGAGCTGCGCCGCCACATCCTCACGCTGTGGCAGACCGCTCTGGTACGGCTGTCCCGGTTGAAGATCTCCGACGAGATCGAAACCGGCCTCCGGTACTACCCGGCTGCGTTCTTCGAGGTCATCCCGCAGGTGAACGCCGAGGTCCGCAGTGCACTGCAGGCCCGCTGGCCTGATGCGGGGCTGCTCCGAGAGCCGATCCTGCGCCCGGGTTCGTGGATCGGCGGTGATCGCGACGGCAATCCCAACGTGACCGCCGATGTGGTGCGGTTGGCCACCGGTCGGGCCGCCTACACCGCGTTCGCGCATTACTTCGAACAGATCACCGCGCTCGAAGAGGAGCTGTCGATGTCGGCGCGGCTCGTGCGCGTCACCCCGGAACTCGACGCGCTCGCGGCCACCTGCAACGAACCGGCGCGAGCCGACGAGCCCTACCGCCGTGCGCTCCGGGTCATCCATTCGAGATTGACCTCGACGGCGCTGCAGATCCTCGACGAGCAGCCCGAACACGAACTCGACCTCGGCCTGCCGGCATACGGGACACCGGCCGAACTGCTGGCCGATCTCGACGTCGTCGACGCTTCGTTGCGCGGCAACGGCAGCGCGGTGCTCGCCGACGACCGGCTGGCCCGGCTGCGGGAAGCGGTGCGCGTCTTCGGGTTTCATCTGTCCGGGCTCGACATGCGGCAGAACTCGGAGGTGCACGAGCAGGTCGTCGCCGAACTGCTGGCCTGGGCCGGCGTCCATCCCGACTACGCATCGCTGCCCGAGGACGAGCGGGTCGCGCTGCTGGCGGCCGAGATCGCCGTGCGGCGGCCGCTGATCGGTGACCAGGCCGAGCTATCGGATCTGGCGCGCAAAGAGCTGGCCATCGTGGCCGCCGCGGCGCGTGCGGTCAAGGTCTTCGGGCCGCAGGCCGTGCCCAACTACATCATCTCGATGTGCCAGTCGGTCTCGGATCTGCTCGAAGCCGCGGTACTGCTCAAAGAGGCCGGGCTGCTCGATGTTCCGAAGGCGCACTGTCCCGTCGGAATCGTGCCGTTGTTCGAGACGATCGACGATCTGCAGCGGGGTTCGGCGATCTTGGAGGCCGCGCTGGCCCTGCCCGAGTACCGGGCGATGGTCACCGCACGCGGCGACCACCAGGAAGTGATGCTGGGCTACTCCGACTCCAACAAGGACGGCGGATACCTGGCCGCCAACTGGGCGCTCTACCGGGCCGAACTCGACCTGGTCGAATCGGCCCGGAAGACCGGAATCCGGTTGCGGCTCTTCCACGGTCGCGGTGGCACGGTCGGCCGCGGTGGCGGCCCGAGCTACGACGCGATCCTCGCGCAGCCACCCGGCGCCGTGAAGGGCTCGCTGCGGATCACCGAGCAGGGTGAGGTGATCGCCGCCAAGTACGCGGAGCCGCGCATCGCCCATCGCAACCTGGAGACCCTGCTGGCCGCGACCCTCGAATCCACTCTGCTCGACATGGAAGGGTTGGGTGACCTCGCCGAGAGTGCGTACGAGGTGCTCGACGAGCTGGCCGCGCGGGCTCAACGCGCGTACGCCGAACTTGTGCACGAGACAACGGGATTCGTCGAATACTTCAAGGCCTCCACTCCGGTCAGCGAGATCGGTGCGCTCAACATCGGCAGCAGGCCGACCTCGCGTAAACCCACCACCTCGATCGCGGACCTGCGCGCCATCCCATGGGTGCTGGCCTGGAGCCAGTCACGGGTGATGCTGCCCGGCTGGTACGGCACCGGAACGGCGTTCGCGGACTGGATCGCCGACGGCGACGGCCGGCTCGAAATACTGCAGGATCTCTATCGTCGCTGGCCGTTCTTCGCCACCGTGCTGTCGAACATGGCCCAGGTGCTGGCGAAGGCCGACATGGGGCTGGCCGCGCGGTATTCCGAACTGGTCGACGACGAAGAACTGCGGGCCCGGGTCTTCGACAAGATCGTTGCCGAGTACGACCGCACCATCGCGATGCACCGGCTCATCACGGGCCAGGACGACCTGCTGGCAGACAATCCCGCGCTCGCGCGGTCGGTGTTCAACCGCTTCCCGTACCTTGAGCCGCTCAATCACCTGCAGGTCGAGCTGCTGCGCAGGTACCGCGCGGGGGACACCGACGAGTTGGTGCAGCGCGGCATCCTGCTGACCATGAGCGGGCTGGCCACCGCGCTGCGCAACAGCGGTTAGCCCGGCCGATCAGACCGCTATCGCGTCGGCAAGCCTGCGCCGGAAGGTCAGCAAGAGCAGGCCGGCCGCGGTGGTCAATCCTGCCGACAGTCCGAGCCACATGCCGACGGTCTTGAGGTCTGCGACGTAGGCGAGCAACAGCCCGACGGGTAGCCCGACCGCCCAATAGCCCAGGAGTGTGATCCACAAGCTCGACGAGGTGTCATGGAGGCCGCGGAGCAGTCCGATTCCGATGTTCTGTGCCGAGTCGACGAACTGCTGGAACGCCGCCACCACCAGCAGCGCCAGCGCGACCCCGACTGCGGACCGGTCACCGGTGTCCATGAACAGTCCCAGTAGTGACTCGGGAATCGTGGCGTAGACCAGTGCGACGACGCCGGCGACGCATGCGCCCTGCCCGTAGGCCAACCATGCGACCATGCGGGTCCGCGCCGTTTCGCCGAGTTCGACCAGCCGGCTGACCAGAATGGATGCGGCGTGCGAGATGCCGACCGAGACCTGGAACACGATGTAGCTCAATTGGTTCACCACCACGTGGGCAGCCAGGGCGGGCGCCCCGAATGTCCCGATCACGATCGCGGTGACCGAGAACAGACCCGCTTCGCTGCCGTACGTGCCCGCGATCGGGAAACCCAGCCGCAGGATCCGGCGGACTGCGGCCGCAGGGGCGCGGTGCATCGCGATGCTGAAGTACGGCGACAGCTCGGGGTCGGAGCGCACCATCGCGGCGAACGCCACGAAGGTGAGGAGATAGACGACCGACGTTGCGAAGCCGATGCCCGGGAGCCCCAGCTCGGGAAGCGGACCCGGACCATAGGCGAAGGCCGCGTTGAGCACGATGTTGACCACGACCGACGCCAACGTGATCAGCAGAAGCGCCTTCGGCTTGCGCATCCCCACTGTGAACTGCCGAATGACCTGGAACCACAGGCACGGAACGAGCCCGGGCGCCAATGCCACGAGCATCGGCAGTGTGTCATCGAGGACCGCGGCATCCTGCCCGAACCACCGCAGCACGTACCCGAGCCCGACCAGAACCAGGCCGCCCACGGTTCCAGCGGCGGTGGCCACCAGGAGGCCGGCACGCACCAGATCACGGACATCGGCGACGGCCGCCTCACCCGTGGCTTGCTGCCGTTCGGCGCGGCCTGCGGCGGACGAGACCAGGTTGCCCACCGAGGTCAGAAGCCCGACGCCCATCGTGCGCAGCTGGTTGAACAGCGTGATCGACAGGCCGCCCGCGGCCAGTGCGGCGACGCCGAGCGGCCCCATCATCACCAGATCGGACGTGGTCAGTGCGACCTGTGCCAGTTGTGTCAACGCGATCGGCCCGGCCAGCCGGGTGAGTTCGCGTCCTGTCGCAGCGGCCGTCATCGAACACACCGTATCGCCCACCGTGGCGCCGGCGAATCACCCGATCCCCATGCGAAGGTTAGGCGAACCTTAAGCTGTTCAGCGTCGGGAGAAGGGGGCAACTCTGTGGCGGAGTTCAACCGAAGGATGTTCCTCGGGGGTTCGCTCGGCTTGGGCGCCGCCGCGGCTCTCGCTGCGTGCGGCGCCAACGACAGCGTTCCGGCAGCCGGCGGGGGAGAGCCGAAACCCGGCGGCACGTTGCGGGTGGGCGCGCTCGGTCAGGCATCCAACGTGGTGTCCGATCCGTTCGGGCTGCTCTCCAACGATTCCGACATGCTGATCATGTCGCTGGTCTACGACCCGCTCACGGTCCCCGCGAAATCGCCGAATGTGGCTCCCCGGCTGGCTGCTTCGTGGTCGGCCGACGCACGGCAGCAGACGTGGACCTTCACGCTCGTGGACGGCGCGACCTTCCACGACGGCAGTCCCGTTCGCCCCGCCGACGTCGTGTGGTCGCTCAAGACACTCGGCGGGCTCACGCCGTGGAAGGTGCCCGTCGACCTGGATTCGATCCGCCCGTCGGGGCCGAACGCGGTGACCCTGCGGACCCCGACCCCCAACAGTCAGTTGCCGTTGTTGCTGCGCCTGATGACCTTCACCGTCAAGGAAGGCAGCACCGACCGTTCGGGTTTCGTCGGGACCGGGCCGTTCCGGATGGAACGCGACAGCTACCGCGACGGCAGTGCCACGCTGGTGCGCAACGACAACTGGCACGGCGGTAAACCGCTGCTGGATCGCGTCATCGTGACAAGGTTCGAGTCCACCGATGCGATGGCCAACGCCATCCTGAGTGGTCAGATCGACGTGGCGTCGAGCGTCGGTCCACTGGCTGCCCGCAGTGCCTCCGGCAGAGGCGATCTCATCCTCGTCCGCCGCCCCAACGACCTGTCGATGCCGATCGCGATCCGAACGTCCGACGGACCGTTCACCGACCCAAGGGTGCGGGAGGCCATCCGGCTCGGTGTCGACCGCCAGGCGATGGTCGAGCAGATCCTGTCGGGCTACGGCAGCGTCGGCAATGACGTCCTTGGCACCGGCGACCCCACGTATGCGCAACGACCGCAGCGGAACCGGGATGTCAGCCGCGCGCGGAAGCTGTTGACCGAGTCCGGTTTCGATACGGGCCGAAGCTATCCGCTGATCACCAAGCGGGAGGTGTTCAACGAAGTCGAGGCCGCCCAGTTGTTCGCCGCCCAGTTGCGGGACATCGGATTGCAGATCGCCGTCGAGATCAAGGAATCGGCGGATTTCTACGACAACTACTGGGCGAAGCCGTCGGCGCCGCTGGCGACCGCGAGCTGGCCGACCAACGATTCGGTGATGTTCTTCGCCAGCAAGGTGCTGAACTCCGAATCCACCAGCAACGAAACCGCGTTCAAGCATCCCGGATTCGACGTCGCCTACCGGGCCGGTCTCGCGGCCGCTCCCGACTCTGCCGCCTACCGCGATGCCAGCGCGGATCTTCAGCAGATCCAGTTCGACGAGGGCGGTTACGTGCTGTGGGGGATGGCCGACGGGCTCGATGTCGCCCGGTCAACCGTCCGTAACCTCCCGGAACTCCCGGGATGGGGCCGGGCCCAACTCGAGCGCACGTGGATCGAATCGTGAAGCGCGGCGGCCGGATGGCCGCCGACCTGCTCAACCGTGTCGCCATGCTTCTGGTGGTGTTGTTCGGGGTGACGGCGGCCATGGCGCTGCTGCCGGGCAACGGTGTGCGCGCTGTGCTGGGCCGCGACGCCACCGAAGCCGAGGTGCATGCCCGCACGCAGGAACTCGGACTGGACCGGGCGGTCCCGTTCCGATTCTGGGAGTGGCTGTCCGGACTTGCGCAGGGCGATTTCGGCACCACTCTGCGTGGTGAGCCCGTCGGCGCCCTGCTCGCGGCCAAACTTCCGAACTCGTTGATCCTCATGGGTGTTTCGATGCTCGTCACCGTGGTCGGCGCGAGCGCGCTTGCCGTGTGGTGGAGCAGCGGCGGCCCGCCGGGCGTGCAACGCGTCTTGTCGGTGGCCACGATTGTCGTGATCGCGCTGCCCGAATTCGTCGTCGCGACGCTCGCGATCCTGGTGTTCGCGCTCGTACTGGACGTGCTGCCCGCGGTGACTGTGCAGGATTCCTCCGGTGCCCCGCGCAATGCCTCGATGTACGTGTTGCCGGTAGTCGCCCTTGCATTACCTCAGATCGCCTGGAATGCACGGGTTTTCGTCGCGGCAATTGACGAGGCGCGGGCGACGCCGCATGTCCACGCCGCCGAGGTCGACGGCGTCGGTGAGACGGCGCTGTTTCTGCGGTACATCGTGCCACGGGCTCTGCCGACCATGATCGCTTCGCTGGCCACCACGGTGGGGATGATCGTCGGCGGGTCCGTGGTCGTGGAGTCGCTGTTCAATTTCCCAGGTGTCGGAGCTGTGCTGGCGGGATCGGTCGGAACCCGGGACGTCAACGTCGTCGCAGCGGTGGTCGCCGGTACGGGTGTGGTGATCCTGGTGCTGCTGTTCGTCGCCGACGTTGTGCGCGACTGGTCGAGGGCGCGCATCTCATGACCCGGCGCCGATGGTTGCCGGTAGTGCCCGCCGTCGTGGTGCTCGCGCTGGTGGCGCTCGGCCGGCTGGTGGCACCCGACGTGACGGGTGGGGGTGTGCCGTTCGCTGCCCCGTCCGCGTCGCATTGGCTCGGAACCGACGCGCGCAGCCAAGACGTGCTGGCCAAACTGGTCAGCGGCGGCTGGACCCTGGCGCTCGTCGCGGCGGTGATCGCCGTTGGGGTGACGGCGTTTTCGGCGGCACTCGGTGCCGTGGCCGCGCTGCGACCCAAACTCGCCGCCGCCGTCAGTTGGGCGACCGACGCCACCATGCTGGTGCCGCCGGTGCTGCTCATGCTGCTGGTGCTGGTGTCCTGGCCGGACGGTGGACTGTGGGCACTCATCGCGCTCGCGGTGCTGGTCGGCATCCCTTACACCACACGTGTGCTTGCCGGCGCGGCCGCGCCGGTGGTGGCCGGCGGGTACGTCCAGGTGGCGGAGGCGGCCGGGGAACGGCTGCCGTATCTGGTGTTCGCCGAAGTGCTGCCGAACTTGCGTGACACCATCGCGACCCAGTTGGGCCTGCGGTATGTCGAGGCGATCTACGTGGTGAGCACCGCGGCCTTCCTGCAACTCGTCCCGTCCGTCGGGTCGGCGAACTGGGCTGTGATGGTGCGCGAGAACGCGTCCGGAGTGCTGCTCAACCCGGCGGCCGTCGTAGGCCCCGGATTGGCGATCGCCATTCTTGCGGTGGCGGTCAACGTCGCGGTTCTCGGTGGTCGATCGGAACCCGGGGCGCCGCGATGAGTCGGGTCAGGGCTCGCGGTCTCACGGTCACCGCGGCATCGGGAAACGTGCTGGCGGGCCCGGTCGACCTCGACCTGGCGGGCGGGACGGTCACGGCGCTGGTCGCGCCGTCCGGCGGTGGCAAATCGCTGGTGTGCCGCAGCCTCGTGGGCGACCTGCCGACAGGGGTGAGGCTGTCTGGTGGCCCATACGTCGACGGCGTGGAGGTGGCGGCGCTCGGCCGCGGGCAACTTCGGCATTTCCGCCGGGATCGCGTGGCCTACGTCGGCCAGGATCCCGGGTCGGCGCTCAATCCCGCTGCGACAGTAAGCGATCTGCTGACCGAGCTGGCGCGACCCGGCGCGCCGTCGGTGCCCGCCCTTCTCGAGGTGATGCAACTGGACGGCGACCTGGCCAGGCGTCGCGCTGCCAGACTCTCGGGAGGACAGCAGCGGCGGGTCGCGCTGGCACGGGCCATGTCGCGACTGACACCGGTGTTGCTGCTCGACGAGCCGTTCGCGGGGCTGCATGCCGCGCTGCAACGCGACATCACCGAGATCATTCGGGGGTGGGCGGCCGAGCGAGATGTGGCGATCCTTGTCACGACCCACTCTGTCGAAGCCGCCGCGGCGGTCACGGACCGCATGATCGAACTCGGCGAACAAGTTTCGGCCACCCCCGCGCGTCTGAAGGCCGAGCGGCCTGACGAGGGTTCAGAGATCCTGCGCGTCAACGGGCTGACCGTGGCGTTCGGTGAGCACCGGGTTCTCGACGACGCGAGTTTGTCGTGTCGGGCGGGCACCGCGATCGCGCTCATGGGAAATTCGGGCGCGGGCAAGACGACGCTTGGTCGGGCCCTGACCGGGCAGGTGGAGGCCGCGTCTGGCGAAATCGTCGTCGGCGGAAGGGTTTTACCGCAGTCCCTCCACAAGCGTTCCCGTCGAGAAAAACTCGCGATCCAACTCGTACCGCAGAATCCGATGGCAACCCTGAACCCGCGACGCACGGTCGGCGCAACCCTGACCCGGGCCCCTCCGCACGGCCCACGACCGGCCGCCCGCCCGCAGCGTCGAGAGTCTGCTCAGCCGCGTCGGGCTCGGGGCCGACCATGCGCGGCACTATCCACACATGCTCTCGGGCGGCCAACGCCAACGTGTCGCGATCGCCCGCGCTCTCGCATACGGGCCCACGGTGCTGGTCTGCGACGAGATCACCTCGGCGCTCGACCCTGAGGCCGGCGAGGTGGTGATGGACGTGCTCCGCACCGAGATGCGTGAGCAGGGTCTCGGCGTAGTGTTGATCACCCACGACCCCGGCCTGGCCGAGCGCAATTGCGTCCGGACCCTCTACCTGGTGGACGGACGGCTCATCACAAGCGGGTGCGTTCCCTGATTGCGTTGACCACCCCGCGCACCGCGTTCTCGGCGGTCGCCAGTGGTGAGGCCACGGCCTCGCCGATGTCGACCATCGCCTCGACCCGGCTCACGATGTTCTCAAGGCGCTCGACCATGCTGATGAGCCGGGGCGCAAGTTCATCGATGCTGGTGATGGTGCTGTTGAACCGTTCGAGCGTGACGTCGAGGTCGCCGATCGACGAGTTGAGTTTGACCACCGTGCGGTCCAGGTCGATCAGCAGCGTCTCGACCTGTTCGACGGTGGCGTCGGCGTTGAGGGCCGCCTGCGTCAGGGTCTTGATCCGTCGAGCGGCCGGACGCCCGCCTCTGTCAGCCATTGGCCAATTATGTCCGGTCGGGAACCGATCGCCGTGCACCGGCGTCTGAATTGGTGTGGGGAAATTCTGCGGCTCGGGCTGGCGGTCGTGCCGCATCACGACCGACAGTCAGGCGGTCGCCGACTATCTGGCGGGATACGCCGAGGCGCTGGCCGACATTCGCGAACAGCACCCCGGCCCCGAGGATTGAGCGCCTACAGCTTGGCGGCCGCGGCCTCGTCGAGCAGCCACACCGTGCGCTCCTGGCCGACCGCACCCGCCGCGGGCACGTCGTCAGCCGAAGCGCCACCGATCGCCGCCGCCACCGCGTCGGCCTTCTCCGCGCCGGCCACCACGAGCCACACCTCGCGCGAACGTGCGACCGCGGGCAGCGTCAACGTGATGCGGCGTGGCGGCGGCTTGGGGGAGTCCGTCACACCGACCACCAGCCGGGTGGTTTCCCGCACGGCCGCGCTGTGCGGGAACAACGAATTGATGTGTCCCTCACCGCCCATGCCGAGCAGGTGTACGTCGAACTGCTCAGGCAACTCCTCGGCGTACGCGGCGGCCGCATCGTCGATGGCATCGCCGAACTCGCCGTCACTGGTGGCCATGCGGTGCACGTTGGCGGGTGGGATGTTGACCGACTCCAGCAGCGCGTCGTGCGCCTGCTGGTCGTTGCGGTCGGCGTCGCCCTGCGGGACGAAGCGGTCGTCGCCCCAGAACAGCTGAACCTTGGACCATTCGATCTCCGCGCCCGCGACGTGCCGCAGCAACGCGATGCCGACGGTGCCGCCGGTCAGCACGATGTGCGCCTCGCCGCGGGTGGCGATGGCCGACGTGATGGCCCCCACCAGGCGGGCCCCCGCGGCGGACGCCAATTGTGTTGCGTCGGCGTAAGTTTCGATCACTCGCTCAGACATATTTCACCTTGTCGATGCCCTGCAGGGCCGCCTGGTAGATCTCGTCGGCGTCGAGCCTGCGCATGTCCTCGGCCAGGCAGTCGCGGGCCTCCCTGCGGGCCAGCGGAATCGATGCTTCCGGTTTGCCGGTACGGGTCAGCTTCGCGGTGACGCCCGTCTGCGGGCGGCTCAACGTGATGGTTTCGCTGGGTCTGGTCAGTTCGACCTTGAGTTCGCCCACGGCACGCGTCACCGGACCGTCGATCCGGCTGGCCAGCCAACCGGCCAGGACGTCGAGCGCGGGCTCCTCTTTGAGCCCTGACACCAGGGCCGACGTGATCGGCTCGTATGGTGCCTGATCCACGGCTGCGGCGAGCAACGCGCGCCAATAGGTGACCCGGCTCCACGCCAGATCGGTGTCGCCCGGCGTATAGCCCTGCAGCCGGCTCTTGATGGTGGCCAGCGGATCCTCGACGTTGGTGGCGTCGGTGATCCGGCGAACCGCCAACCGGCCGAGGGGATCCTGCGCGGGCACGGCCGGTGCGATGTCCGGCCACCAGGTCACCACGGGCGTGTCCGGGAGCAGGAACGGCATCACGACGCTGCTCGCATGCCCGGCCAGCGGACCGGACAGCCGGAGCACCACCACCTCGTTGGATCCGGCGTCGCGGCCGACCCGCAACTGTGCGTCGAGTCGTGCCTCGGAGGCCAGCCGGTCACCAGGGATCACCACGATCACGCGACACGGGTGCTCACGGCTCGCGGCGTTGGCGGCCTCGATCGAATCCTCAAGCAGCGCTTCGGTGTCCGGTGCGATCACCAGGGTCAGCACGCGCCCCAGCGTGATGGCGCCGCCCTCTTCGCGCAGTGCGACGATCTTCTTGTTGATGGTCCCGGTATCGGTGTCGGGCAGATCGACGATCATAGTGTTCCGTTCCTCGCGCTAGCGCTCGTCACGGCCGCCTCCATTCCCGGCCTGTGCGGCGCAGCATCTCGAACGCCGAATCAGGGCCCCATGTTCCGGATTCGTACGGGTCGGGCTTGCCGTGGGTGGCCCAGTACTCCAGCGCGGGATCGAGGATCTTCCACGCCAATTCGACCTCGGCGTTGACGGGGAACAGCGATGGTTCGCCCAGCAGCACGTCGAGGATCAGCCGCTCGTAAGCCTCCGGCGACTCCTCGGCGAACGCCGAACCGTACGAGAAGTCCATGCTGACGTTCCGGACTTCCATGGCGTTGCCGGGTACCTTCGAGCCGAAGCGCAGCGTGATGCCCTCGTCCGGCTGTACCCGGATCACCAGCGCATTCTGGCCGAGCTCCTCGGTCATGGTCGCGTCGAACGGCAGGTGCGGTGCCCGCTTGAACACCAAGGCGATCTCGGTGACCCTGCGGCCCAGGCGTTTTCCGGTGCGCAGGTAGAACGGCACCCCGGCCCAGCGACGGGTGTCGACGTCGACCGTGATGGCCGCGAAGGTCTCGGTGGTCGACGTCTTCGAGAATCCTTCTTCGTCGAGCAGGCCCACGACCTTCTCGCCGCCCTGCCAGCCCGCGGCGTACTGACCGCGGGACGTGGTCTCGTCGAGCGGCTCGGCCAGGCGGCTGGCGGAGAGCACCTTGATCTTCTCGGCCTGCAGTTCGGCTGGGGAGAAGCTGACGGGCTCTTCCATGGCGGTCAGCGCGAGCAGCTGCAGCAGGTGGTTCTGGATGACGTCACGCGCTGCCCCGACCCCGTCGTAATAGCCTGCGCGGCCGCCCAATCCGATGTCCTCGGCCATCGTGATCTGCACGCTGTCGACGTAGTGCGAGTTCCACACCGGTTCGAACAGTTCGTTGGCGAACCGCAGCGCCAGGATGTTCTGGACGGTTTCCTTGCCGAGGTAGTGGTCGATGCGGAACACCGACGATTCCGGGAAAACGCTGTTGACCACGCCGTTGAGTTCCTCGGCGCTGGCGAGGTCGTGCCCGAACGGCTTCTCGATCACTACGCGGCTCCAGCAGCCCTCGGGCTTGTCGGCCAGGCCGGACTTCGAGAGCTGTTCGCACACCTGTGGGAACGCCTTGGGCGGAATCGACAGGTAGAACGCGTGATTGCCGCCCGTGCCGCGTTCCTCGTCGAGCTTGTGCAGGGTTTCCTTGAGCCGCTCGAACGACGCGTCGTCGTCGAAAGTGCCCTGTACGAACCGGAATCCCTCGGCGAGGCGGTCCCAGACCTCCTGCCGGAACGGCGTGCGCGCGTGTTGCTTGACCGCGTCGTAGACGATCTTGCCGAAGTCCTCGTCGGCCCAGTCACGCCGCGCGAAGCCGACGAGCGCGAAGCTCGGCGGCAGCAACCCGCGGTTGGCGAGGTCGTAGATCGCCGGCATCAGCTTCTTGCGGGCCAGGTCGCCGGTGACGCCGAAGATGACCACGGCACACGGACCCGCGATGCGGGGCATGCGCTTGTCGCGCTTGTCCCGCAGCGGGTTGACCCAGTCGACCGGCGTGCTGCTGCAGTCGCTCATTTCTTCGCGGCGTCGAGCTGGCCCTGTGTCGCGTCGAGCAGCTCCTGCCAGGACTTCTCGAACTTTTCCACGCCCTCGTCTTCGAGCACCTTGAACACGTCGGTCAGGTCGACGCCGATGGCCGCCAGCTTGTCGAACGTGTCCTGCGAGGCTGCGGCGGTGCCGCTGATGGTGTCACCGGTGATCACGCCATGGTCGGCCACCGCGTCGAGCGTCTTCTCCGGCATGGTGTTGACCGTGTTCGGCGCCACCAGCTCGGTGACGTACAGGGTGTCGGAGTACTCGGGGTTTTTGACGCCCGTCGAGGCCCACAGCGGCCGCTGCACGCGGGCGCCGTCGGCCTTGAGTGCGGCGTAGCGCTCGCCGCCGAACACCTCCTCGTAGGCGGCATAGGCCAGCCGCGCGTTGGCGACGCCGGCCTGGCCGCGCAGCGCGAGCGCGTCGGCCGAGCCGATCTTCTCCAGCCGCGCGTCGATCTCGGTGTCCACGCGGGACACGAAGAACGAAGCCACCGAATGGATCTTGGACAGGTCGTGGCCTGCCTCCTTGGCCTTCTCCAGACCGGCCAGGTAGGCGTCCATGACCGCGCGATGCCGCTCGACCGAGAAGATCAGGGTGACGTTGACCGAGATGCCCTCGGCGATCACCGCGGTGATCGCCGGCAGGCCCGCCAGCGTCGCCGGAATCTTGATCAGCAGGTTGGGCCGGTCGACGATCTTCCACAGCTCGATGGCCTGCAGGATCGTCTTGTCGGTGTCGTGGGCGAGCCGTGGGTCGACCTCGATGGACACGCGGCCGTCCACGCCGTCGGAGGCCTCGTACTGCTTGGCCAGTACGTCGCACGCGTTGCGGACGTCGTCGGTGGTGACGGTGCGGATCGTGGCATCCACGTCGGCGCCGCGTTCGGCGAGCTCTTTGACCTGAGCGTCGTAGGCCGTGCCCTTCGACAGCGCGGCCTGGAAGATCGACGGGTTGGTGGTGACACCGACCACGCTCTTGGTGGCGATCAGATCGGCCAGGTTCCCGGTCTGCAGCCGGTCACGAGACAGGTCGTCGAGCCATACGGATACACCAGCGGCACTCAGCGCCGCGAGGTTCGGGTTCTGAGTCATGAGGAAATCGCCTCTCCTGATTAGTTCTCTAGTGATCGTTGCGCGGCGGCGACGACGGCCTCCGCCGTGAAGCCGAACTCCCGGAACAGGGTCTTGTCGTCGGCCGAGGCCCCGTAGTGCTCGATCGACACGATCTCGCCGGTGTCGCCGACCAGCTTGTACCAACTCTGCGCCACGGCGGCCTCGACGGCCACGCGGGCCGACACCGACGGTGGCAACACCGAGTCGCGGTAGGACTGTGGCTGCGATTCGAACCATTCCACACAGGGCATGGAGACCACGCTCGCCTTAACGCCCTTGTCCGCCAGGATCTTCCGGGCTTCGACGGCCAACTGCAGTTCCGAGCCGGTGCCGATGATCACCACGTCGGGCGTCTCGTCCGGAGTACCGCCGAGCACGTAACCGCCACGGGCCACACCTTCTGCGCTGGTGCCTTCCAGTACCGGAATACCCTGCCGGGTCAGGATCAACCCCACCGGGCCGCTGGTCGCGCCGCGCTCCAGCACGGTCTTCCAGGCGTAGGTGGTCTCGTTGGGATCGCCCGGGCGCACCACCGCGAGGTTCGGGATGGCCCGCAGCGCCGCGAGGTGCTCGATCGGCTGGTGCGTCGGCCCGTCCTCACCCAGCCCGATCGAGTCGTGCGTCCACACGTAGATCGGGTCGATGTCCATGAGGGCCGCCAACCGCACCGCTGGCCGCATGTAGTCCGAGAACTGCAGGAACGTGCCGCCGTAGGCGCGCGTCGGACCGTGCAGCACGATGCCGGACAGGATCGAACCCATCGCGTGCTCGCGGATGCCGAAGTGCAGGGTGCGGCCGTACCAGCTCATGGTCCAGTCGTGCGTGGACTGCGACGGCGGCCCGAACGACAGCGCGCCCTTGATGGTCGTGTTGTTGCTGCCGGCAAGATCGGCCGAGCCACCCCACAATTCGGGCAGCTTCGGGCCGACGGCGGCCAGCACGGCACCCGACGCCGCGCGGGTGGCGACCGGCTTGGAATCCAGATCCCAGTGCGGCAGGTCGGCGTCCCAGCCCTCGGGCAGCTCGTGGGCCAACAGCCGGTCGAGCAGCTTCTTGCGCTCCGGTTCGCGCTCGGCCCAGGCATCGAACGAAACCTGCCACTCCTCGTGGGCCTTCTTGCCGCGGTCCACCAGTTGGCGGGTGTGTGCGATGACCTCGTCACGGACCTCGAAGCTCTTGTCCGGGTCGAAACCCAGCACCTTCTTGGTGGCGGCGACCTCGTCGGCGCCCAGCGCCGAGCCGTGCACCCCGCCGGTGTTCATCTTGGTGGGGGCGGGATAGCCGATGATCGTGCGCAACGCGATGAACGACGGCTTGTCGGTGACGGCCTTGGCGTTCGCGATGGCCTCCTCGATGCCGACCACGTTCTCGCCGCCCTCGACCTCCTGGACATGCCAGCCGTATGCGCGGTAGCGGGCCGGGGTGTCCTCGGTCAGGGCGATCTGGGTGTCGTGCTCGATCGAGATCTTGTTGTCGTCCCAGAACACGATCAGGTTGCCCAGCTCCTGCGTGCCCGCCAGCGACGACGCCTCGCTCGTGACGCCTTCCTCGATGTCACCGTCGGACGCGATCACGTAGATGTAGTGGTCGAAGGGGCTCTCCCCGGGCGCGGCGTCCGGATCGAACAGGCCCCGCTCGTAGCGGGCCGCCATGGCCATCCCGACCGCTGAGGCCAGGCCCTGTCCGAGCGGCCCGGTGGTGATCTCGACGCCCTTGGTGTGATGGAACTCCGGGTGGCCGGGGGTCTTGGAACCCCACGTGCGCAACGCCTCGATGTCGGCCAACTCCAGCCCGAACCCGCCCAGGTACAGCTGGAGGTACAGCGTCAGACTCGAATGGCCGCAGGACAGCACGAACCGGTCCCGACCGAGCCAGTGGGTGTCGCTCGGGTCGTGGCGCAGCACGCGCTGAAACAGCGTGTACGCCAGGGGAGCCAGGCTCATCGCGGTTCCCGGATGGCCGTTGCCGACCTTCTGCACGGCATCGGCAGCGAGCACCCGCACCGTGTCGACGGCCAGGCTGTCGACGTCGGTCCAGTCCGCCGGGTGATTCGGCCGCGTGAGAGCAGAAATGTCTTCGACGGTGGTCACTACCTCACTCCTAGGTTCTGCGATTGGATCGGGCGGCAGGCCGGGTTGGCGGGCTGCTCCTTCAAACACCCTAGTGCCGGGGAGTCATCCGGTGCAGGCTGGTCGCGCACGATTGGCGCACCGTTCACGCAGCGTCATTCACCCGATTCGACCCTGCGGTGCAGCGCCGGTTCGGCTGCGGTCTACCATCGTGTGTAGTAGAAGCCGCGTTGACGCCATCCCCGAGGAGTTATTTGCGTGAGCATTCGCGAGCGCCGTCTCAGCGGGGCGCCAAGCCGAATCCGCTCCACTCTTTTGGCGTATCTGGCGCTGACCAAGCCGCGTGTGATCGAGCTGTTGCTGGTCACAGCGATTCCGGCCATGCTGTTGGCCGATCGCGGCACCGTTGATCCACTGCTGATCCTCAACACGCTCATCGGCGGCATGATGGCCGCGGCCGGCGCCAACACGCTCAACTGCGTGGCCGACGCCGACATCGACAAGGTGATGAAGCGGACCGCGCGGCGACCGCTCGCCAAGGCCTCGGTGCCCACCCGGCACGCGCTGATCTTCGGCCTGGTGCTCACGGTCGCCTCGTTCGCGTGGTTGTGGTGGACGACGAATCTGCTGTCGGGCCTGCTGGGCCTGGCCACCATCGCGTTCTACGTGTTCGTCTACACCCTGTTGCTCAAACGCCGCACGTCGCAGAACGTCGTGTGGGGCGGCGCAGCCGGCTGCATGCCGGTGATGATCGGCTGGTCGGCCGTCACCGGCACCATCCAGTGGCCCGCGCTGGTGATGTTCCTGGTGATCTTCTTCTGGACACCGCCGCACACCTGGGCGCTCGCGATGCGCTACAAGGACGACTACAAGGCCGCCGGCGTGCCCATGCTGCCCGCGGTGGCGACCGAGCGGCAGG
This sequence comes from Mycolicibacterium mageritense, assembly GCF_010727475.1. Taxonomy (NCBI): domain Bacteria; kingdom Bacillati; phylum Actinomycetota; class Actinomycetes; order Mycobacteriales; family Mycobacteriaceae; genus Mycobacterium; species Mycolicibacterium mageritense. The sequence continues at coordinate 6,257,869 of NZ_AP022567.1, forward strand.
TCACCCGCCAGATCCTCATCTACACCTGGCTCACGGTCATCACCACTTTGGTGCTGGCGCTGGCCACGGGTTGGCTGTACGCGTCGGTGGCGCTGCTGGCCGGCGCCTGGTTCCTGGTGATGGCCCACCAGTTGTACTCCGGCGTCAAGCGCGGTGAGCCCGTCAAGCCGCTGCGGCTGTTCCTCCAGTCCAACAACTATCTGGCCGTGGTGTTCTGCGCGCTCGCCATCGATTCGGCATTGGCGCTTCCGACCCTGTTCTGAACCGGGCGCGTTAATTTATGGGCATGCCCCAATTGGTGAGCCCCGACAACTTCGCGCGCGCCGAATCCGACCTGTACTTCGCCAACCTCGTGCAGGACGGAGGGTTCGGGCAGTTCCTCCACATCCGGGAACTCACCCCGATCGATCACCAGGTGGTGATCCGGCAGAACCGCGACACCCTGTATTCGGCGGCGGTGTTCGACCTCGACGCCGGCCCGGTGACCGTAACCCTGCCCGACAGCGCGGGCCGCTTCATGGCGATCCAGGTCATCAGCGAGGACCACTACACGACGCAGGTCGCGTATGCGCCTGCCGAACTCACCCTGACCCGCGACGGCGTCGGCACCCGCTACGTGGTGGCGGCGGTCCGGACGCTCGTCGATCCCCGCGACGCCGCCGACCTGGCGGCCGTACACGGCCTGCAGGACGTCATTTCCGTCACGCAACGCCAGCAGGGCAGCTTCTCGGTGCCGGACTGGGATCCGGTCAGTCAGAAGACCGTGCGGGACGCGCTGGTCACCCTGGCCGGCACGCTGCCGGACACCAAGCGGATGTTCGGCACCCCCGCCGATACCGAGCCGGTGCGCCACCTGATCGGGTCCGCGAACGCCTGGGGCGGCAATCCTGAACACGACGCGCTGTATCTGACGGTGACGCCACCGGCGAACGACGGCTCGACCGTGCATCGGCTGACCGTGAAAGACGTTCCGGTGGACGGGTTCTGGTCGGTGACCGGGTACAACTCGGACGGCTACTTCACCCCGAACCCGCAGAACGCGTATTCGGTGAACAACATCACGGCGACCGCCGAACCGGACGGCACCGTGGTCATCCAGTTCGGCGGCGCCGACGCGGCCAACCTGCTGCCGATCACCGACGGCTGGAACTACGTCGTGCGGCTGTACCGTCCGCGGCCGGAGATCCTGGACGGTTCCTGGACGTTCCCGGCCGCGGAACCGGTCTAGGGCACCAACACGATCGACCCGACGGTCTTGCGGCCCTGCAGGTCGGTGTGCGCCTGTGCGGCTTCTGCCAGCGGGTAGCGGCCGCCCACGGTGATGGTGATCGTGCCGTCGGCGATCGCGTTGATCAGTTCACCTGCACGCCACGAGAATTCGTCGGGAGTGCGGGTGTAGTGGGCCAGTGTCGGGCGGGTCAGGAACACCGAGCCCGACGTGTTGAGCCGTTGCGGGTCGACCGGCGGCACCGGACCGCTGGCCGCACCGAACAGCGCCAGCGTGCCCCGCACCGCCAGGCTGGCCAGGCTCGCGTCGAACGTGGACTTGCCGACGCCGTCGTACACCGCGGCGACACCGACACCACCGGTCAGTTCACGGATCTTGTCGGCGAACTCGGCGGGGTCGTCCGGGTACTCGAGCACCTCGACCGCGCCGGCCTGCCGGGACAGTTCGGCTTTCTCGGGAGTGGACGCGGTGGTGATCACCCGGGTGCCGATACTGGTCGCCCATTGCGTGAGGATCAGTCCCACGCCGCCGGCGCCTGCGTGCAGCAACACCGTGTCCGACGGCTGCACCGGGTACGTGGACTTGATCAGGTACTGCGCCGTCATCCCCTTGAGCAGGGCAGAGGCGACCGCGTCGGCGGCCACGCCGTCGGGCACATAGGCCACGAAATCCGCTGGGGCGATGCAGTATTCGGCGTAGGCGCCGGTGGCGTTGGCGGTCACGACGCGGTCGCCGACGGCCAGGGCGGCCACGTCCTCACCGATGGCGGTGACGGTGCCGCAGACTTCGGTGCCGACAACGAAGGGTGTTTCTCTCGGATAGAGGCCCGACCGGAAATAGGTGTCGATGAAGTTGACGCCGATGGCTTCGGCCTTGATCAGTACTTCGCCGGGCCCAGGTGTGGGCTCCGGCCGTTCGACGTAGTTGAGAACTTCGGGTCCGCCGGTCTCGGCAACTTCGATGGCATGCACGCCACCTATCATCCACACGTGAAGCTCGCTCGTCCGGATGTATTCCATCCCCGCATCGTGTTCGCCGGTTGCTCGTCGATGCCGGAGGGCGACGGTGACGACGACGGGCTGGTGGCGGCACTGCGCACGCGCGGCCTCCATGTCCGGTGGTTGTCCTGGGACGATCCGGCCACCCGCGATGCCGATGTGGTGATTCTGCGGGCCACGTGGGACTACGCCGACCGCCTCGACGAGTTCCTGTCGTGGGTGCGCTCCATCCGTCACCTGATCAACTCGCCGGAACTGGTCGGTTGGAACACCGACAAGCGGTACCTCCACGACCTGCACCGCGCCGGGGTGCCGGTGGTGCCCACGCAGTACTTCGAGATCGGCCAGGCCGTCACCGTGCCGGACGGTGAAGTGGTGGTGAAGCCCGCCGTCGGGGCGGGCTCGGCCGGTGCACAACGATTCGTCGACCCCGCGGCGGCAGCCGCCCACGCCGCCACGCTGCAGGCACAGGGCCGGGCCGTGCTGGTGCAGCCCTACGACCCCAGGATCGCCGACGGCGAGACCGCGCTGGTGTTCCTGGGCGGCGAGGAATCCCATGCCTTCACCAAGGGCCCGATTCTGCCGCCCGCCGGACGGGCGCCTGAATTCGAGGCGACGGGAACCTATGCGACGGAGACGCTGTCGGAGGCCGATCCCGACGACGAGGTGTGGCAGGTCGGCCGCCAGGCGGTCGCCGCGGTGACCCGGATGTTCGGCATCGAACCCGAAGACCTGCTGTATGCGCGGGTGGACGTGATCGGGGGCGCCGAGGATCCGCGGCTGCTCGAACTCGAGCTGATCGAACCTTCGCTCGGGTTTCGGCAATTGTCCGCTGCGGACCGGGATGCTGCCGAGCGCCGGTTCGCCCTCGGCGTCGAATCAGCGCTTGAGCGGTTCGGCCTCGGCCCGTTCTCGCATCGACGCCCGTAGCGTTCAGTTCACGCGCGCGCCGGTCGCCGCGTCGAACCGGTGCACCTCGCGGGCCGACAGCGCAACGGCGGTGCCCACTGCGATTTCCGACAGTGCGGCAGCCTCCACGACGCTGGTCAACTGCGCATCGGCGGCACGCACCGTGACGATCGCGCGGGGCCCGAGCAGTTCGACCAGTTCCACGGTGGCGCAGGCACCTGCCGCTGGGGTGAGGATCAGATCATCGGGCCGCACGCCGACGGTGACTGTGCCGGTGTCGGGACCGTCGACGGTGATCGTGACGCCGGACGGCGTGCGGAGCTGTCCGGCGCTGACGGCGCCGTCGATGAGGTTCATCTTCGGGCTGCCGACGAACGTCGCCACAAACGTGTCCGCGGGCCGCCGGTAGACCTCCTCGGGCGGGCCGGCCTGCGCGATCCGGCCGTCACGCATCACCACGATGCGGTCGGACAGCGTCATCGCCTCTTCCTGGTCGTGGGTCACGTACAGCGAGGTGATACCGAGCTGGCGTTGCAACCGCAGCAGTTCGGTGCGCGTCTCCACGCGGAGCTTCGCGTCCAGGTTGCTCAGCGGTTCGTCGAACAGGAACACCGATGGTTCGCGGATGATCGCCCGGCCGATCGCAACCCGCTGCTGCTGGCCACCCGAGAGGTCTTTGGGCTTACGCCCGACGAGCGCGCCCAAGCCGAGGGACGTCGCGACCTCATCGGCGCGACGCAACGCGTCGGCGCGCGCGATCCGCTTGGCGCGCAACGGGAATGCGATGTTCTCCCGCACCGTGAGGTGCGGGTACAGCGCGTAGTTCTGGAACACCATCGCGATATCGCGTTCCTTGGGTTCCAGCGTGGTCACGTCGCGATCGCCGATGTGGATGGTGCCCGACGTCACCGGCTCAAGACCGGCGAGCATCCGCAGGGATGTGGTCTTGCCGCATCCCGACGGGCCGACCAGCACCGTCATACTGCCGTCGGTCAGCTCCAGGTCGAGGCCGGTCACCACGGGCGCAGCGCCGTAGGATTTGCCGACCTTGGAGAACGTCACCGCTGCCATATGTGTTCGAACCTCGCTTGACTAGTACTTGACCGCGCCGCCGCTGATCCCCTGGACCAGGCGTCGCTGGATGAAGAAGCTGGCGATCACGACGGGCACGATCGCGATCATGATGGCGGCGCTCATGGTCCCGATCTGGACACCGCGGAAGGTGTTGAAGTTCGAGATCGCCACCGGCAGGATCGCGGCGTTGCCGGGGGCCAGGATCAGGCCGTAGAACAGGTCGTTCCACGACAATGTGAACCCGAAGATGCCTGCGGCGCCGATGCCCGGGTAGACCTGCGGCAGCACCACCAGCCGGAAGGCCTGCCAGCGGCTGAACCCGTCGACCCTGGCCTGCTCCTCAAGCGACGCGGGCACCGCTTCGAAGAAGCCGATCAGAAACCAGGTCACCAGCGGCAGTACGAACGACAGGTGCGCGAAGATCACCGGCGCGAGGGTGTCTGTGAGGCGAAGTGCGTGCGCCATGGTGAGGAACGGGAACACCATCACCGCGGGCGGCACGACCTGTGCGGCCAGCATGCCGAACCGGGTGAGGGATCCACCCGCCCGGTATTTGGCGATCACGTATGCGCCCATGCTGCCGACCACGAGGCTGATCGACACCGTGACGATGCCGACCAGGGCGCTGCGGCCCGCGGCGGCGAAGATGCCGGATTCCAGCACCGCCTTCCAGTTCTCCATCGTCGGCGCGAAGGCCACCAGGAACGGTTCTGACATCTGGGCGGGCGTCTTGAAACTCGCCAGCGCAACCCAGCCGATGGGGAACAGTACGAAGACGAATGCCGCTGTGAGAACGGCGATCCGGACAGTCTCGAGCCCGCGTGGCCGGATCATCGGCTGATGCCCCTTTCCCGTTCGCGGCTGCGTTCCATCGTGCGGAACGCCACCACGATCAGCGCGAGCACCAGCACGAGCACGATGAACGCCATCGCACTGGCTTGCGCGAGCCGGAAGAACTGGATGCCTTCGAGGTACATGTAGTACTGCAGGGTCTGGGTCTCGGTGCCGGGACCGCCTCGCGTGGTGGCGTAGACGTACTCGAAAACCCGCAGCGCGTCGAGACCACGCAGCAGCACCGCGACCGTCAGCACGGGCGCCAGCATGGGGATCAGAACCCGGCGCAGCCGGTAGGCGGGGCTGGCACCGTCGACCCGTGCGGCCTCCATGGGCTGCTTGGGCATCGATTCCAAACCGGCCAGGATCAGCAGCACCATGAACGGCGTCCATTGCCAGATGTCGATGAAGGCCAGCGTGAGCAGTGCCCGACCGGACCCGAAGAAGTCGTAGTCGGCACCCACCGCGTGAAGTAACGCGGGGACGGCGCCGATCTGGTCGTTGAGCAGGAAACGGAAGATCAGCCCGACGGCGATGGGCGTGATGAACATCGGGGCCAGCACGATCGCTCGGGAAAGATCCTTGGCCCAGCGTTGCTGGTGGAGCGCGAGGGCGAGCGCGAAACCGATGACGAGTTCGCCGCACACCGCGATCACGACGTAGATCGAGGTGGTGGCGAAGGCTTCCCAGAAAGCCGGATTGGACAGTGCGCGAGCGAAGTTGGTGATGCCGACGAAACTCGGGGGTTCCCGGTCGGTCAGCTTGTAGTCGGTGACCGACAGGTACAGCGCGTAGCACAGCGGGAACCCGACGGCCACACCGAACAGGGCGAGCAGAGGCATGAGCATGCCGTACTTGAATCTCATCTGCGCACCCCGGTCGAGGTGGTCGCCGGATTCCCTGCCGTCACTGCTGGATCCGCTCCGCGGCCGCCTGGGCGTCACGCAGGGCGTCGGCGACGCTCTTGTTGCCTGCTGCGGCGTCGTTGAGTTCGGTGCCCACGGCCTGGATCATCTCCTCTCCACCTTTGCCCTCGGTGAGCGGGGCGGCGTCGGACAGGATCTCACCCACCGTCTTGTAGTAGTCGGCGCCGTAGCCCTCGGAGAGCACCTTCTGGTTGGTCAGTGAGCTCTGGCGGGTCACCGCACCGCCGTCGGCCACCCGCGTGGCGTCGACATCGGGGGAGGTGATCCACGAGATGAACGCCCACGCACCGTCGGAGGCAGCGGAGTTCGCGGGAATCGCCCAACTCCACAGGCCGAGTGCCGATTTGCCACCGGGGATGGGAGCGAGCGCGTACTGGCCGGCGCGCTCACCGGATGCTCCGGCCGGATCGTTGAGGGCGGGCAGGTTCCAGTTGTAACCGATCATCGACGCGGCCTTGCCGCTCGACACCGACCGGAACGCCTCGTCGAAGCCCCAGGCCAGGCTGTTCGGGGGCGCCGCGGTGCGGTAGGTGTCGATGTAGGCGTTGAGAGCGCGCGCCGCCTGCTCGGTGTTCAGTGTCGGCTTGCCGTCCTTGTCGTAGATGGACCCGCCCGCGGCGAACAGCCAGTTGGCCCACTCCTCGAAGATCTTGTAGCCGCGCTGCGGTTGCATGGCGATGCCGGCCCGGTCTGCGTTCTTGAGGCGCTGCGACGTGGACACGAGCGCATCGAGATCCGTCGGTACCGAGAGTCCGGCGCCGGCGAGGTCGCGGGTGTTGTAGATGTAACCCAGTGCGTAGTTGTAGAACGGCACACCGTAGGTGGTGCCGTCGACGTCGGTGATCGCGGTCAGCGACGGGAAGAAATCGTCGGGTCGATAGTCGGTGGTGTTGGCGATCCGGTCATTGAGGGGTTGCAGGAATCCGGCTGCGGCGAAATCGTCCATCCACGGGTTGTCCACCACGATGAGGTCATAAGTCGGTTCCGCGGCCTGGAACGAGGACACCAGGCGGTCGCGCATCTGATCGAACGTCATGGTCTCGATCTGCACCTTGACGTTCGGGTATTTCTGGTTGAACTGTCCGACAAGCTTTTTCACGATGTCGGTGTCGGGAACGTTTTCCATCAGTACCCGCACGGTCGCGGTGGTGTCGGTGGGCACGTCGCCGACACTCGATGACGCCTCATCACCTCCGGAGCCACCGGTTCCTGCACAACCGGCCAGTACGAGGCCGGCCGCCACGGCGATCGCCGGCAACCAACGGCGCCGGCGGAGTTGTGGAATCTTCATCTGTTCTCACTTTTCTGATGGGAGGGGATGGATCGAGCTTCTTGTCGGGGCGGATCGGCTCAATCCATGTACGCACCGCCGTTGACGGACAGTGCTTCTCCGGTGATGAACCGGGCATCGTCGGAGACCAGGAACGCCACCGCGCGGGCGACGTCGTCAGGGGTCTGCAGTCGGCCCAGCGGGGTGGCGTCGATCCACGACTGCCGGACACCGTCCGGGGTTGAGCCGGTGAGCCGGGCCTCCCACTCGAGCTCGCGGGACTGCATCGGCGTCGCGACGAAGCCGGGGCACACGCTGTTGACCGTGATGCCGTGCGCGGCAAGCTCATAGGCCATTGCCTGGGTGAGCCCGAGCACGCCGAACTTGGATGCCACATAGTCGGCGAGGAACGGTACCCGGCCTTGCTTGGCAGCCATCGACGCGGTGTTCACGATCGTGCCCTGCACGCCGGTGCGGATCATCGCGCGTGCCGCGGCCTGACCGCAGTAGAAGACGCCTTTGAGATTGACGTCCAGGCTTCGGTCGAGTTGTTCGGGTGACACGTCGACGAAGTTGGCCATCGCGGAGATCCCCGCGTTGCTGACCCAGGCCTGCAGGCCGAGGCGGTCCGCGATGTCTTCTGCGAGTGCGGATGCCTGAGCCGGGTCGGTGACGTCGAGCCCGTGGGCCTCATGCCCCTGGCCGGAAAGTTCCGCGGCGGTGTCCCCGGCGGCGGACGTATCGACGTCGGTGACCACGACGCGCCAGCCGCGGTTCGCCAGCGTGGCGGCGATCGCGCGGCCGATACCAGATCCGGCTCCCGTGACGACGACGGTGGCGTTGGCATTCTGGGTGGTCATGACCTGGCCTTTCGGGCGATGCGGTGGGATACGGGGGTGAGGATGTCGCCGAGGGTGCGCCACTCGGCGTAGGCCTCGGCGTAGCGGTCGACGTGACGGGGATCGGGTGTCACGGGGTCGCCGAGAGTGCGGAACCCTTCGGTGCTGTCCCAGTCGTCGAGCATGTCGATTCCGACGGCGGCGACGACCGCGGCGCCCAGGGACGCGCCGGGATGACCGATGATCGGGGTCAGCGGCGTGTCGAGGACGTCGGCGAGGATCTGTTTCCACAGCACCGAGCGGCTGCCGCCGTTGGTGACCATGGCGCGTCGGAGCCCGACACCGATCGAGCTGAAGACTTCGGTGTGGTGCTTGAACCCGAAGGCGATGGCCTCGAGCACCGACCGGTACATGTCGGCGCGTGTGTGCGCGAGGTCCAGCCCCACGAAGGCGCCGCGCAGGTCGGGGTCGTGCAGAGGGCTTTTCTCACCGAGAAAGTAGGGGAGACAGAGCACTTCGGCAGGCGCCCGCGTTTCGGCCTCGGCGTCGAGTGCCATCAGGTCGACACCCCCGGACAGGGTCTGGAACCACCGGATCAGGCTGCCGCTGGTGGCCATGCATCCGTTGGGCAGCCAGCGTCCGGGCACCGGGTGAGCATCGAGGTACAAGCGGGCGTCGACCACGGGATCGTCGCTCGCCGCGAGGATGTCCCCGGCGCCGCCGAGTTTGACCAGCCAGTCGCCCGGGCTGTTCACCCCTGCCGCGTAGGCGGACAGCACGTGATCGGCCCCGCCGACGATCAGCGGCAGTCCAGTGGGCAGTCCCGTCGCGGCGGCTGCCTCGGAACCGAGCTCACCGGCCTGCATGCCAGGCGAGAGAACTTGTGGCACAAGGTCTGCGGCCAGACCTGCCGCGGCGAACATCGGGCCGAAGAGGCCGGCCTCGATGGTGGCCAGTCCCGATTCGATGGCCCAGTTGAGTTCCACGTGCGGTCGGGCGCCGAGCGCCATGAGCACCCAGTCATAGGAGCCGACGAGGTGGGCGGTGCGGGCCCACGTCTCGGGTTCGTGATCGCGCAGCCACATCGCTGTCGGGGCCACCGATTGCTGCGTGATCGCCGACCCGGTCGCGGCCAGGGCATCGACGTCGAGGGCGTTCTTCAGCTGATCGATCTGTGTGGTCGCGCGAGCGTCGTTCTGCAGCATCGCGCGCCGGACCGGCGTCCCGTTGCGGTCTACCGGCACGACCGCCGGAACCATTCCGGTCGTGGCGAGCGCGCCGACGCGTTCGGGTGCCACGCGGGACTCGGCGAGCACCGCGCGAACACCCGTGTGCACGTTGTCGAGCCACTGCGCCGGATCAGCTTCGGCCTGGCCGGGTGCGTCGGCGTAGAGACGGCTGTCGCTCGAGGCCTGCGCGACTATGCGGGCCTGCCCGACATCGACGAGCACGGTTTTGGTGCCCGTGGTGCCGATGTCGACGCCGATGGTGAACTCCGGCATGCCGTCCTCTCTGTCGGTCGTTGTGGGTGGCATTACAGTACCTCGCGGCTGTTAGATTCTCACAGGTTATGTGTGACAGTCACGTAAAGTCACGCGAATCTGTACGCTATCTGTGATTTAGTAACAGCACCTTCGGCTTGCCGATGACGAACTCGAGAGGCTTCTTCCATGACCAGTTGGCTCGATGAGGTATTCGCGGTGCGAAAGCCCGTGATCGCGATGCTGCACCTGTCGGCGTTGCCAGGGGATCCTGGATTCGATTCGGTCGCGGGCATTCGCGCGGTCGTCGACCGCGCCAGGGGCGAGCTCGCGGCACTGCAGGAGGGTGGCGTCGACGGCGTCATGATCTCCAACGAGTTCAGCCTGCCCTACCTGACCCAGACCGAACCGATCACCGCGATCACGATGGCCAGGGTGATCGGCGAGCTGCTGGGCGACTTCGCGGTGCCCTACGGCGTCAACGTGCTGTGGGACGGGCGCGCATCGATCGATCTCGCGGTGGCCACCGGCGCGCAATGGGTGCGGGAGATCTTCACCGGGGTGTATGCCAGCGACTTCGGGTTGTGGGACACCAATGTGGGCGCCGTGGCGCGCCACCGGCACCGGGTCGGCGGGAGCGGCGTGAAGCTGCTGTTCAACATCGTTCCGGAGTCGGCGGTGTACCTGGCCGAGCGCGACCTGGCTTCGGTGACCGCCACCACCGTGTTCGCCACCCGGCCGGACGCCATCTGCGTCTCTGGTCTCACGGCGGGAGCGTCCACCGACTCGCAGGCGCTGCAGGTGGTCAAGAACTCGGCAGGCGATGTGCCGGTGTTCGTCAACACCGGGGTGCGCGCCGACAACGCCGCCGCACAGTTGTCGATCGCCGACGGGGCAATCGTCGGAACGTATTTCAAAGAGGACGGCGTGTTCGAGAACCGGGCGGTGGCGCCGCGCGTGGCCGAGCTGATGAGTGTCGTCCGAGAATTCCGTCAGACGTTGTGACCGAGGAATTGCGCCTGCTCGCCGTTCGGGCGGCCCGGCACGGCGCGGATGTGTGCCTACGGCAGTTGGGCGCCGCCGTCGATGTCGAGACGAAAAGCGCACCAGGCGATGTGGTGACCGCGGTCGATCATGCCGCCGAGGAGGCGGTGCGCGCCGTGCTGCTCGAAGCCCGGCCGGACGATTCGGTGCTCGGTGAGGAAATCGCCGAACGGGTGGGCTCCGGACCGTTGCAGTGGGTGGTCGACCCGCTCGACGGAACCACCAACTTCACCAGGCGGATTCCGTACTTCGGTACCTCGGTGGCCGTGCGCTCCTTGTCCGACGGCACCTGGTTGGCGGGCGCGGTGTGCGCACCCGCGCTCGCCGTCACCTGGAGTGCGGCGAAAGGGCTTGGCGCGCAACTGGACAGCGGGACCGGCCGGGACCGGCTGCCGCTCGAACTGCTCGACACCACGGCGCGGGTGGTGGGCACCGGGCTGTCGTACGATCCGGGCCACCGTCGCAGGCAACTGCGTCAACTCGGGGCGATGATGACCGAGTACACCGACATGCGGCGATTCGGGGCCGCGGCCGTCGATCTGTGTCTGGTGGCGCAGGGGAGTCTCGACGCGTTCGTGGAGGATGACCTCGCCGTACACGACTGGGCGGCAGGGGCGTTGATAGCCGAGGAGGCCGGTGCGGTGGTGACCCGCCCGGCCCGGCCCGGCGGTGGCGTCTCAGCGTGGTGGCGTTGAGCGCGCGGCGTTGACGCACACCACCTCGACGCCGGCGGCTTCGAGCGCCTCGACCGTCGGGTGGTTCGGCGCCCCGTCGGTCACCAGCACCGAGATGCCCGAGACCGGCGCCACGTTGATCAACTGGACGCGGCCGAGCTTGGTCGCATCGGCGGCAACTATCACGCGGTCGGCCGAGCGCATCGCGGCCTGCTTCACGTTGCCCTCTTCGCGGTGGTACTCCGATGCCCCGCGTTTGCCGTCCACTCCCGCGATACCCATGACATAGGTGTCGCAGTTGTACCGCAGATAGAAGTCTTCGGCTTCGGCGCCGATCAGGCTCAACTCGCCGGGACGTACCTTGCCGCCGGTCAACAGGATCGTGGTGTCCGGCTCGTCGGCGAGTTCCACCGCGACCAGCACGCTCGGCGTGATGACGGTGAGCCCCAGGTCGCGACCTTTCAGTGCGCGAGCCACTGCCAGCACCGTGCTTCCGCTGTCGAGGATGACGGTCTCCTGTGGGGTGAGCAGATCGGCCACGGCGCGGGCGATGTGAAGCTTCTCGTCCGCCGAATCGGCGGCCCTGGCGGCGAAGGACGGTTCAGTTGACTTGCCGCCGAACGCAATCGCTCCACCGAGAACCCGGCGGGCGATGCCCTGATCCTCGAGTCGCTCGATGTCGCGCCGAATGGTCATGGCCGAAACGCCGAACTCGTCGGCGAGCGTCGTGAAGTCAACCTCACGATCGGTGTGGATGCGAGCGGCGATGGCCGCACGTCGAGCGTGGGCGCTCAGGCCAGGTGCCATGGGCACCAGCGTAGGCGACTATTGTGAATTTCTCACAGCGATCACAAGATCGGCAGCTGCGCGCGTCTCAATTGTGATCAGGCAACAGCGCAGTGGTCCGTTCTCGCATCGACGCCCATAGTGCTGCGGTGGCCGCGGTGCACAGCGCCGCTCCCGCCACGTGGACGGCGACCAGGGCCGCGGGAACCCCGGTGTAGAACTGCACGATGCCGACGAGCCCCTGGCTGCACACGAGCGCCAGCAGCACGGCCAGCCGCACCATGATCGGCCGGGGCGCCCGGACCGCGGTCAGGGCGAAACCCAGCGCGATGAGCAGCGACAGGTACGCGACGAGCAGCGACGAATGGATGTGCACCAGCGTGGTGATCTCGACCTGCAGCCGGGGTACCACGCGGTCGAGGCTCTTGTCGCCTGCGTGCGGGCCCGCCCCGGTGACCAGGGTTCCGGTCACCAGGATGGCCGCCAGCACCACGGCGCTGAGAACGGTCAACTGGCGCAACGGTTTGGCCACCAGCTCGGTCGGCGCCCCGTCGTCGGGCTGGCCGATCTTCACGTACAGCAGCACCGAGAGCCACACCATGGTCATGGACGCGACCAGGTGGATCGCGACGGTCCACCACAGCAGGCCTGTGAGCACTGTGATGCCGCCGATCACCGCCTGCGCGACGGTCGAGGCAGGCATCAGCCACGCGTACATCAGCACTTCGCGACGGCGGCGCGCCCGGGTGACGGCGAGAACCGCTGCCGCGGCGGTGAGCACGACCAGGAAAGTGACCATGCGGTTGCCGAACTCGACCACCTGGTGCACCACGGCCACCTCGGCGTGCGGCACGGGGGTGAAGCTGCCCGGAAAGCACTGCGGCCAGGTCGGGCATCCCAGGCCGGACGCGGTGACGCGGACGATGGAACCGGTGACGGCGATGCCGCCTTGGGTGAGGATCACCAGGAACGCGATGATCCGCTGGATGCGCAGGCTCGGCATGGGCAGCAGGTCGACCAGTCGCAGAAACAGTCGTCCGACGGGCACGGCCTGATCGTAGAGGATGGGCAACTACGTCCCGTAGTAGGGCTGGCCCGGGGCGGTCAGGTGAACTTGAACCAGCGCATCGCGCACCCGGCCGCGACGCCGCCCCACACCACCAGCACGGCCACGCCGAACCAGTCCACCGAGAGGCTCATCGCACGCGTCAGCGCCTCGGTGAGCGCGCCGGACGGGGTCAGTCGGGCCACCCACCGCAGTGCCGACGGCACCAGGCCACCCTCGAGCGTGAGCGCGCCGAGGCCCGCGAAGACGAACCACAAGAGGTTTGCCAGTGCCAGCACGATCTCGGCCTTGAGGGTGCCGCCCAGCAGCAGGCCCAACGCGGCGAACCCCGCCGTGCCGAGCGCGATGACCACGGCGCCCAGCGCGAGGCCCGCAGGCTGCGGCCGCCAACCCAACGCAAAACCGATGGCGCCCAACAGGATCGCCTGCAGGAACACGACGGTGACCACGGCCAGCGCCTTGCCCGCGATGATGCCCCACACCGGCAACGCCGTCGCGCCGAGGCGTTTGAGCGCACCGTAGCGGCGATCGAACGCCACGGCGATGGCCTGGCCCGTGAACGCTGTCGAGATCACCGCGAGCGCCATGATGGGCGGGGTGAACGTGGCTGCGCGGTGTTCACCGAACGAACCAAGCGGCAGCAGCGTCATCCCGATCAGCAGTGTGATCGGGATGAACATCGTGAGCAGCAGCTGCTCGCCGTTGCGCAGCAAAAGCTTGAGATCCAACGCGTACTGCGCGGCCAGCATCTTCTGGACGCTGGCCGGCCGCGGGTCCGGCGTGAAGGTGCCGGGCGCGAATCGGTTGGTCGTCATGAGCGCAACTCCCGTCCCGTCAGATCCAGGAACACGTCTTCGAGGCTGCGTTGCTCGACCCGCATGTCGGTGGCGAGCACGTCGAGCCGCGCGCACCAGGCCGTGACGGTCGCCAGCACCTGCGGGCCGATGTCGCCCTCGACGAGGTACTCGCCGGGCGCTGCCTCGGTGACCTTGTACTTTTCCGGAAGCGCCGAGACCAGCAGGGACAGGTCGAGCTTGCGCGGGGCGGTGAACCGCAACTGGTTCTCGGCGCCGCTGCGCATCAGTTCGGCTGGGGTTCCGTTGGCCACCGGCACGCCGTGGTCGATGATCACGATTCGGTCGGCGAGCTCCTCGGCCTCGGTGAGCTGGTGCGTGGTCAGCACCACGGTCACGCCGTCGCGGCGCAACGCATCGATCAACTCCCACACCACGATTCGCGCATGCGCGTCCATGCCGGCGGTGGGTTCGTCGAGGAAGACCAGTTCCGGGCGGCCCACCACCGCACACGCCAGGGCGAGCCGCTGCTGCTGTCCGCCGGACAGGCGCCGGTAGGTGGTGCGGGCGGATTCGGTCAGGCCGAGGGTGTCCATGAGCCACGCCGGATCCAGGGGATCGGCCGCGTACGACGCAACCAGGTTGAGCATCTCACCGGCACGTGCCGCCGGGTACCCGCCGCCGCCCTGCAGCATCACGCCGATGCGCTCACGCAACCGGGCATTGTCGGCGACCGGGTCGAGGCCGAGAATCTCGATGGTGCCGGCATCGGGGCGGATGAAGCCCTCGCACATCTCGACGGTGGTGGTCTTGCCTGCGCCGTTGGGGCCCAGCAAGGCCAGCACTTCGGCGCGCTGCACGTCGAGGTCGAGTCCGGACACCGCCGCTGTGGAGCCGTAGTGCTTGGTGACGCCCCGCAGCAGCACGGGGACTTCCGACGAAGTTCCCGACGAGCGCTTGCGCGGGGGGTCGTTGGGTTCCGACGAGGCGGTGTCGTCGGGTCCGGAACGCGAGGTCACGGGGACTCAGCGTAGGCGTCGTCGCGGGCGATCGGTTCTTCCGGTGGCGGTGCGGCAGGCTCGGGCAACTTGCGCCATGGCAGGCGGTAATAGGTGAGCCCGATCAAGATCAACACGATCACGGTGCTCGCCAACGTCGCCAGCACGATCTGGAACAGTGCGAACCGGTCGCCGTTCGCGGTCGGTCCGAAAATGCCCACGACCAGCGTCAATGCAATGGTCGCGCCGCGGAACCCGGGGCGGGTGGCCCAGGTCGCCAGCGGCACGATCGCCCACAACAGGTACCACGGCTGCACCACGGGGAACAGCAGTACCGTCGCTCCCAGCGCGACGCCGAGCCCGCCCACGGGATGCAGGCGCCCGCGCAGCACCGCGAGCAGCAGCCACGTGACCAGGATCGCGATGATCGTCACACCGATGGCGCGGGTCAGCCCCAGCACGGCGGTGGTGTGGTCGCCGAGCCCCAGCAGGATGCCGACCTGTCCGGTGCCCAGCGCCAGCAGCGTCGGTGGTGACATCCAGCTGCGCACGACGTTGGCGGTGCCGAGCGTGAAGACCCAGCCGAATCCGAGGCCGCTGGCCCATCCGATGATCGCCATCACGGCCAGGGACAGCGCACCCATCGAAAGGCTCGCGGCGAAGAAGGCCTTGATCGTACCGCCCCAACGCCAGGCCAGCGCCATCGCCACGAAACCGAGCGCGAGCAGCGACGGCAGTTTGACCTGCGAAGACAGGCTGATCAGGGTGGCGCCGAGGACCAGCATGGCCATCGGTTGCCAGCCGGCCCACTCGGCGCGGGTGTGCGGCCAGTGCACGGGGCGCGGCAGCAGCGGCGCTGCGGCGTCGATCCCGCGCAGCGCGAATTCGGTACCGGCCAGCATGAGGCCGAGCATGAGTGCCTCGTTGTGGATTCCTGCGACGAGATGCATGAACAGCAGGGGATTGCACGGCCCCAGCCACAGCGCGCTGACCTCGGCGACGCCGCAGCGCCGCGCCAACCGTGGTGTCGCCCACACGATCAGTCCGACCCCGAGCAGCACCACCAGCCGATGGCACAGCACGGCCGCGACGATGTTCTCGCCGGTCAACGCGGATATGCCCTGGCCGATCCAGAGGAAGAGCGGCCCGTACGGCGCGGGAGTCTCGCGCCACAGGCTGGGCACCGACAACGTGAACACGTGGTCGAGCCCGAGGCCGGTCGCGGGGCCGACGCGGTACGGGTCGAGCCCGATCAGTGAGATCTCGCTCTGCGCGAGATAGGAGTAGACGTCCTTGCTGTACATCGGCGGGGCGATGAGCAGGGGCAGCGCCCACAGCAGCAGCGTGCGGTCGGACTGGCTGCGCGACATGCGCCGCGGCCCCAGTGCGAAACGGCCCAGCATGAGCCAGGCCAGAGCCATCATCACCGCGCCCGTGGTGGTCATGGTCAGTGACACGGTCTGGATGCGCGACGGCAGGTTGAGCAGCCGCACGCCGAATGTCGGATCCTGCACGACCGGGCGGGCGCCCGCACCGAGTGCGCCGATGGCCATCAGCACGGTTCCGGTAGCCCCGAACAGCCGGGTGCGCTTGAGCGCGACGACTTCTGCGTCGTTGAGCGGGGATCCCACCACGCCTTCGTCGCCGTGCCACCGGGCGATCGACGAGCTGATGGACGACAGGCGGGTGGCCATCACAGCAGAGTAACCGGCGCGGGATGGCGTCCCGACGCGGTCAGGGGCCCGCGCGGGTGGCCCAGGTCACGTAAGGGTGCCCTTGCTAGAACCGCGCCGGCAATTCCGTCACAATGGTGTTGTGAAATTCCGCCAGGAGTCCGAGCACGCGGCTGCCGCCAGTGTGTCGACGACGCCTGGGGACGTAGTCACAGCCACTGACGGGCAGACCCGACGTGCCATCATCCAGATGCTGTTGGAAGGTCCGATCACGGCCGGGCAGATCAGCGAGCGGCTCGGCATCTCGGCCGCAGGCGTTCGGCGCCACCTCGACGTCCTGATCGAGGCGGGCGATGCGCAGGCGAGCGCGGCTGCAGCGTGGCAGCACAGCGGGCGGGGCCGTCCGGCCAAGCGGTACCGGCTGACTGCCGCGGGGCGGGCCAAGCTCGGCCACACGTACGACGATCTGGCGGTGGCGGCCATTCGGCAGCTGCGCGAGATCGGCGGCAAGGAAGCGGTGCGAACCTTCGCGCGGCGGCGCGTCGACACCATCCTGGCCGGCGTCACCGAGGAACCCGGCGATGTGCCTGCGACGGCCGAGCGGGTCGCCGCGGCGCTGACCAAGGCCGGCTACGCGACCACCACCACGCCGGTGAGCGGCCCGATCCACGGCGTGCAGATCTGCCAGCACCACTGCCCGATATCGCACGTCGCCGAGGAATTCCCGGAGCTGTGCGAAGCCGAGAGTGAGGCCTTCGCCGACATCCTCGGCACCCACGTGCAGCGGCTGGCCACCATCGTCAACGGTGACTGTGCCTGTACCACGCACGTCCCGCTGGACACCGAGAACAGCACAGCAACCGTCGGGAGCACAGCCCGCGCCCGCACGACCACCACCACAAGCAACCAAGGAGCGTCGAAATGACCATCACGCCCGACACGCCACTCACCCAAGAAGAGACCATCGCCTCGCTGGGTAAGTACGGATACGGCTGGTCGGACTCCGACGTTGCCGGCGCCGCGGCTCAGCGCGGGCTCAACGAGGCCGTCGTGCGGGACATCTCGGCGAAGAAGAACGAGCCGGAGTGGATGCTCGACATCCGGCTGAAGGCGCTGCGCACGTTCGACAAGAAGCCGATGCCCAAGTGGGGCTCCAACCTCGACGACATCGACTTCGACAACATCAAGTACTTCGTGCGGTCGACCGAGAAGCAGGCGGCTTCCTGGGAGGAACTGCCCGAGGACATCCGCAACACCTATGACCGCCTGGGCATCCCGGAAGCCGAGAAGCAGCGCCTGGTGGCAGGCGTCGCCGCACAGTACGAGTCCGAGGTGGTGTACCACCAGATCCGCGAGGATCTCGAGGCGCTCGGGGTGATCTTCCTCGACACCGATACGGGCCTGCGTGAACACCCGGAGATCTTCAAGAAGTACTTCGGCACGGTCATCCCCGCGGGCGACAACAAGTTCTCGGCGCTCAACACCGCGGTGTGGTCGGGTGGGTCGTTCATCTACGTGCCGCCGGGTGTGCACGTCGACATCCCGCTGCAGGCCTACTTCCGGATCAACACCGAGAACATGGGCCAGTTCGAGCGCACGCTGATCATCGCCGACGAGGGCTCCTACGTGCACTACGTGGAGGGTTGTACAGCGCCGATCTACAAGTCGGACTCGCTGCACTCCGCCGTGGTGGAGATCATCGTCAAGCCCGGTGCCCGCGTCCGGTACACGACCATCCAGAACTGGTCCAACAACGTCTTCAACCTGGTCACCAAGCGGGCCCGCGCCGAGGCAGGCGCCACCATGGAGTGGATCGACGGCAACATCGGGTCCAAGGTCACCATGAAGTACCCGGCCGTGTGGATGACCGGTGAGCATGCCAAGGGTGAGGTGCTCTCGGTGGCGTTCGCCGGTGAGGGCCAGCACCAGGACACCGGTGCCAAGATGCTGCACCTGGCACCCAACACGTCGTCCAACATCGTGTCCAAGTCCGTCGCGCGGGGCGGCGGCCGGGCGTCCTACCGTGGGCTGGTCCAGGTCAACAAGGGCGCCCACGGATCGCGCTCGAGCGTGAAATGCGATGCGCTGCTGGTCGACAACGTCAGCCGTTCCGACACCTACCCGTACGTCGACATCCGCGAGGACGACGTCACGATGGGCCACGAGGCCACGGTGTCCAAGGTCAGCGAGGATCAGCTGTTCTACCTCATGAGCCGCGGCCTCACCGAGGACGAGGCCATGGCGATGGTGGTCCGTGGCTTCGTCGAGCCGATCGCCAAGGAACTGCCGATGGAGTACGCACTCGAACTCAACCGGCTCATTGAACTGCAGATGGAAGGCGCGGTCGGCTAAGTGGCACAGAATCTGACAGAGGCGGTGGAAGGCATCGCCCTCAACAAGGGCGAGTTGTTTGCCTCCTTCGACGTCAACGCGTTCGAAGTACCGGGTGGCCGCGACGAGATCTGGCGGTTCACGCCGCTGCGCCGGCTGCGTGGCCTGCACGACGGCTCGGCCACCCCGACCGGTGATGCGACCATCACCGTGTCCGAGCGCCCCGGGGTGACGGTAGAGACCGTCGAGCGTGGCGACGAGCGCCTGGGTCAAGGCGGCGTGCCCACCGATCGTGTTGCCGCTCAGGCCTTCTCGTCGTTCAACACGGCGACCGTGGTGACCGTGAAGCGCGACACCGAAGTGGCCGAGCCCATCGAGATCGTCGTCGACGGCCCCGGCAAGGATCAGGTCGCATACGGGCACCTGCAGATCCGGGTCGAGGAACTCTCGCGCGCCATCGTCGTGGTCGACCTGCGCGGCAGCGGCATCTACGCCGACAACGTCGAGATCATCGTGGGCGACTCGGCCGGGCTCGGGGTCATCTGGATCGCCGACTGGGCCGACGACACGGTCCACGTCAGCGCGCATCACGCCAAACTGGGCAAGGACGCCGTGCTCGGGCACGTCAACGTGACGCTCGGCGGCGACGTCGTGCGAACCGCGGCGACCGTGCGGTTCACCGGACCTGGAGGCGATGCGAAGCTGCTCGGCACCTACTTCGCAGACGACGGTCAGTTCTTCGAGTCGCGGTTGCTGGTCGACCACGCGTACCCGAACTGTAAGTCCGATGTCCTCTACAAGGGCGCGCTGCAGGGTGACCCGGAGTCGAATCTGCCCGACGCCCATACCGTTTGGGTCGGCGACGTGCTGATCCGGGCCGAGGCCACCGGCACCGACACGTTCGAGGTGAACCGCAACCTGGTGCTGACCGACGGTGCGCGCGCCGACTCGGTGCCCAACCTGGAGATCGAGACCGGCGAGATCGTCGGTGCCGGGCACGCCAGCGCCACCGGTCGTTTCGACGACGAGCAGCTGTTCTACCTGCGTGCCCGCGGCATCCCCGAAGACCAGGCCCGCCGACTGGTGGTGCGTGGCTTCTTCAACGAGATCATCGCCAAGATCACCGTCTCCGAGGTGCGCGAGCGTCTGACCGCCGCCATCGAACGAGAACTCGCCATCACCGAATCGAAAGCATCGCACTCATGACCACTCTGGAAATCAAAGATCTGCACGTGTCGGTGACCAGCCCCGAAGAGGCTGAGATCCCGATTCTCAAGGGCGTCGACCTCACCGTGAAGTCGGGGGAGACCCATGCTGTCATGGGCCCCAACGGCTCCGGCAAGTCGACGCTGTCCTACGCGATCGCGGGGCATCCCAAGTACACCGTCACCTCCGGGTCCATCACGCTCGACGGTCAGGACGTGCTCGAGATGAGCGTCGACGAGCGCGCCCGTGCCGGCTTGTTCCTGGCGATGCAGTATCCGGTCGAGGTGCCCGGGGTTTCGATGTCGAACTTCCTGCGCACGGCGGCGACCGCGGTGCGCGGCGAGGCACCCAAGCTGCGGCACTGGGTCAAAGAGGTCAAGGGCGCGATGGCCGACCTGGAGATCGACCCGGCGTTCAGCGAGCGCAGTGTCAACGAGGGTTTCTCGGGTGGTGAGAAGAAGCGCCATGAGATCCTTCAGCTTTCGCTGCTCAAGCCGAAGATCGCGATCCTCGACGAGACCGACTCCGGCCTCGACGTCGACGCGCTGCGCATCGTGAGCGAGGGAGTCAACCGCTACGCCGAGGCAGAGCACGGCGGCGTCCTGCTGATCACGCACTACACCCGGATCCTGCGGTACATCCGGCCCGAGTTCGTGCACGTGTTCGTGGGCGGCCGCATCGTGGAATCGGGCGGCCCCGAACTCGCCGACGAACTCGAAGAGAACGGGTACGTGCGCTTCACGCAGGCGGTTGGTGCCTGACATAGCGCGGACGCGAGGAGCAAGACAGTGACCGTCGCACGGACTTTGGACCCCACCGTGCTGGCCGAGGTCAGGGCGGACTTCCCGATCCTGAACCGGGTCATGCGCGGCGGGAACCAGTTGGCCTACCTGGATTCCGGTGCGACGTCGCAGAAGCCGTTGCAGGTTCTCGATGCCGAGCGGACCTTCCTGCTCAATTCGAACGGTGCGGTGCATCGCGGCGCGCACCAGCTCATGGAGGAGTCCACCGACGCCTACGAGCAGGGCCGCGCCGACATCGCGGCGTTCGTCGGCGCGGACGACGACGAACTCGTGTTCACCAAGAACGCCACCGAGGCCATCAACCTCGTGGCATACGTGTTGGGGGACAAGCGCTTCGACCGCGCCGTCGGGCCCGGTGACGTCATCGTCACCACCGAGCTCGAGCATCACGCCAACCTGATCCCGTGGCAGGAACTGGCCGAGCGCACGGGCGCGACGCTGCGCTGGTACGGCGTGACCGACGACGGCCGGATCGACCTGGACTCGTTGCGGTTGGATGAAAGCGTCAAACTGGTTGCCTTCAGCCATCATTCGAATGTCACGGGCGCGGTGGCCCCGGTCGCCGAGCTGGTGAACCGCGCGAAGGCCGTCGGTGCTCTGACCGTGCTCGATGCCTGCCAGTCGGTGCCGCACCAGCCGGTCGACTTCCACGCCCTCGACGTCGACTTCGCCGCGTTCTCGGGTCACAAGATGCTGGGCCCCACCGGGATCGGCGTGCTGTACGGGCGGCGTGAGTTGCTCAATGCCATGCCACCGTTCATCACGGGCGGCTCGATGATCGAGACCGTCACGATGGAGAAGACCACCTACGCGCCTGCCCCGCAACGCTTCGAGGCAGGCACCCCGATGACATCGCAGGTGGTCGGACTGGCCGCCGCGGCACGGTATCTGAATGCTCTCGGGATGGACGCAGTCGAGGCGCACGAGGCGGAGTTGGTTGCGGCCGCGCTGGACGGATTGTCCGGTCTCCCGCAAGTCCGGGTGATCGGACCCACGACCATGGCACACCGGGGGTCGCCCGTCAGCTTCGTCGTCGACGGCATCCACGCCCACGACGTCGGGCAGGTGCTCGACGACGACGGTGTCGCGGTCCGCGTCGGGCACCACTGCGCCTGGCCGCTGCATCGGCGTTTCGGGATCGCCGCGACCGCCCGGGCATCGTTCGCCGTGTACAACACGCTCGACGAGGTGGACCGGCTGGTCGCCGGGGTGAAACGGGCTGTGGAGTTCTTCGCGTGAGAATCGACCAGATGTACCAGGAAGTGATCCTGGATCACTACAAGCATCCGCACCACCGCGGGCTTCGGGAGCCGTTCGGCGCCGAGGTTCATCACGTCAACCCGACGTGTGGCGACGAAGTGACGTTGCGGGTCGCGCTGTCCGAGGACGGCGAGACCGTCGACGACATCTCGTACGACGGCCAGGGCTGTTCGATCAGCCAGGCCGCCACGTCGGTGCTCACCGACCAGGTCATCGGCCAGAGCGTCGGTGACGCGCTCAAGACGGTCGAGGCCTTCACCGAGATGATTTCCTCGCGCGGCAACGTCGAGGGGGACGAAGATGTACTCGGTGACGGCATTGCGTTCGCGGGTGTCGCCAAGTACCCGGCACGCGTGAAGTGCGCGCTGCTGGGCTGGATGGCTTTCAAAGATGCGCTGGCCCGGGCCAGCGAGGATGTGGAGGAACAGCGATGAGCGAGACCACCTCTGACGAACTGCTGGCCGACGTCGAAGAAGCCATGCGCGACGTGGTGGATCCTGAACTCGGCATCAACGTCGTCGACCTGGGTTTGGTGTACGGCCTCAATGTCGAACAGGGCGACGAGGGCGCGGTAGCGCTCATCGACATGACGCTGACGTCGGCGGCCTGCCCGCTCACCGATGTGATCGAGGATCAGTCCCGCACCGCCTTGGTGGGCGCAGGCCTGGTCAACGAGATCAAGATCAACTGGGTGTGGAACCCGCCGTGGGGTCCGGACAAGATCACCGAGGACGGCCGTGAGCAACTGCGTGCGCTCGGTTTCACCGTCTAGCTGACCCCGTCCCGTCACAATGACCGTGTGGTCACCATTCCGGCGTTCGTGTGGCGGGGCGGTTTCTTTTTCCGCGCCCTGATCGTCGGCGGCGGTGTCGGCCTGTGCCTGGGCGCCCTGGCCTGGCTCGATTCGGGGCTGCTGATCGCCGGGATCGCGGTGCTGGTGATCGTCGGGTTCTGCTACGGCATCTGGTCGGCCCGTCGGATGTCCCGATATTGGCCCGCCGCAACCGAACTCGACGTTGCCGACCGCGTCGCCGTGGCACGCGCGGCCCGAGCGGGCGAACACGTCGTCGACCCACGACTCGCGCAGGCCGCCATGGGCTACCGCGACGGCATGCACGCCGCGGCAGACGCGGCGCGGCCGTTCCGCTGGTTGCTGCCGCTGGTGCTGATGGTGGCCGTCGCCACCGCGGTGTTCGATGCGATCTTCGGCTCGTGGGGCAACGCCGTGGTATCGGTGATCTACCTGGCAGCGCTGGTGGTCGAAGTGTTCTGGTGGCCGAGACGACAGGCGCAACTGCTCGAAAATGCCGATCGATCCTGTGGATAACTTCCGATTCTGAGGCGTCTCTGGCGTGGTGCTGTCGGGTGCCCTCGTTAGCTTCGGCGCGACGGGGACGGCAGGCGTTCCCGCGTGACGGGAAGGCATCACGATGAGCACCGATATCGAGCAATTGCGCGCTGCTTGCGAACGGGATCTGGGGGATCCGGCGCTGTGGCCCGAACCTACGAGTTATCCGGAATCGTTGGCGCTGTGCATTGTTGACGCGATCTACGTGACGGGCGCGCGCCATCTGACCGTCGACAGGATCGTCGAGCGTTACCGCAGTTATCGCGCCGGACAGGGCGGTGACGCCGACGCCGACGGCGCCCGAGAGCTGCTGGCCACGGTCGACGAGCTCGGTGGCGCCGAGCAGTGGGCATCGCAGATCGGCAACCGCCGCCCGACGTCCACGACGAAGAACGCGCCGCTGCGCGCGGTGGCGCTCGTCGAGGCCGCCCAGGCGCTCGTTGCGCTGGGCGTGCGGACAGCCGAGGAACTGCGCACAGTTGTCCGGGATGGCGAACGTGCCGAAGCGGCCAGGGCTGCGTGGTGCGCGGTCCCTGGCCAACGCTCAGGCTTCACGTGGGCCTACCTCGGGTTGCTGGCACAGGTGCCCGGTGCGACCGTCGCCCCGGCGGTGGCCGGGTACGTCGCGCGCGAGACGGCCGGCTCGGAGGACGCGGCCCTGTTGCTGAGGTCGGTGGCGCAGCAGTCCGGCTGGGACGTCACGGCGCTGCACCACGCGATCTGGCGGTTCGAATCCGGGCGCCGGCGGGATCTGCCGTCTACCGCCTGACGCCACCATCACGGCGGAAAGTTCTTCGCGGGCCAGAATTATCTGACTAAGGTCAGAGGTATGTCCGTGGAAATGGTCGCCCAGGTCCGTCGGTTCAACCGCGTCGTGACCCGCAGTGCGGGGGTGCTCAACGAGAACTACCTGGCCAGTGGCAGATCGCTCGGCCAGGACCGGCTGTTGTGGGAGATCGGTGTCCAGGGGTGCGATGTCCGTGATCTGCGGTCGCGGCTCGGCCTGGATTCGGGCTACCTCAGCCGGCTGCTGCGGGCACTGCAGCGTGAAGGCCTGATCATGGTTGTGCCGAGCGCTACGGATCGGCGCGTTCGCACCGCGGAGCTCACCGCGGCGGGGCTTCGCGAACTCGAGACGCTGAACAACCGCTCCGACGACATGGCCGCGAGCATCCTCACGCCGCTCACCGTGAGCCAACAGGAGCGCCTGGTATCGGCGATGGCGCAGGTGGAGCGGCTGCTCACGGCATCGGCCGTGCGGGTCGAGCAGTGCGATCCCCGCCATCCCGACGCCCGGTACTGCCTGGCGACCTACTACACCGAGTTGGCGCAAC
Source organism: Mycolicibacterium mageritense (assembly GCF_010727475.1). Classification (NCBI taxonomy): domain Bacteria; kingdom Bacillati; phylum Actinomycetota; class Actinomycetes; order Mycobacteriales; family Mycobacteriaceae; genus Mycobacterium; species Mycolicibacterium mageritense. The sequence continues at coordinate 6,282,745 of NZ_AP022567.1, forward strand.
GCTTTCACGACGGCTACGACCCGGCGGTGAGTCCCGTCGCCGACGACGAGATGACACCACCTGCGGGGTTGCTTCTGGTCGCGTCGTTGCACGGTCAACCCGTGGGCTGCGGCGCGGTGATCTGGTATCCGGACGGCGTTGCATTGGTCAAACGCATGTGGGTGGCGGCGAGTGTGCGTGGCCTCGGGCTCGGCAGGCGCCTGCTCACCGAGCTCGAGGCCCGCGCCGAGCAGCACGGGGCCGGCCTCATGCGCCTGGAGACCAAGGCCGAACTGGTCGAGGCACAGCAGATGTACCGCGCTTGTGGATATCGGGAGGTGGCGCCGTTCAACGACGAGTTCTACGCCGACCATTGGTTCGAAAAGCCGCTGTCGGAGATCCGGGTGGGCCGCCGAGACTGAAGCCGGGGACGGCATGTGCGCCGGTCTTGTCCCTGAGTACAGCATCGAACCGGCTCATGCTGAAAGAGTGTCGGTCGGCTTGCATCGCCCATAGGGTGGGGAACAGGTCGACCCATCCGCGACGTTAGGAAAAGCGTGAGTACGCAAGACATCACCGCAGATCAGTTCAACGACACCATCAACGGGAACGACATCGTGTTGGTCGATTTCTGGGCGTCCTGGTGCGGGCCGTGTCGCGCGTTCGCCCCGACGTTCAAGGCCGCCTCGGAGAAGCACCCCGACGTGGTGTTCGCCAAGGTGGACACCGAGGCTGAGCAGGCGCTGGCCGCCGCCGCCGAGATCAGGTCCATCCCGACATTGATGGCGTTCAAGAAGGGCAAGCTGGTCTTCAACCAGGCCGGCGCGCTGCCGCCGGCAGCCCTCGAGGATCTGGTGCAGAAGGTCAAGGAATTCGACATCGACGCGGCCATCGCGGCCCAGGGCGACGCCGAGCAGGCCTAGGCCGATCGGGCTTCGGCCAGGCACGCGATAACGTGCTTGGTCGTGACCGATCACAACACATACGTCCTGGTCGATCGTCCGCGTCCGGGCATCGCGCTGGTGACCCTCAACCGGCCCGAGCGCATGAACTCGATGGCGTTCGACGTCATGGTGCCGCTCAAGCAGACACTCGAAGAGTTGCGGTACGACAACTCGGTGCGTGTGGTGGTGCTCACGGGCGCCGGGCGAGGCTTCTCGTCGGGAGCCGACCACAAGTCCGCGGGCTCGGTGCCGCACGTCGACGGCCTGACCCGGCCGACGTACGCACTGCGCTCGATGGAGCTGCTCGACGACGTGATCCTGGCGCTGCGCCGGTTGCACCAGCCGGTGATCGCCGCGGTCAACGGCGCCGCGATCGGCGGCGGCCTGTGCCTGGCGCTGGCGTGCGACATCCGGGTGGCCGCGGAAGGCGCATACTTCCGCGCCGCCGGAATCAACAACGGTCTCACCGCCAGTGAGCTGGGCCTGTCCTATCTGCTTCCGCGCGCCATCGGGTCGTCGCGGGCGTTCGAGATCATGCTGACGGGCCGTGACGTCGACGCCGAGGAAGCACAGCGCATCGGTCTGGTGTCGCGATCCGTGCCCGACAGCGAGTTGCTCGACACCTGCTATCAGCTCGCCGAGGGCATCGCGAGGTTCTCGCGCCCGGGAACTGAGTTGACCAAGCGCACACTTTGGAGTGGACTGGACGCCGCTAGCCTGGAGGGGCACATGCAGGCTGAAGGCCTGGGACAACTCTTCGTGCGCCTGCTCACCGCAAACTTCGAAGAAGCGGTGGCTGCGCGTGCGGAAAAGCGGCCCCCGGTTTTCACCGACGAGCGCTAGCGCGTCGGGGTACCGCCCGCTTGCGGGGGAGAGTCGACCGGCACCGACAACACATACGAGATCGACCAGTAGGAGGACAGCAGCGTGATCACCGCAACGGACCTGGAGGTCCGCGCCGGCGCGCGTACGTTGCTGTCCACGGAAGGCGCGGCACTGCGCGTGCAGCCGGGCGACCGGATCGGCCTGGTGGGCCGCAACGGCGCAGGCAAGACCACGACCATGCGGATTCTGGCGGGTGAGGGTGAACCGTACGCCGGCAGTGTGTCGCGCACCGGTGAGATCGGTTACCTGCCGCAAGATCCCAAACAGGGTGATCTGGACGTGCTGGCCCGCGACCGGGTGCTGTCTGCGCGGGGTCTCGACACGCTGCTGGCCGATCTGGAAAAGCAGCAGGCGTTGATGGCGGAGGTGGCCGACGACACCGCCCGGGACAAGGCCGTGCGGCGCTACGGACAGCTCGAGGAACGGTTCTCGGCGCTGGGCGGGTACGCGGCCGAGAGCGAAGCGGGCCGCATCTGCGCGAGCCTCGGTCTGCCCGACCGCGTGCTCGTGCAGCCGCTGCGCACGCTGTCCGGCGGTCAGCGCCGCCGGATCGAGCTGGCCCGGATTCTGTTCGCCGCATCGGACACCGGCTCGGGTTCGGCCACCACGCTGCTGCTCGATGAGCCGACCAACCACCTCGACGCCGACTCGATCGGCTGGCTGCGGGATTTCCTGCACAACCACACCGGCGGCCTGGTGGTCATCAGCCACAACGTCGAGCTGCTCGCCGAAGTGGTGAACCGGGTGTGGTTCCTCGACGCTGTGCGCGGCGAGGTCGATGTCTACAACATGGGCTGGCAGAAGTATCTCGACGCCCGCGCGACCGACGAGCAGCGGCGCAGGCGCGAACGCGCCAATGCCGAGCGCAAGGCGTCCGCGCTGCGTGCGCAGGCCGCGAAGATGGGCGCGAAGGCCACCAAAGCCGTTGCTGCACAGAACATGTTGCGCCGTGCCGACCGCATGATCGCCGCGCTCGACGAAGAACGGGTGGCCGACAAGGTGGCCCGGATCAAGTTCCCGACGCCGGCCCCGTGCGGCAAGACCCCGCTCGTGGCCAAGGGCCTGACCAAGAACTACGGGTCGCTCGAGGTGTTCACCGGGGTCGACCTCGCCATCGACCGCGGTTCGCGCGTCGTCGTGCTCGGGCTCAACGGCGCTGGTAAGACCACACTGCTGCGCCTGCTCGCGGGCACCGAAACGCCCGACGCCGGCGGGCTGGAACCGGGTCACGGTCTCAAGCTCGGCTACTTCGCGCAGGAACACGACACGCTCGACGACCACGCCACGGTGTGGGAGAACATCCGGCACGCGGCCCCGGACACGGGTGAGCAGGATCTGCGAGGCCTGCTGGGCGCCTTCATGTTCACCGGGCCCCAGCTCGATCAGCCGGCGGGCACGCTGTCCGGCGGCGAGAAAACCCGGTTGGCGTTGGCCGGTTTGGTTGCCTCGACGGCCAACGTGTTGTTGCTCGACGAACCCACCAACAACCTCGATCCCGCGTCGCGTGAGCAGGTGCTCGACGCACTGCGCAGTTACGTCGGTGCGGTGGTGCTGGTGACGCACGATCCGGGGGCGGCCGAGGCGCTCGACCCGCAGCGGGTGGTGCTGCTGCCGGACGGCACCGAGGACTTCTGGTCCAACGACTATCGCGACCTCATCGAACTCGCCTGACGCGAAACATCAAGACCCGCCGGATTTTCGGGCGCGTAAATCTAAGACGTTCTTCAATTTCGCCCACCAGCGTGTGAGCTGTTTCTAGGCTGGGTATGCGTCGGGACATCGAGAGCGGGGAGATGTCGATGAAGGAAACGAAGAAGAGCAGAGATGAGTTGCTCACCGAGCTGCGCAGCGCCTATGAGGGGGGCGCCAGCATCCGCTCGCTGGTGGCGACGACCGGGCGTTCCTATGGCTCGATACACAGCTTGCTGAGAGAGTCGGGAACCACCATGCGCAGCCGTGGTGGGCCCAACCACAGAACCCGATCGCGGGTGAGCTAGTCCTCGGGCGCCTGCGGGCTTTCCGCAGCGCCCACCGAGTGTTGTTGGCGCACTGAGGCTTCGACGAGATCGAGGACTGCGCTGAGATTCTTCGGATCCTCGCCCGAGGCCAACCGCGCCACCAGGCCGTCCAGCACCAGATCCAGATAGATGTGCAGGACGGCGCTGGGCACGTCGTCGCGCAGCCGGCCGGCCTGCTTCTGACGGCGCAGGCGCTCGGTGGTGGCTGCCGACAGCTCCGCGGAGCGTTCCGCCCAGCCCTGGTGAAATGCCGGGTCGTTACGCAGTTTTCGCGCGATCTCCAGCCGCGTGGCCAGCCAGTCGAACTGCTCAGGTGCGGCGAGCATATTGCGCATCACCTGGATCAGGCCTTCCCTGGCGGCCACGTCGGCCATGCGTTCGGCGTCCTCGCGGGCCAGTTCGAAGAACAAGGTGTCCTTGTCCTTGAAATGGTGAAAGATTGCGCCGCGCGACAGCCCGATGGTGTGTTCGAGCCGTCGCACGGTCGCACTCTCGTACCCGTACTGCGCGAAGCAGCGCCGGGCGCCGTCGAGTATCTGGCGACGCCGGGCCGCGAGGTGGTCGTCGGTTACCCGGGGCACTGCTGTCCCTTACCTGCGTACCTTGCCTGCCTCGTCAGGATTACTTCGACTTCAGCATGTTGCGCAGCACGTACTGCAGGATGCCGCCGTTACGGTAGTAGTCGGCCTCACCGGGCGTGTCGATGCGGACCACCGCGTCGAACTCCACCTTGGAGCCGTCCTCCTTCGTCGCCGTGACGTGCACGGTCTTGGGCGTCTTGCCGTTGTTGAGTTCCTCGATACCGGTGATGTCGAAGGTCTCGGTGCCGTCGAGCTTGAGGCTCGCGGCCGACTCGCCGGCTGGGAACTGCAGCGGGATGACACCCATACCGATGAGGTTCGACCGGTGGATGCGCTCGAAGGACTCAGTGATCACGGCCTTCACGCCGAGCAGCACCGTGCCCTTGGCCGCCCAGTCACGTGAGCTGCCCGAGCCGTACTCCTTGCCGCCCAGCACGACCAGGGGGATGCCGGCCTTCTTGTAGTTGACCGACGCGTCGTAGATGAACGACTGCGGACCACCGGGCTGGGTGAAGTCACGCGTGTAGCCACCGGAGACATCGTCGAGCAGTTGGTTGCGCAGCCGGATGTTGGCGAACGTGCCGCGGATCATCACCTCGTGGTTGCCGCGCCGCGACCCCAGCGAGTTGTAATCCTTGCGTTCGACACCATTTGCGTCGAGGTATTGCGCGGCGGGGGTGCCGGGCTTGATCGAGCCGGCCGGGCTGATGTGGTCGGTGGTCACCGAATCGCCCAGCAGCGCAAGGACTCTGGCGCCCTTGATGTCGCTGACCGGCTCCGGCTCGGCGGGCATGCCGTCGAAGTACGGCGCCTTGCGCACATAGGTGGAGGCTTCGTCCCACTCGAAGGTGTTGCCCTCGGGCGTGGACAGCGAACGCCAGCGGTCGTCGCCCTTGAACACGTCGGCGTAGGAGTCGGTGAACATGTCGCGGTTGATCGAGGATGCGATGGTCTCCTCGATTTCCTGGGCAGACGGCCAAATGTCCTTGAGGAACACATCGTTGCCCTCGCCGTCCTGACCGAGCGGGTCGGTCTCGAAGTCGAAGTCCATGGTGCCCGCGATGCCGTAGGCGATGACCAACGGCGGGGAGGCCAGGTAGTTCATCTTGACGTCGGGCGAGATGCGGCCTTCGAAGTTGCGGTTGCCCGAGAGCACCGCGGTGACCGAAAGGTCGTTGTCGTTGATGGCCTTGGAGATCTCGTCGGGCAGCGGACCGGTGTTGCCGATGCACGTGGTGCAGCCGTAGCCGCCCAGGTAGTACCCGAGCTTCTCCAGGTACGGCCACAGGCCGGCCTTGTTGTAGTAGTCGGTGACCACCTGCGAGCCCGGCGCCATGTTGGTCTTGACCCACGGCTTGGTGGTCAGGCCCTTCTCGACGGCCTTCTTGGCGAGCAGTGCCGCCCCCAGCATGACCGAGGGGTTCGACGTGTTGGTGCACGAGGTGATGCCTGCGACGACGACCGCGCCGTGATCGAGCACGAACTCACCGCGCTCCTCGGACTGCACGGTGATGGGCTTGGACGGCCGGCCCTCGGCACCGTTGGCGGCCGACGGGCGCACGTCGACGGCACCGTCGTCGGCGAACGACAGCTTGGCCGGGTCGGAGGCCGGGAACGATTCTTCGACCGCCTCGTCGAGCTGAGTGTGCGGCGTCGGGAGGTTCTCCTCGACGTAGTTGTGGATGTCCTTGCGGAACGCGTTCTTGGCATCGGACAGCTCGATGCGGTCCTGCGGGCGCTTGGGGCCCGAGATCGACGGCACCACGGTGGACAGGTCGAGCTCGAGGTACTCGGAGAACGCCGGCTCGTGGTCAGGGTTGTGCCACATGCCCTGCGTCTTGGCGTAGGCCTCGACGAGCGCCAGCTGCTGCTCGCTGCGCCCGGTCAGCCGCAGGTAGTTGATGGTCTCTTCGTCGATCGGGAAAATCGCTGCGGTGGAACCGAATTCGGGGCTCATGTTGCCCAGGGTGGCGCGGTTGGCCAGCGGCACCTCGGCCACGCCCTTGCCATAGAACTCGACGAACTTGCCGACCACGCCGTGGCGGCGCAGCATGTCGGTGACGGTGAGCACGACGTCGGTGGCGGTCACGCCGGGCTTGATCTCACCGGTCAGCTTGAAGCCGACGACGCGGGGGATGAGCATCGAGACGGGCTGGCCCAGCATGGCGGCCTCGGCCTCGATACCGCCGACGCCCCAGCCCAGCACGCCGAGGCCGTTCTCCATGGTGGTGTGGCTGTCGGTGCCAACACAGGTGTCGGGGTAGGCCTTGCCGTCACGGACCATGACGACGCGGGCCAGGTACTCGATGTTGACCTGGTGCACGATGCCGGTGCCCGGGGGGACGACCTTGAAGTCGTCGAACGCGCCCTGGCCCCAGCGCAGGAACTGGTAGCGCTCGGAGTTGCGCTCGTATTCGAGTTCGACGTTGCGCTCGAAGGCGCCAGCATTGCCGAACACGTCGAGGATGACGGAGTGGTCGATGACCATCTCGGCCGGCGACAGCGGGTTGACCTTGTTCGGGTCGCCGCCGAGGGCGGCCACGGCCTCGCGCATGGTCGCCAGGTCGACGATGCACGGCACGCCGGTGAAGTCCTGCATCAGCACGCGGGCCGGCGTGAACTGGATCTCGATGCTCGGCTCGGCCGACGGATCCCAGTTGGCGATGGCCTGGATATGGTCCTTGGTGATGTTGGCGCCGTCTTCGGTGCGCAGCAGGTTCTCGGCCAGCACCTTCAGGCTGTAGGGCAGCTTCTCGGTGCCGGGTACCGCGTCGAGGCGGTAAATCTCGTAGCTGTCGTCCCCGACGGTCAGGGTGTCGCGGGCACCAAATGAGTTCAAGGACGAATTGGCTGTATTCTCGCTGCTCACATCAACTCCCGGCTAGATCTCGCCGCGACGGGCTGTGTCGGCGGCGCTGCTGATCCTAACAGTACGCTTGTCCTGCATATGACTCCAGGGCGGGGTCCAGTCTTGTCGAGTTGCCCGCGCACTGCCACCGGGTTGGCTCGACCGGTTCGCATCACGGCAACGTGTCGATCCGGCGACGCAGTTCGTGTCGCTTGGCATCGCGGTATCGGCACGGCGTACCGTTCCCCTGTGACTGGACCGCACGTCATCCCGTTTCTGCCTGCCTTCATCCCGGTCGAGGTGTGCGACACCGTCGGGATGGATCCGGCACAACCCGACGGGGTCAGTCAATGCATGGCCGCCGTGCAGGCCGATGTGCGTGACGACGGTGTCAGTGCTCCGGCCGCCGATGTCGATGCCCTGCGGCAGGTGGTCAGTGACGCCCGCCAGGAAGGCATCGACCTCAAGATCATCGTGCTGCCCAAGAATCCTGTGATCGACACTCCGCTGCGGGACATCGCCACCGAGGTCGGCCAGGCGAATCCGGGCGCCACCGTGCTTGCGATCAGCCCGTCTTTTGCGGGCACTTACAGCCCGACGATCGATCGCGTGACCCTGGAGGCCGGCCAGGACATGGCCAAGACGGGTAACCCGGTGCAGTCGTCGAAGAATTTCGTCCAGCAGATAACGACGCCTGATTTCCCATGGACCGCGTGGACCATTTCTCTTGTCGCCGGAGTCGCGGCGGCCGCGGTTCTCACCAGGGTTCTGCAGGTGCGTAGCAAACGTCGCGCGGTGGCGGAACCTGTTGCGGGAGTTGGCCCGCGGCAAGAAACATAATTCGAACGCCAGTTCGGAACAATCTCGCAATATCACTAAATGGTCACACTCTCTGCAATTACAAGAATGTAGTTTGTGACTAAAGTTTCTTTGGCGTCAGATGTGACGTACGGTGCATTCGGTACCCATTGTTGTAGTTGTGCTTCGTGTGACTTCTGCGCAAAGGCTCCGAGCAAACTAGCCGGTACGCCGCTGAGCCCAAGGAGACTTGAGTCGAATGAGACGCACCATTCGCGCTTCGCGGAGGCGGGGCGCTGATCGTGTCTCGCGCACGCGGCTGGGCGGGCGCGTGTGCGCTTTCGGGCTGACCGCCGGCCTGCTGGTCGCGACGGCGCTGTCGGGTGGCGGCCCCGCGCTGGCCGAACCCGCGAGCACCGAAAGTGTCGCGTCGCTCGTCGCCGCGGTGGCCAACGCCAACCAGAAGTTGCAGGAGCTCGGCGCATCCATCCAGGCTCAACAGGAGAGCGTCAACAAGGCCATCGTCGACGTGCAGAACGCGCGCGACGCCGCGGCCGCGGCTCAGCGCGAACTCGACGCGAGCAAGCAGGGCATCGACGACGCCAACGCCGCAATCGCCGCTGCACAGAAGCGATTCGACAATTTCGCGGCCGCCACCTATGTCAACGGCCCGTCCAGTTCCTATCTCACGGCCACCGACCCTGCGGACATCATCGACACCGCCGCCACGGGCCAGGCCCTGGCCGAGAGTTCCGAGCAGGTGATGGCCGGACTTCAACGGGCCCGTACCGAGCAGGTCAACCGGGAGTCCACGGCCCGGCTGGCCAAGCAGAAGGCCGATCAGGCCGCGGCTGATGCGCAGAGCAGTCAGGACACCGCTGTCGCGGCGCTCACGCAGGCGCAACAGACCTTCGGCACCCAGCAGGCCGAACTGACGCGGCTCACCGCGGAGCGCACCGCCGCGCAGGCCAAGCTCGATCAGGCTCGCGCGTCGGCGCCACCGGCGGCTCCGCAAGCCGCGGCGCCTCAGGCCGCGGCAGGCGACTGGGATCGTGCACCCGGCCCGCAGGCGCAGAACCCCGGAAACTGGGACACGCAGTGGGATCCGACGCTGCCCGCGATCCCGAGCGCGTTCGTGAGCGGCGACCCGGTGGCGATCATCAACACCGTCCTGGGCATCTCGTCCACCTCGGCGCAGGTGACCCAGAACATGGGCAGGCAGTTCCTGCAGAAACTCGGCATCCTGCCGACCCCGACGGGCTACACCAACGGCGCGATTCCGCGCGTGTACGGACGACAGGCTTCCGAATACGTCATCCAGCGTGCGGGTTCGCAGATCGGTGTGCCGTATTCGTGGGGCGGCGGCAACGCGGCCGGCCCGAGCACCGGCATCGATTCGGGCTCGAACACGGTCGGTTTCGACTGCTCCGGGCTGATCCTCTACGCGTTCGCCGGCGTCGGCATCAAGCTGCCGCACTACTCGGGGTCGCAGTACAACGCCGGCCGCAAGATCCCGTCGTCGCAGATGCGCCGCGGCGACGTGATCTTCTACGGCCCCGGCGGCAGCCAGCACGTGACCCTCTATCTCGGAAACGGCCAGATGCTTGAAGCGCCCTACACCGGGTCGCACGTCAAGGTCTCGCCCGTACGTACCAGCGGCATGACGCCGTATGTCGTCCGCTACATCGAATACTGATGGGATTACCTTGCGTTCCTTCGTCATACGCTGCCTGACCGTCGCCGCGGTACTCGCCGCAGGCGTGTTCGGGCTGGTGGCTCCGGCCGCTGCCGCACCCGACGACGGGCAGTGGGATCCGACCCTGCCGAAGATCGTCAGCTCGGGCGCGCCCGGGGATCCGGTCGCCATCGCCAACGCGTCGTTCCAGGTCAGCCAGATCGCCCTGCAGACCACGCAGAACCTCGGCCAGCAGTTCCTGCAGACCATCGGCCTCGCGCCGAAACAGGCCGCCACGGCCTTTCCCGGCGGGCGCGTACGTGGCCCGCAAGCCATCGAATACGTGATCCGGCGCGGCGGATCGCAGATGGGCGTGCCCTACTCGTGGGGTGGCGGCACGCTGACCGGGCCGGGCCCCGGTGTCGACTACGACGCGGGCAAGGTCGGCTACGACTGCTCGGGATTCACGCGGTACGCGTTTGCCGGCGTGGGGGTTCAGATCCCGAAGTACTCGGGCGACCAGTACAACACCGGGCGCAAGGTTCCGGTGAATCAGGCAAAGCGCGGCGACCTCCTGTTCTGGGGGCCGGGCGGCAGCCAGCACGTGGCGATGTACCTCGGCGGCGGCAAGATGCTCGAAGCGTCGGGCAGCGCCGGCAAAGTGACCGTCAGCCCGGTGCGCACCTCGGGCCTGCAGCCATACGCGGCGCGCATCATCGAATCCTGAGCAAAACCTGAAGTCTTCCGGGCAGCGTCGACGGATTCCGGAGTGCCTGGAATAGTTGACCACGGGCACCTGACTGCCCGGCTACGACCAGCGTGGCAGACGCACGTTGCAGAGCATCTGCAGACAGTACGCAGAAGAACACTGTGGGAGGAAGTTGATGACGTCACCGAGTGGACCGCCGCAGGGCGCCGGAGGATATCCCGGTTCGAGCCCCGCGCCCGGTTATCCTCCCGGTTCCCCGACCGCCCCTGCCGCACCGCAACCGGCCACCAACGGCGGCCTGCAGGCTGAGGTGCACACCCTGGAGCGCGCGATCTTCGAGGTCAAGCGCATCATCGTCGGCCAGGATCAGCTCGTCGAACGCATGCTGGTCGGCCTCCTTTCCAAGGGGCACGTGCTGCTCGAAGGTGTGCCCGGCGTCGCGAAGACCCTCGCGGTCGAGACGTTCGCGAAGGTCGTCGGCGGCACGTTCGCCCGCATCCAGTTCACGCCCGACCTGGTGCCCACCGACATCATCGGTACGCGCATCTACCGCCAGGGCAAGGAAGACTTCGACATCGAGCTCGGGCCCGTGGTGGTCAACTTCCTGCTCGCCGACGAGATCAACCGTGCGCCCGCCAAGGTGCAGTCGGCCTTGCTCGAGGTGATGGCCGAGCGCAAGATCTCGATCGGCGGCAAGACCTTCCCGCTGCCCAGCCCGTTCCTGGTGATGGCCACGCAGAACCCGATCGAGCAGGAAGGTGTGTACGCGCTTCCCGAGGCGCAGCGCGACCGCTTCCTGTTCAAGCTCAACGTCGGCTACCCGTCGCCCGAGGAAGAGCGCGAGATCATCTACCGGATGGGCGTCAAGCCGCCGGAGCCCAAGCAGATCCTCGACACCGGCGACCTGCTGCGCCTGCAGGAGGTCGCGGCGAACAACTTCGTCCACCACGCGCTGGTCGACTACGTCGTTCGCATCGTCACCGCGACGCGTGAGCCGGAGAAGTTCGGCATGCCCGACGCCAAGGCCTGGATCGCCTACGGCGCCTCGCCGCGTGCCTCGCTCGGCATCATCGCGGCATCGCGGGCCCTCGCGCTCGTGCGTGGTCGCGACTACGTGATCCCGCAGGACGTCGTCGAGGTCATTCCCGACGTGCTGCGGCACCGGCTCGTGCTGACCTATGACGCACTGGCCGACGAGATCTCCTCGGAGACCGTGATCAACCGGATCCTGCAGACCGTGGCCTTGCCGCAGGTGAATGCGATTCCGCAGCAAGGACATTCGGTTCAGCCCGTCGTTCCCGCCGCAGCTGCCGCGGCCGCCGGGCGGTGACCGACAGCCCACGCCGCACGGTCGACCTGCCGTCGCTGCAGCGTGGTGAGATCCGTGACCCCGCGCTCTCCGCGGCGTTGCGCAAACTCGAGCTGACGGTGCGGCGCAAGCTGGACGGCGTCCTGCACGGCGATCACCTCGGTCTGCTGCCCGGCCCCGGTTCGGAACCGGGGGAGTCGCGGATCTACGAGCCGGGCGACGACGTTCGCCGCATGGACTGGTCGGTGACCGCCAGGACGATGGTGCCGCACGTGCGGCAGATGATCGCCGATCGTGAGTTGGAGACGTGGCTCGTGGTCGACATGTCGGCGAGCCTCGACTTCGGCACCGCGGGATGCGAGAAGCGGGATCTCGCGGTGGCAGCCGCCGCGGCGATCACGTTCCTCAACAGCGGCGGTGGCAACCGGATCGGCGCGATCATCGCCAACGGTGACACGGTGCGCCGGGTACCGGCCCTCTCGGGCCGGGTTCACGAGCAGGAGATGCTGCGCACCATCGCGACCATGCCCAAGGCTCCGACGGGCGTGCGCGGCGATCTGGCCGCGGCCATCGACGCGTTGCGGCGTCCGGAACGCCGGCGCGGCATGGCGGTGATCATCAGCGACTTCCTCGGTCCGATCAACTGGATGCGTCCGCTGCGGGCGATCTCCGGCCGCCACGAGGTGCTCGGCATCGAGGTGCTCGATCCGCGCGACGTGGAACTGCCGGAAGTCGGCGACGTGGTCCTGCAGGACACCGAGACCGGCGTCACGCGGGAGTTCACCATCGACGAGCGGCTCCGCCACGACTTCGAGCAGGCCGCGACGGCACACCGGGAAGAGGTCGCGCGCACGCTGCGCCGGTGTGATGCTCCGCTGCTCAGCCTGCGCACCGACCGGGACTGGATCGCCGACGTGGTGCGGTTCGTCGCGAACCGGCGCCGCGGCGCGCTTGCGGGCCGATGAGTCTCCGGTGACGACATACAATACTGAAATGATAAGTGGCACATGACTTTACCGTTACTGGGGCCGATGAGCCTGAGCGGCTTCGCGCACGCGTGGTGGTTCCTGTTCCTGTTCGTGGTGATCGGCCTCGTCGCGCTGTACATCGTCATGCAGCTCAGGCGCAAGCAGCGCATGCTGCGGTTCGCGAACATGGAGTTGCTGGAAAGCGTTGCGCCCAAACAGCCCACCCGATGGCGCCACCTACCGGCGATCCTGTTGGTGTCGTCGCTGCTGCTGTTCACGGTCGCGATGGCCGGGCCGACGCACGACGTGCGGATCCCGCGCAACCGCGCGGTGGTGATGCTGGTGATCGACGTATCGCAGTCGATGCGCGCAACCGACGTGGCACCCAGCCGGTTGGTGGCGGCCCAGGAGGCCGCCAAGCAGTTCGCCGACCAGTTGACCCCGGGCATCAATCTCGGGCTGATCGCCTACGCGGGCACGGCCACGGTGCTGGTGCAACCCACCACGAACCGGGATGCCACCAAGGCCGCGCTCGACAAGCTGCAGCTCGCCGACCGCACCGCGACAGGCGAGGGCATCTTCACGGCGTTGCAGGCCATCGCCACCGTGGGCGCGGTGATCGGTGGCGGCGACGAGCCGCCGCCGGCCCGCATCGTGCTGATGTCCGACGGCAAGGAGACCGTGCCGTCGAACCCGGACAACCCCAAGGGCGCCTTCACCGCGGCCCGTACCGCCAAGGATCAGAACGTGCCGATCTCCACGGTGTCGTTCGGTACCCCGTACGGCTACGTCGAGATCAACGACCAGCGCCAGCCGGTGCCGGTCGACGACGAGATGCTCAAGAAGATCGCGCAGCTCTCGGGCGGTGACGCGTTCACCGCGTCAAGCCTCGAACAGCTCAAACAGGTGTTCACGTCGCTGCAGCAGCAGATCGGCTACGAGACCATCAGGGGCGACGCGAGCGTGGGTTGGCTGCGTCTCGGTGCGTTGGTGCTGGCGCTGGCCGGGCTGGCCGCGCTACTCATCAACCGCAGGCTGCCCAGCTGATCGCGCCGGTGAGGGTGTGCTTCGCGTCGGTGGGTGTCGATTTCGGCGAACGATGCCGGGGGCGATAAGTTGGCGGGCATGACTGCGGATGCGAGGAGCGACCAGACAACTGCTGCCACCGAATCCCCTGGAGCCGGGCGCCCGGCTTTCGTGTCCCGTTCCGTGCTGGTCACGGGCGGTAACCGGGGGATCGGCCTGGCGATCGCGCAGCGGCTGGCCGCCGACGGGCACAAGGTGGCCGTGACCCACCGCGGGTCGGGCGCACCCGAAGGGCTGTTCGGTGTCGTGTGTGACGTCACCGACAGCGCCGCCGTCGACCGCGCGTTCAAGGAGGTCGAAGAACACCAGGGCCCGGTCGAGGTGCTGGTGTCCAACGCGGGCATCTCCCAGGACGCGTTCCTCATGCGGATGACCGAGGAGCGGTTCGAGAACGTCATCAACGCCAACCTCACCGGGGCGTTCCGGGTCGCGCAGCGGGCCTCGCGCAGCATGCAGCGCAAGCGTTTCGGCCGGATCATCTTCATCGGCTCGGTCTCGGGTATGTGGGGCATCGGCAACCAGGCCAACTACGCCGCCGCCAAGGCCGGGCTGATCGGCATGGCCCGCTCGATCTCCCGCGAGCTGTCCAAGGCGGGTGTGACCGCCAACGTCGTCGCCCCCGGTTACATCGACACCGAGATGACCCGCGCGCTCGACGAGCGGATCCAGGCCGGTGCGCTTGAGTTCATCCCGGCCAAGCGGGTCGGCACCGCCGAGGAGGTCGCGGGTGCGGTCAGCTTCCTGGCGTCCGAGGACGCGAGCTACATCGCAGGCGCGGTGATCCCGGTCGACGGTGGCATGGGCATGGGTCACTGATCAAAACCTCTGGTCGACAACAACTTTCGCTCAAAAGGGAGTCAGCACAATGGCAGGTTTGCTCGAAGGCAAGCGGATCCTCGTCACCGGGATCATCACCGATTCGTCGATCGCGTTCCACATCGCGCGCGTGGCCCAGGAACAGGGCGCCGAGTTGGTGCTCACCGGTTTCGACCGGATGAAGCTCATCCAGCGCATCGCCGACCGGTTGCCCAACCCGGCGCCGCTGCTCGAGCTCGACGTGCAGAACGAAGAGCACCTCGCCACGCTGGCCGACCGGGTCACCGAGGTGATCGGCGCGGGCAACAAGCTCGACGGCGTCGTGCACTCGATCGGTTTCATGCCGCAGAGCGGCATGGGCATCAACCCGTTCTTCGACGCGCCGTACGAGGACGTCGCGAAGGGCATCCACATCTCCGCGTACTCGTACGCGTCGCTCGCCAAGGCGCTGCTGCCGATCATGAACCCGGGTGGCGGCATCGTCGGCATGGACTTCGACCCGACTCGCGCGATGCCCGCCTACAACTGGATGACGGTCGCCAAGAGCGCGCTCGAATCGGTCAACCGGTTCGTCGCGCGCGAGGCAGGCAAGGTCGGTGTCCGCTCGAATCTCGTTGCCGCGGGCCCCATCCGGACCCTGGCCATGAGTGCCATCGTCGGTGGCGCGCTCGGCGACGAGGCCGGCCAGCAGATGCAGCTGCTCGAAGAGGGCTGGGATCAGCGGGCGCCGATCGGCTGGAACATGAAGGATCCCACCCCGGTCGCCAAGACCGTGTGTGCCCTGCTGTCGGAATGGCTGCCTGCCACCACCGGTTCGATCATCTACGCCGACGGCGGCGCCAGCACTCAGCTGCTCTGATGGAGTTCGACGCTGTCCTGCTGCTGTCGTTCGGCGGGCCGGAAGGCCCCGACGAGGTGCGGCCGTTCCTCGAGAACGTCACACGTGGTCGCGGGGTACCGCCGGAACGCCTCGACGAGGTCGCCGAGCACTACCTGCATTTCGGGGGAGTGTCGCCGATCAACGGCATCAACCGTGCGCTCGTCGAGCAGCTGCGCGCCGAAATGCCCGATTTGCCGGTCTATTTCGGCAACCGCAACTGGGCGCCGTACGTCGAGGACACCGTCGCGGCGATGCGCGACGACGGCATTCGCCGTGCCGCGGTGTTCACCACGTCGGCCTGGGGCGGGTACTCCAGCTGCAGGCAGTACGTCGAGGACATCGCGAGGGCCAGGGCCGTGGTGGGCGACGGCGCACCTGAATTGGTGAAGCTGCGGCAGTATTTCGACCACCCGCTGTTGGTGGAGATGTATGCCGAGGCCATCGGCGCCGCGGCGGCGACGCTGCCGGCCGAGTTGCGTGACGACGCGCGGCTCGTGTTCACCGCGCACTCGATTCCGATCGCCGCGGACGAGCGGCACGGCCCGCGGCTCTACAGCCGCCAGGTCGGCTACGCCACCCGCCTGGTGGCGGCCGCGGCAGGCTATCCCGAATTCGACCAGGTGTGGCAGTCCCGGTCCGGACCGCCGCAGATCCCGTGGCTCGAGCCGGATATCGCCGACCACCTCACCGCGCTGACCGAACGGGGCACGCGTGCCGTCATCGTGTGCCCGATCGGCTTCGTCGCCGACCACATCGAGGTGGTGTGGGATCTCGACGAGGAGCTCCGCGTTCAGGCCGACGCGGCGGGGATCGCGTTGGCGCGGGCAGGCACGCCCAACTCGGATCGCCGGTATGCGCAGCTGGCCGCGGGGTTGATCGCCGAGCTGCGCGACGGGCTGGAACCGGCGCGGGCGACCGGCCCTGACCCGGCTCCCGGTTACGGGTGCAGCATCAACGGCGCACCGTGTTCCCTGAATTGCTGTGGGACAAGCTGACTTCCTAGCGCCGCCACGCCGCATGCTGGATGGCGTGGAGGGCCGCGAGCCGGGCTGACCGGACCACCTGGGATAGCGGCCGCAGCGTGTCACCGGCGATCTGGACCTCCGACGAGGTCTGCAGACCGATCGGCATCAGCCCGGAACTGACGGTCATGATCGCGTCCACGTGTGCGGCGGTCTCCAGCACCCGGATCGCCCGGGTGGGCGCGTGATCGGGCAGGCGATGCAGCCGGGTGGCGTCGAGCACCTGCTCCACCATGCCGCGTGGATCCTCGACGTCGAACCCGCCGCCGGCCTGCAGCGCACTGAGCGTCTCGGCGGCCGAGCGCACCGCGCTACGCAACTCGTACTCCGCCTCGCCGAGGTCGGGATGTGCAACGGCAGGCAGCACGGGCACCGAGTACACCGTCCACGACAGCGCGCGAGGTTCGGGTTCGAACGTCGAAACCTCTTCGGCCTCATCGAGTTCGAAGTACTCGAACTCCGGGACCAGGCCGACGCCGCCGAGTTGGTCGTGGCTGACGATCACGGCCTCACCGACCGTGATCGCATCACGCTGGAACTGTGTGCCCGCGGGCAGGCCGCGGACGTCACCGGGGACCGGCTGGGCGACCGTGATCGACGGCGCCGAATGGGATCTGCCCACCGCGGTGCGCAGGGTCTGCAGCAACGACACCGAACCGGAGTCCTCCAGCTCGGGCCAGGGCAGACCCGTGCGGACCGCGGCGGCCGAATCGTAGGCGGTCACAGAATGCGTTGGAGCCCATTGCGATAAGGCGTCCAAGACGTCGTCGGGCGCGGCCGCACCGGCGAGCCACGCGTTGACCCACATAGCGAGCGTTGCACTTGGACACCACATAATGCAGGCAGTGTAGTTGTGCACCGCCGATCGGGCGGGATTCGCTAGGGTGGGCCCATGCCTGTCTGGCTGATCTGGCTCATTGCCGCGCTGGCGCTGGCCGGCGCGGAGGCGTTGACCGGTGACATGTTCCTGCTGATGCTGGCAGGCGGAGCGCTGGCGGCAACGGGTTCCAGCGCCCTTTTGGACTGGCCGATCTGGGCCGACGGCGTGGTGTTTCTCGCGGTCTCGGTGTTGCTGTTGGTGGTTGTCAGGCCCGCGCTGCGGCGCCGGTTCGCCGCGGGCGTCGGCCTGCCCGAACCCGCCAAGGCCCTGGAAGGCAAACCCGCGCTGGTTCTCGATCGTGTTGCGCGCCACGAAGGTCAGGTGAAGTTGGACGGCGAGGTCTGGACGGCCCGCCCGCTCAACGACAACGATGTGTACGAACCGGGCGACCACGTCACGGTGGTTCGGATAGACGGTGCGACGGCAGTCGTATTCAAGGCAATCTGAGTCGGGGAAGGGTAGAACCACATGGAAGGTGCCGTGTTCGGGCTGGTCTTTCTGATCGCCCTCGTGGTGTTCGCAATCATCGTGGTGGCCAAATCGGTTGCCCTGATACCGCAGGCCGAAGCGGCCGTGATCGAGCGGTTGGGCCGGTACAGCCGCACGGTCAGCGGCCAGCTGACGCTGCTGGTGCCGTTCATCGACCGCATCCGGGCGCGGGTCGATCTGCGCGAGCGGGTGGTGTCCTTCCCGCCGCAGCCGGTGATCACCGAGGACAACCTGACGCTGAACATCGACACGGTGGTCTACTTTCAGGTGACCAACCCGCAGGCCGCGGTGTACCAGATCAGCAACTACATCGTGGGCGTGGAACAGCTGACCACCACCACGCTGCGCAACGTCGTCGGCGGCATGACCCTGGAGCAGACGCTGACGTCGCGTGACTCGATCAACGCCCAGTTGCGTGGCGTGCTCGACGAGGCCACCGGCAGGTGGGGCCTGCGGGTCGCGCGCGTCGAACTGCGCAGCATCGACCCGCCGCCGTCGATCCAGGAGTCGATGGAAAAGCAGATGAAGGCCGACCGCGACAAGCGTGCCATGATCCTGACCGCAGAGGGTGTGCGCGAGTCGTCCATCAAGCAGGCCGAAGGTCAGAAGCAGTCGCAGATCCTGGCCGCAGAGGGCGCCAAGCAGGCCGCGATCCTGGCCGCCGAGGCCGACCGGCAGTCCCGCATGCTGCGGGCCCAGGGTGAACGTGCGGCGCAGTACCTGCAGGCGCAAGGCCAGGCCAAGGCCATCGAGAAGACCTTCGCCGCGATCAAGGCCGGCCGCCCGACCCCGGAGATGCTGGCCTACCAGTATCTGCAGACCCTGCCGCAGATGGCCAAGGGCGAGGCCAACAAGGTGTGGCTGGTGCCCAGCGACTTCGGTGCGGCGTTGCAGGGGTTCACCAAGTTGCTCGGGGCACCGGGAGAAGACGGCGTGTTCCGGTACACGCCGTCGCCCGTCGAGGAGGACTTGCCGAAGCCCGAGGACGACAGCGACGAGGTCGCCGAGTGGTTCTCCACCGAGACCGATCCGGCCATCGCTCAGGCCGTGGCGAAGGCCGAGGCTGAGGCGCGGTCGACGACCCCGCCGCTGGGCGCGCCGCAGGCACAGCAGCCGCTCGGTACCGGTGTTCCGGTACCACCGGCACAGCCACCGCTGGGCAGCGCGATACCGCCCGAGCAGTGGCCGGGTGGCGCGCACCGCGCATAGCGCGGTCGCGTCGGTCTAGCAGTCCAGCGGCGCGGGCGCCTCGTCCCGGCCGTTGGCGGCCGCGGCCGCGCGGCGCTTGTCACGGCGGTGCAAGCGCTCCTCGTACACCAGGCCCGCGATGCCGAGCGCGGCCGTGCAGGCCGACACCACGAACAGCGACGGACTGATGTTGCCGGTCAGCGCATCGCCCAGGATGACGACGGCGGCCGTGCCCGGCAACAGCCCGATCACGGTCGCGACGGTGTAGGGAACCAGTCGCACCGACGACGCGCCTGCCGCGTAGTTCAGAACCGAGAACGGAACCGCCGGAATCAGTCGCATCGAGATGACCACCGGCCAGCCGCGCTGGCGCAGCCGGGCGTCGAGGGTGTCGACGCGTGGGTGGCGCACGAGCCGGCTCAGCTGCCAGCCCGCGGCGCGGATCAGCAACAACGCGATGACCGCGCTGCCGGTGCTGGCCACCACGGCGATGCCCACGCCGAGTGCCGGGCCGAACAGCAGACCCGCAGCGAGCGTGAATGCCGTGCGGGGAAACGGGAACACCGTCACCAGGAGGTGAGCGCCGAGGAATGCCAGCGGAAACCACGGGCCTACCGACGTGGCCCAGTCGCGCAATTGCATGGCAGTCGGCAACGGCACGAGAAGCGCGATTGCGACGAGAATCACAATGGCGGCCAGGATCGCGATGATGCGGCGTGGTGGCAGCTGCGATGCCGTCGCGATTACCGCAGCGCGTACGGTGCGCAGGGTGCTGACGACGGGTTTCACGTTTATCCAGACTACGGGGCCCGGTCCGACAAAGCCGTTCATGTGCCCGTCTGGGGCGCCGTGAGTCGGGTGCCCGGCGGCCGACCCCGTGATGGCGATCATTTAGCCTGAGGGTCGAGTAGGTAGGTCACACGCTGCGATAACAGGAGATGCGGGTGTCGTTACAGGGGTCCAGTGCGGTCGAGTCCGACCGCGAGAAGTGGCGGACGGCAGTCGCCGGGGTATTGGCCAAGAGCACTCGGCGAGATCCCGCGGATCTGCCCGCAGAGCCTGAGCGGCTCCTGGATTCGGCCACCTACGAGGGTTTTCCCATCCGGCCGCTGTACACGAGCCTTGACGCACACCCCGAGCAGGCGCTTCCGGGCCAGTGGCCCTACGTGCGGGGTGGCGACGCGCTGCGTGACGTGAAGTCCGGCTGGAAGGTCGCCGAGGCTTTCCCGATCGTGCCCGGCGCGGGCGTCGAGATCGTCAACGGCGCAATGTTGGTCGCGCTCACGGAAGGTGTGAGCGCTCTTGCGTTGCGGGTCGGTGGCGACGACGGAGTTTCCGCGGCCGAGCTGGACCGGGTTTTCGACGGGGTCTTCCTCGATCTGGTGCCCGTGATCTTCAGCAGCGCGGGAGCCGACTATCCCGCCACCGTGGACGCAGTACTGGCGCTGCTGGGCAACCTCGATGCCGATCAGCGCTCGCGCCTGTCGGTGGACCTGGGAGCCGACCCGGTCACCGCGCCGCTGTCGGGTTTGCCTGCGGCCGAGGTATCCGACGTGGTGGCCGCCGCGGCGAAACTGACCGGCTATGCGGGCCGGGTACGGGCGATCACGGTCGACGGGCCTGCGTTCCACAACGCGGGAGCGAGCGCAGCGTGGGAGCTGGCCGGCGCGATCGCCGCGGCCGTCGACTATCTGCGGGTGCTCACCGAGGGCGGCATCGCAGGCCCGGACGCCCTGCGGCAGATCAGCTTCCGGTTCGCCACCGACGACGATCAGTTCATGAGCATCGCGAAACTGCGTGCCGGACGCCAACTGTGGGCCAGGGTCGCCGACGTCGTGGGTGCGCCCGAAGCCGGCGCGGCCACGGTGCACGCCGTGACCTCCCTGCCCATGATGGCGCAGCGCGATCCGTGGGTGAACATGCTGCGGACCACGCTCGCTGCCTTCTCAGCAGGGGTCGGGGGCGCCGACACCGTGCTGGTGCATCCGTTCGACGTCGCGATCCCGGGCGGACTCGACGGTACGTCGGTCAGTTTCGCGCGGCGCATCGCCCGCAACACCCAGCTGCTGTTGTTGGAGGAGTCGCACATCGGGCAGGTGCTGGATCCGGCGGGCGGGTCGTGGTTCGTCGAGGATCTGACCACGCAGCTCGCGCGGCAGGCCTGGTCGCACTTCCAGGACATCGAATCGCGTGGCGGCTTCGTGGCGGCCCGCGATTACGTGGCAGCGCAGATCGCCGAGGTGGGCCAGCGGCGCGCCGACGACATCGCGCACCGGCGCACGTCGATCACGGGCGTCAACGAGTACCCGAATCTCGCCGAACAGCCGTTACCCCAGACGCATTCGGCTGCCGCGGTCGCGCGCTACGCCGCCGGTTTCGAAGCGCTGCGGGACCGCTCCGATGCGTACCTGGCCGGGACCGGGGCGCGGCCCCGCGTGCTGCTGCTGCCGCTGGGGCCGCTCGCCGAGCACAACATCCGCACGACGTTCGCGTCGAACCTGTTGGCCTCGGGGGGAATCGAGGCGATCAACCCCGGCACGGTAGACGCGTCGGGTATCGCGGCCGCCGTCGCCGAGGCGGGCTCGCCGAGTGTCGCGGTGCTGTGCGGCACCGACGCCCGCTACGGCACCGAGGCAGCGGCCGTCGTCGCGGCCGCGCGGGCCGCCGGGGTCGGCCAGGTGCTTCTCGCCGGCCCGGAAAAGGCCGTGGCGGACGCTGATTCGAAACCTGACGGGTATCTGACCGCGAAGATCAACGCGGTGGAAGCGTTGTCCAACCTGCTCACCGGACTGGGGGCCTGACATGACCGCAACAACCGGCATCGGAAGTTTCGCCGACGTACCCCTGCAGGACAACGGCGCCGGAGACCCGGTCGCACCGGCCGCGGTCGACGCACACGTCGCGGCGGCCGCCGCGGCCCACGGCTACAGCCCGGACCAATTGACGTGGACCACACCGGAAGGCATCGACGTCAAGCCCGTCTATGTCGCGGCCGACCGGGCCGCGGCAGCCGATGCCGGCTACGCGCTCGACAGCTTCCCCGGCGCACCGCCGTTCGTCCGCGGGCCCTATCCCACGATGTACGTCAACCAGCCGTGGACCATCCGGCAGTACGCGGGTTTCTCGACGGCCGCCGAATCCAATGCGTTCTACCGGCGCAACCTCGCGGCAGGTCAGAAGGGCCTGTCGGTGGCGTTCGACCTGGCAACCCACCGTGGCTACGACTCCGACCATCCGCGTGTCCAGGGCGACGTCGGAATGGCCGGTGTGGCAATCGATTCCATCCTCGACATGCGCCAGCTGTTCGACGGCATCGACCTGTCGGCGGTTTCGGTATCGATGACCATGAACGGCGCGGTGCTGCCGATCCTGGCGTTGTACGTGGTGGCCGCCGAGGAGCAGGGCGTGCCGCCCGAGAAGCTGGCCGGGACCATCCAGAACGACATCCTCAAAGAGTTCATGGTCCGCAACACCTACATCTACCCGCCCAAGGCGTCGATGCGGATCATCTCCGACATCTTCGGTTACACCAGCACCAAGATGCCGAAGTTCAACTCGATCTCGATCTCCGGCTACCACATCCAGGAAGCCGGTGCGACAGCCGATTTGGAGCTCGCCTACACCCTGGCCGACGGCGTCGAGTACATCAAGGCCGGCCTGGACGCGGGTCTGGACATCGACAAGTTCGCGCCGCGGCTGTCCTTCTTCTGGGGCATCGGCATGAACTTCTTCATGGAGGTCGCCAAGCTGCGGGCCGGACGGCTGCTGTGGAGCGAGCTGGTGGCCGAATTCGCGCCGAAGAGCGACAAATCGCTGTCGCTGCGCACCCACTCGCAGACCTCGGGGTGGTCGCTGACCGCGCAGGACGTGTTCAACAACGTGGCCCGCACGTGCATCGAGGCGATGGCCGCCACGCAGGGCCACACCCAGTCGCTGCACACCAACGCCCTCGACGAGGCGCTCGCGCTGCCCACCGACTTCTCGGCCCGCATCGCCCGCAACACCCAGCTGCTCCTGCAGCAGGAGTCCGGCACCACCCGCCCGATCGACCCGTGGGGCGGCTCGTACTACGTCGAATGGCTGACGCACCAGCTCGCCGAGCGGGCGCGGGCCCACATCAAGGAAGTCGCCGAACACGGCGGCATGGCGCAGGCCATCAGCGACGGCATCCCGAAGCTGCGGATCGAAGAGGCCGCCGCGCGCACCCAGGCGCGCATCGACTCCGGTGCGCAGACCGTGATCGGCGTCAACAAGTACCAGGTCGACGAGGACCAGGAGATCGAGGTTCTCAAGGTCGAGAACAGCCGGGTACGGGCCGAGCAGCTCGCCAAGCTGCAGCAGCTGCGGGCCGATCGCGACGAGGCTGCCACGCAGGCTGCGCTGGCCGAACTGAGCCGCGCGGCAGAGGCATCGGGTCCGGCCGGTGAAGACGGGCTGGGCAACAACCTGCTCGCGCTGGCCATCAACGCCGCCCGGGCCAAGGCCACCGTCGGGGAGATCTCCGATGCGCTGGAGAAGGTGTACGGCCGCCACGAGGCCGAGATCCGCACCATCGCGGGCGTCTACCGCGACGAGGTAGGAAGTAGCGGCAACGTGAGCACCGCAACGGAATTGGTGGAGAAGTTCGCCGAGGCGGACGGGCGCCGGCCGCGCATCCTGGTGGCCAAGATGGGCCAGGACGGGCACGACCGCGGCCAGAAGGTGATCGCCACGGCATTCGCCGACATCGGTTTCGACGTCGACGTGGGCTCGCTGTTCTCCACGCCAGAGGAGGTGGCGCGCCAGGCCGCCGACAACGACGTGCACGTGGTGGGGGTGTCGTCGCTGGCCGCCGGGCACCTCACGCTCGTGCCCGCGCTGCGCGACGCGCTCGCCGAGGTGGGCCGGCCCGACATCATGATCGTGGTGGGCGGCGTGATCCCGCCGGGCGACTTCGACGAGTTGTATGAGGCAGGCGCGACCGCGATCTTCCCGCCCGGCACCGTGATCGCCGAGGCCGCCATCGGGCTGTTGCGCAAGCTCGCCGACCGGCTCGGGTACCAGCTGAGCTAGTGGCACCCACCGTCGGAGAACTCGCCGCGGGGATCCGGGCCGGCGACCGTGCGGCGCTGGCCCGCGCGATCACGCTGGTCGAGTCGACCAGGGCGGATCACCGTGATCAGGCCCAGCAACTGCTGCTCGAGCTCATGCCCGACGCGGGCAGAGCGCAGCACGTCGGCATCACGGGCGTGCCGGGCGTGGGGAAGTCCACCACGATCGAAGCGCTCGGGATGTACCTCATCGAGCGGGGCCACCGGGTGGCGGTGCTCGCGGTCGACCCGTCGTCCACGCGGACCGGCGGGTCGATCCTCGGCGACAAGACGCGCATGGCCCGGCTGGCGGTGCACCCCGATGCCTACATCAGGCCGTCGCCGACCTCGGGCACCCTGGGCGGCGTGGCCAAGGCCACCCGGGAGACCGTCGTGCTGCTTGAGGCGGCGGGCTACGACGTGATCCTGGTCGAGACGGTCGGGGTGGGGCAGTCCGAGGTCACGGTGTCGAACATGGTGGACACCTTCGTATTTCTCACACTCGCCCGTACGGGCGACCAGTTGCAGGGCATCAAGAAGGGTGTGCTCGAGCTCGCCGATGTCATCGTGGTGAACAAGGCCGACGGCGAGCACGCGCTGGAGGCCAAGAAGGCCGCGCGGGAGCTGACGGGTGCGATCCGGCTCATCTATCCGCGGGAAACACTTTGGCGCCCACCGGTTCTCACCATGAGTGCGCTGGCGGGCCATGGCCTTGAAGAGCTGTGGGACACGGTGCTCAAGCATCGCAAGGTGCTCACCGAGGCGGGGGAGTTCGAGGCCAGGCGCCGCGCTCAGCAGGTCGACTGGACCTGGTCGATGGTGCGGGACACCGTGCTCGACCGGGTGCTGTCGCACCCTGCGGTCCGCAGCATCCGGGACGACGTGGAACGCCAGGTTCGCGAAGGTGAACTGACGCCTGCCCTGGCGGCACAGCAGCTTCTCGATGCGGCAACCGAAAGGGACGACGGATGACGAATATGACGGCCAGAGTGCTGTGCGGTGCGGCCGGAACGGCCCTGACCGCGGTACTGCTCGCGGGTTGCGGCGGAGCGGCCAAGGTCGACAACGCGACCGTGGTGAGCAAGACGGACCTGCAGAAACAGGCCAAGGAGAAGCTGCAGGCCGCGGCGAAGAAGAAGGCCAAGTCCGTCGTGTGCGAGGACGGCATCGAAGGCACCGTCGGTGCGACCCAGAAGTGCGTGCTGACCGGCACAGACGGCAAGAAGTGGGCCGTCACGGCCACGGTCACCGCGGTCAAGGACGGCAAGGCGACCATCGATTTCAAGACCGCCAAGGATCCCATCCAGTGACGTTCGGGCCGAGCGGGCCTAACGGATAGGTAACACATGGAAAATTTGCCGGGGTTCCAGGTAAATTCGACTGTGTGACGTATGTGCACACGCGGGATCGCAACGGGGCGGTCCCACATCGCGTTCAGGGCGCGGCCGACGAGAACTTCGCCTGCACCGTCCGCGCGTTTGCGCAGCTGTTTCCCGGGCGACGCTTCGGCGGTGGTGCGCTGGCCATCTACCAGGACGGCGACCCCGTCGTCGACGTCTGGACCGGATATTCCGACCGGGCGGGCACCGAGTACTGGACGGCCGATACCGGTGCGATGGTCTTCTCGGCGACCAAGGGAATGGCCTCGACCATCATCCATCGGCTGGTGGACCGTGGCCTGCTGGATTACGACACGCCCGTGTGTGCGTACTGGCCCGAGTTCGGCGAGAACGGCAAGGCCGGCATCACGGTCCGGCAGGTCATGGCGCACGAGGCCGGGCTGTCCCAACTCAACGGTGTCAGCAAGGCCGAACTGCTCGACCACCGGCTCATGGAACGGCGGATCGCGGCGGCGCCGGTCAACTCGCTGTTGTTCGGCAGGTCGGCCTATCACGCACTGACGTACGGGTGGCTGCTGTCCGGCCTGGCCCGGGCCGTCACGGGTCAGGACATGCGCGAGCTGTTCCGCACCGAACTGGCGAACCCGTTGCGCACCGACGGCATTCACCTCGGGCGCCCGCCCGCCGGCGCACCGACCCGGGCCGCCGAGATCCTCGGTCCGCAGCGGCGCTGGCCGAACCAGATCTTCGATTTCGTGGCCCCCAGGATCGCGGCCCTGCCCTTTTCGGGCGCGTTCGGTTCGATGTACTTCCCCGGCGTGATGTCGCTCGTACAGGGCGATACGCCGTTCCTCGACTCGGAGATCCCCGCGGCCAACGGGGTGGCCACCGCGCGGGCGCTCGCCCGGATGTACGGCGCGATCGCCAACCACGGGCAGTTCCGCGGCGCCGAGTTCCTGTCGGAGCGCACGGTGGCCGGCCTCACCGGTCGCCCGCATCTGCGCCCCGATCGGAATCTGGTGGTGCCGTTGGCTTTCCATCTCGGCTATCACGCGGTGCCGTTCGGCGTGATGCCCGGTTTCGGTCATGTCGGCCTCGGCGGCTCGGTCGGCTGGGCCGATCCGGCGAGTGGGCTGGCCATCGGCTTCGTGCACAACCGGCTGTTGACTCCGATGGTGTTCGACATGGCGGCGTTCGTCGCGCTCAATGCCGTGATCCGCAACGACGTGGCCCGCGCCCGCAGGCGCGGTTACGCCCCGGTGCCCGATCTCGGGGCAGCACCGTACGAACTGTCCAAGCCGGTCGCCGGCTAGTCCCGCCCCGGACAACGCAACTCGTCGGGCACTGCCGGAGTGATTTATCTCACTCGCGCGCCGGCCTGGGTGCTGGATGACAGATGGCTCCGTGCAGATTCCCTGTTGAGGGGTGCGATTTGCCGTGCCCGTAAATTGCCTGTCTCGGTGCGTTCACGCAATCGTGGTGGTGGCGCGCTGCTGCCGACTCGTCGCGATGGTGGTAGGGCGGACGGGCCGTGACGCCGACGTTGCCGGGACGGGCCGTTCGCGTCGCGTCGGCACAGGTCATTTGCGACCGCAATGAGCCGGCGGGGGTTGCGGGCGCAAAACGTGAATATAGTTTGTCAGGTTAATGAAATAGCCATTCAGCGCTATTTCCCGAAACTTCGAGACAGTTTTGGAAATGTTTGCGCGGTAGCTGCTGGCAAACTTTCTGTGCCGTTGCTATGGGGTCGCTGAGGCCTATGTGGGAATGGTCGTTCAAACGGTTTGGATTCAAGGTGGGAGAAACCCCGCAACGCCATCCGGTTGGTGTAGGGTGAGCGCCCGCGGGCGCGCGCGAGAGGTGGCTGGGGATCCGGATGGGTGCGTTATATGCAAGTGCGACAACGGCTTTAGGTAGCCCTGTAGGCCTGCCTGATACGTGCTAGGGTGGCGCGACGCGGATCTGGGAGCCCGGGTGTGTCCGGCCCGTTAACCTGTAGTAAGTGGCTCATTACCATTTCTGCGATCGGATGTTTCCAACATTGTTGTTGGGCGGGACGCTACGCTACGCACGCGAGTTGGCAACAACTCAAACTGGATGAGGGGATCCGGTAGCGTGCGTCGGCGGCGACGCAGCGCGCATTCTTTTTTCGCGCTTTAGCCGTGCCAGCGATGCGTTGTACAACGCCTGATCGAGAGAGGTCTTGAGCCGACATGGCTGATGCTCCAGTCACCCCCGTCGCCGTGATCGGCATGGCATGCCGGCTACCTGGGGGAATCGACTCACCGGCCAAGCTGTGGGACGCATTGCTGCGGGGTGACGACCTGGTCACCGAGATCCCCCTGGAGCGATGGGACGCCGACGAGTTCTACGACCCCGAGCCGGGCGTCGCGGGCCGGTCGGTGTCGAAGTGGGGCGGCTTCCTCGACGACGTTGGCGGATTCGACGCGGACTTCTTCGGGATCGGTGAGCGCGAGGCCATCGTGATCGATCCGCAGCAGCGGTTGCTGCTCGAGACGTCCTGGGAAGCGCTCGAGCACGCGGGCGTCGATCCGGCCACCGTGGCCGATTCCCTGACCGGCGTCTTCGTCGGGATGACCTACGCCGACTACCAACTGCTCGCCGCCGATGCGCGGGTGCTCGACGGGCCTTACGGCTTCACGGGCAGCAATTTCAGCCTGGCATCGGGACGCATCGCCTACGCGCTCGGCGCGCGCGGACCGGCCTACACGGTTGATTCGGCGTGCTCGTCGGGACTGCTCGCGATCCACAACGCCTGCCGCAGTCTCGGTGACGGCGAAAGCGACCTCGCGCTGGCGGGCGGCGTCCACATCGTGCTCGAACCGCGCAAGATGGCCTCCGGTTCGGCGCAGGGCATGCTGTCACCGACGGGCCGCTGCCATGCGTTCGATGTCGCAGCGGACGGCTTCGTATCCGGCGAAGGCTGCGCGGTGGTACTGCTGAAGCGTCTGCCCGATGCAGTGCGCGACGGAGATCGCGTGCTCGCGGTCATTCGCGGCACGGCGGCCAACCAGGACGGGCGCACCGTGAACATCGCGACCCCGTCGCGCGACGCGCAGGTCGCGGTCTATCGGGCCGCGCTCGCGGCGGCAGCCACCGATCCCACCACCATCGGCATGATCGAGGCCCACGGGACAGGTACCCCAGTCGGCGATCCGATCGAATATGCCGGCTTGGCAGACGTTTACGGCACCACGGGCCCGTGCGCGCTCGGCTCGGCGAAGACGAACTTCGGCCACACCCAGTCGGCTTCGGGCGTGGTCAGCCTCATCAAGGCGGTGCTGGCGCTGCAGGAGGCCGTGATTCCACCGAGCCTGCACTTCGAGCGGTTGCCCGACCAGATGGCCGCGATCGACACAAATCTGTTCGTGCCGCGCGAGAACGTGCCGTGGCCTGCCGTCGACGGACATCCCAGGCGCGCCGCGGTGTCGTCATACGGCCTGTCGGGCACCAACGTACACGCGGTGCTCGAGCAGGCGCCCGCCCAGGCGCTCGCCGCGACGTTCGTCGAGGGACGTGACGTCGCGGGTTCGGCCGGCGCCGGGGCCAAGCTGTTCGCCGTGTCCTCGACGTCGGCCGACGCGCTGCGCGAGAGCGCGCGCAGGCTGGCCGACTGGGTCGCCGAGGCGGATCTGCGTGGCCGTGGACTGGCCGATCTCGGATATACGCTGGCCCGTCGCCGCGGCCACCGCGACGTTCGCACGTCCGTATTGGCAGCCACGCCAGACGAACTCGTCGAGGCGCTACGCGAAGTAGCCGACGGTGACAGTCCGTACCAGCCTGCTGCCGCGGGAGGGCGCGGACCGGTGTGGGTGTTCTCCGGCCAGGGCTCGCAGTGGGCCGCGATGGGCGCATCGCTGCTGGCCACCGAACCGGTGTTCGCCGCGACCGTGGCCGAGCTGGAACCGCTCATCGCCCGCGAGTCCGGATTTTCGGTGACAGAGGCGATGTCGGCACCCGAGGTGGTGACCGGCATCGACCGGGTGCAACCGAGCGTCTTCGCGATGCAGATCGCGCTGGCCGCGACGATGAAGGCCCACGGAGTGCGTCCGGGTGCCGTGATAGGTCACTCGATGGGGGAGGCCGCCGCGGCCGTCGTAGCGGGTGCGCTCTCGATCGAGGACGGCGTGAAGGTGATCTGCCGCCGTTCGCGGCTCATGGCCCGGGTCGCGGGAGCCGGTGCCATGGCGTCAGTGGAACTGCCTGCCGCACAGGTGCTTTCCGAACTCGCGGCCCAGGGGATCGGCGACGTCGTGCTGGCCGTGGTCGCCTCGCCCGAGTCCACCGTGGTGGGCGGAGCCACGGACTCGATCCGCAGGCTCGTGGCCGGGTGGGAGAAACGCGGCGTGATGGCCCGCGAGGTCGCGGTGGACGTCGCTTCCCATACGCCCCAGGTCGAGCCGGTCCTGGAGGACTTGATCGACCAGCTCGCCGACCTGGATCCGATGGAGCCGACGGTTCCGTATTACTCGGCCACGCTCTACGACCCGCGTGACGAACCCATGTGGGACGGTGACTACTGGGCCGACAATCTGCGCTACACCGTGCGGTTTGCGGCAGCGGTGCAGGCCGCGCTCGAAGACGGGTACCGGGTGTTCGGCGAATTGGCGCCCCACCCGCTGCTCACCCACGCGGTCGAGCAGACGGCGCGCAGTCTCGACATGTCGACGGCCGTGCTCGCCGCAATGCGGCGCGACCAGCCGACCCCGTCCGGGCTCCTGGGCTTCGTCGGCGATGTGCACAACTCCGGTGCGGCAGTGGACTTTTCGGAGCTTTATCCCGATGGCCGACTGGTCGAGGCGCCGTTGCCGGCGTGGACGCACCGCACGCTGCTGCTCACGCGCGACGGTCACGATCAGCCGGGCCGCGGGGCCAACACCGTGGCGGTCCATCCCTTGCTCGGCGCGCACGTACGGCTCCCCGAGGACGAGGAACGGCACGTCTGGCAGGCCGATGTGGGCACCGCGGCGCAGCCCTGGCTCGACGATCACCGCGTGCACGACGTGGCGGCCATGCCGGGCGCGGCCTACTGCGAGATGGCACTGACGGTCGCCGCGAACGTGCTCGGCGACGGTGCCGAAGTGCACGATCTGACGTTCCACGACCTGCTGCTGCTCGACGAGCACACGGAGGTGTCCACGGTCGCCGCGGTGACCTCCGAAGGCGTTGCCGAACTCGGCATCGAATCGACCGCCGACGGTGAGCGGGTTCGCCGTGCGTCGGCACACCTGCGGGCCGCCCCCGGTGGTACGCCGCAGCCGTACGACATCGCCGCACTGCTTGCCGCACATCCGGACCGCACAGACGGCGCCGACCTACGAGAATCCTTCGCGGCGCACGGCATTCAATACGGCCCCGCGTTCGCGGGCCTGGCTGCGGCCGGAACCGGCCCCCGCACTTCGGTTTTCGCCGAGGTGGCGTTGCCGCCCGCGCTGCGCTCGCAGCAATCCGGCTACGCCGTGCACCCGGCCCTGCTCGATGCGTGCTTCCAGGCCGTGGCCGGTCACCCCGCGATCCGAGACGACTCAGCGGGCACGTTGCTGCTGCCGCTCGGTGTTCGGCGGATCCGCGCCACCGCCTCGACGCGGCAGGCGCAGTACTGTCTTGTGCGGATCGGCACGGTCAGCGATGCACTGGTGGAAGCGGACCTGGAGATCCTCGACGAACACGGCACCGTGCTCGTCACCGTCGAAGGTCTCCGGCTCGGTGCGCATGCCGGATCGGCACACCGCGATCACACACTGAACAGCCGGTTGCTGACCGTCAACTGGATCCAGCAGCGCGTGCCGGGGGTCGAGGACACCGAGCGCCGAGCGGTGCTGGTGATCGACACGGCAGCGTCGGGCGAACGGCTTTCGGGCCAGCTGGTGGCCGCGCTGGCCTCGTACGGCGTCGCCGCCGACACGACGGTGTGGCCGTCCGATGCCGCCGCCGACACCGACGCTCAGGAGGCGCTCGCAGGACGGTTGGCGCGGGAGAACATCGGTGCCGTCGTGGTATTCGCGGGATCCGACGCTTCCGGCGCGGCTCCGCACGGTGCCGACCAGGTGCGGCGCCTCGTGCACATCGCGCGTCAACTGCCGGAGGCGACCGGTGCGCCGCGCCTGTACGTGGTGACCCGCAATGCCCAGCGCGTCGTCGCGGGCGACGCGCCCGATCTCGCGCAGGCCGGATTGCGCGGCCTGGTGCGGGTGATCGGAGTGGAGCATCCGCACCTGCACCCGACCCTGATCGACATCGACGGCGACACCGACGCCGAACAGTTGGCGGCTCACGTGTTGTCGGGTTCCGAGGAAGACGAGACGGCATGGCGCGCCGGTGTGCACTACGCCGCGCGCCTCAACCTCGGCCCGCTCGGAGCCGACGACTTCCGGTCCACCGTGGTCGACCATCAGCACGACGGGGTGCGGCTGCAGATCCGCACGCCGGGCGACCTGCAATCGCTCGAACTGGCCGCGGTCGACCGCGTGGAACCCGGTCCCGGTCAGATCGAGGTCGCGGTGCGGGCGTCGAACCTGAACTTCGCCGACGTCCTGGTGGCCCTCGGTCGCTATCCGAGCTTCGAAGGGCGCATGCCCCAGCTCGGAGCCGACTATGCCGGCGAGGTCGTGGCCGTCGGGCCGGGGGTGACCGAGCATCAGGTCGGCGATCAGGTCGCGGGAATCTCGACCAACGGCGCGTGGGCCACCTACATCACGTGTGACGCAAACCTCGCGGTCACCTTGCCGTCGGCCCTGACCGCCGGGCAGGCCGCCGCTGTCCCCAGCGCGCACGCGACCGCGTGGTACAGCCTGCACAACCTGGCCAGGATCTCGGCGCGGGACAAGGTTCTGATCCACTCGGCCACCGGCGGGGTCGGCCAGGCCGCCATCGCGATCGCCCGTGCCGCGGGCGCCGAGATCTTTGCCACCGCAGGCAGCCCGAAGCGGCGAGAACTGTTGCGCGGTATGGGGATAACTCATGTCTACGACTCACGCACCACGGACTTCGCCGATCAGATCCGCAGGGACACCGACGGTTACGGCGTCGACATCGTGCTCAACTCCCTGCCCGGGGCGGCTCAGCGCGCGGGCCTGGAACTGCTGTCCTTCGGCGGGCGCTTCGTGGAGATCGGCAAACGCGACATCTACGGCGACACCCGGCTGGGGCTGTTCCCGTTCCGGCGCAACCTGGCCTTCTACGCCGTCGACCTGGCGTTGTTGACACTCACCGATCCGAACACCGTGCGCGACCTGCTGACCACGGTTTACGAGCAGATCGCCGACGGCGTGCTACCGGTGCCCGAGACCACGCATTTCCCGCTGGCCGACGGTGCCACCGCCATCCGGGTCATGGGCGGAGCCGAGCACACCGGGAAGCTGGTGTTGGACATCCCGCGCAGCGGCCACGGGCCCGCGGTGGTGCCGCCGTCGGAGGCGAACCCTTTCCGGCCCGATGGCGCCTATGTGGTCACCGGGGGTCTCGGCGGGCTCGGATTGTTCCTGGCCGAGAAGATGGCCGAGGCGGGTTGCGGCCGCATCGTCGTCAACGGCCGGTCGGCGCCGGGGCCCCACGCCCAGGCGGTGCTGCGCCGGATTCGCTCGCACGGCACCGAGGTCGAGGTGGAGCGCGGTGACATCGCCGACCCCGCGACCGCCCGGCGCTTGGTCGAGGCCTCGACGGCCACCGGGCTGCCGGTGCGCGGTGTGCTGCACGCGGCCGCGGTGGTCGAGGATGCCACGCTGAGCGCCATCACCGATGCCCTCGTCGAGCGCGACTGGTCACCAAAAGTGCACGGCGCGTGGAATCTTCACGAAGCCACGGCCGGGCAACCGCTCGACTGGTTCTGCTCCTTCTCGTCGGCCGCGGCATTGGTCGGATCACCCGGTCAGGGGGCGTACGCGGCGGCCAACAGTTGGCTGGACGCTTTCGCGCACTGGCGCCGGGCCCAGGGCTTGCCCGCGACGTCGATCGCCTGGGGCGCGTGGTCGGAGATCGGGCAGGGCCGCCACCTGGCGCAGGACCAGGCGATGGCGATCCATCCCGAGGACGGGGCCTATGCATTCGACATTTTGCTCCGGCATGACCGCGCTCACACCGGATACGCGCCGGTGGCAGGTGCGCCGTGGCTCGCGTCGTTCGCGCAGACCCGGCCGTTCGCCGAGGCGTTCCGCAACCTCGACAACGGGCGCGCGGGCGCCAGCCAGTTCCTGGCCGAATTGCGCGCGCTGCCGATGGAGGAATGGTCGACGCGGCTGCGGAGGCTGATCTCCGATGCGATCAGCCTGATCCTGCGCCGCTCGGTCGACGTCGACCGCCCACTGTCGGAATACGGGCTGGATTCGCTCGGCAACCTCGAACTGCGTACCCGCATCGAGACCGAGACGGGCATCCGGATCAGCCCGATGGGCATCACCACCATCCGCGCACTCGCCGACAGCCTGACCGACACGCTGGCGGCCGAAGTGACCGCCTCGACGCCGGCATGACCGTCCGGAAGCAGAGCTAGGAGACGATATGGTTGCCTTCGAAGCAATCCACGACTGGGTCGACGCCCCAGGCACGGTTGTCTCGTGGGAGCCCTCGGCGGCGACACTCGCGAAGGTCGCCGAGGCCCCGGTCAGCCCGGTGCCCGTGAGCTATCAGCAGGCCCAGCATCTGCACGCCTACCGCGATCACGTCGCGCACGGCCGGACCATGGCCCGGCTCAACATCCCGGCGTGGAACATCGCAGGCCAGTGCGACATCCGTGCGATGACCCACGTCATCAACGCCTATGTCCGCCGCCACGACACCTATCACAGCCGGTTCGAAACCGATGGTTCGGGCGGTTTCACCCGCCGTACCCTGGCCAGGGCCCGTGACATCAAGTTCGTCCCGAAAACGTTGGGGGAGATGGATTCCGAGGACTGGCGAAGATACCTGCTCGACACGCCGGACCCCTTGCAGTGGGACTGCTTCCGCTTCGGGATCATCCAGCGATCAGATCACTTCACGTTCTACCTGAGCGTTGATCATGTCCACGCCGATGCCATGTTCATGGGTGCGCTGTTCGTCGAGATTCACATGATGTACGCGGCCCTGGTCGGCGGAGGCGCACCGTTGCAGCTTCCGGAGGCGGGCAGCTATCACGACTACTGCGTGCGGCAGCGCGAGTACACCTCCGGGCTGACGCTCGATTCACCCGAGGTGCGGGCGTGGATCGAGTTCGCCGAGCACAACTCCGGTACCTTGCCGAGGTTCCCGCTTCCGCTCGGTGACGATGCCGGCGCCTGCGGCGGAGCCCTGCTCACCGTGCAGTTGCTCGACGACGATCAAACCGATCGCTTCGAGGCCGTGTGCCATGCCGAGGGCACCCGGTTCAGCGGCGGCGTGTTCGCCTGTGCCGCAATGGCCGAACACAAGCTCACCGGTGCAGACACATACCACGTGATCACCCCGACGACGACCCGCAGAACACCCGCCGAGTACATGACCACGGGCTGGTTCACCGGACTCGTGCCGATCAGCGTTGCGGCGGCGGGACAGTCGTTCGGCGCGATCGCGCGCGCCGCACAGGCGTCCTTCGATTCGCGCATCGAGCTGGCGAACGTACCCTTCGAACGCATCCTGGAGCTCGGCGCCGAGGCCGGAGTACGTGCACCCGCATCGGGTGTCGCGATGCTGTCCTACCTCGACGCGGGGCTGCCTCCGCTGTCTCCCGCGATCATCGCCGAATGGAACCAGCTCAACGGGCGCGTGTACAGCGACGTCGGAGACGCGCATCAGATCGGGATGTGGGTGAACCGGCTGGGCCGGGGCACCACAGTCACGGTGGCCCACCCCAACAATGCGACGGCCCGGCAGTCTGCGTTGCGCTACACCGAGGCGATGAAGGCCGAGTACCTCGACGTGGTGGCCGCCCGAGTGAGCGCCGCTTCCAGCAGTCGGGTGCCCGCGCTCGCGGCACTCGGCGCGACGGTGAGTTGATCGGTGGCACAGGAGATTCGATCAGTGGCGGTGCTCGACGGTGCGCGGGACGATTCGGCGACCGATGCAGTGCAGGACAACCGCCTCGCGCTCACCGACCAGGCCATGTTCTTGGCGCTGCGCGCGACGGGCGAGGAGTCGTTGGCGCAGTTGGTGTGGGTGTACGAGCATGCCGTGAACGCCGACGCGGTGCGAACGTTCCACGCAAACCTGGGGTTCGGGTTGTTCGGCCGGCGCATCGAAACCTCACCACTGCCGTTCGGCAGGCATCGCTGGGTCGCGGCAACGGGCCCGGCCGCTCCGCTGGATATCGAGGAAATCACCCGCCCGAGAACCGAACTCATGGACTGGGCAGACGAGCGTGCGGGCCTGCCGCTCGACCCGGAGACCGGCCCCGGCTGGCGATTGGGAATGTTGCCGATGACCGACGGGTCCACCGCGATCAGTCTCGAGATATCGCACTGCCTCACCGACGGCATGGGCGCCGTGCTCACGATCACCGACGCGATCAAAGGCATCCGGCGCGATCTCGGATACCCACCGCTGAGGTCTCGCACGAGGGCGCGGGCGCTGAGAACCGATGCGCGCGAAAGCCTTCAGGGACTGCCCGAAGTCGCGCGCACACTGGCCAGGACGATACGGCTGGCATATCGGCGTCGCCATGACATCGCGCGCTCGGCCCCGCCACCGCCCTTGCCGTACGACGGCAATCCGGATGCCGAGGTGTTGGTTCCCGCTGTCACGGTGTTCGTCGACCTCGCGGAATGGGACAGCCGCGCGGCGGCCCTGCGGGGCAATTCGCATTCGCTGCTCGCCGGGTTCGCAGCGCGGCTCGGTGCTCGCCTCGGGCGCCGGCGGGTCGGGGACGGCAGGGTGAGCCTGCTGATCCCGATCGCGGACCGGGCCGAGGGGGATACGCGCGCCAACGCGGTGTCGCTCGACGGCATCGCGGTCGACCCGGAGCCGGTCACCACGGACCTGACCGGTGCCCGGGCGGCGATCCGGGCCGGCTTCCAGCGGCGCCGGGACGAACCCGACGAGGCGCTGCAACTGCTGCCGCTGATTCCGTTCATCCCAAAGGTGGCGGTGCAACGCGGTGCCGACGTGTTGTTCGGGTTCGCCGATCTTCCGGTGTCCTGCACCAATCTCGGTGATGTCGACCCGATCATGGGCCGCGTCGACGGCACCGATGCCGAGTACCTGATGCTGCGGGGCGTCAACGGGCGCATCCCGCGCAGGCTGCTCGAACAGCGGCGCGGGCTGCTGACGGTCGCGTCCGGGCGGATCGGTGGTCTCATCTCGATCACCGTCGTGGGCTACGAGCCCGGTGCGGTCAACACCAAGGAGAGTCTGCACGGCCACGTGTCCGAGGTACTGGCCGAATTCGGGGTGACCGGCATCCGGCAGGCCGGAGCATGACGATGCGGCACGACAATCGGCTTGCCCATCTGGACCAGGCGATGTTCGATGCGATGCGGGCCGGCAACCGCGCGCAACTCATGCAATGCCTGTGGATCTATGAACACCCG
Source organism: Mycolicibacterium mageritense (assembly GCF_010727475.1). NCBI lineage: Bacteria > Bacillati > Actinomycetota > Actinomycetes > Mycobacteriales > Mycobacteriaceae > Mycobacterium > Mycolicibacterium mageritense. The sequence goes on from NZ_AP022567.1 coordinate 6,319,727, forward strand.
GTGGATCTCGATGCCCTGCAACGCTTCCATCACCATCTCAACGGCACGTTCGCGGGCCGGCTCATCGAACGGTCACCCCTGCCGTTCGGCAGGCACCGGTGGGTGTCGGGTCGCGGCACGGAGTGCGCCATGGTCGTCGAGTCACCTCGCTCGCGCGACGACCTGAGCGATTGGACCGACGAGCAGGCCGCGTTGCCGATCGATCCCGAACACGGGCCCGGCTGGCGACTTGCCGTGCTTCCCATGACCGACGGAGCGAGCGCAGTCAGCCTGGTGGCATCGCACTGCATGGCCGACGGTGTGGCGGGCATAGTCTCGGTGATCTGCGCGGCCAAGGGTGAATCGCTGAACTTCGGGTATCCCGCGCCGCGGCACCGGTCGGTGCGGGCCGGGATGCGCGCCGCCAGAACGGATCTCGCCGCGACCGCTCGTGACATGCCGGAAGTGTTGCGCACCATCGGCGCTGCGGTGAGACTCCTCGTCCGGCGCAGGCATGAGCTCGCGCGTCCGGCTCCTGCCGTAGGCAGCATGACGGGTGCCGGCAGTGCGCGCATCGTGACGGTCCCGGCCATATCGCTGTTCCTGGACGTCGACGACTGGGATTCCTGCGCGAAAGCGCTTGGCGGTAACACCTATTCGCTGCTCGCCGGATTCGCCGCGCGACTCGGTGCCCGCATGGGCCGGTGCGGCGGCGAGGGCGGCGCGGTCAACCTGCTGCTGGCACTGAGCGACCGCGGTCTGGACGACACCCGCGCAAACGCGATGACCATCGGCAATGTCGGGGTGGATCCCACGGTGGTGACGTCCGACCTGTCAACGGCGCGCGCGGCGATCCGGGCCGCCATCCAGGCGCGGCGCGAGACGCGAGACGAATCGGAACTGTTCCTGCCGCTCATCCCGTTCGTGCCCCGGCGGGCCATGACGCGGTTGTCGGATGCGTTCGTGGGCGCAGCGGGCCTTCCGGTGTCCTGCTCGAACATGGGAGAGCTGGATCCGGCGTTCAGCAGGGCGGACGGAACCGACGCCGAGTTCGTCGTGATGCGGGGAATCGACCAGAACGTCGTCGAGCGCGACATCGTGCGGGCCGGCGGGCATCTGGTCCTGGTCTCGGGGCGGCTGGGGGCGAAGATCTCGATCTCCGTCGTCGGGTACCAGCCCGGAGCCGAGAACTCGAAGGCCTGGCTCCGCGGGCTGGCCGCCCAGGTGCTGAGCGAATTCGACCTCTCCGGGGTGATCGTCTGATCATCGCCGAACCATTCGCCGCGGCGCATCGTCACGGTGTGGAGCTCACTACGCCGGCTGAACTGCGACCGCATTCCGTCGAGCACGAAAGGTATTGCACGTGACCGCATCTTCTTTGACTGCCGTGCTGCGCGAACGCGCCAGCGTGCAGCCGAACGAACCCGCGTTTACCCATATCGACTACGACCGCGACTGGGACGGCGTCGAAGAGACGCTGACCTGGGCCCAGATGTACCGCCGCGTGAAGAACCTCGCCGTCGGGCTGCGCGAACACGCGTCGGTGGGGGACCGGGCCCTGATCCTGGCCCCGCAGAGCCTCGAATACGTCGTGGCCTTCCTCGGTGCGATGGAAGCGGGGCTCATCGCCGTGCCGCTGTCGACACCGATGGCCGGCGCGCACGACGAACGGCTCAATGCCGTGATGCGCGACGCCGGGCCCACGGTGCTCCTCACCACCTCGGCCGTCGCGAGCGACGTTGCGGCATATGCCCATGCCGGTGACGGCGGCATCGCGCCCGCCGTCGTCGAGGTGGACACCCTCGACCTCGACGCCCGCAGCAGCGGACGGCTCAACCGGGAAACCCTGCCGGACACGGCCTATCTGCAGTACACGTCGGGGTCGACGCGCACGCCGGCCGGCGTGATGGTGTCGAATCGCAATCTGACGGCCAACTTCGAGCAGATGATGGGCGGCTTCTACTCGGATTACGACCGCGTTCCGCCCGCAGACTCCACGGTGGTGTCGTGGTTGCCCTTCTACCACGACATGGGCTTGCTGCTCGGCGTGTGCGCGCCGATTCTCGGCGGTTGGCGCACGATCGTGATGAGTCCCTTGGCATTTCTGGCGCGGCCTGCCCGGTGGATGCAGCAGGTCGGCAGCCATCCGCACGCGCTGACCGCGGCACCCAACTTCGCGTTCGACCTCGCGGCGGCCCGCACCACCGACGACGATCTGGCCGGATGTGATTTCGCCGATGTGCTGAGCATCATGAGCGGAGCCGAACGCGTCCACGACGTCACGGTGCGCCGCTTCGCGGATCGCTTCGCGCGCTTCAATCTCCGCGCGGCGGTGATCCGTCCGTCGTACGGTCTCGCAGAGGCAACGTTGTACGTCGCGACCCGCAGCCCCGGACAACCGCCGCTCGTCGCGCAGTTCGAGCCGGAGAAGCTCTCGGCCGGGCACGCCGAGCGGTGCACCGCGGGCACCGCGTTGATCAGCTACGGAACCCCGGATTCACCGTTGGTACGCATCGTCGAACCCGAACTTCACACCGAGTGCCCCGCGGGCACGATCGGCGAGATCTGGGTGCACGGTGAGAACGTGTCGGCCGGGTACTGGAACAAGCCCGAGGAGACCGAGAACACGTTCGGCGGCCGGATCCGCAATGCGCCTGCCGACCTGCCGGGCGAACAGTGGTTGCGTACCGGCGATCTGGGCTTCATCTCGGAAGATGAGCTGTTCATCATTGGCCGGATGAAGGATCTGTTGATCATCCGCGGACGCAATCACTATCCCGACGACATCGAGGCGTCGGTGCAGACGATCACCCGTGGCCGGGTGGCAGCCGTGGCCGTACCCGATGACGCGACCGAAGCGTTGGTCGTGATCGCTGAGGTCAAGAGCAAGGGCCTGGACGCCGCCGACATCGCCGAGCACTGGCAGACCGTGAGAGGTGAGGTGGCGTCGGCTGTTTCGACTGGGCACGGCGTTTCGGTCGCCGATGTCGTGCTCGTCGCGCCCGGCTCGATCCCGATCACCACGAGCGGCAAGACCAGACGCTCGGCATCGGTCCAGATGTACCGCGACGGCAGCTTCACGCGCGTCGACGCCAAAGTACCCGTCGGCTAGTGGTGGGATCCACGCCAGACCAACTGCTCCGGCACCCCACGGTTCCCGGTCCCGGGCCGGGCGCGCGCCGCGGCCGTGTCGTCGGCTATGCCGGTGTCGCGTTGCTCATCGCGGTATGGACGGCGGCGTTCGTCTACGTCGCCGCCGCGGTCGTCCCCGTCGACCACTACCTGATCTCGTACTACGCCGTCGACTACCGGTTCGGTTTCACGCGGCGCGGTCTGGCCGGTGAGGTGGTCGGAAATGTCGCTGACGCCGGGTTTTTCACCAAAGCCGTGCTCATGCGGTGGATCTCGACGGCCGTCTACCTGCTGGGCCTCGGCGCGCTCGCGGTGAGGCTGCTCATGAAGCGGCGCTCCGAACGCCGGTTCATGGTCGCGCTGCTGCTGGCCGTCCTGCCGTTCGGGGTGCCGTACGCGGTGTACTCGGCCCGCCCGGATCTGTTCGGGGCAGTGGCACTGATCGCCCTGTGCATCGCGCTGACCGCGGTGTCGCGGCCGCGGTCGGTCATGTTGTGCTGCGGGCTGTTCGGGGCTGTCATTGCGGTGCTTGCCTTGATGCACGAGGGCATCGCGCTGGAGTTCGGACTCGGCGCGATCCTGGCGGTCCTGGTGCTCGCGCGAGGGCTGACGGTATCCGCGCAGCGCATGTGCGCCGCCCTGGCCGTCGGCCCGGGCCTCGTCGTCGTGCTCGCGGTGGCGGCCTTGGCCGATCACGACGTGAGCGAAAAGGTGTGTGCGACAGTCCCGCACCGCATGATGGAAACCCCGTTCGCGTCGATCAAGTCGGCTCCGGAACTCTTCGACTACATCGCAGGCACCACGCACAGCCTCGAGGACTACCACGACTGGGTGTGCGGTTGGTACCTCTCGACCTTCGACCACAGTGTCGCCGACGGGGTCAGGGAGGTCGCCGCGGTCGGATTGCCTGCGCTGGTCGGATCCTTCGTGTTGGGCGTGCTGGGCGTTGCCGCCACCGTGCGGGCGGTGAGCTTTTTCTCCGGCGTGTCCGTGCGCAGTTTCGTGGGTGAGCTGCGTGGCCGGTTCGCATTGCCCGCCGCCGGCGCGCTGTTGCTTCTGCCGTTGTTCGTCACCGGGGTCGACTGGACGCGCTGGCTTGTGGTCTTCGCGTTCGACGTGGTGGTGGTCTACGTCCTCTACGCGAGCCGGCGTCCCGAGATCGACGAGGCCCCGTCGACACGCGAAGTGCGGCTGCTGCCACTGGTGATGCTCGGATTCATGATGATCCCGCTCGGCCTGACTCCCGGCGGCGGCCCCACGAGATAGCTTGTCGCCCAGGCCGTCAGAACGGCCACGGGGGCGGTGGCAAACCGGGTGGCGGCGGAGGCGGCGGCAACCCCGGTGGTGGCGGAGGCGGGGGCAGATCCTGCGGCGACGGCAGCTGGGGTGGCGGAGGCAACCCGACACCGGGCAACGCCGGCAGCGGAAGTCCAGGCGGGCCCACCGATACCGGGACGCTCACCTGGACCGGAGCCGGCCACTCGGCGGGCACGGGGCCAGGTTCGGGAATCGGGCCCACCTGTGCCAGCAGGTGCTGAACCTCCGGCGTACACGTGGGGCACTGCAACATGGGTGCCTCGTGCTGGTCACGGTTCTCGGCGTTGTCGTTCACCGCGGGATCGGCGGCGGCGACGCCGCAGCCGAGCGCGCAGACCGCGACGCCCACCGTGGCGACCGCAGCCGTATTCAGCAGCCTGTGCCGGAAATTCACCGAGTGCTCCCTCGATCGGAATGTCGTTCGATCATAGAGGTTTCCAGCGCTTACAGGCCGGTCACCCCGACCGCGATGAGTACCGTTCCTGCGAGCGCGAGGACAAGCGCCACATCGCGCCTGGTGCGGGCGTGGACCCAGGCCCGCATCGCCTCGAGCCGCGCGCGGGTGGCTGCAGGCGCCACCAGAAAGCTGGCGATGGGAATGGCGACCACGGTGTTGGCCACCGCGACGAACGTGACGAGCAGGCCGACCTGATCCGCCGGTGTGATCCCGGAGGTCGCGATGAGCACCAGCAGCGCCAGATAGTCGATGGAGGGCAAGGCAATTGCCACGCCCATCGCGCCCGAGAACCACGGGGAGCCGCCTCGCACGAGACCCTTGACCCGGGATGCCACGAACTCGACGGTGCGCGACCCTGCTTGCGGCGGTGGGCCGCCGGCACCCGCCATGGCGACCTCGGGGGACCGCGAGAACTGGCCGAGCGGAACCTTGCTGGCCAACACCGCGGCTGCGAGGAGCGCGAGCACGCCGAACCCGATTTGTACCTTGGCGCTGCTGAATTCGGGGCGTCCCAGCAGTCCGGGACGCACCACGAACAACACCATCAAACCCGCCGTCATGCTCATGAGGAAGCTGCCGGACAGGAACGCGAGCAGTTGCAGCGCGGGCCTCGGCCTGCCGAGTGCCACCGTGATCAGGCCGAGCCGGATCGGCTCGAAGTTCACCGCGATGGCGAGGCCCAGCACGGTGATCCACACACCACCGGACCTTACTCGAAAGCGCCGGTCGCCGGTCCGGCTCCGAGACGCCTACAGGCACCGGGTCACCGGGGTTGGGCGGCGATCTACCATGCCGACGTGGACAACACCCTCGCGTATATGGATCAAGGGTCGTTCCTGGGGCTGCGGGCGCTCGGGCGTGCACCGATCATGCAGTTCACCTGGGTCTACCCGGAGGGTGTCGACATGGCGGGTTTGCGGCGATTCCACGGCGATCTCGGTTCCGGTCTGCTGGGGCGCCGTATCGAACGGTCCCCATTGCCGTTCGGCAGACATCGCTGGATTTCGTCGAGCGGTCCCGCCGACATCGCCGTTGCCGCCTCGGCGCGCCCGCGCGCCGAACTCACCGCGTGGGCCGACGAGCGCATCGTCGTACCCGTCGATCCCGAACACGGGCCCGCGTGGCATCTGAGCGTCCTGCCGCTGACCGACGGGGGAGATGCGGTCACCCTGGTGGTGTCGCACTCGGTTGCCGACGCGCTGGGTCTGACTCTCACGATCGCCGATGCTGTGCAAGGAGTCCGGCGCGACCTCGGGTATCCGCCGCCCGGTTCCGTCTCGCGCACGCGGGCGCTGTTGCGCGACGTCCGGGAGGCCGCCCGGAGCCTGCCCGACGTCGCACGAGCGGCGCGCGCCACGGCACGCGTGGCCCGCGAGCAGAAGGACGATCTGGCCGCATCCTCCAAGTCGGCGGCCCCGGCCACCCGACGGGGCGCCTGTGATCCGGTCATCCCGCCGACCGTCACAGCCTACGTCGATCTGGTGGACTGGGATGCCTGCGTGAAAAATCTTGGCGGCACCAGCAATTCGCTTTTCGCCGGGTTCGCTGCCCGGCTCGGGCAGCTGCTCGGCCGAGTCGACGCGGACGGGCTGGCCATGCTGTCGTATCCGGTGAGCGACCGCACCGAGGGCGACACCCGCGCCAACGCGCTCAATACCGTCACCGCGATCGTCGACCCGGGCCGGGCCACCACCGACCTGACCGCCATCCGCACCGAGCTCAGGCGCGTGCTCACCGATCTGGGCAGTCAGCCGGACGCCAACCTGGCACCGTTGCCGTTGACCCCGTACGTACCGAAGTTCATGGTGCGCCGCCTGGAACGCATGGTCCTGAAGGTCGGAAGCCCGATCGGCTGTTCCAACCTCGGGGAGTTGCCCGCGGCCGCAAACCGGCCGGACGGCACCGACGCCGGCCATCTGTCGTTCCGTCTGGTCGAGCCGGGCATCACTGAAGCAGAATTGGAAAATCTTGGGGGCCTGCTCTATTCGGCCTCGGGACGCGTTCACGGACGGATATTCCTCACCGTGTCGGCGTGGACGGTGGGTGCACCCAACACCCGCGAAGCGCTGCACGACGCGGTGCGGCGCGCGCTCGCCGATTTCGGACTGTGCGCGACGTTCGATTGATCCTGGGCGCGTCAGTCCGCGACGCTCGCCAATTCTGGCTCAGGATCCGGTTTTTCGGCCTTCTTTTCGGGCGCTTTGGCTTCCGGTTGCCACCGGGACGGCCACCAGTTGAACTTGCCGACCAGGACGGCCATGGCCGGGACAGTGGTGGTGCGCACCAGGAAGGTGTCGAGCAGGATGCCCACCCCGATGATGAAGCCGGCCTGCACCAGCGTGCTGATGCTCGCGAACAGCATTCCGAACATCGACGCGGTGAAGATCAGGCCGGCAGCGGTGATGACGCCGCCGGTCGCGCCCACGGTTCGGATCACCGCGGTGCGCAAGCCGTGCGGCGATTCTTCGCGGATCCGCGAGATCAGCAACAGGTTGTAGTCGGCGCCGACCGCCACCAGGATGATGAACGTCAGTCCGGGCACGCTCCAGTGCAACTCCTGGCCCAGGAGGAATTGGAACAGCAGGACACCGATGCCCAGCGCCGACAGGTACGAGATCACCACCGAGGCAATCAGATAGAGCGGCGCGACCAGCGCACGCAGCAGGATCACCAGGATGAAGAACACCACGGCGACGGTCACCAGGATGATGAACCTGATGTCGGCGTTGTAGTACTCGCGGGTGTCGCGGAGCGAGACCGAGTATCCGGTCATCGAGATCTTCGCGTCGGCCAGGGTCGTGTTGGGTTGTGCGTCGCGCGCGACGTCGAGGATCGCGTCGATCTGATCCATGGCCTCGGTGCCGAACGGGTTGAGCTTGGTCTGGATCATGTACCGCACGGTATGGCCGTCCGGGGAGAAGAACAGCGCCGCAGCCTTTTTGAAGTCGTCGGTGGCCAGGAACTGCGGGGGGACGTAGAAGCCCGACATCGACGGCGTCGTCGCCTCGTTGCGCATCGCGAGGAGGAACGCCGACGCGTCGCCCAGGCCGCCGCCCATCTTCTTGGTCTCGGTCACCAGCAGTGTCACACCGTCAGCAACCTGCCTGCTCGCGTCGGCGAGTGTGTCCGCGTGCTGCTGAAGCGTCGCCAGCTGCTGCCGCATGCTCGACGGGTCGTCCAGCCCCGCCGAACGCAGCGCCTTGGCAGCCGTGTCGAACGCCCCGCGCAAGCCGTCGGTGGTCGATCCGAGAGTCTGTGAACCTTCGGTCTTCTTGAGCTGTTTGGCCAGCTCTGAGATGCTCGCCAGGGTGCCGTCGTCGCCCGCGTCGACCAGGCGCTGCAACTGGATGCGGGTGTTGCGGCACGACGCGTCCGCGTCGCAGATCGGGCTCTCGTTGAGTGCGAGTAGGACCGGACGCGCTTGCTGGACGGAACCCGCGGCGTCGTCGAGGGTGACCCCGAGGGAGTCGCCCAGCGCCCGCATCGCGGTGACGAGCTTTGCCGCACTGTCGAATTCGTTGAGGGCCTTGTCGCCGCCGAACTGCTGCTGCATGGTGGTCAACGCGTCGATCAGCCCGCTCACGGTGGCGGCTGCCTGGCTGAGTTGGCCGCGCACTCCGCCGAGCGCGTCCGCGATCTGGTCGGCCCCGTTGGCCAGCTTGTCCATGTCGCCACCGCGCTCGGAGACCAGCGACGACGCGTCGTCGAGTTTGGATCCGACTTCTCCGGCCTGGAACGACAACCTCGCCTGTTCGAGCGATTCTCCCGTGGGGCGCGTGATGCCTCGCACCGCCTCGATGTCGGGCAGTTGGCTGATCCGGTGGGCCATCTGTTCGAGGTCGGCGAGTTCCTGCGGGCCCCGCAGATCATGCGGTGATTCGACCAGCAGATATTGGGGCAGGCTCGAATTCACCGGGAAGTGCGCGGCGATCGCGTCATAGCCCTGCAGGCTCTCGACCGAGCCGGGCAGCGCCTTGCGGTCGTCGTAGTTGTAGCTGGCCAGGCCCGCACAACTGGCGAGTACCACGAGCAGCATGAGGCTCGCGATCAGGTTGCTGCGCGGATTGCGCACGATACGGATTCCCGACCGGCGCCACAGCGTGTCGGTGAGACTGCGGCGGGGCGAGATCCATCCGCGGCGACCGGCCAGCGTGAGCACCGCGGGCAGGAACGTCATCGCGGCCATACAGCCGATCGCGATGGCGACCGCGAGCGCGACCCCGACGGACGAGAAGATCGTCAGTTTGGTGAACACCATCCCGATGAACGTGATGGCCACGGTGGCTGCCGATGCCACGATCACGGGGCCGATCGACTTCAACGCGCTCTTGACGGATTCGTCGGAAGTCTGCCCCTGGCGCAGGAAGTCGTGATAGCGGCTGATCAGGAACACCGCGTAGTCGGTTCCGGTGCCCGCCAGCATCGCGGTGAGAAACACGATGGTCTGGCCGGACACCGGCAGGCCGAGACTGCCCAGGGCGGCGACGACACCCTGCGCCGTCGCGAGCGAAACGCCGATGGTCAGCAGCGGCAGGATCATCGTCAGCGGGTTGCGGTAGATGATCAGCAGGATCGTGAGGAGCATGGCGACCGTGGCGATCTCGATGTGCACGCGGTCGCGCTCGCCGACTTCGGCGAGGTCGGCCAGCGTCGCAGCCGGGCCTGTCACATGGGCGCTCACACCGGATCCGGCCACGGTCTCCTTGACCACCCTGACGACGTTCGACGTCGCGGTGTAGGACTGGGGTGAGCCCAGTTCGCCCGTCAGGCTGACCGGCAGCAACCAGGCCTTGCCGTCCTGACTGGTCATGACCTGACGCAGGGGCGGCGTCGTGATGAAATCCTGCATTGTCACGACGCTCGCGGTGTCGGCGCGCAGCTTGTCGACGAGGCTGCGGTACACGTTCTCGTCTGTGCCGTCGAGCCCGTTGTCGTCGCTGAGCACGACCAACAGGATGTTGTCCGAGCCGGATTCGTGAAACGCCCGCGACATCTGTTGCGCGGCAACCGACCCGGGCGCGTCCGCGGGCAGCATGGCCGGCGGGGTCTTCTGGGCGAGCTCGGTGAGCGACGGGAACATCGGCGGCAGCGCGGCGGCGAGCACCACCCAGCACGCGATCACCAGCCAGGGCCACCGAACGGCGACACCGCCCAACCGATGGAACGTGCCGCTGTCGGGGTTGTCCGCGGGCCCGTGCAGGCGCCGCAACAACTGTGCTGCCCTACTGATCCTGCATGTCCTTACCTTCTCCGCAACCGAGCACGCGGACGGCCGTTGTCTCGTACCCGGCCCGGCGGGCCGATGGTTTCAGTGCGGCCAGTGTAAGCGGTGCCCCGGCGCGGGCGGTCGCCCTCACCGTGCGGGTGCGGGCGCCTGTGGACCTGCTGTGCTCAGCGCCGGCTCGAAGCCAGCCACTTGGTCTTGATCCGCCAGGAATGCGCTGCGGCGAGGGCGAACACGGCGCCGCATGTGCACGCGAAAATCCAGACGAACTTGCCGTTTTCGTACGGTTGCAGCTCGGGCACCAAGGCCGTGGTGATACGCACGGCGCAAGCCAGCATGCCGCTCAGCGACGCGATCAGGTAGATGTTGGCGATCCGGCGGGATCGCGGGTCACCGCGCAGCACCAGCATGGCCCGGGCGCCGTAGCCGAGCAGGTACACCAGCGTGCCGCACAGCATGATCCAGTAGACGCTGAGCCAGAAATCGGTGGGCACCTGGAAGAAGTCGGCCTTGTAGATGTCGGATCCGTTGCCCAGCCAGAAGGCCGCGAGCAGCAGCGGGATGCACAGCGTGGCGGGCCGTTCGATGTACTGCTTGAAGGAGCGCTGCATGGCGTCGTCGCTCTGCAGCCGGCCCAGCGTGTTGTAGACGATGGCCGACGCCGCGACGATGTAGCAGTCGTGGCCGATGTAGTCCTCGAGGTTCCACTTCCCGGTGAGGTCGTAGAGCACCTGTCCGATGGTCTCTGACGCAAACGGCGACATCAGCAACACCGCGAGGCCTTGCAGCGCGATGTTGAGGGTGGCCGCCACTTCCCACCGGCAGGTCCAGGTGACGCGCCGGATCCACAGGCTCCAGACGATGCACAGGAGCGTGATTGTGATGAGTATTGCAACTGACATGAGAACTTGCCTCGACCCCGACCTTGAATGACCCAGATGTAACGGTTAGAGCGGTGGCGAGTCCGGCCGAACGGCCCACGTGGTGAGCTTCTTCGGGCGGACCCTGGTCGTGGTGGGCTCGACGGCGGCCACGGTGACAGACGCCGACTCCACGTAGTGCCATACCTCTTGGCGGCTCATCAACCCGAACCTGATCTGCAGGTCGGGATAGCTGAGGTGAAACCGGTCGGCAACCTGGCGCAATTCTTCTGCGTTCGGATAGTCGCTCTCTTTGATCCGCCGGTAGTAGGTACTGCTCGACACTCCGAGGGCGGTGTATATCGCCTTGGCGTCGACGTCGCCGTCAAGCAGGTAGTCCAGGAGCGCTTTGAGCTGCCTGCCGTTCTCATCGGTGCGTGGCACGTGTCCCACGATAAACCGATATTCGCCCGCGGGCACACTCATCCGCATTTGCCAGTACACCTTTTTTATTGACACGCCCGTCACGATTTTGGGAGTAGTCTCCCATTTCTGGGACACCGCGCTACTGTGAACAACATGGCTGCTCCATTACTGGCCGAATCGCCGGGGACAATTTCGGATCGTTCGTTCGCTGGGAACGACTGGCTCGTGGATTACGTGGTGACCGATCCACCCCGGCCCACCGATATGGCCACGCTCTTGTTCGAGCTCGACGGTGTCATCGAAGCCGACCTTGCGGGTGCGCAGGTCGCGCTGGGCGGCACTGATCAAGATTTTTTGCTGGCCGCGCTCGGCCGGACCATTGCACGGACCATCGGTGATGGCGTCCTGGCCGTCGAAGTGGCGGACGGAACCGGGCAATACCGGGTGGCGAACCTGCCGTGCGACTCGCGCCGCGATGTGCCGGGGGACGAGTTGCTGGCGGGCGCGCAACGCGCACTGGCCGATGCGGGGCGCGCTCCGGGTGGCGCCGACGTCCGCTTTGCTGTCGGGGCCGATGGCACAGCCGGGCAACCGGACGCCGGGCATCGCCTGACGCTGCAGGTGCACCGCGCTTGCTACGCCGTGCACCTGGACTGGCGCTACGACACCCGCAGCTTCGACCGCAACACCATCCGCGAACTGGCCGAGCAGTTTGCGTTCGCGCTGATCGAGGTCACCTCGGGGTAGCGCTGCTCATCCGGAGCGGTCGGCGGCCTCGGCGCGTTCGGCTTCCTCGGCAGCGGCCAGTGCCTCCTGCTGTTGATTCTGCAGTGCGTCCATGGCAAGCCTGGCGTAGATCATCTGACTGGTGATGGCCATCTGGCCGCGACCTCGGCCCATGAAGCTGATGGTCCACGCGATGATCGTGGTGAACCGGTTCTTGTGGCCGACGAGGTAGTACAGGTGCAGCACGAGCCACGACAGCCACGCGATGAAGCCGCCGAACTCCAGCTTGCCGACCTTGGCGACGGCGTCGAAGCGCGACACCGTCGCCATGCTGCCCTTGTCGAAGTACTTGAAGGGCGCCCTGGCGGCGGGGTCGTCCTGGCCCTGCACTGCGCGCTTGATGATGTCGGTCGCGTACTTCGCACCCTGAATCGCGCCCTGCGCCATCCCGGGAACGCCCGGGACCGACATCAGGTCGCCCACCACGAAAACGTACGGGTGCCCCTTGACCGTCAGATCGGGCTCGACGACCACCCGTCCGGCCCGGTCGACCTCGGTGCCTTCGGCCTGATCGGCGAGCATCTTGCCGAGCGGGCTGGCCTGCACGCCCGCCGACCACACCTTGCACGCGCATTCGATCCGGCGCTCGGTGCCGTCCTTGTCCTTGACCGTGATGCCGTGATAGTCGACGTTGCTCACCATCGCGTTGAGCTGCACCTCGACACCGAGCTTCTCCAGCCGGCGCTGCGCCTTGCGGCCCAGCTTCTCACCCATCGGGGGCAGCACCGCGGGAGCGCCCTCGATGAGGATGACGCGGCAGTCCTGGGGCTCGATCGTGCGGAACGCGCCCGCCAGGGTCCGCTCCGCCAGCTCGGCGATCTGCCCTGCCAACTCGACACCGGTCGGCCCGCCGCCCACCACCACGAACGTCAACCGGCGCCGGCGTTCGGCGGGATCGGTGGCGACTTCGGCGGCTTCGAACGCACCGAGGATGCGGCCACGAAGCTCGAGCGCGTCGTCGATGGTCTTCATGCCGGGCGCGAACGTCGCGAAATGGTCGTTGCCGAAGTAGGACTGCTGCGCGCCCGCGGCGACGATCAGGCTGTCGAACGGGATCGCGGTGTGCATCTTCATGAGCTTCGCGCTCACCGTCCCCGCGGTCAGATCGATCGACTCGACCTCACCGAGGCGCACCGCGACGTTCTTCTGCTTGCGCAGCACCAGGCGGGTCGTCGGCGCGATCTCGCCTTCCGAAAGGATGCCGGTGGCGACCTGGTAGAGCAGCGGCTGAAACAGGTGACTGGTGGTGCGGGAGATCAAGGTGATGTCCACGTCGGCACGTTTGAGGGCCTTGGCCGCGGCCAATCCACCGAATCCCGATCCGATGATCACGACGCGGTGGCGCGTGCCAGTGGTCGACGGTGCAGTCATGGTGCCCTCCCCTTGATCCATGGCGGGTTGAGCGTATCCCGTTCGCTGGGGTGGCGGGCTGTCGAAGCGATTTGCGGGTGTCATTAGAATTGACGCATCGGCGCTGATCCGGCCATCACCGGGGAGCCTTCGGAAGAACAGTCGCAGCGCCTTCGGCCGCTGCGGCCCAGTAGAACCGGACGGGTGGGCCCGTGATCGCCTGAGAAGTTGAGCGGCACCCAGATCCTGGGTGCAAGCGGGGTGGTACCGCGGCGCTCGCGCACCTGCGCGTCGTCGTCCCCGTGCCTCGAACGACGTTGCGCCTCGGAAAGGCGCAACACAGGCACAGGAGACAACACGTGAGCGCCTACCCCAAGCCCGCCGCACCGAACTTCCCGGAGCGCGAACTTGAGGTGCTGGACTACTGGGCCAGCGACGACACCTTCCGCGCCAGCGTCGCCCGCCGCGACGGCGCACCGGAGTACGTGTTCTACGACGGCCCGCCTTTCGCCAACGGCCTGCCACACTACGGCCATCTCCTGACCGGCTACGTCAAGGACATCGTGCCGCGGTACCGCACCATGCGCGGCTACAAGGTGGAGCGCAGGTTCGGCTGGGACACCCACGGCTTGCCCGCCGAACTCGAAGTGCAGCGCCAGCTGGGCATCGCCGACAAGGCCCAGATCGAAGAAATGGGCATCGAGAAGTTCAACGAGGCCTGCCGCGCGTCGGTGCTCAAATACACCGACGAGTGGCGTGACTACGTCACCCGGCAGGCCCGCTGGGTGGACTTCGACAACGACTACAAGACCCTGGATCCCACCTTCATGGAGTCGGTGATCTGGGCGTTCAAGCAGTTGTGGGACAAGGGCCTGGCCTACGAGGGCAATCGCGTGCTGCCGTACTGCTGGAACGACGAAACCCCGTTGTCCAACCATGAGCTGCGGATGGACGACGACGTGTACCAGAGTCGCCAGGATCCGGCGGTGACCGTCGGGTTCACGGTGACCGACGGTCCGCTCAAGGGCGCGCACCTGCTGATCTGGACCACGACGCCGTGGACGCTGCCGTCCAACCAGGCCGTCGCCGTCAACCCCGACATCGAATACGTCCTGGTGCAGGGCCTCGACGGGCGGCGCTATGTGCTGGCCAAGGCCCGGCTGGCGGCCTACGCCCGCGAACTGGGGGAGGAGCCGGAGGTGTTGGGCGCCTACACCGGCCGGGATCTGCTGGGTACGCACTACCTGCCGCCGTTCCCGTACTTCATGGGTTCGCCCAACGCTTTTCAGGTGCTTGCCGCCGACTTCGTCAGCACCGAGGACGGCACGGGCATCGTGCACATGGCCCCGGCCTACGGCGAGGACGACAAGGCCACGGCCGACACCGCCGACATCGTCGCGGTCACACCGGTCGACTCGAAAGGCCGGTTCGACGCATCGGTGCCCGATTACGTGGGTCAGCATGTCTTCGAAGCCAATCCGCAGATCATCCGCGACCTCAAGAACGGCACCGGTTCGGCGGCGGCCAACGGCGCGGTGCTGCTGCGCCACGAAACCTACGAGCACTCGTACCCGCACTGCTGGCGGTGCCGTAACCCGTTGATCTACCGCGCGGTGTCGTCGTGGTTCATCAAGGTCACCGAGTTCCGGGACCGGATGGTCGAGCTCAACCAGCAGATCACCTGGTACCCCGAGCACGTCAAGGACGGCCAGTTCGGCAAATGGCTCTCCAATGCCCGGGACTGGTCGGTGTCGCGAAATCGATACTGGGGCAGCCCTATTCCGGTATGGAAGTCCGACGATCCGGCATATCCGCGGATCGACGTCTACGGCAGCCTCGACGAGCTCGAGCGGGATTTCGGCGTGCGCCCGACCGATCTGCACCGGCCGTTCATCGACCAGTTGACCCGGCCCAACCCTGACGACCCGACCGGCAAGTCGACCATGCGGCGCATCGAAGACGTGTTCGACGTGTGGTTCGACTCCGGGTCGATGCCCTACGCGCAGGTGCACTACCCGTTCGAGAACCAGCAGTGGTTCGACGGGACCGACGGTGAGGATGCCCATTTCCCCGGCGATTTCATCGTCGAGTACATCGGGCAGACCCGGGGCTGGTTCTACACCATGCACGTGCTGGCCACTGCGCTGTTCGACAAGCCGGCGTTCAAAACCTGTGTGGCGCACGGGATCGTGCTCGGCAACGACGGCCAGAAGATGAGCAAGTCGCTGCGCAACTATCCCGATGTCAGCGAGGTGTTCGACCGCGACGGCTCCGACGCCATGCGCTGGTTCCTGATGGCGTCGCCGATCCTGCGCGGCGGCAACCTCATCGTGACCGAGCAGGGCATCCGCGAAGGTGTGCGGCAGGTGCTGCTGCCGCTGTGGAACGCCTACAGCTTCCTGGCGCTGTACGCGCCGAAGAAGGGCACGTGGCGGACCGATTCGCCGAATGTCCTGGACCGCTACATCCTGGCCAAGCTCGCGCAGTTGCGCGACGATCTGACGGCGTCGCTGGATGTGTGCGACATCTCGGGAGCGTGCGACGAGCTGCGGCAGTTCACCGAGGCGTTGACCAATTGGTATGTGCGCCGGTCGCGTTCGCGGTTCTGGGACGAGGACGCCGACGCCATCGACACCCTGCACACGGTCCTCGAGGTGACCAGCCGACTGGCCGCTCCACTGCTGCCGCTGGCCACCGAGGTGATCTGGCGCGGCCTGACCGGCGAGCGGTCGGTGCACCTGACCGACTGGCCCGAGGCGGATGTGCTGCCCAAGGATCCCGCCCTGGTGGCCGCGATGGACCAGGTCCGTGAGGTGTGTTCGGTCGGGTCGTCGTTGCGCAAGGCCAAGAAGTTGCGGGTCCGCCTGCCGTTGCCGAAACTGACTGTCGCAGTGGAAAACCCGTCCGCCCTCGAGCCGTTCGCCGATCTGATCGCCGACGAGCTCAACGTCAAGGCCGTCGAGCTGACCGACGACATCGACACCTACGGCAAGTTCGAACTCGCGGTCAACGCCCGGGTCGCCGGTCCGCGGGTCGGCAAGGACGTCCAGGTCGCCATCAAGGCCGTCAAGGCGGGCGAAGGCGTGGTCAACCCCGACGGCACGCTCACCGCGGGCTCCGTGGTGCTGCAGCCCGAGGAGTACACCGCCAAACTGGTCGCCGCCGATCCGGAATGGACCGCGGCGCTGCCCGACGGTGCGGGGCTGGTGGTGCTGGACGGCACGGTCACCGAGGAACTCGAGGCCGAGGGCTGGGCCAAGGACCGCATCCGCGAACTTCAGGAGCTGCGCAAGTCGACGGGGCTTGACGTGTCCGACCGCATCACGGTGCGGGCGTCGGTACCTGCGGAGTTCGAGGCCTGGGCACGCACTCACCGTGATCTCATCGCAGGCGAAATCCTGGCCACCAGCTTCGAATTCGGTGAGGTCACCGACGGTGCCGAGATCGGCGACGGCGTCCGGGTGGCTCTCGCGAGGGCGTGATTTCGCGCGAGTCTGAGTCTGTGTGCGAGATTTCAGAACTTTTTGGCACACAAGCTCAGGCTCGCCGTATCAGCCCGCGCTGACCACCCGGGCCTTCCGGCCGGCCAGGCTGACCTCGTCACCGTGGTGCAGCTGGCGGCCCCGGCGGGTCTCGACCTCGCCGTTGACCTGCACGAGGCCCTCGGCGATCACCGCCTTGGCGTCGGCGCCGGTGTCGATCAGGTTTGCCAGCTTGAGAAACTGGCCAAGCCGGATGGCAGCATCCCGGATCGGCACCTCGTCGACGTCGTCAGCCATGCCGTCAACGATGTCACGTCACCGGCTGCCAATAGCATTCGAGTGTGCGTTGGGTTCTTCATCTCGACATGGACGCGTTCTTCGCGTCCGTCGAGCAGCTGACCCGGCCCACGCTTCGCGGACGCCCGGTACTGGTCGGTGGACTCGGTGGCCGCGGCGTCGTCGCCGGGGCGAGTTATGAGGCGCGCCGGTACGGTGCCAGGTCGGCCATGCCGATGCATCAGGCGCGCAGGCTCGTGGGTGCCCCGGCCGTGGTGCTGCCGCCGCGCGGCGCCGTCTACAGCGTGGCCAGCCGCCGGGCCCTCGACACGGTCCGCACGATCGTTCCGGTGCTGGAGCAGTTGTCGTTCGACGAGGCGTTCGGCGAACCCGCGGAACTCGTCGGCGCGGACGCTTCGGACGTCGAGGCGTTCTGCCAGCGGCTGCGCGCCGCGGTGCGGGAGCAGACCGGTCTGGTGGCTTCGGTGGGTGCCGGCTCGGGCAAGCAGATCGCCAAGATCGCCTCGGGTCTTGCCAAGCCGGACGGGATCCGGGTGGTGCGCCGCGACGAGGAGCCCCGCCTGCTCGACGGGTTGCCGGTGCGCCGGCTGTGGGGCATCGGTCCGGTCGCTGAGGAGAAACTGCACCGGCTGGGTATCGAGACGGTCGGGGCATTCGCCGCGTTGTCGGATGCGGAGGTGGCCAGCGTGCTGGGCCCGACGGTCGGCGGGGCGCTGCACCGCCTCGCGCGCGGCATCGACGACCGGCCGGTGGCCGAACGTGCCGAAGCCAAGCAGATCAGCGCGGAGTCGACGTTCCCCGAGGATCTCACCACGCTTTCCCAGCTGCGGGACGCCGTCGGGCCGATCGGTGAGCACGCACACCGCCGCTTGCTCAAGGACGGCCGCGGCGCGCGGACGGTCACCGTCAAGCTCAAGAAGTCGGACATGAGCACGTTGACCCGGTCGGCCACCTTGCCCTACGCGACGACCGAGGCGGCCACCCTGGTCGGCACGGCCCGCCGGTTGCTGCTGGACCCTGTCGAAGTCGGGCCGATACGCCTTGTCGGCGTTGGCTTTTCGGGCCTGTCCGAGGTTCAGCAGGAGTCGCTGTTCCCTGATCTGGATCAGCCGGAAGAGGTTTCGGACGTCCATCAACCGGTGTCCGCCGATCCGGTGGTGGGTACGGCGTGGCGCATCGGCGACGACGTCACCCATCCCGAGCACGGGTACGGCTGGATCCAAGGCACGGGTCACGGCGTGATGACCGTGCGGTTCGAGACCCGTGCGAGTGGTCCCGGCCCGGCGCGCACGTTCAGCGTCGACACGCCGGGGATCGCGAGGGCCAACGCGGTCGACAGCCTGGACTGGGCCGATTATCTCGCCGACCTGGTCGACTACCAGAGCACTCCATAGGTGCTGGACAGGATGAAACCGTGCTGCCCGTACGTCTTGCACGTGACGGTGCCCTGGTAACCGACTCCGCAACTGGCACCCCAGTTCTCGAGCCGGTGCCCCTCGGGCAGCACATCGACGTCGCGCGTGAACGATTCGGTGTCGGACTGCCGGTACGAGGCAGGCACCCCGCTGGTGACGACGGTCTGGTTGGTGCCCGGCGGTGCGTCGATCGGCACCGCGTCGCACCCGACCGGGCCGCCGTTGGGCCCGATCCCGCAGTGCCGCCCGTCGGGTGTCTTGAAGAAGACGCCGTAGAAGTCTGTCGGCGAGCTGAAATGGCCTTGCGCGATCGGGTAGGAGTCGATGTCGTCGGCTCCGGCAGGCGGCTCAGCAGCGGCCTGCGGGGCAGCGGCGAGGGTCAGTAGGCCGGCCGCGGCAAACAGCGCGATGCGGTAGGGCATGCCTTCCATTCAACCGGCTGCGTCAACCCCACTTTTCGATCACGCCGCGCACGGGTGCACCGGCCGCAAGCGCGGCCATCAGCAGAACCCTGCCCTGAGCAGGACGGATATTGGGCAGCACGTGTGCGCCGGCCTCGACGAGCTGGTGCGCGGGCCCGTACGCCGCCCGGATCACACCATCCTGAACCCGGCTGGACACCGCGACGACGATGCCCTCGCGGCAATGTCTGCGCACCGCCTCGATCACCGCGGCACCCGCGTTGCCGGAGCCCACCGCGGCGACGACGATGCCTCTCGCGCCCGCAGCCACGCAGGCATCGATCGCGGCGCCGTCGGCACCCGGGTACGCGGCCACGATGTCGACCCGCGGCGCCGTCGCAGCGTCCAGCCGGCCGAGGTAGGGGTGAGACTTGGCGGATCGTCGCACGAACCCGTGCCTGCTGACTTCGCCGATCCGGACCCCGGAGAAGCCGTTGAGGTCACTCGTGGAGACCTTGCGCAGGCCGAGTGGCTGGAACACCTCCCCGGCGAAGCTCACCAGCACCCCGAGTCCGCCGGCGGCCGGGCTGGCGGCGACGGTGACCGCGTCGCGCAGATTGCCGGGCCCGTCGGCGTCGGGAGCGTCGGAACTGTGCTGCGCTCCGGTAAGCACCACCGGCGCGGTACCCGAGTAGTTCAGATCGAGCCACAGCGCGGTCTCCTCGAGCGTGTCGGTGCCGTGCGTGATCACCACGCCGTCGGCCGTCGAGGCCGCGTCGGCGGCCGCCGACGCGATCCTGCCCCAATCCGGCGGGGTCAACTGAGCGCTGTCGACCGCCAGCAGGTCGATCACCTCGGTGTCGGCTTCGATGTCGAGACCCGCGGTGAGCTCGACTCCGGTGCGGGTCGGATGGCGGATGCCGGCACTGTCGGTGCTGGTCGCTATCGTGCCGCCGGTGGTGATCACCACGATGCGCGCAGGCTTGGGCACGGGCTGGATCACAGGCTCGGTCACGGTCGAAATTGTCCCGCATGGACTCTTTGGGATGATGGGGGAGTGACTGATGAAACGCCAGGCCCGGCGGAGCCGGTGACCGACGCCCCCGGGGACACGGAATCCCCAGCCTCACCCCGGCGCCGGCTACGCCTGCTGCTCACGGTCGCCGGCGTGGTGCTGTTTCTCGACATCGTGACCAAGGTGCTCGCGGTGCGCCTGCTGACGCCGGGCCAACCGGTGTCGATCATCGGCGACACCGTGACCTGGACCCTGGTGCGGAATTCCGGCGCGGCGTTCTCGATGGCGACCGGCTACACCTGGGTGTTGACCCTGATCGCGACCGGCGTGGTGATCGGCATCATCTGGATGGGCCGCCGGCTGGTGTCGCCGTGGTGGGCGATCGGGCTCGGCATGATCCTCGGCGGTGCGACCGGCAACCTGGTCGACCGCTTCTTCCGCTCACCCGGGCCGCTGCGCGGCCACGTGGTCGACTTCTTCTCGGTCGGTTGGTGGCCGGTGTTCAACGTGGCCGACCCGTCGGTGGTCGGCGGAGCGATCCTGTTGGTGGCGTTGTCTCTGTTCGGCTTCGACTTCGACACCGTCGGCAGGCGCAGGCCGGACGCGGACGCCGCCGCTGCCGACACAAAGCCGGCCGGCAAGCCGGAATCCGACGTCCCGGCCGATCCGTCCGGCGACACCAAGGCTGCCGAGGCAGACGAATCGAGCCCGGTCGGCCGCCAGGCCGATCCGTCATAGTGACCACCCGGTCGATGCCGGTCCCCGAAGGACTGGCCGGTATGCGGGTCGACGCCGGGTTGGCCCGGCTGTTGGGGTTGTCGCGGACCGTCGTCGCGGCCATCGCAGAGGACGGCGGCGTCGACCTCGACGGTGTCCCGGCGGGCAAGTCGGACAAGCTGGTGGCCGGGGCGTGGCTGGAGGTGCGGCTGCCCGAGGCGCCGGCCCCGGTCGAGAACACCCCGGTCGACATCGAAGGCATGGACATCCTGTACTCCGACGCCGACATCGTCGCGGTCGACAAGCCGCCCGGGGTCGCGGCCCACGCGACGGTCGGCTGGCACGGCCCGACGGTGCTCGGGGGCCTGGCCGCGGCGGGGTTCCGGATCAGCACCTCGGGCATCCACGAACGCCAGGGCATCGTGCACCGGCTCGACGTCGGGACGTCCGGGGTCATGGTCGTGGCGCTTTCGGAGCGGGCGTACACGGTGCTCAAGCGGGCGTTCAAGCAGCGCACCGTCGAAAAGCGCTACCACGCGTTGGTGCAGGGACACCCGGACCCGTCGAGCGGCACGATCGACGCGCCGATCGGCAGGCACCGCGGGCACGACTGGAAGTTCGCGGTCACCGAGGGCGGTCGCCACAGCATCACGCACTACGACACGCTGGAGGCGTTCCAGGCCGCGAGCCTGCTCGACATCGAACTCGAAACCGGGCGCACGCACCAGATCCGCGTGCACTTCGCCGCGCTGCACCATCCGTGCTGCGGTGACATCACCTACGGCGCGGATCCGACGCTGGCGAAGAAGCTCGACCTGGAACGGCAGTGGCTGCACGCGAGATCGCTGGCGTTCGCGCATCCCGCCGACGGCCGACGCATCGAGATCATCAGCCCGTATCCGGACGATCTGCAGCACGCGCTCGACGTCCTGCGCCGGCACTGATCGTGAGCGAGGCATCCCGGTCAGGAATCTTCTACGGCGCAGGCGCCTACATCTGGTGGGGTCTGTGTCCGGGGTTCTTCCTGCTGTTGCTACCCGCGGGCGCGCTGGAGATCCTCGCGCACCGCATCGTGTGGAGCTCGGTCTTTCTGCTGCTTGTGCTGGCCGTGGCGCGCCGGCTCGGCGATCTGAGGCGCTTGACGCTGCGCACGTGGTTGCAGTTGGCCGCCGCGGCGGCGTTGATCTCCGTCAACTGGGGTACCTACATCTTCGCGGTGACCAACGGCCACGTCGTCGACGCGGCGCTCGGGTACTTCATCAACCCTCTGGTCAGCGTCGCGCTCGGGGTACTGGTGTTCCGGGAGCGCATCAACCGGTGGCAGTCGGCGGCGTTGGGGCTCGCGGTGGTGGCCGTGGCGATCCTGACCGCCGAGGTCGGGGAGCCGCCGTACATCGCGGTGATCCTCGCGTTGTCCTTCGGTGTGTACGGGTTGGTCAAGAAGGTGGTGGCGGCCGATCCGCGCGTGAGCGTCGCCGTCGAGACGCTGCTGGCCTTTCCGCTGGCGGCCGGATACCTGGTGACACTGCAGGTGCTGGGCGACGGGCACTTCCTCGACCACGGTGTCGGACATGCGGCGTTGTTACTGCTGGCGGGTCCGGTCACGGCGATCCCGCTGCTGCTGTTCGCTGCCGCGGCGCAGCGGCTGCCCATGGTGACGTTGGGTTTGCTGTTCTACCTCAATCCCGGGCTGCAGATGGCATTCGGCGTGCTGGTCGGCCACGAAGCCATGCCGGTCGGGCGGTGGATCGGCTTCGCGCTGATCTGGCTGGCGCTGGTGGTCATGACGCTCGACGCCGTGCGCACGGCGCGGCGAAAAAATTCGGCGGGACCGTCCGAATGTGTCGATCTGACGGAGCCCGAATCGTCATCCCGGTGACAAGCTGACACCTGAACACCGGGAGGAACCGTGCAGTACTGCCTGCTCATGCATTATCAGGAGGGCCCGGAGGCCGGGCTGACCGACGAGGACATGGAGCCGGCCCGCGCGGCGTTCGCCCGCTACGCCGACGACCTCGACGCGGCAGGTGTGTTGATCGGCACGCAGGTGCTCCAATCAGCCGCTGCGTCAACGACTTACACCGCGCGCAACGGCGCGCCGGAAATCCAGGACGGGCCGTTCGCCGATACCAGAGAGCGGCTCGGTGGGGTCTTCGTGATCGACGTGGCCGACCTCGACGCGGCGCTGTCGTGGGCCCGACGATGCCCGGCCGCGCAATGGGGAGCGGTGGAGATCAGGCCGGTCGCGGTGACCTACCGCAGCGGGCAGGGGTGGTACGCGCCCTGAACGCGGCGAGCGCTGTCGGCCTGCGGGTCGCGGAGATCACCCGCGACTCGTACGGTCGGCTGCTCGCGGTCCTGGCGGCCGGGAGCCACGACATCGCGGCTGCCGAGGACGCCTTGGCCGATGCGCTGGAACGCGCCCTGGTCCGGTGGCCGCACGACGGTGTTCCGGCCAACCCCGAGGCGTGGATCGTGACCGTGGCGCGCAACAGATTGCGGGATCTGTGGAAGTCCTCGGCCTATCGGTTCGCCCGGCCGCTGCCTGCCGATTTCGACGACCCCGCCGAGTCCGACGTTCCCGAGGTTCCGGACCGCCGGCTCGAACTGCTGTTGGTCTGCGCGCATCCCGCGATCGCCGCCGACATTCGGACGCCACTCATGCTGCAGACCGTGCTCGGGGTGGATGCCGGCGCCATCGCCGCGGCGTTCGCGGTCGCTCCCGCCAGCATGGCGCAGCGTCTGGTACGGGCCAAACGGCGGATCCGGGACGCCGGAATCGGATTCGTCGTTCCAGAGCGCGACGATCTCACGGAGCGGTTGCCCGCGGTGCTCGAGGCCGTCTACGGGGCCTACTCGATCGACTGGCAACTCACGCCGGAGGGTGCGCCGATCGAATCGCTGTCGGCCGAGGCGTTGCACCTGGCCCTGATCGTCGCCGAGTTGCTGCCCGACGAGCCCGAGGCGCTGGGCTTGGCCGCGTTGATCTGTCTGTGTGAGGCCCGCCGACCGGCCCGCCGCGACGCGCACGGGCGGTTCGTTCCGCTCGACCAGCAGGATGCGACGCAATGGGATCGCCGCCTGATCGACCGGGGCGAGGGCCTGCTGACACGCGCGCACGGCTTCGGCAGGCCCGGCCGGTTCCAGTACGAGGCGGCTATCCAGTCCGCACACTGCGCTCGCGATGTGCCGCCGGACACCCTCCGTGCACTGCATCGCGCGCTGATGCGGGTCGCGCCCTCGCTGGGGGCCGCGGTCGCCCTCGCGGTTCTCGACGGCGAGATCGACGGCCCGCAGGCGGGGTTGCGAAGCCTGGACTCGATCGACGACCCGGCGATGGGTCGTTTTCAGCCGGGTTGGGTCGCGCGCGCTCACCTTTCGGCGGCGGCAGGCCGGACCGCCGACGCGCGCGCCGCGTACCGGCGCGCTGTCGAAATGACGGGCGATGCCGCAATCGCGGCGCACCTGCGTCGGCAGCTGGTTGCGCTCGGTGCCGGCCCCATCGTGTGACCGAGTTTGCGGCGGGTAACGGTTGACCGAGGTATAGCTATGTCATACCGTTTGCCGCATGACCGAGCTACCGGGTGTGAAAGCGGGCCGTCGCGGCCCCGGGCGCCCGGTGTCCGCCGATTCTGCCGGCACACGGGCCAACATCGTGCGGGCCGGCCGCGAGGTGGTCAACGAGCGGGGTTATGCGGCGACGACATTCCAGGCGATCGCCAAGCGGACCGGGTTGAGCCGACCGACGCTGAACTACTACTTCCCCAGCCGTGAGGCCCTGTTCGAAGCGCTGGTCGCGGAGGCGCATGTGGTCGTCGACGCCTGCATCGAAGAGGCCAATCAGCATGACTCCCCGGTGAATCGCCTTCGGGCGTTCATGCTCGGGCTGCTCGCGGCGGGCCGCGAGGATCCGTCGCTCGCCGCGTTTTTGACCAGCGCCCGGCTGGAGGCGCAGCGCCACCCGGTGCTGCCGGTGGACACCGCGGCGACCACCGCGGCATTCCTGGCCGACGCCACCGCCGAGGCCGTCGCGCGCCGCGAACTGCCGCCCCATGTCGAGCCGGGGCCGCTCGCCGAACTGCTGCACGCGATCCTGTGGGGAATCGGGGCCTGCGCGGGTTCGGAAGCCGGTGCCGCAAACTTCCGTGCGGTAGCCAAGCAACTTGAGTTGATGTTCGATTACGGGTTGCTGGCCGACGGCGCTGATTCGCGCTGACGGCGTGGCGGAGACACGCAGCCCGACACGCCGAGAACTGTCGGTGGGCAGCAATAGACTGGCGTGCCTATGAGCGGTTCATCTTCGCGGTCCTTCGTGCACCTGCATAACCACACCGAATACTCGATGCTCGACGGCGCCGCGAAGATCACTCCGATGCTGGCCGAGGCGCAGCGCCTCGGCATGTCGGCGATCGGCATGACCGACCACGGAAACATGTTCGGCGCCAGTGAGTTCTACAACTCGGCGACCAAGGCCGGCATCAAGCCGATCATCGGCGTCGAGGCCTACATCGCGCCCGGCTCCCGGTTCGACACCAAGCGCGTTCAATGGGGCGATCCGAGCCAGAAGAGCGACGACGTCTCGGGTAGCGGCGCCTACACCCACATGACCATGGTCGCCGAGACCGCCACCGGCCTGCGCAACCTGTTCAAGCTGTCGTCGCTGGCATCGTTCGAAGGTCAGCTCGGCAAGTGGTCGCGCATGGATGCCGAGCTCATCGCCGAGCACGCCGAGGGCATCATCGCGACCACCGGCTGCCCGTCCGGCGAGGTGCAGACCCGGCTGCGGCTCGGTCATCGGCAGGAGGCGCTGGAAGCGGCGGCCAAGTGGCGCGACATCTTCGGCCCGGACAATTTCTTCCTCGAGCTCATGGACCACGGCCTCGACATCGAGCGCCGGGTCCGCGAGGGTCTGCTCGAAATCGGGCAGAAGCTCAAGATCCCGCCGCTGGCGACCAACGACTGCCACTACGTGACGCGCGAGGCCTCGCAGAATCACGAGGCGCTGCTGTGCATCCAGACCGGCAAGACCCTGTCCGACCCGAACCGGTTCAAGTTCGACGGAGACGGCTACTTCCTCAAGTCCGCCGAGGAAATGCGCGCCCTGTGGGACGCTCAGGTGCCCGGTGCGTGTGATTCGACGGTGCTCATCGGCGAGCGCGTGCAGTCCTACGCCGACGTGTGGACGCCGACCGACCGGATGCCGGTGTTCCCGGTGCCCGACGGACACGACCAGGCTTCCTGGCTGACACACGAGGTGACGGCGGGGCTGCAACGGCGGTTCCGGGGCGGTCCCGTGCCCCCCGAGTACACCGAACGGGCGAGCTATGAGATCAAGGTCATCTGCGACAAAGGCTTCCCGTCCTACTTCCTGATCGTCGCCGACCTGATCAACTACGCGCGCTCGGTCGACATCCGGGTTGGGCCGGGCCGCGGTTCGGCCGCCGGGTCACTGGTGGCCTACGCACTGGGCATCACCAACATCGACCCGATTCCGCACGGCCTGCTGTTCGAACGCTTCCTCAACCCGGAACGCCCGTCGGCCCCCGATATCGACATCGACTTCGACGATCGTCGCCGGGGCGAGATGCTGCGGTACGCGGCCAACAAGTGGGGCAGCGACCGGGTCGCCCAGGTCATCACCTTCGGCACCATCAAGACCAAAGCGGCGCTGAAGGATTCGGCCCGCGTGCACTACGGCCAGCCGGGCTTCGCGATCGCCGACCGGATCACCAAGGCACTGCCGCCGCCCATCATGGCGAAGGACATCCCGCTGTCGGGCATCACCGATCCGAACCACGAGCGGTACAAGGAAGCCGCGGAAGTCCGCACGCTGATCGACACCGACCCCGATGTGCGGACCATCTACGAGACGGCCCGCGGGCTCGAGGGCCTGGTCCGCAACGCGGGTGTGCACGCGTGTGCGGTGATCATGAGCTCCGAGCCGCTCGTCGACGCGATCCCGCTGTGGAAACGACCACAGGACGGCGCGATCATCACGGGCTGGGACTATCCGTCGTGCGAGGCCATCGGCCTGCTGAAGATGGACTTCCTTGGCCTGCGGAACCTGACGATCATCGGTGACTGCATCGACAACATCAAGGCCAACCGCGGCATCGACCTGGACCTCGAAACGTTGCCGTTCGACGACCCGGCGGCATACGAACTGCTGGGCCGTGGCGACACGCTCGGTGTGTTCCAGCTCGACGGTGGCCCCATGCGCGATCTGCTGCGCCGCATGCAGCCCACCGGGTTCAACGACATCGTGGCCGTGCTGGCGCTGTACCGTCCCGGCCCCATGGGCATGAACGCCCACAACGACTACGCCGACCGCAAGAACGGCCGGCAGGCCATCAAGCCGATCCACCCCGAACTCGAAGAGCCGCTCAAGGACATCCTCGCCGAGACCTACGGCCTTATCGTCTACCAAGAGCAGATCATGTTCATCGCGCAGAAGGTCGCCTCCTACACCATGGGCAAGGCCGATGCGCTGCGTAAGGCCATGGGTAAGAAGAAGCTGGAGGTGCTCGAGGCCGAGTACAAGGGCTTCAAGGAGGGCATGACGGCCAACGGCTTCTCCGAAGGTGCGGTGAAGGCGTTGTGGGACACCATCCTTCCGTTCGCCGGCTACGCATTCAACAAGTCGCACGCGGCCGGGTACGGGCTGGTGTCGTACTGGACCGCGTACCTCAAGGCGAACTACCCGGCCGAGTACATGGCCGGCCTGCTGACGTCTGTCGGTGACGACAAGGACAAGGCCGCGGTCTACCTCGCCGACTGCCGCAGGCTCGGCATCACGGTGCTCCCGCCGGACGTCAACGAGTCCGTGCAGAACTTCGCCTCGGTGGGCGACGACATCCGGTTCGGCCTCGGCGCGATCCGGAACGTCGGTGCCAACGTCGTTGCGTCACTGATCAATACGCGCACCGAGAAGGGCAAGTACACCGACTTCTCCGACTACCTGAACAAGATCGACATCGCGGCCTGCAACAAGAAGGTCACCGAGTCGCTGATCAAGGCGGGCGCGTTCGATTCGCTCGGCCATCCGCGCAAGGGCCTGTTCCTGGTCCACACCGACGCCGTGGACTCGGTGCTCGGCACCAAGAAGGCCGAGGCGATGGGGCAGTTCGACCTGTTCGGCGGGGGTGACGACACTGGCACCGACGCGGTTTTCACCATCAAAGTGCCCGACGAAGAGTGGGAGGACAAGCACAAGCTCGCACTCGAACGCGAGATGCTGGGCCTCTACGTGTCGGGGCACCCGCTCAACGGTGTCGCGCA
This sequence comes from Mycolicibacterium mageritense, assembly GCF_010727475.1. Taxonomy (NCBI): domain Bacteria; kingdom Bacillati; phylum Actinomycetota; class Actinomycetes; order Mycobacteriales; family Mycobacteriaceae; genus Mycobacterium; species Mycolicibacterium mageritense. Next base: position 6,347,863 of record NZ_AP022567.1, read on the forward strand.
CCTGCTGGCCAATCAGGTCGACACCCAGATCCCGGCGATCCTGGACGGCGATGTCGCCAATGACGCCCAGGTGCTCGTCGGCGGCATCCTCGCCTCGGTCAACCGGCGGGTCAACAAGAACGGATTGCCCTGGGCCTCAGCGCAATTGGAAGACCTCACGGGTGGCATCGAGGTGTTGTTCTTCCCGCAGACCTACTCGCTGTTCGGTGCCGAGATCGCCGACGACGTGGTGGTGCTCGTCAAAGCCAAGGTCGCCGCGCGCGACGACCGGATCGCGCTGATCGCCCACGAACTGGTGGTGCCCGACTTCACCAGCGCCCAGGCCGACCGGCCGCTTGCGGTCAGCCTGCCGACCCGGCAGTGCACCATCGACAAGGTCAGTGCGCTCAAATCGGTGTTGGCCAACCATCCGGGCACCGCGCAGGTGCACCTGCGCCTGATCAGCGGTGAGCGGATCACCACGCTCGAGCTCGATCAGTCGCTGCGCGTGACACCGTCGTCGGCGTTGATGGGCGACCTCAAGGCGCTGCTCGGGCCGGGCTGCCTCGGCTGACTCGGCTCGTCCAGCTCGATCCGGACGATGGCGCTGTCCGGCCAGACATCGCGCGTCCGGGCCCGCCGCAGCTTCTCGCGCAGCGGCAGGTCACGGTGCACATTGGTGACGCCGGGGATCTTCAGTAGCGGCACGATGTTCCACTGCCAGCCGTAGCGGCGGTGCAGTGCCCGGTTGGCCTGCTGTGCCTGCACGCCGGACAGGATCACCGCCCGCCCGTGCAGCGTGGTCGGCTCGGTGACACGGCCCCGGTAGTCGCACGCGACCAGTTCGACTTCCGGGTGCGCCGTCAGCCGTTTGGTCTTGGGGCCCACCTTCGTCCGGAACACGATCGCGCGCTCACCGTCGGTGGCGAACCAGATCGGGGTGTCGACGGGGGAGCCGTCGCGACGGAAGGTGCGCAGCTGCGCGTAGCGGGTTCGGGTCAGGGTGTCGGTGAATGGCATGCCCCGAGTCAACAACTTAGAGTTGACTCTAAGTCAAGCCTTGGGGAGTTAACGGTGAGTACGCGGTTGACCATCGGAGAGGTGGCCCGTCGGGCCGGTGTCGCGCAGACCACGCTGCGCTATTACGAACAGCTCGGTCTGCTCCCGGCCCCGGGCCGCGTGGGTGGGCAACGCCGATACCAGGAGTCGGTGCTGGTACGGCTCGAGGTGATCCGGCTGTGCAAGGCCGCCGGTTTCGCGCTCGACGACATCGCGGTGCTGATGGACGACGACACCCCTGGCCGGCCGGCCGCGCGTGCGCTCGCGCAGGCCAAGCTCTCCGAGATCGACGAGCAGATGACCGCGCTGACGCGCGCGAGGGCGATCATCGAATGGGGCATGCAGTGCACATGCCCGTCGATCGATGCGTGTACGTGCGGCATTCACCGGGCGATCCCGACCTGACGCAGCGCGGGCAGCAGGTGCTCGGCCAGCATCCGCGGATGGGGGTCGAGCGCGCCGATGCGCAGGATGAGGTGGCGCGCCCCGGCTTCGACATAGCGGGCCAGCCATTCCGCACATTCGTGCGCCGGTCCGCCGCAGTAGGCCTGGATCGAGCTCATCACGTCCAGCGGCTGCCGGTAGTAGGCCCGGGCGTACCTGTCGAGAGCGTCGTGGGCCCGCACACGGCTGTCGTCGATGTACACGGTCGCGTACATCGCCGGCGTGATCGGTCGCGTCGCGCGCTCGCTGATCCGGTTCCAGGCGCGTGCGTACGCGTCGGCGTCGGGAAGGTACGGCAGCCAGCCGTCGTAGCCGTCGACCACCCGCTTGATGACGCGCTCGGTGTCGCCGCCGGCCAGCCACAGCGGTGGGCCGCCGGGCCGCGCCGGTGGAAGCGCTCCGCCGAGGTCGTCGATCTGCCAGATGCTGCCGCTGAATCCACCCCCGGTGGTCCAGGCCCGGCGACACAGTGCGACCGTCTCGTCGAGACGGCGGGCCCGGTCGCCGAACGGCGTTGCCAGCGCCTCGAATTCGGCCCGGCTCTCCGGTGTCGGAGCACCCGAACCGAGTCCGAGGATCAGGCGGCCACCGCTGAGCTGGTCGACGGTGGCGGCCTGCGCGGCGGTCAACAGGGGATGGCGCAGCGGGCCGACGAGCGCAGCGGTGCCCAGCGTGATCCGCTCGGTGACCGCGGCGATCGCCCCGAGCAGCGACAGCGGCTCGACCCGGGTACGGGCCAGCACGGAGTCGCCGGTCCACACCGAATCGAAACCGTAATGCTCAGCAGCCCTGGCGTATTCGAGTATCGCGGCGGCGTCGTGCCGCCCGGTCATCGCGGTTTCGCGACTCGGCAGCATGATCCCGATGAGCACAGTCATGCCCCGACGATGGCGTGTGCGGCAAGGCCTGTCGATTACCTGGCAGGTAAGCGAACCCGGATCAGAACGCGTACCGCAGGATCCGCGCCTTGCGCGCGGTGGCCTTGGTCAGCCCGGACAGCCGCGTGGCGACGCGAAGCCAGCCGGGAAAGCGGTCCACTTCGGGTTGATGTGCCAGGCTCGACTCCTCGACCAGCCGCAACCGCGGACTCCACGTCTGAGGATGCCGGGCATCCTTGAAACCGGGGTAACCCCATTGGCTTCCGACGTCCTTGTACATCTTCTGCGGGTAGAACTTGAGCGCTGCCCGGCTGACCCACCCGATCCTGCCGTAGTCGTTGAACGCCACCTCGCCGGAGGTGAAATGGTCGGTGATCCTCCGGAAGATACCTGCGATGACCGGTTCGGTGAGGAAGGCGAACAGGCCGTCGGCCACCACGAAAGTGGGCCGGTCGGAGGGGATGGGGTCGGTCCAGTCGGGATCGACCAGCGAAGCGGCGACCGTATGGGCCTGCGGGAGCGGCGGCAGCACGTGGTCGCGCAACACGCTGATCCCCGGCAGGTCGACGCTGTACCAGTCCACGGTCGCGACGGGAGCCACGCGATGCACGGCGCTGTCGAGCCCCGCACCCAAATCCACGACAACGGCGTCGGGATGACGGGTGACGAATGCCCGGATCCGGTCGTCGAGCATCTTTGCGCGCAGCGCCGTCTGACACACCACGCTCGTCTGGACGCCCAGCCCCGAGAAGTCGTAGTCGAGCCGTGCCACTGTCTCGTCGGCGAGTGTGTCGCCGAGGATCGGGCGCGCCCACCGGCTGTCGAGTGCCCTGGCGTACAGAGTCAGAAAGGCCGTTTCCTCGACCGGTGTCAGGCCCGTCGTCGCAATACCCACACGCCCGACCATACACCTGACCTGCCGCTGAACAGATCGGCGAAAACGTTTACCGCCCTTGCGATCACGGGATTCGGGCGCCGACCGCTCAGGCCGTCACGTCGACTTCGGCTTTCGGGCCGGTGGTCTCCTTGACCCAGACGATCACCGTGGTGAGGGTGATCGCGGCGGCGAACATGAGGTAGAAGGCGGGCGCCGGCGTGTATCCCGATGTCGCCGTGAGCCAGGCGGCGATGTAGGGAGCCGTGCCGCCCAGCAGGCTGACCACGATGTTGTAGGGGATCGCGATCGCACCGGTGCGGATCCGCGACGGGAAGAGCTCGGCCATGCTCGCGTTGACCGCACCGTCATACGCGGCGAGCGGAATGCCCAAGGCGACCATCGCGAGCACCGCGAGCATGGCGTTGCCCAGGGTCATCAGCGCAAGCGCCGGCCAGGCCAGCACGATCAGACCGGCTGCGCCGAGGATCATCACCGGCTTACGGCCGACCTTGTCCGACAACAGCCCCGCCACCGGGATGACCACCGCGACGACCGCCATACAGATCGTCGACGCCGTGAACGCTTCAGCCGCACTGAAATGCAGGGTGCGGCTGAGGTGGCTGACCATATACGTCTGCAGCACCCAGTGCGCCACCCCTTTGAGGACGATCACCCCACCCAGGATCAGCATTGCTCTGCGTCCGGTCCGGAACGTCTCTCTCAGTGGCGATGCGGCGACTTCCCCTGATCGCTCCAACCGGATGAACTCGGGTGTGTCGTCGAGCCTCATGCGCAGATAGAGTCCGGCGATGCCGAGCGGTAGCGCGATCAGAAATGGTATACGCCAAGCGAATTCGGTCAGCTGGTCGTCACCGAAGATCAAGGTGAGGATCAGCGCAAGACCTGCGCCCGCTACGAACGCGACGAATCCGATGCTGGCCCCGAAGCTTGTGTAGAAGCCGCGTCGGTTTCGTGGTGCGTATTCGAAGAGAAGCCCGACGGAACTGGAGGTTTCGCCGCCGGCGGCGAAACCCTGCACGAGGCGCGCCACGACCAACAAGATCGGTGCCAGTGCGCCGATGCTCGCATAGGTGGGTAGCACGCCGATCGCGAACGTCGCCAACGAGGTCACGATGACCGTGATCGCCAGAACGCGGTTGCGGCCGATGCGATCTGCGAGTGGTCCGAAGTAGAGCGCACCGAGCGGTCGGATCGCAAAGCCGACGGCGAAGATCGCGAACGTCGAGAGAATCGCGGACGTCGGGTCGCCCTCGGCGAAGAAGTTGGCGGCAATGACCGACGACAGCGTCCCGTAGATGCCGATGTCGAACCATTCGACGAAGTTGCCGATGGTGCCTGCTACCAGCACTCTCCGGGACGGGGTCGTCGCGGCTCCAGCGGTGCCGGTGCTCAGCGTCGTGGGGCTTGGCATGTGGTGAACTCCATTGTTCGGCGTCACGGACGTGACGGGACTGTCGGGACATGCCCCAGGTAGCCGAGGCCTGTGCTGACCGAGTCGGCCGCTTCGATGACGATTGCGCCGAGGTCGGTCTCACGTTCGGGCAGGCTGATCGCGGACAGGGCGCCCGAGACGGACAGCGCCGCCACGATGCCGCCGGTGTGGTCACGGACCGGGGCGGCGATGCATGCCCGGCCGAGCGCGAGCTCTTCGACCTCGATCGCATATCCTCGTGCCGCGCAACGCTGTAGGTCGTCGTCGAGGGCATCGTGATCGGTGATGGTTCGCGCGGTGTATGACGTCAGCGGACCCGCGCCGAGCAGTTCGATTCGTTCTGCGCGGGGGATCTCGAGTAGCAGACATTTGCCCATCGCCGTCGCGTACAGCGGATTGCGTTGTCCCAGTAGCGAGTACGACTTGTGCGCCAGCGGCCCCTCCACGTTCTGCAGATAAAACAGGGCGTCGCCGCGGCGCACCGCCACATTGGCGCCGAGTCCGAGCTCCCAGGCCAGGCGCTGGGTGATCGCCCGGGACTGCCGGTAGACCGGTTCGTTGTTGAGCGCGACCCCGGCCATCGCGATCACGGCCGGGCCGAGTTCGTAGAGCTGGCTGACCGGATCGCGCCTGACCAGCTCGACCGACTCCAGCGTCGCCAGCAGTCGGGACGCCGTCGAAAGACCGAGGTCCAACGCCGACGCGACGTCCGAGACGCGGAGGGCCGGGCTTCTCCCGGTGAAGAGCCGCAACACGGCTGCCGCTCGTTCGACGCTCTGGTTCCCGCTCTTCTCGACTGCCATATCGCAAATATTGGCAGCGACTTGCAACATATGCAAGCGTCTTGCACATTTGTGGGCGATGGACGAGACAAGATGGGAGTCGCCGGTGCGCATCGCCGACGTGACGACGTATGTGGTGAAGCAACGCGGGGACCGGGCGTACCTCGGCACCCTCGATGACGGGACGGAGCTCACCGCCGATCGCGGCTACGTCGTTCGGCAGCCGTGGCGCAGCCTCTACTCGGGCCGGTTCGAGACGATGCTCGTTGCGATCCGCACCGACGACGGGCACGTTGGATGGGGCGAAGCGCTTGCGCCGGTCGGCCCGGAAATCGCAGCCGCTGTCGTCGAACGGCTCCTTGTAGGGCAGTTGATCGGCGAGGATCCACGACAGGTCCACCCGCTCTGGGAGCGGCTGCGCAATCTGATGCGCGAGCGGGGACATCTGGGAGGGCATCAGGCCGATGCGTTGGCTGCTGTCGACATCGCACTGTGGGATCTGCACGGCAAGGTCACCGGGCTGTCGGTCAGCGAGCTGCTGGGCGGGGCGCATCGCGAGCGGGTGCCGGCCTACGTCTCGGGGTTGCCCGAGCCGACCGACCCGGCCCGGGCTGCCTTGGCGGCTCGGTGGGAGTCGGCCGGAGCCCAGATGGTCAAGCTTGCGTTGGGCAAGGGGATCGCGGCCGACCTCGCGACGTTCGATGCGGTCGCGGCGGCCGCACCCGGCCTCCGCATCGCGGTCGACGCGCACTGGGCCTACCGGGTCGGTGAGGCGGTCACGCTCGGACGCGAACTCGACGCACGGGGCGCGGTGTTCCTGGAGGCACCGCTGGCCCCCGAGGACGTCGACGGCCACCGTGAGCTGGCCGAGCGGACCACGACCCCGGTCGCGGTCGGTGAGGCGATGCGGCATCGATATGAGTTCGCCGACTGGCTCACCCGCCGTGCGCTGCGGCTCGCTCAACCTGACGTCGCGCGTACCGGGATCACCGAGGCTGTTGCGATCGCGCAGCTCGCATCGGCCTTCCATGTCCCGATCGCATTTCACCACTCGGTCGGTCTCGGGATCGCGCTCGCCGCGGGAATCCATGTCAGCGCCGCGACGGTCGACTGCCCCTTCTTCGAATTCCAGCCTGACACAGTGCCCGTCGCGCAGCGGATTCTGCGCACTCCGATCGATGCGGGCCCCACGGGCTTCGCGGTCCCCACCGGTCCCGGCCTTGGTATAGACGTCGACGTCGACGTGATCATCGATCTCGCAAAGGAGAACTGAGCAGTGCATCGCCCCAGCCCCGCCCCGACCGGCCTCGTTCCGATCCTGGCGACCCCGTTCACATCCGACGGCAGGCTTGATCTGCCGTCGCTGCGGTCGCTGGTCGAGTTCCAGATCCGCTGCGGCGTAGACGGTCTCGCAGTCTTCGGCATGGCCAGCGAGGGGTTCGCGCTGACGCGCGCCGAGCGGAGCGTGATCCTGCGAGAAGTTCGCACGATTGTCGGGCCAGACCTGCCGCTGGTAGCCGGGGTCAACGCCACCAGCACCGTCACAGCAGTCGAGCTCGCGGCTGAGGCAGTCGAGAGCGGTGCGGACCACCTGATGGTGCTGCCGCCCTATCTGACGGTGCCGTCGTCGCAACAGATACCGGAATTCTTCGCCGACGTCGCGGCCGAAGCCGGCGCGCCCATCATGGTGCAGGACGCGCCCGGAGTCACCGGGGTGAGCATCGCCGTAGAGCAGATCGTCAAGCTGGCTACGGTGCCGGAAATCGCGTCCGTGAAGGTCGAGGCGCCGCCGACGCCGGTCAAGATCGCTGACGTGGCGGCCGCGGCGCCCGAGGATTTCGCGGTCCTCGGTGGTCAGAATGCGCAGGATCTCATCGAGGAATACGACAACGGCGCGGTCGGCACGATGCCGGCCTGCGAGTTCTCGGACCACCTCCGCGTCATCCTCGACGACCTGGCGGCGGGCCGACGCGCGGATGCGCGAGCCGGGTTCGCTCGGTTGCAGCCGCTGATCCGGTTGGGCGTGCGCCCCGGCCAGGCGTGGGCTGTGCACAAAGAGGTTCTGCTGCGACGTGGCATCATCAACTCGGCGAGGGTGCGGCTGCCGGCCCGGCCGCTCGACAGCGTCACGCGCACAGCACTCGACGAGGTGCTCGCCGAACTGGCCATGTTCCCTCAGAAGCGGTAGCGACAGCTGGCTGAAAATGGTTAGCGCCCTTGCGATCACGGATTCGCTTAGCGCGCGTACGACAGGTGTGGGCGCCCGGCGAGTGGCGGCGGCCTACGGTGGGAACCATGCGTAGCAGACATGTGAGCGTCTGGATCGAGGCGGCGCCCGAGGCCGTGTACGCCTACGCCGCCGATCCGCACCACCTGGTGAACTGGGCTGCGGGACTGGCCGAGGGCGGTTTGCACCTCACTGCGCGCGGCTGGGTCGCGGAGTCGCCGATGGGTGAGGTCACGGTCGAATTCACGCCGCCGAACACGTTGGGCGTGCTCGATCACATGGTGCACCTGCCCTCGGGCGAGGCGGTCTACAACCCGATGCGGGTGCTGCCTGCCGGCGTCGACGCAACGTCGTGCGAGGTGGTCTTCACGGTCCGGCAGCGCCCAGGGGTGACCGAGGAACAGTTCGACGCTGATGTCGCCGCTGTCACTGCGGACCTTGAGACGCTGCGCGAGCTACTCGAAGGTCACTGATCGGAGGACCAGACGCTGCCCAGGCCCAGCCACACGACGGTGGCCGCCGCGGCAGCGGACAGCACGGCGGGTGCGGCACTCATGGTCGCCACGCCGACGACCACGAGAACCAGGGCACCGATCGCCAGGGCGATCAGCTTGTAGGTCGGCCAGGGCACCCCGGCGATGTCGACCTCATGATCGGCCCGGGAGGTGGCGTCGCGAAAGTTCCCGGCGGTGGTCATGTTCTGACGATAGCTCGCAACAAAGATTTCGGCTACCCGAAACACCGGATGAGGCTTGTCACTTTACCGGTCAAGACGGCTCAGCAGCGGGCTTCCATCCGGTACTCGACCTCGGCCGGTTTGGTGGGGCGATCTGCGAACGAGCCGTGCGCCGTACCGCTCACGCGGAACGTGGTGCCCTCGACGCGGGCCTCGGTATCCGGCGCGCCCTCGCCCGAACTGCCCGTGAACCCCGCGAGTTCGCGGATCCGCATGACCTTGGGTGTGACGGTCGCGCCGGTCTGGACGATCGCGGTGAATCCGGGCTCTTTCGGCAGCGTGTCGATGGTCCAGAACCAGTCGAGTTGCCGGCACTCCACCGAATAGGTCGTCGGCATCTCCTCGCCGTTGATGAATACCCGCGCGGTGTGGGAATCGGCCGGCGGAGTGCTGGCCGTCGCGCACGCCGACACCGCCAGCGCGGCGGCCGCAGCCGTTCGGGCCGCCACCCACCGCACACGCTCCTTCGCCAGGTGCCGCATGGGCGTTGTTTTCCCAGTTCCTGGCGGTTTCAACCCTCCGCGTGCCGATTTCCGCGGTTTCCCGTCCGGCCACGCCGAGCGCCCTAGGCTGGTTTGCATGCCACTCACCGGAGATTACGAACCAAGCACATCTGACTGGGCACGCGAGAACGCCGAGACCTACATGGCGTCCGGCGGTACGGCAGGCACCGAGCTCAACGGCAGGCCGGTGATCCTGCTGACCACCATCGGCGCCAAGACCGGCAAGATCCGCAAGACCCCGCTCATGCGCGTCGAGCACAACGGCGAATATGCGGTGGTGGCGTCGCTGGGCGGGGCGCCGAAGAACCCGGTCTGGTACTACAACGTCAAGAAGAATCCGCGCGTCGAACTGCAGGACGGAACCACGTCGGGTGACTACACCGCACGTGAGGTGTTCGGCGAAGAGAAGGCGCAGTGGTGGCAGCGTGCGGTGGCGGCCTTTCCCGACTACGCCGACTACCAGACCAAGACCGATCGCGAGATCCCGGTGTTTGTGCTCACCCCGGTGCAGTGAAACGCCTGGCCGGTGGCACTATTGACCGGTGACTGCCGAACTGAGCCCCCGTACGTCGGCGCCGCTGTGCGCGGCTGACATCGACGAGGCTGCGCGGCGAATTTCGGGCGTGGTCACCCGGAGCCCGCTGCAGATCAGCGATCGGCTGTCGGAGGCCACCGGCGCCACGGTCTACCTCAAACGGGAGGATCTGCAGGCGGTCCGGTCCTACAAGATCCGCGGCGCCTTCAATCTGATGGCCCAGCTGTCCGACGCGGAGATCGCGGCGGGCGTGGTGTGCTCGTCCGCGGGCAACCACGCCCAGGGCTTCGCACTGGCATGCCGGTCGATGGGCATCCACGGCCGAGTGTACGTCCCGGCCAAGACCCCAAAGCAGAAGCGCGACCGAATCCGCTACCACGGCCGTGAGTTCATCGAGTTGATCGCCGTCGGCGCGACCTACGATCAGGCCGCGCAGGCCGCCCTCGACGACGTCGCCCGCACCGGGGCCACGCTGGTACCTCCTTACGACGACCTGCGCACCATGGCGGGTCAGGGCACTATCGCGGCTGAGATGCTCGACCAGCTCGAGGACGAGCCCGATCTCGTGATCGTCCCGGTCGGAGGGGGCGGCTGCATCTCCGGCATCACCACCTACCTGGCCGAGCGCACGTCCAACACCGCGGTGCTCGGTGTGGAACCGGCGGGAGCGGCGTCGATGATCGCGGCGTTGTCGGCGGGCGAGCCCGTGACGTTGGAGCACGTGGACCAGTTCGTCGACGGCGCCGCGGTGGCCCGCGCCGGGGCGTTGCCATACGCCGCGCTCGCGGCGGCAGGCGACATGGTGTCGATCACGACGGTCGACGAGGGCGCGGTCTGCACCGCGATGCTCGATCTGTACCAGAACGAGGGCATCATCGCCGAGCCGGCGGGCGCGCTGTCGGTCGCGGCGTTGTTGGAGGCGGACATCGAGCCGGGTTCCACCGTGGTGTGCCTGATCTCCGGCGGCAACAACGACGTGTCCCGGTACAACGAGGTGCTCGAGCGCTCGCTGGTGCATCTCGGGCTCAAGCACTATTTCCTGGTCGATTTCCCGCAGGAACCCGGAGCCCTGCGCCGGTTCCTCGACGAAGTGCTGGGCCCCGGTGACGACATCACGCTGTTCGAGTACGTCAAGCGCAACAACCGGGAGACCGGTGAAGCGTTGTGCGGCGTGGAGTTGAGCTCGGCGGCCGACCTCGAGGGGCTGTTGGCGCGCATGGAAAACTCCGACATCCACGTCGAACTGCTGGAACCGGGGTCACCGACCTACCGCTATCTGACCTGATCGGTCCGCAGGATCGCGAAGGAGTGCCCGGCAAGGGTCGTCGCACCGGGTTCGATCTGTGGTTCGCCCCAGGCCAGGACCACGTCGCCGCGCACAGGAACTCGGGTGGCCTCCTCGCCGAGGTTGCACGCGATGGAGAAGGCGCCGCGGTGTAGCACGATCCAGCGCCGTGTCTCGTCGAAGTCGATGTGCAGGTCGTCCAGCCACGGGTCGGCGAAGTCCGGTTCGCCTCGTCGCAGCGCGATCAAACCCTGATAGACGCGGTAGAGCCGCGCATGGTCACCGTCGCCCACCTCGTCCCAGTTCAGTTTCGATCGCAGGAAGGTGGCCGGATCCTGCGGATTCGGTATTTCGTCGGCGTCCCAACCGTGTTCGGCGAACTCGGCCTTGCGGCCCTCGGCGGTCGCACGCGCCAGATCCGGTTCCGGGTGCGAGCTGAAGAACTGGAACGGTGAGGACGACCCCCACTCCTCACCCATGAAAAGCATTGCAGTATAGGGAGATCCAAGAGCCAGCGCGGCCTTGACGGCAAGCTGGCCGAAGTCGAGCCGCTGGGAGGGCCGGTCGCCGACAGCGCGGTTGCCGACTTGGTCGTGAGTCAGCGTGTACGCCAGCAGGCGCGTCGCGGGAATGGTCGCGGTGTCCAGCGGCCTGCCGTGCCTGCGGCGCCGGAACGACGAGTACGTCCCGGCATGGAAGTATCCGTGCTTGAGCGTGTTCGCCAGGGTCTCCAGCGAGCCGAAATCGGCGTAATAGCCCTGTCGTTCCCCGGACACCGCGGTGTGGATCGCATGGTGGATGTCGTCGTCCCACTGCGCGGTCAACCCGTACCCGCCCTGATCTCTCGGGGTGATGAGGCGTGGGTCGTTGAGGTCGCTTTCGGCGATCAGCGACAGCGGGCGGCCGAGTTGCTCTGCCAGGGCGTCGGTTTCGGCCGAGAGCTCCTCCAGCAGATGCACCGCGGTGGTGTCGACGAGCGCGTGCACCGCGTCGAGACGCAGCCCGTCGGCATGGAAATCGCGCATCCACCGCAGCGCGCACTCGATGATGTAGGAACGCACCTCGTCGGAATCGGCGTCGGACAGGTTGATCGAGCTGCCCCACGGATTGTGCCCGGCGGACAGGTACGGGCCGAACCGTGGCAGGTAGTTGCCCGAGGGGCCGAGATGGTTGAAGACCGCGTCGATCAGCACGCCGAGCCCGCGCGCGTGGCACGCGTCGATGAGCCGGATCAGTCCGTCCGGGCCGCCGTAGGGCTCGTGCACGGCGTACCAGAGCACACCGTCATAGCCCCAGCCGTGGACCCCGCTGAAGGCGTTGACGGGCATCAGTTCGACCAGGCCCACGCCGAGGTCGACCAGGTGGTCGAGCTTCGAAATGGCCGCGTCGAACGTGCCTTCGGTGGTGAAGGTGCCGACGTGCAGCTCGTAGATGACCTCGCCCGCGATGGATCGACCGGCCCAGCCCGTGTCGGTCCAGGCGTCGGGCTTCGGTTGCCACAGCTGCGAGCGCGCGTGCACACCGTCGGGCTGGCGCGGCGAGCGCGGATCCGGCAGCACCTTCGGGTCGTCGTCGAGGACGAAGCCGTATCGAGCGTCGTCGCGCGCATCGACGTCGGCACGCCACCAGCCGTCGTCCGACGGGGTCATGTCGTACAAGGCGCCGTCCACATCGAGACGGACCCGGTCGGGCTCGGGCGCCCAGACGGCGAATTCAGTCATTGCATCGCTCCAGGAGGGCCACGGGGAGTTCGTCGAACAACGCAGCCGCGGGCACCGTGCGGGGGAACTCCCGCCCGTGCAGGACGTCATGCCAAGATCCGTCGGGAAGCGTCAACGTTGTATCACCCCAACTGGTTTCGGCTAACTTCACGGTCCATCGGCAGGCCGCCACCACCACGTCCGTACCCCGGCAGTAGGACACCACATGCGCGGCGGCCGGCCCGTCGGCGGGCAGTGGACGGTAACCGCCGGACTGGAAGAGATCGGCGTACTTCCTGCGCAGCCGCAGCGCGGCGCTGGTCACCCTGATCTTCGGATCCTGCCGACGCTGCAGCGCATCCCGGCGTGCGGCGTAGTCGACGGGTCGGCGGTTGTCCGGGTCGACAAGGCTGTCTTCGGTCAGTTCGGTGCCCTGATACACATCGGGCACGCCCGGCCCGGTCAGCTGGATGAGCTTCTGGCCCAGGCTGTCCGCGCGTGCATGCTCGTCGAGCCGCGCGGTCAGCCCGGTGAGCCCATCGGCGACCGGGCCGTCGAGCACAGCGTCGAGCCAGCGGTGCACGGAATCCTCGAACGCCTCGTCGGGCGTGTGCCACGAGGTGTGGACCGCGGCTTCGCGGATCGCCTTCTCGGCGTACGCGTGCAACCGGCCGCGCAACTCGTCGGTCACGGCGCCGTCGCGGGGCCACACCCCGAAGATGTTCTGCCACAGGAACAGTCCGGTCGCGCGGTCCGGGGGAGGGCTCGTGACGGTCCACTGCTGCACCAGCTCGGCCCACGTCGTGGCGACCTGCGACAGCACGCCGATCCGGGCGCGCACGTCCTCGCCGCGTTTGGTGTCGTGGGTGGACAGTGTCGTCATGGCGCGCGGCCACAGCCGACCCCGGTTGGCGGTGCGCTGGTGGAACTCGGCGAGGCTGACTCCGAACAGCTCGGGTGCCCCGCCGACCTCGTTGAGCGACACCAGCCGGGCGTCGCGGTAGAACAGGCAGTCCTCGACCGCTTTCGCCGTCGCAGCGCCGCACAACTGGTTGAAGCGCGCCACCGCCTCGCGGTCGGTCGCGAGCGCACTGCTGACGATCGTCAGCGCGGGCACCAATTCGGGTGCTGCGGAGGTTGTTTCAGCGATCGCCACGGGCAGCACCGTGGACAGCGATGGATAGTCGCTGCGGTACACCCCGACTCGGCTGATCAGCGCTGCGACGGCGTCGGGCAGCCGCGGGTCGCTGGTCGCGGTGGCCGCCGACATCACGCGGCCCAGCCTGCTCAATTCGCTGCCCAGCGTCTCGGTGACGGCGATGGTCTTGAGCTGTCGCTCGGTGCCCGGATCGCAGTCCCGGCACAGCCTGTTCAGTTCAGCCTCGCCGTCGGGGTCCACGAACAGTCCGCCGACCTCGCGCAGCGCGTCGTAGCCGGTGGTGCCGTCCACCGGCAGCTCCCGGTCCAAGCCTTCGTCTGCCGCCAGGATCTTCTCTGCCACAATCCATGCCGAGGGCCCGACCAGTTCGCGCAACCACCGCAGATAGCCGGCGGGGTCGGTGAGCCCGTCCGGATGGTCGATCCGGAGCCCGTCGACCAGCCCCTCGTCGAACCAGCGTTTGACCTCGACGTGCGTGGCCTCGAAGACCCTGCGATCCTCCTGGCGCAGCGCGGCCAGCGAGGTGATCGAGAAGAACCGGCGGTATCCGCAGACGCCGTTGCGCCATCCGGTCAACTGGTAGTGCTGGCGGGCGTGCACGTCAGCGCCTGAGCCAGTCCTGGTTCCGGGCGCGATCGGCAGCACCAGATCCCCGAGCCGCAGGACGTCGCCGTCCACCGTCAGTGCCGCGACATCGTCGTCAGAACCCAGGACGGGCAACACGATTCGTCCGTCGGCGACGTCCCAGTCGATGTCGAAGTAGTCGGCGAACTCCGATTGCCGCCCGTTGGTGAGGACATCCCACCACCAGCGGTTCTGCCGCGGATCGTCGACGCCGACGTGGTTGGGCACGATGTCCACGATCAGCCCCATCCCGCGGCTGTGCGCGGCCTCCGACAGCCTGCGCAGGCCGTCGGGGCCACCCAGGCCCGCCGACACCGTGGTGGGATCTGTGACGTCGTACCCGTGCGTGGAGCCTGCGGCCGCGGTCAGGATGGGCGACAGATACACGTGGCTCACGCCGAGATCGTCGAGGTAGTCCAGCAGGTTCACGGCGTCGTCGAACGTGCAGCAGTCCGCGCGCATCTGCAGCCGATACGTCGAAAGCACCGGACGCGTCATGCTCACGCTGTCTTGCGGAGTACGAGCAGCGACCGTGCCTGCAGTGAGATCTTCTCACCTGCGGCCACCACGAGGTCGGAATCGCCGACTGGGTCGGCGGTGTCGAGAGCGGCAGTCCACTCGGTCGCGTAGTCACCGTCCGGTGTCACGAAGTCCTGCGAGTGGTCATTGGCGTTGAAACACAACAGGAACGAATCGTCGACCACTCGCTCGCCGCGGGCATTGGGTGCCTCGATGGCATCGCCGTTGAGGAACACCGCCACGCACGTGCCCAGGCCGGTGCCCCAGTCCTCCGGGGTCATCTCGGTCCCGGACGGGGTCAGCCATGCGATGTCGCGCACCTGGTCGCCGCTGCGGATCGGCTTGCCCTCGAAGAACCTGCGGCGGCGGAAGACCGGGTGACGCTTGCGGAACTCGACCACCTTACGGGTGAACGCCAGCAGATCGGCATTCGTCTCGCACCTGGACCAATCCATCCAGGACAGTTCCGAATCCTGGCAGTACACGTTGTTGTTGCCGAGTTGGGTGCGCCCGATCTCGTCGCCGTGGGCGAGCATCGGAGTGCCCTGCGACAGCATGAGCGTGCCCATGATGTTGCGCATCTGCTTGGCGCGCAGGGCCAGGATGTCCGGATCGTCGGTGGGGCCCTCCACGCCGCAGTTCCACGACCGGTTGTGGCTCTCCCCGTCGCGGTTGTCCTCGCCGTTGGCCTCGTTGTGTTTCTCGTTGTACGACACCAGGTCATGCAGCGTAAACCCGTCGTGGCACGTGACGAAGTTGATGCTCGCGCTCGGGCGCCGGCCCGTCGCCTCGTACAGGTCCGACGAACCGGTGAGCCGGGAGGCGAACTCGCCCAGTGTCGCGGGTTCTCCCCGCCAGTAATCGCGCACAGTATCGCGATACTTCCCATTCCACTCGGTCCACAAACCTGGGAAGTTGCCGACCTGGTAGCCGCCCTCACCCACGTCCCACGGTTCGGCGATCAATTTGACCTGGCTGACCACCGGATCCTGCTGCACCAGGTCGAAGAACGCCGAAAGCCGGTCGACGTCGTAGAACTCGCGGGCGAGCGTCGAGGCCAGGTCGAATCGGAACCCGTCGACGTGCATCTCCAAAACCCAGTACCGCAGCGAATCCATGATCAGTTGCAGCGTGTGCGGATGGCGGGCATTGAGGCTGTTGCCGGTTCCCGTGAAATCCTTGTACAACTCCCGCTGACCGTCCATCAGGCGGTAATAGCCTGCGTTGTCGATTCCGCGGAAGTTGATGGTGGGCCCGAGGTGGTTGCCCTCGGCGGTGTGGTTGTACACCACGTCGAGGATCACCTCGATGCCCGCGTCGTGGAACGCCTTCACCATGGTCTTGAACTCGGCCACCGCGCCGCCGGCATGGCGGTTGGCGGCGTACTGGTAGTGCGGCGCGAAGAAGCCAACAGTGTTGTAGCCCCAGTAGTTTCGCAGCCCGAGGTCCAACAGCCGGTGGTCGTGCATGAACTGGTGTACCGGCATCAGTTCGATCGCGGTGACGTTGAGCGATTTGAGATGCTCGATGATCACCGGGTGGCCCAGGCCTGCGTAGGTACCGCGCAGTTCCTCCGGAATACCGGGATGGGTCTGGGTCATGCCCTTGACGTGGGCCTCGTAGATCACCGTGTCGTGATACGGGGTCTTGGGCGCTCGGTCGGACCCCCATTGGAAGAACGGGTTGATCACGACGCTGGTCATGGTGTGGCCCAGTGAGTCCACCCGCGGGGGAGTGCCGGTCCCCGGAGGCTCGGCGGTCAGGTCGTAGGAGAACAACGCCTGGGTGAAGTCGAAGTCGCCGTGGAACGACTTGCCGTAGGGATCCAGCAGCAACTTGCTGGGGTCGCAGCGATGCCCGGCGGCGGGATCCCACGGGCCGTACACACGGAAGCCGTAGCGCTGTCCCGGCGTAACGGTCGGAAGGTAGGCGTGCCACACGTAGCCGTCGACCTCGTCGAGGTTGATCCGCTCCTCGGAGCCGTTCTTGGCCACCAGACACAACTCGACGCGTTCGGCGACCTCGGAGAACAGCGAAAAGTTGGTTCCCGCGCCGTCGTAGGTCGAACCGAGCGGATACGGCTCACCGGGCCAGACCGTGGGCGCGGGCTTGCGGGGCGGTACGTCGGGCGAGGACATCGCTCACCACCACCCGGTGGCTGCCGCCATCTGTCGTCCGAGCTCGTTGGTCATGGTGCGCATGTACGTCGTCGAGATGTGGTGAGAATCGTGGTACATCAACACATTTCCCTCCACCACACGGCAATAGTCCTTACGGCACACCGCATCACTCATGTCGAGCGGTTTCAGCAGCGGGAACCGGGCGACGAAATCCAGTGTTGGGTTGTGGTCGGAGAGTACCTTGGACCGGTCGATACCGCACGAGATCGCGTCGCCGCCGTTGGCCAGGCAGTCGGCCGGGAAATAGGGCTTGCCGTTGCGCACCAGCCACGGCGTGTCCCGCATCGCGAGAATCGGAATGTTGTTCTTCGACAACGTTTCCCAGATACCGACGTACGTCCCTGGCATGACGTCACCGGGCTTGATGTTCCACGGTCGGGTCGACGTGGTGAACACGTATGCGGGGTGATCGGCGATCAGCCTGTCCATCACCTCTTCGTTCCACTTGTGGCACTTCGGGTATGGCCGGTTGTCACCCATCACCAGCGGAACCTCTTCGGTGGTCAGCGGGCAACCCATCTTGAGGTAGGTGACCACCTTGAAGTTGTGCAACCGTCCCAGCAGATCGAGCGCGGTGATCCAATGCTCGGCATGTGAGCCGCCGGCCAGCGCAATGGTGCGGGTCGCGTTCTGGTCACCATAGGTGCAGTTGATGACGTCGACGTTGTCGAAGTCGCTGATGCAGCCGTCGGTTGTGGATGCGGGCAGGTCGTTCTTCGCCTCAAGGACGGTCGGCCGCATCGGCAGCTTGGGCACTCGCACGTGGTTGAGCAGGGCGCGGGCGCCGGGGTAGTCCCGCGCCGACAAACCCGACAGTTCCTTGCCGTTGGCGCGTTGCACCGTGACGTGCTCACGCCAGGTGAACGACGTGGCCGTGAGCGCGACCCCGAGCAGCGCCACCACGGAACCGAGCACGATCGTGGGCCTGCGCAGCCGCGCGCGCAGGGGCACGACAGGGGCCGGCGCCGAGACCTTCTGTGCACGCAGCGGTTCCTCGATGTAGCGCGTCGTCAACCAGGCCAGCACCCCGGACACCAGCAGGATGATCGCGCCCTCGAGGAAGTTCGCGCGCGTGTGACCCGAGTACGACAGCCAGAAGATCAGCAGCGGCCAGTGCCAGAGGTACAGCGAGTACGCCATCGCGCCGAGGGACACGAACGGTGCGGTCGCGAGCATCCGGTTGGGGGCGGGCAGGCGCTGGGCTGTCGCCGGATCCCCCATGCGGTTGGCCGCCGACAGGATGAACAGCATGGTGGCGCCGACCGGGACCAGCGTCCAGGGGCCCGGGAATTCCTTGACCCCGTCGATCAACGCGCCGCACGACAAGATGGCCGCCAGGGACACGATCGAGACAACGGTGCGCAACCACATCGGCCACCGGACGAATGGGACCAGTGCCCCGACAAGCGCACCGAGCAGCAACTCCCAGGCCCGCGCGAAGCTGTTGTAGTACGCGGTTGCCTGATCGGTGTTGTGGGCGATGATCGCGTACACGAACGACGCGATGGTCAGTGCGCTGAGCAGGACGATGAACGCGGTCCGCAGATGCCTGCCGAACAGCTTGCGGCACAGGAAGGCGAACCCGAAGATCAGCGCGAGGAACGCGATGTAGAACTGTCCCTGAACGGACATCGACCAGATGTGCTGAAGCGGGCTGACCGCTTCACCGGCGCGAAGGTAGTCAGCGGCGGTGTTGGCCAACTCCCAGTTCTGGTAGTAGCCGAGGCTTGCCAGACTCTGATCAGCAAACGCTTCCCAGCGGGTCTCCGGCTGGATGAGGATGGTCAGCACCGCGGCGGCCGCCAACACGACGACCAGAGCGGGCAGCAGCCGGCGGATCAGCCGCACGACCTCTCCGACGGGCCACAGCGAAGCCCCCGGTGTCAGGGCGGTGCGCAACAGTTTGCCACCGAAGAAAAACCCCGACAGTGCCAGGAAAACGTCGACACCACCGGAAACCCGGCCGAACCAGATGTGGAAGACAGCGACGAGCGCGATCGCGATACCGCGGAGCCCGTCCAGATCATGACGGTAAAAACCCGACGTACGAGTCCCCATTGCGGCGGGGGCGGCGGGCGATTCCTCGCTCATGGGCGCCGACCGGGAGGGGGCAAGGGTCATCATGATCGAGGCCAATTTACCTAAGAATCCTCGCGTCCTCACATTTCGGATGCGTGCGTCGCACTCTGTGAGCAAAGGGCTAGGCTCCCCGTCTGTGGCTGAGCCGACCAGGGCGCTGACCCCTGCGCAGATCAGTGCCATCGACGCCGCCCATGTCTGGCACCCCTACAGCACCATCGGCGCCGAGGCGTTGGCGCCGGTCGTGGCCGTCGGGGCGCGCGGCGCGTGGCTCACCGTGATCGACCCGTCCGACGGCCGCCCCATCGAGGTGCTGGACGCGATGGCGTCGTGGTGGACGGCCGTGCACGGCCACGGTCATCCGGTGTTGGATGCGGCGATCACCGAGCAGCTTTCCACCATGAATCACGTGATGTTCGGCGGGCTGACGCATGAACCCGCCGCGCGCCTGGCGCAACTGCTCGTGGATCTCACACCCGCCGGACTGGACACGGTGTTCTTCAGCGACTCCGGATCCGTGTCGGTCGAGGTGGCCGTCAAGATGGCCCTGCAGTATTGGCGCAGCCGCGGCCAGGGCGGCAAGCATCGGCTCATGACGTGGCGCGGCGGCTACCACGGCGACACGTTCACGCCGATGAGCGTGTGCGACCCCGACGGGGGCATGCACTCGCTGTGGACCGACGTGCTCGTCGCGCAGGTGTTCGCGCCACCGGTGCCTGCCGACTACCGCCCGGAGTACGTCGCGGCATTCGAAGCGCAGCTCGCCGCGCACGCCGACGAACTCGCGGCCGTCATCGTCGAACCGGTGGTGCAGGGCGCGGGCGGCATGAGGTTCCACGACCCGCAGTACCTGACCGACCTGCGCGCGATCTGCGACCGGCACGGCGTTTTGCTGATCTTCGACGAGATCGCGACCGGGTTCGGCCGCACCGGCACGTTGTTCGCCGCCGAGCGTGCCGGCGTGAGTCCCGACATCATGTGCGTCGGGAAGGCACTGACGGGCGGCTACATCACGCTCGCCGCGACCCTCTGCACGGGCGAGATCGCACACACCATCAGCTCGGGGGAGCCCGGCGCGCTCATGCACGGACCCACGTTCATGGCCAACGCGCTGGCGTGCGCGGTGGGCGTGGCGGCTGTCGAACTGCTGATCAGCACCGACTGGCAGGCCCAGGTTCGCGGCATCGAATCCGGGCTGCGGGCGGGTCTGGAACCGGCCAGGGCGTTGCCCGGCGTAGCCGACGTTCGCGTGCTCGGTGCGATCGGCGTCATCGAGATGGAACAGCCGGTCGACATGCGGGTCGCGACTGCCGCCGCGCTGGCGCACCGCGTGTGGCTGCGGCCGTTCCGCAACCTCGTCTACGTGATGCCGCCGTACATCTGCACCGCTGAAGAGGTCGCTCAGATCACCGCCGCTATGGTCGGCGTCGCGCGTGCTCTAACCTGAACAGTGTTCAATGGCCGGTTCGCCGGCGTGTTCGATGCCGGCTCGGCCGGCGTCTCGGCACTGAGGAGTCAGGTGACGCGCACAGGTCTCTCCCCGCTGGCCTGGTTGGCCGACGTCGAACAGCAGCGCCGCGCGGCCGGGCTGCGGCGCGCGCTGCGCACGCGGCCGCCGGTGGGTGCCGAGCTGGATCTGGCGTCCAACGACTACCTCGGGCTGTCACAGCATCCCGACGTTCTCGACGGCGGCGTCGCGGCACTGCGGACCTGGGGCGCCGGCGCAGGCGGCTCACGCCTGGTCACCGGGAACACCGAGCTGCACGAAGAATTCGAGAAAGCCCTCGCGCGGTTCGTCGGTGCCGAATCCGCGCTGGTGTTCTCGTCGGGGTACACCGCCAACCTGGGTGCGGTGGTGGCCTTGTCCGGGCCGGGGGCACTGGTGGTGTCGGATGCGCTGACCCACGCGTCGCTGGTCGACGCCTGCCGGTTGTCCCGCGCCCGCGTGACCGTCACGCCGCATCGCGATGTCGAAGCCGTCGAAGCGGCACTGAGCTCGCGGACCGAAGCACGCGCGATCGTCGTCACCGAGTCGGTGTTCTCCGCCGACGGAGTGCTGGCCCCGCTGCGGGAGTTGCACGAGGTCTGTCGTCGGCACGGTGCACTGCTGGTGGTGGACGAGGCCCACGGGCTCGGCGTGCGTGGCAGCGGTGGGCAGGGGCTGCTGCACGAGGTCGGCCTGGCGGGTGCGCCCGATGTCGTGATGACCACGACCCTGTCGAAGGCCCTGGGCAGCCAGGGTGGCGTGGTGCTCGGACCGGAGGCGGTCCGCGCGCATCTCATCGACGCCGCGCGGCCGTTCATCTTCGACACCGGGCTCGCCCCAGCGGCGGTCGGCGCCGCGCTGGCGGCGCTGCGAGTCCTGATGGTCGAGCCGCAGCGCGCACAAGCCGTGCTGACCCATGCCGCCGACCTGGCCGCGATGTGCGGGGTCGGCGACCAACCAGATTCTGCGGTCGTGTCCGTCATCCTGGGCGAGCCCGAGGTCGCCGTGGCTGCCGCCGCGGCCTGCCTCGACCGCGGTGTACGGGTGGGGTGCTTCCGGCCGCCGACGGTTCCCGTGGGAACGTCGCGGCTGCGCCTGACGGCCCGCGCGTCGCTGTCCGGCGACGAGATGGAGCTGGCGCGCCACGTGCTGACCGAGGTGCTCGCCGCAGCCCGCGCATGACCGACGAGCGCTTGCGCGAGGAGCCGATATGAGCGTTCTCGTCATCACCGGCACCGACACCGGTGTCGGCAAGACCGTGACCACTGCAGCGCTGGCCTGCGCGGCCCGGATCGCCGGCGTGGACGTCGCGGTGTGCAAGCCCGTGCAGACCGGGACGATCGACGGTGACAACGATCTCGGTGAGGTCGAGCGGCTCTCGGGTGTGCACGAACTGCACGGCGGCTGGCGTTATCCCGAGCCGCTGGCCCCGCTGGCCGCCGCCGGGCGCGCCGGGATGCCCCTGCCTACGCGTGCGGACCTGGTGACCGCCGTGCGCGATGCGGATGCGCCACACCGGCTCACCCTGGTCGAGGGAGCCGGTGGTCTCCTTGTTCGATTGGGCACGGGCGGCGTGACGCTGCGGGAGCTGGCCACGGATCTTTCCGCTTCGGTGCTTGTGGTCACCTCGCCGGGCCTGGGCACCCTCAACCACACCGAACTGACGTTGGAAGCACTTGCTGCACAGGGCATTCCATGCGCCGGCTTGGTCATCGGGGCATGGCCGGAGCAACCGGGTATCGCGGAGGCGGGCAATCGTGACGCGCTCGCGGAACTCGCCCCGGTGCGCGCTGTGTTGCCCGCCGGGGCCGGACTCCTCGGTGCGGCAGATTTCGAAGCCGTCAGTACCGCAGCGTTCGACCGGAGCTGGATCGAAAGCCTGCGGTGACATGGTCCACTCCGTTGAGCTGATCTACGACGCAGACACCGAAGCTGCCGTCCGAGGGATCTGGGACGCTCTGCGCGACAAAGGAATTCCCAGCCAATCGCCCGCCAGCCGGCCGCATACCACCGTGGCGGTGGCAGAACGCATATCGCCCGAGGTGGACTCCGCGCTGGTACCGCTGCTCGACCGCTTCCCGTTGCCGTGCCGGCTCGGCGCGACGCTGCTGTTCGGCCGGTCGGCCGCGGTCCTGGCCCGGTTGGTGGTGCCGACGGCCGAGCTGCTGCGCACCCACCGCGACGTCTACCGGGCGTGCCTGCCCTTCCTGGCACCGAAACCGTTGCCGCACACCGCCGCGGATCAGTGGACGCCGCACGTGACGCTGGCCCGTCATATCGCACCGGCGCGGCTTGCGACAGCGCAGCGCATCGCCGGACGACCCGACGAGATCGTCGGCAGCATCGTCGGGTTGCGGCGCTGGGAGGGCGACAAGAAGGTCGAACATCTCATCGGGTGACATGCTGGTGACGTGGACCGGATCGCGATCATCCGTACCGAGGCCCAACGATTCGCCGATGTGCTGTCGTCCACGGCCCCCGGAACCCCATGTCCGACCTGTCCCGACTGGGACGCCGCCGATCTGCTGTGGCACCTCACCGAGGTGCACTACTTCTGGGCCGGCGTGCTGGCCCGCAACGCGCGGACCGAAGCCGACGTGAGGGCGGTCGAGCAGGCCAAGCCCGCGCGGCCCGACGCGTTGGAAGATCTGCTCGCGGCGCGCGCGGACGCGACAGCGTCGCTGCTGGCCGAGTTGGCGCACCTGGACGACGCCGAGCGCCGCTGGTCGTGGTGGGACGCGGATCAGACGGTCGGCTTCACCCGGCGGATGCAAACCTACGAAGCCACCATGCACCGGGCTGACGCCGAGCTGACCGCCGGTCTGCCGCTCGGACCCGTGAGCGCAGAGGTTGCGGCAGGCGCAGTCGACCATGCCGTCGACGTGATGTGGGGATGGCAGCCCGAAGGTGCAACCTATTCACCGTTAGCGGTCGCTCAGTTCACGGCGACCGACACCGGACAACGCTGGCTCGTCGAGTTCGGCGTTTCCGGGGAATGGCCGCGTGCCGTCCGCGCCGTCGACGCCCGACCTACTGCCGCGGTCACGGGCGCAGTGGCCGACCTGGCCTGGTGGGCGTGGCGCCGGGGCGGGTCGGTGGATGTCAGCGGAGCGCCGGAGTCAGTTGCGGCGCTGCGCGCCGTCGTCGACCACGGAATGCCGTGACGCACGGTCGGCCGCAAGGTTTTTCTGAGCGGCCAGCCCGTCCACGAGCAGGTGCAGGCCGAATGCGAACTGCCGGTTGGTGTCACGGATCAGAATGGACTGCTCGTCGGCGAGTGCGCCTGCGGCATCCCACTGCAGCCGGGACTGTTCGTCGACCGTGAACCCGAGCACGTAATAGATCACCGTGCGAGCGGCCAGTTCGGCGTCGTCATCGTCGACCCCGGCGTGGCGGGCCGCATCCGTCAACCGCGCGACGATCGCGGTCGCCGTGACGGATTGGCCCGCCGCGAAGCTCGATGACACCAACTCGGCGCCGTCGGTGTGCGACAGCAGCGCATCGCGGAGCGACGCACAGATCTCATGGATCCGAGCGCGCCAGCCGGAATCGCCGCCATCGACGCGCACGGGCCGCAAGATGTGGTCGGCCACCGCACCCAGCAGCTCCTGTTTGTTGGCGAAGTGCCAGTACAGGGCGCCGGGGCTGACGTTGAGTTCGCGCGCGAGGCGCCGCATGGTCAGGTCGGCGATGCCGTAGTTGTCGAGGATCGCCGTCGCCGCATTCACCACGTCGGGTTTGTGGAGTTGCACACCGTTACCCTAACCTGAACGGTGTTCAATTGTCGGCACCGCCGACGTGTTCAATCGTTGGCACCGCCGACACGACCTTCAGGAGGACAGCCCGTGACGCAGGCAGCCGTAGACGTACTGGGCGTAGCTCGCGAGCAGGTGCTGGAGCGCGGCGTCGGCCTCGACCAGGATCAGACGTTGCAGGTGCTGCAGCTGCCGGACGAAAAGCTCGAAGAGCTGCTGGCCCTGGCCCACGAAGTTCGCATGAAGTGGTGCGGCCCGGATGTCGAGGTCGAGGGCATCATCAGCCTCAAGACCGGCGGCTGCCCGGAGGACTGCCATTTCTGCTCGCAGTCGGGTCTGTTCGCCTCCCCGGTGCGTAGCGCCTGGCTGGACATCCCGAGCCTCGTCGAGGCTGCCAAGCAGACCGCCAAGACCGGTGCCACCGAGTTTTGCATCGTGGCTGCGGTGCGCGGCCCCGATGAGCGGCTGCTGGCCCAGGTGGCCGCGGGCATCGAGGCGATCCGCAACGAGGTCGACATCCAGATCGCCTGCTCGCTGGGCATGCTGACCCAGGAGCAGGTGGACCGCCTCAAGGACATGGGCGTGCACCGCTACAACCACAACCTGGAGACCGCGCAGTCGTTCTTCCCTAACGTCGTGACCACCCACTCGTGGGAGGAGCGCTGGGGCACGCTGGAGATGGTTCGTGAGGCGGGCATGGAGGTCTGCTGCGGCGGCATCCTCGGCATGGGGGAGACACTTGAGCAGCGTGCCGAATTCGCGGCCAACCTGGCCGAGCTCGACCCGCACGAGGTGCCGCTGAACTTCCTCAACCCGCGCCCCGGCACGCCGTTCGGCGATCTCGACGTCTTGCCGGCGTCCGAGGCGCTCAAGGCCGTTGCCGCCTTCCGCCTGGCGTTGCCCCGCACGATGCTGCGCTTCGCAGGTGGTCGCGAGATCACCCTCGGCGACCTCGGCGCCAAGCAGGGCATCCTCGGCGGCATCAACGCCGTCATCGTCGGCAATTACCTGACCACGTTGGGCCGGCCGGCCGAGGCCGACCTGGAACTGCTCGACGATCTGCAGATGCCGATCAAGGCACTCAACGCCAGCCTGTAAAACGGGTGGTGATGATTAGCGACATTCCGGCGTTGCCCGCACCCGTAGGTGCCGGGGTCTACAACGTCTACACCGGTGCCGAAATCGGCTCGGCGTCGGGCTCGACAATCCCGACGGCCGCGCAGCTCGGACTCGAGCCGCCGCGATTCTGTGCGGAATGCGGGCGTCGGATGATCGTGCAGGTGCGTCCCGACGGCTGGCATGCGAAGTGTTCGCGGCATGGTGAGGTCGATTCGCACGACCTGGAGATGCAGCGATGAGCCTCTCGGGCGAAGAGCCGAAAGCCCCGATGAGCCTCTCGGGCGAAGAGCCGACCGCGGTAGCAGCGGAAAGTGCTGTGGGGCCGCGGGTTTCACGCAACCGCGCGGCGGCCGCCGTGATTGGGGCGTTGACGGTCTCGGGCGTTGTCGTGGGTGCGGTGTGGGCCTGGCTGGCCCCGCCGATCCACGGTGTCGTGGCGTTGACGCGCGGCGGCGAGCGGGTGCACGTCTATCTCGGCAGTGAATCCGATCACTTCTTCACTGCGGCGTTCCTGCTGCTCGGAATGCTCATGGTGCTCGCGGTGATAGCCGGTGTGGCGGTGTGGCAGTGGCGGGTTCACCGTGGGCCCGTTCTCGCGACCGCGTTGTCGCTGGGGTGTGTCGCCTCGGCCGCGGCGGCCTCGGCGGTCGGTGCGGCTCTGGTGCACTGGCGTTACGGCATCATCGACATCGCGGGCGCTCCCGTCACGCCGGAGCATCGCGTGCACTACGTCGTCGAGGCGCCGCCGGTGTTCTTCGGTCACACGCCGTGGCAGATCGCCGCGACGTTGCTGTCGGGCGCCGCGGTCGCGGCCCTGGTGTACGCGCTGACCGCGGTGTCCACGTCGCGCGACGACCTGGGCGCATGGCCTCCGGTCGAGGCTCCGCCGGTGCTCGCGCCGCTGCCCGTCTCCGTCATTCCGCCGGGGGCCTGACCGCCGCAGGTTCGAACAACTCGATCGGGTTTCCGTCCGGATCGTTGAGCTGGATCTGCCTTCCGCCTGGTCCGGATTCGATTGCGTTGCGGAACTGCATGCCGTCCTGGCGGAGTGCCGCGACGGTCCGGTCCAGGTCGTCGACTTCCAGCACGATCCGGTTGGATCCGCCCGGGGTCTGCGGGCTGCCGTCGGGCATCGGCCGGGCGCCCGAGCTGCCCGGGCCACTCAGCCAGAGCGTGAGATCACCGTTGGCGATCGCCGCGAACGCCGGGGCAGGCTGCCGCGTGAGGTGGAATCCGAGCCGCTCGGTATAGAACGTTATCGCCCTGGCGACGTCAGACACCTGGTACCGGACAGCGCCGGCCCGGAACCCGCTGTGGTCGGCCCGCGCGGCGGCGCAGCCGGCCATCGAGGTGGCGGCGAGGCATATGACGAGTAGGCGAAACATATGTGGATTGTGCCGACCGCGATGACGTGCGTATTGAACAAAATTGACCTACGGCCGCAGCGCGACGTGGTCATCCTTGGTGGCCTGTGCGCACCGGTCGAGATGCTCTGTGGGGGTCAGGCCGGAGAACGTCTGGAATTCCCGGATCATGTGGGACTGGTCGGAGTAGCCGTGCTCGACCGCGATGCGTGACAGCTCAGGTGTCCGGCACGAGATGAGCGTCCGGTGGGCGGACCGGAATCGACACAGCCTGGCGAATTTCTTGGGTGTCATTCCGACCTGGACCTTGAACAGTGCGATGAACCGCCGGTGGCTCAATCCCGCTTCGTCGGCGAGTACGCGTACCGGAGGCTGGCTACCGCCGCGCGCGAACGTACGCACCGCGCGCGCAACATGATTGGGTACGGAATCGTCGTCGCGCAGGTGGCCGAGCAGGAGCGATTCGACGATGCGGAAGCGGTACGCGGTCGACGTCGCGTCGCACAGCTGCTCACGCAGGTCGTCGGCCTCGAGGCCCCACAGGGCGCCGAGGTCGACGTGTGTGTCGGCCAGCTCGGCCGGTGACACGCCCAGAAGCGCAAGAGCGCCACCGATTTTGAAATGGATGCCGATCATGTCGGTGTGTTTTCGGGCATCGATGTCGAACGGGCTGGTATATGGACCCGACACCACCGACCCGGAAAGTCGTTGCTGCCCTTCGCGGTTCTCGACACACACGGCTGCGTCGCGCAGATTGACCACTACCTCGACGGTGCCCGCGGGGAGTATCCGCTCGGCCGGATGGGTCGGCCCGTCGGTAAGACACCACACGTGATCGACGTGGCGACGCAGCGCCGCGGCCGGCTGGTGACGGGTGTAGATCATCCGCCCCCATTCTGCCAGCGGCGGACCTGGCACTGCGGGCCGAATCAGAGCGGCATACGCCCGATTGTGCGCCCGGTGACCATCTTGATGCCGATCCCGGCCAGGCGGGCCATGCCCACATAGGTCATCGGGTTGAGCATCGTCGGCCACTTGGTGCGCACCAGGTGCTCGGTCAGCGGTCGTTCGGTGAAGCGATCTTCCAGCCAGCGCAGCGTCATCGGCGCCGACAGCGGGTGCAGCAGCAGGTGCTCGGTGAACAGGTCGCGGTGGTAGGTGACATCGGCACCGCCCGCCGCATAGGTGTCGACGAGGGCGTCGATGTCGTCGACCGAGATGATCTCGTCGTACACGGCCTGCACGATCAGCACGGGCGGGGCGGGGATGGCGACACCGAGTTTGATGTCGTCGAAAACGTGCGTGACCTCGGGTGTTTCGAGGATCTGTTCCAGCGGCATGTCGATCAGGTCGGCCATGTCGGTGCCTACCAGGCGCAACACGGCCTCGACCGTGGACATCCGGTGGAGGCGGTCGAGCAGCTTGCGGCCTTTCGCGGTGGCGTGCTCTTCGACGATGCGGTTCAGGCCCGGGTAGATGTCGGCGAGGGCCGCGACCACCAGCGCGGGCAACCCGGAGAACATGGTGCCGTTGAGGCGGCGGAACGTGTGTCCGAGGTCGCCGACCGGGGAGCCGAGCACCGCACCGACGATGTTGAGCTCAGGTGCGTAGCTTCCGCTCATCTCCGCCGCCCATGCGCTGGCCAGCCCGCCGCCCGAGTAGCCCCACAGCCCGATGGGAGCCGTCGGCGACAGCGCGAGGTGCTCGGAGTTGAGCGCGGCCCGCAGGCCGTCGAGGACGTGGTATCCGGGTTCGTAGGGTGCGCCCCACATGCCGTTGACGCCCTCGTGGTCGGGTACCGACACCGCCCAGCCCTTGGCCAGCGCGGCCGAGACCAACAGCAGCTCCAGCTGGGCCAGGGAGCCTGTGGCCTTGGCATGGCGCCGCAGCGCGTAGGACGGGAAGCATCGTGAAGAGATCGCGTCGATCGCGCACTGGTAGGACACGATCGGACAGTTGGGCTTCGGGTCCGGCGGCATGATGACCGTGGTGGCCGCGGCTTCGGGTGCGCCGTTGCGGTCGGTGGACCGGTACAGCAGCTGGGTTGCGTGCAGGCGCTGGGGAATCAGGCCGACAAAGGCCAGTTCGACGTCGCGGCTGCGCAGCACGGTGCCGGGGCTCGCGTGCTGGAATCCCGCCGGGGGGAGGTAGAACGGATCCTCGCTGGGTAGCCGGGGCCGGTCACCGCGGTTGAGCTCTTCATGCGGTGCACGCCCGATCCATTCAGGTTCCGGTGTGTTGGCGACCGCATTGGCGACGCTGCCCAAGTCCATCCGGGCATTCTTACTTAAGAAGGGTCTAAGAATCCAGTCGACTCACCCGGGCGGGCGCAACGCGGCGAACTCGTCGGTGACGCGGTAGCGCGCTTCGGTGAACCGGTAGAGCGCCGCCGGTCGGCCGCCGCTGCGTCCCGATCGCGCGGTGGTGCCGGTACGGGTGATGACGTTGCGCCGTTCGAGCACGCGCTGCAGGTTGGTCGCGTCCACCTGGTAGCCCAGCGCGGCACTGTAGACGTCGCGAAGCGATGACAGCGCGAATTCCTTTGGGGCCAAGGCATATCCGATGTTCGTATAGGAGAGCTTGGCGGCCAACCGGGTGCGGGCGTGCTCGACCATCGGGGCGTGGTCGAAGGCCATTTCCGGCAACGCGTTGACGGGATGCCAACGGGTGTCCTCGGGAAGTGCCGGCGTGGCGGGGGAGGGCACCAGCCCGAGGAATGTCGACGCGATCGTGCGCACACCCGGCACCCGGGCCGGTTCGGAGAACACTGCGAGTTGTTCGAGGTGGGCGATCTCACGCAGATCCACCTTTTCGGCCAGCTGACGCCGTACCGACGACGTCAGATCTTCGGTGTCGCCGAGGCGACCGCCCGGCAATGACCACTTTCCGCGCTCGGGATCGAGTGCCCGTTGCCATAACAGCACGTTAAGCGTGGGTTGCCGGGAGTTGAGATCGCGAACCTGGAACACAGCGGCGAGTACCTCGTGGGCAGTGTTACCATATTGCATGTTTTCGATTGTAAGTCGAAAACCTGAATCGGACGAGGAGGCCCGCCGTGACGGTGCTCAACGGGATGTCTACGGGGGATTTGGCGGATCGGATCGTTGACGGTCCAGGCGGCTACACCGGGATCGAAGGTGACGAGCAGTGGGCCGCGGAGGTCCGGCGGCTCGTCGAGCAGCGCGGCGCGACGTTGCTCGCGCACAACTACCAGCTGCCCGCGATCCAGGACGTCGCGGACCACGTCGGCGACTCGCTGGCACTCTCGCGCATCGCCGCGGAGGCCCCTGAGGACACCATCGTGTTCTGCGGCGTGCACTTCATGGCCGAGACCGCCAAGATCCTCAGCCCCGACAAGACCGTGCTGATCCCCGATCAGCGGGCGGGTTGCTCGCTGGCCGATTCGATCACCGCCGACGAGTTGCAGGCCTGGAAGGACGAACACCCCGGCGCGGTCGTCGTCTCGTACGTCAACACCACGGCAGCCGTGAAGGCGCTCACCGACATCTGCTGCACGTCGTCCAACGCGGTCGAGGTCGTCGCCTCGATCCCCGACGATCGCGAGGTGCTGTTCTGCCCCGACCAGTTCCTCGGAGCGCATGTCCGCCGGGTCACCGGGCGCAAGAACCTGCACGTCTGGGCAGGCGAATGCCACGTCCACGCCGGGATCAACGGCGACGAACTGGCCGATCAGGCGCGGTCACACCCCGACGCGGAGCTGTTCGTGCATCCCGAATGTGGCTGCGCCACTTCGGCGTTGTATCTCGCCGGTGAAGGTGCCGTACCCGAGGAGCGCGTGAAGATCCTGTCCACCGGGGGCATGCTCGACGCTGCCCGCGAGACCCGCGCACGCCAGGTGCTGGTCGCCACCGAGATCGGCATGCTGCACCAGCTGCGCAGGGCCGCACCCGAAGTCGACTTCCTGGCGGTCAACGACCGGGCGTCCTGCACTTACATGAAGATGATCACGCCGGCTGCGCTGCTCCGATGCCTCGTCGACGGGGCCGACGAGGTCCACGTCGACCCCGAGACCGCCCGGCTGGGGCGCGCGAGTGTGCAGCGCATGATCGCCATCGGCCAGCCCGGCGGCGGGGAATGAAGGTAGGCCGGTGAAACCCTTCGCCTGCGGCACCTCCACGCTGTGGCAGCAGCGGGCCGATGTCGTCGTCATCGGCACCGGTGTCGCGGGTCTGGTCGCGGCACTGGCCGCACAGCGGCGCGGCGGGCGCGTCGTGGTGCTGAGCAAGGCACGCGAGACGGCGACGTTCTACGCCCAGGGCGGCATCGCCGTCGTGCTGCCCGACAACGACGATTCGATCGAGGCGCACGTCGCGGACACCCTCGCGGCCGGCGGCGGAATCTGCGACGCGACGGCGGTGCGATCCATCGTGGCCGACGGCTACGCCGCGGTGGCCGAGCTGGTGGCCGGCGGCGCCAGGTTCGACGAATCCGCGCCGGGGCAGTGGGCGCTGACGCGTGAAGGCGGCCACACCCGCCGCCGGATCATCCACTCCGGCGGCGACGCGACCGGCGCAGAGGTGCAACGCGCCCTCGACTTCGCCGCGGCGAATCTCGACGTCCGGCGCAATCACGTGGCACTGCAGATACTTCGCGACGACACGGCAGTGACCGGCGTCCTGGTCCGCAACGAGGACGGCGTGGGCATCGTGCACGCCCCGTCGGTCATCCTGGCCACGGGCGGCCTCGGTCACCTGTATTCGGCGACGACGAATCCCGATGGCTCGACCGGGGACGGCATCGCGCTGGCGCTGTGGGCCGGCGTCCCCGTCGGCGACATCGAGTTCATCCAGTTCCACCCCACCATGCTCTACGACGGCAACGGCGGGGGACGTCGACCGCTGATCACCGAAGCGATTCGGGGTGAGGGCGCCGTCCTACTTGACGCACAAGGGAATTCGGTCACCGAGGGTGTTCACCCGATGGGCGATCTGGCGCCGCGGGACGTGGTGGCCGCCGCGATCAACGCGCACCTCACCGAGTCGGGCGCGCTGTGCGTGTACTTGGACGCACGGGCCATCCCGGAATTCGGCCGGCGATTTCCGACTGTTGCGGCGGCATGCGCAGCGGCCGGCATCGACCCGACCGTCGAACCGATCCCGGTGGTGCCCGGCGCGCACTACAGCTGCGGCGGAGTGGCGACCGACGTGTGCGGCCGCACCGAACTCGCCGGGCTGTTCGCCGCGGGCGAGGTGGCCCGCACGGGCATGCACGGCGCCAACCGACTGGCGTCCAACAGCCTGTTGGAAGGTCTGGTCGTCGGCGGACGCGCGGGCCGGGCCGCGGCAGACCACGCGGTGGCGGCAGGCTCGGTGCGGGCTCAGGCGCCGGCGGACGGCCGTCGCGACGTGATCGACCGCGCCGTCCTGCAACAGGCGATGTCCGAGTGCGCGTCGGTGGTTCGGGATGCGGCCGGCCTGGACCGCCTGCGTGACATCTTGACCTCGGGCCGCGCGGTCGAACCCCGCAACCGACGCGGTTTCGAGGACGCCGCACTGACGGCGACCGCACGAGCGGTCGTCGCGGCCGCACAGGCGCGCACCGAAAGCCGGGGTTGCCACCACCGCGCTGACCATCCCGAAACCGATCCGGCACAGGAGCATTCGTTGACCGTGCGCAACACTGACGGCCGCGTGGCCGTCGAGACCCCTACGGCGGTGTGCTGATGACACTTTCACCCACTGAATTCGACGAAGCGCGGGCAATCATCGCCCGTGCGCTCGAAGAGGATCTCCGCTACGGACCCGACATCACCACGATCGCGACGGTGCCTGCCGAGGCGACCACCACGGCGTCGGTGGTGACCCGGGAGCCCGGCGTCGTCGCCGGCGTCGACATCGCCCTGCTGGTGCTCGACGAGTTGATCGGGGCCGACCGGTATTCGGTCAAGGACCGGGTCGAGGACGGCGCCCGGCTGGCGGCGCAGGCGCCGCTGCTGACGATCGAAGCGCCCACCCGCGAGCTGTTGACGGCTGAACGCACGATGCTCAACCTGGTGTGTCACCTGTCCGGTATCGCGACCGCCACCGCGGCCTGGGTCGATGCGGTGGCGGGCACGAACGCCAAGATCCGCGACACCCGCAAGACACTGCCGGGCCTTCGGGCGCTGCAGAAGTACGCCGTGCGGGTCGGCGGCGGTGTCAACCACCGGATGGGTCTGGGCGATGCGGCGCTGATCAAGGACAACCACGTGGCCGCGGCCGGTTCGGTCCTTGCCGCGTTGAAGGCCGTGCGGGCCGAGGCGCCCGATCTGCCGTGCGAGGTCGAGGTGGATTCGCTCGAGCAGCTCGACGAGGTGCTGTCCGCCGACGTCGAGTTGGTCCTGCTGGACAACTTCCCGGTCTGGCAGACCCAGATCGCGGTGCAACGGCGCGATTCACAGTCGCCTTCGACGCTGCTCGAATCGTCGGGTGGGCTGACCCTGGACACCGCGGCCGAATACGCCGGCACTGGCGTCGACTACCTCGCGATCGGGGCGCTGACCCACTCGGTGCGGGTGCTCGACATCGGACTCGACACGTAGCGTCAGGTGGTCGCGCCGCGGCGCACCAGAGACAGCGCGACGGCCGCGGTGGCGAACAGGCCGGACAGCACCCGGTTGAGTACGGTCTGCTGGCGGGGCGTGTGCAGCCACCCCAGCAGCCGCGCCGCGAGACCCGTGTAGAGCGCCATCACGACGATGTCGACGATGATCGAGGTCACCCCGATCGCCAGGTACTGCGGAAGCAGCGGCGCCGTCGGTACGACGAACTGCGGCAGCACCGCGATGAAGAACACCAGGCCCTTGGGGTTGGTGGCGTTGACCAGGAAACCACGCGTCACCAGAGCGAGCCGCCCGCCTTCGGCCGAGGCACTGACCTGTTCGCGCAGGTCGATGCCGGCCGTCCGCCATTGCCGGTAGGCCAGGTAGATGAGGTAGGCCACGCCGAGCCATTTGATGACGGTGAACGCGAGCAACGAGTTCGCAACGGCCGCGCCGAGCCCCACCGCGACCACCGCCAGCTGCAATGCGAGCCCGATCTGAAGCCCCAGGATGCTCCAGAAACCGCGACGCACCCCGTGGGTCAGGCCGGTCGCCATCGACTGGATGGCCCCGGCACCAGGGGAGAGGCTGATTGCGATTGCCGCGCCGAAGTAGGCCAACCAGAGCTGCCAGGTCATGACAGCAGTCTGGCAGCGCCGTCAAACGATATCGGCGACGAAGACCCCGATCCGGCGGCCCGCGATCCGTGCGATTCCGGGCAGGTTCGGATCGTCGGTCCCCGCGGGCAGCACCCGTGGGTTGGTGATGTGAACGTCGCCACTGAACAGGTGCACATCTGCCTCGCCGGCCGCCAGCACGTTTTTGACCCAGTTGGTCTTGCCGTGGGCCAGCCCTACCGCAAGCGTGTTGCCTTTGCGAAAGCTGGTGACGACGGTCTCGTAGGGTGTGCCCGACGTCCGGCCGCGATGTTTGATCACCGTGAATCCGGGCATGCGCTTCGCGAACGGTTTCATGAGCGGGTTGATGTATTTGATCTGGAACCGCTCGACCGCGGGTGGGATCAACATCGGTACGCCGGGCGCGTTGTTGGGATGGGATCCCCGTGAGCTGGCAGCTGACATGGCTATCAGCCTACGGCGCCCGGATTTTTATTCAGCTGGACTGATCAGGGACAATTGTGGCGATGCCCGAATTTCAGATGTCCCGTATCGACCTGCGTAACCGTTCCATGAACGCCGCGCAACTGCGTGGCGCCCTGCCGCGCGGTGGCGTCGACGTGGACGCGGTCGTGCCGAAGGTCCGTCCGATCGTCGAAGCGGTCGCCGAGCGGGGTGCCGTCGCCGCCCTGGAGTACGGCGAGTCGTTCGACGGAGTGCGGCCCGCGACGGTGCGGGTGCCTGCCGCCGCGTTGGCGCAGGCGCTCGACGAGCTCGCCCCCGATGTGCGCGCCGCGTTGCAGGTGTCGATCGACCGCGCGCGGGCTGTGCACGCCGATCAGCGCCGCACCGACACCACCACGGTCCTGGCTCCCGGTGCGACCGTCACCGAGCGGTGGGTGCCCGTCGAACGGGTCGGCCTCTACGTGCCGGGCGGCAACGCCGTCTATCCGTCGAGCGTCGTGATGAACGTGGTGCCCGCGCAGACGGCTGGCGTCGACTCCCTGGTGATCGCGAGCCCGCCGCAGGCCCAGTTCGGTGGACTGCCCCATCCCACGATCCTGGCGGCCGCCGCGCTCCTCGGCGTGGACGAGGTGTGGGCGGTCGGCGGGGCTCAGGCCGTCGCGTTGCTGGCCTACGGCGGCACCGACACCGACGACACCGAGCTGGCGCCGGTCGACATGATCACCGGCCCCGGCAACATCTATGTCACGGCCGCCAAGCGCATCTGCCGTTCCCAGGTGGGCATCGACGCCGAGGCCGGACCGACCGAGATCGCGATCCTGGCCGACCACACCGCAGATCCCGTGCACGTCGCCGCCGACCTGATCAGCCAGGCCGAGCACGACGAGATGGCCGCCAGCGTGCTGGTCACCGACAGCGTCGCACTCGCCGACGCCACCGACCGCGAACTCACCGCTCAATTGGCCACCACGGTGCACGTCGAGCGCGTCACCGCGGCGCTGTCCGGTCAGCAGTCCGCGATCGTGCTCGTCGACGACATCGAGGCAGGCATCCGGACCGTCAATGCGTACGCGGCCGAGCACCTGGAGATCCAGACCGTCGACGCTGCCGATGTCGCGGGCCGGATCCGTTCGGCCGGCGCGATATTCGTGGGAGCGTGGTCGCCGGTGAGCCTCGGCGACTACTGCGCCGGATCCAATCACGTGCTGCCCACCGCCGGCTGCGCGCGTCACTCCAGCGGGCTTTCCGTGCAGACGTTCCTGCGTGGCATCCACGTGGTGGAGTACGACGAGGCGGCACTGAAAGACGTTTCCGGACATGTGATCACGCTGTCGAAGGCAGAGGATCTACCCGCCCACGGCGAGGCAGTACGACGGAGGTTCGAGCGGTGACAGAGGTGACATTGGCCGATCTGCCGCTGCGGGACAACCTGCGCGGCAAATCGCCTTACGGGGCACCGCAGCTGCAGGTTCCGGTGCGGCTGAACACCAACGAGAACCCGCACCCGCCCACGCAGGCGCTCATCGACGACGTCGCGGCTTCGGTGCGCGACGCCGCTGCCGAACTGCACCGGTATCCGGACCGCGACGCGGTCGCGCTGCGCACCGATCTGGCGGCCTACCTGACCTCGGCCACCGGAGTGACGCTGACCGCCGAGAACCTGTGGGCGGCAAACGGTTCCAATGAGATCTTGCAGCAGCTCCTGCAGGCTTTCGGCGGGCCGGGCCGCAGCGCGATCGGTTTCGTGCCGTCCTACTCGATGCACCCGATCATCTCCGACGGCACCCAGACGGAATGGTTGCAGGCCGCCCGCGCCGGCGATTTCAGCCTGGATGTGGACGCGGCCGTGGCGGCGATCGAAGACCGCAAGCCCGACGTCGTGTTCGTGGCGAGCCCGAACAACCCGTCGGGACAGAGCGTTCCGCTCGATGACCTGCGCCGGCTGCTCGACGCCATGCCGGGCGGCATGCTGATTCTCGACGAGGCCTACGGCGAATTCTCGTCGCAGCCCAGTGCGGTCGCACTGCTCGCGGAGTACCCGGCAAAGCTCGTGGTGTCCCGCACCATGAGCAAGGCGTTCGCCTTCGCCGGCGGCCGGCTGGGTTACCTGGCGGCCTCACCGGCCGTGATCGACGCCCTGCTGCTGGTGCGGTTGCCGTACCACCTTTCGGTGCTCACCCAAGCCGCGGCCCGGGCAGCGCTGCGCCATGCCGACGACACCCTGGGCAGTGTGGCCACCCTCGCCGCGGAACGCGACCGGGTCAGCGCCGAGCTCGCCCGGCTGGGGTATCGGGTGATTCCCAGCGACGCCAACTTCGTACTGTTCGGTGAATTCGCCGACGCACCCGCGACCTGGCAGCGTTATCTCGACGCGGGCGTGCTGATCCGCGACGTCGGCATCCCCGGATTCCTGCGCACCACCGTCGGCCTGGCCGCGGAGAACGACGCCTTCCTGGCCGCCAGCGCCGAATTGGCCAAGACCGAACTCACCAGCCCAGTAGGAGCGCCATGACCGCCTCGGCGAACCGCCGCGCAAGAGTCGAACGCAAGACCAAGGAATCCGACATCGTCGTCGAGATCGACCTCGACGGCACCGGTGTCGTCGACATCGACACCGGGGTTCCGTTCTTCGATCACATGCTGATCTCGCTGGGCAGCCACGCCAGTTTCGACCTCACCGTGCACGCGAAGGGTGACATCGAGATCGAGGGTCACCACACCGTCGAGGACACCGCGATCGTGCTGGGCCAGGCGCTCGGCCAGGCACTGGGGGACAAGGCCGGTATCCGCCGGTTCGGCGACGCCTTCATCCCGATGGACGAGACGCTCGCGCACGCTGCGGTCGACGTGTCCGGCCGGCCGTACTTCGTGCACAGCGGAGAACCGGACTACATGGTGGAGTTCACCATCGCCGGGTCGAGCACGCCGTACCACACCGTGATCAACCGGCACGTGTTCGAGTCGTTGGCGTTCAACGCCCGCATCGCCCTGCACGTGCGCACCATCTACGGCCGCGATCCCCACCACATCACCGAAGCCCAGTACAAGGCCGTGGCGCGGGCATTGCGCCAAGCGGTCGAGTACGACCCCCGCGTGACCGGCATACCGTCAACCAAAGGCGCTCTGTGACAAAGAAAGTCATCGTCCTTGACTACGGGTCGGGCAATCTCCGCTCGGCCCAGCGGGCACTGGAGCGGGTCGGTGCCGAGGTCGAGGTGACCGCAGATCCGGGCGCCGCGGCCGCGGCGGACGGCCTGGTGGTGCCGGGCGTCGGGGCGTTCGAGGCCTGCATGACCGGACTGCGCGGCATCGGCGGCGAGAAGATCATCGCCGACCGGCTCGCGGCCGGGCGGCCCGTGCTCGGGGTGTGCGTGGGGATGCAGATCCTGTTCGCGCGCGGCGTCGAATTCGGTGTCGAGTCGGCCGGCTGCGGGCAATGGCCGGGGTCGGTGACGCGGCTCGATGCCCCGGTGATCCCCCACATGGGCTGGAACGTGGTCGAGGCTGCGGCGGGCAGCACGCTGTTCAAAGGGCTCGACGCGGCCACGCGCTTCTATTTCGTGCACTCCTACGCCGCACAAACCTGGGAGGGCAAGCCGGATGCGTTGCTCACCTGGGCAACCCATCACGTGCCGTTCCTGGCCGCGGTCGAGGACGGTCCGCTGTCGGCCACGCAGTTCCATCCCGAGAAGAGCGGTGACGCCGGTGCGGCGCTGCTGCGCAACTGGGTCGAGAGCCTGAGCTGACGAGACAAGTAAGGTAGCCCCACGTGTCATTAATTCTTCTTCCCGCAGTCGACGTCGTGGAAGGTCGCGCCGTGCGACTGGTCCAGGGCCAGGCCGGCAGTGAAACCGAGTACGGCTCGGCGCTGGATGCTGCCCTGGGCTGGCAGCGCGACGGCGCCGAGTGGATCCATCTGGTGGATCTCGATGCGGCATTCGGCCGGGGATCCAACCGCGAACTGCTCGCCGAGGTGGTCGGGAAACTCGACGTGGCAGTCGAATTGTCGGGCGGTATCCGCGACGACGAATCGCTCAAGGCGGCACTGGCCACCGGTTGTGCCCGGGTCAACCTCGGCACCGCCGCGCTGGAAAACCCACAGTGGTGTGCCCGCGCGATCGCCGAGCACGGTGACAAGGTCGCCGTAGGCCTCGACGTGAAGATCGACGGCGGTGACTACCGGTTGCGCGGCCGCGGTTGGGAGACCGACGGCGGCGACCTCTGGCCCGTGCTGGAACGCCTTGACGGCGAGGGGTGTTCGCGCTTCGTCGTGACCGACGTCACCAAGGACGGCACCCTCAACGGCCCCAACCTCGAGCTGCTGAGCAGTGTCGCGGCGCGGACCGAAGCACCGGTGATCGCTTCGGGTGGTGTGTCGAGCCTCGACGATCTCCGGGCCATCGCCACGCTCACCGACCAGGGCATCGAAGGTGCCATCGTCGGAAAGGCCTTGTACGCCGGACGGTTCACGTTGCCGGAGGCGCTGGCCGCGGTCAGCGGATAGCCGCGCTGATGGCCCCGAACACGATGGACCCGTCGCGGTTGGAGAGCCTGGTCGCCACGGCCGCCGAGATTCTCGACGCCGCGGCGGTGCCGTTCGTCGCGGGGCACCGCGCCGATTCGGCGGTCCGCAAGAAGGGCAACGATTTCGCGACCGAGGTCGACCTGGCCATCGAACGCCAAGTCGTGCGGGCATTGACCGAGGCGACCGGCATCGGCGTGCACGGTGAGGAATTCGGTGGCGAGCCGATCGATTCGCCCTTGGTATGGGTGCTCGACCCGATCGACGGGACGTTCAACTATGCGGCGGGATCACCCATGGCGGCCATCCTGCTGGCCCTGTTGAGCGACGGAGAGCCCGTTGCCGGGTTGACATGGTTGCCGTTCATGGGCCAGCGATACTCCGCATTGGCGGGGCAGCCGTTCCGGGACAACGGCATCGCGCAACCTCCGCTCGCCTCACCGGGACTGGCCGACTCGATCGTCGGTATCCAGACGTTCAACATCGAGTCACGCGGACGGTTCCCGGGACGCTATCGCGCGGCCATACTGGCGAACCTCAGCAAGGAATGCTCGCGGCTGCGGATGCACGGGGCGACCGGTGTCGACCTCGCCTACGTCGCTGCCGGGATCCTCGGTGGCGCCATCAGTTTCGGCCACCACATCTGGGACCACGCGGCAGGTGTCGCCCTGGTCCGCGCCGCGGGCGGCATCGTGACCGACCTGACCGGTGCGCCGTGGACACCCACATCGAAATCCGCGCTGGCCGCAGCGCCGGGCGTGCACGAACGAATGCTGGAAATCGTGAAATCCACTGGCAACCCGGAGGACTACCTGTGAGCACCAGTACCGACGTGGCCACGAGGGTGATTCCGTGCCTCGACGTCGACGCGGGCCGGGTGGTCAAGGGAGTCAACTTCGAAAACCTCAGGGATGCAGGCGATCCCGTGGAACTCGCGGCCGCCTATGACGCCGAGGGCGCCGACGAGCTGACGTTTCTCGACGTGACCGCGTCGTCGTCGGGCCGCGCCACCATGCTCGAGGTGGTCAAGCGCACCGCCGAGCAGGTCTTCATTCCGCTGACGGTCGGTGGCGGGGTGCGCGCGGTCGAGGATGTCGACGTGCTGCTGCGCGCCGGCGCCGACAAGGTGTCGGTCAACACCGCTGCGATCGCACGCCCGGAACTGCTCGCCGAGATGTCGCGGCAGTTCGGGTCGCAGTGCATCGTGCTGAGTGTCGACGCGCGCACCGTGCCCGAGGGCAGCACCCCGACGCCGTCGGGCTGGGAGGTGACGACGCACGGTGGCCGCCGGGGTACCGGCATCGACGCCATCGAGTGGGCCGTGCGTGGTGCGGAGCTCGGCGTCGGCGAGATCCTGCTCAACTCGATGGACCGCGACGGCACCAAGGCCGGTTTCGATCTGGCAATGCTCCGCGCGGTGCGCGCTGCGGTGTCGGTTCCCGTGATCGCCAGTGGCGGCGCCGGTTCCGTGGAACATTTCGCGCCCGCGGTTGTTGCAGGGGCTGACGCCGTATTGGCGGCGAGCGTCTTCCATTTCCGCGAATTGACCATCGCGGAGGTGAAGGCGGCGATGGCGGCGGAAGGGATCACCGTCCGATGAGCGCAGATCGAGGTGTGGTCAGATGAGTCTGGATCCGAACATCGCCGCGCGACTCAAGCGTAACGCCGACGGTCTGTTCACCGCCGTGGTGCAGGAACGTGGCACCGGTGACGTGCTCATGGTCGCCTGGATGGACGACGACGCCCTGGCCCGCACCCTCGAAACCCGCGAGGCCACCTACTTTTCCCGGTCCCGCGGTGAGCAGTGGATCAAAGGTGCGACGTCCGGGCACACCCAGCACGTGCATTCGGTCCGCCTGGACTGTGACGGTGACACCGTCTTGCTCGAGGTCGACCAAGTCGGCGGCGCCTGTCACACGGGTGCGCATACGTGCTTCGACGCGGATCTGTTACTCGGGGCCGAACCCGAGGGATAGCCAGCTGCGAAAATGCACTGAGCGCCCACCGACCACGCTTTCCGGTGCACCGGCACCGCAGCTGACGGTTCCGGCAAACGGTTCGATCAGAGCAGTGGAATCATCAGCGTTGCGGTGCCCGAACTTGTCGGTGCCGTCGGCAACAATGACGGGATGACCGACACCGCTGCGATCCGCAAAGCGCGCGGTGCTTTCTTCACCCCGCCGGACATCACCCGTTATCTCACGCGATGGGCGGTCCGGGACGCCAACGATACGGTCTTCGAACCCGCGGCCGGGGAAGCCGCGTTCCTCGTCGAGGCGGTCAATCGACTGGCGGAGCTGGGTGCTGCACAGCCGTCGGTGGACGGCGTGGAGCTCCACGCCGCCAGCGCGGCCACTGCGCGCAGACGCGTCGCCGACGCCGGCGGCACGGCTCGGATCACGACAGCCGACTTCTTCACCATCGAACCGCGACCGGCCTACGCGGCGGTGATCGGCAACCCGCCCTACATCCGGTACCAGGACTTCCGGGGCATGGCCCGCGCGCAGTCGCGCCGCGCCGCGCTCAACGCCGGGGTGGCGCTCTCCGCGCTGGCGTCCAGCTGGGCCGCGTTCACCGTGCACGCCGCGCTGTTCCTGCGGCCCGGTGGCCGGATGGCCCTGGTGCTGCCCGCCGAGCTGCTCAGCGTGAATTATGCCGCCGCGGTACGGAAGTTCCTGTTCGACCGGTTCGCCCGCGTCGAATTGGTGATGTTCGACGAGCAGGTCTTTCCCGAGGCCGAGGCCGATGTGGTGCTGCTGCTGGCCGACGGATTCGATGAGGGCCCGTCGGGGCATGCCGTCATCCACCGGGCCCAGAATGCGCGATCGCTCAGTTCCGAACTGGTGCAACGCAGTTGGTCGCCACGCGACCCGTCCGACAAATGGGTCAGCGGCCTGATCGGCAACGCACCGGTGGAGACGCTGCACGGCCTGGAGGCCGCGGGCCTGTTCACGCCGCTGGAGCAGTGGGGGGACACCACGCTCGGCATGGTGACCGGCAACAACGGCTTCTTCGCGCTGTCGCCCGACCGAGTCCGCGAATTGGGCCTGCGGCGCACCGACCTGTTACCGCTGTCGCCGCCCGGCAGTGCGCACCTGCGGGGCCTCACCTTCACGGCCGAGCAGGCCAGGAAACTGGGGGAGGACGGCAGAGCGGTGCATCTGTTCCGTCCGGTCGGCCGGCTGTCGGCAGCGGCGCAGCGCTATGTCGAT
This sequence comes from Mycolicibacterium mageritense, assembly GCF_010727475.1. Taxonomy (NCBI): domain Bacteria; kingdom Bacillati; phylum Actinomycetota; class Actinomycetes; order Mycobacteriales; family Mycobacteriaceae; genus Mycobacterium; species Mycolicibacterium mageritense. Next base: position 6,389,963 of record NZ_AP022567.1, read on the forward strand.
GCGGGCCATGCCGCCGGCGTGCACCTGGCCTACAAGTGCCGGGTCCGCACGCCCTGGTATCAGGTGCCGCTCGTGCCACCGGCCGACCTGCTGTTGACGTGCATGAACGCCGACACTCCGCGGCTGGTCACCAACCGCGCGGGTGCGCATCACCTCAACTCGGTGCACGGGGTCTACCTGCGTGACGGGCTCACCACGGCCGGCAGGGATCTGCTGGCGCTGGCCGCGCTGAACTCGGTGACCCTGCTGCATGCGGAGATGGTGGGCCGATCGTATGGCGGTGGCATCCTCAAGATCGAACCGCGAGAGGCCGATCGCTGGCTGGTGCCATCGCCCGAGTTCGTCGTCGCCCGCGCCGCAGAACTCCGCGCCGCCCGCCGCCCGGTGGCCGCCCTGCTGGCCCGAGGTGCGCTCCTCGAGGCCGTCGATGTCGTCGACGCGGCGCTTGCCGTCGGCACCGATCTGGATTCGATACGGGCAGCGCGTCATTCGTTGGCAACCCGGCGGGCGGTAAGGTCACGGCGTGCCCGCTGAACCGTCGACGAAAGCCACCGCTTGGGCAATCTTCGACCGGATCGTGGCCGACGCCGCTCCCGGCGGAGTGCACACCAACCCGTGGGTGCGTATCGACGGCGCCTTGACATACGCGCCCGATTTTCGGGTGCTGCGCCGGTTGCTCGGTGTCCCGCTGTATCTCGACGCGCCGTCGACCACGGGGGTGCCGGCCCTGGCATTGGACGTGTGGCTCTCCTACGAGCTGCGTCGTGCCGGGTTCGACCCACAGGCCGTCTGGCCGCGTGCCACCGAACCACGCATCATGCCCGGCGCCATCGCGAATCTGCTTGACGCCCTTCCGGTCCGCGAACGTCAGCTCATCGAAACTCGGCTGCGCCGCTCGATGAAGGGCGTGTCGGGTTCGAGTGCGAGTGTGCTCGGCAAGCATTACATGAAGCAGGTCGACGTGGTGATGTCAGACTGGGACACCGGGCCTGAGTTGCTGATCAGCACCAAGCGCATGGATTCCAGCTTCGGCAAGAACGCCGCCAACCGGGTCGAGGAAAGCTACGGCGACGCCAAGAATCTGCGCTTGCGGCATCCGCTTGCGGCCCTCGGGTTCGTCTACGGTCTGCGCTCGACCATCTTGACCTCGGAGCCGGACAAGGCCGAATGGCTCATCGATCTGTTGGCCAAGCTCGGCACCGAGGATGACGCGTACCACGCTGTGGCGCTGATCATGATCGACCACGATGCCGAACCGAGCGACGAGATCGAGGAGGCCGACAGCATCGAAACAGCCGATCCTGACACGCTTTTCGAGATCGTCGACGTCGCCACCGCCGCAGTCGACGAGGCCGTCGCCGCGCTGCCCGACATCGCCATCCGCCATGACACGGTGCCCCCGGAGCTACAGCCGGCGCGGTTCCTCGCGACCATGGTCAAGCGCGTCATCGACACCACCCCGGTAACCCGGCACCGGGAGGCCCGACGGCGACTCCGCGAAGCTTAGCCTCCCCAACGCGTAGGACGCGGGTCAGAGCACGCGGGAGCTGGCCTTGGCCCGGGCCGTCCACCGGCCGTCCTCGTGCCCCACGACAACCGGGTGCTGGAACGCCTCGGTCACATTCTCGGTGGTGACCGTCGACAATGCGGCACCGCTGGCGACCGTGCGGCCCTGACCGATCAGCAGGGCGTGCGTGGTGGACGTCGGCAGCTCCTCCAGGTGGTGGGTGACCAGGATCGAGGCCATGCCTGGATGCGAGTCGTCCAGCGTGTCAAGGGTTTCCAGGAGCTGTTCGCGCGCAGCGACGTCGAGGCCCGTGGTCGGCTCATCGAGCAACAACAGGTGCGGATCGGAGATCAGTGCGCGCGCGATCAGGGTGCGGCCGCGTTCGCCTTGGGACAACGTCGGCCAGACCGCGTCGACGCGAGCCGACAGGCCCACGGTGTCGATCAGCTCCTCGGCGCGGGCCACCTGCGCGGGGCTCGGCTCCCAGCGCGCCGCGGTGTCGATCGTGGCGGTGATTCCGGTGAGCACCACTTCGCGCACAGTCAACGGGTACTGCAGGCGGTGGCGGGGATTGACGTGGCCGATCGAGCGGCGCAGCACCGCCAGATCGGTGCGTCCCATCTGCCCGCCCAGTACGCGCACCGTGCCGGTCGTCGGAAACGTCACGGCCGCACAGAATCCCAGCAGCGTGCTCTTACCCGCGCCGTTCGGGCCGAGCAGCGCCCAATGTTCGCCGGCCTGCACGGTCAGCGAGATGCCGTCGATGATCTGCTTGCCGTCGCGACGGAATGTCACGTCGGTGATCTCCAAAACTGGTGTCATGAAAAGGATTCCTTCAGTGCGCTGAGGTGGGTTCGGCTTGATGCGGATGCCGCGGCGGGGTCACGCGCGATGATCGCGTCCGCGAGCTGCTGGTGCAGGGCGTGGTCGCACGGCTCCGATTCGATCGGCTTGATCTTGAGCATGTCGATCATCGCGAGCCGCAGCCGCGGCAGGAAGGCGTCGAACAACTGCGTCAGCACGTCGTTGTGGGCTGCGGCGATCACCGCGCGGTGAAACGCCATGTCGGCGTCCACGTGATCGGGTACCGACTGGCCTTCGACGCCGCGGGCGGCCAGGGTGCGGCGGATCGCGCGCAGATCGGCGGGGTGCGGCGGGTCGCGGCGAGGGCAGCTGCCTCGGCCTCGATCGCGATGCGGGCCTCGATCACCGAGGCGATGGTCGTCCGCCGCAGCACGGTGTCCCAATCTTCGGCCACATCCAGCGCGGTGACGAACACGCCCGCACCCTGGCGACTGTCCAGGACGCCCTTGCCCGCGAGCTCGCGGATGGCCTCCCGTAGCGTCGACCGGCCCACACCGAGCTGAGCGGCCAGCGTGGTTTCGCCGGGCAGCCGGTGGCCGAGCGGCCATTCACCATCACGGATACGGGTCAGCAGCAGCTGCGCGGTCTGCGCCGCCAACGGATGCCGTTGCACCTGGGAAACCATCAGAACCTCTCTACTTGTCTGAGGAGTTGTGTATAGTCTAGCCATCATGACGCGCGTGCTTCTCCTTAGCTGCCTCGGCAGGGCCTGACCGACCGGCCCCCTGCCGTGGGGCTCTGTCGCGCCGGTCGATTTCACCCCGACCGATCAGGAAGCACTCATGAACTGGAACCGTCAACAAACCTCTGGAATGCCCTGGCATCGTTACACCGATGTCTACCACCGCGTGGATGTACCACTGGCCCAACGCCGTTGGCCCGACGCACGGATCACCGAAGCGCCGCTGTGGGTGCCCGTCGACCTGCGCGACGGCAATCAGGCGCTCGCCGAACCGATGGACCCGGACCGCAAACGCCGATTCTTCGAACTGCTGGTCGCCATCGGGTACAAGGAGATCGAGGTCGGTTATCCGTCGGCCTCACAGACCGACTTCGACTTCGTGCGCCTGCTCGCCGAAACCGACATTGCGCCACCAGACGTCACGATCGTGGTTTTCACGCCCGCCCGGCGCGACCTGATCGAACGCACCGTGCAGTCGGTCCGCGGCATCAGCAACGACGTCGTCATCCACATGTATGCGGCCACCGCGCCGGTGTGGCGAAACACGGTGTTGGGCAAGGACCGAGCGGAACTGCGCGAGCTGATCCTCTCCGGGGCGCGCGACGTCGCCGAGTTCGTCGACGACGCCACCAACATTCGATTCGAGTTCTCCCCGGAAGTCTTCAACCTCACCGAACCCGACTACGTCCTGGAATTGTGCGATGCCGTCACCGACCAGTGGCAGGCCACGCCGCAGCGTCCGGTGATCCTCAACCTGCCCGCCACCGTGGAGGTGGCCACTCCCAACGTGTACGCCGACCAGATCGAGTACATGCATCGCAACATCGCGCGCCGGGACAGCGTGATCCTGTCAGTACACCCGCACAACGACCGCGGCACCGGCATCGCGTGCGCCGAATTGGCGGTCCTCGCCGGCGCGCAACGCGTCGAGGGCTGTGTGTTCGGCAACGGGGAACGCACCGGCAACGTCGACATCGCCACCCTTGCGCTCAACCTCTATGCGCAGGGTGTGGATCCGATGATCGACTTCTCCGACATCGACGCCATCGCCCGCACAGTCGCGCACTGCACCAGAATGCCGATTCACGAACGGCACCCGTACGTCGGCGACCTGGTGCACACGGCGTTCTCCGGAACGCATCAGGACGCGATCAAGAAGGGGCTGGCCGAACATCGCAACAGGGCCGCGGCAGAGGGCCGGGACGAACGTGAAATCGATTGGCGGGTACCGTATCTGCCTATCGATCCGGCCGACATCGGCCGGACCTATGACGCAGTGATCCGGGTGAACTCACAGTCGGGCAAGGGTGGGATCGCCTACCTGCTGCTCACCGAGTACGGGCTGGACCTGCCGCGCCGGCTGCAGATCGACTTCGCCCGGCACGTGCAGACCCACACCGACCGATCGGGTGCCGAAATCACCGCCGCCGACTTGTACGACTTGTTCGAGGCCACCTACCTGGACAACCGGGGTTCGGTGGAGCTGAAGGACTGGCACACCGGCGGCGACTCGGGCACGGAAATCACCCTGGCGGTCGATGGCCGGGCGCAGACCAGCGCACACCGCGGGATCGGCCCTGTCGACGCCTTGGTGCAGGCGCTCGGCGACATCGGCAGGCGCGTCGAGGTGCTGAGCCTGACCCAACAATCGGTCGGCAGCTCTGCGGTCACCTACCTGGAGTACCGCCGGGACGGTCAGGTCCGCTGGGCGTGTGGGCGCAGCGAATCGGTGCTCGCGGCGTCGATGGCAGCGGTGATGCGGGCCGTCAACGAGCCCTGAGCACCTCCAGCGCCTTGTCGGCGTGGGTGTCCATGCTGATCTCGCTGGAGATCACCTCCAGCACGGTGCGGTCGGTGTCGATGACGAACGTGGTCCGCTTGACGGGCATGAGCTTGCCGAGCAGGCCACGTTTGACGCCGAAATGGCTGGCCACCTTGCCGTCGGCATCGGACAGCAGCGGATAGTCGAACCGCTGGATGTCGGCGAACTTGGCCTGCTTGGCGACCGGGTCGGTGCTGATGCCGACCCGGGACGCGCCGACATCAGCGAACTCTGCGGCGAGATCCCGGAAGTGGCAGGCTTCCTTCGTACAACCCGGCGTCATCGCCGCCGGGTAGAAGAACAGCACCACCGGGCCGTCGGCGAGCAAACTGGTCAGGCTCCGCACCGTGCCGGTCTGATCCGGCAGTTCGAACTCGGCAACGGTATCGCCACGTTTCATGGCTGCCTACGCTACGCCAGCAGCAGTCACCAGGTCTGGGAGGATTGACCCGTGCAAAACCCCGTCGACAACCTCGCCCGGACGACTTCGCGCGATGATTTCCGGGCCCTGGCCGCCGAGCACCGGGTGGTACCGGTGACGCGCAAGGTGCTCGCCGACTCCGAGACGCCGCTGTCGGCCTACCGCAAGCTGGCCGCCAACCGGCCCGGCACGTTCCTGCTCGAGTCCGCGGAGAACGGCCGGTCCTGGTCGCGATGGTCCTTCATCGGTGCCGGTGCGCCCTCGGCCCTGACGGTGCGTGACAACGAGGCGGTGTGGCTGGGCACCACCCCGCAGGGCGCGCCGACCGGTGGCGACCCGTTGCAGGCGTTGCGGACGACGCTCGACGTGTTGGCCACCGCTGCGTTGCCCGGTCTGCCGCCGCTGTCGGGGGGCTTGGTCGGGTTTTTCGCCTACGACATGGTGCGGCGGCTGGAGCGGCTGCCCGAGTTGGCGGTCGACGATCTGGGGCTGCCGGACATGCTGCTGCTGTTGGCCACCGACATCGCGGCCGTCGACCACCACGAGGGCACCATCACGTTGATTGCCAACGCGGTGAACTGGAACGGCACCGACGAACGTGTGGACTGGGCGTATGACGACGCCGTGGCCCGGCTCGACGTGATGACCAAGGCGCTGGGGCAGCCGTTGACCTCGACGGTGGCCACCTTCAGCCGGCCCGCGCCCGCGGCCCGGGCCCAGCTCACGCTCGAGGAGTACGGCGCGATCGTGGAGAAGCTCGTCGGCGACATCGAGGCGGGCGAAGCCTTCCAGGTGGTGCCGTCGCAGCGGTTCGAGATGGACACCGAGGCCGACCCGCTCGACGTCTACCGGATCCTGCGGGTGACCAATCCGAGTCCCTACATGTATCTGCTCAACGTGCCCAATGCCGAAGGCGGACTGGACTTCTCGGTGGTCGGGTCGAGTCCCGAGGCGTTGGTGACCGTCAAGGACGGGCGGGCCACGACGCATCCGATCGCGGGCACCCGCTGGCGTGGGCAGACCGAGGAAGAGGACGTGCTGCTCGAAAAGGAGCTGCTGGCCGACGACAAGGAGCGCGCCGAGCACCTCATGCTGGTCGACCTGGGCCGCAACGACCTCGGCCGGGTCTGCCGGCCCGGCACCGTGCGGGTCGAGGACTACAGCCACATCGAGCGCTACAGCCACGTGATGCACCTGGTGTCCACGGTGACCGGTGAGCTCGCGGAGGGCAAGACAGCGCTGGATGCGGTGACCGCGTGCTTCCCGGCGGGAACGCTGTCAGGCGCGCCCAAGGTGCGGGCGATGGAGCTGATCGAGGAAGTCGAGAAGACCCGCCGGGGTCTCTACGGCGGCGTGCTGGGGTACCTGGATTTCGCCGGCGACGCCGATTTCGCGATCGCGATCCGAACCACGTTGATGCGTGACGGCATCGCCTACGTGCAGTCGGGCGGGGGAGTCGTGGCCGATTCCAACGGGCCGTACGAGTACAACGAATCAGCGAACAAGGCCAAAGCCGTGCTCAACGCGATCGCGGCCGCGGCAACCCTGGCCGAGCCATGAGGTTGATGCGGATCGCGCAGGTTCTGCTCGTCGTCGCCGCCGGGGCGTTGTGGGGCGCGTCGCGCATGACCTGGGTGCAGGTCGGCTCGTTCGACGGGCTCGGCCAGCCCAAGACGACCACCTTGACCGGCGCGACCTGGTCGACGGCGCTGATTCCGCTGGCATTGCTGTTGCTGGCGGCCGCGGTGGCTGCGCTGGCGGTGCGGGGGTGGCCGATGCGACTGCTGGCGCTGCTGGTCGCGGCGGCAAGTGCAGGCATGGGTTACCTGGCGGTCAGCCTGTGGGTGGTCAAGGATGTCGCCGTACGGGCCGCTCACCTGGGAGAAGTGCCGGTAGCGCAGCTCACCGGGACCGAGCGCTTCTACGGCGGCGCGGTCTTGACGCTGGTGGCAGCGGTGTGCGCGTTGGTCGGTGCGGTTCTGTTCATGCGCTCCGCGGCCAAGGGGCGTACCGCCGCGACGCGCTACGCCGCGCCCGCGGCTCGTCGCGCCGCGGCCCAGGCTGACGAATCCGGTGAACCGCTGTCCGAACGCATGATCTGGGACGCGTTGGATGAGGGGCACGATCCCACAGGTGAGGGGACCGATCCGGACAACAAGGGTCGGTGACAGGACGAGGTGTGGTGGCGACTACCCTTCCAGGGAGGTCAACCGGGATCGTCCCGGGCACACCGGAAAGGAATCGACGGGCGATGAGTTCGGCCACAGTGCTCGACTCCATCATCGAAGGCGTGCGCGCCGACGTTGCCGCCCGCGAGGCCGTGATCAGCCTTGCCGACATCAAAGCGCGGGCCAAGGATGCTCCGGCACCGCTCAACGTGATGGCGGCGCTGCGGGAACCCGGTATCGGTGTGATCGCAGAGGTGAAGCGGGCCAGCCCGTCGCGCGGCGCGCTGGCCAACATTGCCGATCCGGCTGAGCTCGCCCGCGCCTACCAGGACGGCGGCGCCCGCGTGGTCAGCGTGCTGACCGAAGAGCGCCGTTTCAACGGCTCGTTGGCGGATCTCGACGCGGTACGGGCAGCGGTGTCAATTCCGGTGTTGCGCAAGGACTTTATCGTCAAGCCGTACCAGATCCACGAGGCCCGTGCGCACGGTGCCGACATGCTGCTGCTGATCGTGGCGGCGTTGGAGCAGTCGGTGCTGGAGTCACTCCTGGAGCGCACCGAATCGCTGGGGATGACGGCACTGGTCGAAGTGCACACCGAGGAGGAGGCGGACCGCGCCCTGACGGCCGGCGCCACCGTCATCGGGGTGAACGCCCGCGATCTGAAGACCCTTGAGGTTGACCGTGACTGCTTCGCGCGCATCGCGCCGGGTCTTCCCAGCAAGGTCATCCGCGTCGCAGAATCCGGTGTCCGGGGCACCGCCGACCTGTTGGCCTATGCCGGTGCCGGCGCTGACGCCGTACTCGTCGGCGAAGGCCTGGTCACCAGCGGAGACCCGCGCACCGCGGTGGCCGATCTGGTCACTGCGGGAACCCACCCGTCCTGCCCGAAACCGGCTCGTTGATTCGGCAATGAGCCGCCGGCACGAAGAGGCACACTGATGGCGGATCTCGCCGGCCCAGAGTTGCCGCGTTCCAGCGCGGCTGTCGCCGAACCTACTGTCCACGACCCTGATGTGCGTGGACATTTCGGTTCCTATGGGGGCCGTCTGGTTCCCGAGGCGTTGATGGCGGTGATCGAAGAGGTCACCGCCGCCTACGAGAAGGCCCGCGGCGATCAGAGCTTCCTCGACGAGCTCGACCGCCTGCAGAGGCATTACAGCGGCAGGCCGTCCCCGCTCTACGAGGCCAGCCGCCTTTCGGAGCACGCGGGCGGCGCGCGGCTCTTCCTGAAGCGGGAAGACCTGAACCACACCGGTTCTCATAAGATCAACAATGTGCTCGGGCAGGCGCTGCTGGCCCGGCAGATGGGCAAGACCCGGGTCATCGCCGAGACCGGCGCCGGGCAGCACGGCGTGGCCACCGCAACGGCCTGTGCGCTGCTCGGGCTCGAGTGCGTGATCTACATGGGCGCGGTCGATACCGAACGCCAGGCCCTCAACGTCGCCCGCATGCGCCTCCTCGGTGCGACGGTGGTGTCGGTGGAGGCCGGCTCGAAGACTCTCAAGGACGCGATCAACGAAGCGTTCCGGGACTGGGTCACCAACGCCGACGCGACGTACTACTGCTTCGGCACCGCGGCCGGTCCGCATCCGTTCCCGGTGATGGTGCGCGACTTCCAGCGCGTGATCGGGCTCGAGGCGCGCGTGCAGATCCAGGCGCAGGCCGGTCGACTGCCCGACGCGGTCACCGCGTGCGTCGGCGGCGGCTCCAATGCCATCGGCATCTTCCACGCGTTCATCGACGACCCCGGCGTTCGTCTGGTGGGCTACGAAGCGGCTGGCGACGGCGTGGAAACCGGAAGGCACGCAGCGACTTTCACCGGCGGTTCGCCCGGCGCATTCCAGGGCTCCTTCTCGTACCTGCTGCAGGACGAGGACGGGCAGACCATCGAATCGCACTCCATCTCGGCGGGGCTCGACTATCCAGGGGTCGGTCCCGAGCATGCGTACCTCAAGGACATCGGCCGTGCCGAGTACCAGCCCATCACCGATACCGAGGCGATGGACGCGTTCTCGCTGCTGTGCCGCACCGAGGGCATCATCCCAGCGATCGAATCCGCGCACGCGGTGGCGGGCGCGCTCAAGCTCGGCCGCGAGTTGGGCAGCGGATCGATCATCCTGGTGAACATCTCCGGCCGCGGTGACAAGGACGTCGAAACGGCGGCCAAGTGGTTCGGCCTGCTCGACGAGGGGAGTGCCCGATGAGTCGGCTAGCCGAACTGTTCGACGCGTGCCACGCCGAGGGTCGCGCAGCGCTCATCGGTTATCTGCCGACCGGATTCCCCGACGTACCGACGTCCATCGCGGCGATGACCGCACTGGTCGAATCCGGTTGCGACCTGGTCGAAGTCGGCGTGCCCTACTCCGATCCCGGCATGGACGGTCCCACCATCGCTGCGGCGACCGAGACCGCGCTGGCGGGCGGGGTGCGCGTGCGTGACACCCTCGCCGCGGTGGAGGCCATCAGCAATGCCGGTGGTCGCGCGGTCGTGATGACGTACTGGAATCCGGTGCTGCGCAAGGGCGTCGACAGCTTCGCACGTGATCTCGCGGCCGCAGGCGGCTACGGCCTGATCACTCCTGACCTCATCCCGGAAGAGGCCGACGACTGGATGGCAGCCTCGGAGGAGCACAACCTGGACCGCATCTTCCTGGTGGCACCGTCGTCGACCCCGGAGCGGCTGGCGGCAACGGTGAACGCTTCTCGTGGCTTCGTCTACGCCGCATCGACGATGGGCGTCACGGGTGCCCGTGACGCGGTGTCCTCGGCGGCGCCGGAGCTGGTGCGCAGGGTCAGGGAGATCTCGGACATTCCGGTCGGTGTGGGACTGGGCGTGCGGTCCGGCCCGCAGGCCGCGGAGATCGGCGCCTACGCCAACGGGGTCATCGTCGGTTCGGCACTGGTCGCGGCGCTGCAGAACGGGCTCGACTCGGTGCGGTCACTCACCGAGGAATTGGCCAGCGGAGTTCGGCAAAGGATTTCGGCTTGACCACAACCGTCCTCGCCTACCTGCCCAGCCCGTCACAGGGCGTATGGCATCTCGGCCCGGTACCCATCCGCGCGTACGCGCTGTGCATCATCCTCGGCATCGTCGCCGCGCTGATCATCGGTGACCGTCGTTGGGAGGCGCGCGGCGGTGAACGCGGCGTCATCTACGACATCGCGCTGTGGGCCGTACCGTTCGGTCTGATCGGTGGCCGCCTGTATCACGTGATGACAGATTGGCGCACCTACTTCGGTCCCGAAGGCAAGGGGCTGGGCGCCGCGTTCCAGGTGTGGGAAGGCGGCCTCGGCATCTGGGGTGCCGTCGCGCTGGGCGGTGTCGGCGCCTGGATCGGCTGCCGCCGCCATGGCATCCCGCTGCCCGCTTTCGGGGACGCGATCGCGCCGGGAATCATTCTGGCGCAGGCGATCGGCCGCATCGGCAACTACTTCAACCAGGAACTGTACGGCCGCGAGACGACGCTGCCATGGGGGCTGGAGATCTACCAGCGTCTCAACGTCAACGGTGTTCGTGACGACCTCAACGGAGTGTCCACCGGTGAGGTGCTGTGGGTCGTGCACCCCACCTTCCTCTACGAATTGCTGTGGAACCTGCTGGTTTTCGCCCTACTGCTGTGGGCCGACCGCAGGTTCAAGCTGGGCCACGGCCGGCTGTTCGCGCTCTATGTCGCCGGATATTGCCTGGGCCGCTTCTGGATCGAGCTCATGCGCAGCGACCTGGCCACCCATGTCGCGGGTATCCGGATCAACACGTTCACGTCGGCCTTCGTGCTCATCGGTGCCGTCGTGTACATGATGTTGGCCCCGAAGGGCCGTGAAGCGCCCGCGTCGCTGGCCGGCAATCACGCTGACGACGACTCCGGGGAGTCCGCTGTCGATGAGTTGGGCAAGGAACTCGTCACTGCGGCGGCGGGCACCGGTGTGGTCGCGGCCGCGACCGTGGCGGGCCAGGACGACATCGACGACGCCGATCACATGCATCCGGACGAGGTTTCCGCCGACGAAGGCGCAGAGGCGGCCGCAGCAGTCGAGATGAAGGCGATCGTCGGCGAGCCCGAAGAGGCTGTTGCCGACGAGGAAGCCGCCGAGGCCGAGCCTTCTGAAGAGGCCGAGGGCGACGAAGCATCGACCGACGCCGCTGAAGCCGAAGCCGAGGCGGACGTTGAGTCGGCTGACGACGAGGACGAAGCCGTGGTCGAGGCTGTGGCCGAGTCTGAGTCGGAAGACGGCGACGCTGCCGCAGAAGCAGCGGCCGAATCCGAGCCCGCCGGCGCCGAGGCCGAGGCTGAGGCCACTGACGAAGCCGAGCCGGAGGCCGAAGAGCCCGAGGTTGAGGCCGCCGAACAGGCCGTCGCAGAGGCGGCAGATCATGAAGCGGCCGCCGAAACCACTGACGTCGAAGACGACGAAGCTGCAGTCGGGGCGGAGGTTGAGTCGGCTGACGCCGAGGACGAAGCCGTGGTCGAGGCCGTGGCCGAGTCTGAGTCCGAAGACGGCGACGCTGCCGCAGAAGCAGCGCCTGGGACCGAGCCCGCCGAGGGCGACGCGGCATCGGCCGAGGTCACTGACGGTGACGTCGAGGAAATACCCGAGGCCCAAGCCGAGACTCCGGTCAGCGGCGAAGCCGAGTCCAACGAAGACGAATCCGAGGTTGAGGCCGCCGAAGATGCCGTTGCGGAGTCGGCAGATCGTGAAGCGGTCACCGACGCCACTGACGCCGAAGAAGTCGAGGCTGCAGTCGAGGCGGAGGCTGAGTCGGCTGACGCCGAGGACGCGGTCACTGACGGCGACATCGAGGAAACACCCGAAGTCGAAGTCGAGACTGACGCCGACACTGACGAAGCCGAGTCGCAGGCCGAAGAGTCCGTTGCAGAGGCGGCAGATCGTGAAGCGGACGCCGAAACCACTGGCGTCGAAAACGAGGCTGCAGTTGCGGCGGAGTCTGAGTCGGCTGACGCCGAAACCGCCGCAGACGAGGCGGCTGAGACCGAGCCTGCCGACGTCGAGGGCGACGCGGCATCTGGCGAGGTCACTGACGGTGACGTCGAGGAAGCACCCGAAGCCGAGAAGGACGGGTCCGGCGCCGAGGCCGCTGCCGAAACAGAATCGGCCGAACCAGCTGGGGACGAGACCGACGATGGCGAGGCACCGAGCAAGGACTCCGAGGATGCGCCCGCCGAGCAGGCAGAGTCCGTACCCGACGAGGCAGAGGCGTCGACCGATACCGACGTGGACGAGCCCGCCGGCGAAGCTGTCGCCGAATCGGAAGATGGTGAAGCGGCCGCCGCGGTGTCGACCGAAAGCGGCGAGACCGATGCCGACGAGTCCGAAGGCGCAGATCTACCAGCTGGCACTGCAGCGCAACCGTCTGTCACAGCGGCGCCGGACACCACCCCGGCGCGCGGTCGTATTCGTCGGCTTCTGCGTCGTCGCAATCGCTGAGCACGGTCAGTCCATGTCTCACCAGTTCGCGAGAACACCGCGCACTGGTGGGCAACTCGAATAGCCCCGAATCGCCAGCTGGTCGAAGGCCTGCGACAAGAGTTGCCGCTGTGACAAACGGGGTAGCGCGCCGCCACCCTCGCTACGTCCGAACACGGCCCTTCCCAGTTCTGGCATCCTGAATCCATGACCGACCAACCACCCTTCGGTGCCGGCGGCACCCCTCCGCCTCCCATGCCGCCGCCAGGCGGATACCCGCCGCCCGGCGGTGGCTACTACCAGCCGATGTACGTCGACCCGAGCGCGCCGTACGGCCGGCATCCGCTGACCGGTGAGCCGTACTCGGACAAGTCCAAAACGGTTGCGGGCCTTCTGCAGTTGCTCGGGTTGTTCGGCTTCGTCGGCATCGGGCGCATCTACCTCGGGGAGACCGGTCTCGGCATCGCGCAGCTGCTCGTCGGCTTCGTCACGTGCGGTATCGGTGCGCTCATCTGGGGTGTCATCGACGCCATCCTGATCCTGACCGACAAGGTCCGTGATCCGTACGGCCGCCCGCTGCGCGATGGCACCTGATCCGATTCTGCAGAATCGACCCGCCCGCTACGGCGCACTTGCCACCGGCGCGCTGATGGCGGGTGGGCTGACCTATATCGGGTTGGCAGATCCTCATCGGCCGGGCTTCTTGTTTCCGCCGTGCCCGTTCAAGGCGCTCACCGGCTGGAACTGCCCGGCCTGCGGGGGACTGCGGATGACGCACGACCTGCTGCACGCCGACCTGGGCGCCGCAGTCGTCGACAACGTCTTCGCGCTCGTCGGGTCGCCGCTGCTGGCGCTGTGGATCGTGGTGCGGTGGCGCCAGGGCCGCCGCGTCTTCCCGGTTCCCGTCATCATCACCCTCGTCGTCGCCGTCGTCGCGTGGACGGTGGTCCGCAACCTACCCGGGTTCCCGCTGGTCCCGACGTTCTTCGCTCGTTAGCCGCCGACCTGCGCTGATACACTGGACGTTCGGGCCGGTGCAGTCCCGGGACCAGGACGTTCCGGACTGCGGAGGTGCGATTCAATGCTGTTCTCGGCGTTGCCAGACGCGCAGGGTCTCTATGACCCGGACAACGAGGCCGATTCTTGCGGCGTCGCAATGATCACCGATATCCAAGGCCGCCGCTCACACGGCATCGTGACCGATGGCCTCGTCGCACTCGAGCATCTCGAGCACCGCGGCGCGGCAGGCGCCGAACCCAACAGCGGCGACGGAGCCGGCATCCTGTTGCAGCTTCCGGTCGAACTGTTGCGTGAAGTGGTCGATTTCGCGCTACCGGCACCGAAAGCCGACGGCACCAACACGTTCGCGGCGGGCATCTGTTTCCTGCCGCAAGACCCGGTCGCCCGGGCCGCATCGCGTGAACGGATCGAAGTGATCGCGGTCGAGGAGGGCCTCGAAGTGCTGGGCTGGCGCGCGCTTCCGGTCGACCCGGACGGCGCGGGCATCGGCATGACCGCGCTCGGCTGTATGCCGTACATGGCGCAGCTGTTCGTCGCCGCACCCGAGTCGGGCGGAGTGCGGCCCGGCGGGCTCGACCTGGATCGCCTCGTCTACCCGCTGCGCAAGCGGGCCGAACAGTCCGATGTGTACTTCCCGTCGCTGTCCAGCCGGACCATCGTGTACAAGGGCATGCTGACCACGATGCAGCTGCCGCAGTTCTTTCCGGACCTGCGCGACGAACGTTGCCTGAGCGCCATCGCGATCGTGCACAGCCGCTTCTCCACCAACACCTTTCCGTCGTGGCCGCTGGCACACCCGTTCCGCTTCGTGGCGCACAACGGTGAGATCAACACCGTGCGTGGTAACCGCAACCGCATGCACGCCCGTGAAGCGATGTTGGCCAGCGCCCGCATTCCGGGTGACCTCAGCCGGCTCTCGCCGATCTGTACACCGGACGCATCGGACTCGGCCTCGTTCGACGAGGTTCTCGAGCTCGTCCATCTCGGCGGGCGCAGCCTGCCGCACGCCGTGTTGATGATGATTCCCGAGGCGTGGGAGAACAACACCACGATGGGGTCCGAGGAGCGCGCGTTCTGGCAGTTCCACGCGTCGCTCATGGAACCGTGGGACGGTCCGGCCTGCGTCACCTTCACCGACGGCACGGTCGTGGGAGCGGTGCTGGACCGCAACGGTTTACGACCGGGCCGCTGGTGGCGCACGGTCGACGATCGGGTCATCCTCGCCAGCGAGAGTGGCGTGCTCGACGTGCCGTCCGGAGAGATCGTTGCCAAGGGCCGCCTGCAGCCCGGCAAGATGTTCCTGGTCGACACAGCGGCCGGTCGCATCGTCACCGATGACGAGGTCAAAGAGCAGCTGTCGGCCGCCGAACCCTACGGCGAGTGGCTGCACGCCGGCCTGCTCGATCTCGCGACGCTGCCCGAGCGGACCCGGGTGCAGCCGAACCACGAGTCGGTGGTGCGCCGGCAGATCGCCTTCGGATACACCGAAGAGGAATTGCGGATCCTGTTGTCGCCCATGGCGGCTTCGGGCGGCGAGCCGCTCGGGTCGATGGGTACCGACACCCCGACCGCCGTGCTGTCGTCGCGCTCCCGGTTGCTCTACGACTATTTCGTCGAATTGTTCGCGCAGGTCACCAACCCGCCCCTGGACGCGATCCGTGAGGAGGTCGTCACCTCGATGGCCCGCGTGATGGGCCCGGAGGAGAACCTGCTCGAGCCCAGCGCGGCGTCGTGTCGTCAGATCGTGCTGCGCCGGCCGGTTCTCGACAACGACGAGCTGGGCAAGATCGTCCACATCAACGACGACGGCGAACACCCCGGGTTGCGCACCACGGTCCTGCGCGCGCTCTACGACGTCGAACGCGGCGGCGAGGGGCTGGCCGAGGCGCTCGACGAGCTGTGTGGCCGGGCCTCCGACGCTATCGCCAAAGGCGCCCGCACCCTGGTGATCTCCGACCGGGACTCTGACCATACGCGAGCCCCGATCCCCTCGTTGCTGGCGATCTCGGCGGTTCATCACCATCTGGTCCGCACCAAGGAACGCACCAAGGTGGCCCTCGTCGTGGAGAGTGGCGATGCCCGCGAGGTACACCACATCGCGATGCTGATCGGGTTCGGCGCCGCGGCGGTCAACCCTTATCTGGCGTTCGAATCGATCGAGGATCTGATCCGCGAAGGCGAGCTCACGGGCATCGAACCAGCGGCGGCGGTGCGCAATTACGTAAAGGCGCTCGGTAAGGGCGTGGTCAAGGTGATGAGCAAGATGGGCATCTCCACGGTCGCGTCCTACACCGGTGCGCAGGTCTTCGAGGCGATCGGGTTGGACCGCGACGTCGTCGATCAGTACTTCACCGGCACCACAAGCCAACTCGGTGGTGTCGGTCTGGACGTGCTGGCCGAAGAGGTCAAGCTGCGGCACCGTCGCGCCTACCCGGAGAACCCGACCGAGCGGGTGCACCGGCGCCTGGAGGTCGGCGGTGAGTACGCGTTCCGGCGCGAGGGCGAGCTGCATTTGTTCACGCCGGAAGTCGTCTTCCTGCTGCAGCATTCGACCCGCACCGGCCGCCGCGACATCTTCGAGAAATACTCCGAGGAAGTCAACCGGCTGGCCGCCGAAGGTGGGGCGCTGCGCGGCCTGTTCGACTTCAAACGTGGTGTGCGCCCGCCGGTGCCGCTCGACGAGGTCGAACCCGTCGACGCCATCGTCGCGCGATTCAACACCGGCGCCATGAGTTACGGGTCGATCTCCGCCGAGGCACACGAGACCATGGCCATCGCCATGAACAACCTGGGCGGCCGGTCCAACAGCGGTGAGGGCGGCGAGGACGTCGATCGCCTGTACGACCCGCAGCGCCGCAGCGCCGTCAAGCAGGTCGCCTCGGGCCGGTTCGGCGTCACCAGCGACTATCTGGTCAACGCCACCGACATTCAGATCAAGATGGCGCAGGGCGCCAAACCTGGTGAAGGCGGCCAGCTTCCGGGCTACAAGGTGTATCCGAACATCGCCAAGACCCGGCATTCCACACCGGGCGTCGGGCTGATCTCGCCGCCCCCGCACCACGACATCTACTCCATCGAGGATCTGGCCCAGCTGATCCACGACCTCAAGAACGCCAACGCCGATGCGCGCATCCACGTCAAACTGGTGAGCAGCGTCGGTGTGGGCACGGTGGCGGCAGGCGTGTCCAAGGCCCACGCCGACGTGGTGCTGATCTCGGGGTACGACGGTGGCACCGGCGCAGCGCCACTGACCTCGCTCAAGCACGCCGGTGCACCGTGGGAGATCGGTTTGGCCGACACCCAGCAGACATTGGTGCTCAACGGGTTACGTGACCGGATCACGGTCCAGTGCGACGGCGGCCTGCGCACCGCGCGTGACGTCATGGTCGCGGCGCTGCTGGGCGCCGAGGAATTCGGCTTCGCCACCGCGCCGCTGGTGGTCTCGGGCTGCATCATGATGCGGGTCTGCCATCTGGACACGTGCCCGGTGGGCGTCGCGACCCAGAACCCGGAACTGCGGGCCCGCTTCAACGGCAAACCGGAATTCGTGGAGAACTTCTTCACCTTCATCGCCGAGGACATCCGTCGCTACCTGGCGGAGCTGGGTTTCCGCAGCATCGACGAGGCCGTCGGGCACGCCGAGGTGCTCGACACCGCCGAGGGGGTGGCGCACTGGAAGAGCCGCGGCCTGGACCTCAGCCCGATCTTCGCGCTGCCCACCGATGCGCACGGTGCCAAGCTCACCCAGCGGCGCCGGCTGCGCGGCCAGGATCACGGCCTCGATCAGGCGTTGGACCGCACGCTGATTCAGCTTGCCGAGGGCGCGCTCGAAGATGCCCACCCCGTGCGTCTGGAACTGCCGATCCGCAACGTCAACCGCACCGTCGGCACCTTGCTCGGATCGGAGGTGACGCGCCGCTACGGCGCGGCGGGCCTGCCGGACAACACGATCCATGTCACCTTGACGGGGTCGGCAGGACAGTCGATCGGCGCTTTCCTGCCGCCTGGCATCACCCTCGACCTCATCGGTGACGCCAACGACTATGTCGGCAAGGGACTCTCGGGTGGGCGCGTGGTGGTGCGACCACCCGACGACGTGCTTTTCCTGCCCGAAGACAACGTCATCGCGGGCAACACGCTGCTGTACGGTGCCACGTCTGGCGAGGTGTTCCTGCGAGGCCGGGTCGGAGAGCGGTTCTGCGCCCGTAACTCCGGGGCCCTGGCCGTGGTCGAAGGTGTCGGCGACCACGCCTGCGAGTACATGACCGGCGGACGTGTCGTGGTGCTCGGCCGGACCGGTCGCAACTTCGCGGCAGGCATGTCCGGCGGCATCGCCTTCGTCCTGGGGCTCGATCCGGCGAAGGTCAACACCGAAATGGTCCAGCTGCAAAGGCTGGATCCCGAAGACCTGTCCTGGTTGCACGATGTGGTGCACCGGCACGCCCAACACACGGGCAGCACCCTGGCCACCTCGATCCTGTCCGACTGGCCAAGGCGCAGTGCCCAGTTCACCAAAGTCATGCCCACCGACTACGAGCGCGTCCTACAGGCCACCCGGATGGCCAAGGCCGAGGGCCGCGATGTCGACAGTGCGATCATGGAGGCCAGCCGTGGCTGATCCGACCGGATTTTTGCGAGTGCCCAAGATCGATGCGGCCAAACGGCCCGTCGACGAGCGGGTGGGGGACTGGCGCGAGGTGTACGAGCGCCAGGATCCGAACGAGCGGCGCGGGGAGGTGTCGCAGCAGGCCCGGCGCTGTATGGATTGCGGTATCCCGTTCTGTCACTCCGGAAGTGCGGGCTGCCCACTGGGCAATCTGATCCCCGAATGGAACGATCTGGTGCGACGCGGGCGCTGGGACGCGGCGAGCGACCGGCTGCACGCCACCAACAACTTCCCGGAATTCACCGGAAGGCTGTGCCCGGCGCCCTGCGAGGCGGCGTGCGTGCTCTCGATCGCCGAGGACCAAACCGGCGGCAGCGTCACCATCAAGCGGATCGAGCAGACCATCGCCGACCAGGCCTGGTTGAGCGGCACCGTCGAACCTCAGCCCGGCGCGATCCGCACCGGCAAGAGTGTTGCTGTGGTGGGGTCCGGGCCTGCCGGACTGGCTGCGGCGCAACAGCTCACCCGCGCCGGCCACGACGTCACGGTGTACGAGCGTGACGACCGGCTCGGTGGGTTGCTGCGCTACGGCATTCCCGAGTACAAGCTGGAGAAGTCGACGCTGAACCAGCGGTTGGCGCAGATGCGCGCCGAGGGCACCCGGTTTGTCACCGAATGTGAGGTCGGTGTCGATCTGACCGTCGAGCAGCTGCGCAACCGGCATGAAGCGGTCGTGCTTGCGGTCGGAGCCCTGCGCGCCCGCGACAACGACGTGCCGGGTCGGGATCTCGCCGGTGTGCACCTCGCGATGGATCACCTGGTCCCGGCCAACCGCGAGTGCGAAGGTGACGGTGCCTCACCGGTTTCGGCGGCAGGCAAGCACGTGGTCATCATCGGTGGTGGTGACACGGGCGCCGACTGTCTCGGCACCGCCCACCGCCAGGGCGCGGCGTCGGTGACGCAACTCGATTACAACCCCGAGCCGCCCGAGTCCCGTGACGAGAGCCTCAGCCCGTGGCCCACGTGGCCGTTGGTGCTGCGGACCTCACCGGCCCATGCCGAGGGTGGCGCGCGTCGGTACGAGGTCGCGGTGCAGCGTTTCGTGGGCGACGACAAGGGTCACGTGCGGGCAATGGAGATCGCAGAGGTGCGGGTGACGCGGGACGCCGACGGGCGCCGCCAGATCACGCCCGTGGGGGAGTCGCTGCAGATTCCTTGCGACATGGCGCTGTTGGCGATCGGGTTCGAGGGGGTCGAACACATGGCGCTGCTCGACGAGCTGGGCCTGCAGCTCAACCGGCGCGGTGCGTTGTCGTGCGGGTCGGATTGGCAGACGGACGCGCCTGGCGTGTTCGTGTGTGGCGACGCGCACCGCGGGGCATCGCTCGTGGTGTGGGCCATCGCCGAGGGACGCAGTGCCGCGCACGCGGTCGACGCCTATCTGATGGGTGAGTCGGATCTGCCCGCGCCGGTCCGGCCGGGCGCCCTCCCTCTCGCCGCCGTCTGAATCGATCAACGACTATGCTCTGAAGCCGTGAACAGACGCGGAAAGATCGTTTGTACGCTCGGTCCTGCCACAGGTACCGAGGAGACAGTGCGGGCACTGGTAGAGGCAGGAATGGATGTCGCGCGGCTGAACTTCAGCCACGGTGACTACAGCGACCACGAGGCGTCCTACCGGCGGGTACGCGCGGCCTCCGACGTCACGGGGCATGCCGTCGGCATCCTCGCGGACCTCCAGGGTCCCAAGATCCGGCTGGGCCGGTTCGCCGACGGGCCGACGTTCTGGGCCACCGACGAAACGGTGCGGATCACGGTCGACGACTGCGCGGGCACCCACGACCGGGTCTCGACCACGTACAAGCGGCTGGCCGAAGACGCCAAGCCCGGCGACCGGGTGCTCGTCGACGACGGCAACGTCGGCCTGGTGGTCGAGGAGATCGACGGCAACGACGTGGTCTGCAAGGTCACCGAGGGCGGCCCGGTCAGCAATAACAAGGGCATGTCGCTGCCCGGCATGAACGTCACGGCCCCCGCGCTGTCGGAGAAGGACGTCGAAGACCTGGAGTTCGCGCTGCGCCTCGGGGTCGACCTGATCGCGCTGTCGTTCGTGCGGTCACCCGCCGACATCGAACTGGTTCACGAGGTAATGGACCGCGTCGGCCGCCGGGTGCCGGTGATCGCCAAGCTGGAGAAGCCCGAGGCCGTCGAGAACCTCGAGGCCATCGTGCTGGCCTTCGACGCGATCATGGTCGCGCGCGGTGACCTGGGCGTCGAGCTGCCGCTCGAAGAAGTGCCGCTGGTGCAGAAGCGCGCCATCCAGATGGCAAGGGAGAACGCCAAACCCGTCATCGTGGCGACCCAGATGCTGGAGTCGATGATCGAGAACTCCCGGCCGACCCGCGCAGAGGCCTCCGACGTGGCCAACGCCGTGCTCGACGGCGCCGACGCGGTGATGCTCTCGGGCGAGACCTCGGTGGGCAAGTATCCGCTGGAGGCGGTCCGGACCATGGCGCGCATCGTCTGCGCGGTCGAGGAGAACTCGGTCGTCGTGCCGCCGCTGACCCACGTTCCCCGCACCAAGCGCGGCGTGATCTCGTATGCGGCCCGCGACATCGGTGAACGGCTCGACGCCAAGGCGCTGGTCGCGTTCACGCAGTCCGGTGACACCGTGCGACGCCTGGCGCGGCTGCACACACCGCTTCCCGTGCTGGCGTTCACCGCGCTGCCGGAGGTGCGCAGCCAGCTGGCACTGACCTGGGGTACCGAAACGTTCATCGTGCCGCAGATGTCGAGCACCGACGACATGATCCGGCAGGTCGACAAGTCGTTGCTGGAGCTGGGCCGCTACAAGCGTGGCGAGCTGGTCGTCATCGTGGCAGGCGCTCCGCCCGGCACAGTAGGCTCCACCAATCTGATCCATGTCCACCGTATCGGGGAGGACGACGTCTGACGCACGCTCGGGAAAGGGGCCCAGTGTCACACTCGGATTTCGAGGAGCTGCTGGCGGTTCTCGATCTCAACCGGATCGACGATGACCTGTTCATCGGGTCACATCCGAGCAAGAACCCGGTGCGCACGTTCGGCGGGCAGATGGTGGCGCAGGCCTTCGTGGCCGGTGGCCGGACGCTGGAGCACAATCAGGCGCCGAGCGCGTTGAACGCCCACTTCATCGCAGGTGGAAACCCCGAGAAGGATCTGGAGTTCCACGTCGTCCGCCTGCGCGACGAGAAGCGGTTCGCCAATCGCCGGGTCGACGTCATGCAGGACGGTCAGCTGCTGACCACCGTGATGATCTCGTACATGAACGGTGGTCGCGGTCTGGAGCACAGCGTCGCGGCACCCGAGGTGCCGCGCCCGGAGACTCTGCCCGCGATTGATGAACTGCTGCGCGGGTACGAAAAGACCGTGCCGTTGTTCGTCGAAGCGCTCCGGCCGATCGAGTGGCGCTATACCAACGATCCGGCCTGGGTGATGCGGGACAAGGGCGGACGGCTCGATTACAACCGGGTGTGGCTCAAGACCCACGGCACCATGCCCGACGACCCCGTGCTGCACGCCGCGGCCCTGGTGTATTCGTCGGACACGACCGTGCTCGACTCGATCATCACGACCCACGGACTGTCCTGGGGGTTCGATCGGATCTTCGCGGTGACCATGAACCATTCGGTGTGGTTTCACCGGCCGTTCCGGTTCGACGAGTGGGTGTTGTACTCGACGACCTCGCCCGTCGCCGCGGAGTCACGGGGTCTGGGCACCGGCCACTTCTTCGATGCCGCAGGCCAACTGGTGGCCACGGTCGTGCAAGAAGGCATCGTCAAGTACTTCCCGGGCGCAAAGGCATCAGGCTCGCCATGAGAGTCGCGTCGCGGTTGCCCGCGCGTGAGCGGATCATCGTTCACGTCGGGTCACCCGCGGCCCGGTGGATCAGCGCACTGACCGTCTTCCTCGGCTTCTGCTGGCTGATCATCCTGCTGGCGCGCGACCCACACCATCCCGACTGGGATCCGGCCAGCCGGCTGACGTGGTCACTGACCATCCTCACCGCGGTCGCCTTCATCGCCCGCGGCATCTTCCTCGGGCGTCCGGTCACCGCCGCGCACGCATGGGCTGCCTCGGGGTTCGTGGTGGCAGGGCTGACCGCGCACGTGTTCGTCTTCGACGAACTCGGCAACCTGTTGATCGTCTGCGCCGGGATCGCGTTGATGTGGCCCACCACGGCCCGGCCCAATCCTGCTGATCTACCGAAGGTTTGGGCACTCGTCGACGCCACCAGCGGTGACCCGTTGGCGCCGTTCGCGATGCATGTCGGCAAGTGCCACTACTTCAACGCACCGGAAACGGCGGCCATCGCGTACCGAACCCGCATGGGTTACGCGGTGGTCAGCGGTGATCCCATCGGTGATGAACGCTGCTTCGCCGAACTCGTGGTGGGATTCGCGCAACTCTGCCACCAGCGCGGGTGGCGCATGGTCGTGCTGGGCTGCAGTGAACGCCGGTTGCAGCTGTGGACGGATCGTGCTGCCGTGGGGCAGAAGCTGCGAAGCGTGCCGATAGGCCACGACGTCGTCATCGATGTCGACACGTTCGACCTGGTCGGCCGGAAATACCGCAATCTGCGCCAGGCCGTCCAGCGGACCCGCAACGCCGGCATCACCACCGAAATCGTTGCCGAGCAAGAACTTGCCGAGCCGCTGCGTGGCGAGCTGATCGAAGTGCTCGCTGCATCAGGGCACGGCGCTCGAACCGAACGTGGTTTCTCGATGATCCTCGACGGCGCTCTGGAAGGCCGGTATCCGGGGATAGTGTTGGCCATCGCCCGCGATGCGACGGGGCGCGTACAGGGCTTTCACCGCTATGCCACCGCGGGCCACGGCACGGACATCACGCTCGACGTGCCGTGGCGGCGCCGCGGGGCACCCAACGGTATCGACGAGCGACTCACGGTCGACATGGTCGACGACGCCCGCGGACGCGGTGCGCAACGGGTTTCGCTGGCATTCGCTGCATTTCCGGAGATCTTCGACCAGAAGGAGCGGGGACGGCTCCAGAACCTGGCCTACATCGCGATACATCTCGGTGACGCCCTGATCGCGCTCGAGTCCCTGTTCCGGTATCTACGGAAGTTCCACGCGTTGGGCGGCCGCCGTTATGTGCTGCTGACCATGACCCAGGTGGTGCCGTTGCTGATCGTGCTCTTGTCGCTGGAGTTCGTGCCGCGGCGCAGGCATCTCGTGACAGCTAGCGCGTCGGCGTCGGCGTGACGCCGAATTCGTCCTCCAGACGCTTCTGGAACGTCTCTTCGCACTGCTGCTGAGCCGCCTGATCGTTGCCCGCCTCCTGTAGACAGCTGACATAGTCGCGGCCGCCAACCTCGTTGAACCAGTGCGCGCCGACGGTGAAGTACACCACCACGAATGCCACCGAGATCACCATCGCGATGAATCCGAGCACGATGCCGGTGGTGGCCACACCGCTGTTGTCGGCTTCGCCGCGTTTGCAGCGGCCTCGTCCGACGAACCCGAGGATGACCGCGACGAGGCCGAGGATCAGACCGCCCAGCACCGACCACACCAGCAGCAGGCCCACGATCGCCGTCACCAGTGCCGCGATGCCCAGCCCGTTGCGGGGGCCGGCGGCCTGCGGCTGATAGGCGCCGTAGGGCGGAGGTGGCGGAGGGGGATAGCCACCGCCGTACGCACCGTACGGCGACGGTGGGACGGGAGGGGTCGGGGGCGGCTTGGGCGTGTCCGACTCGCCGGTCATGTGTGCGAGGTTACCCGCTGTCGGCGGTGTCGAGCCCGTGACAGCGCACGATCGGGCAATCCAGATCGGCAGGCAGTTGATGAGTGGCGACGACGACGGTGCGCTCGGCGGCGAACAACGCGCCAGGCGTCAGCAGATCGGTCAAGATGCGCCGGCCGTCGGCCGCGTCGAGGTGCTCGGTCGGTTCGTCGAGCAACACGGTCGGGAAGGTGGAAACCAATGCCCGGGCCAGCAGCAGGCGCCGGCGCTGCCCGGCCGACACCGCTGCGGCACCTCCGACCAGAACGGTCGAAAGACCGTCGGGCAGGCCTGCCAACCAGTGCCCGAGCCCGACGCGGTGCAACGCCGCGGTCATCTCCTCGTCGGTGATGTCACCGCGCACCACCAGCAGGTTGTCCCGCACGGTGGTGTCGAACAGGTGCGCGTCCTCGGCGAAAAATGCTGCGTGCTGCGGGGTTTCGCGAAACCGGTCGGCCAGCGCCAACAGCA
Organism: Mycolicibacterium mageritense; assembly: GCF_010727475.1. Classification (NCBI taxonomy): domain Bacteria; kingdom Bacillati; phylum Actinomycetota; class Actinomycetes; order Mycobacteriales; family Mycobacteriaceae; genus Mycobacterium; species Mycolicibacterium mageritense. Next base: position 6,414,732 of record NZ_AP022567.1, read on the forward strand.
GGGTGGTCTTGCCCGAGCCGCTCGGGCCGACCACCGCGAGGCGGCCACCGGGGGGCAGGTGCACTGCCGGCGCGGCGGGGCGCGACCGCAACCGTCTGTCCGGCGCAGTGATGTCGAGCAACCGCCGCGCCGCGATGCGCGAACGGCTGAGCTGGATCGCGGCGTCTGGCAGCGCGGTCGTCGCTTCGAATGCCGACAACGGCAGCAGCATCAGAATCGCGACCGTGGTGGGCGCCGCGACGGGTGCCAGGGCTATCCCGGCGATGGCCGCGCCGAGGACCGCGGCACCGATTGCCGCGCTCGGCATGGCAGCGGCGATCGCGGCCGGCGCGGCGGCCCGGTCCGCGGCATGGCCCCAATCCCGATGGTGTGCCTCCGATTCCGCGATGACGTCGTCGAGCCGGCCGCTGACGCGCAACTCGGGTGCGTACTCGAGGGCGAGCATCGTCGCGCTGTCGCGGCTCGAGCGATGTTGGGCGGCGAGCGTTTCCGTGGCCACCGCGGCCCGTGCGGTCAACGCCGGGGCCAGTACGCCGGCGATCGCGAGGCACACTGCCAATACGACGGCGGCGCCGGGTGAAATCACGGCGATCACGGCGACCGCCGCGCCGCTCAGCACGACGGCCACCGCGATCGGCAACAGGGCTCGCACGAGCACATCGGACAGTTCGTCGACCGACGTGCCGACCCGCGACACCAGATCGCCGCTGGAGAGCGTGACCGCTTCGTCGGCGGGGGCCGCCGCGAGCCTCCGGTACAACCCGGTGCGGGCATTGGCCGCGGCGCGCAGCGCGACGTCGTGGGACGCCAGTCGCTGGCAATAGCCGAGTACCCCGCGCGATATGCCGAGCGCTCGTACCGCCACCACTGCCACGGTGAGGTCGAGAACGGGCGGCATCTGCCAGGCACGGGTGATCAGCCAGGCCGAGATGCCGGCCAGCGCGAGCGCGCTGCCCAGCGACAGCACGCCGAACGTCGTCGCGAGAGCGAGCCGCCCCAGCCGTGGCCGCAACAGGTCACGTGCCAACCGCAGCAGGGGATCATCGGCGAACAAGCGGAGCACCCCCCACGTCGAGTACGCGGTCGCCGATCGCCAGCACGCTGTCACGGTGCCCGACCACCACGACCGTCGCACCGGCGCGGGCCCGCGCCACGATCGCCGCGAGCACGACGGCTTCGGACTCTGCGTCCAGATGCGCGGTCGGCTCGTCGAGCAGCAGCACCCGCGCCGAGGATCCGAGCACCCGGGCCAGGCCGAGCCGCTGCCGCTGGCCGAGGGACAGACCGGCTCCGTCGCGGCCGACCACGGTGTCCAAACCCTCCGGCAATGTGCGCACCACCTCGTCGAAACCTGAGTCACGACAGGCGTTTTCCAGGTTCGCCAGCGGTCCGAGCAACTCCAGGTTGGATCGCACAGTGCCGGGGATCAGCACCGGGCGGTGCGGCAGCCAGGCGACCTTCTTCCACCACGCCGCCAGGTCCAACTCGTCGACGTCGACCCCGTCGACGCGTGCGCGTACGGCGGTGGTCAGACCGAGGATCGCATGCAGCGCAGTACTCTTGCCCGCGCCGTTGGGTCCGGTGAGCACCGTGACCTGCCCGGGCGTGATCGGCGCGCTCAGCCCGTCGACGTCGATGGTGGGTGCGGTACCGGCAACCGTCCGGTCGCCACCGATGACCGCTCGCGGTGTGCAGAGCCGGAATGCCTCTTCTGCCGCGGTCTTACCGTCCTGGGCCGCGTGGAACGCCGCGCCGACCCGCCGCAGTGGCCAGAAGACCTCGGGCGCGAGCAGCAGCGCCGTCAATCCGGCCGCCAGGGTCATGTCGCCGAACACGAGTCGCAACCCGACGCTGACCGCCACGAGGGCGACCCCCAGTGTCGCCAGCAGTTCCAGCACCAGTGCCGACAAGAAGGCGATGCGCAGGGTGGCCATCGCTGAACGGCGATGGGCGGCAGACAGTTCGGCGATCCGCCCGGTGGATCCGGTGGCTCGTCCGAGCGCGCGGAGCGTCGGCAGGCCCGCCACCAGATCGAGCAACCTGGCTTGCAGGGTCGTCATGGCGGCCAGCGCCGCCGCCGAACGGTCTTTGGTGACCAAGCCGATCAGCACCATGAAGATCGGCACCAACGGCAACGCGATCATCACGATCGCGGCCGCTTGCAGGTCGTACCACGCCATGACGACAAGGGCCGCAGGAGTGAGTATTCCGGCGAGCATCACCGACGGCAGATATCCGGTGAAGTAGGGGCGTAGCCCGTCGAGCCCGCGGGTCACCACCGCGGCGGCCGCGTCGCGATCGGCCGAGAGTTGTCGTGGCGGCGCGGTTGTGACGGTTTTGAGCACCTGTGTCGACAGTTCGCCGATGACCGCGGTAGCCCCGCGCTGGGAGAGCCGTCCCTGCAACCAGGTAGCGACCGCGCGAATCGCCCACAGCACACCCAGCGCCAACAGAGATGAGCCCCACGAGTTTCCGGATCGCGTGACCACACCTGCCACCAGGTGTGCCAGCACCACGGCAGACGCGATCGTGGCGCAGGCGATGACGACGCCGCACGCCACGGAGGCCACGAGATATCGACGCAGCGTCCCGACTGATCCGGTGCCGCCGCGAATACCGAGGGCGCGCCAGAGATTCAGTCTGACCGCCGTGACAGCCCGACCGGGGCGGGGATGCGGTCGGCGGAGATCCGCTTGCGGAACACCCAGTACGTCCAGCCCTGGTACACGATCACCAGCGGAGCGAAGATCAGGGCCGCCCAGGTCATGATCTTGAGGGTGTAGGGAGAGGACGATCCGTTGTAGATCGTGAGGCTCCAGTCCGGGTTCATCGACGACGGCACCAGATTCGGGAACAGGGCGCCGAACAGCAGGATCACCACGGCCGCAACCACAACCGAGGTGTAGGCGAACGCCCAGCCTTCGCCGCTGCGGCTGAACACTCGCGTGACGGCCGCAATCTGCGCCACCACCGCGACGGCCAGCACGATCCAGGTCCACGGCTTGCCGTGGGCCAATTGCGTCCACAGCCCGAATCCGGCGACGAGCACGGTGGCCGGGATGGCCAATCGCGCCGCGAATCCGAAGGCGTCTGTCCGCATCTGGCCGCTGGTCTTGAGTGCTACGAACACCGCGCCGTGCAATGCGAACAGCGCCCCAGTGGCCAGGCCGCCGAGCAGTGTGTATGCGTTGAGCACGTCACCGATCGTCAAGTGCATCTGGCGGTCGGCGTCGACGGGCAGGCCGCGCACCAATCCGGCGAACGCCACACCCCACAGAATCGCGGGCACCCACGAGCCCACTGCGATTGCGATGTCGGCCCACCGCTGCCACCCGGGATCATCGATCTTGCCGCGCCACTCGATGGCTACGACGCGCACGATCATCGCGCACAGGATCGCCAGCAACGGTAGGTACAACCCCGCGAACACCGTCGCGTACATCTCGGGGAACGCGGCGAACATCGCACCACCCGCGGTGATCAGCCAGACCTCGTTGCCGTCCCACACCGGGCCGATGGTGTTGAGTGCGGCCCGGCGGTGCTGTTCGGGGTCGGTGCCCGTGCGGCCCTTAGCGGCCCGGCCGAAAAAGGCCATGAGCATGCCGACCCCGAAGTCGAATCCTTCGAGCACGAAGAACCCGAGAAACAGCGCGGCCAGCAGGATGAACCAGAGTTCTTGCAATCCCATCGTTTCGCTCCTCGGTTGGCGAACGGCTCAGTACGCGAACGACAGTGGCGCCACTTCGTCGGAACCAGGCGGTGCCGGCGGTGCGGGTTCGGAGTCGTGCTCGAGTGGGCCTTCGACGATGTAGCGGCGCAGCAGCCAGGACCAGATCACCGCGAGGACGGCGTAGAGCAACGTGAAGGTCACCAGCGACAGCACCACCATGCCGGTCGAGTGGCCCGAGACGCCTTGTGCCACGGTCAATCGAATGTCCTGGTCGCCGGTCGGGTTCGGGACGACCACCCAGGGTTGGCGTCCCATCTCGGTGAAGACCCAGCCTGCACTGTTGGCCAGGAACGGTGTGGGGATGGTCAACAACGCGAACCAGGAGAACCAGCGCTGGTTGGGAATCCGCCCGCCACGGGTGAGCCACAGGGCAGCGAGCGCGAACAGCCCAGGCACGGCGAGGAATCCGATCATCGCGCGGAACGACCAGTACGTCACGAACAGGTTGGGCCGGTAGTCGCCCGGGCCGAACTTCTGCTCGTACTGGTCCTGCAGATCCTTCACGCCGTCCAGATGCACGCCGGTGAACTTGCCCTCGGCCAGGAACGGCAGCACGTATGGCACCTCGATCAGGTGCGTGACACTGTCGCAGTTGTTGTGGGTGCCGACGGTGAGGACCGAGAACGACGGATCGGTTTCGCTGTGGCACAAGGACTCCGCCGATGCCATCTTCATGGGCTGCTGCTGGAACATCAGCTTGCCCTGGGCATCGCCCGTGAAGAAGAGGCCGACTGCCGCCACGAGTGTCACCAGGCAGCCGAGGATGGTCGCCGGCCGGTACATGGTCACGGCGTCGCCTGTCGGGTCGGTGGCGGCACCAGCACCGGCCCGTTGCGTCCGGACCATCCACCACGCGCTCACACATGCCACGAACACCCCGGCGGTGAGGAAGGCGCCCGCCACGGCGTGGGTAAACGCCGCGATGGCAGTGTTATTGGTGAACAACGCGACGATGCTGGTGAGCTCGGCACGTCCGGTATCGGGGTTGAACCGGGCGCCGACCGGATGCTGCATGAACGAGTTGGCCGAGATGATGAAGAACGCCGACATGTTCACCGCGATCGCGACGATCCAGATGCACGCCAGGTGCACCAGCCGCGGTAGCCGCGTCCAGCCGAAGATCCACAGGCCGATGAAGGTGGACTCGAAGAAGAACGCGGCCAGGCCCTCCATGGCCAGCGGCGCGCCGAAGATGTCGCCGACGAATCGTGAGTATTCGCTCCAGTTCATGCCGAACTGGAACTCCTGCACGATTCCGGTGGCGACGCCGATCGCGAAGTTGATCAGGAAGAGCTTCCCGAAGAACTTTGTGAGCCGGTACCAGCTGGTGTTTCCCGTGACCACCCATGCGGTCTGCATGACCGCGATCAGCGGCGCCAACCCGATGGTCAGCGGGACAAATATGAAGTGGTAGACGGTGGTGATCCCGAACTGCCACCGTGACACATCCAAAGCGTCCATCTGACCCACTCCCGTGGTCGCTAGTTCAATCTACGACGAAGTGTAGTAGACATTCGGTTCGGTAACCAGCGACGACGATCACACAACGGCGGTGGTCCTACTCCGCTCGTGGTGACAGCGCGGCGCTGAGCTTCTTGGCGTCGCTGCGGATCCCGAAGGCCGTGACGATGTCGATCACGCCGAGCACGATCAGCAGGATGCCGGTCATGAGCGCGATCGCGGCCAGACCGTCGACCGGGGCGACGAACATGATGATGCCCGCGATCACACTGATGACACCGAGGATGATCTCCCAGATCCGACCTGGCAGTGACGGATCGCCGATGGCCGACATCGCGGTCGCCACACCGCGGAAGATGAAGCCGACGCCGATCCAGATGGCCAGCAGCTGGATCGAATTCTCCAGGCTGATGAAGCACAGGATGGCCAGGATCACCGCGGCCGCGCCGCTGATGAACAGCAGCACCCGGCCGCCGACGGTGGAACGCAAACTGAACGCCAGCACCACCTGCCAGATGCCGGTGACGAGCAGGTAGGCGCCGAAGAAGATCGCTGCGACCAGGATGGTGATCCCCGGCCACACCAGAACCAACACGCCGAGAATGAGCGCGAGGATTCCCGAGGCCAGAGTGGCCTTCCACAGATGCGGCAACACGCTTGGTACAGCAGTGGTTTCCATGCAGGCAGTGTGGCACATGCAAGGTTGCGCTCGCGGATTTTACGGTACCGCTGTGATGTCGGTGCGCGGTCGTTAATGTTCCGTTACCGGCACTGCGAGCTGGGTCCATGGCCGTTAACGTCTCCGACTTGAAACAGGCGGCAGGCGACGCGACACAGAGAGAAGAAGAGGCAACCGTGAACGCTGGATGTCATATCCGTCGAGGCAGGCTTTGGCGCGTGGTGGGGGTGCTCGCGGCTACGAGCGCACTCGCACTGTCGGGGTGCGCGAGCAACACCGAGGGCGGGGGCGGCGGAGGTGGCGGGGAGACCAAGACCACCACCGCGGCGACGGCCGAGAAGGTCGACGCGATCGCCAACACGGTGCCCGAGCCCATCAAGTCGAGCGGCAAGCTCATCATCGGGACCGACCCGTCGTATCCGCCGAACGAATTCAAGGATCCCGCGGGCAAGATCATCGGCTTCGACGTCGACTTGATGAACGCCATCGCCGCAACGCTCGGCCTGACCCCCGAATACCGGGCGTCGTTGTTCGACAAGATCATCCCGTCCGTGCAGGGCGGCAACTACAACGTCGGCATGTCGTCGTTCACCGACTCGAAGAAGCGTGAAGAGCAGGTCGACTTCGTGACGTACTTCAAGGCCGGTTCGGCATGGGCGCAGAAGGTCGGTGCGGGCATCAATCCGGACGATGCGTGTGGCAAGAAGATTGCGGTGCAGACCGCCACCGTGCAGGACACCGAGGAGATGCCTGCCCGTAGCAAGAAGTGCACCGACGCGGGTAAGCCCGCGATCAATGTCGTGAAGTTCGACGACCAGACCGCGGCCACCAGTGCCGTGATGCTCGGCCAGGCCGACGCCATGTCGGCGGATTCACCGGTGACCGCCTACGCGATCAAGCAGAGTGACGGAAAGCTCGAGGCGGCCGGAGAGATCTTCGATTCCGCGCCGTACGGCTGGGCCGTGCAGAAGGGTTCGCCGCTCGCGCAGTCACTGCAGCAGGCCCTCCAACACCTCATCGACAGCGGTGCCTACAAGCAGGTGGCCGCGAACTGGGGTGCCGAGAACGGGATGATCGACAAGCCGGTCATCAACGGAGCGGTCAGCTGAGCCAACTCATGACTGATGCATCGCCGTCACCCACTATCGACGCTGTCCCACTGAAGCATCCGTGGCGGTGGGTGGCGGCGGGCGTCATCATCGTCCTGCTGGGGCTGTTCCTCTGGGGCGCCGCCACCAACGACGCGTACGGATGGGAGACCTACGCCAAGTACCTCTTCGACCAACGCATCTCGGAAGCCGCGTGGAACACACTGCAATTGACCATCTATTCGATGGTTCTCGCGCTTGTGCTCGGCGTGTTGCTCGCGGTGATGCGGTTGTCGCCGAACCCGGTGCTCAAGGCCGTGTCCTGGACGTATCTGTGGATCTTCCGCGGAACACCGATCTACGTGCAGTTGGTGCTCTGGGGACTCGTTCCGGTGATCTACAAGAACATTCAGCTCGGCGTGCCGTTCGGCCCGACGCTGTTCGAGTTCAGCCTGTCCGATCCGAACGTATTCCTGCTGGCCGTCCTCGGTCTGGGGCTCAACGAAGCGGCCTACATGGCCGAGATCATCCGGGCAGGCATCAACTCGGTGCCCGAGGGGCAGACCGAAGCGTCTGTGGCCCTCGGCATGTCGTGGGGTCTTACCATGCGGCGCACCGTTCTGCCGCAGGCCATGCGCGTCATCATCCCGCCCACGGGTAACGAGTTCATCAGCATGCTCAAGACCACGTCGCTGGTCACCGCGGTGCCGTACAGCTTCGAGTTGTACGGTCGCTCAAAGGATATCGGCGTCGCGCTGTTCCAGCCGGTGCCGTTGCTCCTGGTGGCCTCCACCTGGTACCTGGCCATCACCAGCGTCCTGATGATCGGGCAGTACTACCTCGAGCGACACTATGCGCGCGGCGCGTCCCGCAAGTTGACGTCCAAGCAGCTCGAGGCGTTGGCGAAAGCACAGATGGGGGAGCCGCATCCATGACCGCCATGGTGAAGGCCGAAAGCGTCTGCAAGAACTTCGGCGCCCTGCACGTCCTCAAAGGGGTCACGCTCGAGATCGATCGCGGCGAGGTGCTGTGCATGGTCGGCCCCTCCGGCTCGGGCAAGTCGACATTCCTGCGCTGCATCAACCATCTTGAGCAGATCAACGCCGGCCGGCTCTACGTCGACGGCGAGCTCGTGGGTTACCGCGAACGCGGCGGCAAGCTGCACGAGCTGCGTCCCAAGGACGCCGCCAAGCAGCGCCGCGAAGTGGGCATGGTGTTCCAGCACTTCAACCTGTTCCCGCACCGCACCGCGCTCGAGAACATCATCGAGGCACCCATTCAGGTCAAGAAAGTCAAGAAGTCCGAAGCGGTGAGCCGGGCCAAGGATCTGCTCGACCAGGTCGGCCTGGCGGCCAAGGCCGATGCCTACCCGGCGCAGCTATCGGGGGGACAACAGCAGCGTGTGGCAATCGCCAGGGCGCTGGCGATGAGTCCCAAGCTGATGTTGTTCGACGAACCCACCTCGGCCCTCGACCCCGAGCTCGTCGGTGAGGTGCTGGCCGTCATGAAGAAGCTCGCCGGTGAGGGCATGACCATGGTGGTGGTCACCCACGAGATGGGGTTCGCCCGTGAGGTCGCCGACAAACTGGTGTTCATGGACGGCGGTGTCATCGTGGAGAGCGGTAATCCACGTGAGGTCATGGCCAACCCGAAACACGAACGCACGAAAGCGTTTTTGTCCAAGGTGATGTAGCTTCGATCGGGTGGTGTCAGAACGGTCGCAGGTATTCGTCACAGCAGCAGAACTCAGCCGCCTGATCGCGGCGGGGGAGCCGGTCACCCTCCTCGACGTGCGCTGGACGCTGGCCGAACCCGACGGCCATGAGGCCTATCTCGGCGGGCACTTGCCGGGCGCGGTGTACGTGTCACTCGACGACGAGCTCAGCGATCACTCGGTGACCGGGCGCGGCAGGCACCCGTTGCCGAGCGGGCGGAACGTCGAGGCGGCAGCGCGACGCTGGGGCGTGCGCGAAGGCGTTCCGGTGGTGGTGTACGACGACTGGAACCGGGCCGGTTCGGCGCGTGCCTGGTGGGTGCTCACCGCCGCGGGTGTCGGCGACGTTCGCATTCTCGACGGCGGCTTGACGGCGTGGACGGCGGTCGGTGGCGCCCTGCAGCAGGGGCCCGTCACCCCGGTTCCCGGGGATGTACGGGTTCACCACGACGACCTGTACCGCGGCGGCCGCCGCGTGATGACGGCCGACGAGGCCGCGTCCTGGGGTGGGGTTCTCGTGGACGCCCGGGCGCCGGAACGCTTCCGTGGTGAGGTCGAACCGGTTGATCCCGTCGCCGGTCACATTCCCGGCGCGGTCAACATCCCGAGCACCCGGATCCTCGCGGCCGACGGCACATTGCTGCCCGCCCCCGAACTGCGGGCGGTACTGGCCGAAGCGGGCGCGACGGGTGACACCGAGGTGGGTGCGTACTGCGGTTCGGGTGTCACGGCCGCGCTCGCGGTCGCAGGCCTGGCCGCGGCGGGTGTCGACGCCACCCTGTTCCCCGGATCATGGTCGGAATGGGCGTCCGATCCGACCCGGCAAGTGGTGCGCGGATAACGCTCTGAGCGACTTTATGCTGGGCTGATGCAGCGCGGCCCCGATCCGGTTGCACCGCTGTGGCGGGCGGCCCAAGCCTTCCGGCTGCTCAGTTGCATCTACGCCGCGGGTTTTCAGATCGCGGTGAACGACGATCTGGACCGGCCCTTGCTCGCCTCGGCGTTGTTCGGCGTGTTGATCGTCTGGAGCGTCGCGTGTGGGGTGGCCTACCTGCAGGGGTTCGGCAGGCGACCGGGTTGGGTGATCACGGAGATCGTCGTGGTGATCGCGCTCATGTTGTCCACCGACCTGGTGGCCTCCGATCAATGGGTGGCCGACAACCAGTCCTGGCCGACGACGCTGTGGGCCACCAACGCCACCATCTCGGCTGCTCTGCAGTTCGGCCCGATCGGTGGGATGGCTGCGGGGGTTGCGGTGATGGCGGCCGCAGCCGTGCTGAAGGGCTACGTGAGCGTCAACCTCGGCCGCAATGCGACGATTGTCATCGAAGTAGCGGTCGGACTCGCGGTTGGCATGGCCGCACTCACAGCTCGGCGCGCGCACGCCGAGTTGGAGAAGGCCGCACGGCTCGCGGCCGCGCTCGAGGAACGCGAGCGGTTGTCGCGGCAGGTCCACGACGGCGTGATCCAGGTGTTGGCGTTGGTGTCGCGCCGGGGACGGGAAATCGGTGGTGAAACCGCACAATTGGCCGAGCTCGCCGGCGAGCAGGAACGCCGGCTGCGGCGGCTGGTGAGCGCGGGCGACGCCGACCTTGGCACCGCGACGGCGACCGATATCGGTGTCCTCTTGCGTCGCAGGGCCTCCGATCGGGTTTCGGTGAGCCTGCCCGGCGATCCCGTGCTGTTGCCGGAGGCCACGGCCCGCGAACTGTTCGCCGCCGTCGAGAATGCGCTCGACAACGTGGCCGCTCATGCCGGCGCTGATGCGCACGCCTTTGTGTTGCTCGAGGATCTCGGCGACTCGGTGACGGTGAGCATCCGCGACGACGGGGTCGGCATCCCAGCGGGCAGACTCGCCGAGGCAGCCCGGCAGGGCCGCATGGGGGTATCGAAATCGATTGTGGGACGGATGGATTGGCTCGGCGGTCAGGCCAGTCTGCACACCGAGGTGGGAGGTGGCACCGAGTGGGAGCTGACGGTGCCCCGGCCTGCGGGAGTCGAGAGGAGCGGTGATGAGCGAGGCTGAGTTGAAGGTGATGGTGGTCGATGACCATCCCATCTGGCGCGATGCTGTGGCACGGGATTTGGCGGCGGACGGATTTTCCGTGGTGGCCACCGCCGACGGGGTCGCCGCGGCACGGCGCCGCGCGGCGGTGGTGCTGCCCGACGTCGTGGTGATGGACATGCGGTTGGCGGACGGCAGCGGGGCCGAGGCGACCGCCGAGGTGCTGGCGGTGTCGCCGTCATCGCGGGTTCTCGTGCTTTCGGCATCCGACGAGCGCGACGATGTGCTGGAGGCCGTGAAGGCCGGCGCCACGGGATACCTGGTGAAGAGCGCGTCGAAGGAGGAGCTCGGGGCCGCGGTCCGCGCGACAGCCGAAGGGCGCGCGGTGTTCACGCCTGGTCTGGCGGGGCTGGTGCTCGGAGAGTACCGGCGGATCGCGCAGCGCCCGGACAACGGACCAGGCACCCCGAGCCTCACCGAACGGGAAACCGAGGTGTTGCGATATGTTGCGAAAGGGTTGACCGCCAAGCAGATTGCCACGCGGCTCTCGTTGAGTCACCGCACTGTGGAGAACCACGTGCAGGCGACGTTCCGCAAACTGCAGGTGGCCAATCGGGTCGAATTGGCCAGATACGCGATCGAACACGGCCTGGACGAGTAGTCCTACTCATCTGCTCGGCGCGGTTTCGTTGCACGATATCGGCTATGACCGAACCGCATCGTGCCGTCATCAGCCGGTTGTCCGCCGACTTCGCCGCGATTTCGGCGTACATGTCGCGGGTCTCCGCCGACCTGGTGGAACTCGATCGCCTGCTCGCACACCAGCCCCAGCCGCAGCCCCAGTATTGGGCTGCACCGTTCCCGTACCCGGTCGCCGCACCGCAGTACGCCGTGCCGCAGGCGCCGGTGCACCGGCCGCCAGTGCCACCCCCAGCTGCTCCGGCCCGGCCGCCCGTGACCGAGCGCTCAGAGAATTGGATCGGCAACGTGCTGGCGGTCGCGGGCGTGGCGGTCACCCTCATCGGCGTGGTGCTGCTGCTGGTGCTGGCCGCGCAGGCCGGGATCCTGCGGCCCGAGTTCCGGGTGGCGGCGGGCGGCGTGCTGGCTGCGTCCTTGGTGGGGGCTGCGGTCTGGCTGAACCGCAGGCCGGGTGGGCGGGTCGGGGCGATCGCGCTGGCCGCCACCGGTGTGGCCGCGGCCTACATCGACATCATCGCGGTCACCACCGTCTACCAGTGGGTGCCGGCACCAGTGGGGTTGGCGCTCGCGGCCGTGATCGGCGGCGGGGGCCTCATGCTGGCGCGCCGGTGGGACGCGGAGAGCCTCGGGTTGTTGGTGCTCGTGCCGCTGCTGATCCTGGCACCTGTGGTGACCGATGGCGTCACGTTGCTGTTGGTCGGATTCATGCTCGCGCTGTCCGCGGCGTCGTTGCCTGTGCAGTTCGGCAAGGACTGGATCTGGCTGCACGCCGCACGGACCGCGGCCGCCAGCGTTCCGCTGTTGATCGCGCTGACCGCGGCGGCGTTCGACACCCGCGACGATCTGCGGCTGGCCCTGGCGTGTGCGCTGGCGGCGGTACTGGCGCTCACCGGAGGGCTGCTGCTGGTGCGGCGGACCGCACGTCCGGCCGCCACAGCGGTGCTGGCCGCGATCGGCGTGGTTCCGCTGTTGTGTGTGTCAGCCTGCGTCGACCGGTTGTTGGCCGCGCTGATGATTGCCGCGCTCGCCGCCGCGCTGCTCGGCATCGTGGCCATCGGCGATCGGCTGCCGGGAGTGACCGTGGCGGTCCGGCGGGTGTGGTCGGCGCTCTCGGCAGTCGCAGCGCTGATCGCGGTGGTCGTTGCGTTCGACGGTGCGGTAGCCGGACCGGTACTGCTCGCGATGGCAGCTGTGGTTGCCTTCGCGGGCCGCGGAAATCTCGTCGCCCGGTGGAGCGCAATGAGTTTCGCAGCGGTCGGCGCAGCGTTCTACCTGGATGCCGCACCGCCGCGTGCGCTCGCCCGCGCGGTCGAACTCTCCACCGGGGCATCGGTTTCGGTGTTGATCAGTAGCGTCCTGGTGGTCGCCGCGACGGTGGCGATCGCGTGGTCGTGGACTCCGGTCTTGGCCGGGAACACCCTGCGGGTGTGGTGGTCGGTGGCTGCGGCGGTGGCCGGCTACGCGGTGACCACGTTTGCGGTGACGGCGGGCGTGCTCGTCGGCGGGACCGGCGGTGGCTTCTTCGGCGGCCATATGGCAGCAACGATCTGCTGGATCGCCGTGGCAGCCGGATTGTTCGCGTTTGCCGCGCGTCGGCCGAAGGCCCAGCGATCGCTGCCGATCGGGGGCGGACTCGTGCTGGTGATCGCGGCGATGGCCAAGCTGTTCCTGTTCGACCTGGGCACGCTCGACGGCATCTTCCGGGTGGTGGTCTTCATCGTCGTGGGCCTGGTGCTGCTCGGTATGGGGGCGGGGTACGCGCGGCTGCTGACACAGCAGGACCAGCATGACGAGCTGCCTGTGTGATACGAGCCACACATCACCTAATCTGGATTGATTCCAGATTTGGGGATGTTGCACCTGTCATGAACGCACGTCGAAACGAAACAGATATCCAGGGGTTCCACGCAACGCCCGAGCTCAGCGCACGTCTGCAGCAGGTTCTGGTCGACCTGATCGAATTGGCGTTGCAGGGCAAGCAGGCGCACTGGAACGTCGTCGGCACCAATTTCCGCGACCTGCACCTGCAGCTCGATGAGGTCGTCGACTTCGCCCGCGAGGGCGGCGACACAGTCGCCGAACGCATGCGGGCGCTCGACGCAGTGCCCGACGGCCGGTCCGACACCGTGACCGCGCAGACCTCACTGCCGCAATTCCCCGCCTACGAGCACAGCGCAACCGATGTCGTCGATCTGATCGTCACGAGGATCTACGCCGTGGTGGACACCATGCGCCAGGTTCACGATGCCGTGGACGCCGAGGATCCGACCACCGCGGACATCCTGCACCAGTTGATCGACGGACTCGAGAAACTGGCGTGGCTTCTGAAGTCCGAGAACCGGAAAGTTTAAGTCTGACTTCCGATTTCGAGCGAGTCACGCACGGCGTCGTCACGCCGGCCGACCAGGTACCAGGTGCGCATGAGGCCCTTGCCCTTGATGTCGATCTCGCCGCGCTCTTCGAGCAGGAACGTCTGCCGAATGCGGTCATAGACGTTCTGCGGAACCTGGATCCGGCCGGCGACGTCCGTGGTCTCCATCCGGGAGGCGACGTTGACGGCGTCCCCCCACACGTCGTAGAAGAACTTGCGGGCGCCGACGACCCCGGCCACCACGGGCCCGGAAGCCAGCCCGATCCGCAGTGGAACCGCCCGGCCCTGCGGATCTTTGAGGTCCGCAACGGCATCAGCCATGTCGAGCGCCAGGCAGGCCAGTGCCTCGACATGGTCGGCGCGTGGACGCGGGACACCGCTGACCACCATGTACGAATCGCCACTGGTCTTGACCTTCTCCAGGCCGTGCTTGTCCACCAGGGCGTCGAGGTCGGTGTAGAGCTGATCGAGGAACCGCACCAGATCGGTCGGGGTGGTGTCGCTGGCCCGTTCGGTGTATCCGGCGATGTCCGCGAACAGGATTGACGCGTCGTCGTACTTGTCTGCGATGATCGTGCGGGCCGGATCCTTGAGCCGGGCGGCGATGGTGGCCGGCAGGATATTGGCCAAAAGCTGTTCGGAGCGCTGATATTCGGCTTCCATGGCCTGTTCGGCGCGGGCGGTTTCACGCAACGAGTACCAGACCGTCGCGAACATCATCACCGCCGACGAGATCGCCGAGCTGACGAATCCGACGGTGAGCGTCCACGACGGGCCAAGACCGCGGTCGTTGGGCACCAGGAGTTCCAGGGCGATGATCGCCGCCACGCCCATGGCCGCCAATGTGCCTGCGAGCACGATGCGTTCGATGCCCAGCACCAACACCACCAGCGTCGCGGACACCAGCAGATAGAACTGCAGCCCCGAGCCGGTGCCGATCTCGAAACACATGAACGCCACCGAGACGTACGCGACGACGAAGAACGCCAGCGGCGCGATCAGCTCGCCGAACCGGTACAGCAGCGGCACCATGAGGAACAGGGCAGCCGAGGCCAGGTTGATGAACCCGAACCGCCAGATCTGACCCCCGAGCGTCAGCTGGAAAATCCCGAACCCGCCGGACACCGCCGCGGCGATCCAGGTCGCGATGGTGAGCACCCGCAGCCGGCTCGACACGCTCAGCGCGTAATGCTGGGTGCGTGCCGGCACCCGGCTCTGCAGCGCCAACTCGGGGATACACACCGGGCGCCGGAACTCGCTGACGGCCACGGACAGAGCCTATCGTCGCAGGCCGGTCAGCCGGCCGACATTCGCGCGGCATCCCGCGCCCGCAACGCCAGCCACAGTTCGTGGCGGTCGTGCGCGGCGTCCATCCGCCTGCCGGTGAGCTTCTCGACCGCGTCGATTCGGCTACGCATGGTGTGCCGGTGCACACCAAGCGCCGCGGATGCCTGCGCCCACTGCCCGTTGTGCTCGAGGAACGCGGTCAAGGCGCGCAGCAGGTCGGCGGCCCGGTCCGCGGCATCGACCGGTCCCAGCACCGCGTCGGCGAACGCGCTGAGCGACTGGGCCCCGACCGAGTCGAGCAGCAGCCGGCTGCTGGCGACCTCCTCGGCGTGCATGTGCCGCCCGTGCAGCCGGCTGGCGGGCAGGGCCGAGCGGGCCTGCCGGAGCGACACCACCAGCGCACCCGGCCGGACCCCGATCCCGATGCCTGCAGGGCGGCTTGCCGCCAGCGTAGCCAGCACCGCAGGCAGGTCGATGTCGAGCGGAACGGCGACCTCGACGACGTCGTCGACCACGCGCACCAGTGCGTCCGGCACCGTGATCATCAGGTCGGCCGCGAGATCGTCGGCGTCCTCGGGGGCGGCAACCGCGGCGGCACGCAGATCCGTGTCGGACAGGCCGACCGACGACAACCAGCGGGCCGCGACCACGTCGTCCACCGTCGCGCGGCCCAACCGGTCGAGCACCTGCGCGCGTCCACGGCGCTGACTCGAGTTCAACCCGTGCCGACGTTCCAGCTCGAGCGACAGCAGCGACACCAGGTCGCCCGTGATCTGCGGGGCGACCGGCATTTCGGCGGGACCGTCGATCAGCAGCCAACCGCGGAGCCTGCGTGCGCCGAGTGCGTGCAGCTCGCGACGGCGCCCGGCGGTGATGTCGGCCGCCGCCGCGGTCAGCCCACGGTCGCGAATCGAGGAGAGTAGGCCGCTGAGCTCCTCGGCCAGGACATCACCGCCCGGATCGGATTCGGCGAGGATCCTGCCCAGCAGATCGATCACGACTCCGGTGCGGCCCGTGGCTTCCCGGTGCGCCGCGAGGATGCCCAGCAACCCGCCCGGCGTCACCGCGGCGGCGGTCAGGGCCCGCTGGGTCTGCAGCGCCCACTCGAGTTCACGGCGTTCGGCACGGGCACGCTGAGCGAACACCGCTTTGGTGACGGCGATGAACGGCACCGGATCGGGGACGGTGACCAGCGGTATGCCGACCTGATCGGCGGCCACGACGAGGCGCTCGGGTGCGGCCTGGTGGGGCAGGTCGCCGCCGAGGCCCAATCCGACAGCGCGCACGCCTGCGTCCTTCAGCTCGGCGAGATACGACCGGCACCCGTCGACGTCGTCGGGCAGCAGCAGCCCGATCGTGAGAAGCAGCTCGCCACCCTGCAACCACGGGCCGGGATGGGCGAGCTCGGAGACCGCCGCGGCCTCGATCTCGTTGTCGGCATCGGCGCCACCTGCGACGAGGGCCAGCCCGAGGTCGGGATCCGCGACGAGTTCGGCGACAGTTGGCATGGACCCAGTGTCGAACATGGAGCTGCAAGATTCGACACATTGTCCATATCGATGTGATGCATATCTCGTGGATTCTGATTGTCATGAGCCAGCAGAACCCGTCTAGCACCCCGATCGGCCCCGTCGACGCCACCAAGATCCCGCGGTATGCGGGCCCGGCGACCTTCGCCCGGCTGCCGCGCACCGACGAGGTTCCGCACACCGACGTGGCCGTGGTCGGCGTGCCGTTCGACTCAGGCGTTTCCTACCGGCCGGGCGCCCGGTTCGGTCCGGGCCACATCCGGGCCTCGTCGAAGCTGCTGCGCCCGTACCACCCGCGCCTCGACGTGGAACCGTTCGCCGTGCAGCAGGTGGCCGACGCCGGCGACATCGCGGTCAACCCGTTCGACCTCAACGAGGCGATCTCCACCATCGAGTACGCCTCGGACGAGTTGCGCGAGGGCGGCACCAAGCTCATCACCCTCGGCGGCGACCACACCATCGCGCTGCCGCTGCTGCGTTCACTGCATCGGGACCACGGACCGATCGCGGTGCTGCACTTCGACGCCCACCTCGACACGTGGGACACGTACTTCGGCGCGCCCTACACGCACGGCACGCCGTTCCGCCGGGCCAGCGAGGAAGGCCTGCTCGACAAGGAGCACTGTCTGCACGTCGGCACGCGCGGCCCGCTGTACTCGTCGACCGACCTGTCCGACGACAAGGTGCTCGGATTCCAGGTGCTCGGCTCCGACGATTTCCAGATCGACGGCCTGGCCACCGTGATCGAGCGTATGCGCGCCCGCCTCGGCGAAGCCCCGGTGTACGTCTCGGTCGACATCGACGTCCTCGATCCCGCGCACGCACCCGGCACCGGAACCCCCGAGGCCGGCGGCATGACCAGCCGCGAGCTGCTGCACTGCCTGCGAAACCTGGTGGGACTCAACGTCGTCGGTGCCGACATCGTCGAGGTCGCACCGGCCTACGATCACGCCGAGATCACCGGCATCGCTGCGGCCCACGTGGCCTACGAGCTGATGTCTGTGCTGGCCACCAAGCCGGGAGCCTGACATGAGCGGCCATCGCAATGGCGGCGCGGCCGTCGTGGAAACGCTTGCGGTCAACGGAGTCGACACCATCTTCGGCATCCCGGGTACGCACAATCTGGAGGTCTACCGGCATCTGCGGTCCGCCGACATCCGCGCCGTGACGCCCCGCCACGAGCAGGGCGCCGGCTACGCTGCGGAGGCCTACGCCCGCGTGACCGGACGTCCCGGTGTCGTGGTCGCGACCAGCGGGCCCGGTCTGACCAACGCGATGACCGCGGCGGCGACGGCCTACGCCGAGTCCCAGCCGATGCTGGTGTTGTCCTCGGGAATGCCGACCGGTGCCGAGGGGCGTGACCTCGGCCAGCTGCACGAGGCCAAGAACGTCAGCGGTGCCATGAACGAGCTGGTGCGGTGGAGCCGCCGGGTCCGCAGCGCCGACGAGGCGGCCGAGGCTGTCACCGAGGCGTTCTCGTCGTTCACCGGGCGCCGGCCCCGGCCCGTCCATGTCGAGATCCCCATCGACGTCCTGGAGCAGGACTGGTCGGGCCGGGCCCGGGCGGCCTTGAAACTGGTTGCCGCGCAGGCGGACCCGGAGGCGGTCCGGCGCGCTGCCGAAGCGCTCGGCACCGCCGAGGCTCCGATGATCATCGCCGGCGGCGGAGCGGTCGCGGCGCAGCGCGAGGTCACGGCGCTGGCCGAGGCGCTCGGCGCACCGGTGGCCACCACGGTCAACGGCAAAGGCGTTGTCTCGGAGAGTCATCCGCTTTCGGTCGGCGCGTCGGTACGGCTGCGCGCCCTGCAGGCCGCGGCGGCCGAGAGCGACGCGCTGCTGCTCGTCGGCACCGAACTGGGCGACTCCGATCTGTGGGAAGGCCAGATCCGCGGCAAGACGGTGATCCGCTGCGACATCGAGCCCGGACAACTCGACAAGAACTGCCCGGCCGACATCGCGCTGCTCGGTGACGCCGCTGCCACGCTCGGTGCGCTGACGGCGGCCCTGCCCGCCGGACGGAGCGCCGACGGTACCCAGCGGGCGGCCGAACTGCGTGCCAAGTGCGTGGCCGAGGCCACCGCTGACGCGGGCCCGTACGCCGAGATCAACGCCGCGGTACGCGCCGCACTGCCCGCCGAGGCCGTGCTCACCGGCGACAGCTCGCAGGTCACCTACTTCGGCTCGGTGCACTTCTTCGACGTCCCCGGCCCGCGGCAGTTCTGCTACATGCCCGGCTACGCCACACTCGGCTACGGCCTGCCCGCCGGGGTGGGCGCAGCCATCGGTCGGCCCGGCGCACCCGTCGCGGTACTGCTCGGCGACGGCGCGCTCATGTTCTCGGTGCAGGAACTCGTCACCCTTGTGGAACAACGGCTTTCGGTGCCTGTGATCGTCGTCGACAACGGCGGCTACCGCGAGATCCGACAACAGCAGGACAGCCGCGGCATCCCGCCGATCGGTGTCGACCTGCACACACCTGACCTGGCCGCACTGGCCATTGCCATGGGCGCCAACGGTGTTCGCACCACCTCGACGTCCGATATCCCCGAACTGGTCAGCGGCGCGCTCGGCGCCGACGGCCCGACCCTCATCCACCTCGACATCCGCTGAAAGGAGACCGGCATGACCGCTCATCTCGACGTCGTCATCGTCGTCATCTATATCGCCGGCATGATCGCCTTCGGCTTCTGGGGTAAGCGCCGGGCGACCACGCAATCCGACTTCCTCGTGGCCGGGCGCAGGCTCGGCCCGATGCTCTACTCGGGCACGATGGCCGCCATCGTGCTGGGCGGTGCGTCGACCATCGGCGGGGTCGGGCTCGGCTACCAGTACGGCATCTCCGGCATGTGGCTCGTGGTGGCCATCGGTGTCGGCATCCTCGCGCTGAGCCTGCTGTTCGCCGGCCGAATCCAGCGCCTGCGCGTGTACACCGTCAGTCAGATGCTCGAGTTGCGTTACGGCCCAGGGTCTTCGGTGCTGTCGGGGCTGGTGATGTGGGCATACACGCTGATGCTGTCGGTCACCTCGACCATCGCCTACTCGACGATCTTCGGTGCGCTGTTCGACATCGGCAAGGTTCCGTCGATCATCATCGGTGGCAGTGTCGTGATCATCTACTCGACGCTCGGTGGCATGTGGTCGATCACGCTGACCGACTTCGTGCAGTTCATCATCAAGACCGTCGGCATCTTCTTCATCCTGCTGCCGATCGTCGTGGTCCGGGCCGGGGGAGTCCAGGGCATGATCGACAAACTGCCCGCCGACGCGACGTCGCTCACCGCGATCGGCGGCGGAACCATCGTCA
The DNA here is from genome assembly GCF_010727475.1 of Mycolicibacterium mageritense. NCBI lineage: Bacteria > Bacillati > Actinomycetota > Actinomycetes > Mycobacteriales > Mycobacteriaceae > Mycobacterium > Mycolicibacterium mageritense. The sequence continues at coordinate 6,434,599 of NZ_AP022567.1, forward strand.
CCTACTTCGTCATCTACACCTTCGGCCTGCTCATCGGCCAGGACATCTGGCAGCGCGTTTTCACGGCACGCAGCCCCGGTGTGGCCAAGTGGGCCGGCACGGCCGCGGGCGTGTACTGCCTGCTCTACGCCGCGGCAGGCGCGCTGATCGGCATGGCGGCCCACGTGCTGCTGCCCAAGCTCGACGCCCGCGACGATGCGTTCGCCCAGATCGTGGAGGCCCAGCTGCACCCGCTGCTGGCGGGCCTGGTGCTGGCGGCCGCGTTGGCCGCGGTGATGTCGACGTCCAGCGGCGCGCTGATCGCCACCGCCACCGTGTTCAGCCAGGACATCGTGGCGCGGCTGATGAAGCGCGACGTCGAGGCCGGCTCCGAGCACGACCACGTGCGCAGCAACCGGCTCTACGTTGCCGGGTTCGGCATCGTGATGGTCATCATCGCGTGCGTGCTGCAGGACGTGGTGGCCGCGCTGACCGTGGCCTACGACATCCTGGTGGGTGGGCTGCTGGTGCCGATCCTCGGTGGTCTGGTGTGGCGCCGCGGCACCAACATCGGCGCGATCGCCGCGATGGCGGTCGGCACCGTCGCGACGCTCGTCACCATGGCCGCCATGGGCGACATCTTCGCCAACGGGCCGATCTACGTCGGTTTGATCAGCGGCCTGATCATCTACGTGATCGCGAGCCTGGCGAGCAAGCCCACGGCGCCCGAAGTCCTGGCCGAGTGGGACCGGCGCAGCCGCGGCGAGGCCGACGAGCCGGTACCCACCCCGGCATAGCGCGGCACACGCACAGGGCCCCCGGTATCGCCGGGGGCCCTGTCCAGCAAATATAAGAATCTCCGGATGTGTCAGAATGGGTCTTTGTCCGACGAGCGCGGTGCTCCGGCACCGCTGACCCCCGGGGGAATGTGGGCGTGCACCGGCCATGGATGCGGAACACCGCGATCAGTTGCGCGATCGCCTGTGGTGCGATGGTCGCCGGCCCCGGCGTCATCGGCACATCGGTCGCTTCGGCCGATCTGTTCGGGATCGACGTCGACATCCTCGACATCTTCGGTCACCACAAAGACAAGAAGAAGTCCGACCACGGCTCCAGGGGTGGTGGGCCGAACGGCGCCGCCGGCCAGTCCAACAAGTCCGGTGGTCCCGGCCAGTCCGGTCCCAAGCAGCCGAAGACCTCCGTCGGCGCCAATTCGAACAGTCCGAACTCGAACAGCGCAAGCGAATCATCCGGGCCCGCAAGCCGTTCCGCCGCGACCGCGGACGCCCCTGAAGCGGCGACCTTCGGCGGCACGGGGGTCACCGGTGGCGGGGCCAGCGCGGCGGCACCAGGCGCGGTTTCGGGCGGTGGCGGCGGCGGTGGTGTGCCGACCAACGCCAACATCGGCCGCGCCCCAAACCTCGCGCCCGTCCCGACGACGCCGAGCAGTCGCAGCATCGTGATCCGGGCCGAACCCCCGTCGGCACCGGCGCCCGTAGCTCCGGCCGCACCCGCGGCCCCGGCCGTGCCGGTCGCCGCGCCACCACCGATCCCCGTGGTGCCGCCCGTGGTCATCGTGCCGCCAGTGGTGGCCCCCGCACCGTCCGGTCCCGGCGGCGCTCCGGCGGCACCTGCCGCTCCCGCAACGCCGTCCGCACCGAACGCCCAACCGCCGGGCGACGACGCGATCTCGGCGCGCGCCATCCCGGAGTCCTTCCGGATCGGATACGCGGACTACCTGCGCGTGGCGAGCACCACAGATCTGCTTTTCGCGGTGCTGCCCGGAGTCGCGGGACTGGTTCTGCTTACCGCCGCGGGCGGTGTGGTCGGCTTCCGTCAGGCCCGTGCGGCCCAGACCCTGCCGTCACCGCAGATCGCGCGCTTCCTGCCGTAAACACGGCGTGAGCTGGGGGTTTGACTGGTGCCCTCGGTGAGATTCGAACTCACACTGTACGGGTTTTGAATCCGTTTCCTCTGCCAGTTGGGATACGAGGGCGTGCGCACTGTTCGTGCTGCGGGTTACCACCATAGAGGATGCCCCGCGGTCGCTTGCGGGCGGTCTTCACGACAGAATGTCTCCCATGACGTCTCCCAGCACCGGGTCACCGGCCGACCCGAAGAAGCCGCGGCGCGTGCTCGTCGCCGAGGACGAGGCACTGATCCGGTTGGACCTCGCCGAGATGTTGCGGGACGAGGGCTACGAAGTCGTCGGTGAGGCCGGCGACGGGCAGGAGGCCGTGGAACTGGCCGAGAGCCTGCGCCCGGACCTGGTGATCATGGACGTCAAGATGCCGCGCCGGGACGGGATCGACGCGGCAGCCGAGATCGCCAGCAAGCGCATCGCCCCGATCGTCATCCTCACGGCGTTCAGCCAACGGGAGTTGGTGGAACGGGCCCGCGATGCCGGCGCCATGGCATATCTCGTCAAACCGTTCAACGTCACCGACCTCGTCCCGGCGATCGAGGTGGCGGTCAGCCGGTTCGAGGAGATCGCCGCACTCGAGACCGAAGTCGCGACGCTGTCGGACCGGTTGGAGACCCGCAAGCTCGTCGAGCGCGCCAAGGGTTTGCTGCAGGCCAACCACCAGATGACCGAGCCGGAAGCGTTCAAGTGGATTCAGCGCGCCGCGATGGACCGCCGCACGACGATGAAGCGCGTCGCCGAGGTGGTGCTGGAGACCCTCGACCAACCCAAGGACGCGCCGCAGAAAGAGCAGTAATCGGCTGGCGCCGTTGTTAATTGTGGGTTTCGGATGCCCCGATCGGCCGAGTTCGGCTCGTTCCGATGCAAACAACTCGCGAAAATGCATGCGTCAACAGCCCGCACCACGGCCCGGCTTTGGCTATGTTCTACCCGGAGCATCGGCGCCTACCTGGGAAGAATCCAAGGCGGCGCCGGTGGAAACTTTGATCCGGAGGTGAAGCGTGCGTGGTCGCGTGGCACGGAAAGCGTTAGCTCTTGGCGGCGCCGGAGTGTTGGTGCTGGGAATAGCCGGCTGCCAGCAGCAGTCGACGCCCGAAGAAGAGGCAGCGCAGACGAGTCTGAAGATCGTCGAGCAGTTCCCGATCGACGAGAACGGCGCTCAGATCAAGCCACCCGACACCGCGGCCGCGGCCGACCCGGCGGGCGACGGCAAGGCGGTCTGCGATCCGACCAAGATCGCCATGATGGGCGCGTTGACCGGTCCCGATGCGGCGCTGGGCATCAACATCGTCAACGGGGCACAGCTCGCGGTCGACAAGCACAACGCAGCCAATCCCGGCTGCCAGGTGACGCTGGAGAAGTTCGACACCGAGGGCGATCCGAACAAGGCCAACGGCGTCGCGCCCCGCATCGTCGACAGCCCGGAGATCATCGGGCTGATCGGCCCGGCGTTCTCTGGTGAAACCGACTCCACGGGCGGTTTGTTCAGCCAGGCCGGCCTGACCGCGACGACGGCTTCGGCCACCCGCGTCGACCTGAGCACCAAGGGGTGGCGGACGTTCTTCCGCGGCCTGGGCAATGACGGCAGCCAGGGCAAGGCCGTCGCCAACTACCTGAAGAACACGCTCGGCAACAAGAAGGTCTGTGTCGTCGACGACCAGTCCGCATACGGCATCGGGCTGGCCACGGTGGTCCGGGAAACCCTTGGGCCGGTGGCCGATCCGGGCTGCAACATCTCGGTCAAGAAAGAGGATAAGGATCTCTCGGCCGCGGTCACCCAGATCAAGGGTGTGAGCCCGGATTCGATCTTCTACAGCGGCTACTACTCGCAGGCCGCACCGTTCGTCCAGCAGCTGCGCGACGGCGGTGTCACCGCGACGTTCGTCAGCGCCGACGGCACCAAGGATCCGGAGTTCGTCAAGCAGGGTGGGGACGCGGCCAAGGACGCGATCCTGTCCTGCCCGTGCAGCCCGGCGCCGCCGGCGTTCGCGAAGGAATACACCGACAAGTTCAAGCAGGAGCCGGGCACCTACAGCACCGAGGGCTACGACCTGGCGACCATCCAGCTCAAGGCGATCGACTCGGGGGTCAAGGACCGCCCCGGCATGCTGGAGTTCGTCAAGAACTACAACGCACCGGGTGTGGCGCGCAACTACCAGTGGGATCCGACCGGCGAGCTGACCAACACGCTGATCTGGGTCTACAAGGTTCAGTGACACTCTGCTGACGGAAACGCGTCCGGGACAACCAGTTCCGGACGCGTTCTCGTTGGTGGTACCTACCGAGGGGAGCCGCACCCGGATGATCCCGGACTGCGTGGGTGACTACGCGTGCACCGCAGCCGACATCAACTTCAACGTCGAGAACCTGCTCAACGGGTTCGGGCAGTTGACGATCGACGGCCTGGCCTGGGGCGCGATCTACGCGCTTGTGGCCGTGGGATACACGCTGGTGTTCGGCGTGCTGAGGCTGATCAACTTCGCGCATTCCGAGATCTTCATGCTCGGCATGTTCGGCGCGTACTTCTGCCTTGACGTCATCCTCGGTTTCAGCCCCAGCGGCACCGCGTACAACAAGGGCGTGCTGCTCACGTTGCTGTACCTGGGTATTGCGATGTTGTTCGCGATGTTGGTGTCCGGTACGGCGGCAATGGGTTTGGAGTTCATCGCCTACCGGCCGCTGCGAAAACGCAATGCCCGCGGGCTGACCTTCCTGATCACCGCGATCGGCATGTCCTTCGTGCTGCAGGAGATCGTGCACTTCGTGTTGCCCAAGTTCATGCCGGGCTACGGCGGGAGCAATGCGCAGCAGCCGATCATCCTGGTGAAGCCCACTACGCAGTTCACGTTGTTCGGCGCCGCGGTGAGCAACGTGACGTTGATGATCATCGTGGCTGCGGTGATCCTGGCGATCCTCACCGAGATCGCGATCAACCGCACCAAATTCGGCCGCGGCATTCGCGCGGTGGCCCAGGATCCGACGACCGCGACGTTGATGGGTGTGTCGCGCGAGCGCATCATTCTGTCGACGTTCCTGATCGGCGGCCTGCTGGCCGGCGCGGCCGCACTGCTGTACACGTTGAAGATCCCGCAGGGCATCGTCTACTGGGGCGGTTTCGTGCTCGGCATCAAGGCGTTCGCGGCCGCGGTGCTCGGCGGTATCGGCAACCTGCGCGGTGCGCTGCTGGGCGGCCTGCTGCTCGGCATCATCGAGAACTACGGGCAGGCGGTGCTGGGTGCCCAGTGGCGCGACGTCGTGGCGTTCGTCCTGCTGGTGCTGGTCTTGCTGTTCCGCCCCACGGGCATACTCGGGGAGAGCCTCGGAAAGGCGCGGGCATGAGCGAAGACGATCAACAACAACGGGAAGGCCGCAAGTCGCCGCTCACGACTGCGTTTCTGGCGCCCGGCGACGGTATCCGGGATCTGTGGGCGACGTTGCCGCGTGCGGCCAAATGGGTGGTCGGCATTCCGCTCTTCGTGCTGCTCGGGCTGCTGCCGCTGTACACGCCCGACATCCTCGATACGCCGGGTGTCAGCTTCGGCGGCACCATGGCGCAATTTGCGATGGTCGCGATCATCGCGATCGGCCTCAACGTCGTGGTCGGCCAGGCCGGTCTGCTCGACCTCGGCTATGTCGGGTTCTACGCGGTCGGCGCGTACACGGTCGCGCTGCTGACCAGCCCGACCAGCCCGCTGAACCAAGCCGGACCCGGCGGCATCCTCGGCACCAAGTGGGCATGGCTCGCGTGCGTGCCACTGGCCATGGCGATCACGGCCCTTGCCGGCCTGGTCCTGGGCATCCCGACGTTGCGCCTGCGCGGGGATTACCTGGCCATCGTCACGCTGGGCTTCGGCGAGATCATCCGATTGGTCGCCGACAACCTGGCCGAGGTCACCAACGGCCCCCGCGGGCTCAGTGAGGTGGCCTACCCCCGGTTCCGGGAGGCGCAGGAGCCGCCCAACGGGGTGTTCTCGCACGGAAACGCCTTTGGCGACACCAATTACGGCACCTGGTGGTTCTGGCTGGGCCTGGTGCTGATCGTGGTGATCCTGCTGTTGGTCGGCAATCTGGAACGCAGCCGGGTGGGCCGCGCGTGGATCGCGATCCGCGAGGATGAGGACGCTGCGGAGGTGATGGGTGTCAACACCTTCCGGTTCAAGCTGTGGGCGTTTGTGATCGGCGCCGCGATCGGTGGTCTGTCGGGTGCGCTGTACTCCGGTCAGGTCCAGTTCGTGGCCCCGCCGACGTTCAACATCATCAACTCGATGCTGTTCCTGTGCGCGGTGGTCCTCGGTGGCCAGGGCAACAAGCTCGGCGTGATCTTCGGCGCGTTCGTCATCGTCTACCTGCCGAACCGGTTGCTCGGCGTCGAGGTGGCCGGGATCAACCTCGGCGACCTCAAGTACCTGTTCTTCGGCCTGGCGCTGGTGGTGCTGATGATCTTCCGGCCGCAGGGCCTGTTCCCGGCGCGGCAGTATCTGCTGACCTACGGCCGCAAGGCCCGCCAGTTCCTTCGGAATCCTCCCGTCCACGAGGAGGTGGCGCGATGAGCATCGAGGATCTGGCCGGTGTGCACCGGGACATCAGTGCGGCCGAGGGTGAGGTTCTGCTGCAGACGCAGGATCTGACCGTCAAGTTCGGCGGCCTCGTGGCCCTCGACGCGGTCACCTTCAACATCCGTCGGGGCGAGATTCTCGGCTTGATCGGACCCAACGGCGCCGGGAAGACCACGTGCTTCAACGCCATCACGGGCGTGTACCGCCCGAGTTCGGGCTCGGTGACGTTCGACGGCGCGCCGCTGGGCCGGATCAAACGGCACCGGATCACGCGCCGCGGCATCGCCCGAACCTTTCAGAACATCAGGCTCTTCGGTGAGATGACGGCGCTGGAGAACGTCATGGTGGGCACCGACGCGCGGCACAAGACGTCGGTGCCCGGCGCACTCATCCGCAGCCCGCGGCACTACCGCGAGGAGCGCTCGGCGATCGAAAGAGCGGCTGCACTGCTGCACTTCGTGGGGATTGCGCACCGGGGCGAGGAGAAGGCCAAGAACCTGCCCTACGGTGACCAGCGTCGCCTCGAGATCGCCCGCGCACTGGCCACCGAGCCGAAGCTGCTGTGCCTGGACGAGCCTGCCGCCGGATTCAACCCGAGCGAGAAGGCCGCACTGATCGACCTGATCCGTAAGATCCGCGACGACGGGTACACCGTGCTGCTGATCGAACACGACATGCGTTTGGTGATGGGGGTGACCGACCGCATCGTGGTGCTGGAGTTCGGCCGCAAGATCGCCGATGGCCTGCCCGCGGAGATCCGCGAGGATCCCAAGGTCATCGCCGCCTACCTAGGGGTTCCCGATGACGAAATCTCCTGAGACCGGCACGGCCGGGTCCGACCGTCCCGTCCTGCTCGAGGTGCGCGACGTGGTGGTGCACTACGGCAGGATTCAAGCGCTGCACGGTGTTTCGCTCGTGGTGCACGAGGGCGAGCTGGTGACGCTGCTCGGGTCCAACGGCGCAGGCAAGACCACCATGATGCGGGCGATCTCGGGTCTGCGCCCGCTGAGCTCGGGTTCGGTCTGGTTCGAGGGGCGTGACATCTCGCGGGTCAAGGCACACCTGCGGGTGGGCGAAGGCCTGATCCAGGCACCTGAGGGCCGCGGCGTGTTCCCGGGCATGACGGTGCTGGAGAACCTCGAGATGGGTTGCTATGGACGCAAGTTCGCCTCCAAGAGCGAGCACCGCGAACGGCTGGACTGGGTGCTGGAGACGTTTCCCAGGCTTGCCGAGCGACGCTCCCAGGTGGGTGGCACGCTCTCGGGCGGCGAGCAGCAGATGCTGGCCATCGGACGCGCCCTCATGGCCAGGCCGCGCGTGCTGCTGCTCGACGAGCCGTCGATGGGGCTGGCTCCGATGGTGATCTCGCAGATCTTCCGCATCATCTCCGAGATCAACTCGCAGGGGACGACGGTCCTACTGGTGGAGCAGAACGCCCAACAGGCACTGAGCCGCTCGGACCGCGCCTACATCCTGGAGACCGGCAACGTCACCCGCACCGGACCGGCCAGGGAACTGTTGGCCGACAGCAGCATTCGTGCCGCCTACCTGGGTGTGGCCTGACGCCGCCTGCTCGGGGATCAGTCCAGGTTCGCGCGGTCGTCGTCGAGATCGTCGCGGTTGAGGCCCATCGGGGTGGCCACGGGCACGTCGCCGGCCGCGACCACGGTCCTGGTGATCGGCGTCAACACCGCGAACAATGATGCGACCTCGTCGTCGGACAACGCGTCGAGCGCCGACAACGCGAGCGCATCGGTGCGGTCTTCCACGGTTTGCTTGACGTCGCGCCCAGCCTGCGTGAGCTCGCCGTCCGCGTCCAGCCAGCCTCGCTGACGCAAGCGGTCGACGTGGTGTGCCCACTGCTCGTCGTCGTAATCGCGACTGCGCATGATCATCTCGCGCGGCACCCGCCCCGCGGCAGCGTGCAGGACATTGCATTCACGGCCGCTGATCCCCTCGGAGGTCAGCACCGCGACGTGGGCGTCGCCACGGTGCTCGCGCAGCAGTGTGACGGCATGCCACAGCGTGGCCAGCGGTTCATCGGGCCACTCGAGCGCCCGGTTGGCCGCGTAGAGCGGACGTCCGTCCAGCGGTGCGGTGCGCGCTGCCTTCGCGGCCAGCTGGGCCGCCGTGCGGGTGGCGTCGGAATCGGTGACGCCGGACCGCCGCAGGGCAGCCACTGCCGACTCCTGCCGCGTCGTCAAAAGCGTTGCAGGCGGGGCGATATCCCATGCGGCGGGCAGGGCCTTGGCGACGCGTTCGGGGGTGAAGTTGTAGAACACGGCCGTCACGACCTCAGGGGCGACCACGCCGAGCGGTGCCGAGCGGGCGGCGAAGTAGCCCGCCCAGAACCCGCGGTAGCCGAGCGCGTCGAGCGCGGCGCGGGATTCGGGGGCGAAGTAGGTAACAGCATGTACCGGTTCCAGGCGGTCGAAGAATCGACGCGCCAGCGATGGCGAACGACCCACGCAGTCAGTTAACCATTGGCCGCCTGATCGCCGGTGACCGCGGTAGCCGCCTCATCGATGATCGCGCGCATGGCCCGCTCGGCGGCGGATTCGTCGCGCATCCGGATCGCCCGGGCCACCTCGTCGTGCAGTTCGATCGCGGCGGGGTTGGGGGAGACCGGCATCATCCCGTGATGTGTGCGCCCGGTCAGCACCTCGGCCACGACGTCGTTGAGTGCGCGGAACATCTCGTTGCCGCTCGCCTCGAGCAGCGTGCGATGGAACACCTTGTCCGCCAGAAGGTACGAGTCCAGGTCGCCCGAGCGGCCGTGCACCACCATGTCGGACACCGCGGCGGCCATGATGCGGCACTGATCGGCGTTGGCCCGGCGTGCCGCCAGCGCGGCGGCCGCGGGTTCGAATCCGCGGCGCAGCTCTGACAGCGATCCCAGTTGCGCCGCGCGGTCACGGCCCTCCAGCCGCCAGCGAATCAGCCTGGGATCGAAAACATTCCACTTGGTCGACGGCTGGATGGTGATGCCGACGCGGCGGCGCGATTCGATCATGCCCATCGATTCCAGCACCCGGATGGCCTCGCGGGCCACGCTCCGGGAAACTCCGTGCTGGGCGCTCACCCCCTCAAGCGTGAGCACCTGGCCGGCCGCGAGTTCGCCCGAGACGATCCCCGTGCCGAGCGCGGACAGCAAGTTGCCGTGCAAGGCGCCGACGTTTGATGGGGTGGACACGCTTACATCGTGTCATATGCCCAGGTCTTAAAGTTAAAAACATACGAAATCGTGATTCTCTTGCAAAAGTATGCTTTTTAAGCGATGCTGTGTGACGGCAAGCACAACTGGTGAGGTGGAGCGAATGGGATCACCAATCGTCGTAATGGGCGTATCAGGGTCGGGAAAATCAACCGTCGGCGCGGCGCTGGCACAGCGTCTACGGGTGCCGTTCGGCGACGCCGACGATTTTCACCCGCCGGCCAACATCGAGAAGATGACGGCGGGGCACGCCCTCGATGACGACGACCGCTACCCGTGGCTCGAGGCGATCGGCGACTGGCTTGCCGAACACCACGACGGTGGCGTCATGAGCTGCTCGGCGCTCAAACGCAAGTACCGCGACCAACTGCGGCGACACTGTCCCGAGGTGCAGTTCTTGCACCTCGCGGGTTCACCGGAGGTCATCGGTCGTCGGCAGGCCAGCCGCCCGGGTCACTTCATGCCGCCGTCACTGCTCGCGTCCCAGTTCGAGACGCTTGAGCCGCTCGACTCCGACGAGGCCGGCGTCGTCATCGACGTCGACCAGAACATCGACGCCATCATCGACACCTACGTCGCCCGCACGGCAGGACAGGACAGCCACCGATGAACTCGACACTGACCCTCCTCGCGGCCGACACCGAGCTGCCCGAGCCGGTCGCGCCCGGTTGGCAATTGGTGCTGGCGTTCCTCGCAGGCATCGCCGTGATCGTCGTGCTGATCTCCTTCGTCAAACTGCACCCGTTCCTGGCGCTGATCTTCGGCGCCGTGACGGTGGGCATCGTGCCGCTCGTGTTGAGCCTGGTCACCGGTGACACCGTGGACCAGAGCCTGACGACGGTGCTCAAGTCGTTCACCGACGGATTCGGCTCGACCGCGGCCGGGGTGGGCATATTGATCGCGCTCGGCGCGATGTTCGCCAAACTGCTGGCCGATTCGGGCGGCGCGGACGAGATCGTCGACACCATCATCGGGCACTCGTCGCCACGCATGCTGCCGTGGGCCATGGCGTTGGTGGGCGCCATCATCGGCCTGCCGATGTTCTTCGAGATCGGCCTGGTTCTGCTGATGCCGGTGATCTACCTCGTGGCCCGGCGTTCGCAGCTGTCCCTGATCACGGTCGGAATCCCGGCCCTGGCAGGCCTTTCGGCCATGCACGGTTTCGTTCCGCCCCACCCCGGACCGCTCACGGCCATCGACCTGTTGCACGCCGACCTCGGTGTCACACTCGCGCTCGGCGTCCTGGTCGCGATCCCGACCATCATCGTCGGTGGCCCGTTGTTCGGCCGCCTCGCCGGCAAGTGGGTCGTGGTCGGTGCACCCGACACGTTCGACGGCGACCGGGCCGGGCTCAGTGACGACGAGCGGGCACAGCGGCCGTCGTTCGGCATCACGCTCTTCAGCGTGCTGCTGCCGGTGGTGCTGATGATGGGCAAGGCGCTGGTGGACATCTTCATCGACGACAAGAACCAGTGGCTGCGGGTCACTTTCGACGTGCTCGGCATGCCGCTGGTCGCGCTGCTGATCGCCGTGATCGTCGGGATGCTGACCCTCGGGCGCGGCGCCGGGATGTCGCGCGAGGCCATCACCAAATGCGTCGAGTCGGGCTTGCCGCCCGTCGCGGGCATCATCCTGATCGTCGCGGCCGGCGGCGGCTTCAAGCAGGTGCTGGTCGACAGCGGAATCGGCACGATGCTGGCGCGGTGGGCCGAGAACGTCAACATCTCGGTGATCCTGCTGGCCTGGGTGCTCGCGGTGCTGATCCGCCTGGCAACGGGTTCGGCCACCGTCGCGACCATCACCGCGTCGGCCCTCGTGCTGGGCCTCGTCGAGAACATGGGCACCGGTCAGACGTCGCTCGTCGTTCTCGCCGTGGGCGCGGGCTCGCTGTTCTTCTCTCACGTCAACGACGCGGGCTTCTGGTTGGTCAACCAGTACTTCCGGCTCAGTGTCAGCCAGACCATCAAGACCTGGTCGCTCATGGAAACGGTGCTGTCGGTGGCCGGCCTGGTGTTCGTGCTGCTGCTGTCGCTCGTGGTCTGATTCGCGGCCCGGCAGATATGAAACTGCCCCCTTTTCTCTGAAAAGGGGGCAGTTCCTGTTCGGCCGTTACGTCTTGACCACCTGGGTGCCGCCGGCGAACTCGTCGTGCTTGCCCTGTTTGGTCGGGCTGCCGCTGATCGTCACGGCGATCACGATGATGGCGATGACACCGAGGAACCCGCCGACGATGGGAATCACCGGCAGCACGGTGAACGCATTGCGGATCGCCGACTGCCCGAGCGTGGGCTTCGGTGCACCGCCTGGGCCGTGCACGGCCAGGCCCAGGATCTTCTTGCCCGGCGTCCAGCCCTGTGTGACCTCGAAGAGCACGAAATAGGCGAACATCAGCACGCCCGTGAACAACCCGGTCACCCAATAGCTCGACAGTGAGTCGGTGACGAAGCTGAGGAAGAACGCCACGATCCCGACGATGATGCCGTCGATGACTCGGGCGAAGAAACGCATACCAAGGCCGCCCGGCTGCACGGCTCCATAGGGCGGCGGATAGCCGCCCGGCTGGCCGTACTGTCCGGGCTGCGGGGGATACTCGGTCATGACCCCAAGCTACCGACTGCGGCGCTGATCGAGCTGTTTCTTCGCTGCGCCAGCGAGTTCCGTGCCGCGTTCCCGGGCGGCCTCGGCCACTTCGGGTGCCCGTTCGCGGGTCACCTCGGCCAGTTCGGCGGCGCGTTCTCGGGCGATCTCAGCCAGTTCGGCGGCCCGTTCGCGCGCCACCTCGGCGAATTCGCCCCCACGTTCGCGCGCCACCTCGGCGAGCTCGCCGCCGCGCTCACGCGCCACGTGCGCCAACTCGCGTCCGCGCTCTGCCCCGATCTGCAGGCCATGGCCGACCTTCTCGGCGACTTCGCTGTCGGCGAGCGAGTGGCTTGCCGCCGCACCCGCGGGCAGCGCGGCCGCCACGGTTTCGGACAACGATCGTGCGGCGCGCCGGCCCCGCCAGCCGAGAGACGGCTTGCCCGCGGTGTCGACGGACGCGATGATCAGACCGCCGATGAGGCTCACATCGGTCAGAAACGCGCGCCGTTCCTCGGCCTGGCGCTGAGGATCGGATTCGTTCCAGAATGCATGCGAGCCAAGGCTTCCCGGCACCACGCTGACCGCGAGCACCGCCGACGCGAGCCGCGGCAGTCTGCCGCTCGCGAGCAACAGGCCACCACCGATCTGGGCCAGCGCGTTGACCCGGGCAACCGTCTCGGCGTTGGCCGAGGTGTTGGCGCCGACTTGCGGGGATACCCGGCTTGCCATTGCGAGTGCCGGGCGCGCCGCGTCAGCCGCGGGTTTCGGATTTCGTAGCGCTTCGACGCCGCGCGCGATGAAGGTGGCCGACAACATGGGGCGAGCGATTCGTCTGATCAACATGCTCTGTGTATTCCCGGACCGCCGTGCGGCAAACCTCTCAGCTCAGGCCGGCCAGCAGTAGTTCGCTGAGCCGCGTGGTGGTCGCCACGCCGTCGTCGTAGCCGCCTTGGTCGCCGAGCGCATTCATCACGGCGAGGGTGTAGCGCTGGTGCGGGCCGGCGAAGCCGACCGTATTGACGACCCAGCCACCCTGTTCCAGCGACCAGCCGTCCTTGTTGCCCGGTTGCATAGCCGGACCGGCGCCCCACACACCCCACTGCTGGTTGGCGTCGACGTGCTGGAGGGCGTCGACGATCGCCGCGGTGTCCTCGGCGTTCATCCGGGTCAGGGTGTAGGTCATGAGCCGGTCAAGATCCTCGGGCGTGGTCTTCTGGAAACCCCAGTACGGGAATGTGGAGCTGAAACCCCGCTGCGGCACGAGGCCGGTCATGCCGAACGCCGGAAAGTCGTTGTTGAACGCTTGGTGATCGGCACCGCCGTACCGCGCCCACAGCGTGTCGGCGGCGTCGTCATCGGATGAGTGCAGCATCGCCGCGATGAGCGCCCTGTCCGAATCGCTCAGCGTCACGGTGCCGGCGCGCTGTTTGCCGAGCAGATCGACGACCATGGCCAGCTTGATCGTCGACGCGGTCCACACCGGGTCGGTCGCGTGCGCGTTGCGGTAGGCCGCACCGGTCACGCGGTCGCGCACCACGTAGCCGACCGTCCCGGGCCTGGTGGCCAGGTAGGCGTCGGCCGTCGCGATGCGGGATGCGAGATCACACTGGGCTTCTGCCGTGCATGCCGCATGCGCAACGGGCACACCGACTCCGACATGCATCGACACCAGCGCCAAAGCGGTAACCAGAATGCGTCTCACCGGAGTAGCTTCGCAGGCGTGTCTCTGGTTGCCGGTATCGACTCGTCCACTCAGTCCTGCAAGGTCGTCATCTGTGACGCCGAGAGCGGAGCCGTGGTCCGCTCCGCGTCCACCCCTCATCCGGGCGGCACCGAGGTCGACCCACACGCGTGGTGGGATGCACTGCAGCAGACCATCACGGCTGCGGGTGGATTCGACGACGTGGACGCCGTATCCGTCGGCGCTCAGCAGCACGGCATGGTGTGCCTCGACGAGCACGGCGCCGTCGTACGAGATGCCTTGCTGTGGAATGACACCCGCTCGGCGCCCAGCGCGGCTGATCTGGTGGCCGAACTCGGGGGAGCGGCCGAGTGGGCGAACCAGGTCGGGGTGGTTCCGGTCGCGGCGATCACCGCGGCCAAACTGAGGTGGCTCGCAGACAACGAACCGGCGCATGCCGACGCGACCGCGGCCGTGTGCCTGCCGCACGACTGGTTGACCTGGCGGCTCACCGGTTCGACCGACATCGCCGACCTGCGCACCGACCGCAGCGACGCCAGCGGCACCGGCTACTTCTCGGCGGAGACCGGCGAGTACCGGATGGACCTGCTCGAGCTGGCGATGCGGGGCAGGCGGCCTGCGGTGCCCACGGTGCTCGGCCCACACGACGTGGCCGGCCGGCTCGGCTCCGGTGCCGTGCTGGGGCCGGGAGCCGGCGACAACGCCGCGGCCGCCCTCGGCCTGGGCGCGGGGCCCGGTGATTGCGTTGTGTCGCTCGGCACTTCGGGGGTGGTCAGCGCCATCGGCGACGCGGCTCCGCACGACGCAGAGGGCATCGTCGCGGGATTCGCCGACGCGACCGGGCGGCAACTGCCGCTGGTCTGCACGCTAAACGGCGCACCGGTGCTGGCGGCCGCGGCGGGCATGCTGCGGGTGGGATTCGAAGAGTTCGACCAGCTTGCGCTCTCGGCGCCGTCCGGGGCCGACGGGCTGACGTTGGTGCCATACCTGGAGGGGGAGCGGTCCCCGAACCTGCCGCAGGCCCGCGGCGCGTTGCAGGGCGTCACGGTGCAGAACTTCAACTCCGCCAACGTCGCTCGGGCCGCCGTGGAAGGCCTGCTGGCGTCGATGGCGTACTGCATCGACAAGATCGTCAGCTACGGCGTCGACATCAACCGCATCATTCTGGTGGGCGGAGGTGCCCGCTCGGAAGCTGTGCGTCGCATCGCCCCTGCCATCTGGGGGCGCCCGGTGGATGTGCCGCCGCCCGCCGAGTACGTTGCGCTCGGTGCGGCGCGCCAGGCGGCCTGGACGCTCACGCAACAGGATCCGCCGCCGCAGTGGGCGCCGGGGTTGATCACCCCTTACAGTGCGGCGCCCACGCCCGAGATACTCAAGCAGTATCTGGCTGCCCAGCCGCTGACGCTGGGTCAGTGAATTATCTCTGGGAGACTTTGGCCGACGGGGTCTGGCGAACCCGGCTGCCGTTTCTCGACGTGACGGTCGGTGTGGTGCGCGGCCGCGACGGAGCGCTGCTCGTCGATTCCGGTACGACCGAAACCGAGGCCCGGGCGATCGAGCAGGATGTCCGGCTGCTCGCCGGGCAGGGTGTCGAACAGATCGTGCTGACGCACAACCACTTCGACCATGTGCTGGGCAGCGCGTGGTTCCGCGACGCCGGGCTCTACTGTGCCCCCGAGGTCGCCGCCACCATGACCACCGGCACAGACCGGTTGCGCGCCGACGCGCTTGACCATGGTGCCGATCCGGTGGCCGTCGACCGCGCGATCGCGGCATTGCGGCGGCCCGACCATCTGGTTCACCGCGCCGAGGTCGAGCTGGGTGAGCGGCACGTCACGATTGTCCATCCCGGACCGGGGCACACCGACCACGACCTGATCGTGGTTGTCGCAGGCGCGCAGCCCGTCGTCTTCTGCGGTGATCTGGTCGAGGAGTCGGGCGATCCGGTGATCGACTCGGATTCTGACATCGGTGCGTGGCCGGCCACGCTGGACCGGGTCATCGCCGCGGGCGGCGCACACGCGGCCTACGTTCCGGGACACGGCGCGACTGTTGGCGTGGATTTCGTTCGGCGCCAACGATCGTGGTTGGCTCAACGGGTTTGATCACGGCGTCGGACGCAACCAGCGGCGCTGCGGCACCGGCCCACCGGCGGGCGGACGCATGGCGTCGAGCACGACGCGCAGCGGCGGCCAGGACGCCCGGCCTTTGCGGGTCACCGCGTATGCCGTCAACGACGGGGTGGCGTCGGCCAGTTCGAGCACCTTCACGCCGGCGATCGTCGGGCGCCCGAGCGGCAGCAGGCCGACGCCGTAGCCGGCCAGGATGAGGTCTTCGACCAGGTCCAGGCTGTCGATCTGATGCGCGATGCGCGGCGTGAAACCCGCCATGGCCGCCAGCGTGCGCACTGCATCCTCGTCGGCGGTGTTGCGGGAGTTGACAATCCAAGTCGCGTCGGCGTAGTCGGCGATCTCGACCGGCCGGTCGGGGGTGTCGGCAGGAACCCCCAGTCCCCACGGAACGCTCCACAGCGCAACGGTTTCCAGCACCGCGCCGGGCGCTGCCGGCGCCAAGTTGTAGTCGTATGTGAGCGCAAGGTCCAGATTGTCGTCGGTGAGCAGCGCGAATGCTTCGAGCGGTTCGTACTCGCTGATCACGAATCCGACCTGCGGGTGGATCGACGCCAGCTCGGCGATGCTCGGCAGCAGCGAGACCCGAATCCCGGTGGCGAAGCCGCCGACCCGCACGGTGCCGCTGGGTTCTGCGTCCGGGTCGAGGTCGAGCCGCGCGGCGTCGACGGCGGCCAGGATCGTGACCGCGTGGTCGGCGAGCCGCAGCCCGGCTGGTGTCAGCCGGACCCGCCTGCCGTCCGGTTCGATGAGCTGCGCACCGGTCTCCTTGGTCAACGCCGCGATCTGTTGGGACACCGTCGAGGTGGTCAGGTGGTGGGTCTCGGCGACCGCCCGCATCGAACCCAAGCGGGACAGGGACAGAAGGAGTTGCAGGCGGCGCGTGTCCATGCCGGCAATTGTTCAGCCTTTGCGAACGGTCTGTCCAGATCGTTCGCGATTGTGTGGATAGTTAGCCCATATGCGACGATGCGGAAATGACCGAGGTGGTGGCGCATTTCATCCCGTCCGCGCCGGACGTGTTTCAGCCGACGCGGTTCGCGCAGAGTCATTGGGGCGAAGACCACCTCAACGGCCCGGCGCTGGTCGGGCTCGCCGCCCACGCGTTGGAGTCGGCCTTCGGGTTGCCCGAGTTTCTGCCGGCGCGGCTCACGGTCGACCTGTTCAAGGCCGCACGCGGAGTGCCGACCACGACGAAGGTCGCGCTCATCCGTGACGGCCGGCGCGTCCGCAACTCCGAGTGCGAACTCGTGCAGGACGGTGTGACGGTGGCTCGGGCGACTCTGGTGCAGTACCGGCGGTCGTCGGCGCCCCGCGGCGAGGAATGGTTCTCCCAGGCGAGTTTCGAGCCCCCCGCCGACATCGACCCGGACCGCTTGACATACATGGGCAGCGACGGGGGCGGCTGGAGCCACGCCATCGCCGACCACCAGAACACGTCGCGCAAGCGGTTCATCAACCGGACCATCACAGTGGTGCAGGGCGAGGTGAATTCGCCGTTCGTGCGGGCCGCCATGGCTGCCGAGGGCACGAGCCTGGTCACCAACCTGGGCTCGGCAGGCGTCGGCTACATCAACGGTGACCTCACGGTGGCGCTGTCCCGACTGCCCGTGGACGAGTGGATCGGCGTGCAGGCAGATTCACACTGGACCGCAGAGGGCATTGCCGTGGGCGCGTCGACGCTGTTCGATCACGCCGGGGCGTTCGGTACCGGTCTGATCACCGCGGTCAGCAACCCGGCGGCCCAGATCGACTTCGCCAACGATCCGTTTCCCGATCGCGGTGCCCCGAGGTGACCCACGCGATCACGGTGCCGACGTAGGGTTGTCGCGTGGACTTGCTGCTCGGAATCGACATGGGAACGGGGAGCACCAAGGGCGTCCTGGTCGACGCCTCGGGTTCAGTGATTGCCACGGAGACCGTCGCGCATTCGATGGACCTGCCGCGGCCGGGATGGGCCGAGGTCGATGCGGAAAACCTGTGGTGGCGTGAGGTTTGCCAGATCAGTCAGGCGCTGATGGCCCAGCTGCCCGCTGGCGGCGCGGTGGCCGGGATGTGCGTCAGCGGCGTCGGCCCGTGCCTGGTGCTCTGCGACGACGATCTGCGGCCCCTGCGCCCAGCCATCCTGTACGGCATCGACACGCGCGCCTCGGCCGAGATCGAGGCGCTGACCGCCGAGTTCGGCCAGGCCGAGATCCTGCAACGCGCGGGCACCCTGCTGTCCAGCCAGGCGGTGGGGCCCAAACTCGAATGGGTCCGCCGCCACGAACCCGAGGTGTTCGAACGTGCCACGGGCTGGTACGGCTCCAACTCCTACATCGCCGCCAAACTCACGGGCGAATACGTACTCGATCACCACACCGCCAGCCAGTGCGACCCGCTGTACGCCACGCGCGATTTCGCATGGAATGAGCCATGGGCGCAACGCATTTGCGGGCACCTGCCGCTCCCGCGGCTGGTGTGGCCCAGCGATGTGGTCGGGACCGTGACCCGCGAGGCTGCCGCGGCAACCGGAGTGCCCGCGGGAACCCCGGTGTCGGCGGGCACCGTCGACGCGTACTCCGAGGCCTTCTCGGTCGGCGTGCGCCGACCGGGGGACCAGATGCTGATGTACGGGTCGACGATGTTCCTGGTCCAGATCATCGACGAGTACCACAGCGATCCCGCACTGTGGACCACCGCCGGAATCGAACACGGCAGCCTGGCGCTGGCGGCAGGCACGTCGACCGCAGGCAGCCTCATCGGATGGCTGCAGACCGTGACGGGTGGCGCGTCGTTCGAGGAGTTGATGGCCGAGGCGCAAGCCGTGCCGCCCGGCAGCGAGGGGCTGCTGGTGTTGCCGTATCTGGCGGGCGAACGCACTCCCGTGTTCGACCCGCAGGCGCGCGGCGTGGTGGCCGGACTGACCCTGCGGCACAGCCGCGGCCACCTGTTCCGGGCCGCGTACGAGGGAATTTCGTTCGGCATCCGCCAGATCCTCGAGCGGTTCGACGATGCCCATCACGCCACCAGGACCGTCGCGGTCGGCGGCGGGTTGCGCAGCCCGATCTGGGCCCAGGCGCTCAGCGACATCACCGGGCGTCCGCAACTGGTGCCCGAGCAGGCCATCGGTGCCAGCTATGGTGACGCCTTGCTGGCGGCGATCGGCGTCGGGCTGGTGCCGCCGGACACGGACTGGGCGAAGATCGCCACGGAGATCAAACCGAACGCGGACAACCGCGCGCTCTACGACGATCTGTACGCCACGTGGCAGGAGTTGTACCCCGCCACGCGCGAGCAGGTGCACCGGCTGGCACGTCAACCCATCGTGTAGCCACCGTCGACGGGAATGTCGACGCCGTTGACCATGCTTGCCGCATCCGAGGCCAGCCACACCACGGCGTCGGACACTTCGTGGGGAACCGCGAAGCGGCCCAGCGGGATTCGGGCGATCATCGGGGCCGCCTTGGCCTCCTCACCCCACACCCGCTGTCCCATCTCGGTGAGCACGACGGTGGGGCACACCGAGTTGGCCCGGATCCCGTGCGGTCCGAGTTCGCGAGCCAGCACCTTGGTGGCCATCACGAGCCCGGCCTTCGACGCGCAGTACGCGTAGTGGTCGGGCAGCGGCGCCAGCGCGGCCGCCGAGGCGACCGTGACTATGGCCCCACCTGTGCCCGCGGCGACCATGTCGGCCCCGACCGCGGCCGCCAGCAGTGCGGGGGCGCGCAGGTTGACGGCGATGGTCGCGTCGAACAAGGCCGGGTCGGTGTCGATCACGGGTTGCGGATGTGAGATGCCGGCGTTGTTGACCAGGATGTCCAGCCCACCGAACGCTGCGGCCGCGGCCTTTGCGAGCCCGGCCGGGCCCTGCGGCTGCGCGAGATCGGCTGCCACGGCGTGCACGTCGACGCCGAACTCGTCTGCCAGGGTGGACTGCGCCGCGTCCAGCTCGCCGGTGTCCCGGCCGCTGAGCACCAGCCGGGCACCCGCGGCGGCGAATGCCCGCGCGATGTCGGCACCGATGCCCTTGGTGGCCCCGGTGATCAGGGCCCGCTTGCCGTCGAGTCGCAGCGCCCCGCTGTAGCGGGGTTCGTGCGCGTTGGTCATACCGACTCCGTACTCTCCAGGATCGCGGTGGCCGTTGCGGGATCGGTCACCAGTTGATTGAAATATCCGCCGCGGGCGCCCGCGATGATCGAGTCGACCTTGTCCTTGCCGATGGCCACCGCGATGGTGACCGGAACATGGCGCAGCGCTTCGAGTTCCACCGCGATCAGCCGGTCGCTGCCGTCGAATTCGACGGCCTCACCGTCCCGGTCGAAGAACCGCGAACACACGTCACCGACCGCGGCGCGCAGCGAACTCGACTCGGTGGGGACGAACTGTGGGATGTCCGAACGCATCAGCGGCGGTGCGCCGACACCCATCAGCGCGCACCGCGCCCGCGGCCACAGGTGCAGCACCCGCTGGATGCTCGGGTCGTTCAGGAGCGACGGGTACAGGTCGGGGCCCGGCAACGCGGGCGCGAACAGGTAGTTCGGCCTGCCGTTGACCCGATTGGCCACCAGCCGCGTGATCTCGTTGGTCTGATACCACTCTTCGGGCTGATCGTTGCCACCCACGGTCGGTGCCACCAGGACACCCGGAAGGTCGACGAGTTCATACTGGGCGACCTCGTACACCGTGCGACCCGACGACACGAGGAGCACATCGCCGGGCAGCAGTCCCGCCGCGGCCAACGCCCGGCCGACAGCCGGCGCCAGCGCGCCGCCCATGACGTCGACCGCAGACCGGCCGGGGCCCGGAGTGGGGAGGGCATGGCTGATGTACACGGTGTTCAACGCGAGCGCCCTGGTTAGCTGATCGGCCACGTCGCCCGCACCGACTTCTGCCGGTGGCACCACTTCGATTCTGACGATCCCTCGGCGTTTCGCTTCTGCCAGTAGCCGACTGACCGTCGCGCGACTGGTTCCGAGCTGGGCCGCGACATCGGCCTGCGTGGCGTCCTCGTTGTAGTACATCTTTGCTGCTGCGTACAGCAACGAGGCCGGGAAGTGGCCGGCTTCGGTGTCGGGGGATGGACCGTCGACACCGGCCGAGGAGGGTGGCTGCGCGGACCGGGGCACGTCACGAGTATGGCACTGAACATCTGTTCACGGTCAATATTCGCTGAACAATTGTTCTGGACATATGTGCATACGTTGGTTAATGTGACTGCAACCACAGTGCGAAAGGTGTCAGCGGTGTCCGATCTCAAATCCGGTCAGGTTCCCGAAAAGATGCAGGCAGTCGTGTGTCACGGCCCCCATGACTACCGCCTCGAGGAGGTCGCGGTTCCGCAACGCGGCCCCGGTGAGGCACTGATCCGCGTCGAAGCGGTCGGCATCTGCGCCAGTGACCTGAAGTGCTACCACGGCGCGGCCAAGTTCTGGGGCGACGAGAACCGCCCGGCCTGGGCCGAGACCATGGTGATCCCCGGCCACGAGTTCGTCGGCCGGGTCGTGGAACTCGACGACGAGGCCGCGACACGATGGGGCATCGCGGTCGGCGACCGCGTGGTGTCCGAGCAGATCGTGCCGTGCTGGGAATGCCGATTCTGCAAGCGCGGCCAATACCACATGTGCCAGCCGCACGACCTCTACGGTTTCAAGCGCCGCACCCCCGGCGCCATGGCCAGCTACATGGTGTACCCGGCAGAAGCCTTGGTGCACAAGGTGTCCGCGGACATCCCGCCCGCCCATGCGGCGTTCGCCGAGCCGTTGTCGTGCGCGCTGCACGCCGTCGAGCGGGCGCAGATCACGTTTGAGGACACCGTCGTCGTGGCCGGCTGCGGCCCGATCGGCCTGGGCATGATCGCCGGTGCGAAGTCGAAGAACCCGATGCGGGTCATCGCGCTGGATCTGGCGCCCGAGAAGCTCAAGCTCGCCGAGAAGTGCGGTGCCGATCTCACCATCAACATCGCCGAACAGAATGCCGAGCAGATCGTCAAGGAACTCACCGACGGTTACGGCGCCGACGTGTACCTGGAGGGCACGGGGCACACCTCGGCCGTACCGCAAGGACTGAACCTGCTGCGCAAGCTCGGCCGCTACGTCGAGTACGGCGTCTTCGGCAGCGACGTCACGGTCGACTGGAGCATCATCAGCGACGACAAGGAGCTGGACGTGCTGGGCGCCCACCTCGGCCCGTACTGCTGGCCCGCCGCCATCAAGATGATCGAATCCGGAATCCTGCCGATGGACGAGATCTGCACCCACCAGTTGCCGCTCACCGAGTTCCAGAAGGGCCTCGATCTGGTGGCCAGCGGGAAGGAATCGGTCAAGGTCTCCCTGATCCCCGCATAGGCGAAGGTCGCATTCCATGACACGAGAATTTCAGCCCGGCCTCGGCGAACGACGACTGTCGCGGCGAAACATGTTGGCCGCCATGGGCCTTGCCGGCGCTGCGGCGGTGAGCCTGCCCGTACTGAGTGCGTGCGGCGTCGGCGGACGGATCTCGGCCCCCAACGGTGCCTCGGACGTCAGCGGTGGTTTCGACTGGCGCAAGGCAGCCGGATCCACCATCAACATCCTGCAGACCCCGCATCCGTACCAGCAGTCGTATCAGCCGTTGCTCAAAGAGTTCACGGAGCTGACCGGGATCACGGTCAACGTCGACCTGGTGCCGGAAGCGGACTACTTCACCAAACTCAACACCGAATTGGCAGGCGGCACGGGCAAACACGACGCGTTCATGCTCGGCGCCTACTTCATCTGGCAGTACGGCCCGCCGGGCTGGATCGAGGATCTCGGTCCCTGGCTGCAGAATTCGTCGGCGACCGGACCCGATTACGACTTCGAGGACATCTTCGAGGGCCTGCGGACGTCGACCCGGTGGGATTTCACGCTGGGTCATCCGCTGGGTACCGGCGGGCAGTGGGCGATCCCGTGGGGCTTCGAGAACAACGTCGTCGCCTACAACAAGAAGTACTTCGACGCGCACGGGATCAAGAAGTTGCCGGACAACTTCGACGATTTCATCCAGCTCGCGATCGACCTGACCGACCGGTCGCAGAACCGCTACGGCATCGCGACCCGAGGCTCCAAGTCGTGGGCGACCATTCACCCGGGGTTCATGACGCAATACGTGCGTGAGGGCGCCGTGGACTACACGTTCAACGGCACCGAGCTGGTCGCCGAGATGGACAGCGACAAGGCGGTCGCCTACACCAAGAAGTGGATCGAGATGCAGCACAAGGCCGGTCCCACGTCGTGGACCACCTACGACTATCCGAACGCCACCGGTGATCTGGGCGACGGCAAGGCCATGATGGTCTACGACGCGGACAGCGCGACGTACCCGAAGAACAAGCCCGGCGCGAGCGCCGAGGCAGGCAACCTCGGGTGGTATCCGGGCCCGGCCGGCCCGGACGGCAACTACAAGACCAACCTGTGGACGTGGAGTTGGGCGATGAACTCCATGTCGAAGAACAAGCTGCCGGCCTGGCTGTTCATCCAGTGGGCCACCGGCAAGGATTCGATGAACCAGGCCGTCGAGGGCGGCATCTACGCCGACCCGGTCCGAAAGTCGGTGTTCGACACCACGTTCAAACGCATCGCGGCCGACCAATACGGCTACCTCGACGCATTCGAGACCGTGATCGGGCAGTCCAAGATCCAGTTCACGCCGCAGACCAAGTTCTTCGACACCACCAAGGACTGGGCGGTCGCACTGCAGGACATCTACGGCGGCGACGACGCGGCTTCCCGGCTGCGCAGCTTGGCCAAGACCAACACCTCCAAGGTCAACCTCTAGGAGCCGGCCACCATGACAACGCAGACATCCAAGGCCCCCGCGGGCCCAGGCGAACAGGCCGCCGAGCGCACTGCCCGAGCCCTGCCCGAGGTACCCGCCTGGCGTCGCCGCCTGCGGCCCTACCTGTTGTCGATTCCCGCACTGGTCATCGTCATCGGCATCCTGTACCCGTTCGTGGTCGGTGCCTACTACGCCTTCCTCAACTACGCAGCGGTCAATCCCGATCCGCACTTCGTGTGGTTCGACAACTTCAAATCGGTTCTGGGCGACCAGATCTTCTGGCAGAGCGTCAAGGTCACGGTGATCTTCGCGATCGTCGCGACCGGTATCGAGACGGTGCTCGGGGTTGGCCTGGCGCTGCTGCTCAACCGGTCGTCGATGATCGGCAAACTGTTCGAGAAGGTGCTGATCCTCCCGCTGATGATCGCGCCGGTCATCGCAGGCGTGATCTGGAAGCTGATGTTCAACCCGCAGTTCGGCATCCTCAACCACGTTCTCGGACTGGGCAACACGTTCGACTGGCTGTCGTCCACCAACGCGCTGTGGTCGGTGATCCTCGTCGACCTGTGGATCTTCACGCCGTTCGTCGCGATCCTGGTGCTGGCCGGCATCCGGTCGCTGCCCAAGGAGCCGTTCGAGGCATCAGAGGTGGACGGTGCCAACTGGTTCTACATGTTCCGCAAGCTCATGCTGCCGATGCTGTGGCCCTACATCCTGGTCGCGGTCATCTTCCGGTTCATGGACAACCTCAAGGTGTTCGACCACATCTACGTGCTGACCGCGGGTGGCCCCGGCGTCGCGACCCGCACGCTGCAGATCGGCGCCTTCGAGGACTCCATCATCAACCTCGACTACTCCCGTGGCAGCACATACATGCTGCTGCTCTGGATCATCGTGTTCATCACCGCGCGCTACCTGGTGAGCGTGCTGGGCAAGGCGCAGCGCCGAGCTGCCGGAGCGGAGTCCTGACCCATGGCCCTCTTCAACAGAACCGAACTCCTGCCGGGCCAGAAGCGGCTGTCGATCGGATCGGTCACCGCAGACATCGGTCTGGTGTTCTGGTTCGTCTTCTCGCTGTTCCCCATCTTCTGGATGGTCATGCTCGCGCTGAAGAACGCCGAACAGCAGACCACCACGTACTTCTCGTTCAGCCCGACGTGGTCGAACTTCGCCACGGTGCTCTCCGACAAGGGCACGCAGATGACCAGCGTCGACTTCAAGGCGTCACTGCTGACGAGTCTGCTCAACTGCGGTGGCGCGGTGATCGTGTCGCTGGTGATCGGCATCCCGGCCGCCTACGCGGCCGGCCGCTGGAAGTTCCGCGGCAGTGAAGACCTCATGTTCAACATGCTGTCGTTCCGGTTCGCGCCCGAGCTGATGGTGATCGTGCCGTTGTTCGTGATCTACAACCAGATCGGCCTGTTCGACACCAAGGTCGGCATGATCTGGGTGCTGCAGCTGGTCACCATGCCGCTCGTGGTGTGGATCCTGCGGTCGTACTTCCAGGATCTGCCGGAGGATCTCGAGCACGCCGCACTGCTCGACGGCTACACGCGGCGGCGCGCGTTCCTGATGGTCGCGTTGCCGATCGTGCGGCCCGGCATCGCCGCCGCGGCGCTGCTCGCGTTCATCTTCGCGTGGAACAACTACGTGTTCCCGCTCATCCTCGCCGACACCAATGCCGGCACGGTGACGGTCGCGATCACCAAATTCCTCGGCGGCGGTGGGCAGGCGTACTACAACCTGACCGCCGCGGCCGCCATCATCGCCGCGCTCCCACCGTTGATCCTGGCTCTGACCATTCAGCGGTACCTGGTGCGCGGCCTGTCGTTCGGGGCGGTGAAAGCCTGATGGCAACAATCTCGATTGCCGATGTGCACAAGACATTCGGCAAGACCAGGGCCGTCAACGGTCTTTCGGTGGACATCACCGACGGCGAGTTCTTCGTGATCCTCGGCCCCAGCGGCGCCGGCAAGACCACCACACTGAAATCCGTTGCCGGGCTGATCGACATCGACTCGGGATCGGTCCACATCGGCGGCGTCGACGTCACCCGGGTGGAGCCATACCACCGCAATGTGGCGATGGCCTTCGAGAGCTACGCGCTGTACCCGCAGAAAACCGTTGCGGAGAACCTGGCGTCCCCCCTGAAATCGGGACGCACCGGCAAGTACTCCGAGCAGGAACGCGCGCAGCGCATCGACCAGGTGACCTCGACACTGGGAATCAACCACCTGCAGAAGCGGTTTCCGCGGGAACTGTCCAACGGGCAGCGGCAGCGCGTGGCCTTGGGCCGCGTGCTGGTGCGGCCTGCCGACGTGTACCTGCTCGACGAGCCGCTCAGCCACCTCGACGCCAAGCTGCGCGCCGCGATGCGTGCCGAGCTCAAGCAGCTCGGCGCGA
Source organism: Mycolicibacterium mageritense (assembly GCF_010727475.1). Classification (NCBI taxonomy): domain Bacteria; kingdom Bacillati; phylum Actinomycetota; class Actinomycetes; order Mycobacteriales; family Mycobacteriaceae; genus Mycobacterium; species Mycolicibacterium mageritense. The sequence goes on from NZ_AP022567.1 coordinate 6,460,862, forward strand.
TGAGCAACACCACGACCATCTACGTGACCCACGACTATCAGGAGGCGTTGGCGCTCGGGGACCGTATCGCGGTGATGCGTGCGGGCACGCTGGTCCAGATCGGCACGCCCGAGGAGATCTGGCGCAGGCCCGCCGACACGTTCGTCGCCAAGGCGCTCGGTCAGCCGGAGATCAACCTGATCGACGGTGTGGTCGACGACAACCGGATCCAGCTGGGTGACGGCTCCTTCGGTGTCTCGATACCCGCGGGGCTCGACTGCGCACGTGGCGACCGCGTGCGAGTAGGGCTGCGGCCGTGTGACATCCACGTCACCGCGGGCCAGGGCGACCTGCGCGGCCGGGTGCTGCTGGCCGAACGGCTGGGCCGCAACGTCGAGCTGACCGTGGACATCGGCGGCACGCATCTGATCGTGCTCGCGTCGGGGCGGGAAGGCGTCGACGAAGGCGCCGAGGTCACCATGACGGTCGCCGATTCCGACATCCACGTGTTCGCGGCCGGTGAGGGCGACACCGCGCGACTCGGCCAACAGGATTCCGCATTGGAGGCGGCACAGTGACATCCACGGCAACCGCGGCGCCACCCGCGACGGCGCAGAGCCTGACCCTCACCAGCCTGGTCAAGACGTACTCGGCCCGCGGCCGGGAGAGCTTTCAGGCCGTCAAGGGCATCGACATGGCGATCGAGCCGGGTGAGCTGGTTGCGCTGCTCGGGCCGTCGGGCTGTGGCAAGACCACCACGCTGCGGATGATCGCCGGCCTGGAAACCGTGACGAGCGGGTCGATCCGCATCGGCGACCGCGAAGTGTCGCAGCTGCCCGCGGCCAAGCGGGGCATCGGAGTCGGGTTCGAGAGCTATGCGCTCTACCCGCCGATGTCGGTTCGGGAGAACCTGCTCTACGGCTTGAAGGCCCGCAAGGTCAAGGGCGCCGAACAGTTGGTCGCGGCCATCAGCCGCCGCCTCGAGATGGACGACATGCTCGACCTGCGTCCTGCCGGGTTGTCCAGTGGCCAGAAGCAGCGGGTCGCGCTCGCGCGGGCTTTGGTGCGCAACCCTCCGGTGCTGTTGCTCGACGAGCCGTTGAGCCACCTCGACGCGTCGGCCCGGCAGCGGGTGCGACGCGAATTGAAGGTGCTGCAACGGGAATTCGGCTACACCACCATCGTCGTCACGCACGACCAGGTCGAGGCGCTGTCGCTCGCCGACCGGCTCGCGGTGATGGACGCCGGGGTGGTGCAGCAGTTCGGCACACCCGACGAGGTGTTCGACGATCCGGCCAACCTGTTCGTGGCGCAGTTCGTCGGCGAACCGCAGATCAACGTGCTGCCCGGGGTCGCGCGCGTTGCCGACGGCCGTACCACGGTCGAAATCGGCTCCGGCTCAGGAGCCCTCGACACCGCGGTGACGGGAGTCGCCGACGGCACGCGCGTCACGGTCGGGATCCGGCCGCAGGACTGCGCGCTGCGAACCGACACCGCCGCCGCGGGCATTCGCACCACGGTGGCCTACTTCGAACACCTTTTGGAGTTCGGGCTGGCCACCAGCACGGTGTCCGGTGTCGAGGAAGGCATCGTCGTACAGACGCCTGCCGCCGAAAACTACGAACCAGAACAGAAGGTCGTCGTCACGGCACCGGCCGAACGCGTCTATCTGTTCGACAGCGATTCAGGGGAACGGCTGCGATGACCAAGCTCTTCAACGATCCGGCACGCTTCACCGAGGACATGCTCGTCGGATTCCTCGACGCGAACTCCCGGTACGTCAGCGGTGTACCAGGCGGCGTGGTGCGCGCGCACCGCACGCGGCCGGGCAAGGTCGCCGTGGTGATCGGCGGGGGATCGGGTCACTATCCCGCGTTCTGCGGGACGGTCGGCCCCGGATTCGCCGACGGCGCCGTCGTGGGCAACATCTTCACCTCGCCGTCGGCCGAAGAAGCCGCTTCGGTGGCACGCGCAGCCCACGGGGATGCCGGAGTGCTGCTCACCACCGGCAACTATGCGGGCGACGTGATGAACTTCGGTCTGGCGGTCACCCAACTGCGCAGCGAGGGCATCGATGCGCACTATTTCGCGGTGACCGATGACATTGCCAGCGCGCCGCGCGGCGAAGAAGCCAAACGACGCGGTATCGCAGGCGATTTCACCGTCTTCAAGTGCGCGAGTGCGGCCGCGGAGGACGGGCTGGACCTGGCGGGCGTCATCCGGGTCGCCGAGGCCGCCAATGCCGCCACCCGCACGCTGGGCGTGGCGTTCGACGGCTGCACACTGCCCGGTGCCGACCATCCACTGTTCACCGTGCCACAGGGTCACATGGGCCTGGGCCTGGGCATCCACGGGGAGCCTGGCGTCGCCGACGAGGCCATGCCGACCGCGGCGGGGCTGGCCGCGACACTCGTCGACGGTGTGCTTGCCGACCGGCCCGATGCCGCGGACAAGCGGATTGCGGTGATCCTCAACGGACTTGGCCGCACCAAGTACGAGGAACTGTTCGTGGTGTGGGGGGAGGCGTCGCGCCTGCTGCGCGAACGGGGCTACACCGTGGTCGAACCCGAGGTCGGTGAGCTCGTCACGAGCCTCGACATGGCGGGCTGCTCGTTGACCGTGATGTGGCTCGATGACGAACTGGAAAAGTACTGGACGGCCCCGGCCGACACCCCCGCATACAAGAAGGGCGCCGCGCAGCAACCGCAGTCCGGCGAACTCCGTTCTGCCGACGACAGTGAAAACCGCGCTACCGCAACACATGTGGCGGATCTGTCCGACGACGCGGGCCGCGCGGGCGGCCGGCTGGCTGCGCGAGCCCTCGGCGCGATGGCAGACGTGCTTGCCGATGCCGAAGACGAGCTCGGCCGCATCGACGCGGTCGCAGGCGACGGCGACCACGGGCGCGGCATGGTGAAGGGATCGTCGGCGGCGCGCGAAGCCGCGACCGCCGCGGTCGCCGAAGGGGCCGGTCAGGGCTCGGTGCTGACCGCGGCCGGAAAAGCCTGGGCCGCCAAGGCCGGCGGCACGTCGGGAGTGCTGTGGGGCGCGCTGCTCACCGCGCTCGGCACCCGGCTCGGCGACACCGGTACCCCGGACGGCAAGACGGTGGCGGCCGGCGTGCGCGACGGCTATGACGCGCTCATCCAGCTGGGCGGCGCGGCGCCGGGGGACAAGACCATGCTCGACGCGTTGCTGCCGTTCGTCGAGGAGCTGCAACGCCGAGTCTCCGACGGCCAGAGCTGGCAGGAGGCATGGGCGGCGGCAGCCCAGACCGCGACGGAGGCTGCGCGCGCGACCGCGGACCTGCGGCCGAAGGTCGGCCGGGCCCGGCCGCTCGCCGAACGCAGCATCGGCACGCCGGATGCCGGTGCCACCTCACTGGCGTTGTGCGCCCGCACCGTCGCCGACTGCATCACTGCCACCCGATCAGGAGAAAACCAATGACGCTGCGCGTTGTCGTCGGCTCGGACGATGCCGGATATGAATACAAGGAAGCCCTCAAGGGTGATCTCGCCGCCGATCAGCGGGTCGCCGAGGTCATCGACGTCGGGGTCGGCGCCGACGAGGACACCGCCTACCCGCACGTCGCGGTGGCCGCGGCCCGGCTGGTTGCCGAGGGCAAGGCCGACCGCGCGTTGCTGGTCTGCGGCACGGGCCTGGGGGTGGCGATCAGCGCCAACAAGGTGCCCGGCATCCGGGCCGTCACCGCGCACGACAGCTTCTCGGTGGAACGTTCGGTGCTGTCCAACAACGCCCAGGTGCTGTGCTTCGGGCAGCGCGTCGTAGGCCTGGAACTGGCGCGCCGGCTGGCCCGCGAGTGGCTCGGCTACGAGTTCGATCCGTCCAGCAAGTCGGCCGACAAGGTCGAGGCCATCTGCGGTTACGAGCCGGCGGACCGCTAGCGCGGCCGGGATGTTTGCCCGGCCGCGGCACGGGTAACCCGTCATCTCGTGGCCGATCATGATCGCTCGTTGTGTGCTGACCTCCTTCAAGAGCTGTTGTGGGCGTACGGGCCGTGCGGGCAGGAGCATGCGGTCCGGGAGGTCTGCAGTCGCGAACTGAGGCCGTGTGTCGACGACATGTGGGTGGATGCGGCCGGCAACCTGATCGGGCTGATTCGCGGGCGGGACGAGGATGCGCCCGCCACGCGGGTGATCGCACACATGGATGAGCTGTCGATGCTCGTCAAGCGTGTCGAACCGGACGGCACACTGCGGCTGACCCCGTTGGGCACCATGTACCCGGCCAATTTCGGCCTCGGGCCGGTTGCGGTGCTCGGCAACCAGGAGACCTTCTGCTGCGTCCTGGCGCTCGGATCCGAGCACACGACGCAAGAGAGTCAACGGATCTGGGCGACAAAGCCAGACCAGGGCGACAAGGCGCTCGACTGGCCCGACGTGTACGTGTTCACGGGCCGCACGCCCGAAGAACTGACCGATGCAGGCGTCGGCCCGGGCACCCGCGTGTGCATCGACCGCAGCAAGCGCACGCTGATCGAGATCGGCGACTACGTCGGCTGTTACTTCATGGACGACCGCGCAGCAGTCACGGTGCTGCTGCAGACCGCGCGCAGGTTGCACACGGATGGCAACCGCCCGGCGAGCGATGTCTACCTGGTGTTCAGCACCAGCGAGGAGATCGGTGGTGTCGGGGCGTCGTACGCATGTAAGTCCCTGCCCGGCGAGCTGACCCTCGCCCTCGAGGTCGGCCCGACCGAAGCCGAGTACGGCACCACGGTCACGGGCGGCCCGATCGTCGCCTACAGCGATGCGCAGGCCGTGTACGACAAGGACGTCGCCGACCGGCTGATGGAGATCGCGACGAAGTTGGATCTCGCACCGCAGGCCGCGGTGTTGGGCGCGTTCGAGTCCGACGCGTCGCACGCCAAGTCCACCGGCGCCAGCCCACGGGCCGGGCTGCTGTGCCTGCCGACGCTGAGCACGCATGGCTACGAAGTGATCTCGCGCACAGCCATTCCCGCGGCAACCGATGTGCTCGTCGAGTTTCTCGGCTAACCGGCGCTACTCCTGAACACCACCCAACGCATCGCGCTGTACATGTACACGGCTTCACACGCACCCGCTACGATCCGCGCGAGGTGATACTCGACGCCCCAGGCGGCCAGAGCACTCGACACACCCAGGATGAACGCCAGGTAGTTCACGATCACGACCACGACGTACACCGTCATCTGCGGGCCGACGGCGGCGTGCGAACGGAAGTTGAAGATTCGGTTGAGGACGTAAGCCAATCCGAACGCGCAGGCATACCCCACGGTCACGGCCACCGGCAGCGGTGCGCCGAGTCCACCGTGCAGCGCCGTGAGAATGGCCAGGTCGACTCCGAAAGTGAAGCCGTTGATCAGCACGAAGCCCAGAAAGGTCGGCGCGACAACGGCTTTGAGACCGAACGGGAGGCAGGCTACGACGCCGACGCATAGCCGGTGGAACCGCTCCACGGGCGGCACCGGACTGGGTTCGACCCGCACACCCCGCAGGCTGCCACGTCTGGGTGTCCCGAAGGTGAGCGCGACACGAACAGCGGGATGCCGCCGGACCTCAAGGCCTCTCGGAACCGAGAACCGCCCAGCTGCCGGGCGGCGCGTACCGCAGTAGAGCGCTGAGCCCCGCGTCGTCGAACGAACTGCGCACGTTCTCAAGGGATTCGCTGTAGAGCGACCAGCCCTCGCAATGGACGGGGACGACGATCGACGCACCGAGCAGCTCGGCGACGGCGGTGGCCCGGTCGGCTGTCAACGTCAAGGGACGCCCCGCGTTCTTCGCAGCGACCCGCGCGGCGCCGATGTGCAGGATCGCGATGTCGACGGTCGGGAAGCGGTCGGCGATCTCACGGACCGGAACCATCGACGTGTTGTCGCCACTGACATAGACGGTCGGCAGCCCTTCGGCCTCGAGGACGAACCCCGTCACCTCGGTGTTGATGTTGCCGTACTCGTCGCGCTCGCCGTCCGTCGGCCCGTGCTGCGCGGGTACCGCGGACACGCGCACGGGCGGCGCGTCACCCGACGCGCGTAGTTCGGTCGCGTCGAACGACCGTAGCCCGCGGGCGTTACCGCCCAGCCGTTGCGCGGCCTGCGGCCCGGTCAGCAGCAGGGGAGCGCTGCGCGCGAAGTCGCGGCCGGCATGGTCGAAATTGTCCTGGTGCAGGTCGTGGCTCAGCAGCACCGCGTCCACCGGGCCGAGCTCTTCAGGCCTCACCGCGGGCCCGGTTTCCTTGCGGTACGCGCCGTAGTCGCGGGGAGCGTCGAAGGTCGGTTCGGTGACCAGGCGCAAGCCGCCGAAATCGATCACCGTGGTGGGACCGCCGATGATCCCGATGGCCAGTGGGTGTCGTTGCGCACCGATTCTCGCTGTCGCGGACGTCGTCACGAGACGCGCCGATCCAGCCCGACCGTATGCTGATCGACAGCCTGCAACGGTTCCTTCGGCGTCGCCGCGCGAGCACAGGCCAAGAAGCGGGCGATCGCGGCGGTCTCGGCCGCATCCCGCCGGCGCACGAATACCGTTTGGGCGCGGGCGGTTTCGGGTGGCACCTGATGGATCTTGAGGGTCGGCGCCATCGGGGAGGCGGCCACCACCGCCAACGGCAGCAGCGTCGTGCCCATCCCGGCTGCGACACAACCGAGTATGCCGTCCAGGTTGGACAGTTCGAGGATGCCCGGAGCCGGGAGCTCGCGGTCCTCGTAGAGCTTCTCCAGGCGGGCTCGGTACGCACAGCCGGCCTTCAGCACCAGGATTCTCGGCGGATCCCGCCGCATGAGCGCGGCGTCGAAGTCCGCTGCGGTGGCATCGCTGACGACGACGAGCTGTTCGACGAACACCGGTTCCGCGACGAGCTCCGGATGACGGACCGGGCCGCACACGAACGCGCCGTCCAGCCTCTGGTCGGCCACCTGGCCGACGAGTGCCTCCGTGGTGTCGATCGACAGCGTCAAGTCGACGTTCGGGCATTGGGTGCTGAAACTGCCGAGTACCTCGGGGAGACGCAGACCCGCGGTGGATTCCATCGACCCGATCGCGACCCGTCCGCACGGCTCGCCCTCGGCCCGGACCACCTGAGTGAGCTCGCGCATGAGCGCAGTGATCCGCTCGGCGTAGGGCACGAGCAAATGACCGGACGGCGTGAGCGTCATCCCGCGGGCATGGCGGCGGAACAGCGGAACACCCAGTTCGTCTTCGAGCGCGCGGATGCGAGAGCTCACGTTCGACTGGACGGTGAGCAACTCCGTGGACGCGCGGGACACTCCGCCGGTGCGGGCCACGGCGAGGAAGAAATTAAGGTCGGTGACGTCCACCGGCAATCTCCTTTTTCCACGGCAGCTTCGGCTTCATTGCTCAGTATCCACCCAGACGCATTTCGAGCTCTCGGTTGCGCTGCCTCAGCAGGGTGATCTCCTCGAGCAACTGTGCCCGTGCGAGCCGGATCCGTTCCTGGATGGCGCGCTCACCGTACTTGGGCGTGATGTTCCTGCGGCAGTTGATGTCCGACGCCTCGACGCGGATCACCATCGCGCGGTCGGTGCGCGCCTGAGTGCCGTCGGTCACCAGGTCGACAAATGCGGGATCGTCCGTGCGCTCGACCACGGTGGCCCGGCCGAAAACCTTGACGCGCGTGCGGGTGGGATAGTCGACGAAGATCAGCGCGGTGCGGTCGTCGGCGTCGAGGTTGCCGATCGTGACGAACTGTTGATTGCCCGGGTACTCGGCGAAAGCGATCGTCTGGTTGTCCAGTACCCGAACGAAACCCGGTGGGCCGCCCCGGTGTTGAAGGTAGGGCCAGCCATCGGGAGTGACGGTGGCGATGAAGAACGAATCCGCGGCTTCGATCAGCGCACGAAGCCGGCCATCGAGACCTTCGGCGGGCCCGGTGTCTTCGCCGTCGGCCCGGAACCGGCCGTAGGTGTAGATGCTGCCCGCGGCCTCCTGCCGTTTGGCAACCGGAGGCGTGAAGGCGATCGAACCGTATCGGGTGGGGGTGGCCGGCGATGTCATCAGTTGGGCTCCGGAACCGCGAGTTCGCCGGTGAGGTATTGGGCCTTGCCGAAGCCGAAAGACCAGTCTTCGGGCCCGTTCTCGACGAGGCCGACGAACATGTCGTTGCCCCGCACTCCCACGGTCTGCAGTTGCGCAGCCAACTCGGCGAACAGGCGCTCCTTCGTCTCGATCGAACGGCCGCGCTGCGTGAAGATCTGGACGACGACGACATCGCGGGAGCGGTCGAAATCCAGCCCGGCGTCCAAGGCGATGATCTCGTCTGCGGCGTGGGTGGTGATGACCTGGAATCGGTCGCGCTCGGGGATTCCGAGGACCGTGACCACGCCACGATGGATGGCATCGGCGATGTCGCGGATGTGGTCGCGCTCGTGATGGTTCAGCAGATCGATGCGGACCAGTGGCATGTCACTCTCGCTTTCTGACGGGTTTCGTCGGCACCCACATCAACAGGACACGCGGTCGGGCGCCGATGTTCCCGCGGTGTCGGTGGCGGCCCACGCGCGGACGACCACCGGGCTCGCCGGACCGCGCCGCAGCAGCCCGATGAACACCGCCGCAGTCACCGCAGTGACCGCGATCGGGTAGATCAGGCCCGCCATGTCGCTGCCGAGAGTGGCGTTGAGGGACAGCGCGATGAGTGGGGTGAATCCGCCGAACACACCGGTGCCCACGTGGTAGGCCAGCGACAGCCCGGTGTATCGGATCTGGGGTGGGAAGAGCTCTGTGAGGAATGCCGCCACCGGTCCGTAGATCGCCGCCACGAGAACGACCTGCAGCGTCAGTGCCACGATCATCTGCCCGACGTGCCCGTGCACTGCCGCGTGCCGTACCCAGGCGAACAGCGGATAGCAGCCGGCCGCCGAGCAGAGCAAGCCCGTCACGATCACCGGCACGCGACCGATCTGGTCGGACAGCCGGCCGAAGACCACGAAGAACGGGGTCGCGACGACCAGGGCGACACCTACACACAGGTTGGCGGTGAGAAAGTCGACGTCGAGGATGGTCTGCAGAAAGTAGAGCGAATAGAACTGGCTGGTGTACCAGGCGACGCCGAGCCCGGCCGTCAGGCCGAACAAGACCGTCAACAGCAGACCGAGCGTCGGCCGCTGCGCCACCGCGTCTTTGACCGGTGTCTGGGACAGTCGGCCGGTCTGCCGCATCTCCTCGAACACCGGTGACTCGTGCATCTTCAGGCGGACCTTCAGGGAGAACAGCACGAGCACCGCCGACAGCAGGAATGGGATGCGCCAGCCCCAGGCCTCGAAGTTCGCTTCACCGACGATCAGCCGGCACGACACGATGACACCGATCGACAGGATCAGGCCTCCTGTAGCGGTGGTCTGCAGGAAGCTCGTTACCATTCCGCGTCGACGTTCGGGCGCGTGTTCTGCGATGTAGATGGCGGCGCCGCCGTATTCGCCGCCGATGGCCAGGCCCTGTAACAACCGGAGCAGGACGAGCAGCAGGGGCGCGGCGAGACCGATGTGCTCATAGGTGGGGAGCAACCCGAGCAGGGTCGTCGCACCGCCCATGATCAGCAATGTCGTCAGAAACGTCTTCTTCCGGCCGACCCGGTCGCCCATCCGGCCGAACACGACCGCTCCGATCGGGCGTACGACGAATCCGGTTCCGAACGCCGCCACCGTGACGAGCAGCGCGGCGGCGGTGTTGCCGTTCGGGAAGAACATCCCGGAGAACACCACCGCGAGGCTGCCGTAGATGTAGAAGTCGTACCACTCGATGAGGGTGCCCAGGCTGGACGCGGTGACGATCTTGCGCAGGCCGCGCGCCGAAGTGGGCAGGATTTGTCGGGAATCGATGGCCATTTGTTTTCCTATTCGGCGGCCGGAACAGGGGCCGGCCGACCGAGAATATCGGCGGCCGTCGTGACCATTTCCTCGACGATCGATTCCGCTGTGCGGACGGCCGTTACCTGTCCGATCACCTCGCCGACGATGACGTTCGCGATGTCATAATTCCGCGCTTCGACCGCGGCCTGGAATTCCTCACGGCGCTGTTCGAGTTCGGTGCGCAGACCCGATTCGTCACCGTGCCAACGGCGCACGAAGTCGTTGCGCAGCACCCGGCCGGTGTAGGGCGCCGGCCACGACTTGCCGCGGACGATGTCGAACGCGCTCTGGCGGACCGTATCGTCGCCGGTCATCTGGATCCCGCGGGCCTGCGCAGCGCGGGGGATCGCGGCTTCGGCGGCTGCCCAGAAGCGTGTCCCCACCACGGCGCCGTCGGCGCCGAGGGCAAGGGCGCCTGCCAGGCCGCGTCCGTCGCCGACACCGCCCGCGGCAAGGAGCATGACGTTCGGTGATTCGCGGGCGATGAGGTCGGCGACCTCTGGCACCAGGGTGAATGTCGAGCGTGCCGCCGTTCCGTGGCCGCCGGCCTCGCCACCTTGTGCGACGACGACGTCAGCGCCGACAGCGATCGCGTGACGTGCTTGCTCGACATCATGCACCTGGCACATGAGCGGAATGCCCGCGGCAAGGATTGCCGGGGCGTGCGGCGCGGGGTCGCCGAACGAGAGGAAGATTGCCGCGGGTTGTTGCTGTATCGCGAGCTCCAGTAGGCCGGGCTGGCGTGCCATCGACCACGTGATGAAGCCGATTCCGACGCGCGTGTCGCTCACCTGCCCGAACTGCTCCTTGAGCCACACTTCGTCGCCGTATCCGCCGCCGAGGAGGCCGAGCCCGCCGGCCTGGGAGACCGCACAGGCCAATCGCCAGTCGGCGACATAATCCATCGGCGCCAGGACAATGGGATGACAAATCCCGAATTTCTCCGTAAAGCGATTCTCCAGCCGCATTTGTCCTCCACATTTCCGACGGTTTGGCGTTGCAATTCATTGCGGTGATTCACCGTAGGACCGTTCTTGACTGCACCACCAACGGTTTGTTGCGAAGGCAGCGTTCTGGAAAACAGAACGCACGACCGGCAGCATCGTTCATGATTCATGAACGATATGTCCATGAAAATCACGTGGACGTGAACGGTCTGGCTGTCTTTCAATGCAATGGTGACTCCGAATCCGGCCCGCAGCGGCGCACTCATGGCAATGGGTTCCATGGCGTGCGTGCAAGTCGGCCTCGCCGTGGCCGTCTCGCTGATCGACGACATCGGTGCCGAGGGCGCGGCCTGGTTGCGCTTGGCGTGGGCCGGGCTGCTGATGTTGGCGATCGTGCGGCCCCGGCCCGCTGCGTTCACCAGGTCGGCGTTCAAGACCTGCGTGATGCTCGGCGTCGTGACCGCAGGCGTGACGCTGCTGTTCATGGCCGCGCTGGCACGCATCCCCCTCGGTACCGCTGCGGCTCTTGAGTTTCTCGGTCCGCTCGGTGTGGCAGTGGCGCACGGCAAGGGCCGTGGCCGCCTCGTCTGGCCGGGGCTCGCCGGCGCCGGCGTGCTCCTGCTCACTGAACCCTGGTCTGGCTCAGTCGATCCCGTGGGTGTGCTCTACGCGCTGGGGGCCGCAGGCTGTTGGGCGTGCTACATCCTGCTCACGCAGCGGGTCGGCGACGAGGTCACGGGCATCAACGGCCTGGCGGTGTCCATGCCCGTCGCGGGGCTCGTCGCCACGGCGACGGTCGGTCCGTCGGTGTTCGCACACCTGACGCCTGAGATCCTGTTCATCGGCGTTGGCCTGGCAGTCCTGCTACCAGTCGTGCCGTTCGCCCTCGAGATGCTCGCGCTGCGCCGGTTGACCACGGCCGCATTCGGCACGCTGATGAGCCTGGAACCCGCATTCGCCATGATCGTCGGTCTGGTGATGCTCCACCAGGTGCCTGGCCCGGCCGGAGTGTTCGGCATCTGTTTCGTGGTCGCGGCAGGGATGGGCGCGGCCCGCACCGGTGCCCGTCCGGCGCCGGTGCCGGCCGAGGTCGGCTGCGCATCTCGACGCCGCGGCGAGCCCACGCCGCAACACCGCACCGTTGACACCCCATAATCCGGCTACCCTGGGGCGAATGGCACGTGGAATCTTCAATTCACCGGTGGTCGGTTGGTTCAATGCCGCAGCTGTCGGCCTCACCCGGGTACCGGTGTTGGGCCGTTGGATCGGCCACAGTGTGGTGGTGATCCGGTATCAGGGACGTCGCTCGGGCCAGACGTTCGAGACACCGGTTTCGGTGCACCGCGACGGCGACCAGGTCACCATCAACGTGATGACGCCCGACAGCAAGAACTGGTGGCGCAATTTTCTCGGCGAGGGCGGCCCCATCACGTTCTTGAACCTCGACGGTGCCGATCGCACGGGACACGCGATCGCCCACCGCGACGACCGGGGCAAGGTGGCCGTCGCGGTGAAGCTCGATGCGCCCTAGACGTCGATCCGCTTGCGGCGGTAGAGCGTTCCCGCCGCGAGCAACGCCAGGCTGATCACCAGGATCGCCGTCGCCAGCACGTTGATCTGCGGTGGCACCGCGGCCTTGACCGCCGCGTTGACGTACAACGGGTAGGTCACCGTGGAACCGCTCACGAAGTACGTAATGATGAAGTCGTCGAGCGACAGCGCGAACGACAGCATCGCGGCGGCGACGATGCCCGGAACGATAAGCGGCAGCGTCACTTTGAAGAACGTCCTGGTGGGGCTCGCACCCAGGTCCATCGACGCGTCTTCGAGCGTCCAGTCGAATCCCCGCACCCGCGCCCGCACCGTCATCGCGATGAAGCTCACCTCGAACGCGATGTGCGCGATCAGGATCGTGGTGTAGCCCGCGGCCCAGCCGAGGTCCAGGAACAGGGTCAACAACGACGCACCCATCACGACCTCTGGTGCCGTCAGCGGCAGCACCAGGAACGTGTCGACGGCCTTCTGGCCGCGGAAACGCTGGCGCACCAACGCGATCGCGACCAGGGTGCCCAGCACCAGCGCGACCGCGGTCGACACCGCCGCGACGTTGAGGCTCAGCTTGAGGGCGTCGGTCAACGCCGGGTACTTGAACGGATTGGCCCAGTTGTCGAGCGTGAAGCCCTGCCAGGTGTAGTTGAACTTGCCCGCCGGTTTGTTGAACGAGAACAACACGATCACGAAGATCGGCAGGAAGAGGTACAGCAACACCAGGCCCGCGACGATCCGCAGGATCCAGTCGCCCCACCTGGGGGAGCCCTTGACCACCTTCGGTTCGGCAGGGCTCGTGGCATCGGCCATCGCGGTCGCCGTCATACCAAGTCCTCTGTGCCGAGCGCCCGGGTGTAGAGCAGCACCCCGACCAGGATGATCGCCATCAGCACCATGCTGAGTGCGGCCGCCGCTGGATAATCCTTGACCACCAGGAACTGCTTCTGGATCACGTTGCCGATCATCGTGGTCTGCGTGCTCCCGAGATAGTCGGCGTTGATGAAGTCACCCGCGGCGGGGATGAACACCAGCATGCTGCCCGCCAGCACACCCGGCATCGACAGCGGCAGAATCACTTTCGTGAAGCTGCGGGTGTTCGACGAGTACAGATCCTTGGACGCCTCGATCAGCCGCGGGTCGATCTTCTCCAGGCTCACGTACAGCGGCAGGATCATGAAGATGATCCAGTTGTAGGTGAGGCCGCCGATCACGGCCCAACTCGTCGAGAGCAGCCGCCCTTCGCTCGGCAGCACACCGATCGACCCGAGCAGGCTGACCACCACACCGTCGTCGGCGAGAATCGTCTTCCAGGCGATCGTGCGGATCAGAAAGGTGACGAAGAACGGCAGGATCACCAGGCCCAGAATCAGATTCTTGAACCGGCCCGCCTTGAACGCGATGACGTAGGCCAACGGGAAGGCGAGCAGCGCGCACAGCACCGTCGCCACGAGTGCGTATCCGAACGTGCGCAGGATCTGATCCTGGTACTCGCTGAACGCATGCACGTAATTGCCGAAGTTCCAGTCGAATTCCAGCGTCGGCAGATACACCGAGCCGCCGGACGTCGACAGCGAAGTACGCGCCAACGAGATGAACGGCACCACGAAGAAGATCCCGAGGTACACCAACGCCGGCAGGATCATCAGGTACGGCGCGATCTTGCTCCGTTGCCGGCTGCTGGTGGCTACACCCGCCATCGGCGTCAGCCTCCGGTCACAGCGGCGTAGAGGCTGTTGAACTCTTGCGTCTGCTCATCGGTGAGCGCGGCCCACGACTTGAGCTTGGCGGCCATGTCGGCGGGCGGGTTGATCAGCGGGTTGCTGGCCAGCTTCGGGTCGATCTTGGCGAGCTCGTCGGTCATGTCCGACAACACCGGGACGAACTGGGTGAAGGCGATGAGCTTGGCGTAGTTCGCGCGGTCGTAGACGTAGTCGATCCAGGCCTCGGCAGCCTTCTGGTTCTGCGTGGTGTACGGGATCACCATGGTGTCGATGAACCAGTCACCGCCGGACTCGGGCACGATGAACTTCAGGTCAGGGTTGTCGGCCTGCAGCTGCACCACGTCACCCGAATATGCCTGGGCGACAGCGATGTTGCCGGCCGCGAGATCGTCGGCATAGTCGTTGCCGGTGAACCGGCGGATCTGGCCCTTGTCCTTCTGCTCCCGAACGAAGTCGACGGCCTTCTTGACGGAGTCGGTGGTCGGATCCTCGACGGAATTGCCCTGCCACTGCATGATCATGCCGAGCCCGTCCTGCACATCGGACAACAGGCTGACCCGCCCCTTGAATGCCGGATCCCACAGATCGTCGATCTTGGTGATGTCGCGTCCGGTGGCCGCCCGGTTGTAGGCAAGCCCCACCATGCCGGTCATGTACGGCGCGGTGAACTTGCGGCCCGGGTCGGCCTTCGAGTTGAGCAGATCCTCGCGCAGGTTCTTCTTGTTGGGGACGCGAGACTCACTGATCTCGTTGAGCCACTTGAGTCCGGCGAGGCGGACCGCCATGAACTCGGTGGGCACGACGAGGTCCGCTCCGATGTCCTGCTTGCGCGAGAGCGGTTCCTTGACCTTCGCGAACCACTGCTCGTTGTCGTTGAAATCCTCTTTGTAGTCCACCGTGAGACCCGTCGCGGTCTGGAACGCCGCGACGAACCCGTCGGCCATGTAGAGCGGCCAGTTGGACACGCGCAGTGTGCCGGTGGCGGGCGACCCGTCGTCGGGCGCGGCCGACGACGTCGCTGTCGAGCCGCCCTCGCCACCCGAACCACACGCGGCGAGGATGGACGGCCCCAGGGCCAGCGCGGCGGCGGCTGCGGCGCCGCCACCGAGGAATCGGCGCCGCGACGTGCGGTTCGCGGTGAGCCGGGCGAAGAGGTCGAGATCAGACTGGGCGGGCATGGGCGACAGGCCTTTCGTCGATGAAGGGGGGAGTGGCGAGGGTGGCTGTTGCCGATGTTCTAGGAGTCGTCGAGCATCTCTTCGAGGTCTTCGGTGGTCGGGATGTCGGCGGCGGGCAGTACCCGCGACGCATCTGGCGACCAGCTCACGTGGACCTGATCACCCGGCCGCAGCAGCGGCAGATCCTGCTCCGGGCCGACGTGGGCGATGACGGTCGAATCATCAGGCGCGGCAAGTGACAGCCGGAGCACCGGACCTTGGAAGGTCAGATCTTTCACGGTCGCGGGCACGGTGGCCACGTCGCCGGTGGGAGCTTCCATGCTGACCCGGACCCGCTCGGGCCGGACCATCAGGGTGGCATGCCCACCGGACTCGATCGTGGTGTCGCCGGGCTTGGCCTTGAGCGTGGCGCCCAGCACTTCGACCTCGACGTAGTCCCGATTCGTGCGGCCGGTCTGACGTCCGGGCCAGAGGTTGGCCTGCCCGATGAAGCTGGCCACGAAAACCGTCGCGGGACGGTCGTAGATCTCGGTCGGACTGCCGATCTGTTCGACGTTGCCTGCGTTCATCACCGCGATCCGGTCGCTCATCGTGAGCGCCTCTTCCTGATCGTGGGTGACGTAGATGAACGTGATCCCGACCTCGCGCTGGATGCGCTTGAGTTCGAACTGCATCGCGTGGCGCAGTTTGAGGTCTAGCGCGCCGAGGGGTTCGTCGAGCAGCAGGGCGCTGGGGTAGTTGACCAGCGCGCGGGCGAGCGCCACCCGCTGCTGCTGACCACCGGACAGCTGACCGGGCTTGCGTTTCGCGAAGTCGGTCAGTCGCACGATCTCCAGCAACTCGTCGACGCTGCGCTTGATCTCCGCCTTGTCCTTCTTCGCGCTGCGTGGACCGTAGGCGACGTTGTCCCACACCGTCATGTGCGGAAACAGTGCGTAGTGCTGGAAGACCGTGTTGACGTTGCGCTTGTGGGGCGGAACGCGGGAGACGTCGACGCCCTCGAGGCGGATCGCGCCTTCGGTCGGGCTCTCGAAGCCGGCGATCATGCGCAGCGTGGTGGTCTTGCCGCAGCCTGACGGTCCGAGCATCGAGAAAAATTCCCCCGACGCGATGGAGAAGTCTGCGTCGGCGACGGCCACGTAGTCGGCGAACCGCTTCGTGACGTGGTCGATTTCAATCACCGGGCTGCCACTTGGGCGTGGCGTCCCGTCCTGTCCCGTCACTTGGTCGACGGCGGTGGTATCTGAACCGGTCAGCGGGGTTCCTCCTCGGGTACAGCCGTGTGCGCTGTGGGTAAAACAATCGCTGATCCAGCCGCCCTTCGCAAGCGATTCCGCAACGATTTAACATTTCTACAATGGATTCCTTCGTCGAAACGGCCTACAAGCACGCGATTCCGCTGCGAAGGCCTCCATCGGCCACGCCATGCGGCTCCGGCCCGGCGGCGTGGTTCCGGGCGGTCCGCTGCTCGAATTTTCCCAGCCCGCCGCCGGTCACGGCAGGGGAATGACCGACTCGCTCAGCCGTCAGCCCCACTCATGGTTCATCTCGAGCGCACCCGAACGCGCCTCGGCTGTGTCGCGGTGCCGATCCGGTGCGCGTGACACCGCGATCAGCGCCATCGCGAGCGCGGCCGTCCCCGCTCCCGCGAGGAAGATCGTCACGAAGCTGCTTTCCGCGGGGATCACAGCGTGCCCGAGCAGCAGCGCCACCAGTGCCGCGGCAACCGAACTCCCGATGGTCCGCGCGATCGCGTTCATGCTGGTGGCGACGCCCGTCTGACCCGCGTCCACCTCGCTGACCACGAGCGCGGGCAGCGCACCGTAGCCCAGGCTGATGTACGCGTTCGCCAGCACCGACGCGACGATCACCTGCCAAACCCGGTCGTGCGCGACGGCCAGCATCACGAAGCCGACGATTCCCGCCATGGACGCCACCGCAAGCACGCGCCTTGCCCCGAAGCGGTCGATGAACCGGCCGCTGACCAAGGCCACGACGAAACCGGCCAACGCACCGGGAAGCAGGAAGTACACGCTGGCCTGCAGCACGGTGGCGCCGAAGCCGTATCCCGCGTGTTCCCGTGACATCTGGACAAACTGCGTCAGACCGAGGAACGCGAAGTACAGCCCCATGCCGACGAAGACGGTCGCGAGGTTGGTCAGCAGGACCGGTCGCCTGGCGAGCATCTCGGTCGAGACGAGCGGATGGTCGACGCGGCGTTCCCAGCACCACCACCCGACCAGAATCGCCGCGCCGCCGCCGAGACAACCGAGCGTCGCCGGCGCGGTCCAGCCCCACGAAGTGCCCTGGGTGACCGCCAGCAGCACCGCCGAGAGCCCTCCGGCCAGGCCCAGTGCGCCAAGCCAGTCGATCGCGCCGGTGGTGGCGGGCCGGCGGTCCGGAACCACCAGTGCCGCAACGACAATGACGACGACGGTGAACGCGGTGGTGAGCCAGAAAACCCGGTGATATCCGGCATCGCCCGACATAAGCACGCCGGTGACCACCAGGCCGGTGCCACCGCCGAAGCCCAGGGTGCCGGACAACACCGCCATCGCACCGACCATCCGGTCCTCGGGCAGCTCGTCACGCAGGATCGCGATGCTGATCGGGTAGAGCGCATACGAGGCGCCCTGTAGGACGCGCGCGACGATGAGCAACGCGACCGACGCCGTGGTGGCGGCCAACACCGATCCGGCGAGGACCACCGCGAGGACGCCGAGCAACACCCACTTCTTGCTGTACAGGTCGGCGAGCCTGCCGATCAGCGGCGTGGCCGCCGCGGCCGCCAGCAGGTTCGCGGTCACGGCCCAGCTCACCGCGACCAACGACGTGTGCAGTTGCGCGGCAATGACTCCCAGGACCGGGACGACCGCGGTCTGCAGCACCGCGACGGTGAGCACCACCAGGCTCAGGCCCGCGATGACTACGGCGGGACGACGCGTCGAAGCGGCTGCGGCCACCGACCGAGGCTCTTCGGTCCTGGCCACATCCCCTCCGATCATTAGCTCGTCTTCGCGATTTTTCGATTATGGACCCATCGGCCTCGCGCCGAAGCTCTGGGTTCAGTCGCGTGATCGAATGAGCCCATGCCTTCCGGATCACGTGCGCTCACCGCACCGGCCTTCAGCGGACGACGACCGAGCGGCGCGGGCGACCTGTCCGTGGAAACGCACGGCATCGCGCCGATCGGCACCGATCAGCGTTACGGCCGGCCGGCGCGGTTGTTCACGGTGTGGTTCGCGCCTCAGGTCAACATGACCGGAGTCTTCACCGGAACCCTGGCGATCACGTTGGGCCTCGGGTTCTGGCTCGGACTGCTGGCCATGCTGATCGGCACCGTGCTCGGGTCGCTGGTCGTGGCCTATCTCTCGACGTGGGGACCGCGCACCGGCGCCGGGCAGCTGCCCAATTCGCGGATGGCCTTCGGCGATTTCGTGGTCGTGCCCGGAGTGCTGCAGTGGGTGTCGTCGATCGCGTGGGACGCCCTGGTCGGCCTGTTCGGCGGCGAAGCGCTGGCCGTGCTCCTCGACATCCCGTTCTGGGTTGCCGTGCTGATCGTGCTCGCGATCCAAGGAGCGGTCGGGTTCTTCGGTTACGAGGTGATCCATCGCTTGCAGGCCGTGCTCACGGTGATCCTGCTGCTGACATTCGTGGTGTTCGCCGTCAAGCTCGTGAGCGGCCACGACGTGGTCACCCCTGCCACCGTATCCGGCGGCGACCTGCTCGGAGCCTTCGTCTTCGAGGTCACGATCGCGCTGAGCCTGGCGGTGTCGTGGGCGAGCTACGCGGCTGACTTCAGCAGGTATCTGCCGTCGGACTCGTCGCGGACCCAGGTCTTCGGCTACACCTTGGCCGGCATCGTGCTGGCGTACGCGTTCGTTCAGGGCATCGGGATCGCCGCGGCGGCCACCATCGGTGAGCACACCGCACAAGGCGTGCACGCCGTGATGGGCGGCGGAGTACTCGGCGGGGTGGCGATGTTGGTGATCGCGCTCGCGGCCATCGGCTCCGGCGTGATGAACGACTACAGCGGTTCCCTCGCGCTGCAGACCATAGGCGTGCGGGTCCGCCGGCCGGTGTCGGCGGTCATCGTCACGGTGCTGGCGTTCGCGCTGATCCTGTGGCTGCATGCCGCGGACACCGCGAGCCGCTTCACCGATGTCCTGTTACTGGTCAGCTACTGGATTCCGGCCTTCGCAGCCGTGGTGATCATCGACTGGGCGCTGCGCATCGGTGGCCGCGCCACCCTCGACCCGGCCGCCGAGCCCACGAAGCGCTCCGACGCCCTGGCCGCAGTGGTCGTCTTCATGATCGCCTACGGCGTCGCCGTGCCGTTCATGAACACCACGCTGATCCAGGGCTGGGTGGCCACCGCGTGGCACGGCGCCGACATCGCGTACTTCGTGAATTTCGTTGTGGCACTGGTGCTTTACGGCGGGTACAGGCTTCTGGCCAGGACAGGAAGCCGAGGATCTTCGTGACGGACCTCAGATCGGGTGGGCCGCAAACCACTCCAGAATGAGATCGGCGACGACGTCAGGCTTCTCCTCCGGCAGCCAATGCGACACCCCGTGCAACGTCTCGAACCGGTACGGCCCTGTCACATACCGGGCGGTGTCGAGCGCGGGCTTCTCGGTCACCGCGACATCGCGGTCACTCCACACATACAGCGTGGGCACCGTGATCTTCTCTCCGGCCGCGCGCAGATCCGACAGCGGCATGGCGCGATACCAGTTGAGGGCCGCCGTCAGGGCGCCAGGTTGTGTCATCGCCCGGGTGTCGCGCTCGGCGATCTCGGCGGACTGGCCACTGCGGACGAGCGTTTCGATCATCGAAGCGCCACTGCCGTCGCGCCCCAGCATCAGGCGTTCCGGAAGCCAGGGGAGTTGATTGACGGCCATGTACCACGAAGCGCGTCCCTGCCTGCTCGTCGGGATCGCCCGCAGGAACGCCCCCGGGTGTGGCACCGACAGCGGAACCACTGAGGCGAGCCGACCGGGATACCGTGCGGCGACGGCCCACGCGACCGCGGCGCCCCAATCGTGTCCGACCAGGTGGACCCGGTCCGCTCCGCTGGCGTCGATGAGCGCCACGGCGTCGTCCGCGAGGTCGGTCAAGCGGTAGTCACGGCGCCGACGCGGCCGCGCACCGGGCGAATAGCCCCGCTGGTTGGGCGCCAGGCAGCGGAAACCCGCTGCGGTCAGGCGCTCGATGATCGGATCCCAACTGTGGTTCTGCTGCGGAAAGCCGTGCAGCAGAACCACGACCGGACCATCCGCGGGGCCTTCGTCGAGGACGTCGAAAACCAGGTCACCGTGACGGTACTGCTCCATTGGCACCTCGCTCGGGAGATCTCGCGTTCGAGACCCGCACGCGTCACCGCGGGCCGTCCGGTTCAGCATTGCCGCAATACGGTCGCCGAGCAACACACCCCGGTCTAGCCGGCCCGCAATTTCAGGTAGTTCGCTACGCGCGACGCCTGGCCCCTCGCGATTCGACACTGGACTGTCACTCGGCCCCGAGTTGTCAGGAAGGAACTCACAGGAATGAAGAACTACACCGTTGCGCAGGGGGACACGCTGTTCGGCATTGCCCGACGCGAGTACGGCGACGGCGGTCTCTTCCCCGTGATTGCACGGCAGAACCACATCAGCAATCCCGACCTGATCGGGGCGGGCGAGCAGCTGCAGATCCCGTACGTCACGTACCGGCATCTGGTCACCGCGGACGACACGACCGCCACACGCCGTCAGCTGACACAGCAGTACTACGGGACCGACGATCCGGTGATCCAACTGATCTGGGAAGTCGCCAGCGGGGTCGCGCAACGCGAGATCCACCGCGGCACATGGTTGCTGATTCCCGATCTGGCCGACGTGGACCACCACACCGTGGTCGCGGGGGAGAGCTTCGCGAGTCTGGCCGCCCGCTGGTACGGGGACGACCGCCTGGCACGGGTGATCGCCAATGCCAACCAGCTGGATCCGGCGACCGATCCTGCACCCGGCCAGGTCTTGATCGTGCCGCGCATGAACCGGCGGAGCACGGTCGCCGGTGACACCCTCGAATCGCTGTGTCGGGACGAGTACGGCGACACGGACATCGACACCCGCATGAGTGTCACGGCCGCGGCAAACTACATCGCTCAACCGCACACGCTGTGCGCCAACCAGGTGGTGTACTTCCCGTCATAGCCGGCCGGATCTCCCCGCCGCGGCCGGACCCGCTTGGCGGCAAGCACAGTCGGCGGTGTTGCCGACACGTTTGCGGAGGGGCTGCCGGCGCCGGCGACGCGTGCCGTCGATATAGCTGACAGCGTGGCCGCGGTGCGGCACAGTTACCGGTATGAGCAGCCAAAAGCTTCCCAAACCCAGCGACCTCAAATCGGCCGCTCAGGCCGCGGTGGAGACGGCCCAGTCCGCGGTGGAAACCGCACAGGCAGTGGCGAGCGGCGCGATGCGGATCCCGCCGGCCTCGGCTCAACTCGCCGCCCAGTTGCCCGATCTGTTGGAGAACCTCGCTGTCGCAACCGAACGGCTCAACACCACGATCGACCGGACCGAACGGTATATGGCCATGGCCGACCCGATGTTTCGGACCTTGGACCGGCTCCTGCCGCAGCTGGAATCGTTGATCAACACCGGCAACGATGTGTTCCGGATGCTCACCAGCCTCCCGGGCATCTCGACGCTGAACCGGCTCGCGGGCCGGGGCCAGGAACCCCGCGACTGACGGTCGGCCCGCTGCGGGGCAGGCCACGGTCCGGCGACCCGCCCCGCACTGAGGTGCGGTTTACAGCGGGATCCAGGTTCCGAGGAACCAGAAGCCCCAGCCGCGCCCGTCGGCCGCGGGCATCGGAGTCACCTGCTGGCCGTTCCAGTTGAACGGTCGATGGTCCTGGCGGCCCTGGTCAACGCCGCGATTCTGCCAATCGGCCGGGCCCGCGGGGCCGCGGTTGTCGTCTCGGTGGTCACCACACTGCGGGGTGCCGGGTCGATCGCATCCCGGTCCGGGATCGGCTGCCGCGGTACCGAGTCCGATTCCGAGCAGCCCGGACACCCCGATTCCGGCAGCCATGATCGACACGCCTACGGTTCGTTTGAAAGACATTGCCTCACTCCATTTCTCGTCCATGCGGCGACCGGCGCCACACGAGAAGAAGCTAACGACGAGCGATGTGTCGGCCCTATGTCACCGATGGGCGCCAGCTGTGTATGCAGTAACGGTCCGAAAACCGGTCAATCTCAGCATGATTGCGTCCGCACTTTCCCGGCGAGCAGTCGCGGAGGTACCGCAAATCACGCGTTTTGGGGTACCGCGGCGTCTGTTCGCGGGAGTCGGCGACGCCGTTCCGCGCCGCGCGCGACGTCGGCCGAATAGGGTTGACAGCATGGCAGCAAACGGCGATGAGCCGTGTGCCCGACGAGCAGACGACGTCGAATTCGAGACGTACGGTCTGCTCGACGGCCTCGACAGCGCGGCGCGCCGAGAACGTGCCGAGCTGATCGCATGGCTGATCGAGGAAGGCTTCAGCCTTGAGCACATCCGGGCCTCTGTCGCGGCACCGCTCATGCTGCCGGCGTACCGGGTGCTCGGCGACGACGGGCAGCTGGTCTCCGCGCGGGATATCTGCGAGTTGACCGGCATGAACCTCGAAGTGGTGCAACACCTGCATCGCGCTGTCGGCTTGCCGAGGATCGACGATCCGGACGCCAGAGTGCTGCCACGTGCCGACGCCGAGTCGATACGGCACGCCAAATTGTTCCTCGACCTGGGGTACGCGCCGCAGGACGCGGTCGCCGTCCTACGTGTGCTCGTGGAGAGCCTCGGGCACGCCGCTGCGATGATGCGCGAAGCGGCCCTCAAAACGCTGCTGCACCCAGGGGCTTCCGAGATCGAACTGGCCCAAGCCTCGGAACGGCTTGCCGTGCGCGCGGCACCCATGATCGGTCCGATGATGGACGATCTCCTCCGGCTGGAACTGCGCCATTCGTTCGAGATCGAAGCGGTCACCGCCGCTGAGCGCGCCGCGGGAACCCTGCCCGGGGCGCGCCCGGTCAGCGTCGCGTTCGCCGACCTGGCGGGGTTCACCCAACTCGGCGAGGCGCTGCCGGCAGAAGATCTGGAACGGCTGGCCAGCCGGCTCGCCGAACTCGCACACGATGTCGCGAGCGCACCCGTCCGGTTCGTGAAGTCGATCGGCGATGCCGTGATGTTCGTATCCGCAGAGGCGGCGCCACTGCTGACCGCGGTGCTCGATCTCACTGCCGCCGTGACCGCAAATGACTTGCCGCCCTTGCGGATCGGTGTGGCTTCGGGCTTCGCTGTCACTCGCGCGGGGGACTGGTTCGGCAGCCCGGTCAATCTGGCCAGCCGGGTGACCGGCGCCGCGTCTCCCGGAACCGTTCTGGTCGACGAATCGACACGGGACGCCGTCACCAACCCTGGCGATTTCACCTGGCATCCGATGGGGGCGCGCAAGCTCAAGGGAGTGCGCGCCGAGGTCAAGCTTTTCCGCGTCGAACACCTCGGCTGACCATCCGCCGGCACTCGGCGGCACGCTCTAGTGGCGGACGTGCAGCGAAAGTTGTTCTTTGCCAGTCGGTCACGAGGCAAGTATATGGCGCCGGTGCGCGGCTAACACCTGGGTCTGGCTTGCATGTTGGCTACCGCGACAGTGGGGTTGCAGTGCCTTGACCGATGTTGTACCAATTTTCAGGGCACTTGGGGGAAGGACCACGATGAGCAGCTCCACACCCGACACCGCGGGCGGCCACTGGTTGACCGCGAGCGAGGTCGCACGTGCATCACAGTTGCGCGAAGATCTCGTAGAGCGTTTTCTCCCGGCCGCCGAGCCCCCGGAAGCCCTCTACAGCGGCGATCTCGTTGCCGTCGCGCGCTTCGTCAAACAGCTCACCGACCTCGGAACCCCCGCGCCTGCGATCGAAGTCGCGGTCGCGGAACTGAGATCCCGTCCCGACGCCGCATTCAAGGTCGCCCTCGGAACAGGCAGGCACCGAGCACCTTTCGACATGAAGCGGCGCAAGGTGTGGCTGTCGGTCGGGGCAAGCGTGGTCGCCGCGCTCGTGGTGGCAGGTATCACGAGCACGGTCTTCACCGGGGACGATCAGAAAGCCGAGACGGCAGCCCCGGCGCCGAGGCCCGAACCCGTTCCGGCAGACGTGATCGCACCCGCGGTCATGAACATCGCCACGATCCCGACCAGACCAGATCCGGTTTGTGCACAATGGGAGCGTGCTTCGGCCTCCTACGGGGCCAAGCTGCAAGCCTGGGTCAAGACCGATCCGCGCATCCCAGCATCCAGGTGGTCTCCGAAACAGCGGGCCGTGACCCTCGCTGTCATTCCGGTGATGCGCGACGAAGCCACGGGCCTGCGCAAACTGGCAGACAAAGCAGAGTACCCCTTGCTCGCCGAATTGCTGCGCGGGCAGGCCAAATACGAGGATGCGTACGCCGACCGGTTGCCCAACTTCAAACCGGGCGACCAAGCGCTGTGGAAGGCCGCGAGCTCGTTGAGCGGCACCGTGAAAGCGATTTGCTCAGCCGCAAAGTGAGCAAAAGCGCCATCGCGAAGCCCATCACCCACACTGACGGATGGCCCCGTTGCTCGGTGAGCTGGAACCCAGGCGCCTGGGCGCGCGAGGTGGCACTACCCGACGACACGAACCTCACGTTGCATCGTGGTAGGAACCGCGAACACGGCGTGCACCAATAACCTGGGCGTCATCGGCATGGTGATGTGTCCTTGCTTGCGGCGCAGCAGGTTTGGCCACGCCAGGCCTCACGTCCCTCGTTGACTGCGACTGCGGCCAGCAGCAGGGCGGCGATCGGGTCCGCCCATGCCCAGCCGAAGAGGGTGTTGAGCACCAACCCGGCCAGCACGACCGCCGAAAGGTACGTGCACAGCAGGGTCTGCTTCGAGTCGGCGACCACTGACCGAGAGCCGAGCTCGCGTCCGGCGCGGCGCTGTGCGACCGAGAGCATCGGCATGATCGCGAGACTCGCTGCGGTCAAGGCAATGCCGACCGGGGAGTGTCGCACCTCGCCGGCCCCTGCCAGCGAGCGGATCGATTCGACCGTGACGTAGGCGGCCAGTGCGAAGAACGAGAACGCGATGATGCGCAGCGCGGTTCGCTCGCGGGCCTCGGGATCGGATCCGGAGAACTGCCAGGCGACTGCGGCCGCTGACGAGACCTCGATCGCCGAATCCAGGCCGAAGCCGATCAGCGCAGTCGACGAAACTCGCGCGCCTTCGCCGATCGCAACGATCGCCTCGACCACGTTGTATGTGATGGTGGCGGCAACCAGCCAGCGAATCCGCCGCTGCAGCACGGTACGCCGGTGCAGCGTCAGGACAACCGATGGACCGGCCGGGGAGACCATCAGCAGCAGCCATCGTCGACGGGACAGAGCTTGTCCTCCGCTGCCAGCACCACCAGGAGCAGATCATCGAGCGCATGCGCGAGGTTCGAGTCGGCGAGCTCATATCGGGTGCGCCGGCCTTCGGGCACCGACACGACCAAGCCGCAACCACGAAGGCAGGAAAGATGATTCGACATGCTCTGACGGGAAACCCCGACCGACTCGGCCAATTCCGCCGGATAGCGGGGAGCATCCTTGAGCGCCAACAGGATTTTCGACCTGGTCTGATCCGACAGGGCGTGACCGAACCGGGCCAACACCGCGCCATGCGTCAGCGTTTCCATGAGCGTGACTGTACATCGATTTGTGTATTCAGAAAAGGATGAACCATGCGCATAGACAACGTCCGCCACCGCGAACGGTGACGGACGTCGGGTCCAAAAGCGTCAGTACGTCGGGATGAACACTCCGTTCTTCCAGACGCCCCAGTGCTGCCAGCCGTCATCCCATACCTGCGGGTTGCCCATCGCCCACGCCGGCGGCGGGGGAGCCGGCGGCGCCCATGCCGGTGGCTGGCCGGGATTCGGCCCAGGAGGCGGCATGGGCGGTGCCGGCTGGCTGGGTGCGGGAATTGGCGGCGGGGCGGCGCTTGCGGTGACGGCACTCAACCCCACTGCGCCTGCCGCAATGGCACCGGCGGCGGCAGCGCTTGCCAGGATCTTGGTCAGTTTCATGCTCTCCAACTCCAATCTGAGTTCGAATTGCACCGACCCATTGGCTAACCCGCATCGCCGAGCCGTAAACCCGTCGGTTCCGTCACTTGAGATCGAACCGGTCGTTGTTCATGACCTTGTCCCACGCGCGCACGAAGTCTCTGACGAACCGATCCTCGGCATCCGATTGCGCGTATACCTCGGCGAGCGCGCGTAGTACCGAATGAGAGCCGAACACAAGGTCGTTCGCGGTGGCCGTCCATTTCGGCGTCCCTGAGGCCCGGTCGTGACCCTCGTAGACGTTCTCCGTGGTTTCCGACGCCTTCCACTCGATGCCCATGTCGACCACGGTGCGGAAGAAATCGGTGGTCAACGTGCCGGGCCGGTCGGTGAACACCCCGTGCTTGCTGCCGCCGTGATTGGCGCCGATGGCTCGCAGACCCCCGATCAGGACCGTCAACTCAGGCGCCGTCACCCCAAGGAAGTAGGCGCGCTCCAGCAACAGCTTCTCCAGCGGCGTCTTCTCTCCCGGGCGGACATAGTTGCGGAAGCCGTCGGCCCGCGGTTCGAGCACCGCGAAGGACTCGACGTCGGTGTTCTCCTGCGTGGCGTCGGTGCGGCCCGGCGTGAACGGCACCTTGACGTCATGTCCGGCGTCGCCCGCGGCCTTCTCGACCGCGGCCGCACCGGCCAGCACGATCAGATCGGCCAGCGAGATCTTCTTTCCACCCGAGGCGGATGCGTTGAAGTCCTGCTGGATCTGCTCCAGCGCGGGCAGCGCCTTCGCCAGCTCCGCAGGTTCGTTGACTTCCCAGTTCTTCTGTGGCTCAAGGCGAATCCGGGCGCCGTTGGCGCCACCACGCTTGTCCGTGTTGCGGTAACTTGCCGCTGCCGCCCAGGCCGTCTTGACCAGTTGCGGCACCGACAGACCCGACTCGAGAACCTGGCGCTTGAGGGCCGCTATGTCACGGTCATCGACCAAGTCGTGATCGACCGGCGGTACCGGATCCTGCCAGAGCTGCGGCTCGGCCACCCAGGGCCCGAGGTAGCGCGAGATCGGCCCCATGTCGCGGTGCAGCAGCTTGTACCACGCCTTCGCGAACGCATCGGCGAGCTCGTCGGGGTGGTCGAGCCAGCGCCTCGTGATGGGTCCGTAGATGGGATCCACGCGCATCGAGATATCGGTGACCAGCATCGTCGGGGCCCGACCGGGCCCGTCGAACGGATCCGGGATGGTGCCCGCTCCGGCGCCGTCCTTGGCGGTGAACTGCCATGCGCCTGCTGGACTCTTGGTGAGTTCCCACTCGTAGCCGTACAAGGTTTCCAAGAAGCTGTTGTCCCACGCGGTCGGGGTCGGCGTCCAGACCACCTCCAGCCCGCTGGTGATGGCGTCCTTGCCTTTGCCGGTGCCATAGGAACTCTTCCAGCCGAGACCCTGCTGCTCGATCGGCGCCGCCTCCGGCTCAGGCCCGACGAGGTCGGCGTCGCCTGCCCCATGCGTCTTCCCGAATGTGTGGCCGCCGACGATCAACGCAGCTGTCTCCTCGTCGTTCATCGCCATTCGACCGAACGTCTCGCGGATGTCGTGTGCCGCCGCGACGGGATCCGGCTGCCCCTCTGGCCCTTCGGGATTGACGTAGATCAGCCCCATCGTGGTGGCGCCGTACGGTTGCGCGAGCTCGCGCCGGCCCGCGTAGCGTTTGTCGGTGCCCAGCCAGGTGTCCTCTTCGCCGAACAGGATCTCCTCGGGCTCCCACACGTCGGGTCTGCCGAACCCGAATCCGAAGGTCTTGAACCCCATCGACTCGAGAGCCACATTGCCTGCGAACACCAGCAGGTCGGCCCACGAGATCTTGTTCCCGTACTTCTGTTTGACAGGCCAGAGCAGCCGACGGGCCTTGTCCAGATTGGCGTTGTCCGGCCAGCTGTTGAGCGGCGCGAAGCGTTGCATGCCCTGCCCACCGCCACCGCGGCCGTCGAAGATGCGATAGGTGCCTGCCGCATGCCAACTCATTCGGATGAACAGGCCGCCATAGTGTCCGTAGTCGGCCGGCCACCAATCCTGTGACTGCGTCATCAGGGCCAGCAGGTCTGCCTTGAGCGCATCGACGTCCAGCTTGGCGAACTCTGCGGCATAGTCGAAGTCGGCACCCAGCGGGTTGGCCTGTTCCGAGTGCGGATGCAGTCGTGACACGTCGATCTGATCCGGCCACCAATCCTGGTTTGTCAGGGGCGCATGGGCTTTGGGAGTGGGCGAGGCGATCGCAGGGTTTTCGCTCTCACTGCGGCTGGCTGTCGCTTCGTTCGGGTAGGGCGGGCGGCTGTCGGACGTATCGGATGACATGGCAATCCTTCCGGTTGTGATGGACGATCGGGCTGAGATCAGGGACTGGCCGCAACACAATCGGCGCAGAAACCCCAATAGATGACTTCGGCCTCATCGAGTACAAAGCCGTCGAGGGCCGCGTCGTCGGACGGAGTCAGACAAGGCGCGGCGCCGACGGCGCAGTCGACATCGGCTATGGCCCCGCAACCGCGGCATACGACGTGATGGTGGTTGTCTCCCACCCGGGACTCGTAGCGCGCCGACGAGCCGGAGGGTTGGATGCGCCGGATCAGGTGCGCCGTGGTGAGGGCATGAAGAACGTCGTAGATGGCTTGGCGGGAAACATTGGGCAGGGTGTCGCGTACCGCCGAGAAAATCGTTTCGGTGTCGGCGTGCGGATGCGCCACCAATGCCTCCAGAACCGCCACGCGGGGCTGCGTCACCCGCAGATCGGCATCGCGCAGCTGCTCCCTGAAGTGTGCCGAATGCGGCACAGCACCACCTTCACGGTGGGAATTGGACTCGGTCAAGATTCGCGAACGCGCGCGCATGGCGAGCGGGTACCCGGCCTGCCCGATCTCAACCATCGAATCGATACCACGTCTCGCCGCGGTGTCGGTCGCGGCTGTGGCACATTGGACTCAGATCGCCATGCCACCGAGGAGACCACATGATCGAGGTTCTGCCCGACGTGCCACCGGGGGTCGCAGGCATCCGCGTATCGGGCCGCGTCGGCGGCGACGATCTGCGGGCCTTCAAGCCGCGGATGGACGAGCTCCTCGAGTCCGGAGAGATCAGACTCGTCGAGGTCATCGCAGACGATTACGAGGGCTTCGGCCCTGGTGGCATGGCCGAGGATCTGAAGCTCGGTCTCGGCGCCCTGGCGAAGCATCACTCGGCGTTCAAACGCATCGCGGTGGTGTCGGACAAATCGTGGGTCGCCCATGCGCTGCATGCGTTCGCCTGGATGGTGCCCGGTGAGCTGGCCGTGTTCGGACTCGATGAACTCGACCGGGCCAAGCAGTGGGCGGCCGGCTGACGGTCAGCCCTCGGGGTAGAAGACGAAGAGCACGCATCCGGTGCGGCTCTGCGGAACGTGCCACGACCCTGCAGGCGCGTGGATGAACGTGCCCGCCGGATAGTCGCGGGCGCCGTCGTTGAACGTACCCGAGACGACATAGACCTCTTCCGGACCGGGTTCGTGCACATCGATGCCTTCCCAGCATGCGCCCGGATCGATCTCGACCACCTGCGCGGACGCTCCGTTGTCACCAACCCACAACGGACGCAGGCGAATCCCGGGAAAGAGCGCACGGCTCGGCGCCGTCGCCAACTCCGACCAGGTGTAACCGGGCGTTTCGGGCCCCTCGAGTGTCTCGGACATGCCTCCATGTTCGGCACCGGCGGTCGGGGCGACCAGTGTCAGGAATGACACTAATCGGTACAATTTAGCCATGGTTCCCGGCTCGGCGCCACACCGCGTGGTGGCGCTCGTCCTGCCACCTCAGGGGCTGTTCGAGTTGGGTTGTGTCGTCGAAGTTTTCGGCGTCCGACGGCCTTCCCTTCCAGCCCGTTACGACCTGACCATCTGTGCCGAAGAGCCCGGGGAAGTGGCGACCAGCGCGGGCATCGGTTTGACGGCCGCTGCCGGCCTGTCGGCCATCGATACTGCCGACACCGTCATCGTCCCCGGCTGGCGTAGTCCGGATGCGCCCCCGCAGGCGGTCAGCGACGCCCTGCGGCGCGCGCACAGCCGTGGCTGTCGGCTCGTCACGCTCTGCGCCGGCGCGTTCGTGCTGGCACACGCCGGATTGCTGGACAGCAGAAGGGCAACGACGCACTGGGCCAGGACAGCCGAGCTGCAATCCCGGTTCCCCGAGGTGCTTGTCGAACCCGATGTGCTGTACGTCGACAACGGCGACATTGCGACGAGCGCCGGCGCGGGCGCCGCGATCGACCTGTGTCTGCATCTGGTGCGTACGGACGCGGGCGCGGCCTACGCGGCTCGCGTGGCCCGTCACATGGTGATGCCGCCGCACCGGGAGGGCGGTCAGGCGCAGTACGCACTGCCGGCCGCATCCCCGGCGCCCCAACCGTCCCTCGCGGCACTGCTCGACTGGATCAGCACGCGACTCGACGAACCGATCACCTTGGAACTCATGGCAAGCCAACTGCATGTGTCGCCGCGAACACTGGCACGTCGGTTCGCCGAGCAACTGGGCACGAGTCCGGGCCAATGGCTTCTGATGCAACGGATCAACGCTGCGCGGACACTACTCGAGGAGACCGACCTGTCCGTGGCTGCCATTGCATCGCGAGTGGGCCTGGCGTCCGATACCAACCTCCGCCGCAGATTTCAGTCGGCTGTGCACACCACACCTGCGGCGTACCGCCGGGCGTTTCGGCAGGGCAGGGCGGCGAGTTGACCAACGGTCGCCCGGCGCTTACCGAACGAACATTTGGGTAACCCACGGTGGAAGCGCGATCATCCCGAGGCCGCTGAGCACACCCGAGGGAGGTGCATTCATGAGCGAGAAAACCGACCAAGATCTGGCCGGACGTATGGCGGAGCTCGCACGTGAAGTGGCTACGCCGACGAGCATCGATGTGGTTCTCAAACGGGTCACCGCCACGGCAGTCGAGCTCATCGACGGAGCGGATGTGGCGGGGGTCTTGTTGATCAGGGGCCGAAACTTCGAATCCCACGCCATCACCTCCGAGTTGGCGGAGCAACTCGATCGACTGCAGGAGGAACTGCAAGAGGGTCCGTGTTACGAAGCGGCAGTCGATGAACTCGTCGTACGCACCGATGACTTTCGGACGGAAACCCGGTGGCCGGCCTACAGCAGGATGGTCGTGGACATCGGAGTGCTCAGCGGGCTGTCGTTCAAGCTCTACACCAGTTCACGTACCGCAGGAGCACTGAACCTTTTCGCCTTTCGCCCCAACGCTTTCAGCCCCGACGACGAAGCGATCGGCTCGGTGTTGGCCGCGCACGCGGCCGTGGCGATCCTCGCGAGCCGCCACGACGAGAATCTGCAGTCCGCGATCGCATCCCGCGATGTCATCGGCCAGGCCAAGGGCATCCTCATGGAGCGTTTTCACGTGGACGCCGTGCAGGCCTTCGAACTCCTGCGGGAACTTTCGCAGACCAGCAACGTTCGGTTGGCCGATATCGCACGCCGGGTGGTGGACTCGAGCCGGCAGGAGCGTCAGTAGCCCGGTACGCGAGCGGCGCGTCAGTGGTGGCCGTTGGTGTCCCCGTCGGTGTCGTGGATACGGTCCTGGTGTTCTTTGAGGGCCGTGAGGGCGCGGTGCTCGGAGGCGTGGGCGGCCTCGGTGAGGGCGTCGTGTTCGACGGTGGGGTCGGCGAACAGGAAGCTGCCGGTGCCGGGGGCGCCGCCGGAGCCGAGCTTGTTCATGCGCTTGGGCAGTGGTGCGCCCTGGTATTCCAGGGGGATGGGGTGGCCGTGGTCGTCGACCGGTCCCAGCGGTTGGTGCAGCTCGACGTAGGCACCGTGGGGCAGGCGTTTGATGATGCCGGTTTCGATGCCGTGTTCGAGTACGGCGCGGTCGCTGCGTTGCAGGGAGATGGCCCAGCGGTAGGCGATGTAGTAGACGATGCCGGGTAGGACGACCATGCCGATGCGGCCGATCCAGGTGGTCGCGTTGAGCGAGATGTGGAATTTCAGGGCGATGATGTCGTTCATCGCGGCCAGGGTGAGCACCATGTAGAAGGCGATGGCCATGGCGCCGATCGCGGTGCGTACCGGCACATCCCGCGGCCGCTGCAGCAGGTTGTGGTGCGCATCGTCACCGGTCACCTTGCGTTCGATGAAGGGATAGAGGATGAGCAAGATGAACACCAATCCCATGATGAGCGCGACCCACACCGCAGCCGGAACAGTGTGGCCCAGCGGGTAGAACTCCCAGGCGGGCCAGATACGTGCCAGGCCTTCGGTCCACATCATGTAGAAGTCGGGCTGGCTGCCCGCGGACACCTGGGAAGGCTTGTAGGGGCCCAGGTTCCAGATCGGGTTGATGGTCAGCAGACCACCCATCAAGCCGAGCACGCCGGTGATGAGGGCGAAGAACGCACCCGACTTCACCGCGAACACCGGCATGACGCGCACGCCCACCACGTTGGTCTCAGTACGGCCCGGGCCGGGGAACTGCGTGTGCTTGCCGAACCACAGCAAGGTGAGATGGATGGCCACCAACGCCAGGATGACCGCGGGAATCAACAACACGTGCAACGCGTACAAGCGGGGGATGAGAGCCTCGCCGGGGAAGTCCCCGCCGAAAAGCGCCCAGTGCAACCAGGTTCCGATGACCGGCAGCCCGAGGGTGATCGAGGACAACGCGGCGCGCAGGCCGATACCCGACAGCAGGTCGTCGGGCAGCGAGTAGCCGAAGTAGCCCTCGAACATCGCCAAGATCAACAACATTGCGCCGGTGATCCAGCTCGCCTCCCGTGGGCGGCGGAACGCGCCCGTGAAGAACACCCGCGCGAGGTGCACCATGATCGCCGCCGCGAACATCAGCGCCGCCCAGTGGTGGATCTGCCGGACGAACAGGCCGCCGCGGACCTCGAAGCTGATGTCGAGCGCGGACTCGTAGGCCCGCGACATCTGCACACCCCGAAGCGGTTGGTACACACCGTCATAGGTGACGTGCGCCATCGACGGATCGAAGAACAACGTCAGGTATACCCCGGTGATCAGCAGCACGACGAAGCTGTACATCGCGATCTCGCCCAGCAGGAAGGACCAGTGCATGGGGAACACCTTGTTCAGCTGCCGGCGCACCGCCGCCGACGGGTGATACCGCGCGTCGACAGCATCTCCCTGTGCCGCAACATTTTCCGTCACCGAGCTAGCCACGCGTCGCCCCTCGCCGGAATGACGGATCGACCCATTCCATACCGACACGTTAACTCCGCACTGGCGCGCGATTAAGCTCCAATTCCATGACGGTTTCGGGTACCACTTCGGGGCCGGAGCTGCTCGTCGAACTCGATCGAGCGCGCCGTGAGCCATTACACCGCCAGCTGACGGACGGACTGCGCGAGGCGATCCGCTCGGGGCGTCTCGCGGCGGGGGTGCGGTTGCCGTCCAGCCGCGTCCTGGCTTCCGACCTGGGTGTGTCGCGGCGGATGGTGGTCGACGCGTACGCCCAACTGGTGGCCGAAGGATTCCTGGTGAGCCAGACCGGCGCGGGCACCTACGTCGCCACGGTGGAAGTCGCAACCACGGCGGCACCCGAGGACGCCAGCCCGGTGGCCGACTACACAGTCGACTTCAGCCCCGGCATGCCGGACGTGCACAGCTTTCCGCGCGCCGAGTGGCTGCGCGCACTGCGTCAAGGTCTGGCCGACCTGCCGTCGAAGTCCTTCGGCTACACCGAACCGCAGGGGCTCACGATCACTCGGCAGGCGCTGGCCGACTATCTGCGCCGCACCCGTGCGGTGGACGCCGACCCCGCACGTATCGTGCTGTGCTCGGGGGCCACCCAAGCCGTCGGCCTCGTCGCCAGGGTTCTGCGGGATACCGGCGACGCATCGGCAGCGGTCGAGGATCCAGGGTTCTGGCTGCACCGACACGTCTTACGCCATCACGGGATTGACCCCGTGCCGGTACCGGTCGACGAATGCGGTCTGGTTGTCGACGCGCTCGCGGCAGGTTCGGTGTCGACGGTGCTCACCACGCCTGCGCATCAGTCACCGACGGGCGTGGTCATGACTGCGGGCAGGCGTGCGGAACTCCTCGACTGGGCGCGAGCAGGGAACCTGGTCATCGAAGACGACTACGACGCCGAATACCGCTATGAACGCCGGCCGGTGGGCGCCCTGCAGAGCCTCGCACCCGACCGCGTGATCTACGTCGGATCGGTCAGCAAGACTCTGGCGCCCGGTCTGCGGCTCGGCTGGATGGTGGTCCCCGACGACCTCGCGAAGGCCGTGAGGCGGGCAAAAGGTCTCGCCGATGTCGGCAACTCGGTCATGGACCAGGTGGCGTTCGCCCAGCTACTGCAGTCCGGTGGCTACGACCGGCACCTGCGGCAGATGCGCCGACGGTATGTGGCCCGACGAAATACCTTGCTGGCGGCCCTGGCCCGATACCTACCTCAGGTGACTGTGCTCGGCGCGGCGGCAGGGGTGCAGCTCATGGCTCAGTTTCCCGACGGATGTGACGTCGACGCCGTTGTGCGGGCCGCCGCCACCCTGGGTGTGCGGGTCGAGTCCGCGAGACCGTGTTACGTAGATCGGGAATCGGCGCCACCGACGCTGTTCCTGGGCTACGCCAACCTCACCGAAACGCAGATCGTCACCGGCATCCGGTTGCTGGCCCGGTGTTGCGGCGAGCCGAGTTGACCGCCGGTCATCTGTGAACCGTTCCACCGCATCGATATTCGTTTCTTGACGGGACATTCGGCCGCGACGGATAGTCGCTGGTGACCCCTTGGCCTGCACATTGCGGCGAGGGCCATCGACCAGGGGAGACGTTGATGTCGGGCACGTGGACTGTGGGAATCGCCCAGTGGCTGCCGCAGTGCGACGAACCGGAAAAGAACCTGCGCGACGCCCTGAGGTTCGTCGACGAGCTCGCGGGCCGTGGTTGCGAACTCGTCGTCCTGCCAGAACTGTGGCCGTGCGGATACGATCCGGCCACCTTGGCGCGAGACGCCGGGGCAGCCGCCGAACGGCTGGACGGGCCGCGAGGCCGGGCATTGTCGGCCGCCGCGCAGGCCGCAGGCGTCTGGCTGTTCGCGGGAACGGTGCCCGAGCGCGACGGCGCCTCGCTGTACAACACTGCCGTGGTGTACGGACCCGATGGGGCACTCACTGCGGCCCACCGGAAGGTCCACCTGTACACGCCCCTCGGCGAGGACGCAGTATTCGGCGCAGGAGACGAACCCACGGTCGTGGAGATCGACGGTGTCGGTGCCGTGGGGCTGAGCGTCTGCTTCGACGGCGATCATCCTGCGTACGCGCGCAGATTGCGCGACCTCGGGGCACGCATCGTGATCGAACCAGCCGCCTACGAGACTCCTGCCGAAACGTGGTGGGATGTGCTGTATCCGGCCAACGCACTGGTCAACGGGCAGTGGTGGGTGATGGCCAACCAATGCGGCGGCGAGCTGCTCGGCAAGAGCAAGGTGATTGCGCCGGACGCCACCACGGTCGCCCAGGCAGGCCGGGTAGGGCAGACCTCGGAACCGGAGCTTCTTGTCGTCACGGTCGACTTCGAACGTGGCATCAGGGACGCGGATCGCACGGCGTCCGCGCTGTGGGCGGACCAGTCGACGCCCACGCACATCTGACGGCCTACTGGGGTGGATCCCCGAACTGCGCGCCGAGATCCTTCGCGACCCGCAGCAGGAACGGCACGATGTGGTCTGCCGAGTCGATGGTGACCCGCGCGGCCGGACCCGAGACCGAAATCGCCGTCGGGATCGGTGCGTCGGGAACCGGAACCGCAAAGCAGCGCACGCCGATCTCCTGCTCGCCTTCGTCGAGCGCGTATCCACGATGTCTGCTGAGTTCGAGATCGGCGATCAAGGCGTCCGGATCGGTCAACGTGAAGGCGGTCTGCGCCGGCATGCCCGCACGCGCGACGATCTGTCGGACAGCCTCGTCCGGCAACTGCATGAGCAGCGCCTTGCCGACACCGGTGCAGTGCGTGTAGACGCGCCGACCCACCTCGGTGAACATGCGCATCGAGTGCTCAGATGGCACCTGGTACACGTACACGGCCATGGTGTCGTCGAGCAACGCCATGTTCGCCGTCTCGCCGGTGGTCTTGACCACTTCGGTCAGGTGCGGGCGCGACCAGGCACCGAGCAGTCGCGTGGCGCTCTCGCCGAGCCGAATCATCCTGGGCCCCAAGGAATACTGCCGCGACGGCAGCTGCCGCACGTACCCGCGGTTGACGAGCGTGCGCACCAACCGGTAGATGGTCGGAACCGGAAGGCCCGACGCCTCGGACAATTGACTGAGGCCGATCGAACCCCCGGCCGAGGCCATGACCTCCAGCAGGTCGAACGCGCGCTCGACCGACTGCACGCCTCCGGATGCCGCTCCTTCCCGTGCCATCGATGCCCACTCCTTCGATTCGTTCGACCCCGCACCGCCATTCTATTCCACAAAGCGGAATCAGCTGTTCGTATACCGAAGTTCAGTGGTTACGGTTGTGCAAAACCTCAGCGCGGCGGCCAGTCCTTGAAGATCTTGGGCCGCGGTGCCGCATAGGTCCGGACCTTCGACGTGCTGAGCCCGAGCCGGACCAGGGATTCCGCGATGGTCACCGCGGCGGCGACGCCATCGACCACGGGGACACCGGTCCGCTTGCGGATCTCCGTGTCGAGCCCTGCCATGCCGCCGCAGCCCAGCACGATGACCTCCGCCTTGTCCTGCGTGACGGCGTGTTCGGCCTGTTCGACGATCGCCTCGACAGCACGGTCGGGATCCTCCTCGAGTTCCAGCACCGCGAGCCCACTCGCCCGCACCGATGCGCACCGAGCGTCGAGGCCGGCCAGTTTCAGCCGGTCCTCGATCATCGGGACAGCCCGGTCCAACGTCGTCACCACGGAGTACTTGTGGCCGAGGAACATCGCGGTGCTCGCGGCCGCCTCGGTGATGTCGACCACGGGAACCTCAAGGAGTTCCTGGAGTCCTTCGCGGCCGTGTTCACCGTAACCCGCCTGCACCACTGCGTCGAAGGGTTCGGAGTAGGACCGGACGGTCTCCATGACGGCGATCGCGGCAAGGTAACTCTCGTAGTTGCCCTCCACCGAATCCGCGCCGAACAGCGGTGTCAGCGGGACGATTTCGGTGCCGGGGGAGGCCGCGGCCGCCGCCTGACGCCCGATGGACTCTGTCATCGATTCGGTGGTGTTGACGTTCACGACAAGGATGCGCATGTGCTGGCCCTTCTGAAGAGGGTTACGGCGGGGACGTGCTCAGTGCACGCTGGGAACGGCGATCGGCTCACCTGAGACATCCTCGAACGTTTGGGTCCGATCCGCCACGAGGAGATACATGACCGCGCCGATGCCTGCGCCGAAGAACCATGAGAACGGGGCGACGGCATGCAGGGCGGGGGTGAACGCGATCACCAGCGAGATCACGGCCGCGGGGACGAACGCGGCGATCGCACGTGGGTTGAATCCGTTGCGGTAGAAGTAGATTCCGTCGGGATCCTCGGTGTAGAGCGCCGGCACGTTGACCTTGGTGCGGCGCAGCAGCCAGTAGTCGGCGATGATGACGCCGAACAACGGGCCGAGCAACGCACCGAGACCGCCGAGGAAGTAGACGATCACGGCGGGGCTGTTGTAGAGATTCCAGGGCAGGATGACCAGCCCGATGACCGCACTGACCACGCCGGCGCGGGCGAAGTTCAGCTTGCGGGGGAACAGGTTGGTCAGCGCGTAGATCGGTGCCACGAAGTTTGCCATCAGGTTCACCGCGATCGTGAGCACCAGCAGGGCCAGCGATGCGGCGATCAGGAGGAACGTGTTGGGGATCGCGTGGACGATGTCGGCCGGGCTTTCGATGACGACGCCGTCGATCTTGAACTGCGCGCCTGCCATCACGATGACGAACACCCCGAAGAACAGCATGTTGATGGGAATTCCCCAGAAGTTGCCCGCGACAATCGATTTGCGGGTCTTGGAGGCCCGCGTGAAGTCGCAGAAGTTCAGCACGAACGTGGCGTAGATGGACACCCACAGCGCGCCGCCGGCGAAGATCTCCCGCCACATGGCACCACCGGTGAGCGGCGCGTCGTTCGACCAGGCGATCGCGCCGCCGGCCTTGATGAAGATCCATACCGCCAGCAGCGCCATGGTGGCCAGGATGATCGGTCCCGCGACGGCCTCATACTTCCGGATCATGTCCAGCCCGTGCTGGACGATGTAGGTCTGGACGATCCACAGCACGCCGAACGTCACCCAACCGAGCGTTGACAGACCCAGGATCGAATTGTGGTCCCACCGGTCCAGTCCAGGAACCAGGGCGATCAGCAACACGCGTAGCACCAGCGACGCCAGGTAGGTCTGGATCCCGAACCAGACGATGGCGACCCCGCCGCGAATCGCTCCCGGGATCTGAGCGCCTCGGACGCCGAACGAGATCCGGCACATCACGGGGAACGGGACGCCCGTCTTGTGGCCCATGAAACCGGAGAACGTCAGCAGCCCGAACAGCAGGACCGCACCGACTCCGAGCGCCAGCAGGATCTGCCAGCCTCCGAGCCCCAGCGCGAACAAACCGAGCGCAAACCCGTAATTGCCCAAGCTGTGTACGTCGTTGGCCCACAACGTGAAGATGTTGTAGCCGCTCCAGCGCCGTCCGGCCGCCTTGGTCGGTGCGAGATCCTGGTTGTACAGGCGCTCACTGATGTCGGGCAGGCCCGGCGTGTCGAGGGCCGACGCAGGCGGGTGATGCAGGATCGGGTCGTGATGCTCACGATGCCCGTGGTGTCCGGTACGCGGCGAAACCGCGCCGTCGCCGGCAGCAGGGTCTGCATCTAATTGGTCTGGCATCGGCATCGTGCGCTCCTCGTCGCTGGGTGAAGCCGGATCTTGCGTCAACGGAGGGGCAGGCCTCACGTTGGATCAGATTTCGCATTGTGAAATTCAGATATCGATAGACGAAAGTGTGCCGTGTGGCACCCGTCACGTCAAGACCCAGCTCGGGGTCGACGCGCTTGACGCACTCTGGTAGACCATAGACCAAGCCGATGGCTGGCCGCATCAATGCCGTCCCTACCTGCGGAGATATTCCGCCGCGAGCTCCCGCAATCGGGGCGTTCATCGGCCACCAAGGCGAATGCGGCCTTGACAGCGGGCAACCGGGCGCGCTTCACTGAGTCCACACAACGAAATGAATATTTCGCAATACGAAATCCATGACGGCAAGGAGGGCGAGACGTGGCCGAGTTGTTCTGCAACGGGGGAGCGATGCGAGGGGGCAACCTGCACCACAACGTGTCAGCACACCGGTTCCTCGGTGCTGTCCGCACCGCCCCGATTTACCGGTTCTTCTCGGTGCGCGACGAGTTCCCAGCCCTGCTGCTGACCGAGGTCGGCGGCGCGTCGGTCGAAGGCGAGCTGTACGACGTCCCGCTCGAACGAATCCGAACGGACTTCCTGCCGGAAGAACCCCCGGAGCTGGAACTGACCGTGGTCGCACTCGACGACGGCCGGTCGGTCCTCGCGGTCGGGCTGCGTCCCGGTCTGCTCGAAAGCAACGCTGACGAATTCACCGAGATCACCGAGCATGGCGGGTGGCGGCAATATCGCGGTCTGCCCGATCCCGACCGGGCCCCCGCGTCCTGAACTGTCCATGACGAACTGAACCGAGAACCGAGAGAACACAGATGGAAACCTCTGCCTACACCGTCAACTGCTCGATCCTGCTGACCGACCTGCCGCTGCTGGAGCGGCCTCAGGCGGCCCGCGACGCCGGGTTCGACGCCGTCGAATTCTGGTGGCCTTTCGACACTTCCACGCCTCGCGACACCGACGTCGACGCGTTCGCCTCGTCGATCGAGAACGCAGGCGTACAGCTGACCGGGCTCAATTTCGCCGCAGGAGACATGCCGGCAGGCGATCGCGGCCTGCTGTCCGACCCGCGCCAGGTCTCCGCGTTCCGCGACAGCGTCGACGTGGCCATCGGTATCGCAGAACGGTTGGGCACCAAGGCGTTCAACGCCCTCTACGGCAATCGGATCGACGGCATCGATCCGCAGGCCCAGGATGACGTCGCGGCAGAGAACCTCGCGCACGCAGGCAAGGCCGCCGGCCGAATCGGCGCCGTGGTGCTCGTCGAGCCGGTCAGCGGAGCACCGTTGTACCCACTCAAACTCGCGGCCGACGCCGTCGCGGTGATCGACCGGATTCACGCCGATCACGGTGTCGATTCGCTGCGGCTGCTCGCCGACCTGTACCACCTCGCGGTCAACGGCGACGATGTCGGAGCTGCCATCGACGCCTACGCGCCACGCATCGGACACGTGCAGATCGCGGACGCCCCGGGTCGGGGCGAACCCGGCACGGGAACGCTCGACATCGCCGGATACCTCCGGCAACTCGCCGGGCACGGCTATCGGGGGTACGTCGGGCTCGAATACAAGTCCACGCGCCCGGACACCTTCGACTGGCTGCCCCGCCCGCAGCGTGCGTCGCGCGCAGGCATCTGACCACACACCCATCCCTCACACGGAATCGAGCACACTCATGAGCACCATCGCATTCATCGGACTCGGAATCATGGGCAGCCCCATGGCCGTTCACCTCGCCAAGGCAGGCCACCACGTGGTCGGCTACAACCGTTCCCCGGAGAAGGCCGCCGCCCTGGTGGAAGCGGGCGGCACCGCCGCGGACTCCATCGCCAAAGCCGTTGCAGGCGCTGACGTCGTCGCGGTGATGGTGCCCGATTCGCCGGACGTGCAGGACGTGCTCGCCGGTGAGAACGGCGTATTCGAGCACGCCCCGGCCGGCGCGCTGATCATCGACTTCTCCAGCATCCGCCCGGACGTCACCGCCGAACTCGCGGCCCAGGCTGCCGAGCGGGGATTCCGCTTGATCGACGCCCCGGTCTCCGGAGGCGAGGCCGGCGCCATCAATGCGGCGCTGTCGATCATGGTCGGCGGCTCCGCGGAGGACTTCGCGGCGGCCAAACCGATTCTGGACGTCGTCGGGAAGACCGTCGTCCATGTCGGCCCGAGTGGCTCAGGGCAGACCGTGAAGGCCGCCAATCAGCTCATCGTCGCGGGAAACATTGAGCTGCTCGCCGAGGCGATCATCTTCCTCGAGGCTTACGGCGTGGACACCAAAGCGGCCGTGGAGGTGCTCGGCGGCGGCCTCGCCGGATCGGCCGTGCTCAACCAGAAGGCACAGAAAATGCTGGATCGGTCCTTCGATCCCGGCTTCCGAATCGAACTGCACCACAAGGATCTCGGCATCGTGACCGCGGCAGCCCGCGAGGCGGGCGTCGTGACCCCGCTGGGTGCCGTCGTCGCCCAGCTCATGGCCTCGGCTCGCGCGAACGGCGATGGCGGACTGGACCATTCGGCCCTGTTCCGCGGCGTCGAGCGACTGTCCGGCCGCAAACCAGAGTGAACGTCAACCATATTTCATCGAGAGAGAACTGACATGCCCCGTATGCGTGCCGTGGATGCGGCAGTGAAGATCCTGGAGCTCGAAGGTGCCACGCAGGCCTTCGGCCTCCCCGGAGCGGCGATCAACCCGTTCTACTCCGCGATGCGTGCCCACGGCGGCATCAGGCACGTGCTGGCCCGCCACGTCGAGGGCGCCTCGCACATGGCCGAGGGCTACACCCGGGCCAAGGCCGGCAACATCGGCGTGTGCATCGGCACCTCCGGACCGGCGGGCACCGACATGATCACCGGACTGTATTCGGCGATGGCGGACTCGATCCCGATCCTGGCGATCACCGGTCAAGCGCCCGTCGCGCGGCTGCACAAGGAAGATTTCCAGGCCGTCGACATCGCGGCCATCGCGGCTCCGGTCACCAAGATGGCGATGACGGTTCTCGAACCCGCGCAGGTTCCCGGCGCGTTCGCCAAGGCGTTCCACCTCATGCGGTCGGGCCGGCCCGGGCCGGTGCTGATCGACCTGCCCATCGACGTCCAGTTGGCCGAGATCGATTTCGATCCTGACACCTATGAGCCGCTCCCGGTGCACAAGCCCGCCGCGACGCGGGCACAAGCCGAGAAGGCCCTCGACATGCTCGCCGCGGCGCAGCGCCCGCTCATCGTCGCGGGCGGCGGCATCATCAACGCCGACGCCGCGGATCTCCTGGTCGAACTGGCCGAGCTGCTCGATGTGCCGGTGGTGCCGACCCTGATGGGCTGGGGTGTGATTCCCGACGATCACCCGCTGGCTGCCGGCATGGTGGGGCTGCAGACCGCACACCGATACGGCAACGCGACGATGCTCGCCTCGGACTTCGTCCTCGGCATCGGGAACCGGTGGGCCAACCGCCACACCGGCGGGCTCGACACCTACTGCAAGGGCCGCAAATTCGTGCACGTCGACATCGAGCCTACGCAGATCGGCCGAGTGTTCGCGCCCGACTACGGCATCGTGTCGGATGCCAAGGCCGCTCTGGAACAGTTCGTCGCGATCGCGCGGGAGCGCAAGGCCCGCGGCGCACTCCCGGACCGCTCGGCGTGGGTCGGAGACTGCCAGAACCGCAAGCGCACCATGCAGCGCAAGACCCACTTCGACGAGACTCCGGTGAAGCCGCAGCGCGTCTACGAGGAGATGAACCGCGTCTTCGGGCGGGACACCCGCTACGTCAGCACGATCGGCCTGTCCCAGATAGCCGGCGGCCAGTTCCTGCACGTGTACAAGCCGCGAAACTGGATCAACTGCGGCCAGGCCGGGCCCTTGGGCTGGACCATTCCGGCGACGCTCGGGGTGGTCACCGCAGACCCCGAGGCGACTGTGGTGGCACTGTCGGGCGACTACGACTTCCAGTTCATGATCGAGGAACTCGCCGTCGGCGCTCAGTTCAACCTGCCCTACATCCACGTCGTGGTGAACAACTCCTACCTGGGCCTGATCCGGCAGGCGCAGCGCGCATTCGACATGGACTACTGCGTGCAGCTCGGTTTCGACAACATCAACTCGGAGGAGACCAGTCAGCACGACACGCTGCCCGCGATGCCGAAAGGCTACGGCGTCGACCACGTCAAGGTCGCCGAGGGCCTGGGCTGCAAGGCAATCCGGGTGACCGAGCCAGGTGAGATCGCCGGTGCGCTCGAGCGGGCCGAGATCCTCGCCGGCGAGCACAAGGTGCCGGTGGTCGTCGAGGTCTTCCTGGAGCGGGTCACCAACATCGCGATGGGCACCGAGATCGACAACGTCGCGGAATTCGAGGAACTCGCCGAGACCGCCGAACACGCTCCCACGGCCCTGCTGTTGCTGGACTAGGTCATCGTGGCACGAGTACTCGTCGCGCCCGACAAATTCAAGGGCTCGTTGACGGCCGCGGAGGTCACCGACGCGCTCGCGTACGGAATCACGGCGGAAAACCCGGCCTGGCGTGTCACCGCGGCTCCGGTGGCCGACGGGGGAGACGGGACGGTCGAGGCCGCGGTCGCCGCCGGATGGGAACCGGTCACCGTCCCCACCACCGGGCCGACAGGCCGCCCATGCTCTGCCCGGTATGCCGTGCGGGGCCCGCTCGCGGTGGTCGAACTGGCCGCCGCCGTAGGCCTGACATCACTGCCACCCGGTGAGCTGGACCCGCTGGGCGCCAGCACATTCGGCCTCGGAACCGTCATGAGGCATGCGCTCGACCAAGGCGCGCGGGAGATCATCGTCGGCGTCGGCGGGAGCGCATCGACCGACGGCGGCGCCGGGATGCTGCAGGCACTCGGAGTGCGTATCGTCGACGCCGACGGCAACGAGATCGGGCCCGGCGGTGCGGAGCTGCGCCGCGCCGCCCGCGTGGACGTCAGCGGGCTGCACCCGGCGGCTCACGGTACGCGTTTCCAGCTGGCGTGCGACGTCGACAACCCGCTGCTCGGCCCGCGCGGCGCAACCGCGGTGTACGCACCGCAAAAGGGCGCGACGGCAGGGCATCTGGTGGTGCTGGAGGACGCGATGAGCCGCTGGGCACACCTGGTGCACACCGCCACCGGCAGCGACCACAGGGACACGCCCGGCGCCGGAGCGGCCGGAGGAACCGGATTCGCGGCGCTGGCCGTCCTCGGAGCCACGACCCGACCGGGGATCGAAACCGTACTGGACCTCATCGACTTCCGGCGCAAGCTCGCCGAGACCGATATCGTCATCACGGGTGAGGGATCACTGGACGCCCAGAGCCTGCACGGCAAGGCTCCCATCGGAGTGGCTGCCGCGGCCACCGCGGCCGGCCTGCCCGTTGTCGCGGTCGCCGGACGCAGCTCGCTGCACGCCGCACAACTGCGCCGCGCCGGAATTTCCCGGGCATACACGCTCGCCGAGCTCGAGCCCGACCCACACGCATCCATGGTGAATGCCGCAGAGCTGTTGCGCCGGATCGGACGCGCGATCGCAGCGTCGGCCGGCCTCGTCACCACCAGCCCACAAGGAGAACAATGAGCACCGATTTCACCTCGCTACCCGACCTCGCGTCGCGGGCCTTGGGTGGGAGTGTGTCCGCTGCGAACGACGAGCTGTTCGCGCAGCGGGAAAACCTGATCAAGCCCGAGGCACCGTTCTTCGACCCGCACGAGTTCGGCCACAAGGGCAAGGTGTACGACGGGT
Organism: Mycolicibacterium mageritense; assembly: GCF_010727475.1. NCBI lineage: Bacteria > Bacillati > Actinomycetota > Actinomycetes > Mycobacteriales > Mycobacteriaceae > Mycobacterium > Mycolicibacterium mageritense. The sequence continues at coordinate 6,505,812 of NZ_AP022567.1, forward strand.
GGGAAACCCGCCGCCGGCGCGACGAAGGCCACGACTACGCCATCGTCCGGCTCGGCACCGCGGGGATCATCCACGGAATCATCGTCGACACGGCGTATTTCAAGGGAAACTACCCGCCGTTCGTGTCGATCGAGGCGGCGTCCATCGAGGGCTACCCGTCCATCGAGGAGGTCATGAAGGCGGACTGGCACACGATCGTCGCGAAGTCTCCGGCGCAGGGGGACACACCCAACGCCTACGAGGTGACCGACCGCCACCGGTGGACGCACGTACGCCTCTCGATCTACCCCGACGGCGGTGTCGCACGGCTTCGCGTCCACGGCGAGGTGGTACCGGATCCGCGGTTCCTCGACGGCACCGTGGATCTGCTCGCAGCGGAAAACGGTGGCCGCCTGGTGGATTGCTCGGACGCGTTCTACGCCTCGCCGGCAAACATCATCCTGCCGGGCCGCGCCAGAAACATGGGCGAGGGCTGGGAGAACTCCCGGCGGCGCGGCGGCGGCAACGACTTCGCGGTTTTCGTTCTCGCGGCGGCCGGGCACCCACGTCACGTCGAGATCGACACCAGCTACTACGTCGGCAACGCACCCGGCTGGGTGCGCCTGAGCGGAATCGACACCCGCTCGGCCGATCTCGACGACACCGGCGCCTGGGCCGAGTTGCTGGCGCGCACTGCCGTGCAGCCCGACACCCGGCACCGGTTCGTACTGGACGGCGCAGACGCAGTCACCCACCTGCGACTCGACGTCTACCCGGACGGTGGCTTGTCGAGGCTGCGACTGTTCGGCGAACTCGACGCACAGGCGCGTTCCGATGCCCGCCGAAAGTGGTGGGACGGGCTACCGGCGAGTCATCAGGCCCTGATCGCCGATCAGGCACCGAGCGTGAAGGAAGCATCCGATGTCTGACAAGTTGGACTTGGTTTTTCGTGCGCCCCGCGTGATCACCGCGGCGGGTGAGGTGGCGCGGTGCGTCGGGGTACGGGATGGCCGGATCGTCACCATCGAACCTATCGACGCCCAACTCGATGCCGAGCAGTACGTGGATCTGGGTGACGACGAAGTCCTGCTCCCCGGGCTGGTCGACACGCACGTGCACGTCAACGAACCGGGACGCACCGAATGGGAAGGGTTCGCCAGCGCGACCCGCGCGGCTGCGGCCGGAGGTGTCACCACGATCATCGACATGCCGCTCAACAGCATCCCGCCGACCGTCAACGTCGAAGCGTTGGAGGTGAAGCGGCGGGTGGCGGCCAACCAGGCCTATGTCGACGTCGGCTTCTGGGGCGGCGCGGTGCCCGGCAACGTGCCGGACCTGCGCGGCCTGCACGATGCGGGCGTGTTCGGCTTCAAGTGTTTCCTGCTGCACTCGGGCGTGGACGAGTTTCCGCCGCTCGATCCGGACGGACTCGAACTCGCGCTCAAGGAGATTGCGTCGTTCGGCGCGATGATGATCGTGCATGCCGAAGACGCGCACGCCATCGACCGCGCGGCTTCACCACGGGGCGACAACTACGCCGATTTCCTGTCGTCGCGCCCCCGCGGGGCCGAGAACCTGGCGATCGCCGAGGTGATCGAACTGTCGCGGTGGACGGGTTGCCGCGTGCACATCCTGCATCTGTCGAGTTCTGATGCGTTGCCGATGATCGCCTCGGCTCGCCGCGACGGTGTCAAACTCACCGCCGAGACCTGCCCGCACTATCTCTCGTTCGTCTCCGAAGAGATCCCCGCGGGCGCAACGCAGTTCAAGTGCTGCCCGCCCATCCGGGAAGCGGCGAACCGGGAGCTGTTGTGGCAAGGCCTGGTTGACGGCGTGATCGACTGTGTCGTGACCGACCATTCGCCGTGCACCGCCGACCTCAAGCGGTTCGACATCGGCGACTTCGGGGTCGCGTGGGGTGGCATCGCCTCGTTGCAGGTCTCGCTTTCGGCGGTCTGGTCGGAGGCCAAACGCCGCGGTCACAGCCTGGGCGACGTGGTCCGATGGATGTCGGAGAACCCGGCCCGCCAGGTCGGGCTGAACACCAAGGGCCACATCGCGCTCGGATATGCGGCCGACTTCGCGGTGTTCGCTCCCGAGGACGCGTTCATAGTCGACGTCAAGAAACTGCAACACAAGAACCCCGTCTCCGCCTATGACCGGCGCCCGCTCGCCGGGGTGGTGCGCAGTACCTGGCTGGCAGGCAAGCGGATCGATCTCGATGAGGAGCCGCGCGGACGCCTGCTCAGCAGGGGAATGGCGTAGGCGGCCATGGGAACGTCACTGCGTCGCTTCAACGAAGCGGACCCCGCAGACGCCGCCGCAGCCGTCCGGCCGTGCCTCGACGTGGATCGCTGGGTGCAGGCCGTCGTCGACGGACGACCGTACCGTGACGTCGAGGCGGCGGTCGCGGTCGCGCAATCAGCGGCCGACCCGTTCACCGATGACGAGTTGACCACCGCGCTGAGCCACCATCCCCGGATCGGGGAGCGGGCGTCGGGCTCGAGCGCAGAAGCCGGGTTCTCGCGGGCCGAGCAATCCGGGGTGTCCACCGACGCCGACGTACAGAGTCGGCTGGTCGACGGCAACCGGGCGTACGAAAAGCGGTTCGGCCACGTGTTTTTGATCCGTGCGGCAGGCCGCAGCAGTGAGGAGATCCTCGCGGCGCTGGAAGAGCGCCTGACCAACGACCCCGAGACGGAGAAGGCGGTCATGGCCGATCAGCTCCGCCAGATCGCGGTGCTGCGCCTGCAAGGAGTGTTGACATGAGCTATATCACCACCCATGTGCTCGACGCGACCGCGGGCCGGCCCGCGTCCGGCATCGCCGTCACGCTGTCGGCCGTCGCGACCGGCGAGCAGATCGCCACCGGGGTCACCGACGCCGACGGGAGGATCGCGGATCTCGGCCCCGATCGCCTCGAATCGGGCCACTACCGGGTCGATTTCAACACAGGGGACTATTTCGCCGCCCGCGGTCAGGACACGTTCTATCCGCAGGTCTCGATCACGTTCAGCGTCAGCGCAGACCAGGCGCACTACCACGTGCCGCTGCTGCTCAGCCCGTTCGCCTACTCGACCTACCGCGGCAGCTGACCGCAAACCGTCCAACCCTCACACCCTTAAGGAGCCACCGACATGAGCGACATCGTCCTCACCGCCAATCAATTCGGCAAAGCCGAGAACCGGGTCGTCCGGATCACCCGGGACACCGCGCGACACGAGATCGAGGATCTCAACGTCACGTCCCAACTGCGTGGTGATTTCGAGGCCGCACACACCGAGGGCGACAATTCCCACGTCGTGCCGACCGACACGCAGAAGAACACGATCTTCGCGTTCGCGAAGGACGGGGTCGGCTCGCCCGAGGCCTTCCTGCTGCGCCTCGGTGAGCATTTCACCGGTGAGTTCGACTGGGTGACCGGCGGGCGCTGGGCCGCCGAGCAGTACCGCTGGACCCGCATCAACGACCACGATCACGCCTTCTACCGCAGCGGCCCGGAAACCCGCACCGCAGTGCTGGTCCGCGACGGCGACACCGAAACCATGATCAGCGGCTTCTACGGCCTGACCGTGCTGAAGTCCACCGAATCAGGCTTCGTCGGCTACCCCAAGGACAAGTACACGACGCTGGCCGAGACCACCGACCGCATCCTCGCCACCGACATCGCCACCCGCTGGCGGTACAACACCACCGACCTCGACTTCAATGCGGTGTACGACGACGTCCGCTCCATCATTCTCGCCAAATTCACCGAGGGGTACTCAAAAGCACTGCAGCACACGCTGTATCAGATGGGCGAAGCCGTGATCGGGGCACACCCCGAGATCGACGAGATCAAGTTCTCGTGCCCCAACAAGCACCACTTCGTCGCCGATCTGTCCTTCGTCGGCCTGGAAAACCCCAACGAGGTGTTCTTCGCGGCCGACCGTCCCTACGGCCTCATCGAGGCCACCATCGCCCGCGCCGGAGCTCCGTCCGCCGAGGCCGCCTGGGTAGGAATCGCCGGATTCTGCTGAGGAATGTGACCATGAAACTGCACCGCAACCGCGCGGCCGACACCGGCGCCGCCGAAGTCCGGCCCGAAAACGTCCGCCCGGAGGACGAGCGCCTCGGCATCGGACGCTCGTTCGCCTACGGCGCCCAGCATGTGCTCACGATGTACGGCGGCATCATCGCGCCGCCCCTGATCGTCGGTGGGGCCGCGGGAGTGCCGGCCGCCCAGCTCGGCGTGCTCGTTGCGAGCTGCCTGTTCATCGGTGGCCTTGCGACGATTCTGCAGTCGGTCGGCATCCCGTGGTTCGGGTCGCAGCTTCCCCTGGTCCAAGGCACGTCGTTCGCCAGCGTCGCGACCTTGGTGGCGATCGTGACGCAGGGCGGCGGGCTGCCCGCCGCGTTCGGTTCGGTCATGGCCTCCGCGGCGATCGGCCTGGCGATCACGCCCTTCTTCTCCCGGATCATCCGCTTCTTCCCTCCGGTGGTGACCGGCACGGTGATCACCACGATCGGGCTCAGCCTGATGCCGGTGGCGGCCAACTGGGCGATGGGCAACAACGCCAAGTTGCCGACATACGGATCGATGGAGAACATCGCGCTGGCGGGATTCACCCTGCTCGTGGTGATCGTCCTCAGCCGGTCCAATGTGCCTGCCATTTCCCGGCTTTCGATCCTGTTCGCGATAATCGTCGGTACCTTGGTCGCCACCGCGATCGGCAAGGCCGACTTCTCGAAGGTGGCCGACGGCCCGATCGTCGCCGTCCCGGAGCCGTTCTTCTTCGGCGGGCCCGTGTTCACGCTCGCCGGCGTGGTGTCGATGACCATCGTCGTGCTCGTCATCCTCACCGAGACCACCGCCGACATCCTGGCCGTCGGTGAAATCGTCAACACCCGGGTCGACCGGCGCCGCATCGGCAACGGGCTCAGGGCCGACATGGGCGCCTCACTGATATCGCCGATCTTCAACGGATTCACCCAGAGCGCGTTCGCCCAGAACGTCGGACTGGTCGCGATCACCGGGGTCAAGAGCCGGTTCGTGGTCACCGCGGGCGGCGTCATCCTCGTGGTGCTCGGACTGCTGCCGGTCCTCGGCCGCGTCGTGGCAGCCGTGCCCTACCCGGTGCTCGGAGGGGCGGGCCTGGTGCTGTTCGGCACCGTGGCGGCCTCCGGCATCCGAACCCTGGCCCGGGTCAACTACCAGGGCAACATGAACCTCGTCATAGTCGCGACATCGGTCGGCATGGGCATGATTCCCATTGCCGCGCCGGAGTTCTGGGAGCACTTCCCGTCTTGGTTCCAGACCATCTTCCACTCGGGCATCAGCTCCGCGGCGATCACGGCCGTGCTGCTCAACCTGTTCTTCAACCACATCAGGTTCGCTCGGCAGAAGCCCGGATCCTCGGTGTTCGCCGCAGCAGACCGCTTCATCTCCTTCGATGAGGTTCAGGCGTACAGCAAGCTGCGGGAAGGCGACCACATCGAGGGCGGCCGGATCGTCGATGCGGACGGCAAGCCGCTGCCGGTCAAGCAAAGCGACGGCAAGCTGGTCGATGTCCCGATCTGCTCGGGGTCGGCCGAGCACTGAACCAGGGCCGGGCTCGGGCGCGGGCGCGCGTTGACCCTGCGCTCACGGTGCAAAAGTGCGAGTGACCACCGCCGTCACCGCAGCCCCAACGCCGGCCGGGCCTGCGCCGGCTAACCGACCTGTTCCCAGAAGCGGCTCAGAGCCTCGGCGCCGCGCGACGGATCCTGCACCATCCACCAATGCCCGAGTCCGGCGAGCACCTCGGTGCCGGCTCCAGCCCGCTCCGCCGCGCGATACCGGATCTCGTCGGAACCGATGTAGGGATCGTCGGTGGCGAGCAACGAAAGCCCTGGCCGGGCCCGCGCCTTCTCCAGCTCCCGCCCGGCGTTCGCCATCGCGGGTTGACGAGCCGAGCGGTACAGCGAGAGGATCGCCCGTCCCATCTCGGGGCCTTGTTCGGCAGCGATCGATGTCGCAATGTCAATCGGTATGCCCAGCGCGGCCATCTGCGCAGCCCGGTCCTCGACGGTGCCACCCAACATGGTGTCGACGAGTTGCTCACCTTCGTCGGGTGTCTGCCATATCTGAGCCATGTCGTGCCACACGTAATCAGGGTCGAGCACTCCGATCACGTCGGTGGCCCAGCTGCGAACGAGCTCAGGGCGGTGCATGACGACGGTCATCACATGGCCACCGCCCCAATCGTGTCCGACGAGATCGACCGGCTGATCGATCTTCTCCAACTCACCTTCCAGCCAGTCGCGATAGGCGAGGAAGGTCGCCGGGAAACCGTCGGGCAGTGGGGCGCCGAAGCCCGGCGGCGACAAGCGCACCACGTCGTCGCGCCCGAGCGCGTCGACCAGCGGACCCCAGATCGCGTCGGTCTCCGGATTGCCATGCACGAGAACCACGGTCATGACTGCCATCCTGACACCCGCTGGGCCGGAAGGTGACGGTTCGGTTCAGGCCAGCGACGACATCGTGCGGTGACGGCGCGTACGATCCGGCTGCCCGCCTCTGTGATCGCGCTTCCGGAAATGCAAATGTTTGATGCGACAACGATCGTGGCCTGCGCATGGTTGGGCGGTCCGCCGTGGCCCGGCGCGCAACGGGGCTGATTACAGTGTCGGTATGACGCTGCACGCCGACGCTGCCCATCCGGATCTGGTGACCGTCGGGGTGCCGAGCCACTGGTACAACCTGGCCGCCGAACTTGATCAGCCGATCCCGCCGCACCTGCATCCGGGCACCAAGGAACCGGTCGGGCCCGACGACCTCGTGGCGCTCTTCCCGAGCGGTCTGATCGCACAGGAGGTGTCCACGGAGGCCTACATCGCGATCCCGGAGGTGGTGCGGGACATCTACTCGATGTGGCGGCCCTCGCCGTTGATCCGGACCCGACGGTTCGAGCAGGCGCTCAACACCGGCGCCCGCATCTACGTCAAGTACGAGGGCGTCAGCCCCGTCGGCAGCCACAAGACCAATTCAGCTGTGGCACAAGCTTATTACAACAGCATCGACGGGGTCCGGAAGCTGACCACCGAGACCGGAGCCGGCCAGTGGGGCAGCGCGCTGGCGTTCGCGGGAGCACAGTTCGGCCTCGAGATCGAGGTGTGGCAGGTCCGTGCGTCCTACGATTCGAAGCCGTACCGCGGACACCTGATCCGGACCTACGGCGGCACGGTGCACCCGAGCCCGTCGAACCTCACCGAGTCGGGCCGCGCGATCCTCGCCAAGAACCCGAACACCACCGGCAGTCTCGGGATGGCGGTGAGCGAGGCCGTCGAGGTGGCCGCCGCAGATCCCGACACCCGGTATGCGCTGGGCAGCGTGCTGAACCACGTGGTGCTGCACCAGAGCGTCATCGGCCAGGAGGCCGTCGCCCAACTCGGGGCCGTCGAACCGAACGGTGCCGACGTCGTATTCGGCTGTGCCGGTGGTGGTTCCAACCTGGCCGGGCTGGCGTTTCCGTTCCTGCGCGAGAAGATTCACGGCCGGTCGAACCCGCGGGTGGTGGCCGCCGAGCCGGCTGCCTGCCCGTCGATCACCCAGGGCGAGTACCGCTACGACCACGGCGATGTGGCAGGTCTGACGCCGCTGCTCAAGATGCACACACTCGGGATGGACTTCGTGCCCGACCCGATCCACGCCGGTGGGCTGCGCTATCACGGCATGGCGCCTGCGCTCAGCCACACCGTCGAACTCGGGCTGGTCGAGGGCGTCGCCATCTCGCAGCATGACGCGTTCACCGCCGGTGTGCAGTTCGCCCGGAGCCAGGGCATCGTGCCCGCACCCGAGTCGACCCACGCGATCGCCGCCGCGGCCGCGCACGTCGCCGACGATCCGGCCGAGCAGGTCGTGGTGATCGGCCTGTCGGGCCACGGCCAACTCGACCTGCCGGCGTACGCGGAGTTTCTCGACGGGAAGTTCTGAGGCCGACGGCCCGACCTCAGCCCGCGGCCCGGAGTTCGATATCGGAGACGGTTGTGCGGCTTTGCCCGTCGAGCGTGCCCAACTTCGAGATCCACACCAACACGTTCGAGGTCTTCGTCTGGTTCTCGACCTCGATGGTGTTCTCCCCGGGCCGCAGCGGCACGTTCGGGGTCAGCTCGGTCGTATCGGACAGGCTGCTCGGATCAGCACTGTCGGACGCCCGGATCTGCACCTCTGTTCCCGTACTGGGTACGTCGACCGTGACCTCGCTCAACGCGGTCGGCTCAGGCAACTGCAGCATCAGACCGACGCCTTCCTTGAAGGCGGGGAACGGCGTGGCGTCCTGGTAGATGTCGGTGGGCCACGCCGTGGCCGGGTTTCCGTCGATGGCCAGCCCCGCCTGATCCGGGTGGTCGGGTGATCCGCCGGGGGAGAACACCGTCGCACGCTCCGGCGTCACGATCGGCCCCGGACCGGCGGGCGACGAAGAGGGGCCGACACCTCCGGTGATGAAGAAGACAGACGTCGCGACGACCACGGCGATCACGGCCAGCAACAGGATGATGCGAGCCGAGCGCGACTTCCACACGGACCTCTTGCCGGGCTGTACCTCGAATGTGTCGCGACGGCGGCGACCACGTGAACTCGCCGAGTGGTTGACCACCGCGTCGGCGAACAGCGTTCGGTCGTCCCAGAAGCCGTTGACCTCCACGACATCCCCGTCGGAGAGTTCGCCCGTGATGGAATTGCCGCGCAGCTCGACCGGGACGACGGTGTGCGCCTCGCCCGTCGAGTCATAACGCTCGACGCGGAAGAGCCACACCTCCTCGTCACGGTCGGGTCCGGCTGGAAGCTTCTGCACGGCGCGGGCCGTTCCGAGCACCGTAAGCACGGCCAATCGCCTGGTATGCGGTGAGCTGGCGGGCTCGGAATCGTCGCGGTGCGGTATTTCCAGCGGGGCGGTGTGCGGACCCGGATGGGGCGCGGTCGACTCGGGTTCCGGCTCCGCAACGGGCTCGGGCGCGGTCGGCTGATCCAGGCGCCCGCTCAAGGCTCGCGCGAAGTCCATGCACCGCGGGTAGCGCTTGTCGGGCTGTTTGGCCAACGCCTTCGCCATGGCGGCGTCGAGGTGGGCGAGGTCGGGACGACGCTGAGACAGCGGGGGCGGCGGTGTGTTGAGGTGGTGTCCGGCCAGCACGATGCGGTTGGCGTCGTCGAAAAGGGGTGCGCCGGTCAGCAGCTGATAGGCCGTGGCGGCAAGGGCGTACTGGTCGGCCCGGCCGTCGAGCGTCCTGCCGACGAGCTGCTCGGGCGCAACGTATGCGACGGTGCCGACGGCCATGTCGGTCTGCGTGATGCCGCTGACGTCGTCGGCTTCCCGGGCGATGCCGAAATCGGTCAGCAGAACGCGGCGCCGCGAGCTCGCCGTCGGCTCGGTGACCAGGATGTTCGCCGGTTTGACGTCTCGGTGCAGCAGGCGCCGTTCGTGCGCGAAATCGAGGGCTTCGGCGACGGCTGTCACGATCTCCAGAACATCCTGGTACGGCATGCCTGCCGGATGCTGCTCGACCAGGTGCTTGGCATCGGTGCCCTCCACGTAGTCCATCGAGATCCACAACCGGCCGTCGAACTCGCCACGGTCGTGCACGCCGACGATGTGTGGATGCCACAACGTCGCGGCCAACTCGGCCTCGCGGGTGAACCTGGCACGGAACTCGTCATCCCGCGTTGCATTGGTCGACAGGATCTTGAGCGCATTCAGTCGCGGCAGTCGCGGATGCTGGGCAAGGTAGACCTCTCCCATCCCACCGGCACCGAGCAGCCGCTGAATGGTGAAGCCGGCGAAGACGTCACCGGAATTGAACGGCATAGGTTGGAGCCTACAAACGAGGGCGGGAATGGCGTTATTTTTGCAGGCCACGGCATCAAATGCCGTACCCGTGTAGCAGACTGCTACACTTGTTTCAGACTGCTACAACGGAGGCCGTCATGACTGACACCGCAGACCGCGTGACTCGGTTCGCCGCTGATCTGATGGACAGCGCTGCCGCGGAAGGCGCGCGCCAGAGCCGCTCGGCCAAGCAGCAGCTCGACCACTGGGCGCGTGTCGGACGGGCCGTGTCAAGCCGGCAGAGCGCCGCACGCCGCAAGGTCGAGGCGGCCTTGGCGGGCGACACCCCGTTGCGTGATCTGACCATCGAGGAGGGCGTCGTGTTCAACGCCGAGATCTCCGCGGCCATCGAGGAGAACCTGGCGCGCGCCGATTACGGCACGACACTGGCCGCCCGTGGGGTCACCACCGTCGCGCTCGACGACAACGGCGAGATCGTGCAGTACCGCCCTGATGGCAGCACCACGGTGTTGGTGCCTCAGCGGTGATCTCTGACCCGATGCGCACTGTCGCGCGGTGAAGCGGCTCGACCTCGTCGTCGGATCCAACGGCGCGGGCAAGTCGACGTTCGTCGAACTCACGCTCGGGCCCCTGTTGCCCAACAGTCCTTTCGTCAACGCCGACGAGATCGCCAAGCGCCGCTGGCCCGAGGATCCCGCCACCCACTCTTATGAGGCCGCACGTATCGCGGCGCAAACCCGGGCCAGGCTCATCGAGCGGGGCGATTCGTTCATCGCCGAAACCGTGTTCTCCCACCCGTCCAAACTGGACCTGATCGACACCGCGAACGCGGCCGGCTACAGCGTCATCCTGCACGTCGTGATGATCCCGGAGGATCTCGCGGTGCTGCGCGTGCGACACCGCGTCGAGGCAGGTGGTCACGATGTGCCCGAAGCGAAGATTCGTGAACGCTACCAACGGCTCTGGCCGCTCGTCGCCGCCGCGGCGGCGCGCTCGGAATCGGCGGCGTTCTACGACAACAGCACCACTAAGGGCCCCCGCATCGTGGCTCAGGTCACGGGCGGTTTCGTTGTGGGGTCACCGGCCTGGCCGAATTGGACACCGGCCGCGCTGGTGTCGACGTGGCCAGGGTAGATCATCGCCGTGGGCACGTTGGTGCGTCCCCGGGACACCGCGTAATAGGCGACCGCTGTGACGGCGAGTCCCACGATCCACGAAATATCCGCTCCGCCCAGGATTTTCGTGACCGGCCCCGTGTAGAGCTTCTGCGCCAAGAACGGAATCTGCGCAACAATGCCCAGGATGTAGCAGCCGAGTGCCGGCAGGTTCCACGTGCCGTACCGGCCGGCGGGGTCGTAGAGGGCCGGGATGTCGACGTTCTCTCGGGAGATCAGGTAGTAGTCGGTGAGGTTGATGGCGCTCCACGGCGTGAAGACCATCAGCAGTACGAGGACGAAGTTCTTGAAGTTGTCCAGGAAATCGGCGCTCGCCGCCACCCCGATCAGCACCGACACCGCTGTGAAGCCGACGATGTAGGCGGCGCGTACGGCAGGCGCGATGCGGGTCTGACCGTTGAAGGCGCTGATGGTGGTCAGAATCGCCATGAAACCGCCATAGGCGTTGAGGCAGTTGACCGTAAGCTTGCCGACCACGATCACCAGATAGATCAGCACTGACAGGGCCGCAGGGCCCGCAAGCCGGCCGACGAATCCGACTTGGTCGTCCAGGAAGGCGTCACCGGCGACCGCGGCAACCAGAGCCCCGAACGTCATCGACCACTGCGATCCGATCACCGAGCCCGCGAACGTGGACCAGAAGGTGGCGCGACCGCTGGTGCTGCGCGGCAGGTAGCGCGAGTAATCCGCGACGTACGGACCGAAGGTGAGCTGCCACCCGGCGCCCAGGGCGATCGCCAGCAGGAAGGTGACCGGGCTGAACGGTTTGACGCCGACAACCGCGGCCACGTCGTATTGCGTGAACAACCGGATGGCCAGGTAGCTGAACCCGACGATGGCGATCACGGTTGCCACCCGCCCGACGACGTGGATCAACCGGTATCCGGTGACCGCGACGATGACGGTCAGCAGACCGAAGATGATGATGCCCAACGACGATTGGCCCAGATCGAGCATCGAGTTCACGGCCTGCCCAGCCAGCACGCTGCCAGTCGCCGCGAAGCCCAGGTACATGAGCACCACCATGATCAGTGGCAGCGCGGCCCCGTAGACACCGAATTGCGCTCGGCTGGAGATCATCTGGGGCAGGCCGAGACGCGGGCCTTGCGCAGAGTGCAGCGCCATCACGATGCCACCCAGGATGTTGCCGATCAGCAGACCGACGATCGCCCACAGGGCGTCCGCACCGAACACGACTGCGAGCGCGCCGTCGACGATCGCGGTGATCTGCATGTTCGCGCCGAACCACAGGGTGAATTGGCTGCGTGAGTTGCCGTGGCGCTCTGCGTCCGGGATGACATCGATGGTGCGGCGTTCGATGGCGCGCAGGGATGCGGGTGCATGGTCGTCTGTCATTGAACGCCCTCCGTCCAGCCCGGGAAGTGCAGTGATGCCCGTCACAGCTTACTGTCGATGCCGTTTTGTACACGGTTCCGGCGATCCGAGCGCCATTTCGGTAGCTGTGGGGCGAGGTGCCGGCTGCGACCATCGGGGTGCACGCAGATCGACACCGCACAGGAGACCCGTCTATGACCGAGCCCCGTCGCCGCACCGCAACCCCGCGCAAGCGGCCCGCCAAGACCGCAGCGAAGACGAAGGCCGCCGATGCCCCGACGGTCGAGAACATCACGGCTGCGCAGGCTGTGACCCCGGCACCGGCCGCCGACGACATGCGTGAAGTGAGTGTCGGCACCGACGCGGCGTTCGCGTCCTCCCCGTCGTCTGCGTCGAAACGTCGTCCACTGCGCAACATTTCGGAGATCCGGCACTTCTTCCGCACCAACGATGTCCCGGTCTACTTCATCGGCGCGACACCGTTCAACCTGCTCGGCCTGGACCGCTGGGTACGGAGGTTCTCCTACATCACCTATTACGACGCCTGGGACGGCGCCCACCCACGTGTGTTCACGCCGATCCACAAGCCCTACCAAGAGTTCGCCAGTGGCGAGGAGATCAACAACTGGCTGCTGCGCAACCCCGAGGTGCGTGCGCACATGAGCCGCGGTGTGCAGCCGGGGGTTCGACCCAAGGTGGCGATGGTGTTCTTCGACGCCGAGACCGAATCGATCTGCGCCGAGTTGGGCTACGATCTGATCCTGCCGCCGGCCGCGCTGCGGGAACACCTGGACTCCAAGATCGTGACCACCAAGCTCGGCAATGAGGCAGGCGCCCCGAGCGTGCCCAACGTGCTCACCAAGGTCAACAGCTACGAGGAACTCACCGCGGCCGCCGAAAAGGCAGGTCTCGGTGACGAACTCGTGGTGCAGACACCGTATGGTGATTCCGGCAAGACGACGTTCTTCATCTCGTCGGAGGCCGACTGGCGCAAGAACAGGGATTACGTCGTCGGCGAGGACATCAAGGTCATGCGCCGCATCAACAACCGACCGGTGGCGGTCGAGGCCGTGCTGACCCGGTGCGGCACGGTCGTCGGGCCGTTCATGACCGAGCTGACCGGCTACCCCGAACTGACGCCGTATCGCGGCGGCTGGTGCGGCAACGAGATGTACCCGGACGTGCTGTCACCCGAACGTCGCGCCAAGGCAACCGAACTCGTCCGCCGCTTGGGAGACCGGCTCAGCCAGGAAGGTTACCGCGGCTTCTTCGAGGTGGACGTGCTCGTCGACGTCGACACCGACGAGGTCTACCTCGGCGAGCTCAACCCGAGGATCAGCGGAGCATCGGCGATCACCAACGCGACCGCCGGTGCCTACGCCGACGTACCGCTGTTCCTGTTCCATCTGCTGGAGTACATGGGTGTGGAGTTCGAGCTCGACGTGGACGAGATCAACGAGCGCTGGGAGGAACTGGCGGCCGCCGACGTGTGGAGCCAGATGATCATCAAGGAGACTTCGGACATCGTCGAACTGCTCGAAGCGACGCCGCCGACCGGTCAGTACTACCTCGACTCCACCGGTGCATTGGTGTTCCGCCGGGCAGCGCTGGACTGGCACCAGCTACAGGACGAGTCCGAGGCGTTCTTCCTGCGCATCTACGGGCCCGGCGACTATCGCTGGAAGGGCGCCGACCTCGGCGTGCTGGTCACCAAGGGCCGGTTGCAGCGCGAATTGGCCCAGGGCGGTTCGGCACTCACCATTCGCGCCGGGCACCTGATCGACTCGATGCGAGCCTCCTACCGCGGCACTCCGCTTCCCGAGCCGGCCACGATCGAACCGGCGGCCGGCCTCAAGCCGCTCTGAGATACGCCATCCGCAGGAGAGCGCAGTGCCGTAGCGCCGCCGACGTTTTGTCGAAACCGTCGATACCCGATCGACGATCAGTACACTGCTGCGATGGGCGTGCCAGTGGCCTGGGTGCTCGCGCAGTCCGATCTGTCGCTGCGTCTCCTCGGCGGCAGTGCCGGTGTGCTGCGTGAGGTCACCCTGGCGCTGACCACCGAGCTGTCCGAGCCGTTCCGTTGGCTCTCCGGCGGCGAATTGGTACTCACCACCGGGATCGGGTTGCCGACTACGCGTGCCAAGCGCGCCGCCTACCTGCGCGGCCTCGACGAATGTGGGGTATCTGCACTGGGTTTCGCGACCGGACTGAGCCACGAGAAGGTGCCGGCGGATCTCATTGCCGTCGCGGACGACATCGGCATGCCGCTGCTGGAGGTGCCGTTGGCGACCCCGTTTGCGGCAGTGGTCAAGCGGATGAGCGAACGGCTTGCCGACCAACACTATGAAGCGGTCTTACGCGCATCGCGCGCCCAACCCCGGATCACCCGGGCCGCGGTGAGTGGCGGCGCATCGGCAGTGGTCGCCGAGCTCGGGCGGGCATTGTCCGCGAAAGTGCTCGTCCTTGCCCCGTCCGGCGATGTCATCGAATCCCATCCGCGATCGCTGGATCCGCGGCTTGTCGACGACGTGCGAGCCGCGGTGGCATCCGGGGGCGCAGGCGCTGTCGTCGCCGGCACCGTGATCACCTACCAGTGCATCAAGGTGACTCGCAAGACGTACGGCGTGCTTGCAGTCGTGACTGCCGCGCCGTTGTCGTCGGTGGACCAGATCCTGCTCGGCCACGCGAATTCACTTCTGGCACTGGACTTCGAGAAGCCGGCCCGTCTGCTGGAGGCCCATCGTGAACTCAATTCCAGTGTGCTAGGGCTCCTTCTGAGCGGCGAGCACGATATGGGTCCGGCACGGGCACAGCTCGCCGAGGCCGCCGATTCGCACGGACGCATCCGGGCCCTGGTGATCGACGGCGGCACGGCACCGGCGATCGAGCACGCCCGGACCGCATTGATCCCCGCCGTGGAGCGCACGGGATCGGTGCTCTTCGCGCGCGTTCACGGTTGCCAATTGGTTGCCGTGGTCCCGGGTCACCACGACGTGTCGTTCGTCCGCCGCTTCGCGGGCGATATCGACGGCTCTTCCCGAAAACTCATCAGGATCGGACTCAGCGAGGCGCTGTCGGTCGATCGGCTGGAAGAGGCCGTCGACCATGCCAAGCTGGCCGCGGCAGCCGCCGAATGCGGCGGTGTCCCACTGGAATTCGCCGCACTCGCCGGTCGTGCGTTGCTGTCGATCGATTCGACGCGCCAGGTGCTCAACGCCGTCGCCGACACCCTGCTTACACCTCTGTGCGCGTACGACCGCGACCACGGCAGCGACCTGCTGGTCTCGCTGCGTGCCTTCCTGGAAGCCAACGGTCATTGGGAAACCGCCGCGTCGGCCATCGGCGTGCACCGGCACACCCTGCGCAAGCGGATGACGTTTGTGCAGGAGCTGACCGACTGCAACCTCGACGTCGCACGCGTGCGGGCAGAACTGCTGTTGGCACTGCTGGCCTACCAATCGTGAGTTTCGGAAGGGATCTTCGCCGACCCTCCGGCCGCATGATCACCGCACAGGGACAGCCGTGGCCCCTTCGAACGCGGCTGGCCTTTCAGCCGAGGCGGTAGGCGAGCGTCACGGCCAAAGTCGCGGAGGTCAACATGAGAAAGGCCGCAGCCGGACCGAGCGCGTAGTCGCGAACGCGCAGGTGCGCGATGATGGCGCCGACGAAATACAGCACCAGGCCGGTCGATGCCGCAATCCCTCGGACGGGGATGAAGATGCCGGCGAGCAGCCCGAGCGCACCCACGCCCAGCACAGTGCCCAGCGGTGTCGTCCAGGACTGGGGTACCTGGACCGCCTTCGCAGCTGCGACGGGGATCGGATGGCGGACATAGTTCATCCAGCAGCCCACACCGGCTCCTACCGCGGTGAACAGGGTGAGGATGACGTACGACGCGTACATTGGACGACCTTCCTTGGTGTTGTACACACGTGACGACACGGCGCGATGCAATGTGACATCCCGATGGCAGATCTGACGGAGACCGCATCACATTTCGCGGTTCGCAGCGTGGCAAAATCTCTGTCTGTAGGCATAGGCTCGCCCGTAGCGGGGGTGGCAGACTTGCCGGAGGCGATTCCAGAGGCGGTCGAGGACGGAGCAACGGTGTGACCGAGAAGCAGGAGGCGGCGCGGTCGGCACGCGGCGTCTACGGCATCTCGGTGGCCGCAGAGCTATCGGGCATCGGGCCGCAGACGCTGCGTCTGTATGAGCGCTGGGGTCTGGTGAATCCATCGCGTACCGCCGGTGGAACCCGCCGCTACAGTGACGACGACATCGAGCAATTGCGCCGGATCACCGAACTGGTCGAGCAGGGCATCAACCTCGCCGGCATCGTGCAGATCCTGGATCTGCAAGACAAGAACAGCCGGCTCGAGTCGGACAATGCCGAGCTCGAACTACGCAACGCCGCGCTCGAGGCAGAGCAGCCGCGGCAGGGTGGGCCATCCCGCCCGCGGCGATCGTCACGCGCGTGAAAGTTCCGCCCAGATCGGGACTTCTCATCGGCATCGAAAAGTGGGACGGTATCTGTTGAGCCGGTTTCGTGCTTTTGCCGGAGACCTCATCGGTGTCACCGCCGCCGATGCTCAACATCACCAGGCACACGGGAGAAGCGATGAACGCGATCCTGACAGATTCTGACCGGTATTCCCTCACGACCCAGGTCGACGACGACCACAACGCATACCACCTCAGCATCGACGCCGGCCCGCGCCACATCGCGTACGCCGACGTTCGGCCCGGGTGTTCGACGGTAGAGCTCAGTATCGACGTCGCCCTCGGGGATCCCTCCCCGCGGCTACGTCGCCGCCTCATCGACGCGGTGTTCGACCTCGACGTCATGCACACACACCGAACCCTGTTGGCCACACTGCCGCTCGGCGATGTCGACCTGCTCGACTGCGTCGCCCGGCATTGCACCGACGTTCACACGAGGTCGGCTGGATGCAGCTGCCTCGTCGACGGGCTGCTGACGGACTGAACACGGTCGGCAGCGGCCCAGCCGTCGCACAGTTGTGTCGCAGGAGCCGGAAAGTGGGTACTCGTGCCGCGTGACCGGCAACTCAGTCTTTGATGCGCTAATCGACCTGGAACGGGCGGGATGGGATTCGTTGTGTGCCGGGAAGGGCTCGGACTTCTACGGCGCGACGATGCTTCCCGACGCGGTGATGGTGCTCGCCAACGGCATGGTGATGGACCGCGACACGGTGACTGCGGCATTGGCCGAGTCTCCGCCGTGGCGCACATATGACATCTACGACGCACGGCTGGTGCAGTTCGACGACGCCAACGCAGGTCTCGTCTACACCGCGAAGGCACACCGCGATGGCACGGATACGGCGTTCGTCGGTGTGATGTCGAGCATCTATCACCTCACCGGCGACGGCTGGAAGTTGGCTCTCTATCAGCAGACCCAGATCGTGGCCTGATCGCCATCATTGGCTTCGCCGGCTTGGACGCGTCACCGTGGCCGGCCCGGCCCGTAGGGACGGATCCCGAGGGCCGTATGGGCTGTCGGCAGTACCGCCGTATCGGATCGGGATGTGTACTGGCGAGGCGGCACTCGGTGTCGGCCGCCGTTCGGGGGCAGGTGTTCGGATCTCGCACCCCGCACGGTCGGTTCGACCGCGTAGCGCCGCATACGCCGCGACAACCGCGGCCAGTCGCGTCACGTCGGCAGGATCATCAGTGCCGGTATCGGGGTGCAGTGCACGCAACAGCGTGCGATAGGCATGGGCGATCTGGCCGCTGGTGGCCGTGGGCGGCACACCCAGCACCCGATACGGATCACTGTTTTCCGACGCCATCGGACACCTCCGGTAGACGAATTGAGCGGTGGCTTCCAGACAGGACAGATCCGGAAGCCACCGCGGGCCGGACGGCCCCCACCCCACGATCTGTCAGGGCCGTCCTGGCATATCGGCGGGGCGTGGCAGCCAACCACCAAACCCCACGCCCCGCCGATGCGAGTGAGAGGGGGTCGAGTAGCGGACGTGCACGCCGACCCCCAGCCGCGGGCAACAGGACACGTCATCCACAGTCGATGCCGCCTGTGGCGGCGGTATGCGCCGACCGACACGTCGTCGGCCGTAGCCACATCAGTTCATGCACTAACGTGGATGCTGCCATCCGTCGCCCGTAGGTTGGCTGCTCGTGCATCACCTCCCATGTGTCACACCGTGTTTCACTACCGCTCTCGGCGACCTCTGCCGCACCGGGGGAGAGCGCTGAGTGGGCCACACCCGTGTGGCGCGCCGACGAGCCGGCGGACACCGCCGGCTCTCGACCGCCCTTCCCGGTCGCTGCATGCGCCATTCTCTGGTGAGCACGCGCAAACTCAGCGGCACTCTCCGTGCGGCGGGTAGGTCGGCAGCAGCCGGACCGCACGAGCCGTCGTCGCCGATGAGGCGCATCCACTCGGCCTCCACAATCGCCGCCGCCTCGTCAATCACAGCAATTGGCTCGACAAGGCCGGCTGCCGTTTCACGCATGTCACACCCCCTTCCTGCTCGGAATGCCGATGTCACAACCGGTTACGGACGGATCGCTTTCTTGTCGCCATTGGTGGAGATCTCGATACGGCGCGGCTTGGCCGCTTGAGCGACCGGAATGGTCAGCCGCAGCACGCCGCCCTGGTACGCGGCCTCGATCCGTTCGGTGTCGAGGTTCTCGCCGAGGAACAGCTGCCGGCTGAACACGCCGCGCGGCCGCTCGGCCGAAACCATCTCGCGGTCAGGATCAACCTCGGGACGCTTGGCATGCACCGTCAGCACATTGCGCTCGACATCGAGAGCCAGGGAGTCCTCGTCGACGCCGGGCAGGTCGAACTCGACGATGAACTTCTCGCCCTCGCGCCAGGCATCCATGGGCATGACCGCCGGGCGTGCCGTGGTTCCCAGAACCTGCTGAGTAAGTCGATCGAGCTCGCGAAACGGGTCTGTACGCATCAACATCAGCTCAACCTCCTAACCCTTCACCCTCCTAGGGATCTATGTCAGTTGACACATATTTGTTGTAGCACTGCTATGAAGTCAGTGCAACCAAAAATTGCCGTGTCGCCTGGCCGAATGTGCGCAACGGCGCAAGCGGCTACTGCTCGGCACTCCACGTCAAGCGGTCCTGCGCGCCGTCGGTGTACACCACCGCAGTGGGAGGAGGCCCCGTGACGTCGAAGTAGATGTTGCCTGCGGTGCGCTGGCCTTCGTCCATCGGGGAGACGCCGAGGTCAGGGGCGAGCGTCTGGTCCAGCATCCGGTAATTCCGGCCGTCTGGGGTACGAGCGTTGAACGATTGCATCTCGGGGATGACCGAGCCACGGACGGCGGTGACCGCGATCGGCGCGTACCACAGCTGGCCCGTCACCGGGACATTGCCTGTCAGCGGCACACTCAGCACGTTGCTGCCACTGGGCTTCAGGTCCATGACGTTGTAGCCGGCCACAGACGCATCTGTGTCGACGAACTGCTGCTCATTGCCGAACCGTGCGCCGACAGGGCTGGCCGAAGCCGTCACATCGCCGCCGAACCCGAGTGCGACCACGAGGGCGACCGCGCCCGGCAGTGCCGCAGCTGTTTTCATCCCCTTCGCAGCCCTAGGTGTGTTCATAACCGTGGAATTCCCGGCTTGGCCTTCCTGAAACGGTCAACGGCGCGCGTGCCGAGTTTGCCTGTTGCCTTCGAGCGCGCTCGAACGTCTAGCGTCGCGGTCATGGCAACAGAGAACAGAACGTGGATCATCACCGGTGCGAGTGCGGGCCTGGGACTGGCGCTGGCGGAGGCCGCGCTGCGGGCAGGGGAGCGGGTGGTCGGAACCGCTCGGCGAATTGAGCGGTTTGCCGGGCTGACGGCTCGCCACGGGGACCGGTTCCTGGCCGTTGCCCATGACGTGCGGGACACGGCATCCGCAGTCTCCGTGGTGCAGCGCGCCGTCGATGCATTCGGACAGATCGACGTGCTGGTCAACAACGCCGGCGCCGGTCAGGTCGGCGCTGCCGAAGAGGTCACCGACGGCGAGCTGCGGGACATGCTCGACCAACATCTGTTCGGACCGGCTGCCTATGTGCGCGCTGTGCTGCCGCACATGCGCGCGAACGGCACGGGTGCGATCGTGCAGATGAGCAGCCAGGGCGGACGAATGTCGTTTCCTGCGGTCGGCAGCTATTCGGCGGGCAAGTTCGCGCTGGAAGGCTGGTCCGAGGCCCTCGCCGGCGAGGTGGCACCGTTCGGAATTCGCGTGTTGATCGTCGAGCCCAGCCGCTTCCGCACCGAGTTCAACGCGTCCGACGTTCTGAAAACCGCGAAACAGGACTCGCGTTACGACGAGGTGATCGGTGGCGTGCGGGCAAACATGGCCGACGCCGACGGAATCCAGGAAGGCGACCCGGACCGCGCCGCCAACGTTATTCGCGACATGATCGACACCGCCGACGCACCGTTGCGGTTGCCGCTGGGCGCCGAGGCGGTCCGCAACCTCACGCGGGTTTACCAGCGCGCGCTCGACGACGTAAAGACGTGGGCGGTGGTGAGCGAGTCGGCCGACTTCCCGGGCATGGCTCCGGCTGTGCGTGCGTTCTGACCGGCCTACTCTTGCCACCATGGCAACCGACGCGCTGATCGAACGGATCCTCGCCGACGGCGAGCCGACCGCGTCGGTGATCGACGCCCTCCACGAGTTGCTCGACGACACCACGATCGACGCCTCGGCGGCGCCGAAGAGCGTCGCCGAGGCTGCCGATGCGGTCGGGTTGTCCACGCATACACTGCGCTACTACGAACAGCAGGGCCTGGTGCGGCCGGCCCGCAATGCGTCCGGGTACCGCGAGTACACCGCGTTCGACCTACGGCGCCTGGTCTTTCTCACCCGAATGCGGTTGTCCGGCATGACGATGCAGGATCTCAAACGGTACATCGCGCTCGTGGAGCAAGGGCCGCGCACGATCCCGGAACGCCGGCGAATCATGCTCGACCAACGTGACCGGATCAAACGACAGATCCGGGAACTCACCCTCGCGCTCGAGACCACCGAATACAAGATCCGCGTATACGACGGTCATCCTGAGGGCTGACACCGGGCAGCGTCGCGAGTAACAGCCTCACTGCCGAAACATCACTCTGGCACAACACGATTGCCGGAACGGTCGTCCGGTCACGGTGTCGAGGGTTGGCGGTCCCATTGGCCCGGCGACGCGTTGGCTGGGGCCGGCAGGCCGAGGTGGTTGGCAGCAAAGTCGACGCCCTGGGTGATAAGCCCGTCGTAGGCATAGGTGTTGTGGACGGCGAAGTTCAGCCCGTCTGAGCAGACCGCGTCCTCAGGGGCACACACCTTGAGTGTCTTTGCCTCATATTCCGGGCCGATCACGATTGGGGGCTCGCCGAGGAAGTTCATCGCGCGGACGTTCGGCGGTGCGTATAGCACGACCGCTGCGACATGCTCGGCGACGTCCGGTGCCAGCGGCTTGGGCACGGTGGCGGGATCAACTCCGTCCGGCACCGCGGCCGAAGTGGTGAAACCCATGACCGCCGCACCCTGCGAGTAGCCCCCGAGCACCATCTTGGTGTCGGGGCAGGTAGCGGCCATGGACGTGACATGGGCGCCCGCGTCACGAATACCGTCGACCCCGGTCGTCCACTGATCGGTCGCCGGATAGTTGACGGGATACACGCCCAGAGACCTGTCGCCGACGCGCTGGCGCAGCGCGTCGACGAATGCCTGGCCCGTCGGACCGACGCCCGGTGGTTCGCCGGTGCCGCGCGCGAAAACCACCTCGACGTCGGGACACGGCTGCGCCGCCACTGGTGCGGCGCCGACGGCCCACCACATCGGTATCGCAACGAACGCGGCCGCAGTCAAAGCTCCTACATGCACGTTTCATCCTCTGCTGATTCGGAGTGATAGTCGTCCGGCCGGTCCTCATTGACGTTCGGCCACATGGTGCTTGCTTATTCATTGCCGGCTGGGATGCCCCTGCACTGATACCAGCGCCTCGGTGAGCGACGCGCTGATCGGCACCACAGTGTGCAGACCGCAATGCCGCACCGCGTGTTGGACCACATCGCCTGCCACCAATGCCCAGCGCACACCGATGCGTTCGCATCGGATGTTGATCGCATCCAGTGCCGAAATGCCTGAATTGTCAATAGATTCCAGGGCTGTGACGTCCACGACCAGCCAGTCACCGCACGCGGCACAATGGACGCGGCTGATGAAGCGGTCGGCGTTGGCAGCGTTGATTCGACCAGCGACACTGACCAGAACCCCCGTCCGGCCCCAGTGCATGGTCGCCCTGACGTCGGCGTCGCAGCGTCGTTCTCCACCCGTGCAGGGGGCTCCCGTGGCCGCGGGGACAGATCGCGGCGGAGTGGTCAAGATGGGCATCACTGACCCCAAACGACGATTCGTGCAACTGGGCACACACAGGGAATCCGGAGCACGCCCATGAGATTTTGTGGCGACGGCTGTGGACTCAACCTTGGTGATCAAGCTACTCCGACACCGCGACGGGGGCAACCAGTCACGATCGAGATCCCGTCGCGCTTCCGCCGCCTGATCACAATGCGCTTCCCGCCACCGAGGTGGACGATTGTCGGCCATCCGTGGTCACGGCACGAGAGAGATTGTGCTGCAGCATATTCTGTCACAGCGACAAAGCGCAGTGGGCCCTGGTTGAACTTCACCTCGGGACAACTACAGCAAAGGGGGAGGCGGAACCGCCGGACGCGACGGCGCTAAAGCCAGGGGAGATGGTCGACCATTGCCCCACCGGGACGCCGTCCGGGCGCACCAGCATCGCGCCCGCGCCGCGGATGCCGATTGTCCGCGCGGTCATCGCGTCGAGGGTTTGCACCGTGACCGGCGCGCTGCGCACGCCGATCTCCTGGGCGACCCGGGCCCACGGTCCGACTCGGGGTCCGGTCATCAGCGTCCATCCGGTGCCGACGAGGTCGAGGGTTGAACGGTTTGTCGGGGATCCGGGGGTATCACCCGGCAGCCATGCGTGGGTAAGCCGCCCTCCCAGGTCGGCCTGCAGTTCCGGAAGTGTCGGCCGCCGACTGCCCTTCGAGTCGGCTGACCGCGTCACATCGTGCAGCGCCGCCATCCGCTGTTCGGTGTCGTAAGTGTCGAGGAATTCGCTTGGGGCCCAGCCTCGCAGCACCCACGCGACTTTCCAGGCTGCGTGCATGCCGCCCTGTATTGCGAGGTTCAGCCCCCTGCCGCCGCGGGGTGTCACCCGGTGCGCGGCATCGCCGATGAGGACCACGCGGCCCGACCTGAATCGGTGCGCAATCTGGGCTTGTGCATTGAAAGTGCCGACGCGCTCGACGGTGACCGGAATGTCGCGGACGCCGATACCCCCGCGGATCGCCTCCAGGAGTCTGTGCTGGTTCTCACCCGGATGGTCCGCGTGGTCGAGGGGCAGCCCTGGTCCGTACACCCAGCGGTCGGGACGTCCGGCGGGCAGAAAGAGCCCTGGTATAGGTGCAGCCGTCGTGGAGTAGAGCCCGTACCGTGCGTCGCCGAGGATCGCCTGCAACGGCGCCCGTAGGACGACTTGCACCCCGCTGTAAGCGTTGGACTGCACGTCGGCGCCGATGCCGACGCGGTGCCGGGCATCGCCGTGGGCGCCGTCGGCCGCGAAAACGTACTGGGTTGATACCGAACGGATTTCACCGCCGGGGTCACACAGGCTCACCAGCAGGTCGTGCTGTCGATCAGCGAAATCGATGACCTCGGCGCCGAGGGTGAGGTCGACAGTCGGCGCAGCGCGGATATGCTGCCGGAGCACCTGCTCGACCTGGTCTTGCGCGACGACCAACGGCGCGACCGGGCTGATCATCGCGGACTGTTCCCGGGTCGGGTAACCCACTGCATGCGCGGTGCCGACGGATGCCTCGGCCAGAGTCGGGCACTCCCACAGCAGAACCTCGGCGTCATGGGATGCGACGGCGACCGCGTCGGCCAGACCCCAGCTGCGGATCAGCTCGACACTCCGCGTACTGAGCACCGTGGCGCGCGGGAGTGCCGGAGGTCCGGACCGCTTCTCCACGACCAATGTTTGGATCCCGTGCCGGGCGAGCTCGGCCGCCGCCGCGAGTCCTGCTCCGCCACCGCCGATGACGAGCACTTCGACCCGGTCCGTCGTAGCCGTCATTGCAGTGCCACGGCTGCGCGGTGCGATCGACGGGCCCGTCGCGTCGCGATCGCCATCCGGATCAGGTACGCAGGCGACGGTGGAAGCCAGCCGAGTTGGTGGGCCTGGCCAAGGTCGTCACGGTTGGCCCAATGCTCAACGATCAGACCGTCGGTAAAGCGGAACCAGTGGGTCTGGGTGACCGAGAAGCGCCGACCCGTAGACGGAAACGCCTGTGCCGGTCTGCCCTCGGAGTCGTAGGTGATGAAGGGACCGGTGTGGCGGCCGGACATCGACGTGTGGAGGACGACGAGGTCTTCGCTCGCGGCGGAGTCGTGCACCATCCAGGCCAGCTCACTGTAGGCCGAGCGCAGCCACACCGCAGTCGACAAGAACGCCAGGGGGCCGCGGCCTCGGCAGGCCAGGGGTTCGTCCGCTGCCTGCCGATTCTGCGCCTGCGGGTGCACAACGGCAACGAAGTCACCCAGGTCGCCGTCTGCCATCGCCTCTATCGATCGGATGGCGACCGCGGTCAGGTTGGGCGAATCGTCCAGGGAATCCATCGTTCCTTATTTTCAAGCGACAGGATGTCGTGTGAAACTACTATGAGGTTTGGCACTACAGCCTGTCAACCCAAATGAGTGATGATGGAACCCGTGGCAACCCGAAAGTATGAGCAGCGCCTGCGCGCCGAAACCGCCGACGAAACGCGCCGACGCGTCCTCGCGGCCGTGCATGACCACCTGACCGAGGATCCCACCCGGCAGCTGAGCTTGGACAAGGTGGCCCGGAACGCCGGCGTCGCGCGGTCCACGATCTACGGATCATTCGGCTCCAAGGCAGGGCTGCTTGACGCCTTCGCAGAGGATCTGTGGGCGCGCAGCGGCCTGGCCGCGCTGACC
The DNA here is from genome assembly GCF_010727475.1 of Mycolicibacterium mageritense. Classification (NCBI taxonomy): domain Bacteria; kingdom Bacillati; phylum Actinomycetota; class Actinomycetes; order Mycobacteriales; family Mycobacteriaceae; genus Mycobacterium; species Mycolicibacterium mageritense. Next base: position 6,531,142 of record NZ_AP022567.1, read on the forward strand.
GAAGCGGTGGCACATTCCGACGTACGCGAACACGTCCGCGGCGGGATCGTGGCCGCAACTCGCATGTTCGCGGCCGAACGGGACGTGTATCGCGCCCTGTTCTCCATGGCGAAACTCGATCCAGGCTCAGTCGGCGCGGCGGTTGACCGGATGCAGCGCGACCGGCGCGGCGGCACGGCGCACCTGGCACAGCGTCTCGCCGACGCGGATCTACTGCGAGACGGCATATCCGTCGAAGAAGCCGCCCACATCTTGTGGATCCTCACCAGCTTCGAGAGCTTCGACACGCTAGCCACCGACCGCGGGCTCGCTCCCGATGAGATTGCCGCACTACTGAATCGCACCGTTGAATGGGCGCTGTACAACACGTCCACAGTCGAGCGTCAGAGCTAACCCGAAGGCCTACCCTATGGATAGGCGGTTGCCAACAGCCTAGGGGAGCGCACAGGAAAGGTGGGGCGGCGAAATCAAAGCTCAACTGCCGCACTACAATACGTCACAGTGACAAATGTGTTCAACGCAATGCCGCAGCAGTACGGGTGCGGATCGGCCGAATCGCATCAACGAAACATGGGGGATGACTGTCGGGCGACTCAACCCGTGACACAAGCGAGTCCGGCCCTGGGTAGCCCGAGTATCGAGCTCGGCAGATGGAAGTGACGTGACCGGGTCAGAATCATCGCGCCGTCGAACCACCAAAGACCCTGCAACGCAGGGATATTCCCGCACTCACTGCCCTCCACCAAATCGTCACTGTGACGTATATGGAGCCGCCGGCGGGTCGAGCGAGCACCGCTAGCCGAGCGCACGGCTCGCAGCAACAGGCCAGCAGTCAGAGTTATACGGCCGACCCACGGACATTCGACCGATGCTTGCGGCGGCATCAAAGCCGTTTCTGCGTCGCAGGGGCCGGTGCCCGAGTACCGGGTCAATCGACTGGAGGGGTGACAAACGGTTCGCAGCAGCGATTGACGCGACTTTGCCTGCGGGCAGGCGGGATTAAATGTCCGATCCGGAAATATCTGAGAGTGCGGGGGAACGCTGACCGGCGCACTCTCAACAGGTTGTGGACGGCATCAGGCCAGGAAATCCACGACAACGTGAGAGTGCCGGATGAAATCCAGGAAAACTTGAGAGTGCCAGGGCGGCGGTTCGTCCGGTCGATCCAGTACGGGCACGGGTTGATCTTCCGGTTCTGCGGTGCCTCTTGTATCGGGCCAGTCTGCGGCCGGAAGGCTTCCTAAAGCCGGTGTGGTGCGAACGGCTGCACTCACGGTCTCTTTCCGGTTCAGTCGCTCATGCGTGGTGGGAGCGGTGAGTCGGCGAGGCATGTGGTGACGACCTCGAATGCGCTGTCGTGATAGTCCAATTCCGCTTTGATTGGATAGATCAGGCGAAGGGTTCGCCTATCGGATGTGCTTGTTGGGTCGCTGGGGATCGTGACGCCGAGGCGGTTGTTCGGGTCGTGCACGTCGATCAGCCCGAACTCCTTGAGTTCGTGCACCGAGGTGTAGGCCTCGGGCCGTATTCCGTAGTGGCCCCATTTCGTCTTGTCGGCAATGCCGATTCCAATTCCGTCGTCGGGAGGCCGAGGGATGTCGCCGAATCTCTTGGTGGCGTCGATGATGATCAGGAGGGTCGCCAGCTCCTCGGCGGTGAGCACGAGGTGCCAGCCCGCGCGGAAGAAGCCCGCGGGGATGCTGATGACGTCGGCGGCGCCTTCCCCGGGTGTTGACCGTCTCTCAGCATGACGACCACGGGGTAGTTATTCGTCATTGAGGTTGCTGATGTGAGGCGCCGGATTCTCGTGCGGTTGCTGGTGTTGGTGTGCACCGTCAGGGTGAGGACGTACTGATGGGTCGCGCGGCACCCCGCTGAAGTCTTGGCGGGCTCGCAGGGTGCCGCGCTGTAGTGCACGGAGGCACTCGTGGTGACGGTAGAGGCTGATCTGGTTTCCGTCGAGTCCCGGCTGGCTGCCGGCGAGATCGGGTGCCCGTCCTGCGCCGACGGTGTGCTGGGCGGCTGGGGATTTGCCCGGCCCCGCCGCATCCGCGGCGTAGCTGGCGCGGTGCGTCCGCGACGGGGGCGTTGCCGGTCGTGTCTGGTGACGCATGTGCTGCTGCCGGTGATGATGTTTGCGCGTAGAGGGTATGGCGCACAGACGATTTGGAATGCGTTGGTGCAGCGAGCCGACGGCTTTGGGCATCGCCGAATCGCGGAGAATCTGAGGGTGCCAGCGACCACGGTGCGCGGATGGCTGCGCCGGGTGGCCGGGCGTGTGGAGTCAGTGCGGGCGTGGTTCATCCAGGTCGCGATGCGCACCGGAATAGACGTGCCGGTCCCGCAGGTCGGCTGCGGCTGGCGTGATCTGGTGGCCGCGATAATCACCGCCGCTGCGGCGATCGGTCAGAGGTTCGGCCCGGCGGGGGTGCTGGGCGTGGTGACGCCGCACCTGGTGATGGTGGCGGTCAGCGGCGGGCGGCTGCTGGCGCCGGACTGGTCACCGGCATGACGCGGGGTGCACGCAACACCAGTTGCCCCTGACGCGACGCGCCGTGATCGGTGATCCTCGCCAAGGAACCTGCCCGGCAACGGTTTCGGGCAGGGCCGCCGAGCATGCGAGGAGGACACTGCGGTGTCATTGGAAGAGCACAAGCGTCGGGAGCGGGCCCACGCGATCGGGTTGTTCCGCTATCAGTTGATCTGCCCTGCACTGGAGGCGGGGTTGTCGACCAAGCAGCGCGGCAGACTGGTCCGCGAGATCGCCGAGCGCCGCCATATCGACCCGTTCGGCAGTCAGGTGCAGGTGGCGCGGGCGACCTTGGATCGCTGGATCCGCCGTTACCGGGCTGGCGGCTTCGAGGCACTGGTCCCTGAGCCGCGGCGGTTGGCCACCCGCACCGATGAGCAGGTGTTGGAGCTGGCCGCCTCGCTGAAACGGGAGAACCCGGCCCGCACCGCCGCCCAGGTGGCCCGGATCCTGCGCACCGCGACCGGGTGGGCACCCTCGGAATCGACCCTGCTGCGCCACTTCCACCGCAGCGAACTGATGGGCCCGGCCACCGGCGCGGCAGGTGAGGTGTTCGGCCGGTTCGAAGCCCCCGACCCGAATGAACTGTGGGTCGGCGATGCCCTGCACGGCCCGCGGGTCGGGGACCGCAAAACCTACCTGTTCGCGTTCCTCGACGACCACTCTCGGCTGGTGGTCGGGCACCGCTTCGGGTTCGCCGAAGACACCGTGCGCCTGGCGGCGGCGTTGAAACCGGCGTTGGCCGCCCGCGGAGTTCCCGCCTCGATCTATGTCGACAACGGGTCCGCGTTCGTGGATGCGTGGTTGCTGCGGGCGTGCGCGAAACTCGGTATCCGGCTGGTGCATTCCGCGCCCGGTCGCCCGCAGGGCCGCGGCAAGATCGAACGGTTCTTCCGCACCGTGCGTGAACAGTTCCTCGTCGAGGTCACCGACACCAGCAGCGAGGACCTCGCCGCGGCCGGGTGGATCACCGCGGGGCGTTGTTGGAGCTCAACCGGCTGTTCATGGCCTGGGTCGAGACCGAATACCACCGCCGCACCCACTCCGAGACCGAAGCGCCGCCGCTGGCTCGGTGGGAGGACGGCTGGGATCGGCTCGGCGGGCTGCCGGCGTTGCCGACTGCTGCGGATTTGACTGAGGCGTTCTTGTGGTCGGAGTTCCGCACGGTGACCAAAACCGCCACGGTCTCGCTGCACTCCAACACCTACCGGGTCGACCCGGCCCTGGCCGGGCGCCGGGTGGAGTTGGTGTTCTCCCCGTTCGATCTGGAAACGATCGAGGTCCGCTACCGGGATCAGAGTTTCGGCGCCGCGATCGCTCACACCATCACCCGCCATGCCCATCCGAAAGCCCGGCCCGAGACCGTTGACTCAGGACCTGCGCCGGCGGTGACGGGGATCGACTATCTGGCGTTGACTGCCGCTGCCCATCATGAGCAGCTGCGCCAGGATGAACGTATCGGCTATCACGCCCTCTACGGCCCTCGCACTGACCGCACTATCGACGCCCCTGGCGACCATGCTCAGATTCCTGGCCAGCTCTCCATCACCGACCTCGACCCCGGCAACGCTGCTCATGAAGATGGGGTGTCGGCATGAGTATTGAACGGCTGCAATCGCATTGGGGTTTCTCCCGGATGCCGTTCGGGCGGAATCTAGCTCCGTCGATGCTGCACCGCCACCCCGGCCACAGCGAAGCGATCGCCCGCATCGGCTGGTGTGTCAATCAGTGCGCGATCGGGGTCATCACCGGTGAAGTCGGCGCCGGCAAAACCGTGGCCATCCGCGCCGCCGCGACCGCCCTGGACCCCGCCCGGCACGTCATCATCTACCTGGCCAACCCCACCATCGGAGTCCGCGGCATGCTCACCCACATCGTGGCCGCCCTCGGACACACCCCGGTCTTTCACACCGCCCGCCTCGCACCCCAGGCCGCGGACGCCCTGGCCGCTGAACACGCCGAACGCGGCCGCAACCCCGTGCTCGTCGTCGATGAAGCCCATCTGCTCGACAACCATCAGCTCGAAGCGATCCGATTGTTGACCAATCACGACATGGACTCCGGGTCACCGTTCGCCGTCGTGCTGGTCGGCCAACCCACCCTGCGGCACCGGCTACGCCTCGGTGTCCTTGCCGCGTTGGATCAGCGCATCGCCGTGCGCTACACCCTGCCCGGCATGAGTCCAGCTGACACCGCCGACTACATCAGCCATCACACCAAGATCGCCGGCCGCTCCGACACCCTGTTCGCCGAGGATGCCGTCACCCTGATTCACAACGCCTCACGCGGACACCCACGAGCGGTCAACAACCTCGCCTTGCACGCGCTGACTGCCGCGTTCGCTGCCGGTCATTCCATCGTCGGGGAGAAAGCTGCCCGCATCGCCATCAGCGAAACAGCCTCAGACTGAACCAGACTCCCACCACCGAGACCACCACTGCATCACCGCGGCGACGATCCCGTCACCGAGACCACCACAGCCCCGCTCAAAACACCGAGCGGGGCTGTTCTCATCGATCCGTCATCATCACCACCGATGACGACAACATCGTCACGCTCAATGACGGGCAACACCCCGGGCACTCGGTACCGCTTCCCCGATGCGCCTTCGTCGTTGAGCGTGAAGGCGTCGTAACGTCCGGCAGCGCCGGCCTGTCCGACGCTCACCAGGCGGTGGGCGTGGAGTGTGCGCAGGGCGCGCACCACCCGCAGGTTGAGTTCGCGGGTGTCGACGCCGCTTCCGCCGAGAGCGTTCAGCATGGCCCACGAGTCCGCGAGTGGACGGTCGAACACATTGTGGTGTCGATTGTCGACGTGCGCGCCGGGCTCGAACTCGAGATGTGCGGCGTAGATCGCGCCGAGGTAGAGCTGTTGAGCGTTGCCGGGACGGTGGATCAGCTTGGTGTTGGGAGGGCGGGTGTCCACGTCGCCTTGGCGCGTAGCCAGGACGCTTCCAGCGGTACGCGGCCCTCGGGGTGTGTCAAGCCAGATGAAGTTGGTGCGCAAACGGATTATCGGCTGCTGCCCCTGATCCAGGCTGCGGTACCGCTTCAGCGCTGCACCGATGGCGTCCGAACGCTCGATGAGCAATTTACGCCGTCGACGCCGGGCGGCCTGGGCCTTTTCCCGTCGGGACCGATGCCAGCGGTCGTTCTTCATGGCTTGCTCGACCGCTTCCTGGACCGGGCCGAGGCCGGTTCTCATCCTCTGCCCTGACCAAGCGGGTAGTTCGGCGCAGGGTATCTACTAGCGGTCATTACACAAGTATAAATGTATTTGTATACATGCCGCCAGCAGATGCCCGTCGACCCGCTAGTAGATACCCTCGGCCGGGGCGACCGTTGGCCCTGATTTCGACACTATGGGCCCCATGAAGTGCGAACACACTCCGCGCCGCCTGGAGCGCATCGTCGATCGCGGCTGGAATTACACGTTGCGGTACGTGCTGCTGTACATGGCTGTGAGTGGGAAGCACCGGCTGTTGGGCACGTGCATCGGGGCTGTAGGCATCGGGGCGGGCACGTGGATCGGCTACCGCCCCTGAATCCAGCAGTGACACCGTGGTCAGGGTTCGAGGCCGGTGTCGCGGTCGTGGGTTGGTGCGGTGCTGCAGTAGCGGAGGCGGTGACTGAGTAACTGGGTGGAGGTGCACGCACGGCCCTCGTATCAACGGGTGCCCGGCGTGCTGCGACAGTAGAGGGTGGCTTCGGAGAGTTCGCTGAACCCGAGGTGTTGATAGAAGGCGTGAGCGGGCGTGTGCGCGGTGACGGCCAACTGTGGCCGGTACGTCGGGTTCGACGCTGCGGCGACGAGGAGCTTGCCCAGTCCGCGGTGTTGCATGGTGGGTGAGACCAGTAGCCATGCGATCCAACGCTCGTCGGGCCGGGGGCGGGTGGTGATAATGGCGGCGACGAGTTCGGCTATGTCGCTGCGAATGCCGCCGCTGGCCGCTCTGTCTACTGAGCCAACAAGCTCGCCGGCCTTCAGGTGTGCGAGGTGTTCCTCGAAGGGACGCTCGGGCAGGTCGTAGAATCGCCGTTCGACCGTGTCGGGGGCGAAGCAGCGACGAAACAGTGTGGGGACGTCGTGGATCACTGCGTCAAGTGGCTGCAGTGCGGCCTGCCTGCCGGCGGTGATGGGTACGTTTGGGCCCTGAAGGATTTTGCGATGCCGGACAACGACATTGGGTATTTGCAGACAGGCCGTCTCCGGCGGGCCGGGCCGGTCGTAGATGCGTCCGGCGTTGGCCTCGTCACACAGACAAGCTACGAACTCCGATAGCGGTGACGGTGAGTCTCGGCGCATGGGGGTCATCGGCGCCTGGGGGCAGGGCTATCGGCTAGCCGCTGCAGGAATGTGCGCAGTCCGGGCAGTTCGAGTTCAGCGGCGGCAGTCGCTGCGCTGCGGCAACGGTCACGTAGCCGCACTGCTCGGTCGGCGACGATGCGAGGGGTTGGTTGGTTGGTTCGTTCCAGGTCGAGAAGTTCGCCGGTAGTGATCAGGGCCCATTGGAGTTGTGCCGCAGCCAGGGTCGGAGAGTTCAGTGCAGCGCCGGTGGTGTTGCTCCAGCGTTCGATCATGCTTTGGGCGAGGTTGGACTCGACACCCACACTCGTTCGGCATGTCGGAAAGCTCGACAGGGTCACGGCGGCCAGATCCATCATGGTGGGGCCGATATAGGCGAATTCCCAGTCCAGTAGAACCGTCTGAGCGTCACCGACGATGACGTTGTCGGGGCACAGATCGCCGATCTGCAACGACTGAATACTGGATTGCAGGATTGCGTCGACGGCATCGACCTCGGCGTCCAATGCCATCCGCTCCAGGGGTGCGGCCAGCGCCATCGTGGCCTGATGTCCGGCGCGGTAACCGCTGGGCATTTGCTTGAGGAGTGCCGATAGGGGGGCCATCTGGGCCGAGGACATTGTGGCCTCGGCGATCCGGCCCAGCTGGTCAGCCAATCGCAGCATGGCGGCTGCGCGATGTGGAATGGGTAGTTCGTGCAGCGCGTGGCCGCGAGTCTCCGCGGTGACGAGGGTCATCGTTGCGTCGTCGTGCGCGATGAGTTCCGGTACGGCCTGGGGGGCAACGACGCGCAACCATTGGAGAGCGCTGCGTTCACGGCGGTAGTGCTCGCCCGCGGCGAAGATCTTCACGTATCGGCAACCCGCCTGGTCCATTTGGCGGTGCACTACAGCTCGAGGCCGCGGTCTAGCCGACATGATCGGCGATGATGTCCAACCGCCAGCGCAACAAATATCGCGAGGTGTCGCGAAACGCAGTGCGTCCGTGGAGGCACCGCGTGTTGTCCAGTAGCAACATTTGTCCCCGATGTAGCTGCAAGGTCGCCATCGCCGCTCGTGGACTCGCGAGTATGTGCTGCAGTCGGGCTAGAGCTCGGGCCAGGGTGGGCTCCGGGGGCTCTAATCCGGTGCCCGCGCGCAACATCTCGTGTCGGTAGCGGATACGCCTCGCATTTTCAAAGAACACGGGCTGCCGGCATACGGTGTGGGTGTAGGTTCCGTCGGCGGCGAAGACGTCGGTGGCGAAGGGCGCGGGAACGCCGGCCAACGTTGCGATGTCATCGTCGCCGAGGTTCGCCGTGATGCCGTCGACGGGCATCACGAGACTCTGACCGCCTCCTAGCGCACAGGGCCGGATGCAGTACATGGCGATGTAGCGGTCGGGATCATCGGCGGCGGGCACATCCGTGTGCAGAGAGGCGGGCCCCGCTTGTCCGGCGATGTTGTTGCGCGGCGATGCCCATCCAGGTTGGCGATTGACGCCGATCGGCCACGCAACCCGCGATTGCCCCGCAATTCCGTGAGCGAGCAACCGGTACGTGGCAGCCAGCGCTTCGGTGATCTTCGCCTCCGCGACCCCGTCGTCGTCTTGGGTCAGCGCCGGCATCGAGACGACGGCTGCGTAGGGATACTCGGTGATAGCCGTGTGGGCCTCGCTGAGGCCGGAGATGATGTCATCGGTGACGATCCTGAAGTGCGGCAGCGAAATTGCGGGGTGCAAGGCGGCGCTCATTGCGGTGTGAGTCTGCGATGTTGCACGCTCAGGGCAAGCCAGGTGGTGCCGTCGTCGGCGCACAGCCCTGCCTCCCGCCATTGGTGCAGGGTCGATCGAAGGCGCTGTTCGGGCATCCTCGGCGTCATAACCTTCACGAGGGCACGGTATTGGCGGACTCGGTCGAGGTGGTTATAGAGCTCTGCCTCCGGGCCCTCCAACACCCACCGTTGACTGCCTTCGGGGTTGGTGCGTGTGACAACGGTGAAACCTGGGCCGCGCCGGTGGGTTAGTTGGTGGGTGGCGTAGTTGTGTTGCCACTGGTCGATCGCCTTGGCCAATTTCTCGCGGGCGGTGTCGAGTTCGGGAGTCTGGGTGCTGGCGTGGCGACCCTCGAACACGTAGGCGAATTGTTGTAGGTCGACCGTGCAGTCAGTGGGCAGAATCCACTGATAGATCGGTGAGGGAACTGGCTTGGGAAAATCGTAGCCTTCCCAGTCATTGAAATACGGTGCATACCTGTCGATCTCGATGGCGAAGGCGCCAGACGGGGGATTCAGATGGTTGATGGCTTCGGCGAGGCGGGTGGAGGAGTCGTAGTCGGCAACCGTTTCGAACGGTATGTGCGTCAGGATGTTGTAGAAGACTCCGATGCCGCATTCGGTAAGCCATTTGAGCGCCTGCACGTGTTGTAGGGCGGTGTTTCCCTTGCGCATCTGGTGCAACAAGTTCGTCGACAGGCTCTCAACACCAAGTTGCACGGTGGACACCCCCGCGCGGGCCAGTGCCAGGACGTCGTCGCGTCGCAAATTGTTCTTGAGGTCGACGAGAATCTCCACGTCGACCTCGCGGCGCATTGTCTCCAACCGGGGCAGCAAGTCGTGGATGTGCGCCGTGCTCATGATGGTGTCCGAGAGCACGACCGTCAACGAGCGCGTTTCCTGAACGACACGGCTGATCTCCTCAAGGGTCGCCTCAACCGATTTCGCCCTGAACTTGATACCCGAAGTGTGGATTCCGCAGAACGTGCAATGGCTGACTTCGCCCCACCAGCAACCCCGGCTACCTTCGACATAGAACATCGGTTCATCACCGAGGAGGGGTTGCGCCTCGCTGAATTGCCGGGCGAAGTCGGAGTAATTGGGAGCTCGCTCGCAGGGCGCATCCAGTTCCGATTTCGCCGCAACGACGACGGCGTCGCGGCTGCGGTAGGCGATGTTTTCGATTCCGGCCAGATCCGAATCGGTCAGAAGCGCCGAGAATAGAGGCACGATCGTGGTATCGGCTTCTCCACGGACGACAACGTCGACACACGCAGTGCCCGTCAGCAGCGCGATTCCCATGGGGTCCTCGCACTGGCTGCCGCCGAACACGACCGTGATCTGCGGCAGCGCCTCCTTGAGCAGGGTTGCCCACAGGATCGACGCGCCAGTCTGGGCGATGGTGAGGGTGAATCCAGCCACCTTGGGAGGCGCATCCAGAAGGCTGGCTACATCAGCGCGAGCCTGAGCGAGCAATTCCTCCGCCAGGATGGCGAATACCGTCCGCGGAAACGAGTGCGTGTCCAGGTGTCGCGCCAAGTCCTCGGGGAGTTCGGACTGCGGGTCCTGATGCAGGCGAAGCGCCCACCCCGCGGCCATTTCACCGATTGTGCCGTGCGTCGCGACGACGGCTGCGTCGGCGCGGCCGAGCCTACTGGCCATCCGCACGCCGAAGTCAACGTGCTGATGCCGTAGTTCATGTGGTAGCTCAGCATCGATCAGCAGGGCAGAGACCAGACACAAACCGACGGGGGCCTGACGCGGCTCCAGTGCTGGCAAGCTCCAAAGAACAATGGGAGCAGCGACCCGCTCGGGCAAATGCGCGCTCAACCGCTAGCGCTGCGGCAAGGGCTTCTGTAGCTCACGACGGATGGTCGCGGTTACGGCTCCGACCTGGCATCCTGAGTCTAGCTTCGGTACCACGGGGGTGGCCCCCACCTGGCAACCAGAATCGACGTTGGGCTCAAGGTGCGCTGCCATGTGTATTCCCCCCGGAAACTAGTTGACATTCTCGCGATCAGGATAAGTCCAAACGACAGCTTCTGCAGGCAAGTCGTGATTATTAAGCTGACGGCGATTGATCGGCTCCATGTTCGACTGGCTCCGCAGCGGTAACGTCCTGGCCTGACCCCGATCGGTTGATCCATGGCTTATGAGAGTCTTGCGGCCCACGTTGTGGGCAGGAAGGCTCGACAAGATCATGGCGACGAGGAAACGGCACAGTCCGGAGCAGATTGTGCGCAAGCTGATGGCTGCTGACCGGCTGTTGGCCGAGGGCAAGGACACCGCGGCGGTCTGCCGCGAACTGGGTGTGTCCGAGGCCACCTATCACCGGTGGCGCAACCAGTTCGGCGGCCTGAAGGCCGAGGACGCCAAACGGCTCAAGGACCTCGAACGCGAGAACGCCGCCCTCAAACGGCTGTTGGCCGACGCGGAGCTGGAGAAGGACGCGCTGCGGGAGATCGCCAAGGGAAACTTCTAGGCCCGGAACGCCGGCGGGCTGCCGTTCGTCACCTTCAGCGCGTGCTGGGGGTCAGCGAGCGGTTCGCTTGCCGCGTCACCGGGCAACACCGCGCCACCCAACGCCACGAACCCACGTCGGCGACACCAGAGGATCCCGACGCCGCCTTACGGGACTGGCTGCGCAGCTACGCCAAGAAACACCCCCGGCGGGGATTCCGGCCGGCCTACCACGACGCCCGCGGTGAAGGCTGGGTGATCAATCACAAAAAGATCCAACGGCTTTGGCGCGAGGAAGGGCTAAGGGTTCCGCAGCGGCGCAAACGAAAGCGGCACGGCACATCCACCGCCGCACCGGAGGTCGTCGCCGATGCACCCGATCGGGTGTGGGCAGTGGACTTCCAGTTCGACGTGACCACCGACGGGCGGCCGATCAAGATCGTGTCGATCATCGACGAGCACACCCGCGAATGCCTCGGCGACATGGTCGAGCGCAGCATCACTGGCGATCACCTCATCGACGAGCTCGACCGCGTGGCGGCCGAACGCGGGACCTATCCCGCGGTGCTTCGGTGCGATAACGGGCCCGAATTAGCTTGTGGTGCAATGGCCGACTGGGCCGATGGACAAGTCGGGTTGCACTTCATCCCACCCGGCGAACCCTGGCGAAACGGTTACGTCGAATCGTTCAACTCCCGCATCCGCGACGAATGCCTCAACATCAACAGCTTCTGGTCGCTGGCCCAGGCCCGCGTGGTCATCGGCGACTGGAAGCGCGACTACAACCACCACCGCCGACACTCATCGCTGGGCTACCTACCCCCAGCCCGCTATGCTGCCGCCTGTACCCACCGATGAACGACTCTCGTTCGCCGTGGACCAGTTCACGGGGTCCGGTCAGTCCCAGTGTCGAATTAGGTTCGGGGTGAAACGCGATGCCCAGCCGGGAGTCAGGTAGTTATGGACCGTCACCCGTCCGGTCCGGCCATGAGAGTGCCGGACGAAATCCAGCAAGACTTGAAAGCGCCAGATCTGTCCAGATCGGTCAGGTGGAGCAGTAGACGCCAAAAGTACCTTTGGTCACCGCTCTGACGTAGGACTCGGCGCCCGCGAGTAGTCGCATCTGCTCGTCTGTGCTCGCCGCGATGCTTAGGCCTGGTTGGGCGATGATGGTCGCGAATCTGATGAACAGCAGCGGTGCACGTTCCTGAATACGCAGCAGCGCTTCTCGATCACCGACTTCGTAGGCGGTTTGTCCTGTTCGCACCAGGTAGTTTCGCGCGCGCCGATCGATGTGGTTGATCAGTGGCATCGCGCCATGGTCTCGCCACCGAGCACCACGGGTGGCTTGACCGCATACTTCGTAGAGGTCGGCGAGACGGCCGCCAGGGTTGGATTGGGATGAGTACTTGCAGTGCACCAGTGTGACAACCAGATACCCTCCGTCGATCCGAAGGCCCACCAGATCAGCTGCCTCACCTGCGCGGTCGTCGTCGATGAGAACATCGAATGCCTGATGGTCCTGCAGGTATCGAGACATGTAGGCCTGCACGGAGTCTTGGCGACGGTTGACACCTTGGGACTCCACCGTGATATCGACTCCATCGGCAACCCACGGCAGCGGCGATAAATTGTCGCGATTGTAGGGCGGCAGCTCAGTGCGCGGTTCGAGCAGCCGATCGTCGCCGGTGATAAGTCGGTCGCCGCTGAGGAACAGCGTCGGCTTGTGGTTGTTGAACCATGTCGACAGCGGGATTGCCGATCCGCGGCTCTCGACCTCGACCTCTGCGCCGACGGCCCGGTAGTGCAGACCCGTGTCACCCACCACGGCGGTATACGGAACATCCCACAGCGGCGTTACTACCGAAAATTGGAACGGCCCAGCGGTCGAGTAATCGTCGATACGGAAGTCGACATCGGTGATTAAGAATCTCTTGCTGTCGTAGACCGCGTGCTGTGCGGTGCCGGTTCCGAGATACAGGTTCCATGGCCACTCCACAGCCAGCAACGGGTGCTGGGGACGCTCGGTCACTGCCATCGGGATGATCATCTCGCGAAATAAGGAGCGCAAATCGACTGATGCGTCGAGCAATTTGGTGCCTTGGTGCCGACACCAGTCCCGCCATTGGGAAAGTCCCGGTGCGGTACGCATCGACCAGAAGCGGCCCGACAGCGCGGCGGCGATCGTCACCCGTTCGCCGTTCTCGAACGCTTTCGCGGCGATGTGCGTGTTGGTCTTGTGGTTGCGTTCAGCCTCATTCAGTGCGGTCTCCACATCGCTGCCGACATGCATGGAGAAACGCTTGTCGCGGTCGCGTGAATCGAGCAACCCGACGTTGGTGGGTATCAGGCGATCGAGCTGCGCAAAGATGCGGAAGGTATCCATTCCACGGATCATCGTCGGCTCTTCGCCAAGTACCGCTTCGGCCAGCTGGTCATACTTGCGGTCAGTATCGGAGCCGTGGATGAACAGCAAACCGAGACTGTTGTCGAAATACATGGCAACCAAGTCGTATGAAACGGTCTGCAATCCAGGCACCTCGCCCCATCTGAGGTCGCTGACCGCTTCGATCACGAACCATGCGACGTTGTCGACCGAGCTCACGCTGATGACGCCTTCTAGGACGGTTTCGCCGTATACGTCCAGCGCTGCATCAGGATTCCATTCGGTCGCATAGGTTCGGTAAGCCACTGCGCTCATTTTCGGCTCCACCAAACCGACGGGCACCTCCGAAGGTGTCGTTGAAAAGGATTGATCGAACTCGCTAACCTCTTCAGCTCTTGCGATCGCGCGGTCGGTGACGTCGCTGAGCACCTTGTCCCAGTCGGGATCTTCCCTCAGCAGCTTCCGCAGCGGCGAGAATTGAGTCGCGGGGTCTCGGGAGACGAATACGCTGGCCGGGCCGATCGGTGTCGTAGATTGAGTTCTCGCCAGCCGGCCGACGAGCTGTATGACTGGTCCGAGGGACCTGCGGTTGTCGTGGAAGGCAGCAATTTTCAGGTTAGGCAGGTCGAATCCCTCGCCGAGCATGTCGACGCAGACGATCAGATGGCATCGACGATCGGAGAGCGCAGTGAGCGCTTCTGCCTTTCGGCGTGAGCTGAGGCCGTCATGCAATAACTGTGGTTCAGCTTCGGGCGCCATCGATTGGTACATGGCGAAGATCTCTTCGGCGCGCACTCTTGTCGCGGCGCGCGCAAGCAAGATGTGATCGAGACCTGCCTCGCGGTCCCTCGTCAGTCGGGCGATCGCTGCAGCGGCGAGGTCGCGGTCGGGGTCCCCGATGGCGACAATGGAGGCGAACTCTATGCGACTGAAGTAGCCGTCGTTCTGGGCCTCACGCAGCGGGAATCGCGAAATGACGCGCCCGGGTAGTGAGCGTCCGTCCGAGCGGAACGGTGTCGCGGTGAACAGTAAGACTGGGCGTGTATCGAACTGGCGGATGATGGCTGTCCACGTCGTCGCGGGCGCATGGTGAGCTTCGTCGACCACAAGGTGGGTGAACCCGGCGAGCAGCGCGGCACGCGCATCAGGATGGCCCGCATGTAGGGCATTGGGCGTTGCCACCACGACGTTGCATCGATCGATGAAGGTTGAAGCCTCACCAGGGTCGGCGAATCCGTGCTCGAGTCGGCCGACGCAGGGCCGCTGTGCCGTTGGCGATACGATGCCTTCACGCTGCAAAATCCCTAGCGATTCGAACTTGCCTGCGATCTGATTACGCAAAGCAGTGGAGGGTACGATCACCAACAGCTTGGGCGGGCGAGTAGCCACCATCCACGCCAGCATCGTCTCGGTTTTCCCAGTGCCGGTGGGCATTACGACGATGGCGGGCTCGCTCAAACCTGAGGACTGGTATCCGACGATTGAATGCAGTGCAGCGATCTGTGGACGCCGCAAGCTGCCAGGCTCATCGTGCGGGGTGAATCCGATTGCTTGCCTATATGTCTCAAGCACCAAATCGGGATTCAGCTGCTCGCGATTGCCGCTCCAGCTGATGCGAAACGTTGATCGATTGATGGTAGGAAGGACCGCGACGAGATGCTCTACAGGCCCGCCGATAGCGCCACGATTCGCCGGCCATCGACCGTAGCAACCATGGACACTGAGGTCGCCAGCGTCGTCAGAGACGGTTAGCTCTTCGCATTCAGGGACGAGCAGTTGACGAATTATGTTGCCGCCGATATTGATTTGCTCGGCCCAGACATTGGCTGTGCTAATTGTCATTGAGTCCACCTGGAGACGGATCGGCACTACCGCGTCTATACGCCGTCAGATTGGCGGTTCGGCCTCGGATAGTCGCTGCCGTTCTTCTGTCTTCTCGGATCCGCAGGCGTTGTGCGTACGCTCGGACAGCTTTTCGTGGCCGATGCGCTTTCCACCGGGCCGCTGTTGGGTCGAGGTCAAGTATCACCTCAACGTCCGCCCGTACAACTGGATCCAACTTGGAACGTCCGCCCACATTGAATCGGCCAGTAAGTATGGACGGATGAGCTCGGCGTCCTGATCCGAAAGTGTTCGGTCAAGAGCGCTTCGAGCTGCCCAGGCACCCACTCCTGCCACAAGATCAGCCACTTGCACGCGCGCATCGGTGTTCGAATCCAATTGCTGCAGTGAGGTGATTGGAGGCGAAATACCCATGTTCGGCCATCTGGCGGTGGATATCGCCAGTATGTCCTTGACCGCGAGAGGAATCAGCGCAGCGTATCGATCGTGAACGATCTCAATCGGGACGTGGTGCACTTGATGCCAGGCTTTGGCCGTGCTGACGATCGCGGGAACGATCGGTTCCAGCGTGCCCATGCTGGCGATCGGGCCGTCCGGCCTGTAGTCAGCGAGGTGATGCCTACCCTGCCACAGGCTTTGCATGATGGCGGTTACATTGCGACGCGAATTCCGAAGTCGAAGATCATCGATCACCTGAAGAAGCTCAGCTTCGGTCGTTTTCAGTCCCACCCGCTGTTTGCGACGAACAAACGACACGAACGCACCGAGCAGCTGTTGCCAACGGCTTTCGCCGAACGCGCGGGGCCCTTCCTGCATCAGGGTCTGCGCCATTCTGTAGGCCGCGCCAGTCGAGTAGATGTCAATGCCGTTCGCGTAGGCGTCTTCCTCGATGACCAGGTCAATGACCTTGGCTGCCGCCATGTACCACTTGTCGATTACCAGAAACTTCGCCCTGCCTGACAGCGGTCCACCGGGGCTGAACATGCTCAGGAGCGCGGAACGTCGCCGCGCATCTTGCAGCAGTTTTGTTGATTTGAGTTCGGGGCCCTGGTATTTGACAGTTTCTCGAAGATCATTGATGAACTGCGACGCGACTACCGAATCAAGATCTGTGCTTCCATGAGCGAAGACTCTTGAGGATCCCTCAATGAGATTCTCTCCGTCAGAGCCGGATTCGTCACAGGCGATCTGGATGGCTCGTTGAGTATCGGCACCGACGGATGCGATCTGTCTGTCCATTGCTCAGCCTTGCACTGCCTAGAATTCGAGATCCATCAGGCGCACACCCAACGCATGCGCGATCGATTTCAGTACGGGTGGAGAGAGTGACTCGCGGTTCGCAGGGATGGTAAGTGCTTGCTTCTCGGCATGCTTAAGTCGTATATGTGAGCCCTTTCCTCTGCCAGGATCGACTTTCCATCCTTGATTCTCAAGTCGCTGTATGGCTCTTCTGCTGCTTACGGAGGGGAGCGCACGCGTATGGCCGATCCACGGCAAGATCGGTTCCTTGCCTCTCGGCACGAGCACATGGGTGATGCGCTGGCAGTCGAACAGGCCACGGCAGAGGTGCGGGGCCAGACTCCACTCATCGGCCGCGCGCCTGGGGTCCGCAGATGCTTCATGCAGTTGGCTCATCAGCTCGCGTTGCGCCCGGTCGAACTTTCGATCGCTGAAGTACCGGGCCGCTTCGCGGTAGCTTGGCGGAAGGGTCTGAAACCACTCGGGAAGCATCGCTAGCGTCGCTTCACGCACCAGCTTGGGAACGCCTCGGCGGTACAGACTCTCCGTCTTGAACCGGCGATACATCTCGGCGCACGCAAGGGCCTCTTCGAGCACGTCGTCAGATCCTTGCTGAATGAGTGGGATGTACACCTCCTTCGAGTAGGGGAGGTAGCGCCGGGTGCGCTCGACCATTTCGAATCGGATCGCCAGCGATTCGATCTTGTGGTGGTACGCCTCGTGGAGGTAGAGCACCGACATTGCTGCACGAGACGCACCGGCGAGATTCTCGCGCACCTCGCGTTCGGGCTCGGGCAGTCGATTGACGATTGCGGCGGCAACGTCGAAGACGGCCGTCTCTCGGATGTAGATCGCGGAGCCAAGGCCGAAATAGTGGATCGGTGTATACCAGGCGAGGGCATCCAGCACATCGGGCGGTGGCACCAGGAAGCCGCTGCTCGCCCGCTGTTGGATTTCGTCGTAGGCGTTTGGTCGCCCTGGCGCCCGGTCAAGTGACGCACCCAGGTCCGAGTCTTTTGGGTGAATCTGAGTCCAGTCCGGCTCGTACGCGTCGGCGTCGTCTGGGTCGCCAGGCCACGGGCCGTCGCTGTCGAGGTCCACGAGGTCCATCTCGACGAGCGTGTCGACTACCTCATGCAGTGAGAGCGGGTCAGCCACGAGGGAATATTGCCATACTCGTTAAAAATTGCTGGCGCGCCACGGCGGCCGAAGAAATCCGACCAATGTCCGAGATCCCCGGCTACCGTGGTGATGCGTGGGGGAGACACCGCGGGAAGAAGCTGACCATCTGTCGCCTGGTCAACGCGCAACAATCCGTCGAGCGGTGCAACAAGCGGTCGATGAACACGGCATCGAATGGGCAATGCGCAACACCTGCGCCCAGCTCGAAGCTAAGTACGGCATCTCTTACGACACCATCGAGTACCTGCTCCATGACGAGTTGCCGGCGGCGTTGCCCGAGGAGCTGCTGACTTCGGGTCAGCGGAACAAGATCCGACGGGATTTCATTGCTGCGACCTCCAATACCGACCCCACCCGCAGAGACACCGCCGCAGCCGAGGTGATCAAGCGGTCCGCCGAGCACTTCGGAGTGTCCGAAGACACCATCCGCGCCGTTGTCGGTATCGACGGCGATACTGTTCGGCCAACGCCACCACCCGGAGGACCACCTGTGCCTGTAGCTGCCCCGTCCCTGCCCGAGCCCGGTCAGGTTGTTGAGGTGCGCGGTTCGACGTGGGCGGTCGCCAACGTTCAAGCCCAGGGTCTACCCCTCAGCCCAGCTGACGACGCAGCCGCGAAACTAGATCACGTCGTCGACCTGCAGTCACTCGACGAGGATCGCCTCGGTGAACAGCTGTCGGTGATCTGGGAGCTGGAGGTCGGCAAGACCGTCACCCCGCCGCAGGGCTTGCCCGAGCACATCAACCCAGAGGGCTTCGACGATCCTGTCACCTTGGCCGGCTTCATCGACGCGATGCGCTGGGGCGCGGTCACTTCAGCAGATCCGAACCGCTACCAGGCGCCGTTCTGGTCGGGGGTCACGGTGGAGGCATACCAGCTCGAACCACTGCGTCGGGCGTTGACCAGCCCGCGGACCAACCTGCTTCTGGCCGATGACGTCGGATTGGGCAAGACCATTGAGGCCGGCCTGGTCGTGCAGGAACTGTTCCTGCGGCATCGTGCCCGCACGGCAGTGATCGTGTGCCCGCCAAGCTTGGCGTTGAAGTGGCAGGACGAGATGCGGGACAAGTTCGGCCTGCAGTTCGTCATCGTCAACAGTGAACTGATGGCCGAGGTGCGCCGTACCCACGGCCTGCACGCCAACCCCTTCCAGCTGTATCCACGGGTGATCGTGTCAATGGCGTGGCTGCCGCAGGTGCGCTGCCAGCGCTTGCTGCGCGACGTCTACGCCCAGGCCAAGAACCCCAAGCTGGGCAAGCGGTTCACCTTCGACGTACTTATCGTCGATGAGGCCCACCACGTCGCTCCGTCGAGCCCCTCGGCCATCCACGGCGGACGCGGCTATTCGGTGGACACCCAACGAACCATTGCGGTGCGCCAGCTCGCCGACACGTGCGAGCACCGCCTGTTCTTGAGCGCCACGCCGCACAACGGCTACCCGGAGTCGTTTACCGCGCTCATGGAGATGATCGACCCCCGCCGGTTCTCCCGCGGCGCGCTCCTGGATTCCACCGCGCTCAAGGACGTGACGGTACGCCGCCTCAAGCGTGACCTCACGGGGAAAGGGTTCAAGGACCGCGAGGTCAAGATTCTCGACTTCACGCCCGAGGACAGCGAACAGGAGATGTTCTCGCTTCTCGATGACATCGTCACCCGCAGCGCCAAGCAGAACGGCACCAAACCTGGCGGTGACATCGTCACGATGCTGCTCAAGAAGCGGTTCCTGTCCAGCCCGTTCGCCTTCGGGATGACGATCAACCACTACCGCGACGCGCGCGCCGGACGGGGGTTACGCGCAGACGAGTACGACGACATCTTCGGAGAAGGCCAGGCCGACGAGGAAGAAGGTCTCTGGGAGCACGACGAGGCCGAGCGACTGCGCGAGTCCAAGGCCTCCGATCCACTCAGCGCCGCCGAACCCGGTCAGCTGGAGAAACTCGCCGACTGGGGCTTGAGTTACGAAAGTCGGCCCGACTCGCGCGTAGACCGACTGCTCACCTTTCTCGACGCGGTTTGCCGGCCCGACGGCACCCACTGGACCAATGAGCGGGTCGTGGTGTTCACCGAATACGCCCACACGCTCGGCTGGCTGCAACGAGTACTCACTCAGCGCGGCTACGCCGACCGGCTGGCCGTCATCGAGGGTGCAACCCCTACCGAGGACCGCGAGTACATCCGGTCGCAGTTCACTGCCGACCCGACCGAGGAACCAGTGCGGGTGCTGCTGGCCACCGATGCCGCTGGCGAGGGCATCGATCTGCAGAACCACTGCCACCGGTTGGTGAACTTCGACATCCCCTTCAACCCGTCGAGACTCGAACAGCGAATTGGCCGCATAGACCGTTACGGGCAGACCGAAACACCCGAGGTGTTTCACTTCGTACCCGACGACAACTCCTCCACCTACGCCGCCGACGCGAATTTCATGGCCCGCATCGCTCGCAAGATTGCCCAGGTCGAGGTGGACCTGGGATCTGCCAACCAGGTGATCGGTGACGAGATCCAGGAGCATTTTGCCCGCCGAAAACCCGCCAAACGCAAAGCCAAGGGCCTCGACGGCAATCAGGTGATCCAGGAAGCCTTGGCCGGCGGCATCGAACTCAACACCCGCCTCACCGAGCTGGAACGTGGCTACGACGCCTCACGTGCAGATCTGCACCTGGAACCGCAGAACCTGCGCCGCGTGGTCGACACCGCGCTTCGGATCAACCACCAGCTTCCGCTGGAACCGGTCGGCGACACCGACACCGACGCCGAGGTGTTCGCGATGCCACCGTTGAGCCCCGCCTGGCAGGACACCCTCAGAGGCTTAGCTACCCGGCTGAAACCTGATGTGCTGCGCCCGATTACATTCGATCCGACCGCGGCTGAAGGACGCGCCGACCTGGTGTACGTCCACCTGGGACATCCGATCGTGCAGAAAGCGCAACGTCTACTGCGCCGTTCGCTGTGGAGTGTGGATTCCACCCTGAACAGAGCTACCGCGGTGGTGATCGACGATATGGCTGAATCGTTCGTCGCGGCAGTGACCCGCATGGTGCTCGTCGGTCGCGGTGGAGTGCGGCTGCACGAGGAGGTCTTTCTTGTTGGCGTTCGCCTACGAGGCCGCCGTGCGATGGCCGAGGCGAAGGCCGAACACGCCCTTGATCATGCCCTGGACGGGGAGCGTCTGACGCTGGCCAGCCGCCGGGTCCGCGACGAGCTTTGTGAGATCTGGAATGCGGCGGACGCGCCGCTGCGCGCTCGGCTGGACGAGTCTATGCACGCTCGCGCCGACCGACGACACGCCCAGGTGCTGGAGCAGCTGGACAAACGCCGGGCCGCCGACATCCAGCGGGCGCGTGACATCTTCTCGGCATTCCGGACCAACCTGCGGGAATCACTAACTCTGTTGCGTAGCAAGGAATCCGAAGCTGAGACGATGTTGTGGGCCGACGAGCAGCAGAAGCAATGGCGCCGCGACATCGACTCGATGGAGCGTCGTCTCGACGAACTCGACGACGAGGAGGCCCGCGAGATCGCGGCTATCGCCGACCGCTACGCCGACGTCAAACCCCACACCACCGCTGCCGCTGTGGTGTTCGCCCTCACTCCTGAGGATGCGAAAGGAGGGTTGCGCTGATGGCGCCCCGCACACCCCGGCAACGTTCAACACCGAGTGCTTCAGAACTGCACCGCGCGTGGCTCGAACTCGTCGACACCGATGGCCCATTCCTGGCCATCGCCCCGCTCAAGCGGGTTTGGCCTCAGGGCATGCCAGCTTTGGATAACACTTGCAAAGAGGCACTGCTCAACGCCCGCAAGGACTTCGAAGCCGCATGGGAGACGGCAGACCGAGTTATCGGCGACGCCGGCACGACCGATGACGCGTACCGCATCGCCCGCGACAAATGGGTCGAAACCGTATTGCGCGATGTCGTCGGCTGGGCTGAATCCCTGTCCTGGGGACCCGTCGCCGGCGTCACCGCTCAGTCACCCAACCGTGCCGTCACCGTCGGCGTCGAGGCAGCCCTGCTGAACCCCGACGGCGATATCGGCGCCCTGGTGTCGGTGATCGACCCTGTCGACTCGTTGCGTCAGGTCCCCAGTGACCTGTGGGCGGCCACTCCGGTGGACCGAATGGAAGCGCTTTTGCGCAACAACGACATTCCGATCGGCATCGTCACCGACGGACGCTGGTGGGCGCTGGTGTGCGCACGCACGGGCGCCATGACCGCCTCCGGAATCGTCGACGCGCTCACCTGGGTGGAGGAACCGCGCACCCGCGACGCGTTCCTGACACTGACCTCGCGTCAGCACATCATCGGCGGCAAGGAAGACGAGCGGCTACCGATGCTGTTCGAAGAATCCGTGGCTGCCGCCGAAGAAATCACCGAAGCCCTCGGCGCGCAGGTGCGACGCGCGGTCGAGCTGCTCATCCAGTCGTTCTCCGAATCGGCACGCGACGCTCAACAACGCGGCGAGCCCGATCCGCTACCCGCCGACACCCACCAAAGCTATGAAGCTGCGGTGACGATCATGATGAGGATCGTGTTCCTACTGTTCGCCGAAGAACGCGGACTGCTGCCGTCGGGGGAGTTGTTCGAGCAAGGGTACGGCATTTCGCGCGAACTGGACCGGCTGCAAGCACGCGAGGCTGAGGAAAGCGAGGAGGCCCTCGATGCCACCTCGCTGACGTGGCATCGATTGCTCGCTACGAGTCAGGCGCTCTACGGTGGTGCGTCCTTCGAGAACATGCGGGTACCCGCCTACGGTGGTTCTCTCTTTGACCCCGACCGATTCCCGTTCCTGACCGCACTCACCGCGCACGGAACCTTGGCCATCTCAGTATCCGACCGAGTGATGCTGCACGCACTGCGGTCGGTCCAGCAGGCAGTCCTCAAAGGTAGCGAGGTACGCCGGATTTCTTTCCGCGACATCGACGTCGAGCAGATCGGGTACATCTACGAAGGCCTGCTGGGCTACACCGCCGTCACAGTCGGTGAGACCTATCTCGGCCTGCAAGGTACCCGCGGCGAAGAACCGGAGATCTCGCTGCCTGAGCTGGAACGGCTTGCAGCGGCTAACACTGCGCCGAAAAAGTTGGCCGAGGCAGTCCGCGCACACATCGAACGCGATCAACCCTCGGCCAAACCCAAGTCGGCTGCCGCAATCGCCAAGGACATTGGCGCCCAGACAGAACCGAGTGTGATCAGCGCCTTGGCTCAGGCGGTCGGCGACGACACCGATTTACGTGAACGCGTGTTGCCGTGGCTGGGCATCATGCGGCAGGACCTCCGAGGCCGACCATTCGTGGTACTCAATGGCGGGCTGATGGTCAAGGAAACGCCGTCCCGCAAGAACGCCGGCGCGCACTATACCCCCAAGTCGCTCGCCCGAGAGGTAGTCCTGCACGCGCTGCAGCCGCTGTGTTACTCACCCGGTCCATATCAGACTGCTGACGAATCTCAGTGGCGGCTCAAGTCTTCCGATGACTTGCTAGGTTTGAAGGTCGCTGACATCGCCTGCGGCTCAGGTGCGTTCCTTGTTTCAGCGGCTAGCTATCTGGCCGACCGGGTGGTGGAAGCGTGGACCGCTGAGGATCCCGCCAACGCCCACCGCAGTGATCTGCACCGCCGCGCAATCCGCGAGGTCGTCGCGAACTGTCTCTACGGCGCCGACATCAATGACATGGCCGTCGAGATGTGTAAGCTCTCGCTCTGGCTCGTATCGCTGGACCGCGACCTACCCTTCTCCTTCGTCGACGACAAGATCTTCCTCGGCAACTCACTGCTCGGCATCACCAGCCTGGACCAGCTCCGCAAGCTGCATATTGATCCCTCGCGCGTCCCGGCAGGGGAGATGTTCGACATCTTCGATGTTGATATCGACGCAATCATCCACAAGGCGGCGGAACTTCGACGAAAGCTTGCGTCCGAGATCGACGAGAACGATCCAGCCCGCAACAGTGCGGCAAAACGCCGCCAACTGACCCAATTGCGCGACGTGACAGCTGAATTGCGCAAGGTCGCCGACGGAATCGTCGCAGCCGGGTTGCCGCTCGGCGGGAAACCGGGCCGGATCCGCGACGAGGCATACGAAAATCTGCGCATCGCTGTTAAAGCTGCCCACCCCGAATCAGGTGAGGCTGATTCCACCATGCTCGACTCGATCATCGACGTTGGTCTCACTCCGACCGTTGCGACCGACTACCGACGTTGGCAGCCAAATCACTGGATCATCGAAGCGCCCGATGTGATGGTGGCGCGCGGCGGCTTCGACGCCATCATCGGCAACCCACCCTTCCTTGGTGGGAAGAAGATTTCTGGCGCAATGGGCTCAGATGTTCGTGAATGGCTCGTAAACGTGGTTGCTAACGGAGCCACTGGCAATGCCGACCAGGTCGCGTACTTCTTTCTGCGTGCACAATCGTTGCTCGCCCTTTGCGGGACTGTTGGGCTTATTGCCACGAACACAATCGCGCAGGGCGACACTCGGGGGGTCGGGCTCGACCAGATGGTGGCATGTGGGTTCACCATCACCCGTGCAGTCCAGAGCCAGCCATGGCCAGTAGCAAGCGCCGCCCTTGAGTACGCCGGGGTGTGGGGTTCCATCGGGCGGGTCAGAGACGAGGTGCCGCGTATCAGTGACGGCGCACCGGTTAAACGGATATCCGCTCTTCTCGAGCCCAGTGGCCGGGTCGAAGGCAACCCTGTTCGGCTTGATGCAAATGTCAATCTGGCGTTTCAAGGCTGCGTTGTTGTCGGACTGGGCTTCGTCGTTGAACCTGGGGAAGCGCAGGAATGGATTGACATGGATCTGTGTAACGCAGAAGTGCTCTTCCCCTACCTAAACGGTGAGGATCTTAACTCCCGTCCTGATTGCTCTGCGTCCCGTTGGGTGATCGACTTCAACGACGCATCACTGGCGGTGGCGTCACAATGGAAGATTCCGTTCCAACGCGTTGAGTCCCTCGTCTATCCTGAGCGCCAGAAGGTGAATAGGAAGGCCCACCGAGAACGGTGGTGGCAGTACGGCGATAAGCGGCCCGCGTTGCGAAAGGCGATTGCTGACCTCGACGAGGTACTCGCGATCGCGCGGATCAGCAAAACGGCAATGCCGGTGCGCGTTCCGACACACCAAGTCTTCAACGAAAAGGTCGTGGTGTTTGCGACCGATTCATATGCACTGCAGGCCGTGCTCTCATCGTCGCTTCACCAAACATGGTCTATCAAGTACGGGACCACGCTGCGAACGGACCTCCAGTACACGCCTTCGGATGTGTTCGAAACGTATCCACGGCCAGTGCCGACTGGTCGGCTCAAACAGATCGGTGGCGCGCTTGACGGAGAGCGCCGTCAGATCATGCTTCGCCGCGATCTCGGCTTGACCAAGCTCTACAACCTCATCAACGATCCAAGTATCACCGACAGTTCTGACCCGAATGTCGCGCGAATGCGCGCTATTCACGTCGAGCTCGACGAAGCGGTGATGGACGCGTATGACTGGTCCGACATTCAGCTCGGCCACGGCTTCCATACCTATCGGCAGATGCAGCGCTGGACGGTTAGCCCCGCGGCACGGGTGGAGATTCTCGATCGGTTGTTGGAAGAAAACCACCGCCGGGCCGCCGAGGAAGCAAAGCTGACACCGCAAACGAAAAGCAAAGGCCGTCGCGGCAAGAGCGCACCAGATGAGCAAGGGACACTGCTGTAATGACCAGCGCGACTGAGAAAGCGAAGGAACCGCCCTCGTCCTACGAGCTGACCTTCGAGCCCGACGGCTCGTCGTTCACGGTTCGACAGAACTTGGTCGACATCCTGGAGCGCGAGCTGCTCGGCCCGATCCATGGCCCCGATGAGTTGTTGCCCTTCAGCCCACGCTCCCAATACTTGGTCGGATACATTGCGCCAGTGCGGCTCACCGGCGCCACCGCCGGTAACGGTGACGCAGCCGAAGGCGCCGAGCGTGGCGATCTGGCCGAGGCTCGCGCTGACGCGAATGCCGCAGCTGAGGGACGGGGTATACCTGCTTTTGCCGCTGACGATGGTGAGGCCGATGCTGCCGATGATGATGCAGAGGACCGGGCTCCCAAGCAGGGGTTGATGATTCCTTCGTCGATGGGTCTGCGGTTTCAAGTACCGCCAGATTTGGAGGCGTTCACGGTCACGGCGTCGTGGGGAACCTACGAGTCGGTGCAGACCGACAAAGTCACCAAGGCAGGCCGTCCGATCCGCCACTTCCAACGGATTCCGGTCGAAGAGCCCCGCACCATTCGCCTAGCCGATCTCGCCGCTGGGCAGACGACGACGATCCCGTTGCGCGACACCATCTGTCTTCGGGTCGACCGCTACGACGATGCGACGTACGGACGGGTGCTCATCGAAATCGCGTTGTGCAACGACCGCGAGACGCCGATGCCGATCCCGATCGGCATGTGGATGTTCCAAACCAAGCTCCACATCGACGCCAGGGGAGCGGCGGTGTTCCTCCCGGTGTGCGATGTGCTCGAACAGGATCTGCCGGAGCACGATCCCGAGGTTCAGCGCCTGAACCTGCAATACCGCAACCGGCTTGAGTATGCGATCGGTCGGACCTGCTCGGTGGACTGGACGGTAAAAAGGGGCTCGCGCAGTGCCACCGCGGTGTGGACCACATGGCTGCCAGTCGCCGAAACCCCGCAGACCCAGGCGCGCGACGTCGAGAACGCGCTGCTGTCTATGGATGCGCTGGCGACGTCGACCGCAGAACAGGTCCGTGCCGGGCTCCAGCCACTGGTCACCGGCTACGGGGACTGGCTCGAAACCCAGGAAACAGCGACCACGCAGCTTCCGCTGCATCTGCGTGATACTGCCGACCTGGCAATGGTGGAAGCCCGCCGAGCCCACAAGCGACTGCAAGCGGGCTTGGAACACGTCGTGGCTGATCCTGAAGCGCTGCGTTGCTTTCAGTTCATGAACGCCGTGATGCGCGATCAACGCATCGCCTCCCAGGTGGCCGCGCTGCGAGCATCGGATCCTGCACTGTCCATCGCCGGTGCACAACAGAAGGTGGCGGAGGCGGGTGCGAAGGCGGCATCCTGGCGCCCCTTCCAGCTGGCGTTCATTCTGATGCAACTCGGCTCCCTAACGGACCCGACATCGCCGCTGCGCAGCGCCGCGCACTTAGCACAAGTCGAGTTGTTGTTCTTCCCGACCGGTGGCGGCAAAACCGAGGCCTATCTCGGACTGGCCGCCTACACCTTCGCGATCCGCCGTCGCCAAGGCCTCGTCGATTCCACCGACGGCCCGCTGGACGGCAGCGACGGCGTCGCCGTGCTGATGCGCTACACGCTACGGCTGCTGACGGCCCAGCAGTTCCAGCGAGCCACCGCACTGGTGTGCGCGGCCGAGCTCGCGCGTCAAGCTGACGAAACCACCTGGGGCAGTGAACCGTTCCGTATCGGGCTATGGGTCGGTACCGACGTAAGCCCTAAACGCTTCGAAGAAGCCGACGAACAGCTGACCAAGGCCAACGAATACGGGTCGCATCGGCTGACCGTGCTCCAGGTCCAGCGCTGCCCTTGGTGTGGTACCCCGATCACCGCGGCACAGGTCAAGGCTGACGCCACAGCCCGGCGGGTGTTCGTCTACTGCGGTGATGACCTCGCGCGCTGCCCGTTCTCAAAGGGCGGACAGGTCAGCGAGGGGTTGCCGATTCTGACCGTGGACGAGGAGATCTACCGGCTGACACCGGCATTCGTCATCGCCACCGTCGACAAGTTCGCCCGCCTGGCCCGTGAAGGCGAAGCCGCAGCATTATTTGGCTACGTCGGACGGCGCTGCGGTCGCCACGGCTACGTCCACCCCGACTATGCGGCGTGCAACATCTCCACCGCGCACCCGGCCGTGGCCGGATATCCCGCAGCCACCGTGCACCCGGTGAACCGGCTACGCCCCCCGGATCTGATCATCCAAGACGAACTGCACCTGATTACCGGGGCGCTGGGCACCTCCGTTGGCCTGTTCGAGGTTGCGGTGGAGACCCTGGCCTCTTGGGAACAGCCCGACGGCAAGCCAGTGCGGCCACTGATTGTCGCGTCCACGGCCACCGTCCGCAACGCGCAGGAGCAGGTGCGTGGCCTGTACGGGCGACGCCTGGAGATCTTTCCCCCCCAAGTGCTCGACGTCGCCGACACTTACTTCTCCCGTGAAATTCCGATTGCCAAGACAACGCCCGGTCGCCGCTACATCGGAGTAAGCGCGCAAGGAGTCCGGCTAGCCAGCGCCGAGATTCGCGTCTCGGAGGTATTGCTCTCCGCCGGGCAACTGCTCTTGGACCGCAGCGGCATCGCCGCGGACCCCTACCTGACGGTCGTTGGATACTTTAATGCCACCCGCGAGCTGGCGGGCATGACACGCTACATGGGCGACGACGTGCAGAATCGAATCAAGCGCCCCCGTAAAGACTCCGGATTCCCACCCCGACACGGGGCCGCGTTCGGACTTCTGAACACCGGTGAACTCACCGCCCGGATCGCGTCGTCAGAGATCGGCCGCACCCTGGACCGGTTGGGCTTGGAGTTCGACCCTGACTATGACACCACCGACGCCTTCCAGGCTCGAATGGCAGCACAGCGCGAAGGCAAGAAGGTGCTTACCCGCAAGGAGGCGCCGTTCGACGTGGTGCTGGCCACCTCGATGCTGCAGGTCGGTGTCGACGTGCAGCGGCTCGGGCTGATGCTCGTCGTCGGCCAGCCCAAGAACACCGCCGAGTACATTCAGGCGTCCTCTCGCGTCGGCCGCGACGCTTCCCGTCCTGGTTTGGTTGTGACGCTGGGCAATTGGGCTCGCCCCCGCGATCTGGCGCATTACGAACAGTTCCGCCACTACCACGAGACGTTCTACTCCCAGGTCGAAGCGTTGTCGGTGACGCCCTACTCGCCGACGTCGCTGGATCGAGGCTTGGACGGGTTGTTGGTCAGTGTGGCGCGAGTCGTGCAGGCGCCTCTCGATGACGGCCTCTCCCAAGAGCGCGGAGCCTGGCGGATCAAGGAACATCGGGACGTGGTCGAGCGCGTCGCCGAACGACTCAAAGCCCGCATCTCGGCTGCGGCGCAGGATGACGCCAGAGTGAAGTATGCCAGCGACCGGTTAATCAACCGCATCGATCGATGGGCCGATCGCGCCAACCGCGCGAGCGACATGCACCGGACGCTGGTGTACGAGCGCACTGGGGAGGGGGACAAGTACCTGCCGTTGCTGATGAGCCCCGAGAACGCCAAAGCCGGTGTCGGGTCATCGAATCAGGCGCCCTTCGTCGTCGCGAACTCGATGCGGGAAGTGCAACCGGAGATCAACATCCTAGTCAGCCCGATCCCAGAGCGGCTGTTCGCGCACGTACCCGACGGAGCACCACGATGGACCCTGCCAGTGGGGGATGAGTCCTGATGACCGACACCACGCCCGAAGAAGTGATGCTGCACGATCCAGGGGAGGCGCTCGACCCGTTGGCCGACGCAGAAGACGCAGTGGTCAAAAACCGCGCCAAGGTTGGCTCGTCACGGCCGTCGTCGCTGCTATACACCTACGGGCCGGGCGCGATCATGGATCTGCCCGGTTTCTCGGTGATGCCCGCAGGGTTGGACGACTGGGAGCCCATCTGGAAACGGCGCGAGAAGATTCCGGCGATCATCGAGCCTCGGCTCCTCAACGTGATTCGGATGCACCTTGGTCCGCAGCTCGAGGCGCTACGCCCCTATCCGTGGCAGCCGAAACAGAACTCGTTCGCCAAAGAGGGCGCCGACTTAGGCATCCCCGCACGAGTATTCCCGCAATGGCTGCGATGCACGGGCTGCGATTACCTCGGCCCGCTGACGCGGTTCAGTTACATCAACACCCATCCCTTCCGCCCAGACCTCGCGCAATTCACACATAAGGGATGCCCGGGCCGCGGCGCGCAACGCGGTGGTACGAAGACTGGGAAGCGGGAGAGCCCCGCGGTACCCGCACAGCATCTGTTGACATGCACCAACGGACACGTCGACGAGTTTCCGTACGAACTGTGGGTGCATCGCGGCCGGCGATGCCCCAAGGCGGAGCGACCGGACCTGAAGATGCGTGATGCCAACGTCGGCAAGAGCGTTGGATCGATGATCGCGTGCACGCAATGCGGGGCAACCCGCGGCATGGCAGAGGCACAGGGCTCGGTGGGCCGCGACAAGCTGCCGCAAACCTGCCGGGGACGACATCCGCACTTGAATGCTTTCGATAAAGAGTGCAACGCGCGGCCGACGCTGATCATGATGGGTGCCTCGAACCTGTGGTTCGCCTCGACGCAATCGATCATCGTCATGCCACGCACCGACGCCGAAAAGGCCGAAGCCCTCGGCGACCTCCTTCGGCTGGAACTCGGCATCGAAACCATCAAGCAGTTCGCTGGACAAGTCGACGTTGTGCGCGCGATGGCAGGTATGAAAGATATTGACCTGAGCGGTGTTTCGAATGAGAGCCTCGCGACCGCGGTTGCCGACGCGCTGACGCCGCCGGAGTCCGACGAGGAGCGCAAGAAGAAGCGCGACGACTGGGATCCCGTAGAACTCCTGATCCCCGAATGGCAATACCTGCAGAAGCCGGCGCTGTTCCCCTCTCAGAAGAACACCACGGGGCTGATGGTGACCGACATGGCCCGCAGCCCCGAGCTTCCCACACAGATCAGCCGCGTCGTCGCGGTCAACCAGATGAAGAAGGTCAATGCCTTCATCGGTTTCACCCGTCTCGATGAGATGGATCGAGTCAACGACCTGCCTGGTCGACTGGTCAAGCTCACCCGCAACGGCAAGCCGACATGGGTGCCCGCGACAGAGGACCGCGGCGAAGGAATATTCCTGCAACTCAGCCTCGATGCCATCGAAGACTGGGAGAACATCGTCTACACCACGCCGCTGTGGGCGGCGCATCAGACGGCTAACCGACGTAACTTCGCCCGACGCTTCTCTGAGACCGCCAAAGCTGTGGACCCCGACACCCGGCTACCTGCACCGCGATACTGGTTGCTGCACACCCTGTCTCACGTTCTGATCCGCGAGATGGCGATGTCGTGTGGCTACGGTGCGGCCAGCTTGACCGAGCGGATCTACGGGTGGCCGGCCTCCGCGCACCGCGAGGGTGCTGCCGGATTGTTGATCTGTACCACGGCCTCAGATAGCGAAGGCACCCTCGGCGGACTCGTCGCGCTCTCAGAGCCCTCTCGACTGCAGGGGCTGGTGATCTCGGCGCTTCGCCGGGCTGCTCGGTGCTCGTCGGACCCTGTGTGCGCCATGCGCACTCCGAGTGACCCGGAGGACTTTCTGCACGGGGCGGCTTGCCACTGCTGCACGTTCGCATCGGAGACATCGTGCGAAAGGGCGAATCGATTCCTCGACCGCCGGTTTCTGCTCACATTGCCCAGCGCGCACGGCAAGCCGGTGCCGGGGTTCTTCGGGAGCCCTGATGTCCGATGACCCGCTGAAACAACTGGGGGAGTACCTGACCGCAACCGAAGCGGAAAGCTTGGCAGTGCTCATCGACGCGGGCGAGCACACCGCACACGCACTCGCATCAGTAAGCCACGCCCGGCGCGACCGAGCCGCAAATCTGTTGAATTCAGCGGGAATTGGACACACTGAGCCTGCCATCTCGGTGGCGGTGCTCCGCGGGATCGCAGGTGCAAAGTCTGCGCACCGCGACCTCACTCCGGTCTGGACGATGCCCGGAAACGAAGCCACGACCGGACATCTGACCAATCAGTTTCACGATGTCGTCGCCGCGGCTCGTATTTCGGTGACGTGTGCGACCTATAACTTCTCATCGACATCGAGCATGTGGGACGCACTCCAGAAAGCATCCGAGGAGCCCGAGGTGGTTGTGTGTGTCTACGTCGACGCAGGCAAGGGCGACCCTGGCGGCGTCAAGGCACGGCTCCCGCGGGCAACCGTGTACCGCTCAGCCAACTTGCCGAATGGACAGCCGATCGTCAGCCATACCAAGTTCATTGTCGTCGACCATGAGATCGTTCTGCTGACAAGTGCAAACTTCTCGTACAACGCTGAGAATCGAAACATCGAGTTCGGTCTGCTGATTCACGACAGCGGCCTGGCAGCGTCGATCGAGTCAACTATGGCCAGCAAGCGGGGGAGCTTGTACGAGTTGGTGTAACGCGCCGTTCAATAGATCGGTAGCAATCGGGAACGCAATCATATTGGAAGCCAGACCTTTGCCGAGGTGGTGCACTCCGCGGGCAAGGTGTCCAACCGCCTAGCTGTGAATCGACGCGATACCGAGGGCTTTCAGCGGTCCGGGCAGCCTCGAAGCCGTCGCATCGCGCACCGAAGCTCTGCTCGCTGAAGCTCCTCGCCTGCGAGCAGCAGACCCATCTGGCAGTGTCAATATCTGGCCGCGCGGGCCCTAGAATTCCCGTGAGGAAGCCTGCGAGCACAGAACGCGGACGGCTCGAACGTGAAAGATGGGCGGGGCCAGGAGTGGGGTATCGCGAGTTTACGTCTGATGAGTACTCGAACCTGAGGCACCAGCACAACATCATGGTGCTGGTGGGCAATGGCTTCGATATACAAGTCACACGGCGCTACGAATCCCGGTTCTCTCCCCGCTATCCGGCCTTCTATCACTACCTCGCCGCTCGCGACTTCGACTCCTCAAATCTGGTGGTCCAGCAGATGGCCGCCGCCAAGGCGAAAGGTGAGGAAAACTGGAGCGACATCGAAGCGGCCATCGGGCAACTCATCGGCATTTACGGCAGCTACCAGCGGGTCCAAAACGTCTACGCGTCAACACTTGCCATCCAGGGAGCATTCTCAGAATACCTGGAACTCGTCGCACCACCTGACCTACTCGCCCGGGTCGGGAAGGACTCCGCAGAGGGCTCTTTGGCCGTGGAATCCATGGCGAAATTCGTCAGAGACGTCGCCACGATGTCCGCGAACTTCGAGTCTTTTGCCTTCCCCGGAGAGACGCAACACTACGACCTTTTCAACTTCCTATTCGTGAACTTCAACTACACGCCTCTACTCGATGACTACGCCTTTCGTGACGCTCAGCAGTTCCAGCCGCAAGCGCACACGTATGCGGACCGGAATTTCTGGTTCTGGCCCAACCCAACAGGCCATCCGAGTGGAGGCTGGAACGACAACACCAGTTGGTCCAGTTACGTCCGCAGCGAGGTCATCCATCCTCACGGACAGCAGGCAATCCCGCGGTCGCTTCTGTTCGGGATCGACGCGCCCGACAGCTTCAACCAGGGCACAGACCCCCGACGGAAACTTATGAAGCCGTACTGGGCGATGAACCGTATAGAGTACGGCCACCTATTTCCCGATACTCGACTGTTCATCATCTTTGGGTGCTCTCTTGGCGAATCGGATGGCTGGTGGTGGCGCCACGTCTGCAAGGCGCTCAGTCGCGAGCCCGTCGACGGGAAGCCACTGAGCGAGCTCATCATTTACTGGTGGAGCCCAGCTGCGAAGCCTGCCACTCGGGAAGACGTCCTCGACACCTTCTTCACTGGTATCACAGGAGATCCGAACAGCCCTGAGCGAACGAGCGTGCAGGAGCGGATCCAGATCGTGCTGTACACAGACGAGACCCAGCCCGTTTTCCTCGCCACGCCTGACATCGACGCTCAGCAAGTCAGGTGAGCCTATCGCTGGGTAGCGCGTTCCGAAGAGTCTGAAGAAATGCAGCGGATTTCCACGGTCCATCATTGATCCTCTACCGAACGGCCCATCGCTTACGCGAGGGGATCTTCGTCGGCGAATCGCCGGGCCGGAGCCAGCACGGCAACGTCGCGCCCCCGGCGAGTGATCACGAAAGTCCACCCTTGTTCGGCTTCGCTGATGAACCGGCTGAAATGTCGACGTAGTTCGGTGATGCTGATGCGCGGCAGCGAAGGATCGATCAACGTTCGGCACCAGGATCGGCGACGGCACCGAACATCTCGATCCAACTTTCGAGCTGATCGGCGGACTCGGTGAGGACGAGCGCGAGAGCCCGCGCGTTCCCAACGGTGAGTCCAGAATCAGGGTGGAACTCGAGGTAGATGTGGGGAACGTCGGCAGCAGTCTCAAAGCTGCCGTCTTCGACCTGAATCGCGCTGATGCGGACTCCAGCCGTACATCCGGCGGGGAACCGGTCGGGTGTGTAGACGACGCGGGATGCGATGCCTTCGTCCAACTCCCATTCAGTGCAGAGCGATCCGATTGGGGTAGCGGGCTCCTCATGACTTCGGCTTGACATTGCCACCACCGTCCTTCCTGTACCAATGAGACTCGCGTGAATGGTTGCTCGGCGCGACTTCGACTTCATCTGGGGGAGCGTGCAGTTCACCCAACATTGCCTGCCGGAAGGGATCCGACGCGCCACTCGGCGATAGGCCGGGAACGATGTTCTGAAGTCGAACGAGGCCCTCTGCAATGACAGTCGCGGCCGAGGAATGCCGTCCCTCCGACGCTTCGTGCCGCAGCGAGATGATGACGTCGGTCAGCGCCACCGCATTGGGGTACCAGGCCGCGGCTTGTCGTGGAAGCATGGGCGGTGCTTCCGCGGGTACACCGAGCCGTCGCCTGCGTTGCTGGGTATCAGGCGCACGAGAGACCGCCGGCCAGGCTGACCAAAGGGAGAAGCAGGTCACAGCAGCCATGAAGCCGGAGTATGTGGGGCCGCGCCCCCAGCGTCGAATGAGACTACGGTGCTGGCGGTGTGCGCGTTCGATGTCAGGACAGAGTCGGACTGAAAATTGTTGCTGGGCATCGCATTTAAGTGCAGAACTTCCTGTCCATTGCTGGTGTATGGCGCAGAGCACCTGTTCATGGCCGGCAAAGACAGTCACTGCGTGACTTCGACTTTGAGTTTGCGCGGCAGCGCAGTGTCTGCATGCAGATCGGATCCCCGCCCGCTTCGAGACGTGGCCGACCAGGTGCGGCCATCGCTTGATTGCATGCGGAGTTCGGAGTTCCGGAAGCGCCGCTACCAACCCGCGCTCCGTCAAGCCGGTCAGCTCAACGAGGTCCGCAACGAAGTGGGGCTGTCGGGAGAGCTGGGGCAGCCAGCTGGGTCGCAAGAGGTTCTGATCCGTCACGCGGCGGAGGTAGCTGTTCAGCGTCTCCGAACACATCGGAGAGACTGGCACGGGAAGTCGTTGACGGCCATGGCGGACACCCTCCGGGACTGTCGATGACTGTTCGGCACGAAGCGGCATCAGCGGGCCACTCCAGGATCTACGTCGTCGATCGCAATCGAGTCGAGCAGGTCTAACGTGATGGCTTCGGTACCGAAGTCGATGGCGTCGGTGGCTGCATCGATAATTAGATCGCTCAAGGATGCGATTGAGCCGCCGGTGCGGTGGTAGAGGTAGTCCGCATGGCGTTCGAGCATTCCTCTCTCATGCAGGGGGAGAGGAAGAATACGTTCGAAGGATGCGACGAGCTGCACCCACTCCTTATGGTCGGCGTCGTTCGAGAGTGAGTAGTTGCTCAGGTTGATGGGCCGAGTCCGTTTGCGCCACTGCTCTCCGTTCTCGCCGCTGAACAGGGGAGCGGTCTCCAACGAAATTCCTGCGAAGAGCATCGTTGCATCGAGGTTTTCGGCGAAAGTCTTGATGTTGTCGGCGACTTCGGCTCCTGCGGCACGGTCGGTGTTGAGGCGTTGGACGTCATCGAGGATGACGAACTTGGTGCCGAGGCTCTTCAGCAGTCGCGCCAGGTCCACGAGTCGCTCGTCGGCATTGCTACCGCGCAGCTCACGCGCACCGACGAAGTCGGCAAGGCGCACCCAAAGTTTGTTCGTCGTTGTAGCCGTAGCGATCGTGGTGTAGACGACGGGCAGGAAGGACAAGTCGTTTTCCCTGCCGCAGGTTCGTCGTATTTCTGCGTCAAGTCGCTTGCCGGCAGCCATCACATCGGTGGTTTTGCCGGTCCTGGGTTCCCCGGATACTCGGATACCGGGTCTGGCCACGAACTTCTTGGCTCGTGATCGGCGAAGCAGTCGTCGTGCGTGGTTGAGGATGCGGGTGAGGTCCCGGGTGGGAAACACGCGTTCCTCGTTCAGGTAGTCGATGCGGCGTTCGTTATACGCCGATCGTTCGACGGTGCCGAGAGCCTTGATCTCGTCCGCACTCAAAGAGGGTCGCTGCGAGTCCGGGGTGGGCTCGTAGGTGCAGTATTCGCGCCACTCTTCGCGGGTCGTCGGTGATGCCAAGGTTCACCACCCTTCCGACAGACGCATCGGACGCATGGGCTCAACTGGTCCGACCGGAGACTGAACAACCGGCGCCCCCGGAGTGTCGTCGCTTCGTCCGGGCGCAACGACCTCAGCGGGAGGACCGCCGCTGAGCTCTTGTCGCGCGAGGTTGGCGCGCCCGGCCGACGCTTCGGCGCGGGAAAGCGGTCGAGGTTTCGATTCCGATGGGCCGCCCAGCAATTGACGATGAATCTGCTCCGCGCGCGTGAGCACTTCTTTGTCGGTTGGCTTCTTACTCATGTCCCGACGAATCGCTTTCACCATGTCGATCCCGAATGGAATGGTCGCATAGTCGGCCAGAATCCAGCGGCACTCGATCCAGCCATTGTCTTCGACTTTTCGCTGGCCCTGTGAGTCGAAGACCAGGGATTCGTCTCGCACCCAGATCTGCATCAGGTTGGTGGGGTCGTAGCGCACCTCCCACTTGCCATTCTGTTTGGAATTCAACGATTTCGTTCGTCGCATCTGGTGAAAGCGTGGCAATTCGGAGTTGTACACGAGGTTCTTCAAGTTGACGCCGTAGCGGTTGATACGACGAAACGCGTGTGGTTTCAGGGAGATCCAATCGTCGCGTGTCATCGTCCGTACTGGAGTTGGTGCCATCTCCGACATCGCTCGGTACATGGCATTGGGAGAGAGCTGCATCCGAGGGGCCGCCGTCAGGTGAAGCCCCGAGTGGGGACGGTTCTGATATACGGTGATGACCCATTCGTCGAGCAGCGCCTGAAGTACAAACAGCGGCCACACAGTGTCCTTCTCGGGTTTTCGGCCCCGGTGGCTGACCGAGCGTCCCTTGTATCCCGGGATCCATCGGACAAAGTCGTCGCCGATGGTCTTGAGCAAGCGTTCGATATGAGGCTTGGCGGTGGGCTGGTGCGGAGCAGCGATCCGAGGGTGCACGCCCCGAAGTTCGGTTGCTCGTTCGAAGACTGGCGTGACGAAGATCTTGCCACGGTCAACTACGACACCCCGCACATCGATGATGGGCTTGTTCTCGAGTGCCCTGTCGAGATCGATCTGGGGGGATAGCCTGTCCGACAAGTAGCTTCGTGCGACGGTCATATTCTCAATCCAGCCTGGCAACATCTGTTGCGGGATACAGGAATTGGCCCAGAGTTCAATAGCATCAACGGTTTTGCAGGCGTTCGGGCGAAGAATTGCCGCGGTGATGCTCAATGTCGCGACGTCGATGCCGGCAGCCAGATCGATTCGGCATGGTTGACCATCGGGCAGCAAGGCCATTGCGTCAAGTGGTGTTGAGTCGAGCTGTACTTCTTCGCCTGGATACAAGGCGACGATTTTCGAGAACGCTCGGTCGGGGCTGTTCGCGTGACTGCGGCGCGACGTCGCATCGCCGGTGGTGTGCTCACCGCGGTCAAGTGCAGCCAGTAAGGCGTACATCGACGACCTGCACGGCACCGGCACGTTGTCGTCGCGAAGGCGACGCTCCGCGATTTCGAGGATCTGCTTCTTGGTAG
The DNA here is from genome assembly GCF_010727475.1 of Mycolicibacterium mageritense. Taxonomy (NCBI): domain Bacteria; kingdom Bacillati; phylum Actinomycetota; class Actinomycetes; order Mycobacteriales; family Mycobacteriaceae; genus Mycobacterium; species Mycolicibacterium mageritense. Next base: position 6,568,563 of record NZ_AP022567.1, read on the forward strand.
GCGTCGACTTGTCTACGTAGTGCGCCTTTACCATCTCCAGGACGACGATCACACGCTCGTGCACCCCGGACAGACGGACGTGACCCGGCATGCCGCGCTGATCGATACATCCGAGCAGGCCCGCAGTGTTGAAGCGTTGCCACTTACGCCACATAGTGGTCATGGAGACCGGCCGCCCTAAAGTTCGTAGCTCGGATCTTTTATCCGAAAGTCGTTCGCGTACAGTCGCGATCGGGGTACCCGAAGAGGCCCGTCCTTGAGCCGGCTGTTCCATGGCGTGTTTGATGCCGGAGAGGTGCTCATACCAGAACTCGGCATCTCGTCGCTGTTCGTCGGTGGCGAGGTCGAGCAGTCTCTGATCGGCGATACTTGGTCCAGAGGCGTCGGGACCGACGAAGGAATCGTCGCAGAGCAACATCGCTACCGGCAAGGTCAGGTCGCTGCCGTCATCGAGACATTTGAGTCGAAGGGCCAGTCCGTCGCTGTCGCGGATATGCCAGCTCTGGCCGCGGAGTTCGATGATGTCGCCGATATGCAGTTCGATCACGAGGTGATCACCGTGGTCCAGGTCAGCGGGCGGGTCAGGTCGACGTGAATCTCTCTGTTCCAGATCATGTGGTACGTGCTGCAGATGAGATGGCTTTCGTCGAGCTCAGCTCCGTCCGAGGCGTTGACGATCAGCTCGCCGAATTGCACGCCGTTTCGCCCCGATCGATTCACGCAGATCGTGATAGCGGATCGCGCTTCTGCTGACGGCGCGAACCGCGGATGGTGGTAGGCGCATAGCAGCCGTAGGTTGCGTTCTGCAGTCTTGTCTATCGTTGTGAATTCCTCGTACTCCCAGTTCAACTCGCGACATACATCGCGGGTGCGTTGATGCTGGAGCCGATCCTTCTCGCAGAGACGATCTGCCGGCTTGACGTCGACAACGAGAGCCGATCCGTCGCGTCGTCGGATGAAAAAGTCCGGGGCGTGCCGGTGGTGCGTCTGGCCCTTCGGCCACAGCAGCCAGAACGGGTTGGAGCTGACCGCGATTGCGTCGCCGCGAAAGTCGACCGTCATCAGGGCAGTCATCTCGAACCGAGACTCAAAGCTGACATGGCCTTGTGAACGCGAGAACCAGTACTTGCCTTGATGGGAACGGCGACCCCGGTAAGCCGGGAAACTCCGAACAGGCCTGCATAGCTCAAATGACACACGCGAAACCTCAGGTGTGAGACGGGTTCGCACCCGCTGCCCGGTCTTCGGATCTTGATAAAGCACCATCGTGTAGGGCGCGTCATTGACGGGCAGTGCACCTTCCGTCGGGACCGGCGACGGGGTCATCCCCGCTCGTATCCGGCATCGGGACCCGCAGCCCGCGATGGGGTCGGAGGCCAGGATGCACAGCAGGGGTTGACATCGTGCCGGAAGCGCGCTGAAATAAGCATGTCTCCCTCTCAAGGGTGAAGTAAGCAATTAGCGGCCAAGTGCCGCACCGAAGAAGCCGGGATTCCAGCCCGGCTTTTTCAGCGTCTGGGGAATCTTGATGCCCCGTCAGCGGATCAACCTAGATTTTCTGGGCGGGTGTCACCTCCTGGTAGGCCTGGCCATTCCACTACCTCCGATGAACGCGCACGTCGGGGACGGTGCGTTGGAGCAGGCTGAAGTGCCCGCCCCATGATCGGAATGGCAACGTAAGTTGAGCACAAACTGACAGATCCGCACAAGGGTTGCAGCAACCATGGCTACCGATGACTTTGCCGGGAAAGGCTTCGTCCATCGTTCGCCTTCGAGTGAGCCGAGTTTCAATGCCAAAGCCAACCGACTGATGGCCGTTGGTGAGCGCGATGCGGATGTAATTCCACTGCTAGACACTGCATTCGCACATAACTAGAGGTCACACCCTAATGGCGCACCCACAAACGCACTGATGCAAGTAGCCGATCAGAACCCGGGGTGTTGCCTATAGTTAACACCTACGCGATGTCTCTAGCCAGCAAATTCGATGCGCGCAGAACTCGATACCATCGCTTCGCATTGGGACTAGCCAGCTGCCGCAGTTTGCTGGCAAATGTGTCCAATGCCAGCATCGCGTTCCATCGAGATCTAATTTCGTCCGAGGCCTGTCGGTGCGCCGCGCTATCTTGATCCGATGCGCTGGTTTGCCCGCCCTGATAATCACTCGCTGGAGCTGAGGGTCGCCCCGCGGCTCGCCTCGTGGAACAAGGCTGACGATCCAGATCAGATCCGATTGCAGGAGTACCTCGACGATACGGAGGCTTTGATCGCTGGCGCACGGATCAGGGGCCCGCGGGCGCTGCGCCTCGACGTCGGTTTGCCGAGTTCACGAGACCTGCTCGATGCCAGCGACCTGGATAACTACGCGTATCCGCTCGCATCGCGCCTGCGCGATGTCGACTTGGTGTCGGTGTGTGTTGACCGTCTCTCAGCATGACGACCACGGGGTAGTTATTCGTCATTGAGGTTGCTGATGTGAGGCGCCGGATTCTCGTGCGGTTGCTGGTGTTGGTGTGCACCGTCAGGGTGAGGACGTACTGATGGGTCGCGCGGCACCCCGCTGAAGTCTTGGCGGGCTCGCAGGGTGCCGCGCTGTAGTGCACGGAGGCACTCGTGGTGACGGTAGAGGCTGATCTGGTTTCCGTCGAGTCCCGGCTGGCTGCCGGCGAGATCGGGTGCCCGTCCTGCGCCGACGGTGTGCTGGGCGGCTGGGGATTTGCCCGGCCCCGCCGCATCCGCGGCGTAGCTGGCGCGGTGCGTCCGCGACGGGGGCGTTGCCGGTCGTGTCTGGTGACGCATGTGCTGCTGCCGGTGATGATGTTTGCGCGTAGAGGGTATGGCGCACAGACGATTTGGAATGCGTTGGTGCAGCGAGCCGACGGCTTTGGGCATCGCCGAATCGCGGAGAATCTGAGGGTGCCAGCGACCACGGTGCGCGGATGGCTGCGCCGGGTGGCCGGGCGTGTGGAGTCAGTGCGGGCGTGGTTCATCCAGGTCGCGATGCGCACCGGAATAGACGTGCCGGTCCCGCAGGGGTTCGGCTGCGGCTGGCGTGATCTGGTGGCCGCGATAATCACCGCCGCTGCGGCGATCGGTCAGAGGTTCGGCCCGGCGGGGGGTGCTGGGCGTGGTGACGCCGCACCTGGTGATGGTGGCGGTCAGCGGCGGGCGGCTGCTGGCGCCGGACTGGTCACCGGCATGACGCGGGGTGCACGCAACACCAGTTGCCCCTGACGCGACGCGCCGTGATCGGTGATCCTCGCCAAGGAACCTGCCCGGCAACGGTTTCGGGCAGGGCCGCCGAGCATGCGAGGAGGACACTGCGGTGTCATTGGAAGAGCACAAGCGTCGGGAGCGGGCCCACGCGATCGGGTTGTTCCGCTATCAGTTGATCTGCCCTGCACTGGAGGCGGGGTTGTCGACCAAGCAGCGCGGCAGACTGGTCCGCGAGATCGCCGAGCGCCGCCATATCGACCCGTTCGGCAGTCAGGTGCAGGTGGCGCGGGCGACCTTGGATCGCTGGATCCGCCGTTACCGGGCTGGCGGCTTCGAGGCACTGGTCCCTGAGCCGCGGCGGTTGGCCACCCGCACCGATGAGCAGGTGTTGGAGCTGGCCGCCTCGCTGAAACGGGAGAACCCGGCCCGCACCGCCGCCCAGGTGGCCCGGATCCTGCGCACCGCGACCGGGTGGGCACCCTCGGAATCGACCCTGCTGCGCCACTTCCACCGCAGCGAACTGATGGGCCCGGCCACCGGCGCGGCAGGTGAGGTGTTCGGCCGGTTCGAAGCCCCCGACCCGAATGAACTGTGGGTCGGCGATGCCCTGCACGGCCCGCGGGTCGGGGACCGCAAAACCTACCTGTTCGCGTTCCTCGACGACCACTCTCGGCTGGTGGTCGGGCACCGCTTCGGGTTCGCCGAAGACACCGTGCGCCTGGCGGCGGCGTTGAAGCCGGCGTTGGCCGCCCGCGGAGTTCCCGCCTCGATCTATGTCGACAACGGGTCCGCGTTCGTGGATGCGTGGTTGCTGCGGGCGTGCGCGAAACTCGGTATCCGGCTGGTGCATTCCGCGCCCGGTCGCCCGCAGGGCCGCGGCAAGATCGAACGGTTCTTCCGCACCGTGCGTGAACAGTTCCTCGTCGAGGTCACCGACACCAGCAGCGAGGACCTCGCCGCGGCCGGGGTGGATCACCGCGGGGCGTTGTTGGAGCTCAACCGGCTGTTCATGGCCTGGGTCGAGACCGAATACCACCGCCGCACCCACTCCGAGACCGAAGCGCCGCCGCTGGCTCGGTGGGAGGACGGCTGGGATCGGCTCGGCGGGCTGCCGGCGTTGCCGACTGCTGCGGATTTGACTGAGGCGTTCTTGTGGTCGGAGTTCCGCACGGTGACCAAAACCGCCACGGTCTCGCTGCACTCCAACACCTACCGGGTCGACCCGGCCCTGGCCGGGCGCCGGGTGGAGTTGGTGTTCTCCCCGTTCGATCTGGAAACGATCGAGGTCCGCTACCGGGATCAGAGTTTCGGCGCCGCGATCGCTCACACCATCACCCGCCATGCCCATCCGAAAGCCCGGCCCGAGACCGTTGACTCGGTGCGCCGGCGGTGACGGGGATCGACTATCTGGCGTTGACTGCCGCTGCCCATCATGAGCAGCTGCGCCAGGATGAACGTATCGGCTATCACGCCCTCTACGGCCCTCGCACTGACCGCACTATCGACGCCCCTGGCGACCATGCTCAGATTCCTGGCCAGCTCTCCATCACCGACCTCGACCCCGGCAACGCTGCTCATGAAGATGGGGTGTCGGCATGAGTATTGAACGGCTGCAATCGCATTGGGGTTTCTCCCGGATGCCGTTCGGGCGGAATCTAGCTCCGTCGATGCTGCACCGCCACCCCGGCCACAGCGAAGCGATCGCCCGCATCGGCTGGTGTGTCAATCAGTGCGCGATCGGGGTCATCACCGGTGAAGTCGGCGCCGGCAAAACCGTGGCCATCCGCGCCGCCGCGACCGCCCTGGACCCCGCCCGGCACGTCATCATCTACCTGGCCAACCCCACCATCGGAGTCCGCGGCATGCTCACCCACATCGTGGCCGCCCTCGGACACACCCCGGTCTTTCACCGCCCGCCTCGCACCCCAGGCCGCGGACGCCCTGGCCGCTGAACACGCCGAACGCGGCCGCAACCCCGTGCTCGTCGTCGATGAAGCCCATCTGCTCGACAACCATCAGCTCGAAGCGATCCGATTGTTGACCAATCACGACATGGACTCCGGGTCACCGTTCGCCGTCGTGCTGGTCGGCCAACCCACCCTGCGGCACCGGCTACGCCTCGGTGTCCTTGCCGCGTTGGATCAGCGCATCGCCGTGCGCTACACCCTGCCCGGCATGAGTCCAGCTGACACCGCCGACTACATCAGCCATCACACCAAGATCGCCGGCCGCTCCGACACCCTGTTCGCCGAGGATGCCGTCACCCTGATTCACAACGCCTCACGCGGACACCCACGAGCGGTCAACAACCTCGCCTTGCACGCGCTGACTGCCGCGTTCGCTGCCGGTCATTCCATCGTCGGGGAGAAAGCTGCCCGCATCGCCATCAGCGAAACAGCCTCAGACTGAACCAGACTCCCACCACCGAGACCACCACTGCATCACCGCGGCGACGATCCCGTCACCGAGACCACCACAGCCCCGCTCAAAACACCGAGCGGGGCTGTTCTCATCGATCCGTCATCATCACCACCGATGACGACAACATCGTCACGCTCAATGACGGGCAACACGGTGTGGTGCACGAAGCGCCATGGCGAACAGTCGTCTGTGCGGATCTGTGCCGCCCGAGAAGTTCCTGCACCCACAGCCGCCGGTGTGATCGTCGCGACCACTGCAGCTTCTTCCTCGAGCGTCGCCTACAAGGAGGCTATCCACGCCGCCGTCTCTGGCGCTGCCGTGCTACCGGATGGACCAGTTCGGCTCGAATTGTCCTTCGTGGTCGGTCCACGTCGCAATTGGCTCAACCTCTGGAAGCAGACGATCGACGCGCTCGACCCCCTGCTGGGTCGTACCCGGCCAGATCGGGCATGGCATCCCCGCGACGGCCGAATCACCGAGCTCGGCCTGCACTGCACCGTGGACCAGTACGCCGGCAACAAGGTCGCGGTGGGCATCTACGCATCGGCCGAATCCGCGAGTGTTAACGAGGACAGTTCGCTCGACGTCCCACAAAGTCCGGTTGGCGAGTTCGTCGACGTCGTGCCAGCCGATGCACTCGCCGGAGTGGATCACCGCACCCGCGCACACGAGTTCCGGGACGACGACGCTGGCTATCTGGCTTGGCTCGCCGCCAACCCGGAAGGCTTCGTCGTGAACATCGCCCGTAACTACAGCGTGTCTACCGCGCGGGTGCATCGCGCCGCGTGCCGCACTATCAGCGGTCAGAATCCGCACAACGGGCCGTGGACTGGTGCCTACGTCAAGGTGTGCGCCATTCAGTCGGCGGACGCCGAAGAGTGGGCCGCAAACGCCGTGAGAAAGCCCATCACGCCGTGCGGGACTTGCCGGCCCTGATACGTGTGACCGCCGCGGAGCGCAAGCGGGCTCACCTGAGCTCGTCGGTCTGGGGCGCAGAACGACCCCGTGCGGCCAGTCGCTCGATTCTTGTTGATGCGCTATTGAACTCGGACGCAAGCTGGGCGTAGCCAGCATCCAGGATTTGTTCGTGCATAGCCTCGGCGCCCACCCGAAGCAGAATTCGCAGTACGGCGGCATCCGAGCTGATGTCGCCCGAGCCATAGTCACTGTGGTCTACCCACTGTCGCAGGACCTCGAAAGCTGGCGATCCCCGATGGAGGAAGGGAGCGATCATCGCCTCGTCTGCGTCGCGGAGAATCAGGCTCACTCGCTTACTCATTGGGGGGGCCTTCCATAGTCGTTGGGGCGAGTCGATCGCTTCGTTTCAGCTCGTCCCATCGTCCTCCCGTTGTTCGGGCAGTAGTGAGTAGAGCTGATTTTGCGCTGCCGCACTTCGTGTTTCAATCCCCGCCGCCGTAACGTAACGCTGCGATGTCGTCATCGACTCATGTCCGAGGAGTTTCATCAGCGTGTAGACGCTGACATTCGAGGTCGCGAGCTCAGTTGCGTAGGTGTGGCGAAGGCCGTGCACCAGGGCGCCGGGTACGGGGCGCGCGTCCGGCCCTGCGCGTTTGAACGCGCGCTTGATACGTGACTGTAGAGTGCCACGCGTCATCCGCTCACCGTCCCGACCGACGAATAGCGGGGCGGAATGTGGCCAGCCCGACAATGGCGTGTTCTTCGGCGACGATGTGCGCTTCTTGCCCTGAGGAAACCGTCCGGCACGAGTATCCATGTACGTACCGATCACTTCCAGCAGGGCTGCCTCGATGGGGACGTTGCGTTCCTTGCCGCCTTTGCCTTTCACATTGATCACCGCGGAGCCATCGTCGAGCGTCCGTATGTCACCGACGTCGACCAGGCGGAGTTCTTCGGCCCGCAGTCCCGCGAGGAGTGCAGTGAGAATGACTGCGAGATCCCTTTCTTTCCAATCTGTTCGGCGAGCATCGGACTCCTGCGTGACAGCAGAGACCAGGGCTTCCACTGCAGTTCGGGGGAGCGCCTTCGGTAGCGGCTTCTTCAGTTTCGGGCGTCCAACAAGCTGCATGGGGTTGGCCGTCAACAATTCGTTCGTATAGAGGAAGGTGCACAATACATTCCACGTGGACCAGCAGCGTCGGATGGATGCCGCCTCGTGGTCGGCTGCAAACGCCGCGAACGCTGTACGCATCGAATCGCGAGTTATGTCAGCTGGACTGAGGCGGACCGGCTCACCACCGGTAAGCAGATTGGCAACGGCGACGAAGTCGCGCCGATAGGCCTTCATCGTATGCGCCGAGGGTTTACTTGCCTGCCGGTGATCCAAGAACTGCTGGAACCACTCGGGGATCTCCGCGACGGCCGGCGCGACGGCAGCAGCTTCAACAACGCCTTCGGTGACGGAGTAGCCGGGATCGGTCTCGTGCGGCACACGGTCAGCCTCGCAGATAAAAGATGGATAATCAACGTTATCCATATTATTGGGTGTTGCGGGGCTCCAGCCTGTGCGGACAGAGGGCGCTGCACCACCTGCATAACGTCACAGTGACGAATTGGACCGTTCACGCTGGACCTCGAAGGCGCGGAGTGTCCGCCGCTGTCAGGTAGTTCTGGACTGTCGATCGTGCGGTCCGGCGCTGTCAGATAGTCGTGGATACAGAGTCAACGCCATGGTTACACCGGTCGAAGATCCGCAGGTGCATGGGCAGGGACCTGGGCGGGTGTCGCTGTCAGATAGTTCTGGAACGGAGGGCGGGAAATCGGACAGCTACCAGGTATTCCCGGATTACTCCCAACTAGTTCCGGATCGGACATTAAAGCATTCACCACACGCCAGCCTCGCGTCTCACCGGCTACCGGTTACGCCGATAAGCTACATTATGTCAAGTTATGGCTGTGTCCTCCTCTCCAATAGGGTTCTTCAAGTAGCGGACTACTCGTGTCCGCGGCATGGCCCGATGCGATAGTCAAACCATTCTCGTCATGCCAACGAAGCGGAGCCTAGGATGTCGGGTCACATCAGCATCGGCACATCTATCCTCAAGCGATCCGCCGCCGTTGTCGCAGCCACCTCACTGTGCGGCGCGTCGGCGATGCTCCTCGCTCCCACTGCGAACACAGATCCGATTCCGCTAGTTCCGCTGAGCAACGGGCTCGTAATCGGGTGCATGCCATGGGACCACGGCACGCGCGTGCACTGCGTGGCATTTCCTTGGGGCTGCCCTCGGGTGCACGGCGATTACGTCGTCGACGCCCTGCACACGATGATCAGGAGCCACCAAGACGAATACCCCTTCCACTGCGTTAACGATGGTCAGGCTGCCACCTGGAACATCGACACTGACCCGAACTCGACGTTCACGTTCGGGGTCCAGGCCTGCCGCAAGAAGGACTTCGAAGGTGACTGGTGCACGCGGTATGCGGACGTCACCTACACGCCACCACAGCCAATCACGTGCCCGGCCGGCTCGCCGACTCCTACCGTTTCGGCTGGAGAAACCTGCGCTCCGAAGCCTGCCACGATCCTGACACCAATCGAGGGCCCGACGCTCGATCTGCCGCCGCGTTGACCTAGCGCTCTGCATTCGACGAGTGCTAAGCATGACGCACTCTGCGCCGCTTCACCATCCGGGGCGGCACGATAGCCGGCGCGCAACACCCGCACGCCTTCCCGCACGATCCGCACCAACGTTCGACGCGGATGAGGCGGACCCGGGGCTATCGGCGACACGGGCATCTATCACTGCATCTGGTCAAGCATGTCGGAGAACGCCGCCTTCAGGCGCAGCGCTTTTTTGATCTCATCGGAGGTCACGTAAGGGTATTCGCCGTACTCGACGAAGCTCGGCACGTGATGGGCGCGCACGAACTCGACGAATTTCTCGGGGCGCTCCCGCCAATCCAGCGGGAAGTCTTCCAGGTTCTCGAAGGTGGTGGTGATCCCGGACTGACTGAACAGCATCACCGCGTCCTCGGTGTACTTGTCGAAATCAGTGTCGAAGATGCCTTGATACTGGAAGTACAGATCCTCCCCGACCGGGATGAGTTGCCATTTCAGGTAGTGCAGCTTCAACGGGGCCAGCACCGTCGGATCGGCCGCTACCGCGGCCTCCAGCGTCCGGCCATGCTCACGGATCGCCTCCTCGCGACCTGGTATGACTTTGGCGAAGATCGTAAACCCATAGCACGCAGGGGTTCTGGGGAAGACCGGGCCATATCTGCCACGCTCCTCCTCGAAATAGCCCTCCTTAGGAATGGCCATCATCGCGGGCTTGGTCCAGTCTTGATCATTTGACACCGCTGCGGCTCCTTGCATGTTGTCGTAGCCCGATGCGCCGCCACGGTAGCACCAGGTTTCCCGGTCCACACCGTGATCGGGGTGGAAACTCCGCGCCGCGTGCGTAGCCGAACGTTAGCGGCGGCACGGGCTGCTTCGCGTCGTCGATAACGGGTCGACGGAAGGGCCGAAGCTGCTCGGTTCCTTGAGAATTCAACGATCCGGGGCCGTGGATGGTCCGTGTCGTTCTGTGGCATGCCCTGCTGTCGTGAAACGGCATCAACGGGCCCGGCTCGGTGAGTACAGTACAGCCGCGAAAGCAGGATCGGCCCTCAGAGAATCGAGGTCAGCGACATGATGGCTGTACTGCAGGACGCCATCCCGGTCGCTCTCATGCGAGTGCCTCGTGCTGTCGCACGATTCAATCGCCGCTTCACTATTGGGGAGTCCGCGGGTAATCAGCAAGACCGAGGCCTTACCCCTCGCCACACCGGCACCCCGACTGATCTATCGATTGTTCCCCTACAACGAAGCAGCGTTGGTACTGACGAAAACCCCTTGAGGCGCGGGCTAGCGGATGCAGCCGCCGAGCGGTATCACTGTCGTCGAGTGAATCAGTCGAAGCCCACTCTCCGGCGTCCCGGCTAGCGGCTCGCAGCAGCGCTTTGACCACCAGGGTGGACACTAGGGCGTGGCCCTTTCAGCAACAGTATTCAAAGTCGAACTTGGCGTTTCCGATGTCGATCACGGTTACTACTCCGATCACACGCTGACCGTCGCCCGTCATCCCAGTGAGACTGATGAGCGGATGGTGGTGCGGTTGTTGGCTTTTGGGTTGCGCGCACACCGGCTCAGCGACGTCGACGGTGAGTTGGCGTTCGGGCCGGGATTGTCCACCGCTGGCGTACCGGACTTGCGGCTCGCGGACTACACGGGCCGGATGTTGGAATGGATCAACGTCGGCCAGCCCGATGAACGCGTGTTGGGCAAGGCGGCCAGCCAGGCCGACCAGGTGCTGCTGTTTCCGTTCGCCGCCGGCGTGGCCACTTGGTGGCGCACAGTCGGCCCTAAAGTGGCTGGGCTGCCGAACCTTTCGGTGGTGCAGATACCGCACGCACCGGTGCAGCAACTGGCCCAGACTGTCGATCGACGGGTCTCGGCTCAGGTGATGGTGATCGAAGGCCAGGTGACGATGACCGTGGGCGGAGTCGACGTCACCTTCACGCCCGATCCGTTGAAGTGAGTGTTTGAGCCCACCAGCCGCCCCACTTCCTGCGTTGCGGCTAGTGACCCGCATGTCATGGATAACAGCAGTTATCCATGAGCCAACACGGGGTCGCCAGGGCGGACGGCAACCGCCGCGACGGAAGTGACAGGTTCACTGAGACGGATCAGACGAGAATTGTCACAGTCAAGTTGGCATCTTTGAAGCTCGCGGATGACAAATTGATTGAGACCCGACACGGACTACTCGTGGCCGCGGCATGGCCCGATGCGATAGTCAAACCCGGCACTCGCTGCCCGACGGCCTGCGACTGCGCGCAGTGCAAGACGTGCTGGACGAGGTGGCCGCTGCGCGCCGAACGATGAGCTCAGCATCCCTGCCCTCCAGCGACCGCATACACGATCGAGTTGCGGCGTCAGTACGACGCGCCAGTCGTCGACGTGTGGAACGCCATCACCACCCCGAGAGACAGGCCGCTGGTTGAAGCCTGTGACCGGGAATCTGCGACTCAGTGGATCGTTCGAGCTGGACGGTGGTGAGCACGGCGAGATCCTGGTCTGCCACGCGCCGCGGCGGCTGCAGGTGTCCTGGCTTTGCGGGCCGAAGGTCGATGAGTCGCCGGAGACGAGCGCGGTCGAGGTTCGTTTGTTCCCGGGCCTGCCGGGAGGCGAAGCCGACCTGGCAGCCTCAGGCGATCGGGATCACGTTACGGTGGCAGCCACCACTGCGTTCTCGGGATCCTGGAGGAAACGAGTGATGAAATACACCCTCTCGATCGAGATCGCCCTGCCCCGCCAGAAGGTGGTCGATCTGATCTCCGACCCGGCGCAGATGCCGAAGTGGCTGCGTGGCCTGGTACTGCACGAGCCGGTCAACGGGGTGCACGGACAGCTCGGCACCACCTCGCGAGTCGTGTTCCAGACGGGGAAGCGCAGGATGGAGGCGACCGAATCCATCACACGCCTGGAACCCGCAGATCTGCATGCGATCCCCAGGTCGGTCGTCGTGCGTTACGAACGCGAGATTGTCGGCAAGGGCATGTGGCAGGCCCAACGAGACCGAATCATCGACGCTGGTCCGGAATCGACGCTGTGGGAGAGCGAAAGCGAGTTCCGGTTCGACGGGTTGCTGATGCGGCTGGCGGGACGTCTCATGTCCCGCACCTTTCGCAAGCAGTCGTGGCAGCACATGCAGGACTTCAAGGCGTTCGCCGAGCGTGGGACGGACATCTCCCAAGGGACGAACTGACCTGCCACTGAGTTGGATCCGAGCAGCGATCCCTATGCGGGCAGGTGAGGTGGTGGATTCGGGCGATATCGGTCCGGCAATTCGGCGTCGACCCGCGATTATCAGGTGTTTCGCGGGGGCACTTACGCGGGCGCTTCGGGTGGTGCCACGGCGAGCATCGCGAGCACTTCTGCCACGGAAGTGTCGGTACGATCACGCACCGCAACCCACCGATCCAATGCTCGCGCTGCACCGGCTGCCATGTCGGCGGGCAGACCGGCGGCCATCAATGTGGTGGCAATCTCGAGCATTTCGGGTGCCCACCGCCACGCACGCGCCGCTGCGCCGGTGAACGCCTCAGGTTCAGCTAGCGGCCGGCCTTCCAATAGTTCTGCTTCGCGGGCCAGATGCGCACCGACTCCGTGTTGGTTGGCCAACGCATGAGCAGTCGCGGCCAACACACGCGACGCCTTCTGGTAGGAGGCGTATGCCATCTTCAGGGCTGAGGCCTGTCCCAGCCGATCGGAAATCACAACGACCTCCAGCGCGGTACCGTCAAACAGGGTCGCGACGGCCTCAGTATCACCAGAGAGGTACAACCGCGTCGTTGCCGGCCATTTCGGTGGCGGACCGATGATTCCGCCGTCGACCACCGTGGCATCAGGCAGCAACTCTGCGATCCGGTGAACACGCTCAGGTGCGATCGCGTTGGCATCGACATAGATCCCGCGGTAACCGGCGGCTTGACGCGCGATGTCTTCGGCATGCGCCGGTGGGCAAATCGACAGCACGACATCACAATCCTGTAAGGCGTCATGCAGGTCCGTGCACTCCTGCAGACCGGCGTCGGCCGCTCGCCGCCGAGTCGCCTCGCTGCGCCCCGACGATACCCACCGCACCGTCGCGCCGCCCTGCACTCCAAGACGGGCAACCTCCGCGCCCATCGCCCCAGGGTGCAACACGGTGACGACGGTCATGGCGAAATGATAGTGGCATCGAGCGGTCGGCCCGTCTGCTCAACATCCGCGCCGGGTTCCAGATACGACCGTTGGCAGTCACTCGATTGTCAGTGTGCCGGCCTTCGCGTCTAGAACTGCTGCAGCTCCTAGCGGCACGGTCGCGGGGTGGTCTCCGTGGCCCAGAGGGAGCCCTCCCAGAATCGGTACCCCGAGCCGCGAGAGGTGATCGCGGAGCAGTCCGATGATCGTTATGCCCTTGCTTGGATTGAATTTGGTGAACTGACCGACCGCGATGCCCGCAATGCCATCAAGGTGACCGCCGTTGCGCAGCATGGTGAGTTGGCGGTCCACTTGTCCGAGGTAGAGATCGACGGCTTCGATGAACAGGATGGCACCGTGGAGGTCTGGAAGTGCCCAGCCCGCCGCAGTGGCGATCATGTCAAGGTTGCCTCCGAGAACCGGACCCCGTGCCGTCCCGTTCGTGGTGAGCTGGGAAGTCGATTCCGCCTCGCGCGAGGTGATGACTGTCGGTCCGTCAGACATCAGCGCCGCGCGCAGGAACTCGCTGCTTAGACGCGGGATGTCGCCGGTCGTTTCGTCGACGCAGAGGGCCCCGTGCAGGCCGACAACCCTGCTGTGCTTCCACAAGCTCATGTGCAGGATGGTGATGTCACTGAAGCCGACGAGGAACTTCGGATCCTCGCGGGCTGCGGCAAAGTCCAGTCGATCGGCGATGCGGTAGGAGCCCTTGCCTCCCCGTGTCGCGACGATCGCCCGGACCGACGGGTCGCGCAGCGCCTTGTTCATATCGCCCAGGCGCTCATCGTCTGTTCCGGCGAGGTACCCGTACTTGTTAAAGACATTGTCGCCCAAGCTCACTTGGAGACCCCAACCTTCGAGTATCCGTTGAGTGTGAAGCACGTCCTCGGGTTTGGGCGGGCTGCCTGGTGATACCAGCCGGACCTCTTCGCCAACCTGCAACCTGGCTGGGTGTAGCACCGGCATGCGGGCGGATTCCTCAGCGGCGTTCGGTGACATCACAGCGAAGATTCTCGCGGATAGGTCGTGAACCTGAGGCGCCCGCAGATGGTGCGCAAGCCTAATCCAATGCTGTGTGCGTCCAGTCCAACTGGCCGTCGGCGCCGACACTCACGGTCCACTCGTCGTGGTGCTTCGTCGAGCTGTCGTCGGAGTGCTCCCACGTGTAGGTGATTACTGACACGCGCGTCCCGGCCCGGCCGTCCGACACGGTATGCGGCGCGGCGACCGGTGCACCTGCTGCAGTGCGGCCAGGCGTGTGGACCACGAACCTCGCCCGATCGTTGGGATCGGCGTGTTCGGCGACGAGCAGCGCCACGTCCACAGGGTCGAGTGGTGGCTGGACGGCGGCGACGTAGTCGCGCAGTCCGCGCGCCTCGTACAGCGGCAGGATACGGCCGTCCGGCAAGACGCCGAAGCAACGGACCGGACCGGCGGCGTCGACCACCGCAGTGACTCCCGCCACGATCATCAGGTCGTCGCGCGGCGCTTCTGTCGGTGCCACCGTCCACGCGCCGTGTGTCGTGCGGATCCTTACGGCGGATTGACCTACCTCGAGGTCGAGGATGGACTCCCCTTCGTCTGCAAGGTGTTCGGCGACAATGGCGGCGCCGATGCGGCCGAGGTCGACGGTGGTCACTTCCCTCCCCTAATCGCCGTGAGGATCCACTTGCCCACGTCGTCGTAGTTCGCGAACATGCCCGCCACGCCGAGTTGGGTCATCTTGTAGTTCTCGCGGACGTACGCCCTGATCGCCGCCTGATCGGCAGTCATCAGCCACTGGTAGTTCCTGGGGATGCGGTGAGCCGGCAGGTTCAGGTTCCGGAGAAACTGCTGTTGTGCGTAGAACGCCTGGTACTCCATCTGTTGAGTGGACAGAGCCTGCAAACCTCCGAGCAGGTTCTTCTCCTGCTTCCGGTGAGCCAATTCGTGCGCAAGCGTCGACGCCACCGCGACCCGCGACCGCTCTGCCTTGACGATGATGGTGTCGGTCGCGGGGTCGTAGATGCCGTTGGTGCCCGCCTTCTCGATTTCAGCGGAGAGCCGTTTTGCTTCAGCCTCGACGTTGGCGCCCTTCTTCGCGTGCTTGCGGACGAGTTCGAGGACGGCAGCCTGACGTTCCTCCGCGGTGCCCGCGTACATCAACACCTTCTCCTCCTTGAAGGCCTCGTCGGCCGCCCTGGTGTAGGCCTTCGCCAATTCGACGTCCTCGGCGAACTTCTCGCCACGGGCGAAGACCCTGCGGATGTCATCGAGGTTGGCTGCCACCTTCGCCGTCGTGTCCGCACCGTCCACGCCGCCCTTGGCCGCGGCGACGAGCTTCGTCTGAGTCTCCTCGGGAACCCCGTACTTGCGGGCGGTTTCGAGTAGCTCCTCGGTTTTCTCGGCGGTCTTGGCCGCCTTGGCCTCGGCGAGCACGCCCTTCAACGCCTTGAAGGCGGTGGCGGCCTGCTGGACGTCGGCGATCGCGGTGACGATGTCCACGGCCAGCCAGAAGATGTCGGGCGGCTCGCCCTGTGAGATCGCCTTGGCCTTGTCGAAGCTCGTCGACTGCGCGGCCGCGGTCAGGCTGTAGTCCTGATAGTGCTCGTAGGCACCGTATATTGACAGCACCATGCTTCCGGCTGCCGCGGCTGTGACGGCCGCCGCGGCCGCGACGCTGGCACCGCCCGTCGGGATGGCCGCGACAAGGCCCAGCCCGATGGCCACCGCCGCGATCAACATCTGGGTGTCACGTTCGGCGGCGGCGACGGCGGCGACCTTTTCGTCGATCACCCGGGCCTGCCAGTCCTTGACCCCGGTCTGCCGCTTTGTGATGTCCCGGAGTCGCGGCTCCTTCCAGACCGAGAAGCGTCCGCCGAGTTCCTCCCGAACCGTCGCGATGTTCTTCAGCCTGTCCTGGGCGATGTACGCAAGCTGGCCGGCCAGGCTGTCGGGTTTGCGTCCCGCCAGATCGATCAATTGGTTCAGCGCATCGGGCCCCGGCGTCACCGTGGCGAGAATCGGATAAGTCTTCTGCTTCTCGGCCGCCATGGCGTCGTACGCGCGGGCGGTGCGCAGGCCCTCTGCCTCCGAGGTCTCGAGCCGCTTCGCCAGCTCCGGAGTCAGTGTAATCTCCGGGATGGCGGCCGCAAGTGACGGGGCGGCCGTCTTGTTGAAGGCGGCGTTGGCCTCGTCTCGCGCGGCGAAATAGACCT
Organism: Mycolicibacterium mageritense; assembly: GCF_010727475.1. Taxonomy (NCBI): domain Bacteria; kingdom Bacillati; phylum Actinomycetota; class Actinomycetes; order Mycobacteriales; family Mycobacteriaceae; genus Mycobacterium; species Mycolicibacterium mageritense. The sequence goes on from NZ_AP022567.1 coordinate 6,585,102, forward strand.
TGGCAGCCTTGTCTGCGACCATGCGCGAGCTGATGAGATCCTGTATGGCCGTCCGCATTCCGGCTGCAGCCGCCTTGTCCATAGAGTAGCCACCGGTGCCGATGCCCAGGAACGTGTTCTCTTTGATGCCCAGGGTTTTGAGTTGCTCGTTGATCTCCTTCTCCGAGGCCGTGAGGATCTCGCGGGCTGTCGTCTTCGAGTCGTTCTCGAACGTCGTCACCAGCGACCCGGCATCGGTTTCGAGCGCGGACACCTGCGCCTTGAGCGTGGTTCTCACGCGTTGCAGCTCGTCACCGGTGACGTTCTGGTTCAGTTGGATGTTGAGGTCTTGCGAGATGTCGATGTTGATGAGCCGAAACGCCCAGTCTCTGCCCTTCGTCCAGCCGCGCGTCGTCACTTGGTCCTCGAGCGCCTTGCGTACCTGCGCGCTGTCGGTGCTCACCGGCACGCCCTCGTGTGTGACGACTACCGGACCCGTCCGCGGCGCCGCCGGGGCGGCGACAGACGCCGGGGCGGTTGCCACTTTTGTTGGCTGACGTTGCAGCGCAGCCGGGCTCGACGTTGCGGCGGATGCGAGAGTGTCGACGACGGCGTGGTTGCCAGCGCTGCGTTGCAGCTCGGCCAGCATCGCGACAGTCGGGCCGGGCGGAAGTTGGCCGGGAGCCTTCGGCGCCGGTGGCTTACGAACGGCCGGCGTCCTTGGCCATTTCGCACCACCAGCAGGATCGATCTTGTGCATGAACCCCCAACCCCGGAACGGTTCCGACGGGTCGACGGTACCGGGACGCGCTCGTCGGTGCACCTGCGCGCGGTCACCATGAAGGGCGAGCAACCTTGCCCCATTGGGCAATACGGCCATCCTAGGCCAGCCGTTCCGATACATTCCTCTGTTTACCTTGCAGCACACAAGCTTTCAGTTCGGGTCAAGCACCGCTCGCTCCCGCAGCGTCCACGCCCAACGACCAACAGCCATGCAGATGTTTCGGTCGAAGATCGACCAACGGTCTTGATGGCCGAAGCAGTTGTGCAACGTCGTGACGTATTCCGTCAGCGTGTCGATATCGTTGATTGCGGCTAGATATCGACAGGTCTTGTCGTATTCGATCAGCAAGTTGTTGTCGACTGCGTACGTCATAGAGGGTTCCCGCTCGAAGCTGGTGCCGGATACCTCGAAGCCGCGCGCCCGCAGGAAGGGTCCGCCACACCTTTGACCTCCTCGGGGGCCGGTGCGTATGGTCGGAACGGTAAGTGGGGTGACACCCCATTTCAGCGAATCGCTTGAGGAGCGCCCACATGCTCACCCCGGAACGCCTCACCGCCGTCCGTCGCACGCTGCGACCGATCGGATTCGCGATGCCGAGCATCGGACTATCAGCAGTGCCTCCTGTGCAACAACAGATCGAGGCGGCGCGTCGCCTGGAAGCGGCGGGTTACCGCAACGGCTGGGCCAACGAGGGCGTAGGCGGCAAGGACGTTTTCGTGCAGATCGCCATCCTGCTGGGCGCGACCGATCAGCTGACTTTTGGGACGTCGGTGACCCCGATGTGGGCCCGTCCCCCAATGGTCACTCACGCCGCGGCACATCAGTTGGTAGAAGCCTTCCCGGGCCGGTTCCTGCTGGGACTCGGATCAGGCTATGACTTCATGGCGCCGCTGGCGGGCCTCGTGTATCGCAAGCCATTGGCCCAGTTGCGGGAGTACGTGACGCGCATGCCGGAACCTGTTCCGCTGCTGGACGTCCCCGCGGTCGACTACCCCACCGTTGTGGGCGCCAATGGCCGGCGGTCAGTACGGCAAGCCGGCGAGATCGCCGACGGCGCATTCCCGTCGCTGGTTCCGCCACGCTATGTCGAGGAGATCCGATCGGTGCTCGGAGACGACAAGCTGATCATCGTAGGGTTGATGACATCCGTCGACGACGATGAAGAGAAGGCCAAAGGTGATGCATCGCAGAGCATTTCGCAGATCTTTGCCATGAAAGGCGTTCCGTATGGACGGGTGCTCGACAGTTTCGGCTATACCGCACAGGATCGCACCGAAGGCAGCGACCGCCTGACCGCCGACCTCACCGCCGCGGGCTCGGGAGCTACCATCGCCGCGGCGGCCAGACGATATATCGAAGCCGGCGCCGATCACGTGGTCCTGATGCCGGTGGAGGCGGACTTCAACTCCGGCGTGGACAAGCTCGAGTCGATCGCCGCCGACGTCACTGCGGTCTGATGCCCTCCAGCGCCAGGACGCGCAACCTGTGGCCGCCAGACGGATTGTGTTCGGTCGCGAGGGCCACCCCACCCACCAACGAAAGCAATTCCTCGATGGTGACGTCTTGGCGCACTGCGCCCGATGCGATAGCCCGCGCCAGGAGCGGGCCGCCATTTTGCACTAGTAACCGGTGGCACGCCTCGCACGACGTGTTCCCACGGTGGTGCAGCACGGCGGCCGCCAGTCCGCGCACTTCGGAGAAGTACTCCCCCACATCGTGTAACCAAGATGTCAAAGCTGCCGCAGGATCCCTGGCCGCGCTGTCAGCGGCGGCCCGTACACACAACGCCCGGACCGTATCGGCAAAGACCGCATCAAGCAGTTCCCATCGTGACGGGAAATGCCGATGCAGTGTCGCCGATCCGACGCCGGCCTGACGGGCAATCTCCTCCAGCGAACCGTCTACGCCGTCGCGCAGGAACACTTCCGTCGCAGCGCTGATCACACGATCACGGCTGCGCTGAGCATCGGCACGGAGGCGGCGAGGCACTGTCACAGAGGACAGCTTCGGCAAGCAGGTCCGGCACTCTCTAGATGAGCACCAGCCATCGCTTGCCCGTATGCGTGGAGTCCCATGCTGGACACGATAGATATCAAGGTCTTCGTCGGCCTCACCTTCTACATTGTCTGATGCCGGCCCGTCGACGCACGATCAAGCCATGACGCCACCTCATACATCAGTTGTTCGGGAGCATCGAACTGGATCAGGTGATTACTGCCGGGCACCTTGCGCACCGTCGAATCGGGAATCAAAGTGTGCAATCGATCCGCCCGCTCGACTGGAATCCACGCGTCCTGATCGCCCCAGACGATATGAACCGGCACAGTCATGTTCGCCAACAGCTCTTCGTTCTCACGCAGGTAGCGCTCGTCGTAGTCGACGATCTGCCGATAGAAGGCAGTCTGGCCCTCGTCGCCGCACCACGGCTGTATCAACTCGTCAAGATCACCGTCGCGCAGCCCGACATTGGTTGCATTGCCGATGTAGGCCCGAACAATTGCGCGGTGAACGTACCCCGGGAGCTGGTCGAGCAGGCCGGGATTGTCCTGCACGAACTTGAAGAACGGCGACCCGCTCGGTGGGATTGCGACGACATCGATGAGCATGAGCGAGGCATAGTCAGCACCGCCGACCAAGTGCGCACGAAGCGATACCGCACCCCCGAAATCGTGGGCGATCACGTGCGGACGGGCAATGTCCCAATGCCGCAACAACGCAGTCAATGCGTCCGCTTGAACTCCGAAGTCGACGGGCGCGCCGGGTTGCTTTGATGACTGGCCGTATCCCGGCATGTCCCACAGATAGACGGTGTATCTATCGGTCAGGGCACTCGCGATCGGTCGCCACAGCACCGAAGACCACGGCGTGCCATGGCAAAACACCACTGCCGGACCGTCTCCGGCGCTGGTCCACGCAATCTGACGCCCTTGCCACTCGTAACGCTCTGTCAGATCCATCTCTCCCTTGGTACCACTCGGCGACCGCCAGGCACAGGGCGGTGCGCTCATCTTGCGGCAGCGAATAATCGTCCCAATGTCGGCTGAGTCAACCCAGCCGACAATCAGAGTCTGTTTCCTGCCGCATCTCGGCTGATCCCGCATTCGGGATGCCAGCTTAGGGAGAATTCGGCAGAAGCGAATTTGGCGGCTACCAGTCGAATACACCGCTTTCATCCGGTGGGTCACGTCGCAGCCGGAGTGCCCTTCGGCTGCCTCGCCGGGTCGATCTGGGCGGAAGGTTCTGCCCGCCGTTTGCGTCGCTGCTCGGCTGGGGATATGGACCAGCCCCACAGCGACATTCCCGAGGACACCGCTACCCCAACGCCAATGCGACGAATCGTTCTGCGATGAGGCGATGGGTGGCGGCGTCGGGGTGCAGATTGTCGGGCAGCGGATATGCCGCCTCGTCACCAGGTCCGTACAGGTCGAGACCGTCGACGTAGGACAGGGATGGATCGTCGGTCTGACGCCGTGCCATGATCTCAGTGAGCTGTGCGCGGATGCCCTTGAGCGTGAGCCGCCGTAACCCCGCGTTCGGAACCTCCGCGTCGGCAGGGTCGCCCAGCGCGATGAAACGAATCGTGCCCGCCGCTAGCGCTTCCCCATCGAAACTTCCCGGCCCTGGCGTGGTTTCGTGAATCGGACAGTGCAGTGGGCCGATGACCACGATCGGCGTCGTCGGATGCCCGTCGCGGATGGTGTCGAGGAACCCGTGCACAGCGGGTCCGAACGCGCGTTGGCGCATCAGATCCGAGTTCACCAGGTTGATACCGATCTTCACGCTGATCAGGTCGGCGGGGTGGTCACGAATCGCCCTGGCGACGAACGGATCCAGCATGGCACTACCCGAAAAGCCCAGGTTCACCAGGTCGAGGTTCGCATGGGCGGCCGCCAACGCGGGCCACGTGGTGCTGGGGGTGGCCGCGTTCGAGCCTTGGCTGATCGAGCTGCCCTGGTGCACCCAGATGGGTCGTTCCGACGCAGCGGCTGCGATGGGTGCATCCGTGCGCAATGCCATCAGCTCGACTCGCTCGTAATGCGGGAGCCAGAGTTCGACCGTCTTGTCCTGCGGCGCAAGCCCGTCGAAGCGAAGGGTCGCCACCTCGCCTTGCTCCATCTCTGTTGCACCCGTTGCCGGGTTGATGCGCACCAGATCGCCGCCGTACACCGTCGCATGCTGAACCCGCCGACCGTCGACCAGTAGGTCCACGGCACCGTCAGCACGCGGCGGCACGCCGGTCAACACAACCCGTGTCCGCAACAGATCGAGCTCGATCGCGGTCGCGGCCGTGCGCACCGCTACGCGCACACCCGAGGGCTGCGCTTCAGCGCTCAACAGTTGCGGGTCGTCGCATTGCGCACGTGCGGTACGCGGTAGGCGGTGCGGAAGTTGGCCGCGGCCAGTGTCTTCGAGCTCTGCGAGTCCGCGGAACAGCTCGATGGTGATGGGGTGCGAGATTATGGCGAGGCTCCTCGAGGTCGTGCCCCACGCTACCCGAGTCAGGCCCGCTCGTCGGATTGACGGCGGTCTCCCCACATCGGACCCGCCACCCCGGAATAAATCCCGCACCGGGTGCACTTGGCTCGAGAGTTGGCTCTTTCCCCGACCTAGGAGCATCCATGACCCGTCCCGTCCGCGTCGCCGTGCAGGTCCAGCCCGGCGGTGCGCCCGACTACCGCACGTGGCGTGACGCGGTACTGGCCGCCGACGACCTCGGCGTCGACGTAATCTTCGGCTACGACCACTTCCACCGCCCGGCGATGGAGGCCATCATCGACGGCAAGCCCGTCCTGTCAGACGAGCAGCCCGATGTCGCCAACTTTGAGGGCTGGACCGCGCTTGCGTCGTGGGGCGAGATCACTTCTCACGCCGAGATCGGGCTCCTTGTCACCGGCGTCGGCTACCGCAACGCGGACCTGCTCGCTGACATGGCGCGCACCGTCGACCACATCAGCGGCGGTCGGCTCATCCTGGGCCTCGGTGCGGGGTGGTACGAAAAGGACTACACCACCTACGGTTACGACTTCGGAACCTTCGGCTCCCGATTCGATCTGTTCGACGAAAGCCTGATCCGCATCGAGAACCGGCTTTCGGCATTGATTCCGCCGCCCGTGCGCCAGATCCCGATCCTCATCGGCGGGACGGGGCCCAAGCGCTCGCTGCCCGCCGTTGCCCGGCATGCCGACATCTGGCACGCGTTCCAAGATCTCGACGCGTTCCGCAGGTCCAGTGACCGCGTCGACGAGCTGGCAGCAACGTTCGGCCGCAACGGCGCCGATATCGAACGCTCGACGCTGTGGGAGAACGCCGAAAGCGCCGATGCCTTCCGTGAAGCAGGCGTCACGCTGTTCCAGACCGAACTCACCGCGGACAACGGTTACGACCTCGCGTCGCTCAAGGAGGTGCTCACCTGGCGGGACAACGGGTGAGCCAATTCTGCGCGACGAAAAAGCAGTTGAGTCTGTCGGTGCGCGGACGCGTGCACGGACATCGTCGAGTTCCAGCACACCGGCTGAGAATCCGAGACCCCGTGCCCTCGCTGTGATGACGGCGGCCAGTTCGCTTTGGGTCTCACCGCCTTTGGCGGTTACACTGTGACTCTGGCCGTCGATTACGGCTGAAGTTTCACTCGCAACGGCGACGGATCAGAGTATCTCGAATCCTGAGGATCGAGCACACACATTCAGTCGCAGAAGCGAAGTCATCGACCTGACAGCCGAAATGGTCCGTATCTTGCACCGGCCCGCTTCGACGTCCACCCAGGGCGGCGCTTCAGCGTCTGGCGCGCAGGCCGTCCATCAGGACATTCAGCAGGCGACTTGCCCGTGCATCATGCTCCGGTGGCTTTGCCACAGTGAAAACCCCGATGAGTCCGGCGGCGATGTCCTCGGCGCTGACATCCTCGCGCAGCTCACCTGTTCGCCGACCGGCGTCGAGGATGTCGTCGATCGCCGCGAGCAACTCGGAACGCGTCTGGGCGTGAGCGATCTCGCCGGATTCGACCATCGCGACCAAGGTGTCGAGCATGCCGTTCTTGGTCGCAATCCAGTCACCGAACATATCCATCCAGCGGCGTAGCGCCGCTGCCGGCGGAAGCTGGTCAAGCAGCTCGCGAGCACCCGTGGTCAGTCGCGTGACTTGATCGCGGTACACCGCATCGACCAAGGACTCGCGGTTCGGAAAGTGCCGGTAGAGGGTGGCGATCCCCACCCCGGCTTCACGCGCGATGGCGCGCATCGACGGCTCGGTGTCGGCGGAGGCAAACACCCGCGTCGCCACTTCGAGGAGTTGCTCGCGGTTGCGCGAAGCGTCCGCCCGTGGCCGACGATCGCTCGAGTCATCCAAAGCGGATCACGCTCCGTTTGTGGTACGGTGACTGACGAAACGGAGCATAGTCCATTTCTGTGAAGGAAAATCAGTTGAGTACCGAGGAACAGCGCGTGGACATTTCCGCGACTACCGGCCGAGCAGTGGTCCTCGAGTCATTCGGCGGGCCGGAAGTCCTGGATGTCACCCGAATACCTCCGCCGCAGGCCCGTACGGGACAGATTCGTGTGCGGGTCAGGGCCGCCGGACTGAACCCGATGGACTGGTTCATGACCTCCGACGCGGACACCGCCGCCCGATTCGGCTTGAGCCTCCCGTGCGGGTTCGGCACCGACTACGCCGGGATCGTCGACCAGGTCGGTGACGGTGCGACCAAATTTGCGGTGGGCGACCGGGTGTTCGGCGGCGCCCTGAGCCGCGCGGTGGCCGACTACATAGTCATCGACACTGCGGGAACCATCGCCGCGGGCGGCGCCGCCCACCACACCCCCGACGGCGTCGATGACCGTACTGCCGCCACTCTCGCCATCGCCGGGTCCACGGCCGCCGCGGCGCTCGCCGCGGTCGACCCCGGTCCGGGCGACACGCTGCTCATCGGCGGCGCGGGAGGAGGAGTCGGTGTTTTTGCCGTCCAGCTCGCTCGCATCGCGGGCGCACGGGTAATCGGGACCGGGTCACCCTCGTCAGGCGACGCCCTTCGGTCCCTCGGGGCCGAGCCGGTCGCGTACGGCGACGGGTTGGTCGAGCGGGTCCGCACTCTGGCTCCCACCGGCGTCACCGCCGCGATCGACCTGTACGGGACGGAAACAGTCCAGGCCGCACGAGAACTCGGCGTGTCGGACGAGCGGATCACCACCATCGCAGCCCAGGTCGATGGCGTTATCCCGGCCAACGGCGCGAACGCTGCGCCTGGAGCTATCGAACAGATCGCCGGTCTCGTCGCCGCAGGCAGACTTCGAGTACCGATTGCGGCGAGTTTTCCGATGGAGCAGATCCGCGCCGCGGTCGAGCTTCAAGCCAGCCGGCATGTGCACGGCAAGGTCGTCATCGACATCTAGGTGTCACTGGCCGCGGCCACGATCCGCGATTTGTCGATCGTCACAACACAAAAGTGCTCGATCAGTTCAGCGCGGGCCCTCCCGCACCGATTCGGTATGAAGGTTCTTGATGATCGACGTTCTGATCGCAGGGGCGGGCCCTAACGACCTCATGCTCGCCTGCGAACTCGCCCTTGCCGGGAGCTCACCGAAAGCCTGACCCTCGTCGTCGGCCACCCGATCGAGCCGGTGGCGGCTGATCGGATACTCGTCCGGCCGGACGGTTACGTCGCATGGGCGGACACGACCGAGCGACCCGATGATCAGGACGGCTTGGAACACGCCATGAGGCACTGGTTCGGCGTTGACTTCACACTGCCGTGCCGACGAGCCAACTGACCGTGCCGGCCCGAAACCCCAACAGCACCAAGCAATCACAGATGGATGGAGAAGATGAAGAGTGTAGAACGACAGATCGAAGAGATCCTCGCACGCTACGTTCGCGCCAGCGACAGCCGCGACGGTACCGCACAAGCCGCACTATTCGCACCGGGAGCAGTGATCCAGATGTGGAGCAGGACGGAAGACGGCGGATATATCGAAGCCGCACCAGAGTTCCACACCGAGGACATCGAGTATGCCGTCGCGACCATAATCAAACCCCATCCGCCCGGCGGGTTCAGCCACCACGTGACCACGGATCACATCGTGACTGTCGACGGGGAAATGGCGCACATCAGTGCCCAATTCATCGTCTACGAAGTACGAACCCTCCCTGAGCCGCCGGTCCGGCCCGTCGAGTCCGGATATTTCGAGTTAGACCTTGAACTGCGCGACACCGCTTGGAGAATCGTCCGTAGCGACGTCAAGATGGACCTACCACTATCCTGAAAAGCTCTCTCGGCCTGACCCTTTCAGCCGGAAGCCGGCACCTCGTTCGCCTCATCTGTTGGCGCACTCTCGCGCGCAGCGCGGCGGGCACGACTTTCCCGGAGTGCTTGCTGTGCGGACTCCAGGGTGATTTTGCGTGGGTCGACCCCCTCCCGCTCAAATCCGCTCACCGCGATCGGCAGGTATAAAAACCTCAGCGGGAGCAGACGCTCGACGATCGCATAGAACCGCCGATACATGTGCATAAAGCGACGAGAAATCTCCTCGTCCTCGGGAGTCCACTCCAAACCGAACAGCTCCCGCACGTGGGGCGGATAGCTATTGACGACGACTTGCCGCCGCGCTGCCCACCATGGCCATACCAGCTTCTTCATGACTGTGGGCCACCACCGCGGCGCCAGCCGGGGCTCCATAAATTGTTCCAGCATGACCTGCGTTACCTGAGATTTCACCAAACGATTACGTTCGATGTTGTCCAGATACCGCTCGAAATCCTCGTACGTATCGGGCTGCGAGCGATCGTCCACGCCCAGTAGGCTGTACCACTCCTTGGACTCCTCGAATATCTGCTGCTTCACCGCCCTTGGCATGGATCCCTCGAAGTACAACTGCTCGATGATCACTATCAGCAGATAATGGAAGAACGTCACATGCGCAAAATAGAAAGTTTCCGCATTCAAAGCATTATACGTACCGTCATGCAGAGCGCCTTTGACAGGCTTGTGCATATTCCGAATCTTCAGTCCGTATTTCTTCGCCTCTTCCGGCGCGTCGTAGACCGCGCCATAAATGTACTCTCGGGATCTCCGCGTCCGCTCCTTATATATTTTGGCGCGGGCGCCGAAGGAACTGTCACCGGTGAAAAGGACAGAACCTGAGGTCGCTTGACCCATCTGTGGCCACGCCCCCGCAATGGGGCCCATGACCGGGCTACCGAAAAATGCAACGTCGAGACGCCCCCAATACTTCCATATCAGGGAGCCAGGAGGAATCGGATGCTGACAAAGATCTTTCCTGGCCAAACTGTCATCGCCGGTCAGTTCTGTCACCTTCACTTCATCCGGAATCACCAGCTTCGGATCAAATGTTGTCTGCATGATTTTCTTGAGCGCCTTGAGCCCCCGGGCCGCCATGTCAAACTCCTTGCGTTGCCGAAACCCGTTAGTCGGTAACCTCAGTACCCGGCCGTTCACACTTCCCGTCGCCGGTTAGCTGATCGACTGTGCTCTAAGCATAAGCACCGCCATGTCGGACTGCCTCCCATTTCACCTCGGAAATGATGGCGCCGCGACGAACTACAAAGGCCTTGGTGCGCACGGCATCGCAGACCCCACAGGCACGGCTCACGCACTCACTTGTACGAAATTTTGCCAGTAACAATTACGCTTTCATGAGATGAGTAGACGTCCACCTGCGTCGGACACCAATACTGTTTGCCGGTCCTCCTAATCCATCTGTCGGGTGGCCGGACAACGGTCGCATTCTCGTTCTGTGTGGCGGTCGGCGACACCCGGAAAGCCTTTGCTGAAAATGCTGATTCGGAATGGTTTCGGGGGGCTCGAGTGGCGACAGACCGCGCCAACGCCCCAAAGCCCCGAATGTGCGTCAGCGCTTGCTCATGCGCAGGATCAGGTCGACTGCGTCCTGCGATTGCACCGCTGGGGTCAGAAGTTTTTGCAAGAGCAGGCCGCGAATCGCCGCGACCGCGACGGTGGCCATGCTCAGCGCTTCATCGGTGTCGTGCCCTTCGCGTTGCGCGAGCGATGCCAGCATCGCGGTCAGGTCATCCAGCGAGTCGATGAACTCACGAAACTCCCCCGGGCTGTATGCAGCGAGTCCGACGACGTGAAAGAAGCCGCGAACACGCGACAGCTGCTCCGGGCGGGTGTAGACGCGCCAGATCGCCACGACGAGATCGTCAAAGGTTCCCTGCTGGGCGGTCTTCAAAAGCGCCTCGTTGTCCCGAGACCGCTGCACCGTGAGCATGGCCGCCAAGACGCCTGAGAGCGACCCGAAGTGGTACCGCAGCAGGGCATGGCTGGTCTCGGCCCGGGTGGCGACCTCCCGCAGCGACATCTCCGGTGAGGGAAGGGAGCCCTCGAAGGCATCGACAAGGCGAGCCAGGAGACGGCCGCGTGCGTCGCCTCTGCGTTCCGCGGTTGACAAGACCACGTCTACAGTTTATCCATTGGATAAGAATTATCCAATGGATAAACTCTGCTGAGGGCGCCGCACCGCGAGCCCGGCCGAGTTGTGAAAGGCCCTTGATGAGCCCCATGTGGCAAGGTTGTCTCGCCGACACCGACTATTTCGAAATGCGTTCCAGCGGCGGGCATGACTACGGTCTCTGGGTTACCACACCACCGGGCTACGACCGCACCACGACGCAGGCGCCTGTCGTGTATGTGCTGGACGGGAACTGGGCTGTGGGCATGACGGCTCCCCTCATCGTCACCCAGATGGATCCCATGCAACGGATCCAGCCCTACATCCAAGTCAGCGTTGGTTACGCGGGTGAGGATGCGCAACACTGGGACCGATTGCGCAACAGAGACTTCGTGCCGCCCGGCGAGCCCATCGCCAAGGAGCTCATCGATGCCGTGGAGCTCGGATTGCAAGCCGGCGTCAGGACACGCGAGGAAGCCGATGCGTACCTTGCCGAATTACGCGACACCCACGCCGACCTCTTCCTGAAGTTCCTCACCACCGAACTGCACCCGCGGATCGAGCGCGAATATGGCACCGCCACAGGCGGTCACGGCCTTTTCGGCTACTCCTACGGCGGACTTTTCAGTCTCTATGCCTGGCTGAACGGCACCAGCCTCTTCGAGAGCGTCGGAGCGGGAAGCCCCGGCGTCGTCGCTACAGACAGCCAGGTCTTCGCCCAGCTCCAGGCGATGGGCGATAGCCAGCCTGCCACCAAGCTGCACGTGACCTTCAACGACCGAGAGCTTCTCGGAGACCTCGCCATCTACCGAAACCTCGCGATGAATACGGCGACCATTCTTCATCGCCTCACCTCCCGCAGCCGAGCCGTCACCAGCGAAATCCTGCACGAGACACACGTGACGGGCCTACAGGCATCGTTCCTGAGCTACCTCAGAACCTGCCGAGCCCTGTAGGGACGTCCTGTCACGAATCCGCCCGAACACGCCGGTCGCAGGCGGACAATTGCGGTATGTCCACAGCGCTCTGGATCCTCGTTGCGGTGCTCGCCGTCGGCACCATCGCCGGCGGGCTGTTACGGATACGAGCCTGGTTGCAGCGTCCCGTCCCGCCCGAGGTGATCGAAGCCGCGCGCCGTCGCGAGGAAGAACGCGACGAAGATCAAGACTGACTACACCGCATCCACCGCGTATTACCTTGCCGCCCAACGATCGCCTGCCACTGGTCGCGCAATACCCGCGCGCTCGGCCCCGCACTCGTGAGGCGCTGATACGGTCACCGCACACGAGGACACATCCCATGCGACGGAGGAACAGTGCCGGACATGAGCACCGTCGTCGAATTCGACTTCATCATCGTGGGAGCCGGCAGTGCGGGCTGCCTGCTGGCCAATCGGCTCAGCGCCAACCCCGACCACCGGGTGCTCTTGATCGAAGCCGGCGGCAAGGACAACTGGTTCTGGATCAAGGTGCCGGTGGGCTACCTGTACACCATTGCCAACCCCCGTACCGACTGGTGTTTCACGACCGAGCCGGACCCGGGGCTGATGGGCCGCAGCATCATCTACGCGCGGGGCCGCGTGATCGGCGGCTGCTCGTCGATCAATGCCATGATTCACATGCGCGGGCAGGCAAGCGATTACGCCTTGTGGGCGCAGGCCACGGGTGACGAACGCTGGCTGTGGGGTGGCCCGGACCGTCCAGGCGAGACGCTGGCGATCTACAAACAGTTGGAGCACTACTTCGGCGGAGCCGACGACTGGCACGGCTCGGGTGGTGAGATCCGCGTCGAGCGGCCGAGGGTGCGCTGGAAGATCTTGGACGCCTGGCAGGCCGCCGCTGCCCAGGTGGGCATCGCCCCGATCGACGAGTTCAACCGGGGAGACAACGCCGGCAGCGCCTACTTTCACGTCAACCAACGGCGTGGCCGTCGCTGGTCGATGGCCGACTCGTTCCTGCATCCCGTCGCCCATCGACCCAATCTCACCGTCTACACCCACGCCCAGGCCCTGCAGGTGCTGATGGACGACCAGGTCCACGACCACCAGCGTCGCGGTGCCTGGACCACAGCGCAGCGCCGCGCCACGGGCGTTCGGCTGCTCAAAGATGGTCAGATAGTCGACGTCCGAGCCCGTCGGGAGGTGATCCTGAGCGCCGGAGCGATCGGCTCGCCACATCTGATGCAGGTCTCGGGGCTCGGTCCGGCCGAACTGCTTGCTCAACACCACATACCGGTGGCCGTCGATCTGCCAGGAGTAGGTGAAAACCTCCAGGACCATCTGCAGCTTCGAACGGTCTACCGGATCAAGGGTGCTCCGACCGTGAACACGCTGTACCGGAACTGGATTACCCGTGGGGGCATGGGACTTCAGTATCTGCTGTTGCGTTCCGGGCCCATGACCATGCCGCCCTCCACGCTGGGTGCATTTGCCAAGAGCGATCCGGAACTGACGAGTCCCGATTTGGAATGGCACGTGCAGCCATTGTCGTTGCCCAAATTCGGCGAACCTCTGCACCGCTTCGGAGCGATCACTCCCTCGGTCTGCAATCTGCGACCCAGTTCGCGTGGCCATGTACGCATCGCCGACCCAGATCCGCTGACCAACCCGAAGATTCTCTGCAACTATCTGTCGACCGACGCCGATCGTCGGGCCGCTGTGACCGGCCTCCGGATGACCCGGCAGATCATGGCAGCGCCGGCTCTGGCCCGCTACCACCCGCAAGAAGTGCTTCCCGGCCCCGAACTGGAGAGTGACGAAGATCTGCAGCAGGCCGCCGGCGAACTGGGTACGACGATCTTCCACCCCGTGGGCACCTGTGCGATGGGATCCTTTGATGCACACGGCATCCCGAATTCAGCCGGCACCGTCCTCGACACCGACTGTCGCGTGTATCGCGTCGCGGGCCTTCGCGTGGTTGATGCTTCCGCGATGCCGACGATCACGTCCGGGAACACCAACGCACCGGTCATGCTGATCGCTGAGCGCGCGGCGCGGGCGATCCTGGAATGAAAAGGTAGAGCTACCTCTTCACGCCACACGAGATTGCCGGAGAAGGCAGCATCTACTGATACGGAGCAGGAGCGGTAAGGCTCGCCCACCGCATGGGAAGGTCGTCATCGACTTCTGAGCCGCCAAAGTATGCAGTACCAGCGGTACCGTTTTTCCGTCAAAAGCCGTAGGCTCGTTGCCCTAGGTGTCAGGGAAGGAACCGGGGTGACAGTGTTCGACGTGGTGATTGTGGGTGCGCGGTGTGCCGGCGCCCCGCTCGCGGTGATGCTCGCGCAGAGGGGGCTGTCAGTCTGTGTCGTCGACAAGGCGCAATTTCCCAGCGAGACACCGTCGACCAGCGCGTTCCAGTCCAACGGGATCGATGTGCTTCGCCGCATAGGCGTGCTCGACAATGTGCTGGCCGCCGGCCCGTACACCATCGAGAACGCGACTATCACCAGCACGAACTGCGTTTTCCGGGTAGCCCTCGACCCGGCCGAATACGGTCAGTCACTGGGCATGCGCCGACTGACGATGGACAAGATCCTCATCGACAGTGCTGTCGACGCCGGCGCCGACGTGCGCACCGGATGCCTGGTCGAGCACGTGATCACCGAGAACGGCCGGGCGGTCGGCGTCGCCACCCGCGACGGGGAGATTCGGGCCCGCCTGGTCGTCGGCGCCGACGGGAGAAATTCGACGGTGGCCACATCGGTCGGCGCCGCCGAATACTGCACTCATCCCGCCGGCCGCCTACCCACATGGGCCTTCTACGAAGGCGTTGACCCCGCTGTCGGCTTCTACTTCGGGACGGTGAATCAGGGTCCGGGCCTCGGAAGTTCCGCGTACCTTGGCTTGCCTCTCGACGGCTGCTTCCTGGCATCGGTCAACGTGCCCATGGATCAGCGCTCGGAGTTTCTCGCCGACCGCTACACGAATTTCGAGACCGAACTGGCCCGGTTCCCAGCCCTCGCCGAGGCCGTAAGAGGTGCCACGCGGGTCGGCCCCATACGTGTAATGCAGAAGTGGCACAACTACTTTCGGACCTCTGCAGGGCCTGGCTGGGTGCTTGTCGGGGACGCCGGAAACTTCAAGGACTATTCACTGGGTCAAGGTCAGTCCGACGCCTTCCGGCAAGCCGAACGGCTCTCCGACCATATCGAACGCGGGCTCGCACAGGGGACGTTGGATACCGAAACCCGTCGTGGTGGCGGTGGCGGGACCAGGACGCCTGGCAGATGTATCTGGCCAACTGCTTCCTCGGCGAACCGTACCTACCGACTGCACTCGCTGACACCCTGTTCGGCATCGGCGCACGCGATGCGAACGCCGCCCAGCGGTTCGCGCTGGTCTTTAACAAAGGCGTTGCGCCCCTGCGCATCTTGACCGCGCGCCAATTTGCGAGAGTCGCACCCACAATCGTCGCCAAAGTCGTCGCCGAGTCCCGGCACGACAACATGCGCAGCCTTCGAGCTCTGCTCGGCATGGCACGCTTCGCCGCAATGCTCGCCACGCAACACCCGAAGTCACCGTGGGGAGCCCGACGCTACCGCCCTGTCGCCGGCCGGAACGTGTGGATGCGACGCCAGCGGGAGCTGGCGGTGTCTGGCCGCGATTGCGCCTAGGTTCCGACACTTCGCGGCGTGACTGGTCCGAGCGGCACCGCCGTACGCTGTCGTTCCGAAAGAGATCTGTTCATCTGGTTCGCGGAATAGCTTGGCGGTGCCGGCTTGTTGGGCCGAGCGTGACACCATTCAGCGAAACGGAACGACAGAAATTCCTCGCAGACAAACACATCGGCGTGCTCTCGGTCGACGCGGAGGACGGGCGCCCGCCCGCGAGTGTGCCGATCTGGTACGGCTACGTCCCCGGTGGCGACATCCTGATCAACACGGGAGCCGCCTCCCGGAAGGCACGGCTGATCCAGCAAGCCGGCAAGGTGACACTCGTCGTTCAGCGCGAGGAACCGCCCTATCAGTACGTCGTCGTGGAGGGCACCGTCGTTGACGTCACCAACCCCGCGCCGCTGGAGATCAAGCATGACATCGCCATCCGATACCTGGGCGAAGAAGGCGGCCGCGCGTTTGTCGCGAGCATGAGCGACGTTGCCAGCGTGTTGTTCACGGTACGACCTGACCGTTGGATCACCGCGGACTACTCAGACGCATAGCGCCCTGTCGATCAGTGCGCTCGGTCGGCCAACCGGCAGCGCCTACAACCCGGACGGCACGACCTTGCCGTTGACAGTCACTTCGACCTGACCGGACTTCGTGTTGTACGAGATCTGGCCGTGTTCGAACGTCTCCACGAGCAGATCGCCATCGGCGGTCTCGTCGCTGGTGGGTGCGCCGAGCGGACCCACTGAGCCGTTTTCGCCGGAGACCGCAGGCGTGCCGTCCGGATCCCGTGGGATGTTCCACGCCTCCCGGATCTTGCCCCAGGTGATGTATGCAGGCGTGCCCGCCTCGCCGTTCTTGGCGGTGATCACGCCGCCCTGGAACTGCTGAAACAACAGGCCGCTCTCCCGTGCCCCCGCGTTGCGGTCACCGGTCAGTGGCTTGCCGAGAGCGTTCCGTTGTTTCTCGGTTGCCGACGAGTACTTGGCAGCGATCGGGCCGGTCAGCGTCACCTCGACGTCCCTCTCCCCGATCAGCTTCACTTCGGCGGGCGCCGGGCTTTCGGTCGTGGAGGTGGCGATCAACTCGACCTGAGGCGGCGCTGACGCGTCGACACTCGTGCCGTTGCTGCAGCCCACGGTGATGAGCGCGACGGCGGCCAGGCCGACGACTGCCGTGTGGCGGTATGTGGTCGTCCTCATGGGTTTCGTCTCGCGCCTTCCTGTGGTGTCGGTCAGTTGCGGCTGAATCCCTCGTCCGGCCGGACTATAACCGAATTACAGAATTGGCGCGGGCTGTCGCACCGACCCCGCGTTGACCCGCACACCTTCAGGTGCAGCGATACAGCCCGTTGAGCACGCAATTCGACGGTGGCGAGTAGGTGCCGCTCAGCACGCCCCTCAAACCGCCTGTGGCGGTACCCCCCGGCGCGATGATGCGATTCCAATTCGCCGGAGTGAGCACATAGTGCGTGCCGTACTGCGCAAAGTTGCTGCTCCACGTGTGCGAAATGGATTCACCCGCAGGCAAGTCGAATTCGAGCCGCCAATCCGTCATCGGCACCGTGCTTGCGTTGACGATGGTGAAGTGGGCGATGAACCCCGTTTGCCACGTCGATGACACCGACAACCTCGCCGCGGCCGCAGCCGCCTGAGCTACCGGGGCGATCCCGAGGCAGGACATGGCAATCGCCAAGGCCACCACTGTTACCCGAAGCGTAGCGTTCCAGCGCTTCACACCTGCTTCCAGTCCGGCCACAGCAGACCACACTAAGACCAGCCAGGCGATGCCGGCTCCCCGCAGCACACAAGCTGCGGTACCTTTGCTGAACTGAAACCGTCGCGAGATTTTGCTCTCTGCCCTGACCCCGGTTGGTTGATCCAGGATGTATGAGAGTCCTGCAGGCCACGTTGTGGGCAGGAAGGCTCCACGGAATCATGGCGACGATGAAGCTGCACCACGCTCGAATGCCTCGCGCACTTGGGGTATGAACACCCGCAGCGCGGGGCTCGGCGACGGCGACCACACCACAGCCAACAACGCTGGCAACGCTATCCCGGTCAGTGGTACGGCGGACAAGTGGTCTCGGTGGGCAGCGGTCATCGACGCGCTGAGCACTCCGATCCCGAGCCCGCGTTCGACGAGGTCCGCCACGGTATCTGCCGCAGTCGCCTCGACCGTGATATGAGGGATGAATCCCGCAGCGGCGCAACCAATGTCCAAGGTGGCACGGATCCCGGTGCCGGCCGGCATTGACACGATCGGCTCGCCGTCTAGCTGATCGATCGCGATCCGCCGCCTCTTGGCCAGCCGATGCCCCAACGGCACCAGGGCAACCAAGTTCTCGCTGGCAATAGTCATTGCGCCGAGCCAGTCGGGCGGCTCGCCGGCCGCACCAACTAGGGCCATGTCAAGATCACCTGAACCGACTGCGTCGATCATTTGCTCCGAATTGCCCTCTTGGACAGATATTTCCACGCCTGGATGATCGCTGTGGAACTTCTCGATGGCGATGAACAACGGTGTGATGGTGCAGCCGACCACCATGCCGATGCGGAGTCGCCCGCGCAATAGACCCACGACGTCGTCCACCGCCTCCTGCACGCTTGCCGCTGCCGCTAGCGCGGCACGGGCAGGTGTGAGTGCTGCCGCTCCGGCCGCCGTCAACTTCGCGGTCCGCGTCGATCGGTCGAACAGTGGATGACCGAGTTCGTGTTCGAGCTGTCGGATCTGCGCGCTGATGCCCGATTGGCTGATGTGGACGCGCTGCGCCGCCCGGGTGAAGTTGGCCTCCTCGGCCACCGCTACGAAGTACTCCAACTGACGCAATTCCATAACCAGTGATTCTAGTTATCAGAAGAACAATCTGTTGGACTTCTATATCTGTCCGGTGCAGGGTGGATTCATCAAACAGAATTGGAGGCGAAAGGACTATGGTGACCACCCGCGAGAAGGCACTGCGCCCCGAGGATCTGACCCGCCTGTTCGTCGAGCGCGCCAATGCTGGCGACGCCGAAGGAATCGCGCTGCTCTACGAGAAAGACGCGGTGATCGCCTACCCACCGGGTCGCCAGACCGTCGGCAGAGCGGCGATTCAAGCCCTATGGCAGAAGGTACTTGGCAACCGGCCACACTTCGAACCGGAAGAGCCTCTGCCGACGCTGATCTCCGGTGACCTCGCACTGACCTCGACCCCACCCAAGGATCAAGTCGGCGCCCGCGCCCAGGTGGTTCGCCGCCAGCCCGACGGCAGCTGGCTACGGGTACTCGATCAACCCGAGTTCACAACAGGCCGTTGACCTTCCGACCTTCTCGTGTGCTGCCGAGTCGGCCACCCCAGCGCCTAGAGGACCGCGTTCATCTCCCAGGCGCTTCCGCCGAGGAGGGCATGCGCCTGAGTGATTCTCATCGCGTGACGACAAACCTGGAACCCCATCGACGAAGGGTCCGACTGGCGATCATTCGGTCTGTCGCCGGTCCGCACGCGGACTACCGCGGGTAAGCCCACCTATGACACCGCGGGGTGGTTGACCAATCGATGAACTACGAAGTCTCCAACGATGCGACCCCAATCGGTTTCGCAACATGTGAACAAGCCCGACAAATATCGCGGAGGAAAGCCGATGGCCGACAAGAAGTACGCCAGCCTGGCCGTGCCCGGTGCCCAGTTGCACTACGAAGTTCGCGGCGCTGGCCCCGTGCTGCTGATGCTCACCGGCGGACATGGCGACGCCCACACCATGGACGCGCTGGCCAACCACCTTGCCGACCAGTACACAGTTGTCACCTACGACCGACGGGGACTGTCACGGAGCAAGATTGACGTTCCACCGACGACACTTCGCGTGGAGACACACAGTGAGGACGCCAGCCGCCTTCTCACCGCACTGACGACCGAACCTGCATTCGTGTTCGGCAACAGCATCGGAGCGCTGATCGGGCTCGACCTGACCGCCTCCCACCCCGCCCAGGTTCATACCCTGGTCGCCCACGAACCGCCGCACCCGCCACTGCTGGCACCCCTCGACAGAACCCACGCCGAAGCGACGCTACAAGAGATGGAGATAACCAATCGCACCACGGGGCCGATTGCCGCCCTCGGGCTCCTCGTGGCAGATATCGGCGCGACCTACGACGACTTGGAACCAGGGGTCGAACCACCACAGCGGACCGGACCGGCTGCTGCCAACCTGAACTTCTTCCTCACACACGATCTCCCCGCAGTGACTCACTACAAGCTGAACTCAGCGAAGCTACAAGCAGCATCCACCGGAATCATCCCAGCCGGTGGCCGCGGCTCACGAGGAACCTGGCCCAACCGGTGCGCGGTCGCATTGGCCAATCGCCTTCGCACAAACATGGTGGAGTTGCCCAGTGACCACGTCGGCTATATGACTCACCCGAGGGCCTACGCCAGCGCGCTTGCACGCATCTTTAGCGGACTGACCGCCTCGCCACACTGAGCGGAGAGCACGTCGCAGAACGACCTCAGGCTCAACATCAGGACGCCAGACTGTTGCAGATCGGCGGCGTCTGCCTACTCATCTCGGTAATGGCCAGCCTGGATGCTTCCATCGTGGCAGTCGCTCAGCGCACGTTCGTCATCGAGTTCCACTCCACTCAAGCCGTTGTCGGCTCGACAACGACCTGATACGTCCTCGGGCTGGTGACCGTCACCCCGATGGCGGAGTGGGGAGCCGACCGATTATTCCGGCGGCTTTCCTCCCGAGGAAGCAGGCAACGATCGCTTCCGGTGCACTGATTTCAATGCGTATTCGGTCCGCGTCTGGCTCGTCCCGGGATGGCACGCGCAACTCGAGTTTCACCCCGTGGGTTGCAGGGCGAGTTCACGGACCGAGCGACTGCCGAGCGGCGTGAGTGCTGCGGCCACAAATCCGATTCCCGCGTACAGAGCGACGGTGGCCGGCCCCAACCATGCCGCGGTCGGTCCGACGAGTAACTGTCCGACGGGGACACAGGTGTAGGACAGCAGATCGTTGTATGCCGAGATGCGGGAGAGCTCCTGTCGGGGGACGTGCTGATGAACACAGCTGTCCCAGGCGATCGAAGGAGCAGCGAATCCCAGCCCGGAGACGAACGCGCAGAGCAGAAACCAGGGCGCCGAAAGACCGCCACCCAAGCCAAGAAGCCCGAACGCGCCCAAGGCGGCCAGAATCTGGCCGGCACACAGAAACCGTTGTGGGGCAATGCGGTACAGCAGCACACCCATCAACAGGGCGCCGATGGCGCGCACACTCAACGCCATGCCCCACACCGGCGCGGTGGCCAGCTCTGGGCCCAGGATTTGCCATGTTCCCGTGCCCACCAGGTTGATGACCGCGAATGACGCAGTGGTCGCCCACAGCCAACGTGTCGATCGGAATGTGCGCCATCCCTCGCATATCTCAATGAGCATGCCGCTCCTGCGGGGGCTGGCCGGCGGCGTCGGGGCCAGTCGAAGTCTCGCGAAGATCGCCGCGGCAGCCAGGAAGCTGATGGCGTCGACGGCGACGGCGATGCCACCACCGCCTGCCGCGACGAGCACACCGGAAACGGCCGGCCCGAGAACCTTCGTGAGGTTCTTTACAGTTGCCAGTGCTGCGTTGGCGCGTGGCAGTCGGGCGGACTCCACCAGATCAGGCACGATGCCGCGCAGCGCAGGTGAAGCCAACGCCTCCAATGCACCGTTGACGAATTGCAGGCCGGCCACGAGTGCGAGTTGGTAGTGGCCGGTGAGCAAGACGGCGGCGACGGCGCCTTGGGTCAGTCCGGCCCCAAGATTCGTCCCGATCAAGAGGGCACGCCGCGACCAGCGATCGCCCAGCACCCCGCCCACCAGCAACAAACCCAGATGCGCCGTGACCTGAGCGGCCAACACCACTCCGAGGTCGCCGAGTCGATGCGACGCCTGCAGCACCGCCAGGCTCAGTGCGACAGGCGTCATCGCGCTCCCCGCGAGCGAGACCGCCCTGCCCAAGACGAAGCAGCCGAACGGCGTGTGGACCGCGCTTCGCAGCGCCGACAGTCGCATAGCCGGACAGCATGGCGAGCGCAACGGTACAGTTGCCATCCTTACGACAAAAGGCGCAAGCATATGACGCTTCTCAAGCTCAGTCCCAATGCGCTGGCCCACTGCCGTTTCGCCATCTCACCGCTGGCCGAAACTGTGGGCGTCATGATCACGTTGCAACGCCGATGCACTGATCCCGCCGTGGCCCGCTGGCACGCTGAACATCAGCCTGCCTACCGTCGCTGGCTAGGCGCCAACCCGATCGCGGCCGCACTGTTGCCGCTGATCGCCAGTACCAAACGATTCCCCGACATGATCGCTCTGCCGCCGGAGCACGGCATGAACACCCGCTTGAGCGACGAACTCGCGACGATGACAACGTTCAGCGATGAGCAAATCCGCGCCGGGGTCCGTGCGGCCGCGGCGGCGAGCTGGAAAACCCACCGCCTCGACTGGCTCGACACGCCCAACCTTGCGGCTCGCACCGCGGAGCTGTTCCAGCAGGGCTGGCAGCAGTTCGTCGAACCGGACTGGCCGCGACGACGCGGCGTTCTCGAGCGCGACATCATGTACCGGGCCGGGCTTCTCGCGGCTTACGGCTGGAGGCACACCGTCGAGACGATGAAACAACGCTCAGTCTGGGTGGGCGACAACGCCATTCGATTCAGCAATCTGCACTGGCCCGACCGCCTCATCGATGACGGGCTCATCTTTGTTCCCCGCACGACAACCGGCGGTTGGTGGACGTGTGAACAACCGCCGCGTTACGCCCTCGTCTATTCCGCCTACGGTCCCCACGCCGCGCCGACCGCCGGCGCCGACGGCGGCACCGACGCCCTGTCCACCCTGCTCGGGCCGGGCCGCGCCCGCATCGCACGCCAACTTCAAATCCCCGCCACCAGCACCCAATTGGCACACATTCTCGGCCAGTCCCTGGGCACCGTGAGCAAGCATCTCGCCGTATTGCGCGATGCGGGAACAGTCGCCGGAACGAGAGTCGGACGCAGCGTCACCTACCGCCTGACCGAACAGGGGCACCAACTGGTGCAACTCCTCGACGAGAGGCCGGCAATCAGTCCCGACGGGCCAGGACATACAGCCGCTGCGTGGTCTCGTCGCGCCACTCGTGCGGCCCGCGGAGATACCACTCGACGGCGGTGAGCCCAGCGGCTTGTACCGCCGCAACGACGACCGCCACGTCATGCAGCACGACATCCAGCGGCGGCACCTCAAGCTCGAACCAACTGGTCACTCGGCGCACGTCGTCCCCCGCGTGCAGAGCAAGGACCAGTAGACCGCCGGATGCGAGTGGCCGAGCCAGGGCTGCAATGGCACTGGGCAGTTCGGACGCCGCCAAGTGGATGAGCGAATACCACCCGAGCACAGCGCCCCAGCCGACAGCAGCCGCCGGCCGCATCAACCGACGCAGATCACCCACCTGGTAGCTGACGTCGGGATAGCGCTGCTGCGCCTCGACAATCATCTCCGGACTGAGGTCGAGTCCCTGCGCGGCAGCGCCGGCGGCGGCCAGGTACGCGGTCACGTGGCCCGGACCGCAGCCCGCATCCATCACCGGAAGCTCGCCGGCAGTCTCCGCCACGCGGTCGAGCAGCCAGCGCTCAAACGGCAGTCCATCGAGTTCGTCGGTCAACTCACGCGCATAGGTGGGCGCCACGGCGGCGTATGTTGCCCGTACCCGGTCATCGCGGGCCTCGGGCGAGTCCTCGATGGGTGCCTCGCGGTCGACCGCGGGTCGCGCGGGCATCTCCCCCGTCTCGACCGGACCCAGCCGGTGCACCCATCGGTGGTCCTGCTGGCCTGGCCGTCGTTCGAGCCGCCGCACCAGCGGTTGGTCTCGCGCGGCCATCCGTTCCAGGCACGCCTCCACCGCGGCGCGGTCGGTGAACGGGAAGAGCCGCTCGGTCCGGGTGCGCAGCTCCCCCGGCGCCTGCGCCCCGCGCAGCAGCAGCACGGTGAGAACCGCGCGCTCGTCATCTGCCAGATCGAGGCTCTCCGAAAGTGTCTGGTGATACTTCAGGGTGCGCCGTCCGGTGTCGGCCCACACGATGCGTAACAACCCACGGTCCTTGAGCGCGCGGGCCGTCGATTCCACGGTCCGCTCGTCGAGTTCCATCACCGGCTCGCGGCTGCTGGTCTGATTGCAGGCGGTGCGGAGACTGGAGAGAGTCAGCGGGTATGACGCGGGAACGGTGACCTGCTTCTCCAGGAGGCTGCCCAGGATCCGCTGCTCGACCGGCTCGAGGTCCATGCAGCAGACCTTACTTCCACCCGCCCCGAGCGGTCGTGCGCTTCATCCTCGTTGTCCAGATCCAGACCGGACCATGCGAAGGTTCTGGCATGACAACATTTGTCGTCGATGCACAGGTGGCCATCAATCTCGCGGTCAGCGGGACAACCCTTCCGCCACAGCACAGTCTGGCGGCGCCGACGCTGCTGCGCTCGCAGGCGCTCGCCCTGGTGTATGAATCTGTGCACCGCGGCGAGATCGATGAACGCACCGGTCGGAAAATTCTCGACGATATTCGTGGGCTACGGATCCGGCTTCTCGGGGACCGGTCAATGCAGGACCACGCATGGCGAATTGCCGCCAAGCTCAACTGGCCCGACACCTACCGGGCCGAGTACATCGCGCTGACCCAGCTACAAGCCGACGCGCTGGCCACCGCGGACAGCCAACTCGCGGCCGCGGCCCGTGCATTCGTCGAGACGGTGTCGCCCGCCGAGATCACGCGACCGTGAAAATCACGACGTACACCCGTGGCCCGTGGATCGAAGGCGATGAGTTTCTGTCTGCAGCGCAGTCCAATTGAGCAGGATGATCACGGTGAGAGCGCTGATCAGACCGCCCCCGCGACAGCAAGGAGCACCACGATCATGGCAACCCCACAGGCCCTGGACATCACGTTCACCGCTCGTCTCGGCAAGGCGCGTCCAGGAGACACCTGGACTTGCGTCCAACTGCCCGACTCGGCACAGATCTTCGGCACGCGCGGTCTGGTCAAGGTCGCGGGCACTGTCGACGGTCAGCCGTTCACCGGGGCGTTCATGGCCCTGGGCGACGGCACCCACAAGCTCCCAGTTGCTGCTGCCATCCGCAAGGCCATCGGCAAGAACGACGGTGACGACGTCGAAGTGCACCTCACCGAGCGGCTGAACTGAGCCTTTGGGCTCCACCGAAACTCAGCGGTCCGCGACGCGACCGGGCACTCCGAACGGCAACGATCCCGGGGAGCGTGGCAATCTGCTGTTCGCACCGGACTGCCGAAACGCATCGATGGCAAGGGCAGCGAACCGGCGGGCTGCCGCCTCTCGGACCGAAGGCGGCGTCGAGGACAGTCCGCGTCCGGCCAACAGGACGAGCACGAGATCGTCGATGACGAAGTCGTGACGCAGCTCGCCGGCCGCCTTGGCCCGATCGGCGAGCTGTGCCAGCGACCGCAGCAGCGATGCGCGGTGGACGGCCAACGCATGCAGCTGAGGATTCGCGGACATGAACGCGTCCACGAAGCCCTGGTTGCGGCTGTTGAGGACACTGATCCGGTCGATCACCGAACAGAACCCTCGCCACGGGTCGGGATCCGCGCAACCGTCGTCCACGATGCGGTGACACTCGCGCATTTCGTCCGCGAAAGCGGCATCGACCAACATCTGCTTCGTCGGGAATCGTCGGTACAGGGTTGCGGCGCCTACGTTCGCGTGGCGCGCGACCTCGCGCATGGTGACGTTCATTCCCCGTTCTGAGAAGAGCTCTCGCGCGACCTTGAGAAGACGGTCGCGGTTGTCCCGCGCGTCGGAGCGGAGCATGTGAGGCAGTTGATCGCTCATGGTTCTCACTTCACGGAAGTGGACGCAGGCGTCCATTACCGTCGCAACGGTACCGCAGCGAACGGCGAGCTCGACGGAGGCGACAGTGCGCGCAGTGATCATCCAGGAATTCGGCGACCCGAGCGGCATGGCCGTGATCGACACAGCGTCTCCAACTCCCGCGCCGGGGCAGGTGCTCATCGAGACAGAAGCGATCGGAGTGGGCGGGGTGGATGCCGTGATTCGCCGAGGCGCTGTCCCGGGCTTGGGTTTTTCCGAGGGACTGATCCCGGGCAGCGAGATCGCAGGCACTGTGACCGCGGTCGGCGCAGGTGAAGACCAATCGTGGGTGGGTCGGCGGGTATGGGCGTTCACCGGAACCGGAGGCGGCTACGCCGAGCAGGCGGTCGCGCAGATCGACAAGGTCACCGAGCTGCCGGCCGGTTTGTCGGCGAATGACGCAGTGACGCTGGGCGGTTCGGCTACCGTCGCGCATTTCGCACTGGCCCATGCTCACTTCTCCCCTGGTGAGTCGCTGCTCGTGCGCGGTGCGGCGGGCAGCATCGGCATCGCGACTGTGCAGCTTGCGGTTCGTGGAGGGGCGAGCGCAGTCGCGGTGACGACGTCGTCGCCGGAGCGCGGAAGTCGACTCCGCGCTCTCGGAGCGACACATGTACTAGACCGCGCCGGAGGCGGCGACGCCGCTGCGCCGACGTCATTCGACGTGATCATCGACATCGCGGGTGGGCCGGCGCTGCCGGAGTTCCTCGACCGACTCGCTCCGAACGGGCGGCTGGTCCTTGCCGGCATTGTGGCCGGCATGCCGCCGGCGGATTTCGGCATGCGGCTGGTGGACGTGAGTGCGTTCCAACGGTCCCGCTCATTCGCGACGTTCAGCCTCGACGCAATCCCGGCCGCTCTCACCGCTTCGATTCGTACGAAGCAATTTCGTGCGGCGATACACGGCGACCTGCGTGCCGTCGTGCACCAAGTCCTGCCTCTCGAGAAAGCCGCTGAAGCCCACCGCCAGATGGACATCGGCGAGGTATTTGGGCGGATCGTCCTTACGCCCTGACGAAGACGCGCAAACCAACGCTGCCCTCGCCGCACGCGGACATCTGCGAACATCAGAAGGTGGCTTCCCGTGCTCGCAGGTCGCGCCCATGACCGTCGAAGACGACCTCGACTCGCTCTACGGCATGCAGCCTGACGAGTTCACCTCGCGCCGCAATGAACTCGCGGCGGCTGCACGCAAGCGCGGCGACGCCGAGGCGGCCAAGGTGATCGCCGGAGCTCGGCGACCGACGACGGCGGCATGGGTCGTGAACCGGCTGGCCCTGACCGACTCGACAGTGCGCCCGCGGTTGGCGGAGCTGCACGACGCCCTGAGTACCGCACACGCAACCATGGACGGGCAACGGATCCGTGAGCTGTCCGTGGTCCAGCGGCGGCTGGTGCAGGAACTGGCCCGCGCAGGGTTCGCGGCCGCGGGATTGGCGGATCCGACGGCGGCCGTGCGCGACGACGTCACAGGCACACTGCAGGCGGCCATCGCAGACCCCGAGGTCGCCGCACGCTTGGGCCGGCTGTCGAAACCCGAGGAGTGGTCAGGTTTCGGCGATTTCGGAGCGTCGTCCGCGGTGGTGACGCATAGCCGGTCCGATACCGGGTCGGCGTCGCGGCGTTCCCCGTCGTCGCCGAAAGGCAAACAGCCACCACCGGACGTCGCCGCGATCGAGGAGGCCCGACGCAACCGCGACGCCGCCGCATCCCACGTGGCTGCCGCACGCACCGCGCACGACGACGCGCGCGCGACAGTGACCGAATGCCGGGGCAAGGTGACGACCGCACGACGGCGCTACGAGAAACTGCTCGAGACGCTCGCCGCCGCCGAGCGCGACGTCGAGGCTGCCGCGACTGAGCTCGACGCCGCGCAGCGATCGGAAAAAGCAGCGAAGAGCACGTTGGAGAATGCTGAAACCACTCTGGCGCAGGCTGATTCGCGGCTGGAGCAACTCACCGGCGGTTGACAGTGCGCAGTTCAACCCGCTACGCCAGGAGTGTCATCGCAGGCTCGATCAGTGCCAGTAAACGCTCACGGGGAACACCGTCTCGCGCCTGAACCGATATGCCGTGCAGCATGACGGCATAAGTGTCGCCCAGGGCCTGCGCATCGGTCCCCTCGCGAAGTTCGCCCGCCGCGACCGCGATGCGGAGACGTTCGACCAGTGAGTCGGTGCGCTTGCGCCGGTGCTCGGCAAGCCATTGTCGGACCGCGTCGTTGGCCGGTGAGCAATTGGTGGCGGAGCTGACCACCATGCAGCCGCGGGCACCGCGTTGCGTGTACACGTCGACCGCTTCGCGCAGTATTCGTTCGATCGCGCGGCGAGCCGTCGGTTCTTCGGCGAGCGCGCGGTCAGCGAATCCTCCCTCTTGCTGTTCGTACCGCTCGATCGCCTCCCGGAACAACGCCTCCTTCGAGCCGTAGGCCGCGTACAGCCGGGCAGAGGCCAGCCCGGTCGCCGACACCAGATCGCTCATGGAGGTGCTCTCGTACCCGTGCTCCCAGAACACCTGCTGGATCTTTTCGAGCACTTCACCTCGGTCGAATTCCCTTGGCCTGCCGGTCATCAACTCACCTTAGAATCGGTCGATCACCACGACACCGGCGGTGCCGAACGACTCCATCGAACCGAGCACCGAGCTGACCTCATCGAGGCCGACGGTATGGGAGACGACCTCGTCCGGGTTGAGCCGGCCGGCTTCGATCATCGCGAGCATCGGGCCGAATTGGTGCCCCGCCATGCCGAATGCACTCAGGAACTCCAATTCCTTGATCAGCATGAGATCGATCGGAACCGCGATCTGACCGCCGTCCGCTGCAACGGTGTGGCCCAGCTGCAGGTGACGACCGCGGGTCCGCAACGAGCGCACCGACGCTTGGCAGGTATGAGCCAGTCCGATCGCATCCACCGACACGTGGGCGCCGCCACCGGTGAGCTCGACGATCTCGGCGGCGGCTTCGGGCGCCGCTGCCGTGGTGGTGTGAACGGCTCCGAGCCGGCGTGCCGCGGCAAGTTTGTCATCGGAAATGTCCACTGCGATCACGTTGGCGCCGGCGGCTGCCGCGACCTGGACTGCGGACAAGCCCATGCCTCCCCCGGCGCCGTAGACCGCAACCCATTCACCGGGACGTACCCGCGCCTGGTCGACAATGCCGTGAAACGCCGCGATGTAGCGGCACCCGAGACTGGCCGCCGCGACAAAGCCCAACGACTCGGGCAATGCCACCATGTTCGCGTCCGCGAAGCGGACAACCACGTATTCGGCGAAGGCGCCCCAGTAGGAAACGCCCGGCACCAACGTGGCGCCGTGTTCGCATACGTGCTGATGCCCCGCGCGGCACGTCGCACAGTCGCCATCCCCTGGATTCATCGGAAACGTCACCCTGTCGCCCGCATGCCACCACCGGACCTCAGAGCCGACTTCTTCGACGACACCGGCGAATTCGTGCCCCAGAACGAACGGCGTTGTGACGCGCGGGCCGCCTGCCCAGAAATTTCCCGACCACAGCGCCCAGTCCGTACGGCAGATGCCGTTGGCCATCACGCGCACAATCGCCCCGTCGGCGGGGCAACTCGGGTCGGGCACATCTCGAACGACCAATGGCCGAGCGAGCTCTTCGATCACCGCAGCGCGCATGACCGCCTCCATTCTTTGTCAATCGACAAAGAATAGCGTATCGGCTCACCTTTCGGTCACCAGCAGCGACCGCCGCGGTCAGGTGGGCGCGGAGGCGTCGTGCAACAGACGCTCCACCATGTGGTCGTCGACTTCGGCGAAGAACGCGCCGATCACGTCTTCGACCTCGTCGAACCCGTCGGCACAGAAGAGCACCGGCTGGTAGTGCGTGATGTCGTACGTCTGCACGCCCATCCGTCCGACATCGAGTGGGCGCAGGTCGGCGGCTTCGATCTGCTGGATCTCCCCGTACGACGAAAGCAATCCCGCGCCGTACGTGCGCACTTCGCCGTGTTCACGTACGACACCGAATTCCAGGGAGAACCAGAACACCTTCGACACAAACTCCAGCGCCTCGAGGGTTTGCACTCGTCGGGCCGCCTGCCCGGCCAGCCGGTACAGCGTCGCGAAACGATCGTGGGCCAGGCAGTTGCCGTGGCCGACCACCTCGTGGATCAAGTCGGGTTCTGGCGTGTAGAGCGGCACCGAGTGGTGCCGGATGTACTGGGTCGAATGGAACACTCCGTCCGCGAGCGATCCGTAGAACTCCCGCAGGGGCACCAACCCAGCCGCGGGCACGTACTGAAACCCGGTGAGCGGCCCGAGCATCTCGTTGACCTCGACCAGCTGCGGGATGTGGTCCTCTGGAAGCCGAAGTCGCTCTCGGCCCTCCAGGTACGTGGCGCAGGCTCGGCGTTGGTGGAGGTTGTGGAGCTCAGCGCAGGCGATGCGCCACACTTCCTGCTCCGCGTCGGTATAGGTCGCAATCGGCGGTGGCGTGCCAGGCCGCCAGTCCATGGCGAGCGCGGCCAGCGCGTTGCGGCGAGCACGGTATGCCGGATCCACCGCGCCCGGGTGGTCAGCCGCCAGATGAACGGTGACGTCGTCTCCCGTGCGCGTCACCGGCGCGTAGAGCTGTCCTTCTTCGAACATCGCTGCCTCCCGGGTGTCCGGGCGTCGCACAGTGCGGCGTCGTTCGTCACCGGCGGCCGCTTCGGATACGCCGCAGCCGCCGTTGGGCCGGTTTCGTGGCCTATCAACCAGGATATGCGTGGCCTCGTCACGGTGCCGGATGGTGCCGTTGCGTGTCCCCGACGTCGCACCAAACCACAATACTTAGCTCTTGCGCTAAGCATTGCAATGGTAGACACTTAGCCTCATGGCTCAGTATTCAGCCACGCTCGATGGGGTCTTTCTTGCTCTGGCAGACCCCACCAGGCGGGCCGTGATTCACCAGCTCGGTCGAGGACCGGCGAGTGTCGGCGACCTGGCCCGCGAGGCCACGATGACACTGCCCTCGTTCATGAAGCACGTGCGGATGCTGGAATCCACTGGGCTGATCCGCACGGCGAAAGTCGGCCGTGTACGCACCTGCAATCTCAACCCGGACCGGCTCGCCGTCGTCGACGACTGGCTCACGCAGCAGCGGCGCGTCTGGGAGGGCCGCACCGACCGGTTGGAACATTTCGTCACCAATCCCAAGGAGGGCACCGCGCCATGAACCCTGATCTCGACCTCAGCATCGAACGGATCATCCGCGCACCCCGCAAGTCCGTATGGGATGCCTGGACCGACCCCGCGAGCCTGGCGCAGTGGTGGATACCGGCGCCCACGGTGTGTCGCGTCGAGCGTTTGGAGGTCCGTGCGGGAGGTGCATTCGTGACCCGGATGAGCGACGACGGCGTCGCGTTCGTCCCTCATCTCGATGCGTGCTTCCTGCTGGTGGAGGAGTTCGAACGGTTGGTGTTCACCAACGCCGTGGACAGCGCGTGGCGTCCGGCCGACCCCGCTCCCATTTCGATGACGGCCGAGGTCACGATGCGTGATCACCCGGAGGGCACCGCATACCGGATCATCGCGCGCCACGGCGATCCCGCCGCCCGCGACCGGCACGCCGAGATGGGCTTCGCCGACGGCTGGGGCACGGTGGCCGCCCAGCTTGCCCGGTATGCGGAGACCGCGCGCTGACGACGGGATGCCCCCTCGTCAGCGATTTGGCTCACCACGATCTCAGACCTGGATCTTTCGCTGCTCTGGTGCATACGGGTTCGTCGACGTCGGCGGACCCGCACCCCAACGCGCATCGCCGAGGGGTTGCGGGCAACAAGCCTGATTTGCGGCAAGACTAGGCTTCGTCGTCGGCTCGACAGCACAGAGAATTTGCGACACTTCCGGCATACGGGCATGCACGCCAACGCCTTTCACGTGCCGACACACCGTGCGCCTGCTGGTATCGCGCGCAGGCAACTGAGCACGGGACAGGCAACGGCCGGGGCGGTGCCCTATGTTCTTAAGCAGAGCACCTGATCTGCCCGGGGGGATTATGAAGCTTGGCCACGTATTCGACCGTCACTACAATGCTCTCACCCTGTGGCGACTCGTTCTCGCGACCGGGGTGGTCTTCTGGCATTCCTGGCCGCTGACGGGCCACGAGATCCGCTACGCGCCGGTTGCCCGGTTGCTCAGCGACATGTTCGCCGACGGATTCTTCGTCATTTCAGGATTTCTCATCACCGCCGCATGGATCCGCCGTCCACACCTCAAGGAGTACTGGGCATCTCGACTCTTGCGGATCTTCCCAGGTCTGTGGGTATGCCTGCTGGCAATTGCGTTCATCATCGCACCGATCGCCGCGAAAATTCAGCACACCTCGGTCACGCTGGCCGCAGAGCTCGGGTATTTCGCCAACAATGCCCTGCTCAACGTCGCCTACATCGGGATCGACGGAACGCCCACGGGTGTGCCGTATCCCGGCGTCTGGAACGGATCGATCTGGACTCTTTTCTTCGTGCTGTTGTGCGATGTCATGGTTTCGGTGCTGGGGATCGTCGGCTTGTTGAAGCGGCGCTGGACAATTCCGACCCTGTTCGTCCTGGCCATCTGCTGGTGCGCCTACGTCTCGTACACGCCGCCACTGCACAGCTGGCCGCAGATGCTGGCCCGGTTCAGCGTCGTGTTCCTCGCCGGTGCAATGTTTTACCAGTATCAGGACAAGATTCCGGCACGGTGGTCGCTGGTCGCGCTCTGCGCCGCCATAGTCGCGGCGTCCGGATTCACCCAGAACTACCGAGCCATCGGGGCATTGCCGCTGGCTTACGTCATCATCGTCTCGGGTGCGCTCATCCGCAAAGCGCGGCTGCGCAACGATTTTTCCTACGGTGTCTACATTTACGCATTCCCGATCCAACAGTTGCTGGCAACCTGTGGTCTCGCACCGTTGAATCCTTTCGCGTTCTTTGCCATTGCCACCACAGCTGTCATGCCTGTGGCCGCCTTGAGTTGGTTCGCCGTCGAAAAGCGAGCCGCGGCACTGAAGAACCGGATTTTTCGAAGGTCCACCACGCCCTCGGCCGGCCAAGACCTCACGTTGCAACGCCAGACCGCCCAATAGGTCGACGCGGTATCGGCGACCGGCCGGCGCCGGTCGCCGATACCCGTTCACTCGTGCCGGCCTACCCGAGATTCCTTGGGAAGAAGCGAGTGTCGATCCGTCCATCTGTCGGCACCTGACGATGCCCGCCGGGGAAGGCCAGCAGCACCTTGTGCCGCGAAGCGAAGGTTTCGAACAACTCGAAACCGAATTCGCGCGGTATTTCCTTGTCGTCCAATGGAAGCAGGAACTCGATCGGGATGGTTACCCGTTTCGCCGCCTCGCGCAGCGCGTCGTGTGCGGACACCCACCCGAAGACCGCGGCGGTGATCCGAGGTTCGACCGCAGCGAGCGGTATCCCGATCGCACTGGCCAGCGACATACCGGAGTAGCCGATCGGGGCATGACGGCCTATCTCGGGAAGGCCTTGCAGGGCGTCGATGGTCGCCCGCCATTCGGGAACAGCGCGTTCGGCCACCGACTGGCAGTAGTCGGCGAGGATTCGGCCGAACGCCGGACTCCCCTCGTCCCGGGCCCGACGAAACTCGGCGATGAGGCGGTCGTCGTGCGCGCTTCGTGGTCGACCGCCGTGTCCTGGCGCGTCGATGGAGGCGACGTGGAAACCGTCAGTGGTCACCGAGGAACGGGCCCGGGCCACGTGTGCGGGGGCTTTCTTGTCCAGACCGCCGGGGTGGCCGGCCAGGATCAGGGGCGCGCCATCTGGACCGGAGTCCGGCGACCAGAGCACACCGGTGATGTCACCGAGGGTGAAGGTACGTTCTACGACGCCGTGTGATGATCTCTCTGAGGTGAATTGCATGGTGCTGCCTTTCGGGATTGCCGTTGCTCAGGCGCTCCCGGCGACACCTACGTCAACCACCGAACCGTGAACACGAGTGGGAGCACCCACCTGGTTACTGCGTTCATGGGTCTCACCTCCTCACGTGCTGTCACGGTTGTGGGCACGCTACCAATGCGGACAGAACACCGTCCAACTGTTTTCTCCGCGCACGGCGCCATCGACGTATGGCCTGCAATCACCATCTTCGGCATACTGATCCTGGGTAGCCCACGCTCGATCTGCGATTCGCGCGGGCACATCTCCCATCCCGGTTGTTCTCTGACACCGGACGCTCTCCAGGTTTGATCGACGTCGCGGCGTGGCATGCTCGCGCGATGCGGCCGACACGGACCCAGCCACACCCCAGAATGGAGTGAAAGATCTTGAGTACCACACGAATTACCAACGGAACCGAACGCGAGATCGTCGAGAACATGCTCGATCGGAACCGTGCAGCGCTGATCCAGACCGTACGCGGCTTGTCCGACTTGGATGCCCGCCGACGGCTCGTCGCTTCGCTCACGACACCGATCTCGTTGATCAAGCATGCCGCTGCCGCGGAACGGATTTGGTTCCAGCGGTTCTGGGCAGGACTCGACGAGTCCGAATGTGACGGGTACTCGCGCCGCGACGAGGGTACCTTCGCCGTGGGTGACGACGAGTCGCTCGCAGGCGTCATCGCCGAGTTCGAGCGCGCCAGTGGGCGATCGCGCGAGATTGCCTCCCGATTCGACCTCGATGACACCAAGGAGAATCCGCGCGAGGGCACGGTCAGCATGCGATGGACCCTGCTCTCGATGATCGAAGAGTTCGCCAGGCACGCGGGCCACGGCGATATTCTCCGCGAGCAGATCGACAACGGCCAGAGTAATGAGCGATAACTATTCGCGATTCAGTGTCAGCTGCAAAAACACGATTCCCTTCATCCCGCTGGTCGCAGTCTCTGAGTCGGCGAACTGCGGAGCGTCGCGGAATCCGGCGGAACGATAAAGGCGCAGCGCCGCGGTCATGAATGAGGCTGTTTCCAGCCTCACGACGTCAAATCGTTCGAACCGCGCGACGTCAAGCAAGCGATCGAGGAGGGCACGACCGATGCCGAGGCCACGAGCGCTGGGCGCTACGTACATGCGTTTGATTTCGCCGGTCCGGGGTCCGGCCCGTTTAATGCCTGCGACTCCGACCGGTTCGCCACCGGCGTAGGCGGCCAAGAGCCGCCCCGGCGGAACCAGGAACCGCACCGACTCCTCCCGAAACAATCGGTTGTGATGAAGCACCGCCTGCTCCGGGTCACCGAAATCGACACCGTTGTCTGCCGCCATGCGCTCCACGACCATCCGCACGTATCGGTCGAGCAGGGGCTCGAGCTGCGCGAGGCTCGACACGGACCGGATCTGAAAGCCACTCACAACTCGAGGTCACGAACCGCCGCGCGTCACGGTTCACTGCGCACGACGCATCGACGCTCCGTCACAGTGATCTGCGGCACGTGCTGTCACATCTGGGCGACCGGCGGTGTCTTGGGGGCATGACTGCTCACAACGCAACACAGCACACAACCAAGGTCGTCGTCATCGGCGGTGGCTACTCCGGAACGCTTGCGGCCAACCACCTGCGCATGCGGG
Source organism: Mycolicibacterium mageritense (assembly GCF_010727475.1). Classification (NCBI taxonomy): domain Bacteria; kingdom Bacillati; phylum Actinomycetota; class Actinomycetes; order Mycobacteriales; family Mycobacteriaceae; genus Mycobacterium; species Mycolicibacterium mageritense. The sequence goes on from NZ_AP022567.1 coordinate 6,620,300, forward strand.
GCGACATCGACATCACGCTGGTCAACCCGCGGCCGAGGTTCGTCGAGCGGATCCGGCTGCACCAGCTCGTCGCCGGTACCCACGAGGCCACCGCAGATTACGGTCCGCTCCTGGGTGAGGACATCAAACTCGTCGTCGACACCGCAACCCGCATCGACGTCACCAATCGCACCGTCGAACTCGCGAATCGGCCGGCGCTCGAGTACGACTACGTCATCTACGCGGTCGGCAGCACCGGCCAGGTACCCGCGTCGGTACCGGGCGCAGCCGAACACGCCTATCCGCTGGCCGAATTCGAGCAGGCTCAACGCCTGCGCGGCGTGATCGAGGATCTGCATCCGGATGCGCCGCTCACCGTCGTCGGCGCCGGGTTGACCGGCATCGAGGCCGCCACCGAGCTTGCCGAGCAGGGCCACAACGTCACTCTGGTGTGCGGCGGCCGGCTTGGGCCGTACCTGTCCGAACCCGGACGACGTTCGGTCGCCAAGGCGCTGCGCAAACTGGGCGTCACGGTGCTCGAGACCGACGTCGTCTCGGAGGTGCGGCCGCATGCGGTGGTGTTCGCGGACGGCGCGGTACGGCCCAGTGCCGCGACCATCTGGACCGCCGGGTTCGGCGTGCCCGACCTTGCGACCGCGAGCGGACTGCACACCGACGAGATCGGGCGGCTGCTCACCGATGAGACCCTGACGAGTGTGGACGATCCTCGCATCGTCGCGGCCGGTGACTGCGCGTCACCGTCGGGCGTACCGCTGCGCATGAGCTGCCAATCCGCCTCTCCGCTGGGCGCGCAGGCGGCCAACACCATCCTGAGCCGGGTGGCCGGCACCACGCCTGCGGTCATCGACCAGGCGTTCAGCGGAGCGTGCATCAGCCTGGGCCGGAAATCGGGCATCCTGCAGTTCGCCCGCAAGGACGACACGGCGGTGAATGTCCAGTTCCGCGGCCGCGTGGTCGCCTCGGTCAAGGAAGCGGTGTGCAAGGGCACGCTCTGGGCGTTGCGCCGAGAGGCCGCAAAGCCGGGCTCCGCGGTGTGGCTGAAAGGCGGCCCACGGCCCGAGCAAGCGGTCGGTACCCAAGGCGACAGCATGAACCGGGTCGCTGGATAACTCCCGGCGCGGCAGGGCGTTCCAACCAAGCGACAGGTCGTTTCCACCATGTCTTCACGCCCTCAGGAGGAAAACACATGAGCTTGGACAGCATTTCGCACCTTGGCAGCCAGGCTGTCGACGAGTTGGTTCCGTCGCGCTACGCGGTCCAGGTCGGTGACATCGACGTGCTGGTGATCAGCGACGGCGTGTTACCGATCACCGCGTCGACGTTGGCCACCAACGTCGACTCGTCGAAACTGGCCGGCTGGCTGGACGACAACTTCCTGCCGCCCGAGGTGGTGGACTGGCCGCTGAACGTCGTGGTGGTGCGCAGCGGCGACCGGACCATCCTGGTCGATGCGGGACTCGGCCTGGAGTTCCCTGACTTTCCGCGAGCCGGACAAACGGTCCAGCGATTGGAGGCCGCGGGGGTCGATCTCGCATCGGTGACCGACGTGGTGCTCACCCACATGCACATGGACCATGTGGGTGGGCTGCTCACCGAGGGACTCAAGGAGCGGTTACGGCCTGATCTGCGGGTCCACGCCGCGACCGCGGAGGCCGAGTTCTGGGCGTCGCCCGATTTCTCCCGCACCGTCATGCCGCAACCGATACCGGACGTACTCCGCCGCGTCGCCACGCAGTTCCTGGACGAATACCGCGGCCAATTGCGGACGTTCGAGAACGAGTACGAGGTGGCGCCGGGCGTGCTGCTGTCGCGCACCGGCGGTCACACGCCCGGGCACAGCGTGGTCCGTCTGGAGTCCCGCGGCGACAAGTTGACGTTCGCGGGAGACGCCGTCTTCGCGCCAGGGTTCGACAACCCTGACTGGCAGAACGGATTCGAACACGACCCCGAGGAGGCGGCCCGCGTTCGCGTCGGTCTCTTGAGAGAGCTGGCGGCGCGCGGCGAGTCTCTTGTGGCCACCCACCTGCCGTTCCCGTCGGTGTGCCGGGTAGCCGTTGCCGGCAACGCTTTCCGGTGTGTACCGGCCGTGTGGGACTACTGAGCGCACGAACGCGACTTCGGACGCATTCGGCCACCGGCCCGAATCGGTGAACATGCGCGCCGCATCCAGTCCGCTGGATTCGGCGGCCTGTTCACCGACCCGGGCCTCCCCGCGTCTCTCGACGCGACGGTTGCCGCCAGACCTTCGATCAGAACAGCGTCAACGCCTCGGCGATCATGCGGTGCCCTTGATCCTCGAACTGCTCGTCGCCGACCTGGTAGGCCCAGACAGCAGTACCGATCGCTTCGTGCAGCGCGAACATGCGCCACTGTTGCGGCGTCCGCGGATCGCCGCCGTATCCGGCGAAGAACGCCTCTTCCAGGCGGGGATCCTGTCGCCATTGCTGCGCGGCGAGCCGGCAGAAATCGCTGACCGCGGGCCGCCACGCGAAGCGGCCGAAATCGATGACCTTGAGCGTGCCGTCGTCGATGAGCCAGTTCCTGGGTTGCCAGTCACCGTGCGTGGGCACCACCACCACCGGCCTCGCTCGATGCGCAGCCAGGATGGTGCGCAGCCGGGCAACGGTTTGCCGCTCGATCCGGTGTGGCTTGTCCAGCCAGCTCTGTGATTTCGCGACGGCAGCGGCATCCCACTCGGGGTCGATTCGGTGGGCTTGATCGTGAAACACCCGAGCAAGCTGGCCCGCCTGTCGATAGGTGTCAGGAGCGGACTCTGCATCGCCGCTCATGACCAACGATCCGTCCAGATACCGGGTCACGAGCAGATTCGCGGTCACGTCGTGGTGAAGCAGCTGCGGGGCGTGCCCCGTGTGTGCCAGACAGTCGGTAAAACCCTGATACGCATGAATCTCTCGGGCGATGTGGTGATTGCCCGGACCCGCGGCCTTGACCACCACCCTGCCGTGGGCGGAGTCAACGTCGAGGACCGCCGTGTCGACGAGATTCCAACTCATGTCTCGGCGCAGACGAGCGTCGGGAAGCCAGCGGGCAACGTGGGCGGCTTGTTCGTCACTGAGCCGCTCTGCATGCCATGACTGCACACCGCAACGCTATCTTGCGGCGCCGGACGCCACGCAATGTCCCGCCGTCGCGCCAGCGCGGCGTTGCCGGCGTGCGCAGGGGGCCGCACGGCACCGACCTAACGCCCACATACCAAAGGGCACAACACCTTCGGCGCGCCTACCTCGGCAGGGACGCAGGCAAACACTACCCCGGCTCATGATCGTGGCGTGGGACATTTCCGACAGCTGAATCGACTTTGTCCGCGGATTGAGGTGCGACAGCATGGTTCTCAGCGCCGCCACCGATGCGCCACGATTCGCATCGACAGCCGCCCCGCCGCCCCGTGCGCTGAACTTTCTCCACACCGTTTTTGTCGCTGACGTCAACATTGCGTCTCCGTCAGCGAAGTTCCGGTTTCTGCCCGTATCGGCCGGCGACCTGCGACCATGTTGGGTACCCGATCGACGATGGCAAATGCCACATGACTCGTGCGGCCCCGCTGGAAGGAGCGATGGATGAGCTGGGTGATGGGTTCCGAAGTGCGCGGCGCGCTGACCAGAACAGCTGTGGCCGCAGCGATTGCCGGGTCAGCAGTGGTGGGCGTGACCGTACCGGCGTCCGTGACGCTCGTAGGCGCCGGGCTGCCAGGCATCCCGATGCCTCTCGATCCACTCAGCCCCGACGATCCGGCGTGCGCGACGGAGGGGTGGAATCCGGCCTGCTTCGGCGGCATCTACGACACGCCGGCAGACGACGGGATACCGGGAGACAACGCGGCAGAAGGCGGGATCCCGGCCCCGGCGATGGTGCCGAACGTCGACGGTTCCCTGAGCCCGCCCGGCACGCCCGGGGCAATCTGAGTGAGCCATCCGCGACCCCGGCCGATTCACGGGTGCGGATCGTCCACTTTCAGGTTGTCGCCGGTGTTGGCGATGAAAACCACCAGGAGCCTGGCAGGTTCGGTCTGACTGACGTTCTCGGTCAGAACGTGGTGGGCGCCCGGCTGCTCTACCCAGTTCTCGCCTTGGCGGTAGATACGGTCCGGCGCGTCGTCGACCTTGCTGCGCATGTCGCCCTCTAGCACGAAGGCGTACACGAACGCATCACCGTGTCGGTGTGGCACGGCGCGTGCGCCGGGCGGGAAATCGACGATCGTCGAAGTGAACGTCTTCCCTGGCACATTCGGCAGCGCCTGCTCGATCAGCGGGGTCAGGGTTTCGGCTGGTGCCTGCGATGCCGTGGTGGCCACCGGCGTCGGGGTGGGAGCGGGTTGCTGTGGCGCGGCGCAGGCCGGGAGCACCGCGACCGCGGCGACGGCGAGGATGCCACCCGCAATCCGTGGGCCGGTCACGAGCGGCCTCCTTCGGCCACGACGACGATCGTCTTGCCGGGGACACGCTTGCCGGGGGCAAATGCGGCAGGCGCTTCCGCGAGCGGCACTACCGCGCCGATGATCGGCTTGATGCGCCCGTCGCGCAGTCGCGACGCCAGGTCGGCGAGGCGTGTGCGGTCCGGTTCGACGACGAAGAACACCGCGCGCCCCTCCTCGGGCCGGACTCGGGGTGGTTCGGCGATGGTGACGAGCGTGCCGCCGCTGCGCACGAGGCCCGCCGAACGGGCCAGGATGTCTCCTCCGATCACGTCGAACACCACGTCGACTTCCCCGGCGTCCTCGAGCTTCTCGGACTCGAGGTCGAGGAAGGTGTGGACGCCGAGTTCCAGCGCCCGCTGCCGATCGGCCGCGCGACCGGTGCCGATGATGCACGCGCCGGCTTCACGGGCAAGCTGTACGGCGATCGACCCGACGCCACCCGCGACGCCGTGGATCAGCACCGTCTGGCCCGTGCTGAGCTGACCGTGATCGAACAGGCCTTGCCAGGCAGTCAATCCCGAGATCGGTACCGCGGCGGCCACCGTGTGATCGACATCGGCAGGCAGCGGTGCGAGGTTGCGCGCTTCGACAGCGGTGTACTCGGCGAGTGTGCCGTCACGCGTCCAGTCGGCAAGGCCGAACACCCGCTGGCCGACGGTCAGCCCGGTGGTGCCGTACCCCAGTCCCACGACAACGCCCGAGAACTCGTGGCCGGGCACGCTCGGCGTCCGGTCTCGCCCGGCGCGATCGGTCCACGTACCCGGCCAGTCCAACTCTCCCGGGGTGAAGCTCGCCGCGTGCACCCGTACGACGACGTCGTTCTCGGCCGCGTGCGGGTAGGGCACCTCGGTGAGCGACAGCCCCGCTACGCCGGCGTCCCGGTCACGAACAGTGATGGCTTGCACAGCAAATCCTCTCCCTTTGAGGGTGTGTCGATCGCAACGCGTGGTCGGGCCACCGCGTGTTTCTCATCAGGGAGACGAGCCAGCACCCGCGGGTGTGACAACTCAGACGTGAGAAAGTTTGTCCGGGTTGATGACCCTGCGATACGCACTGATCAGCCCGTCGGTGATCTGCACCGTGTCGACCGAGTAGACGCCACCCTCCCGGTGGAAAACGAGCGCCAACTCGCCGCCGACCTCGACGAAATCGATCCGGTCCGCGCGCCACTGGCGGCCGACGCGCACCATCACCTCGGCGACCCGCTCGCCGCCGTGGATGAGTTTGCGTGCGGCGAACACCTCGCCACCCCCGTCGGTCACGTACACGGCGCCCGGATGCAGAAGTGCGACCAAACCGGCCATGTCCCCGGACTCGTACGCCGCGCGGAACGCCACCAGCACCCGCTCGCGCTCGGCCTTCGAGGCCCGGGGCGCGGATTCCTTTGCCTTGGCAACACGCCGGCGCGCCCGCGAGGCAAGCTGCCTCGCGGCCGGTGCGGACACGTCCAGCACGTCGGCGATCCGGCCGAACTCGATCCCGAACACGTCGTGAAGGACGAATGCCACCCGCTCCGGCGGGCTCAGCTCCTCCATGACGAGCAGCATCGCGGTGCTCACGGACTCGTCGACGAGGACCGGCTCGGACGCGTCCGGTCCTGTCAGCAACGGCTCCGGCAGCCATGGCCCGACGTAGCTCTCGCGGCGCAGGCGCGCACTCTTGAGGATGTCGTAGGACCGTCGCGCTGCCACCGTGACCAGCCAGGCCCGCAGATCCTCGATCTGCTCCAGGTCTGCCGCGGCGGCCCGCAGCCATACGTCCTGGGCCACGTCCTCGGCATCGGCGACCGTGCCCAGCAGCCGGTAGGCCACCCCGAAGACCGCCGGACGATGACTCTCCCACTCGGCGCCGAGCGTGTCCTGCTGATCGGGCATGCACGTCACCCTTGCAGATGGTGATGGGCCAAGAGCCACGAACCCGGTCGGGTTCGTGGCTCTTGCGTGGGTGGCGGGGTGCCGGCGCTGTCAGGACTGCAGCTGCCCCAGCGTCACCTGCACGGTGCGCGATGCCCCGGACGGGTCGTCGTAGGTCAGCGTGACGTTGTCCCCAGGCGCCTTGGACCGCACCTGTGCGACCAGGGCCTCGGGTCCGTCGATCGGCTTGCCGTCGAGCTTGGTGATCACCGCGCCCTCGGGCAGACCTGCCGCCGCAGCCGGGCCGCCGTTGACGACACCCGCCACCGGCGCCCCGTGCGCATCTGTGCCGGTGCCGAGCTGCACGCCCAGCGATGCGTGCTGGACGGTCCCGGTCGAGACCAGTTCGTCGGCAATGCGTTTGGCTTGATCCACCGGGATCGCGAAGCCCAGGCCGATCGAACCGCTCTGACCGCCGCCCTGCGAACCCTGTCCGCCGCCCAGCGACGCGATCGCCGAGTTGACCCCGATGAGGTCGCCGTTCATGTCCACCAGTGCGCCACCGGAGTTGCCCGGGTTGATCGCGGCGTCGGTCTGGATGGCGTTCATCACGGATTGCCCGCCGCCCTGCTCGTCACCGGTCGCCACCGGGCGATCCAGCGCGCTGATGATGCCGGTGGTCACCGTCCCCTGCAGGCCCAACGGTGAACCGATCGCGACGACGTTCTGGCCCACCCTCAGATCCTTCGACGAACCGATGGTGATGGGGGTCAGGCCGGACACATTTTCGGCGCGCACCACGGCCAGGTCGTCGTCGGGATCGGTGCCGACAACGGTGAACGGAACGGTGCGGCCGTCGGAGAAGGTCACGGTCGCGGCCGCGTCGCCGTTGGTCTGGCGAGATGACCGGGCGGTCGGCCCGTCAGACGGAGCCTGCCGGCCCTCGCCCGGCCATTGACCGCCGGGGAACAAGCCAGGCGGGAGGCCCGGGAACTGCTCACCGGGCGCGGAGTCGGCACCCAACGGCGCCTGCGCCTGCCCGTTGTCGGCGGCCTCGGCCACAACATGGTTGTTGGTGAGGATCAGCCCGTCGGCGCTCAGCACGATGCCGGAGCCCTCGGCGCGACCTTGCCCGGTCTCGATCTGCAGTTTCACCACGCTGGGCAACACCTTGGCCGACACCTGCTCGACCGACCCGGTCGGCGCCGCATTCCGCGGCGGTGTGGAATCCGTTGCCGGCGTGGGTTTTCCAATATGCTGTGATGCCTGCGGATCAAGTGCGGGTTTGCCACTGTGATCGATCACCGCCACCGCCGATGCGGCACCGGCAACCATCGCCACCGCGGCGGTTCCGACGAGCACGCCCACGCGGGATCGCTTGCGCGGCGGCGGTAGTTGCTGCCCGAGCGGCGCCTGGAAGGGCGTCGTCGCATCTGGGTGCGCGAAGTACGGCGGGTGATACCCGCCTGCGGCCTGGGGTGATTCGTGGTGCCGCTGATACCCGGCGCGGCTCCACGGACTCGGGTTCTGGTTGTCTGCAGCCTGTTTCGGTGGCCACTCGTCGCCGGTCCGCTCCGACGAGCTCCTTGACCAATAGCTCATTGCGATGGTTTCTACTTCCTCGAGACGCCGATAGTCGTGCGCCGTACCGGCGCCTGGAAGTAGGTTGCCTGCGTCGACTGAGGCTTTGCTGAGAATGAGTTCGGCGCTGTCGAAGACTTTCACCGCCGTTGTCCCACTCTCACCATAAGCCAGCAAGGGGGCCTTGCCGCAAGCCCCCCGACCTGCTGCACAATCGTCCGGCCAACGAGAACCAGGGGGTTGTAGTGACGAAGCCTTTCGAAGTACACGAGTCCGGTGCGCTCCTGCACGGCACCAAGGCCGACCTGTCGGTCGGTGACCTTCTGGTGCCCGGGCAGCAGTCGAACTACGAGGCAGGACGCATCTCGAACCACGTCTATGTGACGCACACATTGGATGCCGCGGTGTGGGGCGCGGAACTGGCCAAAGGCGATGGGCGCGGCCGGATCTACATCGTGGAACCGCTGGGCGCGCTCGAAGACGACCCGAACGTGACCGACAAGAAGTTCCCGGGCAATCCGACGCGTTCCTACCGCACCCGAGAGCCGGTCCGAATCGTCGGCGAGATCACGGATTGGGTGGGCCATACGCCCGAGCAACTTCAAGCGATGCGCGACGGCTTGGCTGACCTCGCGCGCCGCGGCCTCGCCGTGATCTACGACTGAATCACCGGTCAACGGGCGACCAGCATGGCGATCGATGCTCCGGCACCGGCCAAGCCGAGCGTTTGACGTCTCGACGGCCGCTCGTGCAGCACCACGATTCCCAGTGCCACGGGCACGACCGGGTACAACGACGACAAGACCACAGCCACCACGTCGAGGTCGAGCTGCGCGGCGACCTGGTACGCGATGAGCGCGAGCACCGCCATGACGATCGTCGCGCCCGCGCCGGCGGCGATCCGCGGCGGCAGGCTCAATGAGACGGACGCGGGCCGGAAGAAGACCAGCGGGAGCAGGGCCACCACCGCGGCGGCTCGGCCCGCCGCCACCGGCCAGATTCCGGATTCCGCGTCCGCCTGCGCCAGCGCCGCGTATTGCAGCGCGATGCCCACGCCCGCCGCGAGGCCGTCCAGAGCGGCCGTCGGACGCCGACCGGACCCGTCGGACGCGCCTGCGACGAGCCACAGTGCAGGCAGCGCGACGGCTACCCCGACCCAGGCGAGGACCGACGGCCGTTCACCGCCCACGAGAACCCCGACCAGCACCGGGATACCCATGCCGCACACCGCCGAGATGGGCACCACGACGGCCATGGCGCCGTGTGACAGGCCGCGGAACAAGAACAGCGTCCCGATCCCGGAACCGACTCCCGACAATGCGCCCCAGGCGAGGTCGTCGAGGTCTGCGGTGCGCGAGACGACGACGGCAGCGGCGACGGCGAACGCGAGACCACACAGATAACCCCAGACCGTGATCGCCAAGTAGCCGGCCCTGCGGGACAGCAAGCCGCCGACGAAGTCCGAAATGCCGTACAGGGCAGCGGATCCCAGTGCCAGCAGGGTTCCCACGATCAGACCGCAGCTTCGCGCTCGGCCCGGCCGACCGGGCAATAGGACTGGTCGACGCAGGCAGCACGATCACACAGCCGGCACAGCAACTCCGAGTTGGGCTGCTCGGAATAGATTGCGGTGAGCAGCTTTTCGAGGATATGCGTCAGGTGCACGGCCTCGCTGTCGTCGAGGGCGGCGACCAGGCTGTGCAGCCATCCCTGGCGGGCCTGCACCGCGCCGAGCGCCACGTCACGGCCACTGGCGCTGATCCTGACGATGCAGTCACGTCCGCACCGGGTCGACCGGCTGGCATGACCGGCCGCTTCCAGCGAGTCGACCATCCGAGCCGCCGCCGATTGCGAGAGACCGACCCGCCGCCCGAGATCGGTCACTGTCACACCGTCGCTGTTGCTCAGCACCACCAGCGCGGCAGTGGCACTCAGGCTCAGACCGGTGTGCGTCACGACATCGGCGATCACCCTGCCGTTGATGGCCAGGGCGGCCGCGCCGAGCAGATTTGCCGTCCTCATATGCATGAGTCATGCATTCCCGGCCTCGCGTGGGTCAAACATGCCAGTCGGCGCTGCTGACCGCCCGCACCCGCGGGCTGTAGCGTGGACCGCCGTGAACTCCCCTCGCGTGTCTTCATCTGTTGTGCTCATGGCCTGCGCCGCATCGTTGGCCGTGACGCTCGCCGCGTGCGGGTCCGACACAAAGTCGGACTCCTCGTCGGCCGGCCCGTCCTCGTCCTCGATGGCCGAGGTGTTCGTGCCTTCCCTCACCGAGACGGCGACCGAGACCAGCACGTGCCCCACGGCCGCGCCGCAGAACGCCGGCGCACCCGAGTGGACGTTGTCCGGAACCACGGGCAGTGTGGCCGTCACCGGATCCACCGACACCGCGAGCCCAGTCGTCACCGTCGACGGACCGTTCAACGTGGCCGAGACCCAGGTGCAGACGCTCAAACCGGGCGACGGGCCCGTCGTCGCCGACACCGCCAAAGTCTCGGTCTGCTACATGGGCGTCAACGGACGTGACGGCACGGTATTCGACAGCAGCTATGAACGGGGCGCCCCGGCAGACTTCCCGCTCGACGGCGTCGTACCAGGCTTCCAGAAAGCCATCGCGGGCCAGAAGGTCGGCTCAACCGTGGCAGTCGCCATGACATCGGCCGACGGGTACCCGCAAGGCCAGCCGGCCGCCGGGATCCAGCCCGGCGACACCCTCGTCTTCGCGATCAAGATCCTCGACGCCTCGAGCTGAGCACCGCCGCCCGGTTGAGACAATGTCCGTATGGTCGAGCAGAGCAACTGGATGCGGAAGGTCGCGGCCGACCCTAGGCATTCGCACTGGTACATCGAACGCTTTCGTTCCATGGCACGTGCCGGTGCGGACCTGGCGGGCGAAGCCAGGCTTGTCGACGCCATGGCGCCCCGTAATGCGCACATCCTCGACGCGGGCTGCGGCCCCGGCCGGTTGGGCGGCTACCTGGCCGCCGCGGGCCACCGCGTCGTGGGGGTCGACGTGGACCCGACGCTGATCGCAGCTGCCGAGCACGACCACCCCGGGCCGCGCTGGCTCGTCGGCGATCTCGCGGAGCTCGACCTGCCCGCGCGCGGCATCACCGAACCATTCGACGTGATCATGTCGGCCGGCAACGTCATGACGTTTCTCGCCGCGAGCACCCGCGTGCAGGTTTTGACCCGCCTTCGCGCCCACCTGGCGGGCGACGGCCGGGCGGTGATCGGATTCGGCGCTGGTCGCGACTACGCGTTCACCGAGTTCCTCGACGACGCCGCCACAGCCGGGCTGACCCCAGACGTATTGCTGTCCTCCTGGGATCTGCGCCCGTTCACGCACGACTCCGATTTTCTCGTCGCGGTTCTGCGGCCGGAATGATCGAAAATCTACCGCTCCAAGGGTTTTCAGGCCTCAAGTCAACGGTCTGAGCACCTCGGTGCACAGCCGCGGCAGATTGCCGAGCGGAATCCACGCCAATAACGAGCGGCACGTGCTTGCCGCCGTCGCCACCGGCCCACCGCAGACGGGCCACGCTCCGATTCCCTGAGTCTGCAGCACATTACGGGCCACCCGGATCTGCTCCTCCCTGCTCGCCTCGGCAGGCGATCCGCGACCGCCGTTCGCGGCCCAGGTGGCCGGGGTGAACTGGAGGCCGCCGTAGAAGCCGTTGCCGGTGTTGGCCGCCCAGTTCCCGCCGGACTCGCATTGGGCCATTGCATCCCAGTTGGGCTCCGCTCCGGCAGCAGGAACCTGCAGGGCTGTCTGGGTCACGGCGATCGTGCCGATGATCGCGACCACCGCGACGACCTTGCGCACGCGCATGTCGATCCCTTCGTCGCGTCGTGCGCCCAGGCGCACGACCGTAAAGGCATAGGCGAAAAACGAATTCCCGCCCCTATCGCGTTACAGAGTTTACCCATGAGGCATGAGTTAAATACCCGTGCTAGAGAGTCTAATTATCTTCTATGAGTTTATTTAATAGTTATGTGCCTCATGAGGTGATTGAGGCCATCGGCGACGCCGTAACCCCAGGTCAATGGCTTCGACGGCGCACACGGCGCTGGCGCACAGCCAGGCCGCAGAGTTGCGCAATTCGCCTATTGCCTCATGTCAATATGTCCGCGGGGGGATTCGTTGCCTCATTTGGAAAGTGCCCGGCTGGGTTCGTTGCCTCAGATGAGGGTGTCCGGGTTTTAGGCGCTGGGGGTGGAAATATTCGTTGCCTCACCTGTCGGTGTCCGGCCGAGGCGGGCGATCAGCCGCGGACCGGCTTTGCTGGTGGTCAGGGTGAGTAACTCGCCGCACAGGGCCTGAATGTGGCGTTGCAGGGCGGCGGGGTTGAGCTCGGCGTAGATCTCGGCGAGGTGTTTGACTTCCTCGGCGGTGACTGTCGCATCCCGCTGGGCACGCCGGTACGGGGTGGTGGCCTCGTCGTATTTCTTGGTCACCTTCGACCCCCTGCGGACCTTGGACTCGAGTTTCTGTTGCGGGTAGAAGTAGTTGGCCAGCGAGGACTGCAGCACCCAGATCTTGTTGAGCAGCACCAGTTCTGCGGCGGTGTCGTAGCGGTGATAACCCACCATTTTGCGCACCGCTGACCAGTTCTTCTGCTCCACGTGACAGCCATCGTTCTTGTGGCCCACCCGCGACCGAGTGAACGTGATGTGACGCTTACGGCACCACTCCAACAGGTGGAAGTTGATGAATTCCGAGCCGTTGTCCGAATCGACCCCGCGGATCGGAAACGGCATCACCGCCGCGATCTCATTGAGCGCCGCCATCACCCGCTTTTCGCCTTTGCCCAACACGGTGCGATTCTCGGTCCACCCGGTGGCGATATCGGTGACCGTCAATGTCCAGCCATGCACCCCGGCGGGATTACCGCCGTCATTGCTGACCAGGTCGATCTCGACGAACCCCGGCACCGCATCATCCCAGGCCGCCCACGTGCGCACCGAGATCTGACTTTTCAGCAGGGTGCCCGGCTTGGTGCCAGAACGGCCCTTGAGCTGGTGTTTCTTGCGCTCGGCGGCCAATCGACGATCGATGGTGGCCGCCGACATCCCCACCAGCATCCCCGCCGTCGCGTCGTCGATGACCAGTTCTCCGCAGCGGCGCAGCACCACCACCAACTCGCCCAACATCGGCGCCACCCGCTTACCCGCCGCCATCCCCAACACTTCCCAGCAAAACACCAGTGCCTCAAGAACATCCGGCCCATACGTGGGTGGCCGCGACCGGCGAGCCCGCACCGCACGCGGACGCAGGGCCCCGCGCAACGCCCGGCGGGCATGATCACGATGCCACCCCGTCGTCGCACACAACTCATCAAGAATCCGAGACTTCTCAACCCGACCGGCCTGCACATACCGCACCGCGATCGCCCTGGTCACCGCCCTGCGCTCCGTCAACGTCAACCCCATCCCTCGGCGCTAACCCAATCCCTAACCCCACACCCCACCGACACGCCGGGCTCACCCGGGCATTTTCAAATGAGGCAACGAATCAGCGAAACGGACATATTTGATGAGTCAACGCGATTCGCGACAATATGTGGCAGATGTTCTGAATGGTGCAATCGCTGCCAAAGGGGCAGCAGTGATGGAAATTAATATTGTGACGTATGTGGTTGATGATATCGATGTGGTTATTGTGCATCAGATTTGTTCACGCATTGACGGGCCGGCACCGCGCTGACGGGTCGGACTTCGTCGAGACCGACACCAGGGACAAATCGCGCCACACCTTTGTTCCTGGTGTCAGTCTCGGTGCGCGCTGCCCGGCTCAGACGCCGGTCGTCCCGTCGATCCGCTCGCGGATCAAGTCGGCGTGGCCGCAATGCCGTGCGTACTCGGCGATCATGTGCGTATAAATCCAACGCAGGCTGACCACACCGTCCATGAACGGACTGGTGTCCTCCAGCTCCCGAGCCGCACAATTGGCACGCGCGCACCGGATTTCTTCGCGCCAGACGTCTGCCGCAGCCCGGTACGAACCGTGCTGCGACAGCTCGAAGCCACCGTCGTGGCCCTCAGCGTGATTTCCCGGGCCATAGATCGGCGGGGCCGATTCGCCTGCCAGGACGCGCCGAAACCAGTTGCGTTCGACCTCGGCGACATGCTGAACCAACCCCAGCAGCGTCATCGTCGACGGTGGCACCGCGGCAGTGCGCAACTGTTGGTCGTCGAGCCCCTCGCATTTCAATGCCAAAGTCGCCCGGTAGAAATCCAGCCAGCTCTCCAGCGTGGTGCGCTCATCTGCATTCATCGGTGGTGTGAGACGCCCTGTCGATGTCACAGGCACCGATGATGCCAGCGCAGGCAGACACGCGCGTCAGCGTCCGCGCTTCATCGACGCGTACGGGTCGGCAATGCGGCGACCGCCAACGTGGCCACGCCGGAGATCGTGAGCGCCCGCACGAATCCGCCGGCTCCGGCGAAGCCGGCGATCACGTCGAAAACCGCGATGCCGAGGCCGCTGCCGACGGCGAACGCGATCTCCTGGAGTGCACCCGCATGCGAAAGCAACGCTGTGGGCGTCGCGTTGAACAACGCCACGACGGCAAGCGTGCCGACGATGCCGAAGCCGAACCCGACGAGCGCAAGACCGGGCGCATAGCCGCCGCCCTGGGCAATCCACAACAACCCGGCCGACTGGAGCGTGAGTGCCAATGCCACCACGACCGGCCGTGACATCACCCGGACCAGCAGCGGCCCGCAGATGCCACCGACCGCCGTCGCCGCGGCCTGCGGGATCAACACCAGTCCCGCCTGAGTGGGGCTCCAGCCCAACGCATCCTGAACGTGGATGCTGATCAGATAGACAGACGCCGCAGCGGTCGCCGACGACACGAGGACTTGCGCGAACGAGCCCGCGAAGCCACGCTCGCGAAACAGCTCGACCGCGATGAACGGCGCACTCAGGCGACGTTGTCGCCGGACGAAAGCGGCGAACACCGCGATGGCGACGGCGGCGATCGTCACACCGACGACCGGGTTCGCGACCACATGCTGTACGCCGAAGACGATGCCGCCGAGGGCGACTGCCGAGGCCAGCACACTGGGGACGTCCCAACTGACCACCGCTTGCGACCGCGTGTCCGGAACCAGCCAGATCGTCAGGAGGATCCCCGAGGCCGCGATCGGGACGCACGCGAGAAACACCGATCGCCAACCGAAGTGATCGGTGAGTGCTCCGCCGAGTATCGGCCCGACGGCGTTGGCGGCACCGAACGTCGCGACCCACAGCCCGTTGGCCACCGTGCGCGCGTGACCGCGATAGAGCGCCGCGATCGTGGAGACCACGTTGGCCACCACGAGGGCACCGGCCACGCCGAGCAGCACCCTCGCGCCGATGAGCACCCCTGGTCCAGGGGCCATCCCGGCGACGGCGTTCATGACCGTGAAACCCGTCATCCCGGTGAGCAGCAACGCTTTTCGACCGAACCGATCCCCCAGCCTGGCCGCCATCACGATGCTCGCCGCCATGGCGAGCGGGTACACGTCGACGATCCACGCCCGGTGCGTCGGCCGAGCGCCGAGGTCCGCCACGATGCTGGGAAGCGCCGTGTTGACCATGCTCACGGCCAAGCTGCCGGTGAGGATGCCGACGAGCAGGGGCACCATGGCCACACCGGGGCGTCGCTCCTCCTGGTCGCGCAGATCCTGGCAGCTCGATATCACATTTACGATGGTTGGCCATATGGAGCGCTCAAGCAAGTACTGACCAATCAGTGAGATACTCACCAAATGGGTAGCAATGGAGCTCAGCCCGGTTCGAGGCACAGAACCGCAAAGGTGGTGGAGGCGTGGTCGCGGCCGTGCGCGGCAGAGATTGCCGTCGCGGTACTCGGGGGCGCGTGGAAACCGACGATCTTGCAGAAACTCGATCGCCACGGGGTTGTCCGCTTCGGCGAGCTGACGCGGATGCTCGGTGACCCGACGCCTCGGGTACTGACCAAACAACTCCGCGAACTCGAACAAGATGGACTGGTGCGCCGGACCGTCTACGCCGAAGTCCCGCCCCGCGTCGAGTACTCGCTCACCGACATCGGGCGATCGGCCCAGGATCTTCTCGGCGCGATGACCACGTGGGGTGCGGAATACTCACGGTGGCATCGGAATCGGGCGGAGAGCCGATGATGACCGACTGCAGCCGGATCCGCAAAGCCGTCGTCGACGATGCTGTGCCGATCACCCGCATCGTGACCGACGCCTACACGCCGTACGTCGACCGGATCGGCCGCAGTCCCGCACCGATGGGCGTCGACTACCACGCACTCGTGACACAGACCGATCACGTACGTGTCTTGGCGGACGTCGACGGCGTGGCGGGCGTGATCGTGCTGGTGCCCGAGGCCGACCATTTGCTGATCGAGAATGTCGCAGTGGCCCCGCGAGCACAGGGCCGCGGATACGGACGCAGCCTGCTCCGGTATGCCGAGCAGCAAGCCCGATTGGCCGGATACGGCGAGGCACGGCTCTACACCAACGTTGCGATGGTCGAAAACCTGGCCCTCTATTCGCGTTTGGGCTATGTCGAGGTCGACCGGCGCCACGAGGACGGTTTCGACCGCGTCTATCTCGCGAAGAGCGTCCCGGCACCAGAGCCCGGCAACGAGTAGGTGGCCCGCGCCCGAGAATTGACGCACGCGCTATCTGGCAGCGCCGCGGCTGTCCGGCACCGCTATTTGCCGTACCGCCCAGAACGCCTGGGATATTCCGGGCAATCCGGCGCCATGACGGTGAAGATGTTGGCATCCTTCTTCACTTATGGGCGACTTTGGCGTGATCGGCGCGTGGCTCCTGCTGGCCATCGTCTTGGTGGGCGGGGTGGCGCTCGCGGTGGGCAGCGTTCTGCTGGCCGGCCGCCTGATCGCCCGCGATGCGCGCCCCGAGCACAATTCGATACTGTCGCCGTTTCTCACCGTGGTCGGCCTCGTCTACGGTGCGCTGCTGGGATTCACGGTCGTCGTCGGATGGCAGCAATTTCTGTCGGCCGAGACCAATGTGTCCAATGAGGCCGCGACGTTGTCGACGTTGTATCGGCAGACCGTCGCCATGCCGCAGCCCGAGCAGGCGCAGGTGCGCGAACAGCTTCGGATCTATGCGAATGCGCTGCAGGGGCCCGAGTGGGGCAAGCAGGAGTTCGGCGGCATCAGTAACCACGGGCGCGCGGCCCTCACGCAGCTGTACCGCATCGTCGGCGCGAAGAAACCCGAAGCCGAGGCGAGCCCGATCGATCAGCAGTTCCTCAGCCAGCTCTCGGTCCTCGCATCGGACCGCAGCGCGCGCATCCTCAACGCCAAACCGCGAATACCCACGCTGTTGTGGTGTGCGTTGATCTTCGGCGGGTTCGTGTTGATCATGATCACGAGCTTCATGCGGCTTGCGAACAGCCGCGCTCACATGATCCTGGTGAGTGCCGTCACCGTCCTGCTTGCCTTGTTGCTGTTCCTGATCTTTGCGCTGGATCACCCATACGGGCCGAACGGCGTCACCCCGCGGCCCATCTCCCACGCCGTCGAGGTGTTCGATCTCGTCGACGCAGGAAACTAGCCGGGGCTACGGCGTCGGTGCGCCCGGCGCCGGTGGTGCCGCGGGAGCAGCCCCGTTGATCGGCTGGAATTCGTATCCGGGTGGCGGCGGTCCGTTCAACGGGTAGTAACCGGGCGGCAGCGCCGGCCCGGCGGGCGCCGACCCGGGCTCGGGCGCGGTGACGGGAGTTTCGGATCCCGGCGCGTTCATCGACACATACCCGGGCGGCAGCGGAGGCGGCGGACCGGCGCCTGGCGGCGGCGCGGCCAGAGCGCCGTCGGTCGGGCCTTGCAGTTCGTACGGGTTCTGGGCCTGATGCCACAGATCCCTGAGGGTTCCGAGCGGACCCGAGCCGTACTTTCCCGAGCCGTAGACCGGATTGGCGATCTCAGGCACGGTCGGCGCTCCGATCGGTGGCGGCGCAGGGGCCGCCTGGGCGTCGGCCGGGAGCACAACGGGTTGGCCGGGCGGCGCGGCTGCCGGATCAGTTGGTGCGGGCGGCGGGTTTGGAACCGGATCCGCATGGGCGGTGCCTGCTGCTGCACTCAGGAGACCGCCGACGACGGCGAACCCCGCAATCGCATACTTCGCCGAACGGACGGATGGCGCGGTGCGGTGCCCTTCGGTCATGGATCCGGAGGTTCCTCTCTGTAACGCCTACTCGAAACGTACTGGGCATCGTCGCACAGATGGGCCGATGCCACCATGCAGGTTCAGGATCCAGGCGGTGCCTCGGTGCCGACAGCTTTGTTTAGCTAAGCTTCAAGTGTCCGATTGCAGTCCCCAGACACCGAGGTGGGCATTCATGATCTTGACCAAGGCGGCGTTGACGGCCGTCGCGGCCGCGGCCGCGATCTCCGGAGCAGCCATCGGCCTGGGCGCGGGCGCGGCGAATGCCGACCCGGAACCGCCACCGTGGGCGCCCAAGAAACCGGCCGAGTCGTGGCAGGGCCACCCGATGGTGTGGGCGCAGTTGCCGGCCGGTGGGCACTGGGGCGTGTGGGTCAACGGAGACTTCCTGCCGTTCACCTGAGCCGCCGGCCCTCGCAGGATGACGTCGGGCAGTGTGTGCGCCGAGCGGGGCTCGAACCCGCGACCGTCACGTTATAAGCGTGCCGCACTGACCAACCGTGCTACCGGCGCCTGACCTGTCATCGGGCAACAGGATCGGGTGTGTGGCGCCCTCGGCAGGGCTCGAACCTGCAACCTCCGGCCTCGGAAACCGGTGCACTATCCGTTGTGCAACAAGGGCTTTGGTGCGCGCGAAGGGACGTGATCCCCAAACCGCTTCGCGCGCATGACATCTGCGGCTCCCCGGGCAGGACTCGAACCTGCAGTCACGGATCAACAATCCGCCGGTTTGCCGATTAACCGACCGGGGAAGGGGCCGTGGCCGCGGCGAGCAGGCGCGCTACTCGCCGCGGCGTCAACCTGGTGTGCACCGGAACCGGTCCCGCTGTTTGGGTTCGAAAGGCTCACGGCTCATCACCATCCCGGCTTCCTGCGGAGTGCGGTCACCCTTCTTGCCGTTGCAGGGCTGACACGCCGCCACCAGGTTGAACCATCCGTCCCCACCGCCGCGGCAGCGCGGCAGCACGTGGTCGACGGTGTCGGCGCGCGCACCGCAGTACACGCAGACGAACCCGTCACGCCGTAGCACCCCCTCACGGGTGGCCCGATCGTTCGGCCGGTACGGGATGTGTGCGTATTCGCGCAGCGCAACCGATATAGGTAGTTCGATGACCAGCGACGGGCCGTGCACGTGCACAGCGGGAGTGTGCAGATCGATGACATACACGACATCCCGCAGGATCAGCCGGACCGCCTCCTGCCAGGGGATCCGGGACAGCACACGGTAGTCGGCGTTGTAGACCTCGACGGTCAGGTTCGGAACAAGAGCTGTCATGGCCGCATGCCTCCTTTCGGTGTCGGATGTGTGGCGCGGAAAGTTGCCCGCTGGTGGGTCGCCCGGGACTCGAACCCGGAATTCATGGGTAAAAGCCAAGAGTGATGCGCGATTTCACCAACGACCCAAGCGTTGCCCAAGCCGCTGTGCCGCATTCGATGTTGCTACGGCGAACGGCGATTTGCAAACAGCAAACTTACGACGAAAGTTGGTGTCTCACAGCTCAATTGGGCGCAGAGAACTGGGGATACGTCAGCCGACGTTCCCAGCAGGGCAAACAACGATATTGAGAGATATATGAGATTTCCCGTGCACCCGACGCTTCTCGACCAGGCCTGCGCCCTGCGTGCGGGTTTCCGCGCACGACAAAGCGGCCGTGGATGCGCCCCGCATCCCGGCCCGCCGATAGTGAATGCGCGTCATGGTCACGGGACGACGGTAGCACCCCGGCCCCAGGTGTCCACGGATTATTCGGGAGCGGTGCTCAAAGCCTGTGAAAGGCACCGTTTCTCGCGGGTCAGCAGGCTGCGCCGCCGACGGCTACCGCGCGTGAGAATTGAAGAACCGCCATGACGCGTCGGAAGCGTCGAAGGCGCGTGAGGTCGAGCCGGCCTCAAGGAGCACCGTGGGAGCCCCGGGCCAGGTGTGGCCGCCGCCGTCGATCCGCATGAAGACGACCTCGGTTCCCGCTGCGCAACTGGCCGACACCAGTCGATGCGTCTGAGTTCCGTCGCCGGCATCGGCCAGCACATCCTCGGCCGGGCCTGCGGGGCAACCGTCGACCTGCCGCCAGCGGTCGGCCATCGCCGGGGCCGAAACGATGTCGCTGACGCCGCCACGACCCGTCATCGGGCCACCGTCGAAGGGCACGACCGGATCCGCGGTGCCGTGTACCGCCAGCACCGAAACCGGCCGCGACGGATTGCACGCGACGTTGGTCCCGAGGGTTCCGGCCACCGGCGCGGCCGCGGCGAACAGGTCGGCACGTTCGCATGCCAGCCGGTTCGCCATGAACGCTCCCGCCGACAGTCCGGTGACGAAGACACGTCCCGGATCGACGTTGTATTCGGCGACCAACCTGCTGACCAGTTCGGACAGGAAGCCGACGTCGTTGACGCCCTGCCGATCCGGTATGGAGGCACCGCGGCCGTCGGCCCAGCTGAAGTCGATGCCGTCGGGATAGGCCACGACGAATCCGTGCGCGTCGGCGACCGCGTCATAGTGGGTCAGGTTGGCCTGGTCCCGGCCCGTCGCGCCGGCCGCGTGCAGGTTGATGACGAGGCCCGATGGATGTTCGACCCCCGCGGGCGCGTGCACGCTGTACGTGCGCGCCAGCCCACCGAAGTCGATCTGCGCGGTCGGATAGGGACTCGCCGCCGCGGGCACCGAGACTCCCGCCGCAACGCAGTCCAGGACACCCAACACCGCTGCTGACGCCCGCTGACGAAGTCTCACTGCGCAGAACATCCCGGGGATGCTAAGGAGTGCGAACCAACCGAGGGCGAACAAGGAGTGTCCACGAGGGGTTACGTTACGGCGGTCGCGCGCGGCTCGGGCCGCTTTCCCGAGCTGACCGATGGTCCACTATGGAGGGATGGAGTCGACGCGTGTGGACCGCTGGTTGTGGGCGGTCCGGCTGACGAAGACCCGGCCCGACGCCGCCGCGGCATGCCGGGGCGGCCACGTCCACGTCAACGACCGGCCTGCCAAGCCTGCGACGACGGTCGCCCCCGGTGACAAGATTCGCGCCCGCGTGGGCGACACCACGCGGATCGTCGAGGTGGTCCGGGTGATCCAGAAACGTGTCGGTGCCTCCGATGCGGTGACGTGCTACCTGGATCGAACGCCCGCGCCGCCGCCGACACCGTACGTTCCGGTGGCGGTTCGGGATCGCGGGGCCGGGCGGCCGACCAAACGGGAACGTCGCGTGCTGGACAAGTGGCGCGCGGAACAGCGGTCGGCGGGGTTCTGAGAACACCGCCGATCAGGCTCACTGCGGCTCGCCGCCGCCTTCGAATCCGGGCAGGTCGATCGCGGCGGGCTCCTCGTCGGTCGGTGCGGGCTCGAGCGGAACACTCTGCGAGCGCTGACCGTTGACCGCGGCCGACTGGGCCGTCGGCTGCAGGTGCACCACTCGGCCGACGGCGCGACGCAGCCCGGGTGGGCCTTCGATCCGGAAGAAGTCGCCGAGCCGGCCCGCGCGGTACCGCAGCGGAGAGCCGAGCAACTCCCCCATCACGACTCCGCTGCCGAGGGCGAGTGCGGTCGCCGCGGCCGACAGCAACTGCGCCAGACCTTCGCCGAAGCTCTCGTCGACCGCGAACGCGAACACCGCCCAGAACACCGCGAGGCCCGGGAGCATCGGCATGATGCCGGCCGTCGCCGTCACCAACGCCGGGGACTGCCGCCTGATCGAGATCAACGTGGCGAGGAAGCCGACCACGATCGCCGCGATGCCCGTCGCGACCCACTGTCCGAATCCCGCCGTGCCGAGGCCGATCAACATCAATTCGGCGACGCCGGACGCAATACCCGCCGTGATCACCGACCGCAGTGGCGCGTAGGACGCGACGGTCAGGCACAGCCCGGCCAGCGCGGCCCCGGCCACCGCGAGGAAAATCGGCAGCGGCCCGCTCGGCGTGACGAACGTGCCGGCGGTGTCGACGTGCAGTTCGAGCCTGATGCCCGCCATCGCGGCGATCTGCAGGGCACCGACGATTCCGACGACGATCCCCGCGGTGAGGAATACCGCTTCACCAATGCGGGCAACCGCGGTCAGCATGTAGCCGGTCAGCGCATCCTGCACGGCACCGACGATGGTCAGGCCGGAGAGCAGCACCACGATCCCGGTGGCGACGAGCGCACTGAGTCCTTGACCGGTGTACTCGTAGGCCGCCACCGCGACCAATGTCGCGATGGCGGCTCCGACGGCGTGCTGAAAGAAGAACGGTGTCCCTATCCGGTTCAGCAACCGGCCGACGCGATCGATGGTTCCTGCGGTGACGGCAGCCAGCAGGCACGTCAACCAGTTGCCACCGAGCAGCATCGCGATGCCGAGGGCGAAGCCTGTCCACCCGGCAGTGGCCAACCATCGGGGGTAGGGATGCGGCTGCTCGGTCAGTTCGTCCATCGCGCCGTGCGCCTCGTCGACCGGGTAGCCGCCGGTGGTGATCCGCTGCACAAGCCGGTCGAGTTGGGCCAGCCTGGTGTAGTCGGTCGAACGCGCCCGGACCGATCGCATGATGGTGACCGGTGGGCTGTCCGTCGTCGGCAGTGCCGACACGATGATCGTGGCGACCGTGATGTCGACGACACAGTCGGTGAGCTGGTACGCCTGCGCGACGTCCTGCGCCGTTGCGACGACGTCCGCGGTACCCGAACCCGACGACAACATCACCTCGGCGAGCCGGATGGTGAGATCGAGAA
This sequence comes from Mycolicibacterium mageritense, assembly GCF_010727475.1. NCBI lineage: Bacteria > Bacillati > Actinomycetota > Actinomycetes > Mycobacteriales > Mycobacteriaceae > Mycobacterium > Mycolicibacterium mageritense. The sequence goes on from NZ_AP022567.1 coordinate 6,643,050, forward strand.
CCTTGCGGGTGTGCACGTCACCCATGCCCGCCGAGGTGCGGCTGCGCCGACCCGCGACCGGCGCGGGGTCACGCCGACCACGCAACGCTATCCGCAGCCCTCCGCGGAAACGGGCTCTGCCACTGAACCGGTCGTGTGCCATCTATCTGCAGGGTACTTGCGCTCGTGCAGCGACTCGACCAGCCCCTCGAAAACCCTGGTGCGACAGTTCAACTCCCCGTTCACCGAAGCGATACGTCCAACTCGCGCATCAGTTCGCCGACGCGCCCGCCACCTTGCGGTGCTGCCGGGTAGCGCCGGAGCACGTCGACCACTGTGGAGTTTGCCAGCTCGTGTGCCCGCGCGATGTGGCCGCTGCCGACGGCGGGATCGTCGCCAGCGCAGATCTCGAATGCCCGTGCGGCATGAGCGGCAGCGCCGAGAATGTGGTTGACCTGCGTGGCTTTCGCCAACGGGTGCAGGTACGCCGCGCCCGCCGCGGCGACGGCCGCACGGGCCGCCTCACTCGCCGCGAATTGTCCAGCGTCGCGGGCGTCCTGCGCCGCGCGGTGGGCAGCCCACGCGCGGTCGCGGATCTCCTTGGACCGCCTGGCACCGTCGGCGAACGCTCGCGCGGCGTCGATCGCGGCTCGCGCTCGTGCGTCGTCAGGCGTGTCGCGTTCGAAGATCGCCAAAGCCGGCCTGGCGCAGGCGACGGCATAGTCTGCGACGGCACGCAGTTCAGGCATGCTGAGGTCGATCGCCATCTGCTCGTTTCAGCGCCGCCAGAAGAAGTGATGAACCACCCCGCTGGGGCTCGGGATCTGCTCCAGATGGAACCGGTCGATGAATTCCTCGGGGCCTTCCCACAACCGTTCCCCGCGTCCCAGTTCCACGGGCGCGACGGCGACGTGCATGGTGTCGATCAGGTCGGCGTCGAGGAACTGGCGCACCGTTGCGACACCACCGCCGATGCGCACATCCTTGCCGTCGGCCGCGTCGAACGCGCGTTCCAGCGCTTCCTGAGGCGACGCGTCGAGGAAGTGAAATGTTGTGTCCGCCAGGGTGAATGATGGTCTGACGTGGTGGGTGAGCACGAACACGGGCGTACGGAACGGCGGTTCGTCGCCCCACCAGCCCTGCCAGTCATAGTTCTCCCACGGGCCGCGTTGAGGACCGAACTTGTTGCGCCCCATGATCTCAGCGCCGATGTTGTTGGCGTAATCGCGAGTGATGTAGTCGTCGAGCCCGTATGTTCCGCCCGGGTCGGTCCGATTCACCCAGTGCGCGGTGGCACCCGCCCAGGACAGGAAATCCGCGGGATCGGCGTGTCCGAACGGCCGTTCGGCGCTCTGCCCCTCGCCCGCGCCGTAACCGTCGCGGGAGATGCTGAAGTTCTGGACGCGCACCAGCTGTGACATGACATCCTCTCGGTTGCAGATGCAATCAATTGAAATGTACCTGCGAACCGGACTGCGGCCGCCGGGGATTCGAGTAGGACGCTACGCATGCCCCGTGCCCGATGCACTCCTACATTTGCTGCATACTCCCACGGTCGGGGCTCACGGAGGCGATATGGAATTCATCGAGCTGGCGGTGCGCATCCATCTCGACCATTTCGACGCGCCCCGCGGAGCGGACCCGGACGCCTGGTTCGTCATAGCGAAGGCCGATGGGACCGCGTGCGCCCCTTCCCCACAGCCCACCGCCACCGTCGCGGTCCACGCCGCCGTGACGGCGCGGCCCGGTTACGCGAAGCCCTCGGTAGGCATCTTCGCCACAACCCTTCGAGGCCCCACCGGGCCGGTGCTGGCCCACACGCGGTTCGCGACTCTAGTGTTCGCGGTCGCCGCCTTGGATCACGGGGCGAACGCGCGACGAGACATCGACGTTGTGCGTAGCCGCGTGATCGCGGAGTCCAAGCGCCGGCTGGGCAACGAGCTGCGTGACATTGCCCAGGAGGTGCTCGGCGGCAGCATCCCGAGCCTCGCCGAGGTGCGTAAACGACTCGATTCGCAGTTCGACGCCGACGAGTTCACCAGTGTCGTCGACGAGGTGGGCAGGGGCCTGGTCAGTCGCAACGTCGACACCGTGCTGACGTTTCCGGATCTGCTCGCGCACGCGATCGACGGCGTGCCCATCGACGTTCCGCTGCGCCGGGTCGACGGGAAAGTCCGCTCCCGCCTCACCGGCGTTGTCGAGCGCACCGACATTCGCGAACCACCGACCATCGGGCTGGCGTGCCTCGGCGACGGCCGGCTCCGGATCTACGGCCGCAGCGCGGGCAAGCGCGCGTTCACGCATGAACGATCGGCCACCGGGGTGTGGGGATCGGCGTCCGCACTCGGCGACACCGCGCTGTCGTCGGGAGTCACCGTGGCCACCGGCACGGACGGGGCCCGCACGTATGCCGTGGCCCGCGGCCTCGATCGCACGATCCGGATCAAGCTTCCGGACTCCGGTGACAGCTGGGACCGGTTGCCCGGGGGGAAATTCGCGACCGGTGCGGGCGTCGCGTGCTCGGCCGACGGAAGCCGGGTCTACGTGGCGGCGACCGCCAAGGACGGAAACGTCCACGCCACCATCGGCTTTGACGGCGGGGCCCGATGGACGGACTGGATGCCGACCGGCGTACGCAGCATCGCCTCCCCCGCGCTGGCATGCTCGGCCGACGGTGCGACGTTGTTCCTGGCCACGCTCGGCGAGGACCGCAGGCTCTACGAGAGCGTTGTCGACACCCGGCAGTCCGATCTCAGGCCGACCGCAGGCACCCGCATCGGCAGCCTGAGGTTCAGGTCGGCGCCGGGCTGTGCCTGCTCGGGCGACGGCGCCCGTCGCTGGATCGGCGCTGTCGGTGACGACGGCCAACTCCGGGTCGGTGGCCCCGGCCGCGCCGGGTGGAGCGAACTGGGGGAAGTCATTTCGGCGCCGGCGCTTGCCTGTTCGACGGACGGCAAGCGGCTGCACGTCGCGGCCATCGACAAGGCTCTGCGGCTACGGCACCGTAGTTCGACGGACGGCGGTGCAGGGTGGCCCAAGCCTCATGGGGTGAGCTGGGAAGTGTTGCGGGAGAACGCAGCCTGGTTCTGACGACGGCAGCGGCGGTGCGGCTGGCACCGGTCAGTGCACACCCAACGTGCCCGCCAGGTACTGGCCGCGGCAGGCCAGACGCGCCAACTTGCCACTGGTGGTACGCGGGATGCCGCCTGCGGGCAGGAAGCGCACGTCCGCCACCTCGATGCCGTGTTGGCGGTGCACTGCGTCGCGGATCGCCACGATGGCCTCTCGTGGATCGCTACGCGCGGTGCCTGACGCACGTTCGGAGATGATCACCAGTCGCTGCGCGGCTTCCGTGTCGACCGGCGGCACGGTGAACACTGCGACATAGCCCTTGCGGACCAACGGTGCCGCGTCTGCGACGGTGGCCTCGATGTCCTGTGGGTAGTGGTTGCGGCCGTCGATCGTGATCAGGTCAGCGGTACGCCCGGTGACATAGAGTTCGCCGTCGAGGTAGAAGCCCAGATCGCCGGTGCGAAGCCACGGGCCGTCGATCTCGGAGCCCGCGGCGTGGCTGCCCGAGTCTCGGATCGACCGCAGCCTGGCACCGAACGTCACCCGGGTCTCGTCTGGCATGCCCCAGTAACCACGGCCGACATTGCCGCCCTGTAGCCAGATCTCACCGACACGCCCGTCCGGCTGTTCGTGGCCCGCGTCGACGATGACCGCCCGCAGGCTGCGCGCAATCTGGCCGCACGCCACCTGGGCGACGCCACCGGGGGCGTCCGCGTCGACGGGCACGGCCTGCCCGGCCGCCAACTGTTCGCGGTCGAAGTACGCCACGGTGGCAGCGGCCGAAGGCGCGATGGTTGCGACGAAGAGCGTGGCCTCGGCGATCCCGTACGAGGGTTTGAAAGCGGTCGACGGCAAGCCGAAGGGCGCGAACACCTTGTTAAAGGTGTTGATCGCATCGATGCTCACCGGTTCGGACCCGATGATCATCACGACGTTGCTCAGATCGATGCCGGAATCCGCGGCAGGCACGCCGCGCTGGGCGGCCCACTCGTATGCGAAGTTCGGCGCCGCGGTGACGACGCGGCCCTCCCGAGAGCCGGCCGACAGGGCCTGGATCCAGCGTTGCGGCCTGCGGATGAACGCCGTCGGCGACAGCAGCGTGGAATGACCGCCGTACACCGCTGGAAACCCGATCATCGACAGCCCCATGTCGTGATACAGCGGCAGCCAGCTGACGCCGTGGGTGTTGCGATCGAGCAGGTCGATGGACAGGATCATCTGGATCAGGTTGGTGCCGACGGCCTTGTGGGTGATCTCGACGCCCACCGGCGGCCGTGTCGAGCCCGATGTGTACTGCAGATGCGAGACGTCGTCGACGTCGAGCTCGACCGGGACGAACTCGGCTCCCACCGCGTCGGGAATCTGGTCGATCACGACGATCTCCGGCAGCTCGAACCCGATCAGCGTGGCCAGGAACTCGCGAACCAGCTCGACGGCGGCCGATGTGGTCAACACGACGGACGGCCGGGCGTCGCGCAACGCGGTCTCAAGACGCTCGGCGTGGCCCGGCAGTTCGGGCGCGAACAGCGGCACCGCGATGTCACCCGCCTTTATCGCGCCGAAGAACCCCACGATGTAGTCGAGGCCCTGCGGTGCCAGCACGGCCACCCGGTCACCGCGCGACGTCAGCTGCTGCAACCGCGCCGCGACGGCCCGCAACCGGACCCCGAGCTGCGTCCACGTCAGTTCGAGGGCCTGACCATCGGCGGCGTGGGTGTAATCGAGGTAGCGGTATGCCACCGTGTCCCCGACGTTGGCGATGTTGCGGTCGATCAGCGATATCAGGGTGGCACCGGGCGGCAGCTCGATCTCGCCTGCGGCGTTGAGGCACTCCTCGATCTGGATCAAACCGGTCCTGCCCACCATGCGGTCAGTCTAGGCGGGATCCACGGCAGCACGGCTGCGACGTTGTTCACTCGCCGCGAACCCTGAACATGTCAGCCGGGCGGTCAAATCTGTTTCGGCACTGTGTGATTGGCATCTCATCGACAGTCCGGCCACAAGGTGTCGCTCCGGAAAGCTTTGCGGGCACCCGTCATCGACAGGCGAGCACCGTCGCGAGTTGCTCGGCGGTGAGAATCCACCCGTTGTGGAAGTTGTCGAACTCTTCCGGCGGCAACAGGGAATGCTCGATGGACATCAACGTGTCGTCGTCACCGGAGGGCTCGAAGGTCACGGTCACCACACTGGACACCGTCGGGTCGGCCCAGTCCGAGTTGCTCCAGCTGAAGCGCAGGAGGCGTGGGCGTTCCACGGCCAGGAACTGCCCGGTGATCAGCACACTGGATCCCTCGTGGTCGACGTCGAGGCGCATGCGGCCCCCGACGTGCGGTTCGACCGTGACCGAAACGCAGTGTGTCGGCCTCGGGCACATCCATTCGAGCAACGACTCCGGATCCAGCCATTCGTCGAACACGATCTCCGGCGCGGCGGGCATGACCCGCTGCACCCGCACGGTCGCCGACGCGGTCACGACACGCCCCGCTTGCGGCGGAGTCGCGCTTCCAATGCATCGGTGCGCGTCGTCCAGAAATCGGTCTGCTCGTTCATCCACCGCTGGGCCGGCGTCAGGCCGTCCGGCCGCAGTGACAGCCAGTGTTCGCGGCCGCGCTTCTCGCGTTGCACCAGCCCTGCCGATTCCAGCACCCCGATGTGCCGGGACACCCCGGCGAAGGTCATCGGTAGCGGTGCGGCCAGATCTGTGATGCGCGCATCCCCCTGCCGAAGGGTCTCCAGCAGCCACCGGCGGGTCGGGTCGGCGAGCGCCGCGTACGCCCGGTCCAACACCTGATCTTCAACCACATTGTTGACTATAGCGGCATCGCGTGGTGCACTGAACAAAGATATTCAACAAAATAGTTGAATATTTGGCGTATTGCGATGAATCCCGAAGGAGCGCAGATGAACACCCCTCCGATCGTCTCGGCACAGGAATGGGAGGCTGCCTACCAGGCGATGCTGGTCAAGGAGAAGGAGATGACCCGGGCGCGCGACGCCCTCGCGGCGATGCGGCGCCGGATGCCGTGGACACCGGTGCGCTCGGACTACGCCTTCGACGGCCCGGCAGGCAGGACAAACCTGCTCGACCTCTTCGACGGGCGCAGACAGCTGATCGTCTACCGCGCGTTTGTCGAACCGGGTGTGCACGGCTGGCCCGACCACGGCTGCGTCGGATGCTCGTTGATGGCCGACCACATCGGCAATCTGGCGCATCTCAACGCGCGCGACACCACGCTGGTCTATGTGTCCCGCGCGGCCCAGGCCGACCTCCAACGCATCAAGGCCCGGATGGGTTGGGAGATCCCGTGGTACACGATCCTCGACACGTTCGACACCGACTTCGGCGTACAGGACTGGCACGGCACCAACGCGTTCATCCGCACGCCAGAAGACGAGGTGTTCCGCACGTACTTCATCAACAATCGCGGCGACGAGGCGTTCGTCAACACCTGGAGCTTCCTCGACATGACGGCGCTCGGACGCCAGGAGACATGGGAGGACTCCCCTGAGGGATACCCGCAGACCCCGCCGTACGAATGGTGGGACTGGCACGACGAATACGGCAATCACGCGCCCTCGCGGTGGTTCGGTGACCCCGATCCCGATGATCCACACGATCCGCGCCCGCAACGCGATCCCGACGGCTGCAGTGCATGTGACACCCGCTGAGCGCCGAACTCCCAGCACAGCGCCGGTCACCTGAGGCATTGAGAAGCAGGTGCCGTGTCGCCGCTGCGCGGCGGGCCGATTCAGGGTTGACTGGAAGCGGTCGTCCGGTCGCGGGCGCTGAAAGGAGCGGTGGTCATGGTCGCCGAATCGGATCCTGCTCCGCCAGTGGCCGTGTCCCACGGCCCCTCCCGGCACATCCGGCTGACGTCGCACAGCGGGGCCGTCGGAACGCCGGTGATCCGGTGGGGTGCCGCCACGGCCGCCGAACGCGGGCCGGTCATCGGCACCACCATCACGCGCGCCCACCGCAACGTGATCGGCACCCACAGCGGCTCATACAGCGTCTACCGGGCATTGGCCGTCGCAGCAGGCGCGTTGTCGAGAGACCACCGCGCCGATCTGACCAACACCGCGCCCACCGACGTGATCGGCCCCTACGAGCAATGGAGCCGGCCCGGCGCGATCGTGAGTCTCGATCCGTGGGGCGCGATGGTGGCCGAGGCGTTCGCCACCGAACTGGCGGGCGGCTACGACATCCGGCCCACCATCGCGGTCACCAAGGCGCACGTGATCCTGCCGGAGATCGCGGAGGCCATCGTGAAGGGCCGCCTGCACCCGGACGGCCGGATCCTGCTGCCCAGTGGCGCTGCACTGGTCACCAAGGCCGCCGTCGAGCCGGTGTGGTATCTGCCCGGAGTCGCGGCCCGCTTCGGCTGCAGCGAAACCGAGTTGCGCCGCGTACTTTTCGAGGAAACCGGCGGAATGTACCCGGAATTGGTGACGCGCGGTGACCTCGAAGTGTTCCTGCCACCGATCGGCGGACAGACGGTCTACATCTTCGGCGCCCCGCGCGACTTGGCCGATCCCACAGTCGAATTGACCGCCCGCGTGCACGACGAATGCAATGGTTCCGACGTCTTCGGCTCCGACATCTGCACCTGTCGGCCGTATCTCACCCACGCGATCGAGGAGTGCATTCTGGGCGCGCAACGCGGCGGGGTCGGGGTGGTCGCCTACTCGCGCAAGGAGGGCCGCGCGCTCGGCGAGGTGACCAAGTTCCTGGTCTACAACGCCCGCAAGCGCCAAGACGGCGGCGACACCGCCGAACAGTACTTCGCACGCACGGAATGCGTTGCGGGAGTGCAGGACATGCGATTCCAGGAACTCATGCCCGATGTGCTGCACTGGCTGGGGATACGCAAGATCCACCGCCTGGTGTCGATGAGCAACATGAAGTACGACGCGATCACCGGCGCGGGCATCGAAGTCGGCGAGCGCGTGAACATCCCCGATGAACTCATCCCGCCGGATGCCCGCGTGGAGATCGACGCCAAGATGGCGGCCGGGTACTTCACTCCCGGCCCGGTACCCGACGCCGACGAGTTGAGGATCGCCAAGGGCCGCGGGCTCGCGCAGTGACCGTCACCGACAGCGATACCGCGGCAGCGGTCGAAACCTTGCGCACCACCGGGGCGATCCGCCGGCGTGCGGCGTACCTGCTGGGGCGGGCGCGCGCCGGCGACTCTCCCTGGTTCGAGCTGGACCCGGATGCGATGGAGCGGGCCGCGGCGGAAGTCGCGGCCGTCACCCGCACGCGCTACCCCGACCTCGACATCCCGTACCACAGCCGCTGGCGCCATTTCGAAGTCGGCGGTGTCCCACGCAAGGCCCAGTTCGACGACTGGTTCGACGATGACGCCGCCCGGGCCCGGGCCATGGTCGACCTGACGGTGGTCAGCGTGTTGTTGGATGCCGGGGCGGGACCGGACTGGCGCTACCGCGAGCCCGGTACGTCCCACAGCTACACCCGCTCCGAGGGGCTCGCGGTGGCGAGCTGGCATGCCTTCTGCGCCGGCGTGTTCTCCAGCGACCCGGAAAGCCCGCGTCAGGTCGACGCAGACGGGCTGCGCGGCCTCGACACCCCGACGTTGGCCCGGGCGTTCCAGGCCGGGCCGGACAACGCCCTGATCGGCCTCGACGGCCGGGTCCGGTTGCTGCACCGGCTCGGCGACGCACTCGGCGCGCAGCCGGTGTTCTTCGGGACCGACGGGCGCCCCGGCGGCCTGTTCGACGCGTTGTCGGGAACCCGGACGATCGCCGCACATGACATCCTGACCCAGCTGCTGACCTCGCTGTCGGCGATCTGGCTTGCGGGCAACTCGATCGACGGCCATCCCCTGGGCGACTGCTGGCGCCACCCGGCCGTCCCCGGCGCGGGGGCGTCACAGGGCTGGATGCCGTTTCACAAACTGTCCCAGTGGTTGACCTACTCGCTGCTCGAGCCGTTCGAGTGGGCAGGCATGACCGTGACCGGCCTCGATGCGCTCACCGGCCTGCCGGAGTACCGCAACGGTGGGCTGTTGCTCGACACGGGCGTGCTGCGGTTACGTGAGCCCGCACATGCGGCCCGAACCTGGGCTGTCGGAGACGAATTGGTGGTCGAATGGCGTGCGCTGACCGTCGCGTTGCTCGACGAACTCGCACCGCTGGTCCGTAAGCGTCTCGGCGCGGACGCCGCGGTCCTGCCGCTCGCGTGCGTGCTCGAAGGCGGCACCTGGGCGGCGGGCCGCCGCCTGGCGCAACAGCTCCGCGACGGACGGCCACCGCTGTCGATCCGCAGCGACGGCACGGTGTTCTGAAGAGAGGCAGCATGGGTCACAGCCATCCCGCGGTTCATCTGGTCGACCATCCGCTGGTGCAGCACAAACTCACCGTGATGCGCCAGAAGGAGGTGTCCACCAAGGGTTTTCGCCAGTTGCTCAACGAGATTTCGATGCTGATGACCTACGAGGTGCTGCGCGACATCCCCATGCACGAGATCCCGATCGAGACACCGTTCGAATCCACCACGGGCATGGTGGTCGACGGCAAGAAGCTGGTCTTCGTCTCGATCCTGCGCGCCGGCAGCGGCATCCTGGACGGCATGCTGAGCGTGGTGCCCAATGCCCGGGTCGGCCACATCGGCTTGTATCGCGACCCGAAAACCCTTGTCGCCGTCGAGTATTACTTCAAGATTCCCGGTGACCTGCACGAGCGTGACGTCGTGGTGGTCGATCCGATGCTGGCGACGGGAAACTCGGCCGTGGCCGCAGTAGACCGGCTCAAGGAATATCACCCGCGTTCCGTCAAGTTCGTGTGCCTGCTCACGTGCCCCGAAGGCGTAGCGGCCATGACGTCGGCGCACCCGGACGTTCCGATCTACACCGCGGCACTGGACCGTGAGCTCAACGCGGACGGCTACATAGTCCCGGGGCTCGGCGACGCGGGCGATCGCATCTTCGGGACCAAATAACCGGCGTCCCCGCCGTTCGGTTAGCGTCGCCGCCATGGAAACCGATCCGGGCACCGCCGACGCGGTACCGAAACCGCGGGCCCATCGCTGGGGCCTCGGCGCATTCGTCATCGTCGAGTTGGCGTATCTCGGGGTGTCGGCATCACTCGGGATCGCCGTGGCGCGCAACGGCCCGGCACCCGCGTGGATGCTCGCCCTTGCGGTGGCCGTACCCACGGTGACCGCTGCCGCGCTCGCCGTGGTGATCGCGAGAATTCGCGGAAACGGCGCGCGAGCCGACTTTCGGCTGCGCTGGTCATGGCGCGCGGTCGGACTCGGTCTCGCGTTCGGCACCGGCGGGCTGTTCGTCACCATGCCCGCCGCGGTGCTCTATCAGTCGATCGTCGGCCAGGACGCGAATTCAGCCGTCGGCGAGGTGTTCAGCGGAGTGCACGCCACGTGGCCTGCCGCGCTGCTGGTCTTCGTCATCGTCGTGTTCCTCGCTCCGATCTGCGAGGAGATCGTCTACCGCGGTCTGCTGTGGGGCGCGCTCGAACAACGTTGGGGCCGCTGGATCGCGCTGTCGGTGTCCACCGTGGTGTTCGCGCTGGCGCACCTCGAACCGGCCCGAGCCCCGCTGCTGCTCATCGTGGCGATCCCCATCGCGCTGGCCCGGCTGTTCTCCGAGAGTCTGGTGGCCAGCACGGTGGCCCACCAGGTCACCAATCTGCTGCCCGGAGTGGTGATCCTGCTCGGCCTGATGGGGATGATGCCTGCGGGCTGACGCCCTCAGCGCTTGCGATCACGCACCTTGTACGTCGACGGCCACGACATCCGGGTCTCGTCTCCGAGCAGCGGGGTGCCCGCACCGCCGACGCGCACATCGTAGGCCTCCTGCCCGGCGCCGACCTCACGGTTGGCATGTTCTTGGGCCAGGTAGTAGAGCTGGTCGATCTCTGCCTCGGCGAACGCGACGAACGTTGTCTTGCGGACGATGTCGTTCATCCCCGCGGTCATGCGGTCGGGCAGCACCCGCGAGGCGAGCGCCGCCAGGCCCAGCAGGACGAACGGGATGACCCAGTAGCAGACGAACGACAGCGGGGTCTTGGTGTCCAGGATGGTCGCGTCGCCCTGCACGATCGGCGGGATCGCCGAGGAGATGGTCATCCCGGCGAACGCCCCGACCCAGATCCACGTCAGGATCGTGACAATCCGCTTGAACAGGTCGCTTTCGACCACGCCCGGGGGCTGACCCGCGGCCGCGAACTCGCGCACGAACGGCTTGCCGATCACCACCCCGACGAGCGCGACCAGGAAGATCCCGGCGTTGCTCAACGGCTGCATCCACCGTTCCATGACGTCCTGGTCGAGTACGAAGGTCAGGATCGTCAGCACGACAAACGTTGCCAGTGCACCGATCTCGAGCGTCCGCCCCGCGCTGCCGCTGATCCGGCTGATGACGAACGTGGCGATGGCCGTCGCGAGCGCGACCAGGACAGCGGTGAGAAACGGCACGTTGCCGACCAGAACCCAGTAGATGATCCACGGCGCAAGACCAAACAGAATGCCCACGGCCACCAAGTCTAGGGGCTTACCGTTGCGTCGACGGCAAGTACGTCGGACGCCCCGTTACTCGTCGTCGGAGCGGGTGTTGCGGCGCCACTCGGCGATCTTGCGGCCCATCGAGTCGGCCGCGCTGGTCGCGGCCTGACCGACCCCGTCCACGATGCCGCCGAGGCCGTCGCGGATCCCTCGGATCAGCGGGTCGTCGGACTGGTCGAAGCCGTCCTTGTAGTGCCGGGCCGCGGCACTGACGTCGTCGTTCCACCGGGCCGCATCGTCGTCGGACCGGCGCGGGTAGTCACCGGCCATGATGGCGCCGTAGCCGCCGGTGTCGACCCATTTCGTCAACGCAGCGGCCCGCAGCACCGAGAACGGATGGGTGCGCAACTCGAGATTGAGCAACTTGAGCAGCCCGTCGCGCATGTCGCCCGCCGATTCGTAATCGCGCGCCTGGGCCAGGAACGCCTGCGAATCGAGCTTGTCGAGCCGGCCGCCTCCCGCCAGCTTCAGTTCGACACGGATGGCCATGTCGAAGTCCTGCCCACACAGCAGCCCGGCGCGATCACCCGAAAGTTCGGATTTGCGTTGCCATTCCAGCAACGCGGCGACTATCGCCCGCAGCGCCCAGCCGCCGAGCGGGATGAAACCGAACGACGCGGCCAGCCGCATCAGGTGGTTGAGCATCGTGCGGTAGACGGCGTGACCGCTCAGCGCGTGCCCGAGTTCATGGCCGATGACGAAGCGCATCTCGTCGGGTGTCATCAGGTCGTACATCGCGGAGGTGATCACGATGAACGGTTCGTCCATGCCGATGCAGTACGCGTTGACCTCCGGCGACTGGATGACGAACATCTCCGGGCGCGTCGGAGCGTCCAGCACCTGCACGCAATCGCCGAGCAGCGCGTCGAGATCGGCGAACTGGCGCGGGCCCACGCGCGCCGCACTGGCCAGGTACAGCAACCGGTGCTTACGTTCGCTCAGCATCGCCGACAGCACCTTGAGGATCTGGTCGAAACCCTTGAGCCGGCGCAGCGCGGTCAGCGCCGTCCGATCCGCGGGATGCTCCCAAGCCCGAGAACTGATGTCGGGAAACACGGTCCGCGTGGTGGCGGGTGACTGATCCATCGGTGCGCGCCCTTCGATTGTCTGCAGCTCAACCCTACTGAGCGCAACAGGGGCGCGGTGACGCCAATCTCAGGCGATGATGCGGACGAGATAGGGCGTCATACCCTCGGCGCGGACCGGCGACACCGTGACCGCAGGTTCGGTGCCCTGGATCATCTGGTTGTTGCCCAGGTACAACGCGACGCTCTGCGTGCCTTCGGGCCCGTAGAAGATCAGGTCGCCCGGCATGGCCGCCTGCGGCAGCACCTTCTGGCCCACCTTGTACTGCTCGCCCGACGACCGGGGCAGCTTCACGCCGACGCCCGCGAACGAGTAGACGATGAGGCCCGACGCGTCGAAGCCGACGACGTTGGCGGAGGGGTCGACGTAACCAGGGGTGGTCGTCGGCACGAGCGCCAGCCCCGGCGAGGCCGGGGTGGCCGGCATGGCCGGCGCGAGCAGCGGCGCGGAGGCACCGGGCACGGCCGGGCTCACCGCGGGGGGCGGGGCCGTGCGGACCACGCCGCGGGTGGGGCCCGCCGAATCGCCACCGCCGTACTTGAACGGCACGCCGCGCTGCGACAGCGCGCGGGCGATGACCTGCTCGATGAACTTCTGGTTGCCCGCGGGTCGTTGGTACGGGTCGGCACTGGCGATCCCGGGCGTTGCCACGAGCAGCGCAAGGCTGATGACAAGGGCGTATGTGCTTCTCATCCCCACTTCAACTCTCCGACTTCAGCGCCGGACGTCGGGTTGACCGCCGGTCGACATCTGCCACCGGAACTATTTGTACCGACAGATCGCCGAAATTCCCAATTTCTTTGCCGCGCAACGCTAATGAGATGCCATACCGTGACCGAACAGTGACTTCCGGCCGGGTATCGAACCATAGCCCACCCGGCTGGGACGAAAGCGTGTGCACCCCAATCCGATTCGATCGCATGCAAGGATGGCGCCATGCACAGCGCACCCGAACAGCAGACGTGGTCGGCCCGGTTGTGGCACGACGTCGAATCCACCTTTGCGGCCATTCTGGCCCACCCGTTCGTGACCGGTCTCACCGACGGCACGCTCGATGATCAGGTGTTCGCCCACTACGTGGCCCAGGATGTGCACTATCTGCGGGATTACGCCCGCGCGTTGGCGATCGTGGGCGCCAAGGCCCCTACTCTGGCCGACACCGCGATGTTCAGTCGCCATGCCGCCGAGGTCTTCGACGTCGAACTGCAACTGCACGACGAACTGCTGCCGCAGCTCGGCCTGGATCCGGCCACCCTGGACGCGGCCCCGGTGGCCCCCACGACGCGCGCCTACACCAGCTACCTGATCGCCACCGCGTACAGCGGCAGTTTCGCCGACGGGCTCGCGGCGGTTCTGCCGTGTTACTGGATCTATGCCAAGGTCGGCGCGCAGCTGCTCGAGCACGGCTCACCTGACCGTCGCTATCAGAGCTGGATCGACAGCTACGGCGGCGAAGAGTTCGCCACGACGGTCGCAGAGGTGCTCGCGGTGACCGACCGGACCGGGCCGACGCTGACCGCGGCGGACGAGGCGGTAGCTCGGGCGCACTTCACCGTCACCGCGCGGTACGAGTGGATGTTCTTCGATGCGGCATACCGCCGCGAGCAGTGGCCGGTGTGAAAGCGAGACGGCCCCGCCTGCACTGCCGGACGGGCAGGACAGGCGGGGCCGGTCAGGGCTCGGTCGGTGGTGCGGTCAGCCCAGCGCGGCGAGCGCGGCGTCGTAGTTGGGCTCGTCGGCGACCTCGGACACCAGCTCGGTGTAGGCGACGTTGCCGTCGGCACCGATGACCACGACCGCACGCCCGAGCAGGCCGGCCATCGGACCGTCGGCGATGGTGATGCCGTAGTCCTCACCGAAACCGTCGCGGAACGCCGACGCGGTGGTCACGTTCTCGATGCCCTCGGCACCGCAGAAGCGCTTCTGCGCGAACGGCAGATCCTTGGACACGCACAGCACGGTCGCGCCGGTGGCCGCGGCCCGCTCGTTGAACGTGCGCACGCTCGTGGCGCACGTCGGGGTGTCGACGGACGGGAAGATGTTGAGCAGCACGGCCTTGTCGCGGAACTGCTCGTTGGTGACCGGGCCGAGATCGGTGCCGGTGAGCGCGAAGCTCGGCGCCGGCGATCCGACGGCGGGCAGCTCGCCCACGGTGTTGACGGGATTTCCACGCAGGGTTATCTGTGCCATGCGCACAGTCTGTCAAAACCGGGCGTCACCCGGGCAGCCCGGGGTGCACCGGCCGGATGGAACCCGTCACAGCGAGGCGGCCACGGTCCGGATTCGGTCACGCCACCACGCCACCCGGCCCGGGTCCGCAACCGCATAGCGTGCAACGAGGTCGGGTTGCGGGGCCGGCGGCATCGGCGCGACCGGCAGCCGGCCCTCGACGGGGCGCAGCGATCGCGAGTCCGCGACAACGTCTCCGACCAGCAGCTCCGTCGTCGCGAGCTCGCACGCGAACGGCAGCTCCGGCAGCGCGCCCGCGAGTGCCAGTCCGGCCGCGGCCCCGATGGTCGTTTGCGGGGCCGAGGTGACCACGCACGGCAAGCCCGAGCGCTCCGCCACGCGCAACGCGCGCCGGGCCCCGCCGAGCGGACCGCAGGACAAAACCAGGACATCGGCCGCTTCGCCGAGCGGCAACTCCCCCTCCGCGGCGGCGTCAGCCGCGACGCGAACGCCGACCCTGCGCCGCACCCCGGCAGTCTCCTCGATGGTCCGGCACGGCCGCGCGACGAACTCGAGCCCACCGGCGGCGCGGTCCAGCGCGACTGTCGCGGCGACAGCAGCGTCCGAGTGCCATCGGCCGCGCGCGTCGCAGCGGATCACCCCGCCGGGACCGAGTGCGTCACGCACGGCCTCCACCCGGGCTATGTCGGCTTCGAGCGTGTCCGCAGCGCCACCCACTTCCACCGCCGCAGTGCGGCATTTCGAGGCCGTCACGATCTCGTGCGCGCGATCGGCGTCGACAGCAGCCACGGTGACGGCAACGGGGATGCGACCGCGCACCGGATCAGGCCAGCCGACAGTGCCGGCCTCGGTGGCCGCGGTAAGCCACCGCACGAGGGTCGCGGCGTCGTCGTCGGGGGCGGGGCTGAACTCGCCCCAGCCCTGCGGCCCTTCGATGAGCATGCCCTCGTGCACCGCGCCGGAGTGCGCCCGGTCGCGGAGCGGTATCGCGAAGACCGGCGCGGTATCGAAATCGATCAGCGTCTGCACAAGGAGATCACGCTAGTTGACGCTGCCCGCGGGCCGAACCCGCCCAGAACGCGTCACCGCGGAACATACACTTGGGCACCAACCGATCCGAGGAGCAACCATGTCCCATCCGGTACGACGGGTTCTCGTCACCGTGTTATCGGCGACGGCACTGGCGGCAGCACCCATGGGCGTGGTCACCGTCGTCACTCCCGCGGTGAGTTCGGCATGCCTGCCCGGCGAAACCGGTGTGACCAACGGATGTTCACCGTTCTGCCTACCCGGGCGGCAACTGGATACCGCGACCGGCCTGTGCCTGCCCGCGCCCCCACCCGCATCGCCGAACGATGTGGTGATCCCCCCGCGCTAGTGGTCTCCCGTCCGGCCGGCGTCCCGGGAGCCAATTAGGCTGCATGCCATGCCGAACGTGCTGACGGTCAACCTTGCCCACCCGCGGCCCAACCCGGACGACGAGCGCTCGATGACCGGCATCGACAAGCGCCCGACGGACACCGCGGTCGGTGTCCGCGCACCCGGCCCGATGCACGGCGGGCTGGGCAGCGGCCTGGTCGGCGACACCATCGGCAATCAGCAGTTCCACGGCGGGGACGACCAGGCGGTGTACGCGTATGCCCGCGAGGATCTCGACGCGTGGGAGGCCGAACTCGACCGGGAGATCGCCAACGGCGTCTTCGGCGAGAACCTCACGACCGCGGGCGTCGACGTGACCAATGCGCGCATCGGGGAACGCTGGCGGATCGGTTCCGACGGCCTGGAACTCGAGGTCTCCCGGCCCCGCATCCCGTGCCGGACGTTCGCCGCGTGGCTGCAGATCAACGGCTGGATCAAGACTTTCACCACGACCGCGGTACCGGGCGCCTACCTGCGCCTGGTCACCCCCGGCACGGTGCGCGCGGGCGACGAGATCGTGGTGACCCACCGGCCCGATCACGACGTGACCGTGGGGATGGTGTTCCGCGCGCTCACCCTCGAATCGAATCTGCTGCCCGACATCCTGCGCGCCGACGCGCTGCCGGACGTTCTCAAGGAACTCGCGCAGCGCCGGGCACCGCAACCCGGGTGAGCACGTTCAGTGCGACGGGGGCGTCAGCCCGTACCGGGTGACGACGTCGTCCATCCAGTCCGGTGTGCCGTACGTCAGGCCGTACTTGCGCGCCAGCGCGTCGAACTCGGGCGTCGCGTGCAGAGCCGGGCCTGCCACGGCCGAGCTGAGCAGCTCGCTCAATTCCCGGAAGTAGTTCTCGAATCCGCCGCCGGGAGTGATGACCTCGATGATGCGGCCGGGCTCCGTGCCGGCATTCCACATCGCATGCATCTGGCCCCGGGGTTTGGTGATGTAGCCACCCGGTCCGAGCACGACTTCGTCGTCGTCCGAACGGAATCCGATTTCGCCGGCCAGCACGATGGAGTGCTCGTCCTCGCGCGAGTGCCGGTGCGCCGCCGTGATCACGCCGACCGCGAACGGATGCTCGACGATCGCGACGTGCCCACCCGTGGTCCGGCTGGTGAGCTTGAACGTCGCGCCGAAACCTGGCAACGACACCTGGTCGCCCGCACCCGGTTGGACCACCGTCACCACCGCGTCTTGCGTGTATGTCATGCCGGCACTCCTGTCACTGCCGTCGTGTTGTCTCCCGCAAGCCAGTGTGCCCGCGCCGGCGCTCGCCCAGCTGTGCCGGATGCGCCAGAAATCCCACAGGAAGCGACACAATGAGTTGATGTCGCCCGAATCCCGGACTGTCGTCATCGTCGTGTTCGACGGGGTGAAGTTGTTGGACGCGGTCGGACCCGCCGAGGTGTTCGCCGAGGCCAACCGGTTCGGAGCCGACTACCGGCTCATGTTCGCCTCGGTGGACGGGCACGAAGTCGTCACCTCGATAGGTACCAAACTCGCTGTCACCCAATGCATTTCGGACATCAGTGGCGTCGACACCGTGCTGGTTGCTGGCGGGGACCACCTCGTCGGCCGGCCGATCGACCCAGACCTCGTGGACGCCGTCCGCGACCTTCCGGCCCGATCCCGGCGGTTGGCGTCGATCTGCACGGGTTCCTTCATCCTGGCCCGGGCCGGGCTGCTCACCGGTCGCCGGGCCACCACTCACTGGCGGCACGCGCAACTGCTCGGACGTGCCTACCCGGACATCACTGTCGAGCCCGACGCGATCTTCGTGAGAGACGGCAACGTGTACACCTCGGCAGGCGTGTCGGCGGGTATCGACCTGGCGCTGGCCCTGGCGGAACTGGACCATGGCATGGATCTGGTGCGCGACGTCGCGCGTTCCCTGGTCGTGTATCTCAAGCGCGCGGGCGGTCAGTCGCAGTTCTCGGCCCTGGTGGAGACCGACCTGCCCGCGCGGTCCGCGCTGCGGCCCGCCATCGAGGCGATCGCCGCCGATCCGACCGCGGACCACAGTGTGAAAAGCCTTGCCGCGTCGGCATCTTTGAGCACCCGCCAGCTGACCCGGCTGTTCCAGGCCGAACTGGGCACCACTCCCGCGCGCCATGTCGAGCGCGTCCGTATCGACGTCGCGCGAAGCGCCCTGGATGCCGGCCGTACGGTGGCCGACGCGGCGCGCCTCGCGGGTTTCGGCAGCGCCGAGACGCTACGGCGCGTTTTCGTCAATCACCTGGGGGTGTCCCCCAAGGCCTACCGCGACCGGTTCCGCACCACCGGTCAGACCCAGCGGGGCAGCTCCTGACCGATCAGCGGCGCGATCTTGTCCGCCATGTAGGCATGCCCCGCATCGGTGGGATGGATCTTGTCGCCGCCGATCAGGTCGGGACGGTCGAAGAACCAGCCCGCCTCCAGGGGGTCGAAGAACTCCGCGCCGGCGTCACGCGCGGAATCGCGGAGGATGTCGCGGATCCGGTACATGTTCGGCGGCACGTCGGCGTTGATCCACGGCGGCCCGATGACCAGCAATTTGGCCGACGGCGCGAGCTGGCGGGCCAGACCGAGCGCGTCGCGCGTCATGAAGGCCATGGCCAGCGGGTCGGCATCCTTGTCGTTGCGCGAGCCGAAGAACACCACCAGGGAGTCGTCGGGTTTCACGGCTCGCGCGGTCAGATCGCGGAAGATGCCGCCACGGTTGCCGCGCACGACGTAGCCGGCGCCGCCCTCGGCCGCCACGTCGGCGTTGACCTTCACACCGCGACCCGACAGGTTCTGCCAGGCGAGCGTGGTCCAGCCCTTCGGGCCGAGCCCGCCCTCATTGCTGCCCGTGGTGTAGGAGTCGCCGATTACCGCGATGTGGTTGAGGCGGGGGTCCAACCCGGACGGCGTGTACGGCTGGTCGGGCTGACCGACGGACGGCGCTGCCGCATACGTGAACGTCCCGACCAAAAGGCCGAGCGAGATGACGAATGTGGCCAGACGGCTCACTGCTACCTCCACTGCCGGTGAGACGTACTGTCCCGCATCCTGTCCCGACTGAAATCCTCGCACAGCCTATTGCGTGTGCATGGTAGTTACCTATGCGAACGGTGACACCCCGATAACAAGCCCATAACAAGGTGCGCCACACCACTATTCGGGCTACATCGCGGTCATCCCGCACGCGCCGAAACGGATGGCGCGCGTACTTGCTCGCCTTCTATGCGGTGTAGTCGGCCGCTGCCAGGGTCGGCCGGCTTGATGTCCACCATGCGGCGCATCCACCGGCGGGCAGGCTCCTCCACCACGTGGTAGAGCACGACCCCGCCCACCACGGCGATCCCGAGCAGGCCGAGCAGGGTCAGCTTGCCCCATATGTCCGATGACAGCGTCAGGTCGAACTGTTTGACGGTCCAGATCCACGCGGTGTGTACCAGCTCGTGCACCATGTACAGCCCGAAGGAGATCTGGCCGCCGTAGACCAACACCCTGGTCGACAGCAGCGCGGGCAGGCTGCCCACCCCCACGGCCAGCGCCACGACCAACGGGACGAACAGGATGTCGACGATGCCGCCCGCGTCGCCGACGGTGTTCATCGGATGCGCGTCGAAGAAGTACAGCAGGCCGACGATGGCGGCGATCAGTCCCAACGACAGCCAGCCGGCTCCGGTCCTGGCGCGGTCGGTCAGGTCCAGCTTCCGGACTGCTGCACAGGCCAGTGCGCCCGCGGTGAACTGCATGACGATCCGCGGCAGCCAGCTCCACGGCGTGTAGAAGTGGCCGGTGGCCATCAACAGCACGATGGGCGGCAGGGTCGCGGCGACCGCAAGCAGCACCAGGCCGCGGGCCCGCGTCGCGCGGGCCACCCGGAAGATCACCACGATCAGCACGCCGAACAGCAGGTACGCCAGCCACTCCGCACTGATCGACCAGGCCGGCCCGTCCCAGCTCGAACCGTCGAAATAGGGCTGGAACCACAACTGCATCAGGAAGAGCTGACGGAAATAGCTCGTCGCCGTGTACTGGCTGGTGTCCTCGGGCGGCACATGTCCGACGTTGAGCGTGAAGATCAGCCAGAGCGCCGCCAGGTGCAATGTCACCAGGTACACAGGCCACACCCGGGCCAGCCGCAGCCACAGGAAGTGCAGCGTGGCACGTGTCGACCACCCCGGCCCCATGCGGTCGATGTAGTTCCAGGTCAGCACGAAGCCGCTGAGGATGAAGAACAGGTCGACGCCTTGCGCACCGCAATTGAGCACCGGCGCGAGCGCCTCGGTGAAATCCGGTGCGGCTTGGTAGAGCAGCGGGCGAAAGTGGAACAGCACGACCCAGGCAGCTGCGACGATGCGTAACCCGGTCAGGGCTCTTATCTCTCCGCCGCGCACTGGCTGTTTCCGTCTTTCCGTACCAACTCGAGCTGTACTGTCACGCCACCATCGCGGCAGGCCGGGCATATCGCTGTCCCCTCGAAAGGCAACCGGCAGCATTCGCAGAGTAGCAGCGTGGCACCGGCACTTGCGCCTCGCCGAACCTGTGCAACCGCTGTACGCAGCGGTGTTCGGAGCGCGACCGGCCTCCGATCACATTGGGTGGCAAAGAAATTCCGAGGCCAGGAAATCCGAGGCACCATTTTCGCCTGCGATGATTCGGCGTGTCGGGCAGATCCGGGCAATGTGCGGTGCACAGCGAGCACCGCGCGAACCCCGGTTGGGACGACCGGTCCGAGCTATGGTCACGGTGCGTGGTCTCACGGGGAGGTGCGAGATGAAGAGTCCGGCGACTCGGGTGGTTCGCCGACTGGCCGCAGGGATCGGCGTCACGCTGGCGCCACTGGCCTTTGTGACGATCGTCAATCCGGCCGTCGGTTCGGCCGACTGCGATGCCGGTTCGTGGTGGGATCCGGTGGCGAATGTGTGCCGGCCACCGGTGGTGCCGATGCTGTGCGAGAACGGATCGTGGTGGGATCCGGTGGCCAACACGTGCCGGCCGCCCGTGGTGCCACCGCCACCCATGTGCGACAACGGCTGGTGGTGGGATCCGGTGGGCAACGCGTGCCGACCGCCGGTGATCCCGCCGCCCTGACGCGTCAGCCCACGGGCACCTGCGAACCGTCGAACTGGCGCGCGTTGGTGTTCATCTGCTCAAGCCAGGCCCTGAGCTGCGCCTGCGCGGTCAATGCCGGGATGACACCGGTCGCCGGGGTCTGACCTGCCACGGCGTCGGTCTTCAACCACGGCTGACAGCCGCTGGTCTTGAACGCCTTGTCGGTGGCGTCGATCGTGACCGCCTGCGGTTTCTTGGTGAACGCGTTGTCGATGATGTCGCCGCCGTGCAGGTCGGCCATCCGCTTCCAGTAGCACGTGCCGTTCTCGACCGGACCCGCCGACGCGTACGTGCCCGGTTCGATGTCGGTGCCGACGACGAAAACCCCGTCGTGGTCCATGGCCGTCGCGGGAGCCCCCGGTGCGGCGGGTGCCGGCGGGGCCTCGGCCGCGGGCTGCTGCGCATCGGGCGCGGGGCCGGGCAACGGTCCGGGGGCGGCCGGGCCGGGTGCAGGCGCAGGAGGTGCCGGCGTGGTCGGATCCGCACCGGCGATGCCGCTGAACAATCCTCCTGCGCTGACCACCACCGCGGCGGCGAGGATGGTTGTCTTGATCGGCCTCATAGCACGTCAGCGTACCGCGTACGCGGGTGTGGTCCAGGTCGCGCGCGCTGTGGCAGGCTCGCGATGTGGATGTGCCACGGCCCGATTCCGAACTCCCCCACCTTGCCGACGTGGTGCCCGCGGTCCTCACCGCGATGGGTGCAACAGGTTTCTCGTCGCCGATCGAGCTGCCCGGCCCGGTTCGGGGCGCCTGCGTCCTGATGATCGACGGGCTTGGGGCCGAACTGCTGGCCGACCACCCCGATGACGCTCCCGTGCTCGCGGGGATGCGCGGACAGACCTTGCAGGTCGGGTTCCCGTCGACGACGGCCGCAGGCATCGCGGCGATCGGCACCGGCTGCCGGTCGGGCGAACACGGCCTGGTGGGCTACTCGTTTCGGGTGCCCGACGCAGGCGTGATCAACGCATTGCGGTGGCGCCCGCATCCATGGGGCGAGGATCTGCGCGACCGGGTCCGCCCCGAAGACGTGCAACCGCTGCCGACGACATTCGAGCGGGCTGCGCAGGCCGGCGTCGCGGTAGAGGTCGTCTCCGGCGCCCAGTTCGCCCACTCGGGACTGACTCGGGCCGCGCTGCGGGGCGCGCGGTATGTCGGCGTGCACGCGATCGGTGAGCTGGCCGCGAGTGTGTCCGACGCCGTGTCCCGGGGTGGATTCTGCTACGGCTATCACGGCGATCTCGACTTGGTCGGGCACCTGCACGGCCCGGGTTCGCCGGCCTGGCGCATGCAGTTGCGCCAGGTGGACCGGCTGGTCGAATCGGTCGTCGAGGCACTTCCGCCGGGAGCGATGCTCGCGGTGGTTGCCGACCACGGCATGGTCGGGGTGGACACGGTCGTCGACATCGACGATCACGAGCCTCTCCTGCGGAACGTGCAGGCGGTCGGCGGCGAAGCCCGCGCGCGCCACATCTACACCGACTCGGGGGCGACCGACGACGTGCTGGCCGTGTGGCGCGAGACCCTGGCCGACACCGCCTGGGTGCTGTCGCGGGACGAGGCGATAGCCGCGGGCTGGTTCGGCGAGCGCATCCGCGACGACGCTCGAGCCCGGATCGGCGACGTGGTCGCCGCGGCCCGAGATCGCGCTGCCCTGGTCCGGCGAAACGCCGAACCCATGGAATCCGCATTGATCGGCCAACACGGTTCGTTGACGAATGCAGAGCAACGGGTTCCGTTGTTGCTGGCATTCGGTTGAGAGGCAACGACTATCCAGATCAGAATTAGATGTACTAAGATTCGCCGCATGAAGCTTGTTGGGCTGGCAGCCGTCGGCGCCGCGGCCGCAATCGCGTTCGCGGCTCCGGCACACGCCGAGATCGATACCGACTTCGCCAACGAACTGCACACGTACGGCATCTACGGTCCGCGGGATTACAACGCCTGGATCGGCAAGCTCACGTGCAAGCGGTTACACAACGGCGTCGATCACGGCGCGCAGGAGTCGGTCAACTTCGTCTCCAAGCAGCTCGACAAGGACAGCACCACCGCGCAGGCCTGGCAGTTCCTCGGCACGGCCATCAACTACTACTGCCCCGACCAGCGATTCGTCATGGAGCAGGCCGCGGCAGCCTCTGCCGGATAGCTTGCCGCCGCCCTCCCGAGAGCCTTGGAGCGATATGTTGAACCGCATGCGTCCCACCCACCTGATCCGCGCCGGCATCGCCGCCTGCGCCGTGGCCGGAACACTGGTCGCCGCACCCGGCTTCGCGTCTGCCGACGCCACCGATGACTACCCGATCCCCAACCGCATCCTGAAAACGCAGTGCGACGCCGAGCAGATCATGGCCGCCGCCCGCGACGTCGAGCCGATCTACTACGAGCGCTACATGATCGACTACAACAACAAGCCCGTCGCCGACCAGGAAGGCGCCCGCGACCGCATCCACTGGTTCTTCTCGCTGGACTACGCCGGCCGCCGCCAATACTCGGAGAACACCGCCACCAACGCGTTCTACGAACAGATGGCCTGGCGCTGGCCCAACTGGGCCAAGCTCTTCTTCAACAACAAGGGCGTGGCCGCCAACACCACCGACATCTGCATGAACTACCCACGCGGCGACATGTCCCTGTGGAACTGGGCAGCCGACTGACGGTCCAGATCTCGTCTGACGTACAACGCTGACGCCCCCGCGATTTTCGCGGGGGCGTCAGCGTTGTCAACCGGCCCCGTCGGGCGCCACGCCGTTAGCCACATCACGCTCGTCACCCCGCAGGACCGGCCTCACCCACCCGCGCTCACCCGTGGAGCGGGCGTGACCGCCTGTTATGGATCGCGGGCACGTATCGTCGGTGCGAGCACGCCCGACGACCTGCTCCGGCACGCGGGCAGATCTACGTTTTGCAACTCTGTTAAATCGGCTAATATCTCCCTACTTAGTCAACCGGCTAACCGGGGTCTAGACGGAGAGACAGATCGGGGTGCGTATGGCGCAGGGCAGCTACGACAACCGGGGTCGTGACGACGGTCCGGCGGGATCGCCTGCCGGCGTCGTGATCTCCGCACGATTTCGCCGGTCCGGTGCTGTCCTGTGATGGCCAAGTCCACCAAGAGCCCACGCGCCAAGCAGTTCTCGTTCACCAACCTGGCCAGGCGGTTCTGGATTCCGCTGTTGATCCTGGCGGTGGTGGTCGTTGCGACGTTCACCGTCATGCGGGTACGGACCTTCTTCGGGGCCGGCGACGGTTCGGGTATCGCCAGCGCCAAGGTCGATGACACCAAACCGTTCGACCCGAAAGTCGTGGTCTACGAAATCTACGGCGAACCCGGCGCCTACGCCGACGTGAACTACCTCGACCTCGACGCCCAACCTCAGCGCCTCGACGGCGTCACGCTGCCCTGGACCCTGCGCCTGGAATCCACTGCGCCCTCGGTGTTCCCCAACATCGTCGCGCAGGGCAACGGCGACTCCATCACCTGCCGCATCACCGTCGATGACGAACTCAAGGACGAACGCACCTCCACCGGCGTCAACGCCCAGACCTTCTGCTTGGTGAAATCTGCATGAGCACCCCCAGCCACAACGCCCCGACCGACGCGTTCGGCGTGAGCCCGCCACCGCGGCACGCCGAACGCCGAGGCATCGCCAAGTGGATCCGCCGCCTGGCCCTGCCGATCATCATCGGCTGGATCGCCGTGATCGGCGTCTTCAACACCATCGTTCCCCAGCTGGAAAAGGTCGGGGAAATGCGGGCCGTGTCGATGAGCCCCGACGACGCCCCGTCGATGATCGCGATGAAGCGCGTCGGCGAGGTGTTCCAGGAGTTCAAGTCGAACAGCTCGGTCATGGTCGTCCTGGAAGGCGACGAGCCGCTCGGCGACGACGCACACAAGTACTACGACCAGATCGTCGACAAGCTCGAAGCCGACAAGAAGCACGTCGAGCACGTGCAGGACTTCTGGGGCGACCCGCTGACCGCCTCGGGCGCACAGAGTTCCGACGGCAAGGCGTCCTACGTGCAGGTGTACACCGCGGGCAACCAGGGCGAGGCGCTGGCCAACGAATCGGTCGAGGCCGTCCAGGACATCGTGAACTCCGTCCAGGCGCCCGCAGGGGTCAAGGCGTACGTGACCGGTCCGGCCGCGCTGTCGGCCGATCAGCACATCGCCGGTGACCGCAGCATGCGGATGATCGAGGCGCTGACGTTCACCGTCATCATCATCATGCTGCTGCTGGTCTACCGCTCGATCATCACGGTGATCCTCACCCTCGTGATGGTGGTGCTCAGCCTGTCCGCGGCCCGCGGCATCATCTCGTTCCTCGGCTACTACGAGATCATCGGCCTGTCCACGTTCGCCACCAACCTCTTGGTGACGTTGGCCATCGCCGCCGCCACCGACTACGCGATCTTCCTGATCGGCCGATACCAAGAGGCCCGCAGTGTCGGTGAGGACCGGGAACAGGCCTACTACACGATGTTTCACGGCACCGCCCACGTGGTGCTGGGCTCGGGCATGACCATCGCAGGCGCGACCCTCTGTCTGCACTTCACCCGGCTGCCGTACTTCCAGTCGCTCGGTATCCCACTGGCCATCGGCATGACCGTCGTGGTCTTCACCGCACTGACCCTCGGGCCGGCGATCATCACCGTCGCCACCAAGTTCGGCAAGACCCTGGAGCCCAAGCGCGCCATGCGGACCCGCGGCTGGCGCAAAGTCGGTGCGGCCGTGGTGCGGTGGCCCGGCCCGATCCTCATCGCGACGATCGCGCTGTCCTTGATCGGTCTGCTGACCCTGCCCGGCTACCGGACCAACTACAACGACCGCAACTACCTGCCCCAGGATCTGCCGGCCAACACCGGGTACGCCGCGGCCGACCGGCACTTCTCGCAGGCCCGCATGAACCCCGAGCTGCTGCTCATCGAAAGCGACCACGACCTGCGCAACTCGGCGGACTTCCTGGTCGTGGACCGGATCGCGAAGCGAATCTTCCAGGTGCCGGGCATTTCCCGGGTGCAGGCCATCACGCGTCCGCAGGGCACACCGATCGAGCACACCTCGATCCCGTTCCAGATCAGCATGCAGGGCACGACCCAGATGATGAACATGAAGTACATGCAGGACCGCATGGCTGACATGTTGACGATGGCCGACGACATGCAGACGAGCATCAACACCATGGAGGCCACCCTCAAGCTGACCAAGGAGATGGCCGACACCACCCACAGCATGGTCGGCAAGATGCACGGCATGGTGGTCGACGTGGCCGAATTGCGGGACCACATTGCCGATTTCGACGACTTCTTCCGGCCCATCCGCAATTACCTGTACTGGGAACCGCACTGCTTCGACATCCCGATGTGCTGGTCGATCCGGTCCATCTTCGACACGCTCGACGGCATCGACACCATGACCGACGACATCCAGAAGTTGATGCCGGACATGGATCGTCTCGATCAACTCATGCCGCAGATGCTCACGATCATGCCGCCCATGATCGACACGATGAAGCGGATGAAGACCATGATGCTGACCATGCAGGCCACCATGGGCGGGCTGCAGGATCAGATGGAAGCGATGATGGAGAACCAGACGGCCATGGGCCAGGCGTTCGACGCTTCCAAGAACGACGACTCGTTCTATCTGCCGCCGGAGACGTTCGACAACCCGGACTTCAAACGCGGCATGAAGATGTTCCTGTCCCCCGACGGGCACGCCGTACGCTTCATCATCAGCCACGAAGGCGATCCGATGAGCCCCGAAGGCATCTCCCACATCGACGCCATCAAGCAGGCCGCCAAGGAGGCCGTCAAGGGCACGCCCCTGGAAGGCTCGAAGATCTACCTCGGCGGCACCGCGGCGACGTTCAAGGACATGCAGGAAGGCGCCAACTACGACCTGCTGATCGCCGGAATCGCCTCGCTCTGCCTGATTTTCATCATCATGCTGATCATCACCCGCAGCGTGGTCGCCGCTGCGGTCATCGTCGGGACGGTGGTGCTGTCACTGGGCGCGTCGTTCGGTCTGTCGGTGCTCATCTGGCAGCACCTGCTCGGCCTGGAGCTGCACTGGATGGTGCTCGCGATGTCGGTCATCATCCTGCTGGCGGTCGGTGCCGACTACAACCTGCTGCTGGTGTCCCGGTTCAAAGAAGAGATCCATGCCGGGCTCAACACCGGCATCATCCGGGCCATGGGCGGCACCGGATCGGTGGTCACCTCGGCAGGTCTGGTGTTCGCGTTCACCATGATGTCCATGGCCGTGAGCGAACTGGCCGTGATCGGCCAGGTCGGCACCACCATCGGCCTGGGCCTGCTGTTCGACACCCTGGTCATCCGGTCGTTCATGACGCCGTCGATCGCGGCCCTGCTCGGCAAGTGGTTCTGGTGGCCACAGCGGGTGCGGCAGCGGCCGTTGCCGGAGCCGTGGCCTGCACCGATCCAGCGTGATCCGAAGGAGAGCCTGGTCTGAGGTTCCCGCCGCGAAAGGTCACCGCGGCGGGGCCACGCGCTCCAGCTCCGACTTGAGGCATGACAGCTTCAGCGGCCAGCCGTGCGAAATCACTTGGTAGACGGCGCTTCCCGGACGGACGCCGTGGTGCGTCACGGTGAGTTTGACCTGACTGTCGAGCGGCTCGATGTCGAATGCGACCCATGACCGCGGTTCCGCCTCGCCCGCGACGCCGGAATCGGGCGCCGACTCATGGCTACCCGGCCAGACGCTGGGCGTGACCGCGGGAAAGACGAAGGCCAGGTGCTGATACGGGTCCGACACCTGGATGAGCTGTTCGGGATGCTCGGTGCGCACATCGCCCGCCACCCAGACATAGGTTGAACCCTTCAACCAGTCCGACTCCATGGCGTGACCGAGACTGCCCTGCGAGATGGCCGGCGTGGTGATCGCATGCCACAACCGTTCCGGCGTCGTCCGGATATACGTCGGATAGACGAACTCGTCCGCCGCGGGCGGGCTCTCCAACGCCGACTCGGGGCGGGCCCGGTGATAACGGTCGATCCAGCCATCTACGAGTGCGGCGACCGGCTCGGCGTTGAGGTGGTGCAGCTTCTCCCGCCCGCGCCGCTGCGTGGTCACCAGGTTGGCGGCCTCGAGCACCGCGAGGTGCTTACTGACCGACTGCCGTGCCATGGACAGACCCGCGCACAACTCCCCCAGGCTCTGCCCGTCCTGATCGTTGAGGCTGTCGAGCAAAAGCCGTCTGCTGGGGTCGGCAAGCGCCCTGAAAACGTCGTCCACGGTTCACCGTCTTCCCTGTCGGGCAGCCGGCCGGCTGCGCGACTACATAATGCAGCCATTCGGCTGCATATCCCAACCGACCCCTACCCCGATTGGCGCACCGAACCCTCGCCCGGCACATGGTGGCCACGGTCGAAGTTCGCCAGAATCGCAATCCCACGCATCCGTTGCTCGTCGCATCGTTCACCACCGCGGGCATCGACCGGTCACACTCCCAGCCCCGAAACCACCGGGCCTCAGCGCACCGCGGTTGCCTCTGAAAGTCTTTGCCCCGCACTATATTCCGAATACATATCGCGAACGGCGCGGGTCGGCCGACTGTGACGTAACGAAGACAGACACAGTGCGGCAAGGAGATTGAGCGAAATTGTCACGGTTGCGAGGAACGCTGTCCTGGCCCGCTCACGGCACGTGAATTGCAGCCGCAGACAACGACACTGAACGCAAAGACGCGTGAACCAGCCAATAGCCGATCTTGATTGTGAAGGGAGTCACATATTTTGGCGGCCCAGTTTTCCTGCTGTTAACGTCCGGCCGCATGTTTGCTATTGCGACCGCATCGCTGATGGCGCTCGTCCAGTCCGTTTCGGGCACGCCGTACATCTCCGGTGGAGACACGCCTGCCGGCACCGACTGCTCCGGTCTGGCCTCCTGGGTCAGCAACGTGGCCACCGGAAGGCCCGCCTTCGGGGACCGGTTCAACACCGGCAATCAGGAACGTGCCCTGCTGGCCCGCGGCTTCAAGTACGGCACCCAGCCGGGCGCCCTGGTGATCGGGTGGAACAGCGGCCACACCGCCGTCACGCTGCCCGACGGCACGCCCGTGTCGTCCGGTGAGGGCGGCCGTGGCGTCAAGGTGGGTGGCGGCGGCGCCTACCAGCCCCAGTTCAGCCACCACATGTACCTGCCGGTCGCGGCCGACGATCCGGCCGCGGCCCCGCCGGAGGCCCCGATGCCGTTCGGTGCGCCCCCGCCGCCGGAAGCCCCGTTGCCGCCCGGCCCGCCGCCCGCGGACCCGTTCGCACCGCCGCCGCCTCCGCCGGCTGACCCGTTCGCGCCACCGCCCCCGCCCGCGGACCCCTTCGCGCCTGCCCCGATCGTCCTCGACGTCCCGGCTCCGGAAGCACCGCCGGCTCCCGAGGCACCGCCCGCGCCGGACGCGCCCGTCGGCATGCCGGTCTGAGCAGGCCAGGATCACACCTGTCGGTGCGCAGGACGCCACGATCACTCCGCTAACGTCTCGGTGTGATCGTGCTCCTGCCTCCGTCGGAGACCAAGCAAGCCGGCGGTGACGGCCCACCCCTGCAACTGGACCGCCTCAGTTCGCCCGAGCTGACCCCGCTGCGCACCCAACTGGTCGACGAGCTGGTCGCCCTCGCGGCCGACCCAGCCGGCAGTCGCAAGGCGCTCGGCCTGTCGGCCAAGCAGGACGACGAGATCGGCAGAAACGCCGAACTTCGGAATGCGCCGACGCTGCCAGCGATCACCCGCTACACCGGCGTGCTCTACGACGCGCTGGACATCGGCTCGCTGCGTGGCACCGCCGCCGCCCGGGCTCGCGGCAGGCTTGCCGTGGGCTCGGCGCTGTTCGGGCTGCTGCGGGCAGACGACCGGGTACCGGCTTACCGCCTGTCGGCGACGTCGAAACTGCCGGGCCGGCCGGGCCTGAGCACCCGCTGGCGGCCGCTGCTCGAGCCGCTGCTGGCCGAGCACGCCCGAAACGAACTGATCGTCGACCTCCGCTCGGGGTCGTACGCGGCGTTGGGTCGGATACCCGACGCGGTGCGGGTCCAGGTGCTCGCCGAGCACCCCGACGGGCACCGCACCGTCGTCAGTCACTTCAACAAGGCACACAAAGGCCGGCTCGCGCGCGTGCTGAGCAGCTCACGCGCGGAACCCGACGATGCGGCGGCAGTCGCAACCGTCGCCCGGCGCGCCGGGATGCACGTCGAACGCGACGGGTCCGAACTCACTGTCGTGGTGGCGGCCTAGGTCTCAGGCCGCCTCGAACGGTTCACCGTCCAGCGCGACCGACGGCCGCCCGTCCGGCCCCTGCGGTACATCGCCGACCAGCGTGACCCGGTACAGCCTGCGGTCATGGTCCAGCGTGAGGTCGGACGGTGCCAAGTGCACCGTCGCGCGGTTGTCCCAGAACGCGATGCTGCCTGGCTCCCACTTGAAGCGCACGGTGTACTCAGGCCGGGTGAGCTCGTCGTAGAAGAGGCCGAGCAGCCGCCTGCTCTCGTGCGGCGACACGTCGACGATGTGACTCGTGAACCCGGGGTTCACGTAGAGCGCCTTCTCCCCCGTCTCGGGATGCACACGCACCACGGGGTGCTCGCTCAACAACGGCCTGCGCTCAACCCGCTGCCGATAGTCGTCGGTCGCGGTGGTTCCGTCAGGTGGCGAGAAGCGGTGCACGGCCCGCAGCCGATCGGCCAGCCGCTGCAAGGGAGCCGACAAACCGGCATATGCCGCAACGGTATTCGACCATTGCGTGTCGCCGCCGTAGGGCGGGATCTCCTCGGCCCGCAGGATAGATGCGGCCGGCGGATTGACGGCCGCCGTGACGTCGGCATGCCAGTTGGGTTTGTCGAAGCCGCGGCTGGCGCCGTAGCGCGCCTTGAACCGGTCCCGGAAGATCGGGTAGATCGTGGGATAGTGCGGGTCCGGGATCGCGTCGAACAGCGGATGCGCCGGAGTCGGTGCGCCGAACGCGCGGGCAAAACGCAGGTGGTCATCGTGGCCGATGGTCTGGTCGCGGAAGAACACCACCTTCCACTTCAGCAGTGCGGCACGGATTTCGGCGATCTGTTCGTCGGACAACGGTGCTGTGAGATCAACGCCGTGGATCTCGGCGCCCGTCCAACCCGACTGCGGACGGATACTCAGTGCTGACGCCGGGTGGGTCATCTGTTCTTCCCCTCTCTAGGACTTGAGCGGCTTGGGCGTGACGCCGTCGAGTTGGTTCTGCGCATTGACGATGTCGTTGTAGCGGCCGTCGACGTAAGGCTTCAGATCGACCAGCGTCTTGGTGGTCCCGGTCTCGTGCAGCCCGTCCGCGACGGTCTGGAACAGTGCCGTGGAGTTGGCGTCGATCGGGTAGTACGACGCGATCCCGTCTTCGTCGTAGAGCTTCTTGCCCTGATCGAACGTGATGCCCTGCTGCTTGACGTAGTACTCGTTGATCCACTCGTCGGCGTGGGTGTCCTTCCAGTTGGTGGCCGCCACTGCTCGGCCCACGTAGTCACCGATGGCGGCAGCCTTGGCCGGATCGTTGAGCACGTCTTTGCGGACTATGAGGCTCTGGATACCGGTGTTGATGCCCTTGCCGTCCCCGAGGATGGGCGGTTCACCCAATTGGTAGTACTGATTGCCCAGCACGATCGCCGCATCGACCGCACCTGCCGCGAACGTCGGAACCACCTCCGCGCCGGCCAGTTCCACGGGTTGCACGTCGTGCCTGAGATCCAGACCGTGCTGCTTGAGCAGTGCCGCGGTGATCATGTGGCGGCCCGAACCCGGCGGATAGGCGACGCGCTTGCCGCGCAGATCCTCGATCCTGGTGACCCCGCTGTTCGGCCGGGCCACCAGGAAGTAGCCGCCGCTCGTGCCGGGGTTGGCCTGTAGTCCAATGGTCACCAGATCGGTGACGCCGTTGTCCACCGCGATGGGAACGGGGGCCTCGCCGATCGACCCGACGTCGGCGGCACCGGATCGCAACGCTTCGATGACCGCCGCACCGCCGCTGAAATCGGCGAACTCGACCTCGTACGGTGCATCGCGTCCGGCGTCGGCCAGGTTCCACGGCAATGACTGCGTGGCGTTCTGTTCGGCGACGACGATCTTGGTGCCGGCCGGAACGTCGGTTTTGGCCGCGATCCGCACCGAATCGATGGCGCCACCCGCGTCGTCATCTGACAGCCCGCACGCACTGGCGATGATCGGGATCGCCAGCAGCGCAGCAATTTTCCATCGAGATCGGTCCTTGTGCACAGTCACTACTCATCTTCGATCGGGTGCCCGGGCGGGCACAGGGTTCAGGCCTGGTCTTCGGATACGCCGAGTTCGGCGAGCAGACGTCTTCTGAGCGCGACGAATTCGTGGCCGTCTCGCGCCCGCGGTTTGGCCAGGGCCACTTCGACGTCGAGCGAGATCACACCGTCGGTCAGGACTATCACCCGGTCGGCCAATGCGATGGCCTCGTCGACGTCGTGGGTCACCAGCAGCACCGCAGGAACATGTCGGCGATACAGGTCGAGCAGCAACCCGTGCATCTTGAGCCGGGTCAGCGCATCGAGCGCGCCAAAGGGTTCGTCGAGCAGGAGCAGTTGAGGTTCGCGCACCAGCGCCCGCGCCAGGGCCACGCGTTGGGCCTCGCCGCCGGACAGGGTGCGCGGCCAGACCTTGGCCTTGTCCGCCAGGTTGACCTCGGCGAGCGCGGCCAGCGCACCCTGCTGCACGGCCCGGGTCGCGGGCAGCCCGATCGTGACGTTCGCCAGCACCCGCTGCCACGGCAGCAACCGTGGATCCTGGAACACGATCGCGCGCCGTTCGGGAACACGGAGGTGACCGTCGACGTCGCCGTCCAGCGCGCCCAGCGCCCGCAGGAACGTGCTCTTGCCCGACCCGCTGCGCCCGAGCAGTGCGACGAACTCGCCCGCGCGGATCTCGAGGTCGAGATCGTCGAGAACAACGTTGGTGCCGAAGCGCTTTCGTACGCCTTTGGCGATCACCACGGCGTCAGTCACCGTCATACGCGCGCCTCCAGGTGAGCAGCCGGCCCTCGAGGAAGCGCACGACGAGGATCGACACCAGGCCCAGGATCGCGTAGACGGCGATCAGCACGAACACGACGTCGATCTGGAAGTACTCCCGGGCATCGGTCATCATCCGGCCCAGACCCCGCTTGGCGTTGATGGTCTCGGCGAAGATCAACGACAGCCAGGACGCGGTGAGCGCCAGTCGCAGACCGACGAGGAAGCCCGGGAGCGAACCGGGAATGATGACCCGGTAGATCATCTCGGCCCGACCGGCGCCGAACGATCGTGCCGCCTCGACCAGACCCGCGTCGACACTGCGGATGGCGCTGAACGTGTTGATGTAGATCGCGACCGCGACCGCGAGGGTAATCAGCAGGATCTTCGGCACCTCACTGATCCCGAACCACACGATCAGCAGCGGTACGAGGGCGAAGTTGGGAACTGCGCGCAGTACTTCCATGTTCGCGTCGACGAAATTCTCGCCGACCCTCGACAAACCCGACACCAGGGCCAGCACGAGGCCAAGCGCGATACCGAACGCCAGACCATAACCCACCCGTAACAGGCTCGCGGTCAGGTGCTGCTGGAACGATCCGTCCACGACCAGTGCCCACGCCGCGCGGACCACCCGGGTCGGCGGCGGTACCGTGCGTTCGTCGAAGACCCCGGTGATCGACAGCACCTGCCACAACCCGACGAGCAGCACCGGACCGAGCAGTCGCTGTACCGCGCGAGGCACCAACGGCTTGCGCTGAGATCTGCGCACGGCGGCACGCGGATCGACCAACGCGACGACCGCGCCGGCACCGACGGTCTGGTCCTGCCCGGCGAGCAGCGTGGCCATGATCTAGGCCGCCCCGAAGTAGTCGCCCGAAATCGATTCCGACGCAACGCCGTCCGGGCCGACCGGCACGTCTCCGACCAGCGTGATGCGGTGCAGCACGCGGTCCCCTTCAACGTGCTCGAAGTCCCGGGGCGCCAGGTGCAGGGCGGCCCGGTTGTCCCAGAACGCGACGCTGCCGGGCTCCCATTTGAACCGAACCGAGTACTCGGGCCGGGCGATCTCTTCGAACAACAGTTCCAGGACGTGCCGGCTTTCCCGCGGTGCCAGATTCACGATCTCGCGGGTGAAGGAGGGGTTGACGTACACCACCTTCTCACCGGTTTCCGGATGCACCCGTACCACCGGGTGAATCGACGCGAGCGGATTCGACCGGACCAGATCGCCGATCTTCTCGGCGCTGCGTTCCGCTGAGACTGTCGCACCGAACCGGTGCTCGGCCCGCAGCTCGTCGATGAACTCGCGAACGGTTTCGGACAACCCGGCGTATACCGCTGCCACATTGGTGAATTGGGTGTCACCGCCGTAGGCGGGCACCTGCTCGGCCCGCAGAATGGAATGCGAGGGTGGATTGATCAGGGGCGTGACGTCGGCATGCCAACCGGGACCGTTGGGGCTCAGACGCTTTCGATACTTGGTGCCGTAGCGATGGTCGTAAGCGGCCGGCGATACCGTGTGGATCTGCGGGAATCCCGCTGGGGCGGAGTCGCCCTCGTACGGATGCCCGGGTGTGACATCGCCGAACTGCGCGCCGAACGCGATCTGGGCTGCGTGGTCGAGCGACTGATCGCGGAAGAACAGCACTTTCCACTGGTGCAGGGCCGCGCGGATGCCGTCGATCTGCTCGACCGCCAGCGGGGCCGACAGGTCAGCCCCCTCGATGAGCGCACCGGTCCATCCGGACAGTGGCGTGATCTTCAGGCGGGTCTCGGTGTGCGTCGCGGTCATGTCCAGACTTCCCTCGAAAGTGGCTGCAGGTATCGGCCATTGGACGCTAACCAGGATCGAGGTGCGGGTTACCCGTTTGAATCGGCGTGACCGGAAGGGGCGGCGGCGCTGTCGGACCGACCAGCGACTCCCTCCCGGTCACAGTGATGTACGTCTTCGGACGTTGCCGGCGACCGACATCCGCCGGCGGCGAACCCGCCCGGGCCTGCACGGACTTCTGGGCCGCACTCCGGTACCGGGCGCCCGGCGCTGTTGCCGAACGCCACGGCGCGACGCGCCCAATCATCCACGGCAGCAACGTCTCCGACGAGGGGCCAGCTGTTTTGCTGGCGGGCCGCCAACGCGTACACACGCGTGTCGCGCAAGATCGGCCGCACCGCGTGGTGCAGAATGTGAGCCATATGAGCTCGCACAGGAGCGGTGTCGGATCCGCGACTCCGGTCGCCTTGCCACGGTCTTCGTCATCTCGACCGCGTACCGGTGGTCGGCATCGCAAACCGCCACAACGACGTTGGCGTCCGTTGGGCTTGGGGCTGCTGGCCGCCGGCGCGGTCGGCGCAATGGTGGCCACCGTCGTCGCGTTCTCGTCCTCACTTGCGGCAAAGCTCTCCGCCCGGCACTCGGCAGAAGCGGTGGGCGCCCGTAACCTGACCACCGCACCCACGCCCGCCGTGCGGCCGCAGCACCGCGCTCAGCCGGCGAGCGCGCCCGTGGCGGTGTCGCCGTACGCCGTCGACGAGGCAGGCTTCGTCGGCTCACCGGCCCGGTGCACCGACACGCAGACCATCAGGGCGATCGGCCGCACCCGACTGTCGCTCGTGGTGATCTGCCTGGACCGCAGTGGCCGCTTCGAGTACCACGGTGTCCGATTGAGCGACAGGGCCGCCCTGACCGCGGGGGCACAGACCGTGCAGGGGCGACAGTTTCTCGCGCGGAACGCCAACGTGAGTTATGCGGTGTCTCCGCGTGAGCTGCTGGTCACCGCGGGGAGCACCATCATCAAGCAGGAACCCATGGTCGAGTTCCGGGAGATGCTGTCGACCCCGGTGGTCGTCGCACCCCGCTGAGCGTCATCAGCGCGTCTCGATGCGGGTCTGCCCTTTCGTGTGCGCGATGATGCCGTGCTGGAACGTCGACTCCCAGCCGTCGGGAATGCTGCGCTCGTCGGTCGTCGGGTAGCCGAGCGGACCGTCGGGGCCACCGGACCGCTCCCAGCCCTCCCGGATGCGGCCCCACACCACGTGCGCTCCGGTGCGATGCGTCCAATAGATGGCTCCGCCCGTGAACGTGCTGTACCGGCCCGAGCCGCCACGAGCCGACAACTCGTCGGACGTGGGCAGCCCGAGCGCGCTGGAGACACCACCGAACGCGAGGTACTTCTGCAGGATTTCGCCTTGCACCACGAACGGTCCCCCGGGCGTCGGAATCGTGGTGCTGTGCATGCTCACCGCGTCATCGAGGTTGGGCACGGTTACGCCTGCGTCGGCGACGACAGGAGCGTCAACACTCTGCCCGGGATTTGCCGGGCGCGCGCAACCCGTTACGCCCGACACCGTCACAGCTAATACCGCGACCAGCGTGACCGCGCTTCCGGTGGCCTGCACGGTGGTGTCTCCCCTCCATCGACAACCCCGACCCGCCGCATCCGAACGTTCCGATTCCGACACTGTCGGGGCGATCAGACCCCGCGTACTGATCGCCCCGACTCCCCCAAAATACTTCGACACGCAACGCCGGACTGTCAAGAGCAAACAGAATAATATGAGGTAAAGCCACCAGCACTGGACAATCGGCAACACCCGCCCCGCACTGTTCACACGGCCGGGAAACCGGGGATCCGTCGGCCCCGCAGCTCTGCTGCCGGATCCAACGATGGCGCTCACGACCGCCGTCCGGTGCCGACCACCCGTCGCATCGACTGGAAAGACCGAATTTCGTGGCTAATACAGGACGTCGCCGCTGCCGGATGAATCTGGAATTGCTGGCAAGAAATGCAAAATCCACTGGGCAGCACCCGCGTAGGTTTTCGGCATGCCCGCCTCACGTGTTGACCGAGCCGCAGCGCTGCATACCGCGCTGAACCACGCCACGACCTTCCTCGGCAGTCTCGACGAACGACCGGTCGCAGCGCGGGTCGACGCCCCGTCGGTTCGCCAGCGTCTCGGCGAGTTCCTGCCCGAGCACGGCGACGACCCCGCCACGGTCATAGATGCGTTGGCAACTGGCGCCGAACCGGGCCTGGTCGCCAGCGCAGGCCCGCGGCACTTCGGTTTCGTCATCGGGGGTGCGCTGCCTGCCGCCCTGGCGGCGGACTGGTTGGTCTCGGCGTGGGATCAGTGCGCGGCCTTCCATTCGCTCTCGCCCGCGGCCGCCGCGATCGAGGACATCACGGCGGAGTGGATTCTCGACCTGTTGTCCTTGCCGTCCGATGCGTCCGTCGGCTTCGTCACCGGCGCGCAGGCGGCGAACACCACGGGTCTTGCTGCGGCTCGCCACGCGGTGCTGGCCCGCGCGGGCTGGGACGTCGGCCGCGACGGGCTCATCGGAGCTCCCCGCATCCGAGTGTTGTGCGGCGAACAGGCCCACGTCACGATCCACACCGCGTTGCGTCTGCTGGGGCTGGGTGAGTCCACGGCCGTGCGCGTCGCCGCGGACGCGCAGGGCCGCATGAAGCCGCAGGCTCTGGCCGCCGAATTGGCGAGCGACGACTGCCCGACGATCGTCTGCGCGCAAGCGGGCAATGTGGCCACCGGTGCGTTCGACGACCTCGACGCGATCGCCGACGTGTGCGCCGCGCACAGCGCGTGGCTGCACATCGACGGCGCGTTCGGCCTGTGGGCCGCCGCCGCTCCAGACCTCGCCTACCTCACCGCGGGCGCGGCGCGGGCCGACTCCTGGGCCGTCGACGCGCACAAGTGGCTCAATGTGCCCTACGACGGCGCGATGGCAATCGTCGCCGACCGGGACGCGCACCTGGCCGCGACCGGGCTGGCGGGACCGTACCTGGTGGCCGATCCCGGACAGCGCGACAACACCAACTACGTGCCGGAGAGTTCGCGGCGCGCGAGGGCCGTCCCGATCTATGCCGCGCTGCGCTCGCTGGGCCGCACCGGCGTCGCCGACCTGGTGCGACGCAACTGCGGCCAGGCCCGGCGCATGGCACAGCTGCTCGCGGCCATCCCGGGCGCCCGAGTGCTGAACGACGTCGTGCTCAACCAGGTGCTGGTACGACTGCCCGGCGACGACGACGCCAACCGGACGGCGATCGCCGCGGTGCAGGCCGACGGCACCTGCTGGCTCGGCGGAACCACCTGGAACGGGCAGCACGTGCTGCGGGTGTCCTTCTCAAACTGGGCCACCACCGACGACGACGTGGACCGCGCGGCCGCGGCCGTTGCGGCGGCCGTAAGCACGCCGTCATGAGGTGGCGGCCTGGCTCGTCGAGCCGCCGAATATCCTCGTAGCGGATTGGCTCACGGAGCACACGACACATGTCTTCAAAGGAGTGGACAAACCCCATGGTGAACCAGCAGCAGGCCGACAAGATGACCGCGGGCAAGGGCTTCATCGCCGCGCTCGACCAGAGCGGCGGCTCGACCCCCAAGGCGCTGCGGCTCTACGGGGTCGAGGAGAGCGCCTACTCCTCCGAAGACGAGATGTTCGACCTGATTCATCAGATGCGCTCGCGCATCATCACCTCGCCCGCGTTCGGCGGCGACCGCGTGCTGGCCGCGATCCTGTTCGAGCAGACCATGGACCGCTCCATCGAAGGCAAGCCGTCTGCCACCTTCCTGTGGGAGGACAAGGGCGTGGTGCCATTGCTCAAGATCGACAAGGGCCTGGCAGAGGAGGCCGACGGCGTTCAGCTGATGAAGCCCATGCCGACGCTCGACGAGCTCTTGGCCCGCGGAGTGAAGAACGGGATCTTCGGCACCAAGGAGCGTTCGGTGATCGGTGCCGCCAACCCCACCGGCATCGCTGCCGTGGTGGCGCAGCAGTTCGAGGTCGGCAAGCAGGTGCTGTCGCACGGGCTGATCCCGATCATCGAGCCCGAGGTCACGATCTCGATCACCGACAAGGCCGAAGCCGAGGATCTGTTGCGTGACGAGCTCACCAAGAATCTCGACGCGCTGCCCGATGGCCAGCAGGTCATGCTCAAGCTCACCCTGCCGACCGTGGCCAACCACTACCGGTCGCTGGTCGATCACCCCAAGGTGATGCGCGTGGTCGCGCTGTCCGGTGGCTACTCGCGCGACGAGGCCAATGCGCTGCTGGCGCAGAACAGCGGCGTGATCGCCAGCTTCAGCCGCGCGCTGACAGAAGGCCTTTCGGCCCAGCAGTCCGACGAGGAGTTCAACGCCACGCTGGACAAGTCGATCCAGTCGATCTTCGACGCCTCAGTCGCCGGCTGACCGACAGCGCATGGTTATCGCGATCGCCCGTCCCAAATTGGAGGGCAACATCGCCGTAGGCGATGACCGTCAGATCGGATTCGCCGAATTCGGCGATCCGCAGGGACGGGCAATCTTCTGGCTGCACGGCACCCCGGGTGCCCGCCGCCAGATCCCGACCGAGGCCCGGCTCTACGCCGAACAGAACCACATCCGGCTGATCGGCGTGGACCGGCCCGGTATCGGCTCATCGACACCGCACCAGTACGAGTCGGTGCTGGCCTTCGCCGATGACCTGCGCACGATTGCCGACACCCTCGGCATCGACAAGATGGCCGTGATCGGTTTGTCGGGTGGCGGCCCTTACACGTTGGCGTGCGCGGCGGGCATGTCCGACCGCGTGGTGGCGGTCGGCGTGCTCGGCGGTGTCGCGCCGATGGTCGGCCCCGACGGCATCAGCAGCCCGCTCATGCAACTCGGCGCGGCAGTGGCACCGGTGCTGCAGGTGGCGGGCGCGCCGATCAGGCTGGCGGCCTCGAGCCTGATCCGCCTCATCCGGCCGGTGGCATCACCTGCGTTGGAGATCTATGCGCGGCTCTCCCCCGAAGGGGACCGGCGGATGCTCAGCAGGCCCGAGTTCAAGGCCATGTTCCTCGACGACCTGCTCAACGGCAGCCGCAAGCAACTGGCCGCACCCTTCTACGACATCGTGGTGTTCGAGCGGGACTGGGGTTTCCGGCTCGACGAGGTCAAGGTGCCCGTCCGGTGGTGGCACGGCGACCACGACCACATCGTGCCGTTCGCGCACGGACAGCACGTGGTGTCGCGGCTGCCCG
Organism: Mycolicibacterium mageritense; assembly: GCF_010727475.1. Classification (NCBI taxonomy): domain Bacteria; kingdom Bacillati; phylum Actinomycetota; class Actinomycetes; order Mycobacteriales; family Mycobacteriaceae; genus Mycobacterium; species Mycolicibacterium mageritense. The sequence continues at coordinate 6,683,457 of NZ_AP022567.1, forward strand.
ATGCGCAGCTCACCGAGCTGCCGTACGAGAGCCACCTCGGCGGGCTGGGCTGTGCGCAGGAGATCATGGGCACGATGATCGAGATCTGGGACAGCACCGAGAAATCCTGAACCGGTGCTTGACCTCAACCATTGTTGAGGGTCCAGGCTGCAATCATGACAGCCGAAATGACCCAGCTCCGCAGTGATCTCTGGCAAACCCGCACCGACACACCGTTTCCAGGGCTGACCACCCACGCCTACCTCTGGCAGGCCGACGGGCACAACAGCTTGTTCTACTGTCCGGCGAGCGACGCCGACTTCGACACCATCGCATCGCTCGGCGGGGTGCACGACCAATACCTGTCCCATCAGGACGAGGCGGGCCCGATGCTCGCCCGGATCGCCGAACGGTTCGGCAGCCGGTTACACGCCCCGGCCGCCGAGCAGGCCACCATCGGGGCACACGCCCGCATCGATGTACCGCTCGCGGACCGCCACCGTGACGTCAACGGCATCGAGGTGATCCCGACGCCGGGACACACGCCGGGCAGTACCAGCTACCTGGTCGACGGCGCCGACGGCAGGTACCTGTTCACGGGCGACACCATGTTCGTCGATCACGACGGGCATTGGTCGACATTCGTCATACCCGGTGTCGGCGACGCCGCGGCGATCACCGAAAGTCTGCACCTGTTGGCGACTTTCGATCCCGATCTGGTGATCTCCAGCGCGTTCGGCAAGTCCGCCGTCACCGAACTTGGCGACCGCCCGTGGCGGGACTGTGTCGCCGAGGCGCTCCGGACGGTTCCGGTTTCGCGGTGAGAGCGCCCGCTCGGCCTATTCTGTCCGGGCCAACACTTCGCGCACCAGCTCCAGGCTGGTATCGGGATGCAGGAATGCGAAGCGCCCCACGGTTTCCCCTTCCCACTTGGTGGGTGGGATGAACGCGATCTCCTCGTTGTGGAGAGCCTGCGCCCACGCGTCGTAGTCTTCGGGCTTCCAGCCCACCCGCCGGAACAGCACAACGCCGAGGTCGGGTTCCCGGATCAACTCGAGGTGTGGTTGCTTGTTGATCAGGGTCGCGGTCTGGCGGGCCAGCTCGGCCGCCACCTCGATGGCTTGCCGGTAGGCGTCGATACCGTTGACCGCCAAGGAAAACCAGAGCGGCAGCCCGCGCGCCCGGCGGGTCAGGTGATAGGCGTAATCCGTCGGATTCCATTCCCCGTCGGAGGTGTGGATGACGTCGAGGTACGAAGCGTCCTGGGTATGGGTGGCCCGCGCCAGCTGCGGCTCGCGATACAGCAGTGCGCAGCAGTCGAACGGCGTGAAAAGCCACTTGTGCGGATCGAGGATGAACGAGTCGGCCTGCTCGATGCCGTTGTACTTGGGGCGCAACGACGGCGCGAAGATGCCGGAACCGCCGTAGGCGCCGTCCACGTGAAACCACCAGCCGCGCTCGCGGGCCAGCGCGCCCACGCCCGCGAGGTCGTCGATGATGCCCGCATTGGTGGTGCCCGAAGTACACACCACCGCAGCGATGTTCGCGGTGTCCTCGGGAACTGCGGCGCGGACGGTGTCCGCGGTCAGGCGGTGGTCCGGGGTGTCGACCACCAGCGCGTCCATCTCGAGCAGGTTCAGCGTGTTCACGATCGAGGAGTGCGCGTCGGTTCCGACGACCACCCGAAGCCGGCCCGCGGCCCCGCGCTTCTTGGCGGTCTCCCGCGCGGTCGCCAGCGCCGAGAGGTTGCCCGCCGAACCACCGGACACGAAACACCCACCGGCGGACGGGGGTAGGCCCGCTTCGTCCGCGATCAACCTCAGCACGGTGTTCTCGGCGGCGATTGCTCCCGAAGCCTCAAGCCACGAGATGCCCTGGATGGAGGCGCACGACACCAGCATGTCGAACAGCAGGCTCGCCTTGGTGGGAGCGGCCGGGATGAAGCCGAGGAAGCGTGGGCTGTCCGCCGAGATCACGCTCGGCGCGATGACCGAGGTGTACACACCGAGCACCTCGTCGGGTGAGCGCGGCGTGTCTCGGATGAGGCCGTCCAGGCGCCCGTAGAGCTCGTCAACCGAGAGCACACCCTTGTCGAGGGGAACCGGGTTCATGCGTAATCGGTTCTCCGCGTAGGCCAGAACGCTGCGGACCATCTGCTCGGTGATGTCATCGACCTCGTGCATGGCCACGGTGCCTCCTCAAGAGCCTGCCGGCTGTGGGGACGACGGGGCCCACAGCGAACCCATGGAGGAGTCTGTCAGTCCGGGCGCGTCCGCGGTGCGCTTTCGACGGGTACGTCCCGCCGGGCCGTCACGCCTCCAGCGCGCGCCGCAGCATGTGCATCGCGACGGTGGTCGAACGCTCGCGGATGTCGTTGCGGTCCCCCGGCAACCGCATGGTCCGGGTGATCGGCTCGGCACCGGCCAGCAGCACCGAGAAGCACACTGTGCCTACCGGCTTGTCGGTGCTGCCACCGCCCGGACCGGCGATGCCCGTGATCGCCACAGCGGTGTCGGCGCCGAACCGGTGCACTGCTCCGGCGGCCATGGCCTCGGCGACCGGCTCGGACACCGCGCCATGCGTGGCGATCAGCGCGGCATCCACGTCGAGCAGCGCGGTCTTGGCGTCGTTGGCGTACGCGACGACGCCACCCGCGACGTAGTCGGACGAACCAGCGAGTTCGGTCAGTCGAGCGGCGAGCAGTCCCGCGGTGCACGATTCGGCGGTCGCGATGCGGCGCCCGGCGAGCAGGCCCTGCACTTGCATGTCGACGGTTGAGCCGTCGTCGGAAAACACCGCGTCGCCGTGCTTGTCGCGCAACAGTGCGAGCAGTTCGGCGTAGGTCGCCGCGGCGGACGGCTCGTAGCGGGTGACGATCTCCAGTTCACCGCGGCGCAGGCACGTGGTGATCTCCATGCTGTCGAAGCCCGCGATGCGTTGCTCGGCTTCCCGCAGGGTCTCGGCCAGACCCGATTCGGCGAGCCCGAACATCCGCACCATGTCCTGCCGGTACACCGTGCGCCCGGCGATGGCCTGCTGCGCGGCCTCCGTGGCGATGGCCCGGGCCCACATGGGCTGCAGTTCGCGCGGCGGCCCGGGCAGCACGATGACCGTCGGGCTGCCGGGAACCACGACTCCCGGCGCGGTGCCGACCGGTTCGAGTACGTGTGCGCCGACCGGAACCAGGGCCTGCTTGCGGTTGGCGGCCCGCACCGCGTCGAAGTCCACGTCGCCGAGCCTGTTGCTCATCAGTTTGCGGAGGATCGCGGCGATCCGTTCTTCCATCTCGACGTCGAGAACCAGTTCCCTGCCGCAGAATTCGGCCACGGTGGCCACCGTGAGGTCGTCGGCGGTGGGACCGAGGCCACCGCTGGTGACGATCAGGTCCACGCCTTCGGCGGCAAGGAAGCGCAACTGTGCGGCGATATCGGCCGGGCGATCACCACATATCGTGATGTGCGCCAGCTCCACGCCGAGCTCGAGGAGCCGGTCGGCGATCCACGGCCCGTTGCGATCCTGGACCCGCCCCGTGAGAACTTCGGTTCCGGTGACGACGATGCCTGCGCGTGCGCTCACCCGGTGAACATTACGCACCGGCACGTTGCCGGCTCAGAAGCCGTACCCCAACTGGGCCGGTACCTCGCTGGCGAAAGCCGCGCCGAGCCTGCGCACCGCAGCTGGATCGTTGCTGCGCAACCGGTTTGCCACCGCAAATCCGTCCGGGCGATACCCGCCGAGGTACAGGCTGCCGAGCACGTCGAGGCCGAGTTCGACATCGGCCGGGTTCTCGGTGGGCGTACACCGCGCCCGGCCGTCGCGGATCTCCAGCGCGAATCGCCCGCCGTCACTGCGGAACCCGTCGGACACCTCGAGCACGAGGTCGAGGTCGGCCTGGTAGCGACGGGCTTCGAGGGTGCACGGGATGTCCATGATGCGCAGCCACAGATCGTCGGCGCTCGACGTCACCCGGACCAGCCGCGGATTTGTCAGCAACTGCGGCAGGATCTCGTCGGGATAGGTCCAGACGTCGACCTTCTCCATGAGATCCATGCCGAGCAGCGCGCGCCACAGCGCCACGTCGGCGTCCGTCGTCGCGGCGACGAACTCCGCGACCCGCATGTTCATGGGATCGTCGCCGTGCACGCGGTACAGCACATAGCCGTCGGGATGCAGGAACGCGAACAGCTCGGAGCCCCCTCCGCGGGTGTTCTCCCGGTCGGCCAGCAGGTCGTCCCACAGTGCGGTCGGCCGCACCAGACCACCCGGGGTGCCGCGCCGCCAGCGCTCATAGATCTCGGCGAAGGTGTCGCGGTGCTCGGCGGGTTTGACAAGTCGCACCCCGCCCGGATCCGGTACGGACGCGTGGAACTCGGCAAATCGCCGGTCGATGGACACCAGCTGCTCGATGGTCGCCGGACCGTAGCCGAACCGGCCGTAGATTCCGCCTTCGCTCGCGGTCAGTGCGGCGATCGGGTACCCCCTGTCCGCGATGCGCTGATGCAACTCGGTGTACATCATCCGCAGGATGCCGCGCCTGCGGTGGGTCGGTGCCACCGCGACGAAACTGATTCCGGCAGTGGGCAACACAGCGCCACCGGGCACCGTCAGCGACAGCTCGAGGAAGAAGCACTGGCCGACCACGTCGGCGCCGTCGCGCACCACGACCGCCGCGTCGTCGGCGGGCACCATGGTGCGCCAGGCCGCGATGGAATCGGGGTGCCCGATCTCGCCGAATGCGGTGCCGCCGAGCAGCGTCATCGCTGTCCAGTCGGCTTCGGTGGCAGTGTCCAGGGTCAGTTCAGTTGCAGGGGCGATCACAGAATTCGACAGTGCCACATGTCGAGGTGGCGGCGCGATCGATTTTCCGGCGTCGGTCGCCTCGCGTCAGCGCTTGAACCAGTTGTGCACGGTTGCCAGGTCACGCGTGTAGGTGGTCATGATGTCGTCCTGGTACAGCGTCGCACCGCTGATCGCTTCGGAACCCTGCCAGACCACCCGGATGCGGCTGGTGCCGCGCTGGAAGACGTCGACGCGGTCGAGATCCCGGTGCTGCCAGCTGCCGACCTCGGCCAACTGGCCCAGTTCGTGACGTTTGTCGGTTGTGGTCATCCGCCGATCCTAACGGCGGACCCGCTGGTCGATCGGGGCGACCACGGGAGCGGTGTTGTAACCCCCGACCCGGACCCAGTTTGGCATGGGCTCGGTTCCGGTGACCTTGCCCGTGAGTTCGACCGTCTCGCCCGGATAGACCGTGACGTAGTTGTCGGAATACTCGATCGGCAGGATCTCGTCACCATCGGGGGTCGCCATGACCTCGGCGCGCTCGAAGAAGCCGATCTGGCGCGTCGGATTGTGCAGCCGGATGACCACCGTGGTGCCGGCCGGGCCGGCCGACCGCTCGGCGGTCACCCGCAGCGGCGTCTTCGCCATGGTGTTGAGTGGGGTCATGTCGGCCCAACTGGACTGGACGAGGTCGAATGCCTGGTCGTTGGCGGGGTTCCCGACGTCGTCGCGCTGCTGCGACTGCCAGTAGGTGTTCTCGCCGATCACCGCACCTGCCGCGTCGAGCAGTTCACACCGCACGAAGAAGACCCGCGAATCGGGCGCCACGCGGGGCAGCGTCAGGGCCCGCAGTGCGCCACCGGACGGAACGCTCACGGCATCGGACGTGCGGTCGTCGCGGACCCGGCCCGCCAGATCATAGGTCCGCACCCGCACGCGCACATCCCGCTGGTCGTCGGGCGACTGGTTGACCACGGTCACGTTGGCCTGACTGTGATCGCCCGTGGCGTAGGAGTCGAACACCGCCGACAGCGGACGCAAACCCTTCTTGGCGCCGTAGTAGGCCCCACCCGGGCGCAGGTAGTAGTCGAAGAGGTGCCCGAAGAACGACGGCCAGTGGTTGTTGAGCATCCAGTAGATCGTCATCTTGTGGTTGGCCCAGCCCAGTGCCGCGAACGCCTCGAACTGTGCCCGCGTGGACTCGTAGTGCGCCAGCTGCGCTTTGCCGGCGAATTCCTCGGCGTTCCTTGAAGATCCGTAACGCTGCATGACCGCGGTGCGGATGCTCTCCAACACCGCGTTGCTGGGGTTTGCCCCGGCGTGGAAATACCACGCTTCGTTGATCGGCCAGAGCTTGTCCGGCGGGAGGAACCTCTTCAGGCTCGCGAACGGCGGGATGTGCTCGTTGTCGCCCTGCTCGGCGTTGGATCCGCGGGTGGCCTGGTAGCGTCCGCTGAACCAGTAGCTCGGCGGCCGCCACGTGTATGGCCCCGCCATGTGGATGCCGTCCCAGTCCGGTTCACCGTCGTCGGTGCGGGCCAGCGACGACACGGTGTCGACGACGGCGTTGGGCCAGCGCAGGTCCGCGAGGATGGCGTGATATCCGTCCAGCACTCCTTCTGGCGGCTTGCCGTCGCTGCCGTTGGCCCACAGGAACGCCGACGGATGGCCCCGCAACGCGAGAATCTGCGAGCGCAGGCTCGCGTCGGCGACGCGACGGTCCTCGTCGTCCCATTGCCACCATTTCTCCCATTGGTTGCAGCACATCCACCCGTACATGAGCGGGATGCCGAGTTCGTCGGCACGCTCGATGATGTTCTCGCCGGGGAACTTTCCCTCCAGCCGCAGCATGTTGAGCCCGAGATCGCGGACGTAGCCGAGGATGGCGTCCTCGCGCTGCGGGTCGTAGCGGAACAGCAGATCCGGTGTGTAGGCCGCGCCGCGCACCAGGAAATCCCTGCCGTTGACCGTGAGGTAGAAGCTCCCGCCCCGGCCCAGATCCGGGTACTGCTCGTCGTCGTCGCGGTGTTGCTGCACGGTGCGGATGCCGAACCGGGTGCTGTGTGTGTCGGTGGCCTGTCCGTACTGCCGGAATTCCAGCTGCAGGTCGTAGAGGTTCGGATCCCCCATGGTGTAGGGCCACCACAGGTCGGGGTTCTCGACGTTCAGCGCGCCGAATATGGTTGGATCGAACTGGATTTCGCGTTGCTCACCGGGAGCCAGCCGCACGGGCTGGTCCACCTCGATCGTGGGTTTGCCCGCCCGGCTGATCCTGGCCCGCACCACACCGCGGACGGCGGTATCCGATGTGTTGTGCACGTTCGAGTGGATGGTCAGCTTCGCGCGGTCGGTGGCGGGCAACGGCAATTCGGTGGTCACCACCGAATCGCGGACGACCACGGGCCCGGAGAAGCTCAGGTACACCGGCTGGAAGATCCCGGCGTTGCGGTCCGCGACGAAGGAGTTGCCGCGCAACGGGTTCTTCTCCGGGCCTTGGTAACCGATGCGGTTCCAGTTGATCCAGTCCCACCAGCTGTCTGCCAGCTCGACGCCGTCGATGTCCTGCAGCGCCTGCTCGGGGGTCACCCGGACCGCGAGGGTGTTCTCGCCGCCGGCGTTGACGAAGCGGGACACGTCGAGCTCGTGGTTGGTGTGCATGCCCACCACTTCGGCATTGCCGGCCACCATCCGGCCGTTGAGCCAGACCTCGGCGCGGTAGTTGACGCCGGGCAGCTCGAGCCGGTAGCTCGTGCTGCCCGCCGGGGCCGCGAATGTGGTGCGGTACCACCAGTCCTGCCGGTACAGATCATCGGGAACATCGGTCAGGTTCTCGTCGAAATACAGATCCGGATACGTGCCGTCGTCCTGAAGGGCCTGCAACACCGTCGCGGGCATGTGCGTGACGGTGTGCCAGCCACCCTCCGGTGTCCCCGGTGAGGAGAGCGCGATACCGTCGGCCTGCACGGTGCGCGCCGACGCCAGCTGCCAGCCCTGCGACAACTCGATGCGCCCGGACGGCGGCTCGGGGCGCGCGAACGACGGCAGGTCGGCCACGCAGAGCGCGAGCAGCACGGCTGTGACGACGGCTGCGACGGTCAGGCGGGTACGTCGCGTCCGGGTGGAAATAGGTAGCTCCTCGAAACCGGTGCGACCATTTCTCACTGGATGCGGGCGGCCGCCCGGATCATTCTGCCGTGAGCGCTCGCCCGTCGCCGGGCGGGTGGGCGCTCACGGCCGGTTCTCAGAGCTTGTGCGGTACGTCGTTGACCAGTCCGCCGTCCATGACGAACTCGGCTCCGGTGGCGTACCGGGATTCGTCGCTGGCCAGGAACACCACGAAGCTGGAGACCTCGTCGGGTTGGCCCGGCCGGCCCAGCGGGATGGTGAGCATGTCCTCGGGGAAATGCTCGGTCATCGGGGTGCGGATGAAGCCGGGGTGGATCGAGTTGACCCGGATCTGCTTGGGCCCCAGTTCGAGCGCCGCGGATTTGGTGAGGCCGCGCACCGCCCACTTGGACGCCACATACGGGTGCACCATGGCAGCACCGCGCAGCCCCTCGATGGACGACACGTTGACGATCGACCCGCCGCCCGCGGCCTTCATGGCCTTGACGCACGCCTGCATGCCCAGGAACGTCCCGGTCAGGTTGACGTCGATGACCTTCTGCCACTGGGCCATGTCGAACTTGCCGATCTGACCGAGCGCGACGATGCCCGCGTTGTTGACCAGCACGTTGAGCAGCCCGAACTCGTCGGTCGCGGTCGCGACGGCCGCGGCCCACTGCTCGGCGTCCGTGACATCGAGATGGACGTAGCGCGCCGAGTCGCCCAGCTCGGTCGCCAGCGTCTTGCCCTCGTCGTCGAGGATGTCGCCGATCACCACCTTGGCGCCCTCGGCGACGAGCGCGCGGGCATGTTCGGCACCCATGCCGCGGGCGCCGCCACTGATCAATGCAACTTTTCCGTCAACCCGTCCCATGACGCGTGAGGCTACCGCCTGAACGGCCAAATTAGAACCTGTTCCAATTTGTCTGTCGACTGGGCATACTTCGTTCCCATGCCCATCCGCGTCGCACACATCGGGACTGGAAATGTCGGTCGGCTGGCACTGACGGGACTGTTGACCAATCCGCGCTACGAACTCACCACGTTGTGCGTCTCGACCGAATCGAAGGTCGGTAAGGATGCGGGTGAGCTTGCCGGCCTCGATGTTTCGACGGGCGTGGCCGCGGTCGGCGACCTCGACGCCGTGATCGCCGCCGAACCGGACTGCGCGGTGTACTGCGCGATGGGCGACACGCGCGGTCCGGAAGCCATCGGCGACGTCGTGCGGCTGCTGTCGGCAGGCATCAACGTCGTCGGCTCGGCACCCGTGCTGCTGCAGTACCCGTGGCATCTCATGCCGGGCAAGTACATCGACGGCATCGAGGCGGCCGCCAAGGCCGGTAACGCCAGCCTGTTCATCACGGGCGTCGACCCCGGCTTCGCCAACGACCTGATCCCGTTCGCCCTGGCGGGCACATGCCAGAGCATCCAACAGGTCCGCTGCATGGAGATCGCCGACTACGCCACCTATGACGGCGTCACCGTCATGTTCGACGTCATGGGTTTCGGCAAGCCGCTCGACGAGACGCCGCTGCTGTTTCAGCCCGGCGTGCTGAGCATCGCGTGGGGCACCTCGATCCGGCAGCTGGCCGCGGGCCTCGGCATCGAGATCGACGACATCACCGAACTGTGCGAGAAGGAACCGGCGCCCGAAGAGTTCGACATCGCCGCGGGCCACATCGCGAAGGGCACGGTGGCCGCCATGCGGTTCGAGATCCGGGGCATGGTCGACGGCCAGCCGGTGATCGTCATCGAGCACGTCACGCGGTTGCGGGGTGACCTGCGTCCGGACTGGGCCCAACCGGCGCAGCCCGGCGGGTCGTACCGCGTCGAGATCGTCGGCGAGCCGTCGTACGCGGTCGACATCTGCCCCACGAGCCGCAAAGGCGACCACAACCACGCCGCGATCGTGGCCGCGGCGGGCCGCATCGTCAACGCCATCCCCGACGTGGTCGCCGCGGCGCCCGGCATCCGGACCACGCTCGACATGCCGCTTGTCACGGGCAAGGGTCTCTACAACCTCTAGACCGCGACGGCCCGGTGGTCGGGCACGCGCGGCAGGCCGAGATGGCCGCGCAGGGTGGTGTGTGCGTACTCGCGGCGAAACAGGCCGCGGGCGCGCAGGATCGGCACGACGTGGTCGACGAACAGCTCCAGACCGGACGGGAACGCGTCGGGCATCAGGTTGAAACCGTCGACCGCGCCTGCGGCGAACCATTCCTCGATCGCGTCGGCCAGCTGCTCGGGTGAACCCACCACCAGCCGGTGCCACGTGATCACCCGGTCCAGGATCTGCCGGACGGTCAGGTTGTCCCGGCGGGCGATGTTGACGACGATGTCGCGCGCGCCCTGGGAACCGCCGACGGCCTCGGCGCCGTCGAGCAGCCAGCGCGGTAACGGCTTGTCCCACTGCAACTCTGCCGGATCGACGCTGAGCTGACCGGCCAGGTGGCTCAACCGCCGGTCCCCCGCGAGTTCGTTGAGCTCGTCGTTGCGGGCTCGTGCCTCAGCCTCCGTGCTGCCCAGCACGAACGACAATCCGGGCATGATCCGGATCGATTGCGGATCCCGGCCGAATGCGTGTGCCCGCGAACGAAGTTCACGAGCGTTGCGCAGCGCGTCGCCGAGCGTCGCCTGCGCCGCGAACACCCCGTCGGCATACCGGGCCGCGAGGTCGAGCCCGCCTGCCGATCCGCCGGCCTGGAACAGCACCGGATGCCCTTGCGGCGGCCGGGGCATCGTGAGCGGCCCGTCCACGCTGAAATACGTGCCTCGATGGTCGATCGTTCTGACGGCGCCGATCCGGCTGAACGCCCCGGTCGCCTTGTCGGCCAACACCGCATCGTCGTCCCACGAATCCCACAGGGCCCGTACGACGTCCACGAATTCGGCGGCGCGCCGGTACCGCTCGTCGCGACCGGGCGGTGCAACCGGGCCCTGGCCGTGACCGAAGTTGTTCCAGGCGTAGGGATCGCTGCCGGTGACGACGTTCCAGGCGACCCGCCCGCGGCTGAGATGATCCAGCGATGCGAACCGGCGCGCGACGTTGAACGGCTCCTCGAACGACGTCGACACCGTCGCGATCAAACCGAGGTGGGTTGTGGCCGACGCCAGCGCGGACAGCAGCACGATCGGGTCGAGCGCGAGCGGCGGCGTGGTCAGCGGTTTGCGCGGGTCGGCGAACAACGACGGGCTGTCGGCGAGAAACAGCGCGTCGAGCGTGCCGCGCTCGGCCAGCCGCGCGACCCGGATCCAGTAGTCCGGGTCGACGAAGGCCGCGGGGTCGACGTCGGGGTGCTGCCATGCGGCGGGGTGCATGCCGTCGGCGAGAACATTGACGCCGAGGTGAAGTTCACGTGCGCTCATCGTGGTGCGCAGTCTGCATCCGATGCCGCTGCACACAAAGGGTTTCGGTCAGCGTGGAGCGAAAGGACCGCTACCGCGCAGCCGGTCGAGGGACAGCACAGGCCAGCCGTGGCTCTGCGCGGCAGCCGCCAATCCGGGATGCGGGTTGACTGGCCGCGGATGGCCGACCAACCGCATCAGCGCACTGTCCTCGACCCCGTCGGCATAGAAGTAACTGCGTTGCAGGTCAACGTGATTGCGTTCGCAGAAGCCCTCGACCGCAGCGGCCTTGCGGGCACCCCACACGATGGGCTTGACGATTCCGCCGGTCAGCCGCCCGTCGTCGTCGGTTTCGAAGTGATTGCACAGCACGTGGTCGATGCCGAGATGTCTCGCGACAGGTTCGGCGTGGATGGTCAACGCCGACGAGCTGAGCACGACCGTGTGGCCACGGTCCTGATGCCTGCGCACGACGTCGCGCATGTGCGGATAGACCCGGTGCGCGATGCGCCGCACGAACAGGTGCTCCCCCAGCTCGTCGAGTTCGTGCAGCGATTCGCCCCGCAGATACCCGGCCGCGCGCACCAGCAGCCGTTCGAACGGCATCCGCCCGAGCCGGTACCGCACCGACGCCTCGATGATCCCGAGGATTTCGCCGGGCGCCGCCTGGCGCTGCCGGATGCGGTGTCCGGCGTGGGCGGTCGCGGTGAACCCGTCGACCAGGGTGCCGTCGAGATCGAAGAACGCGCCGATCTGGGCACCGCCCGGTCCGGTACCGATCTCGGCCAGCGATTCAGGTGGCGACAGCGTGCGTCCCATCGCGCAAGTACACCAAGAGGCTGGGCAAACGCGCGAATCCTGGTTAGAAATGCAACATGGCCGACACTTCCCCCGCGGTTGCGCTCAACGACATCGCCGCCGCGGTCGCCACCGACCGATTCGACGAATCCCTGGCCTGGTACACGCGGCTGTTCGGCCGCGAACCCGATCTGCGCCCCGTCGAGGGCGTCGCCGAGTGGCAGGTGACCGCGACCGCGTGGTTACAGCTCGTCACCGACGCAGACCGGGCCGGGCGGTCAGCCGTGCGGTTCGGGGTCGACGACCTTGCCCAGGCCACGCGAGCCCTGGCCGGCCTCGGCGTCGACGTACCGGAACCGCAGGTCATCGCCGATCTCGTCGCGGTGGTCGATGTGTCCGATCCGGATGGCAACGAAGTGTCGTTCGTGCAGGAACTGTCGTAGTTCGTCGGGGGTCTGGCCCCGTTTCAGGGCTGCGGCGTACTAAACTAGAACACGTTTCATTTACGAATCCCGTGACGCCGACCGCCCCATAAGGAGCTGGAGAATGCACACCGCACTGTGCGACGAACTTGGAATCGAATTCCCGATATTCGCCTTCACCCACTGTCGCGACGTGGTGGTCGCCGTCAGCAAGGCCGGCGGCTTCGGCGTGCTCGGCGCGGTCGGGTTCACCCCCGAACAGCTCGAGATCGAACTCAACTGGATCGACGAGCACATCGGTGACCATCCGTACGGCGTCGACATCGTGATCCCGAACAAGTACGAGGGCATGGATGCCAACATGTCCGCCGACGAGCTCAAGAAGACGCTCAACGCGCTGGTCCCGCAAGAGCACCTCGACTTCGCGAAGAAGATCCTCGCCGACCACGGCGTGCCGACCGACGACAGCGACGACAATGCCCTCCAGCTGTTGGGCTGGACCGAGGCGACCGCGACCCCGCAGGTGGAGATCGCGCTCAAGCACCCAAAGATGACGTTGATCGCCAACGCGCTGGGTACCCCGCCCGCCGACATGATCGCCCACATCCACGCCGAGGGGCGCAAGGTCGCCGCACTGTGCGGATCGCCGTCGCAGGCCCGCAAACATGCCGATGCCGGCGTCGACATCATCATCGCCCAGGGCGGCGAGGCCGGCGGACACAGCGGCGAGATCGGCTCGATCGTGTTGTGGCCCCAGGTGGTCAAGGAGGTCGCGCCGGTTCCGGTGCTGGCCGCCGGCGGTATCGGCAGCGGCCAGCAGATCGCCGCGGCACTCGCGCTCGGCGCACAGGGCGCATGGACCGGCTCGCAGTGGGTCATGGTCGAAGAGTCCGAGAACACCGAGGTGCAACACGCGGCCTACGCGAAGGCCACCAGCCGCGACACCGTGCGCAGCCGGTCGTTCACCGGCAAGCCGGCGCGCATGCTGCGCAACGACTGGACCGAGGCCTGGGAGAACCCCGACAACCCGAAGCCGCTCGGAATGCCGTTGCAGTACATGGTTTCCGGCATGGCCGTGGCCGCGACGCACAAGTATCCCAACGAGACGGTCGATGTGGCATTCAACCCGATCGGCCAGGTTGTCGGACAGTTCACCAAGGTTGAGAAGACCTCGGCGGTGATCGAACGCTGGGTGCAGGAGTACTTGGAGGCCACCAACACGCTCAACGAGCTCAACGAAGCCGCCTCGGTCTGATCGAGGCGGCGGGCGCGCGATCCGCCGCAATCAGTGGTTATCCACAGATCGCCGAAGGGCTCTGGTGACAATCGCGCCGGTCGACGAGCATCGACTCTGTGGAAGTCGGTGAGGTTCTTCGGCAGCAGGACGGGGTGATCTCGCGTCGGCAAGCGTTGGATGCGGGGCTGGCTGAGCATGAGATCCGGCGATTGCTCAGGCGCAATGAGTGGGCGCGGGTGCACGCCGGCGTTTATGTCGAACACACCGGCCCGCTGATCTGGATGCAACGGGCTTGGGCCGCAGTGCTTTACGCGGCACCGGCCGCCCTGTGCCTCGAATCGGCGTTGGGGGCGCAATCGTTGCCGATCCATGTCGCCGTCGAGCGGCAACGGTCGACATTGGTCGAGCCGGTCGGCGTCCGCATTCACCGGGTCGCCCACGTTCACGATCGCGTGCTGTGGAACGTCAGCCCGCCACGGATGCGTTACGACGAAGCCGCGCTCGACGTCGCGTGCCGCGCGGCGTCCGAACTCGATGCCATCGCGGTCCTGGCCGACGCCTGCCGATCGCGGCGCACCACCGCGCGGCGGCTGCTGCGAACTCTCGATTCTCGCGGTCGGCTGCCGCGACGCAGGTGGTTGCGCGCGGTGCTGCTCGACCTCGCCGACGGTACGTGTTCGGTGCTCGAGCACGGTTATCTCGTGCGTGTCGAGCGCCCGCACGGTCTCCCCAAGGCGACACGGCAGAAGCGGTCCACGTCATCGCTCGGCGTGTGCTACCGCGACACCGAGTACGGCCAACGGCTCATCGTCGAGCTCGACGGGCGGGTGTACCACGATTCAGCGACCCGGCGGGATGCAGACTTCGAGCGAGATCTCGACGCCGCGGTCGACGGCCGGTCGACTGTCAGGCTTTCCTATGGGCAGGTCTTCAACCGGCCGTGTCAGACCGCGACCAAGATCGCCCAGGTGCTCCGGCGGCACGGGATCACCGTGGCCGGCCACCCATGTGGGCCGGCGTGTGCGTTCACTCGCCTCGACCGCGCCGCATAGCCGTCTCAGCGGCGGATTGCGGTCAATATCAAGCAGCGATCCGCCGCACAAGCCCGCACATCGGGGTAGACCGCTGCCCGTTGATTATGTATGTTCACATACATAATCAACGAAGGGTGTCCCGCGTGACCAGTCCCCGAGAGCGCATGGTGGTCTCCGCCGCACTGCTGATCCGGGAGCGTGGCGCACACCCGACCGCGATTGCCGACGTGCTCGCCCACAGCGGCGCACCCCGCGGGTCGGCCTATCACTACTTCCCCGGCGGGCGAACCCAACTGCTCTGTGAAGCCATCGATTACGCGAGCGATCAGGTCGCGGCGCGCATCGACAAGGCCGACAGCGCCGTCGCGCTGCTCGACGCCATGATTGCCGGCTTCCGGAAACAGTTGACAGTAAGCGACTTCCGGGCCGGATGCCCGATCGTCGCGGTCGCCGTCGAGGCAGGTGAGCCCGGCGCGGCCGAATCCGCCACGCTCGACCGCGCCGGGGCCGCCTTCACCCGCTGGACCGGGCAGATCACCCGCCGCCTACAGGACGACGGGGTAGCCGCCGAGCGTGCCGAGGAACTCGCGACGCTCATCATGACCGCGATCGAAGGTGCGGTGGTGATGGCGCGGGCGACTCGCGACGTCGAACCGCTCGAGAAGATCCACCGTCAACTACGCGCACTCCTGCCGGAAGGAACCCCGTCATGACCGTTGACCAATGGCAGCCCACGGCCTGCATACTGTGCGAATGCAACTGCGGCATCGTGGTGCAGACCGAAGGCCGCTCCATCACCAAGATCCGTGGTGACAAAGATCATCCGGCGTCGCAGGGCTACACCTGCAACAAGGCGCTGCGGCTCGACCACTACCAGAGCAGCACCAATCGCCTGACCTCGCCACTGCGCCGCAACGCCGACGGCAGCTATGAGGAGATCGACTGGGACACCGCGATTTCCGAGATCGCTGCCAAGTTCCTGGCCATCAGGGACAGCCACGGCGGCGACAAGATCTTCTATTACGGCGGCGGTGGCCAGGGCAATCACCTGGGCGGCGCCTACAGCGGGGCGTTTCTCAAGGCGATCGGCTCGCGCTATCGGTCAAATGCCTTGGCGCAGGAGAAGACCGGCGAAGCGTGGGTGGACGCCCACCTCTACGGCGGCCATACCCGGGGTGAGTTCGAACATGCCGAGGTCGCGGTGTTCGTCGGCAAGAACCCGTGGATGTCGCAGAGCTTCCCGCGGGCCCGGGTGGTGCTCAACGAGATCGCCAAGGATCCTGACCGCGCGATGATCGTCATCGACCCGGTGATCACCGACACGGCCAAGCTCGCCGACTTCCACCTGCGGGTGCGGCCGGGAACCGACGCCTGGTGCCTGGCGGCCATGGCCGCGGTGCTGGTGCAGGAAGAGCTGTGCGACGAGGACTTCCTGGCCAAGCACGTCAACGGCGTCGAACCCGTTCGCGATGTGCTGCGGCAGGTGCCGGTCAGCGACTACGCGCAGCGATGCGGAGTCGACGAATCACTGCTGCGCCAAGCGGTGCGCCGGATCGCCGCGGCCGGCAGCGTGGCGGTGTTCGAGGATCTCGGCATCCAGCAGGCACCCAACAGCACGCTGTGCTCCTACCTCAACAAGATGTTGTGGATCCTCACCGGAAACTTCGCCAAACGCGGTGGGCAGCACCTGCATTCGTCGTTCGCCCCACTGTTCGGCTCGGGCGGGGTCGGCCGCAGCCCCGTCACCGGTGCTCCCGTGATCGCCGGCCTGGTGCCGTCGAACGTGGTGCCGCAAGAGATCACGACCGACCATCCCGACCGGTTCCGCGCGATGATCGTCGAGAGCAGCAACCCGGCCCACTCGGTCGCGGATTCGGCGGCGGTGCGAACCGCACTCGAATCGCTCGAGCTGCTCGTCGTCATCGACGTCGCGATGACCGAGACGGCACGCCTGGCCCACTACGTGCTGCCCGCGGCCAACCAGTTCGAGAAGGCCGAGGCGACGTTCTTCAACCTGGAGTTCCCGCACAACAACTTTCACCTGCGCCACCCGCTGTTCGACCCGCTGCCCGGAACCCTGCCGGAACCGGAGATCTGGGCCCGTCTGGTCCGCGCCATCGGTGCGGTCGACGACGCCGAACTGGATCCGCTGCGCCGCGCGGCGCGCGAGGGCCTTGACGCCTACGCCGCGGCGTTCCTCGCCGCGGTGGGCGCCAACCCGGCGTTGGGCCGGGTGCTGCCCTACGTGCTCTACGAGACGCTTGGACCGGTTCTCCCGGACGGTTTGGCAGGTGCCGCCGCGCTGTGGGGCCTGGCCCAGAAGACCGCGATGACGTATCCGGACGCGGTGCGCCGCGCCGGTCACGCCGACGGCAACGCCCTGTTCGAGGCCATCCTGGCCGGGCGGTCCGGGCTGACGTTCACCGTGCACGAGTACCCGGACGATTTCGCGCTGATCAGCCATCCGGATCACAAGATCGCGCTCGACATGCCCGAGATGCTCGACGCGGCGCGGGCCCTGCCGACGATGCCGTCAGCGCTGACCACCGCCGAGTTCCCGATGGTGCTCTCGGCCGGTGAACGGCGGGCCTACACCGCCAACGACATCTTCCGCGATCCGGGCTGGCGCAAGCGCGACACCGAGGGCGCCTTGCGGATCAGTGTCGACGACGCCGAGGCCCTCGGCCTGCTCGACGGCGACCGCGCCAGGATCACGACCGCGACGGGCAGCGCTGAGGCCACCGTGGAGATCAGCGACACCATGCTGCCTGGGCACATCTCACTGCCCAACGGTTTCGGCCTCGACTACACCGGCAGCGACGGCCGGGCCGTGATCCCAGGCGTCGCACCCAACGAGCTCACCTCGTCACAGTGGCGCGACGAGTACGCCGGCACACCATGGCACAAGCACGTGCCCGCACGCGTCGAACGGCTTCAGGTGGCCGCGACCGCCCTCTGACGGGTCAGGGCAGCGGCGCGGGCGGAACCGGACCGTTCGGGACGACCGGCGCGGCGGGCGCTGCCGCAGGCGCCAGCGGCGCACCCGGCGGCATGGGCGTGTTCGGCGCCAACGGGTTCGGCCCGGGCACGCCACCCGGCGCGGGCGCACCAGGAGCGACCGGGACGTTCGGGCCCGGCGCCTGCTCCGGGATCGGGGTGTTCATGTTGCGTTGGGCGATGCCCAGCAGGAACGCCTCTTTGCCGCTGATCTCCTGGTTCTGCACGGCGTGCCACAGATCCTTGAGGTAGCTGAGGTTGGGGCTCTCGGTGCCCTGTCCGGCGGGATCCATGGTCGCTCCCGGCGGCAGCGCATCGGGACTCGCCAGGTGCGGGGTCTCCGCCGGGGGCTGGGCTGCCAGCTGCCCGGCGGGATCCGCAGGCGCGGCCTGGACGGCGGGCCCGGCGGGCGCGGGGCCGGGTGCCGGCGCAGGTGCCGGCGGCGGCACCACCGGGGTGCCCGGATCCGCAGTTGCCGCGCCGGCGACCAACAGCGCAATGACAGGGCCCGACGCGCAGCACGCAAACACGGACGCGAACTTTCGGATGTCGACACTAATCACGGGTGACCTCTCGCTGTTACTCCAGGGACAGATGGTAACCCTCAATGCATCGTTGGCGCCCACCATCCGTTACAGCGCCGGAATCGGAACACGTTCCAATATCGACGCTACCGGAGTTTCCGAAACCCACTCCAAGGGGCCCCACCTGTGGTGTAGCAATGGGCTTACGCACTACACAACGTCGTCGCGAGGAGTGCCACCGCCATGCCGACTCTGAACCTTCCGCCCGGATTCGATTTCACCGATCCCGATATCTACGCCGAACGCCTGCCCGTCGCGGAACTGGCCGAGATGCGCAAGCTGGCCCCGATCTGGTGGAACGAGCAACCGATGGGGACCGGCGGTTTCGATGACGGCGGGTTCTGGGTGGTCACCAAACACAAGGACGTCAAAGAGGTGTCCCGGCGCAGCGACGTGTTCTCGAGTCAGGAGAAGACGGCTCTCCCCCGTTACCGCGAGGGGACCGTGCCGCAGCAGATCGACCAGGGCAGGTTCGTGCTGTTGAACATGGACGCCCCGCATCACACCCATCTGCGCAAGATCATCTCGCGAGCGTTCACCCCGCGTGCGGTCGAACAACTCAGGGACGACCTGCGCACGCGGGCCCGGGCCATCGTGCGGACCGCGCTCGCCGAGGAGCGCGGCGACTTCGTCGAGCAGGTGTCGTGCGAGTTGCCACTGCAAGCCATCGCGAGCCTGATGGGCGTGCCCCAGGAGGACCGCAAGAAGCTCTTCGACTGGTCGAATCAGATGGTCGGCGATCAGGATCCGGAGTTCGCGTCCAACGACGCGATCAGCGCCTCGGTCGAACTGATCATGTACGGCATGAAGATGGCCGCCGATCGCACGGCCAACCCACGTGACGACCTGGTGACCAGACTCGTACAGGCCGACGTCGAGGGACACAAGCTCTCCGACGACGAGTTCGGCTTCTTCGTGATCCTGCTCGCGGTTGCGGGCAACGAGACGACCCGCAACTCGATCACGCAGGGGATGATGGCCTTCACCGAGTTTCCCGACCAATGGGAACTGTTCAAGGAACGGCGCCCGGTGACCGCCGCCGACGAGATCGTGCGGTGGGCGACTCCGGTGACGTCATTCCAGCGCACCGCGTTACAGGACACCGAATTGGCCGGGGTGCCGATCAAGAAGGGCCAGCGGGTCGTGATGTTCTACCGCTCCGCCAACTTCGACGAGGACGTCTTCACCGACCCCTACAGGTTCGACATCCTGCGCGACCCGAACCCGCACGTGGGGTTCGGCGGCACCGGCGCGCACTACTGCATCGGCGCCAACCTGGCCCGGCTGACCATCGACGAGATCTTCAACGCGATCGCCGACGAAATGCCCGACCTCGCGCCGCTGGCCGCGCCGGAGCGGCTGCGGTCCGGCTGGCTCAACGGCATCAAGCACTGGCAGGTGGATTACCGCGGCGAAGCCGCTACTGCCTCGAAAGGCGCTGCCCGGCAACGGGATAGTCGATGATCGAACGCCAGTAGTCCTCCGGTATCTCGGTGTTGGACCGCAACACCATCGCGAGCCCGGTGGCCATCGCGATGCCGAGCAGCCCGAGCCAGAGCCCCGCCACGGCGATCACACCCCACAGCACCGCGGTCAGCGCCGGCCACGGCGACACCACGATGAGAACCGGAGCGAAAAAGAAGCCGGCCCCGATATAGGCCGCCGACCCCGAGCGATCGGCGATCAACACGAACCGCAACCAGGCCGGAATCGTACTGTCGGACCTGAGCTTGTCTCGCATCGTCATCTCCTTCACCTGCGAACGTCCCAACGGTCGCGCACCCTGGGTAATGGCGGCAATTACCTCACAGGTAGTGGCCCGGGATCGACTCCTCGACGACACTGAGTCGGGTGACCACCGTTTCGTCCCGCTCGCTGCAATTGACGTCGTTCGGCTCACTCATGCGGTCGTGGCGGCAGCGCCGCAGGATCAGTCAGCTCGACCTCGCGATCGAGGCCGACGTGTCGGCCCGGCACGTCAGCTTCATCGAGACCGGCCGTTCGGCGCCCAGCCGGGCCATGGTGCTGCGGTTGGCCGCAGCCCTCGACGTGCCGTTGCGCGAACAGAACCAGCTCCTGCTGGCCGCCGGGCTGGCGCCGGTGTACGCCGAACGCACGCTCGACGACCCCGACATGGCTCCGGTCCGTGCGGGCGTCACGCGAGTTCTGGACGCCTACAACCCTTTTCCCTGCGTGGTGGTCGATCGCGCATGGAACCTGCTGCAGGCCAACGCAGGTACCGCAATCATGCTCGAAGGCGTGGCCGAACATCTGCTGGTGCAGCCCAACGCATTACGCATAACCCTGCACCCCGAGGGCATGGCACCCCGCATCCGCAACCTGGCCGAATGGCGCCACCACCTGATCAGTCGGTTACGCCGTGAGGTCGCGGTGAGCGGATCTACCGATCTCGCCGCGCTCCTCGACGAAATCGATTCCTACCCAGGTGGATCAGACAGCTCACGAGATCTCGGCGGCGTCGTCGTGCCACTTGAGTTGGCCACCGCCGACGGCGGCACGCTGACGTTCCTGAGCACTGTGACGACATTCGGGACGGCGCTCGACCTCACCGCGGCCGAGCTGAGCATCGAGGCCTTCCTGCCCGCCGACGAGGCAACCGCGGCCGTACTACGCTGACTGGTCTTACCACTTGACCTCTTACCGGTGTCGGTGCATTGTGTACGCATGGCCCTGCAACCGGTGAACCGCCGCTCGGTACCCGAAGACGTGTTTTCACAGATCGTCACCGAGGTACTCAGCGGGCAAATGCAACCCGGCGAGTCCCTGCCCAGCGAGCGGCGCCTGGCAGAGGTGCTCGGGGTGTCCCGCCCCGCGGTACGTGAAGCGATCAAACGCCTGACCGAGGTCGGGCTGGTCGAGGTGCGCCAGGGCGATGCCACCACGGTGCGCGACTTCCGCAGACACGCAGGTCTCGACCTGCTGCCGCGTTTACTGATCCAGGGCGGCGAGCTCGATGTGGCGGTCGTGCGCAGCATCCTGGAGACCCGCCTGCACAACGGCCCCAAGGTGGCCGAGCTGGCCGCGCTACGGCGGTCACCCGAACTGGCCGCGCAGCTGAACGAGGCCGTACGGACATTGCGGGAGGAGTCGGATCCCGTTGAGCAACAACGACATGCGCTCACATTCTGGGATCACGTCGTCGACGGGGCGGATTCGATCGTGTACCGATTGATGTACAACACGCTGCGGGCCACGTACGAGCCTGCGCTACCGGCCTTGGCCGCGATGATGGCCGACGAGGTGGGCCGCCCCGAGGCCTATCGGCGCCTCGCCGAGGCCATCACCGCGGGCGAACCCGCCGCCGCCCGACACGCGGCCGAGGAACTCCTCGGACCTGCCACCCGCGGACTGCTCGCGGCCCTCGATGCCTTGGGAGACAACCGATGACGCGACGTGGTTTCACGCTTGGCGCCGCCGCGCGAGAATTCGCCAAGCACCCCTCCCCTTTGATGATCGGCGCGACGCTGGTGGCGGCGGTCTGCGCGCGAATCATCGCGGGCGACTGGCAACCGACCGATGCGCTGGCCCCTGTGGTGATGGTGGCACTGTTCCCGTTCTTCGAATGGATCGTCCACGTGTTCGTACTGCACTGGCGCCCAAAACGAGTCGCGGGCTTCACAATCGATCCGCTGCTGGCCCGTGACCATCGCAGACATCACGTCGACCCCCGTGACGTGCCGCTCATCTTCATCCCGTGGCGGGCGCTGCTGTGGGTGCTGCCCGCGGCAGTGGCGATCGCGCTCCTGGCGTTTCCCCGGATGGGGCTCGGGCTGACCTTTCTGGCCTTCCTCGCAGCGCTGGGCCTGGGCTACGAATGGTGCCATTACCTGATCCACACGGACTACAAGCCCAAAACCGCGGCCTACCGCGCCATCTGGCGCAATCACCGGCAGCACCACTACAAGAACGAGCACTACTGGTTCACGGTGACCAGTGCAGGCACGGCCGACCGGGCACTGGGCACCTATCCGGAGCCCTCGACCGTGCCCACGTCACCGACCGCGAAGAACCTCCACGCCGGCGCTACTGCCGGACGATGATGGGGTCGCCGACGTGCACCGTGTCGAAGTACCACGCCGCGTTGTCCGGGCTGAGGTTGATGCAGCCGTGGCTGACATTCGCATAGCCCTGGGAGCCGACCGACCACGGAGCCGAGTGCACGTAGACCCCGCCCCACGTCACCCGCACCGCGTCGTTGACCGTGAGCTTGTAGCCCTCGGGATCGCTCAGCGGGATGCCGATGGTCCGTGAATCCATCACCACCACAGGCTCTTTCGCCAGTGCACTGAACGTACCGATGGGAGTCGGGAACTTCGGCTTGCCCATGGAGGCGGGCATGGTGCGCACGACCTGGTCATCGATGCTCACGGTGAAGGTGTGCGCGTCGATGTCGGCGACGCCGACGACGGCCGAGCCCGTCTCGAAGCTGGTCTTCGCGCCACCGGCCATCGCCGAGATCGTCGAATGGGCCGGCCAGAACGAATCGGGTGTCCACTGCATGACGTCGTTGCCGAGCCACGTGAACGTGCCGGTCGGAGCGTCCGGCGACGTCACCTTGAAGCTGCGTTCGGCCGCCGGCCGATTGCTCACGGGCGCGGCGAACGTGACGGTCAGCGGGTGCGCGACGCCGACCACCGAACCGGGCGCCGGCTCGATGGCCGCAACCGGGTTGGGGGCGCTCGCCGCGGCCGAGGCGACGTTAACCGAGCTGGTCACAGCGAGCGCAGCGATGCCGATCGCCGCAAACGCTCTTCGAACCGATCCACGCGCGAATCGTGGTCTGGGCGACACGGTGTTCAGCATTCCTCCAGTGTAATTCGTGATGAGAGATGAACCCGGCAGGCGCAACTCGGAGCCGACCGGCGTCGGATGCCCGGAATGCGGATTTCTGCCCATGATCAAGCCATCGCGAGAGCAGGTGAAAACGTTTCACACGACCTCCCGGGCGACCGTCACCGGCCGGCGGCCGAGCGCCATCAGCGCATAGCCGAGGCAAACGAACATCCCGGCGAGAAGACCGACGGACAACGCGACACCCGCGCCACCGACGGCCGCGGGATCCAGAAAGTAATACGGAATTCGCCGGCCGGCCATGGTCAGCACCAGCAACGCGAATCCGATGTAGGCAGCCGGATACGCGAGCCAGACCAGCGGTTGCCACCAGCACATCGGGCGTTGGCCGGCACCGATCAACAGCCACTCCGCGACCGCCACCACGGGCACGACGACGTGCAGCAACACGTTCGCCGCGGTGTACCCCATGCTCACGTCGGTCAGAAACAGATTCCACACGACGCCTGCCGCCACCACGTAGACCACCACGGCGCCACGAATCCCGGCACGGGCATCGGCCTGCTGCGACATCAAGGACCACAGGTAGAACACCGCGGCCAAGAGGTTTGCCTGGTAGGTGAACGTGACCAGGCGCCACGACACACCCGACCGCGTGGACAGCTCGACGAGCACCAGCGCCAGCACCACAGCCGCGATCGCGGTCATTCGCAGGGCCGCCCGCGCCCCGGTCACCGTCACGGCATCACCCTGTTACGGGACCGGCTGTTGCGGCGGCACAGGCGCCGGCGCGGGCTCGACCGGCGGCACCGGCTCGACGGGCGCCGGAGTCGTCTGTTCGGGCGGCGGCGGGAGTTGTTCGGGCGGCGGCGGTTGTTGGGGTGCCGGCGGTTGTTGGGGTGCCGGTGCGGGCGGAACGGCGTCAGGTTGCAAGACCTGCTGCTGGATCTCGTGTGGTCCTGCGACGCCGGGCTCCGGAACCGGCGCGACCACAGGCGCTTCGGCCGTCGCACCGTCGACAGGCGGCGGGACGACCTGCTCGGCGTGGGGATCCGTACCGATCTCCGGCGCGGCGGGCACGACCGCAGGCATCTGGTTGAACACACCGGATTGCGGTGCCGTGGCAGGCTCGCTGACCGGCGGCTCGACCACGAACTGGGCGGCCTCCTCCGACTCGGGCTCGGGCGGGGCCGGCGGGATCACCACCGGCGGCGGAGCGTGTTGTACGGCGACCGGGGAACCCGACGTATTGGAAACCGGTCGCGGCGGTTTGGGGGTCGGCTCCCGATCAGGTGAGATCTGCAGGCTGATCGCCAGCGACAACGAACCCACGAATGTCACGACGCCGCCGGCCAGCAACGCCACGGGCGCCATCCGGGCCGGTTTCTTGCGGACCGAGCGCGCGCCGGATCCCGGCTCGGCCGCAACGAAGCGACCCCGACGGATCGAGGCCAGCGCCGCGCCACGCGCCAACGGTTGATCGGCCTCGGCCGGGGTGAACACGGGAACGTCCAGCGCACTCTGCAGCTCGGGCAACATCGCGTCGAGGTCGTCGTCAGGGCCGACCACCACCAGGGCGTCGGGACGCCGGTTCGTGGTCGCGAAGACCATCCCGAGCCAGTCGATCAGGGCGCCTGCCCCGGCGATCGCGTGGTTGACCGCGGTCTGTATCGAGCCCCGCGCGGGATTGACCATGTACGCATACGCCGCGTCACCCTCGACGACGCACACCGCGGTGGTCTCGTAACCGACGACGTCGGCGATCCCCCGGGCCAATGCCTCGGTCGCCTGCGGCAACCGCACCGGGATGACGTTGTCGAAGCCCGCGTCTGCGAGCGTCTTGAGCAAAACCGTCGCCTCGCTGTCGGCGTCGGCGGTCCAGGTCACCCCGATGACCCGCAACCGGTGACCCTGGTTGGCGGCCGTCGACTCGGTCCGAACCACTGCCGTGGCCGCCTGCTGACCGCTGTCGGCCTGCACCGAGAAGGACTCATGGTCGATGGTCACGCCGTCGGCGTCATGGCCTTCGACCAGAACCAGACTGACGGTGGAGGGTGTCATCGACACGCCGAGCACCGCGTCCACATGCACCCCCTCGGAGCTGTGGCCACACAAGAACAGTTGTCCGCCGAAGCATCGGAACGGACCGGGAAAACGGTGGCCGTCGTCCACTTTGTCCCGGTGACATTACCTGTGCCCGTCGCGGCGGGTACACCGCGGACCGTTCCCATGGCCGGGACCGGACGTACCCGAAATGTGCTGTGCCGCAAAACACCGAGGACACAGCGTGGCATCGGTTTGCCCGCGGGGCCGCGAAATTCGTGCCCACGAGACCGTGGCGAGGCGGCTGGAAACCGACCCCGCGTCAGACCGGTTGCGTGGATGCGACGGCCGGCGTGCCGGTGCCGCCGCGGCAGGGTGTCCGGGCTCACCGCAGGGCACCCATGGCAAACCAATTGCCTTTGCTGTGTCAGCCGGCCGATGGGACGTGTGCACCGAGGATCTCGCGCAGCAGCAGCGGTTCGACGTTGCCGCCCGACAGCACGATCACGGTGGCGCCGGCCGAGGTGCCGCCCTTGCGGTAACCGGCCAGCGCCACCGCACCGCTCGGTTCGGCAACCAGATGCGCGCGGTCGGCCAATTCTGCTACTGCTGAACGGATTTCGTCTTCACTCACGGTGATCACCCCGTCGAGCACCTGTTGCAGATGGGCGAACGTCAGGGCGGACGGTGTCGACCGCAAGCCATCGGCGATGGTCCGGTTGCGCTGTGCGACAGGCCAATCCACGCGTTCACCGCGGGCCAGGCCCTCGGCGGTGTCTGCCGCGAGTTCGGGTTCGACGCCGAACACCTTGGCCTGTGGGCACAGGGCGCGGATGGCGGTTCCGATGCCGGAGGCCAGCCCGCCGCCGCTGACCGGCACCAGAACCGTGGCGACATCGGCCAGATCCTCGGCGATCTCGAGTCCGATGGTGCCCTGCCCGGCGATGATGTCGGGATGGTCGAACGGCGGGACCAGCACACCGCCGGTCGACTCGACCAGGTCGGAGGCAACCCGCTCACGTTGCCCTGCCCCGCACAGCACCACGTTCGCACCGTGGCGCCTTGTGGCTTCGACCTTGACGGCCGGTGTCTCCTCGGGCATGACGATGTGGGCCGCGACACCGTATGCGGCAGCGGCGTAGGCGACCGCCTGGGCGTGGTTGCCGCTGGAATACGCCACCACTCCCCTGCTGCGCACCGCGGGATCCAGCCGCCCGAGGGCGTTGAAGGCGCCACGGATCTTGAACGCACCGATCGGCTGCAGGTTCTCCGGCTTGATCCACAGCGGCCGGTCCGCGTCACCCCAGCTTGCGGGGAGCAACGGCGTGCGCACGATCTCCGTGGAGATACGGCGCGCCGCGGCGCGGATGTCGTCGACAGTCACGAGTTCCACGGCGTCCAGTCTCGCCCACCCGCTCGGCGCGCACGCGACGAGTCACCGGAGGCGTCGCCAGGGGCGACATCGGGCACCTCGTCCGTGGTCGGCAAGATCTATGGTCACCGGCGCCGGCCGCGCCGGTGACCGACGATGCCGTCGCAGGAGGAGCACCAGTGACCGGGTTCAGTTTTCCGATCGTGCCGCGCTACGCCGAGATCGACCAGCAGGGCGTGGTGTTCAACGGTCATTACCTCACGTGGTTCGACGAAGCGATGACCGGCTTGTTCGACCACCTCGACGTGAGTTATCCCGGTTTGATCGGTTCGGGCTTCGACCTGCAGGTCGTGCACAGCGAGATCGACTATGTGTCCCCGGTGCGGTGGCGGGATGCGGTGCGGGTGGCGGTCGACTGCCGGCATCTGGGGACGACGAGCTTCAGCCTGGGCTTCACGGTGCTGGCCGCGGGCCAGGCGGCACCGGAACGGGAGGCCATCCGGGGACGCAACGTCTATGTCGTGGTGTCGACCGAGGACTGGGGTAAGCGTCCGATCCCCGAGAAGCTGCGCGCGGCCCTCAGTTCTGTTGCGGGGTAATAGCTGACGAATTCCGCGAGGTTCGCTCGGCGCGGCAGGCGCGGAGCTAATGTCGGCCCATGGGTGACCACCACGAACACGGGCCACAGCGTGATCTGCCGCCGGGAATGGCCGAGCAACTCGATCTGCCGCACTCGGGGCTGGTTTCGTTCGGGCACCGGCCGTTTCTCACCGAGGTCGAACAACTCGACTCATGGCGACCCGACGTGGCCATCGTCGGTGCCCCGTTCGACATCGCGACCACCAATCGTCCGGGTGCCCGGTTCGGGCCGCGGGCCATCCGCGCGACTGCCTACGAACCGGGCACCTATCACCTGGATCTCGGCCTGGAGATCTTCGACTGGCTCGAGGTCGTCGACTTCGGCGACGCGTACTGTCCGCACGGGCAGACCGAGGTGTCCCACGCCAACATCCGGGAGCGGGTGCACGCGGTGGCCTCGCGCGGCATCGTTCCCGTGGTGCTGGGCGGCGACCACTCGATCACCTGGCCGTCGGCCACCGCGGTGGCCGACGTGCACGGCTACGGCAATGTCGGCATCGTGCATTTCGACGCGCACGCCGACACGGCTGACACCATCGAGGGCAACCTGGCCAGCCACGGCACGCCGATGCGGCGGCTGATCGAGTCGGGCGCCGTGCCGGGCACCCACTTCGTGCAGGTCGGCCTGCGCGGATACTGGCCACCGCAGGACACGTTCGAGTGGATGCTCGAGCAGGGCATGACCTGGCACACGATGCAGGAGATCTGGGACCGCGGCTTCAAGGAGGTCATGTCCGACGCTGTCGGGGAAGCCCTCGCCAAGGCCGAAAAACTTTATCTCTCAGTGGATATCGATGTACTCGACCCGGCCCACGCGCCGGGTACCGGCACCCCGGAGCCGGGCGGTATCACCAGTGCCGATCTGCTCAGGATGGTGCGCCAACTCTGCTACAGCCACGACGTCGCAGGCGTGGACGTGGTCGAGGTGTCGCCCGCCTACGATCACGCCGAGCTCACCGTGAACGCCGCGCACCGCGTGGTCTTCGAAGCCCTGGCGGGCATGGCGGCCCGCAGGCGCGATGCCGCCCAGGCCCGGCCGGGCCCGCCCGCGCGGTGATCGACGACTCACCACGTTGAAACGTCCGTAGGCTGGTAGGACAATCGTGAATGGTCATTGACGGGCCTACCAGGGAGGGACGATCATGCCAACTGCCGCCGATCGTGGGTTCGATGACGATGCCCCGGAAGCCGACGCGGTCGAGCAACTCACCCCCGTCACCGTCGACGACGATGACGATGCCGCGCTGAGCCCTGGGCGGGTGCGGATCTCGCCGTTCACGGAGGCCGACGAAGCCGACCTGCTGGAGCAGGCGATCGCGGTGCCGTTGGACGACGATCTCGAATTCGACCGCTAGAGCACCCGAACACGAAGGAAACCCGAATATGCGCTTGCC
Source organism: Mycolicibacterium mageritense (assembly GCF_010727475.1). NCBI lineage: Bacteria > Bacillati > Actinomycetota > Actinomycetes > Mycobacteriales > Mycobacteriaceae > Mycobacterium > Mycolicibacterium mageritense. The sequence continues at coordinate 6,712,000 of NZ_AP022567.1, forward strand.
CGACACGATCGAGGAATTGACCGCCGATGGCTCCCGGGTGTTCGGTGAGCCGTATCAGACCCCGGACGGCGCCACAGTCATCCCGGTGAGCACCGTCAGGTCACGCGATGGCCGGGTCACGGCCAAACCCCTCGGCGTGTTCGTCGTCAAGGACGGCAAGCCCACCTGGACCGCGGCGGTCGACCACACCCGGGTCGCGCTGCTGGGCGAGGTCATCGGCCTGGTCGCAGCAACTTTCGCGACGCTGGCGATGGTGCGCCGGCCGCCGTGGCCGGACGTGCGCGCCGATTTGACCCGCCGAATCTGACCACCGTCCACCAGATCAGCGCCAACGCGACCAGCCCGCCCAGCGTCACAACCCACGGCAATGCCCCGTGGCGATGGACCCATCCGGCGAGCGTGCCCTGCAGCCGGCCCGCGGCGGCGATCACCGGATCCGTCGGGTTGCCACCCGCGGTGAACAAGCGAACCTCGTAGAGGCCGTAGTAGGTGACGTAAGCGCCGACCACGATCAGCAGCGCACCGCTGATCCTGTTGACGTACGGCACAATTCGACGCAGCCGGTCCACCACGGCGGTGCCTGCGAGCGCGGCGGCCACTGCCAGCACACCGACGATCAGCGCGAAACCGGCTGCATAGGCGAGGAACACACCTGCCGTGTGCGTCGGCGTCCCCGACCTCATCCCGGCGCCGGTGACGGCGAGGAACGGGCCGGCCGTGCACGACAGCGACGCGACCGCATAGCCGACGCCGTAGCCGAACATCGAGCCCAGCCGCGCACTCGGAGCCCACCGGGTGCGGCGTGCGAGCACGCCGGGCACGAGCAGGCCGAAGTGCCGCCCGGCCAGCAGCCAACCACCCAAGCCGATCAGCAGCAGGCCGATGACCATGGTGGCGTAGGGCAGGTAGCGCTGCACCGTGCCGGCCGCCGCCACCGTCAGCGCCCCGAACGCGCCGAACACCGCGACGAACCCCGCAGTCATCACCGTGGTGGCCAGCACCGCCCGGCTCAGCGCGCTGAGCGCCCCTGAGGACGATCCGCCCCGCACGGCGAACGCGAGATAGCCAGGGAGCAAGGCGAATCCGCATGGATTCAGCGCGGCCACCAGACCGGCGCCGAACGCCAAGCCCAGCAGGTTGTCATTCACCGAGGAACTAGGCGTTCAACGCCGCGACGCGGCCGGCCAACTCCTGCTGCGGCATCGCCGAGGTGGGGTTGTTGACGAACGTCGACGACCCGTCCGGACGGTAGAAGACGTAGGCCGGCTGCCAAGGCACGTCGTAGCGGGCCCAGATCGAACCGTAGGCGTCGTTGAGATTGGTGAAGTTCAGGTGGTACTTGTCCACGAAGGCCTGCATTGCCGCCACGTCGGACCGCGCTGCCACCCCGACGAAGGTGACTTGCGGATTCGCCGCGGCCACCTGGCTGACCGACGGCGCCTCGGCGTTGCAGAACGGACACCACGGTGTCCAGAACCACAGCACCGCGGGACGGCCCGCCAGCGTGGCCCCGCTGAACGGGGCACCGGACAATGTCGTGCCGGTGAACTGCAGCCGGTCGTCAGCAGTCGCGTCAGGCGCGGCGACCAGCGCCACCGCCACGGACAACGCCGCAAGGACACCGGTCACAAGCCGCCAGAATCGCGTCCTCATCACACCATCTCCTCGGCTCGGCGTGCAGCGCGCGTGCGCTGATCACACCCATGACACGACCGTAGGCACGGCAGGGTTCAACGGGACCGGTTTCAGCACAACACTCAGTTCTGTCTGGGCAGCAATTCGTCGACGAAACGGCCGAGGAACACCTCGCGGTCCATCGCGCCCGCGGGACGAACGACGAACTTGCTCAGCCCCGCGGCGAGGTACGCGTCCAGTTGGCGGTGCAGCGCGGGCCAGTCGGCGGCCACCAGCTCGGTGGGATCCACGTCGGGTCGACGCCGCCGGACCGCGCCGAGCACGTCGTCGGACACGGTTCCGTCGCCCACCGCGAGCGACAGACCGAAATGGTCGGGTTCGATCTCGCGGCCGGCGGCAGCGGCCTCGTGTTGGATGCGGGCCCGGGCAGCGCCCGCTTCGGCCGGGGTCAGGAAGCTGCCCAGCCAGCCGTCGCCCAACCGGCCCACGCGCCTCAGTGCGGCGGGCGCAGAGCCGCCGAGCCAGACGTCGATCGGCCGGCTCGGCAGCGGTTGCACCCGCGCCGAGCGCACCGTGAAGTAGTCGCCGTCGAACGACACGTCGTCACGCCCCAGCACGGAGCGCAACAGCTGCAGCGCCTCGTCGAACACGGCGGCACGACGGCCGGGCACCACGAAGACGTCGCGCTCCTCCGGTATCGCCGAGTGCAGGCCGAACGCGGGCAACACTCGCTTGGGTGCCAGCGCCGCCAACGACGCCAGCTGCTTGGCCACCAGCACCGGGTGCCGGCCGGGCAGGATCGCGACCGAGGTACCGACCTTCAGCCGGCGGGTGCGCGACAGCGCGTAGGCCATGCCGATGAACGGATCCACGGCCGGGGTGTAGACCAGTTCGGAGAACCACACCGAGTCCACGCCGGCGCTTTCCAGATGGTCGACGATGCCGTCCAGTTCGCTGGGCTCGGTGTCGGCACCGAGGCCGACACCGAAACGGATCTTCACCTCTTCAGTCACGCCTACCACAACACCCGGAGCGGGCCACTTGTGCCCGGTGTTCAGGAGGTTCACAGTGAAGTTATGTCCGAATTGTGGATCCAGGGGTGCTTGGTCCAGCGGATCATGTTTCGCGACGGCCTCGTACTGAACCTGAGTGATTACAACGAACTCGTGATCTCGGTGCCGATCGACCTGACCCTGCCGGCCACCGAACACGACGCATCCGAAGTGGTCACCGTCGACCCGACCGCGATCACCGACGTGCAGCGCCCGCTGTTCGACTTCGCCGGCCAGCAGTGCAGCGTCGCCGAATGGGACGACGACGACGGCAGCCTGCACCTGCAGTTCTCCGACGGGCATCGGATCGACGCGCGGGCCGCAGCCCACCACACCGCGTGGGAGCTGTACGGCAAGTACCACGGTTACGCAGCCTGTCAGCCGCGCGGCAAAGTCCACGTCGTCCGGCATGACGTCGAGGACGACTACGGTCAGAACCTGGAAACGGGCTGACGGGCACCCGGTCGCCGCGTCACCTTCACGCAGCGTCCGGATACCCGCCTGCCCGCGGTCCGATCAGCCGACGCCGACTCCGAAAATCGGGATCCACACGCCGAACAGCCACACGCCCCACTGGCGGAACCCGTTGTCCCACACCGGGTTCAGGTTGTACCCCCAGTAGTTGATGGTGGGTGGCAGCGGACCACCGCGCCACTGTACCGGTGGCGGCGGACCCCAACCCCACGGCGGCGGGCCGTTGCGGTCGTCCCACCAGTCGTGCCGGTTGTTGGCCCACCACGGGCCCTTGTCATCCCAATGGTCGTCCCAGTGGCCACCGCGATTGAAATCTGGGCCAGGGCCACCCCGCCCGGGCCCGCCCCCGTCACAGAACGGGAAGCAATCGTCGTTGCCGTGTCCGGGCTTGAGTGGGGCCGGCGCGATGGGGCTCGCCGAGGCGGCAGGCATACCGTATGCGGTGGCGCCGAAACCCAGCGCACCCACTGTCAGCCCCGCAGCCACGATCTTCGTCAAATTCATCCAGAACCTCCTACTGTGGCGACCCAGGTGCTGGGTCATCCCCCAATGGCCCAGCACCGCAACGCCTTGCGACTTCACCGCAGCGAGACGTCCACCCCTGTGGCATATCGAGCGGAGCCGACGCCGTGTTACGCCCGGCGGTCGTTGCGTTCGCCACTAGTCTGGGCCGGATGGCCGAGCACCAGGGTGAGGAGCCGAGCCGGCCCCTGCCACAATTCGCTGCAGCCGCAGTTCTGCCGATAGCGGCGCTGACCGCGTTAGCTCATTGTGGCGCAGCGCTGTTGGGCCGCGGGTACTGGTTCGACGAGGTCTACATGCTGGCCATCGGCCGCTTTCACCTGGACTGGGGCTCGGCCGACCAGCCCCCTGTCACGCCTGCACTGGCAGCACTCGCCGACGGGCTCGCGCCAGGCGCGCAGTTGGTGCTGCGGGCGCCCGCGATTCTGGCCACCGCGGCCGCGGTGGTGCTCGCGGGCCTGATCGCGCGCGAGCTCGGCGGTGGCCGGGGTGCGCAGGCGCTCACCGCGCTCGCCCAGGCGACCGCACTGTGGCCGAGTCTGACCGGGCACTGGCTGACGCCGTACAGCCTCGAACCCGCGCAATGGTTGCTGCTCGTGTGGCTGCTGATGCGGTGGGTCCGAACACGCCGGGACCGAGTGCTGATCGCTGCCGGCATCGTCGTCGGGGTGGCCGCGATGACGAAGTTTCAGGTGGTGCTGCTGAGTTTGGTGATGTTGGCGAGCATCGCAATGTTCGGGCCGCGCGCGATGCTGTGCCGGCCGGCCTTGTGGCTCGGCGCCGTGATCGCGGTGTTCATTGCCGCCCCGACCGTGTGGTGGCAACACACCCACGGTTGGCCCCAACTGCAGATGACCGAAGTGGTGGCGGGCGAGGCAGGAGCGCTGTACGGCGGCAGACCGGGCATCGCGGTGCAGCTGATCCTCTACGCCGGGGTGCTTGGCGTGGTCCTGATGGGCTACGGCGCATGGCGACTGCTGCGGGACACCACGATGCGTGACTATCGGTTCATCCTCGCAACGGGCGTGGTCCTGTTCGTCGCATTCATCGCACTGCAGGGCCGTCCCTACTATCTGGCCGGGCTGTACGCGCCGTTCGCCGCCGCCGGAGCACTCGGCCTGCAAACCCGATGGGCGCGCGGGCCCGGGCGGGGCCGCCGGTGGCTCCATGCGGCGTGCGTGGTAAGTGTGATCGCCGCCGTCGCGATGCTCGTGCTGTCGGTCCAGATCAACCGGTCCGACATCGGTGAACGCATCGCGCGTGACACCGCCCAGGTGTTCCGCGGGCTGCCGCCCGCCCAGCGGGAGCACACCGCATTGCTCGGCGAGTCCTACATCGTGGCGGCCTATCTCGACGGCTACGCATCGCAGTACGGACTGCCGAGCGCGTACAGCCCCAACCGCAGTTACGGCTACTTCACCCCACCGCCGGACACCGCCGAGACCGTGCTCTTCATCGGCAAAGACCCCGCGGCCCTACGGGAATACTTCACGAGCGAACACACCGTCGGAAAAGTGGGCGACGACATGCGAATCCACCTGCTGACGGGACGCGGCCAACCGTGGTCGGTGATCTGGCCACGCCTGCGCACGCTGACCGTGTCGTGACATCCGGGTGCGCAGCCCCGTGCGCCGTACCCTGAAAACCAGCATTCTTCGACGACGAAGGGCGGCCGCCGTGACACTGACCATCCGGGCGAACGGGACGGCACCACCCGAAGTACCGCTGGCCGACGTCGACCTCGGTTGGGACTTCTGGGCCCTGGACGACGACTACCGCGACGGTGCCTTCGCGACACTGCGACGTGAGGCGCCGATCTCCTATCACCCGGCGTTCTACCAGGAAGGCTTCTCCGACAGCGCAGGTCACTGGGCCGTGACACGATACGACGACGTGTTCTACGCCAGCAGGCACCCGGACATCTTCTCGTCCGCGTCGGGCATCACGATCGGCGACCAAACCCCGGAGCTGGCCGAGTATTTCGGCTCGATGATCGCAATGGACGATCCGCGGCACACCCGGCTGCGCAACATTGTGCGCAGCGCGTTCACCCCGCGAGTCGTGGCACTGATCGAAGATTCGGTGCGGGACCGGGCGCGCAGACTCGTCGCCGACATGGTGGCCCGCCACCCGGACGGTCAGGCGGAACTGGTCACCGAGCTCGCCGGTCCGCTGCCGCTGCAGATCATCTGCGACATGATGGGCATCCCGGAAGCCGACCATCAGCGAATCTTTCACTGGACCAACGTGATTCTGGGGTTCGGCGACCCGGACCTGACCACCGACTTCGACGAGTTCTTCCACGTCGCAATGGACATCGGCGCCTACGCCACCGCGATGGCCGACGATCGGCGGTCGTCGCCGACCGAGGATCTGACCACCAGCCTCGTGCAGGCCGAGGTCGACGGGGAGCGCCTGACCTCGGCCGAGGTGGCCTCGTTCTTCATCCTGCTGGTCGTGGCGGGCAACGAAACCACCCGCAATGCCATCAGTCACGGCGTCCTGGCGCTCACCCGCCACCCCGAGCAGCGTCAGGATTGGTGGGCGCACTTCGACGAGCTCGCCCCCACCGCGGTCGAAGAGATCGTGCGGTGGGCCTCACCGGTGAGTTACATGCGCCGCACCGTCACCCGCGACACCGAACTCGGCGGAACACCGCTCGCCGCGGGCGCCAAGGTCACATTGTGGTACGGGTCGGCCAACCGCGACGAGTCGAAGTTCGACAACCCGTGGCTGTTCGATGTGCGCAGGCATCCCAATCCGCACGTCGGGTTCGGCGGCGGCGGCGCCCATTTCTGCCTCGGCGCCAACCTGGCACGCCGTGAGATCACCCTGGCGTTCGAGGAACTGCACAGACAGCTGCCGGGTATCGCGGCGGTCGAGGAGCCCGACCGTCTGCAGTCGGCGTTCATCCACGGCATCAAGCGGTTGCCGGTCGCCTGGTAGGTGGGGGCGGACGCGCTGGTTTGCCGAGCCGCCAGGCGGGCACCCCAGTGGAAGCGCGCAACTTCCACGAAGGGAGGCACCATGCACTCTGAACGCTTCCGTCCACTGTTGACCGGAGCCGGGCCGTACGCATCGGTCTACTTCGACGATTCGCACGACACCGCCGATGCCACCGCTCAGCTCGAGCTGAAATGGCGGGGTCTCCGCGAAGAGCTCGAGCGTCAGGACGCACCCGCCAAGGTCGTCGAGCACCTGCAGCGGGCGGTCGTCGAATCCCGGCCCGGAGTGGGCCGCGGCGGCCGGGGCCTCGTGGCGAGCCCGGACGGAGTGCTGATCGACGAGGTTCTCGACTGGGCGCCGGCCACCCCGGTCGTCCGGTTCTCGGAATTGCCCTACGTCATGCCGGTCATCGAGCACGGTACCGACGAGGTTCCGTATGTCCTGGTCGCCGTGGACCACAACGGTGCGGACATCGAGGTGCACAGCGGCGGCGTGAACACCGAAACAGTCGAGGGCGGAGCGTATCCCGTCCACAAGGCCGGCGGCCCGGAGACGTCCGGATACGGCGACCCTCAGCCCCGTACCGAGGAAGCCCGACGGACCAACATCCGGGCTGTCGCGGACAGGCTCACCACGATCGTCGACGATTGCGCACCCGATCTGGTCTTCGTCGTCGGTGAGGTTCAGTCCCGCAGTGATCTGGTCGCCGCACTGCCGAAACGGGTCGCCGCACGGGTGGTCCAGTTGCACACCGGCGCGCGGCACACCGGGTTCGACGAGCTAGAACTCGCCGACAGCGTCGCCACGCACCTCGCTGCGCGACACCATGAGCGGCTCGGCGAAATCGAAGAACAGTTCCGGACCGCGGTCGGACAAGGCTCGGGACTCGCGGCCGAAGGGCTTCCCGGTGTGTGTGCCGCGCTTCGGGCGGGCGCGGTCGAGACCCTGATCGTCGGCGATGTCGGAGCTGCAACCGTGTTGGCCGGTGACAATCTGAGCACACTCGCCCCCAATGCCGAGGTGTTGTCCGAGCAGGGCGCGGCACCGACGCACACGTTCCGGGCCGATGAGGCCCTGCCGATGGTGGCGATCTCGATCGACGCCGACGTCGTGGGCGACGACGGCATCTCGCCCGCTGACGGCGTAGCCGCCGTCCTGCGCTACCCTCCGCGCAAGGCGGCCGAGGTCAGCTGACCGTCAGCGTGCCCTTCATCGCCGGGTGGTAGATGCAGTAGAAGGCGTAGTCACCCGGCTCCGACGGCGCGGTGAACGTCGCCCGCTTCTTGCCGTCCACATGCACGTCGAACAGATCCTTGGTGCGCGAGGTCACGGAATGCTCGACCTCGTCGTCGTTGACGACGGTCACGGTGGCTCCCGGCGGCACCGTGAGGGATCCGCTGAAGCCCATGCCCGCGATGGTGATCGCCGGCCCGCTCGGCGGCGGCTCGGGCGTGGGACTGGCAGTCATCGTGTCGGTGCCCGACTCGCGCGTGGCGGTGCTGCCCGGCTGATCACACGCCGCCGTGAGCACCACCGCCAGACACGCTGCCACGCACAGCAGGAACTTCGTGAGTTTCATGGCGGCCCCTGAGGTTTACGTCCAGACCGATTATCGATGCGGCACGCACCACGAGTGCCCCCTTTCGCCGATCCCGGGTCAGAAGTACCCGTTGGCAGGCGGCCACACGCCATTGACCGCGTAGTTGCCTGCGGCATGGGACTTGTAGGCCAGCGGGTTGTGACTGGCCACCGTGCGAGCGTTGCGCCAGTGCCGGTCCAGATTGAGCGCCCGGGACGTCGCCGACGCCCCTCCGGTGTCGAACAACCGCTCGGCGGCAGACAGCGTGAGGCGCTCGGCGACCAGCTGCGCGTGTGCGACCGTTATCGCGAGGTCGGCCAGCGCCGGCGCGTCGTGCCCGCGGCCGCCGTCCACCACAGCGTCGATCGCGTCGGCGGCGGTGAGCACCAACGCTGTGGCCGCCGCCGCTTCGGCAGCGATGTCGCCGACCGCCTGTAGCACGAACGGATCCTGCGCCGCGGTGCCGGCCAGGGCGTGGGCCGCCGGACGTGCCCGGTTCCGGACGTAGGCGACCGCGTCGTCGACCACGCCGCGCGCGATACCCGCAGCGACCGCGGCCAGGTACAACTGCAGGAATGTCGTGCTGTGACCGATGTGCTTGCCGTCCGACGCGGTCGTCACCTCGTCGGGTTGCACGACGACGTCGGTGAACCTGGTTCCGCCGCTGGCGGTCAGGCGCTGGCCGAAACCGTCCCAGTCGTCGAACAATTCGACCCCGCGACGCTCGGTCGGCACGATCACCTGCACGTCGCGGCCTTCGGCGTCGATCGCCGAGACGGCGATGACGTCGGCGAACAGCGATCCGGTCGAATAGAACTTGTAGCCGTTGAGCCGCAGCGTTCCGTCCGCAGCGGGCAGTACGGTGGTGTCGGCACTCGACGGCGACCGTCCGGTGCCGTCGGTTATCGCGTTGCCGAACACCAGCCCCTCGTTGACGCGGGCGAACCACAGCTTGCGCTCGGCCTCGTCGGCTCGGTTGCTGAGCAAACGCTCGGAGTAGCCGAAGTGGGCACGCAGTGCTTGCGCCACATTGGAACTGGCCCGCGCGACTTCGATGACCACCCCGAGCACGTCGCGGACGCTGCCGCCCGGCCCGCCGTAGCGGACCGGTACCCGCATCCCGAGCAGACCCGCTGCGCGCAGGCGGTCGACCGCGCCGTACTGCAAGACCCGGTCGCGCTCGGCGGCAACATCCTCGCGAGCGAGATCCGCGACGATTCCCGGCAGCCGGGCCAGCCGGTCCCCCACCGAACCGCCCAGCGGCTGCCGGCGACTCGTTCCCACCCGGGGTGTGGTCGCCGTCATGAGGTGGCCAGGTAACGCCGCAGTTCCCAATCGCTGACGTGCTGGGTGTACGTCTGCCATTCGCTGCGTGCGATCGCCGCGAAGTCGTGTACCGAGTCGGTACCGAGAATGTCGGTGATGGTGTCGTCCTGGGTCGCGAGCGCGATCGCCACGCCCAACGACTCGGGCAGCGGCGTGCCCTTGCCGTACAGGTTGCCACCCTCTGCTGCCGGTGGCGTGCGGTCGGCCCTGATCCCGGCGATCACCGCCGCCAGTGCGGCGGCGATCAACCAGTACGGGTTGGCATCCGATGCGCCGCTGCGCAATTCGATACGGGTGGCGGCCGGATCGGATTCCACGAGCGATCGCACCGCCGCGCTTCGGTTGTCGCGGCTCCACGTGACCGTCGCGGGAGCGAACGAATCCGGGGTGAACCGCCGGTAGGCGTTGACCGAGTGCGCGCCGAACAGCGTGATCGACGGCAGGTGTTCGAGCAGCCCACCGATTGCGTTGAGCGCCAACGCGTTCTCGGAACCGTCGGTCGACGCGAACGCCGGCGCTCCGTCCCGCCACAGCGATATGTGCAGGTGCGCCGAGCTACCCGAGTGTTCCGTGAACGGCTTGGGCATGAAGCTCGCGATCTTGCCGTGCCTGCGCGCGACCTCCTTGGCGGCGTACTTCAACCGCGCCGCATCGTCGGCGGCTTCGAGCGCATCGGTGTAGATCAGGTTGGTCTCGATCTGCCCTGGGCCGTACTCGGTTTCGATGCCCTCCAGGCGCGTGAACGCGCAGAGGGTCTCGTGCAGATCGCTCAGCAGCGGGTCGAGCGCGTTGGCGTTCTCCAGCGAATAGGCATGGATGTCGTGCTGGAACGGCGAACCGTCCGGATCGAGCAGGTAGAACTCCAGCTCCACACCGACTTTCGCGGTGTAACCGAGCGCGGCCAGTTGCGCGAGCACGCGCTTGAGCACCGCCCGGGGATCGAGCAGGGAGGGCCGCCGGTCATGGGCGACGATGTCGGAGATCACGTGGCCGGCCGTGGGCCGCCATGGCAGGCGGCGGAACGTCGTGAGGTCCGGCACCGCGTGGACGTCCGGATAGCCACCGTCCCAATTGGTCAGCCTAAGTGAGTCGATCACGGTGCCGTCGGTGTTCCAGCCCAAAGAGGCTTCACAGAAGGCGAATCCACTGCCCCGGGCCCGGTCGAGGAAACCCGTCGCAGGAATGCGCTTGCCCTGCGCATGACCGAACGGATCACTCCAGGCCACCTCGACTTCGGTGATCGAGCCGTCGTCGAGGCCGCGCACCAGCTCCCGCTCGGGTGTCTGGGTAACCCGCTCGACAATGCCGTTGACGGTCATGCGCTCTTCCCCGCCCGGGTACCGACCACGGCGCCCGCTGCGAAGGCCGCGATCAGCACCCCGACGATCACCCACGCGAGCACGCTCGAGCCGCCGACGAGATCGTTCAGGTTGGCCAGGATGAGCACCAGGGCACCCAGCAGCCCCACCAAACCGAGCGCAGGCGCAACCCGTACGCGCCACCCGGAATTGCCGCGCCGGTCACGGGCGAAGAACACCAGCACCGCGATGCTCGTGGCGATCATCAGCACCACCACGCCGACCGTCGTCGCGCCGGCGAACCACGTGTAGAACTGCGCGGCCGGGTCGAGGCCGAACACCACCGCCAGCAGCACGCTGACCGCGACCACGCCGGAGATCCACAGGGACGCCTGATGTGGTGAGCCGTGCCGATCGTGCGGCCGGCTGAGGGTGGCAGGCAGCACGTCGCGCTGCGACAGCGCAAAGACATAGCGCGAGGCCACGTTGTGGAAGGCCAGGATGCATGCGAACAGGCTCGTGAAGTAGAGCACCGTGATGATGTCGGCGCCTGCCACTCCGAGGTAGCGGTGCGCGGTGTCACCGAGGAACGTGCTGCCGGAGTCTGTGGCTCGCGCGACGGCCTGGTCGTCGCCCCAGCCGGAGATGAGCGCCCAGCTGGTCACCGCGTAGAAGACGCCGATCAGGATCAGCGCAGCGTAGGTGGCCCGCGGGATCGTGCGCTCGGGTGTGCGGGCCTCGTCGCGGAAGATCGCGGTCGCCTCGAAGCCCACGTAGCTGATGATCGCGAAAAGCAGTCCGATGCCGAGACTTCCGGAGAAGACCGCGCTCGGGTTGACGATGCCCGATGACAGCCCGTGATCCCCACCGCGCGCGACGATCACCAGATCGAGCACCAGTACGATCGCGATCTCCGCGGTGAGCAGGATCCCCAGCACCCGGCTCGACAGCTCGATGTTGCGGTAACCGAGGTAAGTGGTCACCGCGAAGGCGACGGCCGCGAACAGCCACCACGGCAGCGCACGGCCACCCACCAACTCGACGATGCTCGCACCGGCCGGGCCCAGTAGGCCGTACACCCCGGCCTCCAGCGCCACGTAGCTCACCAGCGCGACGAACGCGACACCGATGCCCGCGGGAAACCCAAGCGCCTGACGAACATACGAGAAGAACGCGCCCGCCTCGTCGACGTGCGGGGTCATCGCGGTGAACCCGACGGCGAACAGCAGCAGCACGACGGTCGAGACGATGAACGTCGCGGGGAAGCCCGCACCGTTCCCCGAGGCGATGCCCAGCGGCACGACGCCGCCGATCACGCCGAGCGGCGCGGCCGCCGCGACAACCATGAAGACGATCGACGACACCCCGAGGTGGCCGCGCAGTTTTCGGTCACCCGGTGCTTGCGGGCTGTCTAAAGACTCGGGGACCGTGCTGGTTTCGGACATGACCGGGGACCATAGGATCGATGCGGGGTGCACACCAGATCTGTGGTCATCGTGCGCAAAAACCCGGCCGGTTACCGCTTGGCGTCGGTCAGGCGCCGAGCACGTCGAGCATTCCGGCGGCCGCTCGTGGCCAGGTGAACTGTTCGGCCCGTCGTCGCGCACTGCTGCGGCGCAGCGATTCCGGCCTGCTGATCACGGACGTCACCGCGTCTGCGATGGCCAGCGGATCGTTGTCGGCGGTCGCGCCGCTGTCCGACGTGAGGATCTCCGCGAGCGCCGACGTGCGCGACACCACCGCGGGTGTCCCGCTGGCGAGTGCCTCAAGCGCGGCGAGCCCGAAGGTCTCATGGGGCCCGGGAGCCAGCGCGACATCGGCCGACGCCAGGATCGTGGCCACGGTGTCGCGGCATCCGATGAACCCCGTGAAATCGACAGGAAGGCGCGCCGCCTGGCGTTCCAGCCGGGCCCGCATCGGCCCCTCACCGACCACCACCAGCCGGGCATCGACACCGGAATTCCTCAGTGCGGCAACCGTATCGATGCTGCGATGGGCGTGCTTCTCGACCGAGAGCCTGCCGCAGTGCACCAACAGCGTCTGCTGCGGCGCAGCCCACCGGCCCCGCATCTGCGCGCTGTGCCGCCGCGGGTGGAACTGTTCGAGATCGACACCGAGCGGCACGGTCGCGACATTCTCGGCACCGATGCGGTCGAACTCCTCACGCGCGAACGCGGTCGTGCACACCACGGCGTCGTAGTTGGCCGCGGTACGGCGGTTGGCGAAGTTGGCCACGGCCCTGGCCGCCGAGCGCGGCAGCACCTGGCCGACCAGCCGGTCCAGGCGTTCATGCGAGATCATCACCGTGGCCACCCGGTGCCGCCTGCCCCATGGTCCGAGCGAACGCAACGTGAGCCGGTCGGAGACTTCGAGCGCGTCGGGTTCGAGCTGGCGCAACAGCGCGGTGACCGGCCCGGGAAGAACCGCACGGTAGCCGCCGGTGAACGGGATCCGTCTGGCAGGCAACGAGATTCGCACGACTCCCGAAGGCAGCACATGCCGTTGCGATTCGGCACCGGGGACGATCAGGTACACGTCGTGGCCGGCGGCACTGTATTCCGCGCCCAGCCGGTCCACCGCGGTTCGCAGGCCCCCCGAGCGCGGGCCGTAGAAGTTGGCAACCTGGACAACCCGCATTGCAGAATCAGAACCGGACTGTGTGTGCGGTCAACAAAGCGACTCCGACCGATGGGCGAACACGCGTTGAACAAGGCAGGAGGGCATCACCGGATCAGCCGACGTACTTACCGAGCCAGTCCCGCACGCGGGTCCAGGCGTCGGCGGCCGCGGCCGCGTTGTACCGGTCGCCGGTGTCGTTGAAGAACGCGTGGTTGGCATCGGGTTCGGTGACGAGGTCGTGGACCAGGCCGGCCTGCTCGAGCGCGGCGCGCACGACCGGCTCGGTGGCGTTGACGCGTTGGTCGAGCGCACCGTAGAACGCGAGCACCGCCACACCTTTGGAACCCGCGAAGTCGGGATTGTCCGGGGCAGGCCCGTAGAACGGCATCGCCGCCGCGAGTTGCGGCGCGCCCGCGGCCAAGAGCTGCCACACCAAGCCACCGCCCATGCAGAACCCGACCGCCGCCAACCTGCGCCCGGGCACGCGGCGCTGCAGCTCGTCGACACCGGATCTCAAGTTCGCGACGAACTCGTCCTGACCGATCTTGCTGAGCGCCGCAGTCGCTTCGGCCGGGTCGGCAAATGCACCGGTGCCGCCCTGCCCGGACAACAGGTCGATCGCCAGCGCGGAGTACCCGATACCGGCGAAGCGGCCTGTCACCGAACGGATGTAGTCGTTGAGGCCCTTGTTCTCGTGGACGACGAGCACGCCTCCGCGAGGTTGGGTGACATGCGCCCAGGCACCCTGCAATTCACCGGCCGGGCCGGCCCAGGTGACGGGCTCGGTGGGCAGTGCGCCCGCGGCGCCCGGCGGCGCTGCGGCGGTCGCGCTCGTGCTGGTCGTGGACGGCGCCGGCTGCTGCTTCTCCCCGCACGCCGCGATCAGGGCGCCTGCCGCCGCCGCGGACATGCCCAGCAGCGCGAGCCTGCGCAGGGCCTCACGCCGTGACAGCAACCCGTCGATGTGATCGGTGGCGATTTCCTCCGCGATGTAACGCTGTAAAGGAGTCACCACCCGAGTATGCGCGGTAATGCCGAACTGCCATGACAGATCCACTTGCGGCGGGATACTCATGCGGTGACGTGGACACCGGACCCCAATGCCCTGCGGGGTCGGCTCGCTGTGGTCGCCGGCGCGACCCGCGGCGCCGGTCGCGGCATCGCCGCGGGCCTCGGTGAGGCGGGAGCCACCGTCATCTGCACGGGCCGCAGCAGCGTCTCCGGCAACCGGGACTCCGACTACCAGCGGCCGGAGACCATCGAGGAAACCGCCGAACTCGTGTCTACGCTGGGCGGAGTCGGCATCGCGATGCAGGTCGACCACCTCGACATCGCGCAGGTACGCGAATTGGCGCGGCGCATCGCCACCGAACACGGGCACATCGACATCCTGGTCAACGACATCTGGGGAGCCGAGATCCTCAAGGGCCCGCCGCCCACCTGGGGCAGGCCGATGTGGCAGCACGACCTCGACGACGGACTGCGCATCCTGCGGCTCGGCATCGACACCCACTTGATCACCTCCCATTGCCTGCTGCCGCTGCTGGTCGACCGCCCGGGCGGCCTTCTTGTCGAAATCACCGACGGCACAAGCGAATTCAACCTGGAAAACTACCGACTCTCAGTGTTCTACGACCTGGCGAAGGTCGCGGGAAACCGGCTGGCCTTCAGCCACGGCCACGAGCTGAGCCCGTTCGGCGCGACCGCCGTGGCCGTGACCCCGGGCTGGCTGCGCTCGGAGATGATGCTCGACAACTACGGCGTCACCGAAGCCAACTGGCGGTGCGCGCTCGAACCGGCACGCGCCGACGGCTATCCGATGGCTCCGCCCGGGTTCGCCGAGTCCGAGACCCCGCGTTTCGTCGGCCGCGGCGTTGCGGCCATCGCCGCCGACGTCGAGAAAGCACGCTGGAACCAGCGCTCGGTCAGCTCGGCCGAGCTCGCCCGTCAGTACGGGTTCACCGATCTCGACGGCCGTGTGCCCGACGCCTGGTCACCGCTGTAATCACAGGTCAGGGCATATACACAAGCGCTAGTAGACATTTTTCTGAATCTGTTCACGATTTTCGTTGACACTGACGCTCGCGCGCTGTTCTGATGTCGGGGTGAGCTTCGACACAATCATTCGCAACGGCCGTTGGTTCGACGGCGCGGGCGCTCCGTCGGCGGTGCGCAACATCGGCATTCGCGACGGGCACGTGGTTGCCATCTCGCCCGAAGAACTCGACGAGACGGACTGCCCGCAGGTGATCGACGCGACCGGCAAGTGGGTGCTGCCCGGCATGCTGGACATCCATACGCATTACGACGTCGAGGTGCTGGACGGGCCGGGGTTGTCGGAGTCGCTGCGCCACGGCGTCACGACCGTGATGCTGGGCTCGTGTTCGCTGTCGACGGTGCACGTCGGGGGTGTCGACGCCGGTGACCTGTTCGGCCGGGTCGAGGCCATCCCCCGGGACCAGGTCATCGCCGCGGTCGACAACAACAAGACCTGGTCGAACTGTGACGAGTACGTGGCCGCACTCGAATCGCTGCCGCTCGGGCCGAACCTCGCCGCGTTCATCGGGCACTCTGACATGCGGACCGCAGTGATGGGCCTCGATCGGGCCACCCGCAAGGACGACGGCCCGACCCGCGCCGAACAGGTCAGGATGGAGCAGATGCTCAAAGAGGCGATCGACGCCGGATTCGTCGGAATGTCGTCGCAGCAACTACTTTTCGACAAGATCGACGGGGAAACCTGTCGGTCCCGGACACTGCCATCGACGTATGCCAAACCGCGCGAACTGCGTCGGCTCAAGTCTCTGCTGCGCCGCTCCGGACGCGTGCTGCAGTCCGGGCCCGACATCCAGAACCCGCTCAACCTCATGTCGCAACTGGCCCAGTCGCTCGGCATGTTCCGCAACCCGTTGAAGACCAGCCTGCTCTCGGCCGCCGATGTCAAGGCCAATCCGTACGCGATCCTGATGATGGGCCCACTCGCCCGCGCCGTCAACGCGCTCGGCGGCAATTTCCGCTGGCAGCACCTTCCGGTGCCGTTCGAGGTCTACGCCGACGGTATCGATCTCGTGGTGTTCGAGGAGTTCGGCTCGGGTGCCGCGGCGTTGCACCTGCGCGACGAGGTCGAACGCAACAAACTGCTACGCGACGAGTCCTATCGCAGGCAGTTCCGCAAGGACTACGACAACAAGTTCGGCGTGCGGGTGTGGCACCGCGACTTCTTCGACGCCCAAATCGTCGCCTGTCCGGACGAATCCGTGATCGGCAAGTCGTTCGGCGAGGTCGGCCGGGACCGTGGCAGTGTGCACCCCGTCGACGCGTTCCTCGATCTCGTACTCGAGCACGGCACCTCGCTGCGGTGGCGCACCACGATTTCCAACCACCGCCCCGAAGTGCTCAAGAAGCTCGCCCGCGATCCGGGAATCCAGATGGGCTTCTCGGATGCCGGCGCCCACCTGCGCAACATGGCGTTCTACAACATGGGCCTGCGACTGCTGCGCCACGTCCGCGACGCCGAGCAGGCGGGGCAGCCGTTCATGACCATCGAGCAGGCCGTGCACCGGCTCACCGGCGAGCTCGCCGACTGGTACCGCCTCGACGCGGGCCACCTGCGTATCGGCGATCGCGCCGATGTGGTGGTCATCGATCCAGAACGTCTCGACGACTCGCTCGACGCCTACCGCGAGAACCCCGTCGACCACTACGGCGGGCTGTCGCGGATGGTGAACCGCAACGACGAAACGGTCAACGCCGTGCTGGTCGGCGGGCGCGCGGTGTTCCTCGACGGCAAGCTCACCGACCTCGTCGGCACCCGCCGGACCGGCCGGTTCCTGCGGGCCGCCCACCGCGCCCCGTCCATCCCCACGGAGAAAGGCGAATTCGCCAGTGTCAGTTGAAGACACCGTTCGCGGTATGTGGCAGGCCCTGTCCGACCGCAACTGGGATCTGCTCAAGACCTACCTGTCGGAGGACTGTATCTACCTCGACATGCCCGTCGGCCCGGCTGCTGCGGCAAGAGGACCGGACGACATCGTCAAGCGCCTCAAGATCGGCCTCGAACCGCTCGCGTCCTACGAGAACTTCTCCGGCCTGCTGCTGGCGAAGGACGGCGACGTGATGTACGAGCATCACGAGGAATGGCACTGGGTCACCGGTGAAAGCGCGGTGCTCAAGTTCGTCACCGTGCACCGCGTCGAGGCGGGCAAGATCGCGCTGTGGAAGGACTACTGGGACATGGGGGCGCTGGCCAACCATGCGCCGCCGACCTGGATGGCGGACTTCGCGAACGCCGACATGTCCTGGGTGTTCGACGCGACGGGGCTCGTCTAGTCCGTACCCCACACCAGGCAGAACGTGTGCCCCGCGGGATCGCGGAACACCCGGAAGGTGTTCTCGCCGACCGCGTCGGTTACCCGGGTCGCGCCGGCCTCGACCACTGCGCGCGACGCGGCGTCCGGATCGTCGACCTCGATGTCGAGGTGGAACTGCTGGGATCCACGCGGATCGGGAAACGTCGGCGGCTCGTGTTCGGGTGAGTACTGGAACGCGAGCCTTCGGCCGCTCGGATCGGTCAGGACCACCCACGTGTCGTCCTGGACCGTCACCTCTCCCCCGATCACGTCGGCGTAGAACGCGGCCAGGGCGCGGGGGTCGCGACAGTCCAGAACCACGGAACGAAGATTTCCGATCATCTCGCCAGTATTACCACCGCCGCCGGCAGGCAAACCCTAGGCGCTCACTCACACGCTCCAGGCCATCCGGAACTTCGCGGCAAGCTCGTCGGGCGGAAGGTGACCGAAATTCTGTTGTTCGTAGCGCCGCACCGCGAGCACCGCGTCGACGGGCTCGTTGCCCAGGATCTCGCGCAGCAGCGTTGACGCGTCAAGTGCGGTGAGCGCATCGGCCTGCGTGGCGGGCAGTTGCGCGACGGCGTCGTGCGCGCGCTGCGCGTCGTTGAGCGCGGCCGGGTCGACCGTGGTCTCGGGGCCGAGCTCAAGGCGCTGTTCGATGCCGTGCAGGGCCAGCCCGAGGATGGTCGCGCTGGCCAGGTACGGGTTGGCCGACGGGTCGATGACCTTGACCTCGACGTTGGCGCCGTAGGGGTTGCTGGGACCACCGATCAGGAAACGCACTGCGGCTTCCCGGTTCTCGGTGCCCCAGCAGTTGTACGCGCCGGACCAGTGGCCCGGTTGCATCCGCAGGCCCGACAGCACGGAACCACACAGCACGCCTTGCGCCGCGGGCAGCCCCGCGAGCAGCCCGGCCACTGCCGCTTCACCCTCCGGGGTCATGCCGCGTGTCCCGGAGCCGCCGGAGAACAGTGGTGTATCGCCCTTGCTCATGGAAAAGTGTTGGTGCGCGCCTGATCCCACACTGCCCGCGAACGGCACTGGCGACAGGCTGACCCGCAGACCATATTTCCTGGCGACCCGCCCCGTGATGATGCGCATGAGCACCAGCTGATCGGCAGCAGCGACGGGCGATTGCGGAGACAACGATATCTCGAACTGGTTGGCACCGTATTCGGGGTGGAACTGCTCGATGGCCACGCCCGACGCGGTCGCGGCATTGGTGACATCGCGCACGAAGCCTTCGAATTCCAGCAGCCCCGACAAGCCGTACTGGGCCCACAGCACCGACGGCAACCGGGAGCCATCCGGCCCCACCAGAACGAATTCCATCTCGTGGCCCACGAGGGCTGTGATGCCCGCCGCGCTCAGACGGTCCTGTACCCGGCTCAGCGTGCCGCGACTGCAGTACGGGTCCGCGGATCCGTCCTGGTTGAAGAATGCGCCTGGGGCCCAGGCCAATCCGTCGCCCAGGATGCGCAGGGCCCCGAGGTCGATGCGGATGCGCTGGTCTCCGACGACGCCGATGGCGTCGCTGAACACGATGCCGGTCTGGTCGATGGTGAACGCGTGGAACACCGGGCTCGCGCCCAGTCCGGGCTCGGCGAAGATGCCCATGCGGCGCAGCGGAACGGTCTTCGCGTGGATCAGGCCGGCCGGGTTGACGACCGTACCGATCAGCGTCGCAACGCCGTCGGACTCGAGCTGGGCGATCGCAGCCGCGGCAAGAGGTTTGGCGGATGTCACAACCTCATTCTGCGCTGCCGGGCGGTGAGCTACAGCGTGATCTTGCAGCTTTGGCCGATATCGAGCGTGCGCAGCATGCGCCCCATGCCGAGCCACATGGCACACGACAGCGCCAGGTCGGTCAGCAGTTCGGCGTCGAAATGCTCACCGGCGCGCTCCCAGAAATCCTCGTCGTCGCGCAGCTCGGTGTGGCCGGTGGCGAACCGGTGGGCGAACTCGGCGGCGATGCGTTCCTGCGGGCTGTACCCGGGCCAGCTCTGCCATTCGCCCGCATGGTCGTACAGATCCTCGTCCACTCCGGCCGCCAATCCGTCGGAGTCCCGGGTGTTCTGGCACACCACGCACTCGTTGTCGAGCGCGATCACCATGCGCGCGAGTTCGCGCACGCGCAACGGCAGGCGACCTTTCGTGTACACCGCGTTGGTGAAGTTGGCCATCGCGGTGCCGATGTCGGGCGACCTCAGCACCCAGCCTGCCACGTCGTCGTCGGGAAACTCTCCGATACGGCTCATGCGCCGAATGGTACGCGCGCGACGCCGGATCTGGAACAGGTTCTAGTTTTTCGTTCCGGCCCCGGCCAGTTCGGCGCGGTCGTCGCCCCAGTCCCGTTGCAGCACAAACCGATGGGCGATCCGCTCCAGGGCCGCTTCGACCTGGATGCGGTCCGGCCTGCCGTCGAAGGTCGGTGACTTGGCGAGCTTGTCCACGATCCGCCCCACCAGCGCGGCCGACACCGCGTCGACCTGGCTCAGCCCGTGCTGCGTGAGCCACAGCTGGTCGCCCGTACGCAACGCGTAGCCGTCGGCCACCAGCCCCGCGAAGGTCGGTTCGAGGACTTCGTGCGGGACGTGCAGCCGCTCGCCGATCTCGGTCAGCCGCGCGGTGCCGAACACCTGGCTCTGCCGGTAGATCTGCAGCAGCGCCCACAGCCGGGCCACGTCCAGTTCGCACCCGGGCCCGCCCGCGACGGTGCGCAGCCGGATCTCCGGCGAGTTGCGCATGAGCCGGCTGATCGCCGTTTCCAGCACTTTCTCGGCCGATTCGGTGCTGGGCATGCCGAACCCCTCACCGAGGTCGAGCGCTGCCGTGGCATCCATCTCACGCAACGGCACCTCTTTGAGGAACAGCGCGACGACGAAGCCGAGCAGCGCGACCGGCGCGGCCCACATGAACACCATGCCGAGCGAGTCGGCGTACGCGTCGACGATCGGCGCCGCGACGTCGGCGGGCAGCTCGTGCAGGGCCTTGGGAGAGTTGGCCGCGGCAGGCGGGGCGCCGCTCGCCGCGAGCGCCGCCGGGATGCGCCCGGCCAGGAAGTTGGCGAACAGCGAACCGAATATGGCTGCGCCGAAAGAACTTCCGATGGTCCGGAAGAACGTCACACCTGATGTCGCCACGCCCAGATCGGAGAACCGGGAGGTGTTCTGCACCGTGAGGATGAGCGTCTGCATACACATCCCGATGCCGGTGCCGAGAATGAACAGGTACAGCGATTGCAGCGGCATCGGTGTCGCGGCATCCATCCGGGACAACAGCAGGAACGCGACCACCATCACGGCGGTGCCGACCACCGGGAAGATCTTGTAGCGGCCGGTGCGGCCGACGAGGGCACCGCTGCCGGTCGACGTGATCAGCAGCCCGGCCACCATCGGCAGGGTGCGCAGGCCCGACTCGGTCGCCGAGACGCCGTCGACGAACTGCATGAAGGTCGGCAGGAATGTCAGCGCGCCCAGCATCGCGAAGCCGACGATGAACGACAGCACACAGCACATCGTGAACACGGGGCTGGTGAACAACCGCATGGGCAGGATCGGTTCGGCCGCGTGGAGTTCGGCGCGAACGAACAGCGCCAACGCGATGACCGACCCGACGAACAGCCCGATGATCGTGGGTGAGGTCCAGGCGTACTCCGCGCCACCCCAGCTGGTGGCGAGCGTCAGCCCGGACGCGCCGAGCCCGACGAACAGAATGCCTGCGTAGTCGATCACCGGCCGGTCGGTGCGAGCCAAGGCCGGGATGGCGGTGGCGGCGACCATCACCACGACGATGCCGACGGGGATGTTGATCCAGAAGGCCCACCGCCAACTCAGGTGGTCGGTGAAGAAGCCGCCGAGCAGCGGCCCGATCACCGTCGTGACGCCGAACACCGCACCCAGTGCGCCCTGATAGCGGCCGCGGTCGCGCAGCGGGATGACCTCGCCGATCAGTGCGGTCGCGGTGACCATGATGGCGCCACCGCCGATGCCCTGCAGGGCCCGCGACGCCACGAGCATGGTCATCGATCCCGACAGTCCGCACAGCACCGAACCGACGATGAAGAATCCGACCGCACCCTGGAAGACCACCTTGCGACCGAACAGGTCACCCACCTTGCCGACCACCGCCGTGACGATCGTCGACGCCAGCAGATAGCTGGTGACTACCCAGGACTGGTGGCCCGCGCCGCCCAGATCAGCGACCACCGTGGGTAACGCGGTCGCCACGATCGTCTGATCCAGTGCCGCGAGCAGCATCCCGAGCAGCACCGCGACGAAAACGAGGTTGCGTCGTCGCGGGCTCAGCAGCACATCGGCCGGTTGCCGGTCCTCGGTGGTGGGTGGGCTCGTCATAGGCATCCTTTCGCCGGCCGGGGTGTCCGGCCCAGCAGTCATATCGTTAGATGCACTAGAAAAGTTACGGCGCAAACACCACTGCCCCGGGTGACCGGCGGTTCACCGGCTACCCGAGGCAGTGAGAGCTGAAACGTGCGCGAGGCGCTACTGCGGCGGCCTCGACACGCACTGCGCGGCGTAGAGCTGCTCGCCGAGCTTGTCCATCAACTCCAGCTGGGTCTCCAGGTAGTCGATGTGGCCTTCCTCGTCGCCGAGGATCGTCTCGAACAGGTTGGCGGTGACCGCGTCCTGCTTCTCACGGCACATGATGATGCCCGGCTTCAACCGGGCGACGACCTCGTATTCGATGGCGAGGTCGGCCTCGAATTGCTCACGCAGGGTCTGCCCTACGCGCAGGGAGAACAACCGCTGATAATTCGGCAGGCCGTCGAGCAACAGAATTCGATCGGTAATCGCCTCGGCGTGCCGCATCTCTTCAAATGATTCCGAACGGGTGTGTGCCGCCAGTTCGGTGAATCCCCAGTTGTCCTGCATTTTGGAATGGAGGAAATACTGGTTAATGGCCGTGAGTTCGCTCGTCAATTGCTCGTTGAGCAATTTCAGAACGTCCGCATCCCCTTGCATCGTCGCTCCTAAGCACCTTGAGGGCTGATCAAGTGTTGCTGTTTGCCGTGCACATCCAATGTAGTGCAGAAAACCCGGTGTGGCGCAATGGTTAATCGGCATTGCGAGGTGTCGCGCGGTGATCGGACGAACCCTGATGCCCGGCCGACCCGTGCGTGGCCACGAAGGCTGGACTGCCTGTCCTAACTAAGGTTAGACTCCGCTAACACGCTGAACGGTCGCCCAGAAAGGTCAGGAATCATGAGTGAGTACGATTTGCACTCGCTCATTCTTTCCTGCGATTTCCGGGTCGACGACGTCGATCAGATGTGGAAATGGATGAAGAAACATCGCGCGGCATTGTCGACGATCGGCGCGCACCACGTGGTGTTGTACACCTCCATTTGGGAACCCGGGCGCGTTCTCGTGACCATCGGGATCCGGCAGGCGCGCTCGATTCGGGACGTGTTGCGCTCGCCGGCGATATTCGAATGGTTCGACATCTCCGGTGTCGAGGACATCCCGCCGATATTCGGCGGTGAGGTGGTCGAGAAAATCGATCTGGCCGAACCCACTCCGCACGAGTACGTGGCCGGCGTCATCGTCGGCGCGGTCGCCGTGGTCGACGACGTGTCCACCCTGATGCGCAAGGTGCACGACGGGCTGAGCCGCTTCGAATACAGCGGTATCCGCAAGGTATGGGTCTACCAGGCCCTCGACGACGGCCAGGAAGTCATGATCCTGCAGGAGGTCGAGGACGAGGTCAGCGCGCGACGCTGGATCGACCACCCCGACGCGGCCGCCGAATGGATGACCAAGGCCGGGTTCGGCGGATACCCGAGCCTGTTCGTCGGCAAGTTGGCGCACATCATGACCGTCGAAGAGCCGGATGACCGGGTGAGCTGATGTTTGTCTGCCTGTGCACCGGAGCCACCAGCCACGTCGTCAACGAGGTCATCGCGGCGGGCGCCGCCACGTCCAAACAGGTCGCCGACGCGTGCGGCGCGGGGGCCGACTGCGGCCGGTGCAAGCGCACCATCCGCGCCATCCTGGCCGCCCACCGGGTCGACGGCTGCACGACTCAGTTCAACGGGTGCCCGGCACGCACCCCCGGGGCCAACCGGCTCTGCAGCGAGAACATCAAGTCGTCGCAGAACGCCCCGTAGTCGGAGGCGAGCCACGTTCGAGTTTCTCCTGTCCCGCAATGCTTTTAGCGCCCGGAAGGCTGGCCTGCCAGGTTGGGCGAACGGGTCACTTCCCAGTCTTTGACGGTTGCGGTAGGACCGAAGAGATCGGCCGGCAGGTCGGGCGACAGCGGTTGTCCTGAGCGCACGCGACGCGGCCAGTCCCGATTGGCCAGCGCAGGTTTGGCCAGGGCGACGACATCGGCGGCCCCCGATTCGATGATGGCGGCGGCGTCGCGGGGATCATCGAGGTGGCCGTTGGCGATGATCGGCAGCCCACTGTAGCGCTTGGCCAGTTCCGCCAGTGAGCTGGCGTTGCCTTCGAAAGCCGGTGCCAGAGCTCGGTATTCGGTGGTGTGAAGGTAGTCGATACCGGTTTCAGCCAGAGCGCCGAAGATGGCAGCGGCGTCGTCTTCGCGGCCCGCCCACCGATGATCGTGGTCTGAAACCTTGCCCTGGGAGATGCGCATACCGACGGCGATGTCCGCACCGACTGCCGCTGCGACATCAGAGCCCACCTCGGCGGCCAACCGGACGCGGTTGGCGATGCTTCCCCCGTACTCGTCCGCGCGGGTGTTCATGTAGTCGGTGAGGAATGCGTCCAGCAGGTAACCGTTGGCCCCGTGGATCTCCACGCCGTCGAACCCCGCGTCGCGTGCCAACCGGGCCGCATTGACGAACGCCGCGCGGACCTGGCCGATCTGCTCAGCGGTCATCGCCTCGGGTATCTGGTAGGGCCCCGACCCGCGGTACATGGCCACCTGCTCGCCTCTGGGACGCACGGCCGAGGGGCCCCACGTGGTGGTCGTGTGCACGTTGCCTTGTGACTGGCTGCCGGCGTGCATGAGTTGGGCGAAGAACTTCGCCCCAGCGCCATGTACGCCGTCCACCACTCGTTTCCACGCCGCGACCTGAGCGGCGTTCGAGATGCCGGGCTGGAAGTAGTAGCCCTGACTGGTCTCGTCATCGATGTAGAGGCCTTCGGTGAGCAACAGGCCGAACCCTCCGTCGGCGAACTTCCGGTAATAGGCGCCGATCCGATCGGTGGGAACACCTTCAGCCGTCGCGCTGACGCGGGTCATCGGCGCCAGGGCGACGCGGTTGGCCAGGTCAACTCCTCCGATCGACGTGGGCCGGAAAAGGGACTCGTATCGCGCATTCTGGACAGACATGGGGTTGGTCGCCTTCCTCGTGGAAACACGTCGGGGCCGAACTGGCCACTGGGGTTGGTGGTGGTGCTCACCGGGTCCGGACGGTCACCTGCGGCCCCCGGCCCATCCCGACCTGATCGCATCGGCCAACGTCCAGAACGAAGCACCCAGCAAGACAACGTCTTTCAGAAGAAACTCCGCGAGGAGCGAAATCGCGGGAAACCCACCGCCCGCCGGTTCGCCGATGCCCGGGGTGGTGAACAGGAAGCTGATCGTCGCGAGGAACAACAACACCGACAGCAAGCTTCCGAGCGCCGAGACGCGTGGCGCGAACGGCTTCACCGCAAGCAGTACCGCCGCGGTCACTTCCACGACGCCCAGGAGCACGGAAAACGTGTATTCGGGGAAGATCCCATAGAGCCAGCCCATGAACGGGCTGTGCGCGACCAGGGGTGCTATCTGATGCGCCTCGTAATGGGCGAACTTCAGCAGGCCGATCCAGCCGATGACGACGACGAGTCCGTACCGCAGCAACACCGCGGCAACCACGTCGACAGGCGGCAGTACGCGCACCGCGACGCGATCGAGATCTGTTCTGCGGGTGGACATGTCCCTGGGGTCGATCTGTTCGGTCATGACGACTTCCTTCCTGCTGCGTGCAGGCGGCGCTTCTGGAGCGCCGACCTGCGATGACATGTCTGGAAACCGTAGGCAGCGAAGATTAATACCAATAGATCGAGATAGCTCATTTTTATGCTCTAAAGTCTCATCATGGACGCCGTCAGTCGTTTGTTGGACCTGGCTCGGCTTGGCGCCAACGTGGACAAGCGCTGCCTCCTGGGCGGCACCACCCGAATGGATGTCGAGGGGTACCGGGAGCTGCAAGCCCCATTTCACGCCGTCCTCGAGGGCGAGTGTCAACTCGTGGTCGGCACCCGGGTGCTGGAGATGCGGCAGGGAGATGTCGTACTGCTACCCGGTCGGGCTCCCCATCGAATCGTCACCGGCGGCCCAGGTCGCCTCCGGGGCACAATCGACACCGCCGGAGATGCGTTCGTGAGCACCCGCAGTAAGGGCAGCGGGCCCGCCGTCGTCGATTTGTTCTGCGGACACTACACGTTTGACGCGGGCGCGGGCGCGGTGTTCTTCCGCAGCCTGCCTGATCCGCTGCACGTTTCGTGCGGGGAGTCCGACGGCGACGCCGAGATGCTGGCGATGCTGAGCACGATGATGCGCGCAGAGGCGCAGCGGGGAACCAAGGGCACTGCGGCGATCCTGTCCGCCTTGGCCACGGTGCTGCTGACAATGGTGTTGAGATCCGCCAGGACTGTGACGACGACGCCGGCCTTGTGGACCGCCGCGGCCGACCCGCGGATCGCGACGGCGATCGAGAGCATGCTGGCCACGCCGGGCGCCGACTGGACCATCGAGCGGCTCAGCCGCACCGCCGCCATGTCACGGGCGACATTCCTGCGTCATTTCAGTCAGGAGACCGGCATGACCGTGGGCGTTTTCTTGGTACGTGCCCGGATGATGGCTGCCGCCGACCTTCTCAGTTCCAGTGACGCGACAGTCGGCGCCATCGCCGACCAGGTCGGCTACCAGTCCGAGTCGGCATTCTCCCGCGCCTTCCGTGCCGAGATCGGGATGACCCCGGCACGTTTCCGGCGCTACCAGCAACGGCGACGGCAAGTGACCCGCTGAACGCCGACCCGCCGCGGAGCGCTAGCCGCCCTTGCGGTCGGAGAACGCCGCGAGTGCGTCGACGTTGGCCGCCTGGCCGACGAGTTCGACGAACAGCGCCTTCTCCCGCTCGGTCGCCGCGACGATGGCGTCGCGGATCGGTGCGACCATGGTCTGCTTGACCGCCATCAGGCTCGATATGGGCTTGGCGGCAAGGATTTCCGCGTGCCGGCGGGCCTCGGCCAGCAGCTCGTCAGGCTCGCACACGCGCCACACCAGACCCATGTCCAGGGCCTCCTGCGCACTGATCCACTCCGAGGACATCAACAGCCACGCCGCGTTCTGCCGACCGATCAGCCGCGGCATCAGATAGGACGACGCCGCCTCCGGCGCAACGCCGAGGCTGGTGAAGGGGCACTTGAGCCGTGCGGTCGACGCCATGAACGCCAGGTCGGCATATCCGAGGATGGTGGCGCCGATCCCGACGCCGACGCCGTTGACCGCGCAGATGAGGGGTTTGGGGAACGTGGTCAACGCGTCGAGCATCCCGTAGAAGCCGTGCTCGCCCGGGGTGAACGCGGGGTTGGTGATGCGGCTCTGCATCTCGACGAGATCGTTGCCCGCACTGAACGCTCGGCCGGCGCCCGTCAACAGCACCACCGCGACCTCGGGATCCTCGGCGGCCGCCCGCAAAGCCTTCGTCGTCTCGTCGTACAGCGCCTCGTTGAACGCGTTGAGCGCGTCGGGGCGGTTGAACGTCAGGGTGCGTACCCGGTTGGCGTCGTCGATCGTCAGGTTCACCCTCGCAGCGTAACTAGAACACGTTCCACTACGGCCGGTCGGGTGTGACGAATGGACTGCGAAACTCGTACCGGCTGGTCGGCACGGTGTCGATGTTGCTGCTGGCGCCGAAGGCATCCGTACTGGCCACCATCCGCCGCATCCGGTCGGCGAGATCGGCGTCGTCGGCCGCACCGAAGAACGCGTGCAGGTCCGACACGGCCTGCTGCGGGAACAGCTCCTCGACGATGGCCGCCAGCACCGGCGCGTCGTCAGTGAGCGCCCGCACCACGGTGTTCTGGGTGTACCCGAACGTGGCCTGGGTTTCGATCGCGACCGGCGTGTGGTCGACGTGCCAGCGGCGCAGCCACGTTACCGGGTCGAGTTCCGCGGGCCGGCGCAGCAGCGCGATGTTGGCCAGTCCGTCGACACGCTCGCCGGGCGCCGTCCGCGGTACGGCCATCGGCACCGACTCGGTCACCAAATAGGCAGCCGCATGGTCACATTCGGCACTCAGCCGGTCGATCGCGGCCCGGGCCACCTCGCCGTAGTACTGCTGAACCCACAGGCTCACCACCGCGACCACCGGCGGGTCGAGCGTGGTCAGGGTCATGAGTGAATCGCGCACCGCGTCGTCACGCACGTTGACCGTCAGGCCCGGCACCCCGAGCGCCAGCAGTTCGTCGGCGACCTGCGACCGCAGGCGCACACACCAGTTCTCGTCGGACCGTGCCGCCCGCAACGTGACGATGACCTTTTCCACGCACCGAACGTACAACCGGCGCACCGGTGCCGCGCCAC
Source organism: Mycolicibacterium mageritense (assembly GCF_010727475.1). Taxonomy (NCBI): domain Bacteria; kingdom Bacillati; phylum Actinomycetota; class Actinomycetes; order Mycobacteriales; family Mycobacteriaceae; genus Mycobacterium; species Mycolicibacterium mageritense. The sequence goes on from NZ_AP022567.1 coordinate 6,740,360, forward strand.
GGTGCACCAGTTGGCGGCCTGCCGGCCCGGATCGCGCCAGAATGGATCCGTGCAGACAGGCGGGCAGGCAGCGGACGCGCTGCGGCTGAGTACGCCGGACGCCGGGGCGGTGGCGCGGAGCCTGACCGGGGTGCTGGCGGTGACCGCGATCGCGATGTTCGCGGTGTCGACGGCGACCGCGATGTGGACGCTCGCCGCGGGCATCATCGCGAGTGCCATCGCGTTGCAGCGCAGCCCTGGCGGCCGGGTACCCCTGGTGGTCACCGGATCGATCGAACTGGCGATCGTCGTGTTTCTCGGCACGGTGAGCGGCTCGCACAGCATCGTGTTCGTCGTCGTGGTCGCGCTGTGGTGTTTCGCGGCAGGCATGCAGTGGTCGCTCGGGGCCAACGCGGGCCTGGTCGCGTCGGCCGCCAGCGCACTGCTGGTGATCGCCCCGTCCACCGCGCCGACACTGGGCGACGTGCTGCTGGCACCGGTGTTCGTGATCGCCGCGGGCGTGGTCCAGGCGCTGCTCATCGCGATCTGGCCGCCGCGCCGGTGGCGGGCCCAGCGCGAGGGACTCACGCGGGCGTACCGGTCGCTGGCCACCGATGCGCGCAACGTCGCCGCGAACTCCTCGGCCGATGTCGACGATGCGCCGCTGACCTGGCTGCGTGAGGTGTTCGCCGACAGCCAGGTGGCCCAGCGTCCCCGCGCCTACCACGGTGGCTACCGGCTGCCCGAGCGGCTTGCCGCGACCGTGGCGGCACTGCGCTCGACCGGCGACGCCGACCGTGCGGACGGCGTTTCGCAGGTGCTCGCAGCCGCCGCGGTACTGCTCGACGCGATCGCGGATCACGGGCACACCGCGCGCCGCGACGCCGAGCACGCGCTGGTGCGCGTCGACTCCGCGGTCGCCGCCGTGACCGGGCCCGAAAAGTCCATGGCGCAACGACTCTCCGAACAGCTACGGGAGGCCGCGGTACTGCGGTTCGGACAACTGCACCGACCCGATCTGATCGGTTCGCTGGCCTCGGCGCCCACGGTGGTCCGCTCACACCTCACGTGGAATTCACCCATCCTGCGGCACGCGCTCCGGCTTTCGGTGACCACGGCCATCGCCGTCGCGGTGGCCCGCTTCACCGGTATCGAGCACGGCTACTGGATGGCACTGGCCGTCGTGGTGGTGCCGCGCCCGGAGACCGCGCACACCTACACGCGCTGCGCGGGTCGCATCGCCGGCCTCGCGGTGGGCATCCTGATCGCCTCGGTGATCGTCCTGGCCTGGCAGCCCGGCCCCATGGCGTCGGCCGTGTGTGCCCTGGCCTTCACCGGACTGGCCTACGGCCTATCCCGGTTCGGCTATCTCGCGGTCGGCGGAGCCGTCGGGGCCCTTGTCGTCTACGTGGTCGGGGTCGGGCAGATCGGACCCGCCGTAGGCCTCACCGACCGGCTGTTCAGCGTCCTCATCGGCGGCGGCCTGGCCGTGATGGCTCATGTGGTGCTACCCGACCACGCCCTGATCCGGTTGCGGCAGCGCGCCGGCGAGCTGCTCATGACCGAGATCGATTACGCGGCCATGGTGGTGAGAGCCTTTGTGCACGAGGTCGACCATCCGGCCGAGACCCTGTCGGCGGCATGGCAGCGGGCGTTTCGGGCCCGCGCCGCGTTCGAGGCGGCCTGGGGCGCGGCCCGGCTGGACTCCCCCACGCTGCGGCGCTGGTTACGGTCCTACCGCACCGCACTGAACACCGTGACCAGTGCGTGCACCACCTTGGAGAACAGTCTGCCCACTCACCCGTCCTCGGCGCTGCCCGGCGAATTCATCGCTGCCGTGGACGATTACGTGGAGGCGCTGCGCGGGGCGCCGCCGAGCCCGGCCGTGCCGTGGAGCCTCGACACCGCCGAGCTCAGCTCAGCCCTCAACCGCGTGCACGACGTGGTGTCGAGCCTGGCCGCCGACAACGGCGCGGCGCGCATCCTGGTCGCCGAACTGACGACCATCACCCGAAGCCTGGCCGACGTCGCAATCGACCGGGTCGATTCACCGTCCTGAGCGCCCCGGCGTCAGCGCCGCGCCCACTTGGGCAGGATGAAAACGCCGTCCGCCTCGGCCGTGACGCCGTCGGCATCGGAAACCCGGCCCGACGCAAACGCTTTGATGCCGTCGGTGCGCGTGATGCGGCCTTCGGCGTGCAGTGCGCCCAGCGGCGTGGCACGCAGATACCGGATCGTCAGCGTGCCCGTGAACCGGGGACTGTCTGGGTCACTCGCGGCAACCTCGCCGAGCACGTGGTCGAGCACCATCGCGACGATGCCGCCGTGCACGTGCCCCGGCGGGCCCTCGTAGGCGGCCCCGAGGTGAAAGTCGGTGTGGATGGCGCCATCCGGATCCTTGACCATCACCAGCGGTGGGGCGATCGGGTTACGGAGCCCGATCGCCGGATTGCCCCACGGCAGCCGATCCCCGTCGGACGTGAAGCGGACACCGAACGGTCCGTCGATCTGTTTGGCCTGCAGCCGCGCCGTCGCCCTGTCGATGTCAGCCTTCACCGCGGCCACCTCGTCGGCGTCGACCTCGGACCGGATCGTGGCGTCGATCAGGTGCCGCACGGACTCGGCGAGCGGCGCGTAGGTCGCACGCAGTCGCGCGATGTCGGCAGAGGTCAGACCTTCGAGATGGGTGTAACCCGGCATCCCTGAACTAGAACACGTTGCAGCGACGGTGTCGAATCACGCCTGCCGCGGGGCGTGCCGCCCGCCGGCCGACGCGAAACCCAGCCAGGTGTGCCGATTGCCCGCCCAGCACCACCCAACCTTGGCAGCATCGCGATGCTCGATGCCGTCGCGACCGGTGCCGTTGCTGATCCACAGCGCGGGCGTACGGGGATCCCAGGAGCCGTCGGGTTTGCGCACCCGGGAACCGATGGTCATGAAGCATCGGCCCCGTTGCAGGATCTCGGGCTTTTGCAGCACCCAGTGCAGTCCCTCCGTGAGGGTCAACGGAGTCCGGCCCGCGTCGAGGATCGCGGGCAGTGCCTCGTCGGGGGACCAGTTGCGCATGGCGTCACCGCGATCCAGCGACGTCACCACGTAGACCGGCGCATCGGGCGGCGCGGCGGACTCGACCGCGCCGAACGTGTCGACGTCCGTCATGTCCGACACGACGAATCCCGCCTTGCCCCCGAACCGCAACAACGGCGCCAGTGCGCTCGCGGCGAGCAGCTCCGGCCGGACGACCAGCAGGGCATCGCCTTCCGCGGTGAAGTCTTCGAACGCCGCGGGGTCGAGACCGCTCACCCCGAGTGACGTCAACCGTTCAGCTTGGGCAGCAAGTGAGGGCAGCACGGGAGCGCTGGATACGGTAGTCGGCATGGGTGACCAACGGCCGGCACCCGGCCGTTGGTTCCCACTTGCGCACCTTTCGGCTCACCGGTTGACGCAACGCTTCTCGCGGTCCGGCTCGCTCAACTATCGTGCGAGCCGTGACGGAACTCGCGCCGACCGAGCCGTATTACGACCTCGGATCCCATGGCCGGCCTGTCGACACCGACTCGGCCGAGGCACAAACCTGGTTCGACCGTGGCCTGGTGTGGGCATACGCGTTCAACCACGAGGAGTCGATCCGCTGCTTCGAACGCGCGTTGGAATTCGACGGCGAGTTGGCGATCGCCCGCTGGGGCATCGCCTATTCCATCGGGCCCAACTACAACAAGGCCTGGGACGCATTCGACCCGGCCGACCTCGCGAGTTCGCTGGCGCGGGCCCGCAGCGAGCTCGAGCTGGCTGACCGAGGCCGGGCGTCGGATCTCGAGCGGGCCTTGATTTCCGCTCTGCGGCAGCGGTTTCCAACAGCGGATCCCGACGATGCGGCGGGTCTTGCCGCGGGACACACGGCCTACGCCGACGCCATGGCCCAGCTCGCGCAGGAGTACCCCGACGACGTCGACGTGCAGGCCCTGGCCGCCGATGCGCTGGTCAACGTCACCGCGTGGGCACTGTGGGACACCCGCACCGGCGAGCCCGCCCCCGATTCCCGCGTGCTCGCGGCCAAGCGGATTCTCGACGACGCCCTGGCCACTCCCGCGGGCCGGGCCCACCCCGGCATCCTGCACCTCTACATCCACACCATGGAGATGGCGCGCACGCCGCAGGAGGCACTGCCCGCCGCCGACCTGTTGCGCGGACTGGTGCCTGACGCCGGACACCTTCAGCACATGCCCAGCCACATCGACGTGTTGTGCGGCGACTACCGTAACTCGATCACGTCGAATCTCGCTGCGGTCACGGCAGATCGCAAGTTCGTCGAACGGCAGGGGCCGCTGAACTTCTATTCCCTCTACCGCGCGCACGACCTGCACTTCGTGGTGTATTCGGCGATGTTCGAAGGAAGTTCGCAGATCGCGCTGCGGGCCGCGGACGAACTCGCGGCGCAACTCACCCCCGAGTTGCTGGCGATCGAATCTCCTCCGATGGCCGACTGGCTCGAAGCCTTCGTACCGCTGCGGATCCACGTGCTGGTGCGCTTCGGCCGCTGGGACGATCTGATCGCCGAGCCACTGCCCGCCGACCCGGCCCTGTACTGCACCACGACGGCCACCATCCACTACGGCCGCGGCGTGGCCCATGCCGCGAAGGGCCAGCTCGTGAAGGCCCGCGCCGAACGCGACGCGTTCGCCGCCGCCTACCGGCGGATCCCGGATTCGCGGTACCTGTTCAACAACACCAGCCTGGACATCCTCGCGATCGCCGGGGCGATGCTCGACGGTGAGATCGCCTACCGGGAAGGCCGATTCGACGACGCGTTCAGCCGGCTGCGGCGCGCGATCGAACTCGACGACGCGCTGCCCTACGACGAACCGTGGGGTTGGATGCAGCCCACGCGGCACGCATACGGCGCGCTGTTGCTCGAACAGGGCCGGGTGGAGGAGGCCGCCCAGGCCTACGCAGCGGACCTCGGCCTCGACCCGACGCTGAGCCGGTCCAGCCACCATCCGAACAACGTGTGGAGCCTGCACGGCTATCACGAATGCCTGCAGCGGCTGGGCCGCGACGCCGAAGCGGCCATCATCGGCCAACAGTTGGAACTGGCGAGCGCCCGCGCCGACGTGCCGATCATGGCGTCGTGCGCGTGCCGGCTCGACGTCGGCTGCTGCGGTGCGTGATCTGCCCGGTCCCGAGGCGATCCGCGCGTAAACTCCGGCTGTGGCCATCAGCGACAGTGACCTCCGGCATCTCCGCAAGTGCGTCGACCTCGCCCGGGAAGCCCTCGACGACGGCGATGAACCGTTCGGATCGGTCCTCGTCGACTACACCGGCGCGACCCTGTTCGCGGACCGCAACCGCGTCAAAGACGGTGACGCCACGCAACATCCCGAGTTCGCGATAGCCCGGTGGGCGGCCGAGCACCTGCCGCCGCAGCGGCGTCCCCGCACCACGGTCTACACGTCCGGTGAGCACTGCCCGATGTGTTCGGCCGCGCACGCGTGGGTGGGGCTCGGCCGCATCGTCTACGCCACGTCGTCGGCCCAACTAAGCGGCTGGCTCGGCGAATGGGGCGCTCCACCGGCGCCGGTGGCTGTCCTGCCGATCACCGCGGTGGCACCCGGAATCGAGGTCGACGGCCCGGTGCCCGAACTCGAGGAGCCGATGAAAGAGTTGTACGCAGCGAAATTCCGGCCCTGAGGCATGGGCGAACCGGCGTGGGTCGAACACGCGATCTGGTGGCACATCTATCCACTCGGCTTCGTCGGCGCATTTCCGGCCGATCAACCGCCCACCCCCGATGAGCACCGGCTGAGCCGCGTCGTCGAATGGCTCGATCACGCCGTCGCGCTCGGCGCGTCCGGCATCGCGCTCGGCCCGATATTCGCCTCCCGCACGCACGGCTACGACACCACCGACCACTTCCGCATCGACCCGCGCCTGGGTGACGACGGCGACTTCGATCGATTGGTCACCGAGGCGCACGGCCGCGGGCTACGGATCCTGCTCGACGGGGTCTTCAACCACGTCGGCACGGATTTCGCCCGCTACCGCGAAGCCGTCGACGGCGGACCCGAGCATCCGGCGTCGGCCTGGTTCCGGCGCCGCGGCGCCGACTTCGACACGTTCGAAGGCCACGGTGAGCTCATCGCACTCAATCACGCCAACCCGGAGGTGGTCTCCTACACCGCCGACGTGATGCGGCACTGGTTGGGCCGCGGCGCCGACGGGTGGCGGCTGGACGCCGCGTACGCGGTCCCGGACCGGTTCTGGGCCCAGGTGCTGCCCCTGGTGCGGCGGGATTTCGGGGACGCCTGGTTCGTCGGCGAGGTGATCCACGGTGACTACCCGGCGACCGTGACCGCTACGGGATTCGACTCGCTCACCCAGTACGAGCTGTGGAAGGCGATCTGGAGCAGCCTCAACGACGGCAACTTCCACGAGCTCGATTGGGCCCTGCAGCGGCACAACGAGTTCCTGCAGACGTTCGTACCGTTGACGTTCATCGGGAACCACGACGTCACGCGCATCGCGAGCCAACTGGAGAACCCCGCGCATCTGGAGCACGCCCTGGTGCTGCTGACCACCACCGGAGGCACGCCGAGCATCTACGCGGGTGACGAGTCGGCCTATCGGGGCGTCAAGGAGGACCGCCGGGGCGGAGACGACGCGGTGCGACCCGAATTCTCCGCGCCGCCAAGCGATTACACCGACATCGAACGGTCACACCAGTACCTGATCGGGTTGCGCAGGCGCCACCCGTGGCTGCACACCGCGACCACGTCGGCGCTGATGCTGACCAACACGCAGTACGTGTACCGCAGCGCCGCGGGGTCCGAGTCGCTGGTGGTCGCGCTCAACGTGGACGACGCGCCGTTACCGGTGGCGCTGCCCGAGCTCGGGGTGGCGTCGGGTCGGGTGATCGCCGGTTCGGGCGCGCCGCCGCAGGAGCAGATCACCCACACCGAGGTGCCGCCGCAGGGCTGGCTGATCGTCGCACCGCTCAGCTGAGCAGTTCCAGCGTCCGTGGATCGGCGTGCCCGTCGTAGAGCCGGTCGAGCACCCGCGCGAATTCCGCGTTGTCATCGGTGACCGCCGCGAACAACGTCATCGACGACTGCAGCTTGAGGCAGTCCGGCCAGCCCATGATCTCCTCGGCTGTGCGGCCGTCGATCTCGGATACCAGCCGGGCGCACTCGCGCAGGCGCGGACCGAGAACTTCGTGCGCGAGGTATGCGTCCGCCTCGGCGCGCGACGAGATGCCATAGTGAACGGCCGTCGCGCTGTGACCGAGCCCGCGCAGCTGCGGAAAGACGAACCACATCCAATGCGTGCGCTTGCGTCCGTGGCGCAACTCGTCGAGCACCTGTGGGTAAACGCGATCTTGAGCTTCCGTGAATCGGCCCAGATCGAACGGATCGTCAGGGGGCGTCATCCTTCGAATGTCGCATACGCTGCCGCCGGAGCCGGGCAAAAGCGCGCTGCCCAGCCGGTTTGCGGCTAATGTTCCGTCCCGATGACGACGACCGAGCCGGTGGCCACCGAGGCTGCCCCGCCCGCAGCGAAACCCGCGCGTCGTCGTGTGCTGTCGCGAATCAGCATCCAGTCGAAATTGCTCACCATGCTGCTCGTCACGAGTGTGCTGTCGGCCGCCGTGGTCGGATTCATCGGCTATCAGTCGGGCCGTAGCTCGTTGCGGGCATCGGTGTTCGACCGGCTCACCGAGATCCGGACCGCGCAGACGCGTCAGCTCGAAGCCGAGTACCGCTACATCCGCAACTCGCTCGTCGTCTACACCAGGGGCACGACCGCCACCGAAGCCGTGCGCGCCTTCACCGCGGGTTTCGACCAACTGGCGGACGCCGCGATCAGCCCGGCCCAGCAGCAGGCGCTCACCGACTACTACAAGTCGCAGTTCGGCACGGCCGAGGACACGCAGAGCGGATACGAGACAGATGTCGACGCACTGCTGCCGACGTCGAACCCGCAGAGGTACCTGCAGGCGTACTACACCGCGCCCTTCACCGACTGGGACAAGGCCCTGGCCTTCGGCGACGCGCATGACGGCAGCGCCTGGTCGGCGGCGAGCGCCCGGTTCAACGAGTATTTCCGCGCGATCGTCACGCGGTACAAGTTCGAGGACGCGCTGCTGCTCGACACCAGGGGCAACGTGGTCTACAGCGCCTACAAGGGCGTCGATCTGGGCACCAACATCTACACCGGCCCCTATCGCGGAGCCAACCTCACCGACGCCTACAAGAAGGCGCTCGACGCCAACGCCATCGACTACGTCGGCGTCACCGACTTCGGCCACTACCAGCCCGCGTCGCAACCCACGGCGTGGATGCTGTCCCCGATCGGTGCCGACGGCCGGGTGGAAGGCGTCATGGCCCTGCAGTTCCCGATCACCGGGGTCAACAGCGTGATGACGGCCGACCAGCAGTGGGAACAGGCCGGCATGGGTGAATCCGGCGAAACGTTCCTGGTCGGCCCGGACGGGCTCATGCGCTCGAACTCCCGGCTGTTCCTGGAGAATCGCGATCAGTTCAAACGCGACGTCATCGACGCGGGCACACCACCCAACGTGGCCGAGGAGTCGCTGCGCCAGGGCGGGACCACGCTGGTCCAACCTGTCAACGGGACCGCGGCGCGCCAGGGTCAGCGGGGCGAATCCGGCACCGTGATCGAAACGGACTACCTCGGCAACGAGGCCCTTGAGTCGTACTCCCCGGTGAACCTCGACGGCCTGGACTGGGTTGTGGTGGCCAAGATCGACACCAGCGAGGCGTTCGCCCCGGTGACGGCGTTCACCCGGACACTCGTGCTGTCGACCGTCGCGATGATCTTCGTGGTGTGCATCGCCGCGATCCTGCTGGCCCGGTTCTTCGTCCGCCCCATCCGCCAGCTCGAAGCCGGCGCCCAGAAGATCAGCGCGGGCGACTACGGGATTGCGCTGCCCATCCAGTCTCGTGACGAATTCGGCGATCTCACAGTCGCTTTCAACGAGATGAGCCGCAATCTGCGGATCAAGGAGGATCTGCTCGAAGAACAGCGTCGGGAGAACGACCGGCTGCTGTTGACGATGATGCCCGAGCCCGTGGTGCAGCGCTACCGCGAAGGTGAGGAGACCATCGCGCAGGATCACCAGAACGTCACGGTGATCTTCGCCGACTTCATCGGGCTCGACGCGCTTTCGGCCGAGCTCAGCTCCGACGAACTGCTGGCCATCGTCAACGAGCTGGTACGGCAGTTCGACGCGGCCGCCGACAATCTCGGTGTCGAGCCGGTACGCACGTTGCACAACGGCTATCTGGCGAGCTGCGGGCTGACCGTGCCCCGGCTCGACAACGTACGTCGCACAGTCGATTTCGCGGCCGAGATGCAACGCATCGTCGACCGGTTCCGGGCCGAGACCGGGCATGACCTCAGGTTGCGCGCAGGCATCGACACCGGGACCGTCAGCAGCGGTCTGGTCGGCCGGTCCAGCCTCGCCTACGACATGTGGGGCGGCGCTGTCGATCTGGCCTACCAGGTGCAGAGCGGCACACCGCAGGCCGGCATCTACGTCACCAGCCGGGTGTACAACGCCGTCCGTGACATCCGCCAGTTCACCGCCGCAGGATCGGTGCGCGCCGGAGATGGCGAAGAACCGGTCTGGCGGCTCGCGGAGCGCCAGCCGTGAGAAGCGTGCTGGAGACCGACTGGTTCTACTGGGCCCTCGCGGTCGCCATCGGCCTGCCCGTCGGCCTGGTTCTGCTCACCGAGATCCACAACACCCTGGTGCGGCGCGGCAGCTATCTGGCCCGGCCGGTCGGCCTGCTGCGCAACTACATCCTGCCGCTGGGCGCTCTGCTGATCCTGCTGGTGAAGGGCAGCGACATCTCGGCGGAGGCGACCACGGTGCGGATCGTCGCGACGGCCTTCGGATTCGTGGTGATGATCCTGCTGTTGTCGGGATTGAACGCCACGCTGTTTCAGGGCGCCCCAGAAGACAGCTGGCGCAAGCGAATTCCGTCGATCTTCCTCGACGTCGCGCGCTTCGCGCTGATCGCCGTCGGGGTCGGCATGATCTTCGCCTACGTGTGGGGCGCCAATGTCGGTGGGCTGTTCACCGCGCTCGGTGTCACGTCGATCGTGCTGGGCCTCGCACTGCAGAACTCGGTGGGCCAGATCATCTCCGGCCTGCTGCTGTTGTTCGAGCAGCCGTTCCGGCTCGGCGACTGGCTCGACACCCCGTCCGCACGTGGCCGGGTGGTCGAAGTGAACTGGCGCGCAACACATATCGACACCGGCAGCGGCCTGCAGATCATGCCCAACTCGGTGCTGGCCGGTGCGTCGTTCACCAATCTGAGCCGACCTGAGGCGTCGTACTCGCTGTCCATCGTGAGCACATTCGCCCCGTCGGACCCACCTGACCAGGTATGTGCACTGCTCACCGACGTCGCGCGGCGGCTTCCGCACCGCCGCCCGGACGCCCCGGTCAAGGCGGTTGCGGTCGGAGGCAACGACTACCGCACCACGATCCCGTTACGCTCCCCCGCCGACGACGGTGCCGCCAAAGCCACGTTCCTGCGCTGGGTCTGGTATGCCGCGCGCCGCGCCGAGTTGCACCTCGACGGCGTCGCCGACGATTTCGGCACGCCTGAACGGCTGGCGAAGGCGTGCCGGTACATGGCCACGGCGCTGCGCCTCGGCCATACCGACCAGCAGGAGCTGCTCACCCACGCGGTCCTGACGCGATACGGCGTCGACGAGGCCATCCAGACCGCGGGTGACGTACCCACCCGCATGAGCTTCATCGTGGCCGGACGCGCACAGGTCACGGTGCGGGGATCTGACGGCACGGTCGCACCGGTCCGCACCCTGCACCCAGGCGAGTTCCTCGGCCAGAGTGCGCTCACCCGGGAGGCGACCCGGACTTCGGTGCACGCGGTCGAGGAGACCACGATGCTGCAGGTCGAGCGTGGCTTCCTGGAAGAGCTCGTGATGCGAAATCCCTTGCTGCTCCACGAGTTGAGCCGCATCATCGACGAACGCCGGGCCGATGCCCGGCAGGCGCTCGGCGCCATCGGCAACTGATCTGCCGCCCTGGCTATCGGCCGGAACGGTCTCGGCGCCGAGTTCCAATCGTTAGCCAACCGCGATCTGCGTACGCGGTGTTGTTACGCGTGTGACTGGAGTGACGCGTGGTTGACTTTGCTCGCAAAGCGACGGCAATTGCTTGTGGCATGCGAAGAAAGGTGGGTTGGTTGCCGTTATGAAGTTCATCAGGAATGTGCGAGGCACAGCTGCAACGTCATGGTTGCGCAAACTGGTGGTGGGATTCCTTGCGGCAGTGACCCTGCCCGGACTGATCGGTATCGCCGGGGGGTCGGCGACCGCGGGAGCGTTCTCCCGGCCCGGGCTGCCCGTCGAGTACCTCGACGTCTTCTCACCGTCCATGAACCGCAACATCCGCGTGCAGTTCCAAGGGGGCGGGCCGCACGCCGTGTATCTGCTCGACGGCCTGCGTGCCCAGGACGACTTCAACGGATGGGACATCAACACCCCCGCCTTCGAGTGGTACTACCAGTCGGGGCTGTCGGTCGTGATGCCCGTCGGCGGTCAGTCGAGCTTCTACACCGACTGGTACCAGCCGTCCAAGGGCAACGGCCAGGACTACACGTACAAGTGGGAAACGTTCCTCACCAACGAGCTGCCGACCTGGTTGGCTGCCAACCGCGGGGTCTCGCAGACCGGCAACGCCGTGGTCGGCATCTCGATGGCGGGTAGCGCAGCCCTGACCTACGCGATCTACCACCCGCAGCAGTTCATCTACGCCGGAACGCTTTCGGGCTTCCTGAACCCGTCCGAGGGCTGGTGGCCGACGCTGATCGGGCTGGCCATGAACGATGCCGGCGGCTACAACGCGGAGAGCATGTGGGGCCCGTCGAGCGATCCCGCGTGGCGGCGCAACGACCCGATGGTCAACATCAACCAGCTGGTCGCCAACAACACGCGGCTGTGGATCTACTGCGGCACCGGAACCCCGTCGGATCTCGATGCGGGTGCCTCGGGCGGCAACCTGATGGCCGCGCAGTTCCTCGAAGGGCTGACCCTGCGCACCAATGTGACGTTCCGGGACAACTACATCGCGGCCGGCGGCACCAACGCGGTGTTCAACTTCCCGCCGAACGGCACGCACGCGTGGAACTACTGGGGTGCGCAGCTGCAGCAGATGAAGCCCGACATCCAGCGGGTGCTCGGCGCACAGTCCGCCACCTAGATCCACCCACCCAGGGAGCCTGCCGTTACCCCCCGACGGCAGGCTCCCTGCTTTTCGTCGTCAGCCCTGCACCGTCGGCCGGATGGTGATGTCGCCGATCTCGACATCGTGCGGCTGAGAGATCGCGAACGCCACCGCACGTGCGACCGCGTCCGGAGGGAGACCGAATTCGTCCATGCTGGACCGGATCTGGGCCCGCGCGGCCGGATCGTCGATCGACGCGTCGAGCTCGGTCCGGACGAAACCCGGCGAGACAGAGGTGGTCCGGATGACACCGTCGGTCGACTCCTGCCGCAGTGCCTCCATGATCGTGCGCACCGCGTTCTTGGTCCCCGCGTAGACCGCCATGCCCGGCACGATCTTGAGCCCGGCGGTGGACACCGTCGTCACGAAGTGACCGCGGCCCTGCCGTCGGAACACCGGTGTGGCCGCGGCGATCCCGTGCAGTACGCCGCGCACGTTGACGTCGATCATCTCCGACCAGCCGTCCACGTCACCGTCGGCCAACGGTCCGATCTTGCTGATCCCCGCGTTGCTCACGAGCACATCGAGCCTGCCGAACTCCGAGACCGCGGTGTCGACCAGACGCTCGAGATCCGCCCGGCGGCCGACGTCCACCGAAACGGCCACCGCCGATGCCCCGGCCGCGCGGAGTTCGGCCACGATCTGATCGAGCCGCTCTGTGCGGCGGGCGCCGAGCACGACCGCGGCGCCATGGGCCGCCAGCAGCCGTGCCGTGGCTTCGCCGATCCCGCTGCTGGCACCCGTGATCGCCACCACCCGGCCCGCGAGGCCGTCCGTGGTCACGGGCGCAACACCAATTTGCCTCGGGTGTGCCGCTTTTCGAGTTCGGTGTACGCGGCCTGCACATCGTCGAGCGCGAACACCCGCGCAATGGGCACTTGCAGCTCGCCTGCCGCGACGAGACCTGCCAACTCGGCCACGATCGCGATGTCGGATCCCTCGGCATTACCCGCGGACTTGACCCCGTAGCGGTCCACCGCTGCGAAATCGATTATGGTGTCGACCCGTTCGGGTGCGACGCCGAGCTCGTCGACCGCGATCGCGACGTAGCCGCCGCCGAAGAGATCGAGGAACGCGTCGACGCGGCCGGACGGGGATGCCGCGCGCAGGCGGTCGGCCAGGCCGTCGCCGTAGTTGACGGGCGTGGCACCGTGCGCGGTCAACCAGTCGTCGTTGGCGGGCCCGGCGATGCCGAGCACCGTCGCACCGGCGCGGTGCGCCAACTGCACCGCGATGGTTCCCACACCGCCTGCCGCGCCGGCGATCGCCACCACGTCGCCGGCCCCAAGGCCGAGCGCGCGGACCGCGGCGTAGGCCGTCGTGCCTGCGACGAACAGTGATCCGGCGACCTCCCACGGCACCCCGGCCGGTTTGGCGGTGAGCTGGCCGGCGGGCACGGTGACGTATTCGGCTTGGCTGGACCGCCGTTCGGAGAATCCGATGATGTCGTCGCCGACGGCGAAACGGGTCACCCCCGCGCCGAGTTCGGCGACCGTGCCGGCAAGGTCGCTGCCCTGCCCGGACGGGAAGGTTGCCGGCCAGCGGTCATGCAACGCCCCGCGGCGGATCATCGCCTCGCCGGGATTGATGCCCGCGGCCTCGACCTTGACGAGCACCTCACCGTCGGCCGGAACGGGTCTCGGCACGTCACGTACCTGCAGGACACCGATCCCGCCGTATTCATCGAACTGGACTGCTCTACTCATAGGACCAACGACGGTGTGACGGGGCACGCTATTCCCCCTCCCAGGAACCCACCAGGTTCTCCACATACTTTGGCGGTGGTGAGCCAACCGGACCAGGCTGCATCGACACCCATTCGCCCGATCCTGCGATCGATCCTCATGGACGTCGCCCCCGCGCTGGTCGCCTACTACGGCCTGCGCGCCGCGGGACAGTCGGAGTACGTCGCACTGCTGACTGCCACTGTGCTGTCGGGCGCGAAAGTCGCCTACGACGCGGTGCGGGCCCGCCGCCTCGACCCGTTCGCGGGCTATCTCATGCTGAACTTCGGCCTGAGCCTCGCGGTGGGACTCGCGACCTCTGACGCCCGGATGCTCATGGCAGGCAACACGCTCGTCGGCGGCATCGGCGCACTGATCTTCCTCGGCAGCTGCTTCATCGGACGTCCGCTGACGCAGGTCGTCGCCGAGCGCGTGCAGCCCGCGAGCGGCCCGCTCGAGCCGGGTGAACGTGAGTTCAAACACCGCGTGCACATTCAGCTGTCAGCGATGTGGGGCATCGGGCTGCTGGTCGGCATGTTGGTCAGTTTGGCGCTCATCTTCGGCCTGTCCGTCGACGTCGCCAATGCTGTGAACACGGTGGTTTCGCTCGCGCTGACGGCCGCGCTCATGGTGGCGACGTTCATGGTGGCCAAACGGGCCAGGGCGGCGTGGGAGCACCGGGCCCAGCACGCCCGGGAACAAACCCAGGCGTGACAGAGTTGAGCGCATCAGACTGAACTTTGGAGGTTTGATGTCCGAGCCAATTTCTGTGCCGGTTTTGTTCGTGGGCGAGCCCGTCCTGCTGCCGGGCATGGTCGTGCCGATCGAGCTCGACGACGCCGCCCGCGCCGCCGTCGACGCAGCCCAGGCCAGCGAGTCCGGCAAGCTGCTGATCGCGCCGCGCCTGGATGACCGTTACCCCACGTACGGCGTGATCGCATCGATCGTGCAGGTAGGCCGCATGCCGGGCGGCACCGCGGCCGCCGTCGTCCGCGGCGAGCGGCGGGCCCACATCGGGTCCGGCACCACGGGCCCCGGCACTGCGCTGTGGGTCGAGGTCGAGGAGGTGACCGAGGTAGCGTCGAGCGACGACACCTTGGCGCTCGCGGCCGAATACAAGAAGCTGCTGCTGGCGATGCTGCAGCGCCGCGAGGCCTGGCAGATCATCGACGTGGTCAACAAGATCACCGATCCGTCGGCGTTGGCCGACACGGCCGGCTACGCGTCATACCTGACCGACGTCCAGAAGCGGCAGCTGCTGGAGACCGCCGACGTCGCCGAACGGCTGCGGGTTCTGATCGACTGGACGGGCGAGCACCTGGCCGAGGTCGAGGTCAACGACAAGATCGCCGAAGATGTCCGGTCCGGCATGGACAAGCAGCAGAAGGAATTCCTGCTGCGCCAGCAGCTGGCCGCGATCCGCAAGGAGCTCGGCGAGGGTGAACCTGAAGGGTCCGACGACTACCGGGCCCGCATCGAGGCCGCCGACCTGCCCGAGAAGGTCCGCGAGGCCGCGCTGCGCGAGGTGGGCAAGCTCGAACGCGCCAGCGAGCAGAGCCCCGAGGGCGGCTGGATCCGCACCTGGCTGGACACTGTGCTGGACCTGCCGTGGAACGTGCGCACCGAGGATTCGACCGATCTCAAGGGGTCTCGGGAGATCCTGGACGCCGACCACCACGGGCTCGACGACGTCAAGGACCGCATCGTCGAGTACCTGGCCGTGCGGGCCCGTCGCGCGCAGCGCGGAATGGCCGTCGTCGGCGGCCGCGGGTCGGGTGCGGTGATGGTGCTGGCCGGCCCACCCGGGGTCGGCAAGACGTCACTGGGTGAGTCGGTCGCCCGGGCGCTGGGCCGCAAGTTCGTGCGTGTCGCGCTGGGCGGGGTGCGCGACGAGGCTGAGATCCGTGGCCACCGGCGCACCTATGTCGGCGCGCTGCCCGGCCGGATCGTGCGGGCCATCGGCGAGGCGGGTTCGATGAATCCCGTTGTGCTGCTTGACGAGATCGACAAGGTGGGCTCGGACTACCGGGGCGACCCTTCGGCGGCGCTGCTCGAGGTGCTCGACCCGGCGCAGAACCACACGTTCCGCGACCACTACCTGGACCTGGATCTGGACCTGTCCGACGTGGTGTTCCTGGCGACGGCCAACGTCATCGAGAACATCCCCTCGGCCCTGCTCGACCGCATGGAGCTGGTGCAGATCGACGGGTACACCGAGGACGACAAGGTCGCCATCGCACGCGACTACCTGCTGCCCCGGCAGGCCGAGCGCGCGGCATTGACCTCCGACGAGGTGACGGTGACCGAGGCGGCACTGCGCAAGATCGCCGCGGACTACACCCGCGAGCCGGGTGTGCGGCAGTTCGAGCGGCTGCTGGCCAAGGCGCTGCGCAAGGTGACCACGAAGCTGGACTCCACTGAGGCCCCGATCCTGATCGATGAGCCGGATCTCGTCGAGTACCTGGGCCGTCCACGCTTCACGCCGGAATCCACCGAGCGCACCGCGGTGCCGGGCGTCGCGACCGGCCTGGCCGTCACAGGCCTCGGCGGCGACGTGCTCTACATCGAGGCCAACTCGAACGACGGCGAACCGGGTCTGCAGTTGACCGGTCAGCTGGGTGACGTCATGAAGGAGTCGGCGCAGATCGCGCTGTCCTACGTGCGGGCCCACGCGGCCGAACTGGGTGTCGACCCCAAGGCACTGGACCGCCGCATCCACGTCCACGTGCCTGCGGGCGCGGTGCCCAAGGACGGTCCGTCGGCCGGCGTCACGATGGTCACGGCACTGGTGTCGATGGCCACCGGACGGAACGTCCGCGGCGACGTCGGCATGACCGGCGAGGTCACGCTGAACGGCCGGGTGCTGCCGATCGGCGGCGTCAAGCAGAAGCTGCTCGCGGCCCAACGCGCCGGGCTGTCAACGGTGTTCATCCCGGCGCGCAACGAGCCCGATCTGGACGACGTGCCCGCAGAGGTGCTCGAAGCGCTTGAGGTCAAACCCATGACCGATGTTGCCGACATCATCGCGCAGGCGCTGGAACCGGCCGCCGCGGCGGCATCGGCTGCCGCCTAGGGCGATACACGGGCGTGCGGTGCCGGCCGGCACCGCACGCCCGTGGTGTAGGTGTCAGACGCCGGGCAGCCGCCGCGACGGACTGGTGTCACGGCTGCGCATGTCACGCTCGGCGTCCAGCAGTTCCGCGGCCCGCAGGGCCAACCACAACTCGGCCACCGAATCGGTTTCTGCCAGATCACGTTTGGTGATCTCCTCGACCCGCCGCATTCGATAGATGACCGTTTGCCGGTGCACGTGCAGCGCTTGCGCGGTCCGCTGCCACGATCTGCGGTTGCGCAGAAACGCGTCGAGGGTTTCGACGAGGCTGGCATTCTGCCTGCCGTCGTACTCCTGCAGCGGCCGCAGGACGCGGTCGACCAGGGCCTGTGCGTCGCCCACGCTCGACAGGCCCAGCCAGGACTGCGCACTGCCGTACCTCGACACCGGGACACCGCGCCGCTTGGCAAGCGAAAACGCCCAGGACGCTTCGCGAATCGACTCTTGGAAGCGGTTGATCGAGTCAAGGCGTTGGCTGACCCCGATGCGTGCCGTCGGACCCAGCGCGCGCGCCAGCACATCGTCGAACGGCGTACCGTCGAGCGCCACCGCGTAGAGGATCCCCTCACGCGTCGTACACAGGTACGGGATGGAATGGCGCCACAGCGCGTTGTGGACGTGCGACACCGGATCGTCCTCGGCGCTGTGCGCGACGATCACCACCGCCGCCGCGGGATCCAGTCCGACATCGGCCAGTTGGGCGGCCGCCGCAGGCCCGTCGACGCGGCTCTCCAGCAACCGGTCGAGGAATACCGAGCCCTGACGGCGCCCGTGCTCCAGCACGAGCTGTGTCTGGGAGAGCTCGAGGCTGACGACGGTGGCCGCGTGTTGCAGCTGGATCGGGTCGACCCGCCTGCCTTCGGGCGTGACCGCGACCAGTGCCGCGCTCGGATGACGCTGAATGTCGGTGAGCAGGGCCGTCTTTCCGGCGACAGCCGGCAGCCCGAACGCTCCCGCGGCGACGTTGGTGAGGCTCTCGGACAGGTCGGCGACCGCTGCCTTGGTGACCGGATCGAGGCCCGCGGTGTCGGGGAACCAGGGCTCACCGCTGTGCCGGTCGCAGACATGCAACTCACAGCCGAGTTCACGTTCGAGGGCGCCGAACAGATCGGCGGACGTGGTGGCGCGCGCGATGTGCCGGCGAACCAGGTCGTAGATCCGCACCGTGCGGGTGAGGCGGCTGGATTGGTCGAGCAGCGTCGCCTCGGCCACGGCCCGCGAGATGGCCACGAACGGCAGCGGATACCGGATGTTGAGCAGCGGCAGACCGAGACGGTCGCAGGTGGCCGTCAACTCATCGGTGAGGGCCGGGCAATACATCTTCTCGCCGATCGCCAGCCCGGACACCCCCGCGTCGTTCAACCGTTCGACCAGCCGGGCCTGCGCGTCGGCGTGGGCGGGAAACGACAGGCCGTTGGTCATCAGGAGCTCGCCGCCCGTGACCCACCGCCACGGTTCGGGCAGGTCGGAGGTGTGCGTCCAGCTGATCTCACGGCCGAGCCCCGCTGTCCCGGCCAGAACTTCCAGGCCGAGGTGGGGCACGTCCGCCAGCTCTCCGACGGTGATTGCGATGGCGACTCCTCGATGCGGCACGGTTGGCCGCTGCCGTGGTTTATACGATCGCTCAAACCATAGGTCGTCATTTTGCGCATCGTCTACTCGCGCCGGCGCCGCAAGCGCCGCCATGCTGTGTCTCGGCTCACAACGTCCCTTCGCGAGCCCCGTCACGCAGGAGCTTCCATGTCCCAAGCCGGCCACCTCATCGACGATGCGCCGCTCACCGCCTTCCACAAGAAACTGACCCTGTTCTCGTCGGGCGGGCCCTTCATCGACGGGTACGCGCTGTCGATCATCGGCGTCGCGCTCATCACGCTCGAACCCGCCATGAACCTGTCGGCGACCGAGATCGGTCTCGTCGGTGCGGCCAGCCTCGTCGGGATCTTCGTGGGCGGCGGCGTGTTCGGGTATGTCACCGACAAGGTCGGCCGGCACCTCATGTACATCGCCGACCTGATCGCGCTCGCCGTGTTCTCCATCCTCTCGGCGTTCGCCGCGGAAGCCTGGCAACTCATCGTGCTGCGTTTCCTGCTCGGCGTCGCGATCGGCGCCGACTACCCCATCGCCACATCACTGCTGGCCGAGTTCCTGCCGAAGAAACACCGCGGCAGGCTCCTCGGCGCGATGTTCGTCGTATGGGCGGTGGGGGCGGCGGCCGCCTACGTCGTGGGTTTCCTGTTGCGGGACTTCGGCCCCGACGCGTGGCGGCTGCTGCTGGCCAGCCCGGCCGTGTTCGCCGTCATCACGTTGCTGGCGCGGATGGGGACGCCCGAATCGCCGCGCTGGCTGTTGAGCAAGGGGCGCGTGGCCGAGGCCGACGCCGCGATCAAACAGGCCTTCGGCCCTCGGTTCGGAGTTGCCGACCTGGACGACAGCGACGGGCAGACGGCCCGAACCACGTCGTTCACACAGGTTTTCAAACGTCCCTGCCTCAATCGCACCATCTTCGTCGCGGTGTTCTGGACAGCTCAGGTGATACCGCTCTTCGCGGTGTACACATTTGCGCCCGACCTGTTGGCGTCCTTCGGCCTCGAGGGCGACGCCAATCTGTACGGTGGATCGCTTTTGATCTCACTGCTGTTCGTGGTCGGCGGAATCCCGGGGTTGTATCTGGTCGAGCGGATCGGCAGGCGGGCCTTGCTGATCGGATCCTTCGCCGTGATCGCCGTGGCCCTCGCCATCCCGGCTCTCATCCCGGGGATTCCCCCGATCGTGTTCTTCCTCGCCCTGGCCGTGTACGCAGTGGCTTCGGGTGGGTCGAGCTTTCTCGAGATCGTCTACCCGAACGAGCTTTTCCCGACGGAGGTGCGGGCGACCGCTGTCGGCGTCGGGACCGCGGTGAGCCGTATCGGCTCCGCGGGTGGCACGTACCTGATGCCGCTGGCCCTGACCGCGCTCGGCGCCGGAGGTGCGCTCGGAGTCGGCGCCGCAGTCACCGCCGTCGGGTTGGTCGTGGCGATCTTCATGGCCCCCGAGACCCGCGGCGTCGCACTGTCCGAGAGTGCGGGCTCGGCCGACACCGCGGCCGGCGAACAGCTGCCCGCGTCCTGATCCCTCCCCTACCCACCTTCGATCGACCGAAAGACAGGAAACCAGTGAGCATTCGACCGACCCCTGCCCCCGTCGACGCGAGCACCGGCCTCGTCGGGGCGGTTCCCGCCACCGAGGTACCCCGCTACGCGGGCAAGGCCACGTTTGCGCGTATCGCCGACATCCACGAGGTGAGCGACTACGACATCGCGATCCTGGGTGTGCCGTTCGACGGTGGCACCTCCTACCGGCCGGGTGCCAGGTTCGGGCCCCTCGCGGTGCGGCAGGCGGCCCGTACCATCCGCCCGGGGTATCACGTCGAACTCGGGGTCGCACCGTTGCAGACCGTCCAGGTCGTCGACGCGGGCGATGTCGCGGTCACGCCGTACGACATCGCCGCCGCGTGCCGGCAGATCCAGGGCCACACCGCCGAAGTGCTCGGCCACCGCGACCGGCGCATCGTGGCGATCGGCGGCGACCACACGATCGCGCTGCCGAATCTGCGTGCGCTGCATGCCAAGTACGGGCCGGTGGCACTCGTGCACTTCGATGCCCACCTCGACACGTGGGACACGTACTTCAACGCGCCGGTCACGCACGGAACGATCTTCCGCCGGGCATTCGAGGAGGGCTTGCTGATCGAAGACCACTCGATCCATGTGGGCATCCGCGGCCCGATCTACGACCAACTCGACCTGCGCAACGACGCCGACATGGGCTTCAAGATCATCCGCGCGGGTGACCTGGACACGATGGGCACTGACGCCGCAGTGGACATCGTTCAGCGGCGCGTCGGTGACATGCCGGTGTACCTGTCGATCGACATCGATGTGCTCGACCCGGCATTCGCGCCCGGCACCGGCACACCCGAAGCCGGCGGTTTCACGTCCCGCGAACTGCTGCGCATGCTGCGCAAGCTACGCGGCCTGAACATCGTCGGCGCCGACGTGGTCGAGGTCGCCCCGGCCTACGACCATGCCGAGATCACCTCCGTGGCCGCGGCGACCATCGTGTTCGACCTCGTGTCGTTGATGGTTGCCGACCGGGCCGAAGCGGCGCAACCGCGTGCGGATCGCGCCGCGATCGCCCAGTCCTGACGGGGGGACGTGCGCAATCCAGGTTCGGCTGCTAACGTGACGCGCGGCACACTTCCGAACGGGAGTGGCCGACAACTCAAAACGCCGTTGAGTCGCAGCGGGAGAGCCCCGTCGCATCCAGTCGACGGGCGCCGCAGGAGCAACTCCTCCCAGGAATCTCTCAGGCACCGGTACCGCCGCGACTAGGCACCTCTGGAAAGCAGTCGACGTCAAGTCGGCTCACCGAAGGGGCAAGCGCACCGTCACGAGACCACTCGGCGACGGTGCGTGAAAACTCTCAGGTCCAATCGACAGAGTGGGGAGGCGCCCGCAGCCCGCGCTCTCCACCGCGCCTGAGATCCTTGAGGTTGTTATGACCCAATCCAATGACCTGACCGCTGCTTCAGCGGACTCGACACCCCCGTCCGGCGAGGAAAAGCACCTCTCCCGGCAGCTCGCCAACCGGCACATTCAGCTGATCGCGATCGGCGGCGCAATCGGCACCGGACTCTTCATGGGCTCGGGCAAGACGATCTCACTCGCCGGCCCCTCGGTGATCTTCGTGTACATGATCATCGGCTTCATGCTGTTCTTCGTGATGCGGGCGATGGGCGAATTGTTGTTGTCCAACCTGCATTACAAGTCGTTCGCCGATTTCGCCGCCGACCTGCTCGGACCATGGGCCGGGTTCTTCACCGGCTGGACCTATTGGTTCTGCTGGATCGTGACCGGGGTCGCCGACGTCGTCGCGATCTCCGGCTACGTGCACTACTGGTGGGGCGGCCTGCCCTTGTGGATTCCCGCGCTGGCCACCGTGGTACTGCTGATCACGCTGAACCTGCCCACTGTGAAGGCTTTCGGCGAAACCGAGTTCTGGTTCGCGCTCATCAAGATCGTCGCGATCGTGGCACTCATCGTGGTGGGCCTGGTGATGGTGCTCAACCACTTCGAGTCCCCCAACGGCGCCCAGGCCAGTTTCGCGAACCTGTGGAACGACGGCGGCTTCTTCCCCACGGGCATCATGGGATTCGTCGCGGGCTTCCAGATCGCGACGTTCGCGTTCGTCGGTATCGAGCTGGTCGGCACCACCGCAGCCGAGGCCAAGAACCCGGAGACCAACCTCCCCAAGGCCATCAACTCCATCCCGGTCCGCGTGATGTTGTTCTACGTGGTGGCCCTGGCAGTGATCATCATGGTGACGCCGTGGCGCGAAATCAGTGCCGACAACAGTCCTTTCGTGGCCATGTTCAGCCTTGCCGGGCTCGGGATCGCGGCGTCGGTGGTCAACTTCGTCGTGTTGACCTCGGCAGCCTCTTCGGCGAACTCCGGCATCTACTCGACCTCGCGCATGGTTTACGGCCTGGCCCAGGAGGGCGACGCACCCAGCCGGTTCGGCAAGCTCACGTCGCGTCGGGTGCCCGCCAACGCCCTGTTCCTGTCGGGGGTGTTCCTGCTCGCCGGTGTGGTCATGGTGGTGGTCGGCGACTCCATCATCGAGGCGTTCACGATCGTCACGACCATCTCGTCGCTGTGCTTCATGTTCGTCTGGACGATCATCCTCAGCAGCTACATCGTCTACCGCAAGCGCCGGCCGGAGCTGCACGAGGCGTCGAAGTTCAAGATGCCCGGCGGTATCGCGATGTGCTACGTCGTCCTCGCGTTCTTCGTGTTCCTGGTCTGGGCCTTCACCCAGAAGGCCGACACCCTGCACGCGCTGCTGGTCACCCCGGTGTGGTTCGCGGTGCTCGGGATCGCGTGGCTGATCCTGCGGCGCCGGCCGGGTCACCTGGCCCGTGAAGCCGCGTTCCGTGCCGATCTGGAGTCGACGGATTCCGACTGACACTCGGTAAGGTGACGCCATGGTCGACTTCGGGGATCTGAAGCGGCGCATCGTGCACGGCACGCAGCGCCGGCTGGTCAATCCGATCGGCAGGCAACTGCCCGTCACGATGTTGGAGACCACGGGCCGCAAGTCAGGGCAACCGCGCCATACCGCGGTCGGCGGCCGCGTGGTCGACAACCAGTTCTGGATGGTCTCCGAGCACGGCGACCGCTCGCACTATGTACTCAACATCAAGGCCAATCCGGCTGTGCGAGTGCGGATCAACGGCAAATGGCGCACGGGCGTGGCACATCTGCTGCCGGACGACGACCCGGTGGCGCGGCTCAAGGAGTTGCCCGCGCTCAACAGCGCAGTGGTGCGCGCCGTGGGCAGCGATCTGCTGACCATCCGGGTCGACCTCGACTGATGGCGTACGACCCGGACCTGGTGGAGCGCATTCGTGAGCTCACGGCGTCCGACCGCGGAATCGACGAGAAGCGGATGTTCGGCGGCGTGGCCTTCCTGGTCAACGGCAACATGTCGGTGGCCGCGAGCCGCGACGGCGGCCTGATGGTCCGCGTTCCGCGTGAGGACACCGACGCGCTGCTGCGCCGCGACCACGTCGAGCCGATGATCATGGGTGGCCGGGAGATGCGGGGCTGGCTGCGGGTCGCCCCGGCCGGCGTGAAATCCAAGCGGCAGCTGCAGAGCTGGGTCGATCGCGGCGTCACCTACGCCAAAGGGCTGCCGCCGAAGTAGGCCGGGTTTCCGATCTGCGTCACCGGGTATGCGCAGGTCATGTCGAAGGAAGACCTGGTCTCCCGACTCCTGGATGCGGCGGGCATGACGTACGCCACGGAAGCCGGGATCCACCTCAAGGACAAGCCGATGCCGCTGTTCGAACTGCTGACGCTGTGCATGCTCGCCAGCAAGCCGATCGACGCGGGCATCGCGACGCAGGCCGCACGCGAACTGTTCCGCTGCGGCTGGCGGACGCCGCAGGCGGCGCTGGATGCTGAGCGCCGGGACGTGATCCGCGCGTTCGGCCGGGCCCACTACGCCCGCTACGACGAGAGCTCCGCGACCAGGCTGGTGGCGATCGCGACCGCGGTGCGCGACGAGTATCACGGCGACCTGCGGCAGCTGGCCCGCCGGAGCGAGCACGACCGCGGGGCGGCGAAGCGACTGTTGATGCGGTTCAAGGGAATCGGCAGTACCGGTGCGGACATCTTCCTGCGAGAGGTGCAGGACACCTGGACGTGGGTGCGACCGCACTTCGATGATCGGGCGCTGGGCATGGCACGTGAGCTCGGGCTGCCCGATGCGCCTGACCGGCTCGCCGCACTGGCACCACACGACGCCGCGCGGCTGGCGGCCGCCCTGGTGCGCACCGCACTCGATGACGATCTGCGCGACGAACTGAAGCGGCAGCCCGCATCCGCGTAGCGCCAATCTCGCGGAACTGCCCCGGACAACGCAGAATCACCATTAACATATGGGCGGCCTGGCAACGACCGTGGGGGTGGCGCACGTGCTGACCGCAGTACGCAAGATCCTGGCATTCCAGATGACCGTGGCCGAATGGATCGGCACCGCGATCATCCTGGCAGTGCCCTACCTGGTCATCGGTCTGGTGTGGTCACTGACCCACACGGGCCATCTGCGGGGCATGCACGGCGTCGACGCGGTCGTGTCGTTTCTCGGCTCGACCGTGTCGTGGCCGGTCCTGCTGTTCACCAACGTCTGCATGAGCTGAAGGGATAGGCACGGATGCCGGTCGGGGACAACAACGGCGCCACCCGGATCTCGGTCACCAGACGAACCGCGCGATGGGACGACACCCCCGTCACGGTCGCCGACGCGATGGACTTCTGGGCTTTCGCGGCCGGGGCCGCCAACGTCATCATGCAGCTGTCCCGGCCCGGCGTCGGCTACGGCGTCGTGGAAAGCAAGGTCGATTCGGGCAACCTGCTCAAGCATCCGTGGAAGCGGGCACGCACCACGTTCAGCTATCTCGCGGTGGCCATCCTCGGCAAGCCCGCAGACCGCGCTGCGTTTCGCGACGCCGTCGACGGCGCGCACCGCCAGGTCCGATCGGGGCCTGCAAGTCCCGTGCGGTACAACGCCTTCGACCGCGATCTGCAACTGTGGGTCGCGGCCTGCCTCTATGTCGGCCTCGAGGACACCTACCAACTGCTGCGCGGTGAGCTGACCGCCGAGCAGGCCGAGACGTTCTACCGGTCCGGGGCGACGCTGGGCACCACGCTGCAGGTCAGCCCCGACCAGTGGCCCGCCACGCGCGCCGAATTCGGCGTCTACTGGGACGACGCCTGTAGGCAGATCGAGATCGACGACGTGGTCGGCCGCTACCTGCGCGACCTGGTGGACCTCAAGATGGTGAATCCTCTACTGCGGCTGCCGTTCCGGCCGCTGCTGCGGTTCCTCACCGCGGGGTTCCTGGCCCCGGTCTTCCGTGAGGCACTCGGCGTCGGCTGGAGCCGCGGCCGGCAACGGCTGTTCGAGTGGCTGTTCCTGCTCGTGGCGTTCGGGAACCGGTTCCTGCCGGTGTTCGTCCGCCAGGGTGGCAGCTACCTGCTGCTGGCCGATGTGCGCAGGCGGGCCCGGACCGGCCGGGCACTGATCTGAGCCGCCGTGCGCCGCATACTCAGCAGGCAGGTCAGCGTCGCCGGCCTGCTCGAATTCCTGTTGTGGCTCGCGATCCCGTATCTGGCCATCGGGCTGGCCTGGACGTTCTTCCACCCCGAGCAGGTTCAGCTCATCGAAACCGAACTGCTGACAACGCTTCCCGCGGGGGCCAACCTGGTGGCGTTCGGCGAGGTGACGCTGCTGTGGCCACTCCTGCTCGGCGGCGGCGACATATGCGTGGTCACACCGGTTGGCTAAGGTCGTGCACCGTGAGAGGTAGCGCGGTTCTCGTGGCGGCGGCGGCACTGCTGGCAGCGGGGTGCTCGACATCCGGGACGGTCGTCAACACCGGCGAGACGCCGCAATCCGTCGCGACCACCACGACGGCGCCGCCGCCGCAATTCGGCACGGCGCACCTCGTCGATCCCAACGGCTACATCGCGCAGGTCGACGGGCGCACCGGCTACTACTTCAGCACGCCGAGCGGCCGCTGGCACTGCGCGATCCTGCCGCGCGACAAGGCGGGGTGTCAGTTGGCCGGCGGACTGTCGTCCGGCATCGGCATCACCGGTGCACCTGAGGAGGTACCGGACGGAGCGGGCGGCACCACGACGCCCAACGCGCTCGCGGTCGACCGCGAACACGACGCGGCGTTCGTCGCGCTGACCACCCCCGAGTTCTCCCTGCCCGCCGCCAACGTCCTGCCGTTCGGCAAAGTGCTTGCGGTAGCGGGGTTTCGGTGCAACGTGCAGGAAGAAGCCGGTGTGTCCTGCGTGCGGGAACTGACTGGCAAAGGTTTCACGTTCTCGGCGGACGGCTTCACACCGCAGTACACCGACGTCCCCTAACGTGGATGGATGATCCGGATCGGTACGTCGGGATGGTCGTACGACCACTGGGCCGACGTGCTGTACCCGCCAGGCACGCCTGCGGCGGCGCGGCTGGGCCGCTACGCCGAGGAATTCGACACCGTCGAACTCAACGCGAGCTTCTACCGCTGGCCCCGCGACACCACGTTTGCCGGGTGGAACCGCCGCCTGCCCAGCGGGTTCACCATGTCCGTCAAGGCGCACCGAGGTCTCACCCACTATCGCCGGCTGCGCTCGCCCAAGCCGTGGATCGAGCGGTTCGACCGCTGCTGGACAGCGCTGGGCGACCGCGCCGAAGCCCTGCTGGTGCAAACCCATCCGGCGCTCGAACGCGACGACGACCTGCTCGCGGATTTCCTGTCGCAACTGCCGCGGCGCATACCTGCCGCGATCGAACTGCGCCACCCGTCCTGGCACGTGCCCGACGTCTTCCGGTTGCTGCGTCACCACCACGCGGCCTACGTCGTGATGAGCGGCCCCGGCCTGCCGTGTGAGCCGCAGGCAACCGCGGAACTGGTCTATGTCCGGCTGCACGGACCCGCCGAGGCCACGATGTACGCCGGCTCCTATCCCGACGACCAGCTGCGACAGTGGGCGGAGCGGATCAGCCGCTGGGACGACGACGGGCACCGCGTCGTCGTGTACTTCAACAACGATCTCGGCGGTCACGCGGTGCGCAATGCGCGAACCCTCAAGCGGCTGCTCGCGGCGGGAGTACGCTGATGTGGCATGACCGAATCGTCTTCAATCGTCATCATCGGCGGCGGACTTGCCGGAGCGAAGGCCGCTGAAGCATTGCGGGACAACGACTTTGATGGTCGTGTTGTGTTGTTCGGCGCCGAGGAGCACCTGCCCTACGAACGGCCGCCACTGTCCAAGGAATATCTGGCAGGCAAGAAATCCCTCGATGACTTCACCGTCGATGCCGCGGCCTGGTACCGCGATCACCACGTCGACCTGCGCTTGGGCACCGAGGTCACCGCGATAATTCCGGGCGATCACACCGTGACGCTGCCCGACGGCAGCACCGAGCGCTACGACAAGCTGCTGCTGGCCACCGGGTCGGCGTCGCGCCGCCCGCCCATCCCCGGCTCCGACGCGGACGGCGTCCACTACCTGCGCACCATCGATGATGCCGGGGAGCTCAACTCGGTGCTGAACGAGGGCGCGACGCTGGTGATCGTCGGCGCGGGGTGGATCGGGCTCGAAGTGGCCGCATCGGCCCGCCAGCGCGGTGTCGCCGTCACCGTCGTGGAAGCCGCCCGCATGCCGTTGCTGGCCGCGCTGGGCGCCGAGGTCGGCGAGGTGTTCGCCGAGCTGCACCGCGAACACGGAGTCGATCTTCGGCTCGGCCAGTCGGTCGAGGAGATCACGGTCACCGACGGCAAGGCCACGGGGCTGCGCCTGGG
Organism: Mycolicibacterium mageritense; assembly: GCF_010727475.1. Lineage (NCBI taxonomy): Bacteria > Bacillati > Actinomycetota > Actinomycetes > Mycobacteriales > Mycobacteriaceae > Mycobacterium > Mycolicibacterium mageritense. Next base: position 6,768,361 of record NZ_AP022567.1, read on the forward strand.
TGACGGCTCGACCGTGCCCTCAGATGCCGTGCTGATCGCCGTCGGTGCGAAACCGAACATCGAACTGGCCGAGCAGGCCGGGCTCGAGCTCGCGGGCGGCGGCATCGCGGTCGACGCATCCCTGCGCACCAGTGACCCCGACATCTACGCCGTGGGCGACATCGCCACGGCGCACAACCCGCTGTTCGGCACCGCCATCCGCACCGAGCACTGGGCCAACGCGCTCAAGCAGCCTGCCGCGGCAGTGGCCGGAATGCTCGGTCGCAGCGCCGAGTACGACGAGCTGCCCTACTTCTTCACCGACCAGTACGACCTCGGCATGGAGTACGTCGGACACGCCCCGGAGTACGCGCAGGTGGTGTTCCGCGGCAACACCGCCAAGCGCGAGTTCGTGGCATTCTGGCTGGCCGAGGACAACCGCGTGCTGGCCGGGATGAACGTCAACGTGTGGGACGTCCTCGATGACGTCAAGGCGCTGATCCGGGCGCAGCGGCCGGTGGATCCGCAGCGTCTCGCCGACCCAGAACAGCCACTGGCGTAACGGTCGCCGTCACCGCGCCGCTGTAACGTGCAGGGTGCGCCAGGGTGTCCGGGCGCGCCGCGCTGATGTGCGGTCGAACCGACTGCGGCAGAAAGGTTGAGCCTCGGTGAGCGTCACGCCCGACGAGTTGACCGGCACTGAGCAGGCGGTACTGCTGGTGTTGATGGCCGAATCCCGGCCTGTGCCCAATCCCGAACTCGAGCGGCTCGGCCCCAAGCTCGACAAACCGGGCCGCGACCGGCTCAACCGGTTGGGTCTGGTCGAGACGACGCCTGGCCGCCCGCTCGTGCACGAACTGACCGATTCGGGTTGGGCCGTGTGTCGCGAGCTGTTCGGCGCCCCGACGCCGCCGCGAACCACCGGGCAGGGCAAGGCGCTCTACACACTGCTGAAGGCGTTGCGGCGGCATTTCGACCGCGCCGACCTGGTGCCGGCCGACGTGTTCCTGCCACCCGGCCCGGCCACCGCCGCCGAGTCCGCTCCCGAGGACCAGGTCCGCGCGGCCTACCACCGCCTGAGTGCGAAACCCGGCGGCTGGGTGGGCCTGGCCCGGTTGCGCGACGAAGTGCCCGGCCTGGCCCGCGCCGAAGTCGACGCCGCACTGGTCAACCTGTACCGCCAGCCAGGGGTCAGCCTGATCCCCGAGGAGAATCAGAAAGTGCTCACCGACGCCGACCGGGCAGCCGCCGTGGAAATCGGCGACCAGAACAAACACCTGATCGCGATCGAGTCCTGATGGAATTGCAACAGCGAGAAGCGCTCAGCGCGCTGCGACTGACCTGGGCGCCGACGGCCGATGACCTGTGGCATTCGCAAGGTGCGCTGCACGTCAGCGGTCTGCACGAACGGCCGATCGCCGACGTGCTCGCCGCCTTCGGCGATGCCGAACGCGAACCCGATTCGAGCCCGCTCGGCGTCGTGGTGCGCGGGCCCGCCGGTTCGGGCAAGACGCATCTGCTCGGCCAGGTGCGTGAGCAGGTGCAGACCTCGGGCGGCTTCTTCTTCCTCGTCGAACTGCTCGACGCCACCAGCTTCTGGCAGTCCGCACGCGCGGGCATCCTCGAAAGCCTCGGCCGGCCCGGCGCGGAACGCGAGACCCAGCTCAAGGATCTGTTGTGGGAGCTGTCGTCGGTCGCCCACATCTCACGGGCCAACCGCCGCGCGGTGATCGGTGACGACGAGATCACGCCCGAAATCCTCAGCGACTTCGTCAACGCGCTGCACAAGGCGCGCCGCGAGACCGTGCGGCGTGCGCATCACACGTTGCGGGCCCTGGTGCTGCTGGCCGCGATGGATCTCGAACTGCAGGACATCGGCGAGGCGTTCCTCACCGCGAGTGCCACCGACGACGCCGACCGCGACGAGCGCAACGCGTGGGGATTGCCCGCGCCGAGCCTGAGCCCGCAGGAATCGGTGCGCGACATCTCCCGGCTCATCGCGCTGGCCGGGCCGTCGGTGCTGGCGCTCGACCAGATCGACACGCTGCTCGCGCAGTCGTCCGACCGCACCGACAGCGACCGGGCCGGCGATACTGCGGCGCCGGGCAACCACGACCTGGAACACGTCGCACACGGCCTGATGTCGATCCGCCAGACCATGCGCCGCACGGTGGGCGTGGTCGCCTGCCTGCCCGCTGCGTGGGAGGCCATCCAGGAGCGGGCGACCGCGACCGTGCAGGACCGGTTCCGCACCACCGCGCTGCTGCAAGGGCTGCCGACTCCCGACATCGGCCGCGCGATCCTGGAACGCCGGTTCACCGCGAGCTACCGGGCCGTCGGCTTCACCGCGCCGTATCCGAGCTGGCCCATCCTGCCCGCGGCGTTCGACGAGGCCACGCAGTACACACCGCGCCAGCTGCTCAAGCGGGCCGACGCCCACGTCCGCCGCTGCCTCGAACGCGACACCGTCGAGGAGCTCGCGCGGCTCACCGGCGAGGTGGCCGAAACTCACGACGAGGTCTCCGAGGACTCCCCGCGTGGTGACACCGGTGAACTCGACCGCAGGTTCGCCGAATACCGGCGCCGGGCCGTGACACTGGCCGCGCTGGATCCCGACGGCGAGGACACCACGATGCCGGGCCTGCTGTCGGCCGCGCTGGAGGCCTGGATCACCGAACGCGGTGAATCCGAGCAATCCTTCCGGCCCGACCCGCCACCCGGTTCGCGCGTGGTGCTGCACGCGCGGCTACGCCAGACGCTCGACGCGGCCACCGACGACGAGCGGCACTGGGCGTTCCGGGCGATCGCCTCGGGAAATGCCGTCGCGGTCCAGAACCGGATCCGGAAAGCTTTGGAGGCAACGGGTTTCAACCCGCAGCGGCGACAGCTGTTCCTGCTGCGCAACTCCCGCTGGCCCAGCGGCGCCAAGACCGCGGCCCTGCTCGACGAGTTCGAAGCCGCCGGTGGACAGGTGCTGCCGCTGAGCGACGACGACTTGCGCACCATGACGGCGCTGCGCGACCTGATCGACGACAATCACGCGGACCTGCCCGAGTGGCTCCGCACGCGCCGCCCGGCGCACGGCATCACGGTGCTGCGCTCGGCGCTCGGCGACGAGGCGGGTGACGCCCCGGAGCCGCTGCCCGCGGCCCAGGCCCCGGAGCCGGCCGAGCTGCCGGTCGCGGAACCCGTCGAAGCGTTCGAGCACTCCCCCACGGCGGTGACGCTCGGAGTCGATGTCGTGGGGCGCAAGCCCATATCGGTCGACCTGGCCGCGCTGCGCAAGCACACCGCGATATTCGCCGGCTCGGGCTCGGGCAAGACCGTGCTGATCCGTCGGCTCGTCGAAGAGTGTGCGCTGCGCGGCGTGTCGTCGATCGTGTTGGACCCCAACAACGATCTGTCCCGGCTGGGCAGCCCGTGGCCAGAATCACCACCCGGCTGGAATCCCGCCGACGACGAGCGTGCCGACGACTACTTCACCAACACCGAAGTGGTGGTGTGGACGCCGCGCCGGTCGACGGGCCGGCCCCTGTCCTTCCAGCCGCTGCCGGACTTCGCGAGCGTCATCGACGATGACGACGAGTTCTCCGATGCCGTCGAATCCGCGGTGGCCGCGCTCGAGCCGCGAGCCCTGATCTCCGGAAACACCGCCAAGGCCAATCGATCCCGCGCGGTGCTGCGCGAGGCGCTGCGGTACTACGGCAGGCACCGGTCGGTCACCTTGAGCGGATTCATCGACCTGCTCGCCGACCTGCCGCCCGACGTCAGCGGGTTGACCGGGGCCAACGCCCTGGCGGCCGAACTCGGGCAGAACCTGCGCGCCGCGATCGTCAACGACCCGCTGTTCGGTGGCGCGGGCGCCGCGGCGGATCCGGGTGCGCTGCTGACCCCGTCCCCCGGTTATCGCGCAAGGGTTTCGGTGATCAGCATGGTCGGGCTGACCAACGAGCAGCAGCGCGAGGGCTTCGTCAACCAGTTGCAGATGGCGTTGTTCGCCTGGATCAAACGCAATCCCGCGGGCGACCGGCCGCTCGGCGGGCTGCTGGTGATGGACGAGGCACAGAACTTCGCGCCGTCGACCCACACCACGGCCTGCACGCACAGCACGCTGGCGTTGTCGTCACAGGCCCGCAAGTACGGGCTGGGCCTGGTCTTCGCGACCCAGGCGCCGCGCGGCCTGCACAATCACATCCCCGGCAACGCCACCACACAGTTCTACGGTCTGCTGAACTCCCCCACCCAGATCGCGGTGGCCAGGGAGATGGCGCGGGTCAAGGGCGGGTTGGTGCCCGACATCAGCAAGCTACGGTCGGGCGACTTCTATCTGGCCTTGGAGGGCAACGCCTTTCACAAGGTCAAGACGCCGTGGTGCCTGTCGTATCATCCGCCGAGCCCGCCGACCACCGACGAGGTGCTCCAACTGGCGCAGCGGGAGCTCGCCGCGCGCTAGGGATCACCGGACACGAGTGTGGGCCTCGTGCACGCGAATCTTCGAAAAAGCGTGCAGGAGGCCCACAGTCGTCCGTGCGGCGAAGGCTCAGGGCTGTTTCTGCCCCGGGATGCCCTCGTAGGCGATGTCGCCGGTCTTGAGGTTCTGATTGGTCAGCTCGACCAGCCCGTCGAGGAACTTCTGCCGGTCGGTGACCACGTGAGCCAGCGCCACGTCGACGTTGTCCTTGGTGATGGCGGGCATGACATACACCGGATCGGTGTCGACCTGCTCACCCTTGACCAGGGCGTTGGCCACCGCGAGGCCCGCCGACAGTTCGACCGTGCCGTTCTGCAGTGAGGTGCCGATGAATTCGCCGCTCTTGACGGCGTTGAGGCCGTCCTCGATACCGTCGATCCCGACGATCGGGACGCCGGCCCGGCCCGCCTCCTTGAGCGCCTGCAGCGCACCCAGACCCATGTCGTCGTTCTGCGACACCACGCCGTCGATCTGATTGCCGAAGCTGGAGATCCAGTTCTTCATCTTGTTGACGGCCTCGTCGCGCTTCCAGTTCGCGGTGTCCTTGGCCAGCACCTTGATGCCCGGGTACTTCGCGAGCACCTGGTCGATACCCTTGCCGCGGTTGATCTCTCCGGAACCACCGAGCGGGCCCTGCAGGATCACGATGTTGCCCTTGCCGCCCAGCTTGTCGGCCATCATCTGCATTTCCTGCGCACCCGCGGCGACGTCGTCCGGTTGGACGTTACCCGCCAGCTCGGTGCTCTCCAGTTCGGCGTTGACCGCGAGCAGCGGGATGTTCTTGGACTTGGCCGACGCGACCTGCGGACCGAGCGAATCCGCCTGCACCGGAACCACGATGATGGCGTCCACACCCTGGTTGATCAACGAGTCGACCTGGCTGGCCTGGGTCGACACGTCGTTGTTGGCCGAGTTCCACACCAGCTCGATGTTGTTGGCCTTGGCGTAGGCCTCCATGCCCTCCTTGCCCGCGGTGATGAACGAACTCATGTCGTACACCGTGACCCCGATGCGGGAGGTGTCGCTGTTGGCGTTGGGATCACCGGCGCCGCACGCGGTCATGCCGAACCCCAGTGCGCCCGCCGCGGTGATCGCGGCGACCTTGGTCAGTAGTCTCATGTGCTTCTTTCGTTTTCATGGCGAGCAGACGCGTAGGTACCCGGGAACGCGCTTTCCGGGGTACTTACACGTCTGCTCGCCGGGGACGGTTAGGGCTGCTTCTGGCCGGGGATGCCCTCGTAGGCGATGTCGCCGGTTTCGAGGTTCTTCTTGGTCAGCTCGGACAATCCGTCGAGGAACTTCTGCCGCTCGGTGACCACGTGCTCGATCGCGACGTCGACGTTTTCCTTGGTGATGGCGGGCATGATGTACACGGGATCGGTGTTGACCTTCTCGCCCTTCGCGAGCGCATTGGCCACCGCGAGGCCCGCCGACAGTTCCACGGTGCCGTTCTGCAGTGAGGTGCCGATGAATTCACCGCTCTTGACGGCGTTGAGGCCGTCCTCGATACCGTCGATGCCCACGATCGGCACGCCGTTGCGGCCCGATTCCTTGAGCGCCTGCAGCGCGCCGAGCCCCATGTCGTCGTTCTGGGCGACCACGCCGTTGATCTGCGGCCCGAAGCCCGAGATCCAGTTCTTCATCTTGTTGACGGCCTCGTCGCGCTTCCAGTTCGCGGTGTCCTTGGCCAGCACCTTGATGTCGGGGTACTTGGCCAGGGTCTGCTCGATGCCCTTGCTGCGGTCGAGTTCACCGGACTGGCCGAGCGGGCCCTGCAGGATCACGATGTTGCCCTTGCCGCCCAGCTTGTCGGCCATCATCTGCATCTCCTGCGCACCCGCGGCCACATCGTCGGGCTGGACGTTACCCGCGATGTCCTTGCTGTCGAGCGCGGCGTTGACGGGAACGAGCGGGATGCCCTTCGCCTTGGCGGAGGCGACCTGCGGCCCGAGCGAATCCGCCTGCACCGGAACCACGATGATGGCGTCCACGCCCTGGTTGATCAGCGAGTCGACCTGGTTGGCCTGCGTGGACACATCGAGATTGGCTGAGTTCCACACCAATTCGATGTTGTTGTCCTTGGCGTAGGCCTCCATGCCCTCCTTGCCCGCGGTGATGAACGAACTCATGTCGTACACCGATACGCCGATGCGCGTGGTGTCCTTGTTGGCGTTGGGGTCACCCGCCCCGCACGCCGTCAGCCCGAGGCCGACGGCTGCCGCCGAGGCGATCGCGAACACCGTTGTTCCCAGTCTCATGTGCCTTCTCTTTCGTTGGTGTTGTGGTTGCGGTGCAGTCACGTTCGTGTCGTCAAGTCCTGCGCCGCGACGACCACACGTCGACGGCGACGGCGGCCACGATCAGCACGCCCTTGATGACGTCCTGCCAGTAGGCCGGCACCACGAGGATGTCCAGGCCGTTGTTGAGCGTCTGAATCATCAGCAGGCCCAACGCTGTCCCCCAGATCGTGCCGCGCCCGCCCATCAGGCTCGCGCCGCCGATCACGACTGCCGCGATGGCGTCGAGCTCGTAGCCCTGCCCCAGGTTCGGCGGTCCCGAGATGACGCGGGAGGCCAGCATCACCCCGGACAGGCCGGCCAAGAGCCCGGAGAACGCGTACACGCTGAACAACACGTTCTTGGCGTTGATACCGGCGATCTCGGCCGCGTTGCGGTTGCCGCCGACCGCGTACACGCGCATGCCGTAGGTGGTGCGCTTCATGATGACGGCCAGCGCGATGATGCCGACGATCATCAGCAGCACCGGGATCTGCAGGCCCAGGATCTTGGTGTTGGCGATCGAACCGAATTCCGCAGGCAGCCCGTTGATCGGCGCGCCTCCACCGATCACATACGCCATACCCGAACCCGCCGTGAGCGTGCCCAACGTCGCGATGAACGGGGGAACGTTGATGCGCGACACCAGGAATCCGTTGATGCAGCCCACGGCCAGCCCCACGAGCATGGCCACCAGCACCGTCATCCACACCTGGCCGGGATTGGCCTTGGCGGTGGCGGCGCCCGCCATCGCCGACACCGCGATCACGCTGCCCACTGAAAGGTCGATGCCGCCCGTGAGGATCACCAATGTCTGGCCCAGTGCGATCAGCGCGAACGGTGCCGCCGCGACCAGGATCGTGATGAGGTTGTCCGGAGTGGCGAAACGCGCACTGCGGTAACTGAAGTACGCGATGACCAGCAGCATCACGATCACCATGGAGTAGCGCACGGCGATGCCGCCGAGCCACTCGCGGGAGAACAGCCGTACGGGCTCGCCCGTCGTCGGCGACGCGACCGTGGCTGCGCCGGACGAATCCGGCGCCGCGCCGTCGGGTTTGAGTTCTGTTGACACGATTACGCCTCCTGGCTTTCCTGGTCGCTTCCCGATTCGGGCCGGGCATCCAACGCCGTGGCCAGCCGGAACACCGACTCCTGAACCTCGGGATGGTCCAGGGCGTCCCGGTCGAGTTCGCCGACGAGCGCGCCGCCCCGCATGACGAACGCCCGGTGCGAAAGGCCGACGACTTCGGGCATGTCCGACGACGCCATCACCACGGCCATGCCTTGCGCCGCGAATTCGGTGATGATGCGGTAGATCTCACTGCGGGCGCCGACGTCGACACCGCGCGTCGGCTCGTCGAGCAGCAGCACGTTGACATCGCCGGTCAACCAGCGCGCCAGCACGACCTTCTGCTGGTTGCCGCCCGACAGCGTGCCCACTTCCTGGCCGAGTCCCCTGCTGCGCAACCGAACCGACGACATCACGTCCGAGACCGCCTTGGTGCGGGCCTTGCCGCGCAGCCAGCCGGCCACACTGAACGACGCCAGCCGCGGCAGGGTTCCGTTGTCCAGCACACTCATGGAGAGCACCGCGCCGGACAGCTTGCGGTCCTCGGGCACCATCGCCATGCCGGCCGTGATCGCGGCCGCGGGATGGTTGCGTTTCACCGCTCTGCCGCGCACCACGATCTCACCGGCGCTGGTGTGCCTGGCCCCGAAGATCGCCTCCAGCAATTCGGTGCGTCCGGCGCCGACCAGGCCTGCCAGGCCGAGGATCTCGCCGGCCTTGACACTGAAAGACACTGGTCCCGAGGCACCTTCGACGTGCAGGTCGCGCACTTCGAGCACGGTTTCGCTGCCGGGTTCGGGCCGATCGGGGAAGAGCGCTTCGAGTTCACGGCCGATCATGGCCGTCACGATGTCGTCGTCGGATACGTCGGCGATGGGGCGATCCAGGATCAGCCCGCCGTCGCGCAGCACGACGACGCGGTCGGCGATGGCCCGGATCTCGGCCATCTTGTGGGTTGTGTACACCATCGCCACACCGCGGTCGCGCAACTGCCGCACGATCTTGTACAGACCTTCGACCTCGCGTTCGGAGATGGCCGATGTCGGCTCGTCGAGCATCACCACCTGGGCACCGGTGCGTGCGGCCTTGACGATCTCGACGATCTGGCGCAGCCCGACCGGCAGGCTGCCCATGCGGGCCGTCGGGTTGATCGCGACGTCGAAGACCGCCAGGGTTTCCTTGGCCTCTGCGATCATCGCGCGGCGGTTGAGGAACGGCCCGCGCTTGAGTTCGCGCCCCACGAACAGGTTCTCGTACACCGTCATGTCCTCGATCGACGCCAGCTCCTGCGGCACGATCGCCACGCCGTGTTTGACGGCGTCGCGGGTGTTGCCCGACGCCAGGTGATTCCCCTGCACGGCGACGGTGCCGTGGTCGGCGCTGTACTGACCCGACACGATCTTCATCAGCGTCGACTTGCCTGCACCGTTCTCACCGGCCAGCGCGGTCACGGTGCCCGGCTCGAGCTCGAGCGTGATGCCCTTGAGCACCGGCACGCCGCCGAAACTCTTCTCGATGTCAGTGCATTCCAGCAGTGCCTGGCTCATGCGGAGCTCCCAACCGTGACCAGAACCTTGACGTTCTCGGCGTCCGCCGATGCGGTGAACGCCGCCGCAGCGTCCTCGAATCCGAATTCGGCGCTGATGATCTCGTCGACCGGGACCGCGCCGGAGGCCAGCAAATCGACGGCCGCCAGGAAGTCTTCCCGGACATACATGAGGTTGCCGATGAGGGCCAGCTCGCGGTCCTGGATGAGTCCGAGCGGCACCGGGGTCGCGCCTTCGGCGACGCCGACGATCATCACCGCGCCGCCCTTGTCGACCAGGTCGACCGCCTGAGCCACCGAGCTCTCCCGGGACACGCAGTCGATCACGACGGCTGCCGGGCCACCGAGCAGGCCGAGCGCGGTCTCGACAGCGTCGGGGGCCGTCGGGTCGAATGTGCCCACCGCACCGAGCCGTTCGGCTCTGGCCCGCTTGGACTCGAGCAGATCGGCCACCACGACCCGGGCCCCGGCGTGACGCGCGGCCAGCAGTGTGAACAGGCCGATGGGGCCCGCTCCGATCACCACGACGGGCCGGCCGGCCAGATCCCCGACCACCTCCGCGGCGCGCCGCACGGTGTGCACCGGCGTGGCCAAGGGTTCGATGAGGATGGCATGCCGGTCGTCCAGTCCATCGTCGAGCGCGACCAGCCGATCCTCGGCGATCGTGAACGAATCGGCCAGTGCGCCTGCGGTTTGGCAGCCGAACACCAGCAGTTCGCGGCAGATGTTGTACCGCCCCGCACGGCACTGCGTGCACTGCCCGCACGCCAGGTTCGGCTCGATGGTCACGCGCCGGCCCAGCCAGGATTCGTCGACGCCCGCGCCGACCGCGTCCACCACGCCGACCGCTTCGTGCCCCGGACGGTACGGCAGGTCGATGAACGGATGGCGGCCACACGCGGCGTGCAGGTCGGAGCCGCAGATGCCGACCACGGTCGTGCGCACGCGTGCCTCACCCGCGGCGGGCTCGGGCTCTCCGACGGTCTCGATGTCGATGTCATCGATCGTGTTGACGACGACTCTTCTGTTGATACCGGTCCCTACCATGCGGTGTACCCTCCGTCGGCCACGAGGACCGAGCCCGTGATGAACGACGCGGCGTCACTGGCCAGGAACACCACGCTCGGCGCGATCTCCTCGGGCAGCGCGTACCGGAGTTGAGGCGTGTCATCGATCCAGTGCCGCTTGAACTCCGGCCGGTCGACGGGCGCCATCTCGGTCTTGACGTAGCCCGGTGCCAGCGCGTTCACCCGGATACCGAGCGGGGCCCATTCGGCGGCAAGCGATTTCGTCAGGTGGTGGACCGCGGCCTTCGATGCGTTGTAGGCCGGTTGCATTTGCGGACGGTTGACGATCAGGCCTGACATCGAGCCGATGTTGACCACCGAACCGCTGCCCCGTTCCCGCATGTGGGCGCCCACCGCGAGTGAACACGCCCACAGCGCTTTGACATTGAGGTCGAAGACGTCGTCCCACTGCTGTTCGGTGACATCCCAGGATTCGGCGTGGTAGCACGTCCCTGCGTTGTTCACCAGGATGTCGATGTGGCCGAGCGCGTCGATGGCCTCGGCCGTCATCCGCGTGACATCGTCGGCCTTGGTGATGTCGACCGCGATGGGATGGAAGGTATGGCCGGCGGTCGCCGCTTCGGCGACGACCTTCTCGTTGCGCTCGGCGCTGCGCCCGGCGATGGCGACCTGCGCGCCGGCTTCGGCCAGGCCGAACGCGAACGCGCGGCCGAGGCCTTGGTTGCCACCGGTCACCAGCGCGGTGCGGCCCGTGAGATCGAAAGGATTCGACAAGGTCATGAAGGGTTCACAATCGACTTGAGGCTGGCGGGGTCGGTGTCGCTGTCGAGGGCTTCGGCGACGTGTTCGAGGTCATAGCGGCCGGTGACCAGCGCGTCGAGGTCGACGGCGCCCGACGTCACCAGATGGATTGCCGCGGGCCAGGTGTCGGTGTAGCGGAACACGCCGGTGACGGTGATCTCCCAGTTCTGGATGTAGCCGACGGGCAGGGTCACCTCGTCGGCGCCCATGCCGACCAGCACCACCTTGCCGGCAGGCCCGACCGCCTTGATCCCGCTGACGACGGCCGGGGCGGCACCGCTTGCGTCGACGAACGCGTCGACCTTCGGATCCAATGCGGCCACATCATCTTTCGCGGGGTCCAGCACTTCGGTGGCGCCGAACTTCAGTGCGCGTTCGCGGCGCGAGGCCACCAGGTCGGACACCACGATGCGGGACGCGCCGAACGCGCGGGCTGTCTGCGCGCAGATCACGCCGATGGGCCCGGCGCCCGCGATCAGGATCGACGATCCCGGGACGATGCCGGCCTTGCGCATGGTGGTGATGGCCACCGAGAGCGGTTCGAGCAGCGCGGCGGCGTCGTCCGACATCGAATCCGGCACCGGATGGGCCATGTCGTCGTCGATCGTGACGTAACGGCAGAACGCGCCGTCCACCGGCGGGGTGGCGTAGAACTTCATCTCGGGGCACAGGTTGTAGCGCCCTGCCTTGCACTGCTTGCACCTGCGGCACGCGTGCTGCGGCTCGACCGCGACGCGCTGACCCACGCGAGCCGGATCCACCCCCTCGCCGACTGCGGCGATGCGCCCTGACAGTTCGTGGCCGAGGATCATGGGTTCCTCGACGACGAAATCGCCGATGCGCCCGTGCCGGTAGTAGTGCACATCCGAACCGCACACGCCGACCGCCGCGACCTCGACGAGCACCTCGTGTGGTCCGGGCGTGGGCACCGGCCGGTCCTCGATGACCAGCGTGCCCACGCCGGTCATCACGCTGGCCCGCATCGTGCCGGATGTTCCGGTCATGTCAGATTCCTTTCGCTCGTCCCGGCGCCGGCGAGCAGGGCCCGCCCGACGACCATGGCTTGGACGCCGGCTTTGATACACAGCGGCGCAATGTCTTCGGTGATGCCTCCGTCGACGATCACCGGTGTCCAGACCGCACACGACGCGGCGATGTCAAGCCGTTCGGTCCGGCAGGGGTCACTGCTGCCCGGCTCGATCAGCATCACCAACGCACCGTCCGGCACCGCGGGCCAGGGCGGCGCCTCACCGCTGCGCCATCCGGGCCAGTCCTGCCAGACCGCGATCCACGCACCGGCATCCGCCGCGCGGATCGCCGCGGCCCGCTCCTCGCTGAACGCCGCCCACGGCACGTAGACGCGCGCCGGGCGTAGTGCCAGCACGTCGGTCAAGGTGCGTTCGACGAAGTCGACGCCGCCGATCAGGTGGACTTCGAGTTGCGACCGCTCGACGCGACCGGCGATGTCGCGCAGCTCCGCGAGGGTCACGCCGGTGGGCAACCCTTCGTCGTCGGCCATCACGTCGACGTGGACCGCGAGTCCGGCGTCGGCGAGGGCGCCGGCCAATCGGGTTCGGGTGTCGGCCGGTGCAGCGTACACCGAGCCGGCCAGCTGGCCGGGGTAATCCTGGTGCCAGCGCGCGATCATGACCGCTCCTGCGTGTCGAGCAGCGGCGAGGCCGCCAGTTCGGCCCAGCGGGAACGTAATCGGTTGAGGTCACGGGCGCTACGCCGCGGCGCGATGCTGTGGCGCACGCCGGGTTGCCACCGCTTGGCCAGATCGACCAGTCCCGCGACGTCCATGCGCCCTGCCACCGCGGCGGCCTGCACGCAGGCACCGCGCGCCGTGGCCTCGTCGGCGTCGAGCACCGTCACCTCGTCGTCGAGCAGGTCCGCCAGGAGTTGCAGTGTCGCGGTCGAGCGGGCACCACCGCCGACCACCACGGCGGCTCCGTCGAGGCCGACTCCGCCGGCGCGCAGGCTGTCCCGTGCGCTCATCAGCGACAGCAGCGGTCCCTCGACGAACGCTCGGGCCAGTTCTTCACGCGTGGTGTGCGACGTGAGGTCGGCGAACATGCCGCGGGCCGCGGGCCGGTCCGGCTTGCGTTCGCCGTCCAGGAACGGCACGAGCACCGGGCCCTGCGTGTCGCCCGCGGCGAGTGCGAGCTCGGCGAGCCCCGCCAGGTCGGTGCCGAGCAGACGGGCCGCCAGATCGCCCACCCGGGCGGCATTGAGCGTGCTCACCAGCGGCAGGTAGCCTCCGGTCAGGTCGGCGACGCCGTCGACCATGCCGGTCGGGTCGAAAACCGGTGTGCGCGAGGATGTTGCGACCACACCCGACGTACCGATACCGATGTACTGGTCGCCGTCACCCAAGCCGAGGCCCAGATAGGCTGCGTGCTGATCGCCCCCTCCTGGGGCCACCGGCACCCCTTCGGGCAGCCCGAGAAGCTCCGCGGCGTGGGCACGCAGTGCGCCGGCGGGCTCACAGGGGCCGAGCACGGTCGGCAGCATCGCGCCCCAGTCCCTGACGCCCGCGGCCGCTTCGAGATAGTCGGCGATCCATTCACCGGTCACGGCGTTGAAATACCCGGTGCCCGACGCGTCGGACCGGTCGGTGACGCGCGCCCCGGTGAGCCAGTACGTCAGGTAGTCGTGCGGCAGCAGCATCGTCGCCGCACGGTCCAGCACAGCCGGTTCGTGTTCGGCCAGCCACGCGAGTTTGGCGATCGTGAACGCGGCGGTGGGCAGCGATCCGATGCAGCGGACCCAGTTGTGGGCCCCGATGCGCTCGACCAGTACGGCCAGATTGGGCGCTCCGGTGGTGTCATTCCACAGTTTGGCTGCGCGCAACGGGTTTCCGTCATCATCGAGCAGCACCAGCCCGTGGCATTGCGCGGCCACCGAGACCGCGCGGATCGCGGGCTGCTCGGCACAGTTGCCGAGTGCGGCGCGGATCGCCGAGACGAGCGCCTCGACCCAGGCGTCCGGATGTTGTTCGCTGCTCGGTGGGAAGGCCGGCGGGTGCGCGGCCGACCCCGAACCCAGCAGCCGGCCGGTGGTGAGTTCGCGGATCTCGACCTTGCACGACTGGGTGGACGAATCCACCCCGAGGACAGCCGATTCCGTCATCGGCCGACCACCGGTACGTCGCCGACAGTCTCGCCGCGGGCCCCGACGCCGCCCGCCGGGTGGCTGTCGACCACATCGCGCAGGGTGTGCCCGCGCAGCGCCATCGTCACCACCGCCAGGGCATCGCCCCATGCGCCGACGGCCAAGGTGCTGGCCATGGCGATCATGTCGCCGGGGTCGGCATCGGCAGGGGTCGGCGGCAACGCGACCACGGTGCGTGCCGCGGACGCGAACGGCGAGTCGGGACTCTCGGTGACGGCGACGACCGAAACCCCGCGGGCCGCAAGCCGTTCGGCCAACCGCGTGAGCTCACCGGACTGCCCGGTCTTGGAAAACGCCAGTACCAGATCGTTCTCTGTGATCGCGCCCATTCCGCCGTGCAGCGCGTCCATCGACGGCAGATAGACCGCGGGCGTGCCGCACACCGACAGCAGATGCGCCAGGCGCTCAGCCATGATCCCGGACGTCCCCGAACCTGTCGTGACGACCTTGCCTGCCAGGGTCAGCAGGCGCCGGGCGATGTCGACGACGTCAGCCTCGACGCTGCCGCTCAGCGCGGCCACCGCGGCGGATTCTCGAGACAACACCGCGCCGGCCAGAGCTGCCAGTTCGGTGTCGTCGGTCCGCATACGTGATCTGCCTCCACAGTCCCTGGTCGCTCATCTGTCCGAAAAGCCACTCATATGATTGGTTGTGATGTGGATCATGCAATGCTCTATGCTCATATGTCAATGTGGTTGCACATATGTGCGCGGACGTCGCGGTGAACGACGACCGCGGCGGAAAGGAGACACCGCATGGGCCCAGATGAGCTGTTCCAGCGGGCGGTGATCGCGCGCCGCTACTACCTCGAGGGACGCACCCGGGTCCAGATCGCCGAGGAGTTCGGCATCTCGCGCTTCAAGGTCGCGCGGATGCTCGACGAGGCACTCGAATCGGGCATGGTCGAGATCAAGATTCACAACCCCGGCTCGGTCGATGTCGAGCTCTCCACCGCACTGCAACGCCGCTACGGCCTCGAACACGCCTACGCTGTGGTCTGCGGATCCGAGAACCATGACGGCACAACAGATTCAGCCGACGAGCGAGTTGCGGCGGTGACCAAGGCGATGGCCGAACTGCTGCAGTCGATCCTGCGCGACGGCGACGTGGTCGGAGTGGACTGCGGGCGCACGCTGGCCCGGGTCGCCGACCACCTCACCACGTTGCCCCGTTGCGACGTCGTACAACTCACCGGCATGGCCGGCGCGATCACGCACAACGGTGCCGATCTGGCGCGCCGCGTCAGCGAGATCAGCGGCGGCCGATCGTGGCCGCTGTACGCACCGCTGGTGGTGCCGGATGCGCGCACCGCCGCGAGCCTCGTCGGCGACCACCAGATCCAACAGACCATCGACCGGCACAAAAAGGTCAGCTGCGCTTTGGTTTCCGTCGGCGCGTGGCTCGAGGGCGCATCGCAGGTCTACGGTTCACTGTCCACCGAGGAGGTCGAGCGACTCGCCGCCGCCGGGGTGTGCGCCGAGTCCTGCGCGCTGCTTCTCGACGCCGACGGCAACCGCCTGGCAGGTCTCGACGACCGCCGGATGGGTATCGACGAAGCCACGCTGCGCGCGATCCCGACGGTCATCGCGATCTCCACCGGCCCCGAGAAGATCGCCGCCACGCGGGCGGTGCTGCGGTCCGGCATGGTCTCGTCCCTGGTCACCGACGTCGATATCGCCGCCGCGGTGCTCGACTAGCCCTCAACACGAAAGGTTCACTCAGAGATGACCCAGACTGAGCAGCCCGCAGTCGATTTCGACTTCCGCCTGGACGGCCGGACTGCACTGGTGACCGGCGCCGCGTCGGGCATCGGCGCGGCCATCGCCGAGGCCTACGCGGCCAAGGGCGCTCGCATCGCCGCGGTCGACCTCAACGCGTCCGGCGCCGACGCCGCGGCGCGCGCTCTGGGCGACGAGAACCGCGGATTTGCTTGCGACGTGGCCGATCCCGAATCGGTGAGCCGGGCTGTGGACGAGGTCGTCGAGGCCTTCGGCCAGATCGACATCCTGGTCAACAGCGCGGGCATCGCGCGGCTCGCGCCGGCCGAGGAGCTGTCGCTCGCAGACTGGGACACCACCATCGCGGTCAACCTGCGCGGCACGTTCCTGATGTGTCAGGCAGTGGGACGACGCATGCTCGACTCGGGCGGCGGGTCGATCATCAACATGGCCTCGCAGGCCGCGACCGTCGCGCTCGACCAGCACGTGGCGTACTGCGCGTCGAAATTCGGTGTCGTCGGGGTGTCGAAAGTCCTTGCCGCCGAGTGGGGTGGCCGTGGTGTCCGGGTCAACACCATCTCCCCCACCGTGGTCCTCACCGAACTGGGCCACCGCGCCTGGGACGGTCCCCGCGGTGATGCGCTCAAGCAGCTGATCCCGACTGGCCGGTTCGCCTATCCGAACGAGATCGCGGCGGCCGCGGTGTTCTTGGCCTCGGATGCCGCGCAGATGATCACGGGCGCGGACCTGCTGATCGACGGCGGCTACACCATCAAGTAGCGCGTCACAGCAACGTCGCGGTGCCGTCCGGGTGTACCTGGATCTTGGCGCCCGCGATGTCGTCGGCCACGGTCGCGCGCACCTGGTCGGCGTCGGTGACGCGCACCAGCGTCCGCGCATCGTCCGGCGTCCGGACGGCCAGGAAGGCCTTCTCGGGCTCACCGTCCCGGTTGAAGGGTGTGGTCCAGGTTTCGACGGTCCCGACGCCGGTCCACTCGACCAGGGCGGTTCTCGTGGGTTCCTGGTCGACCACGGGTTGCACGTCCTCCCAACGGAACTCGTGCGCAGGTGGCTCGGTGCCATACACCCCGAAGCTGTGTTTCGTGAGGTAGCCCCCGTTCGCGGTGATCAGTCCGCGCCTGCCGGGTTCGGCCGCCAACCGCTCGGCCATCGTGGCGATCGAATGCGTGACGTAGTTGTTCCACGGCCCACCGGCAAACGTCAGGCCGCCCGTGACGGTCAGCGGACGGTTCGGATCGCCAAGCGGCAGACCGAGTTCGGCGGCCGCGACCTGCACCGCCGACGGGAAACACGAGTACACGTCGATCAGCTCGATGTCGTCGGCGCCTACGCCGGCCAGCTCCAGGACGCGACGGCCGCCGATCCGGATCGCCGGTGACCGGTAGAACTCGGCTCGCTCGCCGATCGCATACGTGTCATGCGCGTCGGTACCGGCGTGCGGGAAAATCCAACGGTCGGTGGGGATCTGGAGATACGTCGCCTTCTCGACCGTGGTGAGGACCAGCGCCGCGCCCTGATCGACCATGTTGTTCGAGTTCATCAGCTTGGTGTAGGGCCAGCTGATCATCCGGTTGCCCGGCCCCGGTTGCCAGATCTGTTCGGCGCTCAGCCGGTCCCGGCTCCAGGCGTGCCCGTTGTCCGCCGCGACCGCGCTGAACCGAGACCACAGCTCACCGATGCGGCGGCGGTGCTCGTCGGGTTTCTCACCGGCCGCGATCCGCAGCGCCTGTTCGAACATCGGGTACACGTAGGCGGGGCGGTCCAGCTTGATCCGGATCTCCGCCTCTCCGGCCATCGGCACCCCGTCGTGCGCGCCGACGGCCTCCGGCACCGAATCGTCCTGGCGCGTCCAGTCCGAGCTCAGGCCGCGGCGCCGCAACCTCGTGCGGGTGCGCCAGGTTTCCGCCCCCGCAATGAGGACGACGTCGGCGCGCCCGGCCATCAGATCGCGGCAGGCCTCGTTGACCAAGGTTTGCGGCACATTGCCGCCGACACCGGTGTACCGGGTTCTCGCGTCGTCGGCGCGGATGCGCTGTGCGAGCAGCAATCCCGGATCACGGTAGTGCCACGACAGCAGGTTGACTACCCGCACCGAATCGACCGCTTCGACCACGCGGGGATCCGCGGCCGCCCTGGCCGCCGACGCCATGAGGTCGACCGGCTCCACATCGGGACTTTCGTCGCGCTGATTGACCTGGCCGTATCCGGCCAACACCGGTGTCCTGGGATCGAGTGCCATGGCCCGAACCTAGTCGAAGCGGTAGATCGACCTCAGCGTCCGGTAGCCGGCAAGCCCCTCAGGCCCCGACTACCGGTCGACACCGCTCGACTTGACGACGGGCGGCGCCGGACCCGACACCTCACCGCGCCACCAATCGCTCGACCCAGCCCAGCAGTCCGTCGACGTCGGACCCGACATACATGAGGTCGACGAACGCATCGGGAAATCCGTTGTCGGCGAGCACCTGTACCGCCTCGGCGACCTGGGCGACGGTGCTGCCCGCGGCCACGTTGACGCGCACCTGAGTCGCGATGGCGGCGGGGTCGCGCCCTGTCGCCACGGCTGCGTCGTCGATGATCCTCCGGTGCCGGTGCAAAGCGTCCGGCCGCACCCCGCCCGGCACGAGCACCGCGGGCAGCCAGCCGTCGGCTCGGCGTCCGATGCGCTGCAGACCGGCTGCGGTGAACGCGCCGAGGTAGATCGGCGGGCGCGGGCGTTGTACCGGTTTGAACTCGACCCAGGACGGCGGCACCGACCACCGCTCACCGTTGTACGTCACGGGGCCCCCGCTCGACCACAGCGCGTCGAGAACGTCGAGAACCTCGTCGAGTTGCTCGCCGCGACGCGCGAACGGGACGCCCGCCGCCTCGTACTCCTCGGGCGACCAGCCGATGCCGAACCCGGGCAGCAGCCTGCCACCGCTCACGGCATCGATGCTCGCGAGCTGGCGTGCCAACTGCACGGGCGGGTACCAGGGCGCGACGAACACACTGGCGCCCAACCGCGCCGACGCCGTCGCCGCGGCGGCCACCGCGAGCGCGGTGAACGGATCGAGGCTCGTGCGGAACTGCTCGGGGACCGTGTCGGCGCCCGCATACCCGACGCTGGGCTCCACCGCTGCGAGCAGCCGGTCGCCGACCCACAGGCTGCCGGCTCCGAGTTGTTCTGCGGTCGCGGCGAACCGGGCCAACTCGGCGGCGTTCGCCACGGCAGAGCGTCCGAATTGCGGCAACGCGAAACCCAGCACGCCGTCAGGGTATCCCGAAGAGTTGGGTTATCCGGCTGTCATTCGGGTATCCGAAAGACCCACAGTGTTCACACACAACCGGCACCCTGGAAGTTATGAGCGACGCGAACCTCTCCCCGGCCCTGACCGACCAGGAACTCGAACAGCTCGACGCGTACTGGCGCGCCGCCAACTACCTGTCCGTAGGTCAGATCTATCTGCTGGACAATCCGCTGCTGGCCGAACCGCTCTCGCCCGAACACGTCAAGCCCCGGCTGCTCGGCCACTGGGGCACGACGCCCGGCCTCAACCTCATCTACGCCCACCTCAACCGGATCATCCGCGACCGGGACGCCAACGTCATCTACATCACCGGCCCCGGCCACGGTGGCCCCGGCCTGGTCGCCAACGCCTACCTCGAGGGCACCTACAGCGAGGTGTACACCGGCATCGGCCAGGACGCCGATGGCATGCGAAAGTTGTTCCGGCAGTTCTCTTTTCCCGGCGGGATTCCGAGTCACGTGGCGGCCGAGACACCCGGGTCGATCCACGAGGGCGGTGAGCTCGGGTACGCGCTGGTGCACGCGTACGGGGCCGCGTTCGACAATCCGGACCTCGTGGTCGCGTGTGTCGTCGGCGACGGTGAAGCCGAGACCGGGCCGTTGGCCGCAAGCTGGCATTCCAACAAGTTCCTCAACCCCGTCACCGACGGTGCGGTGCTGCCGATCCTGCACCTCAACGGCTACAAGATCGCCAATCCCACGGTGTTGGCCCGCATTCCGCAGGACGAACTCGAGTCGCTGTTCTACGGCTACGGGTACCGGCCGATCACGGTCGCGGGTGACGATCCGGCAAACGTGCACCAGCAGTTGGCCACCGCGTTGGACGAGGCGTTCGATCAGATCGCGGCGATCCAGCGCGCGGCGCGCCTCGACGACGAGCCGGGCCGGCCGCTGTGGCCGATGATCATCATGCGCACCCCCAAGGGCTGGACGGGGCCTGCCGTCGTCGACGGCAAGAAGGTCGAAGACACGTGGCGTTCGCACCAGGTGCCGTTGTCGGAGACGCGCACCAACCCCGAACACCTGGCCCAGCTCGAGGAGTGGTTGCGCAGCTACCGGCCGGCGGAGCTCTTCGACGAAACCGGTGTGCTGCGTCAGGAACTGCGAGACCAGGCGCCCGCCGGGAACCGGCGCATGAGCGCCAACCCGCACGCCAACGGCGGGCTGCTGCTGCGTGACCTCGACCTCCCAGATTTCACCGACTACGCCGTCGCCGTCGAGCGGCCCGGCAGCGAGACCGCGGAAGCCACCCGGGTGCTCGGCACCTTCCTGCGCGACGTCATCACGCGCAACCCCGACCGGTTCCGCTTGATGGGCCCCGACGAGACCGCGTCCAACCGGCTCGCAGCGGTGTTCGAATCCACCGACAAAGCCTGGCAGGCCGAGACGTCACCGGACGACGAGAACCTCGCACCCGACGGGCGCGTCATGGAGGTACTCTCCGAACATCTGTGCCAGGGCTGGCTCGAGGGCTACCTGCTGACCGGACGCCACGGCCTGTTCAACTGCTACGAGGCGTTCGTGCACATCGTCGATTCGATGCTCAATCAGCACGCCAAGTGGCTGTCCAGCAGCTCACATCTGACCTGGCGCAGGCCCATCGCCTCGCTCAACTATCTGCTGACCTCACATGTGTGGCGGCAAGACCACAATGGTGCGTCGCACCAGGATCCGGGCTTCATCGACCACGTCGCGAACAAACGGCCCGAGGTGGTCCGCGTCTACCTGCCGCCCGACGCCAACACATTGCTGTCGGTGGCCGATCACTGCCTGCGCAGCAGGCAGTACATCAACGTGATCGTCGCTGGCAAGCAGCCCGCGCTCACCTACCTGACCATGGATGAGGCCATCGCACACTGCACGCGCGGTCTCGGAATCTGGGAGTGGGCCTCCAACACCACAGGTGAGCCCGACGTGGTGCTGGCGTGTGCCGGAGACATCCCGACGCTGGAGACCCTCGCGGCCGCCGACATCCTGCGCCGGCGCCTGCCCGATCTGAAGGTGCGGGTGGTCAACGTCGTCGACATCATGCGGCTGCAACCGGAGTCCGAACATCCGCACGGGCTGTCCGACCGGGAGTTCGACTCGATCTTCACCACGGACAAGCCCGTGATCTTCGCCTACCACGGGTACCCGTGGCTGATCCACCGGCTGGCCTACCGGCACGCCAACCACGACCAGTTGCACGTGCGCGGGTTCAAGGAGCGCGGCACCACCACGACGCCGTTCGACATGGTGATGCTCAACGACCTCGACCGCTTCCACCTGGTGATGGACGTGATCGACCGGGTCGACGGGTTGGGCGCCAACGCCGCGAGCCTACGACAGGAGATGGTCGACGCCCGGCTGGCGGCGCGCCGGTACACC
Organism: Mycolicibacterium mageritense; assembly: GCF_010727475.1. Classification (NCBI taxonomy): domain Bacteria; kingdom Bacillati; phylum Actinomycetota; class Actinomycetes; order Mycobacteriales; family Mycobacteriaceae; genus Mycobacterium; species Mycolicibacterium mageritense. The sequence goes on from NZ_AP022567.1 coordinate 6,790,103, forward strand.
CGCGAGCACGGCGAGGACGATCCGGCGATCTCGCAGTGGACGTGGAAATCTGAGTGACCTGGGTTATTGCGCGGCCTCGTTACACTGGGCAAGTTATGTCTGAGCAGAGCGCCGTGGCCGCGCATCCCCATCATCCGCTGGTGGCCCAGCTCTCGGCACTGCATCATTTCCGGATTTACGCCGACATCGGCATCGTCGTGGTCGTGCTGGCGATCACCAACCTGATCGCACACTTCACCACGCCGTGGGCCAGCATCGCGACCGTGCCGGTGGCCGCCGTGGCCCTGTTGGCCCTGGTGCGTGCGCGCGGGCTGGGTTGGGCTGAACTCGGCCTCGGTCGTGAACATTGGAAGTCCGGTGCCGGTTATGCCCTGGGTGCCGTCGCGCTCGTGGTGTCGGTGATCGCCGTCGGCGCGCTGCTGCCGTGGACCCGGCCGATGTTCATGAACGACAACTACGCGACCATCTCCGGCGCGTTGATCGCGTCTATGGTCATCATCCCGCTGCAGACCGTGATCCCCGAGGAGCTGGCGTTCCGCGGTGTGTTGCACGGTGCGCTGAACCGGGCCTGGGGATTCCGCGGTGTCGCGGCGGCGGGGTCACTGCTGTTCGGTCTGTGGCACATCGCCAGTTCGCTCGGCCTGACCAGCGAAAACGTGGGCTTCACGCGGCTGTTCGGCGGCGGCGTCTTCGGCATGGTTGCCGGCGTGGTGCTGGCCGTCGTCGCCACCGGCATCGCCGGGTTCGTGTTCACCTGGCTACGCCGACGCAGTGGCAGCCTCATCGCGCCGATCGCCCTGCACTGGTCGCTCAACGGGGTCGGAGCGCTGGCGGCCGCGCTGGTCTGGCACCTGTCGACCTAAACCCCGCTCCTGGCCCGCCTGCGAGCACGGAACTCACGATTCTTCATCTTGTTGCCGCAGTCGGCCATGTCACACCAGGTGCCTCCGCGGTTGCGGGACCGGTCGTAGAACGCCCACGCGCACTCGTCGTTCGCGCAGGCCTTGAGCCGCTGCCACGTGCCGTCGCGCTGGGCGTCGCGGATCACCAACAGCAGTTCGACCAGGCGTTCCGGGACGCTGTCGCCCGCGGCCACCAGCCGCACGGCGGCGTCGGGGTCCAGCACCGCCCTGGCGGTACCGCCCGCAGCCACGGCACGCAACGTCGCCAGCGCCCGCTCCGGCGGCGGCGGTCCGCCTGCGTTGCGAATCAGCAGCGCCCGTAACGCTTCTCGCACATCGCGGAGCAACTCGAGGTCCGTGTCCATGAGCCGCGCGCCATCGCTCAGCAGCCCGTTGGAGACAAGCCACGGCACGGCGTCGGCCGGATCGGCAAGCCGGTCGAGGCCGTCAGGCAGCTCGACCGTGTTGACCAGCGCCTGGACGCGCGCGAGCGGCTCCGGAGCGGGTTTGGTTTCGGCATCGCCGAGCCACGGCGTCATGACAGCATTCTACCTCAGCGTGACCATCAAAATAGTTTGACCAGTCACTCATGACCGGCGTAGCGTCGTAGATGGTCACGATGTCCTCGATGGGGATATCAGGAAACTACGAGGTAGCGGCGATGAGTGACAACCGAATTTCCAACGGCGGACGCGAGGAGCAAATCAGAAACGGCGGACGCGAGGAGCAAATCGGTAACGGCGGACGCGAGGAGCAGATCAACTCGGCGAAGGCGCCCGGCGATACCCGCGCCGAGCAGGACCGCACTCCGTCGATCCGAGCCCGCATCGTTGCCCGCGTGCGATCGGCCAAGCTCGACGCCATGCTGGCCGTCGGCGTGCCCGCCCCGGCCGGCAGCGCGTTGGCCGTGCGCGCCGCCAGGTTGACGTCGGTTGCCGAACGTGAGGCCATCGCACGCACGCTGCGCCATGTGGTGCGCGAAGCCGAACGCCAGCAAGACTGCGGGCTGTTGGTGACGGCACGAATTCCGCTGCACCACAAGAACATCGCCGCCGCGGTTGACGTCATCGACAAGATCACCCTGCGGCTGCACGCCCCGCTGCCGGTCAGCGCCCGCGGCATGGCGCGGCTCAACCGAATTTTGACCGACGGATGCGGACCGCTGTACGAACTGGGCCGCGGAGATCTGGCGGGCCGCCTCGGCGCAGCGCTCGCGGAGCTGTGACGGTCACGGCAGCAGGACCGCCGCTCCTGCGATCCGTCCTGCCCCGAGGTCGGCCAACGCCTCATCGGCGCGGTCCATCGGGTAGTGCGGCGTGGTGACCCGGACGCGGTGTTCGGCGACGAACCCCAAGAAATCCCGCGCGTCGGCCCGCGTGTTGGCCGTGACCGAGCGGACCTCGCGCTCCTGAAACAGGTGCCGCTGATAGTTCAGCGTCGGGATGTCGGTCAGGTGGATGCCGGCGATCGCCAGCACGCCACCGCGGTCCAGCGCCTCGAGGGCAGGCAGCACCAGATCGCCGACCGGCGCGAAGAGGATCGCGGCGTCGAGCGGTTCGGGCGGCGGATCGGCGCTGCCCTGCGCCGAGGTCACACCGAGCGCCAATGCCAGCTCGCGGGCCGCGTCCCCACGCGTCATGACGTGCACGCGCGCCCCCTTGGCGAGTGCGACCTGCGCGGTGAGGTGGGCGCTGCCACCGAAACCGTACAGGCCCAACCGCCCGCCTGGCGGCAGGTCGGTGCGCAACAGCGCGCGATAACCGATGATGCCGGCACACAACAACGGCGCGAGTTCTGTGTCGGAATACCCGTCAGGTAACCGATGTGCGAATGCCGCAGGGACCGTGGTGAATTCGGCATAGCCCCCGTCGGCGTCCCAGCCGGTGTAGCGCGATTGGGGGCACAGGTTCTCCCGGCCGCGCTTGCAGTAGCGACAGCTCCCGCAGGTGTGCCGCAGCCAGGCCACGCCAACGCGGTCGCCCACCGAGAATCCCGCGCTGTCCCCGGGCCCCAGCGCGACGACCTCGCCGACCACCTCGTGGCCGGGGATGACGCGCGGCCGGTGTACGGCCAGATCGCCCTCGGCCACATGCAGGTCGGTTCGGCACACGCCACAGGCCCGAACCGCGACAAGCAGTTCGTCGGGCCCCGGCTCCGGCGTGGCGAGCGATACGCGTTCGAGTGGCCGGGTGGCCATCGGCCCGGGCCGCGTCACCTGCCACGCCGTCATCGACGCCGTCATGTCGGACGGCCGATCAGGTGTCTTTGCGCACCAATCCGACGATCCACAACAGGATCACCGATCCCAGGATCGCGGTGAACAGGGTGAACCACCAGCCGCCCGCCGCCGTGTCGAGGAAGAAGCTGAGCAGAAAACCACCGATGAGCGCGCCGACGATGCCGATGACGATGTTCATCAAGATGCCGGATCCGCCACCTTTGACGATCTTCCCGGCAATCCAGCCGGCAATCGCACCGATGATGATGTAGCCGATCCAGCCGACACTGGTCAGTGTCGTCGAACGGGCGAGCAACTCGGTCGCCGCCATTACATCCATTCCAGATCTCCCGCCTGTCGCTGGCTAACCCAGCGGCCCGCTGGGCCTCTCTCAGGTGTACCTCCTGAACGTAACAATTCGGTTGGCTAATTGGGAACGGTCCGTAATCGGCGCCGTGACACATCCCGCTCGAGTTGATGCCGGGCCGCTATATCACGGCAAACTGAAATCACATTGTCGCCACGCCGTTACCTGGCTACCCTTGAGCTCATCTGGCAACACGCTGTGAATACCGGCGGCACGGTGGCCCCGATGCCGCGGGGGTGCTGGAAGGTTGCGATGTGCAGGGACGACGTGCGCGAGGACCGACCGGGTCGAGCCGCCCCGGGCGGATGCGGCCGAACACGCCGGCAATCTCACATTAGCCCCGCTAGCCACTCCAGCCACATCTGTAACAGCGCGTGCTCAGCAAACGTCCAACGTCGCCTTTTGATATGAGGAGGCAGAGATGAAGGCGCTCATCGGACTTGCCATTGGCGCACTCGCGGCAAGCGGAATCGCGCTGGCAGGCGCTCCAGCGGCGAGTGCCGGCTGCCAGGGCGGCTGGACGCCATGGGGCGGCGGCACCACATGCGACGGCCCAATCTCGCAGGACGGCACATTCCAGCGGTGCGTGACCGCCGGAGCCATGGGCTTCGGCGGCACCAACTGCTATCTGATGAACATCAACAACCTGGACGGCAACGTCCCGTACGTCGGCCCCTGACGGCCTTTCCGAACCGTCAGGCCGGGGGCATCATCCCCGGTGGGGCGTCCGTGACCGGAACGGGAACACCGACACCCGGGCGCGCGGGCGGAGGCGGCGGAGCGTTCGGATCAGCCGGCGGCGGTGGCGGAGCGTTCGGGTCCGGCGGCGGCGCCGCGGGCGGCGTCCACGGACGGATCGAGTTGGCAAGGGCGGTCGCGGCGGCCTTGTCGACCGGATGGTTCGCCGAGCCGAGCCAGACGACGAACCAGCGCTCGGGCGCGCGCTGGCCGCGCGGGGTTCCAGGCGGTGTCGGTGCGCCGACGACGCCGGCCCAGATCTGCCCATTCGGCTTGTTGGCGTCGGTGAACTTCACCTCATAGAACGAGGCGGTGCCCGCCATGCCGTTTGCGTTGAGCGGCACCGACTCCTGGTTGACCCGGGTGCCGGGGAACGGCATGAAGAACTCGCCCATGTCGGACGCCAGCCGGACGGCCGCCTTGCTGTTGTCGGCCTCGGCGCCGGCGAACAGCTTGAGGTCGAGCCGGCCCAGCAGCACGCTGGTGTCGTTGGGCGGTTCCGGAGTGCCCTCCGGCGGGATCTTGGTCAGCAGCGCCTGCCCGTACGACAGCTGGGTCGCGTCGGAGACCTTCCATCCCGCGGGCACGACATAGCTGAAGCCACCGGCCGCGTTGTCGACCCGGCCCGGCTCCGGCGCCGGAGGCGGTGCGGGCGCGTTCGGATCCGCGGGCGCGGCAGGCGCACCTGGGGCTGCGGGAGCGCCGGGAGCGGCAGGGGCCGGAGGCGCTGCCGGGGCATTGGGATCCGCGGGAGCCGCCGGGGCGGGTGCCGCAGGCGCAGGCGGAGCGTTCGGATCGGCCGGGGGCGGCGCGGGCAGGAAGGTGTTGCCAGGAGGCGGGGGCGGCGGCTCGGGATCTGCGTGCGCCACCGTGGGCAGCGCGACGGCCACCGCGGTCGCGCCGGTCACCGCGACCAACGCCAGCTTTGTCGACAGGCCCCTGCGTCGATGAGACATCGTGTCCGACTCCTCCATGGGGATGAAACTACCGTGTTACCGCCGTGACGCAAGTGTGAGTTGCTCTTAGAGTGTTTAACTGAGAGATTGCTGAATCACACCGAGTCAATGTTCAGATGCAGTTTCCATATTTGCCAATCCAACGGGGCCCCGCGCGCCACGCCGAGCCGGGCGAAACCCGCTCGGCAACCCCTTGGCGCCGGGAACTCACCGGTTCATCGTCACACCACACAGCCCCGTTACGGCGCCGGGTACACGGCGACCTCTTGCGCCTTGACAGTGAAGTACACCCGCTCGCCCGGCGCCAGTCGGAGCGCACTCGCCGACTCCGCCGTGATGTCGGCCGCCAGCCCGGGCGCACCGTCCGGTTGCTCGTCGGCCCGCACCCGAATCCCCGGACCGCGACCGTCGAGCTCGGCAATGGTGACCGCGACGGTGTTGCGCGGGCTGCCGTGCGGTTCCTGCCGGTACACGGCGACCGCGGCCGGAGCGAAGACCGCGACCGCGGCATCGCCCGCCGAAAGCTCGGCGACAGCCCCGCCATGCCAGGCCTCACCCCACGCCGTCACCAGCGCACCGCGGCCGTCGACAGTCCCGTTGATCAGGTTCAGGCCCGCGAAGCGCGCCCCGAAGCGGCTCTTCGGAGATGCGAGAACCGTTGCGGTAGAGCCGCTTTCGGCGATCCTTCCGGCTTCGAGGATGAGCACCCGATCGGCCAGGGTGACCACATCGAGCACGTCGTGGGTGATCAGCACGGCAGATCGCCCGTCCCGGTTGAGCACACCACGCAAGACCTTGCGCATCGCGGTGGCCACCGCGACGTCGAGGCCGGCCATCGGTTCGTCGAGCAGCAGCACGTCGGGGTCTGCGGCCAGCGCGCGTGCCAGCGCGACCCGCTGCGCCTGTCCCCCGGACAGCTGCCGCGGCATCCGGCCGGCAAGTTCGCGCGCACCGACCTCATCCAGCCAGTGCCGCGCCGCGGCCCGTGCCTCCCGGCGCGCGAGCCGGTGGCGGCTGCGCGGGCCGAACTCGACGTTCGCCGCGACATCCAGGTGGGGAAACAACAGCGGATCCTGCATGAGCAGGCCGACGCGACGCGCGTAGGCGGGCACCGCGAGACCAGCCGCGGTGTCGGTCAGCACCCGGTCACCCGCCTGGACCCGGCCGGCGTCGGGCACCAGCAATCCCGCGATGACGTGCAGGGTCGTCGATTTGCCCGCGCCGTTGGGGCCGAGCACCGCGAGCACCTCGCCGGGCGCAACGTCGAACTCCACGTCGAGCCCGCGCCGCTCGACGACCGCACGTACCGAAAGACCGGTCATCCCCAGCCGCCCGCCCGCAGCCGCCGACTGCCCAACCCGATGACGACCACGGCCGCCACCACGACCAGCAGCACCGAAAGCGCCACGGCGGCGTCGGGGTCGCTTTCCCGCTGCAGATAGATCTCCAGCGGCAGGGTTCGGGTCACGCCCTGCCGAGAGCCCGCGAACGTCAGCGTCGCACCGAACTCACCGAGAGCCCGGGCGAACGCCAGCACCGCGCCCGACAACAGACCGGGCCCCAACAGCGGCAACGTCACCCGCCACCACACGGTGCTCGGACGCGCTCCCAGCGTCGCGGCGACCACCTCGAAATCAGTGCCTGCCGTGCGAGCCGCACCTTCCAGCGAAACCACCAGGAACGGCAAGGACACGAATGTCTGGGCCAGCACCACCGCTGCCGTGGTGAACGCGATCTGCACGCCTGCGGCGTCCAGATAACGCCCCAGCAGCCCCAGCCGACCGAACGCGTACAGCAGCGCGATACCGCCCACGACGGGCGGCAGCACCAACGGCAGCAGGATCAGCGGCCGGGTCAGCCTGACGAATCGACCGTCGCTGCGCGCCAGCACCAGCGCCAGCGGCACGCCCACCAGCACGCACAACGCCGTGCTGGCCGCAGCCGTGCGCAGACTCAACAGCAGTGCCGTGGTCGCCGAATCACTGGTGATCAAGGCCCAGAATCGGGTCCAGTCCACCTTGACCACGACGGCGATCAGCGGCAGGACCACAAATCCCGCGCCGATCGTGGCAGGCAGGAAAATCCAGCGGGGCAACCCAGGCGTGCTGGTCAAGACGTGACACACCGGGCCGTGACGGCGACGGCAGCGTCCCCGATTCGCGTCATCGCACAAACCCTAAGCGAATCCGGCGGCGCGTTGAGTTTCGTCCTATAGCTACTGTCCAGTAACATCGTCCGGTGATCGCCCCCAACCGGTGTGGCGATCCCAGGTACACGGAGGTACATCATGGCGGAGGTGCTGGTCACCGGCGGCGACACCGAGCTCGGCCGGACGATCGCAGCAGGCTACAAGGACGCGGGCCACAACGTGGTCATCGCCGGTGCGCGCCGCGACGACCTGGAGATCGCGGCCAAGGAGCTCGACATCGAGTCGATCGTGTTCGACAACACCGACCCGGCCAGCCTCGAGGACGCCCGCAGCCTGTTCCCGCACCACATCGACACGCTGGTCAACGTGCCCGCACCGCGTTTCGAGGCCAAGGATCCGCGCACCTTCACGCTCGCCGACCAGGCCGCGGCGTGGCGCAACACGCTCGATGCCGCAGTGGTCTCGGCCGCGCTGACCGTCCAGATCGTCGGTGACCACCTTCGGTCCGGCGGAACGATCGTCAACGTGGTTCCCGACAGCCCGCGCGGCGGCAGCGTGGACGCCGCCATCAAGGCGGCACTGGCGGACTGGACCGCCGGCCAGGCCGAGTACTTCGGCACCCGCGGCATCACGGTCAACGCCGTCGCCTCGGGCCGCAGCGCCCAGCCCGGTTACGACGGCCTCGGCACCACGCCGCCGTCGGTGGCCGACGAGTTCGCCCGGCTCGCGGTGTTCTTGAGCACGCACGCCGCGCGGCACATCACCGGACAGATGTTGCACGTCAGTCGCGGTGCCCTCGCCACCCTGGGATAGCGCGCTAGGGTCGGAGAAGTGACAATCCGACTCGGACTCCAGATCCCCAATTTCTCCTACGGCACCGGCGTTTCCGAACTCTTCCCCACTGTCATAGCGCAGGCCCGGGAAGCCGAAGCGGCCGGCTACGACTCGGTCTTCGTGATGGACCACTTCTATCAGCTGCCGGGCCTCGGTACGCCTGACCAGCCGATGTTGGAGGCCTACACCGCGCTGGGCGCACTGGCCACCGCGACGGAAAAGGTACAGCTCGGCACCCTGGTGACGGGCAACACGTACCGGAACCCGACGCTGCTGGCCAAGGCCATCACGACGCTCGACGTCGCCAGTCAGGGCCGCGCGATCCTCGGTATCGGCACCGGCTGGTTCGAACTCGAACACGACAGCCTCGGCTACGAATTCGGCACCTTCACCGACCGGTTCAACAAGCTGGGCGAGGCACTGCAGATCATCCTGCCGATGCTCGCCGGCGAGCGCCCGACCTTCACCGGCAAGTACTACCGCACCGTCGAGGCGATGGCGAATCCGCGCTTCCGCGAACACATTCCGCTCATGATCGGCGGCAGCGGCGAGAAGAAGACCATCCCGTTGGCGGCGCAGCACTTCGACCACCTCAACATCATCGCCAACTTCGACGAACTGCCCCGCAAGCTCGACGTGATCCGGCAGCAGTGCGAGCAGATCGGCCGCGACCCGGCGACGCTGGAGACCAGCATGCTGGTGATCGCGCTGATCGGCGAGCACTACACCGCCGACGCCATCCCACCGGATTTTCAGCAGCGCGCAGTGTTCGGCAGCGCCGAGCAGATCGCCGAGCAACTCAAGACCAAGCTCTTCGACACCGGCGTCGACGGCGTCATCCTGAGTCCGGTGACCATGGGCGGCTACGTGCCCGGTGGAATTACCGCGGTAGCAGATGTCGTGAAACCGCTGATATCCGGGTAAACAGTCCGTGCGGTTACCCATCTCACCGCGCTGGCAGGAATCCTGCCTACTAACCTATCGGTTGTACTGAGTGGTAAAACGTCCGCGAGGAGCAGCAATGAGCCATCCCGGAGCTACGGCATCGGATCGGCATAGAGTCGTCATCATCGGATCCGGGTTCGGTGGATTGAACGCCGCGCAGGCGCTCAAGAAGGCCGATGTCGACATCAAGTTGATCGCCCGTACGACGCATCACCTGTTCCAGCCCCTGCTCTACCAGGTGGCCACCGGCATCATCTCCGAGGGCGAGATCGCCCCGCCCACACGACTCATCCTGCGCAAGCAGCGCAACGCGCAGGTGCTCCTCGGGGACGTGACCCACGTCGACCTGGAGAAGCAGACGGTCGACTCGATCCTGCTCGGCCACACCTACAGCACGCCGTACGACACGCTCATCCTGGCGGCCGGGGCGGGCCAGTCGTACTTCGGCAACGACCATTTCGCGGAATGGGCACCCGGCATGAAGTCGATCGACGATGCGCTTGAGCTGCGTGGACGCATCCTCGGTGCGTTCGAGCAGGCCGAGCGGTCGAGCGATCCGGAGCGGCGCAAGAAGCTGCTGACGTTCGTCGTCGTCGGCGCGGGCCCCACCGGTGTCGAAATGGCAGGCCAGATCCAGGAACTCGCCGACCAGACGCTCAAGGGCAGCTTCCGCCACATCGACCCCACCGAGGCGCATGTCATCCTGCTCGACGCCGCGCCCGCCGTGCTGCCGCCCATGGGCGAGAAGCTCGGCCTCAAGGCCAAGGCCCGGCTGGAGAAGATGGGCGTGGAGATCCAGCTCAACGCCATGGTCACCGATGTCGACCGCAACGGCATCACCGTCAAGGACAAGGACGGCACGCTGCGCCGGATCGAGTCCGCGTGCAAGGTGTGGTCGGCGGGCGTGCAGGCCAGCCCGCTCGGCCGGGATCTGGCCGCCCAGTCCGACACCGAGATCGACCGGGCGGGGCGCGTCAAGGTGAATCCCGATCTGTCCATCCCGGGTCACCCCAATGTGTTCGTGATCGGCGACATGGCGTTCGTCGACGGCGTTCCGGGAATGGCACAGGGAGCGATCCAGGGCGGCAAGTACGTCGCGAACATCATCAAGACCGAGGCAAAGGCACGCGAACACGGCACCATCCCCAAGCCGCGGGCGCCGTTCAAGTACTTCGACAAGGGGTCGATGGCCACCGTGTCGAAGTGGAACGCCGTGGCCAAGGTGGGCAAGTTCGAGTTCAGCGGCTTCTTCGCGTGGCTGGCCTGGTTGGGCCTGCACCTGATCTACCTGGTGGGCTTCAAGACCAAGATCGCCACGTTGCTGTCGTGGGCCGTGACGTTCCTGAGCCGTCAGCGTGGTCAGCTGACCATCACCGAGCAGCAGGCCTACGCCCGCACCAGGATCGAGGAACTCGAAGAGATCGCGGCCTCGGTCCAAGAGACCGAGAAGGCGGCTTCCTAACGCTCCGCAGCCTCAGGCGGCAGCCGGTCACCCTGCCAGGTGGCCAGGCTGCCGCCTACGGCCAGTGGCAGAACCAGCCCCGCACCGTCGAAGGACGTTTGCGGATAACGTAATTCGCTGATGCAGGCCCGCGGGGCGCCCAGCACGTCATCGCCGAGTGCGCCACTGCCCAGTTCGAGACGATGCCGCAGCAGCGGCGCCGCGTCGATGTCGACATGCAGAGCCCCCGACCAGAATCCGTGGCGCTCACCGGATCTGCCGATCTGCACGCGCTCCCGCAGTCGCACCCGCGCAGGACCGGCGAGCCGTAGCCGCGTCGTCGTGCGATGGCCGGAACCACCGGCCACCACTGTCGGCTGAGGATCGAGGTCCAACTCCCCGCCACATCGATCTCCCAACACGCCGTGGAGTCCGGCCTGTGCACGGCAGGCAACGTGACCATGGCGGCCACGGTGCGAATCCGCAGCCGCGCACCGGCTTCCACGATGAGCCGGACCGTCAACCCGTCGCCGCCGAGCGGCGTGGCGGCCGTCGACACCAGGTGCACGGTGTCCGGTTCGGTGCACCGGCCGGTGACCGCGCCGGTGGCCTCGATCCGGGGCATCCGGCCGGGGCACGCGACGACGAGCAGCGACGACTGCATCACACCTGCGCGGCGAGCTGCGCGCGCACCCAACTCAGCACCGGACCGGCCGTGGGATCGTCGGTGAGCGAGATCAGCACGGTGGGCCGCTCCTGGCGGACCTTGGCCGCGTCCCGGCGCATGACATCGAGGTCGGCACCGACCAGCGGCGCCAGGTCGGTCTTGTTGACCACCAACAGATCCGAGAACGTCACGCCGGGGCCGCCCTTGCGGGGTACCTTGTCTCCGCCCGCCACGTCGACGACGAAGATCTGCACGTCGACGAGCCCCGAGGAGAACGTGGCGGTGAGATTGTCCCCGCCGGATTCGACCAGGATCAGATCGAGCCCCGGGGTGGTCTCGATCAGGTCGTCGATCGCGTCGAGATTGGCCGTGATGTCGTCGCGGATCGCGGTGTGCGGGCAGCCGCCGGTCTGCACGGCGGCAATGCGCTCGTCGGGCAGCACCGCGTGCCGACGCAGGAAATCCGCGTCCTCGGTGGTGTAGATGTCGTTGGTCAGCACCGCGAGCGACAGTTCGTCGCGCAACTGCCGGCACAACGCGGCGACCAGTGCGGTCTTTCCCGAACCGACCGGACCGCCGACACCGATGCGCAGCGGTTCACCCGGCTCGCGTACCCGCTTGGGGCGATCAACATGGGTGTGCGGTTCGCCGTCGAGGAAATGAGGTGGCATGGCAGGCCTTTCAGGAGACGAACAACGGTCGCTCGCGTGCGGTGTGCCGCTGGGCCAGCACGTCGAGCAGCGGATCGGACAGGTCGGCCAGCCCGCGGGCGGCCTCGGCGGCCGTGGCGTCGCACAGCCCGGCCAGATCGAAGGTCAGGGCCGCGACGTCACCGGGATCCAAAGCCAGGAGGCGTTGCGCGGCGGTAGCCGAACCCGTCATGGTCTGGTACACGACCGACAACGCGGTCTGCGGTGGATCGAGCCCCGCCACCGCGCCCACCCTGCCGGCCGCGACCGCCAGGTGCGGCCGTCGCCCGAGGAGATCCCAGTCGCGGTCCGGCCATACCCGCCGGGCCAGCCGCGCCAAACCGCGCCCCTGCGCCCGGGATGCCTCGCGTGCCGCGGGAGCCGGTGTGCGGGCATCGGTTTCGGCGTCGGCCGCCGCGGCCGACAGGACACCCGTGTGCACCGCGACCGCGACCGAGCCCGTCACCAGGCCGTGGCTGCGGATGCGCCGGACGAGGTAGGCGCGCAACCCAGCCAGATCGGTGACCAGGCCGCTGGTCACCGCTTCTTCGACTCCCCCGGAGTGCACGTGCCCGCCGGTGGGTAACCGCGAATCGGCCAGGACCAGAAGCGTTGTGAGACCGGTCATCTAGAACAGGAAGTAGCGCTGCGCCATCGGCAGCTCGACGGCCGGCTGCTCCTGCCACACCTCGCCGTCGATGCGCACCGTGAAGGTGTCGGGTTCGACCTCGATGTGGGGCAGCGCGTCGTTGAGTGGCATGTCGGCCTTGCCGATGTGTCGAACGTCCTTGACCGCGACGAGGTTTCGCCGGATGTCGAGACGGTCGGCCAGTCCGTCGTCGATGGCCTGCGGAGCGACGAAATGAACCGACGTGGCAGCGGCCGCGGCGGGTGCCGCACCGAACATCGGCCGGGGCAACACCGGTTGCGGCGTGGGGATCGACGCGTTGGCATCCCCCATGGCGGCCCACGCGACCATGCCGCCCTTGAGCACCGCATGCGGGCGCACGCCGAAGAACGCGGGCTCCCACAGCACCAGGTCGGCGAGCTTACCGACCTCGACCGAACCGATCTCGTCGTCGAGCCCGTGCGCAATCGCCGGGCAGATGGTGTATTTGGCGACGTAGCGGCGCACGCGATGATTGTCGGCAAGGCCGTCGCCCGCCAGCGCACCGCGCCTGCGCTTCATGACGTGCGCGGTCTGCCACGTGCGCAGCACCACCTCGCCGATCCGGCCCATCGCCTGCGCATCGCTGCCGATCATCGAGATCGCGCCGAGGTCGTGTAACAGATCCTCCGCGGCGATCGTCGACGGCCGGATCCGGCTCTCGGCGAATGCCAGATCCTCCGGCACGCTCGGGTTGAGGTGATGGCACACCATGAGCATGTCGAGATGCTCGTCGAGCGTGTTGACGGTGTGCGGTCGCGTAGGGTTGGTCGAGCTCGGCAACACGTTGGCGTGGCTCACGACGGTGATGATGTCGGGCGCATGCCCACCGCCTGCACCCTCGGTGTGGTAGGCGTGAATCGACCGGCCCTTGATGGCAGCCAACGTGTCTTCGACGAAACCGGCCTCGTTGAGCGTATCGGTGTGAATGTTGGCCTGGACGCCTGCGGCGTCGGCGACCGTGAGGCACGCATCGATCGCCGCAGGGGTGGTGCCCCAGTCCTCGTGGAGCTTGAATCCCGCTGCCCCACCGCGCAACTGCTCCCACATCGCCTCGGCGCTGACGGTGTTGCCCTTGCCGAGCAGGGCCACGTTGAGCGGCCAGGAATCCAGCGATTCCAGCATCCGTGCGAGATGCCATGAGCCCGGAGTGACCGTGGTGGCCTTGCTGCCCTCCGCCGGGCCGGTGCCCCCGGCCACGATCGTGGTGATCCCGCCGCCGAGCGCTTCCTCCATGATCTGCGGGCAGATCAGGTGGACGTGACAGTCGATGGCCCCTGCCGTGAGGATGCGGCCGTTGCCCGCGATGATTTCCGTCGACGGGCCGACCACGAGATCGGGATGAACGCCGGACATGATGTCCGGGTTACCGGCCTTGCCGATCGCGGCAATACGGCCGTCACGGATCCCGATGTCGGCCTTGATGATTCCCCAGTGATCGATGATGACCGCGCCCGTGATGACGGTGTCGGGGGCACCGTCGGCACGGGTCGCCCGGGACTGCCCCATCGACTCGCGCAGCACTTTCCCGCCGCCGAACACCGCCTCGTCGCCTGCCAGTCCCGGGCCACCACTGCGATCCTCGGTGATCTCGATGAACAGATCGGTGTCGGCCAACCGGATCCGGTCGCCGGTTGTCGGTCCGAACAGCGCGGCGTAGCGGGCCCGGGACAGTTCACTCATGAGCATCCAATCGGCCGGGCGGGTTGAGGCTGATGCCGTGCACTTCGCGGGCACCTCCCAGCGGCACCAGGGAAACACGCTGGGCCACACCGGGTTCGAATCTGACGGCGGTTCCCGCGGGGATGTCGAGGCGGCGGCCGTGCGCGGCCACGCGGTCGAAGTCCAGCGCCGCGTTGGCCTGGGGCAGGTGCACGTGACTGCCGACCTGAACCGGGCGGTCGCCGGTGTTGACGACATCGAGGACGATCCGATCGGCACCGGCGTTGAGGCCGATATCGCCCTCACCGAACCTGATTTCACCAGGGATCATGGGGCCGCCTCAGGCGATCGGGTGATGCACGGTGACCAGCTTGGTCCCGTCCGGAAAGGTCGCCTCGACCTGGACATCGTCGAGCATCTCGGGAACCCCCTCCATGACGTCGTCGCGCGTCAGCACGCCGCGTCCACTGGCCATCAACTCGGCAACCGTCCGGCCGTCCCGCGCGCCTTCGAGCAGGTGGTCGGTGATCACCGCGACCGCTTCGGGATGGTTGAGCCGCAGCCCACGAGCCTGCCTGCGGCGCGCCAGTTCTGCGGCATACGAGATCAGCAAGCGGTCCCGCTCATGCGGCGTCAAACGCATAGTGCGCGATATTGCCACGGCCCGCGCCACCGCGCGCGCCGGAGCGCCTGCCGGCTACTCCGGCGGGATGTTCTGCAACCGCACCTGACCGCGCGCCACGAGCCGGTCGTTCTCGTCGGTGATGGTGATCAGCCACAGCTGCTGGCGGCGGCCGCGGTGGATCGGCGTGGAAACCGCTGTCACGGTGCCTGATCCGATCGCGCGCAGGAAGTCGGTGTTGTTGTTGACGCCGACGACCGTCCCGCCGCCGTTCTCCGCCAGCCAGACATGGCCTGACACACTGGCCAGGCTTTCGACGATCGAGCAGTACACGCCGCCGTGCACGATTCCCCACGGCTGCAAAAGCTTGTCGTGGATCTTGAGCTCGGCGCGCCCGCCGTCAGGCGTCAGGTCCAGGTAGCTGAGCCCGAGTTCGGCGTCGAAGCCCCTGCCGAGTTCTGCTGGCGAATCTGTCGTCACAATCCTCGTGTCTACACGTAGGGCCCGCACAAAGATGCGGGCGGGTTCCGCGCTGTTAACGCGGAACCCGCCCTCGAGTGGACCGGGGGTCTCTGCAGCCCTCAGGACTCCGGCGCGGTCCGTTAGCCTCGTACCGAAATAATAGGCAAGGCTGCCCTAATTTAGCAAGACCTTCCCCGCGCGGCTCTCGCCACGCACCGGAAGACCGAAGCCGACCAGCGCGTCGAGCACCGCCTGCCCTCGGCGCATGCTGACCACTTCGCTGCAGCCGGCGAGCAGGGGCACCTGAGTGGCCGCACTGACCACCGCAGCGCCGACCATGTGCCACATCGCCGGAATCGACATCGCGCCATCACTGATCTCCGCCAGCCGGCCGAACAGCGGTTCGAGTGCCCGATGGCTGCGGTGCGCGACCCACGTGGTCAGGGCCGCCTCGCTGGGCAGCGCGACTATGCCGTCATAGGACGCATTGGCGATCCGGGTGATCCGCCCCTTGAGGTATGGATCATCGGGCAGCGCGCGCAGGATCGGATCCACCACGCCGACCCAGTCGATGGCACCCTCGGAGTCGACGTGCACCCAGAGGTTCTCCAGGCCGGTGTCCCACGCCCGCCCCTCAAGCACCAGCAGCGGCACCACGCGACCGATCACCACGTGGGCCAGCGTCGCGGCGAGCTGCTGCGCGACCGCCGCCCGGTTGTCGGTCTCGGCGACCGCGACGTCGAACATGGCCTGCAACCGATCGGCATCCAGCGCGTCCGACAGCGGCCACCAGCGGCGCCGGGACAGATCGCCCATGACGGCGACACCGTAGACCCGCGGACACTCCGGATACAGCTCGCGCAGACGCCGGCTCGATTCATGCAACGGCAATGTCCGCCTGATGGCCATACCCGCGATCAGCGGATCCTCGACAACGACCGTCATGTCACCTCCCGAAGGCTCCTCGTTCACTTAGGTTAGCCTTACTATAGTCACGGGATCATCGAGGGCCAGAGGCTGTGACTCGTTTCACAACGCGCCTCACAACGGCCGCTGACCTTGGACAAAACGCTCACAGCGGGCGGCAGCGCGGCCACCCGCCAACGGATACGACGCACGGTAGTAACCCCGTAGTACGCTGGGATTACTGCTCAGGAGAGTGAACGGAACATGGCCAAACTGACGCGTCTAGGGGAACTTGAGCGCGAGGTGATGGACCACCTTTGGTCCGCGCCCGAACCCCAAACAGTGCGCCAAGTTCACGAGGCGCTGGCCGCCCGCCGTGACTTGGCTTACACCACGATCATGACCGTGCTGCAACGGCTCGCCAAGAAGAACTTGGTGGTGCAGCACCGCGACGATCGTGCACATCGCTATGCCCCCACCCACGGCCGCGACGAGCTGGTGGCGGGCCTCATGGTCGACGCCCTCGACCAGGCCGCCGACTCCGGCAGCCGACAGGCCGCGCTGGTCCATTTCGTCGAACGTGTGGGCGCCGACGAGGCCGAAGCCCTGCGTCGTGCGCTGGACGAACTCGAGAGCAAGCACCGGATACCGCCACCCGCTGGTAATTCCGGCGTCTCCTGAGGGAGACTAACGGCGTGTCCGCGCTGGCCTTCACCATCGTCGCGCTGGCACTGGTCGGACCAGTGCCAGCAATGCTGGCACGGGCGTCGTGGCCGTTGCGGGCGCCGCGCGCGGCCATCGTCCTGTGGCAGGCCGTCGCGCTGGCCGCGGTCCTCTCGGCGTTCTCGGCCGGCATCGCAATCGCCAGCCGCCTGTTCGTGCCGGGCCCGGACGGCCGTCCGACCGCGACCATCACGAGCGAGATCGAGGCCCTCGGCCTGCCGCTGTGGCTGCTCTACGTCGTGGTGTTCTCCCTGACCCTGTTCATCGGCGCCAGGTTGTGCGTCGCGGTCATCCAAGTCGCCATCGCAACCCGGCGCCGGCGCGCGCACCACCGCATGATGGTCGACCTGCTGAGTCGATCACGCGAGGCCGTGCCGCAGCATCTCTGTACACCGGCCAGCGGCCTGCGCATCCTCGACGTCGCACAGCCACTGGCCTATTGCCTGCCCGGCGTGCGGAGCCGGGTCGTGGTGAGCGAGGGCACCCTCACCACGCTGTCCGACCCCGAGATCACCGCGATCCTGACCCACGAACGCGCCCATCTGCGTGCCCGCCACGACCTCGTGCTCGAAATGTTCACCGCGGTCCACGCCGCATTCCCCCGGTTCGTCCGTAGCGCATCCGCGCTCGACGCGGTGCGGTTGCTGATCGAACTGCTTGCCGACGATGCCGCGGTGCGCACCGCGGGGCCGACACCGCTGGCCCGCGCGCTGGTGGCGTGTGCGTCCGGCCGCACGCCGTCGGGAGCACTGGCCGCGGGCGGCCCGACTACCGTGATCCGGGTGCGCCGCCTCGGCGGGAAGCCGAACAGTGTGCCGCTCGCGGTGACGGCCTACCTCGCCGCAGTCGCAGTCCTGGTCGTGCCCACGGTCGCGGTCGCGGTCCCCTGGCTCACCGAATTACACCGGCTCTTCGCCGGTTAGGGATAAAGCCATCTCTGTAATGCGTTCAATCACAACAAAACAACGAAAGGCTGCGGCATGACCGACACGAGCACCACGGGTACGGCACAGATCGGGGTCACCGGCCTGGCCGTGATGGGCTCCAACCTGGCCCGCAACTTCGCCCGCCACGGCTACACCGTCGCCCTGCACAACCGGTCGATCGCCAAAACCGACGCGCTGCTGGCCGAACACGGCACCGAAGGCAAGTTCGTCCGCAGCGAGACCATCGCGGAATTCCTCGACGCCCTGGAGAAGCCGCGCCGGGTGATCATCATGGTCAAAGCCGGCGACCCGACCGACGCGGTGATCAACGAGCTGGCCGACGCCATGGAGCCCGGCGACATCATCATCGACGGTGGCAACGCCCTCTACACCGACACCATCCGCCGCGAGAAGGCCATCCGCGAACGCGGCCTGCACTTCGTCGGCGCCGGCATCTCCGGCGGCGAAGAAGGTGCGCTCAACGGCCCCTCGATCATGCCGGGCGGCCCCGCCGAGTCCTACACCTCCCTCGGTCCGCTGCTCGAAGAGATCTCTGCCCACGTCGACGGGGTGCCGTGCTGCACCCACATCGGCCCCGACGGCGCCGGGCACTTCGTCAAAATGGTGCACAACGGCATCGAATACTCCGACATGCAGCTGATCGGCGAGGCCTACCAGTTGCTGCGCGACGCCCTCGGCCTGGAGGCGGCCCAGATCGCCGACGTGTTCACCGAGTGGAACAAGGGCGACCTGGACAGCTACCTGGTCGAGATCACCGCCGAAGTACTGCGCCAGGTCGACACCAAGACCGGCAAACCCCTGGTCGACGTGATCGTCGACGAGGCCGAGCAGAAGGGCACCGGCCGCTGGACCGTCAAATCCGCGCTCGACCTCGGCGTACCGGTCACCGGTATCGCCGAGGCCGTGTTCGCCCGGGCGCTTTCGGGCTCGGTCGCCCAGCGTAAGGCCACCACCGGTCTGGCCTCCGGTGAGCTCGGCGCAAAGCCCACTGACGCACAGCAATTCACCGAAGACGTCCGCCAGGCACTGTATGCCTCCAAGATCATCGCCTACGCCCAGGGCTTCAACCAGATCCAAGCCGGTTCGGCCGAGTACGACTGGAACCTCACCCCTGGCGACCTGGCCACCATCTGGCGCGGCGGCTGCATCATCCGGGCCAAGTTCCTCAACCGGATCAAGGAAGCCTTCGACGACCAACCCGAGTTGGCCACCCTGCTCGCGGCACCGTACTTCCGAAGCGCGGTCGAATCCGCGATCGACAGCTGGCGCCGCGTCGTCGTCACCGCCACCGAGCTGGGCATCCCGATTCCCGGTTTCTCGTCGGCGCTGTCCTACTACGACGCGCTGCGCACCGAGCGGCTGCCTGCCGCGCTGACCCAGGGCCTGCGCGACTACTTCGGCGCCCACACCTACGGCCGCACCGACGCCGAACCCAGCCAGAAATTCCACACCCTCTGGAGCGGCGACCGCACCGAAGTACCCGCCTGACCACGCGCCTGCGGCTGACCGGCGGGAAAACTAGACTCGAGGACGATGAGATTTCTTGACGGGCATACCCCGGCTTACGACCTGACCTACAACGACGTCTTCGTCGTACCGGGGCGCTCGGACGTGGCTTCGCGCTTCGACGTCGACCTGTCGACCGTGGACGGCTCGGGCACCACCATTCCGGTGGTGGTGGCCAACATGACCGCGGTCGCAGGCCGCCGCATGGCCGAGACCGTCGCTCGCCGTGGCGGTCTCGTGGTGCTGCCGCAGGATCTGCCGATCACGGCGGTCGAACAGACTGTCGGCTTCGTCAAGAGCCGCGATCTCGTGGTGGACACGCCTGTCACCTTGGGCCCCGACGATTCGGTGTCCGATGCCGCGGCGCTGCTCCACAAACGTGCACACGGCGCCGCGGTCGTGGTGTTCGAGGGGCGGCCGATCGGGCTCGTCACCGAGGCCAGCTGCGCAGGTGTCGACCGGTTCGCCCGGGTACGGGACGTCGCGATATCCGACTTCGTCACCGCGCCCGTCGGCACCGATCCGCGCAAGGTGTTCGACCTGCTCGAGCACGCACCGGTCGATGTCGCGGTGCTGACGGAGCCGGACGGCACCCTGGCCGGGGTGCTGACGCGCACGGCAGCGATCCGGGCCGGGATCTACACACCGGCGGTCGACGCGTCGGGCCGGCTGCGGATCGCCGCTGCGGTCGGCATCAACGGCGACGTTGCGGCCAAGGCGCGCAGTTTGGCCGAGGCCGGTGTCGACCTGCTGGTCATCGACACGGCGCACGGTCACCAGGTCAAGATGCTCGACGCCATCAAGGCGGTCGCGTCGCTGGAGCTGGGCCTGCCGCTGGCGGCGGGCAACGTGGTATCCGCCGAAGGCACCCGGGATCTGATCAACGCCGGTGCGTCGATCGTCAAGGTGGGCGTCGGCCCCGGTGCGATGTGCACGACGCGCATGATGACCGGCGTCGGCCGTCCACAGTTCTCGGCTGTCGTCGAATGTGCCGCGGCGGCAAAGGAACTCGGCGGCCATGTGTGGGCGGACGGCGGCGTTCGGCATCCGCGTGATGTCGCGCTCGCGTTGGCGGCGGGCGCCTCCAACGTGATGATCGGCTCCTGGTTCGCCGGCACCTACGAGTCGCCGGGCGACCTGCTGCGTGATCGCGACGACCGGCCGTACAAGGAGAGTTACGGCATGGCCTCCAAGCGCGCCGTGGCCGCCCGCACCGCGGGCGACAGCGCGTTCGACCGGGCTCGCAAGGCGCTGTTCGAGGAAGGCATCTCGACGTCCCGCATGGGTCTGGACCCGTCCCGCGGCGGCGTCGAGGATCTGCTCGACCACATCACCTCTGGCGTGCGCAGCACCTGCACCTATGTCGGCGCCGCTACCCTGCCCGAACTGCACGACAAGGTGGTTCTGGGAGTGCAGTCGGCTGCCGGGTTCGCCGAAGGGCACCCGCTGCCGACCGGGTGGTGACGGGCAGGCCCTCGGCTCGGTCGCGGCGTTCGCGATAATATGAGCAACACTGCAATTACCGCTGGCCAGACTCTGCTGTGCCAGACCGAACGAAAGGGTTCATGTGCCGCAGGCACCCACGGAGGCCTCCGGTGGTGAATCGGCCTTCCGGGCGGAGCAGCAATCGCCGTTGAGCGCCGAATCCGAGGATCCCTCCACTAGTCAGCCGGGCTCGCTGCCCGGCGCCCCCCTGGCGAGGACGCGATGAGCGGCTCGACCGAAGTGGTGTTCTCGCTGCTGTCGATCCTGGCCATCGTGGTGCTCACCTTCGGCACCGCGGTGTTCGTGGCGGCCGAGTTCTCCCTGACCGCACTCGAGCGCAGCACTGTCGAGGCCAACGCCCGCTCGGGCGACCGCCGCGATCAGTTGGTTCGCCGCGCGCACCGCACACTGTCCTTCCAGCTGTCCGGCGCCCAGGTCGGCATCTCGATCACCACGCTGGCCACCGGCTATCTCGCGGAACCCGTCGTGGGCAGGTTGATCCGGCCCGGACTCGACGCGCTCGGGCTGCCCGCGAACCTCGCGAGCGGGCTGGCACTGTTCCTGGCGGTGCTGATCGCGACCTCGCTGTCCATGGTGTTCGGCGAGTTGGTGCCCAAGAACCTCGCGGTGGCACGGGCCGTGCCGACCGCGCGCGCCGCGGCGCCCTTCCAGGTGCTGTTCTCGATGCTGTTCACACCGGTCATCCGGCTCACCAACGGCACCGCGAACTGGATCCTGCGCCGCATCGGCATCGAGCCCGCTGAAGAGCTGCGGTCGGCACGCACCGGCCAGGAACTGGCATCGCTCGTGCGCAACTCCGCGCGCAGCGGTTCGCTGGACCCCACCACAGCAACGCTCGTCGACCGTTCCCTGCAGTTCGGTGAACGCACCGCCGAGGAGCTGATGACGCCTCGGTCGAAGATCGAGACCCTCGACTCCGACGACACCGTGGCCGATCTGATGGCGACCGCGATCAGGACCGGTTACTCGCGTTTCCCCATCGTCGACGGCGATCTCGACGCCACGATCGGCATGGTGCACGTCAAGCAGGTCTTCACCGTGCCGCACAAGGACCGTGCGGGCACGCGCCTGGCCGCGCTGGCGTTGCCGGTCGCGACGGTCCCGTCGACGCTCGACGGTGACGCGGTGATGGCACAGATCCGGGCGAACGGCCTGCAGACCGCGCTCGTCGTCGACGAGTACGGCGGTACCGCGGGAATGGTCACGGTCGAGGATCTGATCGAGGAGATCGTCGGCGACGTCCGCGACGAGCACGACGACGCCACGCCCGATGTGGTGCCGGCCGGGCAGGGCTGGCGCGTGTCGGGCCTGTTGCGCATCGACGAGGTGGCCACCGAGACCGGATTCCGTGCTGCCGAAGGCGAATACGAGACCATCGGCGGCCTCGTGCTGCAGGAGCTCGGGCACATCCCCGAGGCAGGTGAATCGGTCGACCTGACGGCGTTCGACCCCGACGGGCCCCTCGACAATCCGGTGCGCTGGCGCGCGACCGTGGTGCGGATGGACGGCCGCCGGATCGACCTGCTCGATCTCACCGAGCTGGGCTCGGGAGGTGACAGCTGATGGGTGACATCTTCGGGGTTCTGCTGACGGTGCTGCTGCTCGGCGCCAACGCGTTCTTCGTCGCGTCCGAGTTCGCGCTCATCTCGGCGCGCCGCGACCGCCTGCAGGCGCTGGCCGAGCAGGGCAAGAAGAGCGCCGTTACGGTGATCCGGGCCGGTGAGAACCTCTCGCTCATGCTGGCCGGCGCGCAGCTCGGCATCACGATCTGCTCGATCCTGCTCGGCCGGGTCGGCGAACCCGCGGTGGCCCATCTGCTGGAGAAACCGTTTGCACTGCTTGGCATCTCGGAAGCGGTGCTGCACACGGTGTCGTTCTTCGTGGCACTGGCAATCGTGGTGATCCTGCACGTGCTCCTCGGTGAGATGGTGCCGAAGAACATCGCGATCGCGGGCCCCGAATCGGCCGCGATGCTGCTGATCCCGCCGTATCTGGTGTACATCCGCGCGGCCCGGCCGTTCATCGCGTTCTACAACTGGTGCGCCAACACGACCCTGCGAGCGTTCCGGGTCGAACCGCGCGACGAGCTTGAGTCCGCGGTGTCCACTGTCGAGCTGTCCGAGATGATCGCGGAGTCGGTGTCGGAAGGCCTGCTGGACACCGAGGAGCACAGCCGGCTGACCCGCGCGCTGCAGACCCGCAGCAGGACCGTCGCCGATGTCGCCATGCCGCTGGACCAGATCCATGTCATCCCGGTGGCGGCTCCGGGTTCCGGGCCGACCGTCGGTGCCGTCGAACGCGCGCTCACCGAGACGGGCTATTCACGCTTCCCGGTGGTGGACGCGTCGGGTGCGTTCATCGGGTATCTCCACATCAAGGATGTGCTGCCGCAGGTCGAGGATCCCGACGCGGTGCTGGACGTCGCGATGGTCCGGCCCCTGCCCCGGTTGGCCGCGTCGCTACCGGTGCCCGACGCGCTGTCGCGCCTGCGGCGCAACAACAGTCACCTGGCGCTGGCAACCGGACCCGACGGCGCCGTGACCGCGATGGTCGCACTGGAGGATCTGGTCGAGGATCTCGTCGGGACCGTGCGCGACGGCACGCACCGCATCTGAGCTCGGCTGCAAACCAGTCAGGCTTTGCTGGCGGCAGCGGATGCCGGCGGCAGCAGTTGAGGTGCGCTCGTGCTCGGCAAGACGCTCGGCGCCAGGGTGTTCGCAACCGCGGGCAGTGACCGATGACCGCGACGGGCCGCAGGTAGGCTCGAGCCGCACGGCCGGGGCGGGCCACCGAGTGGAGGAGACATGGCACAGCGACGGAACGCGCCATGTCCGAGCTGACCATGGAGCGCGTCACCGACACCGACACCACCGGCGAGGTTCTGCCTGCCGAAGATTGGACCGTCCGAGCCGAATCACACCGGCGCCGGGTGGACAACTTCCTCACACCGCACGTGCGCCGCCGCCAGGCGGGAGAACCACACCCGGTGTGGGATTTCCTGTTCACGTATTACAGCCTGCGACCTCGCCAGCTGCGTCGATGGCATCCCGGATACGGCGTGGTACTCGCAGGTGACGACGCCCGCGCCTACCTTGGCCGCACCGGATACGGTCCGCACCCCGACGGCGTCACGGTCCGCGCCGAACACCTGGAGTCCCGCATCGAAACGGTCCGGTTCGTCGCGCGCCTGCTGCGGGCCACCGCGAGCCGGCCGCCGCAGCTCAACTGTTTCGGCCTGCATGAATGGGCCATGGTGTACCGGGCGCCCGAGGTGCGGCACGGCCAGGTGCCACTGCGCCTGGGGCCGGCCGAAACCGACGCCGTGGTGGATTCGATGCCGTTGCGCTGCAGTCATTTCGATGCGTTCCGGTTCTTCACCGAGCCGGCCGTCGCACGCAACAGCCGACACCTGACCCGCGACGAACAGGTCGCCACCGAGCAGCCCGGATGCATCCACGCCGCCATGGACTGTTACAAGTGGGCCTACAAGCTGGGCCCACTGGTGCCGTCCGAACTCGTCATGGACGCTCTCGAACTCGCGGCCGACGCGCGGGCCCTGGATATGCGCGCAAGCCCGTACGACCTGACAAGCTATGGTTTCGAGCCGATTGCAATCGAAACAGCGACCGGGCGTGCCGAATACGTCAGGGCGCAGCAGCGGATCGCCGAACGAGCGGCCCCGTTGCGGGCCACGCTGGCAAACCGGTGTGAGCTGTTGCTCATCAGGACGGACGCACGAAATGCCGACGTTACCGATGGGTAAGCTGGATCAACGGCAGACGCCGCGCGGCGTCTGGAGCCGAGGGAGGAAAGCATGTCTGATCGCGTGACGGTCGGAAACCTGCGCGTTGCCAAGGTGCTGCACGACTTCATCACGAATGAGGCGCTGCCCGGCACCGGAGTAGACCCGGACACCTTCTGGTCGGGTGTGGACAAGGTCGTCGCCGACCTCACGCCCAAGAACCAGGAGCTGCTGGCCCGCCGCGACGACCTCCAGGCCCAGATCGACAAGTATCACCGGGCGCATGTCATCGAGCCGCTCGACGCGGCCGCCTACAAGCAGTTCCTGATCGACATCGGCTACCTGCAGCCCGAGCCTGACGACTTCACGATCACCACCGCGGGCGTCGACGACGAGATCACCACCACCGCGGGCCCGCAGCTCGTGGTGCCGATCCTCAACGCGCGGTTCGCGCTCAACGCAGCCAACGCGCGATGGGGCTCGCTCTACGACGCGCTGTACGGCACCGATGTCATTCCCGAGGACGACGGCGCCGAGAAGGGCACCGGCTACAACCAGATCCGCGGCGACAAGGTCATCGCGTACGCACGCAACTTCCTCGACGAGGCGGTCCCGTTGGCGGCCGGATCGTGGAGCGACGCCACCGGGCTGAAGATCGACGACGGGGAGCTGGTGGTCACCTACGGTGACGGCCTGTCGACCGGCCTCGCCACGCCAGAGCAGTTCGTCGGCTACACGGGCAAGCTGGGCGAGCCGCAGTGGTCGGTGCTGCTCAAGCACAACGGCCTGCATATCGAGATCCTGATCGACCCCGACTCCCCCGTCGGCGCCACCGACGCCGCGGGCATCAAGGACGTCGTGCTGGAATCCGCGATCACCACGATCATGGACTTCGAGGACTCCGTGGCTGCTGTCGACGCCGACGACAAGGTGCTGGGCTACCGCAACTGGCTGGGCCTGAACAAGGGCGACCTGGCCGAAGAGGTCAGCAAGGGCGGCAAGACCTTCACGCGCGTCCTCAACCCCGACCGCACCTTCACGACCCCCGACGGCGAGGGCGAGCTGACCCTGCCGGGCCGCAGCCTGCTCTTCGTCCGCAACGTCGGTCACTTGATGACCAACGACGCCATCGTGGATGCCGAAGGCAACGAGATCCCCGAGGGCATCCAGGACGCCCTGTTCACGGGCCTGATCGCGATGCACGGCCTCAAGACCAGTGACGACAACGGGCCGCTGCAGAACAGCCGCACCGGTTCGGTCTACATCGTCAAGCCCAAGATGCACGGTCCCGACGAGGTCGCGTTCACGTGCGAGCTGTTCAGCCGCGTCGAGGACGTGCTGGGACTGCCCGAGGCGACGCTCAAGGTCGGCATCATGGACGAAGAGCGGCGCACCACGGTCAACCTCAAGGCGTGCATCAAAGCCGCAGCCGACCGCGTGGTGTTCATCAACACCGGATTCCTCGACCGCACGGGCGACGAGATCCACACCTCGATGGAGGCCGGCCCGATGATCCGCAAGGGTGCGATGAAGTCGCAGCCGTGGATCAAGGCCTACGAGGACAACAACGTCGACATCGGCCTCGCCACGGGCCTGTCGGGCAAGGCCCAGATCGGCAAGGGCATGTGGGCCATGACCGAGCTCATGGCCGACATGGTCGAGCAGAAGATCGGCCAGCCCAAGGCCGGCGCCACCACGGCGTGGGTGCCCTCACCCACCGCCGCCACGCTGCACGCCATGCACTACCACCAGGTGGACGTGTACGAGGTGCAGAAGGAACTGGTCGGCAAGTCCCGCGCGAGCATCGACGACCTGCTGACCATCCCGCTGGCCGACTCGTCGCTGACCTGGTCGCCCGAGGAGATCCACGAAGAGGTCGACAACAACTGCCAGTCGATCCTCGGTTACGTGGTCCGCTGGATCGACGCGGGTGTCGGCTGCTCGAAGGTGCCCGACATCCACAACGTCGCGCTGATGGAAGACCGCGCAACGCTGCGCATCTCCAGCCAGCTGCTGGCCAACTGGCTGCGCCACGGCGTAATCACGGCCGAGGACGTCAAGGCCAGCCTGCGCCGCATGGCGGCCGTGGTCGACGAGCAGAACGCCAAGGACGCCGACTACCTGCCGATGGCGCCGAACCCGGACGCCAGCATCGCGTTCCAGGCCGCGCAGGAGTTGATCCTGTCGGGAGCCGAGCAGCCCAACGGGTACACAGAGCCGATCCTGCACCGACGCAGGCGCGAGTTCAAAGCCGGCGCCGCTGCCCGGTGACTAGACTGCGGCGGGGTCGGATGGCGAATCGACGCTTCGAGTACAGGGTTTGGGGTGGCTAGGTTTGGGCAGACACAGCATTCCCGATCCTGACGATTCCGACGACGAAGCACGGTACGAGCCCGACCCCGACCAGGGATACGACGAGCCGGAGCCGCCGTCGTACCGGTATGAGTCGGACTATCCGCGCGGACGCGGTGACCGAGACGACCGGCCGGACTACCCGCAGCCCGGTTACGACCAGCCCGGCCACCGGCCGTCGCAGTACCGCGAGCCCGACTACCGCCAACCCGAGCCCGGCTATCGCACGTCGCGATACCGTGACGACTACGACGAACCGGCACCGGCTCAGCCCGGGTACAGCGGCGACGAGTACGACGAGTACGCCGACGATTACGACAACGAGTACGACGACACCTACGGTGACGACTACGCCGACGGCTACGACGACGATCGCGATGCCCCGACCGCGAAGTTCAGCGCGGCAGGCGGTCCGCCCCCGTCGACCCCGACCGGCCCGCAGCACACCGGTGAGTGGGACGGCGGCGAGTGGACGGGCAGCCATCGCGCGGTGGCCGGCGGCAGGCGCGGGGTCAGCGTCGGCGTCATCGTGGCACTGGTCACGGTCGTGGTGGTGGTTGCCGCGGTCATCCTGTGGCGGTTCTTCGGCGACATGCTGTCGAGCCGCAGCGACGCCGCGGCGGCGCGCTGCGTCGACGGCGAACTGTCGGTGGCCGTGGTCGCCGACCCGACCATTGCGTCGCACATCGAGACGCTGGCCAACAAGTACAACGAGACCGCGAGCCCGGTCGGCGACCGCTGCATCAAGGTTCAGGTCAAGTCGGCCAGCTCCGATCAGGTCGTGAGCGGTTTCGCCAACACGTGGCCCGAAGAACTCGGGGAACGGCCAGCCCTGTGGATCCCGTCGAGCCAGATCGCCGAGGCCCGCCTGGAAGCCACCGCGGGTGCCAAGACCGTCAGCGACAGCCGGTCCCTGGTCACCTCACCCGTGCTGCTGGCGGTGCGGCCTCCGCTGAAAGACGCGCTCGCGCAGCAGAGTTGGTCGACGCTGCCGAAACTGCAGACCGACCCGAACGCGCTGGCCGGTTTGAAGCTGCCCGGCTGGGGTGCACTCAAGCTTGCGCTGCCCACACGCGGCAACGGCGACGCGAGCTACCTCGTGGGCGAGGCCGTGGCGTCGGCGTCGGCACCGAACGGGGCGCCGGCCACCGCGGGCATCGGTGCGGTCAACACCCTGCTCAGCGGTCAGCCCAAGC
This sequence comes from Mycolicibacterium mageritense, assembly GCF_010727475.1. Classification (NCBI taxonomy): domain Bacteria; kingdom Bacillati; phylum Actinomycetota; class Actinomycetes; order Mycobacteriales; family Mycobacteriaceae; genus Mycobacterium; species Mycolicibacterium mageritense. The sequence goes on from NZ_AP022567.1 coordinate 6,818,300, forward strand.
TCGACGACAACGAGCTCAACACGGCGATCGACGCGATGGTGAACGCGTCCGACCCGGCAACGGCCCCGGTACACGCGGTGGCCACCACCGAGCAGCAGCTGTTCGCGCGCGCCGCCACCATGAGCGACGCCAAGAGTGACATCGCGGGTTGGTTGCCGCCCGGCCCGACGGCCGTTGCGGATTACCCGACGGTGTTGCTGGCCGGCGACTGGCTGTCCCAGGAGCAGGTCACCGCGGCCAGCGAGTTCTCAAGGGCGTTGCGCAAACCCGAACAGCTCGAGGAACTGGCCAAGGCCGGATTCCGGGCCGAGGGCACCACGGCGCCGTCGAGCGACGTCACCGACTTCGGACCGTTGGGTGCGGCGGTGTCGGTGGGCGACGACGCCACGCGGGTGACCCTGGCCAACACCATGACGGCGCCGGCCAAGACGCCCGCGGTGACGATCATGCTCGACCAGTCGATGCCCACCGACGAGGGCGGCAAATCACGGTTGGCCAACGTCGTGGCCGCACTCAACACGCGACTGCAGGCCCTGCCCTCAGGCGCGGAGGTCGGGCTGTGGACGTTCGACGGCACCGAGGGCCGGTCGGCGGTGTCGACCGGGCCGCTGTCGGACCAGGTCGGCGGCCAACCGCGCTCAGAGGTGCTCAGCTCCACGCTCGAAGAGCAGACCGCTTCGGGCGGCGGCGCGGTGTCGTTCACCACGCTGCGCCTGGTCTACACCGAGGCCATGGCCAATTTCCGTGAGGGTCAGGGCAATTCGGTCCTGGTCATCACGACCGGGCCGCACAGCGATCGCAGCCTCGACGGGCCGGGACTGCAGGACTTCATCAAGGGTGCGTTCGATCCGGCCCGCCCCGTCGCGGTCAACGTGATCGACTTCGGCGGCGACACCGACCGGGCCACCTGGGAAGGCGTGGCAGAGGCCAGCGGCGGTACCTACCAGCACATCGCCAACTCGACGTCACCGGAGTTGACGACGGCGATCAGCACCATGCTGGGCTGATCGCCGGCTCGGCAAAGACCGTTTGGGAGCGCCGCCCGGTTCGGGCGGCGCTCCTGACGTATTACGCGAACGCCTCGACAGGCGGGCACGAGCACACCAGGTTCCGGTCCCCGTATGCCCCGTCGATGCGGCGCACCGGCGGCCAGACCTTCGCCCGAAAGCCCTTGCCCAGCGGATAGGCGGCCTGCTCGCGCGTGTACGGGTGATCCCAGTCGGCCACCAGCAGGCACTCGGCCGTGTGCGGCGCACCGCGCAACGGATTGTCGTCCACCGGCCACTCCCCCGAACCGACCCGGTCGATCTCGGCGCGGATCGCGATCATCGCGTCGCAGAACGCGTCGACCTCGGCCAGGCTCTCACTCTCCGTCGGCTCCACCATCAGGGTGCCCGCCACCGGGAAGCTCATGGTCGGCGCGTGGAAGCCGAAGTCCGCCAGTCGCTTCGCGACGTCGTCGACCGTGACCCCGGTGGCCTTGGTGATACCGCGCAGATCCAGGATGCACTCGTGGGCGACCATGCCGTTCTCGCCCGTGTAGAGCACCGGGTAGTACTCGTCGAGCCGGCGCGCGATGTAGTTGGCCGACGCGATCGCGGTGAGCGACGCGGCCCGCAGGCCGTCCGCGCCCATCATGCGGATGTAGGCCCACGTGATCGGCAGGATCGACGCCGACCCGTATGGTGCGGCCGAAACCGTGTGCTCATCGGGCAATTCGTCGGCCAGCGGGTGACCCGGCAGGAACGGCGCCAGGTGCGCGCGCACCGCCACCGGACCTACACCGGGGCCGCCGCCCCCGTGCGGGATGCAGAACGTCTTGTGCAGGTTGAGATGGCTGACGTCGCCGCCGAAACGCCCCGGCCGGGCCAGCCCGACCAGCGCGTTGAGGTTCGCGCCGTCGACGTACACCTGGCCGCCCACATCGTGGACCGCGGCGCAGATGTCGGCGACGTCGTGTTCGTACACGCCGTGCGTGGACGGGTAGGTGATCATCAGGGCCGCAATGCGATCGGAGTGCTGGGCGATCTTGGCGCGCAGGTCGTCGAGGTCGACGTCGCCGTTCTCGCGGCAGGCCACCACGACGACCCGCATGCCCGCGAGCGCGGCCGAGGCCGCGTTGGTGCCGTGTGCGCTCGACGGGATCAGGCAGATGTCGCGGGCGGCGTCCCCGCGGGCGTCGTGGTAGGCCTTGATCGCCAGCAGGCCCGCGTACTCGCCCTGCGAACCGGCGTTGGGCTGCAGCGACACCTCGTCGTAGCCGGTGATGGCGGTCAGCCAGGACTGCAGATCGGCGATCAGCCTACGCAACCCGGGGTTGTCCGAAGCCGGTGCGAAGGGATGCTGGCGGGCGAATTCGGCCCATGTGATGGGTTCCATCTCGGCCGCCGCATTGAGCTTCATGGTGCACGAGCCCAGCGGGATCATGCTGCGGTCCAGCGCAATGTCCTTGTCCGCCAACGACCGCAGGTAGCGCATCATCTCGGTCTCGGTGCGGTAGCGGGTGAACGCCGGGTGGGTGAGGAACCCAGACGTACGCGTGACGATGCCCGCACAGCGCGCCTCTGCCGGCCCGACGCCGAAGGCCTCCAGCACCGCGGCCACGTGAGCGTCGGTGGTGGCCTCGTCACACGACACCGACACGTGGTCGGCGTCGACGCGCCACAGGTTGATGCCCTTGGCCTTGGCAGCGGCGATCACGTCGTCGGCCCGGCCCGGCACCCGGGCGAGCACGGTGTCGAAGTACTTGTCATGCACCAGAGCGTCGCCCAACCCGGCTGCGATCGCCTCGGCGTGCCCGTGCACGCGTCGCGCGATGGCGGTCAGGCCCGCCGCGCCGTGGTAGCTCGCATACATCGCGGCAATCACCGCCAGCAGCACCTGCGCGGTGCAGATGTTGCTGGTCGCCTTGTCGCGACGGATGTGTTGTTCGCGGGTCTGCAGCGCCAACCGGTATGCCGGTGCGCCGTCGGCGTCCACCGAAACGCCGACCAGGCGCCCCGGCAGTTGGCGGGCATGCTTGGCGTGCACAGCCAGGTAGCCGGCATGTGGCCCACCGAATCCCATTGGCACACCGAACCGTTGGCTGGTGCCGAAGGCCACGTCGGCACCGATCTCGCCGGGCGGGGTGATCACGGTCAGCGCCAACAGGTCGGCACCGACCGCCACCAGGGCGCCACGGTCGTGGGCCTCGGCGATCAATCCCGACCAATCGTCGACGCGCCCGCTGGCGCCCGGCAACTGCACGATCACGCCGAAGAAGTCACCTTCGGGCAAGCCGTCGCGCAGGTCGGCGGTGACGATCTCGATGCCGAGCGGCTGCGCCCGGGTCGCGAGCACTGCCGCGGTCTGGGTGTAGATGTCGGCGTCGACGACCAGGCGGTTCGCCTTCGACTTGGTGGCGCGGTGCATGAGCGTCATGGCCTCGGCCGCGGCGGTGCCCTCGTCGAGCATCGAGGCGTTGGCCACCTCGAGACCCGTCAGATCGCTCACCATGGTCTGGAAATTGAGCAGGGCCTCCAGCCGGCCCTGGCTGATCTCCGGCTGGTACGGCGTGTAGGCCGTGTACCAGGCCGGGTTCTCAAGAATGTTGCGCCGCAACACCGGCGGCGTCAGGGTGTCGAAGTAGCCCTGGCCGATCATCGAGACCGCGACGGTGTTCGAGTCGGCCAGCGCGCGCAGTTCGGCGAGGGCCTCGTGCTCGGCCGCGGCGGCGGGCAGCTGCTCCAGGCCGGGTGCGAGCCCGTTGGCGCCCAGCGCGTCGAGGATGCCGGCGGGCAGCGCCTTCGCGGCGAGTTCGTCAAGGGAGGCCACGCCGATCACATCGAGCATGGTGGTTACTGCGGCGGAGTCCGGACCGATGTGACGATCGACGAACCTGGATATCTCGGACACGACGTCTCCCCTGGTTAGAGGCGCAGCTGGCGCTACTGCCCTCTCCCTCTGTCGTCGACCCGGTCCGGGTGCCTGAGAGATTCGGCCCATGACGGTGGGCCTTTCCCCATGGGCGGGCACCCCGACGGGCACCACTTTCCAGAGGCATCGGGGCCCGGCGCGGTCCTGGGTGCCTGAGAGGTTGACGGAGAGGTGTTGCTCCTTCGGCGTCCGTGACTGGCGATCACGGAACTCTCCCGCGCAAGGGCGATGCGCCGACGATTCTACCGGCAGCTCACCCCACACCGGCGAGCAGACGCTCCGGTACCCGGAAACGGCGGTCTACGGGTACCTGCGTGTCTGTTCGCGGGAGAAAATTCAGCCGATCTTGCGGTCGCGGCTCTTGCGGCGCGACGCCAGCTCGTCCTCGGGTGCTGCGATCGACTCGCCACCGTCGGCACGCTCGCCCGGGAAGTCGGCGATGGCGCCGGTCAGCTCCCGCATGGCTCCGGATACCGCGATGCCGAACACCCCCTGGCCGCCCTGCAGCAGGTCGACCACTTCTTCGGCCGACGTGCACTCGTAAACCGTGGTGCCGTCGGAGAACAGCGTGATGTTGGCCAGATCCTGCACACCGCGCTGGCGCAGGTGATCCACCGCGACGCGGATGTTGTGCAGCGAGATGCCGGTGTCCAGCAACCGCTTCACGATCTTGAGGACCAGGATGTCCTTGAACGAGTAGAGCCGCTGACTGCCCGAGCCGGCCGCGCCGCGGATGGACGGCACCACCAGCGACGTGCGCGCCCAGTAGTCCAGCTGGCGATACGTGATGCCCGCGATCTGGCAGGCGCTGGGGCCGCGGTAGCCGACGAGCTCGTCGGGTACGGAATCGTCGGGGAACAACCCCGCCTGGACGGGCTCGCTGGACGGCCTGACAGGCGGTTGACCACCGGATGCGGTGGTCAGATCCAGCTCTTCCTGCCGTGGCGTGTCACCCACTGTGAATCCTCTCGCCGATCAGACCCGTCAGCTTCCATACTGCCGTGACCTGCACTGCAGCACGTTTGCTGCGAGCCCGAATGTGTCGAGCATACGCTTCCCGCCGAGCCCTGACTGCTCGTCGCCATCAAAGTATGGCTGGCCGAACGAGACTTGGATGACACCCGCGCCGCGTGTCGACGCCACGCGCCCCAGTTGAGACGCATCCGTGACAAACCCGGCCCGGGCGGCGGTCATGTCGCCTTGAAGTCGTCCGGCGACACGCTGTCCAGGAACTCTTTGAACTTCTCGACCTCGTCCTCACGGACGGTGCCTGCGGCTTCCTCGTCGTTCTCGTCCGGGATCAGCAGACCGGCCTCGGCCAGCACTGCCTCCTCGACGTAGATCGGCACGCCGACCCGCAGCGCGATGGCGACCGAATCCGACGGCCGTGCCGAAACCTTGATGTCGCGATCGAAGATCAGGTCGGCGTAGAACGTGCCCTCCTGGAGGTCGACGATGCGCACCTCTTTGAGTGAATGCCCAAGCGCGGCAATCAGATCTCGGATCAGATCATGCGTCAGCGGCCGCGCGGGCTCGACACCCTGCTGCTCCAATGCGATGGCCGCGGCCTCGGACTGCCCGATCCAGATCGGCAGATAGCGGTCACCGTTGGATTCGCGCAGCAGCAATACCGGCTGGTTCTGCGGCTGCTCCACGCGAATACCGACCACCCGAACCTCAGCCATCTGTGCCTACCCTCCGCACCGCTGTGCTGTTTCGTCGCTGTTTGTCCGTCGCTGTCACGCGCCGGACCCTGACCCTTTGACGAAGTAGCCGTCAGAATTCGAGTCTAATCCTCAGCGATCCAGAACGTCGCGCACCGCCGACTTGATGAGCGACGTGTGCAACGTGATCGCCAGTGCCGCAACTTCGCGCGCGAGGTCGTCGGCCCGGTCCCGCGCACCGGCCTTACCGGCCTTGACCACCGGTCCCGCGATCTGAGCGATGAGATCCGACTGCCTGTCGGCGGCGGAGCGGAACGCCCGCAGATGTCGCGGCTCGACCCCGTAATCAGCCAGCGCCCTGGCGCATTGCGCGATCACGACCGAGTGTTCGTCGAAGAATCCGGCCGCACCGGTGGTGATCACGCCGTTTTTGACGAGTGCGCCGAGCAACTCCTCGTCGATACCCGACTTGGCCAGCAGATCCTCGCGGGACAGCCGCACCTGCGTCGGCGCCACCCCGGACACACCCGTGTCCCCTTCGGCACCACCGTCGGCGACCGGCACCAAACGCGGTACCCCGTAAGCGGTTCCGGATTGCGGCAACTCGCCGTCGGGCTGGGCGTCGAGTTGCGCCTTGATGACCTTGAGCGGCAGATACTGGTCGCGTTGTGCGGTCAGGATGAACCGCAGCCGGGCACAGTCGTATGCCGTGAACCGGCGGTATCCCGACGCGGTGCGTTCCGGCGTGACCAACCCCTCGGCCTCCAGGAATCGGATCTTGGAGATGGTCACGTCCGGAAAGTCGCCCCGCAGCAGGTCAAGGACTGCGCCGATCGACATCCCGGCCAGTGCAGGTCTGTCGGGGGCAGTCATCAGCTAGCCGGCTGCGCCGCTGTCGTCGTCGGACTTCGGTCCGGTGAGGAACACCAGCCGGAACTTGCCGATCTGGACCTCGTCACCGTTGGCGAGCACGGCCGAGTCGACCGGCTCGCGGTTGACGTAGGTGCCGTTGAGGCTGCCCACGTCGACCACCTGGAACTCACCGCGCTCCAAACGGAACTCGGCATGCCGCCGGCTGACCGTGACATCGTCGAGGAAGATGTCGCTGTCGGGGTGCCGTCCGGCCGAGGTGGTGGCCTGATCCAGCAAGAATCGCGAACCGGCGTTGGGGCCGCGCTTCACGACGAGGAGGGCCGAACCGGCAGGCAGGCCCTCGACGCCCGAGACGGCCCCCTCGGTGCCTGCCGAAGCAGGCGCATCCAGCTCGTTGAGGAAGTCCGCGCGGAAAACCGATGTGGTCTCCACCGTGACCTCTTCCGACGTCTGGTCAGCCCCCAAATTGCTGTCTTTGTCCGTCACCCGCTGCTCCTCACTGGCTGCTGTGGCGTTGCCCGGCGGGCCCCCAGCCGTCGTCGGTCTCACGTCGACCGTACCGCGCAACGGGCGTCGTTGTATCCACCACCGCCGGATCCGATGGGGTAGATCTTGTGCGCGCTGTTCACGGTCGAACCGGTCGAGCCAAACCCTAACAATTGATTACTCGGTCACCGCGGCACGGTACCCGTCGGCGTCCAGCAGACCGGCCAGCGCCTCGTCCACGGTGCCCGCCTCGAGCCGCAGATCGACCAGCCAGCCGTCGCCGTAGGGGTCGGAGTTGACCAGCTGAGGGCTGCCCTCCAGATCACCGTTGACGGCAACGACTTTCGCCGTAACCGGGGCGTAGAGGTCCGACACCGACTTGGTGGACTCCACCTCGCCGAACGAATCGCCCGATGCGAGGTCGGCACCGACGTCCGGCAGCTGGACGAACACCACGTCACCCAACGCGGACTGCGCGTAATCGGTGATTCCGACGCGGACCGTGTCATCACCGGTACGCAACACCCACTCATGCTCGGTGGTGTAGTACAGGTCGGCTGGGATATCGCTCACGACACTCCTTGTCGATTGTCAGGCCTCATTGTGGCGCTCATTTGACGGGCTGAGCGTATTGGCGCGGTTTCGGTTGCCGCAAGGCCGTCACGTCCACCCGTTCGGCTTGTTGTACCACCATCGAGCCGCCGACACGCTTCACACTGTCCATTGCCCCGCCGGGAATGTTCATCGCCGCCGCCAGCGTCGGCGGATCACCAATCGCCAGAACTGAATACGGCGGCCCAAGGGCCACGTTGTCCACGCTCAGCGCTCCTGGCGTCCCGGCCACCCACGTGTCGACCCCGACGCGCACCGCGGTCTGCTGGTCGGGGGCGCCGCCGCGGATCTCGATGGCCTCTGCCCCTGCGGCTCTCAGCTCGTTGATCACGTCGAGCATGGTCTCCGCGGCCACGCCGGGCGCGGTGTCCTCGATGGTCAAGGTCACACCCGGCCCGGTGGCCGCGACCGTGCCGATCTGGATGGACAGCGCAGCCAGCCTGGCCTGCGCGTTCTCGATCGCGGCCTGGTCGCTGCTGCCGGAGGCCTGCAGCTGCCGCAGGGTCTGCTGCAGGTCGGCCACCTCGGTGTTGAGCGAGGCCTCGCGCTGTTGCAGGGAATCCAGCAGCACCAGCAGATCTGCCGGCCGCGCGGTTTCGAGTGAATCGCCGGAGTCGTTCTGCCGCACCTGTGTGACGATCGCGACACCCAGCAGTGCACACAGCAAAACGCCGAGCGCGCCGAAGACCAACTGCGACCGACTGCGTTGCAGCACCCGAAGATTGCGGAAGCGGCGCGGCGAGACGTCCGGCGGCATCTCGTGGCGTCCGTGATGTTCGCCCGGCACTTCGGCGTGTCGTTCGGCCGGCTGGTCGGCGGGCGTGGGTTCGGATTCGGATTCGCTCATGTCAGAACCTGTCACGCGCCGAACAGCCTGCGCCGCAGCGCGGCAGCGTTACCGAAGATGCGGATGCCGAGCACCACGATGATGGCCGTGGAGAGCTGCGTGCCCACCCCGAGCTGGTCACCGACGTAGACGATCAGCGCGGCGACCAGGACGTTGAACACGAACGACACCACGAAAACCTTGGAGTCGAAAATCCGTTCCAGATAAGCGCGCAAGCCGCCGAACACCGCATCGAGCGCCGCCACCACGGCGATCGGCAGATAGGGCTCGACGAACTCCGGCACGCTGGGGTGGAACACCAGCCCCAGCACGATCCCGACGACAAGTGCGGCGATTCCGATCATCTACCCCGTCAATCCTGTCTGCTTCACGGCGGTCCAATCTCCTTGGCGAAGTTCACATCCCGCACCGACACCGCGGGCACCGTCAGGCCGTCCCCCGCGCTGACGTTCACTCCCACACCGTAGGAGGTCTCCAGCAAGCGCATACGGTGCAACCCCGGACTGCGGTCGAACGCGTCGGCCATGCTGTTCGGCGGGCCGATGGCGACGATGACATACGGACTGGTGATCGGTTGATTGTCGACCAGAATCCCGCCGCCGGCCTGCCGGATGGTTACGCCCGCGCCGACGCGGACCCCGCCCACCGAAACCGCTTCGGCGCCGCTGCCCCACAGCGAATTCACCACCAACTGCAGATCGCGGTCCAGTATCACCTGCCTGCTGCCCGCGACACGCTGCTTGGACACGTCGCTGAGATCCTTGGACACCCCGGGATCGGTGACGGTCACGGTCAGTCCCGGCCCGATCATCGGGGTCGCGGCCGCCGCGATGTTGGCCTCGTCGAGCTGACCGAGCAACTGCTGGCCGTTCTCGTCCATGCCCAGCCGCGTGCGGCGTTCGGCGTCGACCTGGTCGCTGAGTGCGTCGCGTTGCGTACTGGCCTTGTCCGCGGCCACCTCGACGGCGCGCACGCGGCCGGCGAGCGCGTGCTGGGCCTCGCGCGCGGCGGGAGCCGCGGTCTGCGCCTGCGCGGCTGCCACCGCGAACACCGTCGCGATCGCGAACGCTGCCAGCAGTTGCCAACCCCAATCGAACACCCGCCGCCGTGGCCGACCGCCTTCGGCGCGGGCTGCGGCGGCCGCGGCGTAACCGGGATCGAGATGCTCGGACAACAGTGAGCGCAGCAGCGACGGCACGGGAATGCGCTTGGGCGCGTCGGCCTCGTGGTGGTTGAGGCCTGCTTCCGAGCCGTAGCCCCCGAGCATGCTCATCGCACTCTCGGCATCCGCCGCATCACGAGAACGACCTGGATCAGGTACAGCACGCCCGACCACAGGTACAGCGCCAGCCCCCAGATCAGGAACGCCCAGCCGCAAGCCAGGATCACCCTGCTCCACAACGCATCCCACTGGCCCAGCAGCACCAGCGGGAATCCCGACATCAGTGCGAACGTGGCGGCCTTGCCCAGATAGGTCACCGGAAGCGCGGCCAGGCCGCGGCTGCGCACCAGCGGCAGGGTGGCCGCCAGCACCGCATCACGTCCCAGCAGCGTGACCACGAGCCACCACGGCACGACACCGGCAAAGGCCAACGCGACCGGGACCGTCACCATGTAGATGCGGTCCACGAGCGGGTCGAGGAGCGCCCCCAGCCGGGACGACTGGTTGGCCACGAGCCGCGCGATCTTGCCGTCGGCCCAGTCGGAGAAGCCGCTGAACATCAGCACCGCGACCGCCCAGCCGTTGGCGTGGGCGCCGAACAGCAGCCACAGGAAGACCGGCACCAGCACCAGCCGCAGCACGCTGAGCGCGTTGGGCACGGTGACCACGCGATCGGACGAGGACGGCGCGGCCCGACTCGCTGCGCTCCTGCCCTCGGGAGCAGGCGCGTGGTCCATGTCTAAAACCTAGCGGAACACCCCCGGCAGGCTCAGCGCCGACATGGTGTCGTCGTTGAGCGGGTTGTCGTGCACCATGTACGTCCACGTCGACGTGGGCCTGGCCAGCTTGGACAGATCGACGCCGGGCTCGTCCTCGATCGACTCTGCGGTGTCGAATGTCTGCTGCGCGGCTTCGATGGCGTCGGCGGCCAGCGAGGCGAACGCGTCGACGGCCATCCGGTGGAATTCGTCGAGCGGGTTCTGCCTGCCGAGGGCCCGCAGATGGATGCTCTCGCGGATGTCGGCCAGGAACGCAAGGTGGTCACACCAGCCGCGGTCCAGGTGGTACAGCATGATCAGCCGGCAGATCTTCTCCAGCTTCTCCTCGGCATCCTCACCGAGATCCTCGGCCAGCTTGGCGTAGCGCTCGGGTGACCGCTCTTGGAGCTCGTCTCGTGCGGTCGCGGTGCGCAACAGGGTGTCGCGGCGGGCCACGATGATGGCGCGTTGCTGGGCGATGAGCTGGTTGTAGCGCCAGGTGTTGGCGTGCACGTCGAGCAGGCGTCCCTCGGCGACGCGCTGCGCGTGGTCGAGCAGACCCGCGGCCTTCGGGCTGAGCACCCGGCCGTCTTCGTCGGTCTCGGTGGGCAGTTTGCCCGGCTCGAGGTGCGCCGCCACGACCTCGTCCTCCCAGCTGGAGAAGAACACCGACGAGCCCGGGTCGCCCTGGCGGCCGGCCCGGCCGCGGAGCTGGTTGTCCAACCGCTCGGTGTGGTGCCGACCGGTGCCGACCACGTGCAGGCCACCGAGTTCGGCGACTTCGTCGTGGCCTTCCTCGTCGGATCCGCCCAGCCGGATGTCGGTGCCGCGACCGGCCATCTGGGTCGACACCGTGACGGCGCCGAGCTTGCCCGCCTCCGCGATCACCTCGGCTTCCTCGGCGTCGTTCTTGGCGTTGAGCACGACGGCGGGGACGCCCGCCTTGACGAGTTTCTCGTGCAGCTCTTCGGATTCGGCCACGTCGTGCGTGCCGACCAGGACCGGCTGTCCGGTCTCGTGGATCTCGGCGATGTGCTCGACGATCGCATCGGTCTTGGCCGCGGCGGTGATGTACACGCGGTCGGTCTCGTCCTCGCGGACGTTGGGCTTGTTCGGCGGGATGGGCGACACCCCGAGCTTGTAGAACTGCCGCAGCTGTTCACCGGCGGCCAGCGCGGTGCCGGTCATGCCGCACACCGTCGGATACCGGTTGATCAGGGCCTGCACCGTGATGGTGTCGAGCACTTCGCCGGTTTCGGTGGTGGCGATGCCCTCTTTGGCCTCGACCGCGGCCTGCAGGCCGTCCGGCCAGCGCTGCAGTGACGCGATGCGCCCACGCGACGCATTGATGAGGTGCACGGCGTCGTCGCGCACGATGTAGTGCACGTCGCGCTGCAGCAGCACGTGTGCGTGCAGCGCCACGTTGATCTCGGTGAGCGTGGTGGCGACGTGCTCCTCGGAGTACAGGTCGATATTGCCGAGACGAGCTTCCAATTTCCGCGCGCCGGCCTCGGTGAGGTGCACGTTGCGGTTGTCGTCGTCGGTGTCAAAATCGGTGCCTGCCGCGAGCTCGCCGACCATGCGGATGATCTCGACGCGCGGTTGTTCGCGATGGCTCGTGCCGGCCAGCACGAGCGGGACGAGCGCCTCGTCGACCAGGACCGAGTCGGCCTCGTCGATGAGGGCGACGTCGGGATTGGGCGACACCAGATCCTCGACGTCGGTGACCAGCTGATCGCGCAGCACGTCGAAGCCGATCTCGTTGACCGACGCGTAGGTGACGTCGCACTTGTAGGCCTCGCGCCGCTCGGCCGCGGTCGAGTCCGCGGTGATCCAGCCGACCGTAAGCCCCATGGCCTCAAGCAGCGGGCCCATCCATTCGGCGTCGCGGCGGGCCAGGTAGTCGTTGATGGTGATGACGTGCACGTTGCGACCACCGAGCGCATAACCCGCGGCCGCGATGGCACCCGACAGCGTCTTGCCTTCGCCGGTGGCCATCTCGACGACGTCACCGGCGAGCATGCGCAACGCGCCGAGCAGCTGGACGTCGAAAGGACGCAGCGCCGTCGTCCGCTCAGCGGCCTCGCGGGCGATCGCGAGGAATTGCGGGATGTCCGACGACTCGGCCAGATCCTCGAGTTGGAGCAGCTTGGCCGCCTTCTTGAGCTGCTCGTCGTCCAGGTCGGCGGCCTTCTTCTCGAAGTCGGCCGCCCCTTTGACCTCTGAGAGTGACCGGGCCTGATTCCGCTCGGTGGAGGCACCCAGAAGCTTCCAGAACTTGCTGCTCAAGCGCCCCGGTTTGGCGCTGGACGTCTTTGGCACATGTTCACGGTACGCGGAGGCCGAGAGGCCCCGCGTCCCAGACCGGTCGGACGCCGCGACCGGGCCCGCCGGCGATTTCCCGGTGTGCCCGCACCCAGAAAAGGCCACATCGCGAATGTCGGGGTACCTTGCCGGAATGGAGATGTTCACTCCGTCGCTCGACTGGAGCAACGAGCTGGGCGCATCGCTGAAGTGGATTGCCACCGTGTGGCTCTACACCGCGGTGCCCACCCTGATCGTGCTCGTGGTGCTCGGGATTTTCACGACGTGGGGCCGGCAGTGGTGGCGCATCACCGGCGCGTATTTCACCGGACGCGAGAGCCTCGTCGTCTGGGTGTGGCTGGCGGTCCTGCTGCTGTCGGTGGTCGGCGGCGTGCGCATCGACGTCCTCATGAGCTATTACGGCAACGACTTGATGTCCGCGGCGCAGACCGCGTTCGAGGGCATGGGTGCCGGCAACGAAGCCGTCAAGCAATCGGGTGTCGACGGGTTCTGGTGGGCCCTGATCCACTTCGGCATCCTGGCCACGATCCACGTCGTCCGCGTGATGCTGGACCTGTTCCTGATGCAACGCTTCACGCTGAGATGGCGCGCGTGGCTGACGGCGCGGCTGACGGGTGACTGGCTGGACGGCAGGGCGTACTACCGCGGGCGGTTCATCGACGACACGATCGACAACCCCGATCAGCGAATCCAGTCCGACATCGACATCTTCACCAACGGCATCGGCCCGCTGCCGAGCAACCCGAACACGTTCACCAAGAGCACGCTGCTATTCGGCGCGATCGACGCCATCGTCAGCGTCGGTTCGTTCACCGTGATCCTGTGGAACCTGTCGGGCGACCTCACACTGTTCGGCTTCACCCTGCCCAAGGCGATGTTCTGGATCGCGTTCGCCTACGTCCTGGTGGCCACCGTGATCGCGTTCTGGGTCGGCCGTCCGCTGGTCCGGTTGACCTTCAACAACGAGAAGTTCAACGCCGCGTTCCGCTACGCGCTGGTGCGCCTGCGCGACGCGGCCGAGGCCGTCGCGTTCTACCGCGGCGAGATCGCCGAACGGCTGCAGCTGCGACAGCGATTCGACCCTGTGGTGACCAACTACAAGCGCTTCATCAACCGGTCCGTCAAGTTCTACGGCTGGAACCTGACGGTGAGCCAGATCATCAATCCCCTGCCGTGGATCATCCAGGGCCCGCGCATGTTCGCCGGCGAGATCAAGCTCGGCGACATCTCGCAGACGTCGTCGGCGTTCGGCAGCATCCAGGACGGGCTGTCGTTCTTCCGGAACAACTACGACGGGTTCGCCGGCTGGCGCGCCTCGATCCTGCGTCTGCACGGTCTCGTGGTCGCCAACGAAGAGAGCCGCGCGCTGCCCCAGCTGACCGTCGAACCCAGCGAGAGCTGCCTCGTCGAACTCGAGGACGTCGACATCCACACGCCTACCGGCCAGCCCCTGATCGACACCCTGAACCTGCGGTTGGAAAGCGGTGACACGCTGATCATCACGGGCAAGTCGGGCAGCGGGAAGACCACGCTGCTGCGCAGCCTCGCCCAGCTGTGGCCTTACGCCACCGGCACGTTCCGCTGCCCGCAGGGCGTCGAGGAGACGATGTTCCTGTCGCAGCTGCCGTATGTCCCGCTCGGTGACCTTCGCGCGGTGGTGTCCTACCCGAAGAAGCCGGGCGAGATCTCCGACGAGGATCTGCAGTGGGCCTTCGACCAGGTGGCGCTGCCGCAGTGCACCCAGCGGCTGTCCGAGGTCGCGGACTGGGCCAAGGTGCTCTCCCCCGGTGAACAGCAGCGCATCGCGTTTGCCCGCGTGCTGCTGACCAAACCACGGGTGGTCTTCATGGACGAGGCGACCTCGGCGCTCGACGAGGGCCTGGAGTACACGCTCTACGCGTTGGTGCGCAAACAACTGCCGGACACGATCCTGGTCAGCGTCACCCACCGCAGCACCGTGGGTCAGCATCACGAGCTGCACCTCGAACTGCTCGGCGAAGGGCGTTGGCGTTTCGGTGAAGTCGACAACCGCGATGCCAACCCGGCGTTGGTAAAGCAGTCGTAGCGGGGCCGTAGCCGGTAACTTCCCCGCCATGGACATGTTCACCCAGTCGCTGGACTGGGGCAACGAGATCCTGGCGTCACTGTGGTGGGTGGCCAAGGCGTGGGCCATCAGTGTGGTGGCACTGGTCGTGGTGTCGGCGCTGCTCGCGCGGTTCACCACGTGGGGCAGACAGTTCTGGCGCGTCACGGGTGGCTATTTCGTTGGGCGCCAAAGCCTTCCCGTGTGGGCCCTGCTGGGCGTGCTGATGGCGTCGGTGATGATCTCGGTCCGCATGGACGTGCTGTTCAGCTTCTACCTCAACGACCAGTCCACCGCGCTGCAGGTGGCGTTCGAGGGAGTCGCCGCAGGCAACGACGCGGTGCGGGATTCGGGCGTCGCCGGGTTCTGGAAGTCGATACTGATCTTCGCGATGCTGGTGACCGCCGACATCACCCGCACGGTGCTGGATCTCTATCTCATGCAGTACTTCATCATCCGGTGGCGGGTGTGGCTGACCCACCGCTTGACCGGCGACTGGCTCGATGACCGGGCCTACTACCGCGGCCGGTTCCTGGCGGCGTTCGACGGCGAGCCGGTGGACAACCCGGATCAGCGCATCCAGCAGGACATCGACGTGTTCACCACGGGCACCGGCCCGGAGACCAACACCCCGACGGTGGCCACGTCGCAGACCCTCGTGTTCGGCACGGTGTACGCGATCGTGTCCGTGGTGGCGTTCACGCCGATCCTGTGGGATCTCGCGGGCCCGCTCGACCTGTTCGGCGTGACCGTGCCCAAGGCGCTGTTCTGGATCGCACTGCTGTGGGTTGCGGTGACGACGGTGGTGGCGTTCTGGATCGGCAGGCCGATCATCCGGCTCACGTTCCGCAACGAGTTGACCAACGCGGCCTTCCGATATGCGCTCGTGCGCATCCGCGACGCCGCCGAGGCGGTCAGCTTCTACCGCGGCGAGGCCACCGAACGTCGTACGCTCGCAGCCCGATTCGGCCGCGTGATCGAGAACTACCGCAGGCTCGTGCTGCGCGGTGTGGCGTTTCTCGGCTGGAACCGGTCCATCAGCCAGGTCATCGAGCCGCTGCCGTTGATCGTGCAGGCACCGCGCCTGTTCGCCGGTGAGCTCAAGCTCGGCGATGTCACGCAGTCGGCAAGCGCATTCAGCTCGGTGCAGAGTTCACTGAGCTTCTTCCGTGCCGTGTACGACGCGTTCGCGGGTTACCGCGCGGCCATCATCCGCCTCGACGGGCTCGTCACCGCGAACGAACAGGCTAGGGCGTTACCGCGATTGGCCGCCGAACCCAGCGCCCACGGCGGCATCGAACTCGACGCGATCGAAGTGCATTCGCCGACCGGCGAAGTTCTCGTGACCAACCTCGACTTGCAGCTCGCGCCGGGCGACTCGCTGGTCATCACGGGCCCGTCGGGCACCGGCAAGACCACCCTGCTGCGCAGCCTGGCCCAGCTGTGGCCGTACAGCTCCGGCACAGTACGGTTTCCAGATCAGGGGGCGGTGATGTTCCTGTCCCAATTGCCCTATGCCCCACTGGGCGACCTGCGCGCCGTGGTGAGCTACCCGGCAGCGGCGGGAACGTACCCCGACGACGAGATCCGCGACGCCCTGCAGACCGTCACGCTCGCGCACCTGACCACCCGACTGGACGAGGAGTCGGACTGGTCCAGAGTGCTCTCGCCCGGCGAGCAGCAACGCGTGGCGTTCGCCAGGGTGCTGCTGGCCGGGCCCCGCGCGGTGTTCCTCGACGAGTCGACCTCGGCGCTGGACGCCGGTCAGGAGTACGCCATGTACGCGGCGTTACGGACGCGCCTGCCCGAGACCATCGTCGTCAGCGTCAGCCACCGCGAGAGCGTCAACCTGCATCACGCGCGGCAACTTGACCTGCTCGGTGGCGGCCAGTGGCATCTGACCGCCGCCGAGACACCCTAGCCGGCAACGCTTTTCGTGTGCGCCGCGGCATGCGCGCCGGCCCGTCGACCGAAGAACGACCCCTCGCCGAGCTGCACGCCGCTGGCATAGCCCTTGCCGTCCTGCGCGATGTTCGACGCACATGCCCCCGCCGCGTACAGGCCCGGTACCGCGCTGCCGTCCTCCCGCAACACCTCACCGTCCACCGAAACCGCGAGACCGCCCATGGTGAAGCCGGAATACATCGCGACGCCCAGCGACAGGTCGAAGACCGCCCAGGGCCCCTTGTCCTGGGCCGCAAGGTATTCCGGCTGCTTGTGGAAGTCCGGATCCTCACCCGCGGCCGCGTTCTTGTTGTAGCGCTCCAGCGTCGCGGCCAGCCGGCCGGCCGGAATACCCAGCGCGGCTTCCGCTTCCGCGATGGTCTCGAAGCCGTCGAGGAACTTGATCAACGGCATCTCGGGCATTTGCATGTGCGCCTCGTCGACCACCAGATACGCGCTCTGATCCGGTTGCTCGAGGACGAACGCCGAGGTGCGGGAGTGGTAGGAATCCTCGGCGACGAACCGGTCCCCGTTCTTGTTGACGATGACGCCGGTGATGAGAACCTCCGGCGGGTAGGCCGCCGCCGTGATGAACTTCTGATCCAGGTTCACCGCGACCCCGCCTGCCGACACGCCCATCCGGATACCCAGGCCGTCGTCATTGGGGTTGCCCAGGATGTAGGGCGCGACCGTGCCGTGGTGCTTGGTGCGCCGTTCCTGCCCCAGTTCTGGGGTGTACTCGGCGACCATCTCGGGGTTCATCGCGAACCCGCCCGCTGCGATGACGACCGAACGGGCCTTGACCGCACCGGTTTCGGTGAAGTGCTTCCAGCGCACGCCGACGACGGCGCCGTCCTCGACCACGAGGTTGGTGGCCCCTGTCTCATAGCGGAACTGCACACCCAGGTCGTCTGCCCGCTTGAGCAACAGGTCGATGACCATCGCCGCGCCGCCCAACTCGCCGGGCACCGGAACCGAATGGCCGCGGGGCGCGGGCTTGGCCTGCTCGAAGAACGGCCAGACCTTCTCGTTGCCGGTGTAGCTGAGGCCTTCGGTACCGGGCGGCACCACCACCTTGCCCTTGTAGAAGCTGCGCTCGAACTGGAAGCCCAGCGCCTCAAGCCAATTGAAGTGTTCGACGCTGCCGTCGCAGTAAGCGCGGATCTTGTCCAGATCGGGGTCGGGGGTCACCGCGACCAGGTATTTGTACATCTCCTCGGCCGAGTCCTCGTGACCGGTCGCCTGCTGCACGGCGGTTCCGCCGCCGAGGTAGAAATGCCCGCCTGCCATCGCGGTCGTCCCACCGGCCGCGGCGGCCCGTTCCAGGACCAGCACCCGGGCACCCGCGGCCGCGGCGCTCACCGCCGCGCACCCACCTGAGATGCCGAAACCGATCACCACCACGTCGACCTCGTCGGACCACTCCGTGATCGTGGCCGCGTCGACGGTCTCGGGGATGTCTTTCATTGCTGCTCCTGCTTCACGTGGTCGAAGAACGCCCGGATCTCGGGCGGTACATAAGCGATCTCGAGATACGGCACGCCGGCTTCGGCTGCCGAGAGGTAGGCGAAGCGCATCCCGCCGGGCATGACGCCGTGTGCCACCGCGGGCGTGCCATCCCGCTCGGCGGCGGCGAGCCTCGCGTCGAACGCATCGGCGTCGGCGACTTCGACGCACACGTGGTGCAGTCCGGGCCCGTTGGCGGCGAGGAACTCGGCGTACACGCTCTCACCGCGCACCGGCGCGATCAGCTCCAACTGCGTGTCACCGGCATAACTCAGCGAGATGTCGGCCACGAAGTCGGCGGGTGCGCCGCGGTGCGTGCAGGCCTCAGGGGCGAAGTGCACCCCGGGCAGGCGTACCCACCGTCGCGCACCCAACATTGCGGTCAGCGCACGTTCGGTGTCATCCAGCTCGCGAGTCACCCACGCGATCTGGACAGGTGTCTGAATCAGCATCGCCATGAGGATATCTCCGCCACGCGCCGATTGCTAGAACGTGTTCTAGTTTCAGCTCGCCGATTTCGGCGGGGCCACGGCATCGATCAGCAGCCCGACCTGAAGGTCGAAAATCTGCCGCGGATCGGTCAGGGTATCCGCACCGTACTGACCGAACACCTCGAGGCTGACCGCACCCACCAGGGTCGCCCACAGCGCGAAGCACCTGGCCACCACGGCGTCGTCGCCGGAAAAGCCGAACTCGGTCCTGATGCGGTCGAAGTCCGATGAAAGTGGCTGCGCCACACGGTCGTTGCCTTGTTCAACCTCACCTGCGGCGATTCCGTCGGCCAGCGCGGCGAACAGCTCGCCGACCACTCGCGTGCCGGGCCCCACCGTGCGTTCGGCCGGCGCGTGATAACCGGGCACGGGGCTGCCGTAGAGCAGCGCCCAGCGTGCGGGCTGCTCGACCGCCCAGCCTCGGACCGCGTGCGCGATCGCGCGAACCCGGTCCCGCCACGGCAACCCGGCCGATGCCGCCGCCACGGCGTCGGCCAGCTCGGTGTAGGCGTCCACCACCAAAAGCGTGAGCAGGTCGTCCCGGCTCTGGACGTAGCGGTACACCGCCGACGACACCATGCCGAGGTCACGCGCGACGGCACGCAGCGACAGGCCGGCCGCGCCTTCGGTGACCAGGTGCCTGCGGCCGATCTCGACGATCGCGGCCTCGATGCGCTGCCTACCCTCCTGACGCTTGCCCATGCCGCAGAGTGTGCCAGATCCGAGATCACTGCTCTTGAATTATCCGCACATCCGTGCCAGGCTTTATCAAGAGCAGTGCTCTCGAAAACTCACAGGAGGTAGATATGACCACGCGTTACGACGCGCCCGGCCGGGTGGCCCGGGTCGGCAACGATGTGATCCGGCGGCTCGCCGAGGCCGGTGTCAGCATTGCGGGATCCACGGCGCTGCAGGTGCGCGGCCGGCGCAGCGGTGAGCTGCGCAGCGTGGTGGTCAACCTGCTGACGGTGCAGGGCCGCACGTATGTGGTCGCGCCGCGTGGCACCACGGAGTGGGTGCGCAACGCCCGCGCGGCAGGCGAGGTGTCGACCGGGCCGCGGTGGCGGCGCAGGCGTCACCGGGTCGTCGAGGTCGCCGACGATCAGAAACCACCGCTGCTGCAGCGCTATGTCGATCGCTGGTTCTGGGAGGTCAAAGGCCACATCGGTGGCTTGACCCCACAATCCACGCCTGCCGAATTACGCGCCGCCGCACCGTCGATCCCGGTGTTCGAACTAGTGAGTGCGTGAGCAAGGCTGCGGCACAGCCCAATTGGCGTCAACCCGAGGCTTGGCTGACGTCGCCCTGCCTGGCCTGGCCGCTGGCGTTCTGCCACGCCACCGCGGCGGGATAGTCGCCCCAGGTGCTGTTGAACATGCCCACGATCGCGGCTCGGCCGTCGGGCGTGACGACGTACACCGGTCCGCCCGAATCACCCTTCTGACTGACGACGCCGTGCGCCATGGTGAACCAGCCGTTGTTGACCGCTTCGATGTTGCCGCAGCTCTCGCCGGTCACCACCCCGAAGTGGCATACCGCGAGCCCCGGCGTCGGGACGATCGCCGGATCTTCCACGAGCATCCGCCCGCCCGGCAGGATGTTGTTGACCGCCACGTCGCCGGCAAGCTGGATGGTCTCCCAGTCCGAGATCACGTGATTGGTGTCGATCGTCGCGCCGTCAGGCGTGTTGTCCCGGAACAGGCTCTGATGCCCGATGAAGTTCCCGTCGCGGTCCCCCACCGGCCCACTGCCCCGACAATGGCCCGCGGTGAAGGCCACCCGGGAAATCGGATCGACGAAGCCCAACGTGCACACATTGGTGTCCTGATGGATCTCCATACCCGGGTAGACCAGAACGCCAGGCGTCGCCGAGGCGGGGGCCGCCCACAGCAGCGATCCGGCCAATGACGCAGCCGCCGCGAGGACGGTCGGCAAACCCCGACGCCGTGGCTGACGCACGACTGGCCTCCGATCGATATGGGACGTGTGGGGTACAAGGGTACCGGCGGTGCCTGTGTGTCACATCATTCCGGCCGATATTGCGTCTCGGTGAGATGACGACGGCCCGGACCTCAGCGGTCCGGGCCGTCGGAAAACGCAGGTCAGGGAATCGTCAGCACCTGACCCGGGTGGATCAGGTCCGGGTTGGCGATGCCGCTGGCGTTGGCGATCTCCTGGTACCGGTTGCCGTCGCCGTAGAAGCGCTCGGCGATGGCCCACAGCGTGTCACCGGAGACCACCGTGTAGGTGCGAGGCTCGGGAGCCGGCGGCGGTGGCGGCGGCGCAGCGGGCTCCGGCTCGGGAGCCGGCGCGGGCGCGGGCTCTTCGACCGCGGCCGGTGCCACCTCGGGCTCGGGCTCGGGGGCCGGCGCCGGTGGCGGCGGCTCGGAAGTCTCGGTCTTCGACGACCACGCCGGACCGTCCGCGGCGTAGAGCACGAGATTGCGGTCGTCCTGCAGGACCAGCTTCACGTCCTTCTTGCCCTTGGTGTCGGTGTGCCACACCGGCTTGTCGGGCGTGTAGAGCACGAAGTTGCCGTCGGTCTGCACCTCGGCACGGACCACGTCCTGGCCGTTGGTTTCCGTCGACCAGACCGCCTGGTCACCGCGAACGTAGAGAACCAGGTTGCCGTCATCTTGAAGCGTCAGTGTGTAAGCGCCGTTGTTGGAGGTGAGCGAGCCGCCCTTCTCCAGCTTCTGGCCCTCTGTCAGTGTGTCTCCCACCCAGTTACCCCTTTCGTGACCTGATTACCGGTTCGGCACCGGCACCCGCCGAGCTTACTGATGCCTGCCTGCATTGTGGGTGATTCCGCTCGGCGGAATTCAAACGTCAGGAGAACAGTTGGCGGCAGTTGGTGCCGCGCACGCAGGAATACCGCAGAATCCGACTGTGCCCGCAGCGCATCCACTCTCGGCGTTCTACTGAAATCCATTGCCGGCATGAAGGTTTCGACGACCTCGATCACGCCCGGTCTGCCACCCCGGCCGGCGTCTGCGGTGCGGGGTGCCATCCCGGCGGGCCGAACGCATAGCCGAACCGATCGGCCCACCGCGTTGCGCCGCGGATGTCGCGCGCGATCGCCACGTATTCGTGGGTCTGCAACCTCCAGATGTTGAAGGTGTCGACAGGCTTGGTGAGTCCGTAATGGGGCCGGAACAACTCGCGCTGGAACGTGCCGAACAGCCGGTCCCAGACGATGAGGATGCCGCCGTAGTTGCGGTCCAGGTACTGCGGATCTCGACCATGGTGCACCCGGTGGTGCGACGGCGTGTTGAAGACGAATTCTATTGGCCGCCAGAGTCTGTCGATTCGCTCGGTGTGCACCCAGAACTGATAGATCAGGTTGACCGAAAAGCTCGCGAACACCAGCCACGGCGGGATCCCCAACAGTGGCAAGGGGATCCATGCGACGATCTCACCGCTGTTGTTCCATTTCTGCCGCAGTGCGGTCGCGAAGTTGAAGTACTCGCTGGAGTGGTGCGCCTGATGGGTGGCCCAGATCAGCCGTACACGGTGCGCCGTGCGATGGTAGGCGTAGAACAGCAGGTCGACACCCACGAGGGCGAGCACCCAGGTGTACCAGCGGTCTCCCGGCAGGTGCCACGGTGCGACATAGGTGTACAGCACGGCGTACCCCAGCAGCGCAACGAACTTCCAGGCTGCCGTGGTGGCGACCGACACCAGCCCCATCGAGATGCTGGCCCATGCGTCCCGCGGGTGGAATGCGCCCGCAGGCGGGCGCCCGCCGGCCTCGATGTGCTCAAGCCTGCGAGCCGCGGTCCATTCGATCGTCAGCAGGATCAGGAAGAACGGGACCGCGAACAGCACGGGATCCCGCATCTGCTCCGGCAGCAGATCCAGCACGGACCGCAGCGCGTCCATATCGACCCCTTCGTTCGGCTACCGGAAGTTCAGCACCTCACTGCCCCACGCGGTGCGCAATTCACGGTCAAGGTCGGCGACGGTCTTGTCCTGCTTGTCGATCACCAGCGTCGCCCGATCGTCGTGGCGGTAGGGCCGCCACACCGGCTCGCCCGGCGCACCGTCGGGCTGGGCCGTCGCGGCGAAGTTGACCCAACGCCGGCGCATGCGTCGCGAGACCGCCTTTCCGTGCTTGAGACCGCCCAGCTTGAACGTCGGATCCTTGGGCCCCGCAACCAGATTGCCCCATACATACGGCAGCTCGGTGGCATGCGCGGCGCCCAGCCGGAGCAGCCGCAGCATCGGAGTCGAGAAGTCGAACCGGTAGAGGTATACCGGCGCCACCGTGCTGTGTCCTTCGGTGAACCACAGCGTCGGCATCCGGAACCCGATGTCGCGGGCCACTCCCATGCCGCGGGCCTTCGTGCGCAGGCCCGAGTAGGCCGACTGGATCTGCGCCTCGCTGGGCAGTTGCAGACCGGGCTGCTCGGCCGCGATGCCCTCGAACATCGCCCGGATGGCCTCGGGCGTGATGGGCATGAGCGGCGACTTCATCCACCGGAACAGCGCAGCTTCGTGCTCGTTGGTGCCGATGATCAGTGGCACGCGGTGGGTCCGCCCTTCGCGCGCGAGTTTGACGGGATAGTCCGGTACCACGTCACCATCGACGATCGGCGCGAACGCCAGCGTGCCGGGGCTCTGCGACGGTACGCCGTTGAAAACCTCCTTGGTGGCGGCCAGGATCGCCGCGACGGGGATGTCGGCCAGCCGACCGCCGTCGCTGCCCAACTGGTCGAGCACCTGCTCGGCGACCCGGCGCGACCGTGCGGCGTCGTAGACCGACGTCGCAGGCGAACTCTGCGCGATCGCCCCGGAGAACAGGCCTTCCGCGGCCGGGCTTGCCAGCAGCGTCGTGACGATCCCGCCACCCGCCGACTCCCCGAAGAGCGTGACCCGGTCCGGATCGCCCCCGAACGCCGCGATGTTGTCGCGCACCCATTCGAGCGCGGCGAGCACGTCGCGCAGCCCGAGGTTGGTGTCGAACCGCATGCCCGCCGTGCGCGATGGCGAGCCCGCCTCGGACAGGTCCAGGAATCCGAACGCCCCCAGCCGGTAGTTGACGTTGACGACGACGACGTCGCCCTCACCGGCCAGTACCCCGCCGCGGTACAGCGGCTGGTTGGCCGAGCCCAGCACGTAGGCACCGCCGTGCACCCACACCATGACGGGCTTGCCGTCGCCGGGAGTGCTGCCCGAGGGCGCCCAGATGTTCAACCGCAGGCAGTCCTCGCCTTGCGCGCCACCCAGGTCGAGGGGTATGCGCGGGTCGGTGACCTGCGGGCACACCGGACCGACCCTGGTGGCGTCCGCGACCTCGGTCCACCGGTGCGGTGGTTGCGGTGCCCGCCAACGGAGTTCACCTGCGGGAGCGGCGGCGTAGCGGATACCCAGCCAGGCCTTGGTCGTACCGTCGTCGACACCGCGCACCGGTCCGTAGGCGGTCTCGACCACCAGATCGTCGCTCGTCACACCGTTCCCTTTCCGCCGTCCTGCGCGGCCTCCCGGTCCGCAGCGGAGAATCCCTCGACCGCAGCGCCCGGCGCCGCCATGCGTTTGCGCGACACGTAACCCGCCGCCGCGGCGAAGGCGTTGCTCACCCCGGCCCCCGACGCTCGATAGGTGATCGACTTGTCGGCCGCGATGCCCAGCCCGCGCCCGATCGCGACGGCGTCCATGTTCGCACCGAGAAACAGGAAATCCCAGGCATATTCGGACTCCTGGCGGCGGATGACCGCGCGAATGGCCTCGTGCGTCCATTCCTTGCTGGAGTTCTCGTGCCCGTCGGTGAGGACGACGACGACCACCTTGCCGGGGCGTTCGTGCTCGGGCAGCGCGGAAAGTTCCGCGCCGACATCGGTGACGAGTCGGCCGAGCGCGTCGTACAGCGCCGTCGCACCGCGCGGCTGCAGCTCCAGCCGCGGCACGGCACCGATCTCACGGTTGGCGTACACCACGTCGTAGTCGGTGTCGAACTGCGCGAGCGTCACATGCACCGTGCCGGGCGTGGCTCGCTGCTGATCGATGAACGCGTTGAATCCGCCCTCGGTGTCGGCCTTGATGGATTCCATCGATCCAGACCGGTCGAGAAGTACGGCGATCAGAGTCCGTGTCGGGTCTGTCATGGTTGCTCCTCGCTGACGCAACTAGGTGAACTCTGCCACGGTACGCAGCAACCATCGACACGGCCTGGACCGGCCATTTCCGGCCCGGCCCCGGACAAACATTCTCGGTGGTCGCAAACCTCGGCACGGCCGCGGACCGACCGTAGCGTCGGCGCCCATGACCGTCACCGCACCGGAGATCACCGATGTCCCATTTCTGAGTACGCCGCAGGAGGCGCTCGCCGCCGCCGATGCGCTGAGCGCGGAGCTGGCCGACGGCAGCGCCGAGCGTGAACGCTCGGGTGCCTCGCTGCTGCCGCAGCTGCGGCGGGTCGCCGAATCGGGCCTGCTTGGCATCGTGGTACCCGCCGAGCACGGCGGGCCGGGCCTGCCAGCGGCGACGAAGGTCGACGTGCTGCGTCGGCTGTCGCGCGGCGACGGTGCGGTCGGCCAGCTGCTGTTGTCGCATTTCGTTATCGGGCAAGCCATTTCAGGGCTCGGCCGACAGGAGCCCGCCAACCGCATCTATGCCGACATCCTCGCCGGCGCCCAGCTGGGCAACGCCAGCGCCGAGCGGGGCACCGCGACAGCGCTCGACCGCCGCGTCACAGTCGCCAAGCGCGACGACGGCAGTTGGGTGCTGAACGGCACGAAGTACTACGCCACGGGCGCGCTCGGCGCAACCTGGATCGCGGTGGCCGCTGTCATCGCCGACCGCGCCGGCGAGACCGCGACGGTGTTCGTGCGCCCCGACCAGGACGGTGTCACGCTGGCCCTGGACAAGTGGTCGGCATTCGGCCAGCGCGGCACCGCGAGCGGTGAGGTACGGCTGGCCGATGTCGTTGTCGACGGCGATCTGGTCGTCGAAGAGGGTGCGGCGCCGGACCCGGTCGACGGCCCGCCCAGTGTGCTCGGTGCCTACGACCAGGCCTTGCACGCCGCCGTCGACATCGGAATCGCCCGTGCCGCACTGGAAGACGGTGCCGCGTTCGTGCACACCACATCGCGGCCGTGGAAAGAGGCGGTGCTGGCCGGGGTGTCGCGTGCCGACGAGGAACCGCATGTGGTGCGGCGCTTCGGCGAACTGACAGCGCGGCTGTACGCACTGGAGGCGCTGTTGGCCGCGGGCACCGCGGTGGTGGACCGAGGCCTGGCCGAGGACGAGCTGTCGCGGGACACCGCGGCGGAGGCGTCGCTCAAGATCGCGGCGGCCAAGGCACTTGCGCAGGAGTACGCCGTCGAGATCGCCAGCGGCATCTTCGAACTGACCGGCACCTCGGGAACCGACTCCGCGGTGAACCTCGACCGGCATTGGCGCAACGTCCGCACGCACTCACTGCACGATCCGGCCCGCTGGAAGTACGTGCACCTGGGCAATCACACGCTGCGCGGCACTCGCCCGCCCCGGCTGGGCCTGGTGCTCTGACGGGAAAGCGGCCAAACATGAGCTACGACAAGAAGTTCTACCTCACCGGAAGCATCAACCAGCCGACGGTCGCCGATGCGTTCCGATTCGTCGGCATCAAGCTGCAGGGCGCCGCGACGGGCGAGACACGAGTGAGCCGGGTGCCCGACGGTGAACCGGGCGACCGGGCAAACTGGGTACTCACCCAGACCCCGCATTTTCTGGACAACCCGACGCTCGACGTGGTCGAGGTCGATGGCCGACGCGTGGCCCGGCTGCGTCCCGGCACCACTGCGGCCGACGTGACGTTTCCGGGATTCGACTACCAGGACCACGCCATCGCGTCCTATGAGTTGTTCCGTGCCGCCCGAGCCCGCGGTGAGTTAGCCGCGGACTCCAAGTTTCTGGTGTCGATTCCGACACCGTTCAACGCCGTGAACTTCTTCGTCGAGTTCGGCTCGCAGGTCGAGGTGGCCCGCGCCTACGAGAAGCCGCTGAAGGACAGTGTCGACGCGATCCAGGACACGATCCCCCATCGGGATCTGGTGATCCAGTGGGATCTGCCGATCGAGGACGCCACGATCGAGGGCTGGTTTCCGAACCCGTACCGCGACTTCGAGGAGATCTACGCCGTCACGGCACGCGCCGCTTCGTGGGTGCACGACGATGTCGAGCTCACCTTCCATCTCTGCTATGGAGATTCGAAGTTCGGGGCGTCGCCGTTCATGGGTGATCCGCCCGACGACGAAGCCGCGGCCCGCGGCGGCAGGCACATCTATCCGCGCGACGCCTCGGTGATCGTCGCGGTGGCCAACGGGTTGTCCCGCCACGTCGCACGCCGCATCGACGCCTTCCAGGCGGCGACCGTGACCACATGGAACAAGCTTGCCCATTGGCAGCCGTTAGCCAGTCTGGCCATCGAACCAGAGACCGAGTTCTACCTTGGTCTGGTGCACGCCGAGGACGGCGCAGCCGGAGCCCGGTACCGCGCGGCACTGGCCGCCAAGTTTCTGGACCGGTTCGGGCTGTCCACCGAGTGTGGCCTGGGCCGGCATTCGCCTGAACAGCTCGACGCGGTCACCGATGCGGTCGCGGAACTGTTCGCGGAGCGAGAAGCCGCACTGACCTGACCCGACACCGCGTCGGATATGTTGGTGCGGTGCGGAAATGGGCGTTGCTGGTCGCAGCCGTCGCCAGCGAGGTCGCCGCGACGCTGTCGCTTCGCGCGTCCCAGGATCATTCGGCGTGGCTGATCCTTGTGGTCGTCGGCTATCTCGGAGCGTTCGTGTTGTTGACCTTGGTGCTGCGGGCCGGGATGCCCGTCGGGGTGGCGTACGGCATCTGGGGCGCACTCGGCACCGCGGCGACTGCGGTGTTGGCGGCCGTGCTGTTCCGCGACCCGTTCACGTGGCCCATAGTGGCCGGGATCGGCCTGATCATTGCCGGGGTGCTGCTGGTCGAAATGGGTTCGCGGCCACGGGAGCCGCAGACGTGATGTGGCTGGCACTGGCCGGCGCGATCGTGGTCGAGGTGTGCGCGACGCTGGCGTTGCGGGCCAGCGACGGATTTCGCCGCAAGGCCTGGATCGTCCCGGTGATCGCCGGTTACACGTTGTCGTTCTATCTGCTGTGGCTCGCACTGTCGCAGGGTGTTCCCGTCGGCGTGGCCTACGGCATCTGGACGGCATGCGGCGTCGCGCTGGTGGCGCTCATCGCCCGGTTCTTGTTCGACGAGCCGCTGACCCCGGTCATGATGCTGGGTATCGCGTTGATCGTCTCGGGCGTCTTCACCATCGAGCTGGCCGGCGTGACTCATTGACTCCTCCCGGCGTTGAGCCTGCACTCACGGCCTAGCCCACTCGCACTTTTGCGCCCGCGCCGCAGAACCAACGCAGCGCCAGTCGACCGCCCAACACTCCCGGCGTTGAGCCTGCACTCACGGCCTAGCCCACTCACACTTTTGCGCCCTCGCCGCAGAACCAACGCGGCGCTAGTCGACCGCCCAGCACCCCCGGCGTTGAGGCTGCGCTCACGGCACAGCCCACTCGCACTTTTGCACCCTCGCCGCAGAACCAACGCAGCGCTAGTCGACCGCTCAGCACTTCCCGGCCGGCCGGCGTAACGCACCAGCCAGCAGCACCACCAACACCCCGGCCAGCGGCACGCTCACCAGCCCGACCCGGAGTCCGGCGGCGTCGGCGATCACGCCCACGAGCAGTGGCGCACCGAAGAATCCCACGCGCATGAGCCACGTGACCGCGGTCAGCCCGGTACCGGGACGCAGGCCGGGCAACTGGTCGGCGCCGTGCATGGCGGCCGGGATCAGGATCGCCACGCCGAGGCCCGCCGCGGCAAACCCGACGATGGTGCCCGGCACACTCGGAAAGGCCAGCGCGGCACCCATTCCGGCTGCGGCGACCACGCCACCGGCACGCGCCACCGTGGCTTCGCCGTACCGGTCCACCAACCGGTCGCCCACGAGTCTTCCGACGAACATGAACCCGACCAACGCGACGTAGCCGAACACGGCGATCGCAGGCGGTGCATGCAACGTGTCCCGGAGATACAGCGTGGCCCAGGAACTCCCGGCATCCTCGACAGTCGCGCCGGCCACCGCGATCAACACGAGGGCCAGCAGGGTCAGCCACACCCCCACGCCGGGCCCGGACTCCGCCACGGTCCGGGCGACGGTGTGCTCGTCATGGTCGGGACCGGCCAGCAGGAACCGGTAGGCGATCAGCACCACCGCGCAGCACACCACGGCCACGCCGAGAAGGTGGACGCTTCGAGGGGTCTCCAGCGCGATGGCTCCGGCTCCGGTGAGGCCGCCGAGGATCGCGCCGACGGCCCACACGGCGTGAAACGAGTTGATGATCGAGCGGCCGTAGTCGCGCTGCAGACGCAATCCGTGGGCGTTCTGGGCGACGTCGGTGACCGCATCGCATGCGCCCGCGAGGAACAGCGCCCCGGCGAATGCCGCGGGGCTGTCGGCAAGGCATGCGAGCACCACGAACAACGCCAGCCCGATCGAGCCGAGCACCGCGACGCGCGCGGAGAAGAATCTCCGGATGAGCATCGCGGCGCTCAGCCCGGCCACCAGCGCGCCGCCCGAGAACGCCGCAACCGCACTGCCGTAGATGGCATTCGACAAGTGCAGGTCGGTCTTGATCTCCGGATAGCGCGGCAGCAGATTCGCGAAGATCGCCCCGTTGGTGAAGAACAGTGCCGCCACCGCGATGCGGGCCCGCAGCATCACGGTCGAATCGAGCTGTCCCGGGAGCACTTCCGTGACGATACCGCGCGTCAGCGCACCGCTGACACGAGCCGATCGCTGACCTGCCAGAGGTCCGCGGCCAGCGCGTCGTCGTATGAGTCGGCCGACGACCGGGTCTGGCGGGTTCCGTCGAAGTAGGCCCCTGTGACGCCGTCGAACGCGGGATCGGCGATCAGCGCCGCGAGATCGCTTCCCGAGCGACGCGTGCTGCGCACACCCGGCAGTACCCGCAGGGCCGGCAGCACGAAGCGCCAGGCCAGCCGTTGCACCGGCGGGTAGTCACGGGCCAGCCCGGAACCGGGCATCATGCCGGGGTCGAACACGTTGACCGTCACTCCCCTGGCACCGTGGTCGAGCCGCCGGTCCAGTTCATAGCTGAACAGCACGTTGCACAGCTTCGACGTGGTGTAGCGACGGCGGCCTTCCTCGGCGGTGAGCCCGCCGCTGACGGGTTCGCTGAGCTGCGCGGCCGTGGTGTAGCGCGGCGCGGGCATTCCGGTGTGCCTGGCCGGGTCATGAGTTCCGCTGCTGACCACCACGATCCGGGCTGGCGCGACCAGCTGATCGAGGAGCCCGCGCACCAGCGCGAAGTGCCCGAGGTGGTTGACGCCGAACGTCAATTCGTAGCCGTCGCGGGTGGTCGGCGTGCCCGAGACCACCTGCACGCCTGCGTTGCACACCAACGCATGCACGTCGCGCCGCGGCAGCTCCTCGGTGAACCGGCGCACCGACTCCAGCGATGCGAGGTCGAGCTCGCAGACCGTGGTCCGCGCCGGGTGCCCCAGCGCCGCGGCGGCGTCGGCGCCGCGCGCGGTGTCCCGCACGGCAAGCACCACATGCCAGGCCGGATCGGAATTCAGCAGCGCGCGTGCGCATTCGAAGCCAAGACCGGTGTTGGCGCCGGTGATGACCACGGTCTTGTTCGTCACGGTTCCTCCAGCATTGTCGGGATGAGCGCCGTGACGGCCCGCCACAGCATCTGGTACATGCGTGCCACATCGGTGGCTTCTGGTTCGAGATGCCGGGCGTAGAAGATCCCGTCGGATTGCGCCACGGCGAAGGCCGTCAGGTCGGCCACGATCCGTTCGGCCCGTGCCGCGTCCACACCTGCGGGTAGCAGCCCGCGCACCGCATCGCCGAACCGGGCGATCGCGGTGTCGCGCACCTGGCGCACCACGGCCGCGACCGCCGCGTCATCAGTGCGCTCCATGGACAGCAGGTAGAACAACCGGAGGAAGTCCGGGTGGTGCGCCTGCAGTTCGGCCGTGACGGCGAGCTGCCGCTCGGCGGTGTCCTCAACCGGGATGGCTGAGAAGAACCGCTCCGCTCCGCGCGCCATGACGGCCGCGAGCACGCCCTCCTTCGAGCCGAAGTGCCAGTAGATGGAACTGGCCGGCAAGCCGCACGCCTTCCGGATGTCACTGATCGCGGTCGCGGCGTACCCGCGGGTCGCCATCAGCCGCTCGGTGGCGTCGAGGATCAGCTCGCGCGATTGCTCGCCCTGCTGCTGTTTCTTGGTGGGCCGAGACACGTCATACCTTCTGTACGGATCGTTACAGACACTACGGTAGCACCGGGCCGTCAATAAGTTCGCGCGACTTTTGCGCACTCGGTTCGCGGCCGCCCGCGCGGTGGCACGCTGAGGCGGTGTCCACCGAACTCGTCTCGCACACCACCGAAGAACTGATCGGCCTGTTCCCACCCGGAACGCGCCCGGACGCCGACGGCACGCTCATGGTCGGCGGCTGCCGCCTCGACGACATCGCCGAGGAGTTCGGCACCCCGGCCATCGTGGTGAACGAGGATGCGCTGCGACAACGCGCGCGTGACTACCTGGCGGCCTTCCGCAGCCGGTGGCCGCGCGCCGACGTCGCGTTCGCGTCGAAGTCGTTCCCGTGCACCGCGGTTCAGCGGGTGATGGCCGAGGAGGGCCTGCACCTCGACGTCGCGGGCGGCGGAGAGATCGTGACCGCGGTCAAGGCGGGCGCCGACCCGGCCAAGCTCGTGCTGCACGGCAACGCCAAGACCGACGAGGAGATCACTCTCGCCGTCGAGCACGGGGTCGGCCTGGTCGTGGTCGACAACTTCGACGACATCGACCGGCTCGAGCGGATCGTGCCCGCCGGTCGGCAACAGGGCTGCCTGGTCCGGGTCATTCCGGGCGTCGAGGCCGCCACCCATGCCTCGCAGGCCACAGGGCACGCCGGTTCGAAGTTCGGCCTGATGCCCGACGACGCGCGCCGGGCCATCGCCCGCATAGAGGCCAGCCCGCGGCTCCGCCTGGACGGCGTGCACACCCACGTCGGGTCGCAGCTGCTCAACACCGAACAACTCGCGGCCGCGGTGGAGCCGATCGCCAAGCTCGGCACGTTCGACGTGTACGACCTCGGCGGCGGGCTCGGCGTGCGCTACACCTACGACGACCACGCGCCGAGCCTCGATGACTACGCCGAGGCCATGGTCGGCCAGGCCCGGGCCCTGCTGCCCGAGGGCAGCCGCATCATCGTCGAACCCGGACGCAGCATGGTCGGCACGAGTGCTTGCACGGTCTACCGCGTCACGACGGTCAAGCGCGGCCAGATCGTGCACGTCGCGGTCGACGGCGGGATGGGCGACAACCTCGACGTGTCGCTGACCGGGCAGCGCTTCGAGGCGACGATCGTCAACCGGGTCGGCGGCGGCGAGACGGTCACCGTGGTCGGCAGGCACTGCGAGTCCGGCGACCAACTCGTCGACGGGGTCGAGCTGCAGGATCCCAAGGTCGGCGACCTCTTGGCCATCCCGGTCACGGGCGCCTACTGCTACACGATGTCCAACCAGTACAACGGCGCAAGGCGCGTGCCAGTTGTGTTCGCGCGCAACGGAAAAACCCGGCTCGTAGTCCGCAGGGACACCTGGGACGACCTGCTGATCCGGGACGTCGACTGACGCGACGAGCCGTCAGGCACCAAGATTGGCGGTATGAGTACCCCGTCCCCCGCCCTGGCCGAACTGGCCCGTCGCCACGGTGTGGCAACCGAGTTCGTCGATTGGACCGGCAGGCACACCCCGGTCGCGGAATCGACCCTGGTGGCGGTGCTTGACGCGCTGGGCGTTCCGGCCGGGACAGACCGGGAGCGGGCCGAAGCGCTGGCCGCGCACGACCGCGAGCACTGGCAGCGATCGCTGCCGCCGATCGTGCTCGGCCGGGCCGGCTCCACGACGCCGTTCTGGGTGCACGTCACGCACGGCGATCCCGTGGATCTCACGCTGCTCTTGGAGGACGGCACCGCACGCACCGGGCTGCGGCAGCTGGAGAACAACACCCCGCCGTTCGATGTCGGTGACCGCTGGGTCGGCGAGGCGACCTTCGAACTACCCGCCGACCTTCCGCTGGGCTATCACCGCCTGCTGCTGACGGTCGGCGGGTTCACCGCCCAGACCCCGGTGGTCGTCTCCCCCGCCACCCTCGGCCTGCCGCCGCGGCTCGGCGACCGCCGCTGCTGGGGCCTGGCCACGCAGCTCTACAGCGTGCGCTCCCAGAACTCCTGGGGCACCGGCGACCTGACGGATCTCACCGACCTGGCCGTGTGGTCGTCGGCCCGCCACGGCGCGGGCTTCATCCTGGTCAATCCCCTGCACGCGGCCGCGCCCGTCGCACCCATGGAACCGTCGCCGTACCTGCCGACGTCACGACGGTTCGTCAACCCGCTGTACCTGCGCGTCGAGGCGATCCCGGAGTACGCGTCGATGCGGCACCGGGGCCGCGTGCGCAAGCTGCGCACCGCACTGACCGACCGGGCCGATCGCACGGACCTCATCGACCGCGACGCCGCCTGGAAAGCCAAACGCCGCGCGCTGGAACAGGTGTATGCCGTCCCCCGCTCGGCGGGCCGGGAGCTGGCCTACGCCGCGTACCGGGACCGGGAGGGGCGCAGCCTGGACGACTTCGCGATCTGGTGCGCGCTGGCCGAGAAGTACGGAGCCAACTGGCACAACTGGCCCGCCGAACTTCAGCACCCGGCCGGCCCTGACGTCGCGGCGTTCGCCGCGGCCAACCCGGCCGCCGTCGACTTCCACCGCTGGCTGCAGTGGCTGCTCGACGACCAGCTGACCGCGGCCCAGGCCACGGCTGTGCAGGCCGGCATGGAGCTGGGCATCATGGGCGACCTCGCGGTGGGTGTCGATCCCGACGGCGCCGACGCCTGGGCACTGCAGGACGTGCTGGCGCTCGGGGTCACCGCGGGCGCGCCGCCCGACGAGTTCAACCAGCTGGGCCAGGACTGGTCGCAGCCGCCATGGCGGCCCGACCGGTTGGCGGAGCGCGCGTACGAGCCGTTCCGCGCGCTGGTGCACAGTGCGCTGCGCCATGCCGGCGGCGTCCGGATCGACCACATCATCGGGCTGTTCCGGTTGTGGTGGATCCCGAAGGGAGCCGCGCCCACGGAAGGCACATACGTCCGGTACGACCACGACGCCATGATGGGCATCATCGCGCTGGAGGCACACCGGGCCGGCGCGCTCGTGGTGGGCGAGGATCTGGGCACGGTCGAACCGTGGGTCCGCGACTATCTGCGCGACCGCGGTTTGTTCGGCACGTCGATCCTGTGGTTCGAGGCGGACGACGCGGGCGGCCCGCTGGCAGCGGAAAACTGGCGCGAGTTCTGCCTGTCGTCGGTGACCACACACGACCTGCCGCCGACGGCGGGCTACCTCGCCGGTGAGCATGTGCGACTGCGCGACGAGCTGGGCCTGTTGACCCGGCCTGCCGCCGAGGAACAGGCCGAGGACCAGGCGGCCCAGGCCCGCTGGCTCGACGAACTGCGCCGGGTCGGCCTGCTCGACCCCGACAGCGAACCGACATCGGCCGACATCGTCGCGGCGCTGTACCGCTACCTCGGCCGGACACCGTCGAAACTGCTCGCGCTGTCGCTGGCGGACGCGGTCGGTGATCTGCGCACCCAGAACCAGCCGGGCACCATCGACGAATACCCCAACTGGCGGGTGCCGCTGGCCGGGCCGGACGGCCGGCGGCTGCTGCTCGAGGAGGTGTTCGTCGATCCGCGGGCGGCAGCCCTGGCCGACGTCATGGCCGAGGTCAGCTCGGTCCGGATGTAACGCCGCGGGGCCTCGCTGCGGTTTCACATTTGTCACTGCTGCGATATGTTCGCAGGCGCACCCGACCTACGGAGATCACGTGAAGAAGCTTGTTGTACTTGCCGGTGGGTTGATCGCAGCCGGCTCTGCCGCTGTGCTCGGCGCGGGCGTTGCGACGTCGCAGCCCGACGTGAGCTCCTTCAACGTGGTCGGCGAGCCGTATGTGAAGGCCGTGGCGATCCTCAAGAGCCAGGGCGTCAAGGCCACGTTCGGCGGTTCCCGCGGCAGCGTGTTGCCGCAGGCGCAATGCCTTGTGGACTCCCAGAAGGTCAACTCGAGCGGCAAGATGATCCTGATGCTCGACTGCACCCAGGAGGCCGCTGACCGGCTCGCGGAACAGGGCCCCTCCGGTGGCCCGACGGTCGGTTCGAACGGCGTCACGACCGTGACGCCGACGCCGGTCGTGCCGGTTCCCGGTGCCCCCGGCGCGGGCACGCCGCCGCCCGCCGGCTGACACAACGGGGCCCTACCCGGTACCCGCGTTCCCACCTAGTTTCGTACACTTCTGGAAGTCCACTCATTCCAGGAGGCTCGCGATGCTGCGTCCACTCAGGTTCGAGCACGAGATCGATCCCGGCCCGGTCCAGATCCAGGCCCGCAAGGTGCACTTCGATCTCACCGACATCCCGCTGCATTGGATTCCCGACCATCCGGTCGCCGCGACGATGGTCAACCTCTTCAACGTGGTGCTGCCGACGGCCGAGCACTGGTTCGTCGCGACCTTCAACGAGGCGCTGCCCTACGTGCGCGACGCCAAACTCGCCGACGACATGCGTGGCTTCATCGGTCAGGAGGCCACCCACGCCGAAACACACGATCAGGTGCTTGAGCAGTTCCTGACCGCACACGGCGTGGACTACCAGCCCGTCATGGACCTCGTCCAGCACGTGTTCACCAAGCTGCTGGCACCGACGACATCGGCCGACCCGCGGCGCCGCCTCAACGACCTCTGCGACCGGCTGTGGCTGATCGCGGCCATCGAGCACTACACCGCGGTGCTCGGGGATTTCGTGCTCAATTGCACGTGGGACGACTTCGACGCCAATCCGACCATGACCGATGTGTTCCGCTGGCACGGCGCCGAGGAGGTCGAGCACCGCAGTGTCGCCCACGACGTCGCGGTCTACTTCCAGGACAGCTATTTCAGCCGCGTACGGGCCATGTCCATCGCCGCGACCGCGGTCTACCTGTTCTTCCAGCGCGGGACGTGGGAGCTCGTCAAGCGTGATCCGACCCTCGACATCGGCTGGTTGCGCATGAACCGCATGCGCATGCGCGATTCGAAACTCGGTCTGCTGCCCAAGTTCTCGTCGATGTTCGGAAAGCAGACCCTGACGTACTGCCGCCCGCGGTACAGCCCAGAGGAGATGGGGTCGACGGCCCAGGCCGTGGCCTACCTCGCGAGCTCGCCCGCGGCGCGGGCCGCGCACCTGTAATGGCGCTGCTGTCGCGGTACCGGGCCCTGCCGCCGAGCATGTCCGGCCGGTTCCGCCATGACCCCATGCTGGGCCTCGCCGACATCGCCATCAACACGATGTTGGGCGTGACGCGCCTGGTCCGGCGGCCGGCACCGCCTCCCGAACTCAACCGCATCATCGAACTCACGGTCGCGGGGCGTGAGGTGGTGGCGCACGACCAGGATGTCATCGCCCTGTCTCTGGCTGCCGCCGACGGCGGGGCACTGCCGCGGTGGCATCCAGGCGCCCACATCGACGTGCACCTGGCCAGCGGCCGGATCCGGCAGTATTCGTTGTGCGGCGATCCCGAGTCGGCCGGCACGTATCGGATCGCGGTGCGCCGCATTCCCGACGGCGGCGGTGGCTCGATCGAGGTGCACGAGGATCTGCGGGTCGGCGCCCGCCTGACCACGCACGGCCCGCGCAACGCGTTCCCGCTCACCGTTCCCGGCTACGGCTCGCCGACGCAGCGGTTCCGGTTCATCGCAGGCGGTATCGGCATCACCCCGATCCTGCCGATGCTGGGCCTCGCCGAGCGCCTCGGCATCGACTGGTCGATGGTCTACGTAGGCAGACACCGCGACAGCCTGCCGTTCCTGCACGAGCTGGCCCGGTTCGGCGACCGCATCGAGATCCGCACCGACGACGTCAACGGTGTGCCCACGGCCGCCGACCTGCTGGGCGACTGTCCGGACGGCACCACGGTGTACGCGTGCGGTCCGGCCCCGATGCTCACCGCGATCCGCGCCGACCTGGCGGGCCGCGATGACGTCGAGCTGCACTTCGAACGGTTCGCCGCTCCTCCGGTGGTCGACGGCGCCGAGTTCTCTGTGACCATCGCCTCGTCGGGGACCACGATCGACGTGGGTGCCGACGAAACACTGCTGGCCGCATTGAACCGGTCCGGGGTGACCGCGCCGTGGTCATGCCAGCAGGGGTTCTGTGGCACGTGCCGGGTTCGGGTGCTCGACGGCGAACCCCAGCATCGCGACACTCTGCTCACCGATCCGGAGCGCGCGGCGGGGTATCTGCTGACGTGTGTGTCTCGGGCCGAAGAAGGTCGGCGGCTCACGCTCGAACTCTGAGCTGCGGCGGTACTATTCGGCCCATGCCGTTGGCCGCTGGTGCGATATTCGCCGGCTACACCATCGTGCGGCCGCTGGGGTCCGGTGGCATGGGCGAGGTGTATCTCGCCCGGCATCCGCGGCTACCCCGGCAGGATGCGCTGAAGGTGCTGCCCACGTCCATCTCGGCCGACACCGAGTACCGCGAACGGTTCCACCGCGAGGCCGACATCGCTGCGGCGCTGTGGCATCCGCACATCGTGGCGATCCACGACCGCGGCGACGAGCACGGCCAGCTGTGGATCTCCATGGACTACGTCGACGGCACCGACGCGGGCAAGTTGCTGCGGGACCGCTATCCGCACGGCATGCCGCCCCACCAGGCGTGCCAGATCATCTCGGCAGTCGCCGATGCACTCGACTACGCGCACCAACGCGACCTGCTGCACCGCGACGTCAAACCCGCGAACATCCTGCTGGCCAAACCCGATTCCGACGAACAGCGGATCATGTTGGCCGACTTCGGCATTGCCCGCTACGCAAGTGAGGCCAGCGGGTTGACCGCGACCAACATGACGGTGGGCACGGTGGCATACGCGGCGCCCGAGCAACTCCTCGGCGGCCACCTGGACGGCCGCGCCGACCAATACGCCTTGGCCGCCACGGCCTTCCAGCTGCTGACCGGTTCACCGCCGTTCGAGCACACCAATCCGGCAGTCGTGATCAGCCAGCACCTTTCGGCCGCCCCGCCGGCCGTCGGCGAACGGCATCCGCACCTGGCGGCCTTCGATCCCGTCCTGGGCAAGGCCTTGGCCAAGGATCCCAAGGACCGGTTCGCGCGGTGCGCAGACTTCGCCCGCGCGCTGCGTCATCACCTCGACGACGGCGACGGCGCGGTCGACGCCACCCGGCCCGCGCCCGTCGCAACCCCCGCAGCCACGCGTACGTGGCTGCGGACCGGGGTTGTCCTGCCCGCGGTGCTCGCGATACTGCTCGCCGTGGCAATCGTGGTCGCGGTGACGGAATTCCGGCGCGCCGACGACGAAAGCACAACGGCACGTGCGCAATCGACGTCCAGCGTGTCGCCTGCCACCGCGCGGCCGCCGAACCCGTCCAGCACCGTGCCGCCGCCGCCCGCCGCTCCCCCGCCGGTGACCGACACCGAGACGGTCACCGAAACCACCACGGCAGCACCCGCATCCGTGGTGATCGGCGCGAACTGCACACCGGTCGGGTCCACCGCGACGACGGCCGACGGGTCCACCGCGTATTGTTCGACGCTGCAGACCACCGGTGCCTCGATCTGGTCCTTGACCCAGGGCGACATCCCGAGCCCGACCGTGACGGCAGACCCGACGGAACCGGCCCTGCCGGTGGCGGAGGAGTCACCCGTGCGGGTCTGCATGCAGCAGACCGGCATGACGCGCCGCGAATGCCGGGAATCCATCCGACGCGGCAACGGGCTGCCGTGAAATACGCCGTGCTGGCCCCGGTCGCGGCAGCGGTCACCGCAGATCCGCAGTGGATGACCGCCTTCGCCCAGCATGTCGAAGCGTGCGGCTTCGAATCCATCGTGGTGGTCGAGCACACCGTGCTGATGTCCGAGTACACCAGCGTCTACCCGTACGACACGTCGGGCCGCGTCGAACTCCCGGCGGACTGCCCGGTGCCCGATCCCCTTGACCTGCTGGCATTTCTGGCCGGCCAGACCACCACGCTCGGACTGGCCACAGGCGTGCTGGTGCTGCCGAACCATCATCCGGTGGTACTGGCGAAGCGGGTCGCGACGCTCGACGTGCTGAGCGGCGGGCGGCTGCGCCTCGCGGTGGGTGCCGGGTGGCTCAAAGAGGAGATCGAAGCGTGCGGAACGGATTTCGAAAGCCGCGGCAGGCGCGCCGACGAACAGCTCGCGGTACTACGCACGCTGTGGCAAGACCACCCCGGCGGAGCCGCCTTCCACGGTGAGTTCTTCGAGTTCGAGCACGCGATGTCCTACCCGAAACCCCGCGGGCACGTCCCCGTCCACATCGGCGGGCACAGCCGCGCCGCCGCCCGGCGCGCCGGCCGGCTCGGCGACGGGTTCCAACCGCTCGGAGTCGCGGGCCAAGAGCTGGCCGACTTGCTCGACGTGATGCGCACTGCGGCAACCGAATCCGGTCGCGACCCGGCAGCTCTGGAGGTGACCCTGGGTCATCTGGTGACCAAGATCGACGCCGACCGTGCGGGCCGCCTGGCCGAGCTGGGTGCCGACCGCGTCGTCCTGGCGATGCCTACGGTCGGCAGCCTCGACGAAGCCCGCGAGGCACTGTCGGCATGTGCGCAGCGGCTGGGCCTCCTACCGTGACCCTCACCGTCGCCGACCGGTTGGCACTGGCCGACCTCGTGCACCTCTACGCGGCGGCAGTGGACGACCGCCGGTTCGATGACGTGGTCGAATTATTCACCGAGACAGCAGAATTGCGGTTGCCTGAACCACCCGCCAGCTTGGATCCGGTGCGGCGGTGGCACGGTCGCACCGGGGTGCGCTCGGCATTGAGGTCACTTGCGGACGTGGCGCGCACTCAGCACGACATCGTTGGTGAGGTGTACGCCGCGGGGCCGTCGGTCGACTACGCGCTGGGCCGGATCACCGCAGTGGCACACCACTGGAATTTCGGCGCCGATCAGCCCACCGACCTGGTGTGGCATGTGCGCTACGACGACGAGTACCTCCGGACTCCCGCCGGCTGGCGGATCCACGGACGCGCACTGACCATCAACGCTGTCGAGACGCGGACTCTGCGCCGGCTGCGGGCCCACCCTCGTGGTAATCCGCCAGTTCCGGCGCAGCCATCAGTTCGTCCAGCAACGGGCGCTGACCGACCAGCAGCTTCGCCCGGGCCACGGCGACCGGAAACCAACCCACCCGGTCGATTTCGGGAAACTCCATGATCCGCCCGGATCCCTTCGGCCACTCGATGGTGACCAGG
Organism: Mycolicibacterium mageritense; assembly: GCF_010727475.1. Lineage (NCBI taxonomy): Bacteria > Bacillati > Actinomycetota > Actinomycetes > Mycobacteriales > Mycobacteriaceae > Mycobacterium > Mycolicibacterium mageritense. The sequence goes on from NZ_AP022567.1 coordinate 6,858,353, forward strand.
TTGCTCGTCGCGGCAGCCGGATCGAAATCGCCGCGTACGGCGAACGCTGTGACGATCTTGCCACCCGCCTGGCGGACCGGCGTCAGGTCACGACGCGGACCGTCCGGTGGCGCAGCTCCCAGCTCCTCGGTGAATTCACGGCGCGCCGCGAGCCATGGCTCCTCGTCGGCGAGGTATTCGCCTTTGGGCACCGACCAGGCTCCGTCGTCCTTGCGGGCCCAGAACGGCCCTCCTGGGTGTGCGATGAGGACTTCCACGACATCGTCGACGATGCGGTACAGCAGGAGCCCCGCGCTCAGCTTCGGCATTGGGTGCAGCCTACGCGTGGGGTCCGTGCCGGGCACTCACCGGCGATGGCGGATGCTGGTGGCATGACCCGCCCCGGGCCGGTGCGCCGCTGGGATCCACTGCGGCCGCTCGACATGCTGGCGTCGCTGTGGTCGGCGGCCGCGGTCGCGCCCGTCACCGGCAGCGCGGCAACGGCATATCGCACGTTGTTCTTCACCGCCCGGCGACTGGTCGTCGGTCGGCGCATCGGGCTGCGGTTCGACGACATCGACCTCACGCTCACAGTCACGGAGTTCGATTCCCAGCTGGACATGCGGGCCCTGACGGTCGGTCAGCTCGGCAACGTCCAGCTGGCGGCGCGTGACATCGACTGGGGCGGAACCCGCTTTGCGCGCGCCACGGCCGTCGTACACAACGCCCACCTCCGGCCCACGGTCCCACCGGTCTTGGTCGCGGCGCCCGTGGAGTTGTCCCTCGACATCCCGGCGCCCGCGCTCGACGATCTGTTCGCCTGGGCCGCTCCCCGGTTCCGGGTGCATGTCGGGCCCGACGGCGTCGCGCGGCTACGGCTCGCGCGCCGCCCCCGCCTCGGGAACCTTGAACTCGACGGACGCCTCGACGGCTCGGTGTTGAGGCTGGTTCCGCGCGGGGTGAGGGTCGGCCGGCGCCGCTGGGCCCTGCCTGCCCGAACACCGTCGTATTCGATCCGCCTGCCCGAACTTCCGCACGGCCTGCAGCTCACCGGGATCAGCGTCGCTCCCCATCTCGTGCGGGTGCATGGCGTCGTGCCCGAGTGGCAGTTGCCGCTCCCGCGGGGACGACTCGACGAGCTGGTGGGTCAGCTCAGCGCAGTCGGCCGACCGTTGACTGTTCCGATGAACCTCGCCAGGCTGCTGCGCTGAACGTCAGCCGCATCACTTTGCTGGCGAGACGTGATGCGCGCCACTGCCAACATGTGAGACGTGCGTCTCATTCCTAGTCCCGGGTGGTGCGGGACATCCGTCTCCACGCCGCGTTCCTGCCAATCTGCAACATTTTTCTGCCAGTGGAATTAAATCTCTGAACAGCAGGTTTAACCGCTTGTAACAGGAAGTGATCTTGACGATGACCACCCGGTGAACACGCGTCGCACGCGCATCGGCACCGCGGCTCGACAGACAACCGAACACCGAAAGAAGGCACCAAAGATGAAGAAGATCGGATTTGCTACAGCACTCGCCGGCGGCGCTGTCGCCGCCGTGATCGGCCTTGCCGCGCCCGCGCAGGCCGCACCGTCGGGCCCGGGCAACGCCCAGCAGACCATCAGCGACCTGCAGGCGCAGGGCTACACCGTGATCGTCAACCGGACCGGCACCACACCGCTCGAGAAGGCGACCGTGGTCGCGGTCCGGCCGGGTCAGACGTACTCCCGCACCGACTCGGGCAACCCGGGCGACAGCAGGCAGACCACCGTCACCGGCAAGACGGTTTACGTGGACGTGAAGTAATCCCCAACAAGGCCGTACATCGGCTCGACATCATGGTGGGGCGCCCAATTCGGGCGCCCCACGTTGCATTTCACCGGCAGGCCCGGCGCTGAACTGCGGTCTGACAGCGCTAAAGTCGCCACCGTGCCACGATTCACCCGATATGTCGCACTCGGCGACAGTCAGACCGAGGGATTGTGGGATGGCGACGACGACAACGGCCTGATGGGATTCGCCGATCGGCTGGCTGTCGAGATCGACCAGCTCTACCCCGGTTTGGCATACGCGAACCTGGCCGTCCGGGGCCGGCGCATCGGTGATGTGCTCACCGATCAGCTCCCACGCGCCCTGGCGATGCGACCCGACCTCGTCACGGTCTGCATCGGGATGAACGACGTGACCAGGCCGGGCCGGGCGTTCGGCCGCGCACTGGCAGATCTGGAGCGCATCTACGCCGCACTCGACCGCTCGGGAGCGACCGTGGTCACCACCACGTTTCCCGACATCACCCAGATCCTGCCGGTCGGCCGACTCCTCGGCGGGCGCGTGCTACAGATCAACGACACCATCGTCGAGGCTGCGAACCGCTACGGGTTCCGGCTCGTCGACCTGTATTCCGCGCCGTCGATGCGCGAACCGGACACCTGGAGCGCCGACCGGGTACACGGGTCGGCAAGAGGGCACGCGCTGTTCGCGGCCGCTGCCGCCGAAGCCCTGGAATTGCCGGGCAGCAACCATGATTGGGCCGCCGCGAGTGGCCCGGCCGCACCCGAGCAGTCGTTCCGGTCCCGCGCCTACTCGCAGGCGTTGTGGACGCAGAACATGCTCATGCCGTGGATCTGGCGGCATCTCCGCGGGCGGTCGAGCGATGCGGGGCGTGGCCCGCGGCGCCCGGCCCTGATGAGCCTGAGCGCCTAGAACTGCGCCTCAGACCCCGGTCCACGCCGCGTCGAGCCGGTCGCCGACATCGATGACCTTGGCTTTCTCCGATTCCGGACTGTCGATCTCGCCGGCCACGTGAGCAGCGATGAATCGCTTGATCTCGGCGTCGACGCCGGCCAGGATGCGCAGCACCTCGGCGCGGAGCGACTTGGAGGTGACGTGGATCGAGATGTCCGATGGCCGCGGCTTTTTCACGTCGAGAATCAACAGCAGCGGCTCGGCCGCCACGGCCGAGGCCCGCAGCGCGATCTCGCCGAACACCATGAACTGCGGACGGTCGATGCGCAGGTCGATGATCATGTCGATTTCCAGCGGGATCCGGATCGAGAACGTGATGGTCTCGCCGACATGCCGGGTCACCCGCGGTTTCTGAATTTTCACCCGCGCGGTGACCTTGGCAATCTTCCCGGGCCCCTGCCCGATGGGGCCCATCTCGAATTCGTCGCCGGCGATCGCACCGATGGCGTCACCGACGCGTTCTTCGGTGACGGCAACCTCGAAGAATCGGCGGCCGAATTCTTCGTAGGTGATGTAGTCGTGGTCAGCCATGGTGTTGATACGGTCTCACGTCGGTGGCCTGCGGCGGTACAACCGGGCCGACACCGGGCGGTTTGCCCAGCTCAGCCGGCGAAGTACCGCAGGCGTCGCACGGTCTGCGTACCGGGCGTGAGGTCCGCGATGAGGACACCGGGATCCCGGTCGCCCCGAAACCCGGCCACCAGGCTGTATCCCGACGTGATGGGCTTGCGCCATCGAGTGCCTGCCGTCAGTGCCGACAGTTCGGCAGTGCCCATCGATTCGGCATCGCCGCGGCGGATCTCGGTGTCGCGGGAGACCTGCCGCCGCACCGCGACCTCGTCGCCCGCGCACAGGGCATCGAGCAGCCGCGTGAAGCGGCCGCGTCCCCGCCGGCCCGCCCTGCGGAAGCCCCTGGCAAATCCCAGCGCACCGGCGGGCCCCTGGTTGCGCAGCAGGGCGCCCGCCAGGTGCAGACCGGCAGGCCCGGCGGCAGGCCCACTGCGCAGGAACTGCCCCACCATGGCCGGCAACTCCCAGTACGCCTGCAGTTGGGTTATCTGCAAGTCCGGACCCGCGGGTTGCAGCGCGTAACGCAGGTAGGCGGGGATATGCATGGTCACCGAGGGCCCCATGGCCACCTCGAGTTCGAGGTCACGGATCACCGTCGTCGCCTCGACGACGTCGACGTCGCGGTGGAACGTGATGTCGCGGGGACCGATGAAGGTGTCGTAGAACCGCGCGATCCGGTCGGTGCCGCGGTGCGGTCGGGAGCCGACGGGATCTTCGACCTGTCCGCCCGCAGCGAACAATCCCACCCAGCCGTCGCGGTCGTGGGTCGTCGCGGCCTGCGGCGATCGGTCGGCGGCGGCAATCAGGTCGGCACGGGTGAAGGGCATAGGGATCGTTTACCACCCCGCCCGGTTGCGCCTGCGCGCACACTGGAGGTTGACCACGTTTCCCCGGTTTACCGGACTGCATTAGAGAGGGACGCGATGAGCGGACCATTCGGATTCGACCCCGACGACCTCGACCGCGTCGCCCGCGAGGCCCTCGACGGGATCAGCAAGTTCTTCGTGACTTCGGGCGAGCGCGCAGGTTGGGCCGGCTTGGTCGACGAGTTCGCGCGGTTCACCAAACCCCGTACCGAACCGGAGACCACCGGTGAGACCGGTGACGGCGTATGGGCCATCTTCACGGTCGACGACGACGGCGGTGCCCGCATCGAACAGGTCTTCCGGACCGAGCTCGATGCGTTGCGCGCCAACAGCCGCAACACCGACCCGACGCGGCGCGTGCGGTTCCTGCCGTACGGCATCGCCGTGAGCGTGCTCGACGCCGACACCGCGGAGTAGTCGTCGGCAAAACTCGACCGGCTCCAGGTTCGACCGACTAGGCTTCTGGCCCAGCGCTAACGAGTCGGTCTGTGCTGGCCGGCCAACCTGAGGGTGGGACATGATTCGCGAACTCTTCGTCGCCGCGTCGATCGCCGGGGCTGCGGTGGCCGCCGCGCCCGGCGCGGCCGCCGATCCGAACGACAACATGTATTTCGATCAGCCGGGCCGCTATTCGACCGATGTGCCGGGGATGAGCTACGAGGCCTACAACGGTGCGCCGTGCTTCAGCTGGGAACGCAACGTCTTCGGCCGCGGTCCCGGTGGCGAGGCCATGCAGTGCCGCTGGATTCCCAACCAGTGGCCGCCCGTGGACACCGGGTTCTGGACCTACGCATACCCGTTGCACGGCGTGCAGGAGATCGGCTCACCGTGCCCGGGCCCGCAGGCTGCGGCGCAGTCCCCCGACGGGCGGCCCATGTTGTGCCTGGGCGCGCAGGGCTGGCAGCCGGGTGTCCTGACCGGCGCAGGTTTCTTCCCGCAGTAACCGGTCCGGTGTGACCCACACCGCTGGCCATACAGAAATGTGATGAGTGTATGGTCGGTGGCATTCCAGCGTGCCACACAGGAGTGCCATGAGCGGTGATGTGACGTTCGACCTGTCCACAGTCTTTTCCACCGTGGCGAAAGCCGTCGGCGACCAGACCTTTCTGGTGTGGCGCGATCGGCGGCTGAGTTACGCCGAGATCGACTCCCGCGTCGACGGGTTCGCGCGGTATCTGGTCGCCGCGGGTCTCGGCGTCCACACCGAGCGCGCGGCTCTCGCCGGCCACGAGTCCGGCCAGGACCATCTCGGCATCTACCTGCGCAACGGCAACGAATACCTCGAATCGATGATCGGCAGTTACCGCGCGAGGGTTGCCCCGTTCAACGTCAGCTACCGCTATGTCGAAGAGGAGCTCCTCTACCTGCTGACCGATTCGAACGCCACGGCGCTGATCTACAACGCCGAGTTCGCCCCGCGCGTCGCCGCGATCCGCGACCGGCTGCCCAACCTTCGGGTGCTCGTCCAGGTCGCCGACGAGTCCGGCAACGCCCTGCTGCCCGGTGCCGTGGACTACGAGGCGACCCTGGCGACACCCGAGCCCCCGGCGGGCATGCCGACGCCGTCTGGTGACGACCTGTACATCCTCTACACGGGCGGCACCACGGGAATGCCCAAGGGCGTGCTGTGGCGCCAGCACGACATCTTCCTGTCGTCGATGGGTGGCCGGCCGTTCGGCAGCGACAGCTTCATCGCGTCGTACGACGAACTCGCCGAGCGCGCCCGTACGGCGGGCGGCGGCCTGTCGATGCTGATGATCCCGCCGTTCATGCACGGCGCCGCGCAGTGGGCCGCGTACAACGCCATCACCATGGGCGGCAAGCTCGTGATTCCCGACGACGTGGTGCGGTTGCGTCCCGCCGACGCGCTGCGGCTCGCGGAACGCGAACGGGTACTGAGCATTCCGGTCGTCGGAGACGCGATCGCCCGCCCCCTGCTCGACGAGATCGAGAACGGCGGTTACGACCTGTCCTCCCTGGTGACCATCAGCAACGGCGGCGCACCATTGTCTCCGACTGTGCGCCAACGCATCCTGACCGCGCTGCCGCATCTGATGCTGCTCGATGCGGTCGGCGCGTCGGAGTCGGGCGCCCAGATGAGCACGTATGCGACCGCGGGTACGGAAACTCAACCGGCCACGTTCAATCCGCAGTCCGACACGGGCGTCGTCTCCGAGGATCTCAGCCGCGTGCTCGGTCCCGGCGAAGGCGGGGGCTGGCTAGCCCGCCGGGATCTGATCCCGCTGGGGTACCTCGGTGACGCGGCCAAGACCGCCCGCACCTTCCCCACCATCGGCGGCGTGCGCTGGTCGGTACCTGGCGACCGCGCAAACGTGTTGACGGACGGGCGGATTCAGCTGCTCGGCCGCGATTCGGTGACCATCAACTCCGGCGGCGAGAAGATCTTCGTCGAGGAGGTCGAACGCGCCGTCGCCGCGCATCCCGCGGTGTATGACGTGGTGGTGGTCGGTCGGCCGTCGGAGCGTTGGGGCAGCGAGGTGGTCGCGGTCGTGCAGTTCGCTGACGGCGCCTCGGCCACCGACGACGAGCTGGCGCAGGTCTGCGAAACCTCGATCGCGCGATACAAGATCCCCAAGGCGTTCATCAGGTCGCCGCAGATCGTGCGCTCCCCCGCGGGCAAGGCGGATTACCGCTGGGCCAAGGACATTGCGGTGCAAAGCCTGCAGGGCGCAGGCGAACCGGTGGGCTCCTAGCGTTCGAAGCGCACCGGCAGCCGGGTGGGCGACCCGCTACTCGTCCTTCGACGTCTCCTCGACGTGCACGGGACGAAAGTACGCCCACGCGAAGAAGATCGCGGCCACCCCCAGCAGCACCACGCCCACCCACCAGTTGGCATCGGTGCCGATGTAGAGGTCGACGCGGTTGCCGACCGCGTCGTCGTGCCGGTCGGCCAGGATGTTGGGCGCCACGCCCGCGATGAGTAGCACCACGCCGTAGATCTCAAGCAGCGCGCCGATGATGTTGCGGATGTCGAACAGGTGAAAGGCCGGTCCGTTGTTGCGGTTCGGCTTTGGAGTGGACATTTCGGCTCCGAATCAGTGGAAGACGATGTTGAGGGCGATGGCGAGGGCGAGCGCGACCCCGGCCAGTGGCGCGGCTCTCAGATACCACGGCTTTCCGACGCTGTCGGGGTCGTGGAAGAATTCGCGCGGCGTCTCCGAGTACACCAGGCCGGCCAACTCGGCGGCCGGTTTGGGCGTGGTCACCAGGCTCACCGCGACACTGACGATGATGTCGACGACGAACGCCGCGGTGGCCGCGACGAACGGCACGCCCTGGCCGGGCAGGCTGATCACACCGGTCTCGCCCAGCAGGAAAACGCCGACCGCGGAAAGCGTTCCGGCGACCAGCCCCGTCCAGCCCGCGGTCGGGGTCATCCGGCGCCAGAACATTCCCAGGATGAACGTGGCGAACAGCGGCGCGTTGAAGAACCCGAACAGGGTCTGCAGGTAATCCATCAGATTCGAGTAGCCCGCCGCGATCAGTGCGGTGAAGATCGCGAGCACCGTGGCCGCCAGGGTGGCGACCCTGCCGACCTGGATGTAATACCCGTCGGGCCGGTCCTTCACCACGTACTGCTGCCAGATGTCGTAGCTGAAGACGGTGTTGAACGCCGAGATGTTGGCCGCCATACCGGCCATGAACGAGGCCAGCAGGCCCGTGACGGCGACGCCGATCAGCCCGTTGGGCAGGATGTCGCGGATCATCACGAGCATCGCGTCGTTGTACGTGATCTCGCCGGTACCAGTCGTTTTCAGATGGATCACATCGCCGATCGCGGCCGCCGCGATCATGCCGGGGATCACGACCACGAACGGGATGAACATCTTCGGGAACGCCGCGATGATCGGCGACCGCCGCGCCGCCGAGATCGAGTCCGACGCCATGGCGCGCTGTACCTCGACGAAGTTGGTCGTCCAATAGCCGAAGGACAGCACGAAACCGAGGCCGAACACGATGCCGATCACCGACCACACCGGACTGGTGAAGCCCGACAACGCTTGTCCGGGCCAGGTGCTGAGCTGCTGATCCACGGTCGCGGTCACGGCGCCGTCCGATACGGTGTCGATCACCTTGTCTTTCAAGCCACTCCAGCCGCCGACCTTGATGAGACCGAAGACGGTCAGGGGCACCAAAGCGGCCAGGATGACGAAGAACTGCAGCACCTCGTTGTAGATGGCGGCCGACAACCCGCCCAGTGCGGTATAGGTGAGCACGATCAGGGCCGCGACGATCAACGACAGCCAGCGGTTCCAGCCGAGCAGCACGTTGATCACGGTGGCCAGCAGGAACAGGTTGACACCAGCGATGAGCACCTGGGCGACGGCGAAGCTGATCGCGTTCACCAGGTGTGCACCCGGTCCGAAGCGTCGCCGCATGAACTCGGGCACGCTGCGCACTTTGGATCCGTAGTAGAACGGCATCATCACCACGCCAAGGAACAGCATGGCGGGCACGGCGCCGATCCAGTAGTAGTGCATCGTGGACAGGCCGATCTCGGCACCGTTGGCCGACATACCCATGATCTCGATGGCACCCAGGTTGGCCGAGACGAACGCCAAGCCGGTCACCCAGGCCGGCAGCCGGCGCCCGGACAGGAAGAAGTCCAGGCTCGTCGAGATCTGACTGCGGGCGAGGTATCCGATGCCCAGTACGAAGACGAAGTAGATGGCGATCAAGGTGTAATCGATCGCGCCGACGGACAGCCGCAGAACGCCGTCCGCAGCCAAACTGGTCGTGGTCATCACGCCCCTGAAGTGATCATGTTCCGACGAAAACAACCAAAATCTAACAGCCCATGCCACGTATTGTGAGCTATTCCGTGAGAGTTTGTTTGTTAGTGTGTGTTCTCGTCCTGAAGGGGGTGCACAGCCGATGCTGGCCGCCGAACGCCGCCGTGAGATCTTGCGGGCGCTGAACCTGGACGGAGCGGTCCGCGTGACCGAACTCGCGGTCCAGCTCGCAGTGTCCGAGATGACGGTGCGGCGCGACCTCGACGCGATGGACGCCGAGGAGCTGCTCCGCAAGGTGCACGGCGGTGCCGTCCCGCGACACGCCCGCGGTGAGGAACCATCGGCTTCGGTGAAGGCCACGCAGCAACGTGCGGAGAAGGCCGCGATCGCCGACGTCGCGGCGGGCACTGTCAAGGACGGGGCCACGATCGCCATCAGTGCGGGCACCACGACGACCGAGCTGGCCCGCAGGCTCAGGCACCGGTCGTCGATCACCGTGGTCACCAACTCCGTCACGGTGTTCGACGTGCTCACCAGCCCGTCGAGCGACGGTGCCGACGCCCCGCAGGTCTACCTCACCGGCGGGGTACGTACGCCGTCGGACGCACTCGTCGGCCCGATCGCCGACGCGGCCATCGCATCGTTCCGGGTCGACGCCACCTATCTCGGTGTGCACGGGTTCGATCCGGAGGCGGGCCTGACCTCGCCCAACATCGCTGAGGCACAGACCAACCGGGCACTGATCGGAATCGGGGCGCACCTGTTCGTGCTGGCCGACCACACGAAGTACGGCGAGATCGGCACCAACGTCTTCGCCGGGCTGAACCAGGTCGACACGCTTGTCGTCGACAACGGGCTGGCCCCGGCGGACCGGGCCATCCTGTCGAGGTTGATCGGCGACATCATGGTCGCGGATGTGGCGGGTCAGCAATGACCGAACCGATGCGTTGGGAGCTCGCCGACGGGCGCGAGCAACTGTTCTTCTCGTTACCCGGCCATACGCCGGCACCGGTCGCCGACCGACGCCCGTTGCCGCCCCGCGGAAGACAGCAGTCACAGTTGCGTTTCGACCACCAGACCGGGCAGTGGGTCGTCATCGCCGCATTGCGGCAGGACCGCACCTACCTGCCTGCGGCCGACCAGTGCCCGCTGTGTCCCGGCCCGTCCGGGCTGACCAGTGAGGTGCCCGCGCCGGATTACGACGTCGTCGTGTTCGAGAACCGATTTCCCAGCCTTTCCGGCGATTCGCTGTTCGCGCTACCCGACATCACGGGCGTCGACTTCGTGTCCGCGCCGGGATCGGGCCGGTGCGAAGTGATCTGTTTCTCCAGCGACCACAACGGAGCATTCGCGCAGTTGCCGCTTCCCCACGCCCGGTTGGTGGTGTCGGCGTGGCGCCACCGCACTGCGGATCTCCTCGGCCGCAACGGCATACAGCAGGTTTTCTGCTTCGAGAACCGCGGCGAGGAAATCGGCGTCACGCTCAACCACCCGCACGGCCAGATCTACGGCTATCCCTATCTGACCCCGCGCACCGATCAGATGCTGCGCGCCGCGGCAGGACACCGAAACCGGCACGGCACCAATTTGTTCGCGAACCTGTTGGCGCGTGAACTCTCCGATGGCGCGCGGATCATCGCTCACACCGACCTGTTCACCGCGTTCGTCCCGTTTGCCGCCCGCTGGCCTGTGGAGGTCCACATCTACCCGAACCGATTCGTGCACAACCTGACCGAGCTCGACGACGTCGAGCTGGATGCGTTCGCCGAGATGTACCGGGACGTCCTGCAACGGTTCGACCGCATGTACCCCACTGCGCTGCCCTATATTTCGGCATTGCATCAATACCGTGACAACGCCGAACAGCGGGACGGGTACTTTCACGTCGAGCTGATGTCGGTGCGTCGCAGTGCAACCAAACTGAAATACCTCGCCGGTTCCGAGTCGGCCATGGACGCGTTCATCAGTGATGTGACACCCGAAGGTGTGGCCGCGCGGTTGCGGGAGGTCTGACCGATGCACACGTCTTACGCCGCACCGGGCCGGATCAACCTGATCGGTGAGCACACCGACTACAACCTAGGCTGGGCGCTGCCGATCGCACTGCCCCAACGCGTCACGGTGAGCTACCGGCCGGACGGCTCCGACATCATCACGGCGGCCAGCGACCGCGAACCGGGCACCGTCCCCATACCGGTCGCCACCGCGCCGGGCGGTGTCACCGGGTGGGCCGCCTACATCGCCGGCGTGGTGTGGTCACTGCGCACCGCGGGCCACCCGGTCGGCGGCGGCCACCTGACGATCACGAGTGACGTCGAGATGGGCGCGGGTCTGGCGTCGTCTGCCGCGCTCGAATGCGCAGTGCTGGGGGCACTGGCCGACGGTGTCGTCACGGATCGGGTTGAGCTGGCCCGCATCGCACAGCGCGCCGAGAACGAATACGTCGGGGCGCCGACAGGGCTCATGGATCAGCTGGCCTCGCTGTGCGGGGAGCCCCGCAGCGCGATGCTCATCGATTTCCGCGACCTCACTGTCGAACAGGTGCCGTTCGATCCCGACGCGGCAGGCTTGCAACTGCTCGTGGCGAATTCCCACGCCGCTCACCGGCATGCGGGCGGCGAGTACGCGGCACGGCGAGCCTCCTGCGAGCGGGTCGCTGCCGCACTGCATGTCGAATCGCTGCGGGAACTGCAGGCGCGCGGACCGGCGGCGCTGGATGCGTTGGCCGACCCGGAAGATGTCCACCGGGCCCGCCACATCATCACCGAGAACCAGCGGGTTCACGATCTCGTCGCGGCTCTCACGGTGTCGGACTTCCGCGCTGTCGGCGAACTCCTCACGGCCTCACACGCATCGATGCGCGACGACTTCGCGATCACCACGCCGCACCTCGACCTGATCGCCGACACCGCGGTGCGGGCAGGCGCGCTCGGCGCCCGGATGACCGGTGGTGGCTTCGGCGGCTGCGTGATCGCGCTGGTGCCCGCCGAACTGGTCGGCAGCATCAGCGACACCGTGCGGTCGGTGGTCACCACGGCCGGTTACCCCGAGCCGACCTTCACCCTCGCGACCGCGGCCAAGGGTGCCGGGCCGGTGTCATCACACGCGTGCGGCACGTGACCGCCTGCCGAATACCTATGCTGGAGCCCATGTCCAGCAGCACACTCGGCAGGCGGTCCCGAGTTTGGTGAGTAACCCCCGGCCCGAGCTGCTGCACCAGCTGGTGTCCGCCGCCGCGGCGGCCACCCCGGATCGGCTCGCGGTCGTCACCGAAGCCCCGGCCACGTGGACCTTCGCCGAGTTCGATCGCCGGATCGGTTGTGTCGCAGCCTGGATCGCCGATCATTCCGAACCCGGTGATCACGTGGCGGTCGTCGCCGACAACAGTGCCGACTATGCCGCGGCCTACTACGGGGTGCCCCGCAGCGGACGGGTGTTGACCCTGATCAACCAGCGCCTGACACCCGCCGAGCAGGCCGCGCAACTGAGCACCGTGCGGCCCACGGTCGTGCTGGGAGACGACAGATATCTCCGTGCGCTACCGCGTGCCGCAGGACGGTCGGTCGTCGCTTTCGACGATCCGCGGTGGGCGGCGGCGATGGCCGGCGCACATCACTTCGCCGACGTCGCGCGTCCCGACGATGCGGCCTGGGAACTGTTCACCAGCGGCTCCACGGGTGTGCCGAAAAGGGTTGTGCACAGCCACCGTTCGATCCTCGCCGCGGTGCGCGGCAGCGTCGAGGGACGGTCGGTGCAGCCCGGCGCGGTGTACCTGCTGCCGTTCCCGATGTGCCACATCGCGGGCTACAACATGCTCGTGCATCACGCCGTGGCAGCCACGGTGGTGTTGACCGCACAGTTCCGGCCGGATGCGTTCGCGCACTTGGTGAACACGCACGGCGTGACGTCGTGCTCACTGGCACCGACCATGCTGCATGCGCTGCTGGCACACCTCGACCGCACCGGTACCGCGCTGCCGACCCTGCGGTCCATCGCCTACGGCTCGGCGGCCATGGCGCTCGATCTCCTGCAGCGGGCCATCGCGACACTCGGTGTCGACTTCCACCAGGGTTACGGCATGACCGAAACCGGCGGCAACATCACGTTTCTCGGCCCGCATGACCATCGCGCGGGCGCGGCCGGAGACACCGCACTGCTCACCAGCGCCGGGTATCCGCACCGCGAGGTCGAGTTACGCATCGTCGACCGTCACGGCGCCACAGTGCCTGCAGGCACTGTCGGTGAGATCGCCGTGCGTGGCGAGCAGGTCAGCCCCGGTGTCGACGGCTGGCTGCACACAGGAGACGTCGGCCGGCTGGACCCCGACGGACGGCTGTTCGTGGTCGATCGACTCAAGGACATCATCGTCACCGGTGGTGAGAACGTGTCGTCGCGTGAAGTCGAGGATGCGCTGTCCAGCCACCCGGCGGTCGAAATGGCCGCCGTCGTCGGAGTGCCCGACGACTACTGGGGCGAGGCCGTGTGCGCTGTCGTGGTTCCCGCACCGGGCAGCCGGCCCAGCGCCGACGACGTGATCGGTCACGTCCGTTCTGCGATCGCGGGATTCAAACGCCCGCGGGTGGTGCTGTTCGTCGATGCGTTACCGCTGACCGGTAACGGCAAGGTCGCCAAGGACCGGGTTCGCGCCTACGCCAGGGCCGCGGTCCTCAGCGGGGCCGAGCACGCGTAGCACGTCGGGCTTCATGCGCTGCAGCTCCTGCCCCCAGTAGCCCCAGCTGTGGATTCCGTCCGGGAAGTTGAAAACCCCGTTCTGGCCACCTGCCGCGATGTAGGCATCGGTGAAGGCATGGTTGGAATCGATCGCGAAGCCCTCCAGGAAGCCGAGGCCTCCGATCGGTGCGTCCGGGCTGGCCAGCGACGGGTCGCGCGCCGTGCCGTTGCCGCAGTAGATCCAGATCCTGGTGTTGTTGGCGACCAGCCGCCCCACATTGACGGTGGGATCGTTGCGCGCCCAGGCCGGGTCGCCCGGCGGTCCCCACATCGCGTCGGGGTTGAAACCGCCGTTCCACATCATCGCGACCCGGACCAGCCCGGGCCACTCGGCTGCAGACAGGTTCAGGAAACCCGACAGTGAACCCGCATAGACGAATCGGTCCGGGTGGTAGGCCGCCAGCACCAGCGCTGACGATCCACCCATCGACAACCCGACGACGGCATTGCCGGTCGGCGCGACATTCCGGTTTGTGGCCAACCATTCGGGAAGCTCACGGGTGAGAAACGTCTCCCACTTGTAGGTGACGGTCCCGCCGTTCCCCACCGCGGGTGCGTACCAGTCACTGTAGAAACTCGACTTGCCGCCCACGGGCATCACGACCGACAGACCCGAACCCTGATACCAGTCGAATGCCGCGGTGTTGATGTCCCACCCGTTGCGGTCGTCACCGGCTTCCATGCTGTCGAGCAGGTAAAGCGCGTGCGAACCCGCTCCGCCGCTGAGAAATTCGACGCGGATATCGCGCGCCATACCCGCAGAGGGCACGTCGAGGATCTCGATGGGCGTCTGCGAGTATGCGGAACCGCTTGGCGCACAGAGCAGACCGGAACTCAGCAGAGCCGCTGCGGCGACGGCCGCGAATCGTCGTTTACCCGCTATGACGGACATCGCTGCCTCGTTCCCGGCCGGCCTGTCGCCCCGGCGGCGGCGTACGTGGCCAACCCCTCGAACAGCCCCGACTTAGCGGACGATACGCCGCAATGTGGAGTTTGCGGTTCGTTTTTGCAGATAATCGCAACGAGCGATAATTCCCGCATGCCGGGTACCACCCTGATTGACGTTGCCGGAAATTGCGCTGCGTCCCGGCCGTTCCGGCCGGCCGCGCGTGAAACGCGATCAGGTGTAAGCGTTTCCATCAATCCGCTCCGAATTCATTGCGCCATCAACAATCTCGGGAGACTGCCATGAGTGAAGCCTTCGAAGTCGTGCAGCGCTACATCGGTGCGTTCAACGCCGGAGACGTCGACGCGATGGCGGCGGCGTTCGCGCCCGACGGCTCGATCCTCGACGGGATGGCCCCGCATACCTGGCGGGGCCCGTCCGCTGCGGCCGACTGGTACCGCGACGTCCTGATCGAGGGCGAAGCGGTCGGCGCGGCCGGATACCAGGTCACGCTCGGCCAGCCGTGGCACGACGACATCCACGGCGACAGCGCGTACGTCGTCGCGCCGGCCACCATGACCTTCGAACTCAACGGGGCACCGATCCGGCAGTCCGGTGCGGTGTTCACGGTTGCGCTGCGCAAGCAGCCCGACGGGTGGCGCATTGCGGCCTGGGCCTGGGCCAAGGGAAGCCAGTAGCCCGCCCGGCGAATTCGATACCGCCTATGGCAGCGCCGACATCAACGCGGCGAGCGGATCAGCCGGAGCATTCTGCTGGGGCTGCGCGGGCTGGGCCGCCGCGGGTTGTGGTGCGGCCGGCTGGGCCGCCGCGGGCTGGACTGCCGCGGCCGGCTGGACTCCGGCGGGTTGAGCGGGCGCGGGCTGGGCAGGCACCGGCTGAATGGGCGCCCACGGCACCGGCGTCGCCTGAACCTGCACCGGCTGTGCCGGCGTCCCCGCGGCCACCGGCATCGCCGGTCCGGGCGCGACCGGGCCCGGCACTGCGGCCGGAAGATGCGCTTCGGCGCTCGCGGCGGGTTCGGGCACCGACGCCGACGACGCCTGGGCCGCTGATGCTGCCGGCTGGGCGGCGGCCGCGCTCACCTCGGGCGGCGACGCCTCGGCAGGCTCTTGTCGAGAGCTGTAGGTGTAGGTCGACTCGCCCGACGCCTCGGCTGTCGGGCGTACCGCGGTCGCCGGGTGCGTGGGAGTCAGCGGCACGTGGGCGCTGACGATCTTTGGTTCGCCGACGGGCTGTGCGGCCTGTGCCGGCGAAGGTTGCGCGTCGCGGGCGATGAATTGGGTTCCGGCGCCGAGTGCCGCGATCACCCCGGCACTGGCGGCGACGAGTTTGAGCGCGGTCGCGCGGCGCGATCGCGGTACGAGCTCGGGCTGTTCACCCGGTTTCGGTACGGCGTCGGTGGCCACGGCGTCGGCCGCGCGGTAGGCCTGCTCCACGGGGTCGAGCGCATCGCAGTCGGCCTCGTCGGCAGGCTCCGGCGGCACGGCGCGGACGTCGTCACATCCGGCCTGCTTGAGCAGCGCGAGCAGGTTCTGGACGTGGGCCTCGACCTCGCCGCACCACGTGACGCCGATCGACCGGATCTCATGGCCGCTGGCGGCCGCAATGGCCTGAGCACCACGAACCGCGACTGCGGCGCGCTCCGCCACCGTGTCGCGATCGCCGACGTCGAAGGCGTCGTCGTCGAGCGACGGCCCCTCGGCGGCGTCGATGAGCACCCAACCGACACGCGACTGCGTCACCGACAGCCCCAATATCGTGTTCAACCGATTGGCCTCAATTCCTGTCGTCGTGCCGGCGTCCCGTCACCGCGAAGAGCATATTTCGCTCGGCGCGTAACGGCAGCAGATACAAGAACCTTTGATGCCGGAACTACAACGCCTCTATCGAGCACCGGTCCGGACGTGTTACCAGCGTCGTTGCCGCTACCCGACGACCCAGGCAGGCGTATGACGGGGCAGGCCGGCAACCTTCCCGTCATCCAGATTTCATCGCGGCATCGTTTTTCGCCTGCCGGAACGCGTCGCAGTCCGTGCCGCCCTGCGCGGCCGCCGAATACCTGGTATGTCAAGCTACGTCGATGCCGACACCGCGGGCGACCGCGCCCGTAGCGCCCGCCGACGCACACAGCCCGCGGCGCGCCTGGGCCGCAGTCGCGGTGCTGGCCCTCGTCGGCACCCTGAACTACGTCGACCGGTTCCTGCCTGCAGTCCTGGCCGAGCCGATCAAACACGATCTGGAGTTGTCGGATACCGCGATCGGCGTCATCAACGGGTTCGGCTTCCTCATCGTGTACGCGGTGCTGGGCATCGTGATCGCGCGCGTTGCCGATCGCGGTGCTTTCGGCGCGGTGATCTCGGGATGCCTGACGCTGTGGGGCGCCATGACGATGCTCGGCGGCGCGGTGCAGTCCGGTTTCCAGCTTGCGCTCACCCGCGTCGGCGTCGCGGTAGGTGAGGCAGGCAGCACGCCGGCGGCCCACGCCTACGTGGCACGCAATTTCCTGCCCGAACGTCGCGCCGCACCGCTGGCGGTCATCACGTTCGCGATCCCGCTGGCCAGCACCGCCAGCCTGATCGGGGGCGGTCTGCTGGCCGAGAACCTCGGTTGGCGAACGGCATTCGTGATCATCGGCGGCGTCAGTGTGGCAGTCGCCCCGCTGGTGTGGCTGGTGGTCGGGGCGCGCCAGACGCTGCCTGCGGTCGACGTGCGGACCACGACCGTCAACTGGTGGGATCTGCTGCGCAAGCCCAGCTTCCTGGCCATGGTCGGCGGCACGGCGCTCATCTCGGCCGCGGGCTACTCGCTGACCACGTTCTCGCCTGCGTTCCTGATGCGCACGCGCGGCATGTCGCTCAGCGAGGTCGGCTTCGAGTACGGCCTCGCCACAGGCCTGTTCGGCGTGCTGGGACTGCTGATCGTCGGCAGGCTCGCCGACCATCTCGCCGAACGGGACGCACGCTGGCTGCTGTGGATCGTGGTGGTCCTGACGGCAGTGCTGCTGCCCGCGTCGGTGCTGGCCTTCGTCGTGGCGGACCGGTTGCCTGCCGTGGTGTTCCTGGCGTTGAGCTACGTCATCGGAACCGCCTACCTGGCCCCGTCCATCGCGGCGATCCAGCGCCTCGTGCTGCCCGAGCAACGCGCGACGGCGTCGGCGATCTTCTTGTTCTTCAACGCGATCTTCGGTTCTGTCGGCCCGTTCGTCACGGGCCTCATCAGCGATACGTTGACCCCTGACCTGGGTTCGCAGGCGTTGGGTCGTGCGCTGCTGATGCTGGTGCCGACCTTGCAACTGCTCGCGATGGGCTGCTATCTCGCCGCGGCCCGGTGGTACCGCCGCGACATCGTCGAGGGCGGCACCTAGTTCGTCAGAGCGGGCTTGGGCCGACGCCTGGTCGCACCCCACACGCCGATGCCGACGCCGACGACAGCTCCGCCCAGACCGATGAGCTGCTGCGAACGCGGCATCTCGCCGTGCACGCTCAGCCCACCGAGCAGGTCTGCGGCATCTGCGCCACCCGACGCCAGGAACCAGCCGCGCGTGTCGCGGCCGCGGAGCCCGGCCGCCAGCAGCAGCCCGCCGATCAGCGCATCGCGATACCCCATAGAACGCCACAGGAGTTGCGCGGTCGCGTCGGGTTTGTCGCGGCCACCCCACCACCGGTGCGCCCGCACCGGATCGACCAGAAATGAGATTCCCGAGGCCAGTCGGATGCCGCCTGCCGCGAGCGCTGCCCGGTCCATCGACATCCGCCGAGCATATGGCCGATTGCGCGAACTTGGGTCCGAGCCGACCGAACTCCGGCAATGATTGAACTAGGAGCACCCGAGTCCAGGAGCGGAGCCACATGGCCACGATCGAAGCCAATGCACAGACCAGCTCACCGTTCGACCAGGATGTCGTCGAGACCCAGCAGTACTTCGACAGCCCGCGCTTCGAGGGCATCACCCGGCTGTATTCGGCTCGTCAGGTCGCCGAGCAGCGCGGCACCATCCCGGCCGATTACGCGGTGGCCCGGGAAGCCGCCGCGGCGTTCTATCCCCATCTGCGCGAGCTCTTCGCGCAGAAGAAGAGCATCACCACGTTCGGCCCGTATTCGCCGGGACAAGCAGTTGTGATGAAACGGATCGGCATCGAGGGCATCTATCTCGGGGGCTGGGCCACCTCGGCCAAGGGGTCCATCAGCGAGGATCCCGGGCCTGACCTGGCGTCGTACCCGCTGAGCCAGGTGCCCGAGGAAGCCGCGGGGCTGGTGCGGGCCCTGCTCACTGCCGACCGCAATCAGCAGTACCTGCGGCTGCGGATGAGCCCGGAGCAGCGCGCCGCGAATCCGCCGGTCGACTACCGGCCGTTCATCATCGCCGACGCCGACACGGGTCACGGCGGTGACCCGCACGTGCGCAACCTGATTCGGCGTTTCGTCGAGGCCGGGGTGCCCGGCTACCACATCGAGGACCAGCGTCCCGGCACCAAGAAGTGCGGCCACCAGGGCGGCAAGGTGCTGGTGCCGTCCGACGAGCAGATCAAGCGGCTCAACACCGCGCGCTTCCAGCTCGACATCATGCGGGTGCCCGGCATCATCGTGGCACGCACCGACGCCGAGGCGGCCAACCTCATCGACAGCCGCGCCGACGAACGCGATCAGCCGTTCCTGCTCGGGGTCACCAACCTCAAGATCCCGTCGTACAAGTCGTGTTTCCTGGCCATGATGCGCCGCTTCTACAACCTCGGAGTCACCGATCTCAACGGTCATCTGCTCTACGCGTTGCCCGAAGGCGAGTACGCCACGGCCGAGGCGTGGCTCGACCGGCACGGCATCACCGCCGCGATCACCCAAGCCGCCGACAGCTGGAAGAGCGGCGCGGGCGATTCGGTCGACGCGCTGTTCGACAAGGTCGAATCGCAGTTCGTCGACGCCTGGCAGGACGATGCCGGCCTCAACACGTATGGCGAAGCGGTCGCCGAACTGCTCGAGTACCGCGAGCGCGAAGGTGAACCGGCCGGGATGAGTGCGGCCGAATGGCGAACCTTCGCGGCTCGGGCGTCCTTGTACTCGGCACGCGAGAAGGCCAAGGAACTCGGCGCCGACGTCGCGTGGGATTGCGAGCGCGCCAAGACGCCCGAGGGCTACTACCAGGTGCGCGGTGGCATCCCGTACGCCATCGCGAAGTCGCTTGCCGCGGCGCCGTTCGCCGACATCCTGTGGATGGAGACCAAGACCGCCGACCTCGCCGACGCCAAGCAGTTCGCCGACGCGATCCACGCCGAATTCCCCGACCAGATGCTGGCCTACAACCTGTCCCCGTCGTTCAACTGGGACACCACCGGCATGACCGACGACGAGATGCGGGCGTTCCCTGAGGAACTCGGCAAGATGGGATTCGTCTTCAATTTCATCACCTACGGCGGCCATCAGGTCGACGGGGTGGCATGTGAAGAGTTCGCGACGTCGCTGCGGCAAGAGGGCATGCTGGCCCTGGCCCGGTTGCAGCGCAAGATGCGCCTGGTCGAATCTCCCTACCGCACACCGCAAACCCTGGTCGGCGGGCCGCGCAGCGACGCGGCGCTGGCCGCGTCGTCGGGTCGCACCGCAACCACCAAGGCCATGGGCAAGGGCTCCACGCAGCATCAGCACCTGGTGCAGACCGAGGTGCCCAAGAAGCTGCTGGAGGACTGGCTCGCGGTGTGGAGCGAGCACTATCAGCTCGGGGAGAAACTGCGGGTCCAGTTGCGGCCCCGCCGCGCCGGCTCCGACGTCCTCGATCTCGGCATCTACGGCGAGGGCGACGAACCGTTGGCCAACGTCGTCGTCGACCCGATCAAGGACCGGCACGGGCGCAGCATCCTCACAGTGCGTGACCAGAACACGTTCTCCGAGAAGCTCCGCAAGAAGCGCCTGATGGATCTGATCCACCTGTGGCTGATCCACCGTTTCAAGGCCGAGATCGTCTACTACGTGACGCCGACCGAGGACAACATCTATCAGACCGAGAAGATGAAGTCCCACGGGATTTTCAGCGACGTGTACCAGGAGGTCGGCGAGATCATCGTGGGCGACGTGAACCAGCCGCGCATCGACGAGCTGTTGGCGGCCGACGGCGAAGCGCTCGGGCGGTTGATCCGCAAGGAGGACTGAGGGGCGCGGCTACTGGGCGCGCCGCACGCTCGTCCGGGCGGCCAGTGCCGCAACTCCGAACGCTGCCAAGGCCGACCAACCCACGACGCCGTCGAGCCCGCTCTTGGCCATCATCGTCAGGGCGACGCCGGCCAGGCAGGTCAGTACACCCGCGAGGACCGATCGCGCGCCCGTGGCCTGCACGGCGCCGTCCCACCAGGGCAACCGGCGGTGTTCGAGCGGCGAGAGCAG
Organism: Mycolicibacterium mageritense; assembly: GCF_010727475.1. Classification (NCBI taxonomy): domain Bacteria; kingdom Bacillati; phylum Actinomycetota; class Actinomycetes; order Mycobacteriales; family Mycobacteriaceae; genus Mycobacterium; species Mycolicibacterium mageritense. The sequence continues at coordinate 6,879,263 of NZ_AP022567.1, forward strand.
TTTGAACGCGACGCTCATGAGCACCGCGAACACCGCGGCCCGCAACACCAGTAGCCCCCAGAAGCCGGGCGCGTGAACGTCATACGCGTCCAGTCCCGCGGCGTGCAGGCTGAATGCCGCGACCGCGATGGCCGGGATGTGCCACAGGTAGAGCGTCATGGCTCCGCCGTTGCCGACCGCGACGACGTACCACACCCGCGGGCGCTGCGCCCACCGCCGGACCGGGCCCGCCGCCGCGACGAACGCGAACGACATCCACGTGCACTGCAGCGCGAGCAGCAGCGTCGGCGGCGACACGTTCGACACGTGCTCGGTACCCGTGACCACCAGGGATACGTCGTAGGGCCCGTACACCGCCAGCACCGCCTGGGTGGCCAACGCCGCCGCGGCGACCCCGGCCGCCACACGCGGCTGGAGCAATCCGCGCGCGTATGCCACGCCGATGACCACCGGGATCAGCCACACCACCACCAGGTTGGCGATGCCGGCCGCGGGCGTACCCACCGCGAACCGGATCCCGTCGACCACGCCGGCGACCACCAGGAGTGACGTGACCACCACCGCGGTCGCGCCGCCGCTGCGCAGCCGGGTCAGGGCCGGCACGAATGCGAGTACCACGAGGTAGACACCGAGAAACCACAGCAGCGCCACGCATTCGCGCCCGAGTGCCGCGGCCGACGACTCCCCCATGGCGTACCGCACGACCAGCAGGATGACGGTCCACACCGCGAGATACCAGAACACCGGCCGGCACAGTCGCTGCGAGCGCGTGAAAAGCCAGGTGCCCCATGATGTTCCGGATCTCCAGCTGTAGGCGCCCGCGGCACCGCCCGCGAGGAAGAACAGCGGCATGACCTGCAGGATCCAGGTGATGGGCGCCAATGCGGGTATGGCGCCGAGCAGGTTACCCACCTGGACACCGTCGGCGTCGATCGTGGCGAGCAACATCGCGCAGTGCCCGAACATCACTACGACCAGCGCAGAGAGCCGCGCGACGTCGACGGCCCGGTCCCGGTCCGGCTTGGTGTGTCGGATGACGTCGTCGGTTGACGAGGCGACCTCATGCGTCGGCATGCCATCAGTCTGCCGGTCGGGAGGCCTCGGAGACATGGGTAGTACTACCTCTTCGACACCGACGAAAGTCCCGCTCAGCGCTCGGGCTGTCTGATCGAAGTCGAATTACAGCGGCGCCGACCACAGCAGCAGCGTGCCCCCACCGGGAACGGCACCGACCTCGAAGTGACCGCCCGTCTCGAGTGCGCGCTCACGCAGGTTCTTCAGGCCACTGGGGGTGATGTCGTCAGGGATTCCGTCCCCGTCATCGATCACTTCGATAGCCAGTTCATCGGCGACCGCGATGTTGATGCCGAGTGTGGTGGCATTGGCATGCCGGACGGCGTTGCTCACCGCTTCCCTGACAACTGCCTCAGCGTGATCTGCCAGTTCCGGACCGACAGCCGACAGCGGACCGCGGTATTGCACCGTGGTCCGGATGTTGGAGTCCGCGAATTGGGCTACCGCTTCATCGAGACGCTGGCGGAGCCGCGTCAGGCCAGCGGACGAACCATGCAGATCGAATATGGCCGTTCGAATTTCTTGAATGACATTGTGAAGGTCATTGACGCTGTCGGCGAGCCGCTCTCGCACCTCGGGCATACGGGCACGGGGAATCGTTCCCTGAAGTGCCAGCCCGATCGCGAACAGGCGCTGGATGACGTGGTCGTGCAGATCACGGGCGATGCGATCACGATCGGTCAGGATGCTCAATTCACGCATCTGACGCTGGGTTGTGGCCAGCTGCCAGGCGAGCGCGGCCTGGTTGGCGAAACCTGACATCATGTCGAGCTGCTCGGCACTGAAAGGCTGCGTACCTCGCGACCGAATCGCGACCAGGACACCAGCGACCATATCGGTGGCCCGAAGCGGCAGCACGAGCGCCGGTCCGCCGTCGAGTCCAACGTCGAGGTCGAACTGCTCCAACCGTCCTGGCACCCGAGCGAGAAAAGCGTCGCCGACCGATGTCCCGTTGACCGGGAACGTCTTCGACCCGGTGCTGAGGTATTCGCCTGCGGTCGCGACGATGACGAGTTCGGCCACCTCGGCGGCCGGCACCTCGGGATCGAGCGGAACAGCGACGAGCGTCATCTCAGCGCCGCTGAGCGTGCGGGATTCGGCTGCGACAAGCTCGAAGACCCGGGCGGGATCCGCTCCTGAGAGCATTTCGGTGCCGATGTCTCGAGTGGCCTCGATCCACGCCTGGCGAAGCTTGGATTTGTTGTAGAGCCGGGCATTGTCGATGGCAATGCCCGCGGCAGCCGCGAGCGCCTGCACGAGCACCTCGTCGTCCTCGCTGAACGGCTGCCCGTCGGCCTTCTCCGTCAGGTACAGGTTGCCGAAGACCTCGTCGCGGATACGTACCGGCACACCGAGGAACGTTCGCATGGGCGGGTGGTTGGGCGGAAAACCCACAGATGCGACGTGATGCGAAATATTTTCCAGACGAATAGGTTTCGGATCGTCGATCAGTACGCCGAGCACACCGCGCCCTTCAGGCAGATGCCCGATCTGTTCTCTCATCTCCTCGTCGATGCCCTCGTAGATGAACTCGACCAGCTCGTGGTCGTGGCCGCGCACCCCCAGAGCCCCATACCGAGCGTCGACCAGGTTGATCGCGGTGTGCACGATGGTACGAAGGGTTTCATCGAGTTCGAGCCCCGACGTCACGACCAGCATGGCGTCCAGCAACCCATCAAGCCGGTCGCGGCCCTCCACGATCTGCTCGACGCGATCCTGTACCTCCATGAGCAACTCGCGCAGGCGCAGCTGTGAAAGGGTGTCGCGCAGCGGGCGCAGTGAAGATTCCCCGCCCGCCCCGCCCAGGTCGGTCACGCCACCATCGTCGCACCTGACGCCTGCGTTCACCAGATGTTTCGGCTATGAATTGACGAGGCTGTCGATCGGCGTCGCTGGCAGATCTTCCTGTCCGTGACGCTCCTGTCCGGCGAGGCTGAGCTGGTGCGCAAACGCATATCGGCTGGTCCGCTCGGCGCGGTCGCGCAGCCCACGCATCATCCCGACTTCCATCACAAAATGCGCCGCCTCGAACCACGCATGACCGACTGCTCCACCGCTGCCACGCACGACCAACCGCGTCCACCCAGCACGACGCCGCAGATAGAAACCCCACATTCCGGACACGGTCTCTCCCCGCTGCATCCGCTCGAAGTCTCGCGGCGCCATCAGCACCAGGTACGAGTCCGGCTGGACAAATGCCACCACCTGACGGGCGTTTTCGCCGTAACGCCTCGCCAGCCACACACTGTCGCCGACGTTCAAGTCCTGCCACTCCTGGTGAATAGTGTTCGCGTTGTGGATCCTCGCTCCGACGATTCGTTCCAGCCACGAGTAGCTGTAGAAGCCGCCGCGGTCTTCGCCGATCTGCGCCAGCCAAGCCCACACCGTGCGCCGAGGGGCATCAATCGTGAGCGCGCGGGTGGTTCTCGGCGTGCCCGGCGGTACGAGTTCGTCACCTGGAAGGACGGCGGTCACCTCCTCGTCAGCGGCGCCCCAGGTATACATCCACGGCCGAATCCTGCCGCGGTACAACGCTGTGATTCCGATGACGGCCATCAGGCCTGCCAGCCAAGGTCGTTGCTTGCCCATATCTCGACCCTATGCCCACACCGGTGGCACCGACAGGGGCCGAAGGTACCCATCCCTGATAGCCAAAGTTGCTGTGCGAGCGTGTTTTCAGCCCTCGCCCGCAGCGATGTCGACCGGCTCCGCCACCGCTTCGAAGAAACGTTCCACGTCCGGCCTCGTGCACGTTGCTGTTCCCGGTGTCAACAGCATCGCCGCCCCGGCTGCGATTCCGAATCGCACCGATTTATTCAGGGGCCACCCCCGGGTCCGGCCGACCGCGATGGCCGCCACCATCGCATCGCCCGCCCCGACACCACTACCGGCCTGAACCTGAACGGCCGAAAACCGTTGGCTGTGTCCGGGAGTCGCCAGCAAGGCACCATCACCGCCCAGAGATACCAGAACCGCCTGGCTCACGCCACAACCGATCAGATCGTGCGCCGCGGCCAATTGCTCTGCCTCCGTGCGCAGTTCTTGTCCGACGCATTCGCGAAGCTCTCGAATACTCGGCTTCAGAAGGAACACACCCGATTTCACATGTGTGAGCCCACCACCGGACGTGTCGAGGATCAATGGCGTGCCGACGTCTTCGCACACGTCGGCGATCCGCTATACCAGTCAGAGGGCACTCCGGGCGGCAGGCTTCCGCTCGCCACGACAAACTGCGCACCGGCCGCGCCCGCCCGCACGAGATCGAGGCATTGCGCCTGCTCCAGATCCGAAAGTTCGGGGCCTTGGAGCACAAACCGGAACTGCTTGCCGGTGCTGAGCTCGTTGACGGTGAAACTCTCGCGCGTCGTGCCGGCGATACCGATACGTTGCAGCGGGACACCCGCTTGCGCCACCAGGTCGGCGACCATCTTTCCCGCTGGTCCCCCGGCGGGAAAGATCGCCGATACCCGGGCACCAAGAGTGTGCGCGACGCGGGCGACGTTGATCCCGCCTCCGCCCGGATCGTATCGGGCCCCCGTGCAGCGGACTTTGTCAGTGTGACGCACGACCTCCGCGTCGGAGGTGATGTCGAGGGCCGGATTCATCGTCACCGTGACTATCGACGGGCTGAACTCGCGAGTCCCCATCGGCTGCTTCACAATCCGGTCGGGTAGGTCTCAGGCGTCTCACCGGCGACCCAGACGCTGTTGGCCTCGAGCGGTTCGAGCGCACGCGTCTTGTCGATGTGGATGAGCGCATCGAACTGCTCGGATGGCCGCACGTGATAGTAGTGACTCTGCCGCTCGGTTTCGGGCAGGTAGATCACACCGATGGCCCGGCCCAATCGAACCACGTCCAAAGGTTCGGCCGCCGCGCGCCTGATCATCGGCGACACCAGGAAAGCAGACCGGCCGGTCTCGTGGAACAATTCCTCCACACTCCCGTTCAATGCCCGCCGAACCGTCTTGCGTTCGGCGATCCCACCCCATTCGCCGGCCGCGGTGACGGTGCCGGAATATGTGGTGAATCCGATCAAGCGGCAATCGTCGCCGTATCGCTCGCGGACCAACTGCCCCAGCGTCAGCTGCCCGTCTCCGCCGACCTCTGTGGCGCGAGCATCGCCTACGTGGGAATTGTGTGCCCACACCACGATACGGGCCCGTTGGTGTCCGTATTCTCGATCGAAATGACTCAACAGGGCCGACAACGTCTGGGCCATGTGTTGGTCGCGAAGATTCCACGAGGTCACCCGGCCACCGAACATCGCGCGGTAGTACATTTCCGCGTTGCGGACAGTTTGGGCGTTCTGCCGCGCGTAGAACGCTTCGTCCTCGGCAAGCAGCCCATCCCGCCGGGCGTATTCGATTGCGTTCTTCTGCATCTCGACCAACTGCTCGATCGCCTGGCGTTCGCAGGACAGACCGGCGCCGAAGGCGGCGGCGAATCCGTACGCCTGACCGTCATCGGCAGATGTGTGATCGAAGCACGCGTACCTGTCCCGCGCCCGCGCCGCCGCGAGCGGATCCACCTTGTCCAGGTACGCGATCACCTCGTGCATCGAACGGTGCAAGCTGTAGAGGTCCAAACCGTAAAAGCCGGCCTGCGTTTCGCCACTGGCCCGGCACCTGGCATTACGGGCATGCAGCCATTCCACGAAATCGCGGACGACAACGTTGCGCCACATCCAGGCGGGAAACCGTTCGAACCCGCTCAGCGCTTCGTCAGGTGTCGTGTCATCACCCTGGCCCCGTACAAAACGGTTGACGCGGTACGCATCGGGCCAGTCAGCTTCGGCAGCAACCCCGCAGAAACCCTTTTCCTCGATCAGCCACCGGGTGATGGCTGCCCGGACTTCATAGAATTCGTGTGTACCGTGCGAACTTTCACCGATCAGAACGATGCGTGCATCACCGATGATCTCGTCGAGCGCTTCTGTCGGCGGCAGGCCGTCCGGAGCGTCGACCGCAGCGCGGTCGATGATGTCGGCCGCGCTTGCTCTGGCCGGAGCCCCCAGGGCCCGCAGATCCGCCGTGGGAGTGGCAAGGATATCGCGAACCTCCTCGTCACTCACTTGACGAAAGTCCCAATACCACTCGCCGACCGCGTTGAACGGGGTAGGCATGGTGGCGCACACGACGTCGTCGACCATGCCGGTGAACTGTCGGCAAGTCGATTCCGGAGCCGTCGGCACCGCGACGACGATCTCGGCCGGATCAGCATCGCGCAGTGCCTGCACCGCGGCGAACATGCTGGCGCCGGTGGCCAGGCCATCGTCGACGAGGATCACCACTTTGCCCGTGACGTCGATCGGAGGCTTACCGCCACGGTAGGCGGCTTCGCGCCGAATCAGTTCTCGGCCTTCGCGTTCAGCGACGTCGCGCAACTGTTGCGGCGTCACCCGCAACGCCCGTAGCACGTCATCGTTGACCACGACCCTACCGCCGCTGGCGAGTGCACCGACCGCAAACTCCTCATGCTCAGGAGCTCCCAATTTGCGCACAATGAACGCATCCAACGGGGCACCGAGACCGGCGGCCACTTCCCAGGCGACGGGTAATCCTCCGCGGGCAAGTCCCAGCACGACGACGTCCGTGCGTCCCTGATAGGCGCTCAACAGTTCGGCCAGCACGCGGCCGGCCTCTCTGCGGTCACGGAACACCCGTCGCGGCATCTGTCGATTCAATCCTCGTGCTCGTGTCATCGCGGTTCTCCTGTCCGACGGATGCGCTGACAACTCAGCGGCTGTTCCGGCGCGTGGCGGTCCACTGTTGAATCCGACCACCGCAGGAAGACAGTCGGTAGGGACAGAAGTCCCGGAGCACAGGTACATTCGTCGGACATCCGAGTTTGAGCTGCACCAGCGCTATTGCGAAAAGTCGCCGCGACAGCAGACTTCCGCCCCTATCCCGCACCACGTCGACGGCGAGAGAGTAGTCCCATGTTGAAGGCTATGACGCGTGCCACGGCCGCCCTTGCACTGCTCTACGGTGTGCGGCGGTACTACCGCAATTGGGGTACGACGAAGGAAGAGTGCCGGTTGTGGCTACCGGGTGACGAGTTGGTGCGCCAGCCGTTTGTGCAGTCCACCGAGGGTGTCTGGATCGATGCACCGCCGTCGGCCGTCTGGCCGTGGCTCAATCGGATCGGCGGGCATCGTGGCGACCTGACCGCGGGTGAGACCGTCCGCCTCACACCGTGGCCACGGCGGGGGGAACCGTCTGGTGCCTCACTCTCCGTCGAGCAGGTGACCGAAGGCCGATCGCTTGTGCTACGGGGTACTCCTCCCGGCTTTCCCTGGCATGCGGTGTGGTCGTTCGACCTTGAGCCGCGCTGGGAGGACCGGTGCCGGCTGTTGCTGCGCATGCGGGCGCAGCTCAAACGCCCCGGTGACATATTCCGAACGGAACTTGCCGGGCCGGTGACAGCATTCGCTGTTCGGCAGTTGCTGCTGGACATCAAGCACCAAGCGGAAAACTCGGTCCACGCAGCCGAACTTTCCTCGGCTATGTGAAATGTGACTTCTCCGTCTGGATGCCGTCGGAGAGTCGGATGGTGCATCCTGGCTGCACGTTCTGCAGGTGGCCCCGGCACTCTACGACGACCGCAGGTGCCGGACGTGGGTCCACACTGATCTCGGCCTCGCGGCCCGACACCCGGACGTACATATGATGGCCGCGGTAGCGAATCGGAAAGTCCAGCACACCAAGCGATTCCGGCCAGTACGGAGAGAGGACCAGGCGATCGCTACGCGTCTCCAGTCCCGTGAAGCACCGTTGCATCAGGTCGACACTGCCGGCCATTGCGCCGAGGTGAATGCCTTCGGAGGTTGTGCCGCCCTGGATGTCGGCGACATCTGCCTTGAGAACCTGGCGGAAGAAGTCCATGGCACGGTCGCGGTGTGCCCGGGCGAGAACCCAGGTGTGCACCACAGCGCTCAGTGTGGAACCATGCGACGTTCGCGCGAGGTAGTAGTCGACCATTCGCGGGATTTGCTCTGGGGCGAAGCGGTAACCGAGCCGTGAAAGCAGCTCCCGTAGTTCGTCTGACGACAGCAAGTACAGCAACATCAGGGCATCCGCTTGTTTCGCGGCTTTGTAGCGGTTGACGTCGTCATCCTCTGCTTCCAGGATCCGGTCCAACCGCTGAATGTCACCATAGCGCTGCTGATACCCGGCCCAGTCCAGCTCGACGAGCTTTTCGTAACCTTCGAACTGGCTGATGACGCCGTCGTGGAAGGGAACGAACATCCGCCTGCTGACGTGATCCCAGTGCGCTATCTCCTCAGTACTCACTCGGAGCTTCTCGCGAAGATCGAGTCGATTCGGCAATGGGATGCGTTCCAGTACTTCGATGGCGCGCAGAATCACCCAGGTTGCCATGACATTCGTATACGCGTTGTTGTCGATGCCCTCGTAGGGTCGGTCGGGATAACCCGAGTGGAACTCGTCGGGCCCGATGACTCCGCGAATGCTGAAGCGGTCGCGGTCCGGCTGGTAAGTCGTTCGGCTGACCCAGAATCGAGCAATCTCCACCAGGAGCTCGGCACCGTAGTCGATGAGGTAGGCGAGATCCCCGGTTGCCTGATAGAACTGCCATACGTTGTAGGCCACCGCGATCCCGATGTGGTGGGCCAGCCGGCTGGGATCTGGATTCCACCGGCCCGAACGGGGATTCAGGTGCAGGTCTGGACTTTCTTCGCGGCCGTCGCTTCCGGACTGCCATGGAAACATGGCGCCGCTGTACCCGGCGAGCTGCGCGGCGCGCCGCGCTTCGGGGAGGCGCCGGTACCGATACCGAAGCAGTGACCTGGTGACCATCGGCAACCGTAGGTTGAGTGCGGGGAAGATGAACAGCTCATCCCAGAAGACGTGGCCTCGGTACGCCTCACCGTGCAGCCCGCGGGCCGGCACACCAGTATCGATGTCCTCGCTGTGGCCGGAGACAGTTTGCAACAGATGCAACATGTGCAGGCGCAGAATGCGGAGTTCATCGGTGTGGCCGTCGAATCGGATCGCGAGCCGCTCCCAGAGCTGCGCCCACGCCAGCGTGTGTTCGGCGCAGATCTCGGCGAAGCGCGGCTGACGCGCCAGTCGCCGTTCGGCACTGGTCGCCGGGTCGCAGGCTGCGACATCGCGCCCGGTGGCAACAGCGACCACCTTCTCCACCAAAAGTGATTGTCCGGCCGCGAGTTCTGTGCAGATGTGGTGGCCGATCCCGAATTCCTGCTCCACAATTCGATAGGTGGCGGAGCCGGGGGCAGCGTCTCGCCACACGGTGGTCCGCGCCGCCAGCGCCACCGTAATCCGGGATTGTGTGGTCTGCACGGCCAGCAGAACGGAGTTCTCCGCCAGTGCACGCTTGTCGCACACCTCAAGGTGGTTGCTCGCCAACTCACGATAGCGCTCCACCAAGGAGTTCCGAACGTCACCGTCGAGCATCGAACGGACCTCAACCCGTCCCGACCAGTCCTCGGCCAAGATGACCGTCTCGAGCGCCGCGACGTGCGCCACGTGCATCGCGACGATGCGGCGCTGAGTCAGCGAGCTCGTGCGGCCCTCATCGTCACGAAAGCGTAGCTTTCGGGTCAGGACCGCGCCTCGGAGGTCCAGGGTCTGGCGGTAGTCCAACAATGTCACCGCATCGACGTCGAACCAGTCGCCGCCGTCGATCCGGAAGGTCAGCGGTAGCCAGTTGGGCAGGTTCACCAGGCTCTCGTTGGCGAGTTTGGTTCCGCCGACGATGTCATCGAGACGGTTGTAGATCCCGGCCGCGTATGTCCCGGGGTAATGGATCTGTCCGCTTTTGGATTCGGGTGCAGCACCCCGGGTGGCAATGTACCCGTTTCCGACTGTGCACAACGCTTCCCGCAGTTTCTCTGTCTGCGGATCGTATCCGTCGAACGTATAAGTCCAGGCGTCGGCTTCGGATTGCTCCTCACGCTCCAGCCAATCGCCCAGGCGCTGAAGGAATTCGGCGACCTCTCGCGTGCTGTTGAGGCTGAACTGTGCAGCCGACGGGCCGTCGCTGTCCTCGCTGTTGCGAACCACAATGCCAATACCGCTCGACCGGACCGAGTCGAAGGCGTCCTCGTCGGTGATGTCGTCTCCGATATAGATCGGAAGAGTGCGAAGGGACTGCCCCACATGGTGACGGAGCCAACCCAACGCGGTGCCCTTGTCCCAGTCGATGTCTGGGCGCAGCTCGACCACTTTGCGCCCATGCGTGGTCCGCAGGTCGTGCGCTCGGCCTCGCCGCCTGGTGATTTCGATGATGTCGGCAACGTCGGACTGTGCCGCACCACGGTAGTGCACTGCCACTGCGAATCGTTTGCGTTCGATCCGCACACCCGCAATTCGTTTCAGCTCGCTCTCGAGTGCAGCTGCGGCCTCTTGCAAGTGTCCGATCGCTGCCACGGCGTCGTCGTACTGCTCGTAGCCGCCATCTGGTCTGGCCAGCTCGTATCCGTGACTACCCGAGTACCAGAGGCCCGGAATCCCGACGCGATTGCGGATGTCACCCAGATCCCGGCCGCTGACGATCGCGACCGGACAAAGCTCGACCAGACGCGTCAGCTGTTTGCCCACACCCTCGGCCGGGGTCGCAGTGTCCGGATCACCGACGATCTCTGACAACGTGCCGTCGAAGTCCAGACACAGCAGCGGCCGGCGCCCCGAGATGACGCCGAGCAGCTGACCGTAGCTCGTCAATGCACTCGGCAACAAGGATCTGCGCGAGCAACCACCCTGTACTTCCACCTCCCACAAACTGCCCACGACAGCGTCGGCCGTCGACCGCCCGGACGCGTCTTCTGGGGTGCGGTCGATATCGACCACAAGCGCGAAGCGCGCGATCAAATCGGGCGCCATCGGACGGTCCGCATTCTCGATCACGACCAGGCGCTCGGCTTCCGCACCCAGGTTGCTCACGGCGTCCAGAACTCCGGAGTCGGTGACGACCGTGAACAGTTCGCTGAATCCGGCTGCCCGCAGCGCACGCTCACAGTTGAGGTCGGATGAGTAGACCGCAGTCTTGATACCGGAATCGCCCAGCTTGCGGGTGAGCGCAGTGACCGCGTCGAGAGCATCACCCGTGGTCGCCTCCGCCACCACGACATCGACGTCGAACAGGACTGCGTCGTGCCTGCGCGGATCTATCTTGACCGGTCTTGTTGCCAACGTGTCCTCCCAGTCCTGCTGAGAGCATCCGGAAGCCACGCGGTGCGCGGCAAGGGCACTACGACGACATGACAAGTGACCAACGTCCTTCACTCAGCGGTCTTCAGACGCTATGTATGTCGCCCGCCGTGACAGATGGTGGGCTCATGCACGACGACGCCTACGTCCGCGATATCGCTACGCTGCGAATCACCGATGCCGAGGAGGCCGGCGGCAAGGGAGCCAACCTTGGCGAACTCGTTGCCGCAGGCCTGCCTGCACCACCAGGATTCGTGCTCATGCGGTCGAGTTACCAGGACTCCATGCGCGCCGGTGGGATCGACACCGAGTTGGCTGTGCTGCACGCCGAAGCTCTGGCTGACGCTGCCGATACGGCACGTCTTTCCGAATTGTGTCGTCACATGCAGTCATTGGTGACCAAGGTCGGCGTCTGCCACCCTGTGCGTGACGCGACGTTGGCCGCGTACCGCCGCCTGGGTGCCGATTCGGTTGTGGCCGTGCGATCTTCGGCAACCGGAGAGGACGGGCGCGACGCCTCGTTCGCGGGGATGAATCGCACAGTTACCAACGTGGTGGGCGAGGCAGCCCTCCTCGAGGCCGTGACACAGTGCTGGTCGTCGCTGTTCACGCCGCGCGTCCTGACGTATCGGGCCAGCCGTGGATTCACCGCTCCTCCGGCGATGGCCGTGGTCGTTCAACAGATGATCGCTGCCGAGCAAGCCGGAGTTGCGTTCACAAGCGATCCGAGCACGGGCAATGGCGACCATGTCGTCATCGAGGCCGCGTTCGGCCAGGGTGAGGTGGTGGTGTCCGGCAAGGTTCAACCAGACACATACGTAGTCGACAAGCAGACCCTGCAGGTTCTCGACGCCCGCATCGGGTTCAAGGCCATCAAGATCGTCCGGGATCCGGAGGGGCACGACGCGATGATCGAATTGGCTCCCCCGGAAGCCCAGTCACGGGTTCTGGATGACGAAACTCTACGCCGAATCACGCAGCTGGCGATCGCGGCAGAAGAGCACAACGGCTGTCCGCAGGATGTCGAGTGGGCCATCGCTGCCGGCAAGGTGTGGCTGGTGCAGGCCCGGCCCATCACGACGCTGGCCGCGCCCAGCCAGGACCAAGAACCCAGCGTGCTTGCCCGCGGGCTTCCGGCCGCACCGGGTAGCGCCTCCGGCAACGTGCGGGTCTTACGTACACCCGAGGACGGGGAGCGCCTGCTCGACGGTGAGATTCTCGTGGCGCCGACGACGAATCCGGACTGGCTGCCAACCATTCGCCGCGCCGCGGCGGTGGTGACCGAATCCGGTGGGATGACATGCCATGCCGCCATCGTGGCCCGGGAGCTGGGCGTGCCGTGCGTGGTGGGCGTCCGTTCGGCCACCACGATCCTGCACGACGGCGCGACGGTGACGGTCGACGGCACCCGCGGACAGGTGACTGCAGGCAGTATGGCACCGTCCCGGTCGACCGTGTCCGAGCGGGTGGAGCTGTCACTCCCCCGTGGCGAAGTCACGGGGACCAAGATCTATGTGAATCTCGCGATGCCGGAGTCCGCGGAAGCCGTCGCAGCCCAGGACGTCGATGGTGTTGGCCTGCTCCGTGCTGAATTCATGCTCGCACAAGCTCTTTCAGGACGGCACCCACGGGACTTGATCGCACACGGTGAACAAGAGCATCTCATCGAGGCCGTGGCAGGCGCTGTCGATCGCATCGCTGCGGCCTTCGCACCGAGGCCCGTGATCTACCGGACGATGGACTTCCGCACCAACGAGTTTCGCGGATTGCGCGGCGGCAAGGCGTACGAACCGGTCGAGCACAACCCGATGATCGGCTATCGCGGCTGCTATCGCTACGTCAAGGAGCCCGACCTGTTCGCCCTCGAGCTGACGGCGTTGGCCCGCGTACGGGAACACTCACCAAATGTGCATGTGATGATCCCTTTCGTGCGTACGCGATGGGAACTCGAGGAGTGCCTCACGCTCATCGACGCCAGTCCACTCGGGCACCAACGCGGTTTGCATCGCTGGGTAATGGCCGAGGTGCCCTCGGTGGTGCATTGGCTTCCCGAGTACATCGGTCTGGGCATCGATGGCGTCTCCATCGGCAGCAACGATCTCACCCAATTGATGCTCGGTGTCGACCGCGATTCCGACATCTGCGCTGAACTGTTCGACGAGTCCGACCCCGCGGTCCTCGACGCGATCGGCCAGATAGTCACCACAGCAAACAGACGCGGGATCACGTCCTCGCTGTGCGGCCAGGCGCCTTCGACCAAACCTGCGTTTGCCGAGCACCTTGTTCGCATGGGCATCACATCCGTATCGGTCAACCCTGATGCCGCGGCAGCCGCGCGCCGTGTCGTGGCCGCAGCCGAACGACGCCTGCTGCTCGACTCAGTGCGGTAGCGCGTGACCACCGCGCAGATCCGAACATTGCATGGCCTTCGAATAGTCGCTGAGGCGAATCTGTCTGATCTGCTGCTGCAACTCGACACGACCCAAGACGGATTGTCGACCGCGGAGGCGAACGCCAGGCTCGGACGCTACGGCCCCAACGCGGTGCGCACGCACCGGGTGAATGCGGCCGCGGTGCTGCGACGTCAACTCAACAATGCGGTGCTGGCATTGCTGGCCGCGACTGCGGTGCTGTCGTTCTTTCTCGGCGACAGCACGCAAGCCTGCATCATCGGCATCATTCTCGTGATCAGTGTCGGGCTCAGCTTCGTCAACGAGTACCGCGCCGAACGCGCCACGGCGGCGCTGCATTCGCGGGTCAGACACAACGCGGTGGTGCGCCGCGACGGCCGGTTCAGCAGGATCGACGTCACCGCGTTGGTGCCCGGCGACGTCATCCGGCTCGAACTCGGCGAACTGGTGCCTGCGGATGTCCGACTCATCGACACCGCCGGCCTGGAATGCAATGAGAGCATTCTGACCGGTGAATCGACACCCGCTCAGAAGTCCGCTGCGTCGTCGCCGCGTGATCCCACGATCGCCGATGCGAACAACCTGGCTTTCATGGGCACGGTGGTCAGTGCCGGCGATGCCACCGCCGTGGTTTACGCGACCGGAGCCGATGCCGAATTCGGCCGGATCGCAGCAGGTCTCGGCGAACGCGAACCCGAGACAGATTTTCAGATCGGCTTACGCAGATTCTCCTACCTGTTGCTGAGGGTCGCGATCACATTGACGATCGTGATCGTCGTCATCAATCTCCTGTTGCGACGGCCGGTGATCGATTCCGCGCTTTTCGGACTCGCGATCGCCGTCGGTATCACCCCGCAGCTGTTGCCAGCCGTGGTGAGCACGAGTCTCGCATCGGGGTCACGCCGATTGGCGCGACTCAAAGTTCTGGTGAAGCGGCTGGTGTGCATCGAAGATCTCGGTGACATCGACATCTTGGTCACCGACAAGACCGGCACCTTGACGGAGGGGCGAATCAGCTACCTCGATGCAGTCGAGCCGACGGGACAGCACTCGGAATCAGTCCTGCGGTACGGACTCCTGTCCACTGATGTCGACCCCGCTACCGGGGGCGCCGGCGCCAACGATCTCGACACCGCCCTCTGGGAGGGCCGACCCGCGCTCACCGATGTCACGCGTGTCGCGATTCTGCCTTTCGACCATGACCGCAGAGCCACCTCGGCCCTGGCTGATACGCCCGACGGACGGATTCTGGTTGCCAAGGGCGCTCCCGAACAGATCATGGCGCGGTGTACGAAGCTACCCGAGTCAGCCCAATCCACTCTGTCGGAGCTGTTCGCGGATGGCCGACGCGTCGTCGCAGTCGCGAGCAGGCCCGCGCCTGACCTCGGGAGTATCACGGCGTCCGACGAGGCAGGGTTGACGCTCGACGGCTTCCTGGTGTTCGCGGACAACCCGAAAGCAGCTGCCCGCGAGTCGCTGGCACGGTTGGCGGCACTCGGCATCGAGGTGAAAGTGGCGACGGGAGATAATCCGCAAGTTGCCGAGAAGGTCTGCGCCGAGCTGGGTCTGGTGTCCAAAGGCACTGTCACCGGCAATGCGCTGGATCAGCTCTCCGATACACAGCTCGATGTACTGACCCGGCGCACCACGATTTTCGCGCGGGTTTCTCCGGAGCAGAAGTCACGGCTGGTGGCCTCGCTCCGGCGAAACGGGCGTTCGGTCGGGTTTCTCGGGGACGGTGTGAACGACGCACTGGCCCTGCATTCGGCCGACATCGGAATCTCGGTCGACACCGCCACCGACGTCGCAAAGGACGCCGCGGACGTGGTGCTGTTGGAAAAGGATCTCGGCGTATTGGCCGCCGGCGTCGCGGAAGGGCGACGCATCTTCGCGAACACCATCAAGTACGTGCTGATGGGCACCTCGAGCAACTTCGGCAATATGTTCAGCGCGGCAGCCGCCTCGGCGGTGCTGCCCTTCTTGCCCATGCTGCCCAGCCAGATTCTGCTGAACAACCTGCTCTACGACACCTCGCAACTGGCGATCCCCACCGACCGCGTCGACTCCGAGCAGTTGCATGCGCCGTCACATTGGAACATCGCATTCATCAGACGGTTCATGCTGACCTTCGGGCCGATCAGCTCGCTGTTCGACTTTTTGACGTTCGGACTGATGATCGGAGTGTTGCATGCCGGGGCGGTCCAGTTCCGAACCGGGTGGTTCGTGGAATCTCTTGCGACACAGACACTGATCATCTTCGCGATTCGAACCCGCAGGGTGCCGTTCCTGCGGAGCAGGCCAAGTCCGGTCCTGGCCGTTTCCACCGCGGTGGTCATCGCGGCCGGTATCGGACTGACCGTGTCCCCCTTGGCCCCTCGGCTCGGCTTCACTCCTCTGCCGTGGCAGTTCTTCCTGGCCCTGGTGCTGATGACGGTCACCTATCTGGTCCTTGTGGAGATCACCAAGACCGTGTTCTACGCCGAACCGATTCGAATCGCGGGTGCACCACATCGCACCCGTGGGCACGTGCACCGTGTACACCGCCGAGCCGCTCGGTTCAGCCGTGCCGAATCTCTGCCGGCACGGGTCAGCGCATTGCCAGATTGAGGACTTCGTCGAATCCCTCGACGAGGCAGCCATGGAAGGCGTGGTAATCAGGAACCGCACCGACGTCCACGTTGACGCCGATGCCGCAGGTGTCCACGTAAGAGAACATCGTCACGTTGAGAGCCGCTCCCAATGTCGGAGAGAACGCGTATTGCATCCGGACCGGCGCTCCGGCAAGAGAAACGGGCTTCGGGAAACCCGGAACATCGCTTGCGATGAAGTCCACGTGTCGCAGCGCGGAGGTGACATAGCGACGCGGCATCGCGTTGAGCACCGCTGCGATGGCCGAGGTATGGGCCAATGCCTTTTCGCTGCGGGCAATACCGGCGTGTTCGTGAATCGCCCGAATCCGGCTGCCGGGGTCCGTCAGATCAACCGGGACGCGGAACCGGCTCAGCGTCGCCCGATTCCCGCCCGCCGGATCATTTCCGGTTCGGATGCTTATTGGCATCGAAACCAGAAGTTCTGCTACGGGCGCAGCGTGGTTTTCGTGGTATCGGCGAAGCCCGCCTGCGATCGCCGCGATGAGCGCGTCGTTCAACGTGCCGCCTGCCGCATGCGCCGCACGCAAAAGCTCTGCTTTCGACACCTCGTGAGTGCCGACATGCCTACGCGGAGAACGCTTTACCATCAGACGTGATTGCGGCCCGTTCATCGGCCGAGCAGTCCGGACCATCGACGCGGCCGTCGTACAGGCCGCTGCCGCGGCGGCCAACGGATGGCGAACAGACGGCACAAAAAGTCGTCGTGCTTGGATCAATGCCGATAGCGGCGCGCCGACGTGACTGGTCTCACGTCCGCTGGGCACACTCTGCTCCGACGGTTCGATGCAGTCATAGAGGACCGAGGCGAGCTGGACAGCACCGACGCCGTCGGTCATCGCGTGATCGAGTTTGCACAGCAGGGCCGCGGCACCGTCGGCGAGTCCGTCGACGAGAGTCGCTTCCCACAGCGGGTGGGCGCGGTCGTAATCAGCCATCGCAGCAATCTGAACCCGCTCGAGTAGCACGTCGAGGTTTCCGAGTTCGGGCGTCCTTTCCCGCCGCACGTGAAATCCGAGATCGAACTCAGGATCGAGCTCCCAGTGTGGCGGAAGCGGTGGCGTCGATCGCTTCACGATCTGGCGGAATCTCGGGGCCGCAAGGCTGATCCGATTGAACCGGTCGACCACCTCGTGCCAGTCCGGGCAACGTTCGAGCATGGTGAGCGTGACGATGGTCGAATGGAGCACCGGGTCGTCCCCGATGGCCCACATGAACGCGTCGCTGCTGCTTAGGTACTCGGTCATCGCCTCAGCACCATGGAAATTCAAGCCACAGCTATGTCAATGGACAACCAGTCGCCGAGGGCAAGTGCCGCAGGCCAGTCGCCTGCACCGACCGCATCGGCAAATTCCCTGACCAACGGGCTGTGGACACCGGGTTCCGACAACCACGCTGAAACCGTCACAGGGATCGCGTCAGCCGGTACCTGCACCACGCGTCCGGCATGCAGCCTGTCGGTGAGCTGGTAGGTGGCCGCCGGTGGCAGCTTGTGGTGACGGGTGAGGCAGGCTGGTGTTTTCATCGGTGGCTCCTCGTAACGATCCTGCCTGTCCATCACACCGCCGGATGAGGCGACATCCCAGGGTCGAAAGCCACAACCTGCGGGCTACTTCGGTCCACGTTCGGCAGGCTCCGCCATGGACCTTCTCGTCGGTGCGAGGAACCTAAGGCCCTGCGAGTCATCCTCGGGCGCAAGGGTGAAGTAGTTCTCCTCCTCCTGTACGAAATGGAGGCGGAGCAGTGCGTACAGACCGTAGAGACACGCGAGCAGGTCGTCGACTTGGTCAGGTTGGATACCGCCGGAGTCCTCGGCCATTTGCACGTGCCTGCCGATTCGCTCGGCGAGGCGCTGGATCTCGGAATGAGTCCGGCTCATGGTCGCGGTGGCTTCACCACTTTGCAGCGGGGCGGCCAACGCAGGATAGAGTTCGGTCTCTTCGGCACGTTCATGCGGCAAGATCTGTTCGTTCAGGAGCGCGTAGGCCGCGGTCACAGCCTCCAGTGCCCGGCCGTCGGGGCCCGCAACCAACTGGTCGGCACTCTCGCGGATCAGGCCGATTGAGTCGCGCAGCTGGTCATGTTCAGCGGCGAAGCGGTGCAACAGCTTCTCGGTGTCGACCGGCAGTGGCACTTGAGCGCCCGGCCGGCCGCGTAACGCACGCAACGCGTTGAGAATGACGGTGACGTCGATCCCCTCCTGCAACATCGCACCGGGCGCCGGCGGCAGCCAACCCAGTGCAGCGACTGCCATCGCCAGCAGGGACAAGGTCATTCCGACGGCTGCACTCTGGACCGCGATCCGACGCGACCGGCGCGCGATGTCCATCGCGTCGGCGACCCGATCGAGGCGATCGGTGGTCAATACGATGTCGGAGGCTTCTGACGACGCGCTTGCCCCTCGGGCGCCCATCGCCACACCCACGGTGGCGGCCGCGAGCGCCGGAGCGTCGTTGATCCCGTCACCGACCATCACGGTCACGGCTCGACTTCGCTCAGCACGCACAGCGGCAACCTTGTCTGCTGGACTCTGTTGGGCCAGAACCTCGTCGAGCCCTAGTACCGTCGCAACTTCGCGGGCCGGCTCGGCGCGGTCGCCGGTGAGCATCACCAACCGCGTGAAACCCGCTGCCCGCAGCCGTCGCATCGTTCGGGGGGCCTGCCGACGCAAAGGATCTCGCAGCAGCACTGCTCCACGCGGCTCGCCGTCGATGCACACCCACGCCAGCGCGGCGCTGTCCAGCCGCGCCCGGCTGACCGCACCGCGCGCCCACGTGCCGATCACATCGTCATCGGGGAGTCTCCCTACCGTCACCCGCCGCTGGTCGAGATCCGCACTGACACCGCGACCGGGTTCTTCGCTGATGTTGGTCGGCAGCGACAGGTGTAAACCTCGCGCCAGCGCCTCGGTGACTATCGCCTCCGCCAGAACGTGCGGCGACATCTGATCGACCGATGCGGCCAGACGGAGAACCTCGGTGCTGTCCATCCCGGGCGCGGCGACGACGTCGACGACCGCAGGCCGGCCCATCGTCAGAGTGCCTGTCTTGTCCATCACCAAAGTCGTTGCATGGCCGAGGTTCTCCAGCGCGCCACCACTTCTGATGACCACACCGATACGCGAAGCCCGCGAGAGTCCCGACACAATCGCCACAGGAGCGGCCAACAGCAACGGGCACGGCGTCGCGACGACAAGGACCGCAACGGCCCGCACCGCTGAACCGCTCGCCAGCCACGCCCCGCCGGCAATCAACAACGTCAAAGGTAAGAAATACGCCGCGTACCGATCTGCGAGTCGTACCACCGGTGCGCTCTCTGCACCGGCCTGACGCGCGAGTCGTACGATGCCGGCGTAGGTACTCTGCTCGGCGTTTGCGGACGCCCGTAACCCGAATGCACCACCGGCGTTGACGACTCCGCTGCGCACCGAGTCACCCAAATTTCGTTCGACAGCCAACGGCTCGCCGGTCAGTGCTGACTCATCGAGGACTGCGACACCGTCCACGACGCGGCCATCGACGGGAACCACGTCGCCCGGCGCGACCATCAGCACGTCACCGACGGCAACCTCCGCCAGCGAGATGACGCTCACCTGGCCGCCTTCACGCCGACGCGCGAAACGAGGCGCACGCTTCAGCAGGGCCGTCAAGTCGTGTGAGGCACGACGGGTGGCGGCAGCGTCAAGAGCCCGTCCCCCGGCCAGCATCACCGCAATCAGCGCACCCGCGAGATACTCGCCCACGAACAGTGTGCCGAGGAGCGAGAGCACTGCAATGAGGTCCACGCCGAGACGGCCTCGGCGCAAAGACATCACGACCCAGGCCACCGCGGGCACGATCGCAACTCCAGTGCCGGCGATCCAGCAACCGTCGGCCAGCGTTCGGGCACCGGCCAGCCATGCGATCCCCCCAGCGATGAGAACCCCGACCGTGAACGCCACGAGGGCCGGCTCCACCATGGGTCGCAGCCGTGTGTAGCCACTGGCAAGCCGTGAGCCGACGGATCTACTCATCGCACTCCCTCCTGCCCAGCATCGAAACATCGAGGCGCACGCATGTTCTGGCTCGGTCCAGTTCACAACTGCGGCATGGGTAACGGCTAGAGCCGCAAGACCTCGCCTCAAAGGGCCTTACGACTCTCGCCGAACTACTACAAACTATGTAGTATTCGATCGACGGCTCTATCGTGAGGAGATCGCATGTCGACAGTCAACGGATTACCCGCCCATGTCTTGTTGGTGCACGTCCTCGTGGTACTCGCCCCGCTAACCGCCGTTCTGGTCATCCTCTGCGCCCTGTGGCCGGCCGCACGGCGCGTGTTGGCGTGGCCGGTTCTTGCGCTGGCCGCGTTCTGTCTGGTGCTGACGCCGATAACGACCGAGGCCGGAGAGTGGCTCGAGCACCGTGTCGGGCGGTCGCCGCTGGTGCACACACATGCCGAGCTCGGTGACACCATGATCTATGTGTCGGCGGCACTGTTTGTCGCCGCGGCGCTCCTCGTCGTCGTGCATGTCCGCACCACACGCGGTAAGGCGCTGAAACCCGTTCTCGCAGGATTGGTCTCAATGGTCGCCTTGGCCATCGGAGCAGGCGCAGTCACGCAGGTATACCGGATCGGCGATTCGGGCGCTCAATCCGCATGGTCCGATGTGGTCTCGACGTACTGAGCCCGTCAGCGGTACACGACCGACACCGATTCGCCGGCCTCCGGTATCAGGCGATCCTGAATCCAATCGCTCGTGCCCACGAGATCGGCACCGATCACAGCCAGTAACAGCACAGCAGCCACCAGCGGAGCCGCTCGCTGACGCCGCGGTCCCGGGCCGCGCAGCGCACCGACCCGCCGAACGACGGTGTCGGCGCCGGCGCTGATCCCGAGTCGGCCGGGGACGGCAAGCGACGCTTGCGATGTCAACAACGCGGCTTTCGTGAGCGCCCGAGCGACCACTGCGCGCCCCGCCTGCGCTGCGTCCTCGTCGGCCTGGCGTTCGGCGGCGAATCGCACTGCACCGCACCACCGGCCCAGCAGAGGGTTGATGCAGGCCGCGAGTTCGGCCATCTGAACATAGAAGTGATGGTGATGCCGAAGGTGAGCTCGCTCATGACGGATCACCGCCTCAAACTCCGCGGCCGTCAACACTTTCCGAAGCCCGTCGGTAGCCACGACCGTTCCGCCCCGCCCGGGCACGGCAAATGCCTGTGCGACGTCATCGCCGACGATCAACAACCTGTGAGACCCGATGGCTGCACGCCGAAACACATCGGAACCACGACTGAGTTGACACATGCGAAACAGGTGCACCGATGGTCGCCACCCAGCGAGCATGACTCCTGAGCCCACCACAACCCACAAGACAGGCTCCGGAAGATGCCAAAACACCCCGGCCGCGCACAACAGCGCCAACGTCGAAGTCAGCGTTGCCAAAGCAAGGGCCAAGCCGCCGACTGCTAGGAGGCGAACCTGCCAGCCAGGTGTGAAGCACATTTGCACACGGCGCAGAAAGACGGTCAAGACCGCCGCCAAGCACCACGCCAGGGTGAGCATGAAGACCAACATCGTCATCGCGGCCGGTCCTGTCCGTCGCCCGCCGACTTGAGCAGCTCCCTCAAGACGGCCTCGTCCTCGGGATCCAGATGAGCGACGAAGTTCGCCAGCACGTCCGCGCGTGCACTGCGGCCGTCCAACTCGCGACGCATCCGCAACGCGGCTTGAAGTGCCGGTAAGTCATCGGCGACCGCGGCCAGGCAGTACACGTAGGAACGGCCGTTGCGAACGCGCTTGACCAATCCCTTGCGAGTCAACCGGACCAATGCCGTCATGACGGTGGTGTGAGCAAGCTCGCCACCGAGCACGGCACGCACCTGCGCCACCGTCATCGGCTCATCCGCATGAAGTACTCCGACGACGGCGTCCTCCAAAGCACCAGGTTCGCGCCGCACACCACTCCTTCCACAATGAGAATAGTCGCCTCGGTGGCTTCGGTACCCGGCTATGGCAAGGCTATGTTTGCTGGCAGCACTTGCCGATTCTCGCTAGCGTGAGGCCGTGACAAGTCCGTCCCACCCTGCTGAACCCCACGTGGGCTCCGTTGCGTCGAAACTGAATTGGCTACGCGCCGGGGTGCTCGGCGCCAACGACGGCATCGTGTCGACGGCGGGCATCGTCGTCGGCGTCGCAGCCGCCACTGCTGAGCGCAGTCCGATTCTCACCGCCGGAATCGCGGGCCTGGCCGCCGGCGCGGTGTCGATGGCCCTCGGCGAGTATGTGTCCGTCAGCACGCAGCGCGACACAGAGAAGGCACTGCTGCGCAAAGAGCGCCGCGAACTGCGTGACGACCCGGCCGCCGAACTGGACGAACTCGCAGCCCTCTACGAGGCCAAGGGGCTCAAGGTGACCACTGCGCGCACCGTCGCCGAAGAACTCACCGCGCACGATGCGTTCGCCGCGCACGCAGAGATCGAATTAGGGATAACACCAGGAGAATTGACCAACCCGTGGCAGGCGGCGTTCTCGTCCGCACTGTCATTTACCGTGGGCGCGCTCCTGCCCCTCGTCGCAATACTGCTGCCGCCGATCACATGGCGGGTTCCGGTCACAGTGATTGCCGTGTTGGCGGCACTGATCGTCACCGGTGCGGTCTCGGCGGCGTTGGGTGGGGCGCCCAAGCAACGCGCTGTGTTGCGGAATGTCATCGGAGGCGGGCTCGCCTTGGTCATCACGTACGCGATCGGCCATCTAGTCGGTGCCGCGATCACATGACCCGCGTCGCGTCGAAAGACTGACTCAGCGGGCAGCGTACCGGCTGTCGCCGGCACCAGCACCTACGATGTCCCTGGCCTGTTCCAGGTGTGCCTGCGCCTGCGCCAAGTCGGTGTCGAACTCTGCCCGGTAGCTGTTCATAGACCCTGCCACCGCGGCCAGGCACATGTGCGCTGCTTGATGGGCGTCATCGGTCGCGGCTTTCAACTCGTTGGTCAGTTCGGGATCCGGTGTCGGTAGATGAGAGGGAAGGTCCACCGAAGCGCCGTCGTGCATCTGCTGACATGACACTCTCAACGCGTCGACATCCTGTCGTTTCAACGCGTCCTGCGTGTCGTCGAGAGCAACCTGCAACGCGGCGAAATCGTCACGGCTCTCGGCCCACCAATCTCGTATCGCCGCGCCGTCCTGCGTGGGCTGTTCTGATTGCCGAATCCCGCCATCGTGCCCGACGACGACAGCCACAAGCACGCCAAGGGCTACCGCAACCGCCGCAACGAGGGCGGCTACCAATGCTTTCGGGGTGAGGCGCAGCGAACCGGAGTCCTCCGACTGCTGCGCGGTGTCGTCGATCGGCTCCCCGCACTCGTTGCAGAATTCCCAATGCGCCGGGTTTCGGTGTCCGTTCGGGCAGATAGACATTTGTGCGGTCCCTTTCGGATCGATCATGAGGCGCGCCACGAATTTGCCAGACACCGAAGGCCGAACTGCCACACCACCGATAGGACACCGCGAACCTGCCGCGGCCGCGTCCGCTCATGGTGTTGATGCCGACCCCCGGTCTTTGGCCATGTCTCGATGGTCGCCAACCCGTGCCGGTCTCGACAGGGCCGAGAAGACCTCGGCATGAGGACCTAAGGCACTGAGTTCGCGTGAGGTACGACCGACCAGGCGCGTTGGGACTTTCGTCACTAGTGCCGCGCACGCGTGGGTCGGACGATCGGTACGACAAGCACTCGGAGGGAACCAGCATGATCTCAGCCGACAGAGTTGCTCTGACCGGACCGCAACTCGAAGCCATCGCACGGGACTTCCTGCGCTCTGAGTTCACGGAGCGGATCTATGGGATGTGGCCGATCGATCGGCGGATCGATGCATATCTCCGCCATCGCGGATTCCGCGGAATCCTCAACGATGGATCGGCTTGCAGCCGATTGACCGATCGTGTGATGGCCAATCTGGGGCGCGTGCGCTGCAACCCGGCAGATCGGCTTTCGAAACCAGTTGGACTCCAGAGTATTAGCGCACCAGAAAGGTAACAGAGATGGCCAACAACCGCGTCATGGAAGCCGTCAAGCGCCTGCTGATGGCAGAGACGTACCTACGTACGCACGAGGCCACCGAAGCGCATGAACCAAAGACCGCGGAGCAGGACACCCAGCCGCCGAGAACCTGAGGTGAACCTGCGGGACAATTAGCCCCCGAGCGAACCGACAGCCGCCTGGAGCCTCGCCGTCACCTCATCGGCGACCGAGCGCAATTGGTTCTCACCGGTCACCTCGACGAGGATCTGCGGGTCCATCGCCTCGACGAGGATGGTCCCTGCGTTGTCCGGATCCGCGCGGACCACGACGTTGCACGGCAACAACATGCCGATCTGACGGTCGATGTCGATGGCGCGGTGGGCGAGTGCCGGGTTGCAGGCTCCGAGAATCAGGTAATCCTCCATATCCTCACCGATCTTGGCCTTCATCGTCGCCTTGACGTCGATTTCGGTCAGCACACCGAAGCCCTCAATGGCGAGGGCATCGCGCGTGCGATTGACGACGTCTTCGAACGAGCTACGGATTGCTGCGGTCAGTCCAATGCCCATGTCTAGCCTTCGTCCGTCGAAACAGCTTCGCCGTTCTCCAGTGTGGTCCACTTGTTCGAACAACGTGAAGAGTTCGACGAGGAACCCGGCAAGGGATCGGCTGCGCGCCGGAAGAAGCTACGAAGGCTGGCTGTTGTGCAGAACGGCAAGACTGTTGCGGTAATCGGTTTCGCTTATCTCGCCGCGAGCGAAGCGCACAGCCAGTACTTCTTCCGCTGTCTGGGCACGGACCGGTGGTTCCTGGCGACTACTCACCAGGAACCTGATCAGCATGACGATTCCGACGATCACCACCGCCCAGAACAGCACCATGCCGATACTCATGCCGACGAACCCCCACCAGCCCATATCGTGGTCGTACCAGTACATCGTTGCTGACACCCCGCTATCACATTTGAGGACCGGTCCGGCCGCTGCCATCGGCCAGGAGCTCCAACGCTCGGTCCCAGCCCGTCGTACGGCTGCGAACCACAACCAGGTGAACGCCGGCCCACAATAGGAAGGCGGCGCCCACCATGACGAGCCAGTAGGCTGCGGCCGTCAGCAGGGCGGCTGTTCCGGCCTGCCAAGCCGGAGCCGGTGCCGCGACTCGGTTGCCCGCGGCATTCACCCAGATGTCTACCGGATCACCGGCTTTGACATCTGCCCGAGCCGTGACCAACTCGGTGTGATCGACTGCGCCCACTCGCCACCGAGCCTGCACCGCTGCGTTGACGCCGCGTGCGGCATCCGGTGCCTGAATCGCATCCTCGATCGCCGTGGCTGCGACAAGATGCCGGTTCCGCGCCTGCTCGACAAGTGTCTGTGCGCGGCTGTCGTGCACGGCCGTGCCGATCGCGCCGGCGACCGGCACTGCGAGCAGTGCGGTGACGAATACCAGTGCCAACAACAGCGCTTCAATGCGGTCACTGACTCGTACCAACGGATTTCGTCCAAGCATGCGAATGAGCAGCCCCCACCTGAAGCTCAGCGTGAATGTCTCCATCACAACCCTCCATCGATGTCGACGAAGACTGAATGAACCGATAGTTGCCGTTCTCAACACCCAGCCCAAGAGGCAAACGGCCCGCCGTCGGTCACCGCCCGCGAGGGACCACGGCCCATTGGCCGAGGGACCAATGGCCCTGCTCACCGCTCCCCCACCAAAATAGGGTCACCGCCAACGGACGCCAACAGCTCGGCCAAGGAGCACGAAATGGTGCGCAGCACAATAAAACCCGACATCATCGTGGCAGTCGACGGTTCGCCTGACTCCGAGGCCGCAATCGTATGGGCGGCACGTGAGGCCGTCCTGCGCGGAGCTGCCGTCAAGTTGCTCCACGTCATCGCACCCATGGTGGTCGACCTGTCCATCAGCCCAGTGCCGGAGAACTTCATCGAGTGGCAGAAGGACAACGCGAAACAGATTCTTGCGCAGGCCGAGAAAACGTTGCTGGCCAACACCGTTGAAGAGCAGACGCCCGACGTACATTCCGAAGTGAGGTTCGGCAGCGTTGTCGGCGAGATCGTCGACGCAACCAGGCAGGTCCACCTTGCTGTCGTCGGCAGCCGAGGAATGGGCGCTGTCGGACGCGCCGTCCTGGGCTCGGTCAGCAGCGGACTGGTCCATCATGCGCATTGCCCGGTCGCAGTGGTCCACGTGAACGAAACGCAACCCGCCGACCTCAGTTCCCCGGTCTTGCTGGGCGTCGACGGTTCCCCGGCATCGGAAAAGGCAATCGCGCTGGCGTTCGACGAAGCGTCCCGTCGTGGAGTCGAACTCGTGGCCCTGCACGCTTGGAGCGACGTCGGAGTTTTCCCGGTCCTTGGCATGGACTGGCGACGGTATGAGGACGAGGGACGCGAAGTCCTGGGTGAACGGTTGGCGGGCTGGAGCGAGCAGTACCCCGAAGTACGGGTGCAGCGGCGGATTGTGTGTGACCAACCGGCTCGGTGGCTCATCGACGCGTCAGCGGACGCTCAACTCGTCGTGGTCGGAAGTCACGGCCGCGGCGGTTTCACTGGCATGCTCCTGGGATCGGTCAGCGGGGCGGTTGCGCAGTCGGCCAAGGCACCGGTGATCGTCGTCCGCAGTTAGTTGTCGCCGCGTTCGGCCAACCCC
Organism: Mycolicibacterium mageritense; assembly: GCF_010727475.1. Lineage (NCBI taxonomy): Bacteria > Bacillati > Actinomycetota > Actinomycetes > Mycobacteriales > Mycobacteriaceae > Mycobacterium > Mycolicibacterium mageritense. The sequence goes on from NZ_AP022567.1 coordinate 6,906,262, forward strand.
GCCCGCGGGTTGTTCGGCAGGGCTGCCCACAGCTCACTGGCGGCGCGCCACCAGCGCCGGGACGTGGGCTTCTTGCGCCACTGCGGTACTGACCGAGCCGAGCAGCATTCCGGGAAATCCGCCGCGGCCGTGACTTCCGACGATCACCAACTGGGCCTGCTGTGCATGGTCGACGAGGTGTCGGGCCGGGTGGCCGCGCTCGATAACCCGGGTCACCGGTACTTCGGGATAGCGGTCCTGCCAAGCTTGTAGCGTCTCGGCGAGGTTCTCTCCCGCAGGCTCGTGCACACCTGTCCCGTCCCTGCGGGGTACCGACGACACGTCCGTGTCGCTGCACACGTGCAACGCCACCAAGCCCACGCCACGCCAAGATGCTTCGTCGAATGCCAGAGCAGTCGCCGGCTCGGACGCCGGCGAACAGTCGATCCCCACCAGAACCGGCAGCTCCGTCAACTGAGCCGGCTGGATCTCGTCGTGGACAATAGCCACCGGACCGCGCGCATGATGGAGCAAACCGATACCGACCGAACCGAGCAGGCGGCGGTGTCGGCCTGATCTCCCCCGGCATGCCACCACCACCAACTGGGCAGTCTTGGAGAGAGTTGTCAATGCCGATACCGGTGAGCCGAGGTACTGCTCACTGCCGATCTCGATGCCGACGGCGCCACCCATAGTGTCCTCGGCCGTCCTGATCGCCTCGGCGAGGATGGCGCGGGCCTCGCTGTCCTGAATCTCCAGAACCTCCTGTGGGATATGGCCAGCCGGCCACGTCAGCACCGACGCCGCGACAGGAAGGGAGGAGGCAACGTGCACGACGGTGAGGGAAACATGACGCATCGCAGCCTCACGTGCGGCCCACTGCACCGCGACCAGAGCCGACGACGAACCGTCGGTCCCGACGACTATCTTGTGATGTGTGGTGCGTTCGGACACTTTCGCCCTCCGTGCGGTTTGACGCTGTGGAGCGACCGCGCTGCGGTACCGGGGCATCAGTCGCGATGAGAGTGTCCCAACGCCGCTGAAGCCGCGGACATCGCGAACTCGTCGGCATTTGGGGAGCGACCGATCGCCGCGGGAGTGATCATTCCGAAATGTCCGTCGTAGCGGCGATACAAGACGCAAGCTCGGCCCTCGGCGGCTTCGATGAAGAACAGGAACGGTAGGCCGAGCAGGTCCAGCCGACGAACGGCAGCCTCCAACGTGAGGCAAGGTATGGGTTGCGCGCTGAGAGATACCGGCGCCACGAACGGGGCCAGCATGTCCGCCGGATAGGGTGCCACCAAGGCGAGGCGATAACCTGCCGGGCTGTTTCGATAGATGACGCCTACGATGCCGGTGCCGACCTCGGTGAACAGATGAAAGTCGTAGTCGAGCAGGTTCATTTCGGCCACGGCATCGTCCACTGTGCACGGCGCAGCCGAAAAGGACTTGCGACGGATCACGCGTGTCTCGGCGACCGGACGGGACAGAAAACGCCGATGTCGGATCTGTTTGGGCTCATGTTGCCATTCCCATTGCGCAGCAACGTGTTCGAGGCGGCGCCGTAGCCGGCTCTCGAGTCGGTCCACCGCCTCTCGAACGGTCAGGCCCTCGACCTGAACACGGACGGATCGCCCGTCGACGACCAGGTTGGCCTGCGCGATCACCGGTCGCTCGACCGCAGGATCACCATGGCGGCTCAACCGAACCCTGACGTTTGTCATGGGCCGTCGTGTGACGCGCCCGATTCGACCGATCTTGTCTCGGACGTATGTGACCGAGTCGGCAAGATCACCGTGCGCCGTCACGACGATGTCGGGGGCCGGCTGCGTTGATGCTGTCTGACGCATATCTCATTGCTACGCCGCAGCGCTCGGCCTGAGACAGTGCCAAAGGTCATCGATCCTGGACCGCTATATCGCCAGGCATATCCGTTGCGCCTCGGCCACCGAGTGATCGAGAGGTTGGCTGGTGTCGATGCGGTGACTACCCGGCCAGCTGACATCAGGCACGTCCAGCGCCGCAGCGATTTCGGGCGTCGCGTCGGACGTCGACGCCGTTCGGGACCGAATGCGAGCTGCCGCTGCGTCCTGCGGCAGAGAGCACGTGAATTCCACGATGGGAGCAGCGGCATCAGCGGCCACGGCATGTGCACGATCTCGTTGGTGCGGGTCATGCCACGTACCGTCGAGGATCACTGATCTGCCCGCGCCCAATTGCACCCTCGCGCGCCGCAACACTTCGTCATACACCGCGCTGACCTGCTCGGGCGCGTACAGGCCTGCATCGACGGTGCCGGGTTCACCCTTCAGCGTCCCCGCGCGGTGCATCTCGCGGCGTACGTCGTCGGTCGAGATGACCTGCGCTTCGAGTTGTTCGGCGAGTGCACGCGATATCGTCGTCTTTCCGGTACCGGGGCCGCCGCCGACGATGATCAGTTGCACAGTGCCCGACCTCAGATGGTCCAGCGCGATCTCGGCATGACGTCGAGCCGCAATCGCGGCATCAGGATGGCCCTGAGTGACGCGGACACAGTCGACCTTGGCGCGCACCCCGGCGCGATAGGCGATGTAGAAATCGATCAACGACACCGGAGCAGGATCCTGCGCATAGTCCCGGTAGCGGTCGAGAAACAACGAACCGAGATCCGGCCGACCGGCGAACTCGAGGTCCATCGCCAGGAACGCCGCGTCGTCGATACCGTCGACGTAGCGCAAACGGTCATCGAACTCAAGACAATCCAAGATGGCAGGGCCTTCCGGTGCGCAGAAGATGTCATCGGCCAGCAGGTCGGCGTGGCCGTCGACGATGCGACCGTTCGAGACTCGCTCCTCGAACAAATCAACCCGTCCCGCGACAAAGCGCTCTGCCAGACAGCGTAATTCGTCGACATATTCGCCTACCACATCGCTGAAGCGCTGCAATTCAGCGAGATTGGACTCCCACCTCGCCAAGACGGCGTCCGCGGAGCCCTCGGCGGCGACTATCGCACCACGCGCCGCGGCGAGATGAAAGGTGGCCAGTTTCTCGGCAATGGCGTCCAGATGCTCGTCCACCACCACGCCCCGGCTGACCATCGACGCCAACCGCATCGAATCTGGATACCGGCACATGACGACGACCGGCTCGGCAGTGCCGCCGTGGGGTCCGATGAAATGGCCGACGCCAAGGTAGCTTTCCGGGGCCAGCCTCCTGTTCAGGGCGACCTCGCGCTCGCAGGCCTTCTCGCGCTGCGCAGAGGTGGTGAAGTCGAGGAAGTCGGTGAGCACGGACTTCTTCGCCTTGTACGCGTTGTCTCCGAGAAGGAACACGATGCCGGTGTGTGTTTCGTGGACCTGTGCATCGAGATTTCCGGCAATCGCCCACGGCTTTTGCACCGCATCTGCCGCATGCGGCATATCGCTCATACCGGATGATGTTGCACCGCGCTCGCGGTCCCGCGACAGGGGCCCTTGGGCCCAGGCTTGGGGACCATTGGCCCTGTCGCTCGTCGCCGTTGTGCCTGATGTTGGACTGACGTCGAATGTGGAGGGTGATCATGCCGGTCACAAAGGTGGACGCTGAAGTCATCAAGAGCGCCGTGCGATTGGCATGTCGAGCCCCGTCGCTGCACAACAGCCAACCCTGGCGCTGGATCGGGGAGGCGGACGAGATCCACCTGTTCCTCGACAAGGACCGTGTCCTCTATTCGACCGATCACTCCGGCCGCGAAGCGGTGGTGGGGTGCGGCGCAGCCCTCGATCACTTCCGGGTCGCGATGACCGCGGCAGGGTGGACGGCCAACGTCGACAGGATGCCCAACCCCAACAACCCAATGCACCTGGCGACGGTCGACTTCAGCGCGATGGAATTGGTGACGGAGGGACACCAACTGCGCCCTGCGGCCATCTCGGAACGACGCACCGACCGCCTGCCATTCGCGGAGCCGCCACACTGGGAGGCAGTCGAGGCTCAGTTCCGTCGGGCCATGCCATCGGATGTCGCACGGCTGGACGTGATCGCCGACGAGTCACGACCCGAGTTGGCCGAGGCGTCCGCGCTCACCGAGTCATTACGGCTGTACGATTCCTCGTACCATTCCGAACTACATTGGTGGACCGGTGAATTCGAGACGAGTCAAGGCATTCCCCACAGCTCCTTGATCTCTCCTGCCGAAAGAGGGCGTGTCGAGATCAGCCGTGTGTTCCCCGAGGCCGATCACAGCAATCGGCGTGTCGAGTATGGGCATGACCACTCGAAGGTTCTCGTGCTGTCCACGTACGACACTGATCGATCCAGTGTGCTGCAATGCGGCGAAGCTCTGTCGGCAGTACTCCTCGAAGCCACCATTGCAGGACTCGCCACGTGCACCCTCACGCACATCACCGAGCTCGCCGCGAGTCGCGATATCGTCGCCAAGCTGATCGGCCAGAACACGACGCCTCAACTGTTGATCCGGGTCGGGCTTGCCCCTGAAGTCGAGGATCCGCTGCCGGCAACCCCACGCCGGCCGATCGAAGAGGTCTTTCATGTGCAGCGCTGAATCGCGGTCGTCCTGCGTGGTAGTCGGTATCGACGGCTCCAGGGCGGCGCTCGATGCCGCATTGTGGGCGGTGGACGAAGCTGTTGATCGCGACATCCCGCTGCGGCTCATGTATGCCGTCACGCCGCGTCCCCGATGCCGCGTCGATGCCCGTGAGGCTGCGCATGACCTCGCGACTGCGGAGATCGCCGTCCGGTACGCGGTAACAGCAGTCGAATCAACCGACAGCCCTGTGAAGATCGAAGTTGAGATATTGCAGGACAATCCCGCCCGGGCGCTTCTCGCAGCTGCCGGACAAGCGGCCATCCTCGTGGTGGGCGCACACGGTCTGGACTTGAGCAGACGCAGCCGCATCGGCCCTGTCGCTGCAGCCGTGGCCACGTACGCGGTTTGCCCCGTTGCCGTAATCCGGTCGTACGACCCCAATCCCGGGCAGCGACGCGGGGTGGTTGCCGAGGTCGACGAGACTCCCGCTGCGTGCAACATCGTGGTGGCGCGCGCAGTCGAAGAGGCACGACTTCGCAAGCTGCCGCTGACCGTGATCACCACGTGGCAGTCTCGATTCACCGATGTTCATGACTGTCACGCGGTGTCGAAGGGAAACCGAATCGCCAAAGCCCGACTTGACCATCATGTGGCTGCCTGGCGACGGCGCAACCCCGACGTGAGCATCCAGACCAAGGCCGTTCACGGCAGCACTTCGCAATACCTGGCAGCAAACGCCGAATCGATCCAACTGCTCGTGGTGGACAAGCCGCTGGCACGGGGGTTCAACGCCCTCATGGGGCGGCCGGGTTACGCGGCAGTGGCCGAGGCCGATTGTTCGGTGTTGATCTGCGAGCCACAAAACGTATCGTGAGTTCTATCGCGGCACCTCCACTCTGAGGGGTTGACATGGTGAAAGTCTTTCTCGTTGACGACCATGAGCTCGTCAGGCGCGGGCTGACCGACCTCGTGTCTGCGGATCCCGAGTTGGAGGTCGTCGGTGAGGCCGGCTCGGTTGCCGAAGCCATCGCCCGCATACCGGCACTGCGACCTGATGTCGCGGTGCTCGATGTTCGGCTCCCCGACGGCAATGGCATCGAACTGTGCCGGGATCTGCTGTGCCGGCTGCCGGATCTCCGCTGCCTCATGCTCACCTCCTACACGTCCGATGAGGCGATGTTGGACGCAATCCTCGCCGGCGCCAGCGGATATGTGATCAAAGACATCAAAGGAATGGATCTCACGCGCGCGATCAAAGATGTCGGAGCCGGCCGCTCGCTGCTCGACAACAGAGCCGCGGCGGCGCTGATGGCCAAGCTACGCCAGGCGGCTGAACATTCCGATCCGTTGTACGGGCTCAGCGACCAGGAACGCGTCCTACTGGACCTCCTCGGCGAAGGTCTCACGAACAAGCAGATTGCGGACCGGATGTTCCTTGCCGAGCGAACCGTCAAGAACTACGTCTCGCGCCTGCTGACCAAGCTTGGGATGGAGCGCAGAACGCAGGCCGCGGTATTCATATCCAAGCTCGATCAGTCGCAACGCCGGTCCGACGCAGAATAGGCGCACAGGCGAAGGGCACGCCTGACTCTTCCTCCACCACGGCATCGCGGCGACACGGTGCCGTGCGCGAGTACGTCGTCGTCAAGGGACCTTCGGCGATCAGCCGGGGACCAATGCCTCACCCGCACAGCATGGGTGACCGATAGCGTCCAATTCTGACCTGGACTGTAATGCCCGCACGAGGAGTTCGATGATGCCGAATGTGTCAGCGCCGATAGTCGTCTGCATCGACGGCTCAGACGCGGCGATAACCGCTGCCGAGTGGGCCGCGAAAGAAGCCGCAAGTCGCGATGTTGCCCTTCGCCTCGTACATGTCGCCCCGCCCACAGACCCAGCCAATCCCGGTGGCACAGCGAACATGGACAGGCAATACGCGGAATCAGCACTGCACGCGGCCGCAACGGCGGTGGCGGCATCCGAACCGCCGGTCAAGATCGAGACCGAAATCCTCTGCGGTGCGGTTGACTCGGCGTTGATCGATGAGTCACGCCACGCGGCGATGGTGTGTTTGGGGTCCGTCGGTATCGGGCAGATCGCCCGAGCGGTACTCGGTTCGACCGCTGCTGAGATGACGCAGCATGCTCAGTGCCCGGTAGCGATCATCCGATCACCGCGTCCCACACCGCGCGGCACCGAATGGATCTTGGTGGCCGTCGACCCGCAGGGCGACAACGATGCCGTGGTCGAATGCGCGTTGCAGGAGGCTCGTCTGCGTGAGGTTCCCGTCCTGGCCGTCGCAGGGCGGCACAAGAGCGCGAGCACGCCGCATGACGAACTCGATCGCCAGGTTGCCCGGTGGCGGCAGCGCTTTCCCGACGTTCACATCTATCCCGTCACGACGCCGCAGAGCATCGAAGCCTTTCTTGCCGAGCACCGGGACGAATCCATTCAGCTCGCCGTTGTCGGCCCTGTCGATGCAGCCACGGTGGCGGAAATCGTCGGCCCGCACCGGCATCCGTTATCTGCACATGGAAACTGCTCGGTTCTGGTCGTACGTTGACGCCGCCGAAATGGACACCGCGGCACAGCAACAAGTCTCACGCGCCGAATTGCTCGACGGTGCGAGGGTCGTCCTCCGCCGCCTGCGGCCCCGGGACGCGGATCAGGTTGTGCGACTTTACGAAACGCTCACCGACGAAGAGTGCTACTTCCGCTTCTTCGCTCTGCATCCAGTGCACCTACGAGAATGGGCGCGATCGCTGACAGAGCCCGCTGCCGATCGGTATGCACTGGGGGCCTTCGAGGCCGACGTCCTTCTCGGCGTTGCCAACTATGTCGAAGATCCCTCTCACGGTTGCACGGAGGTCGCGGTTGTCGTCGACCACAATCAACACCTGCGCGGTGTGGGCACCGTGCTACTGCAGCGGCTCGGGCAGATCGCCAAGGAACACGGCGTCCACCGATTCGTCGCCGAGGTCTTGGCGTTGAACCGCCCGTTGCTTGAGATGATCGCTGATTCCGGTTGGCCTTGCACGCGCCGCCTGGACAGCTCGGTGATCCATATCGACATCGACCTCGACGCTGTCAACTAAGGCGAATGTGACCAGTGCATCGGCAGCCCGTCCAACCTTGAGACCACGTCATCCAGATCCCGACGGGGGACGGCGGGAAGCGGATCGGCGTTGACGGGCGCCCAACCGACACGAAGCAACATCTGGGGATAGCCGTCGCTGCCGAAGATCTCGGCCGCGGCTGCCGCACGGGTCTCCGGCAGTTCCAGCGGTTCGGTGATCGGGCAACTGGCAAGCCCCAGGGCGGTGGCAGTCAGCAGCACCAAGCTGGTGGCTTCGCCTGCACGCAACCGCGATGTCTGATCGTCATCGACGGTGCCCAGGGCGATGACCACAGCGCAGTCGTCGACCTCTGGAGTCTGTGCGAGATCAGCGCGGGCGAACACTCGTCCGGGAAGGCGATCGCTGAGATCTGAGCGTGGGGTGCTGCGCGCAGGCACCCCGGTCACCGAGCCGTGCCGGCCACTCCACTCCGCCAGTTCGGCCTGGTAGTCAGAGTCCGCGGCATGACGCGCCGCCGCTTGGATGACGAGGCGTTTGAGATGTTCCAGTTCATCGATGCGCCGGAGCATCACACCCGCACGCGCTGCGCGCGCTCCCATCAGAGCGATGTCACCAGTGGCCACGGGCCAGGATTCAAAGTGACGCCTGTCCGTGCGACGCCGTGGGATCGCTGCCGCAAGGACGATGTCGATTGCTTCAGGCCGATGCCGGTGAAGCTCTATCGAGGCCAGGTGATCGGCGTCGGCGACATTGGGGAAGCGATGCACCTTCGATCCCCAGCCCAGCGCGGAAAACGCGATGACGCAATGATTCAGCGCGGCGCCACAGCTCAACATGAGATCGCGCGAATCCGGATCGGTGTGCGGCAGGTGCAGTGCGCGATCGGTATACAAGTGAACACTGCTCTCCCCCACCCGCCAAAGCCAAGGCTGCGAATTGTGCACTGACGGTGCGCGGACCGCCAGGGACAAGGCCGAGCGAATAGTCGCCGTACCGGGAAAGTTCGAGCTCATCTGTCCACACTGCACCCTGGACCCTTCGCCGTGCAGAGCACAACGGCACTGTCCTGGAGTACCTACGCAACTTGGGTGGACAGCCGGGTCACGGCAGTAAACTGAGCGTGCCGGCCGTATCGCGCCGGCGCGTCCGGGGCCACAGCGCGAGACCGATGGCGACCACCGCCGCCGACGGCGCCGCCCACGCCAGGAACCAGGCCGAGCGACCCGAGCCGTCGGTGCGCGGCCGGTCGGACTCGGGCACGGTCCGCGCCCACGCGATGAACGCGTCGCCAACCGGCAGAACGCCGAACAGATATCGCGTGGTGTGCAGGCCCATCGGTACGCCAAGTAGGTCGACCTGGCGCGTGAGGCGCCCCGCCAGTGCGCGGTCGCCGTTGGCCCGGGCCGCGGCCAGGCCGACCGCGGAAGCACTCAGGCTGACCCCGAGAATCAGCGGGCCGCTGTCGACATCACCGCGGCCGTCGACCCCGGTCGGGTACTCGAGCACCCCGGCCAGCCCGATCTTCTCGGTGACGAAGCGGTCGGTAAACCGCTGCCACTGATCGTCTTCCACCCCGAGCAGCCGGTCGAGCGCGGGCCAGAACGTCTGGATGATCGCCTGCGACGATCCTCGCGGCCCGGTCAATGCGGCACCATGCTGGTCGACCTGATGCGGCAACAGACCGGTGCCGGCGTCCACTGCTGCGAGTGCGCGTGACCGCCACGCCGCCAGGTCGGCACGCCACGGCAATCCGAGCAGGCTCGCCGCATCGGCGAGGGCACCGACTGCGACGACGGAATCGCACGGCCAGAACTGTCCCGGATAGCTCGCCAGGAACGGAGAACCGGTACGGGGCAGCGCGGTGTGGAGCACCTGGGCCCGTTCGGACGCTGCGGCGCGGTCGGCCTCCGCGCCGGAGACCCGCGCAATGGCGACGGCCAACGCCAATGACCAGCCGGCCGCGAAGACGCCGTGGTCGGGCGCCATACCCGAGCCGAATATGCTTGTGGATTCCGGGCTTTCGATTGCGGCCAGCCGCGCCTTGGCGCGCGCCAGATGACTGTCGGCTTCACTTCCCGGGGACAACCGCGCGGCGACCTGCGCCTCGGCCAGCCCGGTCAACACGCGCGTGAAGTACTCGCCTTCGGGAAACAGGCCCTGCATGTCGGCGTCACGACCGGTCGCCAGGGCTGCATCGAGATAGCCGAGTTGGCGTGCGGCGTGGTCGGGAAGCGGCGCGAAGCCGATGCACAGCGTGCGGGTGAGCGTCGTCAGACCGATCACCACGAGCACGACAGCAAGGATCAGGCGAAGGCGTCTGCGCATGGTGGCGGGTCAGGCGGTGGTGTTCGCCAGATTTTCGATGCGCTTGGCCGCACCCTGGGCTGCCGCCGTGATGTCGAATCCCCCGGCGGTGCCGCAGCCGGTGATCTCGATCGCCGCGTTGTGCGCCGCGATGAACGCGTTGTCGCAATCCCATCCTTGCGAGCGCAGCGACCACACCACGGTGTTCTCCGGGTCCGGCTGGACCGGCGGCAGCACGTCGAACAGGTAGGTACGGCCTTTCATCGAGGTGACCGTCACCTGGGTGCCGTGACAGGACTCGATGGTCTCGCGGGCCGCCCCGAGGGCATCGCGGGCGTCGAAGTCGGACGGGAAGACCGCGACCATCTCGGCGACGTACACCTCGGCCCCGCCGGCGCCGGTGGTCGCCCAGTGACCGCCGTCGCTGGCCACCGGGCCGTGGCTGTCGATGAAGGGCGGCTCGGACTCGCGGGCCACGCCGGTGCACTGTTCCGGTGCTGCAGTGACGAAAAGATTGCCGTCCTTGTCCTGGACGTCGAGGCTCAGCAGGTCGCCGACCTGCAAGGCCGAGATCGGCGCAGCCGGTGGTTGCGGTTTGGCCTGGGGGTTGGCGACCTCACGCGTGCACGCGCTCAGCAGCAGCCCCAAAACGACCGCGACCACCGGTTTCACCATGTCGTCGAGTCTATGGGCACCCGCGGGCACGCTGAAGCGCCAACCGCGTCGGCAGTGCGAGATCGCGCAGATCGCCATGCCGGATCCGACTCGACAGTAAGGTGCACACCGTGAGCAGAAATGTGTTAGCCAACGGTCGCGGCCGGTGGCTGGTTCTCGCGGCCTCGGTCGCTGTTTCTGCCGCGATGTTCTACGCCCAGGACACCAAGCCGGCGTGCTGCGCAGGCACCCCAGCAGCGGCGCCGACGAGCGTGCCGTCCGCGCCTGCCACCGCAAGCCCCGCGGAGGCCGAGCTGGTAGCTGCCAGTGCACCGGTCGCGGCCCGGGACTTCCAATTCGCGCTACCTGCGGGCATCACGCCCGAGCAGGGCCTGCAGATCCACACCATCTGGGTCGCCCGTGCCATCAACGTGATGTTCCCCGAGATCAAGACCATCGGCGGGTACCGGCAAGACCCGTTGAAATGGCATCCCAACGGGTTGGCCATCGACGTGATGATCCCCGACTACCACTCCGACGAGGGCATCGCGCTCGGTAACCAGGTCGCGGGGTTCGCCCTGGCCAACGCCGAGCGGTGGGGCGTGCTGCACGTGATCTGGCGCCAAGGTTTCTACCCCGGCATCGGCGCACCCAGCTGGACCGCGGACTACGGCAACGAGACCGCCAACCACTTCGACCACGTGCACATCGCGACCGACGGTGGCGGCTACCCGACCGGCAAGGAAACCTATTACCTCGGGTCGATGAGCTCGTAGCCGACCGAAGTGCTTGAGCCCTCTGACTTCTCGCGCGCTCAACCGCCCGCGGGTCCGCCGGGCGGGGCGGAGATCGTCGGCGGCTGAGTGGTCGTGACGGTGGTCGAGGGCACCGTGATCGTGACCGTGCTGGTGCTCGGGCTGGTCGGGCTGCTGCTGGTTGCCGGCGGGCTGGTCGTCGTAGAGATGGCCGGCCCCGCAGGAGCGCTTGGCACGACTGTCGTCGTCACCGTGGACGTCGAGGTCGAAGTCGAGATCGAGGTCGTCTCGGAGGTGCCTGCCGCGAGGACGCCGCAGGCGATCCGCTCCTGCGAACCGGCGGCGGACGTTGCGCCGCCACCCGACGGGCCGGCTTCGACGACAAGCGCGGTGCCTTGGCCGTTCCGCAGATCCTCGGCAGTGAAATCGGCCGAGGTGGTGACCAGCTTGGCCGCACCATCCGGGCGTACCTGCAGGTCGGTCAGATCGCCGCTCGCGGGATAGGTGTTGTGCCCACTCACCTGCAATGGGCTTCCGGCAGAGGCGAAGTCGGCGCCGCCACCGTTCTCGGAGGCCGATTCGCACTTGCCGACCGAGTGGATCCGCAAGCCGTGGAAGCCTGGACTGAGCAGTCCGGTTGCGACCGTCTGCACGGTGACCGTGGCATAGCCATCGGCGAAGTCGACGGACGCGTCGGCGACAGTGGTGCCGTCAGCGGTCTTCAAGGCCGTTTTCAGTGCGGCGGCAGTCGCGGTGCCGCTGGTTTCCGGGGTCTGCTCGCCTCCGACGTCTGACGATTGGTTCGAGCAGGCGACGAGCCCGATGAGTGGGACGGCCACGACGGCGGCGCACGCGATTGGCTTCAGCATTTTTGCGGGGTGCCCAATTGCCCGGAGCATAAACACTCTGACGTGCCTCGACCACGCGTGCCCACAATCAGTGGGATTTGCCCGCACGACAAGACGGCGGCGGGTTTTCACGACGCTGCCACTCTGTAATTCGGGCGGCCGCCAGATTCGTTACGCCGCCGGACCGCTCACAACCTCACGCTGCGCTGCTCACATGCGCCGCGGACTCACCGATCATGGCGTCGTCGCCGCCGGTGATGGTGCGCAGCAACTCCCGCTGCTCGCGCCTGCCGCGGGCCGCGGCCCGGTCCATACCGCCCGGCAACGCCATCGCGGCCGCGCTGCGCACCAGGTTGACGGGCAACCGCAGCACCGGGTACCACGGGGGCATGTAGGCGGGCAGCCCGAGGACACGCATCGCGCTCGGTCCGAGGAAGGCGCTCGTGATCGACAGGTGCTGAGCCCACGCCAGCCGGCGACGCAGCCCCCGGGCACCGCGGTAGTGCCACGTCAGCGGATCCCCGGCCATCGGAACCGACAGCTGCCGGGTGGTCTCGTCGGGCCGCGCCAGGGCGGTCGACGTGTGATAGAGCACGCGGATGCTGTCCCGGAAGGTGCGGGGCAGCCATTCGTCCTCGACCCCGATCAGCCAGCCGACGTAGCGGGTCAGGTGTGCGATGGCGTCGAGTTCGCCTGGCGCAGGCAGGATTCCCATTCCGAGCGCGGCGACCGGTGGGGCGATCAGCGCACCGACCAGCGTCGCGGCCATATCGGTCTGGTTGACCGGCAGACCCCACTCGTCGGCGCGCCAGTCGGGCAGCGCCGCGACGTGCCTGCGCACGAACGCGTGGATCAGGCGCACGTGCAGGGTGGATCGGTACCCGACCCCGAGGGGCTCGAGGCCACCGTCGGCGATGACGTCGATGGCCCACTGCATGGTCTCGGCGAAGCGCTTGTTCGAGCCCTTCTCCAAAGCACCTGTGCGCAGCAGGGTTTTGTTGAACCCGGAGAACTGGTAGCCACCGAGCAGTGAGACGTCACGGGCGACGGACATGCCGTCGGACCCACCTCGCTGCAGCGCGCGCTGCCCTTTGCGCAGCTTGTCCGGGTCCACCCAATCCGGCACCGTTTCGGCGCAGATGAAGAACTCGCGCAACGGCTCCGGCGCTTCGGGCACGTTGGCGATGCCCTCGGCGAGTGCCCGCTCGAACAACGGCTTCGTATGCGCCATGCCCGCCGACGACATCCAGTCGACCAGGCGGTCCATCGGTGCGTCGCCGACGGTCAGCCGCTCACCCAGCCGGCGCCACTGCTGAGGATCGGGTTCGCCGATACCCAGCGTCAAGGCGAATGTCCGGATGGCGGCCGGAACCGGTAGCGGACGTTCGGGATGGCGAGCGGGAACGGGCTGGTTCATCGGTGACCTCCAGACCACAACTGACTACGTGTGTAGTCCGAATCTAAGGGGCAGGTAGGCTGCTGTCAATGAAGCGCGCACAGGTGGTGCGCGGCTACGGCGGCATCAGCGCGGCCGATCGCCGCACCGAACGCAGGAACAAGTTGCTCGCCGCGGGCAGGCAGATCTGGGGCGAATCCGGTGTCACCGAGGTGACGGTGCGCGGCGTGTGCACGGCCGCCGGACTGACCTCGCGCTACTTCTACGAGCAGTTTCCCAACCGGGAGGCGCTGCTGTTCGCGATCTCCGACGACGTGCGCGACGAACTGATCAACGCGCTGGTGACCGCCGGCGTCGGCGATCCGGGCACCCTCGCCGACAAACTCACGTCGGCCCTCACGGCCTTCCTCGACATCATCGCCGCCGACCCGCACATCCACCGCATCGCCACCGGCGACGTCAGCAGCGTCGCAGGGCTGGCCGAGCACCGCACGCACATCCTGGAGATGGTCGCCGATCTGATCGTCCGGCTCGCCCCTTCGGTGCTCAGTACCGAGACCCCCCGCGAGGCCGAACTTCGCCGCAGTGCGCGTTTCATGGTCGGCGGCGTGAACCACCTGATCGAGACCTGGCTCGCCGATCCGCAGGAAAGCAGCCACGAACTGGCCACTGTGTGTGCCGACCTGTGCGTCGCAGTGGTGCGCGGGGTCACGCAGTCGGGCGAATAAGTCAGTCCTCGACCGTGTCGCCGCCGTTTCGCGGCCGCCAGCCCGCCAACAGCTGCTCCATTTCGGTCAGCTCCTCGGCGAAAACATCGCGCCGAACGCGCTGACCGCACGCCTGCAAGAGCCGCGTGAAGTCGTCGGCCGCTTTGCCGATCCGCTTGGACAGGTCGGAGCCGTACGCGCCGAAATCGTCGGTCGCGGCGTAGACACCGGTCGGCGACACCACCGCGTGCAGATACGAGAACATCGGCCGCAGTGCATGTTCCAGGACCAGCGAATGACGCTCGGTGCCGCCGGTCGCCGCGATCAGCACCGGCATGTCCGACAGCGCTTCTTCGGGCAGCACATCGAAAAACGACTTGAACAGTCCGCTGAACGAGGCATTGAATGCCGGCGTCACGGCGATCACGCCGTCAGCGTTTGCGATCGCCTCGAACGCAGAATTCAGTTCGTCGGACGGGAATCCGGACAGCATCGCGTCCACGATGGCGCGGGCCAGCGGTCGCAGCTCGATCACCGTCGCACTCACCGTGAGGTTCCGATCAGCGGCCGACGACTCCACTGCGGCTGTGATGCGATCGGCCAGAAGCCTGGTCGACGACGGTTCCCGCAGCCCGCCGCTGATGATCGCCAATTTCGTCATGACTCACGCTCCCCCGCGCCCGCAGCCGCGTCCACAAGCGCGGCGTGTGTCGGCGCGTCCGGCACATGATCCGGCCGACCGACCGCAAACTCCTTGCGCAGCACCGGGATCACTTCTTCACCCAGCAGGTCGAGCTGCTCCAGCACCACTTTCAACGGCAGGCCGGCGTGGTCGACGAGAAACAACTGCCGTTGGTAGTCGCCGGCGTACTCACGGAAACTCAAGGTCCGGTCGATCACCTGCTGCGGCGACCCGACCGTCAGCGGCGTCTCGGCGGCGAACTCTTCCAAGCTGGGCCCGTGGCCGTACACCGGAGCGTTGTCGAAGTAGGGGCGGAACTCCGCGATCGCATCCTGGCTGTTGGGGCGCATGAAGACCTGCCCGCCAAGTCCCACGATGGCCTGATCGGCGCTGCCGTGCCCGTAGTGTTCGAATCTCTGCCGGTACAGCTGCACCATGCGCTTGGTGTGCGCCGGTGGCCAGAAGATGTGGTTGGCGAAAAACCCGTCCCCGTAGAACGCCGCCAGCTCGGCCACCTCGGGAGTGCGGATCGAACCGTGCCAGACGAACGGCGGCACACCGTCCAACGGTCGGGGCGCGAGCGTGAAACCCTGCAGCGGAGTGCGGAATTCACCGCTCCAGTCGACGCTCTCCTCCCGCCACAGCCGCCGCAGCAGCCGGTAGTGCTCGACGGTCAACGGGATTGCGGCTCGGATGTCCTGGCCGAACCACGGGTACACCGGCCCGGTGTTCCCACGGCCGAGCATCACGTCGACTCTGCCACCCGAGAGGTGTTGCAGGACACTGAAATCCTCCGCGATCTTCACCGGATCATTGGTTGTGATCAACGTGGTCGACGTGGACAGCACGATGCGCTCGGTCAGGGCTGCGACATAACCCAAGAGGGTGGTCGGCGACGACGGTACGAACGGCGGGTTGTGATGCTCGCCGGTGGCGAACACGTCAAGACCCACCTCTTCGGCCTTCCTGGCGATCGCCACCGTGGCGCGGATCCGCTCGGCCTCGGTAGGCGTCTTACCGGTCGTCGGATCTGCAGTGACGTCTCCGACCGTGAAGATCCCGAATTGCATGCCCGACAAACACATCTCCTGATCCGTTGTGCATCGCGACGATCTCGGGCCGCGGCATCCGCAGCCGAACACTTTCCAAACGTTACGCCCACGGCCGCGGTTGCTGCGCCGTTTGCGCATCGGCCGTAGGGTGAGGTGACGATCATGGATCCGTGGAGAACGAGCCGAGCGGCCCCGCCGGAGACGAGGCCGAGGTGAGCCCGTCCCGGGTTGCGTTGGCGTCACCCGCCGCGCGGTGGCTCGTTGCCGCAGCGGTTCTCGGCTCGGGCATCGCATTTCTCGACAGCACTGTCGTCAACGTTGCGCTGCCTGCCATCGGGCGGGATCTAGGTGCCGGGATGGCAGGCCAACAATGGGTGCTCGATGGCTACCTGCTGTCGCTCAGCGCGTTGCTTCTGGCCGGCGGAGCGGCAGGAGACCGCTACGGCCGGCGTCGGGTCTTCGTGGTGGGCTTGGCGATTTTCACCGTGGCGTCGGTGGCCTGTGGCTTATCCCCATCCGTGGGTTGGTTGATCGCGGCCCGGCTGCTGCAGGGTGTGGGAGCGGCAGCCCTGGTGCCCGGCAGCCTCGCCCTGATCGACGTCGGGATCCGGCACGACGACAGGGCGCAGGCGGTGGGCATCTGGGCCGGTATGTCTGGTGTCACCTCGGCCCTCGGCCCGTTCATCGGTGGTTGGCTCGTCGACGCCGCGTCCTGGCGGTGGGTTTTCTTGCTGAATGTTCCCCTGGCCGTGGCGGCCGCGTGGATAACCATCCGGCACGTGCCCGAGTCACGGGCCGCTCCCGCCGCCGGCCGCGCAGACCTCGCCGGCGCTGTGGCAGTCATGATCGGCCTCGGGGGTGTGATCTACCCGCTCATCGAGGTGCCGTCCAGAGGTTGGACGCCGGTCGCCGTGGCGGCCGCAGCTCTCGGCGTCGTCGCGCTGGTGGCCTTTGTCGTGATCGAGCTCCGGGTCCAGGCACCGCTTCTGCAATTCGGCCTGTTCCGTTCACGCCAGTTCAGCGGCGCGAACCTGACCACGTTCGCCGTCTACGCCGCGCTCGGCGGTGCGCTGTTCCTGCTGGCGCTGCAGCTACAGCAGAGCCTGCATTATTCGGCGTTGCTCGCTGGGGTCGCGACGCTGCCGACCACGGTCATCATGCTGATCGGGTCTCCGTGGGCCGGCGCCCTGGCTCAGCGCACCGGCCCTCGATTGCCCATGACGGTGGGTCCGCTCATCGCCGCGGCGGGTCTGGCGTTGATGGCCCGGATCGTCCCGGGGGTGTCGTATCTCGCAGTGGTGCTGCCCGCAGTCGTCGTGTTCGGCGTCGGGTTGATGGTCACCGTCACCCCGTTGACCGCCGCCGTCCTGTCTGCCGTTCCGGAGAGCCAGGCGGGGACGGCATCGGGCGTCAACAACGCCGTTGCCCGGCTCGCCGGGTTGCTCGCCGTTGCTGTGTTGCCGGTTGCTGCGGGGATCCGGTCAGGTGCCGGAGAACCTCTTGGCCACGGCTATGTGACGGCGATGCTCATCGCCGCGGCGGTGGCCGGATGTGGCGGTGTCATTGCGGCTGTGACCATCCGTTCCGGCGCCGACGTCTCCCACCACGTGCTGCCCGGCGCCAACCAGGCGTGTCAGCACCCGTGCACCAGATATGCCGTGCAGCACGGCACGGGCCGAGGCGGATAGCCACCAGCCAACGCAGATTTACACTGCTGCAACGCTTTCAGCCGCCATCACCTCGGCAGCGGCGCGTTCACCCGACCGAACCGCACCATCGATCCAGCCGCACATGACAGCCGAGCTCTCCGTCCCGGCCCAGTGGATTCGCCCGCACACCTCCCGCAGCGTGTGGCCGAACTCGGTGAGTACACCGGGAGGTGCGTGACTGATCATGCCGCCACCCGAATAGCGTTCCACCGTCCAGTTCTGTTCGTGATAACTCAACGGGGACCGGGCCCTCGGGCCGAACCGATCGACCAGTTCACCGATCACCACGGATCTGCGCTCCGCGGCGTCGAGGCTCCCGAGTCGACGCGCCGCGGGCCCTTCGGTGATGACGCACATGACGCCCGGAACCCCGGTGTCGGTGCAGGCGTCGATCGTCAGCGTCGCCGGACTGCCGGGCGCGGCCGACTGCCCGCAGAGCCCGTCGGTACGCCAGAACGCGGTTTCGTAGACCACCGAGATCTTGAAGACCGCGCCACTCGGCATGCGGTGATGGAGAAACATCCGGTCCACGGGCAGCATGGGTTCGTAGGCGATCTGGTGCGCGACTGCCAGTGGCACAGCGACGATGGCTTGGCGCGCCCGTATCGTCGCGTCACCGGCGTGCACGGTGACGCCGTCGCAGTCCTGCTCGATGAGGCGCACGGGCCGCGAAAGCTGCAGTGCGGCACCCAGTTCGGCCGCCATCGGGCCATAGACGGCACTCATGCCACCACGCACCCGGGCGTCCTGCGCGCCGCCCTTGTTGGATATGACGAACACCGGGCCACCGCCCGACCCCATCTGGTGCAGCGCCCACAGCAACGACACCTCCGAGGCTGCCGACGTGTAGATGCCGGCCAGCGCCATGTCGAGCATCTCGCGCGCCTGCTTGGCGCGCACATGACCGGTGATTCACTCCCCCACGGTGATTCGGTCCCATTCCGCGGCCCTCTTCGCGGTCCACGGCGCCTCGAACGGGACCGACTTGCACATGTGGCCGACTTCGAGCAGCCCGGCGCCCAGGTTGGCGATGGCCCACGGGTTCATCGACCAGGGAATGGTGCCCGCGTATCGGTGCTTTTTGCCGTCGACGATCATCATCGCGTCGCCGTCGACGTACTGCTTGTACTCGACGACACCGTATTCGGCCATCAGAGCCTTGATGCGATCCTGGCCCGGACCGATCCACGCCCCGCCACGGTCGATCCAGGTGCCGTCCGGGAGCACCTCGGTGAAGGTCCGGCCGCCGACGCGGTCTCGCGCTTCGAGGAGCGCCACGGAGCGGCCCGCCTGCTTCAACCGCAGCGCGGCAGTCAAGCCGGCGAAGCCCGCGCCCACCACGCAACAATCGACGTCCGCCATGGTTCGCCCCTTCGTTCAGCCGGGCTCGGGGAGCAGAAACTCAAGCTACGCCGATCGGCTGCGGTCGAATCGGGTTCGGCAAAAACAGCATCCGTGCGGCCGCACCGTGCGGTGCGGCCGCGTCGGATGCGTGAGGTCAGCTCTGTGCGAGCACCGCGTAGAGCGACTGCTTCGCCTCGGTGACGGCGGTCAGGATCTTGGTCCTGGCCTCCTCGAGCTTCTCCTTCTGTTCGTCGTTGCCCGTCCACATGATCGTGCGGGCGAGACCGGCGACCTCGAAGAGTTCCTTGCGGAGCTTGAGCACGCCGGTGAACTTCGCCGCCTGCGCCAGGAACGCGTGTGCGGTGTCGCTGTTGATGCCCTTCCAGGCCAGGATGTTCTCGCCGAACTCGGTCAGCGTGGCAACGCCGTCTTCGACCGTGACGGCCCCACGCCCGGCCAGCAGGCCGATACCGACCTCCGCGGCACCTTCGGGCGGTGTGAACGCGCCACCGGTCGCCTCGGTCACGCGCCGCGTGATCTCGGCCGCGTCAGCCGGCCCGTCGAGCAGCAGAGCTGCGGTGGCGGCGGCCGCCAGCTTGCCGCGTCCGCCGAATCCGGGGCCGAAGTGGCCACCGAAGCCTCCGCCGAAACCGGGCCCGAATCCGGGTCCACCGAATCCGCCGCCGAATCCCGGACCGCCGAACGGCCCGAAACCTGGCGCGCCGAAACCGAATCCACCGGGCAATCCTCCGTGAAACATGTCCGTCTCCCTACCGTGTGATGTCCTGCCGTAACAGTTCGACGCCATATCGCGTCAATATCACGATATATCGGTAACTTGGAAGGTGGTCTATCTAAACGGTAATTCTCAGCGAATAATCAGGTCGGCGGCGAGGCTGCCGTGCCGTTCTCAGAGCCAGCTCGGCGGTCTGATCGCATTCGCGACATCGACCAGGGTGTAGCGATGCCGACGACGCGGCGAGTGGCGCGCCAGTTCCCGTAGCGCCTCCTCGATGCCCTCGCGCAGCCCCCGCTGGTCGAAGGGATGACCGAAGATCGGATCGTCGGCAGGTGCGGCAACGCCCGATTCGAGCCAGTCGAGCGCGATGCCGAGCACGAGCGCACGGATCTGCAGGGCCCGTGGTTCGGTCTCGGTCAGACGGCTCACCCGGTGCGCGGCGTCGCGCAGGTCTTCCTCGGTGATGTCGGCACATGGGCGGCCGTCGAGCAACATGACCACCGACGTCAGTTGCGCCTCGCCGTAGTGGCGCGAGGTCAGCGGCACCTGCTCGAGCACGCTGATCGCGCCGGCCCGGTCGCCACGGCCGGCGAGCAGGCGCGCCAGGCCGAACGCGGCGTTCACCATCGCCGGGTCGGTGCGCCACAGCGTTCGGTAGTACCTCTCGGCCAAGAGCCGCAATCGTTGTCTGTCCTCGACATCACCCGCGTCGAGCATGAGTTCGGCCGCCGCCGCGGCCGCAAGCTTGGGTGCCGATTCACCGGGAAGCAGGCCAATCACCCGCTCGAAGCTCGTCAATGCCCTATCGGGCTGTCCGGCTTCCAGCCCCGAGACCCCCTCGGCCCAGTCCTCACGCCAGTCGTCATCCGATTCCTCGACGGGTATCGGCTTCGGCAGGGCGTGAGCGACGTCTCGCGCACGCAGCCTCGCGGTGCGGCGGCGCCCGTCGACGAAAACATCGGTGCGCCGCAGCGCCAGGTCGGCACCGAAGGTTGACCGTGGCACACTGAACAGCTTTGATACGCGCGGGCTCGGCGAGCCCGTTTGCTCGGCAAGGATCTCGTGCAGGACACCCTTGCACTGGTCAGCCATCTCATCGACCGACGAGAAGCGTTGCGCCGGGTGAGGATTGGTTGCACGCACCAGAAGCCGGTAGAAGGACTCGTAGCGTTCGAACAGCGGCACCTCGTCGCGGGCGGGCAGCGACTCGGCATAGCGGTCACCTGCCAGGTCGACGGTCAGCTTGGCCAGCGTGCGGCCCACCGTGTACACGTCGGAGGCTACCGTCGGGCCTGTTCTGACGATCTCGGGCGCTTGAAAACCCTTGGTGCCATAGATGTATCCGAAGTCGCCGATACCCGATACCGCACCCATGTCGATCAGCTCGATGTTGTCCTCGGTCAGCATGATGTTCTCGGGCTTGAGATCGTTGTAGACCAGGCCGAGCGAGTGCAGGTAGGACAACGCCGGCAGCGCGTCCAGCACATAGCCGAGCGCCTGCTCGACAGGCATCATCCGCTTGTCGTCACCACCGGCCGCCCGCTGCTTCGCCAGGATCGCTTCCAACGTGGTGCCGCCGATGTACTCCATCACGATGTAGCCGACAGGGCGCCCGTCGAACCCGGGATGTTCGACGAAGTTGTAGATCTTGACGATGCCGGGGTGGTTGACCATCGCAAGGAACTGCCGTTCGGCGACAGCGATGGCCTGCGACTGCTCGCCCCCGGGCTGAAGCAGGCCTTTGAGCACAACCCACCGGTCGCTCACATTGCGGTCGATCGCCAGATAGATCCAGCCGACGCCGCCGTGGGCGATGCAGCCCTGGACGTCGTACTGACCGGCGACGAGCTCCCCCGCCTCCAGTTGTGGTGAGAAGGAGAACAGTGCGCCACAGTGCGGACACACGCCGTCGGTGGGTCCGGGCCGGCCCGCGCTCCCCCGGCCGACCGGCCGACCGCAGTTGCCGCAGTCCCGTTTCGACTCGGCGACAACGGGATTGGTCAGGATCGCAGTGGCGGGCTCGATGTCCTCCCGAATCGGGATCTCGACAAGGCCATCGCCGATCCGCCGCCGGCCGGTGCGCAGCCGCGGGCGGGTGGGCTCGACCTTGGTCGGCCCGGATTCGGTCACCAGGACGGCGCGCGTGCCCTCGTCACGAGCCATGTCAGTCCCGGTACTTCGGTGTCGGCGGGCTCGGAGCCGGGCCGAGCATGCTGAACCACCTGCGGTACAACGCCTCCCACGTCCCGTCGCGACGGATCCGTTCCAGACTCGCGTTGACCGCGCGGACCAGATCCTCCTCGGCCTTGTTGACCCCGATGCCGTATGGCTCGTTCTCCAGGCCAGGACCGACGATCTCGAGATTGGGATCCTGCATGGCCATGCCGACCAGCAGCGCATCGTCGGTGCTGACCGCGTCCACCTGGCCCTGCTGAAGCGCGACCAGGCAGTCGTCGAAATTCTGCATGCCGACGATGTTCGCTCTCGGAGCGACCCGGGCGACCGTGGCGATGGATGTCGTCGCGAGCCCCGAGCACACGCGCTTGTCGGCCAGGTCGGCCGGTCCCCGCACCGCCGAGCCTCGTGGGACCAGCAGGCGTTGATGCCCTTCGAAATACACCGTGGAGAACGCGATCAGCTCGGCCCGGGGACACGTGATCGACGTCGCCTTCGTCAGGATGTCGACGATCTTGTGCTGTACCGCCGGAATCCGCTCCGGCTCCGTCAGCAGGCGAAAGTCCACCTTGTCGGGATCACCGACCAGATCCCGGGCGATCTCACGGGACAGGTCGACCGAAAATCCCCGCAACTCGCCCGTCACCGGGTCACGGAAACTGAGTGGGTCGGTGTTCTGATCGATACCCACGATCACCCGGCCGCGGCGCCGGATCGCTTCCACCGTCGGCGCGGGTGCCGACGACGGACGCAAACTGGCTGTGGCGTCACAACTCTCGACCGCCTCGCCCGAAACGGACGGCGCGACGACTGCGCCGCTGGGCAGCGGCAGGGTCGTTAGCGAGGCAGGCACCTCGACCAGCGGTTGCACTGTCGAACATCCCGTCAGCAGTGCCGCTGCGACGGCGAGGACTCCGGTGGCGGCACGCATCAGTGGTACTCGTTCAGCCGTGGTGCGACGCCCGCGGCAACCGCGAGCGCTGCCAGCACGCTGATGGCCGCCGCACCGGCCGGAAGCGCGCTCAACGCCACGTACGCACGGGTTATCCCGTCGCGCTGGCGCTCTCGTAGTCGCGCGATGTCATTCCCCAAAGCCTGATCCAACCGCGTGAAATGGGCCGTCGAACCCCCTGGCCCGGCGTCTCGAGCGATCGCCACCGCGCCCGGAAAGTCGCCCGCGCCCAGCTTGTTCCGGATCTCGTCGTGCGCAGTCAGCCAGCGCTGCAGGGCATCCCGGGTTCCGTCTACGGGGTGCTTTTCGAGCAATGCCGCCACCTGTGCGGTCCGCTCATCGAATCTGACATCCGATTCGGTGTCGGAACCCCGCTTGAGCAGGCCGAGGATCTCGTCGGCACGGGCTTGCTGAACGAGGATCCGGGTGGTCACCGCGACGTCCATCGGCGCACCGGCCCCGGTATGGGCGGCGCCGGCAGCGCGCGACGCCACCACCCCGGCGCCGGTCAGCCAGACCGCGAGCACCGTCATGAGCACCGACGCCAGCACCAGTCCGGGGTTGATCCGCCGATGACTGTGCCTGGCGAGGAACACCTGCGCGAGCACCAAAAGCCCCACCGCGACGAGGGCCCCGGCGATCACCGCGTACGACGGACCGACCGCGCGTTCCGACGCTGTGACGGCGTCGGCCTGGTTCCGGTACAACTGCTCGGCGTCCGGCAGGATGGACTGCTGCAGCAGCGAGGAGGATCCGCCGAGGTAGGCAACGCCGATGGGGCGACCATCGCGGTTGCTCGTCCGCGCTGTCGCCATCACCCCGGTGTAGACGGCCAACTGGTTGGACAGGTCGGTCAGCAACGTCAGCGAGTGGATGTCGTTGGGCGACACGCCGTTCGACGCGGTGACCAGGCCCGCGGACGCCTGCCCGATTGCGGCGTCGTAGCGGTCGCGGACGTCGCGCGGTTCGACGCCGCCGGCCAGAAACGCGGTGGCCGCGGTCGTGTTGGCCGACGACAGCGCGCTGTAGATCCGTTGCGCGGCATCGGCCAGTGGCTCGGTGTGCGAGCGCAGATTGCCCAGACCCTGTTGCTTGTCCGACACCGTCGTCGAGGCGCTCACCCCCACGGCCAGTACCGCGGCCACGAGCACGACGGCCATCACCGCGATCCGGCCGGGCGTGGCCCGGAGGAAGTCGACGACGGGGCGGTCTGGTTCGTCGAGATCGACCAGTTGGGACTCGTCGAGTGTGCGCGCCTGCCGACGCTCCACCGCACCGCTGTCCACTCGGCATCTCCTCATCGCAGGCTTGGTCCCGACCAGCGATACCGCACCGGTCCGATGCGGATGATTCGCACGGTAGCCGCTGCGCGCGCCTCGCGTGGGTGGTTACGTCACACCGGATCGACGCCGTCGCAGCGTTTCACTGAGGGTGGGTTGCCAGGTATTCGGCGACCGGGATCGGCGCGGGCGCCCGATAACCGACCGGCAGCAGGACGTCGCCGGCGGTCGTGCGGTAGTAGATCTCCCACCGGTAGTAACCGGTGAATGCCGCCGGGTCGGCCTCCAGGATCAAGGCATAGTCGGTGACGGCCCGCACGTAGTCGTCCGAGTGGTTGTAGGCGTAGATCGCGCCATCGCGGTCGTGCCCGAAGCCGTTGGCGGCCAGCTTGCGACCGGCGGCCATGATGCTGTCGCGGGGCGCGTGGATGTCGCCGCCGTCGCCGTAGGCGGCAAACGTCGACGGGAGGAACTGCATGGGGCCCTGCGCGCCGGCCGAACTCGGGCCGACGATGCGGCCGAACGTGGTCTCGACGAAGTTGATGGCCGCGAGGTAGTTCCAGCCGACACCCGTCGCCGTATCGGCTTCGCGGTAGTAATGAAGCAGTTCGTGAGCCGGGGCCGGCGGATCGATGCGCCAGGCGGGAACCGTGTCCAACACATCGGCGGTGAGCAGGCTGTCCAAGTGCCGACGCGCCTCGACGTTGCGGTCGTAGAGCGGCAGCAGAACCGCTGGGATGCGGGGACGCGTGACCTCATCCCATTCGGGATGGCGGCCGATGGCCCGGTAGGCCGCCTGCTGGCGTCGGGCCGCGGCGGCCAATACCGGCTCCGGTGCGGCCGGATCACGCAGTGCCCGCTCATCGGCGACAAGGTCGTCGGCAAGCCTCGCGGGGTCTTCCGCGAGTCGCGGCTGCGCGGGCGCGGGCCCGGGCGAGACTTCCGGACGCGCAGCACTCGGGGCGGCTGCCGCCTGCGCCTGCGGTGCCGGTGGGGGCGCCGAATCGGTCGCCGCGGAGCAGCCCACCAGGACGGTCGCCGATATCGCGACCAGAGACCTTGCCCCCCAATGCATCACATCGAGCCCGTCGTTCACGTCGCCTCCCCGCGGTCGTATCCCCGCCATTGTGACCCTCGCGTGGGCGGTCGGGCACGCCGCTGCGCAGAAAATGAGGTGGACTACTGATGGCTGCCGGCCGACTCGCCATCTTGGAGAACTACGTCGGCGAGACGATCCCGGGCGCACACCAGTGGCACCGATCCGACGATTGTGGTAAACGCCATAATTTTTGCCCATGCGGGCAGCAGGTCACTGAAATCGACGTCGACCCCGCATCGCCGTGACGGCCGTCGCACACCGCTGGACGGGGGCATGCCGAACGCCTCGGGATCCGTCATGACCTGCCACTTCGCCACGGCGGGCGCATCATAGACCACTGCCTTCCCGGCAGTACACCGCGTCAAAGTCAGGTTGACGGGCGGCCGCTCTTCCATACCCACGCAGGGCTGCGGCCAAACCTCGCGATGGCGGAATTCTGTCGGCCCGCCGGTATGGTCCGGTCGTCATGGGTAGACACCGATTAGCCAAAGTTCGGCGCCGCCGATCGGCCGTCGTCGCTGCGGTCTTCGTGCCTGCCGCGGCAGCTCTCGTCGTCGGCGCGGACACCGTGCCGGCCGTCAAGGGCGAGCCGCAGTGCTGCGCTCAGATCGCTGCGGCGCCCGCCGGGACGCCGCCCACACCGGGTGAGCCTGCCGTGCGTCGCACCATGCGGTATCCACTGCCTGCCGGTGTCGCACCGGAAAAGGGTTTGCAAGTCGAGACCATCTTGGCGGCCCGCGCCGTCAGTGCGCGGTTCCCCCAGGTTCTCAACATCGGCGGGGTCCGCGCCGACTCGATGAAGTGGCACCCGAACGGCTTGGCGATCGACGTGATGGTCCCGAATTACGCGACCCCGGAAGGCAAAGCGCTCGGCGATCAGATCGTCGGGTACGTCATGGCCAATGCCGACAAGTTCGGCGTCAACCACGTGATCTTCCGGCAGGAGATCTTCTACCACGACGGTCGGCACAAGACGATGTCGGACCGCGGCGGGGACACCGCAAATCATTACGACCACGTTCACATCGCCACGAACGGCGGCGGATTCCCGACCGGGCACGAAACCTATCTGACGTAAATTCGGGCACGGGCGGGTTCCGATGAACCGCCGACGTCACGACTTTGCTGATTATTACAGAGCTATCGTTTCGCCCTCCGGAGCCACCGTCCCGAGTTGCGAAGCGGCGCTTGATTCCTCGCCGTTTGCCCGTCCGGACACGGCAACTGCCCAATTGCGGACGGCAAATTCTCGAAACGAGAAATCCAAACGCAATTGGGTCACTATCCTTTTCGGTACAGGAGGGTGCCGGGTCAAGAGTTGGGTCTGCCTGTCGACGTCGACGACAAACCTTTCTCCGCGACCGGGATGAGAAAGCTGGTCGAGTTGCTACGGGTCTTGGTGGCCATTGCCCCATTCTTTGAGACCGCCCGGTCTTTGTGAGGAATCATGAGTGGAGATCCGTCTTTGCGGTTGTTGTCGATTGATCTGCTCGACGACCACGAACACGACGTACTGGACGAGTGGGGCAATCGCGCGGTATTGACCCGGCCCGTGCCCGCACCGGTGTCGATTCCGGCGTTGTTCGCGGTGCAGGTGGCTCAACATCCGGATGCGGTCGCACTGACATGTGGCGAGCATTCGTGGACGTACAGCGGACTGGACGAGGCCGCCAACCGGTTGGCTCAGGTGGTGGTCGCTCACGGCGGCGGACCCGGCGAGCGGGTGGCCCTGCTGCTGCCGCGTTCCGGCGAGGCCATCGTGGCCATCCTCGCGGTCCTCAAATGCGGGGCTGCGTATCTGCCGATGGATCCCGCGCATCCCGATGCGCGGATCAGGTTCATGATCTCCGACGCCGCGCCGGTCGCAGTGCTCACGACGGCTGAACTCCGGGCGCGACTGGACGGGGCCGACGTCGCGGTCATCGACGTCGCCGATCCCACCGTGGCCGAACAGCCCGGCCGCGGGTCGCCTGAACCGGCCGCCGACGACATCGCGTACCTGACCTATACATCGGGCACCACCGGTGTGCCCAAAGCCGTTGCCGTCACGCACCAGAACGTCACGCAACTGCTCGAGCGCCTGCATCCGGCCCTGCCCGCGGGCGCGGGACACGTGTGGTCGCAGTGGCATTCGCTGGTCTTCGACGTTTCGGTGTGGGAGATCTGGGGTGCCCTGCTGCACGGCGGCCGGCTGGTCGTGGTGCCCGAATCCGTGGCCGGTTCACCGCATGACCTCAATGGCCTGTTGGTCGCCGAGAAGGTCGACATCCTGTGCCAAACACCTTCTGCGGCAGGCATGTTGTCCCCTGCCGGGCTGGAGCACACCGCACTGGTGGTGGCCGGCGAGGCCTGCCCTTCCGATCTCGTCAAACGGTGGGCGCCGGGACGCGTGATGATCAACGCCTACGGGCCGACGGAGACCACCATCTATGCGGCGATGAGCCCACCGCTTTCCCCGGCGTCGGTTTCGGTGCCGATCGGTCGGCCGGTACCGCGCGCGGCGGCCTTCGTGCTGGACGAGTTCCTGCGCCCGACATCCGAGGGCGTCGTAGGCGAGATGTACGTCGCGGGTGCCGGTGTCGCCGTCGGATATGCGCGCCGCCCGGGGTTGACCGCATCCCGGTTCGTGGCGTGCCCGTACGGGTCACCGGGACAACGCATGTACCGCACCGGCGACCTCGTGCGGTGGGATCCCGACGGGCAGTTGCAGTACCTGGGACGTTCCGACGAACAGGTCAAGATTCGTGGCTACCGCATCGAACTGGGCGAGATCCAGGCCGCGTTGGCCGAGTCGGACGGCGTGGATCAGGCAGCCGTGATCGCCCGCGAAGACCGGCCGGGTGACAAGCGGCTGGTCGGTTACATCACCGGCACCGCCGATCCCGCCGAGCTGCGGACCGCGTTGGCCGAACGGCTCCCGGCCTACCTGGTTCCGGCCGCGGTGGTCGTGTTGGACTCACTGCCCCTCACCGTCAACGGCAAACTCGACAAGCGCGCCCTACCTGCTCCGGAGTACCACAGTGTCGACCGGTATCGCGCTCCCGCCACCGACGTCGAGACGATCCTCGCCGGCGTCTACGCGCAGGTGCTGGGTGTGGAGCGCGTCGGAGTGGACGACTCGTTTTTCGCCATGGGCGGCGACAGCATCCTCTCGATGCAGGTGGTCGCGCGCGCACGCGCGCAGGGTGTGCTGTGCCGGCCACGTGACGTGTTCGTCGAGCAGACCGTGGCGCGACTGGCATCGGTGGCCGAGCTGGCGGGCGGACGAAACGGCCCGCCGGACGAGGGCATCGGCGAGGTGCTGCCCACACCGATCATGCGCTGGCTGCGCACCGTCGACGGACCTGTCGACCAGTTCAACCAGACGCTCGTTCTGCGCGCGCCGGCCGGCGCGACCGAGTCCGACGTGGTGTCGCTGATAGAGGCCTTGCTGGATCGCCACGCCGCCTTGCGGCTGAGAGTGGATGCGCGCGACTGGTCGATGACCGTGCCGCGGCACGGCTCTGCCGATGCGCGCGCATGTCTGCACGCGGCCGATGCGTTGTCCGACGCGGCGCTGCGCACGGCGCGTTCGCTGCTCGACCCCGCCGCAGGCAGGATGCTGTCGGCGCTGTGGGCGGCCGACACCCGGCAGCTGGCTCTGATGATCCACCACCTGGCCGTCGACGGGGTGTCGTGGCGAATCCTTTTGGAAGATATCAACATTGCCTGGGTCCAGCATCGCAGCGGTCAACCGGTCGAGTTGCCTGCCTGCGGCACGTCGTTCGCCCGCTGGTCGGCGGCGCTGGACCGGCACGCGCGCAGCGCCGAGGTGGTTGCCCAGGCCGATGCCTGGCGGCAGATCCTCAGGGCCGCGCGTGCGTTGCCGGAGGTACAACCGGCACGCGACACGTACGCCCGCGCGGGCCGCCTGTCGGTGACGCTCGACGCCGACACCACGCGCCAGTTGTTGGGTGAGGTGCCCACCGCGTTTCACGCCGGGGTGGGCGACATCCTGCTGATCGCGTTCGGCCTCGCAGTGGCGGAACTCTTCGGTACGGGTGCGAGGCCCGTCGGAATCGACGTCGAGGGCCACGGTCGCGAGGAACAGATCGGCGATCAGATCGACCTGTCGCGGACCGTCGGCTGGTTCACCACCAAGTACCCCGTCGCCCTGACCGTGGGCGAACTGCCCTGGGAACACGTGAAATCCGGGCATGACGCGCTCGGGGCGGTGATCAAGGCCGCCAAAGAACAGTTGCGCCACCAACCGGACGGCTTGACGTACGGACTGCTGCGTTACCTGAACCCGGATGTGGAGCTGTCCGGACCCGAGCCGACGATCGGCTTCAACTATCTCGGCCGCCTGGGCGCCGGCGATCCGTCCGACGCGCTGTGGAGTGTCGATCAGGACGCGTTGCCGCTCGTCGACGCCGCCGCGGGCATGCCCATGCCGTTGATGCACACGCTCGAGCTCAACGCCGGAACCCTGGCGACGGATAACCACAGCGGCCCTCGCCTGCAAGCGAACTGGACGTGGGCGCCGTCGTCGGTGGACGACGCGCAGGTGCGTCGGTTGAGCCGGTTGTGGTTCGAGGCTCTGGGCGGGATCTGCGCCCACGTGCGTTCCGGCGGTGGTGGCCTGACGCCGTCGGACATCGCGCCGTCACGGTTGAGCCAAACCCAGATAGACGAATTGGCCCGGCGGTACCGCATTGCCGACATCCTGCCGGTGACACCGGTGCAGCACGGATTGCTGTTCCATTCCACAGTCGCGCGCGAGCGGGAAACCTCCGGCGCCACTGACGTGTATGCAGTTCAGCTGGATATGACCGTGACCGGAATCCTTGATCAGGATCGGCTGCGGGACGCCCTGCACACGGTCGTCACCCGCCATCCCAACCTGGCGGCCCGGTTCAGTGCCGAATTCGGGGAACCGGTGCAGATCATCCCCACCGACCCGGTGATCGCGTGGCGGTACCTGGATCTGCGGGGCGACGACGCGAATCCCGACCGCGAGGTCCAACGGTTGTGCGCTGCCGAGCGGGGCGCGGTGTGTGAGCTCGCCGAGCGGCCGACGTTCCGCGCGGCGTTGATCCGGACCACCGGCACCGAGCACCGGTTCGTGCTGACCTTCCACCACATCGTGATCGACGGCTGGTCGCTGCCGATCCTGCTGCAGGAGATCTTCGCGGGCTACCTCGAGCAGCGGCTCCCCGACGTCTGGCCGTACCGCAACTTCGTCGCGTGGCTCGCGGGCCGAGATCGGGAAGCCGCCAAGGCAGCCTGGGCCAAGGTGCTCGACGGGTTTTCCACGCCGACCCTGGTCGCTGCGCAGGCGCGATCCGGACCGCGCCGCGTCGAATCGTACCGACTGTCGGCCGACATCACGAAAGCCGTTGGTGAACTGGCCCGTTCGTGCCACACGACCGTCAGCACGGTGCTGCAGGCCGCGTGGGCGCAGCTGCTGATGGTCGTAACCGGGCGGCGCGACGTGGTCTTCGGGACCGCCGTCTCCGGACGCCCAGCGGAGTTGGCCGGAGCCGAGCACATCGTGGGTCTGCTGATCAACACCGTGCCGGTGCGCGCACGCGCGGCCGCCGGCTGCACGGTCGCCGACCTGCTGCACCAACTGCAGCGCGACCACAACGACACCGTCGACCACGAACACCTGTCGCTCAACGACATTCACCATGTCGCCGGGCATGACCAACTGTTCGACACGCTGTTCCTCTACGAGAACTATCCGCTCGACGCGGGTGCCGTCACCGGCGCACACGAGTTGGCGGTCACCGAGTTCACCACCCGCGAGTACAACCATTACCCGCTGTCGGTGATCGCCCTGCCCGGCCACGAGCTGACGCTGCGAGCCGAGTTCGACTGCGAAGCGCTCAACGCGGCAACGATCGACGCGCTCGTCGCGCGGTTCCGCCGGATACTGGCCGCGATGACCGAGGATCCCATCCGGCCGCTGTCATCGATCGATGTGCTCGATCCGGCTGATCACGAGCGCCTCGACGTTTGGGCCCACCGCGCGATCCTGACCGAGCCGGTCCGCGCGCCTGCCTCGATCCCCCGGCGGTTCGCCGAACAGGTGACGCGAACGCCGGACGCGACGGCGGTGACATTCGAGGGCAGCTCGATGAGCTACCGCGGGCTGGACGAGGCCGCGAACCGGTTGGCGCACCTGCTGATCGAGCACGGCGCGGCACCGGGTGAATCCGTGGCGGTCATGGCGTCTCGATCCGCACGGGCGATCGTGGCGATCCTCGCGGTACTCAAGACCGGGGCCGCGTATCTGCCGGTCGACCCGGCAGTCCCTGCGGCACGGTTGGAATTCATGCTGCGCGACGCCGCCCCGATCGCCGTGGTAACCACCGCCGAATTGCTACCCCGGTTCGACGGGGTCGCCGTGCCGGTCATCGAGTTCGACGATCCTGCCGTCGCGAGCCGGCCCACCACGGCGCCGCCGGAACCCGCCCCCGACGACATCGCGTACACGATCTACACGTCCGGCACCACCGGTGCGCCGAAAGGTGTTGCGATCACTCATCACAACGTCACCCGGCTGTTCGACGCACTCGACGCCGGTTTCGGCCTGACGCCCGATCAGGTGTGGACCCAGTGCCATTCGTACGGCTTCGACTACTCGGTGTGGGAGATGTGGGGCGCCCTGCTGCACGGTGGACGGCTCGTGGTCGTGCCGGAGCCTGTCGCAGGATCGCCGCAAGACCTGCACGAGTTGCTGGTCACCGAGCACGTGACTGTGCTCAGCCAGACGCCCGCGGCCGTGGCGGCACTCGAACCGCAGGGCCTGGAGTCCGTGACCCTCATGGTGGGCGGCGAGGCCTGCCCGGCCGCCGTGGTCGATCGATGGGCGCCGGGCCGGGTGATGGTCAACGGCTACGGCCCGACCGAGACGACGGTGTACGCCACCATCAGCGCCCCGCTCAAGTCCGGGCGGAGCGTCGTCCCGATCGGCGTGCCGGTGCCAGGTGCGGCATTGTTCGTGCTCGATGAGTGGCTGCGGCCGGTACCGGCAGGAGTGGTCGGTGAGTTGTACGTCGCAGGCCGTGGCGTCGGTGTCGGGTACGTTCGCCGCCCGAGCTTGACGGGCTCGCGGTTTGTGGCGTGTCCGTTCGGCGCACCGGGAGCCCGTATGTATCGCACCGGTGATCTGGTGCGGTGGGGTGACGACGGGCAGCTGCAGTACCTGGGCCGCGCCGACGAGCAGGTCAAGATCCGCGGTTACCGGATCGAGCTCGGTGAGGTCCAGGCCGCGCTCGCCGCCCTGTCCGGTGTGGAGCACGCGGTGGTGATCGCCCGCGAGGACAGCCCCGCCACCGTGCGCCTGGTCGGTTACGTCACCGAATCGGCCACCGGCACCGTCGATCCCGCGCAGCTGCGTTCGCAGCTCGCTGATCGTCTGCCGCCGTACATGATTCCCGCCGCCGTCATGGTGCTCGACGCACTGCCGCTGACCGTCAACGGCAAACTCGACAAGCGTGCGCTGCCCCTTCCCGAGTACCAGGGAGGCGAGCGGTACCGCGCTCCGGTCACGAAGGCCGAGAAGGTCATCGCCGGCGTCTACGCGCAAGTGCTCGGTGTGGACCGGGTCGGCCGCGACGACTCGTTCTTTGACCTCGGCGGGGACTCGATCTCCGCCATGCGGGTCATCGCGGCGGTCAACACGGCCCTCGACGCCGACCTCGCGGTTCACACGTTGTTCGACGCACCGACGGTGACCGGGTTGAGCCTGCAGGTGGACCGGGCGTCTCAGACGGCGCCCGCGCCTGACGGAGTGAGCTTCGCGTCGGTGCACGGCCGCGACGCCGGCGAGGTGCGCGCGAGTGACTTGACCCTGGACAAGTTCATCGACGCGCCCACGCTGAAGGCTGCCCCCGCCCTGCCACGCCCCGACGGCAAGCCGCGCACCGTCCTGCTGACCGGGGCTACGGGGTTCCTCGGACGCTATCTGCTGCTCGAATGGCTCAAGCGGTTGCGCCGTGCCGATGACACCTTGATCTGCCTGGTGCGCGCACCATCCGACGACGAGGCCCGGTGGCGGCTCGCGGCGACGTTCGACACCGATCCCACCATGCGCAGGCACTTCGACGAGTTGTCGGCCGGACGGCTGCGGGTCGTCGCCGGCGACAAGAGCGCGGCCAATCTCGGCCTGCCTGACGCCATTTGGCGCCAGCTGGCGGAAACCGTCGACGTCATCGTCGATTCCGCAGGCTTTGTCAACGGCATCCTGCCGTACAGCGAGTTCTTCGGCCCCAACGTCATGGGCACGGCCGAGCTGATTCGCTTGGCGCTCACCACAAAACTGAAGTGCTTCACGTTCGTGTCGACGGCCGACGTGCGCCATCAGATCGACCCGTCGGCGTTCACCGAGGACGCCGACATCCGCGTGATCAGTCCGTCGCGGGTGCTCGACGGCGGCTACGCCAACGGGTACGGCACCAGCAAGTGGGCCGCCGAGGTGCTGCTGCGGGAGGCACACGACCTGTGTGGGCTGCCGGTCGCGGTGTTCCGCTGCGACATGATCCTGGCCGACACCACCTACGCGGGGCAGCTCAACGTGCCCGACAACGTCACTCGGATGGCGTTGAGCATCGTGGCCACCGGGCTCGCACCGGCGTCGTTCTATCAACTCGACGCCGACGGCAACCGCAGGCGTGCGCATTACGACGCGCTGCCTGTCGGATTCGTGGCCGAGGCGATCACTACGCTGGGGTGGCGGGCCGCCCGATCGGCTGCGACGGCGTTCGCGACGTATCACGTGATGAACCCGCACGATGACGGTATCGGTCTCGACGAGTATGTCGACTGGCTGGTCGACGCCGGTTACCCCATCACCCGCATCGCCGACTTCGGGGAATGGCTGCGCCGGTTCGAAACCGCGCTGCGGGTGCTGCCCGACCACCAGCGTCAGCACTCGGTGCTGCAGATCCTGCAATCGCACGTCACGAAAGACCTTCGTGCGCCCGAGCCCACGCACGGAGCCTACGGGCCAACGGACCGATTCCGCGATGCCGTGAAGAGCGCCGGAATCGGGCCGGACAACGACATCCCCCACATCTCGGCACCGATCATCGTAAAGTACGTCACCGACTTGCAGCGGCTTGGGCTGCTGGGCCCCATCGCCGTGGCCGACGATCGATTCCCAGCGTTCACACAGGAAAAAGCCTGACGCGTGTGGTTGTGGTGTCCGGCTCCGTGTCGTACCGTCAACCTATTTGATTAGCTGCCCTAGAGGAGATCCCATACCGTCCGCGCCTGTCGCCGCTCATTGAAAGGGTCACGGATGCAGCGGTTTTCGATCAGACGCCGGCTGAGTCAACGCTGGATGCTGGTCGTGGCGGTCGTGGTGGTCGCGGTGGCCGGGTACGCGGTGTTTCGGCTGCACGGCATCTTCGCCGCCCACGACGTCACCGCCACCCCCAGCGGTGCGGTGAACGACATCGTGCCGTTCAACCCCAAACATGTGGTCATGGAGGTCTTCGGCCCGCCGGGCACGGTGGCCACCATCACCTACATGGACGTCAACGCCCAACCGCAGCGCGCCGACGCGGTTCCGCTGCCCTGGTCCTACGACACCACGACCACGCAGCCCGCGGTGTTCGTCAACGTTCAGGCGCAAGGTGACAGCGATTCGATCGGCTGCCGAATCAAGATCGACGACGTGATCAAGGACGAGAGATCGGTGACCACCTTGAACGCCTACACCTACTGCTTGGACAAATCCGGATGAGCGTGCAGCGCGTCCCGGACCTGATCCGGCAGTTCTCGGTGCTCATCGCCCTTTTCTGGTTGGGCCTGGCGGTGGTGACGAACGTCTTCGTTCCGCAGCTGGAAACCGTTGCCGAATCGCACAACGTGTCGCTGAGCCCGCAGGACGCGCCGTCGTTGCAGGCCGCCAAGCGGATCGGCAAGGTGTTCGGCGAGTTCGACTCCGACAGCTCGGCGATGATCGTCCTCGAGGGTGATCAGCCGCTCGGCGCCGACGCGCATCACTTCTACGACGGCCTGATTCAGAAGCTCCGGCAGGACACCAGGCACGTCCAGCACATTCAGGATTTCTGGGGCGACCCGCTCACCGCGGCAGGCTCACAGAGCACCGACGGCAAGGCCGCCCTGGTGCAGGTGTACCTGGCCGGAAACCAGGGCGAGTCGTTGGCCAACGAATCCGTCGACTCTGTCCGTGACATCGTCGAGCACAGTCCGCCGCCGCCGGGTGTCAAGGCCTATGTCACCGGCGCCGCGCCTCTGGTCACCGATCAATTCGAAGTGGGCCGTCACGGCACATTGAAGACCACGTTGATCACCATCGGGGTCATCCTGGTGATGCTGCTGTCGCTCTACCGCCGCGTCACCACGGCGATCCTGGTGATCTTCACCGTGATGATCGAATTGACGGCTTCCCGTGGCGTCGTCGCCGTGCTCGCGAACGCCGGCGTCATCGAACTCTCGACGTATTCGACGAATCTGCTGACGCTGCTGGTGATCGCGGCCGGCACCGACTATGCGATCTTCATCCTCGGCCGCTTTCACGAAGCGCGTTACGCCGGGCAGGACCGCGTCTCGGCGTTCAACACGATGTACCACGGGACCGCGCACATCATCTTGGGTTCGGGCCTGACGATCGCAGGTGCGGTGCTGTGCCTGACCTTCACGCGGCTCCCCTATTTCCAGAGCCTGGGAATTCCCGCGGGCATCGGTGTCCTGGTGGCGGTGGTCGCGGCGTTGACGTTGGCACCGGCCGTGCTCGTCGTCGGCCGCCACTTCGGCCTGTTCGAACCCAGCCGCCCGATGCGCACCCAGGGCTGGCGGCGCGTCGGCACGGCCATCGTGCGCTGGCCCGGCCCCGTGCTGGTGGTGACGGTCGGGGTGGCCCTCATCGGTCTGCTCGCCCTGCCCGGGTACTCGACGAGCTATGACGCGCGTCCCTACATGCCGGCCGACGCTCCGGCCAACGTCGGCTATGCGGCTGCGGAACGCCACTTTTCGCAGGCCCGGCTGAACCCCGAACTGTTGATGGTCGAAGCCGACCACGATCTGCGCAATTCCACCGGCATGATCCTGCTGGAGCGCGTTGCCAAGGCGGTCTTCCACACCGACGGCATCGCTCAGGTGCAGTCGATCACGCGTCCGCTGGGCACGCCCTTGGACCACTCGTCCATACCGTTCCAGATCAGCGCAGGCAGCTCAGGGCAGATCAACAACCTGCCGTTCCAGCAGGCCCGTGGTGCCGACCTGCTCAAACAGGTTGATGTGATCAACAATTCGATCAACATCCTGCGTCAGCAGTACACGCTGCAGCAGCAGTCCGGTGAGATCACCGACGAGCAGGCCAAAGCCTTCCAGCAGACGGTCGCCACGGCCAAGGATCTTCGCGACAAGATCGCGGACTTCGACGACCAGTTCCGCCCGCTGCGCAACTACTTCTACTGGGAACCACACTGTTTCGACATCCCGATGTGCGCCGCGCTGCGATCGGTATTCGACGCGCTCGACGGTATCGACGAACTGACCGATCAGCTCG
Organism: Mycolicibacterium mageritense; assembly: GCF_010727475.1. Taxonomy (NCBI): domain Bacteria; kingdom Bacillati; phylum Actinomycetota; class Actinomycetes; order Mycobacteriales; family Mycobacteriaceae; genus Mycobacterium; species Mycolicibacterium mageritense. The sequence continues at coordinate 6,943,048 of NZ_AP022567.1, forward strand.
CCAGTGTGTCGGGAAGCATCGACAAACTGGACGCGCTGCAGCCGAAACTGCTTGCGTTGATCCCGCCGCAGATCGCAAGCCAGCAGACCAACCGTGACCTGACGCTGACCAACTACGCCACCACGTCGGGTATCAACGACCAGACCGAAGCGGCACTGCAGAATTCGACCGCGCTGGGCCAGGCGTTCGACGCCTCGAAGACCGACGACTCGTTCTACCTTCCGCCGGAAGCGTTCACCAATCCGGAGTTCCAGCGCGGACTCAAGCTGTTCCTGTCCCCGGACGGCAAGGCCGCCCGCATGATCATCACGCACGAGGGCGATCCCGCGACGCCCGAAGGTATTTCGCACATCGACAACATTCGGCATGCCGCGCAGGAAGCAGTCAAGGGCACGCCCCTGGCCGGGTCCAACATCTACATCGCCGGCACCGCCGCCACGTACAAAGACATCCAGGACGGCGCCAAATACGACCTCATGATCGCCGGGATCGCGGCGCTGAGCCTGATCCTGCTGGTCATGATGTTCATCACGCGCAGCATCGTCGCGGCGTTCGTGATCGTGGGCACCGTGGCGCTGTCGCTGGGTGCCTCGTTCGGGCTGTCGGTGCTGATCTGGCAGGATCTGCTTGGCATCCAGCTGTTTTGGATCGTGCTGGCGCTGGCGGTCATCCTGCTGCTGGCCGTCGGATCGGACTACAACCTGCTGCTGGTCTCGCGGTTCAAGGAGGAGATCGGCGCCGGTTTGAACACGGGCATCATCAGGGCCATGGCCGGCTCGGGCGCGGTGGTGACCTCGGCAGGTCTGGTGTTCGCCGCGACCATGGCGTCATTCGTGTTCGCCGACTTGCGGATTCTCGGCCAGATCGGCACCACGATCGCCTTCGGCCTGCTGTTCGACACGTTGATCGTGCGGTCGTTCATGACACCGTCCATCGCAGCCCTGCTCGGCCGCTGGTTCTGGTGGCCGCTGCGGGTACGGCCCCGTCCGGCGAGTCAGATGCTGCAGCCCTACGGATCTCGCGCAGCGGTTCGCCAGCTGCTGCTGTGGGAGGACGGTGACCCGATCGCCGGGTCGCAGAGACGCAGCTAAGCCGGCTCGGTCATCAAAGGCGCTACTTGCAGCTTCTTCTTCAGCCGCGCGACCCTGTGCAACTGGGCGGCGATGTTCATGGACGTGAGCATCGGGATGCCGCCGATGAACGTGCGGAACGAGGGGTTGCCGCCATGCACGTGCAGTTCGTAAAGGCAGCCGACCACGTAGAAGAAGCCCATGCTGAACAGCACGGCCGGAATCGCGTACGCGAGCGGTGACCGCGCGTCGTCGACCAGTTCGGTCGCGTAGTCGAACTCGTCCCGCGTCAGCGGCTCGCGCTTGCGCAGCTTGGCGAGCACCACCTTGTGGGCGCCGACCTGTTCGCCCAACGGCGCGGGCGTTCGCTTCTCCAGACGGGTGATGTACACGAACACGCATGCGGCGAAGGTCAATGCCATCACGCCGGCGAGAATCGTCAGATCACCCCACAACCCGAGACCCACTGTGCCGCTCCTTCACCCCGAGCCGCCGTCGTTACCGAGAACTGCTAACTAACGCTACCTCACCCGAAGGCCTTCAGTGGCCGCGGCAGGTTCAGCGCCAGTTGCGCATTCCTGGTCACCTCGAGGCTGAGGATCCGGGAGGCACCGAGTCCGTTGAGCAGGTCACTCAGCGGCCCGCCGTGACGGGTGATGCTGACGTCGCGCGGGAAGCTCCGCTGGGCATATGACAGCGTGTTGGACTGCACCGACGTCTGGTGCCACTCGCCGTCGACCAGATGGATCATCGTGTTGGTGCCCATCCGAGACTGTGCCGGGACGTCGGTGAAATCCGGCAGCGGCGCCTGCAGAGTGACGTCCGGTTGGCCTGCGGGCCCGTCGATCTCAGCCCGCACGGCGTCGCTGATGTCGACGTTGATGTCGGTGCGCCACTTGGGCAGCTGGTAGCCGTTGACTCCGCGCACCCGGGCGATCTCGGTCGTGACGGGCAGGGCGAGCACGTGGGCGTAGAAGTTCCTGCGCCGGACCGCGTCGAGCAGTTCGAGCTCGGGCAGCAGACTCGACACCGGCCCCCGCCGGCCGGGCTTGCGGATGACGACCGCGACGGACACCTCGTCGTACGGGTCGTTGTCGCACACCGCATACGAGAAGAAGGTCAGCGCCGTGACACCGAAACCGGGGACGGCCCGCAGTGGCTCGAGCGGCGCCGGAAGCATCGCGGCCAGGCGGTCGAACGGCGCGAGCAGGTTGGCCTGAACGATGCTCGCGCGGTAATAGAAGTTCGGTGCCCACAGCGGCCCGACGCGCGAGGACACCTGGACCTTGGGGATTCGGCGGAACCAGTCGATGTTCCCGACCGCGGGATCTTGTGCCACCTCGTCGAGGTCGGGGTTCGACCGGAAGCGGTCGTAGTACCCGCCCTTCGGCACCTCGACTGTCTGGCCGGCGAATTCGACCTCGGTGAGTTCCGTAGCCATGGTGATGGACCTCGTCCTTCGTAGTGGGTTGGTGGCTCCAGGCTGCCAGCGCAACGGTCGCGCTCACAGGTGCCGGATGGCCAAGAAGTTGTGATATCGGGCCGGAGGCGTGTTTGCCGGAGCGGATGCGGGAAGGATCGACACAGTTCGACTCGTGACCGGTCCGAAACCGAGGAGGCAAGCCATGACCGACATCAATCCAGTACTGGAGCCCGAGGCCGCCGAGTTCTGCAAGGCCACCGACACCCCGCCGTTCCTCTACCAACTGCCGCCGGCCGAGGGTCGCAAGGCGGTCGACGAGGTGCAGTCCGGCGATGTCGACAAGCCGGCGGTCGACGAGGAGTGGGTCACGGCCGAGGGCGGGCCCACGGGCTCGGTGCGGGTGCGCATCGTCAAACCGGTCGGCGTGAGCGGCCCCCTGCCGGTGGTCTTCTACATCCACGGCGCGGGCTGGGTCTTCGGCAATGCCCACACCCATGACCGCCTGGTGCGCGAACTGGCCGTCGGCGCCGAGGCCGCCGTCGTGTTCCCCGACTACGACCTGTCCCCAGAGGCGAAGTACCCGACCGCGATCGAACAGAATTATGCCGCCGCGCAATGGGTGTTCGCCCACGGCGCCGAGAAGGGCCTGGACGCTTCGCGGTTCGCGGTCGCGGGCGACTCGGTGGGCGGCGACATGGCCGCCGTGCTGACCCTGATGGCCAAGGATCGCGGTGACGTCACCATCGCCCACCAGGTGCTGCTCTACCCCGTCACCGCAGCCGATTTCGACACCCCGTCGTATCACCAGTTCGCCGAGCACTACTTCCTGACCCGCGAAGGCATGAAGTGGTTCTGGGATCAATACACCGAGAACGATGCACAGCGCGACGAGGTCTACGCCTCTCCCCTGCGGGCCACCGTCGACCAGCTCTCAGGCCTGCCACCGGCCCTGGTCATCACCGCCGAGGCCGACGTGCTGCGTGACGGCGGCGAAGCCTACGCCGCCAAACTGCGCGCCGCGGGCGTGCCAGTCACCCAGGTTCGATTCGGCGGCATCATCCACGACTTCATGATGCTCAACGCCCTGCGGTCGACCCAAGCCGCCACCGCCGCAATCAAATTGGCGCAAGACACGCTTCGCCAGGCGCTGCGGTGACCGCCACCGCGTCGGATTGGAACACCATCGGCCGGGCGAGCTATGTGTCGTTCACCAGATACCGCAAGGACGGCAGCGCCGTCGCGACGCCGGTCTGGATCGCCCCGGCCGACGGCAAGCTGTACTTCTTCTCCGAGGTCGGCGCACACAAGGTCAAGCGCATCCGCCGCAATCCGGCGGTGACACTGCAACCCTGTGATGTGCGCGGGAGGCTTACGCCGGGCTCGCCGGTCGTCGAGGGCACCGCGCGTGTCCTCGACTTCGAAGACACCCCGGAGGTGCGCAAGATCGTCAATCGCAAGTATCCCGTGTTGGGCCGGCTCAGCCAGTTGGGCGTGTGGATCACGCGGCGTCAGCGGGCGTCGTTCGCGATCGAGATCTCGCCCGTCACGTAATCCGGCTGGGGCGCTCAGCCCTCCAGCACAGAGACGACCTTCTTGGCGGTCTCTTTGGCGGAACCCGGATTCTGGCCCGTCACGAGCCGACCGTCGACCACGACGTAGGAGGTGAACGGAATCAGACCCTTCTCGTACAGCGCGCCGCGCTTCTTGATCTCCTCTTCGGCGTTGTAGGGCACCAGCTTGTCGACCCGGGCCAACACCTCCTCCGACCACGCGAACCCGGTGAGCTTGCGCCCGGCGACCAAGAAGGATCCATCCGAGAGCTTGGTGTTGAGCAGGCCGCAGTAGCCGTGGCAGACCGAAGACACCACGCCGCCACGTTCGAATATCTCACGCGAGATACGTTGCAAGCCTTCACTGTCAGGAAAATCGAACATCACCGCATGGCCGCCGGTGAAGTAGATCGCGTCGAAGTCCGCCGAGTCGATCTCATCGGGTGACGCGGTTTCGGCCAGCAGCGCCATCTTTGCCGGGTCGGCCTTCCAGGCCTTGGCGCTCTTGTCGTAGTTCGGGAACTTCAGCGATCGCGGTTCCAACGGCGACAGGCCGCCTTTCGGGCTGACGATCGTCTGGTCGTAACCCGCCTCGGCGAATACGTGATACGCGTGCGTCAGCTCCGAAAGCCACAGCCCGGTCGGCTCGGACGGATCCTCATAGTGGGAGACGTTGGTGACGACGTTCAGGATGCGCTTGGTCATGCTCCAAGAATTGCCGCGACGGGCCCCTGTTGCCAGCACCTGGCCACTTCTCACAACTTGTTGGCCATTCGTCACCTGTTGGGCAAGGCGTGCTCGTCCTTAACCTCGGTAGCGCATGATGAGAGCAAACAGCCAGACCGGCCGATGTGAGGTTCAGGTGAGTACGCACGATGTCCTGCGCTCCCCGGCAGGCGCGGCGCTGCTCGTCGACCTGGCAGCCGAGCACGGAATGGCCCATGCCGACGTGCTGCGCGGAACACCCCTCACCCGAGAGGCGCTCGACGACCTCGACGCCGAGGTCCGACTTCGCGATGAGCTGCAGATCATCAGCAACATGCTCGACGCGCTTCAGGACGTCCCGGGGCTCGGCGTCGAGGCCGGTCTGCGGTGCCATGCCGCCTCCCCCGGAATCTGGGGGCTCGCGCTCATGAGCTCGGCGACACTGGGCGACGCGATGTTGGTGGGTATGTCGCTGGCCGCCCTCAGCTTCTGCCTGTGCCGCCTGAGCACGTCTGCCGACCCGGCCGACGGCACCGGCCGGTTGATTCTCGACCCGACCGCGCTCCCGGTCGGCGTACAGAGCTTCGCCGTCGAGCGGGACAGCACCGGGATCCAGACCCTTCAGCGCGACCTGCTCATGACGCCCGACGCCGAACTTCGGGTCGCGTACACGATGGCGCGCCCACCAGAGGCGGTGGTACAGAAATACGTCGACGTGTTCGGCGTCGAGCCCGAGTTCGAAGCACCGCAGAACTGCCTCATCCTCAGCCTGGAATCGTTGGCCAAGCCACTGCCCCAGGCGAATCGATACGCGCGGTCGATGGCGGAGAAACAAGCAGTCGAACTGTTGAAGCAGCGGTCTGCACGTGCCGGCGTCGCAGGCCTGCTGCGTGATGTGATGCTGGCGAATGCGTCGCCGGTGCTGTCGCTCGACGACGCCGCGCAGCAGCTGTCGGTCAGCTCACGGACGCTGCGGCGCCACCTGGCTCAGGAAGGCGTGTCGCTGCGGGTTCTTCAGGAAGAGGTGCGCGAGGCCCTCGCCGAGGAGCTGCTTGTCAACGATCATCGTTCAGTTGCGGAAATTGCCGAGCGCCTCGGCTATTCGCAGGTGTCCAGCTTTACCAAGGCATTCCGACGCTGGAAGGGCGTCGGCCCACAGGAGTACCGCCGGCAGGTTCGCCCCCGATGACGACGATGGACGTGCATTCGAAACGGCCCGCCGCCAGTCTGGCGCTCATGCTCGACTGGGCCACCGAGTTCGGTCTGACGGCCCAACAATGTCTGGTGGGCACGCGGCTGACGCCGGCGGCGGTCCGCAACCCCTCCGCCGAGGTCAGCGGACAGCAAGAGCTCAAGGTGATCACGAACATCGTTGCCGCTCTTGGCGACCGGCCCGGGCTGGGATTACAGGCCGCGTCGCGATATCCGGTGACAGCCTTCGGGGTGTGGGGTTTTGCGATCCTCACCAGCCCGACCCTGGGCGAAGCCATCGACGTCGCGGTGAGATTTGTGCGACTGAGTTACGCCTTCTGCTCCTTCGAGACGCGCCGACACGGCGACGACCTGTCGATCGTCGTCGACGCCCGTGCGGTGCCGGTGCCGATCCGCCGATTTGTGCTGGAACGTGATGCCGCAGCCATTCCCAATCTGTACCGCGAGATCCTCGGCACATCGCCTCCACCGAGCCGCATCTCATTCGCTCTCCCCCATCCGGGGGCCGCCGTCGCAGTGTACGAGGACATGTTCGGCGCGGAGCCCGCGTTCGACGAGGCAGAAACGTCAGTCACCATCTGTGCGGCGCAGCTGAACGTTCCTCTGCCGCAGTCGAGTCCGCACACCGCCAAACTCGCCGAGCAGCAGTGCCGGATGCTGCTCGAGCAGCGGGAGGCCAGAACGGGCCGCGCGGGTCAGGTGCGGGATCTGTTGCTGGCCGACCCCGCTCGCCCACCCAGCCTCGCACAAGTGGCCGATCGACTGTCCTGCAGCACTAGGACGCTGCGCAGGCAGCTTGAGGCAGAGGGCACGTCGTTCCGCAAACTGCTCGACGAGGTGCGCCAGCATCTCGGCACCGAGTTGCTCCAAAGCGGCATGACCGTCGAGCAGGTGTCGAACCGGTTGGGATACACCGATGTCAGCAACTTTTCACACGCGTTCCACCGCTGGCAGGGCGACAGCCCGCGCGCGTACCTGGCCCGCAGGAACGCGTCGAGGTACATGACCACGAGAAACCGATAGAGGAGACAGCTGGATGTATGCGATAACGCTCAATGGTTTTGGCGATCCCGAGGTGATGGAGTGGGCACAGGTGGACGACCTGCCCGCCCCCGGTCCGGGCGAGGTCGCCATCGACGTGGTGGCCGCGGGGGTGAACCGGGCCGATGTGATGCAACGGATGGGTTTCTATCCCCCGCCGCCGGGGGCGAGCGAGATCCCGGGCCTCGAAGTGTCCGGGGTGATTGCCGAAGTCGGTGCCGGAGTCCAGGATTGGGCTCCCGGCGATGCCGTGTGCGCACTGCTGGCCGGGGGCGGCTACGCCGAGCGGGTCAACGTCGCCGCCAGTCAGGTGTTGCCGGTGCCGCAGGGTGTCACTGTCACCGCGGCCGCGGCGCTGCCGGAGGCCGCCGCCACCGTGTGGTCCAACGTGGTGATGACGGGCGGTCTGCACGATGGCCAGACACTGCTGATCCACGGCGGCGGCAGCGGAATCGGCACGCACGCAATACAAGTAGGCCGCGCACTGGGCGCGAACGTGGCGGTGACCGCCGGCAGCCAGTTCAAGCTGGAACGCTGCCGCGAACTAGGTGCACAGACCCTGATCAATTATCGCGAGCAGGACTTCCCGGCGATCGTCAACGCCGAATATCCCGGTGCCAACGTCATTCTCGACATCATGGGTGGCAGCTACCTGCCCAAGAACGTGCAAGCCCTCGCCGAGAACGGACACCTCACCATCATCGGTCTGCAAGGCGGCGCCGCGGCCGAGCTGGATCTCGGCGCGCTGCTGTTCAAACGTGGATCGGTGCACGCGACCAACCTGCGCCGACGCCCCGTGCAGGGGCCCGGATCCAAAGCCGAGATCATCGGCGAATTGCGGGAGCAGCTGTGGCCGTTGATCGCCGAGGGTGCGGTCAAGCCGGTCGTCGCGGCGGAAGTCCCGATCACCGACGCCGCCGAGGCGCACAAGCTGCTCGACTCCGACGAGACGGTTGGGAAGGTGCTGCTGACGGTGCGGGAAGCGTGAGGGCCTGAGGCCGGGTTGGCGTCACAGTCGAACATGTGTTCCAATGGGCGCTCGGCCCGGCCCGCGCGCTGCGGGCGATGTTCAGGAGGAGATCAACGATGACTGTAGACACTCTGGCACCCCAAGCGCCGTCGACCGACTCGGACATTCCCGCCGAGGAGAAGCCCCGGAAGGCGCCGGCGAAGAAGGCCTCGGGCAAGAAGACCAAGACTCTCGAGCTGACCCTCACCGTCACGGGCACCGCGGACGGTGAATGGCGCGCCGAGCTGAAGCAGGGCGGCACCTTCCTAGCCCGTGATCTCGCGGTCGCGGCTGCCGCCGTGTCCCGCGCGGCCAAGGAACTGCACGAGGATCTCTCCACCCCCATCGACGCGGTGATCGAGGAGGCCCGCGCCCAGCAGGCTGCCAGGGTCGCGGCCCTCGAATCCGAACTGGAAGCGGCCCGCAAAGCGCTCGCCGATCTCGCGTGAGAACAGCGAATTCGTCGACTACCGAACCGAATCCATCGGGATCGACGGGCTGACGAGGCGGAACTTCGAGTTGCTGCGTTCCATGAACCGGCGTTCGAAAGTTCCCTCGATATGCCTGCCGTCCAATTCGCCCGTCAGCACCAGCCGGTCCTTGTCCGGTTGGGTCGCGCGCAGGACGACCTCGGTCACATCGGTATCGGGCTTGCGCAATTCGAGACGATCACCGTCGATGTCGAGCAGCCACCTGGTGGTGTAACCCGCCGGGTCTTGGCTGACAAACCTGACCACGCCGAGTTGGGGCACCTTGTTGCGATCGGTGATCGCCACGTTGATCCACGGCTGCGGATTCGTCTGGTTCAGCGTGGCTTCGCGCCCGTCGATGGTGAATGACGTTGCGCGCCAGACACCGTCGAGAGTAGACGATGGCGTGTGATAGCCGATGTAGGCCAGGACGCCGCCCACTCCGGTGATCACCAGCAACACCGCGGCGGTGCCGAATTTGGCGACCACACCGGCCTTCCGCAGCCAGCGTCTGTCCGCCCAGAGTGGCGTCCAAAGCTCAACGGGGCGCGTCTCACCGCGATTGAACACGACCCGGGCAAAGTTCGGCCACATCGGTACCGTGATCGCGATCGCCACCAAGAACAATTGGGCCGCAACCAACTTGACCGGCACGTCGTAGGTCAAGTTGAGCAGGAACACCTGCGCCGTGGAGATCACCGACCCGAGCGCTCCGAGCACCCACGTGCGGTTCCACAACAGCAGCAACCCCGACAGCAGTTCGATCGACCCGATGGCGACCGAATACGGCTCGGAGGCACCCACGAAACCCCACAGTGTGTTGAACAGACTGGTGTCGCCCGTCAACTGCAACTGGTGCTGTGGCAGCGGCATGTACCCCATCTGGACAGGGATCACCTTGCCCCATCCGTAGAAGATCATCACCAGTGCCAGCCCGAAGCGCGCGAACACCAGAAGCGACGCCGCCAGGCTGCGGTAGTTGGGGCGCCGCCGATCCAGGACGGTCCACAACGCAGTGATCGGCAGGGCCAACACGATCCACCCGAGCTGGAAACACCACATCCACAACATGTCTCCGCCGGCCGACCTGGTGATCTCGACACCACGCCCTCGACTGACATAGCTGCCGATCTGCGCGAGCAGCCACAGCAGCCGCTCGCAGGGGTAGTGCCCCTCGTCGAAGCCCACGACACTGCCGAACACCGTGACCAGCAGCACCACCCCACCGGTGACGGTGAGCATCCCACCGCCGACCGTGAAAAGCAGTCGGAAACCCAGTTTTTGAAGCGGGGTCCACTGCGGGACAGCTTCGGCCGCATCCGGTGCTTCGGGGGTTGCCACCACGGTGGGCGCAGTGCTCGTCACCATCGCCACGCGAGGCGCGTTGTCGACGCTCATCCCACCCACCCGGCACCGTTTCGTGTCGTCAAAGAAACGACTTCCGCTGCTGCCGTTAGGATTTCGCGGCCCGCTGCCGCGGCACAGCTACAGACGCACAGGCAACCCATTGGTGCCCCTTCCTCGCAGATGACGTCAGCCGTACGCTCCCCGCGATACCCCGACCGCCCAGTGGTTTGCTGGCCAGCAGAAGGTTACCGCGGCCAGACCCCGCCTGAACAGGGGTTTGTAGAAGTTTTAACTCGAGAAATGTTGCTGTGCAGTGGAATTCGGATAAGGCGAAGAGTTTGAGCCATTCCGCGAGTTTGCCTGCGCGCTCGTCTGCGCACGGCAACACCTCAAGCCACATGAACTAACTGCGAGACCGGGGCACTGCAGCAAAGATCGCCCGGTCGCGGCAGAATTGCCGGGTCATCGACCGACGCGCAGGGCCGTCACGCAAGAGGCCCGTCATCCAGCTTCGAATGACGGGCCCCGCGCGCGTTTGACGCTACTCGTCGATCACCACATAGAGGCTCGCGATCTTGTCGTCGCGGATGATCAGCACGTCTCGACCCGAGGCGATTGTGTCGCCGCCCTCGGGGCCGAGCGTCCACGCGTAGGTCACGAGATCCTGGGCAACCTGCGTGGGGCCGATTCGGGTGATCACGCTCCCGGGAAGCTGCGCCTGCAGTGCCGCGATGGCAGATTCGACACCGGCGTGACCGGTGAGTGCGGCGGCAGGCTCGCCCACGAAAACATCGGGCGAATAGATCTCGGCGATCGCCCGTTGCCGCTCGGGGCCGCTCGGCGAGTTCCAGGCGTTGAGGTGGGCGACGATGACGCTCTCGACGGACACGACGGTCTCCTTATGTCGGCGAGGCCGGGCGGACACCGACCATACCGAGGACAACCGGACTACGGTCCAGATATTCCCGGAGATTGAGGGCGGCGCAGGCTGGTGTTGGAGCAGCCGGAAGTGTGTGGTTCACCGACTCGCCCGAATCATCAGCCCGCGAGTACCGAGACTGAACACAGGGACAAAAATCGGCGCGATCGTGTCCCTCAGTACAGTCTCGGCGGCTAAGTCCCCTGGGGTGGTGGGAATTCGGGGACGGGGCTGAGGTGGGCGGAGATGTTCAGGCCGTGTCGGTGCCGGTGTTGGGGTGGGCCATCGCGTAGTGGTCAGTGAGTTACGTACCAAAGTGACTCACCGAAGGAAACCGCGCGATGACCCTTGACCATTCTGCCCTGCTCGCTCAGCTCGATGCACTGAAGTCCGCTGACTCGGGTGCGGTGTTCGCCGAGTTGATCCGTTCCGGGTTGCAGCAGCTCATCGAGGCCGAGGCCACCGCGGCGATCGGCGCGGGCCGTTACGAACGCAGCGACGGCCGCACGGTGCACCGCAACGGGCACCGCCCCAAGACCGTCTCCACGACCGCCGGGGACATCGAGGTGCAGATCCCCAAGCTACGGGCGGGATCGTTCTTCCCGTCGCTGCTGGAACCCCGCCGGCGTATCGACAAGGCGCTGCACGCGGTCATCATGGAGGCCTACGTGCACGGGGTGTCCACCCGCAGCGTCGATGACCTGGTGACGGCGATGGGCGTGCAGACCGGGGTGTCCAAGTCGGAGGTGTCGCGGATCTGCGCCGGCCTGGACCGCGAGATCACAGCGTTTCGGGAACGCTCGCTGACCCACACCAGCTTCCCCTACGTGTTCTGCGATGCCACCTTCTGCAAGGTCCGCGTGGGGGCGCACGTGGTCTCCCAGGCCCTGGTGGTCGCGACCGGCGTGTCGATCGACGGCACCCGTGAGGTGCTGGGCACCGCGGTCGGTGACAGCGAGTCGTTCGAGTTCTGGCGCGAGTTCCTCGCCTCGCTTAAGGCGCGCGGCCTATCGGGGGGTGCACCTGGTCATCTCCGATGCGCACGCTGGGTTGAAAGTCGCTGTGGCACAGCAGTTCACGAACTCATCGTGGCAGCGGTGCCGGGTGCATTTCATGCGGAACCTGCATACCGCGGTATCGGCCAAACACGCCCCGGCGGTTACCGCGGCGGTCAAGACCATCTTCGCTCACACCGAACCCGACGAGGTCGCCGCGCAGTGGGACCGGGTCGCCGACACCCTGGCCGCGTCGTTCCCGAAGGTGGCCGCGATGATGGGCGAGGCCAAGACCGACGTGTTGGCGTTCACTGCGTTCCCGAAGGCGCATTGGCAGAAGATCTGGTCGAATAATCCGATAGAGCGTCTGAATAAAGAGATCAAGCGTCGGGCCGATGTCGTGAGATCTTCCCCAATCCGGCGGCGTTCCTTCGCCTGGCCACCGCGGTGGTCATCGAATCCCACGACGAGTGGCAGGTCACCCGCCGCTACCTCTCCGATGTCTCCATGGACGAACTACGCGCCGTGATCGCCGCCAAACACGCCGCGGCAGCACTTGCCAAACAACACCAAATCGCCTAGCGTTCACCATGACTCGTTGATCACAACGCGTGAACCACGCCAGATCCGAAGTCCACCACTCCCCGGGACGCTATCGTCTCGGCGCGGAAACCCATTTCTGAGGAGCCGACGGTCACATGCCGCAGTGGTATGAAGTCGCCGCATCATGTCCCCCGAGCATCAAAAAAACTCGCTCGGCGTCGCCGGCGAGTTTTTCGATGGTCGGGCTGACAGGATTTGAACCTGCGACCACTTGACCCCCAGGAGTGTAGAGCACTGTTTTCCCAGCTCGCTACAACTGAGCCAACGACGCTGAACTGGGAAAATGCTCGTTCAGATCGCTATCGGAATAGCTGTTGAGTGTCACCGATGTGTCACTCTAACCGAGCGCATAATGGCTTCTGAACTGCGCCGACAAACGACGGGCCCGATTCAGCGTGTCACGTCTGCGTGCTTGACGCTAGGACCGTTTCGGTGCGTGCCGGCACCGGGCCGCCGGACGTCCGCCGACGACTACACCCACAGCTGCGGGCCGGTTCGCCGGACGTGCCGACGCTGCGGCTTGCCGCGCTACCGTCGAGGCTCGGACGCGAAGGGGGGAATAGAGGATGGGCGAGCCGTTGAAACTCTCCGAGGTGTCGAAACGGTGCGGGATTAAAGTGCGCACACTGCAGTTTCTGGTGGCCGACGGACTGCTGCCCGCCGAGCGCACACCGCAGGGCCATCCATTGATCCCCGACGACGCCGTGCCGACCTGGGCACAATGCCGGGCACTGCTGGAACAACACCGCGACAGGCACCTACAGCAGGCCGCCAAGATGCTCGACCGGGTGCTCCTCGAACTCGAGGCGGTGCGCAACGACATCACCGAAGCTCGCGAGCACCCCACCGAACCGCTGGGCATCGACTTCACCGCCGCATCGCGATATGGCTCGGGATCCGGACAGACGACACTCGCAGCAGCGATGACCCAGTTTGAGCACGCCCGCATCAACGTGGAGCTGTACCACCGCGCACTCACCGAGGTAATCGACGCGGACAGGACTTGATTCCGGCTCAGAGTCCGCCGCTGGCGAGGTAACGCGCGAGCCCGGCCGCATCGCTTTTGGCCGCTTCCACCAGAGCGGCCCCGGCGGCGTGCAGTGCCGCAGCTGCCGTCTCGCTACCGGCCATTTCGCTGAACAGCTGCCATCCCGCCGCGGTGGTGGGAACCGCGGGAACATCGCCGCGACGCACCGACTCCAGCAGCTCTGCCACCACGCCGCGCGGCTCGGTGTCGCACGCGCCGAACCGGACATAGCGCGCCTGCACCGCGGTCAATTCTTCAAGGGCCTGCTGCACACTCACCTGGGGTGTCCTTCCTCGTTGTGGCCAGCAGCATCACAGCGGTCCCTGCGAGATCAGGGGCATGGCGCGGCTCGGGCGGACGTTGCGGGCACGCACTGGTACACCGGTCGAACCACGCCCATGAGGAGACGAGAATGCACGCACGACTGGAACCGACCGGCGACGCCGAATGGAACTGGCAAGTGGTCGACGACAAGGGCACCGTGCTGGTGCGACTGGGCGGTGCCACGGATGCTGTGACCGGGCCGGCGCTGGCTTCACTGGTCGCCGATCACGGGTACCCGTCGGGTCAGTGGATCCCCGACGGCGACGGATTCCGCTTCGCAGCAACGTGACAGCAGCCCGCGGGTCCTGGACAGCAGGCGGCCTCGACAACCAGTGACGGTGTCGGGGCCGATTCGCGTTCAAAAGAATGGTGGGTTAGCGCAGCTGTTCCGGGATCTGGTGGTCGTACCCGGGGATCAACTTGCGCTCCCCGAACCGCGTCGTGTTGTCCGGATCCTCGCGCACGAAGTGCATCAGCGTGGACGCCTGCCCGATCAGTTGACCGTCGATGAACACCTGAGCGGTGGAGTTGTCGCGCGCACCGGCCGGCAGATAGGTAGCGCGGCCTTCGCGGGCGGCGTTGAGCACGTCGATGCGCTGCTGTTCGTGGTTGGGGCTGCCCATGGCGGTGGTTCCTCTCGTCAGCTGATGGCAGCGCGACTGTGCCTGCGCCGGTCCCCTGCCTGCGAGTGGGGCGCGCACGCGCCGCGACGGTCGCCGCTTCCGCCCTCGCGGCACGGTGACGGCACCGGACACCGACGCCGGCCGACCAATATCCGAGGAGACATCTGATGAGCACAGCAGCCGAGACCCTGTGGCCGATCCCCGATGACCTGCGCGGCACCGGCCGCACCGCGGCGGAGACGATCCGCGCGTTTCTCGACAAACACGACCTGATGGAGCACGGCGGCGGTGGACGGTTCTACACCCCTGAGCAGTGGGCCGATCGCGGCGAGGACTACGGCACGAAATCGCTCCTGGTCGTCACCCATGACGGCGGCGACCATGCGCGGGCGTTCAACCTCGACTACGGCGACCACCAGTCGCACGAAGCCCTGCAGAACGCTCTCGGCGAGGTCGGCATGTACGTGGAAGGCTGCACAACCTGGTACTCCGCGGTCTACCGTCGCTGATCGTCGATTCGTTGCATGGACCCGGAAAGTCTCACGGCCTCGCGCGGCTTCCTCATCAACCGGGCCCGCACCACCTCCGGGTCCACGCACGAATCGCACAGCCACACAACGGGTAGCGGAAAGTCCGGATCTGGCGGGTAATAGTGCGGGCCCGGCGCGCGGCAAGCTGAACACAGTCGCAGCTGCGGATCGCGGGTCACGGCCGCACCGCCGGAACTGTCCAGAACGTCGGCGGCAGCATCCGCGCGCCAGCGACCGCGCGCAGCACCGCTGTCCCATCGCGGGCCGGATCGAAATCGGACTGCGCAATCACCACGTCGTTGGGGCTCAGCGCCTGCGTGCCGTCGATGCGCACCCGCACCACGCGCAGACCCCGCGCAGCGTAGAACCGGTTGCGCATGATGTCCTCAGCGATCTTGTCCGGTGTGCCGTGCCAGTGGTCCGGATCGACCTCGACAGCAGCGAACGGTCGACGGATCAGGATGTCGGGGGTGAAGAACCGGTTCTTGCCGGCGCTGTCACGTCCCATACACATCATCGTTCCCTGCGGGTACGTCGCATATCCCGCGTCCTCCAGCACCTTTCGCACTCGCTGTTCAGTCTTCGACGTCGCGGACGACCCGCCGGCGGACAAGTCACCGGGCCTCGCCCGGCCGCGATCCATCTTCGGCAACACCGGCGGCGTCTTGCGGTGGTTGTGCGCCCATACCGCCCACACCACCAGTAGCGATAGCGGCACCACCGGGTGCAGCAGGAACTCGATCATGCAGTCGTTCAGTCCCCCGCGACGAACGTCAGCTGATCCTCGCCGACTGTGTCGAACAGCTCAGCGAGGCTGATCTCACCGTTCGCGTAGTTGTCGATGTCATGCTGGGCGGCCTGGGCTTGCGTCTGGACATGAGCGGGGTACTTCGACGTGTCGGCGCGATAGCGCAGCGTCATCGTGATCGATGCCATCCGAATGCCTCTCGTGAATCAGGGGTAGACGCGGACCGTTACCGGCGTCCCGGACCGGCGGTCAGTGCCCTCCAAGTCGACGGACGCACGCTTGCCTGCGGCCACCTCACCGACCAGCTGAGCTGCGTCGCCGTTGTCGGACAGGGTCAAGCTGACGGTGATGTCGTGTGCCATGGCGCCGACCGTAGGCCAGAACAAGCAGGTCTCGCGAGGTGCGGCGCGCACTGTCCAGCCGGGACGTCCGCAGGACGTGACACCGACCGAACGATGCGGACGGATGGGCCGGAGTACCCGGTGGCCATCGTGGATCGCGCCGCGTACCCGCTGCACTGTGTGCCACTGACACGATTCCCGGCATGACCTACAACGGACGCGCGGTGCTCGAACAGGTCGCCGCACAACACGGGTGGACCACCGTCTCTGTGACTCCGTGCTTCGAAGACCGGGAGCAGGTCATCTACGGCCGCGAGGGCGTCGAGATCCTGATCGCGTGGACACCACTGAACACCGCGACGTGTGTCGTGAAGAACTACGGAAAACCCGATGAGACGGTGGCTGACGGCCCGCTGGGTCTGATCACCGCTCGGGGCTGGATGGAGGAGAACTGCTGATGTCGATCATCGGTGAGGGCGTCGAGAAGACCCTGACCTACGAGGAGGCCACTGCGATCCTGGCCGAGCCCGGCTACGACGCCTATGGGCGACTGCGTCTGTACGGGATCATCGCCGACGGTGAATCCGCCGGCCAGCTCGCCGCCATCAAATCGCAGCAGAACCTCGAACGGTTCAGCTACACCCGCATCTACTCAGTCGAACGGTAAAGCGCCATGGTCGAACTCGGCAATGTGGTCAAGACGGCCGACGGTGCGATCGGCGCCGTCGTCGACTGGCTCGACCACGGGATGCGCCCGGGCATTTTCACCATCGAGTGGGACGAGGTGACGTTCACGGGCGAAGCTCCCCCACGCCACTGGACACGAGCCGAGGCCGAAGCACTGATCATCCTGCCGTGAGCCGGATCGGCGGAGTCTACCTGCCCCGACACCAACCCTCGCAGTCCCAACCTCCCGTGCGGTTTCTGCGAGCTGGGCCGAACCAGAACAGCATCGCCGACAGCGTGGCGCGATTGACAGCTGCGAGGGGCATCAGTTGGGAAGTGGCAGAACGGCTAACGGATCGGCTATAGCTGGTCCGGCGCGAACGGTTGCAGCAACCCGATCCCCGTGTTCGTTGATCGGGTTGCTGCGCTACTCAGGATCCGCGATCCAGTCCGCCGACACCGTCTCAGCGTCGGCCAAGAGGCGCCCGACAGAGCCGCTAGAGGAGAGCACCAGTGGAACGAGGCTGTTGGCGTTCCCGGGCGCGCGGACCTCGAATGCGACGATGGGAAGGCTGTCACCGTCCTTCGAGGTGGCAGTCAGGCCCGCAGGAGCGGGCAGGATCAGTGACTCGGGTTCTTGGGCCGCCGGTGGCGCGGATTCGGCTGGTGCCCACGGAGATTCCATTGCGACCATCCCCGTCAGCTCCGGGACCGGCTGCACTTCCACGTTCATGTCAAGGTAGCCAGGAACAACACGTTCTCTCTCGGGATTCTCGCGGTGGTGCTGGTGCAGTAGCGCGACCACCGGCCGGGGATGGTCCGGGTGAACGTAGACATGCATCCCCGGAGCCAACGCGGTGGTCCCGATTGTCTTCCAGTGCTCGTTTGCCATCATCGTGTCCTCTCGCCTGTTTGGTGGGTTGTCGGGGACGCTACGTTGCACCGTCTACGAGCGCACCCATCAATTGACCCACGGCATGGGGCTGTGATTGTCAGCTATCCGGTGCCCGCAGCTGCGACTCAATCCCGTTCATCGAGATAAGCTGAGTACCGCACGGAGTCACCTGTGCCACCTCATTAGGGAGAGGGCAGTGACTCGGTCTATAGGCGGCCTGATGTTGAGCCGTCTTGCGCGCGAGTTTGCCGCCGAAATCGCTGACCACGACTGGTCAGACGCACCGTATCGACTAGACCGTGCAGGACACCAGCGCAGTTTTGATAGCCGCCCCAGTCCCAGCCGACTCGAAGACGTTGAAACTGACCGGTTGCGAACCAACGTTGCGTGGGTAGTGGGGCAGGTTCTCGCGTATTCCGATCCCAACTTCGACATCGACGAGTTCGTCTCGGCCTGCGGCGTTCCTCGATCGATCACTCACCGCACAAATGGCTCGCGCAGTGGCGTGATCGAGAACGGGTTGCGTTGGCGCGATTTTCACAACCGTGCTCTGCACGCCCCGGGTGCACCACTGTGGCGCGCGAAGATGCTGTGCGACGTCACAAACCTCGAGGAATTCGTGCGCCAGTTGGGGTCACTCGCCAGCAGGTCCGCCGCAGGTCCAGGCATCGACCCGCACGTTGACGCGGTCATCGACTCAGCCACAGGGAGAGACCATATCGTGACACTCGTGGTAAAGGCATGGGATTCAGCCGGAGCTGAGCAGCGCGCGATGCAGATCGTCGAAGCTGCCAGCTCGGCTGCAAACGGCGGAACGGTGACAAGTATCAGCTGCGTCGAATTCACATTCGCTCCATAGGCGGTGCGCAGCGGCGTCGGCCGCGGATCCTGCACGAGACACGCGGACACGGTGCCTCCGTGCCGGGCACCCGATTCCCGCGCTGCTGCTGCCATCATCGCGCGCATGCCAACACACGGTGGACTCGACGACACCCAACGCCAACGACTCTGTGAAACGAAGGTGACCCTCGACGGGGAGCCCTCCGCCGGAGCCGGTCGGGATGGTGCCGATGGCCGGCGCCGCCGACGGGACCAGATTCCCGTTGGCGACCGGCGCCTGGGCGACGGGCGCTGCGGCGGGCTGGGCCACCGGGAACTGTGCGACCGGGGCCTGTGCGACCGGGAACTGCGCGGCCGGCGCGGGAGCGGCAACCGGAGCCGGAGCCGCCACGGGAGCGGGAGCGGGAGCGGCAACCGGAGCGGGAGCGGCCACGGGAGCGGGAGCAGCCACGGGGACCGGGGCGGGTGCGACGGGAGCGGGGGCGGTCATGTCAGTCTCGTTTCTGTTGCTGTTGCTGTTGCTGTTTCAGTTGCTGTTGCTGATCCGGTGCGGATGCGTAACCGGTGAGCTTCCCCGCTCACAGGCTGCGGAACTCACCCGCACCGGATGGGTGAAGTTGTACTCGGCATCCCCGACAAGCAACGGCGCATGCAACAGGCTGCGCTTCGGCGTGTCGCGGCGACTAGGCCAGCGTCACCAGCGTCACGGCCACCGGTGACTCCTCGGACACCTCGCGGATGATCGCGACCGCCCTTGCGGGGTCCAGTCCACCGATACCTCCGCCTATCAGCGGAACCGCCACCGACCGGATGCCGTGCCCGACAGCCAGTTCCAGGCCAACAGTCAGTGACGACCGCAGCCACTCCTCGGTCGCGTTGGGCCCGGGATGATCCTGGCTGGCGCAGTGGATAATCGTCTTGTCCCCCGGCCCTTGCGTGCAGATCATCGCTCCGCCCGGCGGTAAGTCACCGCGCCGGGCGAGTACCTGGTACTGGTGAATTGCGTTGGGGTGTTGCAACTTCATCACAGCTGCCACGCCAGCACCGGCGACGCCTTTGCAGTTGACGCCGTGCGCGATGGCCTCAGCCGGGTGGGCGAAGAGGTCGCCGATCTCATGGGTGAAGCTCATGTGCGGTCCTTAGTGTCTATGCAACGTTCGAAGTTTCGACGTTGAGGCCAGCAGTGGTTGATGTGTGCGGGGGGTGGTAGCCGGCCGCGGATCAGGACGTGACACCGCGACGGGGACGCACCGGTCAGGCCGGTTCGTAGCGGTGTGCGGTCGCAGCGTCGATGCATACGCCGTGTCCGTGGTCGAACTCGGCGCAGACAATCGGTCCGGCGGACGGATCGTCGCGTGTGTCAGCCGGCCGGATCTCGTGCACGGTGAGCACCTTGCCCCGGTCGTCGCGGATCCGATCGCCGACACTGGTGGCATTGACGTCCAGGCCCATCACAGCTGTGCCCTCTGGTCCGCGGTGAACTGATCCCAGGAGCGCCCGGCCAGCCCCAGCGGTGACCGGTGATCGGCGATCAGTTCGGCGGCGTAGCGGTCGCAGTCTGTCAGCTGGTCCGTGCTGGCGCCCGCGGCGATCGCTCGGTCCCTCGCCTGCAATCGCACCGCCTCGTGGCCGGTACGGTTCTCCCAGAACCGCTCATGGCTGGGGAGCCGGTCAAACCAGCAAGCGACGCTGTACTGGTCCAACGCATGCTGCAGCGCGGTGATACTCACGCCGCGCCGTTCTCGGACAGCGCGTCGCCATCTGTGCCGCCCTCACCCCCGGTCGCACCGACGGTCGGTCCCTCGTCCTCGTCGTCGGCGAGGTCCGCGCCAGCGCCTGCTCCGCCGCTGTCCCCGAGCGTGGTGGCCACCGCGACCTCGGGGTCCTCGACGTCGAGATCCGGGTGGTAGGCGTGCGCCGCAAGCACCGCGCGGAACACACCCGCACATGTGACGGTCACGATCGAGGCCGGATGCGCGCGGGTGTAGATCTCCACGGGCTCCTTGAAGACCGCCGCGATCGCACCGACTTTCTTGATGGTCTCGGCGGTGAACGCCTGCACCTTCCCCACCTTGAGCGGGGCATTGCTCATATCGTCCCCAGCGCCGCGCGCACCCAGAATCTCGCGGGCACCTTTGGCCTGCAACGTCTTGAGCACCGAACGGATCGGGAAGTCGTCGGCATCCTGCAGCGGGATGTAGTGGCGGGAGTCCGCCTCGCCCAGTGCGCCGTCGGTCAGGGTGCGCATCAGCAGCGTCGATCCCTCATCGACCACCGACAGCTCCACCTCGGTGGAGGCCTCCTTGTCCTTTTTCTTCACGGCGGAAGCCGCACCCCGGGCCGCCGACAGCAACTGGTTGGCCTGGTCGAGTGAGAACTTCACCAGCGGCAGGTCGCCGTCGCATTCGAATATCGCCTGTCCCGGACTGATGCCGTCAGAAGCGAGGAACGCCAACGAGTTCTGTGAGCCGACCTCGGCTGTCTCCACGCGTGCGGTGCCGAGCAGCACGGCGGCGTGCGTGGGGTCGTCCTTGCCGGCGAAGGCCATCACTTTCGCTGCTGACAGACCTTTGACGAACGCCTTGTTGTCGATCACGGCTGTCATCGCCGGACCACCTTTCGGTTGCTGCGGAGTGTGCGGCGGCTGCACTGCGCGAGACCGCCGACGCCGCGGTGCTCGTGTGCCCGCGGTGCGCGCAATCTAGGACCGGCGCGGGACCGCCGCGGGTCTGCGGCGCGACTGCCCCCGCGCCGGCGCCCTCACACGGTGTGCAGCAGTCAAAAGCGAGCTCAAGAGCACCCCACACGAGCCGCTATCCACCGACCGGTTCCCGCCGGGCTCCGTCACCGGGCCTTGCGTCGCCAACGTGCGTGCGTACGGGCCCGACACCTGCCGGCGCCGCGATGCTCCAACCCGCGCTCCAACCGGCACTCAGAACTTCGCTCAAACAGGCACTCAAAACCGTACTAAATCAGTGCCTCAAAGTAGTCCTCAAAATCGCTATCAGTGCCGCCGTACAGCGCATACAAGCAGCTCACCGCCGTGCCCCGGTGACGCTTCCGAATGCGCAGACGGGCATCCCCGGCGGTATACAGACCCACCACCGGGGAGCGGCCGCCCGGCGAACGTGCTGCGCGCACGACCCGAAAACGGTGCCGCGGCTGGATGCCGAATGACGGGGACGTGACAGTTCCCGAGCGCGGCCGCTGTCGCGCCGCGGAAGGGCCGCAACGGCAGCGGCGGCCACACTGCGCGGCCATGGGAACAACGAATAAGACCTCCGGCATCGTCTCTACCCTGCTGCAGCTGGCGTTGATCGGGTTGATCATGGTCGTGACCGCCGTCGTGCTGCTCGGATCACTGGCCGGCACTGCGGTTCCGGTGATCGGGCCGGCCATCTCAGCAACCCGCGAATGGATCGCAGGCAGTGGAGATGAACAGGAACCGGCCGGCAACGCAGTTCCGCCCGGCTCCGCCGGCGCGCCGATGGCTTTAGGCGGAACAAGTACCCCCAGCCCCGACCCGTCCACCCTCGTGGTCGCCCCGCAGGCATCCATGAACGGCTACGCCCGCGTACGGTTCGGTCAGGCGTGGACCGATGACGTCGATGTCGAGGGCGGGAATAACAACTGCGACACGAGGAACGACATCCTCGCCCGCGACTTGACCGCGGTGACCACACTCGACGGGTGCAAGGTCGCCTCTGGAACATTGGTCGATCCCTACACCGCGGAGATCATCGGCTTCATGCGCGGGAAAGACACCTCAGCGGCGGTACAGGTCGATCACATCGTGGCCCTGGCCAACAGCTGGGTGTCCGGGGCGTGGACGTGGGACCTGCCCGCGCTCAAGCAGATCGCCAACGACCCGCTCAACCTCTTGGCGGTCGACGGGCCAGCCAACATGGGCAAGGGTGCCAAAGCAGCTGACGAGTGGCTGCCGCCCAACCCCGCGTTCCAGTGCACCTACGTCAAACGTCAGGTCATGGTGAAGAACAAATACCGCCTCAGCGTCACGGCCCCGGAGAAAGCTGTGATGGAGCGCTTTCACGGTCAGTGCTGAGTTTCTGAGACCACAACGATCAGCGCCCGCCCCGGACTCCGGGACGGGCGCTGAGTCTTTGCGGGTGGCGTGGATCCCTATCCCGCCGCGGGCACGTCGTTGAACCGGGCGGCGACCGCATCGACATCAATGTGTGCGGTCTGCACCATCACGTGGTCTTCGGCGTCCACAATCAGGCGGCCCTGACCGGCGCGCCACCGTGCCGGTTTGAGGTGAAATGCCTGCGCGACGGGCAGACCCGAGGCCGGAGCGCCGGCCAGCTGCAGGATCGGCGCCATCAGCGACTCCCGCAGCGCGAGCAGCAGTGCCGAGGCTTTCACCCGATCGGCGAACCCGGTGCCGTCCGAGAGGATGAAGTGAACACCGAGATCGGTGCCGGTCGCCAGCAGCCTGCTCACCGATTCTCCGCCGACCTCCACTTCGTCGAACGCCGTCTTGGCCGCGTAGCCGCTGGCGATGGAGGCGAAGTTGTCGATGAACACGTAGACCTCCGGACCGGTGAAGTACGTCCGGTTGCGCAGCTGATCGGAGGTCGCGTCGTCACCGGGACGGCGCGAAACCATCAACCGCACCAGCATCTCGGCGACTGCATCAATGTCCTCGCGGCTGGCGACATACCCGGGCGGACGCTTGCGCACCTGCACCGGCTTACCGTCGGCGTCGAGAACCGTTGCGCCGCTGGAATCCACCTTGTCGACGAACTTGGCGCGTTGCATGTACCCGCGCTCGTAGAGGCGGTCGCGTTCGCCGAGCATCTGACGCAGGGGATCGATGACGATGATCACCGCATCCTTGGGAGCGAACTGACGCATCACGGATTCCATGACCGAGCGCAGCACATTGCTCTTGCCCGACTCCTTCTCTCCGTACACCAGCAGGTTCTGAGAGAAATTCGGCACCGGCGCCAAGGCCAAGGTGTCCATGCGGCTACCCAACGGCATGATGGTGCGTGCCGGATGCCGACCGAAATCGACCATCGGCTCGAACACCGACCAGATCGTCTCGTAATCGATCACCGCATCCGCCGGCAGCACCGCGGGCACCTTCTCCTCGGCGTAAACGGCTGCGAGGTCCCCGCACAGCATGCGGATCTCCTCACCGTGATCGACCACATCGAACACCGGCATGCCTTTGTCCTCGCGGTCCGGCTCGATCGCCCGGTTGATCGGGACAACCGTGCGCGCCTGCAGCGAAGTGGCCGCATCGAACGACCGCCCCGGCTGATCCAGCGGGATACGGTCGGCCAGTGTCATGCGCACCTCCGGCGGCACCTTGGCGCCGGAGTAATCGGTTGAGGGGAGCTGCACTCCGCCTTTGACCTCCACCGAGTAATGCGTCACGTTGCCGGCGTTGGCCGAGCCCTGTGAGTCGGCGGTGTAGACCAGATGCACCCCGACCGCGCCACCGCCGTCGAGAATCGGGCGCAGCAGCTTGGCCCGTTCCTGGCGATCCTCGCCGAGGAACTCGCCGATGCCGTCGATGGCAACAATCACGTAGCCGTACGGATCGCCAGGCACCGGGTCCTGATCTTTGGACGCCAGATACGCGTCCATGGACGGGACTTCGCGGTCCACCATGACCTCGCGGCGCAGATCGATCAGCCGCTGCGATTCGCCAAGGATCCGCGCCACCGTTTCGCCGTCACCGGGACGAGCGTATGCCGCCACGTTCGGGCTGTTGCGGACCTCCCCCAGTTTGCCGGTGCCGTAGTCCGCCAGCATGAACGCCAGCCGCGACGGGCCGTGCTGAACACAGCCGCAGATCACCAGCGTCTGCAGCAGCGTGGTGCGCCCGGACTTGCCGGCCCCGGCGATCACCTGATGCGCCACGCTGCCACCGAAGTCGATCATCCACGGAAGGCGGGTGTGCTTCTCGGGGGCGTCGAGGTCGCCGATACGGATACGCAGCCCCTGCTGCTGGCGCTGCAGTCCACCCAGCGTCGGAAGGCTCAGCGGTTCCCGCAGTGAAGGCTTCCACAGATCCAGAGTCCGCATGTCACGCAGCCGCGACACCTTCTCCAGGAGCACATCGGCCATCTTCTCGCCCAGCTGCTCCTCACGCGTCTCGACTACCTCGCCCTCGATCACGGGGGTGAAGCCGCGCTCGGTGAACAGCGTGAACGGAACCACCGGATCCGCCACCACGTCGTGGCTGTCGTTGACGGTCCGGGCCCGTTCGATCACGGTGCGCCGGATGTAGGGAGCTTCGTGGTGGAACGCGGCCACTTCCACTGGGCCGTGGTCGGAGGAAAACTTGCGCAGGATCTTGCCTTTGAGCTTGCCGCCGACCATCGTGGCCGCTGCGTCGGTGCCGATCATCGCGATCGAGTGCTGCGGGGAGTTGACCGAAAGCGAGTACCGGAAGCTCAGGTGTTCGAAAAGATCACCGAGCACCGACTTGTCGATGAACTGGCTGCACATCACCAGGTGCATGCCCAGCGAGCGGCCGACGCGACCGACGCGGGTCAGCAGCTCGAGGTAGCCCGGCCGGTCTTTGAGAAATTCGCCGAACTCGTCGATGATGACGATCAGATCAGGCAGTGAAGGCCAGTCCGGATCGTTGGGGTGCTTCTGCTGCTGTTCGCGATACTCGAAGATGTCCTTGCACCGCCTCTGGGTCGTGATGAACTCTTCGCGACGGTCCACCTCACCGTTGATCACCGCGCCGAGCCGGTCCACCAGCTCCATGGCGTTCTCCAGATTGGAGATCGACGCCACCGTGTGTGGCAGGTTCTCCATCCCCAGGAACGTCGCACCACCTTTGAAGTCGGCCAGGATCAGCGCCACCTTGTCCGGACCGTAGATGGCCACCAGCGCCAGCACGATGGCGCGCAGGAAATACGACTTACCCGAACCGGTGCGCCCAGCCACGGCGCCGTGGGGACCGTTGCCGCTGCGGTTCTCCTCATAGAAGTTCACGTAGCTCAGCTCCGGGGTCAGCACATCCCCGGCACGCTGATAGCCGAACGGCACTTTGATCTCATCAGTGAAGGCGTTGCGCTTCCAGACCTCGATGACGTCGTGAGTCTCGATGTCACCGATCTGCAGCGCCTCGAAGAAGTCCGCGATGTGCTCAGGTGTGTCATCGACCACCGCGCCGCCGACACCGTAGTTGCGCGGCCGGAACATGTACATCGCCCGGGCGAACGTCTCCGCTGCGACGACCGACACCGAATCGGCTGCAGCGGCATCGAAGTCCTCCACCGTGGAGACCCGACCGTCGCGCAGCAGGATGCGGCTCTTGAGATCAGAGACCAGATCGGTGCCGTACCGAACCACCAGCCAGGTCATTCCCGTCACACCGCCGGCCATGTTCGCCGGCCATGACACGACCGCGTTGGGGGTGTCAATGATCAGCAGCAGATGCGGGGGCTTGGCGCCCTCGGCGGGGTCCCGCATCCGCTCGATCTGGGCGGCATGGCGTACCGCGAACTCATCGAGGCTGCGCCAACTCAGCTGCCGCGCGCCCAGTCCCTTCTCGACTTTGGTCACATCCTCGTTGTGGGCCAGCCACTTCAACCATTCCCACTCCTGCGGATCCTCGGTGACCACCCCGATGTTCAGGTCGCTTGGCTTGTGGTTGAACGCCAATGACATCAGCATTGCCCGGACCAGACCACCGCGGTCGGCGGATTCCTCGCCGCGCAGCGCATAGGCCGGGAACTCGTTGAGGCGGACGTCGATCGGCAGGTTGGCCACCACCGACAGCGTCTGCATCGCCCGCTCGTAGCGCACCATCGTGGTGGGTTCCAGCATTTCGGGAACCACATCGGGAGCGGGGATCAGCTTCGGATACAGCGGCGCCATCCCGATGCCGATTCGCGCCCGCAGATACGGGTTGGACGTCAGATTCCGGACGTCGGGGTCGGTTTCGTCTTCGGGGGCAACCACTCTGCCGATTTCCGGGTTCGGGTCGGCCTGCCACATGTCGTCGGTGCCCACCAGTGACAGAAGATCCCCCGGATGCGGGAAACAGGCGGTACGCAGATCGTGCATTGCCCGGCCCTGCTCGTAGACCTCGGCGCGCTGCTCCCGCAGCTCCAGGTCGTACTCTTCGATCTCCTGCTCGATGTCGTTGTTGGTGGAATTCTGCCCGCGCATCTGCGTGAGCATCATGACCAGCATCATCAACATCATCGGCATCGTGAACAGCATCGAGGTGAGCGCGCGGGCGCCCAGAAGCGCGAACATGACGAACATGCCGAGCATCGCCAGGATCATCACGAACGGCAACGCCTTCATCCACAACGGCCGGCGGTCCGGCTGCGGCGCGGCCAGCGGTTCTTTGATCTGCACACCGGTCGGCGCCAGCGACACCGCCGGCCGGGGCGGCGCCCGGAAAATCGAAAACATCAGATGAGTCCTTTCAGTGGGGATCAGGCGCCGGGCTCGGCGGCGAGATCGGCTTCGGGGTCGGCTTCGGGGTCGGCTTCGGTGACCGGCTCGTCGCTCGGTTGCGAGTCGGGCTCGGGTGGCCGCTGACCTTTACTGGTCGGAGGATTGGGCACCTGTGAGTGCGGTACAAGCGTTCCCTGCATCACCTGTGCGTTCTTGATCGACAAGGTGGCTCCCGGTGCGTAAAGCTTGGCCACTGCCCACGGGATCGGGGTTGGTGCGATGGTGTCGAATCCCAGCGCCTTGACCGTGGGGTCATAGGACACCTCACCGGCCGAAGATCCGACCACCGCATCTATCGGGTACCGGGTGCCGTTCGGATCGATCCACATCAGCTGCTCGGCTGCCACGGAATCGGTGGCATCACCGGTGGTGCGGGCATACCAGCCGAACCCGGGCAACGTGATCGAATCTGAGGCCTGTTCAGCGGTTCCGTCGTTGGGAAGCAGGTTCACCGCCGACGCGCGTCCCGCTTCGGTCAGCGGCATCCGCGCGTTGGTGAAGATCCGCGTCGAAGCAGTCAGTTCGCCACGGGATTTCGCCCAGCTCCAGCACAGTGCCGGCTCGGCGATCATGGTCGGCACCGCCGACGGGAAACGGGAATCATCGACGATGGTCACGTGCGGCTGAGCCTGTACCGTGGCCGGATCGTCGACGAGCCGCTGTGCCGAGCCGGTGTTGATCATCATCTGGGCCAGCACCGGGGAGACCTGCTGCACCCCGGAGGATCCGACCAGATAGAACGAGCGAGCGCCGGAGGCAGTGGCCACGGTCAGCACGTCTCCGATCGCCGACCCGGTTACCACGGGGCTGGGCTGTCCGCGGTCGACGAGCGCCGGCGCGGTGAGCACCGGTGACGGGCTGATCGCTCCAAGCAGCGCCGAGGAGACGGTCACCGCCGTATCGATCAGCGCCGGGGTCAGACCGAGCGCTGCCTGCGCGGCGTAGTCGGTGCGGCCAACCTCGGCTCGCGTGTCGCGGTAGAGCAACCACAGCTTGGACGGGTCGGTCACCGGCTTGACCAACACTGCGCGGTTGTCACCGAGATCGGTTCCGCCGTCGAGCATGTCCGAGCCGGCGATCACCGCGGTGGTGATGTCGCCGGAACGCAGCAGCGACAGCGGGACGGCGGTGTCGCGCCAGTCGCACACCGTCCATGTCGCGGTGTCGTCGGTGCGCGGCGTGAGCAGGTTGGGCGCGTTCGGAATCCCCATGAGGGGCCCGGTCGGCATGCTGCGTAGCGCGGTGTCGGTGACAACTTTGGCTTCGTCGGGGTTGCCGACGATCAACCTCGCGGATGCGAGGTTGGTCACCGGGTGCAGGCGGCCGTTGAACTGAACGAACATGCCTCCGCTTCGGGTGGTCATGATCGACGCGACACCGGCATCAGGCTTGGGACTGATCAACGACGCGACGAATGCTGCGACCAGGATCAGCACCCCGAACACCATGCCGACGCTCATGCCGCCGCGAAGCCGGGTCAGCGGCGAACCGAGCCCGCGCACGTCCTGGCGTGAGAGCGCCTCGTCCACGCGATTGAGTTCGCGCTTGAACCCCTTGATCTGGCGTGGGGTTGTCAGATACCACGGCACCTGATGTCTCCTTGCTTGTCCGGCCCGCAGCTGCTCGCGGGACCTTGTCGGCTCCGAGGGTGGCCAATCGGCAAAAGAACACGCCGCTGGGGCGCGACTGGGCCCCGGCCTGCGCCGGCGTCCCTCGGCGTGTCTGCCGCAGCTGTCCGGAGAGTCGTCTGCGATCGATACGGTGCGCGCATGAATAGCAGCAGCCGCCGGTTCAGCTGCGCCCCTGCGGTGATCGGCGCCGATTCCACCGTCGGGTTCGGTGACGCCGGCCCGGACACCGACTGGCTGAGCGGCCACGAGCGCAACGCGCGTGCCGCCGGTCAGACTCTGCGGGCGGATGCGTTGGCATGGCTGATCGCGGAGTTCGATCTGCGGGTGGTGCTGTTCCCCGGGGCGACCGCCGTCGACGTTGACCCGGACGTGCGGCCACGGGTGTGCGCGGTGGTGGGCAGTTACCGGTTCTTCGAATTCGCTGCGGCCAGAGAGGAACGGCGAGCCCACCGCGGCGCGGTGCTCACCGAGCACAGATTGATCCGCGAGCACGGATTCGCTTATAGCGCCGGCTACAGCGACCAGAACCCGACCTACGACAAGGTCGCAGCCGACGAGATCCATGCCTGCATGGGCAACTTCCTGGGCGTGGTCGGGTACGCCCCCGAGTTCGATGCGGCACCGGCGCTGTCTCGCTGGACCGACACCGTCGACAGCGACGTCCCCGAGGAACTGCAGGAGTTCACCGCGGAATACCTCGCGACGTTGCGGGCGATCGAGGAGCTTCCGGCATCCCACACCGAGGCGTTGCAGGCGTACTCGCGGGCGCTGGCCGCCGTGTACAGCGCCCCGACGGCGCAATTCGAGGCCGCGGCTGGGCGTGCACACGCGTGGCACGTGGTGCTCCGTGACGAACGGTGCCGGTCCGTCCCAGAGGCGCAGGCAGCAGCGCGCGACTGACACAGGCCAGCCGACGGTATTCAGCCATGGCCGGCCAGTCAACGCAAGGCCGCGTCACCGGCACCCAGACGCATGAACACCGGCACGCCGAATCCGGCTTGCGCGATGCAGCGCCAGACCGTCACACAACTTCTCCTGCTATTCTCCATTTTAGAGAACTATGTGAGGAGGAGTCATGGGCGACAACACCAACGGCACCATTGCCGAGCCACTGCGCTACAGCAGCACCGTCACCGACGTCGCGATCGGCGCAGCCATCCGCCGGCGGCGTACCGGCGCACGGATGCAGCTCGACAAGCTCGCCGACAAAGCCGGGGTGAACCTCAAAGTCATGTCACGCATCGAACTGGGTCAGCGGCCCTGCCGGGTGCCGGAAATGGTCAGCATTGCGCGGGCTCTGCGGCTGTCACCTCAGACGCTGATCAAAGAGGCCACCGAGATCCAGGCGGCCGGCGCCGCCGCCAGCCAGGCCAGCTGATCACTATGCATATAGCCACGCCGCGCCGAGCCACCGCGACTGGTCCGACACTCGGCGGGATCGGTCAGCTCGGACTCGCGCTCGTGGATCTGCTGCTGTCGCCGTCGCTGCCAGCCAGGCCGTGTCCACAGTGTGGGGCACCGATTCCCGGCGGGCCGAAGCCGTGGCCGAGCTGCTGCACAACGGACGTGACAGTCGCTGGCGGCTGCGCCGCTGTGGATCGAACTCGCGGGTGCCCAGGCACCGGCGATCCGTGCTGACGCACTTGCATATACTTCACGCCGCCGCTGAGCCAACCGAACAGGAGCAGTACATGCCGCTACGGACGTTTCTCGGACTGGTGGGTGCCGTCGGCCTCATCGCCGGAGCGCTGGCCCTCCTGCTCCCGATCAACCTCCATGACGAAGCCACATCCAGCGAGGTGCGGTGCAGCCAACCGTTCTCCATCGAACTCAGCCATGCGCGGCTCCTGGACAAAGAGAGCGCCGAGAGCTGGCGTAACCGGACTCCGACCGATCACGTGGGTGAGTGCAAGTCCGCAGCCACGTTCCGGAAAGCGTGGGGCACCCCCGCACTGATCATTGGTGGGATCCTGCTCGCCGGAGCCGTCCTCGTCCGTCCCGCCGGCACGCCCAAAACCGCTGAGCCACCGGCGGCGAACAACTCCTGAGCACCTCACCACGAACGCTGGCTTGATTGGACGCAGCGGAAGCAGGTTTCGGTTCACCGAATTCGTGCGTAGTCGACGCGACGCACTCCGCGGTGGCAACGCCTGACCGAGGCGGGATGTCAGCAACACGTGATAAAGCTGAACCCGTGGGGAAGACATATTTGGTGCATGAGGTGCAACCTGCCGACACCACCGACGCCGCCCTCCTGATCTCCGCGCACACAGGACTCAGCCAGCCGGCGGCACAGAGGATCGCAGAGGATCGCAGCACTCTCGTCGCCGTCACACCCGACGGGGAGGTCTGCGGCGTGCTCGGCGCCGGCCAGCCCACCGCCACGACTCTGCGCGTCCTGCGCGAGCAACGCGGGCAAGCGTTCGACCCGTCAATCGTGCCGTGGTGGAAGATCCACGCCCTCGCCGTCGCCGAAAAGCACCGCCGCGCCGGGATCGCGCGATCCCTACTGGCAGAAACGGTGCGGCGCCTCCCGCGCCGACACGTAGGCCTCTACGGCAACGTCGAGAACCACCGCCGCGAATCCATCAACTGGTATCGGCGCCAAGGGTTCTACATAGGCCCCTTCTCGGGCCTCACGCCCACCGAACGCGCTGGAGGCGCTGGTGGAATTCGTGTGCAGCCGATCGACGGCGAGACAATCTTCCGGGGATACCGCAGCACGCTGCGCGAGCATCTTGCCAACCGCGAACACCCCAACTGGGAGCTGAGAACAGCCCGCGCCGAATTCACACGATGGCGCACCGCAATCAGCCAAACCCAGCCCCCCGCAGCCGACCTCGGATACCGGCTCTATGCGCGCATCATCGCCACACAGATCGATCCATCCACCTGTCTTCACGCGGCGTTTGGCCCGCGCCCGCTGATGGTGATCGGCTGGGACCCGGACCACACACGCGCGTGCTGGGAGTGCGCCGAACGACAGGCGCTGCGGGTGGAGCGGTTCGACAGCGCCACACTCTGCGACGCGTGCGGACAACATCAACCCGACGTTCACGTCTCCTGGGCATCCGACGAAGACCAGCAGCTCATCGTCTACGCCGGACTGTGCCCGCCATGCCGCCGCGGCGATCGGGAGCCATCGCCACATCGACCCCGCTCGCACGGATCCAAGTAGTTCTACCGATTCGTGACGCCGCTGCTTTGACTGACGATGGAACCATGAGTCAGGAACAGGCCCGAGACCGCGCCGTGCTGCTGTCGATCACCGCTCTCGCCGCGATGGCCATCGCCTACCTGCTGATCTGGGCGGTGCTGCGCGACCCCGACATGACCGACAAGCTCATGAACGGCATCGCGCCACCGGGTACTGCCGTGGTCGGCAACCGGGTCGCGGTGATCGGCGGAATCATCGCCGCGCTCGGTGCGTGGACAGCCGCGATCACCAGCCGGCGGGTGATCCCGGTGCTGCTGGTGGTGCTCGCCTCGGTGCCGTTCGCGCCGATGACACTGTTCACGCTGGCGCTGGCGTTCGACGGCTGAGGACGCCGCGGCGCACAGCCGTACTGCTGGGCAGCACGCGGGTTCCCGGCGCTGCTTCGCGCAAATCAGACGGGACACCGACGACTTCGACGTCACTCACCCCGCCAGGCCGGCACTCGACAGCCGGGCCATGATCAGATCAAGGTCGGCCGCAGAACCTTTGTAGCTTGCAGGGATGTTCGGTCCCCGATATGTGCTTGCATGTAAGGGTCCAAGGACTGCCTCTGCATGTTTCCACGTGGTCATCTCGCTCACGCGCTCGAATTCGCCGCCGCCGAACATCTGGTAGGCGATCCAACCCCGGCAATCACCGATTGTCGGGTTGCCCGGCTCTTCGTCGAAGATGAGAAGCCCCCGGCGTCCACGCCTGTCGAACACTTTTGTTCCGCCTGCAAAGTCACGGTAGGTCATGGCTCTCGATTCTCTCATCGGCCTTCACGGCGGTGTCCGCGGAAAGGGCGTGTCGACCCGCTGCGCCAGCAGCCAGCCGCCCAGTTCCAGAACCCCGTCCCCGCAAGTCCACAGCGGGCTGCCTGTCCGAGGACGGCGCCATGCCCGCCAGCCCCGCGCACTGACGCTTTCGCGCTTGCTCGACAACCGAGGGTTCAAGCGTCCTGAGCCGCCAGGTCGGCCGGGCGTCGAATTGGCGCACAGCGCCCACATCCGGCGGGCATAGGCTCGGAACCAGGCAGACTCGCAGCACGTCCCGCGAGCGTCACGCCTCCCGACCGGGCGTCCCTGTGGCGCGCCACCCGCGCTGCGGTCCAAACCCACCACGAAAGCAGATGGAGTTCCGACACCATGAACCGTCCGAAAACTCTTCTCCGCCAACTGGTCACCGCTGCCATTCTGACGCTCGCCGCGACGACAGCCGTGGCGTGCGGCACCGAGGAGAAGCCGCTCACCATCGACGAGATGCGCAACATTTTCGCCGACAAGACCCTGCCCGCCCCGGCGTCACCGTGGTCGAACATGGCGCCCGTCGGCGACGACAGCGCATGCGCCACATCGGAATCGGCGATGGTCGACGTGCCTGCCCGCAGCGCCCTTGAGCCGCAGCTGCGGCTGCCCGAGCCGCAAGGCTGGACACGGTTCACCCAGCTCGACAGCGAACTGATCCGATACGCCCTGGTCAACCGATCTTTGATCGCCGAGCAGTTCGCGCCCAACATCGTCATCACCATCGAGGCCGCGCCGCCGGGTGATGCGCAGACCGTCTACGGCCAGGCCCAACAGAACCTCACCCGCATCGCCGGCGCCAAAGACATGAGCACCGAAGCAGTCACCGTCTGCGGCCTGCCCGCTGAGAAGCTCCAGTTCCGTACCCCGAGCATGGGCGCACCCGGACCCGACCAGCACGTCCAGGCACTGCAGATCCTCACCACCAGCGGCACCCAGCCCTACCTCGTCACCGCCACCGTGCAGACCAAAGACCCCGACAACCCCACCTACCAGCGCGACGCCGGCCTGCTCCTGACTGGGCTGCAGGTGCTGGCGCCGACGACGAATCAGTAGGTGCGGGGCGGCGCGATTTTCACACGTAGAGACGCCGCCCCAGCTCGGTGAAATCCACCTCGACCATGTCTTGGTCGCGCGTCACCTCGCAGTAGCCGAGCCGGCGAAGTTCCTCCAACGCCTCCCACGGCGGCCCCTCGTGACGCAGGGACCACCCGATCGCCGTCGGCGGGCCGTCGTGATGGTGGTCGACGAGTTGGTCGAGGATGCGGACGGCCGCGGGGCTCGGCGGTGGCGGTTCGGGCGCGGGCGCGGGACGGTCGCTTCTGCGCCACGGGAACCACCTCATTGGTGGAACTGTAGGCGGGGCGCTGACGACCGACACTGCGCCGGCCATCTGGATGCCGCTGGCTGCGTGGTACCGGTGCAGTCTCGGGAACCCGCGCTCAACGTCGAATGGTCCGCCGAGGGTGTGAGGCTGCGACAACAGCTTCACGTCGAGCACCGGCCACACCCGGTGACCGGCGCTCCCCGCACCACGACATTCTTCGCGGCCGACACCACAGCCCAGACGCCGCCAGGCGTGGACTCACGAGGTCGTCGGTGACGGCACAGACGCTGGCATGGTTGAGGTGAGCCCTTCGTAGTGGTCCAGTCGTTGTGCGACTCTGTTGCCCGGTCTGCGGGCAAGGAAGAATCAACAACGACATGGCATCGAACAAGCGCCGGCGGCACACCGGACCAGATCATCCGCAAGCTCGCCGAGGGCAACAAGCTCCTGCAGCGGGCCAGGAACTGAGCGAGGTGTGCCGACACCTAGAGATCGCGGAGTCGACGTGGCATCGCTGGCTTGCCCAGTACGGCGGCATGAAGGCCAACGACGCCAAGCGTCTCAAAGAACTCGAAGCCGAGAACGCCCGGCTCAAGAAGATGGTCGCCAACCAGGCCCTCGACATCGACATGCTCAAGGAGATCTCGGCGGGAAACTTCTGACCCCGAACCGCAAGCGCAGCGCCGTCACGGTGCTGCGCGAGCGGTTCGGGGTCGCCGCGCCTGCACGGTCGTGGGTCTGCACCGCTCCACGATGCGCCTGACGCCGGCGCCGATCGCCACCGAGGAGGCCGAGCTGCGGGCTTGGTTGCGCCGGTTCTCCACCGATCGACCTCGCTGGGGGGTGGCGACGGGCAGCCAAGATGGCCCGCAAGGCCGGCTGGAAAGCCAACAACAAGCGCATCCGCCGGCTGTGGCGTGAAGAGGGCTTGCGGGTCCCACAGCGCCGCCGCAAGAAGCGGCTGACCGGCATCGGTGTCGCCGTGGGTGCGATGTCACCGATCCGCCCGAACGTGATCTGGGCGATGGACTTCCAGTTCGACACGACCGCCGATGGCCGCATCCTCAAGATGCTCAACGTCATCGACGAGTTCACCCGCGAAGCACTCGCGATTGAGGTCGACCGCGCCATCAACGCCGACGGCGTCGTCGACGTCTTGGATCGCCTGGCCCTCACCCACGGGGCGCCGCACTACGTGCGCTTCGACAACGGGCCCGAGTTCGTGGCCCACGCCGTGAGCGATTGGTGCCGATTCAACAGTGCCGGTTCCCTTTTCATTGATCCCGGCTCGCCGTGGCAGAACGCCTGGATCGAATCCTTCAACGGCCGCCTGCGTGATGAACTGCTCAACTCGTGGCGCTTCGACTCGCTTCTGGAGGCCCGGGTGATCATCGAGGACTGGCGCTGCGATTACAACGCCAACCGACCCCACTCCGCCCACGGCGAACTTACCCCAGCGGAGTTCGCTCTACAGTGGACCACGACCCACCAACCCCAAGTCGCATAGCGACTGGACCACCAAACGGGTCCCCCTCATGGTCTTCAACTGCCGGTTCACTCCCCTGCCGCTGAAACAGCCCCTGGCCGATGACCAGGACGCGTGGCTCGGCCTGATCGACCCGGGATTCACAACGCTCGCCCGTCGTTGACTCAACGCCCCTCGATGAGGCCGATAACCGGACAGTTCCACCGATTCGCCCGCATCGACGTAGCCGATCACCTACGGCAGCAGACCAACTCCATATGCCCAGCGGATAAAGCTATCAACCTGCGGCAACCGCATCCCGGTGGCAACGAGGTCAGCGTAGATCTGTTCCGCCGCCTCGGAGTCGACATCATCGAGTCGCTTACGCGCCTGCGCAATGATCCACATCGAGTTCACGTGCCGCACACCGCGACTGACAGCCTGGCCGCGGCCGCCACCGTCATCGATCACCGCGACCATCTGTCGATGAATCGCGCAGGCCAGCACAGCGCACTCGCCAAGGTGTTTGCGCGCAGACTCGCCCACCTGCGACGGCATGTACACCTTGATGTCGAGCTGAGTGTCCTGCTCCTGCTCGGTCAACACACCGACCTCTACCCATTCGAGGTCACCAACAGCTGGGATGTCGTAATCGCGATCCCGACCGTCCAAGACCTCCGAGTACACCGTGTCCGGGATCAGGATCAGTCCTTGCGGGGCGAGCCTGCGCAAGATGTCCTGATGCCCGGCGCGACAGAAGTGAGTGAAGGTCGACGTGTCCATCACCCACCGCGGCGGGGCGCTCAACCCATTCGGGCGTAGTCGGCGGCAATCTCAGCGCGAGGCTGCGGCAAATCAGCGATGTCCAACTGGCCGCGCAACAACTCCACCGCCCGTGGCGCCGAGATCCGCAGATCGACGTACGCGTCGAGCACGGCAGCGGCCAGCCCCGGAGACACCGACGGCGGTCGAAGCTCGTCTGTATCCAGAATGATCTGCAGCTTCGTGAACTCACCGATCGCGGGTCGTGTCGGCTCCAACACTCGCCGCTGCTCGTCCGTGATCAGATGGAGCGTGTGCAGGTGCAGCACCGCCGCCGACCACGACAAACGATAGATGCCCGCCACGCGAACCACCGTGTCACGCAGCCGCTCGGAGCGGTACTGGTTCCACAACGCGGTCACGCCAGCGCGCGGCGCCAGGAAGAATGCGGCAAACGAGGTGATCAGCTGCTCGGTATCGGTCCCGGTATTGGAATCAAAAGCATCGCCGAACAGCCAATGACCGAGTTCATGGGCCAACGACATGCGTCTCCGGCCGACCCGGGCATCCCCGTCGATGACCGCCACTGCCGCACCGTCTGCCACCGCGACCAGCGCGCCGTCGGCACCCTGCTCGCCGAACCTGAGCGCGCAGGAATACAGGCCGAACCGTTCCGCGACGGCCGCGACATCGCCAAGCGGCTCATGGCCCAATCCGAGGTGTTCTCGCACCTGGCGCGCAACCATCTCTGCCGACGCGACTGACTGAGGAGTCCGCCAGGCCGGCCGGTCGGGCAAGGGCCGGATCACTCCGTCGGCCAGCAATTCGGCCACGTCGCCGGCGAACAGTTCCAGCGCCTGATCGAGCCTGGCGGTCACCTCGTGACTTGGACCCGCCTCGGCGCGGCGACTGATCACCGCGGCCAGGGGGTCGCGCACGAACCATGCCAGCGGGGTCGACAGGGCAGCTGCCAGGTCGACCAGTTCGATGGCCGACACTTTGCGCTTACCCTTCTCGATCAGGCCGAGCGCGCTGCGGTCGATTCCAATGGTGGCAGCAAGATGTTCCTGCGTCAGATCGCGGGCCTTTCTGGCCTCGACAATCCGCTCACCAAGGATCTTGCCGTCCATATGCGCGATTTTCACACATTCCGGCTTCTGGTGTCGACTAACAATTGCGCGACCAGATACGGGACGAGCCTCCGCGCCGCTGAGCGACGGAACTCACTTGGACTTCCGAACACGTTCCGAATAGCATGGCGGCATGGCCACAACCGCGCTCCGCACCACCACGCGCCGCTCCTCGGACCTGAGCAAGCGCTCAGCCGAGGTGTTCGCCGAGGCTGAGGATCACCCGGTGACGGTGACCCGCCGTGACGGCGAAGATCTTGTGCTCATGTCGCAGCGTGAGGCCGACAGCCGCAACCGTATGCTGCAGTTCGCCGCGCAGCTCATCGGCGCCGCGGTGAGTGACGACGGCCCTCTCGCCGACCGCATGTCCCGGGCTTTCCCGTGGATGCTCGCCTTGTCGCCGCAGGACCGTGCTACCTGCGCCCAGGATCTCGTCGACGCCGCGCGGGCCTCTTTCTCCACCGACCAGCCGCACCGGGTGCTCTCGGAGCTGACCTCGTGGCGGGAGACGGCGACCGCGATCGCCGCCGGACTCGGCCAGGCCGATCTCGAGTGGTTGGACGACGGCGATGACGACACCGTTGTGGAGCGTCCGTAGCGGTGGCAGGCAAGGGGGAGCTTGTCCCGCGGCCGCCGAAGAAGATCGAGTACGAGATCCGCTTTGCCACGACCAACGCCAAGAGGGGGTGGCAGGATCTCGCCGCGACGATCCGCAACCCTCTCGCCGACGCGTGGGACTTCCTGACGCGGACCCCGCTGGCGAACCTGCCGACGAACTACCCGCTGAAGGGCGAGTACGGGACGATCGACCGCGACGGCAAGGCGCACACGCGCTGGCAGCACAAGCCGACGCTCAAAGGCACCGCCCGCATCTGGTTCTACGTTGAGGGGCGGACGGTCTACTTGGAGCAGGTGCACACCAGTCACCCGAACGAGACGAAGTAGGCCACGCAAGATGCGCGACGTGTGCAACAACGTCCGCAACTTGCGGAAGAAGGTCTCCCCGGCTGCACCTGGCGCTTCTTACCCGAAGTTACCGGTCACGATGTGTCCCGGCTGCACCCACGGTCGCGTGGGCGGACCGCGGCACCCGCGCTTTCGATAACTGCTAATCGACCCCGCTGAGGTCTTCGGCGCTCCAGCGCACGGCGGTCACCGGTGCGGCGGTAATCACGGCGGCCAGTGCCGATTCCACCG
The DNA here is from genome assembly GCF_010727475.1 of Mycolicibacterium mageritense. Lineage (NCBI taxonomy): Bacteria > Bacillati > Actinomycetota > Actinomycetes > Mycobacteriales > Mycobacteriaceae > Mycobacterium > Mycolicibacterium mageritense. The sequence goes on from NZ_AP022567.1 coordinate 6,981,360, forward strand.
CGCGGTCATTGCGCTCGGCTGCGACGACCATGGCCACGATCCTCACCTCGTTGTCGGCCACCAGGTCTTCGGCGGCTACGGAACGAATGGTGAAGTCGGGGCGGGCGATTGCGTCTGTCCGTTCTCGTTGAACTTGGCGGTTATCGCAATCGAGTTGGCGGTTGACGAATTGCGGCCGGCGTCCCGATTAAGCTCTGCGGCGCTGCCTACTTATTGCGGGTCAGCCCATCACGCTCATGCGAGCAGAACACACACGGCTGGCCGTCTTCACTGCCGTACTCGACGAACCTGGCCACCTCACCGACGAGCGCACGCGCCGTCTCCGTGTCCAATTCCGCTCCCTGCGAGCTCACCGGACTCAACGACCCGATACTCGCAATAAGCGGCACAACAGATTTCGGATCACCGGTCACATCAGCTGCGGCCCGATTGCCGACGAACACCGTGAACAGATCGTGCTCCGGGAAACCGACGTTGAACCTCAACACCCACCACACATCACCGACCTCGGCGGCGAACGGAAAGAAGCGATACCCCGTTCGCACCCACAGTGGGGCCATAGTCCAATCAATACCGACACCGCCACCTCTCATACCGTGAACCCTAGAACAGCACCTCTTCCTGCGACGCGGCGTGCTGGGCATGGCGATGCTCTGACAGCTCCCCTGACCAGCCACCACGGAATCGGTATGCGGAATTCCCGGGCGGTGTGCTGCCACGATCTGGATGAGTCAGCATTGCATTCCGGCCCTTCTGGGGTCGGACTACTCTTTCCACCGCAGTCGAGTGAAGCCGCCCTCGTCACCGAACCGCCAGATCTACTGAACGGCGGTATAGGCGAAGCGTCTCCGTCGAACTGGCGAACGCCAGGTATTCGCCGTCAGTTCGACTGAGACCGCACAGCGTCCATCACCAACGCGCGCACCTCGCTTTCGGCCTCTGCCCGGCAACGCACCTCGAAGCGATACTCCGTCTCGCCTGACTCGGTACCCAGCGGCACGGTTGCGGTCCAGGGCGCGGCTGAGCGGACGCAGCTGGGACATCGGCTGCGATCATCGCGAGCGTGCCGGCCAGCCGCGACCTTGTGGGCATCGGCGGCAGGTCTGGTCACTGGAAAACGCAGGAGCGCGTCTCATACCGCGGGGCACCAGTTAACAGATTCGGCCCCACCCGCACACGCTCCCCGGTTTGCGCTGCGCTGCCCGGCCATCACGTGCCGTGACACGGCTCACAGGATTTCGTAGACAGTTGTCGGACGCCAAACCGATGGCGCAGAACGCACGAATATTTTCGGTTGACGCACTTTTGACCAGCGGAAACTGTCAGCACGGCGTGCAATCACGGCGCTACCTGCAGTGCAGCATCCATGTCGCCAGAAGGGGGAGGGGGTCGTCAATCATGAAGAAATTCACTGAAACACTTTTCGCTACAAAAACGGTCTTATTGTCGGATGCGTAAAAGTAGAATTGCCTGATAGATACATATAACTAGATACACTAACTAAAAACATGAACGAGTAAAAGAAACTGTCACCATTCATCGCCCCGATAAACCGCTGTGAGCCACGTCACATGCGACCGTGTAAAGACGGTTACCGTCAGACCCCCTCCCCCCTCTGGCGACATCAATGCAACTGTCCAGCTCACGGCGAGATCACCGAAAACTCTGACACTTTCCGCAGGTCAACGGTGCGCCAACGGGAAAAGTTAGTGCGATCTACACCAGCGGAATGCGCAGGGGCACGAGACTGCGGAGCGCAGAGACGGCGAACGGACTCGGGTATGCACCGTTGGGCGCTAAGAGGCTGGTCAGACGTTATTTTCACAGGAACCACCGGCGCCCTAACCGCAGTTCACGGTGAACTCGCCGCCGATCGCGCCGCCACCGCGGCTAGCAAACTCACGCCGTGGCACCACTCGAATCCCGCCACAGACGGTGCGCATCGCGAATGTGGGTGCCGCGGTAGGCCCCGCGTGTCGGGCGCCTGCCTGTTGTCTCCTCATCGCACACGCCGAAGGCGGTCTCTCCGCGTGATCTTCGAATGCGTCGGAGACTGCCGCTAGTCTCCGTTTTAGAGATCTGTCGCCTCGAAGAGAAGAGAGCCCGCGTGAGCGTCACCATGTCGCCGTCGACCGAACAGCAGGCGATCATCGCCGCGTTCCTGGCCGGCGCCGACCTGGCTGTGCAGGCTGGCGCCGGTACCGGCAAGAGCACGACTCTGGCGTTCATCGCCGCGGCTGCGCAGATGTACCGGCCCACAACCACCGCCTGGTACATCACGTTCAACAAGCGCAACGCCGAAGAAGTCGGTGCCACCTTCGCCGATTTCGGCTTGACCAACGCGCGAGCCTCAACCGCACATGCACTGGCGTATCGCGGATGTCGGACGAATCCGGCGCTGACGCACATGGTCGATCACCTCAACCGTGACAGCATGCCGATCCGCGCCGAGATGAAGCACCTCGGTATCGCGAAAGCGTCACGATGTCTGCGGGCGACCGTGGAGTTCAACCCGAACACCAACGCCTACACCCGCATCGAGATCCCCAACTACAGCCTGCCGTTCGGGGCCCAGCGACGGTTCCTGACCCTTACCCGCGACACGGTAAAGCTGTTCTGCCAGTCCGCCTCCCCCACTATGACCGAGGATCATGTGCCTTATCTGGGTGAGCTGGAGCCGGCGCTACGACCACTGGTGCGCGCGGCCCTGCTGGAGAGTGCGCAGGCGTTGTGGGCGGAGCTGACCAGTCCGCACGGGCAGTTGAAGACGAGCCACGACCACTACCTCAAAGCTTGGGCACTCACGTCGCCACAGATTGGCTCCGACGGCGATGTAGTTCTCTACGACGAGGCGCAGGACGCAAACGGGGTCATGGCCGGTCTGGTGCTGGCCCAGCGCGGTCGTGTGCAGCTGGTCCTGTGCGGCGACCCGTTCCAGGAGCTGTACTCGTTCACCGGCAGCATCGATGCCATGCAGGGCTTCTCAGCACAGCAGGGTGTGGTCACACTTCCACTGCGCGAGTCGCGCCGGTTCGGCCCCGAGATCGCCGCACACGCCAACGGGATCCTCGAGCTGCTCGACCCGGGTCACGAAGTGCCGATGCGCCTGCTCGGGGTCGGCCCGGCAGACGGCCATCTGCGCGACGTGTTCGACGAGCACGAAGCGTTCGGTTGCGACGCGGTGGTGTGTGCCACCAACCGCCAGGTGGTCGATGCGATCGTGAGCCACACCCGTGCCGGCCGCCGCGTCTACTCGACGCTGGATCTGCAAGACCTGGTTTCGCTGGCACGTGACGTGGCGCTGGTCGAAAGCGGTAGGGCCGACGAGTGTGCCGAGCCGGTGCTGCGCCGGTTCACCGATCTGGTGAGCTGGCGTGAATGGCTGCGCTCGGTTCCGGGCGTCGAGGAGGAGTCACTGCACGCCACCGTGACGTTGGTGCGCACGCATGGCGCCGAGGCGCTGGAGCAGTTGGCGCGCACCGTGGTTGCGTCTCGGGATATGGCCGACGTGACCGTCTCGACGATCCACAAGGCCAAAGGGGGTACGTGGGAGCGCGTGCACGTGCTGATGGGCGAGGTCGACATCGAGGACACCGCCAAGTTGCGGATGCTCTACGTGGCGATGACCCGTGCAAGGACGCTGGTGCTGCGCGAGGTCAGCTTCGTGTCTTCTGAGGACGCCGGCCAGACAAAACCCGCGGCATAGGCCTGCGAACCTCGACGGCCATTGCGCCGTGGGCGTTGTCCTGACGCACAGTGGTGAGCGGGTGCGCGGCGGTGTCACGTCCACTCACCACAGTGTCGGCTGGTTTCCGAGTAGCGCGGCTTCCACCGCGCAGGCGTCCCACCCGCAGCGCACCGCTTCACGCAGCGCCACCGAGCGTTGCCGGCGCAGATCACGAAGAGCGCCGCGGATGACGCGACCGCTGCCGCCTCGGCGCATCGCCACCATGCGCGCCATGTTGTGGCGTTGATCGCCGCCGACGATGTGATGCGGGCCGACGCGGGTGCAGATCGGGTTGTCGCACTCATGCAGTGCAAGTATTCGGGGAGCCACGGCTCCCCCGCCGAACAGTGCCAGGGCATAGCGATTGGGGCGCACACAGAAACGGGCTCCACCGCGGTTGATGTGGAACCGTCCGTATCCGTCCGCACCGATGCCGCCGATCCAGATGTCGCAGTCGTGGTCCGCGGGTCCTTCTACGATGTAGCCCGTGAACCGGGCGATCTCCTCGGCGTGTACTCGTGGGTCGACCACCAGGCCAGCAGCGGTCCTCATGGCGCGACCTTATTGCGAAGGTCCGACGAATTCAGGCTGCTCGCGCCGCATGTGGTGCAGTTCCCGATGCCGATGCACCGTTGCGCTCGCACACGAAACGATTCACATATCGCGCACTCGCGGTGTGTCGCAGTAAAGCGCTAGGCACTGTCGGTCGCCGGTGTTAGCGTGCGGGGATGTCCACGTTGGCTCGCGACTATCGCATGACAGTCGGGATGCGCACTGCGTCCCCGGCTGCGTTGTCGTGCGTGGAAACGGTCGAGACCAATGTCATCGGAGCCTGGGCGCTCGCTGAGTCGCGCGACTTCGGTCAGCCCAGTTGCTTCCGGCTATTCCGTAGCCCTTCCACCCCGTTCGCGGGTGTGTGCCCCAGCCGGAAGCAAGGGCCAGAAGACAAATCTCATAAATCCCTCACCTTTTCGGTTGCCGCTGGCAGAAACGTCGCCTGACGTTTCTGCGTTTTGCCGCATCTAAAACGATTGCACAGCAACACTTTTCGAGAACAAACACGCTGGACACGGCGCCGCTTTCGGTGCACCATTCTCCTCGTCGGATACGAACCCGCTCAGCGGTTACGGCTCCGGCTCGCGGACTCGGTGACACCGGGCCCCCGCCCAGGAACTTGAGAACTCCATAGTGTGTGATGCGCTGTCCCTCACCGGGACAGGTGTATTCGCCGCCTCGGCGACCGCCGCTCCCCCGGGAGCCACTGCGCGGTCAGCCAGACGTGTGGGTGCACCCCGGACCGGTGATCGGGACAGCGGCTGGGCGCCGCCATGCGCCCAGCACCCCGCACAGGCGTGCCAGCTGGTGCGCTTGTGCGGGTTCGAGCAGGGCAGGCCGGACACAAACATGCCGGTCTGTCCTGCCGTTTGCGCCGCTAGCTCAGTCGGTAGAGCAGCTGACTCTTAATCAGCGGGCCGGGGGTTCGATCCCCTCGCGGCGCACCCCGTTTTGACACCCAGCCGACCAAGCCGGCTTGTTCCGGGTATGAGCGAATATGCACTGCCCTGCTTCGTCTGCGCCACATCTCTGCACAACGCCTTCGCCGATGTCGACAACCAGCCGTACGGCGGCACCGAGTTCCGCACCAGCGGGCACTACGGGTCGACGTTCTGGGACAGTTTCGACGGTGAGGAGTTGGTGCTCAACATCTGCGACGACTGCCTTCAGGCCGCAACGTCGAGACTTGGCCAGCACAAGCGGTTCCTGCCGGTCATCGCGGCGGGCGTGGGCACGGTTGGATCAGTGCCTGTGGATCGCCCGCTGGTCGGCTTCACCGGGCATCTCGATGACACCGCCGTGCGCGTCGAGCTTGGTGAGATCGGATCTGCTCTGCCGGGCGTGATCTGGTTTCAGAATGCCGATGAACTGCGGCGGCATGCGCTGCGCATACAGGACGCGTCGCCACACTGACACGGCTTTCTCGACTACGCCGATCGCGGGGCGCCCGCACGGCGGTAGCGCCCTAATGCCGTGCCACATCACACCGAGTGGCCCCGTCGGACACGGATCCGGGGCTTTGCGGATGTAGCTCAGCTGGTAGAGCGCGACCCTTCCAAGGTCGATGTCGCGGGTTCGATGCCCGTCATCCGCTCCACTGCGCGCGGCGCGCACTGCAGATCGTTTCCGTCGATCGCGCTCGACGAACAACGGCCCTCTGGCGTAACTGGCAGCCGCGCCGCGCTCAAACCGCGGTTCTCACACCGAGAGTGCGGGTTCGATTCCCGCGGGGGCCACGCATTGCCTCGTGGTGTAACTGGCAGCACCGGCGGTTTTGGTTCGCCCGGTTCAGGTTCGAACCCTGGCGAGGCAGCAAGTCCGCGGACTGTACACGCGCCCATTGCCCGGTGGTCTAACTGGCAGGACACCTGATTCTGGATCAGGCCGGTAGAGGTTCGAATCCTCTCTGGGCAGCCCGTTCACCGGACCCCGTCCGGCGTGTCGAACCTGCTCGGACTACTTGTCGGCAACGGCGTCTATTCTCTGTTTTAGGGAATTGATCGCCTCCAGGGAGTAAGGACACTCACCATGTCGATGAACTTGAAGCTGTGCGTCACGTTGCGCTACGGCACCTACCGCGGCGCAGACAGCCGCCCGACAGCCGAAGATCGCTCCCACCTCGAGTCCCTGTGCCGCGAGGTGGCCGCCGATATGGGTGATGACGTGCTGTTCGCGCGCACCGAGCCCACCGAGACGGTGTCCTGGCCGTCGAAGACGCTGGTCCTGTCGTACTCGCTGTTCCACCCTGAATCAGCGGCGCTCAGTTCACTGGCTCAGGTGTGGAAGTCCAAGCTGGAGACGGCCTATGACTGCACCGTCCACGTCAGCGCCAGTACCGATTAAGCTGCTGGCGATGGCGCGTGAAAAGTGGGTCTACCAGGGAGCCCGTATCGCCCTTGGGTATGGGGCTCAGATGGAAGGCCAGCGCCGTTACTGGTTCCGGCGCGAGGACATCGGCGCCGGCGGCACGACGTTGATCATCCCCGTCGACAAGTTCTGGCCGGCCGGCCAGCGGGTCGCACATGCCTGATGCCACACCCACGACGGCACCGCCGCCGCCGAACGGCTGCCGTTGGTGCGGCCGCGAACAGCGCACCCATGCCCTCGAATGGGACGACTCAGCGGGGTACCACGGCTGGGTAGCGCCCACCGACGATCAGCGCGTCGAACGTATCCGCACCCGCCGCGAGGCGGGATAGCACGCCCCGGTAGCTCAGCCCGGCCAGAGCGGCCGCCTTGTAAGCGGTGTCCGCCGCCGGTTCGAATCCGGCTCGGGGCTCCCCCGCACCCATCGGTGCGTCGCCGCCGTAGCTCAGTGGCAGAGCGCCGCCTTGGTAAGGCGGAGGCCTCGGGTTCAACCCCCGACGGTGGCTCCACGGTTGTCGGTGACCATCCGCTGCGCGAGCGGGGCGTGGAACCGTCAGACCCGGCGTCGCCCTGCCCGCGCGGGGACCGTTGGCGGATGAGTGAATCTGTGCCGGGCAAGTCAGACTGCAGCTGGCCGAAAGTCGCGGGTCTACGTGGATGTGGCGCAGCCGGTAGCGCGTCTCGTTGCCAACGCGAAGGCCGCGGGCTCGATCCCCGCCGTCCGCACCATGCCCCTCTGGCCCAACTGGTAGAGGCGTCGGGTTTAGGTTCCGAAGGTTCCCGGTTCGAATCCGGGGAGGGGTACGCAGATCAAAACACATTGGCCCGTAGCTTAATTGGCAGAGCACGCGACTGTTAATCGCGCCGTTGAAGGTTCGAGTCCTTCCGGGCCAGCGCACCATCTCGGGGGCTTAGCTCAGTCGGTAGAGCGCCTGCTTTGCAAGCAGGATGTCGGGAGTTCGAATCTCCCAGTCTCCACTTCCGGCGCACCCGCGCCACCTTGGCCCGACCACGACACCGAAAGGAGGTGCGGCGCCATGACCACATTGCTGCCCGCACCTGCCGTGCAGGTGTTCAACGCCGACTACTCCGATCACGGCACCATCTCCTGGCAGGACGCCGTGAGCATGATCCTGCGTGAGGCGGCGTTCGTGCTGGAGACCCACGTTCCGCCGCGGCTGGTGCGGTCCCCCTCGGTCGCGATCGAGGTTCCGCGGTCGCTGATGCTGGCGCGATACGTGCACGTGCCGTACCGGCGCGACACCGAGCACGCCGCTCGCGCTGACATCCTGGCCCGCGACAAGCACACCTGCGCCTACTGCGGCAGTCGGGCTGACACCTACGATCACGTGCTGCCACGTTCCCGCGGTGGTGGTGACACCTGGTTCAACCTGGTGGCCGCCTGCGGGCCATGCAACTGGAGCAAGGCCGACCGGACGCCGGAGGAGGCGGGGATGCGGCTGCTTTGGCAGCCGTACCGACCCAAGGGTGTGTGACCTGGGGTTTGAGTGTTACCCGCAGTGGAGACTTGGCCCGCTGCGGGTCACACTCAAACCCCATCTTGGTCCGTTCGGTTAGTGGCAGGCCGCGGGTTTCTCAGACCCGTTGCGCGGGTTCGATTCCCGCACGGACTACGTTGAAGCCCGCCGAGGCGACAGCACTGAGAGGGTTGGCATAGACGGTCTGCCGGCTGGGACGCCAGCTGCACGCGGGTTCAACTCCCGCCCCTTTCACTCGACACCGCCCTGCTATTCTCTACTTTAGAGATTCGCACATGTGCTGCTTGAGGGAGGTTCGGTGGGACGGTGGAAAGTAGGCGCGCGAGTCACGATCGCCGACGCCGCCCACGTACCTGTCTCGCTGCGGCGGTACTTCGTCCCCGGCGAGACGGCCGGCACGGTGTCGCATCAGGTGCGCCACAACGGGATCAGCGGCTATGGATATTCCTGCGATGTGCGTTGGGACATCGCAGGACGGTGGGGCGACACAATCTCGAAGCGGCACGCTGAATCGGAACTCACCGCACTGGAATAGGGGCTGACACCGTGACAACGCCGATGTGGTTGCTCGACTTCGACGGCGTGATCAACGCGCTGTCCAAGCGCGGCGGGCGAAGCTTCTGGCCGGACTGGCGATCCGCGACCATCGACCACCCCGAAGGGGACCGTGACCGTCACGGCAAGCCGGTGAAGCTCCCACTGCTGTGGTCGGCGACGGTCGTCGAGACCGTTGCCGCGGCTGTCGACGCCGGTGTGGCGGTGCAGTGGTTATCGACGTGGCGTGAACACACCCGGCAGCTGCCGCCGATCCTGGACGGGCTGCCGGAGATCCCGTGGTTCGACGAGAACGTCCTCGCCGCCGATGCTGCAGACGGGCTGGATGCGCGTGAGCGGATGGTATCGGGCCCCTGGAAGGTTGCCGTCGCCAAGGCGGCGGTCCCCGGCGATGCAGCACTTCTGTGGACCGAGGACGCGCTGTCAGTCGACATGCTCTCGGAGAGCTGGCGCAAGTCGCGTACCGCGCCCACTACGTTCGTGCGTCCGCACCCGGCACAGGGGCTGATTCCCCGCGATGTGCGCGTGATCCGCGAATGGATCGCCCAGTACGCGCCACATCCGTAGCATCGATCCGACCCAGTTACAGTCCCACGGCATGGACGCCGTGTTTCTCGACATCGACGGCACGCTGAATGTCACCGACTCCGCACCGGGTTGGACACTGAGCACCCGCACAGTCGGGTATCCGATCCACGCGGTGACCGAGGTCGTCGACTGGCTGTGCACGCTGCATGATCGCGGCGTCGCGCTGGTGTGGAACACCACCTGGAACGACCAGGCCGACGACTACGCCGAGTGGTTCGGCCTCCCGCACGGGCTGCCATGGGTTCGCCACGACGAGAACCGGGTCAGCTTCGGGCACAGCCTGAAAGTGCGCGGCGCGCTGCGCTACCTGCAGGCGCATCCTCGGATCAAACGTGCCGTGGTACTCGACGATGTGGTCGGCGAGCATGACGCGTGCCTGCCAGCAGTTACGTCCGGCCGGGTACTGGTACCGGAACTGCACGAGCGCCACGGCGTGACCCGTGAGGTGATGGTCGCTGTCGATGCTCACCTGCGCCTGCACCCGCGTGTAAGGGTGTGAGATGGTCCCGAAGCTGACATGGTTCAAGCGCCCGGTTGAAGCCCAGGAGAAGTCGGTTCGATTCCGGCCGGGACCACACAACAGGGAGGTGAGGAGGTGATGCGGCGCCACAGCACCCGCGCGGTTGATGCGGAGTGGTTCCGCGCCCACGTCCGTCCTGCTCACGAGGAACGGTGGTCTGACACCGAGGCGATTCTGCTGGCGGACCCGCATGAGCGTCGCCGCATCGCCGAGCTGGCATCCGAGCTGGTTGATGGCTTCGAGCGCCCGATCATCGTCCGCCGCGATCGCTGGTGGAGCCGACGGCTGCGAGTCGCAGACGGAGTGCACCGCTCGATTGCCGCGATGCGTCACGGGATTCCGCTGCTCATCCGCAACGGGTACCCGCCCGAGAGCGATGACAGCGGCGGCGACATCTACACCGCGACTGTCAGTGGGTCTGATCCTGCGGAATTCCTTGATGCAGCGCTGAGTCTGTCGTCGTTCCGGTGCTCAGCTGGGCCATGGGTGCAGTGTGATGTCGCATCCGGTGCTCCGGACGGTGTTGTGCGGCTGCATCTGTCACGCCACGACGACCTGCAGGAGCTGATCTCCGCGGAGCTGCAGGAGCGGCTGCGCGAGTCCGGATGGTGGGCGCAGGTGAAGTTCATCGGCCCCGCCGAGGACTGAGTATCCGTACGCGCCGCGTGCCGACCGGGGACCGTTGCCCGCGCAGGGTGGCCGGCTATGAGCGGATCCGACTACAAGAAACGGCTCAAGGCGCTGATCTCGACAGCCGAGGAGCAACAATGGGACGTCTGTAAGACCAGCGGCGGGCATTGGCGGTTCGTTCCGCCGGACAAACAGCAGAACATCGTGATCGCGCCGGCCACTACTCGCGATCACCGTGCCGTGGCCAACTTGGAAGCCGACCTGCGCCGTTCCGGGTTGTCTGCGTGAAGTGCGTCGGTCCCGTTGCGGGGATCGTCACGCCGCGGTAGCTCAGTGGAGAGAGCGCCTGATTACGGATCAGGGGGTCGGGGGTTCGAATCCCTCTCGCGGTACGTCATCACGCGAATCGCTCAGCGGTGCGCGCGGATTCCTAGCTCAGTTGGTTAGAGCACCGTCCTGATAAGACGGAGGTGCCGGGTTCGATTCCCGGGGGATCCACAACGGTGGTGTGTCCAGGCGGGCACGCGGTTCGAGTCCGCAGCGTGTCGAATCGGGCGCGTCATGGGCCGTGTGTGGGTTTCGAGTCCCGCGCACACCACCTCATGGCTGTGTGGAGGAGCTGGAGTCCTCGCCGCCCTGTCACGGCGGAGATCGCGGGTTCAAGTCCCGTCACGGTCGCAACTCGCTGGCATCGCCGCTTTCCCTGTGCACGGGGGCCGGCGGTGTCCGGCGGCAACGGTCCTCTAGCTCAGCGGGAGAGCGCCGCGCCTACAACGCGGATGTCGGGGGTTCGAATCCCTCGGGGACTACAAGCGCGGTGTTGAGCAGGTGGTGGGCTCAGCGGCCTGTAAAGCCGTCTCTTCGGACGTGTCGGTTCAATTCCGGCCACCGCGACCAGGACCGCGCCGGCCTCAACGGCGCACACCGGGGTGTAGCTCAGCTTGGTTTAGAGCACCCGCTTTGGGAGCGGGAAGTCGCACGTTCGAATCGTGTCACCCCGACCGATCGCATGCCCGCGTAGCTCAGCGGATAGAGCACCTGCCTCCGGCGCAGGTTGTCCCGAGTTCGATTCTCGGCGTGGGCTCTTGGCCTCCATAGCTCAGTTGGCAGAGCTTCCGACTTTTAATCGGAATGTCGCAGGTTCGATCCCTGCTGGGGGCACGCACAGCGGAGGAAGTCAGGTCTGTCGGCAGTCGGCCGCCATCACCGCCCTGGCAGCCCGGATCGATTTTCCCCAGCGGTGGGTGACTTTGTCGAGATTCAGCGGTGGCTTCAGCACTGTGAGTACCGCGGTTTCGACCGCGTCGAGCGGCACCTCAGTTGCGGGGTGGACCCAATACGTTGCGCGCAGGTTGGCGCGCATCCACGTGCTGAGAAGTTCGTCGTGCTCGGCGGATAACCCGTAATTCGACGCATATTTCGGAATCGACGGATTACGGTAGCGGCCTCGCAAACCCAGCGTCGACCGCAGTTGTGCCGCCAAAGATCGGCGCAGTGTCGAGCTGCCGGTGATGCTGGTTGACCCGCCGGCGAAACCGAAGTGGGTGCCGACATCTCGGCTGGACAACGATCGCTCGGCTTTCCCGGCGTAGAGCGGACGCGCGTCTGGAGCTTCGCCGAGTCCCAGCGTGTGCCAGACGGTATCCGCACCGAACACCGCATACAGACCGGGACTTGCCGGCCACGAAAGCAGCGACGCCTCTGTGATGGCCTCCGGTGGGGCGTACAGCGCTGCCATGGCGGCACAAGACAGCTCGTCGACAGTGACCATGCGGCCCCACGTTAGCGGGCTACCGACGGTCCCCGGCGCACAGTCGTCCCTCACCTTTCCGACACCCACCCCGCTCGCGGGGCAAGCGTCCGTAGCTCAGCGGCAGAGCAACCGTCTCCAAAGCGGTTACGCGCAGGTTCGAGTCCTGCCGGGCGCGCAACACCTCGCTGGGTTGGCGGGGTTCCAGAGGTCGCGGCGACGGTCGTGGTCTCGTCCATGGCGCCGTGCTGTGATGGCTAGGCACCCGAGTTTTCACCTCGGGAGGCGCGGGTTCGATTCCCGTCGGCGCTACAAATTTCGATACCGCGCCGCGCACGGCTGAGGTGCCGACCACCGGCCTACGGTCACCGACATGTCCAGCGCCGTCGTCACTGCCACTCACCCGACGCACTGGGAGGTCACCTCGCACAGTGTGGCCGTCACGGTGCGCGATGTCCGCAAGATCGAATCGACCTACGACTGGCTGGTTTTCAACAGCCACGGCCAGTCTCTGCTGACCAGCAACCCGGTCGCTGCAGCCGCGATCGAGGCCGTGAAAGCCACCCCATAGCGGCGCATCCTCCGCGTGTCGCGCGCCGTCGGCGGGATCTTCGGTTCCATCGGTGAAGCTGTGCGCAGCGAGACCTCGTGTCAACACCGGCTTCGATGACCTTCACCGGTGAAGGCGTCTCCATGACGCTGGCCCCAGACGAGAGGCGACCTGCACGGGGTTTCGCTACTGCCCCTGCAGCTCAGCGGATCAGAGCACCGGGCGATCCGTTCGGGGCCAGCGGGTGTGGCCCCAACTGAAACGAGTGGCAACCGCACCAACCGTGTCGAGCAACGCGTCAGCCGCGAGGTGGCTACTCCATGCATGGTGGGTACTCGGCCGAAACGCCCAGCCGGATCGCCCGCCAGTGATATTCTCCGAAAGCGAGAATGCCACTATCAGTAATGGGAGCGGAGCAATGTCATCCGGTAGGGTGTTGGCGGTGGTCGCGTCCGCGATGCTCGTTGTGCTCGGCGGTGCCCCGCCCGCGCGCGCCGAACAGCTGTGGGGGATCAACGGAACGTTCCTCACATCGTCAAACGGTGACTGGGCCAAGATCAACCAGCGCTACGAGGATCAGCCACCCACCCGCAGCACCTGGACCATCTCAACGCAATGCGTCTCCCCGTCAGACTGCACCGGCACAGTGAACAGCGACGCCGGCTGGAGTGCGCCGATCTACACGACCAACGGTCTCTGGTACGTCAAACGCAAGGTGCCCAACTGGCGATACTGTGCCGACGGCGTCCCGGTCGAGGGCCTGCAGACCTACATGATCTACCCGGTCGGCGCTAACGGGCACTACGACGCGGATGCCCGGGAGTACACCGGGTTCGACAAGACGATCGGACCGAGCGGATCCTGCGGGCGCAACCAGTGGCCTGTCATCGAGATGCCGTTCTACATGAAGGTGGCATAGCGCGCCCACTTCGGCGCCCGCAGCGTCGCGTTTTGGAGAAGAAAACCACCCTAGTCGTCAGGGCCACCGACACGGTCAAGAGCCAGTAAGCCGCCGGGGATCAGAATGAGCAAATCGCCTGCACAACGTGTTCGGCGAACTATGCGTGCATCGCGACGGTAACTGCCCCACGCGGATCGATGAGTAGAAAAGCCGCGGATAAGGTCGAGCGCCTGGTCCCCGGCGCGTGTACGTCGCTTCCTCCGATCACCGCCGGTGCCGACACACACGATGTACGGCGGTTCCAGCAGCGCCATATTCTGCTCGCGCAGATTGTCGAAGTGCGGGTATGGCGGGCAGCGACCGTCCGGTGGGGGACGTGCAAGCGTAGACAAACCGCCGTGAAAATGCGGTGCACACCCGTCACCCGACCGGCGACGTTCGCAGCGCTACAACTGTTCTCACGTTCAATAGATCGCCCACTGGCACTGGCGACCGCGCGTGACGGAGGTCGCGCCGCACACATCGATGTTCTTTCACTGCGTGGTACAGACTGCCCACCCGCCCAGGCAAGGAAGTCACCCATGCAACGTTCGATCGGTTCGTACCTGCCCGCTGCGACTGCACTCACGGCAGCCGCGATCACCGCTGCTCCGCTGTTGGTCAGCCCAGCCGTGCTGCACTCGACCGCCGCCCCGACGTTGCCGTCGTTGTCGGCACCACGGATTCAGCTCGCGGCGCTGGTCAGCCCCCGAGACATTGATGACCTTGTCGAGCGGTTGAATTCGGCACTCGCGTCCGTGTCCTCTACGGTCACCTCCGTTGTCGCGATGCCGGGGAACAGCCTCAGCTCCGTGCTCGACTCCGCCGTGGCGGTGAACAACGACCTGTGGAACAACATGATCAGGTCCACCGATAACCGCGCGCTCGTCGATCTTCTGCGCGCACTGCGCGCGACCTCCTCGGGTGGCCTGACGCGCCTATCGGACACGGTGGCTGATGTCAGCGGCACCATCGTGCTCACCACCGGTGAGGTCACCACCCTCTTGGCATCGACATTGACAGGATCTTTGAGCACGGCGTTGCATGCCGTCGCGAGCATCATCAACAACCCGCTCTCGTTGTCCAGCTACACAGGTCTTCTCAACGTTCCGCTCGATGTCGCCGGCCTGGTCCTTCACGATGGGGCGGGTCTGGTCAACAGCGTCGGCCGCGGTGCACTTTCCACGGTGGGGACACTCGCCACGGGAGTCACCTCCCAGATCGACAACCTGCTGCGGGGCGTCAACGAGGCGCTCAGCGCCGCGAAGGGCCTCGTGCCGGGTGTGGCGCTGCTTGATGGTGTCCTGACAGCGATACAGGGAATCGTGACGGCCCCGGTCAGCGCTGCGCTCGCCGGCGTCAACGGGTTGACCGGAACGCTGGTCGACGCCGCGGGGCGGACGCTGGGCAACATCACCCATGGTGTGGGTGAGATCGCAGACGCGTGGCTCGGAGACGGTACCGGCGATGGCGCGTTGCAGCGCAGCATTCGCGCCATCGGCTCCGAACCGCTCAGCGTTGCGAGCTACACCCAGGCACTGGGAGCTGTTGTGGCCGCCGGCGTGCGCACCGTGGGGGCCATCACCGACATCGGTACCGGGCTCCTGTCGGTTCCGTTCACCGCTGGTGCCGACCTGTCTGTGACCGCCGCGGAGATGGTCGCGAAATTCAACGGTGGCGCGGCAACGTTGGCTTCTGGGCTGATGCGCGCCGCAGGGTTGCCGTCGCTGGTGGCGAACCTGCCGCACACGGTGGCCGGGGCAATCAATATGGCGGTCCGCGCCGTGGGCGCAGCCGTTGCCGCCGGCTTCAATACGGTTGCCGCCGTGCTGGACCCGGGCTCGTTGACGCACCGATCGGCCGTCTCCGCTGCCGCACCGCAGCTGCGCCAGGCAGCTGCGTCCACGTTCGTCACCGCCGACGTTCAGCTGTCAGCTCCCATGTCTGTTAACCAGGCACGGGACGGTGTCGATGTGGCCGATGCGGGACCGCTCACTGCCAGCAATTCAGCCGCGTCCGCTGTCTCCGCACCGGCGGTGGTCGGATCCGCGGGCGACGTAACCGAAGCCGATCCGGTCGAGGACACCGCGGTTGTCGCGGAACCCCACGAAGACGACGTGCCAGTCACAGATGATGAAACCGGCGACGACGTGACCAAAGCTGAGCCCGAATCCGCGAACAGCACCGCAGCAGATCCCGAGACTTCGACCGGCGGCCTTGAGTCAACCGACGAAGCCGCCGATCCCGGTGACGAATCCACCGTCGCCGTCCCCGGACGCAAACGCTCGGCCACTGAATCTTCGCGCAGCAACGACACCCGGACGAGGCTCGACGTCACTGATTCCACCTCGTCCTCGACCGATACCGGCGAGGACGAATCTCGGCCGAAACCGCAGGGCCGGCACGCGTCCGGAAAGACCGCTGCGGATTCACCGGCAGTTGCGGGTGGGCGCCATCGCGGTGACTCTGCTGGTGCGAAAGGCACCGCCGGGTCGCCGGCCGGAGGTGGCGGAAGCGAATCACCGCGTGCCGGTGGATCAACTGGATCGGAGTAGCCACCGAGCGCGTACAACGCGCGCAAGCAACAGCTTCGCGGAGTAGAGCAGTTTGGTAGCTCGCTGGGCCCATAACCCAGAGGTCGCAGGTTCGAATCCTGTCTCCGCAACCACTTTCGGCCACTCTGCAGAGGGTGTCCGCAACGCTCCGTAGCTCAGTTGGCAGAGCCCCGCGCTCATAACGCGGAAGTCGCGGGTTCGAGTCCCGCCGGAGCAACGAGGATCGGTCCGCGGGGGCCGGTCACATTGGAGGGCCCACCCGACGGCTGGCGACGGGCGCTGTCTTGAAAACAGTTGGTGCATAGACATGTAGGGGTTCGATCCCCCTGCCCTCCGCGCATATCGCCACGGCTCACGGCCGCTGGCGGAACTGCTCAGCTGAGATGCTGGGTGCGGGTGGCTCCGCTCGCGCAGTCGCGGACAGGCGGCGCGCGTTCAGCGGACGGTCCCCCTGTTCGGGGACCGTCATGGCGGCGATAGCTCAGACGGCAGAGCACCCGGTTGTGGTCCGGGAGGTCGGTGGGTTCGATTCCCCCTCGTCGCCCCAACCCAGCTGCCGCGCCGCGCAACGGAAATCGGACCGGTCGTGGCCACTATCGGTGCCATGCCGACAACCGTCATTTCGCTCAACGCGCTGCGCGACCACCAAGCGATCGAGCAGATCATCACGACTCTGGACCCGCGTTCCCCGCTGTGCGGGCAGCTCGAGACGATGGTGTCTAGGGGACGTGACCCCCTGCGGGAGGCACAGTTGGTAGGCGTCGCCGAAGCCTGGGTGCTGCGTGTTCAGCCTGTGGGCGGGCATCCGGTGTATCACCGGTTCGACACCACCGGCAATGCGCACCGGATCATCGCCGAGAATGCCGCTTCCACTTTGGCCGGCGGTGCCCTGTGAACGAGTGGAAGCTGCAGCACACATCGGGCACTCAGACCACCTATGCCCGTGAGTTGTCCGGTCTCGACCGCATCTACGCCTACGTCGACTACGACCAGTGGGACGACGAGGAGCAGCCGACGCACTACCGCTGGTCGGTGCAGGACGGCTCGTGCGGCAAGGTGCTCGACAGCGGTTTCACCGATGAGGGTGGATTGACCGCTGCGCAGGCCGATGCCGATGCCGCCGCCGCGAAACTGTTCCCGGGACGCTGAGGCACGATGCACCAGAACTACCAAGCCCTATTCGCGGAGGCGGGAGCCGAGGTATTGCTCGGTGGGGTCGACGGGCTGCGGTCCGAGCTTGCGACCGCCTCTCGTCTCGGCGGAGAAGCCCGGGCTCGCGGGGCCAAAGTCGATCTCGACGAGGGCCAACCGTTCGACATCTACACCCTGTACGTGCAGGTAACCAACCGGGCATACGACCGCGCCAGGCATCTCGATGAGCTGTACATCCTGTTGCTCGCCCACGCCTACGAATTCGGCGCGGGAGTTCGCGAGGACCCCCTTCCGGATCTCTAGCACCGCGGGTTACGCTGTCCGGCTCGCCACCGCCGCCGCGCGGCTTCGCGCACACGCATGGAAGGACACGGTCATGGGTCTCCCGTTGTAGGTGCGGCTGCCTCCCCTGCGGCCGGACGGAGGTCGCCGGTAGCCCGCCGAAAGGCGGACAGATCCGTTGTCCAAGACCGACAAGACCCGTCCCTGGCGGGTCCAGATCAACGATGCCCCGGGCATGCGAGCGGCGCACATGTGTACCGGCATCCGGCGGCTGCACGTCACCGCTGCGTGTGACCTTCCTACTGACCCGTGGACATACGCGGACACCGTGTGCCGCTGGGAACCTGCGCGTGAGCCTGTTCCGCACTGGAAAATGTTCTCTGACACCGGCTATCGGCAGACTGCTCGCCGCGCCTGGTTCTCTGCCGAGCGGGCGGCGCAGCGGACCATCCTGCGCGACCTCACGCGCCAGGCCAACAGCCGCGGCGAGATCAACGAGGACCGCGTCGACAACCGCCAGACCCACCGCTACTGCGAGTACACCGGCGGGTGGTGGGACTGATGGCGCGCACCGACAAGACGCCCAGCGGGGGCCTCAAAACGGTCGCTCCCGAGCACCGTGCAGGGCCCGCTGGCGGACCGTCGGCGACCCCGGGGAACCCCCGACCTGCGTGCTCGACGCGATGTCGACTGGTGGTGGACGTGAGGCCGCTGCGGGTCGGCGCCGGCTTTCGTTCCGGGCACCGACCCACCGCGGGCGGTGTCACTCGACGGCCACTCCTGCCGATCCCACGATGCGTTCAGCCGCGCACACAATGTCGTCGCGTGTGAGTGTGAACAGTTCGCTGTCGGTCAGCTCAGACAGATCCGCTACTTGTCCGAACCGCTGTGCCGCGATTCCGGCGGCCGCATCGACCACACCGCGAGCGAAACGGATATTGCCGAGCCGGTCGATGTGGCGCACGCCGTAACCGTTGTCCTTGCCCAGCTCCTCGACAATGTGCTGGAACGCACCCTCGGTGGAGTTACTGAGAACGTGGCCGCCATCCTCGGCGAACTTCACCAGGTGCTTCCACAGCTCAGCCGGCGAAGGCGAGGTGAACGTGACATGGCGGCTGAACAGGCCGGCCAGGCTCTGTTCGCGTGCCAGGAAACGCCGCATCTCCTCGGGGTATCCGCACAGGACCACCACCGGGTCGTTCCCGCCGTCTCGCATCCGCTGACTGAGCGTGTCCACCGCCTCGCGCCCGAACGGGTCGCCGCTGCCGCCGCGGTCCTGGACCAGTTCGTAAGCGCTGTCGACGAAGAGAACACCCCCGCGCGCACTGTCGAACACCGCGGATGTTCTCGACGAAGTCTCACCCTCGAATCTGCCAACGAGCGTGTTGCGGTACGCGAACACCACCTTCGAGGTTTCTGTGACCCCGGCGGCGTGCAAGGTGTCTGCCAGGATTTCGGCAGCATGGGTCTTCCCCGTGCCGGGAGCGCCAGTGAAGACGAAGTTGGGGCGCACCGGTGAGACACGCAACCCGCGGCGGACGCGTTCCGCGGTTGCCGACGCATCGGTCAGGATGCCGTGCAGCTGCTCTTTGACCTCGTCCTGGCCGATCAGGGAGTCAATCTCGGCGCGGACGAAACCGATGCGTCCGCGTTGCGCGGCCTCGTCAGACAACGGGTACTGGTCCATCGCGCGGAAGTCACTGAGCGCGGACAGCCGTGAGGAAATCTGCGTGAGCATGCTGTTCGGCTGTCCGGTCCCGCCGGTCTCTGCATGTATGCGGTGTAGTGGTTCATCAAGCGGCAGCGTGATCCGAGTGCGCAGCTGTTCGGACAGTTCATCGCCCAGCCTCCTGTCAGACGGCTGGTCGCCGACCACCAGGTGCATCCCCAACGCCCGCCCGGTGCGCGCCAGGTGGCCAAGTGCTGACACCAAGCGCGGGTGGCTGCGCGCAGCTGCGTGCAACTCGTCGACCACGATGAACAAGTGCGGCAACCGCGGATACTCCGACCCCGCGCGCTGCATGGACCGTTCGGTGTAGCTGACAAAGTCCTCGCATTTTGAATGCGTGTAGATCAGCTGCGCCCGCCGATCCATCTCGCTCGCGATAAAGTCGATGAGGCGCTGGACACGCGGCGGGAAGTGCTCCAGGTGAGAAACCGCCGCAACCACGTGTGGCAGCTTGTCGAGCCCCTCGAATGTGCTGCCGCCCTTACCGTCGGCCAGGACGAAGCTCACGGTGTCGGGCGCATAGGTGGCGGCAAGGCCCAAAACGAGAGAGCTCAGAAAATGTGACTTCCCGCTTCCGGTGCGCCCCTCAATCGCGACGTGCGGACCGTTTCCGCCCAGACTCTCGTCGGTGAGATCGAGGTATTCCAGCTCGGCGTGCGTTGCGCCACTCTCGATGCGTCCTTGGAGCACGGGGTGCGGACCACTTCCGCCCAGACTCTCGTCGGTGAGATCGAGGTGTTCCAGCGCGGCGTTCATTGCGCCGCTTTCGAGCCGATAGCAGTAGGGCACCCGCAGCGAAGCGGTTGCCGTGTTGCGTGCCCACACCTCGGTGAAATCGTGGGTGGCGATGTCTTCGATGCCCAGAGCTTCGAAGAGGTCTACTGCGCACACGCCGACGAGGGACGGTTCCTGTGCTGGCCTGCCGCCGGAACCGTCCCCCGTCGGCGTGTGTGCAGTGACAGCACGCAACGCTGCCTGGTAGCTGACCCCGGGGTGCTGTTCCATGTACGCGCGAGCGTCGGCCTTGAGTCGGTGAGAAACCATGGTTGAAGAAACCTCTCCTGTGCAGTCCGCGGAGTGGATCCGGCGCCGCGACCACCAGCCACACCGCGGTGAACAGGGCGGGTTCGCCATGTGCCCCTGCGGGGGCTGACCTCCACGTTGCGGTGCGGGGTCGCGGCCCGTCTCGCTTCGAGGATCCCGCCCCACGGCCGGGGCGATTGCCGGGAAAGCTACACGGAACTCGGCACCGTGCAATGCGCGACACGAACGCACGGCATCGGGGTGTGCATCACTGGTCAGCGCACTGTCCGGCCTGGCGGCACATTCCGACCGCCTGATCCAGATACACACTCGCTGTGCGCCTCTGGTCAACATCAGCGTCCGCCGACAGTGTCACGTCCGCAGCGAGAGTTGCGGCATGGTGTGCGTGCTGGCGGCGGTAGTGGCGATCATCGGCGGCGGCTACTGCGGTGTGTAGCGAAGACCGTGCCTCGGCCAGTTTCTCGGTGGTGCTCTGCATCTTCGGTGTGACTCCTGCGCTGGGACCGGCCACCTGTTCGACCGCTGGTTACGCGCAGTGTGCAAGTTTCCGGCGCGTCACCAGCCCTACGACACGGGAACCCGAATCCGGCCCTTCCGCGTGTTGCGTGTCCGGCACGGTGAATTCAGGTCATGGGACGCATGCTCACCGATGCATGGACGACTGAGCGCGGTTGTCCCCGGCCAGAGCGGAGCTTTCCCCAGTGTCAGCAGAGAGCATCACCATCAGCCGCGGCGGCCAAACCGAAGATCTGCACGAGTCGTGTGGATCGCCGCGGTGCAGCGTAGCCATTCTGGAAGCCCTCGGCGTCAATGTCTCTGGCCGGCGTCCGGCTGACATTGACAGTGAGGATGTCGGTGGCGCTACGCGGATCTCGGTACTGCCGGCCGGTGAGACCGACTACGACGTGTGGTGTGCCGCCTGCGGTGAATTCCTGCATCACGGGCTGTCTTGCGACTGCTCCAGCTCCGCGGACCGCGCGCCGGCCAGCGGCCCATCCATCTCCCTGCGCGACGCCCCCAGCATCCGCGCACTCTGGAGCTAGCCAATGCAGCTCCTCCACGTCACCACCGCATCGGCAGCTGCGTCGATCCGGAGCCATGGTCTGCGCCCCTCGATCGGGCCCCGTTCCGCGCAACTGGGTGAAACAGTTCCCGCGATCTACTTCTTCACCAGCGAATCCGCGCTCAAAGCGGCCAGTGACAACTGGCTGTCCGAAGCGTTCGAAGACGTCGAGGAGTCCCTGGTGGTGCTCGTCGTCGATGTGTCCGCGCAGGTGGTACGCATCGACCCCACCGCCGCGTTCGAAGCTGTGGTCACGGTGCCAGTGGCGGCCGCTGCTGTCCTGCGGGCCTACGACATCGACACCGGTGCGGCCTTCCCCGCGTCGGCACCTTGAGACCGAGAGGACCACAGCCCGTGGCCGGTGAATCGCAGTGCCCACTATGCGGGTGCTTCTACTTCTGTAACGGCAACCCGAAAGACGAAAACTGCCGCGACCGCATTGCCAATGCAGCCGCGATGAACCGGGGAGGTTGACAGGTGGACGCTGTGTTCAAGAAGAACGACCTGGTGCGAATCGGCAAGAACCGCAAGGTGTATCGCGTGCAAGTGGCTCCGCGTCCCGGCGGCGACGGCATGCATTACCTGGAAGCTGACGCCGATCACCCTGACGCGGCCAAGCGCCAGCCCGATGCGTTCCGCTGGTACCGCGCAGATGAACTGACACCGGTGGAGAGATAGGGCGATGCCGGTCTACGTCGACGACATGCAACGTCCTGCTCAGGTGGGGCGGCTCAACGCGGTGTGGTCGCACCTGCTTGCCGACACCGATGAGGAGCTGCACGCCTTCGCTGCGCAGCTGGGTCTCCGACGCGCCTGGTTCCAAAAGCCCGGCACACCGATCGCGCACTACGACGTGACAGAGTCGAAACGGCAACTCGCGCTTCGGCTGGGAGCGATACCGATCGGGTACCTGAGCCGCGAGTCGATGGATCTGATTCGACGCCGCCGCACGGCACTGGGAACCCGCTAGGGATGTGCACATGGTCAGCCAAGACGACGGGCGATGATTGCGATGAGCGAAACGCCGTGAGTTGATGTCTCACGTGACGGAAGCGCAGGCCCGCGCTGCGAGCGAGATCGTGTACCGCTCGAGCAATGGGTTGCAGGCGTGGTGTCTGTGTCCGGATTGCACCGCACAACATGCGAGCAAGAACAAGTTCCGCACCGCCCACGATCGCTGGGCGATTGATGGGCAGGACTGGCGCATTCTCGAAGACGTGGCCCGGCGCGCGAACTGATCGCTCAGCCGCGCCGGCTCGGCGACGTCTGCCGCTAGGCGTCGACAGTAGCCCAGCGATCGTGAGCGGTACGGCGAACGTGTCTCCGTGGCCGAATGGCGAGGCAGCGGTCTGCAAAGCCGCGCACACCGGTTCGATTCCGGTCGGAGACTCCAACAACGCGTATCGGTACCGCGGTGACTCCGCGGGACGTGCGTTCAAACCTCGACGGTGTCACCGACTTTCGCGTCGTCCGGAAAATCGCTCGATGGCACCACGCTCACGGTCCCGGCACTAAGCTGGTCCGACAGCGCTTTAGCCGCTGTGTATTCGAGATGGTGACCGACCAGCACGTGGGTGTCGTACGGAGCGTGTGACTGGACCACGGAGTACAACCTGTTTTGTGCCATGCACGTAGACAAGCACCGGATCGTCGGCTGCTGCGTGCAAGGCGCGCATGCCCCCATAGCTCAGTCGGCCAGAGCGGCGCACTCGTAATGCGCAGGCGTCGGTTCAATTCCGGCTGGGGGCTCGCAATGGCGGCGGTGCAGCCAAATTGGAGACGTGGCAGAGTGGCGAATGCAGCGCCTTGCTAAGGCGTAGTCGGTGTAACCGGCCGCGGGTTCGAGTCCCGCCGTCTCCGCTGCGCATCACACACGATGGGTTCTCTACCTGGAGGATTCGCGGCGGTTCCGCGCCTGCGGGTGCCGCGACAGGTCGACCGGCGTGCCGGGGAACGCGCCGAGTGACACGTAGCTGCCGGCGCCGTATAGGCGGGTCTCAGACTCGTGCTGGTTCTGTCTATCCTGCGCGTCATCGTCAGTGCGTGGTGTGTAGACCGTGACCTGGATCTTGTCCCCCACGCGCATCACGTCGAGGATGCGCTGGGCATCGTCAGTGGACAGTCCCTCCACTAGTTCGGTGGCCGGCAACTCGTAGAAGACAGACATCGGCGAATCCTCCTGCGTGTGCTGGGAACACGGTGCACCCGGCTGTCTGGAGGGGATCACAGCGCCGTGGCCGAACTGCCACCGGGCGCGTCACCGCTGTGCGCCCGGGTCTGGGTCGTCGAGCAGCCGCAGCAGGTCATCGAGTAGGCGGCTGGCGCGGTCCTCAACATCGTCGAGCACATCGGTGACTCCGGCCAGATCCGTGGCCGCGCGGCGACGTGCGGCCAGGCCGCGGCCGAAGGTTTCCGGGTCCAGTGTCATGACGGTCTCCGGTACCGGCGCAGGCTCTGCTCGGGGCGCGGGACGTCTCGCGCGGTGCGCTTCGGGTGCCGGAAGCGGCGCATGTGGAAGAGCCGTGCCTTCCAGGTGCGGGGCGAGGATTGCCGAGACCGCGGCGGGTGTGAGCGCGGTCGGCGCTAGGCCGCAGTCGCCCCAGCGGTCGATCGGCGTGAACAGCGGTAGATGCACAGGCGCCGCAGCGGCGTTGCGCACCTGCTGCCCCCGAAGATGAGCCGCGACAATGCGTGGGCTCGGGAACTGGTGCTGGAGACCGCGGATCTCCCGCCATTCCTCCCACACACTGACCGGGGACGCGTCGATTGCGGGCGTTGTGGCGGTGTACGCCGTCCCGTCGGGGCAGGTCACCGACACGGTGTCACCGCGCTGGTCGCTGTCGATGTCGCCCAGGCGCAGCGACGCGATCCGGGTGTAGGGCACCGCGGCTGCGGCCAGCGTCAGCAGCATTGCGTCTCGGCGGGCGAACAGCGCTGTTGGCCAGCCGCGTCTGGGGAGCCTGGCCAGCGCAGCTGCTGCGGCATCAGCCCGGGCAGCGACGGTGCCGCGCCGGCGACTGTCGATGAGTTCGCGCACCGTCTCGACGTGCCCGGGCGGTCGGTGTCCGCGACGCCGGTGCACCGCGTTGACGACACCTACACGGCGGCGCTGGCTGGCCACCGTGGCGGGATTCTCGGCCAGGAACCGCGCCAGCGTCAGCGGCGCGGCCGGCAACGGCGGCTGCTCATGCGCCGCGCACCAGTCGGCGAACAAGCCCCACACCGCCTGCTCCCGACGGTTGACAGCCACGGTCAGAGCCCGAGTTGGGTGACCGCGTTGCCGACCAGGGGTGCTTTCTCTCGGGCGTAGCGCGCCACCATCGCCGGGGTCTGGTGGGCTGTCTGGCGCATGATCGCCACGGTGTCGGCGCCGTTGCGTATGGCCTGGGTGACGAATCCGGCTCTCAGGCTGTGCGCGCCGAGTCTGGCGACCTCGTCCTCGGAGAACCCGGCTCGCTCGGCACGCCGGCGCACCGCGGAGTGCACTGCGGCCCCGGACAGTGCATCAGTCGAGAGATTGCCGTTCTGTGCGATGGAGCGAAACACCGCCCGTCCCCCAGTGATCGCTGGGCGCATCCGCCGGCACAGGTGATCCTCGAAGTCATCGTCGACACCGCAAACCGCAGCGATGAGTGCGGCGCGACCGCCGCGGTCGAACGCGGAGACTGCGAGGGCCCAGCGGGTGTAGGCGCACGGCGGGCAACGGCGGGGGTCCTCAGTGCGCGGAAGTGCATGTACGCGGCCCTCGCCACCCTGGTCTGTCTTGGATCGGCGCACGTGAATATGCATCCCGTCGAGCGGGTGCAGTGCCAGATCAGCACCGGTGAGTGCGACCAGCTCGCTGCGGCGGAACGCTCCGGCGAATCCCATCAGCAACAGCGCCGTGTCACGCCTTTCACGGACCCCACTGGCCCACCCGGTCACCTGGGCGCGGGCCGTCTCGACCAGAGCCATGATGTCCTCGGTCAGCAGCGGGTCGCGCGGCGTTCGGGGACGGTCACCGGCGATCGCGTATTCGCGGCGCAGACCAGCGGCGGTTGCGCGCACCAGTGCATGCTGCGTGGGGTCGCTGTCGCAGCTCGCGCGGCGATGTCGGTCGCTGATCGCCGCGACCCACTTGGCCAGCGTCGCGGCGGCATAGGAACGGCGGCCGTCGCTGTCGACGGTCTCGGCGGCTTCGACGAGGTAGGCCGCGACGACATCTGGACGTGCCGGTAGCGGACGGTGCTGGTGGGTGGCACACCAGCGTTCGAATCGGGCCCAGGCGCTGTCGTAAGCGCGCCGGGTGCCCGGCGATTGGGCAGCCGCGGCAGCACGCAGGATCGCCTCCTGTGTGCGCCGGTCCAAGGCGGTGTCCGGACCGTCCGCTGGTACGGCGAGTGACGGCATGGTGGCAGCCTATCGCCGTCCAGGTACTTTCGATGCCGCTGATGTTTGCACGTGCATAAATGCGTGCATCGGCTGAGCTGGGACTGTCACGTCTTTTGGCTGCCGGAGCCGTGCGTGCTCACTGGTGTCATGTGCCTTGCGGGGGCTATGCCATCTGCCCAGTTCAGCGATCCGTCCGGTGGCTTTTCAATGCGGTTCCGGTCAACGATTCGGGTGTCGGCTACAGGTGTTTTGCCTGGTGGGCTCGACTAGTTCCGACCGGTGACAGGGCGATGAAAATTCCTAGTGCGCGGCAGCCTGAATGGCCCGTTTGCAGCCTTAATGTCGGCACATGGAGAACACGAGAGTCGATGAAGCCGCGGCCTATTTCGCAGACCGCCTACGGACACTGATGGGCGGCCACCTCGCGGTGCAGCCCCGTACCGGCCGGCAGCGGCGTGTGACGCCGCTGAGCGTCCACAGGATGCTGCAAGTCGAGCACCCTGACCTCAAGCTTTCACAGACGCAGTGGTACCGATACTGCAACGGGGTCGCGTCGCCGCGCCTCAACGAAGTGTGTGCAGTGGCCGACATCTTCGGTGTCACCCCGAGTTACTTCGTCAGGGATACACATCCGCACTGAGAAAACGCGCTCACCAGGCACTTCACTGGACCTGCTGCGGGAATGAGAATTCTCAGGGGTTAGCGCCGATAAATCGAGGGTGACCGTGCACTGCGCGGGAGGATGGCCAGAATCGGGGCCGAGAAAGACAGCTACCGGGACTGAACGGCGGCCTGTCACGTCCCCATTCTAGGCGGTCCAACAGCAACGATATACACAACTATCGCGATCCCGCTATAGTTGTGTATATGTCCGGCGTCCTTACCACCGCGCAGGTTGCGCACCGCCTCGGTGTGCACACCTCCCGGGTGCGCGCGCTGATCGCCGCAGGGCGTCTGACCGCCACACGCGCAGGCGACCAGTGGCTCATCGACGCCGACAGCGTCGACCGGCACGCCGACCTGATGACCGCGGGGGCCACAGGGCGGCCGTTCGCGGCCCGCACCGCCTGGGCCGCAGCTGCGATGTGCGACGGGCTTGCCAGCGGACTCAACGCCACCGAGCGCTATCGCCTGCGCAACCGACTCGCCCATGCCCGGGAGGCCTCCGCGCCCTGTGAGACGGTGCAACGCTGGCTGTCCCTGCGCATGCAGACGGTGCGCCGCTACCGGATCGGCGCGCGCGACGTACAAGACCTCCTGGGCACCGGCGACGTTCTCCCCACCGGGATCAGCGCGGCTGACGTCTACGGTCTCGGGCTGGCATCCGGCGGCGCGGCCGACGCGTACGTCAGCGCCGGGACCGCGCGCCGACTAGTCGCGGATTTCTTTCTGATCGACAGCCCACAGGGGAACCTCACACTGCGGGTGCTCGACCTCGACATGGTGGCGGCGACCGAGATCGTCGACAGCGGCGCACACGGTGACACCTTCGCAGTGCGCGCATCGCCGCGGTTGATTGTCGGTGCCGACCTGGCCGACGACACCGACGCACGGACGCGTTCCGCGGGCTGCACATTGATCAACGACGCGCTGCGCGCGACCAGGCGGACCTGAACGGTGGGCGCTCTTGAATGTCCCCATTCGGTGGCGCTGGAAGCGATCGCGGCGATCACGGGCCAGACCATCGACAGCGCCACCGAAATGTTTCTGGCAGGACGGCAGCCTGGTGCCTCGGCGATTGCCGACACCGCGGACCTCGCTGCGGCCGTGGACCGTCTCTGCACCCGGGTCGGGCTGGCACCGGCACTGACGCAGAACGAACGCGAGCGGCTGAACACCGATCTGCGCGCACTGGGACAGACGGCGCAGCAGGTCTCGCGCGCCGACCTGGATCGGTGGAATCAGATTCTGCGCACCACACCGGATTTCGTCCGGACCTTGGAACAGGATGCCGTCGTTCTGCCCGACATGCCCGAGCATCAGATGCGCATGTGG
The DNA here is from genome assembly GCF_010727475.1 of Mycolicibacterium mageritense. Lineage (NCBI taxonomy): Bacteria > Bacillati > Actinomycetota > Actinomycetes > Mycobacteriales > Mycobacteriaceae > Mycobacterium > Mycolicibacterium mageritense. The sequence continues at coordinate 7,009,232 of NZ_AP022567.1, forward strand.
CACACACTGCTGGACTTCGAAGAGACTGATCCGCCGCCGTGGGTTCTGGTCGGCGGGCAGATGACCATGCTGCACCTGCTTGAGCATGGAGTCACCATTCACCGGCCCACCGACGACGGCGACATGGTCGTGGGTGTGTGGACCCGCCGCGACGCGCTGCGCGACACGACGCTCTACCTGACCGGCAACGGATTCACCGAGGTGAAAACCAGTGACGGGTTGGGGTATCGCTTCGCTCGCGGGAAGACGGTCATCGACGTGATGGTCCCCGAGGGGATGGAACGCCAGAGGCGACCCGCCAGGACCGGGTCGGGTAGGCCCGGACTCGGCGCTGAAGGTGGAAACCAGGCGCTGACGCGTGCGCAGCGCGTGCCGATTGAGTCCGACGGTCGGCGAGGATACGTTCGGCGACCCACGCTGCTGGGTGGCCTGGTCGCCAAGGCCCACGCATGGACCGTGGATAGCCGCGATCCGGAGCGCCATCTGCAAGACCTCATCTCGCTGGCCGGCCTGGCGCTAGGTGACCCACGCGCTGTGCTGAGCCAGCTTCGGCCCGACGACAGCCGCGCCATGCGGGTCGCACTGCGTCGCGTCGGCGCTGATCACCGAAGGATTCGCGCCGCTGACGACCCCGCCGGTGTGTACGCCTTCCTCACACGGATGGCGAATCCGGCTGGATGACGGGACTGGCATCGAGGCAGATCGAGTCGCGCCGCAGATCAGCGAGCCTGTCACGTCATTGACGGTGCGCCTGACACCGAGACCTCTGACACCAGCCGGGCGTAGCTGTCCCTGGCCGCCGGCGAACGCTCCCCGCGAATCGCCTCACCGACAGCCCTGATGTCGATGTCCCCGCGCCGCGCCGCTGCTGCGACCGCCTTCACCGACCCCAGACTGTGCGCGGCGATCGTTGATCGACTCACATTCGGCGGCAACATCATTGAGACCGGGACCGATTCTTACCGCCTGGCCCACGCCCGCGCTGCACGGGCCGCTACCTAATCAGCCACAACGCCTGTAAAGATGCCCATGCACCTTGCCGGACTCACCTCGCGGTCGCGAGGCGGCTTGCGGTAAGGGCGCTGCTAATGGATACCTCGGCGAGTAGGCCCGGTGCGGCGACCATGTCACCGACGAGGTAGCGGTCGTCGCCTCGGGTGATCGCGGGCCGATCTCGCCAGGTCTGGCCAGGTAGGTCCAGAGCCCCGGTGCGGTAGTTCGCCGACTGCTCGCGTCGCTACGTGACACGATCGCGCCAACCGGGGTAACTCACTCGGTCCAGAAGACCTCGAACATGTTGCTGCGGAGGCTCAGCATGCTGACCCAGTCGAGCAGCGTCCGCGAATAAACGACATTCGCGTCGATCAAGGACGCGCGACACAGGCATGCCGGCCACCGCAACGTCCTCGGAGTTCTTGAAGCCCTCGGCCCCTCACGTGGTACCGCGGCAATCAGATCGGTGACCATCCTCACCGGCCGCCGGATCTACTCCAGCAGTGCGGCCACTTCTGCATCCCTGCGGGCGTGCAGCCGCTCCATCACCTCCTCGGGTGGGCAGCGCAGCGCGCGGGCCATGCCGGCGAGCGGGTCCCGAACGCGGCGGCCCAGCAGGCCCGCGAGCCGTCGTGCTGGTGGCGCATCGGCGGGGATGCACGTCGACTGCACAGTCGAGTCCGTCTTGTCGAAAGCCAATACGAGGGTGTCGCCGTCGGCGCCGCCGACGGCGGCCGCGACCGCGCGCAGGAATCCGATGGTGGGTCCGCGGTTCGAGGACAGCCGCCACCGGATGGGCACCTGCCCGACGGTGGACGTGAACAGTCTGGTGATCCCTGGTGTTATGTCGAGCGCCGCTGCTGCCTGCGCCGGCAACGGCATCTCGGAACCGCGTAGCAGGTTCGCGTCGACGGAGATGGCGACACGGATCTGGCGGCCGTTGCGGTACACGCCACGGGCGGTTGCCGCAGATTCGGGTTTGGGCCAGGGATCGTCGCCGGTGCGCCGCCGGATGATCCCCTTTTCGATGATGTAGCCCGGTGTGCCCATGAACTTGCGCACCGAACTTTCGGTGATATCGGGTGCAGCTGCGGTCACCTCGGCCACCACCTGTGCGGTGCTGACTGCTCCGCCGGCGGCGTCGATGCGCGCGCCGATCTCGCCATAGATGCCGGCGTATTCGCGAAGACCCCACCGAGCCAGCCCCCAGGTTGTTCGCGTGGTCCGGATGAAGCGCGCGTCGCCGTTGAGAACTGCGCGCAGGTACACGCGCCGCTGGCCGGCAACAGGCAATCCGGCCGTCGCGGCGATCTGCTCCAGGTCGCAGGGACTACCGGCAAGGTGCAACGCCGCCTCGGCACGGTCTCCCACACCCGCGCCCCACCGCACCCACCGGTCGCCGACCCGGCGCAGGTCCGGCTGCTGCTCGATGAACGCCATCGCCGCCGACGCAGTGATGCCCACGCTCGCGAAGTAGTTCGTCAGCTGGGATCGGGTCGGGGCACGGCGCAATACGAGGGCACGATCCAGCGCGGCATCGGCTGCGGTCAGTGCGCCGGCGACCTCCAGCCACGGCCCGGTGCACTGGTAGGGGCCGGCCAGATACAACACGATCTGCCCGGCGTCGGAGCCCAGATCCAGTCCGAACTCCTGCAGCGCAGCCGCGGCGGTGGCCTCTCGGGTGAGCGCACCCAGACATGTGCGCAGCTGCTCTGCTGCGTGTGCGATGGGGCTGTGCCACGGCTCGGTGAGCAGATCCTGGAAGCGCAGGCGGCTACGCGGTTCGTTGCGATGCACGTTGACATTGGCGACTCCCAGATGGGTCGCGATCTCATCGATCGACCGCGGGCGCAGCGCCCATCCGCGCGCGGAGAGCACCGTGCGGTCATAGTCGTCGAAGCGCCCGATGAACCGGCGAAGCACCGCGGCCAGTGACGACGTGCTCATCTGCGCCTTGGTCGTCTTCGGCGCGGATAGGTGGCGCGCGACGGCATCGCACGCGGTGAGCAGAACCGCGCGCACGGTGGCCTCGCCCGCATAGGGGCGTCCCAGCAGAGTGGCGATCGTTTCGGCGCCCAGATCCGACCAGACCGTGAACTCAGCGGCGTAGGCGCTGTGGGCACGCACGGGGAGCCAGCCGTAGGGAATGCGTTGGTTGCTGATCTCGGCGAACCCGTCGACCAGCTCGTCGATCGGTGTTTCGGTCTGGTCTTTCGTCGCGGCCCACCACTGCCCGCCCCCGTCGGCCCCTGCGGTGGAGGCCGTCCGACGCTTCGGCCGCGGCGCGGTGCGCACGTCACCGGTCGCCGTATCTGTATCGACGCCACGCATTTCTCTAGGCTATCGGCCCGGGTGCGATCACCTATTTTGCGGCGGCTGCCGGTCGTCGGCGTGGCGGAAATAGCCCTCGCGGATCAGTGACGTGGCCGCGGCGTGCCAGCGCGCCAGCTGCGCCGGGGCGTCCAGCGGTTGTGGCAGATGACGCTCGATGTGGTGGCGGAACATGATCGTCCCCAGGCCCAGGATCAACGGGTTGAGCGCCGCCCACAGCGGGTCCGGGCCCGTAGCTGATGCGCTGGCCGCCGGCGCCTGGGCGGCGCTGACCTGCAGGATCCGGTCGAAGAGGGCCGCCCCGATCGGGTCGCCGTCGCACAAGGCGCGCGCCATGTAGGCCGTGGCCTCGGGGTTGCCGACCAACAGTTGCGCGAACCGGCGGTGCAGCTCTGCCGGCGTGGGTTGTGAACCCCCGTGGGCGGGGCGCGCGGTGAGGGTGTGGGAGACGATACCGAGAACGTGCTCGTCGACCGCAGCGATCAGCGCCGCCTTGGTGCCGAAGTAATGCTGCACCAAGCCCAGACTGACGCCGCACCCGGCAGCAACTGCTCTCAGTGTCATGCGCGAGGCGCCCCCGGCAGCGGCCAGTGTCAGCGCGGATCTGACGATCAGATCCCGCTTATCCGGTTCGACCATTGCGACGCCGCGCACTTCATCCCCGTTCTGACCCGTCCCCGTCACGGATTGAAGCAGATCCCGCGCCGCCGATCTAGGCCGCGTCGATGCGCTCCAGCGACACCTGGGCGACCTTCTCGGCAAGATCGTCTGGCACGGCGGGCCCGTCATCGCGGTAGTAGGTCACGCTGATATCGACGATGCAGTTGGCGGCCACCACTACTGCGCGCTTGATGGTGGCCTCACCGGCGAACGTACTGAACACCACCTCGGCGCTCAGCTGTGCCGGTTCGGTGTGCACGGCGCTCACCCGGTAGGCCAGATCGTGACCGGATCCCGCGGCGTCGGCGACACGCACGTCCGCATCCTGGCACTGCCGCCATTGGTCGCCGAACGCGGTCACCGCATCACGTGCTGCGGCCTCCGAGCGCAGCGCGATCGCCGCGACATCGACGAAAACGTGGGGCGGCATGAAACCTTCGCTGTCCCAGCTGTCCTCCGCCGCCGCCCAGATCGGCAGCGCCTTGTAGACACTGAATGTGGCCTCTTCGGCTACCCCGGCACAGGCAATGTCGCCGCTGTAGTCGGCCCCGACGCCCAGCACTCGTGCACCGCCGACTCTCGGAGGAAAGTCCTCGGCCTCGAAAGCGATATCGAGTGCGGCGGACAGTTCGTGGTGGGTGGGCAGCACGTCGGCGACGTTGCGTCCGATCCGCACATCCGGTGTGCCCTCGATCGCCGCCGATCCGCTCACCGCTACGGTGCATCCGCTGAGGATCCCAGCGGCCAGCGCGAATGCTGCTGCAGCGCAGCGTGTTTCCCGGCTCATCTTTCTCCGATTCCCGGGTAGGACAGGCAGTAGGTGCGCGGCACCGACCGGTAGACCATCGTGCGTGAAGGGGGCGCGTCTGTGCAAGCGTGCGCGTCGCTGACTTCGAACCGTTCCTCGATGCGGATGGTCGCGGCACCTGCGCTCGCGCAGGGCGTCTGTGCGTATATGCCGGTGGGGATTCCGAACGCATAGCACTGGCCTGTCATCAAGTTGGGGACCATGCACAGCCGCGCGGTGAGTCGGTCGGCGAACGGTTCGACGAACACGGTCGCGTCGGCGGGTGACGGGCAGTTACCTGCTACGTCGGTGTGCGCGGCCACAGTGTAGGTCATGCCGTCGCCGCAGCGCGCCACAGCGGCACTCAACGCGTCGTCGTGACCGTCGCCGTGCAACGCGGCGCACTCGCCCACCGGCACTGGTGTGCTGACCGTGGCGGGCCCGGTGTCGTGCTGCGCGGCCGGATCCGCCGTCGTGCACCCGGCGATCACCGCGGAGGCCATGATGGCTGCGGCGGTCGCGCGGCTGCGTTGACGTCGCAGCGTCGCCAGCCGCCGGGGCTCGGGTGTCATGTCCTCTATTCTCGCCGCTGTCCATGCAGTACCGCGCACCAGTTTCTGGGCGGCCCGGAAGCGGGATTCTGGTGTGCGGTGGGGGTGCTGGCCCCACTTAGGCTCGGGGATATGCGATTGCGCGTGAAAGCCGGCATCCTGCTCGTTGCCGCCGCTGCGGTGGCGGGTTGCACCGGTGTACCGGACCGCGGGAGTGAAGCCCTCGACATCGAGCAACGGATCTCGGCGATGCCGGGGGTCAGCGATGTCGATCTCGTCTATGACAACGGGATTCTGGAGGGCACACGCTTTGAGCTGCGCATCGACATGGCGCAGGCCACCGATGAGCAGATCGGCGCCGTCGCAGCCGAGATCAACACCGCACGTGGCGACAGGTTCGAGGAGTTCGATCAGCGCATCGAGATCGATATCGCCGATTTCGTCACTCTGGGCGCCAGCGCATCGCTACCCGACGATTCCGCAGACGTGGCGACCCGGCTGCGGGACTTGGATGGGCGTGTCGCCGCGCAGACGATCGATATGCTCCGCACCTCCGCCGGCGCCACCAGGATCACGATCAACGGCGCCGAGGAAACGGCAACTGTGGTTGACACCGTCCTGCAGGTGTTCGCCAACCGCCCGTTCGACCAGGTCGAGGTCAATCCCCCGGCAGGGCCCGGCACCCAGGCCTCTTGGTGGATCCGCACACAGCTGGGCCCGGAGCAGAAACACCACATCGACATGCAGCTGGCGGCCGCCGCACCCGCGACCCCGCGGCTGCTGATCATCCGTGATGGCGAGGTCGAACGCCTCAACGTCGCCATCCCCAGCCCCGAGACCGCACACGCCGACATTGTGCGGGTCATCGCCGCGCTCGGCGCCGGCTCGCAGCACCCGCTGGAGCTGGGCTGGTCCTGGGCAGATGATCCGGCCCGCCACGGCGATCTGCGCTGGTCGGGCGGCGTCGACATCGGCAACTGCGCTGACCCCGACGCGAACACCGGCTCCGATCCCGACCTGGTGCCCGCCGCCCGCCAATTCCAGCAGCGGATCCGCGACGAGTACGGACCCTGCGTGAAGTAGGCGCGCCGGCTGCGCGGTTCGCCGAAGACGGACCTCCGGGGAGGCGCGCACCCACGGAAACCCGCCACAACAACGGATTCGGACAAGAAAGGGAGTCACACCATGCCGATAGATGATGCCGGATGGCATTTCGACACCTGCCGCGAACACGACCTGGACGAAACGTGCGCAGCGACCCACATCGGGATGTTCTTCGCCTGGTTGTCCCACCACGATCTGGTCAACGAAGACCGGGTCGACGTCGCATCGCTTCGGGATCGTTCGGCCAACCCGGGTGCGTTTGTATTCCAGCACTGTTGCGGCGAGATCCACGGTTCATGCTCACCCCGCGGGGCTGGGCATTCAGCAAGGCCGCCTACCGCGCATACCTTGGCATGTACGAGTACATCCCGGAGATTGCCCGCCACCCGGTGACCTACGCCGCGCCGGACACGTGGGCGACCTACGACGCGGTGGCCCCGGTCATTCAGGAGGCCTACGACGTGTTCTGCGCTCAGATCGAGTAGAAACGAGAGGCGACAGGATCCATACAGTGGCCGCCGGAGCGGGGCTCAGGTGATGGCTCACCCCGATTCGGTACCGGTCCTACCAGGAGGTCACTCGATGAAACGCGGATCGCCATGGGCAGCGCCCGCGGTGCCCGATATTCGTGCCGGGTTGCGCCGCGGGTTTGTCGAGCTGATCGAGCGCTTCTCCGTTGCTTTGACCGATGATCCCGACCTGAGAAGTGTGCGCGACCCAGCCGAGTTGCGGCGCCGCAACAATCGTGCTCGCGATCTGGGCGCGTCGCTGGACGAGATGCGCACCGAGGTGGCGGCACTGGACCGTGCCGGACTGTATTGGGTTCTCTCCGCATAAGTTCCGTGTCTTGTTTTGACGGTCTCCTTTACGCCTTGCGCGTGTCGGGACTCGTTGTCGGATTAATAGGACTTAGGTGTCGGTGTGGAGATGGTGGCGTTCACCGGGGACGGCTGGGAAACATGGGATGTCGAACGGCGCCCGGTGGCGCCGACGGGGATGCGCCGGGCCGTCCCCGTGCGTCTGTTGCGATGAACAGGTGGTTGAGAGAGCTACCTTCGAGCGGGGCGACCTCACCGGCCACGTGGCTTCGGTACGGACGGATTCTGCGAGACTGGGCGCGCTTCTTGACCGAGCACGGAATCGGTGTCTTCGATAACCGGGAGCGGTTGCGCACTGGGCTGAGTGGCTACGCTGCGTATCGAGCGGTGGGTCCTGTTAAAGCCCGCTTCGAGGCGACGACGTGGAATCAGCACGTGAGCGTGTTGGCGTCGTTCTATCGGTGGGCGACGGCGGAGGGCTACGCGGCTAGCGAACCGTTCTCCTACGGCGTGGCACTCAATTCGTATGCGGACAAATTGTTGTTGCGCCAGAAAAATTCTGCCACTCGGCGCGTCCCCAAACCGCACGTGTCGATCAAGTACTTGGCTGTGGATTTCGCTGACTTGCTCATCCGCGGATTGGCAGGACTTGACCGTGACGGCGGTCCGTCAAAATTTCGTGGCCACCATTTGGCCCGCAATGGTGCTGTTGGCCGACTTGCGTTGTCGACGGGGTTGCGGGCCGCCGAGTTCTCATCATTGCTGGTGTGGGAAATTCCCGCTCTACCGCAACGGCCACAACGGTTTCCGATTCCGTTCCCTGTTCCCGCGGGGGTGACCAAGGGCACCAAGTTCCGCACGACCTGGATCGAGTATGACGCGTTGGTGGAAGTGCATCGCTACATCGAGCTGGACCGGGCGGTCAACGTGGAGGGCTCGTTGTGGAAACCGGTGCATAAGCGAGCCGTTGATGGTGACCGAGCCGGATCACCGGGGCGGCCGCGTTAACGGCACCAGGGTCGCGTGGGCTTCGCTTCGTCCCGTTGAGCGGCGCCGGCTGGTCGCGCCGGGCGGTGGTTCGTGTCTGTTGTCGGTGTGTAGTGACGGACGACCGTTCACAGCGTGGTCGACAGTGTTCGCCCGCACTGCGGATCGCATCCGACAACAGTGGGAGCCGCGATTCCCGCATGTGTCTCCACACCGGCTGCGCCACACCTTCGCCATGAAAACGATGGAGCGTTTGGTAGGCGGCTACTACGCCCAGCTTGCCCAGGCGGTGAAGGACACCAACGCCGACAACGCGCTGGCGTTCTACCTGTCGAAAGCAGACCCGATGATGGTGCTGCGTGACCTATTGGGCCACTCGTCGGTACTGACCACGGAGAAATACTTGCGGCGTCTGGACACCACTCGAATCTTCCGAGAGTCCTACGCCGCGGCGGGATCCCATCACGGACTGATAGCCGATTCGGCTGCCGACGAGGCCGCCTCCGAGTTCGCCGAAGAGGCCGACTAATGCCAGCTGAGATGACGACGGACCCGTTGGGACTGGACTGCCTGTTCACCAATGGCCAGCGTTCCCGGATCGCGGTGCCAGCCGGCTTCCGCAACGAGACCTTGGCGACGAACCTGGTGACAGCGCTGATCGAACTGATTCACCCACGGGGCGGGGTTGATGCGGCTGGCACTGTCCGGCATCACATGCGCTCCATTGCCGGCATGGTGTCGTGGTTCGATGATCGGGGATTCACCGGTGGGGTGAAAGACCTGACCCGAAGCCAAGTGGCCGAGTTCCTGATGAGCCGCAAGACTGCCGTCGAACGCAATTGCCGGCAGCTGTTGACCGCATTCGGCAACGAGATCGAGCCCCTATCGCCCGGTGTCATGGAGTTCGTGACCGGCAAAACCTTTCACCCGAAACGCCGCCGCAACGAAAAGCCACTCGCCCCCTACTCCGAGGCAGAGTGGGGCCGTCTACAGCATGCATGCCTGGAGGTCATCAACGACTCCTACGCCGAGAATCGCCGCGCTGCGACCGCAGCGCAACGGGGCCAGCGGCCCTCGCTTGATAACTGGACCTATCAAGACGTCTGCTGGTTACTCGCCGACCTGGGGCCGACCATCACCAACGCATCGGTGAGCCGTCTCTATGGTGTGTGCGCGGCCACGATCGCGAGCCGAAGCGGCGGAGTGGTACCCGCTCGCAGAGCTCTCTTTCCTCAGACTTCGACAGTCATCGCTTACATGCTGCTGTTCGGCAGCTACACCGGAATCGTGCCAGATGGCATCGCTAACCTGGGCGTAAAGGACTTGGACTGGACCGGGGACAGCGAGGTCCTGCTGTCGTACTTCAAGGGTCGGACCGCCGCCGAAAGTCTGGTATTGAACAAGGACGCGGTGAAACTGCTCGAGCAGTGGTTGCGCCACTCGGCGTCGCTGCGGCAGTTCGCACCCGCCGACAAGCGCGGGGCCCTTTGGATTCGGTACCAGCAAGGACAATTCGGTCACCAGTTCCTCACCGGTGCAACTGATTACGCATCCCTGCGCAAGTGGGTGAAGAACCGTGGCCTGGTCGACGACAACGGCAGCCCGTTAAAGGTGCATCGCCACCGTATCCGCACCACGTTCGAGTCCACGCGGGACCGCCGCACCTGGTTCGGCAGCGCGAGGGCCACCATCGACCCCAACCACACACCGGCGGTTGAGGGTGATCACTACCTCAGTGTCACCACGCCCGGCCAGCAACGCGCCATCGAGGGTGTGATCGAGGAGGCTCAGGGCGACCTGGTGCGTCAGGCCTGCGTTCCGCAAGTGCTGCTTGGCGAGGCAGATGCCGCTGAGATCGCCGAACGCTTCCCGCAGCTGGTGGACACGCTGAACCTGGACGGGCCCGCGTTGGCCGAGCTGGTCGGCGGCGAACGCGACGTGTTCGTCGCCAGTTGCGCTGACCAATTAGCCGGCGTCCACGGCCCCGTGGGCAAACCGTGCCCGGCGCGGCCATGGGTATGTCTGTTGTGCCCGCTGGCATTATTCACCCCTCGCCATGCGACGAACCTCCTGCGACTCAAGGCGTACTTCGCCCGGCAATGGCTGCTCATGGCTGCACCGCAGTACATGGCCGTTTTCGGTCCATATTCAGCTCGCCTCGACGAAGTGTTGGCACTGTTTCCCCCTGACGTGCTCACTCGGTCCGCCACCCACGTCAGCGAAACCGACCAAGACATCCCGCTGCGGCCAGAGGAAGGCACTCAGTGAACCGACAAAGCTCGACCGCCGCCGACAGCACCGCGTTGCCGCGATCGGCCTTCGCAGGAATCGATGTCTGCAGAGCCGCCTCGCTTCCACTGACCGAGGGGGCCCGACGGCCGCTGTTTGATGACGACGTGTGGAATTTGGACGAGGTGGTCGGCACAGCCGTCGCACTCGCTAAATGTCAGCAGCAGTTGGACTTTCGGCCGCTAACCAATCCGCGCTGGCGCCAGGTCGCGAAGGAGTACGTGTTCGCCCTGCTGGTCCCCCATCATGAGCACGTACGCGTACTGCCGCACGCCTACCGCGTTGCATTCGGTCTGCAAACCTGCGCTATGCGGCTGGCGGAGCTGGCACGATTCTTCCGCTGGCTGACCGAGCAAGGAGTCGACGAACTGACCCAGCTCGATCAGGGCCTTTGCGACGGGTACTTGAATTGGCGCCGCGAGATACGGAGCGAGAAGGACGAGCCGATTCGTCAAGCGCTAATCGTTCACTATCAGGCTGCGATGGTCATGATCGACATCGCCGAGTACAGCGAATTATTCACCGCCGATCGATGCCGTACTGGATTTCGACCGTGGCCAGGCAAGTCCGCCGCCGAGGCTGCCGGGGTGAAGACCAACACCGGGGAGAACAAGACGCCTCCGCTGCCGATGGAGACGCTGCGGCCGCTGCTCTCGGCGGCCTTATACATCGTGGACACCCTCGGCCCGCACATCCTGGCGCTTCGTGACGAGCTAGTGGAGCGAACTGAACGGAAGGCAAACCTGCGCGGGATGCGCGCGTGCCCGACTGACAAGCTGCTTGCGGTGCTCGACCGGCAGTTGCGCGAGGGCGATCCCTTCTACGAGCGGCTCGGCTCGTTCAGCGCCGTCAAGAGCAGCGCCTATGGCGGACCTCTCGATGCCATCAACTTCACGCCACTGGCTCATGCGGTCGGCTCTCGCCAGTTCTACGGTCGTTGGCTTGACGAACAGCCAGCGCTGCGTAACACGATCGAGAACGTGCTCGCTGTCGTGGGGACCGAAAAACCGCTGTGCCGCAACGCTGCTCTAGTTCTCCGAGCTGATGACGACACCGAAGTGCCCTGGACAGAACCCCTGCACTACGCGGTCGCCGATGACCTGCCCAGCCTGCTGCGCACCGCGTGCCTATTGGTGGTGGCAATCCTGACCGGCATGCGGAGTGGTGAGCTGATGGAACTACAGCGGGGCTGCCTGACCGAAGAGGAAATCGCGCCGGGGCTCAAGCGTTATCGACTAAAGGGGAAAGTGATCAAGGGGCGTGCTCTGGGCGGCGAACCCGAAGAGTGGGTGGTCATCCCCGAGGCGCACCGCGCAGCGGCGGTCGCCGAGAAGCTCATCGGTTTCGACGTGCACGGGGTTCGCAGCGACCTCGATCACCTGTTCGGCCGGTTCAGTTACCAGGACCTCGTTAGACGACTCTGCTCCTGGGTCAACGGGCCAGCCGGCGCCAGGCTGGGCCTGCTGAGGTGAGCCCTTCGTAGTGGTCCAGTCGTTGTGCGACTCTGTTGCCCGGTCTGCGGGCAAGGAAGAATCAACAACGACATGGCATCGAACAAGCGCCGGCGGCACACCCCGGACCAGATCATCCGCAAGCTCGCCGAGGGCAACAAGCTCCTTGCAGCGGGCCAGGAACTGAGCGAGGTGTGCCGACACCTAGAGATCGCGGAGTCGACGTGGCATCGCTGGCTTGCCCAGTACGGCGGCATGAAGGCCAACGACGCCAAGCGTCTCAAAGAACTCGAAGCCGAGAACGCCCGGCTCAAGAAGATGGTCGCCAACCAGGCCCTCGACATCGACATGCTCAAGGAGATCTCGGCGGGAAACTTCTGACCCCGAACCGCAAGCGCAGCGCCGTCACGGTGCTGCGCGAGCGGTTCGGGGTGTCTGAACGCCGCGCCTGCACGGTCGTGGGTCTGCACCGCTCCACGATGCGCCTGACGCCGGCGCCGATCGCCACCGAGGAGGCCGAGCTGCGGGCTTGGTTGCGCCGGTTCTCCACCGATCGACCTCGCTGGGGGTGGCGACGGGCAGCCAAGATGGCCCGCAAGGCCGGCTGGAAAGCCAACAACAAGCGCATCCGCCGGCTGTGGCGTGAAGAGGGCTTGCGGGTCCCACAGCGCCGCCGCAAGAAGCGGCTGACCGGCATCGGTGTCGCCGTGGGTGCGATGTCACCGATCCGCCCGAACGTGATCTGGGCGATGGACTTCCAGTTCGACACGACCGCCGATGGCCGCATCCTCAAGATGCTCAACGTCATCGACGAGTTCACCCGCGAAGCACTCGCGATTGAGGTCGACCGCGCCATCAACGCCGACGGCGTCGTCGACGTCTTGGATCGCCTGGCCCTCACCCACGGGCGCCGCACTACGTGCGCTTCGACAACGGGCCTGAGTTCGTGGCCCACGCCGTGAGCGATTGGTGCCGATTCAACAGTGCCGGTTCCCTTTTCATTGATCCCGGCTCGCCGTGGCAGAACGCCTGGATCGAATCCTTCAACGGCCGCCTGCGTGATGAACTGCTCAACTCGTGGCGCTTCGACTCGCTTCTGGAGGCCCGGGTGATCATCGAGGACTGGCGCTGCGATTACAACGCCAACCGACCCCACTCCGCCCACGGCGAACTTACCCCAGCGGAGTTCGCTCTACAGTGGACCACGACCCACCAACCCCAAGTCGCATAGCGACTGGACCACCAAACGGGTCCCCCTCACTGCAACCGATTCCTGATGAGACGTTCACCCTGCGGATGCTGCGCCGCCGGCTTGCCATCGAACTTGCTTACCGGCCAGCGGGGCTTCTGGCGGCCAAGGTGCAACTCAAACACGTCTCCGTGGTGACCACCGAGGGTTACGCGGCCCGCCCCGGCGGGGCTCAAGCCAAGCTGTGGGCCGAGATCAGCCAGCACGAACAGAGCCGAAACATTGAGCTGACACTGGAGGCCTTCGCCGACTTCGAGCGGGGGGTCATGCCCGCGGGGCCCGGCGCCCGCGAACTCATCGACTACTTCGGCAGCATCGACGCCCGACTCGACCGCGAGCAGGCATCCCCGAAGGTCCTCCCCAACGATCAACAGCTTCGTAACCTGCTTTCACGACGCGCCAAGACGCTGCATCTAGCTGTGGCGAACTACTGCTGGTTCAGCGACCCCGCCCGTGCCCTGTGCCTGAAGATTGCAGGGACACCAACCGCCGAGAAGCCCCTGATCGGTATGTGCGACGCAGCTCGCTGCCCACAGGCAACCCACCACGCTCGTCACCGCGACACGTGGTCGGAAGCCGTGAAATCGACAACGACTTTCCTGGGCTCATTGAGCAAGACCCAGAAAACCGAACGTCAACGCCTGCAGTCCGAACTGAGCCGCGCTCAACGGGTGATCGACGGCATCGATGCTGCCAGCACCGGCGGCCAGCAGGATCCCTAGAGACGCCGACACATGGGCCGAGTTAGCCAACAGCAGCGCGAACAAATCGAATCGCGCATCAGGGCCGCCTCCGACAGGCTGCTGCGCGGAGACATACCCGCAGGAGGTGGTTGCGACGTAAAGACGCTCGCTGCAGAGTCTGGAGTCACTCGCGCCGCTCTCTACAGCACCTATCTGCACCTCAAGGAAGAATTCGAAGCGCGGCGCGAACGCCAGCGCGCCCTCAACATCGACAACGACCAACGGGAAAAACAAATTCGGCGGTTGAAGGACGAGGTCGTCAAGCTGCGCCAATGGTTGGCTGACCGCGATGCCGACATCGCCACCCACGAGCAATTCCGCAAAAGCGCAATCTCTCGACTGGCCGCCCAACACGACGAGATCGTCCGGTTACGCGACGCCCTAGCCGACAACGACAACGTCCGTGGTCTGCCCAGGCGTAGCTGATCAGCCATGCACGTCTCCTCAGATGCCTTTGGCCCCCAGAATCCATGTGAGGCGAAGGTACCCGAGAGGGCAAGGACAGCCCGTTGAGGTGGTTCCACCTCAGCGCTTCGGCGACTGCTGCTTCGCGAGGTACGCCTTGACCGCCGCAGAACGTCGATGATCCGCCGGAATCACCCTGCCCTCCAGCTTGGCGGAAGCTTTTGTAGCTCGGGCGCCGGCCTTCTTGGCGGCCGCTGCGGATACGACCACCTTCTTGGGTGTCCGCTCCGCCATCACCACACCTCCGCCAATCAATAGATTAGGCCGACGGTACTGCTGGCGGCCGAGCCTGACCACCAATTTTTGCCGACACGGAGCCAGCGTGACTGTCCCACAACTGCCCGAAACTCCTAGGGGTATAGAGAACACCGCGTGTCTCACTGCTGCGCTGTCTGCACTCAATGAGACAGTCGATATGTGACCGCCAACGGTCCGTACGAGCAGGAAGGCTCCGGGTTTGAGCGTTGCGGTCGTCGACCTTGGCACCTTCTCTCGCCAGTGGGCCGTAGAGGGTCGGCGGATCGCATGGCTGTTCGGTGCGGGCGCAAGTGCCTCGGCTCAAGTCCCGACCGCTGGCCGGGTCGTCCTTGATCTCCTGTCGCGGTTGTACGCCGACGCACATCACCTCGTCCACCAGGACCTGAACCTTGGCGACGAAGATACGCGGCGGTCGATCCTCGCCTACTACGACGGCATAAACGGCATGCCTCCCATCGGTGATCCCAGCGACTACAGCACCGCCTTCTCCCTGGCTCTGCCCGACGATGGGCCCCGACGTCAGTACCTCCGTGGCCTGTTCCAGGACCGTTTGCCCTCGTATGGGCAACGCGTGCTCGGCGCCCTGATCGCCGAGGGGTTCGTCGACCTCGGGCTGACGACAAACTTCGACGACCTCGTCGAGCAGGCGGCCGAGAGTGCGCGAGCGGCGCTCACAACCTCGTCGCGTCCGCGCCTGGGGATCGCAGCGCTTGGTGATCCTGCGCGGGCCAGTCTCGCGCTGAGTGACGATGACTTCCCCCTGCTAGTCAAGCTGCACGGCGACTTTCGCGAGCACGCACTGAAGAACCTCGAAAGTGAGCTTCAATCACAAGACGCCAAGCTGCGTCAGGCGTTCCTCGACAGCAGCCGTCGGTTCGGCCTGGCCGTCATCGGGTACAGCGGCCGGGACGCCAGCGTGATGACGATGCTCAACGACGCCGTCGCAATCGCTGACGCGCTTCCCGGCGGGCTGTGGTGGCTGACGCGCGACCCGAGCAGTGCACTGCCAGCGGTCGCCGAGTTGATGGAACGGGCCGATGCGGCCGGAGTGACGGCTCGCTTGGTCACCATCGAGAACTTCGATGAGACGTTCGCAAGTCTCGGCAGGACAGCCACCCTCAAACCGGCTCTGCGCTCGCACGTCGATCAGCTGCGTACGACTGCGCGCGTCGTGGACGCCGCCCTCCCAGCCATCGAGGCCGGCGACTTCCCGATCTTGCGTATGAATGCGCTGCCGATCCTGAGTTCGCCGACCCGCGCCCTTTAGGCCACGCTGCAACCGCGCACGACGCTCGATGCGGTTCGTGATGGACTCCACGCCGCGCGTTGGCGAGGAGCCCTGGCCACGTCTGGTGAGCGCGTTCTCGCCCTTGGCAGTGCAACGCAGCTCGCCTCCGCGCTTCCCCTGGCGGGTCTGCCGTCTGGGGTCACGATCAACTGCCATCGAGAGAATGCGCCGACTCTGGAGCGAGCGGTGACCTCCGAGGCCCTGACGCGCGGCCTGGCACGCCGCCTGCCCGTACGAGCGCTGATCCGCGACCGAGGGCATCAGTTGGTCATCAGGTCCGTGAGCGCCGACCGGCCCGACTCCGCTGCCCAAGCCTCAGCCAGTTCACTCGCCCAGTCGACAGCTGTCGAGTCAACCCATGATGTCGCCCGACATGACAGAAAGTGAGACATCGTCAACTGCGGAAACATCTGGTCGGCACTGGGCAGGTACGCTCTTCGGTTGGTCTGTGCCGCATCCCAGCCCGGCAACTTCAGAGCTAAAGAACCTCGCCAACACTAGGATTCCGACAGAAGGCGATTCAGCAGCGGTCTTAGGTCGTCGGCGAGTAAAGCCATCAGGTAGACCGCTGCCACTCGGTGTTGGCGATCAAGCACCATGGTGGTGGGAACCACACTGGTGGGATAGTTGCGGCCCAGGGCGATGAGGGTGCGCATCTCGGGGTCGAAGATGGATGGGTAGCTGACGTTGCGGTCGGTCTTGAAGTCACGTGCTGCCTGGAGATCGTCGCGAACGTCGATGCCAAGGAACTCGACGCCGCGGGAACGGTATTCATTAAAGGCCAGTTCGAGTTCGGGAGTCTCGGTGCGGCACGGGGCACACCATGATCCCCAAACGTTGATGACGACGATCTTGCCGGTGAAGTCGGACAGGCTGACGGTTTCGTCTGTCATCAGATCCGGACCGCTCAACGCTCCGATAGTGCTTCGCGAGTCCGCTGGGTCGTAGTAGATGACTGTCTTGCCGCCGGGCGATACGAAGTCGAAGTTCCCAGCTTGCGCACCAGTTCCCGCGTTCGAGCAGGCAGACAGTAGTGTCAGGATCGCGACCATGAGGACCGCCAGTCGCACGGTGCTCATACGTTCGTTCCTTTGCTTTCTGGCCATCTTTCCTCTGCATCATCGGGATTCACGTACCTACTATCTCGAATAGTAGATACTCGTGGTCGGGCCGACGGACTTGCTCGCATCATCCGCTTGACGATTTGCGCCACGACGGCGTGTAGCGCTGGATCGCCGCTAACAAGAGCGCAGCGATTGCCAAAGCGGTGACAACCCCGTGAATGATCGGGGTCCACCGCGTGGCCGGGGTGAGTTCGTCGTTGAGTTCAATGCGGCTGATCAGATAGTCGGCGGTGAAGAAGGCTGTCTCATCGACAACCCGGCCGTCCGGCGTGATGATGGCGCTGACGCCGGTGGTGCCTGCCACCACGACCGGCCGTCGGTGCTCGAAGGCGCGAATCTTCGCGAACGCGAGAAACTGCCGACTCATAGTTTCGTTGAAGGTGGCGTTGTTGGTCGGGATGACCAACACCTGGGCGCCGTTACGAACTGATTCACGAGGAGCACGGTCGAAAACCGCCTCCCAACAGGTAGCGACTCCGACGGAGACATCGGCGGCTTCGACGACACCGGAGCCGGCACCGGGAACGAAGAAGCCGGCGCGCTCCGCATAATCGGAGAAGAGCCGGAAGAACCCTCTCCACGGTAGATATTCACCGAACGGTTGCAGGATCTTCTTGTCGTGGCGGGCGCCGGGTCCGTCCTCGGGTGACCAGAGAATCATGGTGTTCGAGGTGGATCTGGGGTCGGTGCTTTGTGGTGGGTTGCTCAGGACCGCGCCGATCAGAATGGGTGCGTTGATCGCCCGTGCAGCAGTGTCGATTTGTTGCGCTGCATCGTTGTTGATCAATGGGTCGATGTCGGAGGAGTTTTCCGGCCACACCACCAGATCGGGTTGGGGCGCGCTACTGGCGCGAACGTCGTCGGCGAGACGCAGAGTCTGCTGAACGTGGTTGTCCAGCACGGCGCGCCGCTGTGCGTTGAAGTCCAGGCCGAGGCGCGGCACGTTGCCCTGCACCGCCGCAACCACCAGAGTCTGTTTCTCACGATCCGAACGCCAGGGCTCCCAGGCGAGTCCGGTGAGGGCCGCCAGACACAGTGCCGTTGACAGCGCGACTACCGCGCTGCGCCGTCGGTGTGGACCCGGACCAACGAGCACCGCCGTGACGGTGAAACCGATCAGCGTCGTGGTGAACGAGATCAGGGAAGGTCCTCCCCAGGGTGCCAGTTGCGCCAGCGGCCCGCTGGATTGGCCGAAAGCCAGTACACCCCAAGGGAATCCGCCGAAGGGCACGGCACTCTTCAACAGTTCCACAGCGACCCACCAGGTGGCCCACCACATCGGCCAACCCGGTTGATCGCGCAGTGCCACGGCGGCGGCACCGAACAGTGCAGTAAACGCCGCGCACAGAGTGCTCAAAGCCAACCACGGAACCATGCCGACCAGAGCACCGGTCCACGGCAACAGAGGCAGGTAAAACGCCACGCCGAAGACGAAGCCAAAGCCCAGGCCGCCGAGCACTGTGGTGTTGCGGTGGGCCAGGACCCAGCCCAGCAGAGCGAGTCCGGCGAAAGCGGCGGGCCACCAGTCTGTCGGTGGAAAGCTGCTCCACAGCAACCCGCCGCCGGCGACAACGGCGATCAGCCCACGAGGGATCAGCCGACGAGGATCGCATCGAGCGCCCGGTGAACCGGTGCCTGGCGCCGCGACAGCGGTGGGGAGGGTGTCCATATTTGGCTGCTCGGCGGGTTCACCGGCTATGTTCCGGCCACTCACCCCCCACGAACATCGGACTCGACCGAGGCGGGTTCATCCTTGGCCACGCCACGGCCTGCAATTCATGTACCTGCCAAAGCTTTTCAGGTCCGGACTCGGGTTCGCCGGACTGCTGACCCTCAGGCTGCGGTCCGCAGCACGCATCAGACACGATTGACCCCCTCAACGCGAACCGAAGCGAGTACGGCGGCAGTCAAGTGGACGCCGAGCGGGGTGAGCCGA
The DNA here is from genome assembly GCF_010727475.1 of Mycolicibacterium mageritense. Classification (NCBI taxonomy): domain Bacteria; kingdom Bacillati; phylum Actinomycetota; class Actinomycetes; order Mycobacteriales; family Mycobacteriaceae; genus Mycobacterium; species Mycolicibacterium mageritense. The sequence continues at coordinate 7,028,266 of NZ_AP022567.1, forward strand.
TACATCACCAGCTTGCCGTCGCGGCGAGAAGCGACCAAAGCGGCGTTCTTCAACTGCCGCAGATGATGTGACACCAGGTTCTGCGCCGAGCCGACCACCCAGGCCATATCGCAGACACACAACTCATCACCGTTGCTCAACGCCGTCGCGATCATCAGGCGGGTGGGATCGCTCAGCGCCTTGGCGGCTGAGGCCGCCGACTCCACCTTGCTCGGTGCCGGCAGCGAGGCACGGATGGCTTCGGCGTGCGGCAGATCAAGACACAACAGATCGCAGCTGTCGACAGGCGGATCAGTCATGGCAACATACTAACGGACGTTGAGATGGTCCTCGCGGGCTCGGGCCATGAGAACGTGCGGGGCAGTTATGGTTCTAACTTACTACTCTATGTAGTAAGTACGTAGATTTCTTGAGGATGTGGTTCGACATGCATTGGCGCCGATGAACGGTTTCACCGAGATCGCAATGTCAGGCAATATTGTGCCGGCACTGCTGGTGTCGGTGCTGGCTGGGATTGTGTCGTTCGCGTCTCCGTGCGTGGTGCCCCTGGTGCCGGGGTATCTGTCCTATCTCGCTGCCGTGGTTGGCGTCGACGAGGACAGCCGATTTAGATCACGTGGGGTGCGTTTACGGGTCGCCGGTGCCGCAGGGCTGTTCATCCTTGGTTTCACCGTGGTATTCCTGATGGGCACCATCGCGATTTTGGGCCTTACCTCCACAGTCATCAGCAACCAGTTGCTGCTGCAGCGGATTGGCGGTGTCCTCACGATCGTGATGGGCCTGGTGTTCATGGGCTTCATCCCGGCACTGCAGCGCCAGGCCCGGTTCACGCCGAAGGCGGTGTCCACCGTCGGCGGTGCCCCGCTACTCGGGGCGGTCTTCGGGCTCGGCTGGACGCCGTGTCTGGGACCTACGCTCACCGGTGTCATCGCGGTCGCCTCGGCCACCGAGGGATCGAACATCGCCCGCGGTGTGGTGCTGGTCATTGCCTACTGTCTGGGTCTGGGTATTCCGTTCCTCCTACTCGCATTGGGTTCAGTACGTGCGGTACATGCGCTGGGGTGGCTTCGCCGGCACACCAGGACGATTCAGATTTTCGGGGGTGTCCTGCTCGTCGCCGTGGGATTGGCTTTGGTGACCGGCTTGTGGAACGAGTTCGTCACCTGGATCCGTGACGCGTTCGTCACCAACACCACGTTGCCGATATGAGACGAGCGTTGGCCTATGTCCGCAACACCTGGCGTGCCCTCACCTCGATGGGCACCGCGCTCGTCTTGTTGTTCTTGCTGGCATTTGCGGCGATACCGGGCGCGTTGTGGCCGCAACGCACGGTCAACCCGACGACCGTAGCCGGCTATCTCGCCGACAATCCGCGACTCGGTCCGTGGCTGGACCGGTTACAGGTGTTCGACGTGTTCTCCAGCGTCTGGTTCACCTCGATCTACGTCTTGCTGTTCGTCTCGCTGATCGGGTGTCTGACACCGCGGTTGATCGAGCATGCCCGCAGCCTTGCGGCAATACCGGTGCCGGCGCCGCGCAATCTCAGCCGGCTCCCGAAGCACCGTGTAATGGTCATCGAGGGGGACCCTGACGCCCTCGGCGTCGCAGTCTCCGACAGCTTGCGCCGATGGCGCAGGACCACCCGCAGCAACGACGGCTTCGTCGAAGTCTCCGCGGAGAAGGGCTATTTGAGGGAGGCGGGCAACCTGGTTTTCCACTTCTCGCTCATTGGACTGCTCGTTTCCATCGCGGCCGGGAAACTGTTCGGTTACGAGGGAAACGTCATCGTGATTGCCGACGGGGGACCAGGATTCTGTTCGGCTTCGCCCGCGGCGTTTGATGCCTTTCGTGCGGGCACAACCGTTGACGGTACCGCGCTATACCCAATCTGCCTGCGCGTCAATGATTTCGAGGTTAGTTTCCTGCCGAGCGGACAAGCGGTGTCGTTCGCCGCGGACACCGTCTATCAGGCCGGGGACGACCTGGTAAACGATACCTGGAACGCTTATCAGCTGAGAGTCAACGAACCACTGCGGGTCGGCGGCAACCGAGTGTATCTGCTCGGGCACGGCTACGCACCGACGTTCACGGTCACCTTCCCGGACGGGCAGACGCGCACCCAGACCCTGCAGTGGCAGCCCGAGGACCTGCAGACGTTGCTGTCTTCGGGCGCTGTGCGTTTCGACCCGCCGGCGGGCAGCTACCCCGACCCCGATGAGCGCCGCAAGAATCAGATCGCGCTGGCAGGGTTGCTGGCGCCGACGGCGCAATTCGACGGCACACTGTTGTCGTCGGCGTTCCCCGCCCTCAATGATCCCGCCGTGGCGATCGACATCTACAAGGGTGATACCGGCTTGGATTCCGGTCGCCCGCAATCGATTTTCGCGTTGGACAGGCGCATGATCGGGCAGGGTCGTCTCAATCGGATGGCCAGGGTGAACCTGCGTCTGGGCGAGGAGACACGCCTTGACGACGGCACGGTGGTCCGTTTCGACGCGGTCACCGACTTCGTGAGTCTGCAGGTGTCACATGATCCGGCGCAGATCTGGGTGCTGGTGTTCGCCATGACGATGATGGCCGGCCTGCTGGTCTCGCTGATCATTCGTCGGCGACGGATCTGGGTGAAGATCAGCAGAGACGAAGGCGGCGGTGCTCTGACGGTCGAGGTCGGCGGGCTGGCACGCACCGACAACGCCGGGTGGGGTGAAGAATTCGACCGTCTGGTGATCCGCCTGCTGTCAGAAGCGTCGGAGCAACCACCGGGGAAGACCACGACGAACACCCGCGGCAGACCGTGACGGCCGGGACGCGTCGCTATAACGGCCCTGCTGACCGTGGCGTCGATGGACGCTCTCGCCGCGCCGGTCGATGCGCATGCTGTGTCACCACGGCGATGCCGCACCCAACTATCCGCGTGGTTGTAGACACGCCCGCCCATTTCCTGTGACAGCCGAATACGGCCACGCCGCTGCGAAGTTCAGACGAAAAGACGCCTAGGCGATGCGCCCAAACAGACAGCACCGTAAGCCCCCGACATCGATCGCGCTGGCAATAGCGACCACGATGTCAACGTTGATTTTGGGTCATCTGGCTTGCGGGCGGGTCACTATGCACGTGTTCACCTGCGGGATTCGCCGGCGGGCTGCTGCTGCCCAACCGCGGCAGCTGGGCCGACATCCGGATCCCGTACTTCATCGCCCTGGCCCTGTTCCTGGCGCATCGGGTCGGGTCGAGGAAGAGCAGATGGGCTTCTTCGCCCACCGCCGAAGTGACCGCGCTGCCGTCACCAGCCGTCACCTCGGAGTCTGTCCTCCTGTTGCTTCTGGTGTCGGTGGGCATGTGGCTGCTCATCCCGGTCCTGATGATGAGGGCTCCGGCATTCGGCTGCTACCTGGCTTGGGCGTTCTCCGCGTCGCTGGGCATCACCGAACTCGCTCATTTCGTTGTGCTTCTCGTTCCTCGACCAACCGGGCTACAGCTACGTTCCCGGAATGTGGGCGGTCCTCCCGCTTGCCCCGGTGGCGTGGCTGAACATGTGGCGCTGGCCCGCGGCAAACATGACCTATCAATCGCCGGCCACATCGCCGGCGGCTGATCGGTTGTCGACCCGTTCGGCAAGGACCGACTGAAACCGGGGGCACATGGCCACGTCGCCGTGTTCGCAATTCAACCCGGAATCCACCAGGGCCAGCGCTGACTGCGCATCAGCGATGCGCGCGATCAGCTGATCGCGCTGCCGGTGCAACACCGCGTTGCGCTTCGCCGGGGTGGCCGCGGTGAGGATCTCCCGAATGTCCTCCAGACCCATCCCGGCACGCTTGGCTTGCAGGATCGCCGCAACCCGAAACCGATCCGCGCGCCCGTAGACACGATGGCCCACTGAGGAGCGGTGCGGAACCAGCAGTTCCACGGATTCCCAGTGGCGCAGCACATGGGTAGCGACGCCGAAATGCTTCGCCAGCTCGCTGATCGACACGTCGCCATCTTCATCGCTTGACTTCATGTCGACATTAAGGCCCAGCATCGCTGCCATGTCCACACCCGATAGTCCGATCCACCCCGCCCACCCGCATTTCGAGGTGGTACGCGAAGACCTCGCCTTCAGTTCCGGCAGCGATCGCTGCGACGGCTGGCTGTACCGGCCACGAACAGACGCCACTCACCCGTGCGTCGTGATGGCTCACGGCATCGGTGGCATCCGCAGCGCCGCGCTGCCCGAGTTCGCGACGCGGTTCGCCGCCGCGGGGATCGCCGCGCTCACCTTCGACTACCGCCATTCCGGCACCAGCGGGGGCGTACCGCGCGGTCTGATCGACATCCGCCGACAGCGAGCAGACTTGCGCGCGGCACTGGACTACGCGCGCGGCCTGGATAGCGTCGATCCGGACCGAATGGCGCTGTGGGGGACCTCTTTCGGCGGGGGGCATGTACTGGCCACCGCCGCCGCCAACCCACGTATTGGCGCGGCTATCATCCAAAACCCCTTCGTCGACGGTCGCGCGGCGGCGGCGGCGGCGATGCGCTCGGCCGGTCGTGTCGCCACCTACCGGCTGGCTGTGCGGGCTCTTCGCGACGCGCTGCGCGCCCGCCGCGGCCGCGACCCCATCTACGTCGATCTGGTTGGCGAACCCGGCACGGTGGCGATGATGACCACACCCGATGCGAGAGCTGGATTCGAGGCGATTCTGCCACCCGACCCGATCGGTTGGGAGCCCGCCGTTGCTGCCCGTATCGCGTTGCACTTGCGATCGGATCGGCCCGCCACCAAAGCCGACCAGGTGACCTGCCCTCTGCTGGTCAATGTGTGCGACCACGACGCGATCACGCCACCGGATCCCGCGATTCGCGTCGCCGAAGAAGCTCCTCGGGGCGAGTTAAGCCGTTACCCCATAGGGCATTTTGACCTGTTCGCCGGGGAGTGGTTGAACCGAGTGTGCGCCGACCAAATCGCCTTCCTGCGCAGCAACCTCATTGCCGTTGCGCAGTGAACGGGTGCACGCCCGTCGGCGCCCTCAGCCTTGGGTGGGGTCGGCAACGATGCGCAGGTAGGGACGAGGGGCAGTCCAGCCGTCCGGATAGATCATTTTGGCCTCCTCGTCGCTAACCGAGCCGGCGATGATCACGTCGCCACCTCTGTTCCACTGGGCGGGGGTGGCCACCTTGTGCGCGGCAGTGAGTTGTAGCGAGTCGAGTACACGCAGCACCTCGTCGAAGTTGCGGCCGGTGGTCATCGGGTAAACGAGCACCAACTTGATCGTCTTGTCGGGGCCGATGACGAAGACATTGCGCAGCGTCGCCATCTCGGCCGGAGTGTGACTGGTCGGGTCACCGGCGATTTCGGCGGGTAGCATCCCGTAGGCCTTCGAAATGGTGTAGTCGCTGTCGGAGATCATCGGATAGTTGGGTGCGGTACCTTGTGTTTCGGCGATGTCGTCGGCCCATGCGGTGTGGTTGTCGAGTGGGTCGACCGACAACCCGATGATTTTGGTGTTGCGTTGGTCGAATTCGGGTTTGATCTTGGCCATGTAGCCGAGTTCGGTCGTGCACACCGGGGTGAAATCGCGGGGGTGGGAGAACAGAACTGCCCAGCTGTCGCCGATCCACTCATGGAAGTTGATCGGACCCTGGGTGGTTTGGGCGTGGAAATCGGGGGCGGTGTCGCCGATGGTGAGTGCCATCAGTGGTTGTCCTTTCGGTTTGGTGCGGTCGACATCGACGCTAGCGGTCGAGCCTGAGGCGAACCTGAAGTCGGCGGGGGGCGCGGTCAGCTTCGGAGGGTATCGACTAGTACGAGGCCGGCACCACCGTCATCTACCCTTGAAACGCCGTACTAATGAAAGAAAATGCGTTCTGGCCTGGCGCGTTGTCCGCATTTTGGTCAGTCCCTTGGTGTTTATGTCACGTAAGGCTCGTCAGCATGGGGCTCTCCTCGTCGCGAGCGATAGGAGGTCGATAGGCAGTCGGCTGGTGGTATTTGGTGGTGTCGGCGGCTGCGTTGGGCGCCGGTTGCGGTCGGTTCCCAGGACAATTGGGTTCCGTACGAGGCCGAGGCGAACCGGCGCGTCGGCACGGCTGCGCGATACCAAATGGGCTATGTCCGGCACGGCAGCCATCGGCGACGTTTCTATCGTTCAGCTTCGGATCGGCTGAACCAGCGGTGCCGTCGGGTGTTGGCGAATTCAGCTTTTTCGTCGGCCAGGTCGGTGGAGGGCCCGATGAAGGGGGCGGTGGGTTTGGGCCCGGAGAGGAAGTCGGCCTCGACCTTGCCAACCTGTCCATCGCCGAACTCGATGTAGCAGACCCCGCGCCCAGAATACTTGGCGGTGAAGGGCGTTCCGTGCAGCTGTGCGGCGATGTGGGCGGCAACGGTGCGGGCAGCGTCTTCGGCGTAAACCCCGGCTCGGGGTACGGGTGCGTCGGCGCAGTCACCGATGGCGTACACGCCAGCATGTTTGGTGGCGAGTGTGGCGGGGTCGACGGCGATCCATCCGTCGCTGCCTCCAGCAGTCAGCCCGGAGGCGTCGATCACGCCGGGGACGCGGTGTTTGGGGATGCCGATGAACAGGTCATAGGGCACGGTGTCGGTGTCGGTGTGGACGAGGTGTTGGTTCGGGTCCAGTGAACGGATCTTGGTGTCGGGCCGGTAGATGATGCCGCGTTCGGCCATGGCGGTGATCAGCGATTCGGACGTTTCCGGGGAGACCGGGATCGGGGAGGGCATGGGGCTGATCACCTTGATGGTGGCGGCGTCACGGATGCCCCGCTCGACCAAGTGGGCATGTAGCAGCAGGAGTGCCTCATAAGGTGCTGGGGGGCACTTGAAGGGGACACTGAGGATGCCCAGCACGATGGTGCCTCCAGTGAATTCAGTCAGGCGGTCACGCAGTCGAGCGGCGCCATCCACGGTGTAGAAGTCGTGACCGTCCTCGGAGAAGCCAGGGGTGGCTTCGGGCTCGTAGTCGGCGCCAAGGGCGATGACGAGGATGTCGGTCTGGTAGTCGGATTGATCGGTGGCGACGCGGCGGGTGGCCGGGTCGATCGAGGTAATGTGTTCCTGGCGGAATTCCACGCCTGGCCGGGTCAGCTCGGCATACGGAATGCGGACCTCCTCGGGGGTGTGGTTCGCGAACAACACGTCGGCCGGTGACCCGTCGCAGGCGCTACGCGAAACCACACCTGGGCACTATCTGCGCGACCTCCCCCGGCTGGACACGGCCGACGACCTGCAATTGCGCCGAACATCATCCGCGCTCGCACAGGCGATCCGCGCCGCCACGACCGGTCGCCGTCAACGATGGACTGCACGAGAACTCGTACCGGCCCTCGATGCGATCTACGCAGGTATCGCGCCCATGCGCGCAGCGCTCACCGCGCCCGCGGCTGCCCCGGAGACTTTGGAAGCCATCGTCGAAGAGCTGCGCAGTGAGTTCACGCTGTCGCTGGCGGTGATGCTCAGCGGCCAGTACGCGGTGGTCACCAAGCTCTACGAGTGGTACTCCGCGGGGGCAGGAGTGCCGGCGGATGCCTATCTCGATGTCAGTCGCTTCCAGATCGTGAAGGCAGCGGGCCCCGGCCGGATCGCCATGCGCGATCTCGAAATCGCGACGCACGGCGGCATCACGATGCTGACACCGCAGACCGGGTTCGTCAGCTTCGACCGGTTCTCGCCGGTCCAGCATCTTCTCTACGGTCAGTGGTTCGCCTACATGCACTCGCTGTGGGACGAGCAGTTCCGGGCACGGGTGGCTGCCGCGCACGGCGCCGCGCCGGATGGAGACCCGTGGGACGCGCGGGACATTCGTGTGCCACTGTTCGGCGACATCCGCCGAATCCGCAACGACTTCATCCATAACAAGGGCATCGTCGACGAAGCAAGCGAGACAGAAGTTCTCACCTGGTTCACCGAGGGCAAAGCAGCAGCGATCAAGCCCGAACAGATGCTGGCGCTGCTCACCATGTTTCCCGAATCCGATCTGCTCGCAGTGCCCGCGCGGGCGGCGCGGCACAGCCGAAAACCCCTGCCGTGGAGCGCCGAGCCGGACCTCATCAACCAGGTGCAGAAACGGGCACGCCAGCTCGGACTCAACAGGAAAACCCGTAAGGAAATCGGCCCCGCCGCACTGGAGCTGTGGCTGGCCGCCAACCCAGCCCCCGCCGCGGGCGGGTAGGCGCCACCGACCACTCTCAGCATTCGCGTCAGGTTTGATGCAGGCACGCAAGACGCCTCAACTCGGAAAGGGCCACCATGACGACACCTGCGCCTGGCGGTTACCCGCCGCCATCGGGCTACCCGAATCCGTTCGCGCAGCTGGACGCCAAACGCCGCAACACTGTCGGGTTGGTCGCGCTGACCGTCGCGGTCCTCGGGCTGATCGCCGCTCCGTTTGTGCTGCTGGTCAGCGCAGTGTTGCTGCCAGTCGCGCTCGTTCTCGGTGTTGTGGGGCTGTGCCTGCCGGGGCGGCCGAAGGCGACCAGCGCCGGCGCGGTCGTCGTGGCTGTGATCGGTGCAGTGGTGAGCGGCTTCGCGTTGATGGATCTGGTGCGCGGTGTTTTCGATGACGCTTTCGACAGCGCTGAGCCGCCGTCACCCACTGAATCCGTCAGTGCGAGCGAGGGCCCTGGTGCCGGTGCGCCACCCGGCAGCCGGGAGAACCCGCTGCTGATCGGGGAAACGGTCACCGAGCCGGGGTGGACGGTCACGCTCGGCGCACCGCGCGAGGCCACCGCCGAGGTGGCCGCCGCGGATCCGTCCAATCCCGCACCGTCGCCGGGCATGGAGTTCTGGATCGTGCCGGTGCGCGCGACGTACACCGGGGACGACCCCGTGAGGCCGGCGCTCGAGATCTGGGTGGAGTTCGTCGGTTCAGACAGCCGCACCTATGGCGACGAATGTGGCTTCATTCCCGATTCGCTGCTCGGCTTTGGTGAGCTGCACACCGGCGAGGTTGCCGAAGCAAACACCTGCGTGGCTGTGCCTGCCGACGCAGATGGCCTGTGGGCGTTGACGATCGCCATGTTCTCCGACCCGGTGTTCTTCGCGACCGAATAGGTGACCACGCCGTCACCGCGGAACGGCCGCCCGCGACCTGTCACACCTCTCGTCTATTCTCTGTTTTAGAGAACACAACGAAGGGGAATTATGAGCCGCTACGCCTGGGAACACGGAACCATCACGCTGCCGACCGGCCAGCCCGCCCAGCTGCGCGCCGCCCTGCAGCGTGCCGCTGATGCGCAGATCGCGGCGCTGACCGCGGAGACCGATCGCGCGTGGAATCGACTGCGCACCATGACCCCCGCACAGCGGGCCGACCACTCCCGGATCGCCAACGATCCCATCGTGAGCACGCTGAGCGAACAGGCACACTTTCTGATGTGCCACTGGGAGCGCCGCGGCAACACGTCGGCGACCCGCTGGCGCAAGCCGTCACAGAAGGCGATCCGCGAGTCAGTGATCACCCGCCACAGAGACGGCGCAGGCAAGACCCACACCGTCTTCCGCTGCGGCCTCGACGCGACCATCACCCTGGCCGGCAACACCGTCACCTGGGACGTCTCCGAGAACAACCATGCCCCCGAGCGAGCACACGCACACCCACTGGCCGCATCCCTTTTCCGCCACCTCCACGCGGTTCAGTGGACATCCCGCAGCGGCGGAATCATCGTCGGCAACGACGAGTACGCCCGCGACGACCGTGACGTCGGCGGTGGCGGCAACTACACAGTCGAATCATTCGGGGCAGCTCCGACTCGCGGTGCTCGCGCGTTGGTGCGCCGGTAACGCCACGGCGATGTCCAAGTCCGCGTCCACCCGCCGTGGGGTTACGACGTGGGCGCCATCAAGCGCTCGACCTCTCGCGCTGAGACGAACACGCGGCGACCCACGGTGACCGGCGTCAGCCGGCCGTCGCGCAGCATCGCACGCACCCTGCCCTTGCTACACGCCAGCAACTCGGCTGCCTCATCCATGGTGTGCACCGTCACCGGCGCCGCCTCGGCTTCGGCAGCCGAGGCGGGCGACAGCGCGGGCAGCGCCCGAAGATGCCGCGATAGGCGCGGTTCACCCGTGGCCCGCGCTTTGCCTGCTTGCTCCGGCAGCGGAGGTGGCGACGGTGGCGACGGTGCGACGGCTGTCCTCTTGGGCGCCCGTACATGCGTTTGGTAGCTGTTGTCCGGTTCCGGCTTCGGCGCGGTGCCGGCAGCAGCGTCGAAGAGTCGGTGAACGGCCGACGCCTGAATGAACCTGCGCGAACCGATAGTGATGCTGGCGAGTTCGCCGCGACGCAGCATTGCGCACAGAGCCGAGCGTGACACGTCCAGCCACTCTGCGGCTTCTGCGAGCGTGAGCGTGTCGGGCTCCGCCTGCGGCTGCTGCTCACGCTCGCGGAGCGCGGTGGCCACCACGTCGAGAAGCGTGTCCAGTTGCATGTGCACCATCGTGCGCATATCTCGCGATACGCGCCAGTGCGGGAGTCCGACACTCCGACGTCGACGCACTTCCGCAGGTCTGACGACTTACAGGCACAGCCGCTTCAGTTGGACCGGTGTGTTGCGGCGGCAGCCCTGCCGTCGTCGCCGCCGCCGCTGTGTTCCGCTGGTTCAGCGGCGGTCCAGATCGGCTGCGCCAAGCTGCAATCCCACGGCGACATCTGCGTGCCGGCGTTCCTTGATGCAGCTGCAGCCACCTCACGGTCGCCAGGCGTCACCGGGTCAACTGGCCTCACTGGCGGCCATGATGCGCTCGATCTCGTTCGGGGCAATCCGGCGTGCGTTGCCGAGCTTCACACTGCGGATCTCCCCGGAGCGAATGAGTGCGTACACGTGGGCTTCTGAGATGGCCAACTGTTCTGCAGCTTCGGCAACCCGCAGCAGCTTGCGCGCTCGTGGCGGCGGAGCGCTGGTGGCCCCCGTCGAGACGGCACGCAGAAGCGTGACTACTGCCTGAACCAGTTCGTCGTTGCCACCTTCACTGCCCGCCATGCACTCCATGGTCTGCGCTCAACGCCACCACGTCCAGTGCGAGCACACGACACGCCGCCGAAGACAGATGAATGCATCGCAGGCGTGCATCGGCACATGCATCTCGCTCCTGTCCATGCCATTGCCGACAGGGACGTGACAGCACCGCTAGGTGGCGGCTTTCTCGCGGGTTTCGAGCACCCGCGCGTAGACCGCCATGCCCTGCGTCACCGCATCCTCCTGCGAGTGCGCGTACACCCGCTGAGTGAAGCTGGCGTCGGTATGGCCCAGCACCGCTGCGATGACGGCGATCGGCACCCCGTTGAGATGCATCAACGTTCCACAGGTGTGGCGCGCGTCGTGCAGTCGGACGTGAGGTAGCCCGGCGTCGGCGAGAGCATTGCGCCACATATAGCTCAGGGTCGTGGGGTAGTAGGCGCGCCCCAACTCGTCGCACACGACGGTCCCATCGCCCTGCCACCGGTTACCGACCAATTTCTGTTCTGCCTCCGAGCGCAGCACAGCGCGTTTGAGCACGGGCAGCAGTGTCGAAGGGATCGGGAGCGTGCGGCGGCCGGCGTCGGTTTTTGTGTCGGCCTCCACGGCACCAGCCTCGCTGTGTACACGCTGGCGCGCCACCGTCATCGTTTCGGCCTCCAGATCGATGTCATCCCACTTCAAGCCCGCCAGCTCGCCACGACGCATGCCGGCTTGCAGCGCCAGATGGTGCATGTGCTCCAGGCGGTCCCGGGTGGACTCGAGATGATCGAACAAGTGTTGGCACTGCGCGACAGTCAGCGTCACCTTGGCGCGCTTGACCCGCGCCGGGCCCTTCACATGATCGAGCGGACTCCGCAGCACCGTCCCATCCTCGATCAATCGCCCGTACACCGCACCGAGCCGCGAGAGCATGTGCTTGATGCTGCCTGGCGCCCACGGCCCGCACGTCTCTTTCACCCCCGCCGGCAACTTCGACGGTTTGTGCCAGTCCCCTGACGGCACCGCTTTGGTCGAGATGTCGGTGACAAGTTTCTCGATCTCGTCGCGGCGCAGCTCCTGCACCGGACGGTCCCCCAATCGTTCGATCGCTGGGCGCAGCACCGCGGCATAGGCGGTGCGGGTGTTGGGCCGGGCGTTTAGCGCATCCAGGTAGGCATCGGCGGCCTGACGAAGCGTGACACCTGAAGGTGTCACCTGCACCCCGCGGGATCGGTCGCCGCGCGCCTCGCTGTATGCGTCGATGGCGTCCTGCAGCTTCTTGAAATTGCGCTTGCCCTGGTGGCGCTTCCCGTCGACTTTGCCGGTCTCGATGCGGACCTGGTAGCGGGCCTCGCCGCCCTTCGTGGTGACGATCTTGACGTAGTGCGGGATGCGCGCCATGACACGGAACTGTAGACCGAAACAGAGGCTTGAGTGTCACCGCGTGTCATCGGGGAGCGAGTTGGCACAACCCCCGGATACAAGAAAACCCCCTCCGACCGAGGTCAGAGGGGGTTTTCGTTGTCGGGCTGACAGGATTTGAACCTGCGACCACTTGACCCCCAGTCAAGTGCGCTACCAAGCTGCGCCACAGCCCGTGGTGCCTTTCCGGATCTCTCCGGCAGCGGTCGAAAGCCTACCGCAGTCGGCCACTCTTTTCGTAATCGCCCCACCCGTCACACGTCGACGCTCAACGCGCGGGGATCGGCGGACCGCTGACGCTCGGTAAGAGAAGCCTCGAAATCCGCCGTGACCAGCGCCGGGCCCTCGCCCAACACAGCCAGCACGGTCCCGTCCGGCGCCACGGCCAGGCTGTGTCCGATCGAGATGGGCTCGGCCTGGGTGACCGCGGCGACGTGGCAGATGTTCTCGATCGCCCGGGCACCTGCGAGGGTCGACCACTGTGCGAGCTTGCCCGGGCCCGGCACCCAGGAGGACAGCACCGCCAGGATCGTCGCGCCTGCTCGTGCCTGGCGCCGGCTGATCTCGGGGAACCGGAGCTCGTAGCAGGTCTGCAACCCGAACACCGTCGAGCCGATGCGCACCACACACACCTCCGTGATGTCGCCTGCGCTGATGTACGACGATTCGCGGAACGCCCCGACGTCATAGAGCAGCGCCTTGCGGTGCCGGCCCACCAACACCCCAGAGCTGTCCCAGGCGGCCTGGGTGTTGAACGGCCGCGTGGCGTCGTCGGGATTGGCCTCCACCAGCCCGGTCACTACCGCGATGCCGAGCCGGGCCGCCAAAGCTGAGACAGCACACCCGAACGCCCCGTCCAACGGCTCGGCCACCGCCGCGAAAGTTCCGTCCACCACGGGCTTTTCGTACATCGCGTACTCGGGGAACAGCACCAGCTCGGCGCCCTGGGCCTGAGCGGCCGTGGCAGTGGAGACGATCTGCGCCAGGTTGGCGGTGACGTCGGTGCCCGAACCGATCTGCGCGAGCGTGACCTTCACGCCGCAGGTTCGGCGATCGACACCTCGTCGACGGCGATCTCCGGTGGCAGTTCCTTGAAGCCGCGGCTCGTGACGGCCAGCACCACGATCCCGATGCCGAGCCAGGACAGGCCCAGGACGATCGCCCGGCTGTCGAGCTGCATCAGCAGATACGACGTGATGATCGCGCCGATCGCGGGTGCCACGACGTAGAGCAGCGGGTTGTGTACCACGCCCGCGGCGCGCTGGCGGAAGTAGTGGACGATGACCGACAGGTTCACGAGGGTGAAGGCGACGAATGCGCCGAAGTTGATGAACGACGTCGACGTCGCCACATCGAGGAACACCGCCAGCAGACCCACCACGCCGACCATCACGAGGTTGGCCGCCGGGGTGCGGAACTTGGCGCTGAGCGTGCCGAACACCGACCGCGGCAGGGTGCCGTCGCGGCCCATCGCGAACAGCAACCGCGACGCCGAGGCCTGCGCGGCGATGCCGGAGGCGAACTGCGCCAGGATCAGGCCGGCCAGGAACACCGCGCCGAACAGGTTGCCGCCGATCAGCTTGGCGATCTCCAGTGCCGCCGACGACGAATCGGCGAATTCCCCACCGGGATGCACCAATTGGGTGGTGTAGGCGACGACGAGGAAGATCGAGCCGCCGATGAGTGCGATCAGCATGATGGCGCGCGGCATGTTCTTGCGCGGGTTGACGGCTTCCTCGGTGAACGTGGTCACGGCGTCGAAACCCAGGAAACAGTAGGCCGCAATGGCCGCCCCGGCCGTGACTCCCCCGAGGCTCGCGCCGATCCCGGTGAACGGGCTCGCGCTGACCAGCCCGCTGGCTCCGGCGTCGCGCAGCACCGACGCGACCGACAGCGCCACGAACAACACGATGACCAGCAGCTGGAACGCCATCAGCAGATAGTTGGCCTTGTCGGCGACCTTGATGCCGACGACGTTGAGCACCGTGGTGACGAGGATGAACCCGACCACCCACAGCCAGCCGGGCACCGCGGGGAACTGGGCCTGAAGGTACGCCGCCCCGATCAGCCAGATGACCATGGGCAGGAACAGGTAATCGAGCAGCACGGCCCACCCGGTGAGGAATCCGATGCGGGTGTCGATGGTGCGCCGGACGTAGGTGTAGGCCGAGCCCGACACGGGATAGGCGGCCGCCATCCGGCCGTAGCTGGACGCGGTGAACAGCATCGCCACCAAGGCGATCAGGTAGGCCGACGCGGACGCCCCGGCGGTCGCGGCAGCCACCACACCGAAGATGCCGAGCACGATCAACGGCGTCATGTACGCCAGACCGAACAGCACCAGTGAGCGCAGCCCAAGGGCTCGCACCAACGTCGGTTGCCCTGCGGATGGTTGTGTCATTGCGGTGCCTTTCAGTGGGCGCGGTGGTTCGACGGCGACCACCGCTGCGGATCGATGCGACCGTCGTAGAGCGGCAGCGGTACCGGGCGGTCGCTCGGCCCGAACTGGTCCCACATCCGGTTGGTTCCCGCGGTCCCGCGCTCGCGGACCGCGGCGACGGCACCGAAGTCGAGGTGTTGCAAGAACACGCCGGGTGTCTCGTCCGGACTTTCCTGCAGCACAGCGCCTTCCGGGTCGACGAGGATGCTGCGGCCCATGCCGACCGGGCCAGCGCAGTTGACGCTGACCGTGAACACCTGGTTCACAATCGAATTCGCCCGCGCCAGCACGAGTTCCTGGTACCGGTCCGGGGTCGTGGTCTTGACGACGTTGACGATCACCTCGGCACCCATCCAGGCCAGGTGCCGGCTGAGTTCCGGGAACCACGCGTCGTAGCAGATGGACAGCCCGAGCCGGCCGACATCAGGGATGTCGACGGTGACGAACGTGTCACCGGGAGTGAACTTTTCGAACGGCCGCCACGGGAAGATCTTGCGGTACGACGCCGCCAGCGCTCCGTCGGACGCGAAAACCGGTGCGGTGTTGAATAACTCGCCGTTCTCGCCGAGTTCCAGCACCGACCCTGGCACGAGCCACGCGTCGGCGGTGCGGGCCACCTCGCCGAGTGCCGCGATCAGCGGGCCGTCCAGCGGCTCGGCGGCCTTGGCCAGTGCCGCGGCGTCGTCGGTGCCGAACAGGTGGATCTCGGGATAGACGATCAGCGCGGGGCCGGCCACCGACTCGCGCACGCGCATGACGTCGGCCGCGAACTGCGCGACGGTGTCGTCCCGGCCGAACACCGGCAGGCCCGCGATGTCCAGGGGTGCTGCCTGAACGGCAGCGACGGTGATCGATCCGGGCACCGATGTACCTCCGTGGCGTTAATAGCTCAGGATGAGCGAATTGAGGCACGATATTAGTTCAGGATGAACAAATAAGGCAATAGTTCCCGTACCCTGAGTGCCATGACGTTGCAGGTCGGTGACGCGCATCCGGCATTGAGCGCACCCGCGGTCGCCGGCATCACGCGCCTCAGCGCCGCCGACACCGTGCGAGCCCGCCTCGAATTGGCCATGGAGTTGGAGCTCATGGCCGCCGGCGAGAAACTGCCCGCCGAGCCCGACATCGCCGAGGCCCTCGACGTCAGCGTCGCCACGGTCCGTCGGGCCCTGCAGTCGATGGCCGACGAGGGCCTCGTGGTCCGGCGGCGCGGGCGGGCCGGCGGCACGTTCGTCGCGCGCAGCGGGACGGGGGTGACGCCGGGGGCCGACCGTCCGTCCGCGACCTTCCGCGCCGACGCCGCCGAGGTGCACCGGCTGATCGACCTGCGCGCGCTGTCAGAAGATGCGCTCAGCGCCGCCGCAGCACACGCCGCCACCGACGAGGAACTCGACGGGCTCGCGGCGATCGTCGCGGAGGCGGCCGCGACCACCGACTGGACCAGCTACCACAACGCCGATCAGCGGTTTCATGAATCAGTGGCGGCGGCAAGCCATCTCGACTGGGCGATGAGCACGTACTGCGACGTCCTGCACGGGTTGTACCGGTATTTCATCCCGTACCCCATCAGCTATCTGCACAACGTGAACCTCGAGCACGCGCAATTGGTGGAGGCGCTGCGGCGGCGCGACAGCAGAGCGGCCTCCGAGATCGCGCGCAACCATGTGCTCACGCTGCACAAGACGATGTACGTGGGGCTGCCGCAGCCCGCGAATGACGCGGGTTAACTCTGCCGCTGGGGTTCGGCCACGACGTCGACCGCGGAATCGGCGACTTCGCGCGGCGCCCGGGAGATCCGCCAGGCGTGGAACACCAGGGCGGCCCACGCCACCACGATCACCGAGTAGATACCTGTCGACCACGGCCAGTGCACGCCGAAGAAGTGCACCAGTTTCTGGCTGTTGGTCAGCAGGATGACACCGCCGACAGCGGTCCCGAGCAGAGCCGGGTTGACCCGGCTGACCAGCCATGCGGCAACGGGCGCGGCGATCACCCCGCCGACCATGAGACCGAGCACAACGGGCCAGTTGTCCAGGAATTCCTGGCGCAGCCCGACCAGGAAGCCGAGCGACGCCGAAACCGAAACCAGGAACTCCGAGGCGCTCACCGAGCCGATCACGGTGCGCGGCGCCGTCTTTCCCTGAGACAGCAGGGTGCTGGTGGTCACGGGCCCCCAGCCGCCGCCACCCGATGCATCGATGAAACCGCCGAACAGGCCCAGCGGGGCCAGGAACTTCGCGCTGTGGCTGGTGCCGTGCTCGCCCAGGCTCAGCGGCGTTCCGAGCGAGAACCGAAGCAGGACATAGCATCCGATGCCCATCAGGATCGCCGCCATGAGCGGTGCCGCAGACTCGGTCGACAGCGAGGACAACACCGTGGCACCCACGAATGCGCCTGCCGCGCCCGGGATCCCGAGTTTGGCGACCATCGGCCAGTCGATGTTCTTGAACCGCCAGTGCGACACCGCCGACGCGAGCGTCGTCCCCACCTCGGCCAGGTGCACCGCCGCACTGGCCTGCGCCGAGGCCACCCCGCTGAGCACGAGCAGAGTCGAGGCGGTCACCCCGAAAGCCATCCCGAGTGCGCCGTCGACCAGTTGGGCTCCGACGCCGACGAGCGTGAAGATCAGTAGCGAACGCATGGGTTCGGCTGCTTTCGATTAATGGTCGCCGAGCGACCTGACGGACTGGCGGGCGCGGATCAGCTGCGCGCGCGACACCATTCGTCGAAAGCCATCAACCGCCGCGAAGGCCAGAACGGCTCGAGAGCAGCGAGGGCAGACGGTGCGGTGCGGTATGCACGTTCGGCCACCGGTTCGCCCCTCTCCCTCGTCGTTAGACAGACTGAGCAAGCTTACAAGAGCCCGGGCGGAACCCCGCCGACGGCCTCACACGGTCAACAACCGGTACAGCCCGATTAATCCGACCACCACGATCACGCCGCGCAGTGCGTTCGGCGACAGCCGCCTGCCGTAGTGCGCGCCCAGGAATCCGCCGATCAGGGATCCGACCGCGATCAGGCCTGCCGCGAGCCAGCTGATCCGGTCGAACGCGACGATGGTGTAGGCGACCGCGGCAACGATGTTGACCAGCAGCGACAGCAGATTCTTGGCGGCGTTCATGCGCTGCATCGACTCCGGCAGCAGCGCACCCATCACCGCGACCAGCAGGATGCCCTGCGCAGCGGTGAAGTAGCCGCCGTAGACACCGACCGCGAACGTGCCGAGCACCAACACCGCCATCCGGCGCGAGCTCACGTGATCTGCCGACTTGCCGGATTCTTCGGCGCGTCGGCGAGCCCACGCCTGGATCCGCGGACCGATCACCACCAGGATCAGCGCCAGGATCAGCAGGACCGGCACGACGGCGACGAACACCTTTTCCGGCAGGTGCAGCAGCAGCCACGACCCCAGCCCGGCCCCGATCAGCGAGCCGGGGATCTGCCAGCGCAGCCGATCCCACTGGCCGCGCAGCTCGCGGCGGTAACCCCAGGTGCCCGACACCCCACCCGCGACCAGTCCGACGGCGTTGGACATCGTCGCCGTCACGGGTGGATAACCCAGGGCCACGAGGGTGGGAAACGTGATCAGTGTGCCCGAGCCGACTACCGCGTTGATCGCTCCCGCTCCGACGCCGGCCAATGCGATCAAGATCATGTGGGTGACGGACACTCGGGCCACCCTATCGCGCCGACCTGTGTGCGTTCAGCCGCGGTGACCGCCGCCGAGCGCACACAACTCACAGCTACCGCTTGGCGGAGCGCTTCTCCCGCACCCGCACGTTGATCCGGATCGGGCTGCCTTCGAAGCCGAACGTCTCCCGCAGCCGCCGCTCCAGGAACCGCCGGTAGCCGGCCTCCAGGAACCCGGTGGTGAACAACACGAAGGTCGGCGGCCGCGACGCGGCCTGGGTCGCGAACAGGATCCGGGGTTGCTTGCCACCGCGCACCGGCGGTGGTGTCGCGGCCACGACCTCTTTGAGGAACGTGTTGAGCCTGCCGGTCGGGATCCGGGTGTCCCACGACGTCAGCGCGGTTTCCAGCGCGGGCACCAGCTTCTGCACCGCACGGCCGGTCTTGGCCGAGATGTTGACCCGCGGCGCCCACTGCACCTGGGCCAGCTCCAGGTCGATCTCGCGCCCCAGCACGTAGCGGCGGTCCTCGTCGACCAAATCCCATTTGTTGAACACCAGCACCAGTGCGCGGCCTGCCTCGATCACCATCGACAGCACCCGCTGGTCCTGCTCGGTCAGCGGCTGGGACGCATCGATCAGCACCATCACCACTTCGGCGGCGTCGATCGCGCCGTGCGTGCGCACCGAGGCGTAGAACTCGTGCCCGCTGGCCTGCCCGACCTTCCGGCGCAGACCCGCGGTGTCGACGAAACGCCAAGTCTTGCCGCCCAGTTCGATCAAAGAGTCGACGGGGTCCACGGTGGTTCCCGCCACGTCATGCACCACCGACCGCTCGTCGCCGGCCAACCGGTTGAGCAGCGAGCTCTTGCCCACGTTGGGTTTGCCGACCAGCGCGACGCGGCGCGGTCCCCCGCCGCCTGCCCCGGCCACCTCTGACACCTCGGGCAGTTTCGCGATCACCTGGTCCAGCAGATCGGCGACACCGCGGCCGTGCATGGCGCTGATGGGGTGTGGCTCCCCGACGCCGAGCGACCACAGTGCCGCGGCGTCGGCCTCACCACGTTCGGTGTCAACCTTGTTGGCGGCCAGGAAGACCGGCTTGCCCGACTTGCGCAGGAGCCGCGCGGCAGCCTCGTCGGCCGACGTGGCGCCGACAACGGCGTCGACCACCAGGATGATGGCGTCGGCGCTCCGCATCGCCACGGTCGCCTGATCGGCGACGAGTTGTTGCAGTCCCTTGGCGTCGGGCTCCCACCCACCGGTGTCCTGCACGATGAAGCGGCGCCCCAGCCAGTTGGCGTCATAGGACACCCGGTCCCGGGTGACACCGGGCACGTCCTGCACGACGGCCTCGCGGCGCCCGAGGATGCGGTTGACCAACGTCGACTTGCCGACGTTGGGCCGGCCGACCACGGCGAGCACCGGCGGCGGGGACGTGACCTCCTCGATGGCCTCCGCGACGGCTTCGCCGATCTCCCAGTCGCTCTCGTCGGACCAGGTGCCGTCGGATTCGGTTGTGCTCATCGGCGGGCCCCGGCGTGTGTGGTGACCAATTCCAAAAGGTGTGTCACCACTTGGGTTTCGGCCATGTCGCTGGTGTCGACCACCAGGGCGTCGTCGGCCGCGCGCAGCGGCGACACCGCGCGGGTCGAGTCGAGATGGTCGCGGCGCTGTACGTCGGCCAGCACGGCCGGGTAGTCGTCGGGCAGCCCGCTCGCGATGTTCTGCGCGTTGCGGCGCCGGGCCCGCTCCTCGGCGGACGCGGTGAGGAAGATCTTCACGTCGGCGTCGCGCAGCACCACGGTGCCGATGTCGCGTCCCTCAACGACGACGCGACCGCCCTCGGCGGCCAGGGTGCGCTGCAACTCGACCAGCCGTTCCCGCACCGCGGGCACGGCCGAGACCGCCGACACCGCGCGGGTCACCTCGTCTCCGCGGATCTCGGCTGAAACGTCTTCGCCGCCAAGGTAGGCGCGGTCCACGTCGGGATCCGATCCCACCCCGACCTCGGCATCGGCGGCCACCCGGTCGATCGCATCAGGATCGGACAGGTCGGCATTCGCGCGCAGCACCGCGAGCGTCACGATGCGGTACATCGCGCCGGTGTCGAGGTAGCGCGCACCCAGCGCACGCGCCAAACCCCTCGACACCGAAGACTTTCCGGTGCCGGCCGGGCCGTCCACCGCTACTACAAGAGATCCGCTCACAACCCCACCGCCTGATACAGCTCGCCGACTTCTTTGCGGCTGAGCACTCGGATGCTGCCGGGCCGCTGATCACCCAGCGACACCGTGCCGATATCGGTGCGCACCAGCTCCTGCACCGGGAAATCCACCGCGGCGAGCATGCGCCGCACGATACGGTTGCGGCCCTCGTGCAGCGTGACCCGCACCAGCGTCTTGCCCGGCACCGTGTCCACCACCGCGAAATCGTCCACGTGCGCGGGCCCGTCGTCCAATTCGATTCCGGCACGCAGTTTCTTGCCCAACCCGCGCGGAACGGTTCCGATCACCGTCGCCACATACGTTTTGGGCACCTCGTAGGACGGGTGCATGAGCCGGTGTGCCAACTCACCGTCGTTGGTCAACAGCAGCAACCCCTCGGTGTCGGCGTCGAGCCGTCCGACGTGAAACAGCTTCTTGTTGCCGCGGACCCGGTGCTCGACCAGATCGCCCACACATGGGCGGCCCCGGTCGTCGGACATCGTGGAGTGCATCCCGCGCGGCTTGTTGATCGCCAGATACACCAGGGTGTCGTCGAGCACGATGCGCGCGCCGTCAACCCGGATCTGCGAGACATCGGGATCCACGCGTGTGCCGAGTTCGGTGACGATCTTGCCGTCGACCTCCACCCGGCCGTCGAGGATCATCCGCTCGGCGACCCGCCGGGACGCAATTCCCGCTTGCGACAACACTTTCTGCAGCCGCACACCTTGGTCAACCATGTCAGTCCTTGTCCACATCGAAGGACGCCTGGGCTTGCGCGCTGGGTGTCCCTCCGTTGAGTTTCGCGAAACGCGGTTCGTCGCCGAGGGATTCGCTGAGGTCGTCGATCACGTCGACGTCGGGCAGCAGCGGTGCGATGTCTGGCAGATCGGTCAGCGACGACAACCCCAGCCGCTCCAGGAACAGCTCGGTGGTCGCGAATGCTGCCGCACCGCTGTCGGGATCGGTGCCTGCCTCGGTGATCAACCCACGTGCCAGCAGCGTGCGCATCACCGCGTCGACGTTCACCCCGCGTACCGCGCTGACCCGCGCGCGGGTCACCGGCTGGCGGTAGGCCACCACGGCGAGCGTCTCCAGGGCCGCGCGCGTCAGCTTCGAGCGGGCCCCGTCGAGCAGCAGCCGCTCCACATACGGCGCGTACCGGGCACGCGTGTACATGCGCCAGCCACCGCCGGCTTCCCGCAGGTCGATCCCGCTGTCCCGGGCAGCCAGTTCGTCGGCCATCAGCCGCAACTTGGCGATGATGCGGTAGGCCGGTTGTTCGGTGGCGCTGGCCAGCGCGTCGACCGTCACCGGGGTGTCGACCACCAGCAACAACGCCTCGAGCACCGCGCCCAGTTCATCGTCGTCGAGCTCAGGAACGGTCGCGACGTCCACGTCCAGGTCCGCGCCCAGGTCGACCTCGTCGCGATTCTCGTCAGTCATGGTTCTCGCTATTCTTCCGCGTCGGCGGTGGCCAGGTGTTCGCTGGTCGGCCGATCCCCGGTCCACGAAACCTGGAGCACACCAAGCGGTTCTGATTGCTCGAATGTTACCGCCCTGGCCCGGAACAGCTCCAACAGCGCCAGGAAGCGTCCGACGATCTCGATTCCGGACGAGCAGTCCGCCACCAGTTCGGTGAAGCTCGCCCATTCCCCGATACCGCGCCGTTCGAGCAGATCCAGCAGCCGCTGAGCCTGTTCGGGCACCGACACCTTGGGGGCATGGATGTGGTCGATGCCGACGGTCGGCACGGGGCGCGGCGTGAAGGCCGCCGCGGCGATCTCGGAGAACTTCACGGCATCCACCCCGAGCATCACCTCGGGCAGCAAATCGGAATAGCGGTCCTCCAGCGACACCGCCCGCGGGTAGCTGCGGAGCGCGGCCGCTTCGAGTTCGGCGAACATCTCGGCGACGTGTTTGATGGCGCGGTACTGCAGCAACCGCGCGAACAACAGGTCGCGGACCTCCAGCAGCGCCAGATCCTCCTCGTCGTGCACCTCGCCTGCGGGCAGCAGGCGCGCGGCCTTGAGGTCCAGCAGCGTGGCCGCGATCACCAGGAACGCCGTGGTCTCGTCGAGTTCGAGCTGCGCGCCGATCTGTTTGGTGTAGGCGATGAAATCGTCGGTCACCTGGTGCAACGCAACCTCCGTCACGTCGAGCCGGTGCGCGAAGATCAGCTGCAACAGCAGGTCGAACGGGCCTTCGAAGTTGTTCAGCCGGACTTGGAAGCGGTTCTGCTGGCCACCATCGGTGACCTCCTCCGATACGGCGGGCACGGCCGCGGCATCGGTACCGGGGACATCGTTCACGCGCCGAACCGGTAGATGACTTCCCGCGCCAACGAACGGTAGGCCACGGCACCGCCGGATTTGGGTGCCCACGTGGTGATCGGCTCACCGGCGACGCTGGTCTCCGGGAACCGGACGGTACGGGTGATGACGGTGTCGAACACCAGGTCACCGAAGCGCTCGACGACGCGGGCCATCACCTCACGGGCGTTGACGGTGCGCGGGTCGTAGCGCGTGACCAGGATGCCGCTGATGGACAGCTTCGGGTTGAGCCGATCGTGCACCTTGTCGACGGTGTCGGTGAGCAGCGCCAGGCCGCGCAGCGAGAAGTACTCGCACTCGGTGGGGATGATGACCCCGTCCGCGCACGCCAGGCCGTTGACGGTGAGCAGCCCGAGCGACGGCTGGCAGTCGATCAGCACGTAGTCGTAGCGGTCCAGCACGGGATACAACGCCCGGGCCAGCGACTGCTCGCGGCCCACCTCGTTGACCAGCTGGATCTCGGCGGCCGACAGGTCGATGTTGCTCGGCACCAGGTCAAGGCCGCTGACCCGGGTCTTGATCAGCACCTGGTCGATCGACACCCGGGGCTCGACCAGCAGGTTGTGCACGGTGTTGTCGAGTTCGTAGTGCGGCACCCCGAGGCCCGCCGACAGCGCGCCCTGCGGGTCGAGGTCCACCAGCAGCACGCGACGGCCGTACTCGGCGAGGCTCGCGCCGAGATTGATGGTCGACGTGGTCTTGCCGACCCCGCCCTTCTGGTTGCACATCGCGATCACCTTGGCCGGGCCGTGGCTGGTCCGGGGTGGCGGTTCGGGGATGGATCGTGGTGGCCGACCGGTCAGGCCGAGTTCGGGCTGCGCGTCGGGCTCGTGCCAGAGGTGTCCGCCGTCATGGGTCATGTGTGACCACCGCTGGTCAGGCAACCCGAAGTCATGGCGAACATCCGGGCAAGTTTAACGTTGCCCGGCTGCCAGGACCGGCAGACCCGCGGAGCAACGTGCAGCTATGCACCGACAGAGGTGGCCGGCTTCGGCGCATCCGGCATGCGGTGGCGTCCGAGCGCGGGCTCGTCGTGAGGCGCCTCGGTGATACCGAACCGGCTGTGCAGCCGGGCCAGCGGCTTGGGCGCCCACCAGTTGGCCTGGCCCATCACGTGCATGAAGGCCGGGACCAGCACGAGCCGCACCAGGGTGGCATCCACGAGGACCGCGATGGTCAGGCCCACCCCGAACATCCGCATGAACGACACCTGCGCCGCGATGAGCGCCGCGAACGAAATCGACATGATCAGCGCGGCGGCCGTGATGACGCGGCCGGTATGGGCCAGGCCCAGCGCGACGGCTTCGTCGTTGCGGACGCGCGGCGTGGTCTCTTCGGAGCCGAGCCAGTACTCGCGGATACGGGTCAGCAGGAACACCTCGTAGTCCATCGACAGGCCGAACGCGATGCAGCCGAACAGCACGGGCAACGTCACGGCGAGGGTTCCGGTCGCCGTGGTACCCAGCGCGCCGAGGTGACCGTCCTGGAAGATCCACACCAGAGCCCCGAACGCGGCGCTGAGCGACAGCACGTTGAGCACCAACGTCTTCAACGGCAGCACGACGCTGCCCGTCATCAGGAACAGCAGCACGAACGTCGTGACGCAGATGATCGTCAGCACCCGCGGGAAGACCGCGAGCACCGCGTCGACGATGTCGGTGTTGATCTGGGCCGTACCGGTCAGCCAGACCGTCGTGCCGTGCGGTGCGGGCACCGCGTGGATGCGCTCGAGCTGGGTCCGTGACGCGTCGGTGAACAGCGGCGCGGTGCTGGACACCGTGAAGAACGCACTGCCCTCCTTGATCGCGGTGGGCGCCGAGGGTGGCCCGGTCTGCTTGCCCGCGACGAAGGTGCCTGCCGGTGACGACACCCACGGCACATCCGGGACTTCCGACAATCGCGCCGAGTAGTCGGCCAGCTCGGCAGGTGTGACGTTCGCGACGTCGGGGAGCACCAGCGTGATGTTGGTGACGGAGTCGGTCGGGAAGCCGGTGCGCAACTCGTCGCCCACCTGGTGCGCCGAAGCTGTCGTCGGCAGTACCCGGTCATCCGGGAAACCCCACCGCACGCCGAGGAACGGCGCTCCGAGCAGAAGCAGCAGCGCGATCACCGCCAACCCGACCGGGATCGCATACCGCATCACCGCTTTGGTGCTGCGGTACCAGAACGCGTGCTCGATGGGTTTCCGAGCCGGTGCGGGCCGGCGCAACACCCGCCGCACCAACCGACGCACATCGAACGAATCGAGAGAGTCGCCGAGCAGCGCGATGGCAGCGGGGGTGACGACGAGTGCGGCGCCCGCCGCGAATGCGACGACCGCGACACCGGCGTAGGCGAACGACTTCAGGAAGAACATCGGGAACAACGCCATCGGCAGCATCGCGAGGCCCACGATCACGGCCGAGAAACACACCGTGCGCCCCGCGGCGGCCATCGTGCGCATCAGCGCCTCGTCGCGTGGACGGTCCTGGTCCAACTCGTCGTGGTATCGGCGCAGGATCAGCAGCGTGTAGTCGATGGCCAGCGCGAGCCCCATCGCGACGGCCAGGTTGAGCGCGAAGATCGACACGTCGGTCACCATCGAGATCGCGCGCAGCACGGCCATGGCCCCGAAGATCGCCATGGCCCCGACCGCCATGGGCAGCGCCGCGGCGAACACGCCTCCGAACACCCAGACCAGCACCACGAAACTCAGTGGCATCGCGAACGATTCCATCAGCAGGAGATCGCTCTCGGTCTGCTCGTTGATCTGCGCGTTGACCGTCGCCGCGCCGCCGGCCCGCACCACCACGCCGTCGCGGTCGTGTACGAGACGGCGGGTCAACTCGGCCGCATAGTTCGGCGACTCGGTCTCGCCGCCGTGCAAGCCTGCCACGATCAGGCCCGTGCGGCCGTCGGTGCTGGTGAGCTCGTTGGCCGCCGAAGGGGCGACGTTCCAGGCGGATTCGACGTTCGCGACATACGGGGACTGCTCGAGCTGACCGACGATGTCGGTCGCCACAGCGCGGGCCGCGCCGGCCTGGATGCCCTGCGGCGAGCTGACCGTGATCAGGAACTGATCGTCGGGCCTGCCGAACTTGTCGGTGAGCATCTTCGACGCCAGGGCCGATTCCGAACCGGGATCGCGAAAGCCGCCGCCCGACAAGTGCTTTGCCACCGGGATCCCGAACACCGCGCAGCCGACCATCACCATCAGCGCAACCGTGATGACCCGGCGAGGCGCTGCCATCGCCAGCGCGGTGAGCCACCTCATGGGGTCAGGGACGGGGCGCGGTCGAGCTCGTCGGCGATGCGTTTCGCAACATGGACCGACTGTTTGGCGACGAACGAGATGAGCCCGGGCCGGGACAGGAAGCCCACGAACCGCAATCCCGGTGCGGCCACGGTCTCGCCGGTGACCCGCGGCAACCCCGTGTCGTCGAGCACGCCGAGATGACCCACCACGGGTTCCAGGCCCCGGACGTAACCCGTCGCGCAGATCACCACTTCGGGTTCGAGCGTCTGGCCGTCGATGAGGTGCACAGTGTCGCCCGTGAACTTCTCGATGGTCGGCACCACAACGAACTTGCGGGCCCGGATCGCGTGGACCACTTCGCGATCCACGATCACGGGCGCCCGGCCGAGCCGCTTGCCCCTGGCGAACACGCCCTCGTCCGGTCGCGGCAAACCGTAGGCCGACAGATCACCGACGTCAACGCGCTGGGCCACTTTGGAGATGCTGTCCGCCAGCCACAGCGGCGCGTCGTACAGCGGCGACGCGATGTAGTCGGACGGGAAACCCCCGGGCAGAGCCCGCAGCATGATGTGCGGGGGCGTGCGCACCGCCAACCACGCCTGCGCCGCGCCACCGGTGGCGACGTCATGCACGATCTCCATCGCCGACGAGCCGGCGCCGACCACCAGGACGCGCTTGCCGACGAACGGCGCGGGATTGCGGTACTTCGCGGAGTGGAGCACCTGGCCGGTGTAGTCCACCATGCCAGGCCACTGCGGAATTCGCGGCGTGTGTTCGTATCCGGTGGCCACTACGACCTGGCGCGCGGTGATGTCACCGGACGATGTGGCCAGCAGCCAGCCTTCGGCGTCCTTGTCGATACGCGCCACACACGTGCTGAGCATCAGTTCGATCCCGGCCTCGTGCGCGTGATGATCGAGATGCGCGACCACCTGGTCGCGGGTCGGGAAGACCGCCGTTCCCTCGGGGTACGGCCGGTTCGGCATGTGCGAGGTCCGCCGCCCGGTGTTGAGTTTCAGCCGGTCGTACCTCGCCCGCCAGGACGAGCCGACGTGGTCGGCCCGATCGATCAGCAACGGGCGTAACCCCGCGTCGCTCAGGCTCAACGCCGCAGCGACACCGGACGGCCCGGCCCCCACCACCACAACCTGATAGTCGCGCACGACTCCCCTCCTAAAGCTTGTTCCGCAGTGCGGTCAGCACCGCACCGGTCGACGACCGGCCGCCGATCGTGATGCGCACACCTCCGTCGAAGTAGTGCTTGACCCGCACGCCCGCGTGGTCGAACACCTGCCGCCAGCACACCCCGGCCGCCGGCAGGTAGATGAAGTTGGCGTGCGCCTCGGTGCTTTCGATGCCCATTGCCCGCAACCGCATCTGCAGGTTGCGCCGCTCCGCGGTGATCAACCTGATTCGGTGCCGCAGTTGGGATTCCGCCTGGTACGACGCGGCAACCGCGACCAGGCTCGTGGTGCTCATGCCGAACGGCAACTGCATGGCCCACAGCTTGTCGGCGAGGTCACGGGAACCGAACGCATACCCGATGCGCAACCCGGCCAGCCCGTAGGCCTTCGAGAACGTCCGCATCACCACGAGATTCGGGAACCGGCGCACCAGGCTGACCGCGTCCATCCGATGCCCGGGGCAGACGAACTCCACGTAGGCCTCGTCGATCAACACCACGGTGTCGCTGGGCACACGGTTGAGGAATTCCTCGATGGCCGCAGGCGATTCCACCGTTCCCGTCGGGTTGTGCGGCCGGCAGATGGCGACCACCCGCGCGTCGACCGCGGCGTCGGCCATCGCGCGCAGGTCGTGGTGTCCCAGCGGATCCAGCGGCACTTTGATCGGCGAGATCCGAACCATGTCCGACACGATCGGATAGCCCTCGAACGTCGGGTCCGCGATCACGATGCGATTGCCAGGATCGGTGATGGCGTGCAACACCTGCAGCATCACCCCTGTTGCCCCCGGACCGAGGATCACCTGTTCGTCAGGCAGGCCGATGTGGTCCGCGATCAGATGCCGCAGCGTCTCCGGCATGAACTCGGGATAGCGGTTGGCCGCGTCGATCGACTCGATCAGCGCGGCCCGGACCGCAGGCAGCGGGCGGAACGGATTCTCGTTGAGCGACAGCGCCATCGGGTCGACCGCGGTAGGCAACATCGTAACTGGAGGCTGCAGCGGGGACTTGACGAAGCGCTGCGGCCGCGATTCTGCGACAACGGTCATGACACCCTCCCACCCATGGCTGGATCAGCCGACGGCTTGCCGGCGGTCATCCGGGAATACGTGGCCTTTGCGTGCGACAACTGCCCTTTGGCCGCGTGCAACATCAACCTCATGGCCGACACGCGCTCCGGCGGCGTGAGCGTGCCTGCCAGCCATTGCGCACGCGATTCCCGCCTGCGCAGCTTTCCGCTCGAGGTGCGCGGGAGCGTTCCCGGCGCGAGCAATTCGACATGTGCCGCCAGGATGCCGGTGTGCTCCCAGACCCGTTTGGTGATGTCGCTGATCAGACTGTCCGACGCCTCGGGCGTGGTTTCGACGAGCAGCGCCAGCGCCTCTTCGTCCTCACCGTCTGGTACGAACCCCACCGCCACCGCGCAACCGGTACGGACCCCGACCAGACCGTCGAGTGCGGCCTCGAAGTCCTGCGGCGCATGGTTGGCACCCCGGATGATGATGGCGTCCTTGTTGCGGCCACAGATGAATAGCTCCCTGTCGTGGACGAATCCGAGATCCCCGGTGTCCAGCCAGCCGTCGTGCAGTGCCTGATCGGTCAGGTCGGGTCTGCCGAAGTATCCCGCCATCACACTCGGTCCGCGGACGAAAATGGTGCCCGCGCGATCCTCACCCACGGGTTGCGACAGCTCGTCGCGGATCTCGATGTCGACCCCCGCCAGCGGACGGCCCACGCTCACGAGTTCTTTGAGCCCCGGCGTGACAGTGCCCGCAGACGCGAGTGTGTCCACGTCGACCGCAAGGGTTTTGAACATGGTCCGCGGTGGTTTGAACGCGATGGCCAGTGACGCCTCAGCCATGCCGTAGCACGGGGTGAAGGCAAACTGGTCGAAGCCCCACCGTTCGAACCGTTCGCTGAACCGGCGCTGGACGTCGGCACCGACAGCCTCCGCGCCGTTGAAGCAGACACTCCACGACGACAGGTCCACGCCGTCGAGCTCCTCGTCGCGAATCCGGTTGACGCACAGATTGAAGGCGAAGTTGGGGCCCGCCGAATAGGTGCCGTGGTAGCGGGAGATGGCGCGTAGCCACGCCGCGGGCCTCGCGACGAACAGCTCGGGCGGCAGCAGTACGAGCGGGACGTCGATGTAGAACGACGCGAGCAGGTTCCCGATCAAACCCATGTCGTGATAGAGCGGCAGCCAGCTGACGCCCACCTCGCGGACCGGGTTCTCCTCCGCGAGGCGGCTCGAGATCGTCGCGAGGTTGGACAGCAGATTCCTGTGGGTCAGGGCGACCGGCTTGGGATCGTGTGTCGTTCCCGAGGAGAACTGGATCAACGCAATGTCGTCGGGAGCCAATGTGCGCTGGGCCGCATCCGTTCCATCGAGGTCGGACGCGGTCACGCAGCCCAGCCGTGGCGCCGCGCTCTGCACCGCGACGCCGAGGAAGCGCCGGATGCGCTCGTTGGTCACGACGAGGACGGCGTCGACCGCCTTGAGCATCGCGGCGGTCCTGCGGTGATATTCGTCCAGCTTCCCCAGCCGCACCGGCGGGTACAGCGGTACCGGGATGGCTCCTGCGTACATGACCCCGAAGAAGCACTCGACGAACTCCGGACAGGTGGGCAGCACCAGCGCGACCCGATCGCCCTTGCGCACACCGCGATTCATGAGTTCCGCGGCGATCGCCAGGCCGCGCTCACGCACGTCGGCTTTCGGCACTTCCCGATCCGTCTCGTCGGCGTCGACGAAGTGCAGACTCAGATCGGTGCGCGCGGCCGCCGCGAGTGCCTCGGTGAGCGTCTCGTACTTCGGACGAATCGCAGGTGCGCCCTTCACGATTGCGCCTCGATGCGCTGCACCACGAGCCGGGCGAGATCGCCTACGGTGCGCAGATCGTCGGCGTCGTCGGCATCCAGTTCGATGCCCCAGCGCCCCTCGATCCGCAGCACCAGCGACATCACGCGGAGCGAATCCAGCCCGCCGTCCAACAGCGACGAGTCGGCGCTGAGGTTCGCGATCGGCTTCTCGGCCCTGATCAGCTCGATGATCTCCTGGGTCACGGCAGCCAAGGTCGGGGCCTGCTCTGTCGGGAACGTCATGGCGACCCTCTCGTCGTTTGTCATTGCGGCCGACCGCCCCATTGGATCGCGGCCGCGCCTGCGAAATCGCCGGCGTGGGCAAAGCCCGCCATCATCACGACGTCGCCGGTGTCGATCTGGCCGTCGTCGATCGCCGCCTCCAGGTTCGCGGGTATCCCCACGGCGAAGAGGTTTCCGCACCGCCCGAATGTGTCACGGTGCCGCTCGCGCGGAAGTTCAAGTGCCTCGGCCCAGTTGCGCAGCAACAGCCGGTTGGGCTGATTGGTGACCAGCAGGTCGAGGTCGGTCGGTTTGACCCCGATGCGTTCGCACACCGCGTGCACGACCTGCGGCACCTGCCGGTTGCCCCGCGAGAGCACCTTCATGATCTTGGCCTCGTTGAACCCGACGTAGCCCTGCCCGGGTCCGGCCTCCCACCATTTGCGCGGCGGGTCGGTGTCCAGGGTCATGTCGCGCGCGTTCTCGCCGAAGAAGCGGCATTCGATGTCGAGTACCGGGGACCGGTCCGACAGCGTGACCAGCCCGACAGCCGCGCCGTCGCCGGGCACCGACGCCTGCGCGAGCTTGCGCACCTGATCTTGCTCGAAGATCTTGCCCGCGGCGTTCACCGCGACCGCGATCATCGCGGTCCGGCCTGCTCCCGACCACAACAGTTGGCGAGCCAGGTTGATCATGTACACGAAGGCCGCACAGCCGCCGTTGTGCACGTCGACGATCCACCGCGGCTTCATGCCGAGCCGGGCCGCGGTCTCCCCGCCCGCTCCGACGATCGGCAGATCCGGCATCTGGGAGTGCGTCAACAGGATGTCCACGTCGTCGAGTACGCCGCGCCCGTGACGTGCCACGAGACCGTCGGTGGCGCGCACGATCATGTCGACGTTGGACTCGTCGACGGCCGAGTGATGGCGATACTCGGGCGGCGCGAACATCGGGCTGTCCCGAAGCCCGTCGTCCTCGGCATACTGCGCGTACCACTCTGCGGGAACGCGGTTTTCGGGCAGATAGGTCGAGACGTCGAGCAAGCTGACGGCCTCGTCTTTGCTTCTCATCTCAGCCGCCGTTCGCAGCGGTCGGTGCCCGCATCCAGTCCGGCGTGACCGGTAGGCCGTTGTGGTGGCGGTATTCGGCGATCGCCTTGAGGTTGCGCAGCTCGAGCAGGTGCCCGGCACCGAACATGTCCCAGAAGTCACCGACCCACACGGGCCGCTCCGGTGGTGCGGTCTCGGGATAGGCGTTGTTGTCGTAGAACGGGTGGTGGCAATTCGTCCACAGCACAACCGATCCCGGCTTGTTGAGCACCACCTGCGCATCGACGACGCGCATGAGGTAGATCATCCACAGGTGCAGGCCCTGATCCCACGCGCAGTGGTAGTCGACTGTCCGTGATTCGGGGTTGGCCACCGTGCGTGTGAAGATCTTGGTTTCCGAGCCGAGTTTGTCCCAGGCCAGCCACAGGCCCGGCTCGTCGGTCTCCTCGAACCCCCGCAGGCTGTAGGTCCACTCCTCCAGGCAGCGGGTGTCGGCGAGGTATTCGTAGAGTTCGTCGGGCGGGCAGTCGATGTAGTCGGTGACGGTGCAGTACTGACCGAACACTTCGTCGTGCGGATACACCGACCGCATCATCTCCAGGATGATCGGCGTCGCCTTCTCGCGCGGCGACGTCTCGATGCGGTGCACCCCCTCGATCGGGTCGGTGGTACCGGTATGGCTGACGATGTCATCAAGCGCTGGCAGGGACATTGATCGTGTCCTCCTGTTCGGTGGGTTGGCAGGGCGGTTGGCACTCCTGGGCGGCCGCGTGAATCGCCGTGAGGAATGGGACGAACGGCGGGATCTCGTCGGCTGAGCATTCGACGCTGACCACGGCCGGGCCGTCGGTATGCATGGCGGTGGCCAGCGCCGCGGGCAGGCGGTCGATATCGGTGACGTCGGTCGAGACGAGGCCAGGGAACATCGCGGCGAGCCCGGCCCCGAGCCGGCTCGGCGTGAACCGGTTGTAGCTGTACAGGTCTCGGTAGTAGAGCTGCTCTCGCGTCACGCACATGGCGTGGGCGTTGTTGTTGAACAGCACCACGGTCACGGGCAGCCGGTACTGGATCGCGGTGTGCAGTTCCAGGCCGTGCATGTAGAACGATCCGTCGCCGGAGATGATCACCGTGCGTTCCCGGGGCCGGGCGAACGCCATCCCGATCCCGGCGCCGAAGCTGTACCCCATTCCGCCCATGCCGAGCGCGACGACGAAGCGACCGTCCCGGCGGACGGGAAGGTAGTGCACCGCAGCGGCTCCGGTGTTTCCGGCGTCGACGACGATGTTGGCCCCGTCGGGCAGAACCCGGTCGAGTTCGGCCATTGCTTCGCGGTACCGGATCCCGTCGTCCGCACATCGTGGCGGCGCCAGCTCGGTGTGTGGCACGCGGTCCGGGACGCGTACGCCGAGCGGCCTGCCGTGGCCGGTGAGCGCCCGGGTCAACTGCGTCAGCGACTCCCGCAGATCCTCGGTCTGGACGTGCGTGCAGGGGAGGTACGGTGCGGCAGAACCGATCGAGTACGTGCGCGACGGAGTCAGCACGTCGTCGAGACCGGCGCGGGCCATCACCGGAAGCCTGGTTCCGACCAGGAGACACACCGCGCTGCTGGCGAGCGCCTCGACGGCGCCGGGATGGCCGATCACGCCCGTGACGCCGAGCGCCGACGACGATCCCAGTCCCGGGATACCGGCGACGTCCTTGGCATCGGGTACGCACGCCACCCGCGCGCAGCACCGCGCGCAACCGTTCCAGTTCAACCCTCGCGTCGTCGCGAGCCACTTGCTCGCCGGCGACGATCGTGACCGGCCCACGGGCCCTGCGCAATGCCCGTACCAGTGGATGCGGGTTGCCGACCTGCCGCTGAGCGGGTTGATGGCCGTTGCGGTGCTGCTCGGGCCTGGTGATGGTCTCCTGTTGAATGTTCTTGGGCAGCAACAGCACCGCGGGCCCGCCGGTTCGGGCGGCCGCGATGGCGCGGGGCAGTGCGTCGACGATGTCCGTCGCTTTGGTCACGCGCTCGCAGAACACCGAGATGGCGCCGAACAGATCCTCGGCGTTCAGTGAGCCGTTGCAGCCACTGGTGTCCTGGAAGCTGCCCCGTCCGTCGAGCGGCATAGGCGCCTGCCCGACCAGCGCCAGCACCGGAACCCGGCTGGCAAGCGCCTCCCCCAACCCCGGAATGAGGTTGAGCGAACCGCCACCGGACGTCGCGGCCACGACCCCGAACCCCTTGCCGGCGCGGCTGTATCCGTCGGCCATCACGGCCGCGGAGAACTCGTGCTTGGCAAGTACGGCGGTCAGGTCGGACCGGAAGTACGCGGCGTCGTAGAGATCTTCGATGTTGGCGCCGTCGACGCCGAAGATGTGCGTCACGCCGACAGAGGCAAGGTGGCCGACGATGTGGTCGACGACTCGATATGCAGTTCCCGAGCGCTCCTGCGCTCCCGCTCCCTCGGCTGCCATATTCACCCTCGGATATATCGCCCTGAAAACAATGCGCCGATCGCATCCACGTTTGCGACGACGCGGAGAGCAACAAGGTACAACAGAGTTCCAACGAAGATAAGAGATATGCGATCTACAGTTTCGTGATAGTTTCGCTATCAACTAACGTCCCTATGACGACCGTGTTTCATGATCAATTCTGTCGCCGTCATGCTGGCGCTTTACGCACTGGTAGCAACTTCTGGCGAAACTGATCTAGAAAAATCCGGCCTAATAGATTCATGTCGAACTAGCGTCTGTCGACAGCATCTGACCGACGTTTGGTTGCACGATCAAAGAACAGTCACGTCCGGTTCGGGGCAGGCACCACAGAGCGCTTCGGGGCGCGGGCACGACCGCACCTGGCCGCGCCGCGGCCCGCGCCGGCCACTGTACGTGTGCTGTGAAAAACGCGTTTTCGTTGCCAAGAGTGCGGTAACCGTGCAGATACAAGGCTAAATAAACTTACTTGACACGTAATTCGCGAGTGCGGGCGCGCGCTGAGCCCGTGGCCGACAGCGCGGCACGACGCCCGCCGCCCGCAGACAAATCACGCGCACGATCACGTTGGGCGAGGCGCCTGTCGAGCTCTTCGAGGATCACGACCGACCGGTTGACACCACCCGCCACCGATGCCGAGATACTTGCGTAAGTAACAATTGCCCGCGGGGTTCCGGTATGTCATTCTGGGATTCTCGCAAATAAATGCCGTTGCCCGATCGGGCACACAAATCCAGGGAGGTCACCGTGTTCTATCGTCGGCACCTCTCGGCGTATATCCCAGCATTGCGTTTAATTTCGCTATTTGACCAAATCGAATTCTTCTCCTTGCTCGCAAAAATAAGATTCTTTACTAGAACTGCACAGGGTGGTCCCACTCCTGCCGCCGTGCCGCCAACACATCCTCGGCCTCTCGTCAAGCTCGGCACCGTCGACGACACGACCGCGGCGAGGGCGACATCGGCAGCCCCCGTGTCACCGCGATCACCTCGTCAAACGGCCCGGACCTGCACAAACACCGCGGAGTCCCCCGGCACGAACGTGCCCGACAACTCCGTCGGCTCCCCCGGCCCAAGCGATCACCGGGAACCGCATCGACACCCGGATTCGCATACCGGTCGATACGGAATGCGGCCGGCTGCAGTTCAACCGCCATTCCGCAATGGATTTGACGGTTACGTCAGCACCCGGGGAAGGCCGAGGTAATGGCCGCGCAGTTGGTGAAGTCGCCGCTCGGGTTAATGCGAGCGGCCTCGGCAGGGCTCGACCCGGTCGGATTCTTTCGTCGTCATGCCGCGCAGCCGTGCCCTTTCGAGCTGAGCTTTCCCGGCCTGGGCCAGGTGACGTTCTTCGGAACCCCGGACGCCGCACGCGACATCCTCACCGTCCCGGCAAATCTCAGCGAGGCGCCCACCCCGAACCCGATCGAAGCCGTCGTCGGTCCAGGGTCGCTGATCCTGCTGTCGGGCGAACAGCACCGGCGCGAACGCAGCCTGCTGCAACCGGCGTTCCACGGAGAGCGGATCAAGAGTTACGGCGACATCATCGCAGCGGCGACCGCCGACGAGATCCGTTCCGTACGGCCCGGCGAGTCGATCGGAGTGCGCGAGCTGGCTGTCGCCATCACTCTGCATGTCGCCATCCGGGTGGTGTTCAGTGTCGCCGACGCCGACCGGCGCACGGAATACACGCGTGCCGTCACGGCTCTCATGCGCGCCAACACGGCGCCGCTGATGCTCGTGCCCGCGCTGCGCCATGAGTTGGGCGGGCACGGCCCGTGGGCCCGGCTGGTCCGGTTGCGCGACGATCTCGACCGGTTGCTGTCCGACGACATGGCCCTGAGGCAGCCGGACAGCCTCGCCGGAGCCGACATGCTCGACGTGCTGCTCTCGGCGGTCGATCCCGATGCCACCGGAGAGCCGGGCCTGGCCATCCACGACCAACTCAGGACGCTGCTCGCGGCAGGCCACGAGACCACGGCCACCTCGATGATGTGGGCGCTGTACCACATCTACCGCGACGAGTCGGTACGCGCACGCGTCGCCGCGGAGCTGGCGCACTGCCGCACCCCGGCCGAGATCACCGCCCTGCCCTACCTGGGTGCCGTCATCAAGGAGGCGCTGCGGCTGCACCCGCCGGTGCCGATCGTGTTGCGCAGGCTCAAGGAGCCTCTGACGGTCGGAGGCGTCGACTGCGCGGCCGGCAAGATCGTCGGGATCGCCCTGTACGCCTTGCATTTCAATCCGTCGGTATGGCCCGATCCCGACCTGTTCGACCCGGACCGCTTCCTGCGATCACGGATCTCGCCATTCGAGTACGCACCGTTCGGCGGCGGATACCGGCGCTGCATCGGCGCGGCGTTCGCCTCATGCGAGCTCGCCGTGGCGATTGCGACCATCATGCAAACCCTGGAACTCCGGATGCCCGAACGCGAGCAGAACCGCCGCGAGCCTCGCAGTGTGGCAAGAGGAATCGCCGTGGCGCCGGCGCGCGAGATCACCCTCGACGTGATCGACCGTCAGCCGGTTGCGGTGACAGGAGGTGGAAGATGACCGGTCGGCAGCTTCGGCGCGGAACCGACGATTACGAGCAGGCGCGCCGCGCCACCGTCTGGAACGGGCTCGTCCCCGACCGCTATCCCGACGTGATCGTCCAGGCACTCGACGCCGCCGACGTGGCCACCGCGCTCGCCCAGGCCGCCACCGAAGATCTACCGGTCAGCGTGGTGTCCGGCGGGCACAGCTGGGCGGCCAGCCACCTTCGGGACGGCAGCATGCTGATCGATGTCAGCCGCCTCGACGAGGCCGTGGTCGACGCCGGGCGCATGACCGCGGTCGTCGGGCCCGGCAAGGTGGGCAGCGAACTCGCGGCCGAGCTCGACAAGCAGGAGCTGTTCTTCCCGGCCGGGCATTGCGAAGGCATCTGCCTCGGTGGTTACCTGCTGCAGGGCGGCTACGGCTGGAACAGCCGCGTGCTGGGGCCTGCGTGCGAAAGCGTGATCGGCATCGACGTCGTCACGGCCGACGGCCGACAACTGTACTGCGACGCCGAGAACAACGCCGACCTCTACTGGGCGGCACGCGGCAGCGGGCCCGGGTTCTTCGCCGTGGTGACGGCATTCCACCTGCGAGTGCACCCGCGCCCGCCCGTGTGCGGCAGCTGTCTGTACATCTACCCCGTCGACGTCGTCGACGAGGTCTTCACCTGGGCACGTGAAGCCAGCGCCGCGATCGACGACCGCGTCGAGCTGCAGATCATCACGTCCCGCAATCTGCCCGCGTTGGGCCTCGACCATCCGACCATCGTGGTGGCCTCGCCGGTGTTCGCCGATGACGAGGAGACCGCGTCGAACGCGCTCGCGGTGTTCGGCAGCTGCCCGGTCGCCGACCGGGCGATCGTCAAGGTGCCCTATGCCAAAACGGATCTGGCCGGCTGGTACGGCGCGGTCATGAGCAACTACCCGACCGGGCACCGCTACGTGGCGGACAACATGTGGACGGGCGCCTCGGCCGCCGAACTGCTGCCCGGCATCCACCGCATCATCGACACCATGCCGCCGCCGCCCTCACATTTCCTGATGTACAACTGGAGCCCCTCGCCCACGCGCGCCCACGAGTTCTACGGGTTGGAGGACGAGATCAACATGGCGTTGTACGCGGTCTGGGACGACCCGGCCGATGACGAGCGCTACAGCGATTGGCCCCGCGCCAGCATGGCGGCGATGGCCCACCTCGCGAGCGGTGTTGGCCTGGCCGACGAGAACCTGGGTCGACGCCCGGCCCGCTTCGCCACCGACCAGAACATGGCCCGCCTCGACGCGGTGCGGGCCACGTACGACCCGCAGGGCCGCTTCAATGCCTGGATGGGCCGAGTGTGATTGCGGTACCGTCACTTTCCGATGGCATGGCAACGGCACGCCCCGTTTCTCCGCTGGTCGTTCTGGCGGATGGCGATGAACCAGCACAAGATTCCGGTCACGGGCCAGATCGGCGACGGGCGTGAGGCGGCCGCGGCCGACTATGTCGAGGCCCACGCCCGCCGCGGCGACATCGACGACGTGCTGCGCACGATCGACGAGTTCGCGTACACCAAGTCCTTTCTGATCAACATCGGGGACGAGAAGGGCGTGTTGCTGGACGCGGCGGTCCGCCGCGCCGACCCGGCCCGGGCGCTCGAGCTCGGAACGTACTGCGGCTACGGCGCGCTGCGCATCGCCCGCGCAGCGCCGCGGGCGCACGTGTACTCGGTGGAGTTGGCGGCGGCCAACGCCGAGGTGGCCCGCCGGATCTGGGCGCACGCAGGCGTGGCGGACCGGATCACGTGCGTGGTCGGCACCCTCGGCGACGGTGGCCGCACCCTCGACACGCTGGCCACCGACCATGGATTCGACTCGGGAAACCTCGACCTGCTCTTCATCGACCACGACAAGTCGGCCTATCTGGCCGACCTGCTGAGCGTCCTGGACCGTGGCTGGCTGCATCGCGGGTCGATCGTGGTGGCGGACAACATCAGGATTCCGGGAGTCCCGGACTATCGCAACTACATGCGCGCACAGCAGGATTCGCGGTGGGACACCGTGGAACACAAGACCCACGGCGAGTACCAGACGCTGATCCCCGATCTGGTGCTGGAGTCGGAATACCTGGGCGGCTGAGAGCCTCAGGCTGCGACGGCCTCGATCAGCGACAGGTGGGTGACTGTCGGAACCACGCGCTGCAGTTCGAACCCGGTCTCGGTCAGCAGATCCGAAATCTCCTGCTGACTGCGTTCGCGGCCACCGGCGAAGATCATCATGTCCAGGTCGAGCAGCTTGCCGAAATGGGTGGTGTTGCCCGGCGGGATCACGGTCTCGACCACCAGCAGTTTCGACAGCGGGGACATCGCTTCGCGGACGCGGCGCAGCACCGCCGCGGCCTGATCGTCCTGCCAATCGTGCACGACGTGTTTGAGCAGATAGATGTCTCCGCCGGTGGGAACCCGGTCGAAGAAGGAACCGGCGCTGATCGTGACCCGATCGTCGACCCCGGCCGACCGAAACACCGCGCGCGCACGGCTTTCCAGTGAAGCCTGCTCGAGCAGCACGCCGCGGGACTGCGGGGCGGACTTCAGCACTGCCGCCAGCATCTGCCCGTTGCCGCCACCGACATCGACGATGGTGCGCGCCTGCGTGAAATCGTAGGCGGCCAGTATCGGCGGGATCGCCAGGGACGTCACGCACGTCATGGCGTCGTTGAACACGCGCGCGGTTTCCGGATCCTGGTCGAGAAACTCGAAAAGGCCCATGTCGTGGTCGGATTCGAGAGTGGTCCGCCCGGTGCGGACCACCTGGGCCAGGTTGCCGAACTGCTCCCAGTACAGGGGGTGGCTGAGCATCATCAGCAGCGGACGGATCGACATCGGCGCGTCGGTGCGCAACGGCTCGGCCATCGACGTCATCTCGAACCGGCCGTCCCGCCGTTGCCGGAAGATGTGCTGCGTCGCCAGCACCCGCAACAGCCGGTGCACGGCATCCGGGTCGGCGTCGATGCGTTCGGCGATCTGACCCGCCGTGAGCGGACCGGCTGCGAGCACGTCGGCGATGCCCAGCCGGGCCGCGGCGAAAATCGTCTGCGAGACCGCGAACCCCATCGTGAGGTCAAGCACTCCCGCGAACGGCGGCACCATCTTGCACCGCACCCGGTGCAGCCCCGCGCGGACCGACTCGACGGCGCGGGCCAGCCTCGGCGGTGGGAGCTTCGGCGGCGAGTCCGGTTCGGCTGATCGGTTGATCATGAAAGGCACCTCCGGACCTTCGCTGACAAGCTTTCGAAAGGGAATATAACGTCACCGTCAACGGCCGGGAAGGTTTCCTGGAAGAACGCTGTGAAGTTGTTTCCCCGGCAAATTCATCGCGCCGGGGGTCGCTCGGAGAACACCAGCGCCCCAAGGTGTTTCGGAGTCGCATCAACGTGTTGCGCTGCGCCGGAAGGCACGCAATCAGGCGAATCAGGTTGATCGGGCAAAAAGACGGCGCCCATTGGCGCCGTGACCGTCGGTCAGTTCGCTACCGGGCCCGCGGATGGGCGCCTGCCCACACTTCGCGCAACGTGTGCACGGTGACCATGGTGTAGATCTGCGTGGTGGTCACCGAAGCGTGACCGAGCAGTTCCTGCACGACGCGCACGTCGGCGCCGCCGTCGAGCAGGTGGGTCGCGAACGAGTGCCGCAACGTGTGCGGCGACACCGCCGAGGTGATGCCCGCCCGCTCGGCGGCATCCTGCAGCACCTGCCACGCACTCTGCCGCGACAAACGGCCGCCGCGGACGTTCAGGAAGATGGCCGGGGTGCCGCGGCCGCGCCGGGCCAGATCAGGCCGGCCGCGTACCAGATAGGCATCCAGTGCACTGACGGCCGGTCGACCGATCGGCACCAATCGCTGCTTGCCGCCCTTGCCCCGCAGCAGCACCGACCGCGCCTGGGTGTCGATGTCGTCGATGTCGAGCCCGACCGCTTCGGAGATCCGGGCACCGGTCGAATACAACAGTTCCAGCAGCGCGCGGTTGCGTAGCGTCAGTGGACCGTCGGCCTCGCTGTCCCCGCCCGAGGCCTCCAGCAGTGCGAGCACCTCGTCGAGGGTGAGGCTCTTGGGCAGCCTGCGGCTCGGGGTGGGCGGCTTGACGGCCCGCGCGACGTCGAGTTCCGCGAGGCCCTCGGCCACCGCGAACCGGTGCAGGCCCCGCACCGCGACCACGGCCCGGGCCGCCGACACCGCCGAGAGCGCGATGTGGCCCGCCTCGGGATCGCCCCGGCGCAGCGCCACCAGGAAATCACTCACGTCGGATTCGGTGACCTTGGCCAGGTCGTCGATGCCGCGCCGCGTGAGATGGTCGGCGTACCGGCGCAGGTCACGCCGGTACGAGCTCAGCGTGTTGGCCGCGACCCCGCGCTCGATGGTGAGGTGGTCGAGGTAGCCCTGCAGCTGGTCTTCCAGCACCGGCCGAAATGTCGTCACAACAGGCCTTTTCGCCGCCAGAACGCAGTCGGCCGGTCGGTCCACGGCGCGTCGACAGGCCGCAGGGACTCCGCATCGGGCACGGTGTGCGCGGCCAGGATTCCGGCCACCGCGATCGAATTGACGATGTCACCGGAGAACACCCGGGCCACCGCCTCGCTCAGCGGAATCCGTTCCACGAGCATGTCGGCTTCCTCGTCGTGCGCTTCGGGCCGTCCGACGTCGGTGAGCCCGGTCGCCAGAAAGATCCGCACGCTCTCGTCGGAGAACCCGGGGGCCGAATCGAGGTCCACCAGCACCCGCCACCGCGCGGCCGCGAGGCCCACCTCTTCCTTGAGTTCACGCGCCGCGGTCACCTCGGGTGGTTCGCCGCCCAGATCGAGTAGCCCGGCGGGCAGTTCCCACAGCCTGCGCCCCAGCGGATGCCGGTACTGGTACACCAGCACCACATTGCCGTCGTCGTCGAGCGCGACCACCGCCACGGCGCCGTAGTGCTCCACCACCTCGCGCCGGGCGGAGGTACCGCCGGGCATGCTGACTTCGTCAGCCCGCAACGCGAAAATCTTTCCGACGTAGACGGTTTCGCTTGCCAGCGTCTCGAAGTCGTGTTCAGCCACGGACGTCGGATTTCTCCAGGGACTCGGCCAAGGCCTCTTCGGTGTGCTCGGCACCGTTGGCGAACTGCTCGGGCAGATCCATGCCGGGCAACCGCTCCTCGGCCTTGTAGCCGAGGGCCGCCCCGATGAAGGCCGCGAACAGCGGGTGCGGCCGGGTGGGCCTGCTCTTGAGTTCCGGGTGCGCCTGCGTGCCGACCAGGAACGGATGAACCTCGGGTGCGTATTCGACGAACTCGACCAGGTGGCCGTCGGGCGAGGTTCCGGAGAACCGCAGCCCGCTCTCGGAGATGCGATCCCGGTAGGCGTTGTTGACCTCGTAGCGGTGGCGGTGCCGCTCGGACACCTCGGTCGCCTGATAGGCCTGGGCCACAACCGACCCCGACTGCAACACGGCCGGATAGGCGCCCAGCCGCATGGTGCCGCCCAGATCGGCCTCGCCGGCGACCGCGTCGCGCTGGTCGGCCATGGTGGAGATCACCGGGTCGGGGGTGTCGGCGTCGAACTCGGCCGAGTTGGCCTCGGTGATGCCGACCGAGCGGGCCGCCTCGATCACGATGCACTGCAGGCCCAGACACAGCCCCAGCACCGGCAGCCCACGCTTGCGGGCGTAACGGATCGCGCCGATCTTGCCCTCGATGCCACGGATGCCGAAGCCGCCCGGGATCAACACGCCGTGCACGTCGGACAGTGCCGCGGCCGCACCGGCCTCGGACTCACAGTCGTCGGAGGCGACCCACCGCATCTCGACCTTCGCCCGGTGCTTGAATCCGCCGGCTCGCAGCGCCTCGGCGACCGACAGGTAGGCGTCCGACAGGTCGATGTACTTGCCCACCAGCGCGATCCGGACCGTTTCCTGCGGATCGTGCACCCGACGCAGCAGATCGTCCCACTCGGTCCAATCCACGTCGCGGAACGGCAGATTGAGCCTGCGCACCACGTAGGCGTCGAGCTCCTCGCGATGCAGCACCTTGGGGATGTCGTAGATCGACGGGGCGTCCGGGGTCGAGATCACGCCGTCCACGTCGACGTCGCACATCAGCGCGATCTTGTTCTTGAGCGGCTCGGGGACATCACGGTCGCACCGCAGGATCAGTGCGTCCGGGGTGATGCCGATGCTGCGCAGCGCGGCCACCGAGTGCTGGGTCGGTTTGGTCTTGAGCTCACCGGACGGCGCCAGGTAGGGCACCAGCGACACGTGCAGGAAGAAGCAGTTCTCCCGGCCGACCTCGTGACGAACCTGGCGTGCCGCTTCGAGGAACGGCAGCGACTCGATATCGCCTACGGTGCCACCGATCTCGGTGATCACCACGTCCGGGCGGTTGCCCAAGACATCGGGCTCGGCCATGGCCATGATGCGGTTCTTGATCTCGTCGGTGATGTGCGGGATTACCTGCACGGTGTCGCCGAGGTACTCGCCGCGGCGCTCCTTGGCGATCACCGTCGAGTAGACCTGACCGGTCGTGACGTTGGCCGAACCGGACAGGTTGCGGTCGAGGAAGCGCTCGTAGTGGCCGACGTCGAGATCGGTCTCGGCACCGTCCTCGGTGACGAACACCTCGCCGTGCTGGAACGGGTTCATGGTCCCGGGGTCGACGTTGAGGTAGGGGTCCAGCTTCTGCATGGTGACCTGCAACCCCCGCGCGGTCAGCAACTGACCGAGGCTGGACGCGGTCAACCCCTTACCGAGAGACGACACCACACCACCGGTGACGAAGAGGTGTTTGGTGGCGGTGTGCGGGTGCTTGCGTAAGGCGGGCAAAAGCATCCTCCGTGACGACGGGCAGGGGATCGCTGAACTAGCTGGGGCCTGCCGACCCACGGAATCTCACCTTAACACCGACGCCGACAAGTCGTCGCTGGCGCGCCGCGAGCACCCGGCGTCCGGATCGCGTTATTGCGGCAGCGTCACCGAGGCGGCACCCCGGCCGGTGCCGTACTGTCCCGGCTTGCCCCCGCCGACAAGATCGCCCAGCGCGAGGACCGCGGTGATCTGGCCGGCACTGGAGCTGCCGTCGTCGACCGTGCTGACGGCTGCGCTGAGCGCCGGATCCGACCTGGTCACGGCGACCGGACCGGCTCCGGACGCGGATCCGTCCCGGCCCACGAGAACGGTCCCGGAACCGTGCGGAGCGAGGCCCGCCGCTAGCCGTGCGACGGTCGCGCCGCGGTTGCCTGCGTCCTCGCCGAGCGGCGCACCGGTCACGATCAGCGCGGTGTTTGCCGCACCGATGTGCTCAGCGTCATAGGTGAGGAACCCGGTGTCGCGCAACGCCTCGAGCACGGTCTGTCGTTGCGCGTCGTCGACCGGAGCCGTGGCCGGGTTCTTGTCCGTCAGCAGGGCGATACCGAGCAGATCCCCCGCCTGCGAACCCTGATCGACCGCGACGGTGCTGAGCTGCCTGCCGGCCGGGACGATCGGCGAGTTCACCACCGACAGCAAC
Organism: Mycolicibacterium mageritense; assembly: GCF_010727475.1. NCBI lineage: Bacteria > Bacillati > Actinomycetota > Actinomycetes > Mycobacteriales > Mycobacteriaceae > Mycobacterium > Mycolicibacterium mageritense. Next base: position 7,072,316 of record NZ_AP022567.1, read on the forward strand.
TTGTCGGCGGAGTTGGCCTCCACGAACTCGTTCGTCAGCGCCACCGTGCCGGTGACGGCGCCGCCGGCCTGGCCGATGAACCGGGTGATCGCGTCGACATCGGCGTCGGCGGCATCGGGTGTCCTGAACACCACCACGGTCTTGTCCTTGAGGACGTCGCGCACCATGCGTGGTGCCAGTTGCGCATCGAATTCCGATGCGGCGTTGAGCTTCTCGTTGAGCGCGTTCTTCTCGTCGGTCAGCGTGTCGATCTGGTGCTGCAGATCCTGCTTGTCGCTACGCAGGCCGGACAACACGGTGTTCGACAGCAGCCCCGAGCCCAGCGCCACGCCGATCGCCAGCGCGAGAAAAACCGCGGCCAGCGAGATCGCGTGGGTCCGAAGTGATATCACCGCTCACCCGCCTACCGAGCCCACCAGATCCTGCACCCAGGCGGTGAACTGATGCCAATAGTCCGCGGCCCAGTCGAGCACCGCGGCATCGGCCCGCGAAACCCACAGCGCGACGATCACGGCGACCAGCATGGCCAGCACCAGCAGCGCGATCGCGCCGCCCGACACCCGGCTGCGGTACAGCGTCGCGACGGCCTTGGCGTCGACGAGCTTCTCTCCCACCTTCAACCGGGTCAGGAAGGTCGACGGATTGCTGCGTTGGCGGGACCGGTCGAAGAACTCCTCGATGTTGGCGGTGTGCCCGGCCGTCACGATCAGCGCGGCTCCGTGGTGATCGCACAGCAGCAGCGCCAGGTCGGCTGCCGAACCGGCGGCCGGGAACGTCATCGCCCCGATCCCCAGATCCTGGATGCGCTCCAGACCAGCGGCATGCCCGTCGGCGTCCGCGGGCAGCACCACCTGCGCGCCCGACCGCAGCACCTCGACGCTCATCTTGTCGGGGTCGCCCACGATGAGAGCCGGGCGGTACCCGGCCTTGCGCAGCACGTCGGCGCCGACCCCGACGCCGACCAGCACCGGTTGATACTCCTTGATGAACGGCTTGAGCGCCTTGAGATCCTCGGCCGCATCGGGTTCCTCCGCGACGATCACGACGTGCCTGCGGCGCAGGTCGACGTCGATGTTGGGAATGCCGATGCCGTCGATCAGCAGCGGGCTCTCACTGCGGATGAATTCGATGGTGTTGCCCGCGAAGGCTTCCAGGTGCGCGACGAGCCCGCTCTTGGCCTCGTGCATGAGCTCGTGGATCTCGTGGTCCGTGCGCTCGGTGCCCAGGGCTATGCGACGGTCGCCCGCGTAGACGCCACCGTTGTGCAGGCGGACCCGCGCACCGTCCTTGACCTTCTTGAAAACCTCGGGCCCGGCCTCGTCGATGAGCGTGACGCCGTTGGCCACGAGCACCTCGGGGCCCAGGTTCGGATAGCGTCCGGAGATCGACGGCGACGCGTTGACCACTCCCGCGACGTTTGCCTCGACGAGCGCGTCTGCGGTGATGCGGTCGAGATCCTGCGCGTCGAGCACCACGATGTCGCCCGGGCCGACGCGGCGCAGCAGTCGATCGATGTCGCGGTCCACGCGGGCGGTGCCGGTGACGCCGGGGCGTGAGCTGGCATTGCGGGCAAGCAGCGCTGACATCTTCATGCCGCGATTCTGTCGGTGATCAGCGGCCGAGGGGTGGAGGCGCGCCGTAACACCAGCCCCACAAGTTCGCTTCAGTCACACGAGTAACAGGCTCAATCGGCCGCGTTGCGCTCTTGCTGAGCCGCCTCGAGCAACTCCCTTGCATGTGCCCGGCCACTGTCGGACTCGCCGAGGCCTGCCAGCATTCGCGCCAGTTCGGCGACCCGGTCGTCGTCCTCGATGCGGCGCACCCCGCTGGATTTGCTGCGGCCGTTGCCGCTGTCCACCACGAGGTGCACGTCGGCATACGCCGCGACCTGCGGCAGGTGCGTGACCACGATGACCTGGTGGGTGCGGGCCAACCGGGCCAGCCTGCGCCCGATCTGTACAGCCGCCCGACCACCGACCCCGGCGTCGACCTCGTCAAACACCATCGTGGTGCCCGCTGCGGATGCCGAGAGAACAACCTCAAGGGCCAGCATCACGCGGGACAGCTCACCGCCCGACGCGCTCTTGGTCAGCGGCAGCACGTCGGCACCGCGGTGCGCGCTGAAGCCGAACTCGACCGCATCGACACCGTCGTGACCGGCGTGCACCACCGATCCGTCGGACAGCTTGAGCGGCGCGGAATCGTCGGCGCGCGCGGCGAGCGGTCCCACCGAGATGCTGAACAACGCGTTGGCCATCGCCAGCCCGGACAGTTCGGCGGTCACCGCCTTCGCGAGCCCCTTGGCGGCCTTGCTGCGCGCCTTGGTGACGTCGCCCGCGGCCGCGACCAATTCGGCCTCCAACTCCCCCACCCGGCGCTCGAGAACCGCGAGGGTTTCCTCGGACACGTCGAGCTGCGCGAGCCGTTCGGAGGCCTCCTTGGCCCATGCCAGCACCCCGTCGATGTCGGCGGCGTACTTTCGGGTCAGCGTGCGCAGCTCCCCCTGGCGGGTCAGCTTGCTCTCCAAAGTGCTTGCATCAGTGGGAAGTTCGGAAAGATAGTCACCGAGCTCCGCGGTGACGTCGCTGATCACCGCAACGGCTTCGCCCAGCCGAACGGCCAGCGCACGCAGCGCCGCGTCATCGGAGGACTCCAGCGCGGCCTTGGCCTGCCCGACGCCGTCCGCCGCCGACACCGAATCCGGCGTCGGATCATCGAGCGCGCCGGACAGCGCAACCCTGGCTGACTGCGCGGCCTCACGCAACGCATCGAGTTCAGAGAGGCGCCTGATATCGGCGACGATCGCCTCATCCTCACCCGGTTGTGGTGCGACAGCATCGATCTCGTTGATTCCGAAGCTCAGCCGGTCGGCCTCCTGGGCCAGCTCCCGCGCACGCTGTTTGCGGTCGGCCAGGTCACGCCGGGCCGCGACCCACTGCTCACGGATCCGGCGGTAGCGCGCCAACGGCTTCTCGACGTCGGCGAACCGGTCCAGTGCGGCCCGCTGCTCGTCCGGGCGCATCAACCGCAGCTGATCGTTCTGGCCGTGCAAGGTCAGCACCTCGGCGGTGAAGTTGCTCAGCAACTTGGCCGGGACGCTGCGGCCACCGAGGTAGGCCCGCGACGGGCCGGCCCGGCTCACCGAGCGCGCAGCGATGACGCTGCCGTCGTCGTCCCGCTCGGCACCCGAGGACTCGAGGATGCCGTCCACCCGGTCCGACACGTCTGTTCCGAGTTCTGTTGTGCTGAAGCGTCCTTCGACCACGGCCCGGTCGGCACCCGACCGCACCCGGGTGGCGTCGGCCCTGGCACCACCGAGCAGATGCAGCCCGGTGACCACCATGGTCTTGCCGGTTCCGGTTTCGCCCGTCAGCACCGTGAGCCCGCGGCCGAACTCCGCGGTGGCAGCGCTGATCGCGCCCAACGACTCGATACGAATCTCGGCTAGCACTGGCGGTTACTGCCCCCGCCAACCCGTGACCGGCAGCCGGAACTTGCGCACCAGCCGGTCGGTGAACGGTGCGCTGTCGAGCCGCACCCACTTCAGCGGGGTGCCGCAGCGGGTGACCTCCAGCCGCCCACCCGCAGGCACGACCATCTCGCGCCGACCGTCGCAGAACACCAGCGCGTCGTGGCCGCCGGCTTCGATCTCGATCGCGATCGAAGCCGCCGGGCTCGTCACCATCGGCCGGGCGAACAACGCGTGAGCATTGTTGGGCACCACCAGGATTGCCTCCAGATCCGGCCACAGCACCGGCCCGCCCGCGGAAAACGCATACGCGGTCGATCCCGTGGGCGTGGACACCAGCACACCGTCACAGCCGAATGCCGACACCGGCCTGCCGTCGACCTCGAGGACGACCCCGAGCACACCGAGGCGCGGGCCCTTTTCGAGGCTGGCCTCGTTGAGCGCCCAACCGCGGTTGACGACTTCGTTGCGGGCGCGTACCACGACGTCGAGCGTCATCCGCTCCTCGATCCGGTAATCCCGGTCGATCACCTTCTCCAAGACGTGGTCGATGGCCTCGGCTTCGGACTCGGCCAGGAACCCGATCCGGCCCAGGTTCACACCGAGCACCGGGATCTCGACGTTGCGAGCCAGTTCGGCCGCGCGCAGGAACGTCCCGTCGCCGCCGAGCACCAGCACGAGCTCACAGCCCTCGGCAGCGCGCTCGTCCGCGTTGACCACCTCGATGTCGACTCCGAGCGCCCGCATGTCGTCGGGCGCCAGGTGCAGCGGGCCGCGGTCCACCGCCTCGGCCGACAGCACCCGCAGGCCGATGCCGTTGTCGCCCAGCACCTTCTCCACTCGGCGTGCCACCTCGGTGGCCTCCTCGCGGCCGGTGTGTACCACCAGCAGTATCGTGCGATCGCACGTCATTGCGGCCCCTCCTCGACCGCCCGGCGTACCGCACCCTCGAGTGACTCGCCGTGCAGTGGTTTGTCCGTTTCGGTACGCAGGTGCAGGAAATATTCGACATTTCCCGACGGGCCCGGCAACGGGCTCGCGGTCACGTCGACCGCATGCCAATTCAGTTCGGCCGCTCGCCGCGCGACCGTGCACACCGCGTCGATGCGCAACTCAGGGTCGCTCACCACGCCGCCGGCACCCACCCGGTCCTTGCCGACCTCGAACTGCGGCTTCACCATCGGGACGATATCGGCGCTCGATTCGGCACACGCGGTCAGCGCGGGCAAAACCGTCGCCAGCGAGATGAACGACAGATCGGCCACCACGAGTTCGACCCGGCCACCGATCGCCTCGGGTGTCAGTTCCCGGACATTGGTGCGCTCGAGCACCACGACGCGTGGATCCGACCGTAGGGACCAGGCCAGTTGCCCATAGCCGACGTCGACCCCGACGACTTCGCGGGCACCGCGATCCAAGAGCACCTCGGTGAAGCCTCCGGTCGAAGCGCCGGCATCCAGACACCGCTTGCCCTCGACCGGCAGACCGAAGGCGTCGAGCGCTCCGATCAACTTGTGCGCTCCGCGCGACACCCACGAGCGGGTGTCGCCGGTCGCGACCGTGATGTTGGCGTCGACGGCGATGGCGGTCGCAGGTTTGGCGGCGGGCATGCCGTCGATACGAACCAGACCGGCCCCGATCAACTCCGCGGCCTGCTGACGCGACCGGGCCAGCCCACGCCGCACCAGCTCGGCGTCAACGCGAGCCCGCCGTGCCACCCGGGTTCACCTGTCCACCGATTCGAGCGCCCGGACAAGCACATCGTGGGCTTCTTCCAGCCGCGAGGCCACCATGTCGATCTCGATGTCCGGAGACGACGGATCCGGCAGACCTGCCAGCATTTCGGCGATCTGTGAACGCAGTTGATCGGCGTCGGTAGTCATAGCGCTACTAACGCTAGTCGATGGGTGTCGACAGCAGCGACCAACGTTGCAGCGCCTGGCGCGCCGTGCCGTCCCCGGCGCACACGTCGAATTCGCCGTGATCAAGGTCGGCGGCCCACACCGCGTGAGCCGTCGCACGCAGCACCGCCAACGAATCGTCCGGCTCCGGGCCGGCCGAGTACACCGTGACCTCGGTCGCGGTGACGTCGACACGCCACGCGGCGTGCGGCGCAACGCGCAGGGTGTCGGCGTCGACATGCAAGCCGCGCAGGTCTTCGGCAATGTAGTCGGGTCGCTCGGCCAGCGACGAATGCAGCACGTCCGCCGGGGTGCTCACTCCGGTGAGCACCATGAGGCTCGGCACTCGCGCGGCGTTGGCACCGGCGATGTCGGTGTCCAGCCGGTCGCCGACCATCAGCGGCGACTCGAACGAGCCGCGGGTCAACGCATCCATGAGCAGGGGTGGCAGCGGCTTGCCCGCAACCTGAGGCTCGCGCCCGGTGGCCGCCCGCAAGGCTGCGACCATGGAACCGTTGCCGGGCAACAGGCCGCGCTCGGACGGCAGGGTGAGATCCACATTGGCGGCAACCCACAACGCACCGGCCCGGATCGCCAGGGCCGCCTCGGCCAGTTGCTGCCAGCCCGTGTCCGGCGAATGGCCCTGCACCACCGCGACGGGATCCTCGGTGGCCAACCGGACCGGCTTGAGACCGACATTGTCGATCTCCTGCGCCAGCGCATCGGTGCCAACGACGAGGACAGCCGCACCGGGCGATAGTTGCTCACCGAGCAGACGGGCCGCGCTCTGCGCGCTGGTCACCACATCGTCGGTGTCGGCGTGGAATCCGAGTTCGCGGAGGTGCTCGGCCACCTGCTGCGGCCGCCGCGAGGCATTGTTGGTGACGTACAGCTTCCGGGCCGCGACGGTGGCCAGGCTGTCAAGAGCGCCCGGCGTCGGCTCATGGCCGCGGAAAACCGTGCCGTCGAGATCCAGCAGCAGACAATCGTGCTCCTGCGCCAGCGTCGTCACGTCAGGACAGCTCCGTGATGCGGTCCTCGGCGTCCGTGACACCTTCCACGTCGGCGGCCGCCGCATGGATGAACCACTGCAAAGCCTCTTCGCCACGCCCCAAGGCCAGCAGGATGTCGGCGTACACGTAGAACAGCCGGGCCGCGGTCTGGCCGGTCCGGGCCGGATCCAACGGCGGCGACGACAAGATGGCCAGCGCCTGCTCGAACTGCTGTAGATCGGACCTGGCGCCTGCGGTCACGATCCGCAGCTCGTCGGCGTCGTCGCCTTCGAGCGCTGCCGCCTCTTCACTGCGCGCCAGTTCGATGGCGCGCTCGGGGCGCCCGACGCCACGCTCACAGTCGGCGATCATGGGCAGCAGCGGGGATTTACTGCCCATCCGGCGCGCGGCGCGCAGTTCGGCGAGGGCCTGCGCCCAGTCACCACAGTGGTATGCCGCGATCCCGACCGCCTCGCGTACCGCCGCGATCCGACCGGCCCGATTGCGGGCGGCGCGCGCATGCGCCAGGGCGGTCTCGGGATCCTCGTCGAGCAGATTGCCGGCCGCGACAAGATGGCGGGCCACGTAGTCGGCCGTCGACTTGTCCAGGGTCACGAGTTCGCGGCGAATCTCCGGGGCCAGTTGCCTGGCTTCGATGTCCGCGGAAAGTCGAGGCGCTTCGGGCTTGTTGTCCGTCTCGACCTGAGGCTGGGCCGAACGCGCCCGGTTCGGACCCGATGAACGTGGCGCAGCGGGCCGGGAATCGTGCGAACGTCGACGCTGTCCACCGTTGTCTGCACCGCGGCCGCTGCCGGCTCGCCGCGGACGGCGCTCACCGCCGCCTTGTCTGTCTCCGACCACGTGTGCCTTTCTACCCGCCCCTTGCAGCAAAGGATACTGGCAGGTGCTGGGGCCGACATAATCGCGCTATTGACAATGGCAAATTCGGACGACAAAAAGAGAATCACCCCCCACATAAATGTGGGGGGTGATTCCTAATTTGTGTTCGGCGGTGTCCTACTTTTCCACCCGTGTGGGTAGTATCATCGGCGCTGGTAGGCTTAGCTTCCGGGTTCGGGATGGGTCCGGGCGTTTCCCTGCCGCTATTACCGCCGTAACTCTATTCTCTTGTGTGTTCAAGAGTAAATCTGTGTTGTTTTGGTGGTGGGGTGTGGCACCCCCGGGTGTGGGGGTGTGTGTGGTGTGGTTGCGTGCGGTGTCGTTTTTCCCTGTGTTTGGGGGTTGTTGTAAGTTTTCGGCCGGTTAGTGCCAGTTCCCTGAACACATTGCTGTGCGTGTAGGTCTGGTCTATCGATCCCGTGGTCTGCGGGGGGCCTTATCCCTCTAAAAGGGTGAGAAGCCTGGTCTTGGAGGGGGTTTCCCGCTTAGATGCTTTCAGCGGTTATCCTGTCCGAACGTGGCGATCCAGCGGTGCCCCTGGTGGGACAACTGGTAGACCAGAGGTTCGTCCGTCCCGGTCCTCTCGTACTAGGGACAGGTTTCCTCAAGCTTCTGACGCGCGCGGCGGATAGAGACCGAACTGTCTCACGACGTTCTAAACCCAGCTCGCGTGCCGCTTTAATGGGCGAACAGCCCAACCCTTGGGACCTGCTCCAGCCCCAGGATGCGACGAGCCGACATCGAGGTGCCAAACCATCCCGTCGATATGGACTCTTGGGGAAGATCAGCCTGTTATCCCCGGGGTACCTTTTATCCGTTGAGCGACACCCCTTCCACTCAGAGGTGCCGGATCACTAGTCCCGACTTTCGTCCCTGCTTGACATGTACGTCTCGCAGTCAAGCTCCCTTGTGCACTTACACTCAACACCTGATTGCCGTCCAGGTTGAGGGAACCTTTGGGCGCCTCCGTTACATTTTAGGAGGCAACCGCCCCAGTTAAACTACCCGCCAGGCACTGTCCCTGAACCCGGTTCAGGGTTCGAGGTTAGAGGCCCAATACGATCAGAGTGGTATTTCAACAACGACTCCACACTAACTGGCGTCAGTGTTTCACAGTCTCCCACCTATCCTACACAAACCGTATCGAGCACCAATACCAAGTTGTAGTGAAGGTCCCGGGGTCTTTTCGTCCTGCCGCGCGTAACGAGCATCTTTACTCGTAGTGCAATTTCGCCGAGTCTATGGTTGAGACAGTTGAGAAGTCGTTACGCCATTCGTGCAGGTCGGAACTTACCCGACAAGGAATTTCGCTACCTTAGGATGGTTATAGTTACCACCGCCGTTTACTGGGGCTTAAATTCTCCGCTTCACCCCAAGGGGTTAACGGGTCCTCTTAACCTTCCAGCACCGGGCAGGCGTCAGTCCGTATACCTCGTCTTGCGACTTCGCACGGACCTGTGTTTTTAGTAAACAGTCGCTTCTCACTGGTTTGTGCCACCCCCTACCGCTACCCACCGCAAAGGTGTTGACGGTGTGGGTTCCTTCTCCCGAAGTTACGGGGGCATTTTGCCGAGTTCCTTAACCATAGTTCACTCGTACGCCTTAGTATTCTCTACCTGACCACCTGTGTTGGTTTGGGGTACGGGCCGTGTATGTCCTCGCTAGAGGCTTTTCTTGGCAGCATAGGATCACCGAATTCGCCTCAAACGGCTATGCATCACCTCTCAGGCTGTATGAAACGCGGATTTGCCTACGTTTCGCCCTACCGGCTTACCCCAGTACAACCACTGACTGGTACGGCTACCTTCCTGCGTCACCCCATCGCTTGACTACTACCAACGAAGATCCCATGCAGCCCCACCAACGCCGCACCCCGAAGGGATTGGTCACGGTGGTTTTGGATGGTTAGTACCGCTGATTCATCAGGGACGCACATACACGGGTACGGGAATATCAACCCGTTGTCCATCGACTACGCCTGTCGGCCTCGCCTTAGGTCCCGACTCACCCTGGGCGGACTGGCCTGGCCCAGGAACCCTTGGTCTTTCGGCGGGCAAGGTTCTCACTTGCCTAATCGCTACTCATGCCTGCATTCTCACTCCCACACCCTCCACCACTCGATCACTCGGCGGCTTCACCGGATGCAGGACGCTCCCCTACCCAACGACACAAGATCGTTGCCGCGGCTTCGGCGGTGTGCTTGAGCCCCGCTACATTATCGGCGCACAATCACTTGACCAGTGAGCTATTACGCACTCTTTCAAGGGTGGCTGCTTCTAAGCCAACCTCCTGGTTGTCTTCGCGACTGCACATCCTTTTCCACTTAGCACACGCTTAGGGCCTTAGCCGGCGATCTGGGCTGTTTCCCTCTCGACGCACGGAGCTTATCCCCCGCCGTCTCACTGCCACACTCTTAGACTTGTCGGCATTCGGAGTTTGGCTGACGTCAGTAACCTAGTAGGGCCCATCGGCCATCCAGTAGCTCTACCTCCAACAAGAAACATGTGACGCTGCACCTAAATGCATTTCGGGGAGAACCAGCTATCACGGAGTTTGATTGGCCTTTCACCCCTACCCACAGCTCATCCCCTCAGTCTTCAACCTAAGTGGGTTCGGGCCTCCACACGGTCTTACCCGCGCTTCACCCTGGCCATGGGTAGATCACTCCGCTTCGGGTCCAGAACACACCACTACACCAACCCCTACGGATTGGATACGCCCTATTCAGACTCGCTTTCGCTGCGGCTACCCCACCCGGGTTAACCTCGCGACATGTCCCTGACTCGCAGGCTCATTCTTCAAAAGGCACGCCATCACCCCACACAAAAGCGAGGGCTCTGACGGATTGTAAGCGCACGGTTTCAGGTACTCTTTCACTCCCCTCCCGGGGTACTTTTCACCATTCCCTCACGGTACTAATCCGCTATCGGTCACTGGGAAGTATTCAGGCTTACCGGGTGGTCCCGGCAGATTCACAGCAGATTCCACGGGCCCGCTGCTACTCGGGAACACCATCCAAGGCAGATGTCAGGTTTTCACGTACCGGGCTCTCACCGTCTACGGCAGGCCATCCCAAGCCACTTCCGCTAACCACAACATTTTCTCACTACCCTCCAGGTGAGTAGACCTGGACAGATGGATCCCACAACCCCGCACACACAACCCCTACCCGGTATCACATGCATACGGTTTAGCCATCCTCCGCTTTCGCTCGCCACTACTCACGGAATCACAATTGTTTTCTCTTCCTACGGGTACTGAGATGTTTCACTTCCCCGCGTTCCCCCCCAACGCCTATACATTCAGCGTTGGGTGACACGACATCACTCGTGCCGGGTTTCCCCATTCGGACATCCTCGGATCCACGCTCGGTTGACAGCTCCCCGAGGCATATCGCAGCCTCCCACGTCCTTCATCGGCTCCCAGTGCCAAGGCATCCACCATGCGCCCTTAAACACTTACAACACAAAAAACCAAATATCAGAGAAAAATTACACCACAACAAACCACACACCACACCGAAACCCCAAAGGGCCCCCATGCGGCACACGTGCGGCTTGATGCTCGCAACCACTATCCACAAATCAAACACCACACCCCACCACCAAAGTGAGGCAACAACACGCCGACCCCCGCAACCGGAAGCCACCCCCACAAAGAGGGCACGGGCCTGTTGTCTCAAAGCCCAATAGTGTGTTCAGCGGTTCCTCACCAACGCTTTCCCGCGCCGGCTCACATGTTTGTTGTTGCACCAAACCCCGGTCACTACAACCAGACAGGTTCCTCACGGCTCGACCGGAACCCAGTGTCCCGATCCTCTCGTGGTGCTCCTTAGAAAGGAGGTGATCCAGCCGCACCTTCCGGTACGGCTACCTTGTTACGACTTCGTCCCAATCGCCGATCCCACCTTCGACGGCTCCCTCCCACAAGGGGTTAGGCCACCGGCTTCGGGTGTTACCGACTTTCATGACGTGACGGGCGGTGTGTACAAGGCCCGGGAACGTATTCACCGCAGCGTTGCTGATCTGCGATTACTAGCGACTCCGACTTCACGGGGTCGAGTTGCAGACCCCGATCCGAACTGAGACCGGCTTTGAAAGGATTCGCTCCACCTCACGGCATCGCAGCCCTTTGTACCGGCCATTGTAGCATGTGTGAAGCCCTGGACATAAGGGGCATGATGACTTGACGTCATCCCCACCTTCCTCCGAGTTGACCCGGCAGTCTCTCACGAGTCCCCACCATAACGTGCTGGCAACATGAGACAAGGGTTGCGCTCGTTGCGGGACTTAACCCAACATCTCACGACACGAGCTGACGACAGCCATGCACCACCTGCACACAGGCCACAAGGGAACCGACATCTCTGCCGGCGTCCTGTGCATGTCAAACCCAGGTAAGGTTCTTCGCGTTGCATCGAATTAATCCACATGCTCCGCCGCTTGTGCGGGCCCCCGTCAATTCCTTTGAGTTTTAGCCTTGCGGCCGTACTCCCCAGGCGGGGTACTTAATGCGTTAGCTACGGCACGGATCCCAAGGAAGGAAACCCACACCTAGTACCCACCGTTTACGGCGTGGACTACCAGGGTATCTAATCCTGTTCGCTCCCCACGCTTTCGCTCCTCAGCGTCAGTTACTGCCCAGAGACCCGCCTTCGCCACCGGTGTTCCTCCTGATATCTGCGCATTCCACCGCTACACCAGGAATTCCAGTCTCCCTGCAGTACTCCAGTCTGCCCGTATCGCCCGCACGCCCACAGTTAAGCTGTGAGTTTTCACGAACAACGCGACAAACCACCTACGAGCTCTTTACGCCCAGTAATTCCGGACAACGCTCGGACCCTACGTATTACCGCGGCTGCTGGCACGTAGTTGGCCGGTCCTTCTTCTGCACATACCGTCACTCGCGCTTCGTCTGTGCTGAAAGAGGTTTACAACCCGAAGGCCGTCATCCCTCACGCGGCGTCGCTGCATCAGGCTTGCGCCCATTGTGCAATATTCCCCACTGCTGCCTCCCGTAGGAGTCTGGGCCGTATCTCAGTCCCAGTGTGGCCGGTCACCCTCTCAGGCCGGCTACCCGTCGTCGCCTTGGTAGGCCATCACCCCACCAACAAGCTGATAGGCCGCGGGCCCATCCCACACCGCAAAAGCTTTCCACCCCAGACCATGCAGTCCGGAGTCCTATTCGGTATTAGACCCAGTTTCCCAGGCTTATCCCAAAGTGCAGGGCAGATCACCCACGTGTTACTCACCCGTTCGCCACTCGAGCACCCCGAAGGGCCTTTCCGTTCGACTTGCATGTGTTAAGCACGCCGCCAGCGTTCGTCCTGAGCCAGGATCAAACTCTCCAAACAAAAACCCCCCGGACAAACCAGGGCAGAATTCGAATCAGAAAAATCCGATCACAAACAAAAGACACCAAAACTGGCATCAAAAAACAACAACCACACCCTAAACGGGAAAAAGAATGTGGCCAAAAACAACAAACAAAAACCACCAAACACACTATTGAGTTCTCAAACAACACGCCCGAGCTGACCGCGCAACAATCCCGCGGCCAAAAGCCGCGTCGCTGGTGCGGGCAGTGAGGAACCCCCACCTTAGTGGGAGACTCTCTCGGACTTTGTCTTCGCTTCCCGGCTGGGCCGTGTCGCTCTGACCTGGAATAAGTTACGTGAGCGCTAACAGCGAGTCAAATCGCCAGGTCACGTGAGCGTTTTCCCAGGTCAGAGCACGCACACCGGTGGGCCTACGCGCCGACTCGCTCGACGCCGGCGATGTTGCGCTTGCCACGTCGCAACACCAGCCAACGGTCATGCAAAAAGTCGGAAGCCTGTGGTATCCACTCGTCGCTTTCAATACGCGTGTTGTTGACGTACACGCCACCTTCGGCGACCGTCCGCCGCGCAGCACCCTTACTCGCAACCAGACCGCTCGCGACCAACAAATCGGTGATCGCGTCCGGGCCGCCGGGCTTCAATTCGGCGACCTGGCCATTACTCGCCTCGCGCAGCGCCGCACCCAACGTCGATTCGTCGAGGTCGCCGAGTTCGGCTCGGCCGAACAGCGCCTGACTCGCAAGTTCCACAGCCTTCGTCGCGTCCTCGCCGTGGACCAGTGTGGTGAGTTCACGCGCCAACCGCTTCTGCGCAGCCCGTTCGTGCGCCCGCTCGGTCGTGGCTGCTTCCAGCTCGGCGATCTCGTCGGGCGACAGGAAGGTGAACCAGCGCAGGTAGCCGATGACGTCGGCGTCGGCCGTGTTGACGAAGTACTGGTACCAGGCATAAGGGCTGGTCATCTCCGGATCGAGCCACAGGTTCCCGCCGCCGGTCGACTTGCCGAACTTCTTGCCCTCGGAGTCGGTGACCAGCGGAGTGGTCATCGCGTGAACCGTCGCACCCACCTTCTGCCGCACCAGCCGGGCACCCGCGACGATGTTGCCCCACTGATCGGATCCACCGATCTGCAGTGCGCATCCGTGCCGTTCGTGCAGCTCGACGTAGTCGTTGGCCTGCAGCAGCATGTAGCTGAACTCGGTGTAGGAGATCCCCTCGCCCTCCAGCCTGCGCCGCACGGTCTCGCGGTCGAGCATCACGTTCACCGAGAAGTACTTGCCGATGTCGCGCAGGAACTCGATCGCCGACAAGCCGCCGGTCCAGTTGAGATTGTTCTCCACGATGGCGCCGGTCGGGGTGTCGTCGAACTCGACGAACCGTTCGAGCTGGCCACGGATCCGCGACGCCCAGTCCGCGACGGTGTCTGCCGTGTTGAGGGTGCGTTCGCCGGTGTCGCGCGGGTCGCCGATCATGCCGGTCGCGCCGCCGGCCAGCACGATCGGCCGGTGGCCGGCCTGCTGGAACCGGCGCAGGGTGAGGAGCGGCACCAAATGCCCGGCATGCAGGCTGGGGGCGGTCGGATCGAAACCGGAATACACGGTCACGGGCCCGGCGGCGAGGTCGTTCGCCAGCGCGTCGCGATCAGTGGACTGCGCAATCAGTCCACGCCAATCCAGCTCGTCAAGAATGCCGCTGCTCATGACGCCGATCATGCCGTATGGCCGGTGTCAGTCACTGCTGCCGGGCGCCGGAGCGCGCGGACTGCGCCGGTACGACGACACCTCGGCGTGCTCGGCCAGCCAGAACCGCCAGGGCCGATCGGCGGCCTTGCTCACGCCGACCCGCGGCCCTTCGACCGCATCGACCTCGGGACCGAGTGTCAGCCGAACCGGGCTGTCCGGCGAGAACAGGTCGATCCCGTTGTCGCCCATGGCGATTCCGAGTGCCGAACACAAGTTGCCCGGCCCTCGCGCGAGCCCGGCGGGCACGACGGCAGGCCCCCGCCGCTGCTGGGCCACAAGCGCACCCTCGACAACGGCCGCCGCCCGCAACAGCACCGCCGCGGCGACCCCGTCAAACCCGCACACGACGTTGGCGCAGACGTGAATGCCGTGGCTGCGATACGTGTAGAGGCGCCCGGGCGGCCCGAACATCACCAGGTTGCGACCACCCGGCCCTCGATAGGAGTGCGCTGCCGCATCCGGCCACGGCCCGTCGGGCGGGCCACCGTAAGCCTCGACCTCGACGATCTTCGCGGTCACACCGCGTCCGACCAGTTCGGCCCCCAACAGTCGGCGGGCCGCGTCCAGCGGATCCCCCACCAGCAACTGCGCGCCCACGCGAGCGATTCTGCACTCCGCAACCACAACCGTTGACACCGGACCGGCGGGAGCGCATATTCAACATATGATGACTTCATCGTTTGATGAATTCCCGGCAACCGCCCCAGCCGTCGACATCGAGGGTCTGCACGTGATCCGCGGGGGCCGTCCCGCCATCCGCGACGTCACCGTGCAGATTGCCCGCGGCACGATCACCGGCCTGCTCGGACCGTCGGGCTGCGGAAAGACCACGTTGATGCGCTGCATCGTCGGCACCCAGATCGTGGCGTCCGGTTCGGTGACGGTGCTCGGTCACCCCGCCGGGTCCGCGCCGCTGCGTCATCGCGTCGGCTACGTCACCCAGAACCCCACCATCTACAACGACCTGCGCGTCATCGACAACGTCCGGTATTTCGGCGCGCTGTACGGGGCATCGCCCGCGGCCGCCGACACCGCCGTGAAATCCGTCGGGCTCGGCGATCACCGCACCGCCTACTGCGGCAACCTGTCCGGCGGACAACGCACCCGTGCCTCACTGGCCTGCGCACTGGTAGCCGAACCCGAACTGCTCGTGCTCGACGAGCCGACCGTCGGACTCGACCCCGTGCTCCGCGTCGACCTGTGGGAACAGTTCCGCGAGCTGTCGCGGCGCGGCGCGACCCTGCTGGTCTCCAGCCACGTCATGGACGAGGCCGACCATTGCGGCGATCTGCTGCTCATGCGCGAAGGAGTCCTCCTCGCGCACACCACCCCGGACCGACTACGGAAGGACACGGCATGCACGTCCCTGGAGGAAGCGTTTCTGACCGTCATCCGCCGGCGCACCGTGACCGCGGACAACGCAGCAGGCTGAGCCCCGAGGCATACCTGGCGACGACGACCCGGATCCTGCGGCAGCTGGCCGCGGATCATCGCAGCGTCGCGATGATCCTCGTGGTACCGAGCCTGATCATCGCGCTGATGTACTTCATGTTCCAGAACGCGCCGCGGCCGCCCGGCGCACCCTCGCCGTTCAACAACGCGTGCCTGATCATGCTGGGGGTGTTCCCGCTGATCGTGATGTTCCTGATCACCTCGATCACGATGCAGCGGGAACGCGTCTCGGGAACTCTGGAACGCATCCTTACCACACCGTTGCGCCGGTTCGACCTGCTCGCGGCGTACGGCACGGCGTTTTCGATCGCGGCCGCGGCGCAGGCCACGCTCGCATGTGTAGTCGCGTTCTGGCTGCTCGGCTTCGACACCGCGGGCAGTCCGGTGCTGGTGTTCCTCATCGCGATCATCAACGCCGTGCTGGGCGTCGGGCTGGGGCTGCTGTGCAGCGCGTTCGCCCGCACCGAGTTCCAGGCCGTGCAGTTCATGCCCGTCGTGATCGCTCCACAACTGTTGTTGTGCGGCATCATCGTGCCGCGCGGCGCGCTGCCCGAATGGCTGCAGTGGATCAGCAACGTGCTGCCCGCAAGCTACGCATTGGAAGCCCTTCAGCAGGTCGGCGCATATTCTGAGCCGACCGGTATCGCGGTGCGCGACATCGCGGTGGTGATCGGTTTCGCGGTGCTGGCCCTGTGCCTGGCCGCGGCCACACTGAGACGACGAACCCCATAGGAAACCCTTGACGAGCAATACCGAGCGCAAACGGCCCGGCAGGCCTGCCGGCCCGTCGGACACCCGCGAACGAATCCTGGTCAGCGCACGGGAGTTGTTCGCCCGCAACGGGATTGACAAGACATCGATCCGCGCCATCGCGGCCGACGCGGGCGTGGATCCCGCTCTGGTCCATCACTACTACGGCACCAAGACCCAACTTTTCGCCGCGGCGATTCACATCCCGATCGACCCCATGGCCGTGATCGGGCCGCTGCGAGAAGTTCCGGTCGATCGGATCGGCTACGTCCTGCCGTCAATCCTGTTGCCACTCTGGGATTCTGAGATGGGCAAGGGTTTCATCGCGACCCTGCGCTCGATCCTGGCGGGCAACGACGTCTCACTCGTCCGGTCGTTCCTGCAGGAGGTCATCGTCGCCGAGGTCGGTTCGCGCGTCGACAACCCGCCCGGCAGCGGCCGGATCCGCGTGCAGTTCGTGGCTTCCCAACTGGTGGGTGTGGTGATGGCGCGCTACATCCTCGAGCTCGACCCGTTCAAGTCGCTGCCCGTCGACGTGATCGCCGAGACCATCGCGCCGAACGTGCAGCGGTACCTGACCGGAGACCTACCCGGCTTGAGCGCGCTCGACTAGCCGCTCGTGTTCGGCGTCGTCGGTGATCGTGACCGCCTCGTCGACCAGCAGGACCGGGATGCCGTCGTCGATCCGGTAGGCGCGCCGCAGCCGCGGGTTGTAGAGAAACTCCTGATCCACGAGCAACAGCGGCCCGCGGTCCTGCGGACAGACCAGGATGCTCAAAAGTTTGTCGTCGACCACAGGGCGACGCTAGCCGATCGGTATCTGGATGCCGCCGCCGCTGGGGCCGACGCCGATCCCGCTGTTGTAGTTCGGGCCGTACGGCGATTGGTTGACCCCACCCGACGCCGCGTTCTGGGACTGCGCCTGGATCTTGCGCTGGTAGGACACGGTCGCTTTGAGTGCGTCGATCAGCGGCGTCTGGTTGGGCCGGTACTTCAGCGACTCCTGCAGGGCTTCGATGTTGCCCTTGGAGGGCCGGAAGCCGAGCGCACGCAGCTGCATCGACTCCTTGGCCCAGTTGGACACCTGGCCACCACCGGCTCCGGTCGCGTACTGGTTGTAGACGTCGTCGAGCACATCGGCATGCGCGGTGCCCGCAGCGACACCCATCAGCAGCCCGACCGCCAGCGCTCCGCCGGCCACGGATCCGGTGAGAACACGGCGCCAACCGCCACTCGCCTGCGAAGTCATCAATCCTCCAGTCAGTCTGCTGCCAGCGGGAGCCTAACAGTGCTACGAGTCGGCCGCCGGGTTCTGCGGTTCCCCGGTCAGCTCGGCGCGCATCGCCACCGTGAGCCTCTTGTACGTATCCGTATCGGTGTCGAGATACCAGGAGTTACGCCGCGAGGGTTTGGGCACGCCGGCTGCCCGCAGCGGCGTGATCAGCGGGCGGTAGGAGGCGCCCAAGGTCAGGTCGGCGACGACGTGCACGAAATCGGGCGGATTGCCGACCGGAAGGTCCGCCAGTGCGTGCGACAGGTCCGCGGTGGGGATGGTGCCACCGGGACGGAGCGCGAGAGCGGTGACCGCCACCTGCTTGTCCCCCACCGCGACGTCGTAGGTCACCGCGATGTCGACCGCGTCGATGCGCCCGAGCGCGTCGTTGACCGGGGTGGCGAACACCGGGCCGCGTTCGGTGCGGATCACCGCGCTGCGATTGTCGACGAGCCAGTAGTCGCCGTCCTCGTCACGGCGGAACAGGAACTCGGTGGACACCCAGGTGTCGGCCGGCGCGAACACGCCGCGTTTCACCGACGCCGTCGGATCGACAGGGCCTCGCGGATGCGCCAGCAGCACACCGACCTCGTTGGCCTCGGCCTTGCGGACGAACCCCTGGTCGTCCTCGAGGATCAGGTCGTCCTCGGCGTCGTAGGCCGCGAGCGCGACCTGGCCGCCGCCGGGCAGCGGCCTGCCCTTACTGCCGATCTTGGCACCGGCCACGTTGGCCAGCACGGCCTGCCCGTCGGTGGTCGCGAAGAATTCGACGACGTGGGCGGGCTCGAACACCTCGACGACGCGTTTCCACAGCCCCGCAGGCATGCCGGACCCGATGAATAGCCGCACGGGGTGGCTGCCGGTCAGCGAGAACGACGGATCGTCGATGACCTCGCGCAGCATCGCCCAGGTGTAGGACACCACGGTGACGCCGTACTGGCGGATCTCCTGCAGGAAGCGCTCGGGCTGCAGGCCGCGCGACAGCGCGATCCGCGAACCGCCGACCACCGCGCCGCCGAGGCTGACCAGCAGACCGGACTGGTGATGCAGCGGCGTCAGGCAGTAGACCGTGTCACCGCGCCCCAGGTTGGCGGCCGACGCGGTGCCGAACGCCGAGAGCGCCCAGCGGAAGTTGGTGATCTGCCGCGCGACCAGTTCGCCGCCGATCGTGGTGAACGCGACGAACGCGACGTCGCGGGCCAATCCCGGATTCGGCCGGTACCAACCGGGCAGCTCGACGCCGTCGGGATCGATCTGCTCCATGTCGACGACGTCAGCATCCTCAGGCAGGTGCAGATCACGGCTCTCGCCACCGTGCACATTTCCCGGCATCCCGGCGCCGAGCACGAGCACGCGCATGTCGAGCCGGCGCGCCATGTCGAGGTGACTCGGGTCGGCGATGATCTCCGAGACCCGGCCCAGGCGCGCGGCCTCGGCCAGATCCAGGTCGGGCGGCATCATCACCGCCACCGCGCCGAGCCGGGACAGCGCGGCGATCGCGACCAAGGCGCTGGGTCGGGTTTCCATCAGGACACCGACCCGTGCGCCCTGCCGGACACCGACGTCGATCAGGCCGCGGACCACGTTGTTGATGCGGCGGTCCACCGCCTCGTAGGTGTGCACGCGACCGTCGAACAGCAAGGCCTCGCCGTTGGGGGCACTGCGGGCCTGCTCGCTCATGATGCGGCCGAGCGAGATCCGGGTGTGGTCGTTGACCTGTCCCAGCCGGGCGAGCCTCGGCAGGGTGCGCGCGGTCTCGATGACCAGCGTGCGCGCGTTCTTGTTGGCCGCCACGAGGGCGTCGGCGGCCGATCGGGCCACGCCGAACGCCATCTCGGTGGCTGCCGTGGCGCCGTGGGTCACGCGGGTCGAGAACGACACCCCGCCCTCGTGGTGGTCGGCAGGCTGCAGGCCCATGGGAACCACACCCTCGGGCATGTCGCCGCCGTCGAGCCATTTCACCCACTGCGCCACCGTCGGCCAGGTCTGGGTGGACGCTTTCGATCCCACGACGAGGCCGAAATGCCCTGCGCGGATGAGGTATTCGTAGACGTCGGCCTGCGGGGCGGCGCGCTTGATGCCGCGCACCGAGGCCGGCTGGCCGATGTCGTCGACCTCGCCGACCACCGCGAGTACCGGGCAGTCGATGTCGGAGAGCGTCACCAGATCGCCGTGGATGGAGAAGCCTCCGGTGATCATCCGGTTGTGCGCGATGAACTGCTTGAGCAGCTCGGAGATGGCCGGACCCGACCACGCGATCCAGCCCTCGGAGGCCAGGAAGCGACGCTGCTGTTCGCGTGGCAGCAGGGCTTCGCGATCGTGCAGCTGACGGAGGAAGTCGAGCCGCGACTGTGCGGTCTTGATGGGATCCAGCATCTGAAAACCCGTGCGTGCCAGCCAGCCCGGGATGTCGATGCGGCTGAAAACGTGGTCGGCCATGAAGTCGGCGGCGCCCGCCGCGATCCCGGCGGGCAGGTTCATCGGCAGCGCGGCCAACGTGTCCACCGGGGAGCCGAACGCGATGATGCTGGCCAGATCCTTCGAGCGCCGGTAGGCCGCGGTCTGGTAGGCGAACATGCCGCCCTGTGAGTAGCCGGCCAGGTGGACGTCGCGGCCGGTGACCTGTTTGACGGTGTCGATCGCTTCGCTCAACGCCACCACGTGGTCGGCGAGATTGCGCTGCATACCGCCCTCGACCTTGTCGGGCGAACCGAAGTCGATGACCCACGGGTCGATTCCCGCCGCGTGCAGGATGCCGACCGCGCCGTCGTCACGCGTCACGTCCCACATGTCGGCCGACATCATCATCGGATGCACCATCAGGACGGGCGGCCCGGGATCCGGCGCGCCCGGGCGGGCGTCCGGCGGGAAGTACCGGCGCAGCCGGAACATCGGGACGCTCTGGATGATCTGGAAGGGCGAAGGCACCGCGCCGGTCTCGAGCCCGCCGTAGCGCAGAACTTCCAAACCGTTCTGCGCGGTGGCCAGCAACCGCTCAACCGGTTTGGTCACTGCCGAGAAATCCACCAACGCCTGCTCCCCTACGTCGCAACGCCCAATCCCCCGATTGACGTGGTCATCATGGCATGCGCCGCGGCCCGCAACGAGCACGGAGGCAAAACCTCCCGACCCGACATCCCGCCACCGCGAAGCGCCGCCTGCCTCGACCGCTAAGGTCGGCGGCGATGGCACACCTTCTCGGCGGCGAAGCCCTACATCTGGAGTACCCCACCGGGGTGGTGTTCGACGGACTCACCGTCGGGCTCAACGAGGGTGCCCGCATCGGCATCGTGGGCCGCAACGGTGACGGCAAATCCACCCTGCTCGGGTTGTTGACCGGACGGATCACCCCGGATGCCGGGCGAGTCACGCGCCGTGGAGGTCTCCGCGTCGGCGCCCTGGATCAGGTAGACACGCTGGATTCCGAACGCACCGTGGGTTGGTCACTGGTCGGTGACCGCGCCGAGCACGAGTGGGCAGGCGATCCGCGGGTGCGCGACGTGATCGGCGGACTCGTCGCCGACATCGGCTTCGACACCGTGGTCGGAACGCTGTCGGGTGGCCAGCGCCGACGTGTGCAGCTCGCGGCGCTGCTGATCGGTGAGTGGGACGTCATCGCGCTCGACGAGCCGACCAACCACCTCGACATCGAGGGCATCACGTGGCTGGCCGGTCACCTCAAGCAGCGCTGGGCGCGGGATGCCGGCGGGCTGCTTCTGGTCACCCACGACCGGTGGTTTCTCGACGAGGTCGCCACCGCGACGTGGGAGGTACATCCCGGCCCGCCCGGCACCAAGGGCAGCATCGTCGAACCGTTCGAAGGCGGTTACGCCGCCTACATTCTGCAGCGGGTCGAACGCGACCGGCAGGCGGCGGCCGTCGAGGCCAAGCGGCAGAACCTCATGCGCAAGGAACTCGCGTGGCTGCGCCGGGGCCCGCCGGCCCGCACGTCCAAACCCAAGTTCCGGATCGACGCGGCCAATGCGCTGATCTCGGACGTACCGCCGCTGCGCAACACCGTGGAGCTGTCCCGGCTGGCCACCGCACGGCTCGGCAAGGACGTGATCGACCTGCTCGACGTGTCGGTGTCGTTCGGCGACAAGGACGTGCTGCGCGACGTCGAATGGCGCATCGCCCCGGGTGAGCGCACCGGCATCGTAGGTGCGAACGGCGCAGGCAAGTCCACGCTGCTCGGTTTGATCGCGGGCACCGTGGCCCCGACCGCCGGGCGGGTGAAACGCGGTAAGACAGTGCGGCTTTCGATCCTCGATCAGCAATCGGCCGAACTGGACCGGTTGGCCGGTGACATGGTTCGAGAGGTGATCGGCCGGCTGCAGACCAGCTACCAGGTGGACGGCAAGGAATACACCCCGGCCCAGCTGCTGGAGCGGTTGGGTTTCGCGCGGGCCCAACTGTCGGCGCGGGTCGGTGAACTGTCCGGCGGGCAGCGCCGCCGGCTGCAGCTGCTGCTCGTGCTGCTGTCGGAGCCGAACGTGTTGATCCTCGACGAGCCCACCAACGACGTCGACACCGACATGCTGACCGCGACCGAGGATCTGCTCGACTCGTGGCCCGGCACGCTCATCGTGGTGTCCCACGACCGGTATCTGCTGGAACGCGTCACCGACCAGCAGTACGCGATCCTCGACGGACGGCTGCGGCATCTGCCCGGCGGTGTCGACGAGTACCTGCGGCTGGCCGCGCACCGGCCGAGCGCGCCTGCGCCCCGCGAGACTCCGGCAGCGCAGGGCCTGTCGGGCGCCGAGCAGAGAAGCATCGAGAAGGAGATCGCCGCGATCGACCGGTCCCTGGCCAAGCTGGCCGACCGGATCGCGGCCAAGCACGACGAGCTCGCCGCGCATGACCACTCCGACCACGTCGGGCTGGGAAAGCTCACCGGGCAGCTACGCGAACTCGAGGGTCAGGTGGCCGAGCAGGAAGCGCGCTGGATGGAGTTGTCCGAGCAGCTGGAATGAGCCGTCAGGCCAGACCGGCCCGCAACCGCTGCGCGGTCTCGCGCACCACGCCGAGCTGTTTGGCAACCTGGATCGGCGCCGTCCCGCCCCGTGCGTCGCGTGAGTTCACCGATCCGTCGATGGTGAGAATGTCGCGCACTTCGGGCGTCAACTCGGGATGGATGCCGGACAGTTCGGCGTCCTCCAGTTCCTCCAGGCCGACGCCGCGCGCCTCGGCGGCCCGCACGGCCGCACCCGCGGCCTCGTGCGCGACCCGGAACGGCACACCGCGCCGCACCAACCACTCGGCGACATCGGTGGCCAACGTGTAGCCGAGCGGGGCCAGCGCGGACATCCGGTCGGTGTCGAAGGTCAGCGTGGCGACCAGCCCGGCCATCGCGGGCAGCAGCAGCTCGAGCTGCGCCACCGAATCGAACACCGGCTCCTTGTCCTCCTGCAGATCCCGGTTGTAGGCCAGGGGCTGCGCTTTCAACGTCGCGAGCAGTCCGGTGAGATTGCCGATCAGGCGGCCGGATTTGCCGCGGGCCAGTTCGGCGATGTCGGGATTCTTCTTCTGGGGCATGATCGAGCTGCCCGTCGACCACGAATCGTGCAGCGTCACGTAGCCGAATTCGGTTGTGCTCCAGAGGATGATGTCCTCCGCCAGCCGGGACAGATCCACCCCGATCATCGCCAGCACGAACGCCGCCTCGGCCGCGAAGTCCCGCGCGGCCGTCGCGTCGACCGAGTTGTCGGCAGCCGCGGTGAAGCCCAGTTCTTCGGCGATCGCGTCCGGGTCAAGACCCAGCGAGGAGCCGGCCAGGGCGCCGGAGCCGTACGGCGACACCGCGGCCCGCTTGTCGAAATCGACGAGGCGGTCCACATCGCGCAGCAACGGGTGTGCATGCGCGAGCAGATGATGCGCGAGCAGGATCGGCTGCGCGGACTGCAGGTGGGTCTTGCCGGGAAGGATCGCCGTCGGATGCGCGGCGGCCTGGGTGGCCAGGGCGTCGACCACGTCGAGGGCCGCGGCGGCGACGCGGCGCACCGCGTCGCGCAGCCACATCCGGAAAAGCGTCGCCACCTGGTCGTTGCGCGATCGCCCGGCCCGTAGCCGGCCCCCGAGATCAGGGCCGACCCGGTCGATCAGGCCGCGCTCCAACGCACCGTGCACGTCCTCGTCGGTGACCAGCGGGCCGAAGCTGCCGTCCGCGACGTCCTCACCGAGGCTGTCGAGGCCCGCGAGCAGGCCGTCGCGCTGGTCATCGGTCAGCAACCCGGCGCGGTACAGCACGCGGGCGTGCGCCTTGGACGCCTTGACGTCGTACGGCGCCAGCACCCAGTCGAAGTGCGTCGACTTACTCAGTGCGGCAAGCGCATCCGACGGGCCGTCGGCGAACCGGCCGCCCCACAGCGAACCTTCGTTAGTGCTCATATTTCTCCCCGCGAGCAGTCACGCGCGTACCCGCGAACAGCGTTTCTGGGGTACCTACGTGTCTGTTCGGCATTACAGGCCCAGGTCGCGCTTGGCCGAGATCTTCGACGAGAGCCCGTGCACGTGCACGAAGCCCTTGGCCGAGGACTGGTCGAAGCTGTCGCCCTCGTCGTAGGTGGCGAGGTTGAAGTCGTAAAGCGACTCCGCGCTGCGGCGGCCGTTGACGGCGATGTGCCCGCCGTGCAGCACAAGCCGGATCTCGCCGGTCACGTGCTCCTGCGTGTGCGCGACGAACGCCTCCAGGGCCCGCTTGAGCGGCGAGTACCACAGGCCGTCGTACACCAGCTCGCCCCACTTCTGATCGGTGCCGCGCTTGAACCGGCCGAGTTCGCGTTCGAGCGTGACGTGCTCGAGTTCGGTGTGTGCGGTGATGAGCACCATCGCGCCCGGCGCCTCGTAGATCTCGCGGCTCTTGATGCCGACCAACCGGTCCTCGACGACGTCGAGCCGGCCGACGCCCTGCGCACCGGCGCGCCGGTTGAGCTCCACGATGGCCTCGAGCACCGTGACGGGCCTGCCGTCGATCGAGACCGGCACGCCCTTCTCGAAGCCGACGATCACCTCGTCGGGCGTGCTCCAGTTGACCGTGGGGTCTTCGGTGTAGTCGTAGACGTCCTTGGTGGGCGCGTTCCACAGGTGCTCCAGGAACCCGGTCTCCACCGCGCGGCCCCACACGTTCTGGTCGATCGAGAACGGCGAGCGCTTGGTGACGTTGATCGGGATGGCGTTCTCCTCGGCGAACGCGATGGCCTTCTCCCGGGTCCAGGCGTAGTCGCGAACCGGGGCGAGCACCTCGAGATCGGGTGCCAGCGAAGCGAATCCGACCTCGAACCGCACCTGGTCGTTGCCCTTGCCGGTGCAGCCGTGCGCGACGATGCCGCCGCCGTGTTCGCGCGCCGCCTTGACCAGGTGCTTGACGATCAGCGGCCGGCTGATGGCCGACACCAGCGGGTAGCGGTCCATGTAGAGCGCATTGGACTGGATGGTCGGCAGGCAGTACTCGTCGGCGAACTCGTCGCGGGCATCGACCACGACCGCCTCGACGGCGCCGCAATCCAGCGCCCGCTGCCGTACGACCTCCATGTCCTCGCCGCCCTGGCCGAGGTCGATGGCGACGGCGACGACCTCACGGCCGGTTTCCTTGCCGATCCAGCTGATCGCCACCGAGGTGTCCAGACCGCCGGAATACGCCAGGATGACGCGCTCGGACATTGGTTGATCTCCTTGCTTTTTGGGTTCTGCGTACTGCTTCACTTCAAGTTTTCGAACATGATCGCGAGCTCGGCACCGGTCATCGGCTCGCGCGCTATCACGAAGATGGTGTCATCACCGGCAATCGTCCCGACAACCTGGGGCAACGCGGCCCGGTCGATGGCACTGGCCAGGTAGTGCGCGGCCCCGGGCGGAGTGCGCAGCACCGCCATGTTGGCGCTCGCGTCGGTGGAAACCAGCAGCTCGCCGAGCAGCTTGGTGACCCGCTCGGTGCCACCGGACACACCGCGGACCGGGCTGCCGTCCTCGGGCACGACGTAGACGCCGACCCCGCCGTCGGCGCCGCGCAGCTTCACCGCCCCGAGCTCTTCGAGATCCCGCGACAGCGTGGCCTGGGTGACCTCGATGCCGTCGGCGGCGAGCAGGGCGGCCAGCTCGGTCTGGCTGCTGACCGCGTGGGCGGACAGCAGCGAGACTATGCGGGCCTGGCGGCCTACCCGGGTCGGCGAGCTCATGGTCGGTCGATTCGCTTGCAAGCGTCGCTCATGATCGTTCCAACAACCAGACCAACATCGCCTTCTGCGCATGCAGCCGGTTCTCGGCCTCGTCGAACACCGCACTCTGTGGACCGTCGATCACCTCGTCGGTGATCTCGTGCCCGCGGTGGGCCGGAAGGCAGTGCAACACAACGGCTTCCGGATCAGCAAGCTTCAGCAGCTCGCTGTTGACCTGGAACGGGCGGAACGGGCGGACCCGGTCCAGGCCGTCGTTCTCCTGTCCCATCGACGTCCAGGCGTCGGTCACCAGCACATCGACCCCTTCGGCGGCCGCGCGCGGATCGTCGGTCACGGTCACCGACGCGCCGGTCTCGGCGGCACGCTTACGGGCCGCGTCGACGAACTGCGGATCGGGCGCGAAGCCTGCGGGCGCAGCGATGGTGACGTGGATGCCCGCGGTCACTCCACCGAGCATCAACGAGTGCGCCATGTTGTTGGCGCCGTCACCCAGGTACGTCATCCGCAGCCCCGGCAGCGCGCCCTTGCGCTCGGTCAGGGTCTGCAGGTCCGCAAGCACCTGGCACGGGTGGAATTCGTCGGACAGCGCGTTGACGATCGGGACGGAGGCGCCAGTTGCCATGGCGGTCAGGCGTTCCTGCGCGAAGGTGCGCCACACGATGGCGTCGACGTAGCGCGACAGCACCGCACCGGTGTCTTCGAGCGTTTCCTCGCGGCCCAACTGGGTGCTGCGGCCGTCGACCACGACGGCGTGCCCGCCGAGTTGGGCGATACCCATCTCGAACGAGAACCGGGTTCTGGTCGAGTTCTTCTCGAAGATCACCGCGACGCCGTGCGGGCCTTCCAGGGGCCGGCGGCTGAAGGGGGCCTTCTTGAGCTCGGCGGCCAGCGCCAGCACCTCGGCCTGCTCGTCGGGCGTGAGGTCGTCGTCGCGCAGGAAATGTCTGGTCATTCCGTCCCCTTGTCGAGTACCGCGGGCAGCGCGGTGATGAACTGGCCGATCTGGTCTTCGGTGATGATCAACGGTGGCGCGAGCCGGATGACGTCGGGTGCTGCCGCGTTCACCAGGAAACCGGCATCGCGGGCTGCGGCCTCGACGGCCTTGGCGCCGGGCGCGGTCAGGACCACGCCCTGCAGCAG
Source organism: Mycolicibacterium mageritense (assembly GCF_010727475.1). Classification (NCBI taxonomy): domain Bacteria; kingdom Bacillati; phylum Actinomycetota; class Actinomycetes; order Mycobacteriales; family Mycobacteriaceae; genus Mycobacterium; species Mycolicibacterium mageritense. The sequence continues at coordinate 7,099,447 of NZ_AP022567.1, forward strand.
ACCCTTGCCACGCACATGATCGACCAGTGGATGGCCGAGTTCCTCGATGCCGTGGCTCAACGTCTTGCCGAGCACGCCGGCCCGGTTGACCAGATCGCCGTCGGCCAATTCCTTGAGCACCGCGAGGGCGGCCGCGGTGCACACCGGGTTGCCGCCGAACGTGCTGCCGTGCAGGCCCGGGGTCAGCAGGTCACCCGTCGCACCGAGGGCCAGGCACGCACCGATCGGCAGCCCGCCGCCCAGGCCTTTGGCCAGTGTCACGATGTCGGGCGTGATGCCGTCGTGTTGATGGGCGTAGAAGGCGCCGGTCCGGCCGACCCCGGTCTGCACTTCGTCGAGCACGAGCAGCGCACCGTGTCGCGACGTGATCTCGCGGGCCTTGGCAAGGTATCCGGCGGGTGGGACGACGACGCCGCCCTCCCCCATGATCGGTTCGAGGAATACGGCCGCAGTGGTGTCGTCGACCGCCGCGGCGAGGGCATCGACGTCGCCGTAGGGCACATGCGTGACGTTGCCCGGCAACGGTTCGAACGGGGCCTGCTTGGCGGGCTGGCCCGTCAGCGCCAGCGAACCCATCGTCCGGCCGTGGAAGGCGCCTTGGGCGGCAACGACATTCGTCTTCCCGGTGAGCCGGGTGATCTTGAAGGCAACCTCGTTGGCCTCGGTGCCGGAGTTGCAGAAGAACACCCTGGCCTGCGAACCGAGGTGCCCGACAAGCGCCTCAGCCAACGCGATACCCGGTTCGGTGGCATACAGATTCGAGGTGTGCCCGAGGGTGTTGAGCTGACTGGTCACGGCCGCGATGACAGCCGGATTGCGGTGCCCGAGCAGGTTGACCGCGATCCCGCCGAGCAGGTCGAGGTACTGCCTGCCGTCCGCGTCGGTGACCACCGCACCCTCCCCGCTGACCAGAGCCAGCGGCGGAGTGCCGTAGTTGTTCATCATCACCGCTTCCCAGCGGTCCTGCAGCGTCATTCTTTGACCACCTTGGTCCCGGTTCCCTCGTCGGTGAAAAGCTCGACCAGTACGCAATGTTCGACCCGGCCGTCGATCACGTGGGCGCTGGGCACGCCGCCCGCCACGGCCCGCAAACACGCTTCGATCTTGGGCACCATGCCCGATTCCAGCCGTGGCAAAAGCTGCGCCAGGGCCGCGCTGTCGATCTCGCTGACCAGCGAATTGCGGTCAGGCCAATCGGTGTAGAGGCCTTCCACATCGGTGAGCATCAGCAGCTTTTCCGCACCGAGCGCCTCGGCCAGCGCGGCCGCGGCGGTATCGGCGTTGATGTTGTGCACCACGCCGTCGGCGTCGGGCGCGATGGTCGACACCACCGGAATGCGGCCCGCCGCAATGAGATCCAGCAGTGATCCGGCGTTGACGTGGTCGACGTCGCCCACCAGGCCGATGTCGGTCGCCACGCCGTCGACGTTGACGCTGCGGCGCACCGCGGTGAACAGCTGGGCGTCCTCGCCCGTGACGCCGACCGCGTAGCCTCCGTGCGCGTTGATCAGACCGACCAGTTCCCGGCCGACCTGACCGAACAGCACCATCCGCGCGACATCGAGGACTTCCGGTGTGGTGACCCGGAATCCGCCCTTGAAATCGCCCTCGATGCCGAGCCGTTTGAGCATCGCGCTGATCTGCGGGCCGCCACCGTGCACCACGACGGGGTGAATGCCGCAGTTGCGCAGGAACACCATGTCGTCGGCGAACGCGGTCTTGAGCACATCGTCGGTCATGGCATTGCCGCCGTATTTGACGACGACGATCTTGCCGTGCAGCTCTTTGAGCCAGGGCAAGGCCGCCGACAGCACCTTGGCCTTGGTCGCGGTGTCGATGCCCGTCACGAGCTGTAGGCCGAGTTCTCTTCGACGTACCCGTGGGACAGGTCGGTGGTCCGGATGGCGGCCTGCGCGGATCCCGCCGCCAGGTCGATGACCACCTCGATGTCCGCACCGGACAGGTCCACGTCGCGTGCACCGGGCGCCCCGGCGCCATCGATGCACACCGGTGTTCCGTTGAACGACACGCTGATCCGTTGCGGGTCGAGGGTCACCGGCGCGATCCCCACCGCGGCAAGCACCCGGCCCCAGTTGGGGTCGGAACCGAACATCGCGGTCTTGACCAGGCTGTCGCGGGCAACGGCGCGCGCGGCGACAACCGCCTCGTCCTCGGAGGCCGCGCCGGTCACGGTGATGACGACGCGCTTGGTGACGCCTTCGGCGTCGGCCTGCAGCTGGGCGCACAGGTCGTCGCACACCGCCAGCACCGCGGCGTCCAGTTCGTCCTGGCTGGGCGCGATCTCACTGGCGCCCGACGACAACAGCAGCACGGTGTCGTTGGTGGAACAGCTGCCGTCGACGTCGAGCCGGTCGAAGGTCTTGGCTGCGGCACGGGTCAACGCCGTGTTGAGCGCGCCCGCATCGGCGACCGCATCGGTGGTGATCACGACCAGCATGGTGGCCAGCGACGGCGCGAGCATGCCCGCACCTTTGGCCATGCCGCCGACTGTCCAGTTGCCCTGATGGTGCAGCGCAACCTGTTTCGGCACGGTGTCGGTGGTCATGATGGCCCTGGCGGCTTCCTCACCGCCCGTCAGCCCGCCCGCCATCTCGTGCACGATCTCGGTCACACCCGCCAGCACCCTGTCCATCGGCAGGCGGTCGCCGATCAGGCCGGTCGAGCACACCGCGACCTCGATGGCCCCGGTCTCGGTGCCCCAATCCGACAGTGCCGCCGCGACGGCCTCGGCGGTGGCGTGCGTGTCCTGAAAACCCGGTGCGCCGGTGCACGCGTTGGCGCCACCCGAGTTGAGGATGACCGCGCGCAGGCGCCCGGTGGTGAGCACCTGCTGCGACCACTGCACCGGGGCGGCCTTGATCTGGTTGCGGGTGAACACACCCGCGGCCGCGTAATCGGGCCCCTCGTTGAACACCAGCGCGAGGTCCAACGCGCCGGATGCCTTGATACCGGCCGAGATTCCGGTGGCCCGGAACCCCTCAGGCGCCGTCACACCCTGCTTGCGAACGAGCTTCCACGTCACGGTGCCACTCCCACGATCGACAGTCCTTCGGTTTCGGGCCAGCCAAGGGCCAGGTTCATCGACTGGACAGCGGCGCCACCCGTGCCCTTGGTGAGGTTGTCGATGGCGGCAACGGCGACCAGGGTCTTCGCCTGCTCATCTACCGCGACCGCCAGTTGCGCGGCGTTGCTGCCGATCACCGAACCGGTCTTGGGCAGTTGCCCCTCGGGCAGCAGGTGGACGAACGGCTCTGCGTCATAGAACTTTTCGTATGCGGCGCGGACCTCCGAGAGCGATGCCTGCGTGCGGGCCGTGCAGGTGGCCAGGATGCCGCGCGCGGTCGGGATCAGCACGGGCGTGAACGAGACGGTGACGTCCCTGTCGGTGACCGCCCGCAGCCCCTGGGCGATCTCCGGGGTGTGCCGGTGCTTGCCGCCGATGTTGTAGGCGCGCGCCGATCCGATCACCTCGGAGCCGAGCAGGTCGACCTTGGCCGACCTGCCTGCTCCCGAGGCGCCGCTGACCGCGACGACGGTCACGGCCGGCTCGACGAGCTCCTCTGCGACCGCGGGCAGCAGCGCCAGCAGGGCCGCGGTCGGATAACACCCGGGCACCGCGATCCGCTTGGTGTCGCGCAACTTGTCCCGGGCGCCGGGCAGTTCAGGCAGCCCGTAGGGCCAGCTGCCGGCATGGGTCGAACCGTAGAAACGTTCCCAGTCGGCGGCGTCGGTGAGCCGGAAGTCGGCGCCGCAGTCGATGATCAGGGTGTCGGGCCCGAGCTGTTCGGCCAGCGCGGCGGAATGGCCGTGCGGCAGCCCCAGGAACACCACGTCATGACCGGCCAGCACGTCGGCGTCGGTGTTCTGCAGCACGCGCGACGCCAGTGGCAACAGGTGCGGATGGTGTTCGGCCACGCTGGTTCCCGCGCTAGCAGCCGCGGTCAGCGCCCCGATGGTCAGCCGGCCGTCGGCGTAGGCGGGGTGGCCGAGAAGCAGTCGCAGAATCTCGCCACCCGCGTAGCCGCTGGCACCGGCTACAGCTACTGAGGTCATGCACCAGATCTTTGCATTGTTATGCACTTGGCTGCAAATTCATTTACGCCGTCACCGGATCTGCATGGCACGAGTTATACATAGACAACACTCTATAGAGTATGTAGGCTTGAAAACACTCGGAAGGTCGGTGTGATCCAGACCGCATCGCACCGTCCCGCAGCAGTCAGTCACCCGCAGGTACACGTTGCACAGGAGTTGAGTCGATGCGCCCACCCACCACCCGACCGTTTGCCGAGTCCTTGATCAATCCGCACGCGATCGCGATAGTCGGAGCTTCCGACAATCCGAAGAAGACGACCGCGCGGCCCCAGCAGTTCCTGCAGCGGGCCGGCTATCGCGGTAATGCGTACTTCATCAACCCGACTCGCGATACCGTGCAGGGCGCCAAAGCGTGGCCCACGCTGTCGTCGCTGCCCGAGGTGCCCGAGCACGTCTACATAATGACTGGGGCCGAAGCGGCCATCGCCGCGGTGCGGGAATGTGCCCACCTCGGAGTACCGGTGGCCACTGTGCTTTCCGCCGGGTTTGCCGAAGACGGTCCGGTTGGGCAGGACCGGGAGGATCGACTGCGAGCGGCAGCAGCTGAGGGCCCCACGCGGGTGATCGGACCGAGCAGCCTGGGCGTGGTGAACCCGCGTACCGGCGTGATGCTGACCGGTAATGCTGCGTTCGGAGAGCCCAACCTGCCCGCCGGTGGGGTGTTCGTCGCTTCACAGTCGGGCAGTGTGATCGGGTCGCTCCTGAGCCGGGCCCTCGGCCGCGGCATCGGCTTCGCCGGACTCGTGTCGACCGGCGGTGAAGCGGACCTGTCACTGGGATCGCTGTGTGAAGCGATGATCGCCGATCCTGGTGTCACCTCCTTTGCCTTGTTCCTGGAGTCATTGCGGCACGCCGAGGATCTGGCGGCGTTCGCGCGCGCGGCAGCCGAGGCGGGGAAGCCGGTCGCAGTGTACAAACTTGGTCGTTCGGACGAGGCTGCGGCACTGGCGGTTTCGCACACCGGCGCGCTTGCCGGCGAGGACAGTGAAGCCGACGCGTTCTTCCGAGCATGCGGATTTGCCCGGATCTACAACTTCGAGTCGCTGGTCGAGGCGCCGGCCTTGCTGGAGCGCATCCCGGCTACCGCGCCCACGACGCCGCGCGTCGGGGTCATCACCACAACCGGCGGCGGTGCGGCCATCATGGTCGACCAGCTGGCCCTGCGCGGGCTGAACATCGTTGGACCCAGCGCCAACTTGGTCGCGCGGATGGCCGAAGCCGAAGTGATCATTCCGCACAGCCTGATCGCCGATTTGGGACTCGACGGCGCACGACACGACATCGTGACCAACGCACTGACTCTGATGCAAGACAGTGGCGAGTTCGACGTCATCGTCTTCGTCATCGGATCCTCGGCCCGGTTGAACCCCGAGCTGGCCGTGCAAGCGATCGCCGAGCGCGGAAATCATGCCGTGCCGATCGTTGCATCTGCGTTGCCCGAAGCCCCCGAAGCGGCAGCGCTGCTCAACAGCTCGGGAGTACCGGCGTTTCGCACCCCTGAGTCATGCGCCGACGTTGTCGCTGCCGCGTTCAGTCGTCGGCCGACCACCGTCGGCGACACGGCCCAGTTCGCCGCGAATGCTGCTGCTCCGGCGCAGACACTGGACGAACAAGCGTCGGCGGCCCTGCTCGGCCGACTCGGTGTCACCTTCCCCGAATCGGTAGCGGTGTCAGTGCAGGAACTCGAAGATGTGTCGATTTCCGTCGAATTTCCAGCGGTCGTAAAGGTTCTTTCCGACCAGCTGCCTCACAAAAGCGACGTTGGCGGTGTCGTGTTGAACGTCGCCGACATTACCGGAGTCCGGGAAGCGGCGCGCACGATTGTGAGAAATGTTGCGGCACAACGCTCTGCCGTCACGGTGGACCGTGTTCTGGTACAGCAGATGGCACGCAAGGGCATCGCTGAGGCGCTTATCGGCTATCGGGTCAGCCGTGATGTCGGGCCCATGGTGGTGCTGTCCACCGGTGGCGTGCTCGCCGAGATCTTTGCCGACACCTCAGTTCGTTTGGCACCCGTCACGATTGACGTCGCCCACGAGATGATCCGCGAGGTGAAGGGCCTAGCCGTGATCACCGGCTATCGCGGTCTGCCCGAAGGTGACGTCGACGCGCTGGCATCGACGATCGTCGCGATGTCGAGACTCGCCGTCACCAACACCGAAGTGCTGGAAGCCGAGATCAACCCGGTCTCGATCGGCGCGAAGGGGTGTGGGGTTCTGGCGTTGGACGCACTGGTAAGCACATCGGTCAGCGAGTCCGTCGACACTCGGCGTGCTGATGCCGCACTCGCCCACCGCTGACGACGACCGCCCGTGATGGAGGAGTCTTTGCGGCAGGGTTTCGCCCCGACATTCGGCGATGAGAGCTCAATTCCGGGAGAGGTCAACCGAGACCCTCTCGTGGACCGGCTGGCTGTGCGGTGCGTTGCCGACGACGATGCGTCGTCGGCAACGTTCACCGGAAGACCGATTGCGGGATTCGACCAGCGAACCTACGGCGGTCATCTGTTGGCGCAAGCCACTTTGGCAGCGACCGCGACGGTGCAGTTCCCCCGGACAGTCACCTCGTTGCACGCTTACTTCCTTCGTATGGGCGGCAAAGACATAGATTTGACCTACCTGGTCAACCGCGTGCGCGATGGTCGCACATTGTCCGTCCGCTCAGTGGCGATTTCTCAGGGCGACCGCGAACTCGCGGTCGCCCAGATGATGTTCGGCTCGCAGTCCGCCCACGATGACGGTCAGGTGTACCGATTCGAGGCGCCGCACGTGCCCGGTCCCGCCGAACTCCCCAGCTTGGACCAGCGTCGACTACTCCGCCTACCCGATGACGGAATCAAACTGCCGATTCGGTCTGATTGGCGATCGGCGTCGCGCCCACTGGACATCCGTTACGTCGACGATGCGATGCTGCCGAAACAGTCTGGCGCGCAACGGTGTTTCTGGTTTCGCGCAGAAGACATCGCGCGGGACGCCGGTCAGAACGTGCACCGCGCGATCATGGTGTTCGCCTCCGACCGGTCGTTGTTGCCGGTGATCGCGAAAGCCCGGGGTGAACTTGACACCGCGGTGCGACACACGACGGCAAGTATCGATCACACACTGTGGTTTCACGACGATGTGGCGGCCGGCCGGTGGTATCTCTACGCCCAGGACTCGCCTTTCAGCAACGCCACCAATGGGTTGGCGCGCGGAACCATCTTCGACGAACACCGCCGAGCCGTGGCATCCGTTGCCCAGCAGGGCCTCATCCGGTTGTAACTCGTCACTCGACCCACCGCTCCCCCAACGTGTTCGCAGCCCGGTCGGCACGCGCCGAACTGAAGGAGATCGCTGTCGTCGGCACGATCGAAAGGAACGTAATGCGAGTACACCCAGCACCGGTCACCGGAGAAGTCGCCGATCGCATGCGAAAGCGGCGCGGCGGGAATCTCACGCCGCTCGACGAGGCATTGCTGCACAGTGAACCGTTCGCCGATGGTTGGAACAATCTCCTCGGCGCAGTTCGCACCGAGATGGCGCTTCCCGGCGATATTCGGGAGATGGCGATCTGTCGCATCGCCGAACTCAACGGCGCCCAGTACGAATGGCGCGCACACGCGCCGCTAGCACTCCGTGAAGGTCTGACGGTCGAGCAACTCGCGGCATTGCGCGAAGGCGGTGACACGGCAGCCCTGAACGAACTGCAGACGCTTGTATTGCAGTACACCGATGCGATGACAAGCAACGTGACGGTCGCCGATGCACTCAGCGACCGCGTGCACTCCATGTTGGGCACCCGCGGGTTTGTCGAACTGACGGGCACCATCGCCGCATACAACATGGTGTCGCGATTCCTGGTCGCCCTTCATATCGGACAAGTCCAAGAAGCAGAAGAAAGTGAAGCAACAGCATGAGCCAACGGCTGCAAGGCAAGGTCGCGATCGTCACCGGGGCCGGCAGCGTCGGACCCGGTTGGGGCAACGGGCGCGCCGCTGCCGTTCGGTTCGCGCAAGAAGGTGCCCGCGTCTTCGCAGTCGACCTCAGCCATGACGCCCTGGTGGAAACACTCTCCCGATTCGACGGCGTAGCCGGGTCAATCGTGCCATTCCAATGCGATGTCAGCGATGGCGAAGCTGTCCAAGCCATGGTTACCGAATGCCGCGAGATGATGGGCTCTATCGACATCCTGGTCAACAATGTCGGCGGATCTCGCGCCGGCGGCCCGGTGGAGATGTCCGAGCAAGACTGGAACCGTCAGCTCGAATTCAATCTGACCACAACAGATCTGACTTGTAAGCATGTTCTCCCGCAGATGAAGGAGGCCGGCTCTGGCGCGATAGTCAACACCGCTTCGACCTCGGCAATCCGGTGGACGGGTGCGGCACAGGCGGCCTACGCCGCATCGAAGGCCGGCGTTATCGCCTTCACGCGGTCGGTGGCCGTGCAGCACGCCCCGCTCGGTATCCGCGCGAACACAGTCATTCCGGGCCAACTGCACACCCCGATGGTCGAAACCCGACTGGCCGGACAACGCACTGGTGGCGACGTCGACAAGCTCCTTGAGCAACGTCAGGCACGGATCCCCCTCGGCTTCATGGGAGACGGCCGGGACACCGCGAACGTGGCGCTGTTCCTGGCATCCGACGAAGCCCGATTCATCACGGGTACCGAGATTGTCGTGGACGGCGGTATGTCCGCCCGCTGCGACTGATACCCGGCGGCACTCTCGCCTACTGACCGGCCTCGGCGGCAGCGAACACACCCAGGTCGCCACGGCGGAACCCGTACCCGGTGACGGCGGCCAACTCGTCGAGCTTGAGCCCGAGTTCGGCGCGGCGAGGTAGCACCCATGGCGTGAGACCGCCGACATGACTGGGGAATCCGTAAGCGGTGGTGAGCATGAGGTCGACATCGCCGGGGCGTTCGGCGATGCCTTCGGTCAGCAGCAGCGCGGCCTCGTTGGCCATCGTCAGCAGGACGCGTTCGACGATGTCGGCGGCGCTGAACACACGCCGCTGGATCTGCTTGCGCTCCGAGCTCGACCGGATGAGCTCGGCTACGTGGGGGTCGACGATCGGAGTGCGGGAGCCTGCCTCGTAGCGGTACCAACCGGCACCGGTTTTCTGGCCCAGCCGACCCTCCTCGCACAGGATGTCAGCGACGTCCGGATAGCGTTCGCGCGGGTCGCGCCTGCCGGCGGTCGCCTGCCGCATCCGCCACGCGATATCGAGGCCGGACATGTCAGACACCGCGAACGGGCCCATCGCGAAGCCGAATCCGACCAGAGCCTCGTCAATCTGGTGAGGTAAGGCGCCTTCTTCGAGCATCAGTTCACACTGGCGTCGGTAAGCGTTGTAGATCCGGTTGCCGATGAACCCTTCGCACACACGGGCCACGATCGGCAGTTTCTGCAGCAGCTGAGCTGCGGTCAGCGCGGTGTCCAAGGCATAGGTGCCGGTGTGCGCCCCGTGCACCACTTCCAGCACAGCAGCCCGATGCGCCGGGCTGAAGAAGTGCATGCCGACCAGCCGAGTCCGGTCGTCCAGGGCTTGAGCCATTGCGTCGATGTCGAGGTAGGAGGTGTTGGTGGCCAGCACCGTGTCGGGAGCGACAACCTGCTGCAGGCGAATCAGCAGGTCCGTCTTGACGGTCATGTCCTCGAACACGGCTTCGATGATCAGGTCGCAGCCGGCGACGTCGTCGAGCGCGGCGCCGGCGGTCAGCAGCCCCGCTCGGCGTCGCGCGTCGGCCGCGCTGAGACGCCCGGACTGTACGAGCCGCTCAGCCGCGCCGCGCACGGTGTGGGCGGCGCGGGCCGCGGCGTCCGGGTTCTGGTCGACGAGCACCACCGCCACACCGTGTTCGACGAAGGCGCGGGCGATCCCCGAACCCATGGTGCCCGCACCGATGATTCCGACACTGCGCAGTGCGCGCGGGCTACGGGGGCGATTGGCTTTGGTGGCGGCGCGGCGGGCGAAGAACAAGTGTCGTAGCGCTGCCGCTTCCTCCCCCACGCGCAAACGGGTGAACTCGCGACGCTCGAAGCTCAGTGCCGCATCGGGGTCGAGGACAAGTCCGTTGAGGACGGCCGCGACCGCAGCGCCATACTGCGGTCGGCCGCGGCCACGAGTCAGGACATCCAGGGCGGCCGCAGTCACCTCCGCTGCGTCATCGGCACGGATGGGCTCCGCACGGAGGATCCGTTTGCCGGTCATCGCGCCAGCGTGGGCCACGGCCGCTGCGCGCAGCGGCGCGTCGGTGACCACGTCGATGAGCGCGCCGACCGTCGTCACCTGGCGCCGCGCGCCCGAGGAGATCAGGTCCAGCGTGGCGACCGGGCCGATGAGGCGCAGGGGCCGCTGAGTGCCGCCGGCGCCCGGGATCATGCCCAACGTGATCTCAGGGAGCCCGATGACCGAATCTTCGGCGGCGATTCGGGCGTCACAGCCCAGCGCAAGCTCCAACCCGCCGCCCAGGGTGGCACCGCAAAGTGCGGCGACCACAGGTTTAGGGCAGTCTTCAATCGCCGAGATCAGCTCGGGCAGTGTGGGTTCGGGAAGTGGTCCGTTGAACTCGCGCAGATCGGAGCCGGAGATGAAGTGGGAGCCCGCGCCGATGAGGACGACGGCGTCGACATCGGAGTCCGCGCCGGCGCGGCGGACCCCAGACAGCAGCCCGGCGCGGACGGCCGCGGAGCTCGCGTTCACCGGTGGGTTGTCGATGACCAGCACGGCCACCCGGCCGTCGAGCTGGTAGTCGACGACCGCGGTCTCGTGCACGGCTGTCAGAGTCATCGGGTCGCGGCCTCCGCGACGACGGCGCGCTGGTTGAACCTGCGCCCGAAGATCTCCTCGGCGATACGGTTTTTCAGGATCTCCACCGATCCACCCGCGATCATCCATCCGCGCGTACGACGCATGCAGTATTCGACCAGCGACTCGCAGCTGTAGCCCAGCGCGCCCATAGCCTGCATGGCCTCGTTGGCGGCGAAGAATCCGGCCTCGTTGGCAGCGAGCTTGGCCACCGACGTCTCATAAGCCGACGGCAATCCCGCTTCGGCGTTGCGCACCGCACGATCCAGCAGCAGCCTGGCGGCGTCGAGCTTGACTGCGATGTCGGCGAATTTCCACTGCAGACCCTGGAATTCGTTGAGGGTGCGCCCAAATTGGGTGCGCTGGCTGACATGGTCGCGGGCCAGGGTGAACGCCAGTTGCCCAAGAGCCAACGCGCGGGAGGCGTTACCGATCCGCTCGACGTTGAAGCCCGACATCTGCTTCTTGAACCCGCCGGGGCCCAGAAGCACGTTCTCTTTCGGGATCCAGCAGTCATCGAAGTACAGCTGCGCCCACTGCTCGCCGCTCATGTACGACGATGGGGCACCGAATGTGAGCCCGGGGGTATCGCGCTCGACAAGGACCGAGCCGATGTTGCGGGTGCCCGGGCCGAACCGCACGTAGATCAGGAACAGGGTGGCATCGACGCTGTGGGTACCCCAGATCTTGGTGCCGTTGATCCGGAATCCCTCGGCGTCGGGTGTGGCTGACGTCGTCAGTTCGGTTGCCGCAGAGCCGGCTTCGGGCTCGCTCATGCCCAGTCCAATCAACGCCTTGCCGGCGAGCAGACTGGGCAGGTATTGCTGTTTCTGCTCGGGTGTGCCGAACTCGGCGAAGGTGCGGATGGCACCGAAATTGCCGGCCTGCAGAATATCTGCGCTCTTGGGACAGGCCATCGCGACCTCCTGGATGACGGCTACCGCGTCGGCCAGGGTCGCGCCCTGGCCGCCGTCGCGTTCGGCGATGGTCAGACCGAGCAAACCCTGGGCGCCGAGAAGTTCGGCGATATCCCAGGCGTAGCTGGGGTCGTGGGCGCGTTGCAGCGCCCCGTCGGCGAGATGGCGTTTGGCGAACGCGCGCACCGAATCCAGCAGCGATTCGGTTTCGGTCTGGGCAGGTGCAGACATAGCGGATCCTTCGTCTTTCAGTCGGTGTGGATGTTGCGCGGCAGCGCGGGGAGAAGTGCTCGGATTTGCAGGGCTCAACCCATGTAGCGGAACGCTTCCTTCCACCACTTCTCGTCGCGGGCGGCAAACTCGGCGAATTCTTGTTCGGTGAACAGATGGAATTGCGGCGAGTCGGCCTTGGGTAGCTGGTACGGACCGGATTTGACCTGTGGAATATCTGTGCGAGCAGGCACGAAACCCTGTGCCGCAGCGAAGCTTTGGCCAGATTTTGACATCGTCCAATTCATGAAAACTCGCGCGGCGGGGTTGGCCACCCCGTTGGCCGTCATGCCCATGAGGTTCTCCGACGCCGAGATGCCTTCCTCGGGCACCACCAGTGTGATTGGCGCCCCGGCCAGCTCGGCGGCGAATGCGTTGTTGAAGCTCAGTGAGGCGATGGCGATTTCGCCACGGGCCAGGGCATCGACTTCTGTGGAGGTGGAGTCGAAGATCCGCGGATCCTGCTGACCTTGTTTGACCAGGAACTCCCGGCCCAAGGTGTCGATCTGGAAATTCGCCAAAGCGTTGATGGTGCCGCCGGTGGTGATCGCGACGACGCCGAGCTTGCCGAAGTACTTGGGGTCGATGAGGTCGTGCCAGCCGGTGGGCTGATCTTCTTCGATGACTGCGTTGTTATAGCCCATCGCGTTGACGAAGTAGTAACAGTTCAGGTAGGTGTCGCGCACGCCGGTGTGCTGTTCGCGCAGGAGCGCGTCGAACGGCGTCTGGTAGGCGACGTATACCCCTTCTTCGGCAAGTTCGCGGGCAGCCCGGGGGTCGGTGAGCCGCACGATGTCGGCGCCGAGCTTGTTGGCGCCGTGTTCCGACAGCACCCGTTCGGCCAGCTTGTTCGTGGGCAGGCGGGTCAAATTGATATCCAGTCCGGTTTCGGCCTTGAACCGTGCGGCGGTGAGATCCTCGGCTTCCTTACCGGTGCCCGAGTACAGGTTGACGACGTGGCCTTGGGCGGCCTGCCACAGCTGCTTGTCGGCGATGAGTTCCCCGTTGATCCGCAGTCCGTTCGAGGTGTCGACCTGGGCAGCCGGCAGTAGTTCGGCAGCCTGTTCCTCCTTGCCTCCGCCGGGTTTGCCGCACGCAGCCACGGCGGCGGCCACCAGGAAAAATGCCGCCAGTGCCGCTGCGAGGCGGCGCAGGCGTGACCGGCTTATCGCCGATGACGTGGTGGGCATGACGGTTTCCTTCGAGAACTGTTGCGACAGAGTGGTTGTGGCGAGGTGACGGTCAGCCATGGTTGGCTCCGCCGGAGGCGCCGATCTTGCGGGGCAGATAGCTGAGGACGAACATGATGGCGCAGTAGATCAGGGCCATCGCCGAGGCTTCCCTCAGCGCCCCACCGTTTTCGAACTGGTCGTAGATGGCGATGGACAGGATCCGGGTGTCGGAGGTGTAGAGGAAGAGCGGCACGGTCAGTTCACGCATGCTCAGCATCAGCAGCATGAGGAACGTCGAGGACACCGCGACCCGCAGCAGCGGGACGGTGATGACAGTGATAGCGCGGGCTCGGCGCGCGCCGAGCAGGACCGCACTGTCCTCCAAGTCGCGATCCGTGGCCTGGATCGCTGCGGCAATACCGCGGAAGCCCTGGGGCATCTGCACTGCGATGAATCCGATGATCAGTACCCACAGGGTGCCGTACACCGGGACCGGCATGATCAACCACGTCCACAGCAGCCCGATGCCGAGCACGATCGCGGGGATGGCCAGCGGCACCATCGACAGCGCCTCCAGCAGCCCACGGGCATAGGAATTCGTGCGGTACACCACGTAGCCGACGACGAACGCGAGCAGAGTCCCGCCGGCTGCGGCCGCCACCGATACGAGCACGCTGTTGGTGGCCGCGGTGGTGAACAGATCCGAGGTGAACACGTCGGCGAACGAGGTGATGTCGAGGGCTCCAGGCTCGGCGAGGCTGCCGAACGACGACATGTATGGCGAGCTGCGGATCGCCGAGAGCGCCAACGCCAACAGCGGCAACACAATCGAGAGCACGAAATACACCACCGCGGCGATCAGCGCCGGGGTCCGCAGCCGGCCCAGATCCAGCGTGCGGGCTTTGACGCCCTTGCCCGAGACCGTGGTGTAGGACCGTTTGGCCAGGATGCGGCGCTGCGCCAGGGTGATCGCGACAACAGCGACGACAAGCACCACGGCGACGACCGAGGCTTCGTTGCCCCGCGACGGCGAGGCGTTCATCAGCCGGTAGATGAAGGTGGGCAGGGTGTCGATACGTCCGGCGGTGGCCAATACCTGTGAGACCGGGAAGTTTTCCAGAATCAGGATGAACATCAGGAGCCCCGACCCCAGAATGGCGGGCATGGCCAGCGGGGTGCTCACCGAGGTGATGGTGCGCCACGGCGAGGCACCGTGGACGCCGGAAGCATCCTCCAGGTCGGGGTTCATCAGCGACATCGAACCGTGGATGAGCAGGAACGCGTACGGCGCGTAGTACATCGCGAACACCATGATCACGCCGGCGTAGGAGTACATGTTGACGGGCCCGGTCATGCCGAGATCGCGGAAGGCCACGTTGATCAGACCCGCGCCCGGGCTGCCCAGGATCGACCAGGCCAACGCCCCCACATAGGACGGCAGGAACAGTGGCATCAAGCCGATCAGGAACACAAATCCCTTGGCGTGCACATTGGTTCGAGACGTGATGAATGCGAGGAACCCGCCGATCGCCAGGGCCAACGCGGTGGCGGTCGTCGCGATGAACAACGAACTGCCGGTCGCTGACAGGACGCCGGTTTCAATCAGCACGTGCAGGTTTGCCAAGGTGAGGTCGAAGGAGATGCTGCCCGGACGAGGCACGTCGGTGCTGAACGCGGCCAACAGCACGAACCCGGCCGGCACCAGGATGAGGAAACCGACGATGAGCAGCAGCGGCAGGCTGACGGTCTTGCCCCGCCAGCCGATCCCGAACAGGCGTCCCGACTTTGACGAGGCCGGCACTGCCGGAGGCGGCGGCTCGAGGCTCACGGTCGCGGTCATGCCGCCACGACCAGATCGTGCGCCGCGGAAGCAGTGTCGGGAAGCACTTTGACGTTCTCGGGGTCGATGAGCACCGACACCCGCGCCCCTGCGCCCAGGGTGCCGACGGCCGGAGGGGCCGTCACCGCGTCAAGCGTGATGCCGCCGTCCGTGAGAACCTTGCAGCGGATCGTGGATCCCTGGAAGACCGCCACCAGGATCTCACCGGTCAAGACATTGGCGTGCGGCGCCTGCGCCAGTCCTGCACCCTGGCGTTCGAGGCATACGGCGATGTCTTCCGGGCGGATACAGACGCTGGCCGCGGCGGCTGGCATGTCGTGACTGCTGGACAGCACTGTGGTAGTGCCATCGAGTTCCAGTGCGCGAGAAGTGGATCCGGCGGCAACCGGGAAAACGTTGGTGACGCCGAGGAACTTCGCGATCGATGCACTGGCCGGAGTGTCGTAGATCTGCTCCGGTGTGCCCAGCTGACTGATCCGACCCTCCTGCATGATGGCGATGTGGTCGGCCAAGGCAAGCGCTTCCTGCTGATCATGGGTGACGTACAGGCTGGTCAGACCGCGTTCGCTTTGGATACGGCGCAACTCGACGCGCAG
Organism: Mycolicibacterium mageritense; assembly: GCF_010727475.1. Lineage (NCBI taxonomy): Bacteria > Bacillati > Actinomycetota > Actinomycetes > Mycobacteriales > Mycobacteriaceae > Mycobacterium > Mycolicibacterium mageritense. The sequence continues at coordinate 7,115,151 of NZ_AP022567.1, forward strand.
GTCGTCGCGGAGCCGAGCATCGAGGTTGGAGAGAGGTTCATCGAGCAGCAGCACACTCGGCGACATCGCCATCGACCGAGCCAACGCGACGCGCTGCATCTGCCCACCCGACAGCATGCTGGCGCCGCGGTCCGCCAGATGGGCCAGGCCGACGAGTTCGAGCACGGCAAGCGCCTCACGCTTACGTTCGGCGCGGCCGACGCCCTTCATCTTCAGCGGGAAACAGACGTTTTCCATGACCGTCTTGTGCGGCCACACTGCGTAAGACTGGAACACCATACCGACGTTGCGCTTGTGCACCGGCACCACTCGCCCTGACGCGGCGTCGAACACAACACGCTCACCTATGGTGATCGTGCCGCCGGTCGGCGTTTCCAGCCCTGCGACACAGCGCATGGTGCTGGTCTTGCCGCATCCCGACTGGCCCAACAGCACCAGCGATTCTCCGTCGGGGATGGTCAGATCAAGCCCCTTGATGGCAGCTACCCCGTTGTAGGCCAGCTGAAGATTCTGCACGGTTACCTTCATTTTCAAGTCCTTTCAGCGCAATGAAGTCGAGCGAGGTCAGCGGGCCGACGCGGCGCGGACGGAAGCGTCGAGGTCGTCGAGAAAGTCCAGCGAGGCGAAGTTCCAGCACGCGTCGGCCAGCATTTTGAAGCCCGCCTCCCCTACGACGGGTTCGACCAGTCCGCGCGCCTTGACCTCCAAGTCGCTGTCGGACAACGGGTTTGAGGGTTCGCCGTAAGGCTGCTCGACCCGGTGTGTGTAGATGCTGCCGTCGCTGGTGGCGATGCTCACCTCGGCCGGCCTGCCGGTCTTCGGATAGGACTGCTCGGCCGCCTCGTCGAGTTCGACGACCACCGTGTCCATCACTGCCCGAATCTCGGCGTCGGACCGGCTCTCTGAAGAGAAGTCGGTCAGAGTCACCGCGCCACGCACCGCAGCAACCGCGACGGTGAACGGCACACTGAGCTGCGCCTGCAGCACCGTGTCGAGATCGCGGCCGGCGTGGCGAGTGGCGATCGCGAAGGTGCCCACCCGGATCGCGGTGATGGTGGCCGGATCGATGTCGTGATCGTGGCGCAACGCCAGGACGGCGTCGATCGCTCCGTGCAGGTGCCGGCAGCACGGATACGGTTTGACGTACGTCTTGAGGACTCTCCACTGCTCACCGAGCTCGCCGACGACGGTGTCTGCGAACCAGTCTCGCCCCTCCGCCCCGGCGTACGCAGCGAAATAGCCATCCCGACCCTCCAGAACCGTCGTCGGTCCGGTCAGTCCGGCCGCGGCCAGATCTGCGCTGGCGATACCGTCGCGGGCGGCCTTGCCCGGGTGGAAGCGTTTGACCTCTGCGGACTGGCCAAGGAATTCGAAGAGTCCGCCGGCATGCGAACCGGCAATCCCCAGAGCATTGGCGATGCCCATCTCGTCGAGATCCAGCAGCACGGCGACGGCTGCGGCCGCGCCGAACACGCCCGCCACCGGGGTGTTGTGGAAGTGGCGGTTGCGGGTGGCGGGATGGCCTGCATCGGCGATGCGGCACGCCAGCTCCATGCCGATCGCAGCCGCGTCGAGCACGCGCTGGCCGTTGAGAGCGCGGTCCTGGGCCACGGCGAACACCGCGGGAAAGACGACCGACGTCGGGTGCATGCTGCCTGGGGTGTATCCCTCGTCGGACTCGATGCCGTGGCCGTTGGTCCCATTGATTACGGCGGCCCCCAGCGGGGACACCCGGCCATGGCCGATTGCGGTGGCGGTGTCGCCGCGATACATCCGCCGCACGTGGGCACCGACCACGGCGGACACCTCACCAACCGAGCTCGCGACGACCCCCGACAAATGGTCCAACAGCATTCGCCGGACGTGATGGTTGACCGCGTCGGGCAGGCTGCGGTTGCGCTGCGTAGACACCCAGCGCGCCACCGCCTGGGTCAATGGGCCGTTGTCAGGCATGTTGTTTTATCTCCATGAACTCGGTGTCGGCTGTCCGGCCGAGATCGGACACAACAGCAACGTGATAGATGTCACCGCTGCTTATCGATTAGACCTCAGTCACATAGCTCACGCTACATACTCTATAGAGTGTTGTCTACCTTCAATGTGATGTGCATTATGCGCTGTACGACGTAGACTGCAACGAAGGACTCGTGCCCCATGGCCGCGAGCCCCTGTGCGGAAAGAGAGGACGAATCCGGTGACCTCCAGCGTCGGTGACCCTGCACCCCCCGTGAGTCGGACAGCGTATGTGGTCGAGCGGCTCAAGGCGGACGTCGCCAGCGGCGCCATCAAACCCGGTGAGCTGATCAAGCAGACAGTGCTGGCCAAGCGCTACGGCGTCAGCGCGACGCCGGTCCGTGAAGCGCTGCGGATGCTGGAAGCGGACGGAGTCATCGACTACTCCGACCATCGCGGTGCTTCGGTCCGGGAGATGACCCCTGAGGCGGCCCGCGACCTGTACCGGCTGCGTGCCGCCGCCGAAAGCGCCGCCGCCGAAATGGCGGTGGAACGGATGACGCCCGCGGGGCTGGTGTCGATCCGTGCCGCGCATCAGGCGCTGGCCGGGGCCCTCGCGTCGCGAGATACCGAGCCGGCGACATTGTCCGTGCTGAACCGCCGCTTCCACTTCGCGATCTACGCAATGAGTTCGCCGCTGGTGGTACAGCACATCGAGTTGCTGTACGCGCGATTCACTCCCGGCACCACCGTGTGGCGCGACCGCGCCGACGCCGAAGCCCTACAGAAGGATCACGACCAGATCCTGGACGCGATCGAGCGCGGTGATGCCACAGAAGCCGGCCGGCTGACCGCCAAACACGTACGCCACGCCAGCGTCATCCGCGAAGGCCGCCCCGATCTGCGTGCCGCCGGCGCCGACGAGCGCGAAACCTTCACCAAATGAACCAGTCCGCGATCTAATTGCTGATCCCGTCAGAGCCCAGGGTGATGTCCGGCACGCTTGCGTGAACTCCTTCCGCCGTGGCACCCAGCGCCGTCGACAGCTGCCACGCCACTTCGCGTATGCGGCAGCCGATTACGCTCGCGCGCTCGGGGTTCATCCGGACGGCGGGAACCGACGCACCGATGGCGCCGATCACCCGTTGGGTGTGATCGAAAACCGGTGCGACGACGGCCCAGATGCCGACTGTGCGTTGCCCGTTGGACTCGGCGTAGCCGCGCACGCGGGCCTCGGCGAGTTCGCGCTCGACGGCGACCGGGTCGACGACCGTAGTGGGCGTCACCTGGTCGATCGGCTCGGCAAGATGACGGGCCCGCTCCGCCTCGGGCAGCGCGCACAGGATCGCCTTGCCGGGGCCGCCGTACGCAAGCTTGATCGGCACCCCGATATCGGTATACGTGCGTCGCAGCTCCTGGTGACTCTCGACCTGGGCGGCCACGATCCGGTGGCCCGTCTGCAACAGCTCGTGCAGGCCGATCGTCTCGTCGAATTCGTCGCGAAGCTCGGTCATGAACGGTAGCGCGGCTTCGCGCAGTGTCCGCGGCATCGCGCCAGAGTTGGCCAATTGCAACAGGAACGGCCCCAGCCCGTAGCGCTTGGCGCCCGTCTGCCTGACCAGATGGTTCTCCTGCATCGCCGCGAGCAGCCGGTGCACCGTGCTGGTCGACAGACCCGTCGCGCGCGCCAGTTCGCTGATGCCGAGCTCAGGCCTGCGCCCGTCGAAACACCGCAGGATCGCAACTGCGCGGTCGATCGACTGCACGCCGTTGCGTCGCGGTTCTGGCCTGTCCCCACCCGTTTCCACGCCCAACATCTTCCACTCCTTCCAGCCCCTCAGGTCCGCGGCGTCGTGATCCACATCGCACACCGGGGTTGACGTGACTCCGATCACGCCCTTAATCTTTCCACGAAGCGTAAAGGCTATCCCACAATGCGGGAAGGATCAATGCGACCACTCAGCAGATTCCGAGTCCTCGACCTGACGAGATTTCTGTCGGGCCCCTACTGCACGATGGTTCTGGCCGAACTCGGCGCCGACGTCATCAAGATCGAACAGCCCGGCACGGGCGACGACTCGCGGCGGATGGCCCCTAAGGTGAACGGCGAGAGCTACCCGTTCGCGATGCCGAACCGCAGCAAGCGCTCCGTATCCCTCGACCTCAAGTCCGAACGCGGCCGCGAGCTGTTCCTCGAACTCGCCCGCGACGCGGATCTGGTGATCGAGAACTTCCGCCCCGGCGTCGCGAACCGGCTCGGCATCGACTACGACGCGGTGCGCAACGTGCGCGACGACATCCTGTACTGCTCGATCAGCGGATTCGGCCAGACCGGCCCATACCGCGACCGGCCCGGATTCGACATCATGGCCCAGGGCATCGGCGGATTCCTGCGGATGACCGGCCACCCCGGCGGCAAGCCCACCAAGGTCGGCATCGCCATCAACGACATCGCGGCAGGCGCCACGGCGATCTATTCGATCCTGGCCGCCGAGCTCAACCGGCGTCAGACCGGAGCGGGCCAGTACATCGACATATCGCTCGTCGACGCCGGTCTGGCATGGACCGTGTGGGAGTCCGGCGCCTACTTCGGCAACGGCGAAACCCCCGCACAGACCGGCACGCGGCATCGCCGGTCCGCGCCATACCAGGCCTACCGGACCGCAGACGGTTACGTCACCATCGGCGCCAACACCGACCGCCTGTGGCTTCGGCTCATCAACGATGTGCTCAAACGACCCGACTGGGCCGATGACCGGCGCTTCGTCGACCTGCCCGCCCGCATGGACCACCTCGACGAACTCGAGGCAGAGATCGAGGCCATCACCACCACGCTCCCGACCAGTGCCTGGGTCGACCGGCTCGACTCGGCGGGTGTACCGGGCGGACCCGTCCTCGCCTATGCCGACACGCTCGACGATCCGCACGTCAAGGCCCGCGGCATGATCGTCGACCTCGAGCACCCGATCATCGGCCCCATGCGGACCATCGCGCCGCCCACGAGGTTCTCCGAACTCGACTTCAGCGTCCGCTCCCCGGCGCCCTGGTTGGGCCAGCACACGGCGTCGGTCCTGGCCGAGCTGGGTGTCGGACACGACGAGATCGACCGCCTGTTCTCCGAGGGCATTCTCTACGACGCGCACCCCGAACTGCAGGAAGGACGTTCCGCATGAGCGGCAAGGACATTCGCGTCGAACGCGACAGCCAGACGCCGAGCATCGCCACCGTGGTGCTCGACAACCCGGGCAGCCACAATGCGATATCACTCGGCATGTACCGCCGCATCCCCGAGGTCTTCGCCGAACTCGACGCCGACCCGGCCGTCAAGGTGATCGTGGTACGCGGCGCGGGCACCAAGAGCTTCGCGTCCGGCGCCGACATCACCGAGTTCGAGGAGGTGCGCGGCAACAGCGCATCCGCGAAGGCCTACAACGAGCAGGTAGCCGCGGCCGAGCACGCGGTCGAGGGATGCACCAAACCGACCATCGCGATGGTCCACGGCTACTGCATCGGCGGCGGCTGCGGGCTGGCGCTGGCGTGCGACCTCCGCTTCGCCGACGAGCGGTCTCGGTTCGGGATCACCCCCGCCAAGCTCGGTCTGGTGTACAGCCTGGAATCCACCAAACGGCTTGTCGATGTCGTCGGGCCGTCGCGCGCGAAGTGGATCCTGTTCTCCGGCCAGCACATCTACGCCGAGGACTCGCTGCGGCTCGGCCTGATCGACGAGCTGGTACCCGCGGACGAGCTGGAGAAGCACACCTACGAATTCGCGCGCCTCGTCACCACCCGCGCGCAGTTCAGCGTGCGTTCATCGAAGCGGATCGTCGAGCTCGTGCTCGGCGGCCAGAGCACCGACGACGACGTCACGGTCGACATCCGCAACTCGTCGTTCGACACCGACGACTATGCCGAAGGGGTTCGGTCGTTCCTGGAGAAGCGGCCCCCGAGGTTCACCTGGTCATGACCACGACAGATCCCCTGCCGGTCGCGGCCGCACGTCACGCCACCGCGCTCGCAGAACCGAGATTCGGTCAGTACTTCCTCATCCATTTCCTGGGCCTGTCCATCGATTACCGCGACGACGAGCAGGCCTGCACCGTGAGCCTGCCGTTCGCATCCCACCTGTGCAACGCCGGCGGCGGCGTGCACGGCGGCGTGCTGTCCACGGTGCTCGACATCTCGATGGGCCACACGTGCAACCGCTACCTGTCGGCGGGGTCGACCATCGAGATGCAGATGAGGTTTCTGCGCCCGGTCCGTTCCGACGTCACCTGCACGGGGCGAATCGTCCACGGCGGCAGGCGCATCGTCCAACTCGAGTCCCGCATGCACGACGGCTCCGGGCGGCTTGTCGCGACCGCGAACGGCTCGTGGTTCCGCCACGAAAACAACTGACACCCAACAGCTCTCCCCCGCCACCACCCACCACTCAACGAGGAGAACACCATGCGATTGAAGAGCGCTTTCGCCGCGCTGGTCGCTGTCACCGCGCTGGTCCTGCCGGCCTGTAGCGGTGCAGGGAGCGGCGGCGGGTCTGCCGAGGACTACCCGTCCAAAGACCTCGACTGGACCATCGCATTCGGCCCCGGTGGCGGCAACGATCTGATGGCCCGCAAACTGGTCCAGGTCATCCAGGAGGAGAAGCTCTACCCGGCCGACATCGCGGTCGAGAACCGCGAAGGCGGCAGCGGCGCGACCGGTTGGGGCTACCTACTGAGCAAGCGTGGTAGCGGCTACGACGTGTCCACCACGTCGGGATCGTTCCTCACCACGCCGCTGCAGGCCAATCCCGGTTGGACGTACCAGGACTTCACGCATGTGGGCCTGCTCGCCACCGACGACGCCCTGCTGCTCGTCGACGGCGCCAAGAACATCAACACCTTCGAGGACTGGGTGGGCTACGCCAAGAACAAGGGCACCGTCGTCGTGGGCGGCATCGGAACGGTGAACGTGGACTTCATCCTGCAGTCGATCATCGCCGAGCACGCCGGCTACAAGATCGAGTACGTGCCGTACAACGAGGAAGGCCAGGTCCAGACCTCGCTGCTGTCCGGTGCCCTCGATGCGATGATCTCCAACCCGGGTTCGATTCTGGGACAGGTCGAATCGGGCGACATGAGGCCACTGCTGTTCACCGGTAAGGAGCGGCTCGCGGCGCTGCCCGACGTCCCGACCGGCGAAGAGAAGGGCATCACCGACCTGCCCTCGATGCCTCGCGGCCTCATCCTGCCCCCGGACGCCCCGGATTACGCCCGCGACTGGTGGATCAAGACGATGCAGCAGGTCGTGAAGAGCGAGCAGTGGGGCAAATTCCTCGCCGACAACCACCTCACGCGAGACGAGCGCTGGGGAGCCGACTTCACCGCATATCTGGAAAAGACCACGGCCGAGTTCGAAACCACCCTGAAAGAGCAGGGCGCCCTGTGACTTCGACAACCCGGCCGACCACCCCGTTCCACGTGCCCGCGCCCGCGCCCGCTGCCACGGCAGCCCGACCGAAACGAAATGTCAACTGGCCCAAGCTCGCGTTCCTCGGAGTGTTGCTCCTGGTCTTCGCGGTCTACACCGAGATGGCCATGGGTATGCAGTGGCGCACCGTGGCCGGCCGCATCGGGCCGGGCTTCTTCCCCCGGATCCTCGGCGCCACCGCGATCGCGGTCACCGTCGTCGCACTGGCCCGCGAACTCTTGGCGCGGGCCGGCGAAAAGCCCTCCGACGCAGTGGAAGCCGCCGAGGAAGCCGCCGAACCCGACCTCGGCCGCCACCCGCTCGCGCTCGTCGCCTTCGTGGTCGCCGCCGCCGTGTTCGTCGCGCTGTTCGGCGTCCTCGGTGCCGGGTCTCTCCGGGGTGCTCTTCCTCGCAGCCACGCTGTGGTTCCTGGACCGTGAACACCGCGTGCGGTCGTTGATCATCGCCATCAGCGTCCCCGTCCTGCTGTACCTGGCATTCGAGACCGGACTCAACGTCGGTCTGCCGCAGGGCATCCTGCCGATCGGCTGAGGAGCATCATGACGCAACTGCTGGACGGCATCGCCGCCATTCTGACCCTGCAGAACCTGCTGCTGCTCATGGGCGGCGTTCTGATCGGCATGATCGTCGGGGTCATACCCGGGGTGGGCCCGTCCGCCGGCCTGGCGATCCTGCTGCCCGTGACCTTCGGGCTCGACCCGACGGGCGCCATCGTGATGCTGGCCGCCGTCTATTACGGCTCGATGTACGGTGGCACCATCACTTCGGTACTCATCAACACGCCGGGCGAATCGGCCACCGTGGCAAGCACATTCGACGGCTATCCACTCGCCAAGCAGGGCCGTGCGGGGCCGGCGCTCGTGATGGCTGCACTGGCTTCGTTCGTGGCGGGCACCATAGGCGCGCTGCTGCTGTCCTTCGCAGCGCCGATCACCGCCGACTTCGCCAAGACATTCGGGCCACCCGAGTATTTCCTGATCGTCATCGCCGGACTGCTCACCGTGATCGTGATCCTGCGCGGCAACAAGCTGCTCGGTGCGCTGTCGGCATTGATCGGCTTCGCCATCGGCACCGTCGGCATCGACATCGGCGGGGGCGAGCAGCGCTACACCTTCGGGTCGGTAGACCTGATCAACGGAGTCGACTTCATCCCCGTCGCAATCGGGCTGTTCGCGGTCGGCGAGGTGCTGCACACCCTGTGGCGGGGCGGTCACCTCGAGAAGCTGGACTTCTTCGGGGTGTCGGCGCGGCAGCGCGGATTCTGGCCGACCCGTAAGGATTACCGCGAGTCCGTCGGGCCGTCCCTGCGCGGGTCGTTCCTCGGTTTCGGCGTGGGCCTCACTCCCGGTGCCGGCGCGACGGTCGCCTCCCTGATGGCCTACAACGTGGAGAAATCCATCTCACGAACCCCCGGCAAGTTCGGCAAGGGCGCACTGCCGGGGCTCGTCGGCCCGGAAGCAGCCAACAACGCCGCGTCATCAGGCGCGATGGTCCCACTGCTGACCCTGGGCATTCCCGGCGGCGGTGCGACAGCGGTGCTGCTCGGCGGCTTCCTGATGTGGGGCCTGCAGCCGGGGCCGCTGCTGATGCAGCAGAACCCAGAGTTCGCGTGGGGTCTGATCGCGAGCATGTTCCTGGGCAACGTGATGCTGCTGCTGGTCAACGTGTTCTGCATCCGCGGCTTCGCCAGCATCGCCCGGGTGCCGTTCCGCATGCTGGGCCCGATCGTCATCGTGCTGTGCGTGCTGGGCACCTTCGCGGTGAACAAGAGCCTGCTCGACGTCCAGATCATGCTCGTGTGCGGCGTGCTGGGGTTCTTCATGCGGATCTACGGCCTTTCGCCCGCCGCGCTGGTCATCGCCCTTGTCCTCGGCCCCCTCGCAGAGGAGTCACTGCGGCAGACCATGGTGATCTCGCACGGAAGCCTCGACGTCTTCCTGCAGCGCGGCACCTCAATGGCGATCCTGTGCTTCATCGCGTTCCTGTTCGCCATCCCGGTGATCAAGAATCCGCTGCGACGCGCGAGTCAAGCAGCGCTGCAGCTGGTTTCGGCCAGGCACCGGCAGGCCAAGGCCGTCGACGACCGGGAACACGTGTGATGAACCTCGGCACACTGTTGCTCACCGCCACCGCGGCGCTCGCCGGTGCGGCGGTCGCCACACTGCTCCATCTGCCCGCGGCGCCGCTGCTGGGCGCCATGGTCGGGGTGGCCCTGGTCAACATCCTGAGCTCGTCGGCCTTCGAGATCCCGGCCGCGGGCAAGTGGATCGTCTATGTCCTCCTCGGCTGGCTGCTCGGAACCGGCGTCACCCACGAGACACTGACGCAGCTGCGCGCAGCTGTCGTGCCGATCGTCGTGACCGTGGTGGCCTTCCTGGTCTTCGGACTCGTTGCGGCACTGCTGTTGTGGAAGTTCACCCCGTTCGACTCGATGACCGCGCTGCTGGCCACCGCGCCCGGCGGCATCGCCCAGATGGGCGCGCTGTCGGCCGGTGCGGGCGCCAACGTTCCGATCGTGCTGACCGTTCACGTACTGCGGATCACCTCGGTGATCGTGCTCATGTCGGTCGGCCTGAAACTGATGGGAGGACGGGGATGACCGAACGTCGACCCCTTGCCGGTATCCGGGTCGTCGACCTGAGCCGCGCGCTCGCCGGCCCCTACGCGACCATGATGATGGCCGACGCAGGCGCCGACGTGATCAAGGTCGAACCGCCCGGCGGTGACGACAGTCGCGGCTGGTTGCCTTACCTCGACCGCAACGGCCACCGGGAGTCTGCGTATTACCTGAGCGCCAACCGCAACAAACGGTCCGTGGTGCTCGATCTCAAGTCGGCCGACGACGCCGATCGGCTGCGCTGGCTCGTCGCGCAGGCCGACGTCGTCGTCGAGAACTACCGGCCGGGTGTGCTGGACCGCTTGGGGCTCGGGCTGGACGGTTTGCGCGCGCTGAACCCGCGGCTGGTCACCTTGTCCATCACGGGGTTCGGCAGGGGCGGGCCTGACGGCAACCGGCCCGGTTTCGACCAGATCGTGCAGGCCGAGGGCGGGCTCATGTCCCTGACGGGCAGCCCCGGCGGGCCGCCGCAGCGTGTGGGCATCCCGATCGCCGACCTGCTCGCCGGTCTGTTCGGGGCGTTCGGCGTGATGACGGCCCTGCGCGCGCGGGAGCGCACAGGCCGGGGGCAGCACGTGGAGACCTCGCTGTTGGCCGCCGTCGTCGGCGTGCATGTGTTTCACGGCGTCGGCTGGCTCGGCGCCGGGGTCGAGCCCGTGCTCACCGGCAACCGTCACCCGTCCATCGCGCCGTACGGGGTCTTCAGCTGTGCGGATGCCGACATCGTGATCGCCGTCGGCTCAGAAGCCTTGTGGCGCAAGTTCGCTCCGATCGTCGGACTCGATGCCGCCCGGCCCGACATCGCGACCAACATCGAACGGGTGAGCCGGGCCGACGAATTGCAGAAGGAGATCGAAGCGCTGCTCGCCGACCGATTGGCCGGCGACGTGCTGTCCGCGCTGGGTGCGGCCGGGGTGCCCGCGGGCCGGATCCGCACGGTGCCCGAGGTCTACGACTGGAAACAGGTCCGCACGTCGATGATCACGACTGTGTCGCACCCGGCGCTGGGCGACGTCGACATGCCCGCGTCCCCGTTGACGCTGTCCGACCACAGTGAACCGCGCCGCGATGCACCACCGGCTCTGGGCGCCGACCAGGATGAGGTGTTCGCCGGTTACGCTCGCGTCGGAGGTGGCCGATGACCCGACGGGTTGCAGTGGTCGGCGGCGGCATCGTCGGCGTGGCGGTCGCCCGCGAACTGCTGCAGCGCCAACCGGACGCCGAGGTGACGGTGTTCGAGAAGGAGAACCGGCTCGCGTCGCATCAGACGGGCCGCAACAGCGGTGTCGTCCACGCGGGCCTCTATTACCAGCCGGGATCGGCCAAGGCGCTGTTGTGCCGGCGGGGTGTCGCCTTGTTGGAGGAGTACTGCGCGCAGCGCGGAATCCGCCGAATCGCCTGCGGCAAGGTGCTTGTCGCGCTCGACGACGCCGAGCGCGCCCGGTTGGCCGACATCGAGGACCGCGCCCGAGCCAATGGGGTGCCCGACATCCGCGTCGTCGGCCCCGCCGAACTGCGCGAACTCGAACCGCACGTGCGGGGCGTCGCCGCCCTGCATTCACCGTCCACGTCGATCGTGGACTTCGCCGAGGTCACCCAGGCGCTCGCGGCAGACGCCGTCGGCGCCGGGGCGAAGATCCTGCTGGGGCACGAGGTCATCGGGATGCGGACCGCCGGTGCCGAGGTTGTGATCACCGTCCGAACCGCCGGCAACACCGATGAGGACGCGTTCGACCAGGTGGTCGCATGCGGCGGGCTGCAGAGTGACCGACTGGCCGAAATGGCGGGCGATGGGCCGGATCCGGTGATCATGCCGTTCCGCGGCGAGTACTACGCGCTCAAGCCGGATCGCCGCGGACTGGTCAACGGGCTGGTGTATCCGGTACCCGACCCGCGGTACCCGTTCCTCGGCGTCCACGTGACCCCGCGCGTTGACGGCGAGGTGCTGATCGGCCCGAATGCCGTTCTCGCCCTTGCGCGTGAGGGCTACACGTGGCGGAACGTCTCGGTCTCAGATCTGGTCGGCGTGGCGCGCACGCCCGCGTTCTGGCGCTTCGCGCGTCAGCATTGGCGCACCGGTATCCGGGAGATGGCGGGCTCGATCAGCAAGCGGCGGTTCGTCGCTGCGGCCCGGGCTTACGTACCCGATCTGGCCGACGACGACGTCGTGGCAGGCACCGCCGGCATCCGCGCGCAGGCACTCGCCGCCGACGGCGGACTCGTCGACGATTTCCGCATCAGCATCCGCGACCGCATCGTGGTGCTGCGCAATGCCCCGTCCCCGGCTGCGACATCGGCACTGGCCATCGCCGAGCACGTCGTCGGCACACTGGAAAGGAAACCGTGAAATCCGCTCTTGCTCAAGGCCTCTGGGGAGTGCTGGCCACCCCCTTCGACGAGCACCGCGGCCTGGACCTCGAATCCCTGCGCAACGAGGTGGCATCCTTCGCGGACGACGGCTGCGACGGCCTTGTCGCTCTCGGCGTGTTCGGTGAGGCGGCCTCCCTGCAACCGGCTGAGGCCGACGCGGTCGCGCAGACCGTCGCCGCCTCGACCCAACTGCCTTACGTGCTCGGCCTGTCCGAACGCGAACCCGACGCCGTCGTGGCACAGGCGCAGCGCCTGCTCGGCGTGGTGCCGCGCCCGCCCGTGGCGCTCATGGCACAGATCGGCGATGCCAACCCCGCGTCGGCGGCCGCCGCACTGCGCCGTCTGTACACCGCGACCGGTGTCGGGGTGCTGATCCAGGACTACCCCGTGGCATCCGGCGTGACGGTCACCGACAAACAACTCGTGGCGGTCGTGCAAGCCTGCCCGTTCACCGTCGGTGTGAAATCCGAGACGCCACCGACCTCGGTCGCGATCGCTCACCTGGCGGCCCGGCTCGACGTGCCCGTGTTCGGCGGGCTCGGCGGTGTCGGCCTGCTCGACGAATTGGCGGCCGGTTCTGCGGGCGCGATGACGGGCTTCAGCCACCCGGCAGTCTTGGCCGCGGTGTTACGCGCCTATCGGGACGGCGGATTCCGCTCAGCCCGCGAAGTTTTCGCACCGTGGCTGCCGCTCGCCAACTTCGAGGGGCAGCTGCGGGTCGGGCTGGCCATCCGCAAGGAGATCCTCCGACGCCGCGGGGTGATCGCATGCGGTCACGTGCGCGGGCCCGCGATGTCGCTGCCCACGTCGCTCAATGCGCTGCTGGACCAGCAGCTCGCAACCGTCCCCGTATTGCACTGAGGAGCAACCATGGATCTCGGAATCACCGGACGCACCGCCCTCGTGCTGGGTGCAAGCGGTGGATTGGGCAGCGCCATCGCCGTGCGGCTCGCCGGGGAAGGAGCCAACGTGGCCGTCGCCGGCCGCTCGGCCGACGCGCTCGCGGCGACCGCCGGGCGTGTCGAGCAGGCGGGCGCCAAAGCCCTTCCGCTGCAGTGGGATCTGGGCGATCCCGACCGGATGGAACCGAATGTCGCGGACGTCGAGCGCATCCTCGGCCCGGTCGAGATCCTGGTGAACAACACCGGTGGCCCGCCACCGACACCCGTCGCCGGCCAGGAGGCCGAGACCTGGCGGGACAGTTTCGACACCATGGTGCTGTCCGTCATCGCGCTCACCGACCGGGTTCTCCCCGGAATGCGGGAACGTGGTTGGGGCCGCATTCTGACCTCGACGTCGTCGGGCGCACTGAGCCCGATACCGAACCTCGGGTTGTCCAACACGCTGCGGGCCAGCCTGCACGCCTGGTCCAAGACGCTGGCCGACGAGGTCGGCCGCGACGGCATCACCAGCAATGTCATCGTGCCGGGCCGCATCGCCACCGACCGCACGCGCTTTCTCGACGAGCGCCGCGCGGCACGTGAGCAACGCAGCGTCGAGGACGTGGCCCGGGACAGCGCCGCCACCATGGCACTCGGCCGGTACGGCAGGCCTGAGGAGTACGCCGACGCCGCGGTGTTCCTGTGCAGCGACCGGGCGTCCTACATCACCGGCGCGGTGCTGCGCGTCGACGGCGGGCTGATCCGCAGCATCGTCTGAAGGGTTTCCCTCGAATCCAAGGAGGTCTCGTGCGCTTACGCACTGTCCTGCTCGACGACCACCCGATCGCGTGTATCGCCCTCGGCGACGGCCGCCTTGCGCGGGTCGACAAGGTGTCGACCGGCGCGCCCGCCGAACTGATGGCTGTGCTGGAAGCCGGCACCCTCGACGCGCTGGCGGCCGCGGTGGCCGCCGGCGTCGCCGACGATGCGTGCGTCGCCGCCGATGCACCCGTGCGCGCGCCCTGGACGCGGCCCCGAAAGATCCTGGGAATCGGGCTCAATTACGGGGCGCATGCGGGAGATCTCGGCGAGCAGGCGCCCCGGACCTCGCCCGCGTCGTTCATCAAGGGCGACCATACGATCGTCGGCCCGGGAGAACCGATCGTGGTGCCGCCCGGCATCGGAAAGGTCACCTCGGAAGCCGAACTCGGGCTCGTGATCGGAAAGCCGTGCTACCAAGTCAGTGTCGAGGATGCGATGTCCTACGTCGCTGGTGTGGTGCCGGTTCTCGACCAGACCGCCGAGGGGATCCTGCTGGAGAACCCGCGCTATCTGACGCGGGTCAAGAACTATCCGTCCTTCTTCGCGTTCGGCCCGGACCTCATCACGCTCGACGAGGTGCTCGCGCACGGGCCGCTCGAAAAGCTCCGGGTCGCAACGATTCACAACGGTGCGGTGCATCGCGAGGACACCGTGTCGGGCATGACGTTCTCCCCCGCCGAGCTCCTGAGCTTCCACAGTCAGGTGATGCCGTTCTATCCGGGCGACATCCTCTCGACAGGTACGCCGGGAGCAGTCGGTATCGCTGCGGGTGACGTCGTGCGCTGCGAGCTCGGCGACGGGCTGGCCTCGCTGACCAACCCGGTGAGAAGCCCGTCGTAGAGCCAACGTTGGAGGGCACCCACTGTTGGCGCCTCGCCCGCTATCTCGACCACCAGACTCCAGTACCGATGGATGCGTGGATCCTGATCGGCGCCGGAATTCTCGGCTAGGGCACGCCTGAACATCGGCGTGTCCGTTGTGCGCCGGGCCCTGGCATGTGCGTCGACGAACTTGTCGACGACCGGGCCTGCGGTCGGTGGCTGACCTGAGAGGAGAAGTGGCAACGCCATATCGCATGCCTCGGCGACGCCCGTGAGGAGCCCTCGACGGTCGACGATGCTCGTTGGTTCGAAGCGCCACAGCTGGCGGGCCATCGCGGTGCCGAACGCCGGTTGCCCGCAGAGCGCGACGAGTTCTGCATACGCGACAACACGGGCAGCGCTCGGCTCGTTCGGCGGGAGCGGAACTGTCATATCCACGAATTCGTCGAGCCTGTCCGGAGCAGCCGAGCCCGCGAACAGCCGCCGCCAGAACTTCACAAGCGCGTCATACCCGCGGCACCCGTCCTGCACGGCGGACAGCAGTTGCAGCCGCACCGACCGATCGCGGGGCGCTGCATGCTCGAGCGCAGCCAACGATGCCCGCCGCCACGCAAGCATGGCCAGCTCGACATCGACCGCGGTTCGTTCGGCCGCGACAGCCTCACCTATCGAGACCCGGCCCGCCAGCACATCACTGATCGCGTTAAGGCCGAGACCAAGCGCCCGGAGCCGTTTGACCAGCGTGAGTGTTTCGACAGCGGTCGCATCGAACACGCGGTGACCGCCAGAACTGCGACGAGACTCGAGGATGCCTTCATCGCAGTAATACCGGATGGTCCGCACGGGCACACCGCTCAGCCGCGACAGTTCGCCGATGGTTGTGCCGTGTGTCACAGTCCCTTGAACCTCCACCCCACTGGAGCTTCTAGCGTAGGCCGCATGAACACCGACGACATCTGGCGGGCCGTCGACACCGAACGACGCAACCTGCATCAGCTGCTCGAACCGCTCACCGCACCACAGTGGCGCCACGCCAGCCTGTGTGAGCAGTGGCGGGTCCGCGATGTCGTCGCCCATGTGGTGCTCTCAACCGAGGCCACCGTCGGGCGGATCATGGTCAACCTGCTGCGCGCCCGCGGCAGCATCGACCGGATGGTGTGCGAAACCGCGATTCGCCACGCGTCGAACGCTGATGACCGAAAGCTGCTGAACGAGCTTCGCGCCACGATCGGGTCACGCTTCACCGCGGTCGGTACCACACCCACGGATCGGTTGATGGATCTGCTGGTACATGCTCAAGACATCGCGGTGCCGCTCGGCCTTCGTCACGAAATACCAACGGCGGCAGCGCTCCTGGCGCTCGAACGGGTGTGGAATCCGCGATTCCCGTTCCACGCCGCCAAGCGATTGGCGCCCTACCGGTTGCGCGCGGTCGACGCCGAATGGGCCGCGGGCACCGGCCCGGTCATCGAGGGGCCGGTTTCGGCGCTGCTCATGCTCGCGACCGGGCGCAAGTCGGCGGCTCTGCCGCACCTCACCGGCGATGGCGTCGAATTCCTGCGCCGAGCAGACGTATAGGTACCCAGGAAAGCGGTTTCCGGGGTACGCGCGCGTCTGCTCGGCCGGGAAGCTAGCCCCGCAGGACCGCGCCGACGCGTTCGGCGGCGGCCGCAACCGCCGCGTCGCGGGCGGCGCTGGCCTCGTCTTCGGTCAGCGTGCGATCGCTAGCCCGGAACCGCAGTGCCACGGTCAGGGATTTGCGCCCCTCCCCGATCTGCGGGCCGGTGTAGACGTCGAACAACCGCGCGTCCTCCAGCAGCTCACCGGCTCCGCTGCGCACCGCGTCGACGACCGCGGCGGCCGAGACGTCGTCGGAGACGATCAGGCTGATGTCCTGGAACACCGCAGGGAACGGTGAAACCGACGGCGCCGGAAGGGTTTCCACGATCGGGATGGCGTCGAGGTCCACTTCGACCGCGCACGTGCCCTTGGGCAACCCGGCACGTTCGACGACTGCCGGGTGTAGTTGCCCGGCGTATCCGACGGTGACCTCGCCGACCAGCACCTCGGCGCACCGGCCCGGATGCCACGGCAGCTCTGCGGCGGCACGCAGCGTGAGCTCCACGCCCGCAGCCCGGCCGATCACGCGCACGGCCTCGAAGGCGTCGGACGCCTCGACCGGACGCCCGGGCCCCCACGGCCCCGCGGGCTCGCGCAACCCGGCGAGCACCGCCCCGACGTGCTGGGGTTGGCGCGGCAACGACGCGTCCAGGCCCGCGATCTCGTCGTCGGTGGGCCTGCGGTCGGTGGGGATGCGCTCGACGGCGCGGGTGTCTGCCGTCGGCTCGACCACCTGGGCGATGGCGAACAGCGCGACATCGGGCGCCCCGCGGGACACGTTGCGCACCAACGCTTCCAGCAGCCCGGGTAGCAGCGTGGTGGCCAGCTCGGGCCGGTCGGCCTCCAGCGGATTGAGCACCGTGGTGGTCGAGCGCCGAGGATCGTCGTCGGCCAGCCCCCAGGTGTCGAACACCCCTCCGGGCAGGAACGGCGTCGGGAGGATCTCGACGAAACCGGTCAGCGCGAGCGACTTTCCGATCGCACGGCGCCGCTTCTGAACCGGGGTGAGCCCACGTCCGCCCGGAGCCTTCGGGAGCACCGACGGGATGATCTCGAGGCCTTCCAGCCGCAGCACCTCCTCGACCAGGTCGGCGGGCTGCCGCAGATCGGGCCGCCAGCTGGGCGGTGTGACGGTGAGCGGATCGGAACCGGCCACCACTGCCCCGATCTGGGCCAGCCGGCGAGCCGTGGTGCCCGCGGCGTACTCGACGCCCGCGGTGCGGTCAGGCCGGTCGGCCGCGATCTCGATGGCCGGCTGCGCCCAGTTCTCCCGATGGTCTGCCCGCCAGTCCGTCAGAGTCGGATCCACCGTGCCACCGGCGATCTCGGCCAACAGTGCGGCGCAACGATCAAGGGCCGCAACAGAGATCGCGGGATCGACAGAGCGCTCGTAGCGCCGGCCGGCCTCGCTGGCCAGGTGCAGGCGACGCTGGGTCCGCGACACCGCGGCGGGATCCCACACCGCGGCCTCCAGCAACACATCGGTGGTGGAATCGCGAACCTCGGTGGTTCCTGCGCCCATCACGCCGCCGATCGCCGCGGTCGCAACGTCGTCGACGATCAGCACATCACCCGCGTTGAGGGTGCGCTCGACATCGTCGAGCGTCACGACCTTCTCACCGTCGCGGGCGAAGCGCACGTCGAAACCGCCGGTGATCAGGCTGCGATCGTGTGCGTGCATCGGGTGCCCGAGTTCGAGCATGACGTAGTTGGTCACATCGACTGCCGGCGAGATGGCCCGGATGCCGCTGAGCAGCAGGCGGCGCTGCATCCACCACGGCGACACCGCGGCCGGGTCGATGCCCGTGACGGGACGCAGCCCGAACCGCTGAACGCCGGTGCCGGGCTGCACGGTGAGCGGCCACGCCTCGCCTTCGACGGACAGCGCAGGCACGTCGGCCGGGTCGACGTAGTCCAGGTCGTAGGCACAGGCGATCTCTCGCGCCAGACCGCGCACCGAAAGGCAGTAGCCGCGGTCGGGCGTGATCGCCAGGTGGAACACGACGTCGTCGAGGCCCAGCACATCGGCGGCGCGCGCACCGGGCTCCGCGGTGCCCGGCGGCAGCACCAGGATGCCGGAATGGTCGACGCCCAGGTTCATCTCGGCAGCCGAGCAGATCATGCCGTCGGACAGCCGCCCGTAGGTCTTGCGCGATCCGATCGTGAAGTCGCCCGGCAGCGTGGTGCCCGGCAATGCCACCACCACTAGATCGCCGACCGCGAAGTTCGTTGCACCACACACGATGTCGCGGAGCTCGGCCTCGCCGACGTCGACCTTGCAAGCCCGGATCGGCTTCTTGAACTCGGTGAGTTCCTCGATCTCGGCGACCCGGCCGACCGTCAGCGGACCGCTGACCGGGCCGATCGGGATGACTTCCTCGACCTCATGGCCGATACGGATGAACGTCTGCTCGAGCTCCTCTGCCGAAACATCCCAACCAGGCGCGCCGGCCTGGACGGTGTCACGCAGCCAGCTGTACGGAATACGCATCAGACGCCGGCTCCGAACGGCAGCGAGAAGCGCACGTCGCCCTCGACCATGTCACGCATGTCGGGAATTCCATTGCGGAACTGCAGGGTTCGCTCCAATCCCATTCCGAAGGCGAAGCCCGAGTACACCTCGGGGTCGATACCGCACGCGCGCAACACGTTCGGATTCACCATGCCGCAGCCGCCCCACTCGACCCAGCCGGGTCCACCCTTCTTGTTGGGGAACCAGATGTCGACCTCTGCCGAAGGCTCGGTGAAGGGGAAGAAGTGCGGACGGAACCGGGTGCGCCCCTCGGGACCGAACTGCGCGCGGGCAAAAGCGTCGAGCGTGCCGCGCAGGTGGGCCATGGTCAGACCCTTGTCCACCGCGAGGCCTTCCACCTGATGGAACACCGGCGTGTGGGTCGAGTCGAGTTCGTCGGTGCGGAAGGTCCGCCCGATCGAGACGATGTAGACCGGCAGCTCACGCTCCAGCAGGGCCCGGATCTGCACCGGGGACGTGTGGGTGCGCAGCACTTGCCGGGAGCCGTCCGGGGCGATCTGGAAGGTGTCCTGCTCGCTGCGCGCGGGGTGGTCTGGCGGGAAGTTCAGCGCGTCGAAGTTGAACTGCTCGGTCTCGACCTCGGGCCCCTCGGCCAGTTCCCAACCCATGGCCACGAAGGTGTCGGCGACGTTCTCGGCGAGGATCGTGATCGGGTGCCTGGCCCCGAGGGGCTGGCGCGTCGACGGCAGCGTGACGTCGATGCGCTCGGCGACCAGCACCGCGGCGTCCCGTTCGGCACGCAACACCGCGAGCCGCTCGTCGTAGGCGCGCTGCGCTTCGCCGCGGGCAACGTTGACGCGTTTGCCTGCGTCGGCCCGGTCGCTCTTCGGCAACGTGCCCAACGCCTGGCGGGCCAGGGCGATCGGGGCCCGGTCACCGAGGTGCTCGGTCTTGGCGCGCGCGAGCGCGTCGAGGTCACCGGCCAGTTCGAAAGCGTGCCGGGCTGCGCTGACGGCTTTGGTCAGGGCTTCTTCTGAGAGGTCACTGGGCTGCTGAGCCACCCGGCGATCATAGGCGATGCCCTGATCACGCTTCGAATGCGTTTCCCGGCGTCATCGTCAGCGGAGTCCGGCCGGCGGCCCCGCGGCATCGGAACGGGGGGCCATCGCGGCCGTACTGTTCACGCCGGCCGATCCCCGGGAAGTCAGCTGGGTGAACCCGTATCCGGCGCCGGCACCCAGCAACCCCGCCGTGACGGTGATCAGCACCATCCCCCCGGTGCCGGCGAGCAGCATGAGGCCGAACAGCCCCGCGAACGCCAGCATCAGACGCCGCGGCGTGGTCCATCCGCCGGGGCGGCCCAGCCGGGTGGCCACCAGCATGCCGAGCCCGAGCGCCGTCACGTGCCCGACGTCGGTGAAGTAGCGACTCACCGCCACCACGGCCAGCGCCACCGCAAGCCACCAGCCGATCCACAGCGGGCGCCAGCGCCGCGGGATGGCGGCCGTGAGCGCGCCGAGCACCGCGGCCGCGCCGTAGCTCATCCCCACGTCGATGTCGTGGCTGACCGAGCCGGGGGTCCAGCCCGCCTTCACGGCGACGGTAAGACCGATCGCGACCAGCAGGGTGGCGCCGATGTGACCGAACGCGAACATCGCGATCAACCGCCTGCTGCGCCAGAACAGTTCCGCGAGCGCCAGCAGGCACACCAGGCCGGGCATCCAGCCGTAGATCGGGCCCGCGTCGGTGACGAACGCGCTGCCCACCAGCGTGCCGAAGTGGCCGTGCCGCAGGTTGTGCAGATTGGTGCTGGCCGCGCTGACGACCCGGTCCTGCACCTGCGGGCCCAGTGCCAGCAACACCACCGTCACCGTCGTCAGGGCCATCGCGTACGCCAGCGTGACCGGAATCCGGGTCAGCTGGGTCCAGAACACCGAAACGCGAGCGAGCACCGGATCCACTATGCGCCCGGCGCTCCTTCGTCCTCCGCCTCGCCTGCTGGCAACTGCCTGGGAATTTTCACGCGGTACATCACCAGGTCGTCGGGCACGCCGTCCGGTCTGGCCGA
This sequence comes from Mycolicibacterium mageritense, assembly GCF_010727475.1. Taxonomy (NCBI): domain Bacteria; kingdom Bacillati; phylum Actinomycetota; class Actinomycetes; order Mycobacteriales; family Mycobacteriaceae; genus Mycobacterium; species Mycolicibacterium mageritense. The sequence goes on from NZ_AP022567.1 coordinate 7,136,245, forward strand.
GAACACCTGCCAGCGTTGCCGTTTCACCGTCAACCCGAGCGCTTCCAGATGCTCGGCGGGGATCTGGTCCACGGTCGTGTGCGACACCATCAGACCCCCCTTGGCCGCCCGTTCCATGACGCGCGCGGTGATGTTGACGTCGACACCGAGCCAGTCCGACCCGATGCGTTGCGGCCGTCCGGTGTGCATACCGACCCTCATGCGGGGCGTGTAGCCGTCCACCTCGACCGAATTGACCGCGTCGAGGGCCATGATGACCGCGGCCAGCGCGGTCGCGGGGTTGGCAAACACCGCCATCATGCCGTCGCCCATCCGTTTGACGATGTGGCCGCCCGCCTCCAGCAACGGCGGCTCCACGACCTGGGCGACGCGGCGCAACAGTCGCAGCGTGGCGTCGTCGCCCGCCTTGAGAGACCACGACGAGAACCCGACCAGGTCGGTGAACACCAGGGTGACCTCGGGGTTGGCCGGCGTGCCCGACACGCGTTCGGTCAGTGCCTGCCACACCTGCAGTGCGCCGAGACTCACCTCGCGGGACGCGGCCTCGCGGTCCAGGAACCGGTCCGCGACCCGAGCGGCGGCACGCGGTCCGCCGTCGCCCGCGGCCGACAGCGGATCACCGAAATCGGGATCGCCGGGCAGCGACCGGCGGATGCGCCGGACCAACGCGATCACCGAAGGGCTGTGGTTGGTCCGCTGCAGCCAACCCAGCGGCCCGGGCAAACCCTGGGGCAGCGTAGGAGGACCGGAGGACTGCTCGATCTCCCCAACACGGCCGGATCGTTCATCGAACGATTCGCCATCCACAGCGCAAGAGTATGTGGCCGTTCCTGTGAGCGGCAATCACGCAGGGTGCAGGCTTGCTCACACCTTCCGACGGCCGTTCGAACCACGCTGGTCACGCCTGTGCGGCGGCGGGATAGCCGTGCGATAACCAGCGCATAACACTGCGCTGCGACGCGCCGCGGCGTCATAGACAACGCATGTTGTCATCACTATGGTGGGGATCACACGCTGGTGTCAGAGCACCTGAGCGTCACCGAGAGTCGATGGAGCCACGATGGCGGCGAGAGCAACGAAACCCGAACTCGATCCTCTGGGCCCGGATTCCCTGACCTGGAAGTACTTCGGTGATCTGCGTACGGGAATGCTCGGGGTCTGGATCGGCGCGATCCAGAACATGTATCCCGAGCTCGGCGCGGGCGTCGAAGAACATTCGATCCTGCTGCGCGAACCGCTGCAGCGCGTCGCGCGGTCGGTGTACCCGATCATGGGCGTGGTCTATGACGGCGACCGGGCCGCCGAAACCGGCGCGCAGATCAAGGGCTTTCACCACACCATCAAGGGTGTCGACGGCCAGGGCCGCCGCTATCACGCACTGAACCCCGACACGTTCTACTGGGCGCACGCCACGTTCTTCATGCTCATCATCAAGACCGCCGAGTACTTCTGCGGTGGACTGACCGAGGCCGAGAAGCGTCAGCTGTTCGACGAACACGTGCAGTGGTACCGCATGTACGGCATGAGCATGCGGCCCGTTCCCAAGACCTGGGAGGACTTCCAGGACTACTGGGACAGCAAGTGCCGCGACGAGCTGGAGATCAACCGGGCCACGCTCGACATCTTCTCCATCCGGATTCCCAAGCCATGGTTCGTGCTGATGCCCACCCCGCTGTGGGATCAGCTGTTCAGGCCGATGGTCGGGGCGCAACGCTGGATCGCTGCCGGATTGTTCGACCCGGCCGTGCGGGAGAAGGCGGGCATGCGCTGGACGCCGGGCGACGAGGTGCTGCTGCGAATCTTCGGCAAGATGGTCGAGTTGGCGTTCGTCGCAGTCCCCGACGAGATCAGATTGCACCCGCGGGCGCTGTCGGCATATCGGCGCGCGGCAGGCAAGATCCCCGCCGACGCTCCCCTGGTCGAGGCCCCGGGATTCATGGCCCCGCCCCGCGATCGCCGCGGACTGCCCATGCACTATCTGCCCAGGCGCAAGTCACTGCTCGACCGGGCCGGCTCGCTGGTGCACACCACGTTCTCACTGTCGGTGCTGCGACCGGCCCGACGACCCGACCAACGCCGCGAACCCGCGGCATAAGCTCTCGAGATGCTCGAATGGTCTGACGTCGATCTGGCCGTGCGCGACGCCGTACGGGAGTTCGTCGACAAAGAGATCCGGCCGCACCTCGACGCGCTGGAAAGCGGCGACCTGGAGCCGTATCCCATCATCCGAAAGTTGTTCGCGACGTTCGGGATCGACACCATGGCGAGGGACGCGCTGGAGAAACGGTTGGCACGCCAGCGCGATGGTGGCGCCAAGCCGTCGGGTTCCGGCGGAATGTTCGGCGGCGGCAGCGCCTCGGCCGGTATGGGTTTCGTGGTGATCAGCGAGCTGTGCCGGGTGTCGATGGGTCTGGTGACGGGCATGGGCGTGAGCCTGGGACTCACGGTGCCGACCATCCAGAGCCGCGGCACGCTGGCCCAACAGGAGCGCTGGCTACCCGGCCTGGTGACCTACGAGAAGATCGGCGCCTGGGCCATCACCGAACCCGACTCCGGCTCGGATGCGTTCGGCGGCATGAAGTCTCATGTGGTGCGCGACGGCGACGACTACATCCTCAACGGCCAGAAGACGTTCATCACCAACGGGCCGGACGCCGACGTGGTGGTGGTCTACGCCAAACTGGACGAGGGCGATCGCACCGTCGACAAGCGTGACCGCAAGGTGCTGACGTTCGTGCTCGACCGCGGCATGGAGGGCTTCGTGCAGTCGAAGCCGTTCCGCAAGATGGGGATTCACTCGTCGCGGACCGGTGAGCTGTTCTTCAACAACGTCCGGTTGGGCCGCGATCGCCTGCTCGGCGAGACCGAGGACAACGAATCCGGTGACGGCCGCGCGAGCGCGCGGTCGAACTTCTCGGCCGAGCGCATCGGTGTCGCCGCGATGGCCCTCGGTGTCATCGAGGAATGCCTGCGGCTCAGCGTGGACTATGCCAAGAGCCGCACGCTGTGGGGCCAGGAGATCGGCCAGTTCCAGCTGATCCAGCTCAAGCTGGCCAACATGGAAGTCGCCCGGATGAACGTGCGCAACATGCTTTTCCGCGTCATCGAGGCGGCCCAGAGCGGTACCCCGATCTCATTGCCAGAGGCGTCGGCGATCAAGTGGTACTGCTCGCAGGCCGCCACCGATGTCGCGATGGACGCGGTCCAGCTGTTCGGCGGCAACGGCTACATGACCGAGTACCGGGTCGAACAGCTGGCGCGTGATGCCAAGTCGCTGATGATCTACGCCGGAAGCAACGAGGTGCAGATCACCCACGTGGCGCGGGGCCTGCTGGGCTAACCCACGACCGCGAGCGCGTCGATCTCCACCAGCATCACCTCGTGCGGGAGGTCCACGAATACCGTTGTCCGGCACGGGAGCTGGTCCGACTTGACGTTCTCTGCGATGAATTCGCCGTACACCTCGTTCATCGCCGCGAAGTCCTCGCGCTTGGTGAGGTACACGCGGAACATCAGGACATCCTCTACACCGGCGCCGCCTGCCGCCAGGATCGCCTTGACGTTCTCCAGGGTGCGCCGGGTCTGCGCGCGGACGTCGCCCTCGCCGATGTACTTGTTGGTCTCGGGATCCATCGGGCCCTGGCCGGACACCTGCAGCATGCCGCCTTTGCGGATGCCCTGGCTGAAGGTGTGGGCGGGCGCGGGCGCCGCGTCGGTGCGGATCACCTGTGAATCGGACATTGCAACCTCCTGTGTTGTCGTATTTCTGTGGTGGGTCAGGACCGCGGCTGATAGCCGCAGTCGAGCGAGATCTGGGAGCAGACGGCCTGCAGCGGCTCCAACAGCTCGAGCAGCTCCTCGGGCGGCAGCACGATGTCGGGCACCGACACCGAAACCGCCGCGACCACCCGGCCGGTGGCTCCGCGGACCGGCGCACCGATGCAATTGATCGACGGCTCGTTCTCCTCGCGGTCCATGGCCCACCCCTGGGCGCGGACCGTGTCGATCTCCCGGAGATATGCCTCCGGGGTGGTGATGGTGTTGGCCGTGCGCCGCGTGAAGTCCATCGCCGCCACGATCGGCCGCAGCTGGGAATCCGGCAGGTCGGCGAGGATGACCTTGGCGACCGCGGTGGAATTGAGGTTGGCGCTCAAGCCGATTCGGGAGTACATCCGGATCTGGTCGTGCGATTCGAGTTTGTCGATGTAGACGACCTCGCCACCTTCCATGGCGGCGAGGTGCGTGGTGCGGCCGTAGGTGCGGTTGAACTCGATCAGGTGCCGTGACGCGATCTGCCGGATCTCGCGCTGGTCGGTGCCGCGCTCGGCGAGTTCGAAGATCCGGGATCCGATGTGGTAGCGGTTGTTCGGATCGCGGAAGGTGAAGCGTTCGTCGGCCAGCGTGCGCAAAAGCCGCAGCACGGTGGTCTTGTGGACTCCGGTGGCGGCCGCGAGCTCGTCGAGGCTGGCCGATCCCTCGCCGAGCAGGATCAGCAATTGCAATGCCCGAGCGACACTTTGGCTCATAGGCTGACGCCTTGCACCGAGATGCCGTCGGCGGTGACCGACGTGGCGGCCCACTCGCGCGCCGAACAGGTGAGCAGGTGGTGCACCGTCTCGTCAGGTGGGGGTGGTGCCGAATCGGCGACCACGGTGAGGGTGACCGCAGCGCCGAGGTGGCCACGGCGCAGGCATGCGGCCATGTCTTCGCCGCGCACCACGCCGGTGAGGAAGCCTGCCGCGAACGCGTCGCCCGCACCCACGGGTTCGACGACGGCGACGCTCAGGGCCGGCACGTCGATCGTGGCACCGGCGCGGTCGACTGCGATGGCGCGATGCGCACCGTCCTTGATCACCAGCGTCGCGGGGTTCGGCAGGATTCGGCGCAGCGCGGCCGGGTCGTCGGTGCCCATGACCCGGATGGCCTCGTCGCCGCCCACCAATACCAGGTCGGCCCGGTCGGCCAGGGCGATCACCTCGGCGGGATCGCCGTCGGGCCAAAGCTGTTCACGCCAGTTCACGTCGAAGCTCACCAGCCCGGTGATGCCGGGCCGGTCGGTGACCAGCCGGTGCATCAGGGCCAGGCAGGTGTCGGACAGCGCGGCGGTGATGCCACTGCAGTGCACCACCGAGGCGTGGCCGAACACCGAGGCGACCGCTGCCGAGTCGAGGAATCCCGGGTCCACCGCCGATGCCGCGGATCCGGCTCTGCTGTAACGACTTTCGGTGCGCAGCTCGCCCGTTTCGTCGGCTGCGGTGATCTTGTAGTAGTGGCCGGTGGGCCTGATCGGGTCGGTCTCGACGGCGGAGATGTCGACGCCGCGTCCAGCCAGCTCGGAACGGATCAGCGCGCCGAAGGCGTCGTCGCCGAGCCGGCCGACGAAGGATGCGGGGACGCCCCAGGCGACGAGTCCGGCCGCGACGTTGGCTTCCGCACCGGCCAGGTGCAATTCGGCTTGAGCGCCGGCCAGGTGCAATTCGGCATCCGCGCCTGCCGCGGACCGCAGGACGAGGGCCTCGCCCAGAGCCGCGACGCGATCGGTGGAGCGTTTGATCGGTTCCTGCACTGCCGTCCTTCGGGTTGTGGGAGATTGACGCGGCGCCGGGGCCATGTTAGACATATCACACCACATGTTGCAACTCTGATTGCACTATATGCAACATAGCAGTTCACAGACGGGACGGATGATGACAACGCACGGCGGGTCGACACTGGATCGACGCGCGCTCGACGGCATGGCCGCCGAGCGGCTGACCGGACTGGACAAGGCGCTGCCCCTCACGGCGGACGGCCTGACGACGGCGGAGTTCCTCGCGACCGAGCCTCGGCTGTCGGCACTCACGACACCCGTGTTGACGCTGGACGATTCCGCGATCGAGGAAAACCTCGCCGCGATGGCCGCATGGTGCACAGCGCACGGCATCGATCTCGCTCCGCACGGCAAGACGACGATGTCGCCCGTCCTCTGGGATCGCCAATTGCGTTCCGGGTCATGGGGCATCACGCTCGCCACGCCCGCCCAGGTCCGCGTCGGTGTGCATTTCGGGGTCCGGCGCATCATTCTCGCCAACGCCCTCGTCGATCCGGCAGCGCTGCGCTGGCTGGCCCAGGCCCTCGCGGACCAGCCCGATCTGGAAGTCTTCACCTGGGCCGACTCGACGGCCACGGTCGATGCCATGGAAACCGCGCTCACGGGCGTCGCGGTGCCGCGCCCGATCCCGGTGCTGGTGGAACTGGGCGCACACGGCGGGCGGACCGGGGCGCGAACCGTCGACGAGGCGACCGCCGTCGCCAAACGCCTCGCGGCCAGCGCGGTCCTGGAGGCGGCCGGGGTGTGCGGCTACGAGGGCGCACTCGCACACGACGACTCCGAGCCCTCGCTGTCGCGCGTCCGGCAGTATCTGGAGGAGATGGCCCGGCTGCACCGACAGCTCGACACCGAGGGGCACTACCGGTCCGACCGGGAGATCTACGTAACCGCGGGCGGCAGTGCGTATTTCGACGTCGTGGCGGACGTGCTGGCGCCGCTGGCCGGCGGGCGGACGCGAGTGGTGGTCCGTGCCGGCGCCTACGTCATCCACGACGACGGCTTCTACACCGGGATCACACCGTTCAGCCGTGGCGATGCCGCGCAGCACTACCGGTTGCGGTCCGCAATGCACGCATGGGCTCGCGTGGTGTCGCGTCCCGAACCCGGCTTGGCGCTGCTCGACGCCGGAAAGCGTGACGTGCCGTTCGACGAGGGACTGCCGATGCCACAACTCGTGGCCGACGATCTCGGGGCACCCGCGCGTCCGCTCAGCGAGGCCCGGGTCACCGCGGTCAACGATCAGCATGCATTCCTGGCCATCCCACCGGAGACCGAGCTCAAGATCGGTGACGTGGTGCGGTTGGGTCTGTCACACCCGTGCACGGCATTCGACAAGTGGCGGTGGATCCCGGTGCTCGACGGGTCCGGTGACGATCCCCGCGTGGTCGACCTCCTGCGCACCTACTTCTGAGCCGGATTGCCATGCGTACCCTGATCCGCTCCGCGACCGTGATCGACGGCACCGAGACTGCCCGCTATCAGGCTGACGTACTCGTCGAGGACGGCCGGATCGCCGCGATCCACACCGAGTCCGCGCAGTCGCCCGGCGCGGATCGGGTCATCGACGCGACCGGTCTGGTGCTCGCGCCGGGATTCATCGACATGCACGCCCATTCGGACCTGCAGATCCTGCTCAATCCGACCCACCCGTCGCGGATCACCCAGGGGGTCACCACGGAGGTGCTGGGACAGGACGGCTTGTCGTATGCGCCGGTCACGTCCGAGGTGCTGGCCGTGGTGCGCCGCAAGATCGCCGGCTGGAATTCCGACCCCTCCGATTTCGACTTCGACTGGCGTTCGGTCGGTGACTACCTGGACCGGCTGGACCGTGGAATCGCCACCAACGCAGCATATCTGGTGCCACACGGGGTCGTGCGCGCCCTCGTGGTCGGGTGGGACGACATTCCGGCCACGCCTGAGCAGATCGCCGAGATGCAGCGCATCGTCGGCCAGGCCATGTCCGAAGGGGCGGTCGGGCTCTCCGCCGGACTGACCTACACGCCCGGAATGTACGCCGACAACGACGAATTGCTGGCGCTGTGCCGAACCGTCGCCGAGTACGGGGGCTACTTCTCCCCGCACCACCGCTCGTACGGGGCCGGTGCCATGGAGGCCTACGCGGAGATGGTCGATCTGACCTCACGCGCGGGATGCGCGCTGCACCTGGCTCACACGACACTCAACTTCGGACCCAACAAGGGGCGGGCCCCCGAACTGCTCGCCCTGCTCGACGCGGCCACCGAGGCAGGCGCCGACATCAGCCTCGACACCTACCCCTACCTCCCCGGCGCCACCACGCTGTCGGCGATCCTGCCCAGTTGGTCGTCCGCAGGCAGCACCGAGGAGACGCTGGCCCGGCTGACCGATCCGGAGGCGCTCACCCGAATCCGCGAACACCTCGAGGTCACCGGTTCCGACGGCTGCCACGGGGTGACCGCCGAGTGGAACACCATCGAGATCAGCGGGGTGGGCCACGACGAGCTCAATCACTATGTGGGACAGACCATCGAGCAGATCGCGACCGCCGAGGGCCGTGATCCGTTCGACGTGTGCATCGACATTCTGCTCCGCGACGAGCTCGCGAGCGGAATCCTGCAGCACGTCGGGCACGAGGAGAACGTACAGGCAATCATGCAGCACCCCAGGCACACCGGCGGCAGCGACGGGCTGCTGGTCGGCGCCAAACCGCACCCGCGTGGCTGGGGCACGTTCGCGCGCTATCTCGGGCACTACTGCCGCGATCTGGGACTGATGTCGCTCGAAGAGTGCGTCGGCCACCTCAGCGGCCGCGCCGCCACCCGGCTGCGGCTCGTCGACCGCGGCTTCATCCGTCCCGGCTACGCCGCGGATCTGGTGCTGTTCGACCCGGACACGGTCGCCGACACCGCAACCTTCGACCAGCCCCGCCAGGCCGCGGCGGGCTTCACCCACGTCTTCGTGCGCGGCCAATTGGCGCTCGACGACGGCGAACTCACCGGTGTGACGGCGGGGCGATCGCTGCGCCGCGGTGCCGATGGAGGTGTGCGATGACTGCGCTGGAGATTCTGCGGGAGGACCGCGTCCTGACCGTGGTGCGGGCCGACACGATTCCCGACGCCGCCGACCTGTGCCACGCGATCGCCGCAGGCGGCATCCGCACGGTTGAACTGACCTTCACCACCCCGGGCGTGCTGGATCACGTACGGCGGTGCGCCGACGCGGTTTCCGCCGCAGGCATCCTGCTCGGCCTGGGTACCGTGATGACCGGCGACCAGGCCGCCGCAGCGATCGACGCCGGGGCGCGTTTCCTGGTCACCCCGGGCCTGCGCCCCGACGTCGCCGCGGTCGCGGTGGCCAACGGCATACCGGTCTTCCTCGGCGCGCTGACTCCCACCGAGGTGGCCGCCGCCGTGGATCTCGGCTCGGCCGCCGTGAAGATCTTCCCGGCCGGCAGCGTCGGGCCGAAGTATCTGTCCGACTTGCATGGTCCGTATCCCGAGGTCGAGTTGTTGCCGTCGGGCGGGATAACCGCCGAGAACGCGCGCACCTACCTCGACTCCGGCGCGCTTGCGGTGTGCGCCGGCACCGGCGTCGTACCGCCAGCCGCGGTCGCCGCGGGCGATTGGTCCGACATCACCAGCCGGGCACGCACTTTCGTCGACGCGCTGACCGACTGACCCCATCGCCCCACTCCGAACCCACGCCGGGAGCATTCATGACCTCATTCGTGAACTGGCTGCAACACGACACCGCGGGGCTGCTGACGCTGGCCGCAGTGTCCATCGCGGTATTGCTGCTGCTGATCATCAGACTCAAGCTCGAGCCGTTCATCGCGTTGATCGTGGTGAGCGTCGCGGTCGCGCTCGTCGCGGGCATCCCGGTGAGCGACCTGGTCGGCACCCCCGCCAAGGCCGCGGATTCATTGCTGGAGAAGGGCTTCGGCAGCATCCTCGGCCACATCACGGTGATCATCGGTCTCGGCACCGTGCTCGGGGCGATGCTGGAACGATCCGGTGGGGCTGACGTGCTCACCACGCGATTGCTGAACCTGTTCGGCCCCAAGGGCGCTCCCCTGGCCATGGGCGTCACGGGTCTGGTGCTAGGCATCCCGGTGTTTTTCGACATCGGCATCTTCATCCTCGCGCCGCTGGTGTACGTGGCGGCCAAGCGGGGCGGCAAGTCGATGGTGATGTACGCGCTGCCGATGCTCGCCGGCCTGTCGATGACGCATGCGTTCCTGCCGCCGCACCCCGGTCCGGTCGCGGCGGCCGGTCTGCTGCACGTCAGCCTCGGGTGGATCATCATCATGGGTCTCGCGTGCGGCATCCCGGCCTGGTTCGTCAGCGGTGTCGCGTGGGGTTCGTGGATCGGCAAACGCATCCAGGTCGAGGTGCCCGAGGAGTTCGTTCCCGAAGAGGACGAGGCAGATACCACCAATCCCCCGTCGATCGGGTTGATCGCCTTCATCATCCTGGCACCGATGGTGCTGATCCTGGCCGCCACTGTCGCCGATGTCATGCTCGACAGCGGTCGGCTCCTGGCGGTGCTCACCCTCGTCGGCACCCCGGCCATCGCATTGACCATCGCAGTGTTGCTCTCGTTGTATCTCCTGGGAATCCGGCGGGGTGTCTCCGCGGCCGAGCTTGCCAAGATCTCCGCGGCGTCGCTGCGCCCGGTCGGCATGATCCTGCTCGTGGTGGGTGCCGGCGCGTTCTTCGGCGCAGTGCTGCGCGCAACCGGCATCGGTCAGGCCCTCGCCGACTCGATGACCGCGATCGGACTGCCCGTCATCCTGTCCGCCTATCTGATCAGCTGCGCGCTGCGGATCGCGCAGGGCTCGGCGACGGTCGCGATCGTCACCACCGCGGGCATCATCGAAACGTCGATCGGTGCAGGCAATTACAGTCCAGCCCAGATCGCTCTGATCGTGGTTGCGGTGTCCGCCGGGTCGATCATCGCGAGCCACGTGAACGACGGCGGCTTCTGGATCGTGTCGCGGTACTTCAACATGTCGGTCAAGGACACCTTGAAGACCTGGACCGTGCTGGAGACCATCCTGTCGGTGGTCGGCTTCGCGATGGCGGGGCTGATCTGGCTGGTGATCTAGGCCGTTTCCCCGCGAACAGACGCGTGCGTACCCCAAACGCGACATTTTGGGGTACGCGCGCGTCTGCTCGGCGTCAAGGGTGAAGCGCCTGCGCGCTCTCGTACAGACAGATCGATGCGGCGGCCGCGACATTGAGGCTCTCGGCGCTGCCCCGCATGGGAATCCGGACGCGGGCATCGGCCGCGGCGGCGACGTCTGCCGCAAGGCCGTGCGCCTCCGAGCCGAACAGCCACGCCGTCGGCTTCGTCAGATCGGCTGTGGGCAGCGGGGTTTCACCGTCGAGCGTGGTGGCCAGCACCTGCAGGCCCGCGCTGCGCAGGCCCGCGAGAAGCTCGTAGGTGTCGGGCGCCTGCACGACGGGCAGCGCGAAGATGCTGCCGGCCGACGATCGCAGGCATTTGCCGTTGTAGGGGTCGACGCTGTTGCCGGCCAGGATCACGGCGTCGGCACCCATGGCGTCGGCCAAGCGGATCAGCGTGCCGGCGTTGCCCGGTTCGGACGTCTCCACGGCGACCGCCACCAACCGGGGTGCACTCGCGAGAACGTCGTCGAGCGAGGTCTCGGGTAGCCGGCAGACCGCCACCAGACCGACCGGGGTCACGGTGTCCGACAACGCCTTTGCCGCGCGGTCGGTCACCAGCTGCACGGGTGCACCGTCCAGCAGCGAGCCGAACCGGTCGAGTGCGGCCTCGGTCGCGAAGACCTCGGAAACAAGTCCGCGCCGCAACGCGGCCTCGACGAGGTTCGGTCCCTCGGCAAGGAAGCGTGCGGCGCGGCGGCGCCCGACGTGGCGGTGCAATTTGACCGCAGCCGCCACTCGGGCAGAACGCTCGGTGAGCGTCAGGCGGCCTCTCCGGATGGCGCATTGACGTCTTCGGGCAGGGCAGCCTTGGCGGCCTCGACCAGCGCGGTGAACGCAGCCGGGTCGCTCACGGCGATCTCGGCGAGGTTCTTGCGGTCCACCTCGATACCGGCGGCCTTGAGGCCCTGGATCAGCCGGTTGTAGGTGATGTCGTTGGCGCGGGCCGCGGCGTTGATGCGGGAGATCCACAGCTTGCGGAACTCGCCCTTGCGGGCGCGACGGTCGCGGTAGGCGTAGGTCAGCGAATGCAGCTGCTGCTCTTTGGCCTTGCGGTACAGGCGGGACCGCTGGCCGCGGTAGCCCTTCGAGGCCTTCAGTACGGTGCGCCGCTTCTTCTGGGCGTTGAGTGCGCGCTTCACGCGTGCCATGGGGGTGTTCCTATCGTTTCGGTATCGGGAGCGGCGGTACTAGCCGTTGAGCATCTTGTTGACGCGGCCGGTGTCGTTGGCGGCAACCACGGTGCGGCCGTCCAGCCGGCGGGTGCGCTTGGTGGCCTTGTGCTCAAGCAGGTGGCGGCGGCCGGCCTTCTGGCGCACGATCTTGCCGGTCCCGGTCTTGCGGAAGCGCTTCGATGCTCCGCTGTGCGTCTTCGCCTTGGGCATGGATCCTCAGTTCTGTCTTGGTGTGGTTCTACGTGGCGTCTGGTTCTTCGGTGGCCGGCTGCCCGCCAGGGCGCTCAGCCTGTTCCGCGGCCTTGGCGCGAGTCTTCGCGCCGCGGTGCGGTGCCAGCACCATCGTCATGTTGCGGCCGTCCTGCTTGGCTGACGTCTCGACGAAGCCGTACTCGGCGACATCGGCGCCCAGCCGCTGCAGCAGCCGGTAGCCCAGCTCGGGCCGCGACTGCTCACGTCCGCGGAACATGATGGTCACCTTGACCTTGGACCCGGCTTCGAGGAAGCGGACCACGTGGCCCTTCTTCGTCTCGTAGTCGTGATCGTCGATCTTGGGACGCAGCTTCTGTTCCTTGACGACGGTCTGCTGCTGGTTTTTGCGAGACTCGCGCGCCTTCTGAGCCGTCTCGTACTTGTACTTGCCGTAGTCCATGATCTTGCAGACCGGCGGTCTGGCGTTCGGGGCAACTTCGACAAGGTCGAGATCGGCGTCCGCGGCGACGCGGAGGGCGTCTTCGATGCGCACGATGCCTACCTGCTCACCACCTGGTCCAATCAGGCGGACTTCGGGTACGCGGATGCGCTCGTTGACGCGGGTCTCAGTGCTGATGGGGCCTCCTATGTTGGTCTGGCGAAGAGACCCAACCCCAATCAACAGAAAAGCCCTGCTCACAGCAGGGCCCAATGCCGACCGATCACGGCTCGCGCCGCCTGCACCTCCACTTCTGGAGCACAGAACCGGCATCCGTGGATGCCGGTGACCGGACCGCTGTACCGGTATGGTCAGCGGTGGGAGTGGGACTCCACTTACTGTCCTGGCGTACGCCGGGACGGTCGCGCATGACACTCTACCAGTTATGACGGATCCGATCGAAACGCCCGATCCAACGCAACCCCAGGTTCGTGAGCTCGCGGAGATCCCCGCCGTGGAGGTGATCACCCGGGCGGCGGTCATGTTGATGAGCGCCGCGGCCGAGAAGATCGGGCTGTCGTCCGAGGATCCCGACGACAGCCCGCACCGCGATCTCGACGAGGCCCGCCGCCTGATCACGGCGCTGGCCGGGCTGGTGACGTCATCGGCGGAGTACCTCGGGCTGCACGCGGGGCCGCTGCGCGACGGCCTCAAGAGCCTGCAACTGGCCTTCCGCGAAGCCAGTGCGGCCCCCGACGAACCCGGCCACGGCCCGGGCGAGAAGTACACCGGACCGGTCTGGTAGCGGCGCAAACACCGCAGTCCAGGCGCGTTCCAACTTTTTCCCGGTTTCAGCGCCTATCCTCCCGGCATATGACCGTTACGAGCCGCGTCACTCGTCCCGGGGTGCGGCCTAGTTCCAGATTTGCCTGGGTACCCGCGGCAGCGGGCTGGACCGTCGGCGTCATCGCGACCCTGTCGCTGATCGCCAGCGTCTCGCAGACCGTGCGCTGGGTCATCCGGGTGCCACGCGAGTTCGTCAACGACTACGTCTTCAACTTCCCCGACACCAGCTTTGCGTGGGCGTTCGTGCTGGCCCTGCTGGCCGCGGCGCTGGCTGCCCGCAAACGCATCGCGTGGTGGATCCTGGTGCTCTACATGGTGGGCGCCGTCGGCTGGAACCTCGGCGACCTCGCGACCGGTGGCGACCCGGTCGCCGATGACATCGGCGAGGTCATCGGCCTGGTGCTCCACGTCGCGGCCATCGTGTTCCTGCTACTGGCCCGCAACCAGTTCTGGGCCAGGGTGCGCCGCGGTGCGCTGCTGAAATCGGCCGTGGTGCTGCTCGCCGGCATGGCGGTCGGCATCCTCGCGGCATGGGGCCTTTTGGAGATGTTCCCCGGAACGTTGGAGCCCGAGTGGCGACTGCCCTATGCCGTCAACCGCGTCAGCGGGTTCGCGACCGTCCCCACCGAGACCTTCGAGGGCTACTCGCACACGTTCCTCAACGCGATCTTCGGTCTGTTCGGCGCGCTGGCGCTGATGGCCGCAGCCATCGTGCTGTTCCAGTCGCAGCGTGCCACGAATGCCCTCACGGGCGAGGACGAGTCGGCCATCCGTGGGCTCCTGGAGCTGTACGGCAAGAACGACTCGCTCGGCTACTTCGCGACCCGCCGCGACAAGTCGGTGGTGTTCGCCCCCAACGGCCGCGCAGCGATCACCTACCGCGTCGAGGTCGGCGTGTGCCTGGCCAGTGGGGATCCGCTGGGCGACCCGAAGGCCTGGCCGCAGGCCATCGATGCGTGGTTGCAGCTGTGCCAGACCTACGGCTGGGCGCCGGGCGTGATGGGCGCGAGTTCGGCGGCGGCCGAGGCGTTCCGCGCCGCCGGGCTCAACGCGCTGCAGCTCGGTGACGAGGCGATCCTGCACCCGGACAACTTCCGGTTGTCGGGCCCCGACATGCGCGCGGTGCGCCAGGCCGTGACCCGGGCCCGCCGGGCCGGGACGACGGTACGCATCCGCCGGCACCGCGAGTTGTCCGGCGCCGAGATGGCCGACGTGATCAATCGGGCAGACGCGTGGCGCGACACCGAGACCGAACGCGGCTTCTCGATGGCACTCGGCCGGCTCGGCGACCCCGCCGACGGGGACTGCCTGCTGGTCGAGGCCGTGCAGAACGATGAAGCGGTCGCATTGCTCTCACTCGTGCCGTGGGGCACCAACGGCGTGTCTCTCGACGTCATGCGCCGGTCCCCCAAGTCGCCAAACGGCACCATCGAGCTGATGGTCAGCGAACTCTGTATGCAAGCGGAAGGCATTGGTGTCAGCCGCATTTCGCTGAACTTCGCGATGTTCCGGTCGGCGTTCGAGCAGGGCGCCCAGCTGGGCGCGGGCCCGGTGCTGCGGTTGTGGCGCGCGCTGCTGGTGTTCTTCTCCCGCTGGTGGCAACTGGAGACCCTGTACCGCTCGAACATGAAGTATCAGCCCGAGTGGGTGCCGCGCTATGCGTGCTACGAAGACGCCCGGCTAATCCCACGGGTCGGCGTAGCCTCGGTCATCGCCGAAGGCTTCCTGGTGCTGCCGTTCTCGCGGCGCAACAAACAGCACACGGGTGAGCACGTCGCCGCACCGGCGAACCTGGTCGAATCGGGACGGCTGCACCACGACGGCAGCGCGCCCGACCTGACCGGCCTGCCCACGGAGCAGCCGGATCCCGAGGAGCGGTTGCCCGAGCAGGTCCGCGTGCGGCTGGCCAAGCTCAAGGCATTGCAGGCCAACGGCGTCGACGCCTACCCGGTCGGCGAGGCGCCGAGTCACACCGTCGCGCAGGCCCTGGCCGCGGACGGCGAGCACGTGACGGTGGCCGGGCGGATCCTGCGCGTCCGCGACTACGGTGGCGTGCTGTTCGCCCAGCTGCGGGACTGGTCCGGCGAAGTGCAACTGCTGCTGGACAATTCACGCCTGGCCGACGGATCGACCGCGGACTTCACGGCGTCGATCGACCTCGGGGATCTGATCGAGGTGTCCGGCTGCATGGGCTACAGCCGCAAAGGCGCCCAGTCGCTGCTGGTCGACAGCTGGCGGCTGATCGGGAAATGCCTGCGCCCGCTGCCGGACAAATGGAAGGGCCTCACCGATCAGGAGGCCCGGGTGCGCGCGCGGTATGTCGACCTGGCCGTCAACGCCGAGGCCCGCGAGCTGATCCGGGCCCGCAGCGGCGCTCTGCACGCCATCCGGGAAACCCTGTACGCCAAGGGTTTCCTTGAGGTGGAGACCCCGATCCTGCAGCAGATCCACGGTGGCGCGAACGCCAGACCGTTCCTCACCCACATCAATGCCTACGACCTGGACCTGTACCTGCGGATCGCGCCGGAGCTGTACCTCAAGCGACTCTGCGTGGGGGGCGTCGAGCGGGTCTTCGAGCTGGGCCGGGCGTTCCGCAACGAGGGTGTGGACTTCAGCCACAATCCCGAGTTCACGCTGCTGGAGGCCTACCAGGCACACGCCGACTACAACGTGTGGATCGACGGCTGCCGCGAGCTCATCCAGAACGCGGCCCAGGCCGCCAACGGTGCGCAGGTGTTCCTTCGACCACGCGCCGACGGTGTGCTGGAGCCCGTGGACATCTCCGGACCGTGGGCCATCAAGACCGTGCACGATGCGGTGTCGGAGGCCATCGGCGAACACATCACGGCCGACACCGACGTCGACACGCTGCGCAGGCTGTGCGATTCCGCGGCGATCCCGTACCTGACGCACTGGGACGCCGGCGCCGTGGTCCTGGAGATGTACGAGCACCTGGTCGAGGACCGCACCGAGGAGCCGACGTTCTACAAGGACTTCCCCACCTCGGTCTCGCCGTTGACTCGACCGCACCGCAGCATCGCCGGGGTTGCCGAACGGTGGGATCTGGTGGCCTGGGGCGTCGAGCTCGGCACGGCCTACAGCGAGCTGACCGACCCCGTCGAACAGCGCCGCCGGCTGCAGGAGCAGTCGTTGCTGGCGGCAGGCGGCGATCCGGAGGCGATGGAGCTCGACGAGGACTTCCTGCAGGCGATGGAGTACGCGATGCCGCCGACCGGCGGCCTCGGAATGGGAGTGGACCGCGTGGTCATGCTCATCACGGGCCGCAGTATCCGGGAGACGCTGCCGTTCCCGCTCGCCAAACCTCGTTAGCAGGCAGCTCACAGCCAACCGCAAGGATCGGCAGCCACGATGTTGCCGTGACCTTCAACCACCATCTGTCCCTGATGCACGGCTGGGTCCCCACGACAGTGCAGGTCGTGACCGCCCTGGTGCTGATCGCGGCGATCGGCTGGCGCAGCCGGCGGTGGCGGTTGATCTGGCTCCCCTTCGCGGCAAGCATCGGCGGTGTGCTGGCCGCGGCCACCTACTGGTACATCGAGGCGCAGGGCCTGTCCGACACCAGCAACCCGGCGCCACGCTCGCTGTGGGTGTGGGTGGCGCTGACGGGTGCGGCGGTCGTGGTTCTCATCGCGGGCTGGCGCACCAGCCGGTGGTGGCGACGCGGGGTTTCGACGCTTGCGGTGCCGATGAGCCTGCTGTGCGCGGCCCTGGCGCTCAACCTGTGGGTCGGCTACTTCCCGTGGGTCCAGACGGCGTGGAGTCAGCTGACGGCGGGACCGCTGCCCGACCAGACCGACGAGGTGACGGTGACCGCGTGGAAGCGCGAGGGCACCATCCCGGCCCAGGGCACGGTGGTGCCCGTGGAGATTCCGAACACCGCATCGGGGTTCCGCCACCGGGGTGAATACGTCTATCTGCCACCCGCCTGGTTCGCGAGCAACCCCGCACCGAAACTGCCGACCGTCATGATGATCGGCGGAGAGTTCAACACCCCCGCCGACTGGATGCGGGCCGGCAATGTCGTCAAGACCATGGACGACTTCGCCCGTGCCCATGAGGGATACGCACCGGTGCTGGTGTTCGTCGACCCCGGCGGGGCCTTCAACAACGACACCGAATGCGTCAACGGACCCCGCGGAAACTCGGCCGACCACCTCACCAAAGACGTTGTGCCGTATATGGACGCCCACTACGGCGTGAGCCCGGCCGCGGCCAACTGGGGCATCGTGGGCTGGTCGATGGGCGGCACGTGCGCGGTCGACCTGGCTGTCATGCACCCCGAGCTGTTCAGCGCGTTCGTCGACATCGCAGGTGACGCCGGGCCGAACTCCGGCACCAAGGCTCAGACCGTCGACCGGCTGTTCGGCGGAAAGACCGCGGCGTGGGAGGCGTTCGACCCGGCAACCGTGATCACGCGGCACGGCCAGTACCAGGGCGTGGCGGGCTGGTTCGACGTGAACGACGCAACCGGGGTGACCAAGACCGCGACGAAGGTGAGCGACCAGTCCAAGGCCGCGGACGCGCTGTGCTCGCTCGGCTCCAAGCACGGCATCGCGTGTGCGGTGGTGAGCCAGCCCGGTACCCACGACTGGCCGTTCGCGTCGCACGCCTTCGCGGCCGCGCTGCCCTGGCTGGCGGGTGCCATCGGCACCCCGCAGGTGCCTGCGACGGGACTGCCGCAGTCGTCGACGTCGGCGACCATCGTCCAGACCGCCGCGAAATAGCGCGTCAGTAGTCGGATTCGGCCGCCAGGAGCTCGGCCAGGAAAGCGTCGTCGGAAGGTTCCGCGAGTCGCGCGCGGGCCAGCGCGCGCACGCGGGCACGGGTCTCGGCGGGCTCCCCCGCCCCGGCGCCCACCGTGAGTTCGGCCGCCGACCAGTCCGTGTTCCACGCCTGCGCCTCGAGCAGCGGCGTGCCGTCGGCGTCGAGAATCGGCAGCGTCGCGCGACCCGCCGCGTCGAACACGCCGGAGCCGTGCCACGAGCCGCACCGCAAGGTCGCCGCGATGCCCGCCGCCTGATCGGGACCGGAGAGTGCCGCCTGCACAACGGCATCGACCGCGTCGGCACCCGCGCGGACAGTCCAGTCCACGGTGTGCTCCGCGGCGTCGAAAACGCCCGGTGGCACCGCCGACCACCTGACCGAGGCGACCCCCGCGGCGATCGCCGACCGGTCGGCCGCCGCACCCGCACCGCCGGCTGCCGCCAACGCGTAGTCGTCGCGGCGTGCCGGTGTGCCCACCGTCACCGTCCATGGCAGCCCGATGTCGTCGGCGATGTTCCGGCACTTGTCAACCAGCTCGGTGATCCGCGGATCACCTTCGCGGGCAAGGCTGTCCAGCGTCGCCAGGTGCGGCGCCAGCAGGCCCGTCACGTCCGAATCGAACGTGTCGTCGGCGAAGAAGTCCTCGGCTCCCACCGTCAGCACCGCAAGCTCGGCATCGAGCACCGCGGGATCGAGCGCGGTGATGGCGTCGCGGACGCTGGCAGGCCACCAGCGTCGCAACCAATGCCCGAAGGCCAACCGCCGCAAGGAATCCGCCGAGCCGGGCAGCACGCTCACGCCCGGCACCTCGACCGGTTCGGCCGGATCCCGGTACTGCAATGCCTCGGCGAGCGCGACATGGCCGGCCTCGCCGATCACGCGCCACAGCCAGTCGGCCCGGCGATGGTCGGTGAAGGTGATCACCGGTGGCTCGCCGACCGGGGCGTCGACGATCCAGCTCAGCACGGCGCCACTGACCTCAAGCACCGCGGCGAGCGGTCCGGGTGCCGGCGCGGCACCCGTGGCCCACAATCCCGATTCGGCGGCCAATCTCATCCCGACACCTGCAATTCCAGCATGGCCTTGATGCGCTGCCGGTGGTCGAGGCTCACCGACCGCGCCACGCCTTCGAGCAGCGCCCGGACGTCGTCGACATCCTCGCAGGATTCCTGCCAGACGTCGCGGCCATGCAAGCGGGCCCACAGCCTGCTCAGGTAGGGACGCGCGAACACCGCCAAGTCGTCGACCACCTGTTGTTGGCGGGGATGGATCGCGGAGCCATCGGCGAGATAGCGGCGCGCGTGCAGCACATAGGCTTCCTTGGCCAGGCGGGCCTGGATCCGAGCCGTCAGCTCATGGCGCGGCCGCGCCGAAACCTCAAGCGGTTTCAGCTCGTTGGCCACCTCGACGCCGGTCAGCAGACCGGCTTGCTTGTCCTCGGTCAGCAAGCCCCACGGGGCGCAGGCCCGGTCGACCTCCTCGGCGCACAGCAGCGGCACATCGGGCAGTTCGTCACGGTCGAGTGCGCGCCGCAGGGTGGCTCGCACGCGGTCGACCACGCTGCGATCCAGCGGGCGATCACCGGCGGCGTTCCCGTCGATCGACGGCGGCGCTTGGGGCGTAATGGAACTCAGTCCGATCTCGACGATGGACCAGGGCAGGCCGGAATCGGCCAGCCGCGCCTTGGCGCCCAGGTTGTACGGCGTCGCATCGGCGATCAGCGCCGACCACACGCGCTGCCGGGCCATCTCGGCGCGGTGGCTGGGTGCGGGGCCGAGCACTGTCGCCAGCCCGGCGAAAAACGGTCCGGTGATGGCGTTCGTCGGCTGCACGTCGCGCCAGCTGCGTTCGAGCTGCCGCCGCAACCGCGTGATCACCTGCGGATCGCCCACATGCTCGTTGAGCACCTCGATCGCGGTGCGGTCGCGGCCGTGGTGGATCTCGCGCAGCACCGCGGCCGCGGCCTGCCGGCCGCCGGGCGGGCCCTGGGTCACGGCGAGCTCGAAACACACCGGGAAATAGAGTTCCTGCGCGTTGCCGGTGGTGATGCGTTGTGCCCGGCGCTCCTGTTTGAGGACGACGAACCACGCGGCCGCCGCCCGCAACTGCGCGGCCTGCCCGACGATCGTCTCGTACATCGCCGCGGCGACATCCGGACCGAGCACCGGCGCGGAGAACTGGGTGTTGCTGCGCAGCCGCAGAACCAGAGGGTCGATGATGCGTTTGACGGTGCGGCGCAGCGGCCCACCGTCATCACCGCTGAGCACCTCGACACCGGGACCGACAGCGCGCCAAGCCCGGTCGATCACGGCGCGGCGGGGTTGGTCCGCCTGCTGGTCCGAACGCGACCGGGCACCCGGCGCTGCTTCCGACCCGATGCTCATCGGCACCAGGATAGAGCCACGGGTCCAAAAGTTGGGTTCGGTAGCGCTGTGCGAGCCTGACCCTGGTGCGATGACCGACGCCCTGATGCTCACCGTTGTCTGCTTCATCTGCGGCGGTGCCGCAGGTGCCGTCCTGTCCGCGGCGCGCCGCCGACGATGCGCGCGGCCCGACGACGAGGCAACCGAGCGCCTCGTCACGATCGAGGAGTTGGTCGCAGAGTTCGACCACATGCTGATCCGCAAAGGGTTGATGACCAGTGCACAGCTGGCACTGATCCGGCACGGCACCCGGTCACGCGGCGTCGTCACGGGCATGCGGGCCACCGGGACGGCACGCGAGGACTATCGCGAGGTCGAGCTCGACCTCATGGTCACCAGGCCCGGCGGCGGCCAGTTCCCGGCGACCGAGACCGCGCTGATTCCGGCGTCTTCACTGGCGAAGGTTTCGCCCGGCAGCGTCATCGACGCGTACTACCGGCCCGGCGACGAAGGCACCATCGCGGTGTGCGTCTCGCCCTGCTGAGCGGCTCATCGCACACCGTCGACGGCGAAACTGGCCACCGCGGCCCAATGCAGGGGGCTTGCCGCACGATCGCCGTCCCGCCACCGCCGCATCTGGGCCCGCTGCCACCGGTTGACCGCGCGGCCCGCGTCGTCGCCACGGTGTGCCAGGTCGACACCGACGATGGTGTCCGCCATCAGATCGGCCTCGGCCGTCCCGAACATCCGGAACCCCGCTGTGGTCGGAAGCGACCACAGCGTCGCAGTGACCAACTGCGCGCCCCCCAGGATCATCGCGGCCACCAGTCCGGCCGCCTCGTCGAACCGGTAGTCACCGCCGGAAGCGCACGCCAGCAACGCAACCCGCGGCGGGATCGGCACCCCGGCCGAGATCACCTCGCCCGCGGTGAGCGGCCGGTCCTCGGCCAGATGCAACGCAGCGCGGTCGGCATGCCCGGCGTCGCCGTCGGCCGCGCTGGCATGACCGACGTAGAGCAACCGGGACGGCTCTTGTGCACACACCTCGGCCAGCCAGCGACGGTCGGTGTCGGTGCGCCGGAACAGTTCGACGGCGTCGGTCACTGCCGGAAGCACGCCCTCATCGATCAGGTTGCCGAAATGCCGAGACAGCACCGTGTCCGGCGACGGTCTGCCGAGCACCGAACCCAGCGGCGAATCCGGTCGCTGCCCCGGTATCCGCGGATCGAGCAGCAGCACCGGCGGATGATCGCGCCGGTCCTGCCAATCGGATACCTGGCGCGGTGCATGAACAATGTTGGGCGGCACCGCCATCAGCACGTCGACCAGCTCCATGAGGCGGAAACCGTGCGGTCCCGGCATGGCCAGCTGGCCCCACGGCACCCGGCCCAGCGACGGGCTCGGCGACACGAACAGCACAGGCCGCGGCGACTCGACACAGTCCGCCAGCAACTTCCAGCCGTCGGCGCCGATCAACTGGGCTCCGAGCAGCTGCGCAAGCTCGAATTCAGCCTTGGGGTCCGCGAATGCTCCTGTGGTCACGGCCCGTTCGATAGCCTCCGCAGGCGTTTCGGACCCGACCGGATCTGGCAACGCGGAGTTCAGTGCGGCCTCGACAGCCTGCAGGTTGGGTTCCTCGATCACCCAGGTGACCGAGCGTTCCGGTGCCCCTACAACGCGCAGGCTCGCATACGTCGCGATGCCGACTTCAGCCAACCGCAGCACCAGGGTATGCGTCATGGCCACGTCGCCCATTCCGCGCCGGGCGCAGTCACGTCACGACCGTAACGTTGTCGCGCCAGCTCCCGGTAGCGGCTCAGGATCGGCCCCGAACTCGGGTCCATCCGCAACGGAGGCAGCGGTCCGAGCCGGGTCAGCGCACCGTCGGCCAGGACCGGTGCCGCCGCGGCCGCGACGGCGAGTTGCGGTGCGAGTTCGGCTTCCACGGGCACCGCACCGGTGGCTGTGTCGGCCCAGTCGACGGACTGTGCCGGGCCCGCTTCGGCGGCCCCGTCGGTACTGAACGTGCCGCGCGCGCTGTGATATTCGATCAGCTCGCAGATCAGCTCCGTGTTGTCCGATTCCCAGGCCACCGCGAACGCGCCCGCCAGCAGCGGAGCCGATACGCTGTGCGCCCAGCGGGCTCGGGCTCCGGCGTCGGTGATCGTGTAGCGCACCGAATCCACCGCCAACGCAGCGGGCACTTTCAGGTCGGCGGCGCGATCGAGCTTGACCATCGCGCGGCGGTACTTGCGACTACCCGGGCGGCAGTTGTACCAACCGGTTCCCGCTGCGTGCCGGGCTTCGACCTGTTCCCAGCTCTGCCCGGGTTTACCGAGCCCGTCGAACCCCATCTCCGCGAGCGCATCGGCCCGCCAGATGTTGCCGAGGTGTGCGTCGAGCCGGGCATACTGCAGCCAGCTGTGCCGCGGCGAGGCGTCCAGGAGCTTTCTGGCCTCGTCCACCATCGCGATCGCGTCGTCGAACAGGCCGCGAAAAAGGGCTATCCAGCTGCGCTGCAGCAGAATCCGGTGGATGTAGAGAGGTCGCTCGATCTCGCGCCAATGCCTCTCGGCATGTTCCCAGCATTGATCGGCCTCGCGCAGCCTGCCGATACCCAACCGGATCAGCCCGAAATACAGCCAGCTTCGTGAAACATCGTGCGCGCGAGCATGTTCGGCGATCACCGGGTAGGCCTCGGTGACCAGATCCTGGGTTTCGGCGTACGCGCCCCCCGACCAGCAGGCAGCGGCCTGTTCCAGCTGCGCACGGGCGGACGCGAGTCGCCAGCCCCTGGCCTGCGCGCGGGCACCGGCCCGATGCAACCACGGCGCGGCCTCATCGAGTCGCCCCGACTCGATGCAGAACCGGCTGTAGCCGAGTGCGCCGGCAACGAACAGGTAATCGGTCTCGGCGTCGCCGGTTCCCGGCGCGACGTAGCCCTCGAGGACGTCGAGCACCTCGGACCACAGCGGGACCGACGCGGCGTAGAGATCGTCGTCGCAGAGCGCTGTGGCGAGCAGGATCCTGGTGTGGCAGGTCAGATTGCGGTGTTCGTCGGCCAGATCCCGGAAATCCCCTGCCGTCGCGATCAGTGCCGCGAGATGCGCTGCGGCACTGTCATGATCGCCACGCGCCGCGGCCAGTCCTGCTTCGAGGAACTCCGCCCGTCGGTTGTACCGGCAGATCATGTGGTCGACCTCGGCGTCGGACATGCTGACCTGTCCGGCCAGATCTGGTCGTTGACCCGCACGGACGGCGGTGTAGATCGCCAGGCAGTCCCGGATGCGGGAAATGCTTTCCACCACACCGTCATACGCAGTGCGCACCAGGTAGATCTCGCCGAGTTGGGCGAACACCTCGAGCGCATAGTCGTCGCGGTCGGCCTGCTCGATCACGGGCAGCAGCGACACCAGCAATTCCCGGGCCGAATCTTCATCGGCCGCGAGCGCGAGCTGACGGGCGCGATGCAGATCCCCGACTATGGTCACCTTTTGCACCATACAAAAGGGGCGGGCGTGCCCGGCACCGGGCACGCCCGCCATGTCGGGACGCTCAGCTGCAGGTCACCGTGATGGTGAACGGCTTGTTGATCATCCCGGCCATCGGGTTCTTCATGTCGGCTCCAGAGGCCTCACCGGTGATGGTGTAGGTGTCTCCGTCCACCTTGACCTCGGCGGAACCGACCTTCACGCCCATGTTCTCGCTGACCGCGAGTGCGCTGCCGTCATACACCAGGCCCAGCGACTCGACCTTGGGGGTGGCCTCGTCGGTCATCACCACGCCGAGACCCTGCTGGCCACCGATCGCGGCACTGGCGACGTTGATCTTGCCGGCCTGCTTGACACAGGTGACCGAGTTGAGGTCGAGACCGGCCAGGTCGGAGCCGCCGACCTTGACCTCGGTCTTGCCGCCCGTGCTGACCTGCGATGCACCGCTCGACGCGGCGGGCTTGTCGGAGGGCTGGTCTGCCGGCTTGTCGTTCGAGCAGCCCACCAGCACCGCGCCGGTCGCGAGCAGTCCCATTGTGGCCGCGATAACCCGATTCTTCGTCATTGCGTCTTCCCCTTCGTTTCGCGTCGCCCCGATGGCTCCGTCGTGTCACGAAGTCTTGGCGGCACGGAGCGCTACCGATCCCAAGAAATGTCGGTTGTCGCAGGTAACGTGGGGTACGTGACGAACGACCCAGCCCAGCCCGGAACGCCCGAAGAGCGCGCAGCGGCCGAGGAGGACGCCGCGGTCGAGGGCGAGGTCGTCCCGCCCGCCCCGGCGCCCGGACCGCTCTCGGAACCTGCCGACACCGGCTACACCGCGGCAGGCGTACCGACGTTCGACTCGGTGCGCGAGAAGATCGAGACCCGCTACGGCACCGCGATCGGTGCCCACGAGCTGGCAGCCGAAACGCCCGAAGGGCGCTCGGTCGAGGAGCAGTACGAGAAGCGGCAGGAGGCGGCGGCCGAACGGCTGCGCCAGATCCGCGAATCCATGCGCGAGCAGGGCGACGCCTGATCCGTGCGGTCGTTCACCCTCGCGGAGCGGCGTGCCAGGCTGGCCCGGCGGCACTTCCTGAACGGCCCGGCCGTCTCCGTCGCCGACGCCACAGCGGCCTTCGTCGGCCTGCACGCCACCGATCCGTCGACCCCGTACCTGTCACTGTGGGCACGCCTGCCGGACTTCTCGGTCACCGATCTGGACGCGGCTCTCTACGAAAAACGCTCGCTGGTCAAGCATCTCGCGATGCGGCGCACCCTGTGGGTGGTGCCCAGCTGCGATCTGCCGCTGATCCAGGCCGCGGCCAGCGACCGCGTCGCGGCCAACGAGACCCGAAAGCTGACCGCGGACGCACAGAAGGCCGGCCTCGGCGCCGAGTGGCTCGACACCGCGAGCGCGGCCGTGCTGACGTACCTGGCCGAGCACGGCCCGACGGGCGCGGCGCAGCTGCGTGCCGCGCTGCCTGAGCTGGCCGGGCGCCACGACCCCGCACCGGGCAAGCCCTGGGGCGGGGAAACTCCTTTGGCGCCACGAGTTTTGACGGTGCTGGGCGTACGCGGGGACATCGTCCGCGGCCCCAACGAGGGCAGCTGGACCACGTCGCGGCCACGGTGGGCGGCAATGACCGACTGGATCGAACCCGGCGACCCGCCGACGCTCGAGGTGGCGCGGGCCGAGTTGGTGCGCACGTGGCTGCGCACGTTCGGGCCGGCGACCGTCACCGACATCAAATGGTGGTTCGGCAACACCCTGACCTGGGCGCGGCATGCCCTGCGTGACGTCGGCGCGGTCGAGGTGGACCTGGCCGGCGTGACCGGGTACGCGTTGGCCGACGATCTCGAAGTCGAGCCGGACGTCGAGCCGTGGGCGGCGCTACTGCCGGGGCTCGACGTCACCACCATGGGTTGGTTCGACCGGGACTGGTATCTCGGTGCGCACCGCGGCCAGGCGTTCGACTCCAACGGCAACGCGGGGCCGACGGCGTGGTGGAACGGCCGCGTTGTCGGAGGCTGGGCCCAGGATGCCGACGGCCGGGTCGAACTGCGCCTGCTCGAAGACATCGGGCGCGAAGGCAACCGCGCGTTGCGGCGCCGCGCCGAGGCCCTCACCGAATGGTTGGCCGGCGCACGCGTCAGACCGCGCTTTCCGTCGCCGCTGACGAAAGGCTGACGGATCGTGCGATCCACCGGCTGGACGCTGCCGATTCTGGTCACCTTTGCACTCACCGGCATGATGTACGGGGCGACCGTCCCGGGCGAACAACCCGCCGTCTTCGACATCTCTGCGCTGCTGCTCATGGCACTGACGCTCGCCTGGTTGGTGGCCGTCGTCCGTCAGCTGACAGTATCGGGCGAACACCGCAACTGGTTTGCCCTGGTGGCCTCGCCCGCGCTGGTGCTGACGGCCCTGCTCCTCATCCACGCCGGGGTTCCGCTGCAATTGCGTTGGTATACAGCAGAACCCGCCTTTACCCAGGCACTGCAGGCGTTCGAGAGGGATCCGGCTTTCGGGAGAAATCCGGGTCAGATCTCCGGCTACCCGATCGAATACATCACCCGGCGAGCCGACAATTTCGTCGACTTCACCTACCGCAATGACCAGAACGGCTGGGACGGCATCACCTACAGCGCCGACGGCAGCGAACCACGCACTGTGCACCATTCTGCCGGGAACTACGTCATCCACTGGGCGCAGCGGCTCGGTGCGCACTGGTTCGCGTTCGAGGGCTACCAGACCGTGAGCTAACGGCGGGTGCGCTCCACCCTGGTTTCGTCCCACACCGGGTCCGGCGACTCGTAGACGAAGCCGTCGGCCCCGAACACCAGGAACCGGTCGAACGACCGCGCGAACCAGCGGTCGTGCGTCACGGCGACCACAGTCCCCTGGTACGCGGCGAGCCCGTACTGCAGCGCTTCGGCGCTGGCGAGGTCGAGGTTGTCGGTCGGCTCGTCGAGCAGCAGCAGTGTGGCGCCACCGAGTTCGAGCAGCAGGATCTGTAAGCGTGCCTGCTGGCCTCCCGAGAGGGTCTCGAACGGCTGCTCGGCGCAGGCCTGCAGCTCGTAGCGGGCCAACGCGCTCATCGCGTCGGTCCGGAGCCTGGCGTGCTCGACCATCACGATCTCGCACGGCGTGCGGCCGACGAGATCGGGCCGCGCGTGCGTTTGGGCGAACAAGCCCGGCGCCACCCTGGCACCCAGCCGCGCGACCCCGCTGTGCGCGACGGGCTCGGCGGTGAGCGCACCACGGGGCAACTCGTCGGCCACGGCCGTCAGCAGTCGCAGGAAGTGTGATTTGCCGGATCCGTTGGAGCCCAGCACCGCGACGCGCTCACCGTAGGAGATCTCCAGATCGAACGGCTGCATCAGACCGGTCAATTCGAGGTTCTCGCAGATCACTGCGCGCCTGCCGGTGCGGCCGCCCCGCAGCCGCATCTTGATGTCCTGGTCACGCGGCGGCACCTCGGGTGGACCCGCCTCCTCGAACTTGCGCAGCCGGGTCAACGCGGCCTGGTACCGGGACGACATGCCGTCGTTGTAGGCGGCCTTCTGGCGCAGCTCGACCACAAGGGTCTTGAGCTTGGCGTGCTCCTCGTCCCAGCGCCGCCGCAGCTCTTCCAGGCGTTCGTTGCGGTCGCGGCGGGCCTGGGCATACGTTTCGAACCGGCCGCCGTGAATCCAGACGTGCCGGGCCTCGACCGTAACGATGCGTTCTGCCGTCCGGTTGAGCAGCTCACGGTCGTGACTGACCATGACGACGGTCTTGGTGGTCTCCCCCAGCCGCTCCTCCAGCCACTGCTTGCCCGGAACATCGAGATAGTTGTCCGGCTCGTCCAGCAGCAACACTTCGTCGGGGCCCCGCAGCAGCGCCTCGAGCACCAACCGCTTCTGTTCGCCGCCGGACAGGGTGTTCACCAGGCGCCACCGACAGGATTCGTACGGCATCCCGAGCGCAGCGATACAGCAGGCGTCCCAAAGGATTTCGGCGTCGTAGCCGCCTGCGTCGCCCCAGCCGGCGAGCGCGTTGGCGTAGCGGAGCTGGCTGGGTTCGTCATCGCGTTCCATCAGGGCCAGCTCGGCCGCGTCGACATCGGCCGCAGCCGCGCGCAGACGAGGCGGCGCCACCGACAGCAGCAGTTCGTGGACCGATGTGGAATCACGGATGCCGCCGATGAACTGGCGCATCACCCCCAGGCCACCGCTGTACGCGACCGTGCCTTCCTGCGGCACCAGGTCGCCGGAGATCAACCGCAGCAGCGTGGTCTTGCCCGCCCCGTTGGGGCCGACGAGCGCCGCCGTGACGCCGTCGGCGATCCGGAACGAGACGTCGTCGAGCAGCTGCCGGCCATCCGGCAGCGTGTGGCTGATGTGTGCGACCTCAACGTGGCCCATGGGGCCAGTCTCGAAAACCACACCGGCCGCGTGCAACCGGATTTTCGGGTCAGGCGCTCACCTTGCGGCGTTTACGCCGCGGTGCAGGCACATCGAGCAGCTCGGCGAGGAACTTGCCGGTGTAGCTGTCCGGGTCGGCCGCCACGTCCTCCGGTGTGCCCGACGCGACGACCGTGCCACCGCCGGCACCGCCCTCGGGGCCCATGTCGACGATCCAGTCCGAGGTCTTGATCACGTCGAGGTTGTGCTCGATGACGATCACCGTATTGCCCTTGTCGACAAGGCCGTTGATCACCTTGAGCAGCTTGCGGATGTCCTCGAAGTGCAGGCCGGTGGTCGGCTCGTCCAGGATGTACACCGTGCGGCCGGTCGAGCGCTTCTGCAGTTCGGCGGCCAGCTTGACGCGTTGGGCCTCGCCGCCGGATAGCGTCGGGGCGGGCTGGCCGAGCCGCACGTAGCCCAGCCCGACGTCGACCAGCGTCTTGAGGTAGCGGTGGATCGACGAGATCGGCTCGAAGAACTCGGTCGCGTCCTCGATGGACATGTCGAGCACTTCGGAGATGGTCTTGCCCTTGTAGTGCACTTCGAGCGTTTCCCGGTTGTACCGGGCACCGTGGCATACCTCGCACGGCACGTACACGTCGGGCAGGAAGTTCATCTCGATCTTGATGGTGCCGTCACCCGAGCAGGCCTCGCAGCGGCCGCCCTTGACGTTGAACGAGAACCGGCCGGGTTGGTAGCCGCGGACCTTGGCCTCGGTGGTGGCCGCGAACAGCGAGCGGATCTTGTCGAACACGCCGGTGTAGGTGGCCGGGTTGGACCGCGGAGTGCGGCCGATCGGCGACTGGTCGACACGCACCAACTTGTCGAGCTGATCGAGACCGTTGACCCGGGTGTGCCGGCCGGGCACCTGACGCGCGCCGTTGAGCTTGTTGGCCAGCACCGAAGCCAGGATGTCGTTCACGAGCGTCGACTTGCCCGACCCGGACACCCCGGTGACCGAGGTCAGCACACCGAGCGGGAACGCCACGTCGATCTCTTTGAGGTTGTTCTCCCTGGCTCCGACCACCGTGATCTGGCGGCGCTTGTCCGCGGGCCGCCGGATGGCCGGCACCTCGATGCTCTCCTTACCGGAAAGGTAAGCGCCGGTGAGGGATTCGGGATTGCGCAGCAGCTCGTCGTAGGTGCCGCTGTGCACGATGCGGCCACCGTGCTCGCCTGCGGCCGGGCCGATGTCGACGACCCAGTCGGCATGCGCGATGGTGTCGAGATCGTGCTCGACGACGATGAGCGTGTTGCCGAGGTCGCGCAGCCGCACCAGGGTGTCGATGAGCCTGCGGTTGTCGCGCTGATGAAGGCCGATGGACGGTTCGTCGAGCACGTAGAGCACCCCGACCAGACCCGAGCCGATCTGCGTGGCCAGCCGGATGCGTTGCGCCTCACCACCGGACAGTGTGGCCGCGGCCCGTGACAGGGACAGGTAGTCCAGCCCGACGTCGAGCAGGAAGCCCAGCCGCGACTGGATCTCCTTGAGCACCTGGCCGGCGATCGCCTGCTCACGATGGCCCAAGGTGAGCGCGTTGAGGAAGTCTGCACAGTCCGCGATGGACAGCTCGGCGACCTGCGCGATGGATTTGGCACCGTAGTCCCCCGCCGCCATGGTGACCGCGAGGATCTCGGGCTTGAGGCGCGTGCCGTTGCACTCCGGGCACGGGATGTCCCGCATGAAGCCCTCGTAGCGTTCCTTCATCTGCTCCGAGTCGGTCTGCTCCATGCGGCGCTGCAGGAACGCCATCACGCCTTCGAAGTCGGCGTAGTACGACCTGGTACGACCGTACCGGTTCTTGTAGCGGACGTGGACCTGGTGGTCGGAGCCTTCCAGGATGGCCTTGCGCGCCTTTGCCGGCAGCTTCTTCCACGGGGTGTCGACGTCGAAGCCCATCTGGTCGCCGAGGCCCGACAGCATGCGGGTGAAGTACTCGGCCGACTGGCCCACGGCCCACGGCGCGACGGCCCCCTCGGCGAGCGTCAGCTCCGGGTCCGGCACCACCAGGTCGGGGTCGACCTCTTTGCGGACACCCAGGCCCGTGCACTCAGGGCACGCGCCGTAGGGCGAGTTGAACGAGAAGGACCGCGGCTCCAGGTCGTCCACGGCCAGCGGGTGGCCGTTGGGGCAGGCCAGCTTCTCGGAGAAGCGCTGTTCACGGTGGGGGTGATCGTCCTCGCGGTCGACGAACTCCAGCACCACGATGCCGTCGGCCAGGTTCAGCGCGGTCTCCACCGAGTCGGTGAGCCGCTGCTTGGCGCTGGCCTTGACCGTGAGTCGGTCCACCACGACCTCGATGTCGTGCTTTTCCTGTTTCTTGAGCTTCGGCGGGTCGGTGAGCGAATGCACCACGCCGTCGACCCGCACGCGGCTGTAGCCCTGCGTGTTGAGCTTGTCGAAAAGGTCGACGAACTCGCCCTTGCGGGTGCGCACGACGGGCGCGAGCACCTGGAAGCGCAGGCCCTCATCCATCGCGAGCACCTGGTCGACGATCTGCTGCGGGGTCTGCCGAGCGATGCGCTCGCCGCACACCGGGCAGTGCGGCGTGCCGGCCCGGGCGTACAGCAAACGCAGGTAGTCGTACACCTCGGTGATGGTGCCCACCGTGGACCGCGGGTTGCGGTTGGTCGACTTCTGATCGATCGACACCGCGGGCGACAGGCCCTCGATGAAGTCCACATCGGGTTTGTCCATCTGACCGAGGAACTGCCGCGCGTACGCCGACAGCGACTCGACGTAACGGCGCTGCCCCTCGGCGAAGATGGTGTCAAACGCCAACGAGGACTTGCCCGACCCGGACAATCCGGTGAACACGATCAGGGCGTCACGCGGCAGATCGAGGTCCACCCCTCGCAGATTGTGCTCGCGGGCACCCTTGACAATCAGGCGGTCAGCCACGCGTTTCCTTTCCCACGGCATACTTCACGCCCATGCTATGTGGGACCACCGACAAGCCGGATACCGTGAGGTCATGACCCGTCCCAACATCACGGTCGACGAGACCTACACCGGCCATGTCGAGCCCCACACCGCCGCACGGCGCACCGTGCCCGGCGCCTCCATCGTGAAGGCGTCAGTCGGCCCGATGGACAACAACGCCTACCTGGTGACGTGTGCATCCACCGGCAAGACCCTGCTCATCGACGCCGCCAACGACGCCGACGCCCTGCTGGGCCTCATCGAGGCCAACGCGCCGAAGCTGGACCTGATCGTCACGACCCATCAGCACTTCGACCACGTGCAGGCGCTGGCGGCTGTGTCCGAGGCCACAGGTGCCCCGACCGCGGCACATCAACTCGACGCCGAAGCCCTTCCGGTGCGACCCGACCGCATCCTGGCCGACGGCGACACCATCCGGATCGGCGATCTCGAGCTGGACGTCATCCACCTGCGCGGCCACACCCCCGGGTCGGTCGCGCTCGCCCTGAACTCACCCGACGGTGTGACGCACCTGTTCACCGGTGACTGCCTGTTTCCGGGAGGCGTTGGCAAAACCTGGCAGCCGGGTGATTTCGAAACCTTGCTGGGCGATGTGACCAGCAAGGTCTTCGACGTCTATGACGACAACACCGTCGTCTACCCGGGACACGGCGACGACACCACGCTGGGCGCCGAACGGCCCAGCCTGACTGCGTGGCGCGAACGCGGCTGGTAAGCCGCTCTAGCTGGTGTGAACGATGAGCACGTCGGTCTTGGACCGGCGTGCCACGTTTGCGGGCACCGAGCCCAGCAACCGGCCTGCGATGGTGCTCAGGCCCACGTTGCCGACCACCAGCAGGTCAGCCTTGACGTCCTCGGACAGTTCGACGAGCGCGTCGACGGGAGCACCGACGATCGGGCGCTCCTCGATGTCCTTGGCGCCGGCTGCCTTGGCGCGGTCGCTCGCCTCACGCAGAATGGCGTAGATCGGGGCGTTGCCCGCCATCTGGTAGCCCTCATCCTTGAGCACGTCGGCCGCGCGCTGGTCTTCGCTCTGCGGGAAGTACGCAGTGGCGATGACAAGCTTCGCGTTCGCACCGGCGGCAATCTGACCGGCGCGGTCCACTGCACGCAATGACGAATCAGATCCGTCGGTGCCGACCACCACAGTTCGATAGGCGCTCATCCATACCCTCCCACTGTCAGTTGCAACGCCACCCGAGACATTAACCCGTAGCCCGCCGAACAGGGGTGCGATTGATCACACCCGTACGTTCGGCCGGCAGAACAACCCGGAATGTCGCCCGGGGTGGCATCTAAACGACTGATGTTAACCGCGGATCGCCAGATTCGGCGTCAACCGTGACGGATGCGACCCGTGAAAAAATCGTGTCGACACCGCCCGGAGTTGCGGCAAACGTGACGCAGGTCATCCCACGTTCCTGAATGTGGGGCCAATTATGGCCCCTCACTGGGTATTTCACCGACAGTTGGGACGGCGCGACGGAAAGTGTTGCGTCCTACGCGGACCCGGCTTCAGGATGACCGACGCTCCCGGCCGAAGTAGATCTCCTGGGTTGCGGTGCAGACGAATTGGCCCGACCGGTTGAACATCGTGGCCGTGGCCAGGCCGCGCCCGTGGATACCGCTGGGCGAAGTCTGGTCCGACAGCACCCAGTCGGACAGATCCGCAGGCCGGTGAAACCAGATGGCGTGGTCGATCAGCGCCGAGAATGTCGCGAGTTGTGTGGTGCGCCGCTGCGTCACGGTGGTTTCGAGCATCGTGGTGCCGGTGATGTAGGTGAGCAGGCAGCTGTTGAGGATGGGATCGTCGGCGACGGGTTCGGCTGGGCGCCACCACATTCGGGTGTGCTCGGGCGCTGCAGGCAGATCGCGGGCCAGCCGCGGCGGCGCGTCGATGTAGCGCCGCTCGACCCATTGCGGACGCACCCAGAATCCGCCGAGTTCGTCGGCATAGTCCCGTAGCTGCTCCTCGACCGGGAGCAGCGCGCCAGGATCCGGCACGTCGGGGATGGCCTGCTGATAGTCGATGCTCTCCATCGGGACGCTGAACGAGACGAGCGCTTCCAGCAACACGTCCCCACCCTGACGCGCGGTCACCTGACGCGTGGACAGTGATCCACCGTCACGTAGGCCGGCCACGTCCATCTCCACCGGGTACCGCGCGTCGCCGGCGCGCAGCAGATAGACGTGGATGCTGTGCGGTTGTCGGTCGACCACGGTACGACTGGCCGCCATCAAGGCCTGCGCCGCGATGTGCCCGCCGATGATGTGGTGGTCGGCGTTGTCGATCTGCGTGGCGACGAACGTGGTGTCGTCTTTCTGCGCGAGATCGAGCGTGGCCAGGATGTCGGCGAGCTGCGGGAGGGGCACCGCAGCATTATCTACAGCGCGGACGGCAGCTCAAGATCGGCGGGCAGTTCCGAGGGGCTGATCGAGATGATGGTGACGGTGTCGCTCTGCGCTCCGTTGAGTGACGTCCTGCCGGTGACGTATAGGTGGGTGCCGTCGGGGCTGATCGCAATGTTGTTGACCGCCCCGATGCCGGTGATACTTTCGATCACCGGGTCGCGCGCATCCCGGTCCAGGTCGAGTACGACGATCGCGCCGCTGCCGGAGACCACGTACGCGCGCTGCCCATCGGGTGAGACGACGATGCCGCTGGGATCCCGTACCGAAATATCCTGTTGTTCAGTTGTTCCGGCGCCCGTCGCGAACCGGACGATCCGGTCGTTCGCAGCATCGACGACCCAGACGTCGCCGCCGCTGACGGCGAAGTCCCCGGCGTCGAACGTGGTTGCGCCGCGGTCGACCGGCTGCCCGACGTCCGGGTCGATCACGGTGTACCCCGTGACACCGTCGCCGTTGTCGATGACGATGTTGCCGTGGGCGTCGACGGACATCTGTCCGATGTCGTCGGGCAGCTGCGTGATCGGACTGACCGTGCCGTCGGCGTCGAGCGCCCGCAGCAGGGTGTTGCGTCCGTCGAACGACGCGTAGTACAGGGTGCTGCCGTCCGGGCTCACGGCGATCTGCAACGGCGGATTCTCGAGCTCCACTTCCTCGATCTCACCCGTCGCGGCGTCGATCTTCCATACCGTGTTGTCGCTTCCGAGCGCGTACACGACCGGGTTGTCGGCCGATTGCGACACGACGAGTTGCCGCGTGCGGACGTTGGTTCCGGTGCCGATCGTGTAGGTGTCCTCGACGGTCCCGTCGATCGCGTTGATCCGGCTGATCACGTTGTTGTTGGCGTTGGCGACGAGGATCGTGGTGCCGTCCGGCGCGACCACCACGGCGTCGACGCGATCGATGCTTGCCGGTGTCCTGTCGCCCGCGATGGTGCCGACCACCGCGTTGTCCAGCGGCGCGATGAGTACCGCGACGTCCTTGGTGTAGACGCCGTACGGGTCGGTGACCGTGAACGTCACCACGACCCGCCGATCGGTGAGCGGCGCGCCCACCACGGAGGCCGCTTCGCGCGCGGCTTCGGTTGGCGTGAAAGTCAATTCGCCGGTCTGCTCGTCGTAGGCGAAGACGCCCTTGTCGGTGGTGGGAAGTTGCACCGAGGCGGCACCGAGATCCGGTGGCCCGTCGAGATCACGCCATGTGGCGGTCACGGTCGCCGTGCCGGTGGCGCGGTCCACGGTCTGCGTGGTCTTGACTGTGGGTTCATGGTTGAGGCCGACGATGGTCACGGCGACCTGCTGCGTGGTCGCGGTGGCGGTGTGGCCGTCGGACATCGTGAACGTCAGGTCCACGGGGGCTTCGCCGGTCGGCCCGAGCGCGTGCGCGTCGGCGTAATTCGCGGTGTACGTGACGGTCCGGCTGCCGTCCGCGTTGACGACGCCGGACAGCGTCACCTGACCCGACGGCGCGGTCACGCCGATGTTGCTGACAGCGTCGCCGTCGGCATCGGCGAACTTGACGTCGAACGTGGCTTTTCCGTCGGGGCCGATCCTCGTCGAACCACCGACGACGCTCACGGTCGGCGCGGAATTGACTCCAGTCACGACGATGTCGTCGCGGTAGGTCGCACTGACCCCTTGATGGTCGTCCGTGGCCACGAATTGCACTGTTGCCGTGCCGGTTTGGGTGCTGCCATTGGCGGTCAAGCTGTGCGCATATGCCGGGTCGATGGTGAAGGTGTACTGATAGTGGCGCTCGTCGATCTTCGTCGCGGTGAGTGTTCCGTGTGTGACGGTCGGGACGACGGTGACGACGTCTCCGGTGTCGTCGTCGCGCACCTCGACGGTGTA
This sequence comes from Mycolicibacterium mageritense, assembly GCF_010727475.1. Classification (NCBI taxonomy): domain Bacteria; kingdom Bacillati; phylum Actinomycetota; class Actinomycetes; order Mycobacteriales; family Mycobacteriaceae; genus Mycobacterium; species Mycolicibacterium mageritense. The sequence continues at coordinate 7,171,925 of NZ_AP022567.1, forward strand.
GATGCCGTCCTTTTCCGTCACGTTCAGCACCGGAGCGGCGTTGACGCCGCTGACCGGGATCGTGTCACCGTCCTGTGCTGAACCGCCGTGGCCGTCGGTCGCGCGGAAGCCGACCTCCGCTGTTCCCTCATCCGGCGGTCCCGGCTTCGTCAGGTCGTGCGCGTATGCCGGGTCGACCGTGAAGGTGTACTGGTAGACCCCCTTGGTCGCGGTCTCGCCGCCTGTCAGCGTGCCGTGCGTCACCGACGGCGTGAGTGTGATCGGGTCATCATCGTCGTCTGTCACCGTGATGGTGTACACGCCGCCGGCACCGGGAACGACGGTCATCTCGGGAGCGGCGTTGACCGCCGCGATCGAGACCGTCCGCGACTCGGTGTCCGTGCCGCCGCGGCCGTCCGACACCGTGAACGTTGCCGTTCCCACCCCGGGATCCGTGTTGCCGCCGAGGCTTAGATCGTGTGCGTACGCCTTGTCGGGCGTGAAGGTGTACTCGTAGTTCGTGATTGCACCGGTCTGGCTGGTCGACGTTTGCGTCAGCGTGCCGTGGACGCCATTGCTCGTCAGGTGCAACGCGTCGCCATCTTGGTCGGATGCGCTGACGGTGTACTTCACGGTGCCGTCCGGTTGGACGTCGCCGCCGGTCACTGTCACGTCAGGTGCGTGGTTGACCGCGGCGTAGGAGAACGTCACCGTGTACGTCGCCTCGTGGCCGCCGCCCAGGAGGTGCAGGTGTGGCCATGTCGACGATGCGTCGCTGACCGCGATGGTGAACTGGACCTCGTCTCCGCTGTTGGGCGTCCAATCGTCCTGCGGTGTGTAGGTGAATTTCCCGTCGGCGCCGACCTCGACCGAGCCCTGCGACGGCGGTGTCTTGACCGAGTACTTCAATTGGTCGCCGTCGGCGTCTGCGCCCACGATCTGCCCTGTCGCCACGCCGGTGGTGTTGTTCACCTCGACCTGGCCGTTCAGCCGCGCGGTCGGCGTGGCGTTGAAGAATGTGCGGCGTACGGCCACGAAGGCCAACTCGATCAGTCGCGGCAGCGGCAGGACCGGTCGCGTGGGGCTGCCCGCCGATGGCCGCAGCCCCAGCGCAGCGAACAGGTCCGTCGCGACGCGGGGTGTAGCCGCCGTGGCCGCGGCTTCGGGTGCTACGACCGTCACCGCCGGGGTCACCGGCGCGTGAACCACCGAGACCCTGTTGATGTCGAACGTCGAAACCTCTTGCCGCAGCTGCAGGTTGGTCGCCGAGTCCAGACCGTGATCCATGGTGTCCCGGCGCTCCGAGACCGGCTTGGGCTCGGTCGAGGACACCGTGTCGCGCGGCGACACGTCGATGGTCACCGTGTGCGGGCGCTCGGTGATCGAAGCGCGCGGTGTGGAGCGGTTGCGGGACGAACTGGTGTGCGCGTCGGTCTCCTCACGCGCCGCGGCAGTCTCGACGTCAGCACCCGCCGAATCGGCATCATCGTCGACGACTGGCTCGGTGTCGCGCTCGACCGTCTGTTCCTGGCGGTTTTCAGGGTCGTCGTCCTCGATGGCCGGCTTGACCTCGTCTCGTCTGATCGTGATGCGCGTTCCATCGAAGAGGGCGCGGGGCCGCTTCTTCTTGGCGGCAGGCTTGGAGTCCTCTTGCGGATCGGAACCCGCTTCGGTTTCCGGTGCTGCCGCACCCTCACTCGGCCCCGACGCCGATGCCGGCGATGTGGGATCGTTCGGGGCGGAACCCGCGTCCGTCGTGTCTGCCAGAGCCGTGCCCTGGCCAGTTGTCACGGCGACGCTGAGGCCGACCGCCAATGTAAGACCGGTGATTGCGCGCCGTGATGTCGACATCCCCGACTCCTGAGCGGATACATGCCGGAGCCGACTGGCAGCCGACATTTACCCGACAGGAAATCATGTCTCTGCCCGACCTGCGGCAAGCGGCAAATGTGGGAACGAGGCGTCGGTTTGCTGGCAAGTCATTGCCAAGGGAAGGAATGTCGAGCGTTACCGCCCGCGATGCGCGCTCACGGCCAATTGTGTTCGGCTGGACGGCGAGCCTGGATCCGCGCAGCCCAGTGGGTCATTCGCGGTGCGGCGAAATCCCCACTGGGCTGCGCTGATCCCATCGAGCGAGTGACGGGATTCGAACCCGTGTAAACGGCTTTGCAGGCCGGTGCCTAGCCACTCAGCCACACCCGCATCGGATAGTGACTGTGCCAGGTGCGCCGGTGGCCGCCCACGGTTTCGATCGCGGTGATCGCTACTCGTCCTCTCCGACCGGCCTGCCGACCACGGCCCCGCCCTGGGGCCAGCCGGCCGGCGAGTCCTCCCACGGTTCCTGACGCCCGTACGGCGTGAGGTCGAGGTACGGGTATCCCACCGCGGTGTGATCGAGCCCGCGCGCGAATGTCGAGTAGGTGTGGAAGACGTCGTCACCGCGCCGCAGGAACACGCTCGCCCCGGGCCAGTCACCGCGCAGATCTTCGTCGGCGAAGCCGTCGGCCCGCAGTTCGTCCGCGGTCTTGTAGTTGTATTCGATTGGCGCACGGGCCGGGTCGAGCGTCACGTGGTAGTCGTAGGTGAAGTCGTTGTCGCACGACGAGTACCACGGGAACGTCCACCCGTGCTTGTCCTTGTAGGCGGCAATGCTCGCGTACGGCGCGCGGGAGATGCACGCGAACGTGACGTCCTTACCGTGCAGCAGCGCCCGGTCCTGCTCGGTGAAGGTGAGATCGGCTGCGGCCGTGCAGCTGGGGCAACCCTCGTCGATCGCGTCGATCCACATGAAGTGGTGGATGTAGAGCTGGCTGCGGCCCTCGAACATGTCCAGCAGCCGCACCTCGCCGTCGGGCCCCTCGAAGACGTAGTCCTTCTCCACCCTGACCATGGGCAACCGGCGTCGCTGGGCGTTGACCGCGTCCCGCAGGTGCGTGACCTCGCGTTCGGCGGCCAACAGTTTCGTGCGGGCCTCCAGCCACTCCTCCCGGGAGACGACGTCGGGGTAGGCCGTTGGATGTGGCGACATGGGAATCCCTCCTCGTCGGAAACAGATCTCACCCATATCGACTCGCTCCGGCCACAAGAGTCATCGCGGGGACGTAGTTTGTGCCCATGGATTTCTGGCTGGCCGATCCGCCGTTCTTCGGCGGGCCGGGACAGGGCACCCGTCAGATCATCGAGTTGTTCGTCGCGTTCGGGTTGACCGCGCTGATCGGGCTGGAACGCGAGGTTCAGGGCAAGAGCGCCGGGTTACGCACCCAGACCCTCGTCGGCACGGCAGCGGCCCTGATCCTGTTGGTCAGCAAGTACGGCTTCATGGACGTGTTGTCGCCCGGCACCGTGGTGCTCGACCCGTCCCGGGTCGCGGCCCAGATCGTCACGGGGATCGGCTTTCTGGGCGCTGGCATCATCATCGTCCGACGCGGCTCGGTCCACGGCCTGACCACCGCGGCCGCGGTGTGGGAATCCGCGGCGATCGGGATGGCTGCGGGCGCCGGGCTGCTGCTGTTGGCCTGCACCGTGACCGTGATGCACTTCCTGATCATCCTGGGGTTCATGCCGCTGGTGAAGCGGCTGACTGCTCGCGTCAACGGTTCGATCCGTATGCTCGTCGGCTTCGAGGACGGTCGTGGTGTGCTGCACGAGATCGTGCGGGTCTGTGATCGGCACCGGTGGCAGCTGACCGATCTGGCGGCCAACTCGGCTGACGACGCGGGAGGCGCCGGCGTGACGCTCACGCTGACCGGCAGCGGAATCCGCACCGCACCCGCGGTTCTGGCGGCGATCGACGGAGTCACGGCGATCCACCAGCTCGACGAGGATCCGGACTGACGCAGCCCTGATGCCGAAAGGCCAGTCGCCGATGCTGGAGACCGCGGTTACCGGCGGGAGCGGAACGACGCGACGGTGCCGGCCGCGGCGAGCACCGCGAAGACCGCGAACAGCCACTTCGCGGCGGCCGCACCACCGGTCTCGCTGAGGTTGACGACGACGCCCGCGAGGCCGGCGCCGAACGCGCCGCAGATCAGCTGCACGGTGTTGATCGCCGCGGCCGCCGCGGGCCCCTCGGCCGGGTCGTCGACGCTGCCCATCGCCCAGGCGGACAGGTGCGGCCAAGCGATGCCGATCCCGGCACCGGCCACCAGCAGCGCCAGGGCCCACAGCACCACCAGCGGCGCGGCCATGCCGCCGCGGATGAGGAGCGCACCGGCAGCAAGACCGACCGCCATCACCAGCGGCGCGACCGCGACGGTTCGCCTGATGGCGCGCCGGCGTTGCAGCGACGCGCTGAGGATCTCCCCCACGGTCCACCCCACCGAAAGCACCGCTGCGAAGAACCCGGCCGCGACCGGCGTCAGATGTGCGAGGCGCTGTCCGAACAGCGGCACATACATGTCGACCATGGTCGCCGCCATCAACACCCCGAGGGTCAGGTAGATCCACTTCAGCGGTCCGGCGCCGAACGTGCTGGGCGGCAACACCGATGCGGACATCCGGCGGTCGACCGCGATGAACGCGGCGACGAGCAGGCCGCCCAGCACCAGCAATGCCGCCGTCGCCCGCACATCGTGAGGGATGCCCGCGACACTGACGGCCATCGCGGCCGCACCCAACAGCGCCAGCGACCAGATCGGCACCCCGGGCAACGCCTCATGGGCTGCGGTGCTGTCGCGCCCGGGCAGCACGATCGGCACCATGACCGCCATCGCGACGGTCAGGATCACCAGAACCCCGAACGCCCACCGCCAGAGCCCGTACTGCGCGAACAGTCCGCCCGCCGCCGGGCCGACCAGGGTGCCCACGCCCCACATCGCCGACACCAACGCAGAAGCCTTGGTCCACAACGTGTTCGGCAGCGCGGTGTTGATGACCGCATAGCCCAGCCCGGCCACCAGACCGCCCGCAAAGCCCTGAACGGTACGGCCGGCCAACAGCACCTCCATGCTCGGCGCCACCGCACACACCAGGCTGCCCGCACCAAAAAGGCTCAGCCCCAACAGGTATGACAACCGCGGGCCGATTCTCATCAGAACGGTGTGCACCGTGGTCGCCGCGATGACCGACGCCACCAGATACACCGCCGTCACCCACGCGTAGAAGCGCTGGCCGCCGATGTCGGCGACCGCGCTGGGCAGCAGGCTGATGGTGATGAACTGATTGGTCGCGTACAGCAGGACGCCACCGGCCAGCACGGTCGATGCGCCGAGGTGGCCGGGCCCCAGGAGTTGACGCCATGTCCCCGTGGTGTCGGCGGTCGCGGTATCGGTCACGACGACGACGCTAGATCCTCAACTGCCGTTGAGGTCAAGGACGGCTCATTTGAGTCCCGCGGCATCCATGCCGCGCAGCTCCTTCTTCAGATCGGCGATCTCGTCACGGATCCGGGCCGCCAGTTCGAACTGCAGATCGCGCGCTGCGGTCATCATCTGTTCGGTCAGATCCTTGATGAGGTCGGCCAGCTCGGCACGCGGCATGTTCGACGTGTCGCGGCCCTCGACGATGCCGGCACTGACCGCCCGCCCGGGCTCGCCCTGCGCGCGCCTGCCCCGCGAAGCATTGCGGCCCGAGCCACCGACATCGACCGTTTCCGTGTCTTCGGCCTCGCGGTACACCTGGTCCAGGATGTCGGCGATCTTCTTGCGCAACGGTTTCGGGTCGATACCGTTGGCCTCGTTGTAGGCGATCTGCTTGGCCCGCCGGCGTTCGGTCTCGTCGATGGCCTCCCGCATCGAATCGGTGATCTTGTCGGCGTACATGTGCACTTCGCCCGACACGTTGCGGGCCGCACGGCCGATGGTCTGGATCAGGCTGCGCGTCGAACGCAGGAACCCTTCCTTGTCGGCGTCGAGGATGGACACCAGCGACACCTCGGGAAGGTCGAGACCCTCGCGGAGCAGGTTGATGCCGACCAGCACGTCGTACTCCCCCAACCGCAACTGCCGGAGCAGTTCGACGCGCCGCAGCGTGTCGACCTCGGAGTGCAGGTACCGCACCCGGATACCGAGCTCCAGCAGGTAGTCGGTGAGATCCTCGGCCATCTTCTTGGTCAGCGTCGTGACCAGCACGCGCTCGTCGCGTTCGGTGCGCTTGCGGATCTCCCCGATCAGATCGTCGATCTGTCCCTTGGTGGGCTTCACGATGACCTGCGGGTCGACCAGGCCCGTCGGCCGGATGACCTGTTCGACGAACTCACCACCGGACTGACTGAGCTCGTACGGCCCCGGCGTCGCCGAGAGGTACACCGTCTGGCCGATCCGGTCGGCGAACTCCTCCCACGTCAGCGGCCGGTTGTCGACCGCCGACGGCAGCCGGAAGCCGAAGTCCACGAGGTTGCGCTTGCGGGAGATGTCGCCCTCGTACATGCCGCCGATCTGCGGCACCGTGACGTGCGACTCGTCGATCACCAGCAGAAAATCCTCGGGGAAGTAGTCCAGCAACGTCGCCGGGGCCGAGCCCGCCGGGCGCCCGTCGATGTGCCGCGAGTAGTTCTCGATGCCCGAGCAGAAGCCCACCTGCTTCATCATCTCGACGTCGTAGTTGGTGCGCATGCGCAGCCGCTGCGCCTCGAGTAGCTTTCCCTGCCCTTCGAGTTCCGCGAGGCGCTCCTCGAGTTCGGCCTCGATGGTCGAGATCGCGTGCGCCATGCGATCCGGACCCGCGACGTAATGGGTAGCTGGGAAGATCCGCAGCGAATCGACCTTGCGGACGATGTCGCCGGTCAACGGGTGCAGGTAGTACAGCGCCTCGACCTCGTCGCCGAAGAACTCGATGCGCACCGCGAGCTCCTCGTAGGACGGGATGATCTCGACGGTGTCGCCGCGGACGCGGAAGGTACCGCGGGTGAACGCCATGTCGTTGCGGTTGTACTGAACGTCGACCAACAACCGCAGCAGACCGTCCCGCGGCACCTCGTCACCGACGTTGAGCTCGACCGACCGGTCCAGGTAGGACTGCGGCGTGCCCAGGCCGTAGATGCAGGACACGGACGCGACCACCACGACGTCGCGCCGCGAAAGCAGGCTCGACGTCGCCGAGTGCCGCAGCCGCTCGACGTCGTCGTTGATCGAGCTGTCCTTCTCGATGTAGGTGTCGGTCTGCGCGATGTACGCCTCTGGCTGGTAGTAGTCGTAGTACGACACGAAGTACTCGACGGCGTTGTGCGGCAGCATCTCCCGCAGTTCGTTGGCCAACTGCGCGGCGAGTGTCTTGTTGGGTGCCATCACGAGCGTCGGCCGTTGCAGCCGCTCGATGAGCCACGCGGTGGTGGCCGACTTCCCGGTGCCGGTGGCGCCGAGCAGCACCACGTCGCGCTCGCCGGCCTGGATGCGGCGTTCCAACTCGTCGATGGCCGCGGGCTGGTCACCCGCCGGCTCGTACTCGCTGACCACCTCGAACCGGCCGCCGGTGCGGACCAGGCCGTTCACGGCATCGCCAGCTGGTCGGTACTCAGAGTGCGCGAGCACCGGATGTTCGGTCGCGAAAGCCATGTTCACCAGGGTAGAACTGCCCGCCGACAAGTTCCTGATGTGTTCACTGCCCGCGTAGGCTGACCGCATCCACCCGCCGAAGAACGAGACGTTTGACCTGCTCGCCCGCACGAACACGGACCCGAAGGGCATCGTGCGGGCGGTCGACGTGTACACCGTCGAGCCGTGGGGGCTCTACATGGCCAGGCCGACTCCGGGCCGCGCGCAGTTCCACTATCTGGAGTCCTGGCTGCTGCCGACGCTGAACCTGCGGGTCAGCGTTTTCCACTTCAACCCGGGTCACGAGCGCGAACAGGACTTCTACCTCGACATCGGGCGGTTCACGCCGGGACCGACCGCGTGGCATTCAGAGGACCACTACCTGGATCTGGTGCTCCGCACGGGCGCGGGAGTCGAGCTGTGCGACGTCGACGAACTGCTCACCGCGGTCCGCCACGGACTGCTGCCGCCGGAAGCCGGCGAAACCGCGATCCAGACCGCCGCGGAGGCAATCGACGGCCTCGCCCGCAACGGCTACGACCTTCACCGGTGGCTGGCCGCCAATGGCATGGCCCTGTCGTGGCAAAACGCGTAAGGTCGGCGTTCATGAGTTCAACTAAGTATGCGTGGGGGGTGGCCGCCGTGGTGGCCGGGCTGCTCGCCGGCGCACAGTTGATTCCCGCGACGGCATCGGCCGATCCGGAAACTCCGCCCCAGCCACAGGTCGAGCCGCTGCCCGATCAGCAACTGCACAACGTCACCTACAAGGCCAGGATCGACGGCGTGTCCCGCAACGCGACGATCACCTACAAGATCGACGACAGCCAGGTCAACACGGCTGACCCGACCATGCTGCCGGGCCGCACGTTCGAGGCCACCGGCGTCGTGTCGGATCCGCAGCTGGCGGGCATGAAGGTGTCGATCGACTGGCCGTACTCGGCGAACCTGCACTGTGAGGTTCTTGTGGACGACCAGATCGTCGCCCAGGCCGACACCTGGGTCGGGCCCAGGCTCACCCGCCAGCTCGACGACCCGGGATACGGCAGCCTGCCGTGCGGTGCGAGCGTCGACAACGTGGGCGCAAACGTGGTCAACACCGGACCGGTCCCCGCCGATCCGGCCGCGCCAGTGGCACCGCCGGCCGAAGTTCCGCCCGCGGCCTAGAACACGGACCAGCCGGCCAGCCGGGCGAACTCCTCGATGGCCGCGACGCCGCCTGCCGAGTTGCCGTCGCCGTCGAGCGGCGGGCTCCACACGCACACCGTGCCGCGGCCCGGCATCACGGCCAGCACGCCGCCGCCGATCCCGCTCTTGGCGGGCAACCCGATGCGGTAGGCGATGTCACCTGCGGCGCCGTACATCCCCGACGTGAGCAGCACCGCGTTGACGCGACGCACCGTCTCCGCATCGAGCACGGAGTGGTCGCCGCTGCGGTCCGCGAGGAACAACGCTGCGCGCGCGACCGTCCGCACCGACGCGGTGATCGCGCACTGCGCGAAGTACTGCGGCAGGACGCGGTCGATGCCGTTGGTGAGCCGGCCGTGCTCGGCCAGCACATGCGCGATGGCCGAATTGCGATGGTCGATGGCCATTTCCGACCCTGCGACCGCGGCGTCGGAGTACACGGCGTCGCCAGTCCGCAGCAGCTCGACGGTGGCTTCGACGGCATCGCCGGTGTGCGTCAGCAACCGGTCGGTCACCACGAGCGCCCCGGAGTTCACGAACGGGTTGCGCGGGCGCCAGTGGTTGCGTTCCAGGTCGGCGACCGACCCGTAGCCCGCATCGGTGGGCCCCCATCCGACGTCCGCCCAGGCTCGCGGATCGTGGCGGAGCAACGCACACAGCGCGAACAGCTTCGAAATGCTCTGGATGGAGAAGCCTGTCGTCGATTCCCCGATCTGGGCTTCGGTGCCGTCCACGGTCGCGACCGCCATCGCGAAGCTGGTGGCCGGGATGCCGGCCAGCGCAGGCACCTGACGGCTCACCGTGCCGCGCCGCGCGGCGCGGCGACCCCGGGACTGCGCGGCCCGCAGATATTCGTGCAGCCGCTCGCACGCCGGGGTCTCGGACAAACGTGTTCCGGGCATTCCTCACCCTCCACCTGCACTTGGCCAAAACATCGGTCAATAGACCAAAACTATCCATGGTCAAACCCGCTCGGGTAAACGTTATGTCACGCGTCAACAGATTAGGTCTATGGGTCTTGTCTTTAGACCTTTACGGTCATAGGCTCGCGGCAACCAGATTGAAAGGCAGGTGGCGATGGCAGTCGACTACGAGCAGGGAACGGGTGCGGCCAGATCCGCACCCGCAGCGGGATCGGCCACGCTCAAGCGTGGCGCGATCGGTCTGGCGGGCGTGGTGTTCATGGTGGTCGCCTTCTCGGCACCGATCACTGCGATGACCGGCAACCTGCCTGTCGCGGTGGGTTTCGGCAACGGCCTCGGCGCCCCGGGCGGATTCGTCATCGCCACAGTCGTTCTGACCATCTTCAGCATCGGATTCGTCGCACTGGCGCGGCACATCACCGCGGCGGGCGCGTTCTACACCTTCGTCTCGCGGGCCTGGTCGAAGGTTCCCGGGCTGGCCGCCGGCGTGCTGCCCGCCTTCACGTACATGACGATGGAAGCCGGGCTCATCGGCATCTTCGCGGCGTTCGCCGATCAGGCGTTCACCGCGCAGTTCGGCCTCAACCTGCCGTGGGAGATCTACGCCGCCATCGGGCTGATCGCCATCGCGGCACTGTCACACTTCGACATCTCGGTGGCGGCCAAGGTGCTTGGCGTCGTCCTGGTCTCGGAGATCACCATGTTGTCGATAACCGCCGTGGCCGGGCTGATCCACCATCCCGACGGCATGAGCTTCCAGTCGCTGAGCCCGTTGACCGCGCTGAGCACCAACGGGGTCGCCGGCGGTGTCGTGGGCCTGGGCCTGCTGATGGCCTTCTGGTCCTGGGTCGGCTTCGAATCGACCGCGATCTACGGCGAGGAGTCCAAGAACCCCAAGCGCATCGTGCCTCTGGCCACCATGATCGCGGTCATCGGCATCGGCGTGTTCTACACGTTCATCTCGTGGGGTGTCGTGGTCGGCAACGGTCCGGCCAAGGCCGTCGAACTGGCGTCCGGCCCCGCACCGTTCGACCTGTTGTACGCGCCCACCGCCCAATACGTAGGGCAATGGGGCGTAACGGTATTCGAGTGGCTCGTGATCGGCGGCTCGTTCGCGTGCGCACTCGCGATCCACAATTCCGCGGCCCGCTACCTGTTCGCGTTCGGCCGCGACAGCCTGCTGTGGCACCGCCTCGGTGAGGCGCACCCGAAACATGCCTCGCCGTGGGTGGCGTCGCTGACACAGACCCTGTTCGCGACCCTACTGGTCGCGGTCTGCTCGATCACCGGCTCAGATCCGTATGCCGACCTGTTCGTGCTGGTGGCGATCCTGGCGACGCTCCTGCTGCTCATCGTGCAGACCATGTGCTCGTGCGCGACCATCGTCTACTTCCACGTCAAGAAGCAACACCCGGAGACCGCCTCGTGGTGGCGGACCCTACTGGCACCGATCGTGGGCGGTGCGGGCATGGTGTATGTCATCTACCTGATGGCCTCCAACATGCAGGCCGCCGCGGGCACCGCGTCGGACACCTTGTTCTTCAAGGCAATCCCCTACCTGGTGGTGGGGCTGACCCTCGGATCGATTGCCCTGGCGCTGTATTGGCGCAAAGCCAGGCCGGATCTGTACGCGCGGATCGGCAGCACGATCTTCGACGATCACGAACCGGCGCCCACGCCGGAGGCCCCCTCCTCCCGGTGACGTGGGCGCGCGCCCGGTGCGATCGATCCCCCCGGCGGTCGCACCGGGCGCATCCACATGCCGCGGGATCAGCGCTTGAGCCAGGACTCGATGGTGTGCCGGGTGTCGTTGATGTGCTCGGCCATCCGGGCCGCGGCCAGCTCCGGCTCCCGGTTCTCGATCGCCTCGAGGATGGACTCGTGGTAGTCGTTGGCGTTGGGCTCCAGCCGCCCGAAGATGGCGCCCACCGGCAGCCACATGCGCCTGCGGGCGTCGGCGACCGCGTCGAGCAACCGGTCGTTCTGGGCGGCCTGTGCGATGCCCAGGTGAAACGCCGAGTCGAGCGTCTGGAAATCGGTGGTGTGCTGTGCCGACTGGTCGTCGAGCGCGGTGTGCAGCGCGGCGTCCATACCGGTCAAGAGCTTGTGCAGCTCGGTCAGATCCGCACTGCGGCGCCGCTCGGCGGCCAACCGGGTCGCCCCGGTCTCGACGATCACGCGATAGTCGAAGGCGTCGCGGATGGCCCGCTTGTTCCTTCGCATCTCGCGCCGCATCTCCGCCGCGTCGTAGACCGGGGCCTGCACCGTGAAGCCGCCGCCCCGACCGCGGCGCACCGCGATCAGGCCTTCACGCTCGAGCACCGCCACCGCGGTACGCACGGTGGTCCTCGAAACGTCGAGCATGTCCGAGAGTTCACGTTCGGTCGGCAAGCGGTCACCCGGCCGGAACTGGCCGAGTTCCAGGGCGCGCCGCATCTGGTCGACGACCAGCTCGTGCGCCGGAATCTGCCGGACCGGAACCAAAGCCGGCTTCGCTGCTGACATGCCCAGCCCCCCTTCGGATGTCCACAGGTTACCGCATGGCCGCCGATAACAGCGTTTGCCTTGCCCAATGGACCATACCGAAATTTAAAGTCCTAAAAACTTGACCTATAGCCCAATCAAGACGAAACTTGGTGGAGTCCAGGGCAGCTGAGCACAGATGAGGATCGTGGGTTGAACAACAAGGTGATCGTGACGGGCGGAGCCGGAGTTATCGGGCAGGCCATCTGCCGCCGCCTGTTGCAGAGCGACTATGTCCCCGTGGCAGCCGATCTCAAGCCCGCGGTGGACGCGCTGGACCTGACCGAGGCGCGATTGGAAGGCGCGCTGCCGGTCGCCATGGACGTGGCTGATCGGGAGAGTGTGCAAAGTGCGGTGGGTTCGGTGGTGGCTGATGGTGAGACGCTGGCCGGGTTGGTGAACTGTGCTGGGATTCTTAGGGATTCGTTTCTCGGTGAGTTGGATGAGGCGAAGCTGGAGTTGATGTTCCAGGTGAACATCGCCGGGATGGCGCGGGTGACCGATGTGGTGGCGCCGTTGTTGGGCGAGGGCAGCGCGATCGTCAACATCGGGTCGTTGACCGGACACTTCGGCCGGTTCCGGGGTGCTTCGGTGTACGGCGCCACCAAGGCCGGCATCGCGGCCTACACCCGGTATCTGGCCGAGGAACTGGCCCCGCGCGGTATCCGGGTCAACAACATCGCCCCGGGGGTGATCCGCGCCCCGATGAGCCCGTCGATGGCCCGGGTCTCCGGCGGCGAGGAGATCAGCGCGAGCTACGCCATGCTCAAACGCATCGGCGAACCCGAAGAGGTCGCCGAGGCCGTCGAGTTCATGCTGTCCCCGCGGGCGTCGTTCATCACCGCCCAGACCCTGCTCGTCGACGGCGGCGTGGTGGCCTGGTGAGCACCCACCTCGACACCACCGCACTCGACGTCGACGCCGCCAACGCGACCGCGTTCGCCCGCCTCGACGCGGCCGACCCCTGGGTCATCGACGTGGCACCGGCGCGCGAGGTCCTGCCCGGGTTTCGCGACAACCTGGTGCTGACCTCGGGAGCGCCGATGCCGTGGTCGGCCTACACCGGCGGGCAACGCGAAGCCCTCATCGGCGGCGCCCTGTTCGAGGGCCTGGCCGGCACCCGCGACGACGCCATCGCGGGTTTCGCGTCCGGTGAGATCGAGGTCGGGGGCTGCCACGACTACGGCGCGGTGGGCTCGCTGGCCGGGATCTACACCGCGTCGATGCCGGTGTTCGTCGTTGAGAACCGCACCCACGGCAACCTCGGGTTCTGCAACTTCTACGAAGGCAAGGAACCCCGCCGGCTCAACTACGGCTGCTACGACGACGGCGTGCGCGAGCGGCTGCTGCATGTCAACACCGTGCTGGCCCCGGTGGTGGGCGAGGCGATCCGCCGCCACGGCGGCATCGCGCTCAAACCGTTGATCGCGCGTGCCCTGCGCATGGGCGACGAGGTGCACAGCCGCAACGCGGCCGCCTCGATCCTGTTCAACCGCGAGATCCTGCCCGCGATCCTGGACATGGTCGAAGCCCGGGTGCCCGGTGTCCGCGAGACACTGCTGCACCTGGCCGACAACGACTACTTCTTCCTGCGGTTGTCGATGGCCGCGGCCAAGGCCTGCGCCGATGCGATGGTCGAGCCGGGCTCCACCCTGGTCTCGGCCATGGCGTTCTCCTGCCGCGGTTTTGCCATCAAACTCGCCGGGCTCGGCGACACCTGGTTCCAGGGACCACCACCCATCCACCAGGGCAAACTGTTCGCCGGGCACACCGAGGACGAGATCACCTGGATGGGCGGGAATCCCCGATCACCGAAACCATCGGACTCGGCGGCTTCGCCCAAGCCTGCGCACTGTCACTGCAGGAATACCAGGGCGGTTCCCCGGAGATCATGATCGAACGCAACCGCGAGATGTATGCCATCACCCACGGCGAGAACAGCACCTACCGCATCCCGCTGTTCGGGTTCCGCGGCACCCCCACCGGCATCGACGCCCGCAAAGTCCTCGACACCGGCATCCTGCCCGTCATGGACGTCGGCCTCGCCGGACGCGACGGCGGCCAGATCGGCGCCGGGGTGATCCGCGCACCCCGAGAATGCTTCACCGACGCCATGACCGAACACACGCGTAGGTTCGGTCGATGACGACCGATGCCAAGACCCTCGCGCTGTCCTTCGGTGGTGGCGACGCCGTCGTCACCGGCGCCGCATCGGGTATCGGAGCCGCCACCGCGGCCGCGCTGATGTCGGCCGGCATCCGCACCGTGCGCCTCGACATCCGCACGCCGGAACCCGATCCGCGCCACCCGGACGAGCTTCAGGTGAACTGTGCGGCCGACGTCCGCGATCCCGACCTGGTATCGCGGTTGCGCGAGGCCGGGGCCGCTGCCGATTCGATCAGCTATGTCGTCAACTGTGCGGGCATCATCGACAACACCGGGTTCGGCGGTGTTCCGCGCGACGCGTGGCTGCGGTGCCTGGAGATCAACCTGGTCGGGGCGTACAACGTCATCGACGCCCTGACCCCGGCGCTCCGTCAGAACACGCCTGCCGCGGTCGTCAACATCAGCTCGATCGAGGCGGCCAGGGTCGTCGCACTGTCCGACCCGGACCCCACGCCGCAGTACGCGGCCTCCAAGGCCGGGCTGAGCATGCTCACCCAGAGCAGCGCCCGCGCGCTGGCGGCCGACGGGATCCGGGTCAACAGCATCGCGCCCGGGTTCGTCGCCACCCCGATGGCCGCCGCACACGGCGACACCGGCAGCCTGCCCCCCGCTCTGGCGCCCCGGGTTCCGGTAGGACGTTTCGCCGATCCAACCGAAATCGCTTACGCAGCAGCATTTCTGCTGAGCGACCAAGCCGCCTATCTCACAGGTTCCGAGGTGCGCGTCGACGGCGGGTTCGCGCTGACATGACCCGTACGCACACGCCCGTCGTGGCCTTCGAACCGGCTCTTGGCCGCAACGCCCGGAGCGGCACCTGGGCCGAGCTGGCCCGCGGCACCTTCCGCACCGCGCGCGAACACGTCGACCGCAACGAGTGGGAGGCCGCCGCGCAACTCGTCGAGGTGTCGGTGCTCGAAGCCGACGAACTCCGCGACATCTACGACCGCTGGCCCGCCGCTACACTGCGGTGGGTCCGGGCCCACGACGTGACCAGCACCGAGCTGGACGCCGCGGTCACGCGGCTCGGCGAACTCGTGGGTGACGAGGCCATGGCCGGGGTCGGGCCGGCCTGGCCCCGCTACACCGACGCCGTGACACGGGCCGCGCAGGCCTGCCGCGACCAGGATCCCGGGGCCGGCGAACTGATCGAAACCGCACGGCAGGTCTGGCAGCAGATCCACGACCGTGCGGTCGACCGGGTCGCCGGCATGATCGACATCGCCGTGCGCCTGGTCGGCGAATCCTCACTCGGCGAGCTGTGGGACCACCTGATGGGTGACTGGTACGAGATCCATGAGCGCCGTTACTCATTGGACAACCAGCCGTGGGCCGACTCGGCTCATCAGCTGATGGTCGCGATCGTCGACGGATTCCACGCGCACCTCACCGGGACCGGACGCCAGGGCGACATCGAGCTGATCGAGGAACCGGGGCGCACCGGATTCCGGTTCGCGCCATGCGGATCCGGCGGCCGCTCGGTGGACGCCAGGATCACCGGCGGGACACCCCGGTCGGCGCCACCGTTCGGCTTCGCGGTCACCACCGAACCGCACGACTGGGCGTGGAACACGGTCGGCATCTGCTCGTACTGCGTGCACTGCTGCCAGCTCAACGAGGTCATGCCGATCGACCGGCTCGGCTACCCGACGCGCGTGATCGACCCGCCCACCTGGACGCCGGACGATCCCACGACCTCGTGCACCTGGTGGGTGTACCACGACCCCGCCGACGTCCCCGACCACGTGTATCGCCGGGTCGGCCGTGACCCCGCCCGCCGACCGAGCCGAACCAGGAGCAACCGACATGGCTGACACCGTGGCGATGACGCAACTCGAAGTGGCCGACTACGACCTCGGGTTGCGGGGAAAACTGGTGCGCTCGAACAAGACCCGCGGTGGTTCTGCCCTGGCGTTCTGCACCATCGTGTACGGCCTGTCGCTGACCGACGACGTCACCGACACGCCGTTCAGCAGCGCTGCCAACGGCTATCCCGACGCTGCGCTCGTGCCCGACGAAGCCACGCGGATCCCGCTGCCGTGGCGGGCCGGAACCGACGCCGTGATCGCCGACCTGGTCGACGCCGACGGCAGGCCGCTGGATCTGTCGCCGCGTGCCGTCTTGGGCACCCTCACCGAGCGCTACGCCGAACTCGGCCTGGCCCCGGTGCTCGGTTTCGAATACGAGATGTGGATCTTCTCTGCCGACGCCGGCCATGCTCCGCACGGCCGCACCGAGAACGCCTACAGCCTCACCCGCTGCGCCGAGATCAACTGTTTGGCAACCGAGTTCGTCAACCGCATGGATCAGATCGGCATCGAGGTCGAGATGTTCCACGCCGAACTCGGGCCCGGTTTCTTCGAGTTCACCCTGGCCCCCGCGACCGCGGTGACCGCTGCAGACCACGCCGTGCGGGCCCGCCAGTACCTGCGGGATCTGTGCGCCGAACGCGGTCTGCACGCGAGCTTCATGGCCAAGCCGTTCGCCGACAAGTCCGGTGCGGGTGGCCACGTGCATTCCAGCCTCGATCGCGACGGCGCCAACGTGTTCTCCGACGGCGCAGGCGGGCTGTCGGCCGAGGGTCGCCATTATCTGGCTGGTCTGCTTGCCGGGATGGCCGACACCGCCGTGATGCTCAACCCGAACATCAACTCCTACAAGCGCATCGACCCCGAGATGTTCACCCCTTCGTCGGCGAGCTGGGGCTACGACGACCGGGGCACGGCGGCCCGGGTACTGCTCACCGACCCCAAGTCCGCGCGCGTCGAGCACCGCAGACCCGGAGCCGACGCGAACCCGTACATCGTGGCCACCGCGCTGCTGGCCGCGGGACTGCACGGGCTGCGCGAACAACTGCCGTTGCCCGGGCCGGACACGGATCCGCCAGACCTGCCGGGCGATCTGGGCACTGCCCTGGCCCAGTTCGAAAGTTCACCGTGGGTGGCCGATCTGCTGGGCAAGCCGTTCTGCACGTCCTTCGCCGCCACGCGGCGCGCCGAACTGCAACGCTATGAACGTTGGTTACGCACCACCATCACCGAGTGGGAACTGCATCGACACCTGGAGCACCAATGACATCTGTACTCGACCTCGACCGGTTCGAGGCGCTGGCCGCCGCCGGCGAGATCACCACCGTGGTGTGCGCCGCGCCCGACCCGTACGGACGCCTGGTCGGAAAGCGACTGACCATCTCTGCTTTCCGCACTCTCGGCCTGCAGGGCAACGGCGTCAACGCCAGCAGCTTCATCTTCGGCGTCGACCTGGAGATGAATCCGCTTGAGCTGCCGGTGTCCAACGCGGCCAACGGCTGGGTCGACATCCGACTGGTGCCCGACCTCTCGACCCTGCGCCGAGTGCCGTGGGAGCCCACGGCCGCACTGGTGCTGTGCGACGCCTACCACATGGATTCCGACGAGCCGTTGGCCGTGGCACCCCGCAGCATCCTGCGGGCTCAGCTCGACCGGGCCGCACAGCGGGGCCTGTCCTTCAAGTTCGCGTCCGAGCTGGAGTTCTATCTCGCCGCGACACCGCCGCGGGAGGCCTGGCAGCTGGGCTACCAGAACCTCACGATGCTTTCGGACTACCGGTCGGACTACCAGATGATCCAGGCCGCCCGCGACGACTGGTTCATCGAGCGCATCCGCAACCAGATGCCCGCGTTCGGAGTTCCCGTCGAATCGTCCAAGCCCGAATGGGGTTTGGGCCAGCAGGAGGTCACCCTCGACTACTGCGACACCCTGGAGATGGCCGACCGGCACGTGCTGTTCAAATACGGCGTCAAGCAGTTGGCCAACAATGCCGACCTCACGGTCACGTTCATGGCCAAGCCCAAGATCGACGAGGTCGGCTCGTCGTGTCACCTGCATGTCAGCATGTGGTCGGCCGACGGCGCCGAGCCGCTGTGCTGGTCGGCAGAGCGCAACGGCATGTCGGAGCGGTTCGGGGCGTTCGTCGCCGGCCAGCTGCATCACGCGTCCGACATCAGCCTGATGTTCGCGCCGACCGTCAACTCCTACAAGCGTTTCCAGCCGGACCAGTTCGCCGGGACCGCGATAGCACTCGGCAACGACAACCGCTCGTGCGCGTTCCGGTTGGTCGGCAGTGGGCCGTCGTTCCGGGTGGAGAACCGCATCCCCGGCGCCGACGTCAACCCGTATTACGCCTACGCCGCCACGATCGCCGCCGGCCTCGACGGCGTCGACCGGGAGATGTCCGCACCGGACATCTTCGACGGCAACGCATGGACGGGAGCCGACATCACGACCGTCCCCACCGCGCTGCACCGCTCCCTGAACCTGTTCGCCGAAAGCAAGATGGCCCGCACGGCCTTCGGCGACGAGGTCTTCGAGCACCTGTTGGCCTCTGCGCAAAGCGAATTGGAGGCTTTCGACTCGCACACCGTGACGGATTGGGAATCCCGTCGCTATTACGAACGCGTCTAGGACCGAAGGAGAACCATGCCGATCGACCCCATCGCCCAGAAGATGCTCGACGACGCCAAGGCGTCGGGCCGGCCCAACGCGCACCTGCTGCCCGTGCCGACCGCGCGCGAGAACTTCGAGAACACCTTCGCGGCCCTCGCCAAGCCCGACGTACATCGCGTCGTCGACGTCACCGTCGGAACCCGTGACGGCGCAGGCATTCCGGGCCGGCTCTACCTCCCCACCGATGCCACGGACCTGCCGCTGACGGTGTACTACCACGGTGGCGGGTGGCTGCTCGGCAGCATCGATTCGCACGACGTGGCGACACGGCTGCTCGCCAATGCCTCCGGCAGCGCGGTGTTGTCGGTGGGATACCGGCGCGGACCCGAGTCGCGGTTCCCCACCGCGGTCAACGATGCGGTCGACGCGCTCGCCTGGGCCCGCAGCGAGGCGCTCGGCATCGACGGCACGCGGCTGGCGGTGGCCGGCGACAGCGCCGGCGGAAACCTGGCCGCCGCCGTCGCGCTGCACGCCCGCGACACCGGCGAACCCGCTCTGCGCCACCAACTTCTGGTTTACCCGGTCACCACGACCGACCTCGACCGCGGCATGGATCCCGCATACGACGGTGTCATGCTCGAACGCGACGAACTGCAGTGGCACCAGGACAATTACCTGCCCGGTCCGGACGCCGCGACCGACCCGCGGGTCAACGTGCTCGACGCGGATCTCACGGGTCTGCCCGACACGACGATCATCCTGGCCGAGTGCGATCCGATCCGCCCGCAGGGTGAGCTGTACGAACGTGCGTTGCGCGCGGCCGGGGTCACGGTGCAGAGCCATCTGACCCCCGGCATGGTGCACGGATTCTTCGGGCTCGACGAGGTTTTCCCAACAGCCACCGGCGCCATGACCTTCGCCGGACAGCGGCTCGCCGAGTCCTTTGCCGTGGCGGTCCGATGATCGCTCTCGTGACCGGCGCCTGCGGCGGTATCGGCTCGGCGACCGTGCAGCGTCTGGTCAAAGACGGTGTGCACGTGATCGCCACCGATGTGGGCGAACGCGCGGAAAACCTGCCGGCCGAGGCCGACTACGTGGCGTTCGATCTTCTCGACGGAGATCTGGCCGAGTTGTTCGACCGGCTCGACGGCCAAGGCCTCGACTACCTCGTCAACGCCGCCGGGGTGGCCCTGTTCGACCGCGACGGTTCGACACTCGACATCGACGAATCCGTCTGGGACATCACGCTCGGCGTCAACCTGCACGGACTGCGCAAGGTCACCACTGCGGCCGTCCCGCACCTGCGCCGTGGGACGGGCAAGAGCATCGTCAACGTCGCGAGTACCGCGGGCATCAGAGGTATGGATTCCCCCCTGGACGCGTACCAGGTCAGCAAGGCCGCGGTGGTGTCGCTGACGCGGGCGCTGGCGCTGCAGCTGGCGCCCGAGGGGATCCGGGCCAATACCGTGTGCCCCGGTGCGATCCTCACCCCGATGATCGACTACCTCTACGTCGACAATCCCGCGCGCAGGGCCGACATGGAGAGCCGCACGCCGCTGCGCCGACTGGGTATGCCCGACGAAATCGCGGGCGCCATCGCGTTTCTGCTGTCCGCCGACGCGTCGTTCGTCACCGCGACCGATCTCGTGGTCGACGGCGGCTGGACGGCCCAGATCAAGTAGCCCGCGCCGGCGCCCGGCACCGGGCATGTTGACAATCTCGTTATTGGTCTAACTAATCGACCTATAGTTCTTTAGACAGGAGACAGGATGAGCGGGCCATCGATGCCGCGAGTCGCCATTATCGGATCCGGGTTCAGCGGTATCGCCGCGGCAATCGCCCTGCGCAAGAAGGGCATCGAGGACTTCGTGATCTTCGAGCAGGCCCCCGCGCTCGGCGGCACCTGGTGGCACAACCGCTACCCGGGCGCCGAAGTCGACCTGGAATCCCACATCTACTCGTTCTCCTATGAGCGCTACGACTGGACCCGCACCCACGCGGGCTGGCGCGAGCTGCAGGGCTATCTCAACCACGTCGCGAACAAGTGGGATCTGCCCCGCAGGATCCGGTTCAACGAAAAGGTCGAGGACATCACGTGGTCCGACACCGACCACGCCTACACGGTCAGCACCGAATCCGGCGCCGACCACGACCGGTTCACCGCGGTGATCAGCGCGGTCGGATTCCTCAACATCCCGTTGCTGCCGCCCTTCGCGCGCGAATCCAGCGACTTCGCCGGCGCGATCTGCCACACGTCCCGGTGGATCGACGGCCTGGACATGACCGGCAAAAAGATCGGCGTGGTGGGCACCGGATCGTCGGCCGTGCAAGTGGTCACCGAGGCCGAACGGGTGGGCACCGAGGTCAAGATCTTCCAGATCGAACCGAACTGGATCCTGCCGAAGGGCAGCCACGATTTCACGCCGCTGCAGCGCCGGCTCAACCGCCTCGCACCGGTATATGCGTGGCGACGCCTCAAGCTGTACCTCGGCTACGACCTGCGCCAGTACCGGTCGAGCCATGCCCGGCCCACCGGCTGGACCAACCGGCGGAAGCACCAGGCGGCCGTGGAATTCCTGCACCGCGAGCTGGCAGACCGGCCGGACCTGCTCGAATTGGCCACGCCGACTTTTCCGTTCGAGGGCAGGCGCACGGTGGTCAGCGACACCTACTACGCGTCGCTGCGCAGCCCGAAGGTGACGCTGGTCCCCCACGCGGTCAAAGGGCTGTCCCGCACCGGGGCGATCGACGCCAACGGTGACGAACATGAGCTCGACATCATCGTGCTCGCAACCGGATTCGACGCGGCAAACTACCTCGGCAACTATCGGGTGCACGGCCGCGGCGGCGCCGAACTGCACGAGCAGTGGCAGGGTGAACCGGAGGCCTTCCTGGGCATGATGGTGCCGAAGTTCCCCAACTTCTTCATCATGTACGGACCCAACACCAACTCGATTCCGCTCGTGTCGTTCTACGAGGCGCAGGCGTCGTTCGCGGCGGGCCTGATCTCGCGCGCCGCCCGCGCCGGTGCCGGCAGCATCGAGGTGCGCCGCTCGGCGTTCGTCCTCTACAACGACTGGGTGCAGGCGCAGTTGTCGAAAACCGTGTGGGCCCAGGTCAACAACTACTTCAAAGCGGGCACTGGCCGCATCGTCTCCCAGTGGCCTTCCGGCGCGACGCCGTACATCCTGGCGACCAAGCTGTTGCGCCGGATCGCCGTGCGGCTGTCCTAGGGCCGCCAGCCCGTCGCGTCCGCCCACTCCCACACCCGTCGATAGGCACCGGCCTCGAGCGTCCCCGGGTGGGCGCGGCGCCAATCGACACACAGCAGCGCGTACTGCTGATCCGGCCACCCCTCGACCCGCAGGTGGACATTGGTGGGCCGGCCGGGATCGGCTGACCCGTGTAACCGGCTGCGCCACAGGTTCGGATCATCGGAATGGTCGAACTCGGCGACCGTACTGCGGGCATCGGGCTCGACGCCGTCGATGCCGTCGGCGAGGCGCACGTACCCGACCGCCGTCAGCGCGTCGGCGAGTTCGTCTGCCACGTCGAGAGACTCGACGGTGACCTGCACATCGATCACGTCGGCCGCCTCGGTGCCGGGCACCGCGGTGGGGCCGACATGGTCGATGCGCACGGCACGATGCCCGCATGCGGCCTGCAGCCGAGCGATTATCCGTCCGGCCTGCTCGGGCCAGCTCGGATCGTAGGGCACCGGCTGCGCCGGCGCTGCGGCCGCCGCACCGATCTCCATGTTCTGCGCGAACGGCAGGATCCGGTCGTACCACAACTGGCGGGCGGAATCCCGCAGCGCCTCCGCATCTCCCGAGTTGTCGAGCCACACGTCGGCGACAACGCGCCGCTGCTCGACGGTGGCCTGCGCGGCGATCCTGGCACGGGCGTCGGCCTCGCTGAAGCCGCGGTAGGAGATGAGCCGGGCCACCCGCACATCCTCGTCGGCGTGCACGATCACCACCAACGGAAACAGCGGCGCCATATGGGATTCCACGAGCAGCGGGATGTCTTCGACGATGACCGCGTCGGCGGGAGCGGCGTCGATCAACTCGGCGCGCCGCCGAGCCACCAGGGGGTGCACGATGCCGTTGAGCGTCGCCCGCTTCTCGTCGTCGCTGAACGCCACGGCCGCCAGCGCAGGCCGGTTCAACGCGCCGTCGGGCAGCAGGATCCCGTCGCCGAACGCCTCGACAAGCTTGGCCAGGCCCTCGGTGCCGGGCTCGACCACCTCACGGGCGATCACGTCGCCGTCGACGACGATGCCGCCCAACTCGCTGAACGCGGCCGATACCGTCGACTTGCCCGCGCCGATGCCTCCGGTCAGTCCAATACGCAACACCCGCCCAGTCTGTCAGGACGCCACCACGACGAGCGCCCCGGCTCGCCGACCGGCTTGAAACGACAGATGCCCCGGCCGTGGGCCGGGGCATCTGTCGTTGAGCTGTTTAGGCGCTGCCTGCGAGCTTCTCCCGCAGAGCGGCGAGCTGCGCGTCGCTGGCCAGCGTGCCGCCGGAGGACTCCTCCGAACGCGACGACCCGTTGGACACCGGTGCGTTGGCGGCCTCGGCCTCGGCCGCGGCGAACTTCTCCATCTGCGCAGTGTGCATCTTGTGGCGACGCTCGGCCTCGGCGTACCGGGCCTCCCACTCGTCACGCTGCTTCTCGAAGCCCTCGAGCCATTCGTTGGTCTCGGCGTCGAAGCCCTCGGGGAAGATGTAGTTGCCCTGCTCGTCGTAGCTGTCGGCCATGCCGTACTTCGACGGGTCGAACTCCTCGGTGTAGTCCTCGTTGGCCTGCTTGAGGCTCAGCGAGATGCGGCGACGCTCCAGGTCGATGTCGATGACCTTGACCATCGCGTCGTCGCCGACCTGGACCACCTGGTCGGGAACCTCGACGTGGCGCTCGGACAGCTCCGAGATGTGCACCAGGCCCTCGATGCCCTCCTCGACGCGGACGAACGCACCGAACGGCACCAGCTTGGTGACCTTGCCCGGCACGATCTGGCCGATCGCGTGGGTGCGGGCGAAGTGGCGCCACGGATCTTCCTGAGTCGCCTTGAGCGACAGCGAAACCCGCTCGCGGTCCATGTCGACGTCGAGCACCTCGACGGTGACCTCGTCGCCCACCTGAACGACCTCGGACGGGTGATCGATGTGCTTCCAGGACAGCTCGGAGACGTGCACCAGGCCGTCGACACCGCCGAGATCGACGAACGCGCCGAAGTTGACGATCGAGGACACGACACCCTTGCGGATGGCGCCCTTCTGCAGCTGGTTGAGGAACTCGCTGCGCACCTCGGACTGCGTCTGCTCCAGCCAGGCGCGGCGGCTCAGCACCACGTTGTTGCGGTTCTTGTCCAGCTCGATGATCTTGGCCTCGATCTCCTTGCCGATGTACGGCTGCAGATCGCGGACGCGACGCATCTCGACCAGCGACGCGGGCAGGAAGCCGCGCAGGCCGATGTCGAGGATCAGGCCGCCCTTGACGACCTCGATGACGGTGCCCTTGACGGCCTCGTCCTTCTCCTTGAGCTCCTCGATGGTGCCCCAGGCGCGCTCGTACTGAGCCCGCTTCTTGGACAGGATCAGGCGGCCTTCCTTGTCCTCCTTGGTGAGAACGAGGGCCTCGACCTCATCGCCCACGGAAACGACCTCGTTGGGGTCGACGTCGTGCTTGATGGAAAGTTCGCGAGAAGGAATGACACCTTCGGTCTTGTAGCCGATGTCGAGCAGAACCTCGTCGCGGTCCACCTTGACGATGGTCCCTTCGACGATGTCGCCATCGTTGAAGTATTTGATGGTCTTGTCGATGGCGGCGAGAAAGTCCTCAGCCGAGCCGATGTCGTTGACGGCTACTTGCGGCGAGGTGACGGAGGGACTTGGCATGTGGTGGGTTGCTCCGGACAGGTTTAATCGTAGGGACTCGGACATTGCTTGTTTTTGCTTCGGCGCGAGCGCCGAGGTCGTGCTGTGCACCCGCGTCAACACACAGGTACTTCTAGAGCGTACTCGACTGGGGACACGCTGGACAAACCCGGTCCACAGACATGGCCGGACACGCGCCCCGACCCGCTAACCTTCCGTCGTGGCGTACAACCCCGTGCCGACTCCCCCGCCGTGGACGACGCTGCCGCTGGTGCCCCTGCCGCGGCCGGTCCGCAAAGTCGGGGCCCCGTTGGGCGTGATCATCGCACTCGGCGTGCTCACCGGGCTGCTGATCCTGCTGATCACGCTCAGCAACCCGGTCGGCGCGATCATCGGATTCGTGCTCTCCAGCATCGCGATGACCGCGGTGCTGTTCGCCTACCTGTGGCTGGACCGCTGGGAGCCCGAACCACCCCGGCTCCTGCTCATGGCGTTCGGCTGGGGCGCGTCGGTCGCAGTCGTGCTGTCGGTGGTGCTCAGCCTTCTCGGCGACGCCGTGTTCCCCCACAGCACCGTGCTGCCGCAGGGCTTCGACTCGATCGCGATCCGGGCCCCGCTGGTCGAAGAGGCCGCGAAAGGCGCGTTCCTGCTGATCATGATGACGGGCCGACGGCGCAACGAGCTCAACTCGCTGACCGACTGCCTGGTCTACGCGGGCCTGGTCGGTGTCGGCTTCGCGTGGCTGGAAGACATCATGTACATCGCGAACGCGGAATCACTGGCCGGCTCGCTGCTCACGGCCGCGATGCGGCTGATCATGGCGCCGTTCGCGCACCCGCTGTTCACGAGCATGACCGCGATCGGCGTGTACTTCGCGCTCAAGCAGCGCAGCCTGGTCGCCAAGGCCGGCTGCATCCTGCTCGGCTATGCCGCGGCGGTCCTGATGCACGGCCTGTGGAACGGCTCGTCGCTGGTGGGGATCGAGACCTACTTCGCGGTCTACGTGGTGTGGATGGTGCCGATCTTCGCGCTGATGATCGCCGTGGCCATCACGAGCCGCCACCGCGAG
Organism: Mycolicibacterium mageritense; assembly: GCF_010727475.1. Lineage (NCBI taxonomy): Bacteria > Bacillati > Actinomycetota > Actinomycetes > Mycobacteriales > Mycobacteriaceae > Mycobacterium > Mycolicibacterium mageritense. The sequence goes on from NZ_AP022567.1 coordinate 7,197,542, forward strand.
CAGCGGCTCGTGGCCGCGAAACTGCCCGGCATGGTGGCCGCCGGGCTGATCAGCCAGAACGAGGCAACCTGGCTCGGCTCGCTCAAGACCAGGCGTGCCGCGATCGCCACCGCGGCCAGGACCGGTGGGCGCCCGGCGGGCAAGGCCGTCGCGCGGTTCGCCGCGGCCGTCGTCGAGCTCGCGTTCGTGCGGGACCGCATCGACCGTGGTTTCGGCGACGCGCGGGTGCATGCGCTGCTGAACGAGGAAGTGCACAGCGTCGCCGCGGCCCGGTCCGCCGCGCCGATCCTGGGTTGGCTCGCCAACTACCGGGCGCCCTGACGGGGATAAACGGCTTGCGCTGGTCAGCGATAATTCCGTCATGGTCGCGCACATCCTCGACGTCCTGCCTGCGTTCCTGCTCGCGTGCGTGATTCTGGCGGCACTGCCCGGGCCGGCGACCGCGTTGTTCCTGCACCGCGCGATCCGTGACGGCCGCGCGGCGGGCCTCGCGGCTGTCGTGGGCAACGAAATCGGCGTGCTCGGCTGGACCCTGGCAGGCGGGGCCGGACTGTCGATGCTGCTGATGGCCAACCATGCGTTGTCCGTGGTGTTGCACGTCGTCGGCGCGGCGATCCTGATCTGGCTCGGAATCAGCGCGTGGCGCAGCGCGAAACACCCCGCCGACGTCGAGTTGCCGCTGCCGCCGCGCGGACGGACGCCTGCCGCGGCGTTTCGCGCGGCACTCGTGTCGATCGCCGCAAACCCGAAGGCGGCCGCATTCGGCATCGTGGTGCTGCCGCAGTTTCTCCCCGCCACCGGTTCCGTGCTGCCGACGTTGCTGATCCTCGCGGTCATCCAGCTGGTGGTCGACACCGCATGGTGCGTCGGCGTCGTCCTGGCCGCCGACCGCGCACGAAACATCCTGAGCCGCACCCACATTCGTCAACGCATGGAACGAGCAATGGGAGCCGTCCTGGTCGCGCTCGGCCTCGGGCTCGGGGCCGACGCCCGCTAGTGGGCGGCGGCGTCCCAGCTCCGGCCGTATCCGACCGACACCTCGAGCGGAACGTCCAGCGGGTACGCGTTACCCATGTGCTCGCGCACCAGGGCCTCCAGCGCGTCGCGCTCGCCTTCGACGACCTCGAAGAGCAGCTCGTCGTGCACCTGCAGCAGCATGCGCGATTTCAGTCCGGCTGCCTTGATGGCCTCGTCGACGTTGATCATCGCGACCTTGATGATGTCGGCGGCGCTGCCCTGGATGGGCGCGTTGAGCGCGGCACGCTCGGCGGCTTCACGGACGTTGCGGTTACTGCTGTCGAGCTCGGGCAGGTAGCGCCGACGACCGAACACGGTCGACGTGTAGCCGTCCTTGCGGGCCTGGTCGACGACGTCGCGCAGGTAGTCGCGGATGCCGCCGAACCGCGCGAAGTACTGCTCCATCTGGAGTTTGGCTTCCTCGGTGGAGATCTTGAGCTGGCTGGCCAGGCCGTACGCACTCAAGCCGTAGGCCAGGCCGTACGACATGGCCTTGACCCGGCGCCGCAGCTCGGGCGTGACCTCGTCGATCGGCACGTCGAAGGCCCGCGACGCGACGAACGAGTGCAGATCCTCGCCGGTGTTGAAGGCCTCGATCAGGCCCTCGTCACGCGAGAGATGGGCCATGATGCGCATCTCGATCTGGCTGTAGTCGGCCGTCATCAGTTCGGCGTAGCCGTCGCCCACGACGAACGCGTCCCGGATGCGCCTGCCGGCCTCGGTGCGGATCGGGATGTTCTGCAGGTTGGGCTCGGTCGACGAGAGCCGGCCGGTCGCCGCGATGGTCTGGTTGAACGTCGTGTGGATGCGCCCGTCGGAGGCCACCGAGTTGAGCAGCCCGTCGACCGTCACCTTGAGCCGCGTGGCGTCGCGGTGCGTGAGCAGGTGCTGCAGGAACGGATGCCCCGTCTTGTCGAACAACGACTGCAACGCGTCGGCGTCGGTGGTGTAGCCGGTCTTGGTGCGTTTGGTCTTCGGCATCTCCAGCTCGTCGAACAGCACGACCTGAAGCTGCTTGGGTGAGCCGAGGTTGATCTGTTTGCCGATGACGCCGTAGGCGGCCTCGGCGGCGTCGCGGATCTGATCGGCGAAGTCGCTCTGCAGTTCCTTGAGATGCTCGCTGTCGACCGCGATGCCGGTGTGCTCCATCTGGGCCAGCACCCGTTGCACCGGCAGCTCCATGCGCCCCAGCAGCGAGGACGAGTCGATCCGCGCCAACTCCTCGTCGAGCGCGTCGGCGAGATCAAGCACCGCGCAGGCCCGCAGGATCACGGTCTGCACGGCTTGCTCATCCACCCCGTCGGAATCGTCGAGCAGCGAAAGCTGTTGCTGCTCAGGAGTTTCGGCGCGCAACTCGCGGTGCAGGTAGCGCACCGCGAGGTCGTCGAGCGCGAAGCTACGCTGACCGGGCCGCACGAGGTATGCGGCCAGCGCGGTGTCGG